>CANLKV010000015.1 GCA_947491755.1 uncultured Nonlabens sp. | reverse complement strand
TTCGATCGTTTTCAGATTCAGATCTTTCCTGCATCCGACGAGCCTTTTTTTCAAGGCGAGAGGAATGCAATTGACAATATCTAGTAAGCCAACATCTGCCATCGCACCAGCTCGCCTCTCACTATAAAATCTCTGCAAGAGCTTTTATGGCCGTTCGATCGTTTTCAGATTCAGATCTTTCCTGCATCCGACGAGCCTTTTTTTTAAGGCGA
>CANLKV010000014.1 GCA_947491755.1 uncultured Nonlabens sp. | reverse complement strand
TAACCGTAGGAGTAGGAACAACAACAGCAACGACAGCCGATGGTTATCAAGCGAGCGGTACATTAACCGGCTTTGTCTTTGATGATGTGGATGGAGATGGCATTTATGATGCTTCTGTAGATGGGTTACTACCTGCAGGTATAGAGGTAGTGCTGACAGACAGCAATGGAGTAACAACCATCGCAGTAGTGGACGATGAAGGAAACTGGAGCGCTACAG
>CANLKV010000013.1 GCA_947491755.1 uncultured Nonlabens sp. | reverse complement strand
AGTATGTCGCCGCCTTCTTTAATGAAATCCCCCAGCCGATTGGTTGGGGGATTTTTTGTTGTATATCATTTTATGTTTTGTTGAATATTATAGTTCAATATCCATAAGTATCCTTAAGCTATAATGTTTTGTGATCACTTTTTAAGGTCACTGATGCACCAAATACTGCATAAAAGGAATGTGAACCAAACCGTAGAGTAAACTAGAGGTAGGTTAATGA
>CANLKV010000012.1 GCA_947491755.1 uncultured Nonlabens sp. | reverse complement strand
CCGGTTAATGTACCGCTCGCTTGATAACCATCGGCTGTCGTTGCTGTTGTTGTTCCTACTCCTACGGTTAGGGTCTCTGGATCTGAGCCCGTTGTTGTTAAGCTGTAACCTACTCCTGCGTTTGGCAAGGTCGTCTCATCTACATCTACGGTGTATTCCCCTACTGGAACTGTAGCGCTCCAGTTTCCTTCATCGTCCACTACTGCGATGGTTGTTACTCCATTGCTGTCTGTCAG
>CANLKV010000011.1 GCA_947491755.1 uncultured Nonlabens sp. | reverse complement strand
AATGACGAGAATGGTGATGGATTAGCGCAAGTAGGCGAGACGATCAGCTACAGTTTTGCGGTAACCAACACGGGAGCCACGACCTTGACCAATGTGGTAGTAACGGATGCGGACTTAATAGCAGATGGAGGAACCTTAGTAGGAAGTACCATCACGAGTCTAGCCCCAGGAGCTACGGACAGTACGAGCTACACGGGTAGTTATACCTTAACCCAAGCAGATGTTGATGCAGGGAGCTACAGCAACCAGGCTACGGCTACGGGAACCAC
>CANLKV010000010.1 GCA_947491755.1 uncultured Nonlabens sp. | reverse complement strand
AACCAGGCGACGGCTACGGGAACCACTCCAGATGGAGACGATGTAAGCGATGATTCTGGTAGCAGCAACGATCTAGACGACCCAACGGTAACTATTTTAATAGGTAATAGTCAAATTTCTCTTATTAAGGTCGGAGTTTTTGCAGATGATATTTCAAATAATGGTATTGCCGAAGTAGGTGAAACCATCCAATATTCATTTGTTGTAACCAACACCGGAAATACTACTTTAACTAATATTACATTATCTGATCCATTGTTAGAAGGTGCTTTTGGTACGCTTACTGGTGGACCTATCGCAATTTTATTACCAGGTCAGTCTGACTCTAACTCTTTCTCTGGTACTTATACACTGCAGCAAGCTGATGTGGATGCTTCTAGCGTTGAAAATCAAGCTCGCGTAGAAGGCGTTGATCCTAATTCTATAACTGTATCTGATCTTTCTGATGACGATAGTAATTTTCAAAATGATCCGACGATTACAACTTTCAGTTCAGAGGATAGGATTACTTTAGTTAAAAGATCTGTCTTTAATGACGAGAACGGCGATGGATTAGCGCAAGTAGGCGAGACGATCAGTTACAGTTTTGCAATTAGAAATGCAGGTAATCGTACGATTACTAACATAGCATTGACAGATGCTTTGCTGCAAGGTGCATTTGGTACCTTAAATGGTAACCTTATAGCCCAGTTGTTACCTGGTCAGGTTGATTCATCCACGTTTTCTGGTTCCTATATTATTCAACTTTCAGACATTGATAATTTAGAGGTCCTCAATCAAGCAAGAGTGAGTGGTTTTGATCCAGACAATAACGAGGTTTTTGACCTTTCAGATGACAACAGTCCAGTTGAGAATGACCCAACGGTAACGCCACTTCCAGAGGACAGCAGTATAGCGATAGTGAAGACCAGCGTGTTCAATGACGAGAATGG
>CANLKV010000008.1 GCA_947491755.1 uncultured Nonlabens sp. | reverse complement strand
TATAGTGTAAACAGACAAAACGCCAATTGCTAGTAGAGGTTATGGGGATAAGTTCCCACAACAGATCTTTATAAAAGATTCTACGATGAAGAGTTTGATCCTGGCTCAGGATGAACGCTAGCGGCAGGCCTAACACATGCAAGTCGAGGGGTAACAGGGAGCTTGCTCCGCTGACGACCGGCGCACGGGTGCGTAACGCGTATACAATCTGCCTATCACTGAGGGATAGCCCGAAGAAATTTGGATTAACACCTCATAGTACCAGCTAGCCGCATGGCTTACTGGTTAAAGGTTACGGTGATAGATGAGTATGCGTCCTATTAGCTAGTTGGTAAGGTAACGGCTTACCAAGGCTACGATAGGTAGGGGTCCTGAGAGGGAGATCCCCCACACTGGTACTGAGACACGGACCAGACTCCTACGGGAGGCAGCAGTGAGGAATATTGGACAATGGGCGAGAGCCTGATCCAGCCATGCCGCGTGCAGGAAGACGGCCCTATGGGTTGTAAACTGCTTTTGTACGGGAAGAAACCTACCCTCGTGAGGGTAGCTGACGGTACCGTAAGAATAAGCACCGGCTAACTCCGTGCCAGCAGCCGCGGTAATACGGAGGGTGCAAGCGTTATCCGGAATCATTGGGTTTAAAGGGTCCGTAGGCGGGTGTTTAAGTCAGTGGTGAAATGCAGGGGCTCAACTCCGGCACTGCCATTGATACTGAACATCTTGAATTATTGTGAAGTGGCTAGAATATGTAGTGTAGCGGTGAAATGCTTAGATATTACATAGAATACCGATTGCGAAGGCAGGTCACTAACAATACATTGACGCTGAGGGACGAAAGCGTGGGTAGCGAACAGGATTAGATACCCTGGTAGTCCACGCCGTAAACGATGGTTACTAGCTGTCCGGTACGATTGAGTACTGGGTGGCCAAGCGAAAGTGATAAGTAACCCACCTGGGGAGTACGTTCGCAAGAATGAAACTCAAAGGAATTGACGGGGGCCCGCACAAGCGGTGGAGCATGTGGTTTAATTCGATGATACGCGAGGAACCTTACCAGGGCTTAAATGCAGACTGACAGGCTTAGAAATAGGCTTTTCTTCGGACAGTTTGCAAGGTGCTGCATGGTTGTCGTCAGCTCGTGCCGTGAGGTGTCAGGTTAAGTCCTATAACGAGCGCAACCCCTATTGCTAGTTGCCAGCGAGTCATGTCGGGGACTCTAGCGAGACTGCCGGTGCAAACCGTGAGGAAGGTGGGGATGACGTCAAATCATCACGGCCCTTACGTCCTGGGCCACACACGTGCTACAATGGTAGGGACAGAGAGCAGCCACTTCGCGAGAAGGAGCGAATCTTCAAACCCTATCACAGTTCGGATCGTAGTCTGCAACTCGACTACGTGAAGCTGGAATCGCTAGTAATCGCATATCAGCCATGATGCGGTGAATACGTTCCCGGGCCTTGTACACACCGCCCGTCAAGCCATGGAAGCTGGGGGTACCTGAAGTCGGTGACCGTTAAGGAGCTGCCTAGGGTAAAACTGGTAACTGGGGCTAAGTCGTAACAAGGTAGCCGTACCGGAAGGTGCGGCTGGAACACCTCCTTTCTGGAGTTCCTGAAATAATGGAACACAAAGACGGGATCTTGTTTACCAGATCGCTACATGCAACTGGCGTGTTTGTTTATATTATAATAAAAACGTTGTCAATCTAATTATATAAAAGTCGAAAGGCGATAGGTGTCTTTAAGGCATTTACAGTCTCATAGCTCAGCTGGTTAGAGCGCTACACTGATAATGTAGAGGTCGGCAGTTCGAGTCTGCCTGAGACTACTTTTACTTACGCTTTCGCGAAAGCATAAATCGCGATTAGTTCATTACACATATTGAAGGAAATTTTAGAAGTTGGGTTTGTTGCGAGTGAGGATCACTCTTAACTCATAACTAATAACTCATAACTAAAACATGGGGGATTAGCTCAGCTGGCTAGAGCGCCTGCCTTGCACGCAGGAGGTCATCGGTTCGACTCCGATATTCTCCACGATTGATATTTTTTTAGGTATCAAAAACGTTCATTGACATATTGAAAAGATTAAACGAGAAACAGATAGGCACATTGAAAGATGTGTTTGTTATTAGTAAAATAAGAATACAAGAGCAAGGCGTAATTCTCTATCGTTGGAGAGTTACATAATACCATAAGCAAATTAAGGGCGTATGGGGGATGCCTAGGCTCTCAGAGGCGATGAAGGACGTGATAAGCTGCGATAAGCTGCGGGGATTGGCACATACGATGTGATCCGCAGATTTCCGAATGGGGCAACCCACTATATTGAAGATATAGTATCCTTTAAGGAGGCAAACCCGGTGAACTGAAACATCTAAGTAGCCGGAGGAAGAGAAAACAAAAGTGATTCCGCTAGTAGTGGCGAGCGAACGCGGAATAGCCCAAACCAATTAGTTTACGGACTAGTTGGGGTTGTAGGACCACGATATTCGATGCAATTTGAATTAAAATCCTTTGGAAAGAGGAGCCATAGAAGGTGATAGCCCTGTATAGGTAAGGATTGTTATTGATAGTGGTATCCTGAGTAGTGCGGGGCACGTGAAACCCTGTATGAATCCGGCGGGACCATCCGCCAAGGCTAAATACTCCTGAGAGACCGATAGTGAACCAGTACCGTGAGGGAAAGGTGAAAAGAACCCTGAATAAGGGAGTGAAATAGAACCTGAAACCATACGCTTACAAGCGGTCGGAGCCCCCTTTGGGGTGACGGCGTGCCTTTTGCATAATGAGCCTACGAGTTACCGTTGTTAGCAAGGTTAAGCACTTCAGGTGCGTAGCCGTAGCGAAAGCGAGTCTGAATAGGGCGCTTTAGTTAGCAGTGGTAGACGCGAAACCGTGTGATCTACCCATGGGCAGGGTGAAGCTGTGGTAACACATAGTGGAGGCCCGAACCGGTTGACGTTGAAAAGTCTTCGGATGACCTGTGGGTAGGGGTGAAAGGCCAATCAAACTCGGAAATAGCTCGTACTCCCCGAAATGCATTTAGGTGCAGCGTTGATTTAGTTTTATAGAGGTAGAGCTACTGATTGGATGCGGGGGCTTCACCGCCTACCAATTCCTGACAAACTCCGAATGCTATAAAATGATGATCAGCAGTGAGGGCATGGGTGCTAAGGTCCATGTCCGAAAGGGAAAGAACCCAGACCATCAGCTAAGGTCCCCAAATATATGTTAAGTTGAATAAACGAGGTTGTACTGCACAGACAGCTAGGATGTTGGCTTGGAAGCAGCCATTCATTTAAAGAGTGCGTAACAGCTCACTAGTCGAGCGGTACGGCATGGATAATAATCGGGCATAAACATATTACCGAAGCTATGGACTCTACGGAGTGGTAGGGGAGCATTCTATAGGTGTAGAAGATGAGTTGTGAGACTTGTTGGAACGTATAGAAACGAAAATGTAGGCATAAGTAACGATAAAGGGGGCGAGAAACCCCCTCACCAAAAGACCAAGGTTTCCTCAGCTATGCTAATCAGCTGAGGGTTAGTCGGGTCCTAACGCGTACCCGAAGGGGGAAGTGGATGGACAACAGGTTAATATTCCTGTACCTGCCCGCAATAAAAGTGACGGAGGTGTAAAGCTGGTGCGTACTGACGGAATAGTA
>CANLKV010000007.1 GCA_947491755.1 uncultured Nonlabens sp. | reverse complement strand
ACGGGTAGTTATACCTTAACCCAAGCAGATGTTGATGCAGGAAGCTACAGCAACCAGGCGACGGCTACGGGAACCACACCAGATGGAGACGATGTAAGCGATTTATCTGATGATCCAACAAATAATAGAAACGTTGATCCAAACAATGACGGGAATCCTGATGATCCAACGGTAACAGATCTACCAGCCGGTTTAGATAGTTTATCAATATTAAAGGATGCAGATCAAAATTCGTTTACAACACTCGGTGATGTTCTTACGTACACAATAACGATAACCAATACTGGTAATAGAACAATTACAGATATTGTATTAACAGATGAAAATGCAGATCCTGGATCAATTATTCCAAATACTTTTGTTTCTCTCGCACCAAATGAAAGTGTGACTGCAACTGTATCACAAACTATTGACGAAGCTGATATAAGAAATAAACGAGCTATTAATTCTCTTGAAGGAATTGGTTTAGGTGTCGATGAAAATACAATTATTGATATCTCAGATGATCCAGATAATACTAATGATATAGATTTAAACGGTGATGGTGATCCTGATGATCCTACTATTGTCTACATGGATAGCGACGGTGATGGAATTCCTGATCCTATAGACTTAGATGATGACAATGATGGAATAACTGATATTGTTGAGCTAGATGGAGCAAATCCTGATGTGGATGCAGATAATGATGGTGTCCCAGCATTTTTAGACGATGATGATAATGACCCTGCGGTCGATAATTCCGATGGTCTTGCAGAAAGTTCATCAGATCTGGATGGTGATAGCGTTCCTAATCATTTAGATCTCGATGTAGATGACGATGGACTATATGATGTAGTTGAAACTGGTAATCGTTTACTTGATTCTAACAATGATGGTCAAGTGGATGGCCCAGTTGGTGTAAATGGTATACCTGATGCAGCTGAGGATGGTGGTGTCGACGGTGCAGGTGTTTCTAGTGCACCATTAGAGTCTGATTTAGATGGCGATACTATAGCAAACTATAAAGATCTTGATTCTGATGGTGATGGAATAACTGACAACGTGGAAGGTCAATCATCACTGGGATATATTCTTCCTAGCGGTAGAGATTCAGACAACAATGGTGTGGATGATGCCTATGACTTAAACGGCTCCCCTATCAACCCAGTAAATTCTGAAGTTGACTTAGGCTACAGCAATACAGATGATCTGCCAGATTACCTGGACCTTGATTCTGATGGTGACAATGTACCAGATTCTATTGAAGGAAACGATCAGGATGCTAACGGTATCCCAGATGTCATCTCTTCTGGTAATGATATTGACAATGATGGTCTTGACGATTCCTTTGATGGATCCATCGGAGATTTTGATGATCCTAATGGACTTTTAGTAGTTGATTCACCATTTGATTTACCTAATAGAGACGAGTTGAATGACAACCCTGACTTTAGAGATGAGGACGATGATGAGGATGGATTGTTGACATTTGAGCAAGGTGGACCTAACAACGATCCTTCTGTGGGCGAGGATGTTAATAATGATGGAGATCCTACAAATGACGATACTGATGGTGACGGTACGCCTAACTATCTGGATTCAATCGATGACACAGCTTTATTTGACCTTGATGATGATAATGATGGTATTCCTGATATTGTAGAAGTAGGCTCTAATCCAGACATTGACAATGACGGTGATGGCGTTCCTGCCTATCGCGATGATGATGATACATCAGCATTAATAGGTGATGATGATGGTCTAGTAAATCCAGAGTTTGATACCGATGGTGATGGTATATCTAATCATTTGGATCTGGATAGTGATAATGATGGTGTATACGATGTCAATGAAACTGGAAACTCTGTATTAGACGCAGACAATGATGGTATGGTTGATGGTCCGGAAGGTGATAATGGGATTCCAGATGCAGCGGAGGATGATGGTATCGATGGTAATGGTGTGTCCCAGGCGCCTAGAGATACAGATTTTGATAATCGACCTGATTTCTTAGATCAAGATTCTGACAACGATGGATTGACAGATAATGTTGAGGCACAAGGAACCTTTGATTATCTAGCTCCTAGCGGCGTCGATGAGAATCTCAATGGAGTAGATGATGCCTATGATTTAAATGGCTCACCTATTGAAGAGGTAGACTTTGATGGCGACGGCAATCCAGACTATATCGATACTGATTCTGATGATGATAATGTGCCAGACAGAATCGAGGGACATGATTATGATCATCAAGGTAGAGCAGATGTTTCACCTAGTGGGGTAGATGTTGACAATGATGGTCTCGATGATGCATATGACGGAGATACGAGTGGTTATGGTGATCCTGATGGATTAGATCTAGATGGGAATCCAGAAACATTGCCAGATCTTGATCAAACACAAGATGTTGATTTTAGAGATGTGGATGACGATGGCGATAATGTAGACACGATTTACGAGGACTACGATGGAGATAATGACCCAACAGATCAAGATACTGACGATGACGGTATTCCTGATTATCTTGATACAAATGACGATGGAGATCCATTTGACACAATTGATGAAGGACCAGATCCTGATGGGGATCAAAACCCTAATACTGGAAACACACGTGACACAGATGGCGATGGAATCTTTGATTATTTAGAGTTTGATCTTGATCCAGCCCCTCCTGTTTGTGAAGAGCCCGTAGTTTACAATGGAATATCCCCTGATGGTAACCAGGTTAATGACTTTTTAATAATTGATCAAATAGATTGTTACCCTGACAATAGCTTAGAAATCTTTAATAGATGGGGAGTACAAGTTTATGAAACCACTAATTACGGTCAGAACGGTCAAGTATTCCGTGGGATATCAGAAGGACGTATAACTATTCAACAAGGAGACGAGTTACCAGTAGGAACTTACTTCTACATATTTAAGTATGTAGATCTAGAAGGTAATGGTCAATCTAAGGCTGGATACATATACATACAGAGATAGAATTATGAGAATTAATAACAACAAATACGGCACGATGAAATTTTTAGTTAGCATATTTCTTCTTCTAGTAGGCTACAATGCCTTTGCCCAGCAGGATGCTCAGTATACACAATATATGTATAATCCGGTCGCGATTAACCCAGCCTATGCTGGTAATCGCGGCATGTTATCAGCTATTGCACTGCACCGTAGTCAATGGGTTGGTCTGGATGGGGCACCAGAGACACAAAGCATCAGTGTTCATAGTCCTATCGGGTTTGGTAGATTTGGGGTAGGTTTATCTATAGTAAATGATAAAATAGGACCAGCGAGCGAGACATATTTCAATGGAGATATAAGTTATACGGTACAAACCAGTGCAGAGGGTAGATTGAGTTTTGGTTTAAAACTGGGTGCACACATTCTAGATGTAAACTTTAATGATCTTACACTGCCCTCCTTCGGTATTGATCCAGCTTTTCAAAATCCTATAGATAACCGTTTGACGCCTAACGTAGGAACAGGTGTGTATTACAATACGGACAAATTTTTTGCAGGTATAAGTGCCCCTAATTTATTACGCAATGAGCATTTTGATTCTTCAAATAATAGCAACGGTACCAATTCATTTGTTGCGGCAGAGCGTATTCATTATTATTTCATGACAGGATATGTTTTTGATGTAAATCCTATGTTACAATTCAAACCTAGCACCATGATTAAAGCGGTGTCTGGAGCTCCTTTACAGGTAGACCTTACTGCAAATTTTTTAATTAATGAAAAACTTACGCTGGGTGCTGCCTATCGTCTGGATGCAGCAGTGAGTGGATTGATTGGTTATCAGGTAAGTGATCAAATTAATATAGGATTTGCCTATGATCGGGAAACAACAGAATTAGGAAACACACAATTCAATGATGGTAGTTTTGAAGTGTTTTTGAGATTTGAATTATTCAACTCATACAATCGTATGTTAACACCGCGATTCTTTTAAGATATAGCTATGCATTCTACAATGAAAAAATATATTGTATTTACGTTTATAATGGTGTTCGCTTTCGCGAAAGCGCAAAAAACATCACCTACTGCTGAAAAAAAATACGACAAGTTCGCCTTCATCGACTCCAGGAAAGTTTATGAAAGAATGGCTGAAAAAGGGTACAAAAGCATTGAGATATTCTCTAAGCTTGGAGATACTTACTATTTCAACAACGATTATGAAAATGCCTTGAAATGGTACGATCAACTTTTTGAATTAGAGAAAAGCGAAATCCCTTCAAAATATTATTTTAGGTATGCCCAGGCACTTAAAAGCGGCCAGCAATATGCCAAGGCAGAAGGGGTGTTGAAAGCATTCTACGGTAACGGGATCACAGCGGGAGCTTTTGATGATCTATCGGGTACTCCTAAATATCTAGACCTTGTCGAATTTCAAAAAGGCAGGTTCGAGGTACAGCCTGTTGAAATTAATACCACATTTCAAGATTTTGGTACTGCTTACTACGGTCCAGATAAGGTTGTTTTTGCAAGTGCAAGAGATACAGGACTGTTTTTTAGAAGAAGACACTCGTGGAATGAACAAGCTTTTCTAGATCTTTATGTTGCAGATCGTGATTCTACTGGAGCCTTAGGAAATGTAGAAAAATTTGATAAGCGTGTCAATAGTATACTGCATGAAGCCACTCCTACTTTTACTAAAGATTTAAACACTGTTTATTTTACACGCAATTATTTTGAAAAGGGCAATATTAAAAGAGATGAACAACGTGTCAACCGTTTGCAAATTTTCAAATCAGAGCGTGTGAACGGTAAATGGAGCAAGCCGCAGGTGGTTGATTTCTCTGAGGGGAACTATAGCACAGCGCACCCAGCATTAACACCAGACGGCAAAACCCTATATTTTTCAAGCGATATGCCAGGCACTATGGGAGCAGATGGTTTGTTAAGTGAAACTGATATATGGCGCATTGATATTGAAGAAGATGGCTCTTACAGTAACCTGGAAAATGTAGCGCTAGTAAACACAAATGGTAGAGAAACATACCCATTTGTAAGTGATAATGGCGATTTGTATTTTGCTAGTAATGGATTACCAGGCCTAGGAGGGTTGGACATATTTGTTGCAACTATGAATGAGGATGGCTCTTTAAATCCACCTGTAAACATAGGAGCACCAGCAAATAGTGTTAATGACGATTTTGCCTTCATTATCGAGGACGGTACAAGTACAGGTTATTTCAGTTCTAACCGTGATAACGGTGGTGATAATGATGATATATACAGATTTGTTCAAACAGAAGAATTGCGAGAAGTCTGCAAGCAAACTGTTACAGGAGTCGTTACAGATGCTGTAACCGGAGAAATTCTTCCAGATGCACGGGTTAATGTGATAGGAATGGACAACGTTTCTATTGCTTATCGTTCAACCAATAGCAATGGAAAGTATGCTTTTGAATTAGAATGCGGTCAATCGTTCTTTATAAGAGCAGAAAAACCTCAATACAACACCGCAGAAGAGTTGATTAATACTCCAGAAACCGCAGGTGTTATTAATGTTAATCTCGCACTAGATCCGATAAATCAAAAAGGAGGGGTAGGAGATGACCTTGCAAAACTATTGCAGCTCAACCCCATATATTTTGATTTTGATATGTCGTTTATAAGACAAGATGCAGAGTTAGAACTTCAAAAAGTACTCGCAGTTATGGAAGACAACCCTACTATGGTTATCGATATACGTTCTCATACAGACAGCCGTGGGGATGATAGTTATAACATGAGGTTGTCAGAGAGACGCGCTGCAAGTACTAAAAACTATTTGATTGCAAAAGGTATTGACGCTTCAAGACTTACGTCAAAAGGTTATGGTGAAAGCCAGCTAGTCAATGATTGTGCTAATGGGGTGCCTTGTACAGAAGCACAGCATCAGAATAATAGACGATCAGAGTTTATCATTACAAGCATGTAGCATATTATTATTATACTTAAACCAATGAAGAGCCGCGGTAGCGGCTCTTTTTTTTACCTGTTTTTTCCTATTACCTCATCTAATCGCTCAATACCTTTTATCAAAATGAAAACAGGGGTGTGCTGTTTAAAATACTTTATAGTATAGGGAGCTAAGTCACGACATGCTTTTCATTGGTAATGCTAGAATATAAATCGTATTAAAACAGCTGACGAAAAGGTGTAGATATCGTTCTTTAGAGTTCACCTACTTAAATCTAGCTCAAGTGATGCATAGGACATCTCACTTGTGAGCTTTGTTTTAGTGAATTTAAAATACCCATACTGTGATCTGTACTTATGGATAAACACTGCCTTCTAATCTTTTAAATACAAATGGCTTTGTTAATACATATTCTTTGAGCTGTTATCTATGAATCAGCAGTTGGGATAGTTCAATAAAGTTATTGTGTAGTAACCATAGGGGGCATTCAAGTTTTTCAAGTCCTGATATACGAGACAATAAAAAATGCCCTGAATTTTAATTCAGGGCATTTAAAAGATTTGTTTATGACAAGCTTACGATGGCATCAACACTGCATCTACTGCATGAACTACACCATTAGATTGCTTAACGTCTGCTACTACTACGGTTGCAGTACCACCTGTAGCATCTGTGATTACTACGTTACCATCAACTACACTAGCAGTCAAAGTACCGCCAGCAACAGTATTTAATGCAACGCTACCGCCGTTCTCTTCGATCATTGTGATTAAAGTAGCTGCATCTACATTACCACTTACCACGTGGTAAGTTAATATACCAGTCAATGTTTCTTTGTTTTCTGGCTTCAATAGAGTAGCCACTGTCCCATCAGGTAGTGCCTCAAAAGCGCTGTTTACTGGTGCAAAAACTGTAAAAGGTCCCTCACTATTTAGTGTTTCTACTAATCCTGCCGCTTGTACTGCCGCAACAAGAGTGGTGAGATTGTTTGCTTTTGATGCATTCTCAACGATAGTAAGGTCTTGGTACATTTTTGCGCCACCTACTTCTACCGCCATAGCTTCACGTTGTGCCATATCAGCTTCTACTTGAGCTAGAGAATCTGCAGCACGCTGCTCCATTTCCATTTTTTCAGCTTCCATTGCTTCTTTATCGCCATCCTTACAGGAAACCATTGTTAGCATTCCTGCCACTAGGGCGATACTTAATACTTGTGTAAATTTCATAATTGTTGATTTAATTGAGGTGTAAATGTATAGTGAGAATCTTATTCAAAAGCAAGATGTAACGATAGTTTATAAATTGATTAGGTTTAATTTAACATTATTAAGTCTATTTGGTCAATCAGCCTTTGAAATTGACGATAATCAAGTTTTTTTACGATCAAAATTGCCATTTTATGATTTTCTGCATTTGTTTTTTGTTAATCATTATCATGTGATTTGTGTTTAAAGTTGAACATCATATTGATAGGAATTTTACGACACTTATGGTTGGACGATTTTCACAAGTTTGTTGTTAATCAATAGAATATGGTTTGAGTGCGCTTTCGCGAAAGCGTAAAATAAAAAAGCCCTGCTTTGAAACATTCTCAAAACAGGGCTTTATCGTTAAATGAAAAATAAATTAATCCTCTTTATACGGTTGATCCATTTGCAATTTGTTATTGAACTCAAGGGTGCGTATAGGAAATGGTATGTTGATATCATTTTTATCAAATACCTTTTTGATGGCAAGGATTGCCTCGCTTTGTGCGTGTAGATTCTCCTTATTCTTTTGAGCATCTGTCCAGAAACGCACTATAAAATTGATACTACTACCACCAAATTCTTGATAGAAAAACTCTACTTCCTCATTATCATTCTGTGGAAATTTTTCTGCGATCGTGTCTACGGTTAGTTTTTTTACCAGATCTAGATCCATTGAATATCCCACGCCACAGCCCACGACGATACGCATGCGTGGTGTAAGTGAATAATTTTTAAGAGGGTTCTCTATAATCGTTTTATTAGGAATTATGACCAGATTGTTATCTGCCTGTTTAATTATAAATTTATCCAGCTGTATTTCCATTACCTCTCCTGCAAAATCTGTAGTTTCAATCCAGTCACCTACCTTGACTTGCTCACGGAATGATAATATGATACCGCTCAGGACGTTTGACATAGTGCCCTGTAAGGCTAGACCTATCACCAATCCAGAGATCCCAGCACCAGCAATGATACCTTGTACCACATCGTTCAAGTCTAGAACACTCATGGCTATAAATATTCCTCCTATAACTACTACAATAGCCATCGCCTTACCAGCAAGTCTTCTTACACTGGCTTGCGATACTTTATTTTGCATCAATCGTTGTATGCCACGATCTACATACCTAGACACGTAATAGCTCACGACAAGGACGATAATAGCTATACCTATGTTAGGTAAATGAGAGATAAAATCATTATACCATCCTGCGAGTTGATCCCAGATCAATTCACCACTGTCTTTTAATTCTGCTGCCTGCTCCTTAGCAGGGTTCTCTGTTGTTTGCTTTGTTTGTAAAAATGTAATCATGCTTTCAAAATAATAATAATACATAGCTATCTGCAATAGATTAACAGCTTTTAACGCATGCTAACGAGCAGTCATCCGATCTAAACATGAATATTTATAGGAATCTTCTAAAATATAGGATAACATTCCACCCGTAGTACCAGATGGGTTTATCTTTGCCCCATGGAGCATAAAGCAGGTTTTGTAAATATAGTGGGTAATCCTAATGTAGGAAAAAGCACCCTAATGAATGCACTCGTAGGCGAGCGTCTATCTATTATTACTAGCAAGGCTCAAACCACAAGGCACAGAATTTTAGGAATAGTAAATGGTGAAGATTTCCAGATGGTGTTAAGTGATACTCCTGGAATTATTAAGCCAGCCTACAAGCTTCAAGAAAGTATGATGGAGTTTGTAAAGAATGCTTTTGAAGATGCAGACTGTATCCTTTATATGGTAGAGCTGGGTGAGAAGGAATTAAAGAACGAGGCATTTGAGAAACGCCTGACGTACGCTCAGGTCCCTGTAATTGTCTTGATTAACAAAATTGATAAGGGTGATGAGGCACAGCTTACAGATGCTTTGAACCACTGGAAAGAGCGTTTACCGCAAGCAGAGATTTTTGCCATAAGTGCACTAGAAAACTTTGGTGTGCCACAGCTACTCAACCGTATTGTGGAAATTTTACCAGCCTCGCCTGCCTATTATCCTAAAGATGCGCTTACTGATAAACCAGAACGCTTTTTTGTAAATGAGAGCATCCGCGAGAAAATTTTAATTCACTACAAGAAGGAAATCCCTTATGCGGTAGAGATTGATACTGAGGAATTTTTTGAGGATGAAGATATTATCCGCATACGATCTGTCATTATGGTAGAGCGTGAAACGCAAAAGGGAATCATCATAGGACACAAAGGCACCGCAGTAAAACGTATAGGGGTAGAGGCACGCAAGGACTTAGAAAAATTCTTTGGTAAACAAGTACATCTAGAACTTTATGTCAAGGTCAATAAAAACTGGCGTAGTGATGAGAAACAACTCAAACGTTTCGGTTACAAGGGCGAGAATAAATAATATGTTCGCTTTCGCGAAAGCGAAATTCCACAACATCCACACACACTTCTAAACACATGCTCTCTATACTGAGGGCATTTTTTTTGACGTAATTTGAACCATTCTAAAGATTTTTGAAAAATCAGGCAACCATTTAAAAAGTGTTGTGTCTATGTAGATAGAAAGCAACCAAAACGTGAAAGTGATCCAACTGTACACTAACGAAAAAAAGCTGATTGAAAAAGCTGCGCAAGGTGACCGTAAGGCACAGCGCAGGCTTTATGATAAGCACGCTGGTAAAATGTTGAGTGTTTGCAGGCAATACATCTCACCTATTGAAACGGCAGAAGAGATCATGCTTAACGGCTTTTTTAAGGTCTTTACAAAACTGGACACCTTCAATCACGAGGGAAGTTTTGAGGGTTGGGTGCGCCGCATCATGATTAGAGAATGTTTGAATAAGCTACGCACAAAAGATCCTTTTAAATGGAGTCGTGAGATAGAAGAAGAGCGAGTTGAAGATGAGCAGGAAGAGGAATCTGACGATTTACCGCTGGATCTGATCCAACAATGTATTGACCAGCTGCCAGATGGATATAAAAGCGTTTTTGTGATGTACGCCATCGATGGGCTTAAACATCATGAGATCGCTGCCATGCTGGACATAAGTGAGAATACAAGTAAAACACAGTACCGCAAGGCCAGATTGATGTTGCAGGATAATTTGAAAGAAATACAAAGAAAGCGCTATGAAGCTTAAAAATATACAAGACAAATTTGAAGATCGTGAGATCCAGCCTAGCATTCACACGTGGGACAAGCTGTCCCAGCGACTGGATCAAGAAGACAAGAAGAAAAAGAAGCCTGTTTTATTTTGGGTAGCAGCGGTTGCTGCAATCCTTGTACTGGGCTTATTAATCATACCATCTTTATTAATGCAAGAAGTTGTAAAGGAGAACAATCAGCAGCTTGTAATTGAAGAGCCTGTACAGGAGGTTGAGGAAACAACATTGCCAGAGCGTGATGTCATGATAGATCAGAATGCCGAATCTATTGCAGATGTTGAAGTCGAAAATGATCCAGTAAAGAACCAGTCACAAACCATAACAACATCGCTTGCTTTAAAAACTGTTCCAGCAACACCCACCGGTATCGCTCTTGAAGAACCAACACGAGAAAACAATGAAGTTTTGAACGCTAATTCTACGGTGACTATGCAAACCAGCAACCCTATGGCAGGCATTGAGCAAGCTTTATCAGGAGAAACCACAGATGAATTAAGTGAAGCAGACAGGTTGTTGAATCAAGCCATGTTACAAATCAAAAAGAAAAGGGCAGTAGATGTTGCTGCTGTGGCTACCTCTAAAAAATTGGACCCAGGAAAACTATTACGAGAAACAGAATGGGATCTGGAATACCAGCGACAGCGGCGCCTTGAGAATTCTCTACTTGATGGTTTAGGCCGTCTCAAACGAGAAGCTGTTGTATTTCTTGAAGGAGAACAATAATAAAATTACACAAATTTCAAACCTTAATTACTGCCAGTGCATACTGGCAGACAGAACCACTCATGTTAAAATTGACTACTATGAAAAATGCATTACCCTATCTACTAACTCTCGCTATTCTATTATTATCTATAGAAATAGGTACAGCACAAGAAACAAAAAACCTCGATAACTTGTACAAAGTTACAGATACCATCGATGGCCAGGAGAGAGTGACCTATTACTTGAATAAAGCCTCCTATGAAAAGTTAAAGTCGATTAAGGATAAGAATATCGCTGCACTTAAAGAAAAGCAACGACTTTATGAGTCAGATCAACGTACAGGCCTGGCCAATCAAATAAAGGAAATTGATGAACGTCTAGAGAATAATCCTAATTATACGCAAGAGATGGCACAAAGAGATAAAGAAAGCACCGCAGCACTTTATGCAGAGCGTATTAACAAATACAATGAATTAATTGACGCCCAGATTGCATTTGAAAAAGTATCGATGAGTTTGTCTAACGGCGAGGGGTCTGAAGTTATTGCCAGTTTTGAAGACGGAGTTGAAATAGCAATCAAAAACCAAAAGAAGAAATCAAAAAAGGTGATCAAGACGACAAGCGGATTGACCCTTGCTTTTGGATACAATTTTATAAATGGTGATAATTTAGGCATCAATGATTTTAGCTATGGGAATAATAACTTATTTTCAATAGGTGTGCACTGGAAAAGAGCGCTTAACGAGTCCCAGACTATAAGATTGCTTTATGGTATCGATTATCAAACTCAAGGCACAGAACTTAACGGTAACAGAGCATTCACAATTAATAATCCAGATAATACACAAATTGAGCGACTCAGTTTCAATGCTGATAAGGCAAAATTCCGTCAGGATCAACTGGTGTTTCCAGTATCCATTGAGTTTAGCGGTACTGATCGTAGAGATTACGAGGATGGACGGGTACGATATACAGATTATCGAAAGTTTAAATTCGGTTTAGGTGGTTATGCTGGCTTTAATACGAGTTCTCGAATGAAATACAAATTTGAGTCTGAAGGAGAAAACGTTAAGCAAACAACCATCAACGCCTTTGACAATAATGTACTGCTTTATGGTGTGGATGCTTATATTGGTGTAGGAGATTTCAGCTTGTTTGGAAGAATGGCGCTCAATGACATTTTTAAAGAAGGATCTGTGGATGGGCAGTATGTTGCGTTTGGAATTAGATGGCATATGTAATGTATGAATTAGCCTTAACAACCCCTGCCATAACTATAGGGGTTGTTTTATCTTTAGAAAAACTATCAACATGCAAAAAATACTACTTACCGCGATCATGTGTATGGGCTTACTAGCCACCGCACAGGAAATTACCAAGGATGATAATCAAGAGTTACCAGACGTACCCTACGACATGCTGGATGCTTTTCAACCTGCTAGAGAAACTCGAGATGTAAAGACCCGACTGCACGGCATATTTGCGCTGGGCTGGAATCAAGCGCTGGGCGATGGTAATGGTATAGGGGAGGACTACCGGTTCTGGGGTTCTGGATTGTGGGAACTAGGACTAGAATTTTCTACACGCCTGGTAGAGGACGATCTAATACGATTTAACTACGGTATAGCGATGCAATGGCAAACGCTGCGCATTACAGGCAATCGTCAATTTCAAACAAATAATGACATCACTCAACTGGTAGATTTGCCTATAAATGTTGACAAATCAAAATTTTCTCAATATTCATTGATCGCACCATTTCATCTAGAACTAGGACGAGGCGAGCTCAAAAAGTACAAGAACGGTGCACAGCGTTATGATTATGAGGACAAATTAATCGTTGGCCTAGGTGGGTATATCGGTACAAATGCTTACACCACACAGCTGTTAAAATTTGAAAATGAAGGTAGGGATATTACAAACCGCTTATCCAATGATTTCGAGATGGAATCATTTGTTTATGGATTGAGCGCTTACGCTGGGCTAGGCGACATTCAGATTTTTGCAAAATATGGCCTCAATTCAATATTTAAGGATTCACCAGTAGATCAGCATCATGTGAGCATAGGCTTTCGCTGGAGATAGACAGTTTTAAATTTGTCGAGTAATGTTCAATTTTTGTTCGCTTCCGCGGAAGCGAACTATACCAGCCTTATTATTAATAGCCATAAGCAGGGGTACAGGTGTCTATCCTGTTGCACGCGGTCAGATTGATATCGCTATCAAGATGATCTGTATGGTTGTCCCCAGGTAGATCATTAAAACCGCACTTAGTTTTCTTATTTTTGAAATCGATTATATAGCGTTCTATTAAATAGTTTTTTTATGATTGCCCGTTCTACTGTAGATGCTGTTTTTGATGCCGCCAGGGTAGAAGAGGTGATAGGTGATTTTGTACAGCTCAAGAAATCAGGCTCAAATTTTAAAGGACTCAGTCCCTTTACAGATGAGCGATCTCCCAGCTTCATGGTGTCACCTGTTAAACAAATCTGGAAAGATTTTTCATCAGGGAAAGGAGGCAATGCCGTTACCTTTATCATGGAGCATGAGCATTTTACATTCCCAGAAGCCATTAAATACCTGGCCAAAAAATACGGTATTGAAATAGAAGAAACCCAGCAAACTGACGAGCAGAAACAGTTACAAGATGAGAAAGAATCTATGTTTCTTGTCTCAAAATTTGCTGCAGATTATTTCTCAAGCCAGCTTCATACTGATGAAGGCAAAGCGATAGGATACAGCTATTTTAAAGAGCGTGGTTTTACTAATGAAACAATCAAATTCTTTGAATTAGGTTATTCTCCAGAACAATGGAGTGCCTTTACAGATGCGGCAATCAAAGCTGGCTACAAGCTAGAATTTCTTGAAAAAACAGGATTGAGTATTGTCAAAGAGGAAAAGCAATTTGATCGTTTCAAAGGAAGGGTGATGTTTCCCATACGCAGTATGTCTGGACGAGTATTAGGTTTTGGCGGTCGCATACTGGACAGTTCTAAAAAAGCAGCCAAATATTTAAATTCACCGCAAAGCGAGATTTATGATAAATCTAAAGTTCTTTACGGTATTTATGAGGCAAAACAGGCCATGGCAAAGGAAGATCTTTGTTACCTAGTAGAAGGTTATACTGATGTTATACAACTGTATCAAGCTGGCATTCAAAATGTTGTATCTAGCAGTGGTACTGCTTTAACGACAGAGCAAATACGACTCATCAGTCGGTTGACAAAAAATATAACTGTTCTTTATGATGGAGATGCAGCAGGTCAACGTGCCGCTATACGTGGTATCGATTTGATTCTAGAAGCAGGAATGAATGTGCGTGTCTGTACATTTCCAGAAGGAGAAGATCCTGATAGCTTTGCAAAATCGCACACAGAAAGTGAAATACGCAATTTCCTAAGTGAAAATGCGGTTGATTTCATTAGGTTCAAGTCCAGTTTACTAAAAGATGAGGCCGCAGGCGATCCTATCAAAAAAGCTGGAATGATACGAGAGATAGTACAAAGCATTGCAAAAATACCAGATGAGATCTCTCGAGAGATATACGTGCAAGAAAGTGCCGCTATTCTAGAAATAGGAGAAGAGGTTTTGTTTTCTGCACTTGCACAAATACGCAACGCAGAGTACACCCAGGCAAGAAAAAAAGAACGTAAGGAACAATCTGCCCAGGTGATGCAAAAAGTTCCAGACGCACCAGCAGCAGCTGTCAATCGACGTGAGGTGCTGGAGCGCAACATTATACGAATTTTGTTGCTTTACGGTGATCGCCAGGAAGAGTTTACTGATGAATATATACAAGAGTCTGTAGATGGAGAGCTGGTCGTAGAACCCGTAAAAAATACTATACCAGTATACGAGAAGGTGTATCTAGACCTACAAAATGATGAGATAGAATTTTCAAATACTTATTTTAAAAATTTATATCCTAAACTGATAGACATTTTATTAATGCAAGGTAGCATAGATGTAAATATGGTAATGTCTCAATTGAATGATGAAGAGGCACAACTGGTGGCAGATTTGATAATGGATGAAGATAGATACCAGTTGAGCAAATGGGATGAGAAACAAATCTTTGTAAAGCAAAAGGATGAAACGGTAGCCCGTTACCTTACAGATACCATTCTTAACTTCCGCAGGTTGATGATTGCAGATAAAGTAAAAGCTTTATATGAAGAGCTGGACCCGGCTCATGGTGATAATACAGATGCGCTTTCATCAGTTATTGATTATAATAAATTAAATCAACATCTGGGTAAGCGATTAAATAGAGTGGTTTAATTAGAAATTTGTAGCAAGCGGGATTGCTGGATCAACTCGGCAATATTATCAACATTCAATTTTTTGAGCAGCCTAGTTTTGTAAGTGCTCACGGTTTTTTCGTTAATTGAAAGATCTTGAGCAATTTCTTTGTTTCTTTTACCACGAGATAGCAAGTTAAGTACTTCTATTTCTCTAGTTGACAAGGTTTTAAACTTTAAAATTTCAGAACTTTTAGCATCATTACTGCGCCTGTTTTTAACATTTTCAGACAGATAATTATCGCCTTTGGCAACGGTAAGTAATGCCTCCTTGACATCTTTTACGGTTCTGGTTTTTGCAATAAATCCATTGGCACCTGCTTTTACAGAAGAGATCGCATAAATTTCCTCGGGATGACAACTTACCACAAGAATTTTAAGATCAGGAAAGTGGTTTCTTATTTGTCGCAAGGCGCCCACGCCATTTGCATTAGGCAGATCGATTTCTAGAACTAGGACGTCAGGCTTTTGTTTTTGAATCTCAGAGATAAGAAATCTTCCGTCCTCTACCTTGCCATTGAATTGAAAATTTTTATCTCCTTTAAGCATGGACTTCAATCCTTTACGGAAAACGGGATGATGATCTGCTAAAAGAATTCTCATAATTTCATTTTGTCTTAAACAAAGATAAAAGCATTATACTCTTAATGTCAAGTGATGCCGTAGGTATAACCTTACTTTACAATACTTTATGATTATAAACTAGCGCAGGTTATCAGGGAATTCCCAGACGGGAATAGGCAACATTTTATGTTGATTTCTAGAATTGTAGGAATTATATATGTTTAATACTTCTCTATCTCTTCCTGTAAATGATTCAACAGATCGACCTTGTGCCAGTTGATCCATTGCCCATTCCAGCTCGTCATAACTAGCACCTATTTGATCTTCATCAGTACGCTCTGCACCATACAGCCCATCACTGGGCGCTGCCGTCATAATGCTGTGTGGCACTTTTAAAAAATCACCCAGCTGGTACACCTCACTTTTGAGTAAGTCTGCAATAGGGCTTATATCGACACCACCATCACCATATTTAGTATAAAACCCCACCCCAAAATCTTCTACCTTATTTCCTGTACCTGCTACAAGCAATGAGTTCATTCCAGCATGAAAGTATAAAGTAGTCATACGCAGACGTGCTCTTGAATTTCCCTCAGTCAGTGCGCGCACATCATTCATGTCACCTTGAGGCATGGCATTGATAAAACTGTCAAAAACAGGGGTTAAATCTGTACGCACATCACGCACATTAACAAATCGGTCTTTTAATTGTTTGATATGTTCTTGAGCGCGGGTCACATGATCTGCATGCTGGTGTATAGGCATCTCTACACACAACACATCCATACCTGTCATGGCACACAATGTTGAGGTGACTGCGCTATCAATACCGCCACTTACTCCTATAACATATCCTTTAACGCGGGTAGCAAGCGCATAGTCTTTTAACCATTTAGAGATTGCGGTTGCTACTTTTTCTGTTTGCATAATCGTATTTTTGCCTTTTCAAAAGTATCCCTTAAGATATTAAAATCTATCATGATTAACAAGATTACTAGGCTTTTGTTAGTGTTCGCTTTCGCGAAAGCGTTATTATCCTGCAACACGACGTCGCAACAGGAACGAGAAATTCACGAGATCCCCTTGCAAGTAGAGCTAGTAAAATTTCACGAAATATTTGCTGCGGCAGAGCCTGAGGATCTAGATTCTTTAAAGACAGAATTCCCCCAGTTCTTTCCCGCTTACATTCCTGACAGCCTGTGGTTGCTCAAGCTGAGAAAGCAAGACACCATTCAAAACTTACTAGATACAGCGGTAAAAGATGCAAATCTAGATTACACTAAAATAAAGGAAGACATTACAAATGTGATGAAACATGTGGAATATTATTTTCCAGAGTTTGAGCCCACTCCCGCAATAACCGTTATTAGTGAAGTAGATACAGATTTAAAGGTGGTGCCTACCAGGGATTATTTAATACTAGGTATTGATAATTACCTAGGAGCAGATCACGAGTTGTATGCAGGGATCAATAGATATAAAGCGGTAGCGCTAGAGTCAGATCGCCTAGCGGCAGATGTGGCGATGGCTTATGCAAATCTATTTGTACCGCCTACCAGTTCACGAGTTTTTCTTGATCAAATGATTTACTATGGTAAATTACATTATTTGCAACAACAGTTTTATCCTGACGCTAGTCTTGCTGCGTTAATGGGCTACAGTCAAGAAAAGGCGTTATTTGCACAAGAGAATGAAGAGCAGATTTATCGATATTTTATCGATCGCGAACTTTTATTTGATACAGACTCCAGTTTGTTAACTAGATTTGTACTTCCTGCTCCCTTTTCAAAATTTTACCTAGAGATTGATCAAGAGACTCCAGGTGGAGTGGCACAGTATATAGGCCTTCAAATTGTATCCAGCTATGCCTCAAACACAGGAGCTAGTTTACAAGATATCGTCAATACACCGGGAGAGACAATTTTTAACTTATCCCGATACAAACCCAGACCCTAATGGCAAAGAATAAAAGATCTGAAATAAAAATAGGAATAGAACTAGATGAAAACCGTGTACCAGAGAACATCGTCTGGAGTGCACCAGATGGTGGTGTGGATAGCGCGGTTAGTAAAGCCATGATGGTATCTATGTGGGATAGTGTCGAGAAGGAAAGTTTTAGAATCGACCTGTGGACAAAGGATATGCCCGTGGATGAAATGCGGGTGTTTTTTCATCAGACTCTTGTAAGCATGGCAGATACGTATCATCGAGCAACAAACGATGAGAAAATGCGTGATACAATGATGGATTTTTGCGATTATTTTGCAGAAAAATTAGAGCTTAAAAAGAGTTGATGTTTACTTGCTTCTCTACAGGTAATCTAGATATTTCTTTTTACTAATGTCAAATGTACCATTTGATCATCAGCAGCTTGTGCAATTAGCCTGGTATAAAATGCCATTCGGTGCGCATCAAGGTAAGTTTTTAAGTGAATTGCCAGAAAGTTATTATGTGTGGTTCCGCCGGCAGGGGTTTCCTAAAGGTAAGTTAGGTGATTACATGCAAATTGTTGCAGATATGAAGGTAAATGGCCTGGAAGGAATGTTAAGAGAGATAAGAAAAAATACAGTCAACGATCATTGATAGTTGAGCGCAAGGTAAAAGATGCCGTTAAACTGACGCAGAAGTCACGCGGTAGTCGTGCTACACCATAGATAGATCTAGAATGTAAGCCGCGATCTTCTAAAACATCGATCATGAGTTGTGAAGCGCCATCTACTAGCAGTGGACCGTCGTCCCATATACCGTCTGCTACATAATTTGCATCTAGATGATTTAACCCAGCAATATTTTCAAAACCTACTTTGGCATTAATTTGAGCTAATAGATTAAGAGCACATAGGCGCATAGCCATGATTCCCTCATCTGTAGTAATTTCTTTACCTAGTTTTCCCTGGTATAAAAATTTACCGTCAAGGATAGGAAATTGTACCGCTACATAAGCAATTAGACCACGTACATTCACTGATTGATAACTGCCGCCAGGAGTAGAAACCTGCGGCAATGATAGATTGAGTCGTTTTAAGTTTTCCTGTGGCAACATCGCTTTTATGTAGCTAATGAGCCATTGATCTGATCAATATACTGCAACAGCTCCGCACGACCCGTTTTGTTAGATGAGCTCGTTATAAAATAAGGAGGAAACTCTTCCCAGATACCGTCCAGCAACTGCTGTTTGTAATTTTCTACGTTACGTTCTAACGCCTTGGGTTTTAACTTATCGGCTTTAGTAAAGATGATACCAAAAGGGATGCCGTTTTCCCCTAGGTACTCCATAAATTCAGTATCTATCGACTGTGGCTCATGACGCACGTCAACCAGAACAAAAGCACTGACTAATTGAGTCCTTTTTTCAAAATAATTGGTAATGAATTTTTGAAATTTTGCCTTACTGCTCTTAGAAACTCTAGCGTAGCCGTAGCCTGGCAGGTCTACCAGATACCAATTTTTATTGATTATAAAATGATTGATTAACTGCGTTTTACCGGGTCTACCAGATGTTTTTGCCAGATTTTTGTGATCAGTTAGCATATTGATCAACGACGATTTACCTACGTTAGATCTGCCTATAAAAGCATACTCTGGAAGTTTGTTTGTAGGGCATTTGCTAACCTCTTGATTAGAGATAACAAATTGAGCGCTGGTAATTTTCATAGCACGAGAGATTTTTAGAATTGTCGTTCTTCAAGCCACTTGTGCAGTATGGTATTAAATTCTTCAGGGTGTTCCATCATGGCTGCATGGCCACATTTATCAATCCAAAAAAGATCGCTGTCTGGTAATTTTTCATGAAACTCTGTGGCGACATTAGGAGGAGTAACACCATCCTGCTTACCCCAGATGATACAGGTGGGCGTTTTCATTTTGGGCAAGTCATTAGCCATGTTATGGCGTATAGCACTTTTTGCAATGGCTAGTGTTTTAATCAATTTTTTGCGATCGTTGACCACTCCAAAAACTTCATCTACAATCTCTTTAGTGGCTACCGCAGGGTCATAAAAAACATCTTGGCTTTTTTGTTTTATATACTCATAATCACCACGTTTAGGATAGCTCTCGCCCATGGCGCTTTCATAAAGCCCTGAGCTTCCAGTGATTACAAGTGCTTTGATTTTTTCTGGATACATCTTTGTAGTGACCAGTCCTATGTGACCGCCCAGAGAATTACCTAGTAGAATCACTTCTTTCCAGCCCATGTGCTCAATAAATTTATTGATGTGCTTTGCAAAAGTACCTACGCTGGTTTTAATCAGCGGCATCGTGTAAAGAGGTAAGGATGGTACCACTACTTGATAACCTAAGGGAGGAAAGTAATCAATAACTCCTTGAAAATTACTCAATCCACCCATCAATCCATGTAAAATAATGATAGGGGTGCCCTCTCCTGAGGCGTAATATTCAAACTTTCCATCCTTTATCAATTCGTGCGTCATATTCAGGTAGTATCAAAGACAAATATAGGTCATATACATTTTGGAAAAATAGCTGTTTTATGAAAAATACTGGAGGTAACATGCAAACAAGAGTGTTGTTTATCTGCATCCGTATTGTTGATAAGTGGGATAGTTATTCAAGAAAGGAGGGTTTTATTAACAATGTGGTAAAAAGTGGGAATAAGTGGTAAATACTTTTTTATATTTGATTGCAAGAGCCGATAATCCAGCTTTTATATGAATCACTTTATAGGAACATATGAGTGTAAGGCAGATGCTAAGGGTCGCTTCATGATGCCTGCTGCGATTAAAAAGCAGCTGCTTCCTATGCTGGAAGAGGGTTTTGTGATGCGCAGGTCTGTATTCCAGCCTTGTCTAGAGCTATATCCCATGAGAGAATGGAACGTGGTTATGGAGAAAATAGGTAAGCTCAACAGATTCAATAAAAAGCACAATGATTTTATACGCCGCTTTACAGCAGGGGTAAAAATGGTAGATGTAGATGCAAATGGGAGGTTGTTAATTCCTAAAGATTTGATCGCCGTCGCAGGAATAACAAAAGACCTTACCATCGCTAGTGCAGTCAATATTATAGAAATCTGGGATAAAGAAAAATACGAGAATGCTATTGATGAGTCTGCACTAGACTTTGCAGATCTCGCTCAAGAAGTAATGGGAAATGACACAGAAGACCTCATATCATGATCCAGTCCTGCTTAAGGAATCTGTAGATGGCCTTAACATAAAACCAGATGGTGTTTATGTTGATGTCACTTATGGCGGTGGTGGTCATTCACGTGAAATTTTAAATAGATTAGGTCCCGGCGGTAGGTTGTACGCCTTTGATCAGGATCCAGATGCGCAGCGCAATACAATCGATGACGACAGGTTTGAACTTATTCCAGAAAACTTTCGGTATATCAAGCGTTTTCTCAGGCTCTATGGCTATAAAAAAGTAGACGGTATTCTAGCAGATCTAGGGGTTAGTTCTCATCAGTTTAATGAGGCAGATCGTGGGTTTTCTACGCGGTTTGACGCGAGGCTCGATATGAGAATGAACCAAAAATCAACTGTAGACGCGGTAAGTGTTCTTAATACATACGAAGAGCAAGATTTAAGAAGGATTTTTAAGCATTACGGTGAGCTGCGCAACGCGCCACGTATTGCTCGAGAAATAGTTGCTGCTCGTAAACATCATAAAATTGAAACAGTACAGGATCTTAAGAAAATTTGCGCTCCATTAGTACCAGCACGTATTGAGAATAAGCAGATGGCTCAAGTGTTTCAAGCTATTAGAATTGAAGTAAATCAAGAGATGGAGGTATTGCATGAATTTCTCGTGCAGTGTCAGGATTTGCTCTTGCCAGGCGGTAGATTGAGTATTATTTCATACCACTCGCTAGAAGACCGTCCTGTCAAACGATTTATAAGAAATGGAATGTTTGAGGGTGAACCAGAAAAAGATATCTATGGTCGTGTAAGCGTTCCTTTCAAAAAAGTAGGTGGTCTAATTGTTCCTAGCCCAGAAGAGTTGAAAAAAAATAATCGTGCTCGCAGTGCAAAATTGCGCATAGCACAACGTACAGATCAAGTGTAATATGGCGGCTACATTTTATAACATATTACGAGGTAATTTTTTAACAAATCAAGATGCCTTCAAAAACTGGAAGTTCATCTTGTTCGTCACGGGACTTGCGTTAATCATGATTTATACTGGGCATAGTTTTGAGAGCAAGGTCCACTATATAGGACAGCTCAATGACCAGGTAAGTGAGTTGCGCAGTGAGTATGTGGATGGACAACGACAACTCATGTTTTTACAAATGGAAAGTACCGTTGCTAGCCGTTTAAAAACTAGTGGTATTGCCCCAGCCAAGGAGCCTCCCCATAAAATAATAATTAACACAGCTGTTCATGGCGACGACTGATAAAAGCATATTAAATCGCACCTACCTGGTGAGTATTTTATTTGCGGTAATGGCAATAGCTATTATTGTCCAGATCGTGCGTATTCAGTTTTTTCAAGGGGATGAATATCGTGCCAAAGCAGAAGAACGCATCTTCCGTAATCAGATGGTAGAGGCAAATCGCGGTAATTTATACGATTCAAACGGTCAGCTGCTTGCCACATCCATAACAAAATATGACATCAGGTTTGATGCAGTCGCTCCTAAGGCTCAAGATTTCAATAATGAAGTAGAGCAATTGGCGAGTTCGCTTTCGCGAAAGCTGAACCAACCAAAATCATATTACCTCAACCTATTCCGTAAGGCCCGCACCAATAATTCTAGATATCTAAGGATAGCAGATGATATAAGCTACACGGATCTCATGGAAATCAAGCAATTCCCACTATTTAAACGAGGTGCTTACCGTGGAGGTTTGATTATCGAGCCCCACGTAAAACGAGAATACCCACTAGGAAAGATGGCAGAAAGACTGGTAGGCTATGACGAGCCAGGTAAACCACGAGTGGGTCTAGAGGGAGCGTACCGTAGTTTTTTAAAAGGAGAAAATGGTTCAAGATTAGAGCAAAAAATATCAGGCAACGAGTGGAAGCCCATCAATAATGTTAACGAGATTGAGCCTAAAGACGGTCTGGATGTCTACACAACAATAGATGTAAACATGCAGGACGTGGCACATCATGCCCTGCTAGAACAATTAGAATATTTTGAGGCAGATCATGGGACTGCTGTGGTTATGGAAACAGCAACCGGCGAGATAAAGGCGCTTTCAAATCTGGGTCGTGCCAGTAATGGAAAATATTTTGAAAAGCGCAATTATGCACTATGGGAATCTCATGAGCCAGGATCGACCTTTAAATTAATGAGCGTCATTGCTGCTCTAGAAGATAAGGTGGTGGATACCAGTACAGTTTTTGACACTCAAGATGGTAAAATATCCTATTACGGCCGTAATGTACGAGATTCAAAACAAGGTGGGTATGGAAAATTGAGTGTAGCTAGGGCATTTGAGTTGAGTTCTAATACCGCGCTGGTGCAAATGGTTCAAAATCATTATGGAGATGATCCAGAAAAATACGTGGACCGCTTGTACAGCATGAATTTACATGAAAAACTGAATCTACCTATAATAGGAGAAGGACAGCCCATGGTGCCCCATCCAGACGACCCTAACTGGAGTGGTATTTCTCTGCCGTGGATGGGTTTTGGCTATGGTGTTCAATTGACCCCACTACAAACGCTCACTTTTTACAATGCGGTTGCAAATAACGGTGTTATGGTAAAGCCGCGTTTAATTAAAGAAGTTCGTGCAAAGGATAAATTGATTGAAAAATACGAACGAGAGATTATCAACCCTTCTATCTGCAGCCAGGAAACCATAGACAAGGTAAAAGTCATGATGGAAAATGTGGTTAAGAGAGGTACTGCAGATAATCTGTATAGTGAGCGATTCTCAATGGCAGGAAAAACAGGTACCTGCCAGACAGAATACTGGAAAGGAAGACGCAATTATATTGCCTCTTTTGCAGGTTATTTTCCAGCTGATAAACCACGCTATAGCTGTATTGTAGTTATTCACAAGCCTAATATTAGTAAAGGTTATTATGGAAATATTGTAGCCGGCCCGGTATTTAAGAAAATAGCTCAAAAAATATATGCAAGCAACCCTAAGCCCGACCAGGTAGAGTTGCCAGAAAATGCACCAGTGCAATTACAAAAAAGTCTTGAAAATTATTACACACAAGCACAGCGCAACTCTTCTAATTTACCAGACCTGAGAGGGATGGATGCTATGGATGCCGTGGCTATTATTGAAAATATGGGAGGGCGTGTAACAATAGTCGGATCTGGTAAAGTGCGTCGTCAGAGCATAAAACCTGGAACAAAAATTAATAAATCCCAACAGGTAATACTAACACTATCATGAAAACCCTCAAGGATATTCTTTACAAAGTAAGATTAGAAACCGTACTGGGAAGCACTGCCTTGTCGGTCCATGATATTCATTTTGATTCTCGTCAGGTGCTTTCAGGCGATGCTTTTGTTGCTATAAAAGGTACCCAAAGCGATGGACATGATTACATAGAGAAAGCAGTGAGCCAGGGTGCGGTAGCAATTATAGTCGAGCAGTTGCCAGACTATCAAGAAGAAGGTGTTACTTATGTTTTGGTAGATAATACACAGGAAGCACTAGCTTTAATGGCGGCAAATTTCTATGAGAACCCATCGAGAGACTTAAGCCTGGTAGGGGTTACCGGCACAAATGGCAAGACCACAACGACTAGTTTGCTCTATCAATTATTTAAGAACCTGGGATATAAAACTGGTCTTATTTCTACTGTAGAGATTTTGATCGATGGGACATCGATCCCAACAAAACATACCACTCCAGACCCTATGACAATAAACAAGCACCTGGCAGCTATGCGAGATGCAGGGGTTGATTTTACATTTATGGAGGTAAGCAGTCATGGAATTGCTCAAGAACGAATCACAGGTTTACACTTTAAGGCTGGGATCTTTACTAATCTTTCTCATGATCATCTTGATTATCACAAAACATTTGCAGAGTATAGAGATGTTAAAAAGAGATTTTTTGATGGTTTACCTGCTGATGCATTTGCACTCTTTAATAAGGACGATAAAAACGGTCCTTACATGGTACAAAATACCAAAGCAAGAAAAATTGGTTACGCTCTAAAAACCTATACCGATTATCAGGGTAGCGTTTTAGAGAATCAATTTGGCGGGTTGTTGCTCAAGGTGCAAGGGCATGAATTATGGACAAAGATGATAGGTAAGTTCAATGCTTATAATGTGCTTGCCATTTATGCTTGTGCTATAGAATTGCGGTTAAATCAAATGGAAGTTCTAGAGGCTATATCTACCTTAAATGGTGTGTCTGGACGCTTTCAATATTTTACTACTGTTAAAGATAAGATCACCGCTATTGTTGATTATGCTCACACTCCTGATGCGCTTCAAAATGTCCTAGAAACTATCAATAGCATAAGGACTAAAAATGAGAAAGTTATTACTGTCGTAGGCTGCGGTGGGGATCGTGATAGAAGTAAGCGTCCTATTATGGCAAACGTGGCTACCACACTTAGCGATATGGTTATTTTAACTAGTGACAATCCTAGGACAGAGGACCCGCAGGAAATCCTAAAAGAGATGGAGGCGGGTGTCGAGCCGCAGCACTATAAAAAAGCGGTCACTATTGCAGATCGCGAACAGGCGATCAAAACGGCCGCAAACATGGCTGGGCCTCGAGATATTATATTGATTGCGGGCAAGGGGCATGAGACTTATCAAGAAATAAACGGCGTGAGACACGACTTTGACGATCGTCTTAAAATCACAACTATTTTAAAAAATCTAGATAAATAATGTTGTACTACCTCTTTAAATATCTAGAAAGCGAGTTTCAAATCCCAGGCGCTTCATTGTTTGAGTTCATCACCTTTAGGGCGGCGCTGGCATTTGTTTTTTCTCTGGGCTTTTCAACGGTGTATGGAAAGCGAATTATCAATTATTTGCAACGCAAACAAGTAGGAGAAAGTGTGCGTGACTTGGGTCTAGAAGGGCAAGCACAAAAAGCAGGTACACCTACAATGGGCGGTGTTATTATAATTCTCGCAACTCTCATACCCGTTTTATTGCTAGCACAGCTAGATAATATTTATGTAATCATGTTAATCATTACCACGGTGTGGATGGGCTTGATAGGATTTACAGATGATTATATCAAAATATTTAAAAAAGATAAGGGTGGCCTTAAAGGATGGTTTAAAGTAATAGGTCAGGTAGGGCTAGGTCTTATTGTGGGTGCAATGATGTTCTTCAGTGATGAGGTTACTATAAAGGAAGAAATAGAAAACACCACCACTACTGTAGAGCAAGTTAAAACCAGAGTCTTGCCAGAATTTGGTCCAGCTATACATTCAACAAAGACAACTATACCATTTGTAAAAGAAAATGAATTTAATTACGAATCCCTGCTCACCTGGATCGATCCAGGACTAGCTAGCTATGCATGGTTATTGTTCATACCTATTGTAATTTTTATAGTAACTGCAGTATCAAATGGTGCAAATCTTACCGATGGTATAGATGGACTGGCTGCTGGTACCAGTGTTATTATAGTAATCACACTGGCGCTATTTGCATGGATATCAGGTAACATTATTTTTTCTGATTATTTAAATATCATGTACATCCCTAATAGCGGCGAGATGGTGGTATTTACAACAGCCTTTGCGGGTGCGCTAGTAGGCTTTTTGTGGTACAATACATTTCCCGCGCAAGTATTTATGGGAGATACGGGTAGTCTTACGATAGGGGGAATTATTGCCGTTCTAGCAATTGCAACTAGAAAAGAACTTCTCATTCCCGTGTTGTGTGGTGTGTTTATTATGGAAAATTTATCTGTCGTCTTGCAGGTAGGTTGGTTCAAGTATACTCGCAAGAGATTTGGTGAGGGGCGTCGCATTTTTTTAATGTCGCCCTTGCACCATCATTATCAAAAACGCGGTTTTCACGAGAGCAAGATCGTTGTGCGATTTTGGATTGTGGGGATTCTACTGGCAATCATTTCAATTGTAACTCTTAAGGTACGTTAATGATGGGAGCACACTTTACATATGATTATTCTCAAACGGTCATTTTAGGTGGTGGTATTAGCGGTATGGGTGCTGCAATGCTGGCCGCTCATAAAGGATATCCTGTGTTTTTGAGCAATCGTGATGAACTGAGTGACGCTTTCGCGAAAGCGTTACAACGCTACAACATTCCATTTGAATCTGGCATGCATTCTATGGACCGAATAATGGCTGCTAGTTTAATTGTGAAAAGTCCAGGGATACCAGACACAGCACCAGTAATCCTTGCAGCAGTAAAGCAAAATATACCGGTCATTTCTGAAATTGAATTTGCTGCAGCCCATAGTGAGGAGACCATTGTAGCTATTACTGGTAGTAATGGAAAAACTACAGTTACCAGTCTGATTGGGCACCTGTTTCATGAAGCAGGCCTTGATTACACCATGGGCGGGAATATAGGGAAAAGTTTTGCACAGCAAGTGGTAGAAGGTCCCGCGCAGCACCGTTTGTTAGAGGTGAGTAGCTTCCAGCTGGACGGTATCAAAAACTTTAAGCCAGCAATAGCAGTATTGCTTAATGTGACTCCAGATCATCTGGATCGATATGACTACAAATTTGAAAATTACCTAGCCTCAAAAATGCGCATTGCCATGAATCAAGGTCCAGAGGATTACCTGATTTACAATGCAGATGATCCATCGATTGTCGGCGCCCTTGAAAAAAATCCAGTTCAATCTACTTTGGTTCCCTTTTCTATGACACAAGACTTAGAATACGGTGCCTCACTTATTAATAACACCATAAAGATCACAATCGATCAAACTACTTTTACTATGCCTATAGAGAAACTATCCCTGAAGGGACAACACAATACTGCTAATGCCATGGCAGCAGCTACTACCGCCAAACTACTTAAGATCAGAAAAGAAACTATACGTCAAAGTTTGCAGTCTTTTCAAGGAGTAGAGCATAGGCTAGAGCAAGTACTTAAAATAAATAAGGTACAATACATTAATGATTCCAAGGCGACAAATGTTAACGCTACCTTTTATGCTCTCGACAGTATGGAACAACCCACTATCTGGATTGTGGGTGGTGTAGATAAAGGCAATGATTATACCCAGTTGTATCGCCTGGTTAATAAACATGTTAAGGCTATTGTTTGTCTGGGTGTCGATAATGCAAAAATTATTGATGCCTTTAGCGGTTGTGTCGATCAAATGATTGAGACCAACTCGATGGAAGATGCTGTGCGAGTTGCATACAAACTGGCAGACGCTGGAGACACGGTTCTTTTAAGTCCTGCTTGTGCAAGTTTTGATTTGTTTGACAATTATGAAGATCGTGGCCGTCAATTTAAACAAGCTGTAAGAGGACTGTAACTTGAAAATTAAAGACTACATATCTGGTGACTCATTTTTATGGGCTTTAGTGCTTATACTAGCAATATTTTCATTCTTGCCAGTCTATAGTGCGAGTAGCAACCTTGCCTATCTCAATGGAGGCGAGGGTAATACGCTCAAGTATGTGGTCAAGCACTTTGCGCATTTGGTTTTAGGACTAGGTATCGCATATACGTTTCACAAAATACCTTACAATTACTTTAAGGGGCTCAGTTTTATCATGCTTCCTATTGTGATCATTTTATTATTATTCACCGCATTCCAGGGCACTACAATGGGAGGTGCAAATGCCAGTAGATGGATTCAAATACCGGGTATAGGCGTTGGTTTTCAAACGAGTACGCTGGCTGCGGTAGTATTAATGGTGTGGGTGGCTCGCTATTTAAATGCCATGCGCGACAAAACTATCGAATTTAAAAAATCCATCGTTCCATTATGGCTGCCTGTAGGTATCGTGTTAATGCTGGTCCTACCTTCAAACTTTTCTACAACCGCTATTTTATTTCTAATGGTGCTGGTAGTTTGTTTTATTGGCGGGTATCCTGGCAAATACTTATTGAGCATTGTAGGCGGTGGTTTACTGGTTCTTACCTTATTCATCTTGACTGCCCGGGCATTTCCAGACGCATTCCCTAACCGCGTCGATACCTGGGTAAGTAGGATTGAGAGTTTCTCTGGCGAGGGAAGCTCAGACTCTGAGTATCAAGTGGACAAAGCAAAAACCGCTATTGCCACAGGCTATGTCTGGGGACAAGGCCCTGGTAAAAGCCAGCAAAAACATTTTTTACCACAATCCAGCAGTGACTTTATCTACGCAATTATTATAGAAGAATTTGGTTTGATAGGTGGCGGTGTGGTCCTGCTAGTTTATATGTTAGTGCTTTTTAGGCTAGTGGTTATCGCAAATAAAGCCGATACCATTTTTGGAACCTTGCTGGTCATAGGCGTTGGTTTTCCTATCGTTTTACAAGCCCTTATCAATATGGCTGTTGCTGTCAACTTATTCCCGGTAACAGGACAAACCTTACCCTTAATTTCTAGTGGAGGTACCTCTATATGGATGACGTGTATGGCCATAGGGATCATTTTAAGTGTAAGTGCAAAACGACAAGCGCTTAAAGCTACAGAAACACCACAGGAAGAGTTGAACCCATTAGATGTTTTAAGTGAGACCTTATAGAATAATCATATCTGGCGGCGGCACAGGAGGCCATATTTTTCCTGCTATCTCTATAGCAAACGAATGCCGTAGAAGGTGGCCAGATTGTGAGATACTTTTTGTAGGAGCGCAAGACCGTATGGAAATGGAAAAAGTTCCAGCTGCAGGTTACAAAATCGAGGGTCTATGGATTAGTGGTCTACAACGTAAACTTTCTGCAAGAAATTTAATGTTCCCAGTTAAGGTGATCAAGAGTTTAATGGACGCACGCAGGATTGTCAGATCGTTCCAGCCAGATATTGTGATAGGTACTGGTGGTTATGCTAGTGGTCCTGTGTTATTTATGGCAAATCGGGCAGGTATTCCTACATTGATACAAGAACAAAATTCTTATGCTGGAATCACTAATAAGCTGCTGTCAAAAAAAGTCAATAAGATATGCGTAGCTAGCAATCAAATGGATCGATTCTTTCCATCAGATAAAATAGTTTTTACAGGCAATCCTGTGCGTCAAGATTTGATCAAGCGAGATGTTGATCCTGGTGATGCCCGGCGCCATTTTGGTTTCCATGATCAGAGAAAAACTGTTCTCGTTTTAGGTGGTAGTCTAGGGGCAAGAAAAATTAACCAATTAATCGCAGATCAGTTGCCGCTATTGAGTGAATCAGTAAATGTCATCTGGCAGTGCGGCAAGTTATATTACGATAAATATAGTGCTTATGAATCATCAGGGGTAAAGGTTCAGGCTTTTTTGAGCGATATGGCATACGCTTACAGCGCAGCAGATTTTATCATTTCACGAGCAGGTGCAGGAACTATATCAGAACTTGCTCTGGTGGGTAAGCCTACTTTATTTATACCATCTCCACACGTGGCAGAGGATCACCAGACTCAAAATGCTCTTGCCATCCAGTCAGCAAATGCGGCCATGATGGTGCGTGAGTCAGAACTAGACGAGAATTTTCCCGTACTGTGGAAAGAATTGATCTCTAATAGAGAGCTACAAGAACGTCTATCTACTAATTTTTTGAAAATGGCCCGTCCACAAGCAACTAGCGATATCGTGGATCAAATAGAAACACTTTTAAATGCGTGATATAGCAAACATAACGCACTTTTACTTCATCGGCATCGGTGGTATCGGTATGAGCGCCCTAGCAAGGTACTTGCGTTCTCAGGGCAAACAAGTAGCTGGTTATGACCGTACTGTCACGCGATTGTCCAGACAGTTAGAGCAGGAGGGTATTGATATTCATTACGATAGTAATTTTGATAAAATTCCATCTGGATATAAAAATAAAGAGACGGCTCAGGTTATTTACACTCCTGCTGTGCCGCTGCAATTTGAGGAATTAGTTCGCTTTCGCGAAAGCGATGTCCCCATCATCAAAAGAGCTCAATTATTAGGTCAAATATCGCGCACTATGACTTGCCTGGCGATTGCTGGTACACATGGCAAGACGACTACAAGTGCCATACTGGCTCACTTGATGTACCAAAGCGATGTAAAAACAACCGCCTTTCTAGGCGGGATCCTACAGGGATATCGGACGAATTATCTGAATAGTGGTACAGACGTCATGGTTGTTGAAGCAGATGAATTTGACCGTTCCTTTTTGCAGCTGCAACCAGATTATGCAGCGATTACCGCAATGGATGCAGATCATTTAGATATTTACGGTAGTGAAGAAGAGTTTCAAAAAACATTTAAAGATTTTAGTGATTTATTAGATCCAGAGCATCTTTTTGTAACTGACAGTGTTTCCTTATCAGGTGTGACCGTAGGAGTGGATAAAGGCACCTATCGTGTTGAAAATTTAAAGATCATTGATGGTGCTTATCATTTTGATTTAATTACTCCGATAAAGAAAGATACTGGCTGGCAATTAAGATTGCCCGGCAGGCATAATTTATCAAATGCAATACTAGCTGTTGCCATGGCAGATAGTTATGGAGTCCCTCTAGAAAAGTTGCGTCAAGCGCTGGCTACATTTGCTGGAGTAGTGCGTCGTTTCACTTATGCATTGCGCACTGAGCATTATGTAGTAATTGACGATTATGCGCATCACCCCACAGAAATTAATGCGGTGTATCAAGCGGTCAGCGAGATGTATCCAGGTGAGCCATGCACGGTGATTTTCCAGCCACATTTATTTTCTAGAACCAGAGACTTTATGGCTGGATTTGCTTCCAGTCTTAGCCAGTTTGATACAGTAGGTTTATTAGAAATATATCCGGCAAGAGAAGCGCCTATCGCTGGAATAAATTCAGACAGTTTATGCCAGCTCATTAAAGATTCACCTGATGGACCTGGGACTTGTAAAGTCTTAAGTAAAGACGATATAGCAACATTTGCACAACAAATGGGTAACCGCATTGTACTTCTAATAGGTGCTGGCGATATAGGTGTGGAGGTAGACGTGGTTTGTAAAGGATTAGCACGATGAAAAAAATTCTAAAACTTAGCATTTTACCCGGCGTGATCTTATTGATTATGGCTTTGTATTCATTTGCGAGTCACCGGCACGAGTCTAAAAAAATAGAACGTATAAATATCTCATTTACAGATTATAGCGATCCGTTTATTTCTGAAGAGAACGTTAATAAATTGTTGATACAAAATCAAGACAGTGTCGATAATCTGTTGATAGAAAAATTAGATTTGAATAAGAGTGAGTCGCGGTTAGTGGCAGACCCAATGATCAGAACGGCAGAGGTTTCGATAGATCTCAATGGAAATTTAGAGGTTATTGTAGAACAACGTGAACCGCTGGCACGCATTGTAGGCAAAGAAAGTGTATATCTGGACAAGGATAATTTGATAATGCCTTTGTCTAAAGATCACACAGCACTAGTGCCGCTAATCACTGGATTTGATCCTGATTTTCAAAATCAGATATATGACTTTCTGATGCTAGTTGACAAAGACCCGTTATTAAAAACAGTCTTTACTCAGATAGTACTAGATAAAAAAGGTCGAGCAGTATTAATGATGCGATCTAGTGATATGAGAATTAAAATGGGAGAGCTAACCCATCTGGAGTCAAAAATGAACAACTTCAAGGCCATGCTGGCCAAGGTTGAAAAGGACAAAACAATAGATCAAATCAAATCAATGGATTTAAGATTTGATCGACAGGTAATTGTAGTTAAAAAGTAGGAATGATGGAACCACAAGAATATGCAGTAGGACTCGACATCGGGACGACAAAAATTGTTGCCATGATAGGTCGTAAGAATGAGTATGGTAAACTCGAAATTCTAGGGGTAGGTCGTTCAAAGAGTTTAGGCGTACACCGCGGTGTGGTTAACAACATCACACAAACGATTACCAGTATACAACAAGCAGTATCTCAAGCCGAGGCTGTAAGCGGTATACAAATTACAGATGTAACTGTAGGGATTGCAGGTCAGCACATACGCAGTTTGCAACACAGTGATTATATAACCCGTGGTGATAGCGAGACGGTAATCAATCAAGAAGATATTACTAAGTTGTGCAATCAGGTGTTCAAATTAGTCATGCTTCCTGGTGAAGAAATTATACATGTACTACCACAGGAATATAAGATAGACGGTCAGTCAGAAATTAAGGAGCCCGTCGGGATGTATGGTGGAAGGCTAGAAGCAAATTTTCATGTAGTAGTGGGCCAGGTAGCCTCTATACGCAACATAGGGCGTTGTGTAAAAAGCGCAAACCTTACTTTGTCTGACATTACACTAGAGCCACTAGCCAGCGCTGATGCTGTGCTGAGCCAAGAAGAAAAAGAAGCGGGAGTAGCTCTTATCGATATAGGTGGTGGAACGACAGATCTCGCCATATTTAAAGATGGTATCATACGTCATACGGCTGTTATACCACAAGGTGGTGGCATAATTACACAGGATATAAAAGAAGGCTGTTCTATTATAGAAAAGCAGGCAGAGTTGCTTAAAACAAAATTTGGTAGTGCCTGGCCAGGAGAGAATAAAGAGAATGAGATCGTATCTATTCCAGGATTAAGAGGTCGTGATCCAAAAGAAATAACACTGAAAAACCTAAGTAAAATTATTCACGCCCGGGTAATAGAGATACTAGAAACTGTATTTGTAGAGATTAAAAATTACGGGCACGACGAGCCTAAAAAGCAATTGATTGCGGGTGTAGTGCTTACGGGTGGTGGCAGCCAGCTCAAACATATCAAGCAACTAGCAGAGTATGTCACAGGAATGCCTAGTCGTATAGGCTTTCCTAACGAGCATCTCGCAGGTGATAGCGATACAGAGAGTACCAGCCCTCTATTTGCAACCGCAGTAGGTCTGGTTCTTAAAGGCTTAGAAAGTAAAGAGCTTAAAGGAGCGACAGCGATCAATCAAGAGTCAGCACAAAAACAGGATGCAGGAACGTCAAATGATCACTCAGATCAATCGTCGTCGCAGCAAGAGCCAGAACAGCCCACGATAACACAACCTAAAAAAGGGAAAGGAATATTTGAAAACTGGGCTAATAAGTTCAAAGATTTTTTAGATAAAGCAGAATAAAATAAAGAGCGTAAATCGCCACAAATAGTAAAATATAAGGATTGCATAAGCAGTCCTCAGAAAAAAATAGAAAACCTAGATAGGTGCACTGCAAGCAAGATTTGAAAAGTAAAAGCAGTGCGAGGGCATACCTCAAACTAGAAAACGTAAGAGTAAAAAGTAGCAAGATATGAGTAACGACGATTTTAACAGTATCGCATTTGATCTTCCTAAAAACCAATCTAATGTCATTAAGGTGATAGGAGTAGGTGGTGGAGGTAGCAATGCTATCAAACACATGTTTCAACAGGGAATCATTGGGGTAGATTTTGTGATTTGTAATACAGATTCACAAGCGCTAGAAAACAGTCCAGTGCCAAATAAAATTCAGCTGGGAGTTACCCTGACAGAAGGTCTGGGTGCAGGTGCCAATCCAGAGGTAGGAGAAAGAGCTGCTCAAGAAAGTATAGAGGATGTGCGTGCCATGCTGGACTCACGAACAAAAATGGTTTTCATCACCGCAGGTATGGGTGGTGGTACCGGTACGGGTGCTGCTCCTATCATCGCACAAGTTGCGAGAGAGATGGAAATACTTACGGTAGGAATCGTCACTACGCCTTTCCATTTTGAAGGGAAAGTGCGCAATGAACAAGCACAAAAAGGGATTGAGAAATTCCGCAAGAATGTAGACTCCCTTGTCATCATCAATAATAACAAATTGCGCGATGTATATGGAAATCTGGGCTTCAAGGCAGGATTTTCAAAAGCAGATGAGGTACTTGCTACAGCCTCACGCGGTATTGCCGAGGTTATAACAAACCACTACACACAAAATATTGACCTTCGCGATGCAAAAACAGTGCTTTCAAACTCTGGTACAGCTATTATGGGAAGCGCCCAGGCTACTGGTTCTAATCGTGCACAGGAAGGAATTCTTAAGGCACTAGATTCACCACTGCTCAATGATAATAAGATTACCGGTGCAAAAAATGTATTGCTACTAATTGTTTCTGGAACTGAAGAGATCACTATCGATGAGATAGGAGAGATCAATGAGCATATTCAAAACGAGGCCGGTGGCGGTGCAAACATCATCATGGGTGTGGGCGAGGAAGAATCACTAGGTGATGCTATTGCTGTAACCGTTATTGCAACTGGTTTTAATGCAGAGCAGCAAAACGAGATATCAAATACAGAAGGCACCCGCATTATCCATACTCTGGAGGAAGAGCAACGTGCGACCCAGGTTTTAGAAGAGGTAAACGATTGCGTGATTGCAGGGACGCTCATTATGGACGAGAGTGAGGTAGAGGAGAAAAATGAGGATAAGGAGCCCGCTTTCGCGAAAGCGGAAACCCCACAACCTCCAGCCCCACCGACAGCATCCAATGAGCCTGTCATCATCATGCACGAGTTGGGTGAGGAGGAGCCAGAAGAGGTAATGCCATCAAAAAACGACAATAATCCGTTAATTCCAACAACAGAATTTATCAAGAACCTGAACGTGGTATATGAAGAAGTGCTAGATCAAGAGCCTCAACTTAAAATACAGCCAGAGGAATCACGCCAGCAGCCACAACAGCCAGTGATTCATAAACTAGAGGAAGATTCAAAAGAAGAGAAGGACCAGTTTTTACTCGATTTTGACCTGCCAGTTAACACGCAAAAGTCAGACCCTGTTGAGAAAACGACCTTTCAATTAGAGGATATAGAAGTCAATGACCCAGTAGCCATCATCCCTATAACAGAAGTTTCTGAGCAAGGGGTGCGCAAGTATTCCCTTGATGATTATATGGAGGTTGAGGAAAAGCTAAATAAAGCTAAAAACACTCCAGAAAAGAGGAAGCAGGATGAAGATACCATCCATGTAACTACTGTAGAGGTACCAGCTTCTATGGATAATGAAACAATCAAAGAGGAAGTTTTACAGGATCTCGATCCTACAGATTTGCCTATTAATGAGGTGCTTAAAATGCGTGCAGAAGATCGTAAACGCAAGATGCATGCTTATAACTTCAAATTTAAAAACAGTCACAAACTGGAAGAAATTGAAAAAAAGCCTGCCTACCTGCGCCATGGCATAGAGCTAGATGAGACACCCAAGGAGAGCGATAGGTCGCGCACAACGCTATCTACAGACGAGAATAATGAGATCCAACTGCGATCGAACAACAACTCGTTTTTACATGATAATGTAGATTAATCCCCTATAAATCTACATATGCACCCGGGACCGCTAGCGATCCCGGGTTTTTGTTTTAAAATAAAAAGTGTGACAGGGATAAAACTTATTGGTTTATTATTTTTGTGATATAAAAAGAAGCTATGAGCCTAGAACAACAAGTGATGAGTGCTATGAAGGAAGCGATGCGTGCCAAAGATCAGACCGCACTCGCGGCTTTACGCGCTGTTAAGAGTGAGATTTTACTGGCAAAAACATCTGGTGACGCAGGGGAATTATCACAAACAGAGGAAATAAAGCTAGTACAGAAGCTTGTAAAGCAGCGCAAAGACAGCTCACGTATTTATACAGAGCAAAACAGAAGCGATCTAGCAGATCCAGAGCTGGCACAGGCAAAAGTCCTAGAACAATTCCTGCCTGCTCAATTGAGTGAAACAGAGATCGAGGCGATAGTGGACCAAATCATTGCAGACACGGGTGCTAGTGGAATGAAAGATATGGGTATGGTTATGGGCAAAGCAAATACTGCACTAGCAGGAAAAGCAGATGGAAGGACAATTAGTACTGTAGTTAAAAAGAAATTGTCTTAAGTTTGTCCTCATCTTAGAATGATAAAATGGCCGCGTGGCGCAACTGAATAGCGCACTGGATTTCGGCTCCAGCGGTTACAGGTTTGAATCCTGTCGCGGTCACGAATAAATGCAAAACCCCACCGTCAAATCAAGTTTACTTGAATTTGTAAGGTGGGGTTTTACATTTTCAGCGCGTAGCGCTGTCAGGATCATCTAAAAGATCATCCTC
>CANLKV010000006.1 GCA_947491755.1 uncultured Nonlabens sp. | reverse complement strand
ATAAAAGGAATGTGAACCAAACCGTAGAGTAAACTAGAGGTAGGTTAATGATACAAGAACTATAAGCATCTGCCTGGTGCTCCCAGCGTGCATCTAAAAATGCAGAACGATACTTGTTTATGTTGTATTGACACAGAATGGTTTTAAGCATTTTAAGCCATCTGCCGTAGAATTATTGATATCCTAATAAAGAGTATCCATAACTTACTCATTGCGCCGCATAAAGCATGCTATATAGCTCGATGCCCTACTGAGTTTTGCTAAACTAAAGTTTGCTTTAATCAATACAGCTCTTTTGATCTTCCCTCCATTGCACCTAGTCCAATCAATACAAAACGACACCTGTAATAACTCGTTATCAATGTTTCGATCATTAGAGGGAAGAGGAGCGGCTTTTAATAAACCTTTGCATCAGTTTTGAGGTCTCAATTGAATCGAACTTTCGCTTTTACAATTCTATTCAAATTGGGTGTTTTCTATCTTATTATCTCCTTAAATGCGATGATAACGATGCTTGACTGTTTATTAATCCGCAAGCGTATATTGAAAAGCTCTTATGAATTTTTGGGCATAAAAAAACCCTGACGAATCAGGGTTAAATGGTGGGCGCGAAGGGATTCGAACCCCTGACCCCTTGGGTGTAAACCAAGTGCTCTGAACCAACTGAGCTACGCGCCCTTGTTTTGGGTGTGCAAATATAGTACGTTTTTTGTATTTGCAAACTATTATTCAAATTATTTCTGCGATTAAAAAAGTACTGCCTGTTATCAATATTAAATCGTTGGATTTTGATTTTTCTTTCGCTGCTTGTACCGCGAGAGCTGTACTAGTAAAAGTTTGATATTGATAGTTGACTTTTTCAAAATTGCTAACTAAGTCATTAAGGGTTATGCTACGCATATTTTCTAATAGTGCTAAGTAATAATGAGCGTTTGCTGGCATATGAGCGATAACCTCCTCTATATCCTTACCCTTTACAGCTCCAAATACTACATGAAGATTAGCGTAATCTTCTTGTTGAATTCTCTTTATCAAAGCTTTTATTCCGGCTGGATTGTGAGCGATATCAGCTATTGTTAATGGCGATGTTTCAAGTATTTGATACCTACCCATCAATTTTGTAATTGACCTATAATTAGTTATACCATGACTTACATGTTTCGAACTTACATCCCAATTATCGTTTTTACATAGCGTTTTAATTGCCAGTGAAGCAAGTTGAGCATTCTGCTGCTCTGGTGTTTGATTAGGAGGTAAATCATTGGTTTCCGCGAAAGCGAACTCTACTGTAGTATTATTAGTGGCTGCGATCTCACTAAACAATTTGCGAAGATTGCTGCGGTACTCATTAATTACTACTGGTACCTTTTCTTTTATGATACCCGCTTTTTCTCTGGCTATTTCTTCTACGGTATTTCCTAGTATATCTGTGTGATCCAGATCTATGGATGTGATGATTGAAAGAATAGGCGTTATAATGTTTGTAGAGTCCAAACGGCCTCCAAGACCTACTTCTATTACAGCAATATCTACTTGATGATTCTTAAATGCTTCATATGCCATCCCGACTGTCATTTCAAAAAATGACAATTTATTTTCTTCAAAGAAACTTTTATTTTGATTTACAAAATGAACTACTTCATCTTCCGCTATTGGGTTTCCGTTGATTTTAATACGTTCTCTAAAATCTTTTAAATGAGGTGACGTATACAGACCCACTTTATATCCTGCGCTTTGAAGTATAGCCGCAATCATGTGACAAGTAGTGCCTTTGCCATTAGTTCCGGCTACGTGTATGGTGGGGTAGTAGCGATGTGGATGATTTAAATGAGAGTCTAAATTGAGGATGTTTGTAAGGTCTTTTTTATATGCGGATGTACCTACATTTTGGTACATGGGCAGTTGATTGAAGAGCCAATCAATCGTTGCTTGATAATCTGTATTATTCACCGATTTTAAAAATTATCTCAATAAACCCTATTTGAATATTACGCGCTTCTGGTGCTGCGCTAAATTTATACGTCATTGCAGACTTTCTAGCAGCTTCTAGTAGGCAAGAAGCTCTATTAGTGGTCCCTTTTTTACCAGGCGTGGCACTTACTACATTACCATTGCGATTCACCTGAATTTCTACGATGACGGTTCCGGTTTCTGTGCAGTCAGGTTCAATACCTCTACCGCTTACCTTTCCTCTACCACTTAATCCATAACCTTTGCCACCTTGACCGTTTCCGGGATTACCATAGTAAGTATTAGCATAAGGATCACCATTTAAATCCCCTTTATTTCCCGTGCCATCCCCTGGTCCTTCTCCTGGATTATTTGCTCCATCTGCAGGCTTACTGCCTGTAACGTTTTTAAGCGCGTCAAGAACTGATGTATCAGGTTTAGGTTCTGTCTGTTTGACTGGTTGTTCTATTGGTTTGCTAGCTTTTTCATTATTAATAGCGGTCGGTTGAGTTTTCACTACCGGTACATTTTCCAGTTGATCACTAGTAATTATCTTTTCTGATGTTTCAGTTGGATTGCTTTCAGGTTGCGATGCTTGTAAAGGTGTAACTCTTGTAGGCACCGCAGGCTCGACAGGGCCTGTTCCAGTGTCTGTGTTGCCAAAATTTATGGCTATACCACTTTCTTCTGATGGATCAAGGACGGTAAAAACAGTCACAAAAATGAAAAACAGCAAAAGCGTAGCCATGATACCAGAGGTAATCGCAAACGATTTGCGTTTTTCTTTTGTGTCTAGAAACTTCATTTACTCTGGTTTTACCGCAAGAATTAATTTCATCTTATTTCGGTTTGCAATGTCCATTACCATTACAGCGCTGTTCATAGCTGTTTCTCCGTCTGCCCTCAAAATGATTGTAGGGTCATCTTTTCCATCCATGATTTTGAGAAGTTCTTGCTCGATCATTTCAGGTTCAATCTGTGTGGCATTAATGTAATATAAACCATCCTTTGTAATGCTTACTGAAGCATTTTGAACATTTGATGTTTTGCCACTTGCTTTAGGTAAAATTAGGTCCAGTGCTTCTGGTGTGATAGACGGCGACGTCAACAAAAAGAATACTAGCAATAAAAAAACAATGTCTGTCATTGAAGACATTGAGAACTCTGGACTTACTTTATTTCTACCTCGTAAATTCATAATCAAGCAGGTTCATTAAGTAAGTCGAGAAAGTCTACTGCATTTGCTTCCATTTGATGGACGACTTTATCTGTTTTTACCACTAGGTGGTTGTATCCTATGTACGCAATAATACCGACAATTAATCCAGCAACGGTTGTGGTCATTGCGGTGTATATACCTTCAGCTAATGTACCCATTTCTGCCTGTCCACCACTTGTGGCCAGTGTATGGAAAGCTAGTACCATGCCTATTACGGTTCCTAAAAAACCGATCATAGGCGCTGCGCCAGCAATTGTAGCTAGTACGCTTACGTTTTTCTCTAGTTTATACACTTCCAATTTGCCGGCATTTTCAATAGCTCCATTAATGTCTTCTAATGGGGAGCCTATACGGCTTATACCTTTTTCAGTGAGTCTTGCGACGGGAGAGTTTTCTTTTGCACAAAGCATTTTTGCACTATCGATGCGTCCGTTAGAAACGTGATCTTTGATTTGCAGCATAAAATTGCTATCTATTTTAGAACTCGCTTTGATTTTGAACAAGCGCTCAAAATAGATGTAAAGTGCTACAAATAATAGTACTAGTAAAATAACGATAATGATTGTTCCTGCAGTACCACCGCTAGAAACTAGGTCGTAAAGAGATAGGGTTTTCTCCTCAACAATAGGTTGTGGAGTTTCCACGGTATTATTTATATCTTGAATCATAGTTAATAGTGGTTAATGCTACAAGGTAAACGCTTGCTGTTGTATTATCGTATGTGATGAGTGGTAGTTCGCTTTCGCGAAAGCGAACTCCACATTTATATTGTTACAAAAAGTAGATGACCATTGCTAATCCTACAAGGGTCAACACTACAGTATAAGGAAAAGCCATTTTGAACATTTTTCCATAGGACAGATTTATTACTGGCGCTAGGGCAGAGGTAAGCAAGAATAGGAAAGCTGCCTGTCCATTAGGTGTTGCCACACTAGGTAAATTCGTACCTGTATTTATAGCGACTGCAAGGTGCTCGTATTGTTCTAGAGTAATCCTACCAGCATCGTAAGCGTTTCCTACCTCATTGATGTAAACGGTTGCTACAAATACATTGTCAGAGATCATACTTAAAAAGCCATTTGCGAGATAGAAAAATGCAGGTTGACTTCCAGGATCTTGAGATAAGGCCCATTCTATAATAGGCTCAAAAAGGTGTTGATCGTGAATCATGGCCACAATCACAAAAAACACAACTAATAAACCGGTAAATGGCAGGGCTTCTTCAAAAGCTTTACCTAGACTATGCTCGTCTGTGATACCCATGAACGCCGTTTGAATAACTATCAACCCTAGTCCTATAAATCCTACTGGGGCTATGTGAAGGGCCAAGCCGGCAATTAATAAAATTGCTGAAACACCCTGAACTACCAGGGCATATTTTTCTTTATCGGTACGCTCTGCATCTCTTTTTACCATCCATCCTTCAATAATCTGGCGCACTACTGGAGGCATTTTTTGACCGAAACCAAAGGTTTTTGTAGTTTCAAGAAATACAGTTGTTAATAATCCAGCAAATAAGACCGGAATTGTTATAGGTGCCATGTGTAGGAAAAACTCAATAAAGCCATATTCATAAGGTAAGGCGTTGTTAAGTTTTGTACCTATAAGTAAGTTTTGAGGTTCTCCTACTATGGTACAAACACCGCCTAGTGCCGTACCTACCACACCATGCATAACAAGGCTGCGCAAAAAAGCACGGAACTTCTCTAGTGTTTCACCACTTAATTGCTCCCTATCAAGTGTGTCATCGCCATCAAGATCTAGATCGCTTGAGTGTATTTTATGATAAACATTATAAAAACCTAGACCCACACTGATCAAAACAGCGGTGACCGTAAGAGCGTCTAGAAAAGCTGATAGGATGGCACTTATCAATACAAATACCAGGGAAAGCATCAATTTTGACTTGACCTTTGTAAATAATTTTACAAAGATGTACATCAATAGGGGCTTCATGAAATAAATACCTGCTACCATGAAGACAAGTAGAAGGATGACCTCTAGATTTTGTGCCACTTCAGCATACACACCACCCATTACCTTATTACCTACCTCATCCAGGACATATTTGTGACTTATAGGATCTTTTTTATACATGGGATGAGTTAATCCCAGTGCTAATACTTGAATGGCGAGAAGCCCACCAGACTGTAAGGGGTAACATTTAAGAGCCATTGCGAGACAGAATATGAACTCGCCTATAAAAATCCATCCCATGACAGTACCACTTAACGTAAAGTATCCTAGAACGTTAAATAATAAGAAAGCGATCATGGTATATTTAAACCATTTGGGGCTATTGCCTAAAAAGTATTTCATTTATGTAAGTTGTTTAAGTGCAATTTCAAAAGCAGTGCTGCTTATTTGAGTTTTTGAACTGTTGTTATTAAAAGTGTTTTGAATAGCATTACGTATAGTCATGCTAGTATCGTTAAAGATGGCCTCATCAGTCATTTGTACGCGGCGCTCCATGAAATAGGCAAATACTCTTGCCATTCCACAATTAGAGATAAAGTCTGGAATAAGACTTACTTTACTGTCGGTATATTCCATAATAGGTCCAAAAAATATTTCTTTATCTGCAAATGGAACATTTGCTCCACAAGAGATGACCTCTAGGCCGGCATCAATCAACTGATCTACCTGTTGTTTACTTATAAGTCTAGATGCCGCACAAGGGGCAAATACTTGAGCAGATAATGCATAAATAGCTTCATTTGCTTCTTGGAAAGGGATCAATTTATCTGCATTGAGTTGATTTCCATTTTTATTTAAAAATAGCTGTTTTATTTGTTCATGTGTAAAACCGTTTTCTTCGATAAGCCCACCTGCGCTATCAATTATCCCTACAATTTTTGCCCCAGATTGAGACAGGTAAAAAGCAGCAGCGCTTCCTACATTACCAAAACCCTGAATGATGGTGCGTTTCCCCTCAATACTGCCTCCATAAATGCTGTAAAAATGTTTTACCGCTTCAGACACTCCATATCCCGTAATCATGTCTGCCACCGTATATTTTCTAGAAACATCTGGAGAGAAATCTGGATTTTCAATAACCTTTATCACACCATGCCTCAACTGGCCTATGCGGTTGATTTTATCTGCGATGGTAGGTGTAAAATGTCCTGTAAATACACCTTCTTGCGGGTGCCATACACCGCTTTCTTCTGTGATAGGAATGACCTCATGTATCTCATCAACATTAAGATCACCACCGGTACCATAATAACTTTTGAGTAATGGCGAGACGGCTTTATACCAGCGTTCCAATACTCCTTTTTTACGTGGGTCTTTGGGGTCAAAATTTATTCCGGACTTTGCGCCACCTATGGCTGGTCCAGAGACTGTAAATTTAATTTCCATGGTTTTTGCAAGTGACAGCACCTCATTTTGATCGAGTCCTAATCGCATGCGTGTTCCACCACCGGCTGCTCCACCCCTTAAGCTATTAATTACGGTCCATCCTTGTGCGTCTGTTTCTGGATCATTCCAGTGAAAGACGATCTCTGGATCTGCGGTTTCATAGCGTTTTAAAAGTTCTTTCATTCAGCAATCTGCTTATCTCACAAATATAAAAAAGCTCTCGCGCTTTTGTTGGTTTTTATAATTTAGTTACGGGATATAAATTTTACCACTAGAATGATCTTTCTGCGCCCCAGTAACGCTTGATAAACAATTGATTTGATTGCGTAATCGCAATACACCTAGCAAACCAAATATCACTGCTTCCTTAAAATCGATGACTCTAGATTCTGGAATCATGACAGGCCTCCCTCTTTTCTCTGATATAAGTTGCAACAAATAATTATTGTAAGCACCACCGCCAGTAGCAAGTACGTTGCTGTGTACAGGTAAATTCCTAGCGATGATTCCCGCTGCGTGGTGAGTAAATGTTGCGAGGGCATCTTTAGGATCTTTAATGGCTGTTAATAAGGGAAATACGTGTTTATTAACCCATTCTATACCTAAGGATTTAGGTGCAGGTTGCTGATAATAGGATAATTGATCTAATTGTGATATTACAGCAGTTTGTGGTGCTCCCGCTTTCGCGAAAGCGCCACCCTTATCATACTCGTGATTTAAGTGGGAGGCATAGTGATTCAATACCACATTGAGCGGGCATATATCAAAAGCAACCCTGCTATTATCCAGTTGATAGCTCAGGTTTGCAAAGCCGCCCAAATTCAGGCAGCGATCAAAATCGTGAAAAAGCAAATGATCTCCTATGGGTACTAGCGGTGCTCCCTGACCACCTAGTTGAACATCCTGTATTCTGAAATCGCAAACCAGTCGCTGTTTGATTAATTGAGCAAGTATAGGCAGATTGCCTATTTGTAAGGTATGGCCGTTTGCCGGATCGTGACTTATGGTATGACCGTGAGAACAGACAGCAATTAAATCTTTTATTTCATTCAATTTGATAAAATCCTTAATCACACCAGCAAGGTATTTCGTGTAATCTTGATCCAATTGACTTAACTGATCGACATTCATGTTAATGCCATGAGCAAGGCGGTTTTTCCATTCTGTGCTATAGGGAACGCACTGACTTGCCATGATTTTAAAGGTCCAGTGGTGAGTATAATCGAAATTTATGTAGGCTAGATCGATGCCGTCCAGTGATGTTCCAGACATTATTCCTACAACGTTATAGTTTTGCGCGTTCATATTTTGAAACCCTTGTTTATTACTGTCATTAAGCCTTATTTTTGCCGACAGATACAAAAAACAAATATACAGATGGATTTTAGCCTTACTGAAGAGCATATCATGATAAGAGATGCGGCGAGAGATTTTGCCAAGTCTGAATTACTTCCAGGAGTTATAGAAAGAGACACGCACCAGCGTTTTCCTGCAGAGCAGGTTAAGAAAATGGGGGAGCTAGGTTTTCTAGGTATGATGGCAAGTCCTAAATACGGCGGTGGCGGTATGGATACCATTTCATATGTCCTTGTGATGGAAGAACTTTCAAAAATTGATGCAAGTGCATCGGTCATTGTATCGGTAAATAACTCACTAGTTTGTTGGGGGCTGGACACTTATGGTAGCGAGGCTCAAAAAGAAAAATATCTAACAAAGTTGACCTCTGGCGAGTCGATAGGTGCTTTTTGTTTGTCAGAGCCAGAAGCAGGTAGCGACGCTACCAGTCAAAAAACTACCGCTATTGATAAAGGTGATCACTACGTCCTCAACGGAACTAAAAACTGGATCACCAACGGGAGCAGTTCTGACTTCTATCTAGTAATAGCCCAAACAGACCGTGAAAAAAAGCATCGAGGGATCAATGCTTTTATTGTTGAAAAAGGCTGGGATGGTTTTGAGATAGGTGTGAAGGAAGATAAGTTAGGAATACGAGGTAGTGATACGCATTCCTTAATATTTAATGATGTTAAAGTACCTAAGGAGAATCGTATAGGAGAAGACGGTTTTGGGTTTAAATTTGCAATGAAAACCTTGTCTGGAGGTCGTATAGGGATTGCAGCGCAAGCTCTGGGTATTGCAAGCGGTGCCTACGAATTAGCCCGTGACTATAGTAAGGTGAGAAAAGCCTTCGGTACAGAAATATGTAACCACCAGGCTATTGCTTTCAAGCTAGCAGATATGCATACGAGTATAGCCGCCGCTAGACACCTGGTAATGAAAAGTGCCTGGGATAAAGATCAAGGCAATAGCTATGACATGAGCAGTGCGATGGCAAAATTGTATGCATCACAAGTGGCAATGGACGTTACTGTAGAGGCAGTGCAGGTGCATGGTGGTAACGGCTACGTTAAAGAATATCATGTAGAGCGATTGATGCGAGATGCAAAAATCACCCAGATCTATGAAGGGACAAGCGAGATTCAAAAAATTGTAATATCTCGTGGATTGTTAGCAGACTAAAGCTATAAATTTAAAAATCATAAGTAAAAAGCGGTTGCCACAGGGCAGCCGCTTTTTTTATAATAGCTAACTTTATCCTTTATAATATAAAAATAGTGCGATGAAAGTATTAGTGACCGGCGGTCTAGGTTTTATAGGGTCTCATGTGGTAGTAGAACTTCAAGACCGTGGCCATGAGGTAATCATAATCGATGATTTATCTAACAGTTCTATACGTGTAGTTGATCAAATTGAGTCCATAACTGGTAAAACACCAGTTTTTGAGCAGTTAGACTTGAGAGATAAGAATGCTGTATTTTCTTTCTTTAAAAATCATCCAGATATACATAACGTGATCCATTTTGCAGCGTCTAAGGCTGTTGGTGAAAGTGTACAACATCCATTAGATTATTACGAGAATAACATCACATCCCTAGTGTACTTATTGCAAAATTTAAAGGAACGTGATGCAAAATTTATATTCAGTTCGTCTTGTACTGTATATGGTCAGGCAGATGAGCTGCCAGTGTCAGAAAGTGCACCAGTAAAACCTGCAGAATCTCCTTATGGTAATACTAAACAGATAGGAGAAGAGATTATAGCAGATTTGTGTAAGGTCACCCCAGGTTTTAATGCTATAGCTTTACGCTATTTTAACCCAATAGGCTCTCATAGCAGCGCAAAAATAGGAGAGTTGCCACTAGGCACCCCTCAAAATCTAGTACCTTTTATCACCCAAACAGCCATAGGACTGCGAGAACAGTTGTCTATATTTGGTAACGATTATGATACAATTGATGGCACTGCCGTGCGGGATTATATACATGTTGTAGACCTAGCGCAGGCACATGTGGTCGCGCTAGAACGACTTGCCACGGGTAAAAATGAACACAATATGGAGGTGTTTAATATAGGTACAGGGAAAGGATCCTCTGTAATGGAAGTTGTTAAGACATTTGAAGAGGTATCTGGTCAACCACTCAATTATAAAATTGTCGACCGCCGTGCTGGTGATATAACCGCTGCTTATGCACAAACGGATAGGGCCAACCATGTGCTGGGCTGGAAGGCAAAATTGTCATTAAAAGAAGCACTTGCGTCTGCATGGAAATGGGAGCAGTACGTCCGTAGTGATGCTTTTAAAGGCTAGATCGTCTTAAGTGGTATAGCTAGAAAGCACAGGGCTATAGAATAGCCGCTACTTGTTCGTTAACCCATTCTAAAAAACGTTCATCCGTAGCGTCAAATGCTGCAATGGTATTGCTGTCAATATCGATCTGACCTATGTTTTTACCATCTTTAAATAAAGGTACTACCACCTCGCTTTTTACATGTATGCTACAAGCAATATAATTGTCTTGTGCTTTTACATCATCTACTACAAAGTTTTTATTAGAAACGGCGACCTGTCCACAAATACCTTTGCCAAAAGGGATCACAGTATGATCAGTAGGCTCGCCTGCTTGACACCACAAGTGCAGGGTGGGCTCTGACTCATGAGCCATATAAAAGCCTACCCAGTTATATGTGGGTAAGTTTGCTTGAATGAGGTCACAGACTGCTTGCATTTTTTCTACAGGCTTGCCAGTAGGCTGCTGGATAATCGTGCTTATTTGTGGTTTTAACTCTTCCTTTGTCATGGTCAATGTTTATCGGCAGCAAAATTACATTTGAAACCCACTTAAATAAGTAACTTTGTTATAAATATTGTCGATTGGATTTTTTTAAACCTTATTATCCTGTATTTAAGTTCGTTCTGATTTTTGGGGTATTATATTTCACCCTATCGCTACTTTATTATGGGTTTTTGCAGATTGATTTTACCGCACCGCATTATCCTGATCCAGTAACAGCAATGGTTAGCGATCAAACTCAAGGTATTTTAAAAGTATTTGGTTACCAGGCTCAAATTTATGATGCCCCTACAAATCCTTCTGTTTTGCTGTATATTGACAATCAAATAATTTATCGTGTGATCGAGGGCTGCAATGCAGTAAGTGTCATGTTATTATTTGCTGCTTTTGTTATCGCTTTCGCGAAAGCGTGGAAAACCACTATCCTATACATGCTTATAGGTTTTATAATAATTTATCTAGTCAATCTCGCACGACTCGTTCTGCTGGCTATAGTGTATAAAGATTTCCCTCAATTTCAAGAGTTTTCACATGATATCATATTTCCGGCAATAATTTATGGCACTGTGATTTTGTTGTGGGTCTTGTGGATACGATCGTCTAAAACTAGCACATGAAGTTGCGGTGGATCAACATACTATCCATATTCATCCTTTTGATGGGCCTGGCAGGAGTTCGATTTTTTCAGTACCAGCTATTTTATGATCCGCTTGAAGAGTATTTCCATCTGGACTTTCATGCGATGCCCTTGCCAGAGATAGATTACCTATTATTACTTTTTTCTTACAGCCTGCGATTTATCTTAAATTCCATTTTATCTCTTGGGGTGTTATGGCTGCTTTTTAGATCTTCTGGATACATAAGAGCTAGCTTATGGGTCTATTTATTTGCCTTCATTGCGCTAGTGATCATGGTCATTATATCACTAAACTTTAATAGTGACTTTTCAAAAATGGTTTTATTCTATTCGAGACGATTTTTAATTCATCCCTTACTACTCTTTATACTAGTTGCTGGCGGCTATTTGTTGAAGCTTAAAAACATCCCTGTAATTAACGATAGGAGACAAAACTAAATCACCGTTTATTTATCGCTCAGAATATTGCATCGACCCCATATCGTGGGTAATGGATCATCATAACTTGTTCTTTACAACGCGGCTCGATTTTTCAAACCTTTGAATTTATACCAATAAAAAACTGCCTCACTAGGAGGCAGTTTCTATCAATTTATTTTGTGAAATTATGCTGGGTTGAGAATCATATCGATTCGCTCTGCAAGGTCACGTAAATGAATTTTTGAAAGACGATCTCTAGTTATATTACTTGCTCTACGTGTATCTCTAAGTAAAGTTTCTAATTCTGCACGCACGATAGGTCTTATATCACTTTGTGCTACATCAATACTAGATCCACCGAAGCGTGAGCGACCTCCCTGTTCGTTATTCATAATAAATTCTAAGCGCTCTACATAAGCTCGCTGTAAATTTCTACGGTAGCGATCGATGGTTTTCCCTCTAGAAAGCTCACTAAATAATCCCTGGCGCAGGTCCACCATCATTTCTAACAATCCATAAGCTTCATCCTCATTAACCTCTTCATTTTCCATCAACCTAGCCATACGACCAAAGTCAAGTAAATTGTTAAGTGTACCTACTTGAACACTGCGTATTCTTTCAATACCACCATCACTCTCGATCTTATTAAAGATATCTTGATCGATTAACCAGGTAGGGGTTGTAAATAGTTCTTTTTGTAAGAATTCCATAGCACGTTCTTGTTTATCGCGTGGTGCATGCTCATAAACAGCTCCCTCTTGACCATAGGCCTTGTAGGTCTCTTTGACACCGCCTATATTTCCAGTAACGTGGCCTAAATACCTGTTGTACTGTCCCAGTACCTGTCCATACATGGTTTCTAGGTTGTCATAGTTCTCTCCTTCTTTACCGGTCCATTCAATTAGGTTAGGAACGATGCGCTGTAGATTCATGATTCCATAGGTACTTGCGCGCATGCTGTCATCACCTAGATCTTCTGTCTGGCTAGTGTAATCAATAACGCCAAATTGCTGACGACCAAATCTATAAACAGGATCTCCAGCCTTTTCCATGATCCACTGATCGAGAATTTCTTTTTCTTCCTCAGCAGTTTTACCTGGAATAGGTTTATAACCCCACATGATCGAGTATTTGTCATATGGTCCTATGTTAGGCATTAAAGCAACGTCACCATCTTCTGGTTGTGCGATGTAATTAAAACGCGCATAATCCATGATACTTGGTGCCGTTCCATACTTTTTAGTAAACTCTGGATCACGTAAATCCTCTACATTATAGGCTACAGAACTTCCCATGTTGTGAGGCAATCCTAGTGTGTGTCCTACCTCATGTGAGCTTACAAAGCGTATCAAACGCCCCATTACTTCTTCATCAAATTCGGTTGCTTGAGCATCAGGATTTATCGCAGCGGTTTGAACAAAGAACCAGTTGCGCAACAAAGTCATAACGTTGTGATACCAGTTGATATCAGACTCAAGGATTTCTCCAGATCGTGGGTCAGATACGTGTGGTCCATTTGCATTAGGAATAGGAGAGGCTAGGTAACGTACAGTAGAATAACGCACATCTTCCGGACTCCAGTCTGGATCTTCTTCTTTAGAAGGTGCATCTGCTGCGATAATCGCATTTTTAAAGCCAGCTGCTTCAAAAGCTACTTGCCAGTCTTCAATACCTTGTTTGATATACTTTCTCCATTGTTGTGGTGTGGCAGGATCGATGTAATAAACGATTTGTTTTTTAGGTTCAACTAGTTCTCCTCTTTTGAAGGCCTCCATGTCTTCATCTTTTACCTCTAGTCTCCAGCGGTCTAGGTAACGCACTGTCTTAGTCTCTTGAGCATCTAGTCCATAATCTTGCTGTCCTCTTGCAAACCACCCGACGCGCTGGTCAAAATAGCGACGTTTCATAGGCTCTTTAGGAAGTAATATCATAGAGTTACTCATCTCAACAGATACCGATTGTACACTACCGTTAGATGGTGGGGAACTAGCTAGATAAGTTTTTACGTGTCTGCTTTCAATATTCTCAGGGAATGATTTTAACGTATCGATGTAGGAGCGATCGCTGTCTAGTCTGGAAATTTTGTAAGCACTACGCTGTCTTTGTGGAAAACCTATGGCTTTTACATCTTCATTAAAAAACTTTGTAACATCAATAACACTATTGCTAGTCACGCTGTCCTTTTTTACAGCCTCTATGGGGAAAGAATATAAAATAGGCTCAAAGTTTGAGTTTTCAACCGCTATACTTACCGGTAGAGAATCTGCGGCTACGATAGAGTGAGAGACGACGCGCAATAAAATATTGTCATTCTTGCGCTGCCATCTTAATGTTTGTGTATTTGCCTTACCGCCACCAAAACCGATGCCAGTAGCAGTCTTTGCAATACGTGTTACCATCAACATCTCGCGCTCTAGCAAGCTGTCAGGAATTTCATAGTAATATTTGTCATCTACCATATGGACGGTAAAGAGTCCAGGGTCGCTTTTTGCCTCTTTGGTAATGACTTTAGAATAAGGTTGGATACCGCCTTTTTTAGACGGTCTTTTACTGGACTCTGCCGTTGCAGCACCAGCTTTTGAAGCTCCTTTTTTACCACCACAAGCAACGATAAGAGTTGCGGTCATAAAAACGAAGAAAAGGGTTTTTAGTGATTTCATTAAAATGGGTTTTGTATCGCTTTAAAGATATCACTACAACTTTAATATTATCTTAACTAGTTGTTAATCGATGTTAAAATGCATCATATTTTTTTGCTTTCGCGAAAGCAAAACCCTACTGGAAATATAGGATACCAGTGATATTAATAAAAAAAGCGACCTGTCTACAGATCGCTTCTTTCATAAATAGGACTTAAGATGGTTTACATCATACCACCCATGCCGCCTGGCATACCTCCACCTGGCATACCGCCGCCAGCATTGTCTTCTTTGATTTCAATCAAAGCACACTCTGTCGTTAGTATCATACCAGATACAGATGCTGCGTTTTCTAGAGCCACACGTGTTACTTTTTTAGGATCAATGATACCCTCTTTAAGCATGTCTACATACTTATCGTTTTTAGCATCATAGCCGTTGTTTCCTTTAGATTCAAGAATCTTAGAAATAACTACACTTCCTTCACCGCCAGCATTTTCTACGATCGTTCTCAATGGACTCTCGATGGCACGTGCCACAATAGAGATTCCAGTCTCTTGATCAAAGTTATTTGCTTTTAGTTTTTCAAGAACTGATTTTGCTCTTACTAGGGCAACACCACCACCAGCAACGATACCTTCTTCAACAGCAGCTCGTGTTGCATGTAGTGCATCATCCACGCGGTCTTTTTTCTCTTTCATCTCTACCTCACTAGCGGCACCTACATAAAGTACAGCGACACCACCAGCAAGTTTTGCTAGACGCTCCTGTAGTTTCTCCTTATCATAGTCTGATGTTGTATTCTCAATTTGAGACTTGATCTGACCTACACGCTCCTTGATATCTTTATTGCTTCCAGCACCATTAACGATGGTCGTGTTATCCTTGTTGATATCTACCTTTTCTGCAGTTCCTAGCATATCAATGGTAGCATTCTCTAGGGTAAATCCACGCTCTTCACTGATAACTGTACCACCAGTCAGGATAGCAATATCTTCTAGCATTGCCTTTCTACGATCACCGAAACCAGGGGCTTTGACCGCTGCGATTTTTAAAGAACCTCTTAATTTATTTACAACTAGTGTTGCTAGAGCTTCTCCATCAACATCCTCCGCAATGATCAATAATGGCTTGCCAGTTTGTGCTACTGGTTCTAGCACTGGCATCAATTCTTTCATGGTAGAGATTTTCTTGTCAAATAACAAGATGTACGGGTTCTCTAACTCTGTCGTCATTTTCTCACTGTTAGTCACAAAATATGGAGACAGGTACCCGCGGTCAAATTGCATTCCTTCTACAACGTCGACGTAAGTTTCTGTTCCTTTTGCTTCTTCTACAGTGATCACTCCCTCTTTTCCTACTTTACCGAAGGCTTTTGCGATCAGGTCACCGATAACATCATCATTATTTGCAGAGATACTTGCCACTTGCTTGATCATTTCGCTGGAGTCGCCCACCTTTTTTGCCTGCTTTTCAAGGTCTTTGACAATGGCTTCTACTGCTTGATCGATCCCGCGCTTTAAATCCATCGGGTTTGCACCGGCAGCCACGTTTTTAAGACCTTCTTTAACGATGGCCTGGGCTAGAACGGTTGCAGTAGTGGTACCATCACCAGCAAGATCGTTTGTTTTACTTGCCACTTCTTTCACCATTTGAGCTCCCATGTTCTCTAGCTCGTTTTCCAGCTCGATTTCTTTGGCAACGCTTACTCCATCTTTAGTCACTACAGGAGCGCCAAATGATTTTCCTATAATCACATTACGTCCTTTAGGGCCTAATGTTACTTTTACTGCATTTGCTAGAGCATCCACACCACGCTTGATGCCATCTCTTGCCTCGATGTCAAATTTTATATCTTTTGCCATTTTGTTTGTTTTTTGTACTGATGTTTGTTGTGAGTCCGCTTTTGCGAAAGCGTAACTTTTTAAAATCTAGTGTTGCTTAAAACAACCTTGTGTTAATTACACGATTGCCAGGATATCGTCCTCGCGCATCATTAAATAATCGTTACCTTCTACTTTAAGTTCTGTACCGCTATACTTGCCATAAAGAACTGTGTCGCCTACTTTAACTGTCATATCGTGATCTTTTTTCCCTTTTCCTACAGCGACTACTTTACCTTGTTGAGGTTTTTCTTTTGCTGTGTCTGGGATGTAAAGGCCAGAAGCCGTTTTCTGTTCTGCAGCAGTAGGTTCAATAAGAACTCTATCTGATAATGGTTGAATATTTAAAGCCATTTGTTAAAAATGTTTTGTTGATTAATACGTTTGCCATATGGCTATAAATATGCCATTGTGGTATAGCTGACAAAACATCATAAAACAAAATATCCAGCGGGTTGCGCTGGATATTTTGTCAGTCGGTACAGGGTTAGAACTTATTCTCCTGCATTCTCGTCAGTCGTGCTAGCAGGAACCTCACTTGCTGGTGTCTCCAGTGCAGGACTTTCTACCTGTACTGGATCTGCTATTTGTCTTGTAGCATCTGCTTGCTCATTTATAAGGAATGTGCTCGATAGTAATATTAATACGAGTAGGGCAGTAGATAAAACCCAGGTGCTTTTGTCTAAAAAGTCACCAGTTTTTTTAACGCCACCTAGTTGTTGTGTACCACCGCCACCAAAGCTGGAGGACAAGCCGCCACCTTTAGGATTTTGAACCATGATAACAACCACGAGTAAAAAGGCAACAAATATGATTAAGCCTAAAAATATATAAAATGTAGTCATTTACGTATTACTTTGTAAGTTCTTGATTTCCCGAATTCGGTCAGCAAAGAAACCACTTTTTTCTGGATGCTGCAATATTAAAATCTCGTATGATTTTATGGCTTTATCATAGTTTTTTTGTGCGAGGTAAACCCGGGCTAGGGTTTCTGTCATCAACTGTTTATCATGATTTACCCCAGTAAGGTCTGGCGTTTCTACTGTACTATTTTTACGAGGTGTTATTTTGGGTTTTGAGCGCAGAAACTCATCTATACGACGCATTTTGTCTAATTTTCTTTTATCACTGATGGTCTTGGGAGCTTTATCTTTATCCGCGTTTTTATTTGTAGGCCTCTTAATAGGTTTGAGTTGTGTAATCTTGAGCCACTCATTAAAACTGTAGGTTTCTCCCTCTTTAAACTCCAGCAATTCGTTATCAAGAGATGTCTTCTTTTCAAAGAGATCTGCATCTGTTACTTGGTTAAAGTCGCTGGCCTCGTTCAGGTCATGCGTTTTTATCACTACTTCCTGGGCATCTACTTCTATATTTTCTAGCCACTCATTCTGTACTTTAATTTGCTCACTCACGCGGTTTTGCAGGAAAACTTCAGAAGTGATAAAATCAAACAAAACGCCTCGATCTGCGGTGTGTGCCGCTGTCACCTGCAATTCTTTATTGTATGTGCTAATCGATGAGTTGTGTAAAGCTTTTAAATAGACGCTGCGCGCAGCTTGAAAATACGGATACTCTTTAAGCAGTTGCTCTAAATCTTGCAAATCATCTGAATGCACCTGGTCTGGATGCATGAGTATATGATGCAGCCGTTCCTGATTTACCATTTTGCAAGCGTATCGTTAAAAATATCTTGAGTGATCTGCGTGTAAATAACATCTAGGGCCTCGTCCAGCACTGCATTTTGCATCAATTGATCGGCACCATAATCGTAGTAAAAAGAATATACTTTTTCAAAGCTTTCGTCTTCCACCTTGGTATTAATGAAGCGTACATTTATATCTATAGTCAGACGGTTTTGTGAGGCACGATTGTCTGCTGTTGCTGTTATAGGAGAGATGAAATAACGTATTATTTCTCCTTGATATATGTAATCTCCATTGCTATTGACCAGCGATAGACTGGTTTGATCTTGAATAAGGTCTTGAAGCGCGAGCGTAAAAGTACGCTCAATACCTACCTCAGTTTGTGTAGCGGTGTACCCAAAGTAGTCTACCTGAAAGGTCCTAATATTATCAGGTATAGAAACCGCATTGAGGCTGTAAAACCCACACGATTGTATCGTGCAGATAATGAGCAGCACTACAGTCGCTTTTAAAAACTTATAAATCATATTGTTTTATTTTGCGATATAAAGTGCGCTCTGATATTCCTAGATCTTCAGATGCTGCCTTGCGTCTGCCTTCGTGTCGCTCTAGTGACTTTTTAATCAACTCGATTTCTTTTTCTACTAATGATAGCGACTCTTCTTCTTCTACCTCCTGAGCAAAATCATAGCGATCTGCTACTGGTTCTGTAGGCGAGGTTGTTGTCGCAACTGGTTTATTATAATGCTCTTCTTGACTTACTTCATAGGCTTGATCAATAACATCTTCATAATCGTCTGTGTCCCCATCATTGTTATCATTACCATATATTCGATTAATAAGACCTTGTTGTTTTTCCTGGACATCCATAGCATTACCGCTATTCATCAGCTCGTTAGTCAGTTTTTTTAAATCGTTCAAGTCGTTTTTCATGTCAAACAACACCTTGTACAGTATCTCGCGCTCGTTGGCAAACTCACTATCATTGGTTTTTTTATCCTTAATGACTGCTGGCAAGTTAGAACCTGCATCTGGCAAGTAATTTTTAAGTACAGGGCCTGTAATGTTGCGATCTTTTTCAAGCACACTTATTTGCTCTGCTATATTGCGCAACTGTCTTATGTTTCCAGACCAACGATAGTTAGTCAATAAGGAGACTGCATTATCATCTAGACGTAGGGTAGGCATTTTGTATTTGTTAGCAAAATCAGATGCAAACTTGCGGAATAATAAATGTATATCGTCCTTGCGTTTGCGCAGCGGTGGTAGTTCAATCTCTACCGTACTTAAGCGGTAGTATAGATCTTCTCTAAATTTACCTTTTTCAATAGCGGTGAACATATTAACATTAGTCGCTGCGACGATACGTACGTCTGTTTTTTGAGTGTTAGACGAACCTACTTTGAGAAACTCGCCATTTTCTAAAACACGTAATAATCGCACCTGCGTGGGTAGGGGTAATTCTCCTACCTCATCAAGAAAAATGGTGCCGCCATCTGCAACCTCAAAGTACCCGCTGCGTGTTTGTGTAGCTCCTGTAAACGCTCCTTTCTCATGTCCAAAAAGCTCTGAATCGATCGTTCCTTCTGGAATGGCACCACAGTTAACTGCAATATATTTTGCATGTTTTCTAAAGGATTGTGAGTGTATAATGCGAGGAATACTTTCTTTACCCACACCGCTCTCACCAGTAACAAGAACTGAAATATCCGTAGGCGCTACTTGTAGCGCTTTTTCAATTGCTCGATTAAATGTAGGATCATTTCCTATCAGTTCAAAACGTTGTTTTATAGACTGTACGGTTTCCATAAGCTATAAGGTATCTGTGGTTAAAGGACCCTTCATATCAGAATATCCAACTGCCTCACCTATAAGGGTGGCACTGGTGCAATCAGTAATTTTTACATAGACAAAGTCACCTACTTTGTAATTTTCTTTGGGAAATACAGCAACATAATTTTGAGAGTTGCGACCTGCCCAGTGCTGGTCAGATTTTTTAGACTCTTTTTCAATTAAACATTCTACCGTTTTACCTACAAAATACTTGGCGCGCTCATGACCTGTGCGGCGTTGTACTGCTATAATTTCTTCCAGTCTTCTTTTCTTGACCTCCTCTGGCACGTCGTCTTCTAGCTTGCGTGCAGCCATAGTACCTGGCCTTTCTGAATAGGCAAACATGAATCCATAATCATATTTGACATATTCCATCAAGCTTAGTGTATCTTGATGATCTTCTTCAGTCTCTGTGGGGAAACCTGTTATCATATCTTGAGATACCGCACATTCTGGAATTATAGCGTGTACGCGATCGATGAGTCGCATATACTCCTCGCGGGTGTGCAGTCGGTTCATCTCTTTAAGAATGCGATCGCTCCCTGATTGTACGGGTAGGTGTATGTAATTGCAAATGTTTCTATGTTTTGCAATGGCATGTAAAACATCATCGCTTATATCCTGGGGATTACTGGTAGAAAACCGTATACGCAGCTGCGGCTGGGCTAGAGCTACTTTATGCAGCAATTGGGCAAAGTTAACCGCAGTAGCCTGTGCCATAGGGGATGCTTTTGAAAAGTCTTTTTTAAGACCACCGCCGTACCATAAATAAGAATCTACATTCTGTCCTAGTAAGGTTACTTCTTTAAAGCCTTTATTGACTAGGTCGTTTATTTCTTCTAGAATGCTTTGAGGATCGCGACTGCGCTCGCGCCCGCGAGTAAAAGGCACCACACAAAAGGTGCACATATTATCACAACCTCTAGTAATAGAAACAAAGGCAGTCACGCCATTTGAGTTGAGTCTCACAGGCGCTACATCACCATAAGTTTCCTCCTTTGATAAAATTACATTTACAGCATCTCTGCCCTCGTCAACCTCTGCAACTAGATTAGGTAAATCTTTGTAAGCATCTGGCCCTACGACCATATCTACAATCTTTTCTTCCTCAAGAAATTTAGATTTCAGACGTTCTGCCATACAGCCTAGTACGCCCACTTTCATATTGGGGTTTTTCCGCTCTTTAACTCGGTTGTATTTTTCTAGACGTTTGCGCACCGTTTGTTCTGCCTTATCTCTTATAGAACAAGTGTTAACGAGCACAAGATCTGCCTCTTCTAGTATGTTTGTCGTGTTAAAACCTTCTTTTGCTAGTATAGAGGCGACGATTTCACTATCAGAAAAATTCATCTGACATCCATAGCTCTCTATATATAACTTCCTCGTATTTTGTTGCATAGGAGCAACTTCAATCGTGGTTCCTTGTTTATTTTCTTCAATAATCTTTTCCATCGGCATCGATAATAATCGGACTGCAAAGATAGTTTTTTAGCGTGTTTATGACAAGTTGACAGCATCAATCTTGTTTAGATAATTCTTTTAATATCGCTTCCGCGAAAGCGAACTTCAAAACATCCTTAATGTGCTCTTTATTGCCGTTATTTTCTTAACATGCACTAGGCTACTGTATTAACTAGGGAGTTTAAAAAGTAATACTCTGTTTAACAAGCATTTAGACTTTTAATAAAAATATCATATACCTTTGCAAACTAAATAAATAAGCTGAATGGCAAAAAATCTGGTAATTGTAGAGTCGCCTGCAAAGGCAAAGACAATCGAGAAATTTCTAGGGAAAGAATATAAGGTAGCCTCTAGTTTTGGGCATATTGCAGATCTTCCCGCAAAGGAATTAGGTGTTGCAGTGGATAAAGATTTTAAGCCAAAGTACGTTGTAAGTAGCGATAAAAAAGATCTTGTCAAAAAACTCAAAAAAATGGCTGCCGACTCTGACATGGTTTGGCTAGCTAGTGATGAGGATCGAGAGGGAGAAGCAATCGCCTGGCACCTAGCAGAACAGCTGGATTTAAAAAAAGAAAAAACCAAGCGTATTGTATTTAACGCCATTACAAAAAGCGCGGTACAAAAAGCGATTGACAACCCTAGAACCATCGATTATGATCTGGTAAATGCGCAACAAGCACGCCGTGTGCTGGATCGTATAGTAGGTTATGAGATATCTCCTATTTTATGGCGTAAGGTAAAAGGCGGTGCTAGTGCTGGTAGAGTACAGTCTGTCGCAGTGCGATTGATCGTTGAGCGTGAAAATGAGATCCTCGATTTTAAAGGAGATAATTTTTACCGGGTTGATGCAGATTTTACTACAGATGACAAAAAAGCGCTCAAGGCAAAACTGCCGTCTAATCTGTCTTCTCGTAAGGAAGCTGAAGAGTTTCTAGAGCTTAATAAAGGAGCCAATTTTCATGTGAGTGATTTGGTTAAAAAGCCAGCCAAAAAATCGCCAGCACCACCATTTACAACCTCTACCTTACAACAGGAGGCGTCAAGGAAACTGTCCTTTAATGTAAGTCGCACCATGCAATTAGCACAACGCCTGTATGAGGCTGGTCTTATAACTTATATGAGAACCGATAGTGTCAATTTAAGTAATGAGGCAAAAGCAGGTGCAAAGGCAGAAATACAAAAAGCATACGGCGATACCTTTCATAAAGAGCGTAATTACAAAGGGAAATCAAAGGGGGCACAAGAGGCACATGAGGCTATACGACCTACAGATTTTGCCCTGCATTCCGCTGGAGCAGATCGCGATCAAACCCGCCTGTATGAGTTGATATGGAAACGTGCCATCGCCTCACAAATGAGCGATGCCCAGCTAGAGCGCACTAATGTTACAATAGCGGCAAATACACATGATAAAAACTTTACCGCTAGTGGAGAAATTGTCAAGTTTGAAGGCTTCCTAAAAGTTTATCTAGAAAGCACAGACGATGAAGAGATGGAGCAGCAAGGTTTACTGCCACCTCTTAAAAAAGGTCAAGCCCTTTATAATAAAAGTATAACGGCAACAGAGCGTTTTTCTAGACCGCCTTATCGTTATTCAGAAGCTTCACTCGTTAAAAAGCTGGAAGAACTAGGGATAGGTAGACCGTCCACATATGCCCCTACGATTACAACGATTCAAAATCGCAAGTACATCGAGAAAGGTCAGAGCATGGGAGAAGAGCGTCAATACGTGCAACTGGTCTTAAAAAAGGATACCGTAAAAGAAGTACAGTTATCAGAAACTACTGGGAGCAATAAAGGAAAATTAATTCCTACAGATGTGGGTCGTGTAGTAAACGACTTCCTAGTAGAACATTTTGAGAATATATTAGACTATAACTTTACCGCAAAGGTGGAGGAGTCCTTTGACAATATAGCCGAGGGCAAAGAAGAGTGGACCGATATGATGAACCACTTTTACAAAAAATTTCACCCTACTGTTACTGACGTTGCAGAAAATGCAGAGCGCGAGGTAGGAGAGCGTGTTCTAGGAACAGACCCTAAAACAGGTAAACCTATATCGGTAAGGCTAGGGCGTTTTGGTGCGATGGCGCAGATAGGAAGTGTGGATGACGAGGAGAAACCGCAATTTGCAAGTCTATTACCGTCCCAATCCCTAAATACGGTGACACTGGATGAGGTAATGGATCTCTTTAAACTGCCTAGAACACTAGGCGAGTACAACGGTCATCCAGTAGAGGTAAACCAGGGTAGATACGGTCCTTATATCAAATTCAATGAAAAAACCTTTGTATCATTGGAGGATACAGACGACCCGTTGAGCATTACTTTTGACCGTGCTGCAGAGCTTATAGCAGAAAAAGAAAAGGCAGACGCTCCTATATATATGTATGATGAGCAGCCTGTTACAAAGGGTGTAGGTCGTTTTGGTCCATACATTAAATGGGCAGGCATGTTTATATCAGTCAATAAGAAATATGACTTTGATGCGTTGAGTGATGACGATATAGTAACCCTGATTGAAGAAAAAATACAGAAAGAAAAAGATAAGTTGATTGTCGACTGGGAAGAAGAAGGGATACGTATTGAAAAAGCACGCTGGGGAAGACACCATATTATCAAAGGGAAAATAAAAGTTGAGCTTGCCAAAACAATTGACCCCTTATCAATAACTTTGGACAAGGCAAAAGAGCTTATAGAAAAGAAGGCGCCTAAAAAGAAAACAGCGGCCAAGAAGAAGCCTGCCGCAAAGAAAAAAGCGCCAGCAAAGAAAAAAACCGCTTCCGCGAAAGCGAAAAAGAAATGATCTAAATGATTCTAGAATACCTCAAACCTATCGATGATGCAACTGTTGCTCACGCTAGGATTCAAGAAGAGAGAACTATAGGCAAGACCATCCAGCTACATACAAAGCAGGATGGTCTTCCTGATTTAAGCAAGATGGACCTGGTAATTATTTCGGTTTTAGAAAACCGGTTGGATCCAGACGCCTTGCTGCCCATGGGACATCTGGATGGGGTGCGTCGTAAATTTTATGAGTTATATCCAGGTAATTGGCACTCAAATATTGCAGATTTAGGCGATGTCCTACCAGGAGAAAGCGTGGACGACACCTATTTTGTTGTAAGGGAACTGATGCAGTATCTTTTAAAGCAACAGATAATTCCCATATTTCTAGGAGGGAGTCAAGACCTTATGTATCCTATCTATAGAGCCTTTGATGAAATGTACCATATGGTTAATGTGGTAAATGTGGATCATAGATTTGATCTGGGAAACATTGAACTACCTATCAACAACCATAGCTATATTGGAAAAATGGTTGCTACAGAGCCTTACAACCTCTTTAATTATAGCAACCTGGGTTTTCAGACCTATTATAACTCGCAAGAAGAAATCAATCTTTTGGATCGTTTGTTTTTTGATGCCATACGTTTAGGAGCGTTGGATAAGGATATGACTATTGCAGAGCCCGTCATCAGAGATTGTGATTTGCTAGGAATTGACCTTTTGAGCACTCAAGCAAGCCAGATAATGTACCCAAAAGGATCGCCTAACGGATTTAATTCGGCTCAAATGTGCACTTTATCGAGATATTCCGGCTTGAGTGATCGATTAAAAGCATTCGGGATTTTTGAGATCCCTAGTGGCGATTTTCCGATTTTGGAAAATGCCGTTGCACAGATGATCTGGTATTTTCTAGAAGGGTACAATTATCGTCATGGTGAGTATCCTGTAGACACTTCATCGGGATTTTTGAAATATCAGGTACCTATTGAAGATCAGGTACTTAAGTTCTATAAATCATCAAAAACAGGTCGTTGGTGGATAGAATTACCATTTAATTCTACCGTCAATAATAAACTAAAACAATACACGTTATTACCCTGTGATGAGGGTGATTATTTGCTCGCAACAGACCAAATTTTACCTGAAAGATGGCTTAAAGCGAGGCAAAAAAATGAGATATAATTAACATTTCTATTGCCTTTAATCGGAGAAATCAGTAGAAAATAGTTGGCGGAATGAATTCTTTGCAATAGGTTTACCAGCTTGAAACTTAAACCATAGAGGGACTTACTTATGAAAAAATTACTAATGCTAGTTGCGGTCGTGGCTTTTCTCGCTAGTTGTGGAAAAGGAGATCGAGGACAGCTTGTAGGTGTAAAAGGTAAAAAATGGCATCCAGAGAAACCATATGGAATGACACTCGTGCCAGGAGGATCTTTTATAATGGGAAAGGCAGATGATGATATCGCTGCTACACTTAACGCTCCCGCAAAAACTGTTACCGTACCTTCATTCTATATGGATGAGACGGAAATCACAAACTCAGAATATCGTCAATTTACAGAGTGGGTAAGAGACTCCACCTTAAGAATGCGTCTTGCGATCATTGCAGATGACGAGGGTCTTACTCCTGGTAGCGGCGGGACCGGCGATTTTGCATTTCAGGATGCATCAAACGCAAATCCTACGGTATGGGAACAATATGTGGAAGAAAACTATATAGGACTAGGAGATACAGGTTATGAAGGTCGCAAATTAAACTGGGATGAAGACCTCATATGGGATACTGAGGATATTCCAGATGAATACTATGCAGAGGCCTATGACTCCATGTATATTCCTTTTGAAGAGGCTTATAATGGAAAGCGCACTATCGATGTTAATAAATTGATCTTTCGTTATTCTGTAAAAGATGTGCAGGCCGCAGTTAAAAATCCGTCTTTATCTAGAAAAGACTTCATCAAAACAAAAGAGGTAAAAGTTTATCCAGATACTACTGTATGGATACGGGACTTTAACTATAGTTATAATGAGCCTATGCACAATGATTACTTTTATCATGAGGCTTACAGTGACTATCCAGTGGTAGGTGTGACCTGGCAACAAGCTAAGGCATTTGCACAATGGAGAACTTTATATCATAATGGATATCGTAGAAAGCAAAAAGGTCGCGATGATGTGTTTCCTTACCGCTTACCTACAGAGGCAGAATGGGAGTATGCCGCTCGCGGTGGATTAGAAGGCGCTACCTATCCATGGGGAGGACCTTATGCAAAAAATGATCGTGGTTGCTTTATGGCAAACTTTAAACCATTGCGTGGGGATTATGCCGCAGATCAAGCTCTTTACACCGTAGAGGCAGATGCATACGAACCTAACGACTACAATTTGTACAACATGGCTGGTAATGTGTCTGAGTGGGTAAACTCCTCATATGAACCAGGTGCTTATGAGTACATGAGCTCAATGAGCCCGGTGGTCAATGATGAGAACAATCGTCGTAAAGGAGTACGTGGAGGATCCTGGAAAGACGTGTCTTACTTCCTAGAAGTAGGAACCAGAGATTACGAGTACCAGGACTCTGCTAGAAGCTACATCGGTTTTAGAACCGTACAATCCTATGTAGGAACAGATGTAACGCTTAACGCAGCAACAAATTAATACCAACTATCAACAACTAACTATAATCTAATTAAAGTACCTAATAATGGCACAGTCTAAAACAACAAAGAAATTATTTAATATGGCTTACGGTCTAGGAGCCTCAATCGTAATTCTAGGCGCTCTTTTTAAAATATTGCACTGGGAATTACCATTAGGTTTCTATACCCTTACTGGTGGCGACTTACTCGCTATCGGTCTTATTACTGAAGCTCTAATTTTTGCCGTAGCGGCATTTGAACCAGTAGAAGAAGATCTAGACTGGTCGATCGTTTATCCAGAACTTGCCGGTGGTGGCGCTTCCGCGAAAGCGAAAAAAAACAGTGCTGCAGAGGTAGAAGAGGCACAAGGTATGTTATCTCAAAAGCTAGACGCAATGCTTAAAGATGCAAAGGTCGATGCAGCATTGATGGAGAGTCTAGGTACCAGCATACGCAACTTTGAAGGAGCTGCAAAAGGAATGGCACCTACAGCGGAAGCCATGTCATCAACAAAAAAATATTCTGAAGAGATGGCACTAGCTGCTGCTCAAATGGAATCACTTAACAGCCTTTACAAAGTACAGGTAGAAAGTACCGCCCGTCAAGCAGAGGTTAATCAAGAGGTCGCTGCAAATGCAGGCAGGCTTAAAGAACAAATGGAAGGTCTTGCAAATAACTTGAGCAGTCTTAATGGTGTGTATGGCAACATGCTAGGAGCTATGAAAGGATAATTAGGTTTCATTCTTATAACAACTAATTAAACAATTATGGCAGGAGGAAATAGCCCAAGGCAGAAGATGATTAACCTAATGTATCTGGTTTTTATCGCAATGCTGGCTTTAAATATGAGTAAGGAAGTCTTGACGGCTTTTGGTCTCATGGAAGAAAGTGTTTCAAATAACAACGAAACACTCGAGATAAGAAACGAAGCCTCGTTTGCAGCGCTTGCCGCCAAAGCAAAAGAGCAGCCTAAACAATATCAAGAAGCAGCCCAGTCTGCCGCAGTAATTACTGAGGTAAGTGAGCGTTTTGATAATTATCTAGCTGGTATCAAGGCAGAGATGATGGCATCTGTAGCAGCAGATAAACAAGGAGATTTTCAAGCGCAGGACAAAACAGACTTTTTGGATAGCAAATTCTTTAAAGGCGATGGATTATCAGAGGAAGGTCAGGAGTTTATTGATCAAATGGACGCTTATCGCAATGGGATGATCAATGCACTGCCAGAGGAAGGTTATGCAGATTTGAAAGCAGAAATTCAAGCGAAATTTGATACGAGCGATGTGCCATCAGAGCGAGCAGATCCAGACAGTCCCATGATCTCTTATTTAAGATATCATTTTGAAGGTTACCCACTTATTGCATCAAAAGCTAACTTGACCCAGATGCAAAACGACATCAAAAATGCCGAGGCTGATGTATTAGGGCAACTGTTGCAAGGAGAGCTTATAGAGATTGCTTCTATGAACAATTATAGATCGATCGTTAATCTAGAGAAAGGAGCTTACTTCAATGGAGAGACCGTGACAGGAGAAATTGTTCTGGGGCGATACGATGATAATTTAAAACCAACTAAAGTAATCATTAATGGTTCTGAAGTGCCTGCAAGCCAGATTCAAAATGGTCGAGTGATGCTCAACTTTGGTGCTGGATCTGTAGGAGATAAAGAGATCAAGGGAGAAATGCAATTTATAGAAAATGGCGAGACGGTAACAATTCCTATTGCTCAAAAATATTCTGTAATAGGCCGACCTAATTCTGCCACAATAAGTGCAGATAAAATGAATGTGGTGTACCGTGGGGTGGATAACCCTATGACTATTTCTTTTGCAGGTGTAGATCCTAGTAAGGTTACTGCTAATGCTCCTGGATTGTCAAAAACAGGTGGGGCTAGTTACATGATGAAACCTTCAACGGGAGCTAAAGTAAATATCAATGTATCTGCAAAGTTGCCAGACGGTACTACGGCTACAGATTCTAAAGAATTCCGTATTAAAGATTTACCTAATCCTACTGGACTTATAAGTGGTGAGTTTGATGGAGTGCGCAAGAATAGAGCTAACCTAGCGATATCTACCATTTCTGCAGAGTTCCTTGACTTTGACTTTGATCTAACACCACAAGTGACAGAGTTTATTTTTAAAGTACAGGGGCAACCGGGTATAAAGGTGTCAGGAAATAAATTGAACGATGCGGCAAAAGCTGCGTTACAGCGTGCGCCACAAGGTTCAATCGTTCAAATCGCTCAAATTAAAACAACGGTACCTGGGGTGCGCACTAAGGCGACTACACCTGTATCCGTTGAATTGACAGATTAAAAAAATATATCATGATGAATAAAGTATTAGCCTTTTTTGCATTGCTTTTGATAAGCAATCTCTCACAGGCGCAGAACAATATTCTTAACGCAAAATCATTTGACCAGATAGGAGAGAAAACTCTTGAGCAGGTTATCAATGATAATGACAAGCCATTACCTTACGGTTTTGTAGGAGATAGAGATATCTTGTGGGAGCGCAATGTATGGGAGAAAATTGATCTAGACGAGAAAGTAAACTTCCCGTTATATTATCCAGTCGACACTAACTTTGTAGGGAGTGATCGCAGGTCGTTATTTCATCTTATCCTTAAGGCAGCATCAGAAGGGAAAGTAAAACTCTATGCAGACTCTTACGGTAATGCTGCGAGAAAGTTTGAGGATCTAGGTAGCAGTTTAAAAAGGGTTGACACATCAGACGTTGGTATACAACGATTTAATGAAACTGGTAGTGTTCCGGCAGAATTTATTACCACTACTACCATTAACGCAAACATGGTTTCACAGTATCGCATACGTGGTGTATGGTATTTTGATAGCCGTCAGTCAGAATTAAAGTACCGCCTTATCGCGATTGCACCGGTAACACCAGATGTTAATTTTCTAGACGATCCACAAGGCGTGGAGTTGTTCTGGGTATTTTATCCAGATTTGAGAGAGACATTGCATGAAGCAAAGGTGTTTAATCCTAAAAACTCTGCAAGACCGTTGACATTTGATCATCTACTAAATTCAAGGTATTTCAATGCTACGATTTATAAGATTGACAATGTGCAAGGAGATCGAGAAATTGAGAATTACATTGCAGAAAATTCCATGATGCAATTATTAGAATCAGAGCGACTTAAGGAAATGATTCGCAATTTTGAGTTAGACATGTGGAATTATTAACGCCGCAGTTTTTAAAAAAAAAGCCTTGCAAGTGCAAGGCTTTTTTTATGCGCATTTCTCAGTATTTTTACTATATGAAAGATGCAATAATAGTAGGTGGTGGTATTGCTGGGACTACTCTGGCGTGGCAGTGGCATTTGCAGGGAAAGGATATCATGTGGTTTGCAGATGATCGCAAGGCCTCCAGTCACGTAGCTGCAGGAGTGTTTAATCCGGTGGTGCTTAAACGTTTCAGTCCCGTATGGCAGGCTCAAGAACAGCTGGAGGTACTATATCCTTTTTATACACAAGTAGAGGGTTACCTGGACACTTCAATAATACATCTTACACCTATCTGGCGGCGGTTGCACGACGATCGTGAAAAGACCACCTGGATCAGAAAGTCACAGCGTGATGATCTAGCGCCATTCATGAATAAACATACGATTCATGAAGATGTGGATGGCATCCATGCTCCTTGTGGTTATGGATTAGTAAACCACACCGGCTGGCTAGATACACTTGCCTACATGCAAAATTCTATCAACTACTTTAAAAGGCGACAAGAATTGCTTCAAGAGCGGTTCCAATATGACAGCCTAGAAATCTTAGATGATGGTATAAGGTACCAGGGTATTGAGGCACGCCATATTATTTTTGCAGAGGGCATGGCAATTGCTAAAAATCCATGGCTAAATCATTTGCCCATGCAGGGGAATAAAGGTGAGGTGTTGATTATTAAATGTCCAGGTCTAGAATTGCAGCAAATTGTAAAATCTTCAGTTTTCTTAATGCCTTATAAAGATGATCAATTTTGGGTGGGTGCGACTTACAGTAGAGAATTTGACGACGATCAACCGACGATCACATCTAGGGAGTATTTATTAGAAAAATTAAGAACCTTTCTAGAACTGCCTTTTACTATTATTGAACAAAAAAGTAGCATTCGTCCTACTACGGTAGATAGGCGCCCATTTGTAGGGACACATCATAAATATGAACGCTTGCATTGTTTTAATGGGATGGGCAGTCGCGCATCGCTTGTAGCGCCATTGGCTTCTCATATGCTATATAATGCGATATACAACGGGCGCATTTTGCCTGTTGAAATGGATATTGCTCGTTTTAACTCTTAGCCTTTTCAGGATCATAGTCCATAAAGATATTGATCCAGATATTACGAGATACACGTATCACAATAGGTAGACTAAAAATTGATATCGCTGTAATGACAAGAAAAATGTTCCATCGTGACATGTCCAGTAGGAAATAGGTGACTGCAAATGCAAGCATTGCAATAGCAACGCCCACGCCATAGCTCACGTACATAGAACCGTAGAAAAAGCTGGGCTCAATTTTATATTTTGTGCCGCAATTTGAACAACGCTCTCTCATTTCTTGAGTTTTCTTTGGGTTGTATAAATTAGCACTGGTATACATGGATTCCTCCTGACACACAGGGCAAGTACCTGTTAAAATACTATAGATTTTAGTGCCTTTTAGCATGGGAAAACTTTAGCGTTATGATGGATAAATGCATCTTTGCAAAGATACAAAATTACTATGCTTAACATCCACGATTTACATGTCAGCTTCGGCGGTGAACCCTTGTTTGAAGAAATAACTTTCAGGCTCAATGCGGGCAACCGCGTTGGGCTGATAGGTAAAAACGGTGCGGGTAAGTCCACCATGCTCAAGGTGATTGCCGGTGACATCCCTGCAGACCAGGGATTTCTAGCGGTAGAGAAGGACATCAGCATTGGGTTTTTAAGACAGGATATCGATTTTGAAATGGGTAGGACCGTTCTGGAGGAGGCGTATACTGCTTTTGAAAAAGCAAGGTCTATAGAGACTCAAATGGACCATATCAACCATCAACTAGCTACAAGAACAGATTATGAATCTGATAGTTATATGGAGCTGATCCAGTCAATAGGAGATTTAACCCACGAGTATGAGATTATAGGTGGTTATCAATACAAAGGCGAGACAGAGAAGATATTAAAGGGCCTCGCGTTTAAACCAGAGCAATTTGACAAATTAACAGATGAGTTATCTGGCGGATGGCGCATGAGAATCGAGCTGGCAAAACTGCTGTTAGAGAAACACGACATTTTGTTGTTGGATGAGCCAACAAACCACCTGGATATTGATTCCATTCTGTGGTTAGAAGGATTTCTACAAACCTATCCTGGTGCTGTTGTGATTGTAAGTCACGATAAAATGTTTCTAGACAATGTGACTAATCGCACGATCGAGATAAGTCTGGGGCGGATCTATGACTACCCAAAGCCATACACTAAATTTCTAGAGTTGAGAGCAGAGTTGCGAGAACAACAGGCTGCAACTGCAAAAAATCAACAAAAAGAGATTGAACGCACAGAGAAGCTGATAGAAAAATTTAAGGCCAAAGCTAGTAAAGCCACCATGGCTCAATCACTGGTAAAAAAATTGAATCGCATGGATGTGGTTGAGGTCGACCAGGTGGATAACGCTGCCATGAATATCAATTTTACACAATCTGTACAACCTGGTAAAATTGTTTTAGAGATAGAGCAGATTAAAAAATCTTATGCAGATAAGAATGTGTTACAAGGGGTAGATCTTAACGTAGAGCGCAGCACGAGAATTGCTTTTGTGGGTCAAAATGGTATGGGAAAATCTACACTAGCAAAAATTATAGTGGGTGATATCACAGATTATCAAGGCAATGTAAAATTAGGGCACAACGTACAGTTAGGATATTTTGCACAGAATCAAGCAGAATACCTAGACGGAGAAAAAACAATCCTAGATACCATGCTCGATGCTGCAGATGATACGAATAGAATCAAGGTAAGAGATATGCTAGGTTCCTTCCTGTTCCGTGGGGACGAGGTGGAAAAAAAGGTAAAAGTTTTAAGTGGTGGCGAGCGCAATCGGCTGGCTCTATGTAAGCTATTGTTGCAGCCTTTCAACGTTCTTATAATGGATGAGCCAACAAACCACCTGGACATTCAGTCAAAGAATGTGTTGAAACAGGCTCTAGTTAAATTTGCAGGAACATTGATTGTAGTATCTCACGACAGGGAGTTTTTACAAGGTCTTACAGATCTGGTTTACGAATTTAGAGATCATAAACTTCATGCTTATTTGGGCGATATTGATTATTACTTGGAGCAACGCAAGGCCAGGGACATGCGAGAGATAGAGAAAAGTACACAGGTGGTGGATAGTTCGCTTTCGCGAAAGCGAGATCAAGAAGAATCAAAACCTTCTTACGAGCAACAAAAAAAGGTCAAGTCATTGAACAACAGACTTTCTAATGCAGAGTCAGAGATCAATAAACTAGAACGAGATCTGGCCAAAATGGATCAAGAACTAGCGGCAAATTATGAAAAAACGGCTGCAGATACTGATTTTTTTGAGCGATACAATAAAAAGAAGAAGTCACTTGAACAATGGATGTTGAAGTGGGAGCAAGTATCAGAAGAGCTAGAGATATACACTTAGACAAACGTAGTATCCTTTTACTTTAGGGTTTATTTAACCCTGTCACTAGGATGCATTTCTAGTTTTGTAAATTACTACAATACAACACATCATATGCGCAAGGTCGTTCTCTCTGTAATCGCAGTGCTTCTTATCATAGGAGCTGTTTTTGGGGCAAAATATATCATTGATAGTAAAACGGCGCCTAAACCAAGGGTGGAGAAAGAAGTAAAAATTGTTGTGACAGATACGGTTCACAATAAAACAATACCTATTGTAATACCAGCAAACGGTAATCTAGAAGCAAAGCGACGCGTCGAGATCTATGCCGAAGTGACTGGGATTTTCCAGCCGGTAAGCAAATTATTTAGAACCGGTCAAGAATACAAGGCAGGAGAGACTCTTATCTCTATTGATAATACAGAATTCTATGCCCAGGTGCGTAGCGCCCGTGCTAACTTAAGTAATTTGATAACGGCGATTATGCCGGATTTGCGTCTGGATTACCCGCAATCCTATGATAACTGGCAGCGCTATTTGGATCGATTGGACACAGATAAAAGAATACCAGCATTGCCAGAGCCGGTAGATCAAAAGGAAAAGTACTTTATAACAGGTCGTAATATTTATAGGAGTTATTACGATATCAAAAACCTAGAAAGTCGTCTTGCAAAATATCGGATTGTGGCTCCATTTAACGGTATTCTTACAGATGCACTTGTGTCTGAAGGTACGTTGATACGCAATGGTCAGCAATTAGGAGAATTTATACAGACAGATATATATGAGCTGCAAGTTGCGATGAGTGGAGAATTTGCTGATCTTATAGAGATAGGTGAAGAGGTGGCATTATACAACATCTCTAAGACTAAAGAATACACTGGGCAGGTGGTGCGAATGAACGGTAAGGTAGACCAATCGTCCCAAACTATAGTAGTAGTAATTCAAATAGAGCATCCAGATCTCAAGGCAGGAATGTATTTGACCGCTATGATGGATGCCCGCGAGGTAGACCAGGCCATAGAGATAGATCGCAGCCTGTTGCAAAACGGCAATCAAATCTTTATTGTCGAGGAAGGCGCTTTAAGACTAGTCACAGTGCAGCCAGTTTATTTCTCTGATAAGAACGTTATACTAAAAGGTCTTGAAGACGGTACTGTTATTATAAGTCAGACCGTTGCTGGTGCCTATGAGGGTATGATCGTAAAAACCGAGGAACAGGCTAAAGCCGAGAAAGAAAAAGAAAACGCCACTAGTACAGAAAATACCGCTGCATGAGGTCTGTTATCACTTATTTTATTAAGCACCATGTAGCAGTAAACGTTGTTATCGCTGCATTTGCCATTTTTGGGATTCTCGGGATGCTGTCGCTCAAATCGTCATTCTTCCCATTAGTCGATTCAAAAATCATAACAATAAGCGTAAATTATCTTGGTGCATCACCACAAGAAATAGAAGAGGGCGTTGTTTTAAAAATAGAGGATAATTTAAAGGGTATTGAGGGCATCGATCGCGTTACATCAGCGTCTCGTGAGAATAGTGGTACCATTACAGTAGAGATTGTAAAGGGCTACAATATAGATTTTATGTTGCTGGAAGTTAAGAATGCGGTAGATCGGGTTCCTTCTTTTCCTGCGGGTATGGAACCACTCGTTGTTGCAAAACAAGAAGAATCTAGACCTACAATAACCTTTGCCCTGAGTGGAAAGAACGTCTCGTTAAATACATTAAAAGAACTCGCTCGTGATATTGAAAATGACTTGCGAGCCATGGAGGGTATATCACAAATTGCTATTTCTGGTTATCCTGCAGAAGAGATCGAGATTGCCGTAAACCAAAATACTCTACTAGGTTATGACATTACCTTTCAAGAGATCGCAGATGCGGTAGCAAGCTCTAATATTTTAACTACTGGCGGGAACATCAAAACGGATGTTGAGCAATACCTAATACGGGCAAATAACCGTTCCTATTACGGTGATGAGCTTAATTATATACCTGTGCGCACACAAACCGATGGCACCACCATCTTTTTAAAAGATGTGGCGGTTGTAAGAGATCGGTTTTCTGAAACACCTAATGCGACTTACTTTAATGGAGAGCGTGCTGTAGAGATCACTGTAACCAGTACCAATGCGGAAGATCTTATCAATAGTGCAGAAAAGGTAAACGAGTACATAGACAGGTACAATCAGCGATTTACAAATGTGCAGCTTAACGTGGTGAGTGATCGATCCATTACTTTGAATCAACGCACCGCGCTACTCACAGAAAATGCCATCATCGGTATGTTACTAGTGTTGGTGTTTTTATCAGTTTTTTTAAATACGCGATTGGCTTTTTGGGTAGCTTTTGGATTGCCTATAGCCTTTCTAGGTATGTTTATTTTTGCTGGGCAATTTGATGTCACAATAAATGTTCTGTCTCTTTTTGGGATGATCATTGTCATAGGTATTTTAGTAGATGACGGGATTGTTATAGCAGAGAATATTTATCAACATTACGAGGATGGAAAAGATCCTATACAAGCTGCTGTAGACGGTACCATGGAGGTAATACCACCCATATTGAGTGCTATTATAACGACAATACTCGCTTTTTCTACTTTCTTATATCTAGATGGTAGAATCGGAGAATTTTTTAGTGAGGTATCAGTGATTGTTATTTTGACACTAGCGGTGTCGCTGGTAGAAGCTCTTATTATTTTGCCTGCTCACCTAGCGCATTCCAAGGCCTTACAGCCTCGATCTGAAGTTCCCAAAAAAGGTGTGGCAAAATTATTTCAAAAAATGCGCCAGATCAATAAGTACGGCGATCAAGCGATGAACTGGATGCGGGATAAAATGTATGCGCCAGTATTGAGATTTACGATAAAAAACCAACTGCTTACCTTTTCTATTTTTCTAGCAAGTTTTATTTTAACGATAGGCTCTGTGCAAGGTGGAATAGTAGGGGTGACTTTATTCCCACAAATCTCGAGTGACCAGGTATCAGTAACCCTAGAAATGCCTAATGGTACGGCAGAGTCTATTACAGACTCTATCATCTCCTCCATTCAAGAGAAGGCAAAAATTGTCAATGAAGAGTTGACAAAAGAATACCTTCAAGGAGAACAGTATGGTGACACCGTTGATCTATTTGAGAATATTATAAAGGCACAAAGCTCTGCATCGTCTGCCAGTTTATCGATCAATTTATTACCAGGAGAAACACGCCCAGAGGAGCTCAAATCGCCCATCGTTGCAAATCGTTTGAGAGAATTAGTAGGGGAGATCCCAGGTGCAGAAACTTTAACCTTCGGTTCTGGAGGTAATTTTGGTGGGAGCCCTATATCTGTATCGTTGTTGAGTAATGACATCTCAGAGCTCAAGGCAGCAACTGAAGATTTTAAGGAAATATTGAGCCGCAACCCGTTGCTTAAAGATATAGAGGATAATGATCCAGCAGGGATTAAAGAAATTAAATTAGACCTTAACGATAATGCATATGCCCTGGGTCTCAACTCTCAAGCAGTAATGGCGCAGGTGCGTGCCGCTTTTTTTGGAAGGGAGGCACAACGTTTCCAGCGCGGTCAGGATGAAATTAAAGTATGGGTGCGATATGAGCGTGACAACCGCAATAGTATCAAAGACATGGACGAGCTGCGTATAGTTACACCAGCAGGAGACCGTGTTCCCCTGCGAGATATTACTGATTACACCATTGAAAGAGGTGATGTAGTAATTAATCATCTAGAGGGACGTCGCGAGATACAGATAAATGCAGACCTTAAAGATCCTAACGAAAGCGTTACAGATATATTGGCAAATATTCAAAATGAGATCGTACCGGAACTGCAAAAGAAGTACCCTACCATCACACCTAATTATTCAAACGGGCAGGCTCGAGAGAAAGATAAAATTGTAAGTAGTGCAAGCTTTATCTTCCCCATAGTTTTATTGCTTATTTACTTTGTGATTGCCTTCACATTCCGCAGTGGTACGCAGCCCATCATGCTTATATTACTGATTCCATTTAGTTTTATAGCGGTCGCGTGGGGACACTATATTCATGGTTTTCCAGTCAATATATTAAGTTTGTTAGGTATCATAGCTCTCGTGGGGATAATGGTCAATGATGGACTGGTATTGATAGGTAAGTTTAATTCACTTATTGCCCAAGGACTGGATTTTAATGATGCCCTATATGAAGCGGGTAAAAGTAGATTTAGAGCAATTTTCTTAACCTCGCTTACAACGATTGCAGGTCTTGCACCCTTACTGCTGGAAAAAAGCAGACAGGCTCAATTTCTAAAACCCATGGCTATTTCAATTTCATACGGTATCGCGATCGCTACCTTACTTACCTTGTTGTTGCTACCCTTATTTTTGAGCTTTACGAATAATACAAAAGCGTGGATTCACTGGTTGCGCACAGGGGAAAAAGTGCCAACAAAGCAAGTAACGGCAGCACATAAAGAAAAAGAAGCACTGGAAAATTATCAAAATGAGCAGGATGAAGATTAGCCAGTTTATTGTAACGACGGTTCTGATGACTCTCGCTTTCGCGAAAGCGAACTCTCAACAATCTCTAGAACCGTTATTGACAAAGGAGGAGTCCATCGCCTTGATGCTAGAAAACAATTTTGACATCATCGTTGCTCGAAATCAAGAAGCCATTGCAGATAATAATCAAGGCATTCTCAACTCAAACTTTTTACCTAGTTTACAAGGTACAGCGGGCGCCACGTATGAGAATGCAGACTCAGACACCGACTTTAATGGAGCCACAAATCCAGACGGTACGATAAGAGAAAACATTGTTATCAACGATGCGATATCGCGCACTTACAGTGCTGGTGTTGAGGTTAATTATACCCTGTTTGATGGTTTAGGCCGGTGGTATAACTACAAGCGTTTGCAAGAGCAGTACAACTTGAGTAAGCTGCAGGTGCGTTCTACGGTCGAGAATACGACCGTTCAATTGATGAGTGTTTATCTAGAAGTTGCCCGACTATCAGAAAACCTGGACGTTTTTGAGCAGACTCTTGCCGTAAGCAAAGAGCGTAAAAAACGTGCTGAATATCGATTTGAGTATGGTCAAGTAAACAAACTGGAGGTACTCAATGCAATGGTAGATATAAATACGGACAGCATCAATGTGCTCAATGCGCGGCAGCAGCTAGAGAACACAAAGCGCGATTTAAATCTGCTCATGAATCGAGAGTTGGAAGAGCAATTTAAAATTGATACTGTTGTTACATTCAAAAACCTACTGACCATTGATAGCTTTATTGATCAAATCGAAAAAAATAATGTTGCGCTGCTGGAGGCAGAGAGCAATCTAGAAATAAGTGCATACGATATAAAAACGACACGAGCATTATTACTACCTACGATTGGATTATTTGGTTCCTATGGATGGAATCAAAATGACAGTCCTGCTAGCGCCTTTTTTCCAGGTACGACTAGAATAGGGGATAGCTTTCAACTGGGTGCAAATCTTACTTGGAATATTTTTGATGGCGGTAGCTCCATTACTCGCTTGCGCAATGCATTGATAGAAAAGGAAAATAGGGATGTCCTTAAAAAACAAACCTACCAGCAAGTAAAGCGAGATGTGGCAAATGCAAGGGGTAATTATGCAAATGCACTCGCTATTTTCAGAATGCAAGAACAGAACGTTGCTACTAATCGAAATAATTTTGAGCGTACTAGAGAGCAATTTGAACTAGGACAGGTCACTAGTATTGAATTTAGACAAGCGCAAGTAAATTTATTAGATGCAGAAACGACCATGAACCTTGCAAAGTACGATGCAAAATTGGCAGAATTTCAGTTGCTGCAGCTCACCGGTCAATTATTAAATGTCAACTTATGATAGAGCATTTTTTCTCTTGTCCCCATTGCTGGCAGGAGATTTCCATGCTGCTGGACTCATCACAAAGCCAGACTTATATTGAAGATTGCGAGGTATGTTGTAATCCTATTGAAATCTCAGTGACGTTTGAAGATGGCGAGTTGGAGTTTTTTACAGCAAATGAGCTGGGTCAATAAAATAAGCTGTTGGACAACCTATGTATTAGGCTCATCGTTGTTTTCAGCGATGTCCTCTAGCCGTCTTATTTGATTAATTGTCGTGTATATTTCATCTCGTTGTGCCTGTAGTATACTGACTACGGTTTGTGGGAGTCGTTTGTGATACTCAAGGACCTGATTGTACTCTTCAACAGCGGCTTTTTCACCACGCAGGCATTCTTCCAGGATGGTTTCATCCTTATTACTGCTTAAAGCAGCCTTAATATTCATCCAGCTGCGATGTAGATCGCCCGTAAAAGAGCCATCAAATTCTGGCTCCTCATTCATGCGTTTCATTTCTGTAGTGATACTAGCAGCATATTGAGTGCGTCTGGCGCCTTGTTGAGCAAACCAGCGTTTCAATTCTACATGATTAGTGACCTCGGCAGCATTAGAATAACCTCGCTGCGCATCATAAGTTTTTTCAAGAATACTTTGTAGCAGTTCTTCTGTGTTTACAGGTGATGACATAACTTTTTTTTACAATGTAATTAATTTACCAGGTTCAACTTGTTGTTTGCGTGTGGTTTGAGATTTAATTAACGAACAGATGTAAATACTCCAATCAAAAGTTTGTGCACAGATCAAAAGTTATGTATATTTGCCATCCATTAATAAAATTTGAGGCAAGATTATTACTTGCAGGTTTAAACCAGGTTCAAATTGTATTATTCATCGCGGGATAGAGCAGTAGGTAGCTCGTCGGGCTCATAACCCGAAGGTCACTGGTTCGAGTCCAGTTCCCGCTACTAGAGAAAGCCTCACAGTAATGTGAGGCTTTTTTATTACGGTATTTTTTTGATGGTTCGAAAAGTGGTGCCTAGGATGCTTACCTCCTTATTCTATCTCGCCTATTATTTTTTAATATTGTGATTTCAAGTCTGAGGTGGATGTGTCGTCAATATTTTAACCTGAAATTATCGTATTGTTACTCTATTTTGCAGGATATAGATTATGCTCTATAATTATACAGTCTGTAATGGTTATGAATTAAGTGATGTCCAGGGGAACTTCATTTTTTTTCGCTTTCGCGAAAGCGAAATAGAACCTAACGCCTTGAATGGTTAATTTAAATAGCTGAATTGTCTTTGTTTTACAATAAGGTGTTAACATTTGTTAAATTCACAATAGAGTAACGTCCTTTTAGTCGTTTATATATCTTGCAAGCCGAAAGTATTTGTACGTGTCTAGCAATACCTTAATTTTACCTCCTTAAAGGATGTTTTATCCTTAAGCAATGTTACTAAAGTTAGGGGGTTAGTATCTGCTGTATATTTTTCATCATTATACTGAGTAAGCTCTCTGTCTTAGTGCTATTGAATCATTTAATCAATTAGTCAATGAGCAACTCTACTATTGTAAAAAAATCATCTTTACAGTTATTCTTCGCTTTTATTTTTGGGTGTATGGCCCTGTCGTCATACGGTCAATCGCGCTCTTGTTTACGTGAAAACTGCTATGATGTAGTTTCATTTGAGGCAGAGCCTGTTCTCATACAAGGAAATCCATTGTCTGTAGGTGCAATTTACCGCTTTCCTAACGCTGCAGGATCGATCAATCAAAATCCAGCGATAGATGTTTTGGTGGAAGTGTTGGAGCTTAACAATACCTCGCTATTAGAAATAGATGTAACTAGTGGAGGATTGCCTAGGGCATTTCAACCACGTATATCAGCGAGTAATCCTGGTAGCGTTAGTGCGCTTTTTAGAATATCTCTTGTAGAAAGCGGTACCAGGAGATTAGCAAACAGTGTTTGTTTTTATGCTACCTCATTTGATATTGATGGGGGCTCACCGGGCGGTCAGAGCGTTCAAGAAAGAGTGGAACTTTCTCTAACAGACGCTTTCACAAGATCTGCTAATACTCAGATAGCAATCTCTCAACAAGGATCAATCATACGAGGACAGAATATTGATAATACTTCTGCACCGATTGAGCCTATAGATCAGGACCCTAGATATACATTTAGTAATTACTATGAAAATAGAAACTCGTTTACCTATCGTGTAGGTAAAGAGGGCAACGGTACACAGAGTGATAGATTTTTTGCACTTGTTTTAGAGCGAGCTCAGTTTGTTGCGCCTGTAACGGTTTTTGTCACACAGCCCTTGTTATGTGGATCTGTATTGCAAGACAACGGCACACCTATTCCTGGTGTGACCGTTATTTTGGAAGACGCTAATGGTAATGAGCTAGATCGTCGCGTTACAGATGCTAATGGTGATTATCAATTCAATGCTACCAGGGATCCTAGCCTAGGTTCTCAAACTTTTAGAATTAGAGAGGTAGATCCTACTAATCTGCGTAGTGGTTTCGGAGTTGCTTCCGTTTCAGATACTGACGGCGCTAATGATAATTTAATTACTGTTGTGGTAAGGGAGGCCTCTATCGTAAACAATGATTTTATCGATGGTGTAGACTTTGACCGCGACGGCGTAGCAGATTCTGTAGATCTAGATGACGATAACGATGGTATTACAGATGTGGATGAAGGAGGAAATTCAGCAAATGATGATAATGATTCAAACCGCCCTAACCGAATAGATCTTGATTCAGACAACGATGGCTGTCCTGACGTTATAGAAGCTGGTTTACAGGACCCCAATAGTGATGGATTATTGGGAGGTTCTCCAGTAAATGTAAATTCTAACGGCCTTGTTATAAGTGGCGGCGGTCAGTCAGTAAATTCTGCAGGGACGAATTATACGGTTAGACCTAGAGACGGGAATAATAATAATGTCTTTGATTTCAGAGAGGCAGGAACTGATATTAACATTACTTCTCAGCCTTCTAATGACACGGCAATTATTGCAGGTAATAATACAGCACAATTTACAGTTGCAGCCTCTGGTAGCAATCCTCTGTATAGATGGCAGGTAAGCACTAATGGCGGTGCTTATGTTAACCTTAATAACAACGCACAGTATAGCGGTGTTTTCTCAAATACATTAGTTATAACAAATGCACCTGCAAGTTTTAATGGTAATCTATATAGGGCGATTGTTACAAGCTCTTCTTATGCTTGTGCAAACGAAGTGAGCAACGCTGCTTTGTTGACGGTAGGGACCACCCTTTCTATAACAAAATCTGACCGACCAGGCGTCTATGATGAGGCTGGAAAAACGATTACTTACGATGTTGTTGTTCGCAATACTGGTAACTCCGTTCTCAATAATATCACTTTAGTTGATGACAATGGTGTTTTGAGTAGAACTCGTATAACTAGTTTAGCTGCTGGTGCTCAGGTTACATTAACAGCTACTCATGAAATTACTCAAGAAGAGCTCAACGCTGGTGAAGTTAGAAATCAAATTACTGGTACAGGAACAAATTCAACTGGTGACACCATTAGCGATCTCTCAGATGATCCAGGTAATGATACCAATATTGATACAAATGGCAATGGTAATCCTGACGATGTAACGGTAACTCCTCTAACATTGTTAGATCAAATTTCTGTGATAAAAACAAGCGTATTTACAGACAGAGGTAGCGGTATTGCTGCTAATGATAACGATGGATTAGCGCAAGTGGGTGAGATAATTTCATATTCTTTTATAATTACAAATACAGGAACAACAACACTAACTAATATAAGACTGACTGATGATTTGCTGACTGGTACTAACGGTTCTATTACAGGCTCGTTTACAGGTTCTTTACAGCCTGGAGAGCAAACTACTGTTTTTTCTGGATCCTATACAATTCTTCAGTCAGATGTAGATTTAGGATCTCGTACCAATCAAGCTACCGCCACTGGTACTCCGCCTAATGGTAGAGACGATGTAAGCGATGATTCTGGTAGCAGCAACGATCTAGACGACCCAACGGTAACGCCACTTCCAGAGGACAGC
>CANLKV010000005.1 GCA_947491755.1 uncultured Nonlabens sp. | reverse complement strand
GCACCAGCTCGCCTCTCACTATAAAACCTCTTCAAGAGCTTTTATGGCCGTTCGATCGTTTTCAGATTCAGATCTTTGATGATCATTGACAACTGCTGGTAAATCACTGTACAACCGCCTGCCGTTGTGAATTGCTTTCAGATTCAGATCTTTGATGATCATTGACAACCATATCGGTATTTCCAATAATGTATCAAAGTTGTGAATTGCTTTCAGATTCAGATCTTTGATGATCATTGACAACTGTTTACAGGTGTTGCAGGTCTACTCCCTGGTTGTGAATTGCTTTCAGATTCAGATCTTTGATGATCATTGACAACGCTACTTTTTCACTTTTCCCCCTTGACCCCGTTGTGAATTGCTTTCAGATTCAGATCTTTGATGATCATTGACAACTGGCAGGATTTTGTCGAAGAGGTAAAATCAGTTGTGAATTGCTTTCAGATTCAGATCTTTGATGATCATTGACAACTTGTCGTGTGCTAGTAGCGTGGGTGTCTGTGTTGTGAATTGCTTTCAGATTCAGATCTTTGATGATCATTGACAACATATGGCGAGTCGCAAAGTAATCGCTGATGTTGTGAATTGCTTTCAGATTCAGATCTTTGATGATCATTGACAACCTTTTAACTTCAAGAGTTCCACTGTACTCTGTTGTGAATTGCTTTCAGATTCAGATCTTTGATGATCATTGACAACTCTTCTGTAGTGATGGAAAAGCCGCCTTTGGTTGTGAATTGCTTTCAGATTCAGATCTTTGATGATCATTGACAACTTCGCCTTGTCCGTCGATCCCTTCGCGAAAGTTGTGAATTGCTTTCAGATTCAGATCTTTGATGATCATTGACAACTATGGCAGAAGTAAGCAAAAAAGAGTTTTAGTTGTGAATTGCTTTCAGATTCAGATCTTTGATGATCATTGACAACCTTGCAGATGCGCAAACTATCATCCTTGACGTTGTGAATTGCTTTCAGATTCAGATCTTTGATGATCATTGACAACTTCATGAGCTCGTTCTCTCGCGTCTTCGTGGTTGTGAATTGCTTTCAGATTCAGATCTTTGATGATCATTGACAACTTGAAAAAGCAATCAAGAACCAGCGCGCCGTTGTGAATTGCTTTCAGATTCAGATCTTTGATGATCATTGACAACGGGCAAATGCTTTGCCGTTTTGGGCAACTCGTTGTGAATTGCTTTCAGATTCAGATCTTTGATGATCATTGACAACAAATTTCTTGTGCTGTTGTTTATTGCTATGTTGTGAATTGCTTTCAGATTCAGATCTTTGATGATCATTGACAACGGGATAGTATATCTGCTCAAAGTAGGACGGGTTGTGAATTGCTTTCAGATTCAGATCTTTGATGATCATTGACAACCAAGGCCTTGCAATCAAAAACATACGTGTAGTTGTGAATTGCTTTCAGATTCAGATCTTTGATGATCATTGACAACACAAAGTATATCACAGATTGTGATGATATAGTTGTGAATTGCTTTCAGATTCAGATCTTTGATGATCATTGACAACTTTCACATGGAAAGGGAGCAGTAACAAGAGGTTGTGAATTGCTTTCAGATTCAGATCTTTGATGATCATTGACAACCAACACATTTATTAAAGGGTAATAGTTCATGTTGTGAATTGCTTTCAGATTCAGATCTTTGATGATCATTGACAACTATTAACAACCGTGCTACCTTTGTATAGCAGTTGTGAATTGCTTTCAGATTCAGATCTTTGATGATCATTGACAACCAAACTTGCGAACGGTCATATCCATCTCATGTTGTGAATTGCTTTCAGATTCAGATCTTTGATGATCATTGACAACACTGGACAAATGATGCAGCTCGTAGTGCAAGTTGTGAATTGCTTTCAGATTCAGATCTTTGATGATCATTGACAACAGTTAAAAAAATTAGTACAGTGAAATATAGTTGTGAATTGCTTTCAGATTCAGATCTTTGATGATCATTGACAACATTCTTAAATTTTCTAATCTGTTATCTTTCGTTGTGAATTGCTTTCAGATTCAGATCTTTGATGATCATTGACAACACATATACATCGATATGAGAACTACTACCAGTTGTGAATTGCTTTCAGATTCAGATCTTTGATGATCATTGACAACATTTGACCTATATTTCGGCCGTCTTTAGAAGTTGTGAATTGCTTTCAGATTCAGATCTTTGATGATCATTGACAACCCTTGCGCTGCTGTGGCAAAGGCACTAGGGTTGTGAATTGCTTTCAGATTCAGATCTTTGATGATCATTGACAACAACTCAATAGTCATTAAATGCTTTGGAGTAGTTGTGAATTGCTTTCAGATTCAGATCTTTGATGATCATTGACAACCAACTGGAACAGCAATTATGCAAGCTGTGGGTTGTGAATTGCTTTCAGATTCAGATCTTTGATGATCATTGACAACCAAGACGATTATATTTTATTTGGTGAATTAGTTGTGAATTGCTTTCAGATTCAGATCTTTGATGATCATTGACAACCCTTTCCTGCATCTGCATTAAATAGACTAGTTGTGAATTGCTTTCAGATTCAGATCTTTGATGATCATTGACAACCAGACTGACGATATCAGTTTAACCTGGGACGTTGTGAATTGCTTTCAGATTCAGATCTTTGATGATCATTGACAACATTTCGTTCCCAAAGAACTAGACAGTAATGGTTGTGAATTGCTTTCAGATTCAGATCTTTGATGATCATTGACAACCACCTTCTGCTTTAAAACCTTTTGCTACTAGTTGTGAATTGCTTTCAGATTCAGATCTTTGATGATCATTGACAACTAGGGATAATACTAGGCGGTGTGGCTGCAAGTTGTGAATTGCTTTCAGATTCAGATCTTTGATGATCATTGACAACAGTTGTCAATGAGTGGCTAGTCGTTCCTTGGTTGTGAATTGCTTTCAGATTCAGATCTTTGATGATCATTGACAACTAAAGAGGTTACAGATATTTCTCTACCATTGTTGTGAATTGCTTTCAGATTCAGATCTTTGATGATCATTGACAACCATTGACTATGAAGAAAAAGTAAGAGACTAGTTGTGAATTGCTTTCAGATTCAGATCTTTGATGATCATTGACAACAGCTATTAAAAGAGAATAACAAACTCAAAGTTGTGAATTGCTTTCAGATTCAGATCTTTGATGATCATTGACAACAATCGATTGATGCTGATATTATTCTTGCCAGTTGTGAATTGCTTTCAGATTCAGATCTTTGATGATCATTGACAACTAAAGAAAGTAAGTGATCTACAGGAAGTTAGTTGTGAATTGCTTTCAGATTCAGATCTTTGATGATCATTGACAACGAATTTCCCTATCTGATATGTATCTCGCTAGTTGTGAATTGCTTTCAGATTCAGATCTTTGATGATCATTGACAACTATGAAAAGTAGCCCATACACAGACGTTCGGTTGTGAATTGCTTTCAGATTCAGATCTTTGATGATCATTGACAACTTACGAAAAGTTAAACGAGGGTACTTATACGTTGTGAATTGCTTTCAGATTCAGATCTTTGATGATCATTGACAACCTATTGGCTATCTCTACTGGCTTTCTTGCAGTTGTGAATTGCTTTCAGATTCAGATCTTTGATGATCATTGACAACATACCCGGTGCAAATCACTGGGTATGATTGTTTTATAGAGTTGCGTAGAATTGTTGTTTTTTAATTGTCAATTAGGTCTCGACTGCGCTCGACCTGACAATTAATAATTCTAAAACAACTCGAGTTGCTGGCTACCCGTTTCTTTTTCGACTTCTTTTTTGCCATGGAACAGTTCCATCATGCCAAATTGCTTATCAGTAATTTGCATAATACACACTTTACCTTTTTTAGGCAGGTTGCTCTTGGTTCGCTTGATGTGTACGGCTGCATTTTCCCTACTAGGACAAAATCTGGTGTAGATGGAAAACTGAAACATGTTAAACCCATCGTCCAGCAAGCGTTTTCTAAAACCACTAGCGGCTTTACGCTCTAGGCGTGTCTCTGTAGGTAAATCAAAAAATACGAGTACCCACATGGTTCTATACGCGTTTAAACGTTCTAATTGTGAACTCATACATCTGCAAAATGTAAGGGCATTTCTGGATACAAGATTTTACGGCTGGAACCATAAAAACATTCCCATAGTGAATGAGTGGTCCTACTCATAGCATTCATAAGTGGACTCATTTTACCATCTATTTTTACGTCTATAGCAGGAATCATCAAGAGCTGGCCTTTTATTTGAGTGGTCAACTCCTCGATATTGGCTCCAGTCTCGACGATATCATATACCACTTGATCTACAAATGGTCGGTAGGGCTCCATGACATCATCGGCTAGGGTGTAGGCATTGTATTTATTGCTATGAAAAATCCCAACAGAAGGCAGTAGGCCAGAACTTACGATGGCTCTGGCAGCTACTGCTCTTAGAATGGCATAGCCATAATTCAATAAATTGTTAGGCGCAACGCCTTTTTGATTTCGTGAGAAGTTAGGGAGGTCAAATAAATTTTGAAAATAATACGCCGCTGCCAGCGCCTCTTGGTTATCATGATCTGCGGTCTTCACCTCTTTTACATAGCGTTTTAAACGCAAGGGGTTTTTACCTAATCGCTGAAAGTGCAAGGCTTGATTTTGAATCTTTGCCATTACGGTTTGCTGCCAAAGATTCTTTTTAAGCGGCACACTCGCATTTAATTGGTGCCTATAGCGTTCTGTTTGCTCACTATGCCCTTGCAGTGGTTGCAAGAATCCTGTGGGTAAATGTTGTGCATTACAAGTAATGATGGCAGTTTTGTTTTCTACTAGTTTTCTGATCAATCCGGTAGTGATCGTAATCTGTGGATCTTCCAGCACTATAAAACCCAAATCCTCAATAGGAATGCTGCGTTCTTGCTTTTCCTTGTCAGGAAAATTGACGACTAGCTGTTCATTTTTGGTGCTGAGGTAAGCAGGGTTTCCGAAAAATAAGGTGCGTTTGATCATGATTTCTAATATTCACCAACTTGAACGATTTTACCGATATGATCCAGTCTTACTTTTTTGATGCCTACAATACCGTTGAGCCCTAATTGACTCTTGTAGGCAATTCCGTTTAATTCTTTATTGGTTTCAACGGTTGTTTCATATTGATGCCTAAAAAAGTAATTTTTGGTAGCTATCTTTTGGACACGAAATAAATGTGGGCCAATTAAGCTCGCATTTTTTTCATCCAGCAAATCAATAGTGTCAATTTCAAAATCATCATTTGGGAAAACAAACATCTCATTTTGTTTCATGGTAAATTGAAATTCCCAATCTAAATGTTGATTATAAGTCTTGTCGATTATTGGTAAGCCATCATTCACTCTTGCTATTGCTTCAAACAGGGAAACTACTTGTTCTTGCAAATTTCCATCTGGATCTTTATAAATCGCTACATGATGGTTGTTTCCAGTGCTAACAAAGTCTACCGGTGTAGCTGCTCCGTTTTCATCTAGTAAATCCTTGCCTAAATGATCTTTTGCTGTATGTAAAGCCTCAGCATTGCTAACACCTGTTATGGTTACTCTTTTTATGCTTATACCTTGGTTTTCGTTCAGCCAGATGGGTTTTTTATCAAGATCAGTAAAAGCTTTTTTAGGATCTCCACCATGCTCTTTTAAACGTTTTTTCAAGGCATTTCTGACACCTTCATCAACCACCTTATTTATTAATTTCTCGTTTTTAAAGTTATCTGGGTTTACATCCTTTCGTATGGTATAAACATCTTCAAAGCAAATAACTTCTTTTAGGGGTTCACCTTGATTTACCAATGGATGCTTTTTCAATGTTTTTGTATCAAAGGCAACTTCTGGATTCTTCTCAAAAAGAGCCAGATGTGATAGCACTAATTCTTTTAATGGTTTCTCAACAATTTGATGTGCTTGCGCCAGACTAAACCTTTTGTTCAGTTTTGTAGGTTGGTCCATCGGTCTTTTAGACTTCCCGTAAATGGTTTCTTTGTGCAATTGACCTCTAGGTGTTTGTTGCCTTTTCTTGTTTAACTTGCCATCCTTCGCCTTTGAGATATTCAAGTTCCAAGTCGCAACCTTGTTCTTATTCTTAAAGCTTATCAGGATATCTTCTATTTGTTTTTTTGCGCTTTCGCGAAAGCGTGGCATAGGTTTTTTAAACATTTTTTTTCCATTACCATTACTAACGATCAATTGCTTTTCGATCTTTTTTATGATAGGATGATAATCACTTGTGGTATTTCTTCTTGCATTATAGTTATTAATGTACTGAATGTGATTATGAGTTGTAAAGGCAACTGCTAGTGCGTCCATGGCGTGGTGACGGTGGTCATTTCTCTTAGACCATTCTGTGATCACCTCATATTCTTTCAATTTGCCACTACTTATATCAAGTCGCTCCTCCATATGCGTTAACTCTAAGGCACGATATTTAGGTAGATTTAGTTCTTTCATCACATTAATGAGATCCCAATCTGCGCGCAATCTATCGGTAATGCTTCCTGTGGTAGGAGTCACTTTTTCAAATACCTCTAACAGCAACTCTTGCGCTTTACGAGCAATATATTGGCTGTTACGCAGATCGCGCTCTATAAAACCATCTGGAATATCCTTTTGGGTTCTTAATAGTTTGATCTGTTTTGCTTTACTTATCGATCCTGCTTTGTAAAGTTCTTCTACTCGCATAGTGAATTCTTCGAGATCTGAAGCATAATCGTTTGAGATAAAATCAAAGGCAGTACGATCTGCTTTTTTAAGGTTATCTTCCTTAAAAGCTAGTGTTTTATTTGAGTACGAGTCATCATAGGTCAATGCCTTAGGAATAATGTGCTCAATGTCAATTTTGTTGGAAAACAAATCATTATGAGAGATAGGCTTATTGCGAAATATATCCTTGTAACCATTTGTTTTTAATTCTTCATATAACCTGTATCGTATGACATCATTCTTGGTAGGATTAGGAATACCAAAGGTTTTAGTAATATGTTTCTTGATATCATCATTACGTCTAGTTGCGTCTGCTATTCCTTTTGTCATATCTGCACGTTCTTTAGCAGATTTTTTTAGTTCGCGCGCTAATTCTATACGTATTTCATCGGGTTTACCATAGGTATCTATGACTTGATTCACCAGATTAACCATTTGATTTAAAATCTTTTCCACAACAGGATTCCGCAGACTATTTTTCTTCAACAGGTCCAGTTTGGGCTTCAATGTTCTATTTGCTAATTCCTCTTTAGTTAAACTTTTTGAATGATTATAACCAGCTTCTTTACACGCGTCTGGGTAGTTGTGTCCCGCCTCTAAGAAGGGTAAGATTTTACCTAGAGCTTTTGCTGATAAATTGCCATAATCTTGAGGGAATACAATACTAGCCATCATTTTTGCATATTCATGTGTAAACCCAAATTTGCTGTGCAAAGCCTTTTTCAAACTCACAGCACTATTGCCATAAGTGAGCTTATCCTCTTCACTTACTTTTTCATCTTCTTCTGTAGCGTATAACAGATGCCACAATTGATAGGCTGGTTGTTTGTCCCAATTCTTTTTGTGAGGATCAAAATGCAGAATCTCTGGATTTATACCAATAGTTGGTAACGTGTGTTGCAGCTCTTCAAGAACATCACCAGCAGATGCTTTGTTCCAATCGATCCCGTATCCTTCATTTGTAGAAATGGCTTGAAGGATATTGAAGATCTTCTGATTGGTGCGATTTCCTTCAATTTTTTCAAAGTTGCACTTCCAGGAGCTTAATTTCCCTAATTTCATTTGTTTGGATAGTACTTTCAAAACAGCGGAAGCACTTAAATCACCTCTCATATTTAATTCATCAAAAAGCGACTCTCTTACTTCATCGTCTAAGTCTTTAAAATCAATGGTCTCATTGGAATCATTATTTGTGATTACAGTATTGTTTAAATTCTGCCAAATTTTAGCGTGTTGAAATAAAGGAGAAGATTTAGGAATTACTTTTCGACCTACGGTTCTGGTTTTCTCTTTACCGGTAGCAGCTTCAATATAAGTTTGCTGCCAACTTTCAAATTGACAAAAACTCAATAATCCTTTTTGTGATTTGAGTTTACGTTGATAGAAGATTACCACATCGCGTATTTTTTCTTTTAGCTGTGGTGTCAGTTCTTTATGATATTTAGTTTGTGTTTCCCAGATGGTTTCGAATTCGTCCAGATAATCCTGTCGATAGAATACTTGGTTTTTCAACGATTTGTGTTGGTTTCTAGCGATTTGCTTATAAAGATATTGACCTACCGTTTGATGATTAAAAAACAATTCTTTGCTTCGATCAGAGATTGCACCTAAGTAACCGCTACTTTTATTAAGGTCGTTATTGATCTCTTTTAAAACAATCACCAAGTGTTCGAGTTCCAGTTCCTGGGAAAGTCCATTAACACGCCATTGATAATTTTCTAATTTTTTCTCTTGAGCTTTTCCAGACCGTTTAATTCCCACTAGACCTAGATGTTTTTCACAAATAGCCCATGTAGCGTTTTTAGGTTTTCCTTTCAACTCCTTATACAGTTCAAGAGTAAGTAATTCTGGATAATAGGTTTGCTGATGCGTATAAATTTTGTCAAATTCCTCTTGTAAGTCAGAACGGTAGAAGTCCGGAATATGCTTTTTATTTTGTTTGAGTATTGAGAGCACATATTCTCCTGGTGATAATTGCTCGTCATACAGTTTTTTAGCAACTGCCATTCCATCAATAGCTACGCCATCATCCTCATTAACAGCTTTTCGGCTGCTTTTGTAGCCACGTTTTTTATTAATCGCAAGGAGTACTTTGGCTAAATCTTCCAAAGCTATCTCTTCGGTAGCTGCTTTTGCTCTAAGCGATAAGGTTTGGTGTGTTGTGTTTTTACCTATTTCGGTAAGTGGTGTGTCTTGGCTTATAAAACCATTTTTAATAAGTATGTCTATCAGGTTTTTTCGGCGCAATTTAAAGCGTTGCAAATTGCGTCGTGCACCTCGTTTAAGAGTTCTATCAGCATTAGTTGATAAAGGTCTACCTTTTTCAAAATTAGTTTTTTCATCTACGGTAAGCGGATTCACTCGTACTCCCAATTTGATAATTGAAGATTGTTCGTCTTCATTCTTGGCTTCATTTACTAAAGCCCAACCGATACTTGCTGTCCCTAAATCCAGTCCTAAAATCTTTTTCATATAATTTAATTAGTTAGTTTTTACTTATATTTACAATCTGAAAGCAATTCACAATAAGGATTATTCCGTTGTGAAAACATTTAAAGCGGCATCAGTTTATTCTGATGTCGTTTTCTTTTTTTCACTATTCTCAATTGCTAACATTTTTTTTCCCTCCAAAAAAAACACCCTAAAACAGCTCGCGCAGGGCAAGTCGATTTTAGGGGGTGCCTAAATGTAATAAAAAATCTACGGGAGTCTACTTTTTTCCCACCACCATAATGCTCTTTTTTATTAATTGCAATAAGGTTACGGTGCTTTTCAGCTTTCGCGAAAGCGATATTATCATAAAGAATACAGCTGTAAATCAGGTGATTGTGGTTTAAAGCACTTTAACGCCATAGATGGCTATAAACCAATAAATAAGACTACTTTTGCAGCCTGTAAGAAGTACCATATATGAAAGACATTAGAAACATTGCGATCATCGCACACGTTGACCACGGTAAAACCACGCTGGTAGACAAGATTTTACACCACTGTGAGATTTTTAGGGAAAACGAAGCAACGGGTGAGTTGATTCTGGATAATAACGATATCGAGCGAGAGCGTGGGATTACGATCCTGGCCAAAAACGTATCGGTCATGTATAAAGGCACTAAAATCAATATTATTGATACTCCTGGTCACGCCGATTTTGGTGGTGAGGTAGAGCGTGTTCTTAACATGGCAGACGGTGTTTTATTGCTGGTAGATGCCTTTGAAGGGCCTATGCCACAAACACGCTTTGTATTACAAAAAGCCATCGACCTGGGGTTGAAGCCTTGTGTGGTGGTCAACAAAGTAGATAAAGAAAACTGTACACCAGATGAGGTGCACGAGTCTGTATTTGACTTGATGTTTGAACTGGGCGCAGAAGAATGGCAGCTGGATTTCCCTACTGTTTATGGTAGTGCAAAAAATAACTGGATGTCTGACGACTGGAAGAATGAAACTTCTACCATCGAGCCGCTTCTAGATATGGTAATTGAACACATCCCAGCACCCAAGGTGGAAGAGGGAACAACGCAGCTGTTGATTACCTCGTTAGACTTTTCTAACTATACCGGTCGTATCGCTATAGGACGTGTCAAAAGAGGTTCTATTAAGGAAGGTCAAAATGTAACCTTGTGCAAACGCGATGGTTCACAGACGAAAACCAAAGTTAAAGAGGTCTATGTCTTTGACGGGATGGGTAAGGCCAAAACCGATGAAGTCATGGCTGGTGATATCTGTGCCATTGTAGGTCTGGAAGGTTTTGAAATAGGGGACAGCGTCGCCGATTTTGAAAATCCGGAAGCCATGGAGACTATCGCTATTGACGAGCCTACCATGAGTATGCTATTTACCATTAATGACTCGCCATTCTTTGGAAAGGACGGTAAATTTGTAACCTCTCGCCACATTAAAGATCGTTTAACTAAGGAGTTAGAAAAAAACCTCGCACTACAAGTACACGACACGGGCAGCGCAGATAAGTTTATGGTATTCGGTCGTGGGGTATTGCACCTCTCTGTTCTTATAGAGACCATGCGTCGCGAGGGATATGAGCTTCAAATAGGGCAACCACAGGTAATTATTAAGGAGATTGACGGTGTTAAATGTGAGCCTGTAGAGGAATTATCGATCGACTTGCCAGAGGCTGTGAGCGGTAAAGCGGTAGAGATGGTTACCTTGAGAAAAGGAGAAATGACCAGTATGTCGCCTAAAGGCGATCGCATGCTTTGTGAATTTAAAATACCATCACGTGGGATCATCGGGTTGAGAAATCAACTGATCACTGCCACTGCTGGAGAGGCGATCATGAATCACCGTTTTGTAGGTTTTGAACCTTATAAAGGAGAAATTGCTGGACGTATTAACGGCTCCATGATCTCTATGGAGAAAGGTACTGCCATCCCTTACTCAATGGATAAGCTGCAAGATCGCGGTAAATTCTTTATCCATCCAGGCGAGGAGATTTATGGCGGTCAGGTAGTAGGAGAAAACTCTAGACCGGATGATCTGGCGATCAATTTGACAAAAACTAAGAAACTCTCTAACGTACGTAGTGCAGGGGCAGATGATAAGGTGAAGATTGCACCACCCGTTAAATTTACCCTAGAAGAAGCGCTAGAGTACATCCAGAAGGATGAATATGTTGAGGTAACGCCTAATCACTTGAGATTGCGTAAAATTTTCTTAGACGAGAATGAACGCAAACGCAGAGCGAAAGAGCTTTCATAAATTAAATGATTACTAGTACTTACAAGCAGACTCTTTACGGAGTCTGCTTTTTTATGTGCTCAATTGATCTGGTGTCAGGGTAGGTAAGGAAAATTGAAGCTTTATGCGGCAGGAACGTAGTGGTATCGCTGTTAGTCCGTTATATTCGCAATGGCAATGAATATGTACACTATTACAAAATACACAGACGCCCACCGCAGCATCTGGAATGCCTTTATCGACCGTTCCGTCAATGGATGTTTCTTGCATCGACGGGAATTTATGGAATATCATCAGGATCGTTTTAGTGATCACAGTTTGATGTTTTTTAAGGACGATCAGTTAGTAGCATGCCTGCCTGCTCACGTTGCAAACGATGTGTGTTATAGTCATCGTGGGCTTACTTTTGCAAGTGTTATCGCTCCTGCGAAAACAGACTGTTTATCAAGCCTACTGCAGCTGTTGGAACAATATGCCCTACAACAGCAATGGTGCGCAATAGAGTTAAAATTACCACCCGAAACTTTTCATCCAGATGAGCAGCTGCACAAGTATGCCCTGTCCCAGGCAGGCTATAAATGCAATAACTCCTTAACCGATCTGGTCGTCAATTTTAAAGAGCCCTGGCGGCCTTCATCAAAAAAAACAGCAGGCTATCGCAATGGTAATTTTGCCGCAATTCAACTCAAATCTACTAATGATCTAGAGCAATTCTGGAATACCATTCTCATACCCCAGTTGCAAGCCAGACATAATACAAAACCAGTACACACTCTAGAGGAAATCACCGGTCTCAAATCTAATTTTACAGAGCAGATACAACTACAAGTGGCTTTTTACAAAGGACAACTTGTGGCCGGTTTGCTTTCGTTTCATTTTGATCACTGGACAAAAATCCAGTATGCTGTAGCAAACCAACAAGGCTTTCAATGCAAGGCAATGGAATATTTGTATCTAGAAACTATCAAAGGAGCGAGGGAATTAGGCAAAACGGGTGTGGATCTAGGTACGGTCAATAATCCAGACGGCACCATAAATAAAGGGTTAAAGCGTTTTAAAATAGAGTGCGGTGCGCGTCCCGTGCCACAGGATACGTTTATGAAAATTATTAATCTATGAAATTTACAAACCGCAGCTTTCATTTTGCCATTATATCGCTGGTGATCATGGCTATATTTATCACATTGTCGGCTATCAATAGAAATGGCAGTACACAGCTGGATGCACTGATCGGTTTTTTGATCACCCTATATTTTGTAACAGTAATTATAGGTCTATTGACGTCCTTACTCAGTATAAAAGAATCTCGAACCACGCGCTGGTATATAGCATTTGTGGTTAATATAGGCCTTGCTTTATGGTTAGGATATTATACCTGGCAGAATCTTAGCAGCATCGCTACGGCCTTTTCTTAACGAGTTGATTACTTTTACCTTAACTTATAATAAAGAAGTCTATTAAGTATCAAATTCCATATCTAGATCTACCCGCCTTGCAACGTCGTTTTGCACAGCGCGACCAGGAGGACTTGCAGCAGCTGCAGCAAGAAGGAATTTTTATAAGCGGTGCACCAGTACAGCGATTTGAGAATGATTTTGCAGCGTACTGTGGGGTCGATCATTGTATAGGTACGGGTAACGGGCTGGATGCGCTTACCATTATCTTGCGTGCCGAAGCTAGTCTAAATCGATTGCCTAAACAGGCCAAAATTCTGGTACCTGCACACACATATATCGCTACATTTTTAAGCATCATACAGGCTGGTATGCAACCGGTACCGGTTGATGTTACTGCTGTGACGCTTACTGTTGCAGATATACAACCGCATTTACAAAATATTGATGCCATTGTTGCTGTAGACATTTATGGAAAATTAGTAGATGATGAGGTGTATGCTTTCGCAAAAGCGAACTCAATACCTATCTATACAGATGCAGCACAGTCTCATGGTGCAGTTACAACAGCAGGAGAAAAGTCGGGTAGTAGGGGAGATGCTAGCGCATTTTCTTTTTATCCGACTAAAAATCTAGGCGCTATGGGTGATGCTGGAGCCATAACCTGTAGAGACGCACAACTAGCTGCTACCTGTCGTCAAATAGCGGATTATGGTAGGCAGTCACGTTTTATAAATGTGCTGCAAGGCATTAACAGTAGACTAGACACCTTGCAAGCGGCTTTTTTGAGCAACCGTCTTTTATTTCTAGATAATGATAATAAAAAACGGCATAAAATTGCGGTGACTTATAGCAAGCAGATCGAGAATACCGTGGTAACAACTTTTCCAGCTGATTTTTATAGAAATAATGCGGTCCATGTGTACTCTGTTTATGTAGAAGATAGGGATAGATTTGTGAAACATCTTGAAAATAGAGGGATACAAACCAGTTGCCATTATAAAACCCCACCACATCACCAGCCTGCTCTTGCTACCTATAAATGGCCAGCGTTCCCCCAGACAGAATACCTGCACCGTACGCAAGTGAGCCTGCCTTGCCATCCCTTGCTAGAAGACCATGAGGTGCAAGAAATAATCATTGCAATAAACCAATACGTATGAGAGGCCTGCGGCGTTATGTCAATGGCAATATATTGCTCAAAGTAGCGGGCCTTAATTCTATACAAGTATTACTGCGTATAGGTACGGGCGTTGTAATGTCAAAAATCATTGCTATTTTTTTAGGTACCTCTGGGCTGGCTGTGTTGGGGAATTTCCGCAATTTTTTCCAGGGATTGCAAAGTTTTTGCTTGCTAGGTTTTGAAAACGGTCTGGTGCGCTATGCGGCACAATACAAAGAGCAGAAACAGCAGCTGCAACAATTATTTACCGCCGCATGGACGGTGACTTTATTACTTACTATAGGTTTATCTATTGGTATTTATTTTACGGCCTCTTTCCTGGATACTTATCTTATAGGCTTAGAGCGCAGTTATAATTTCGTTTTTAAGGCTCTTGCTGTAACGCTTCCATTTTATGTTCTTTTTGCGATGATCAGCTCGTTGCTGCAAGGCCTGCAGCGGTACCGTTCTTTTATCTGGCTCAACATTATTATTAATGTGATGGTATTTGCCATGAGCGCAACACTTATATATAACCACAGTATTACCGGTGCCTTTGCTGCGATTGTCATAACGCCATTAGTCCAGTGCATTGCTGCCCTAGGGATATGGTGGCGAGCATCTGCACCTGGCTTTAATATTCGTAGTTTGATCCAATGGAACTTGAATATAACAGATGTGCGCCCACTATGGGGCTACAGTGGTATGGCACTACTTAGTGCAGTACTTGTGCCGGTCACATTTATCGCAGTACGTCAAGATTTGAGAATTGTTATGGGCGATGACGCAGCAGGTAACTGGGAAGGCCTCCAGCGCTTGTCGCATTATTACATGATATTTGTTACCACGTTGATCAGTCTATACGTATTGCCTCAATTGAGTAAAAATGAGTCTGCCCGTAACTACCGCACCACCATTTTACACTTTTATAAAACCATACTGCCACCGCTGGCTATGGGTTTAATCGCCTTGTATTTGTGCCGGGAACTTATTGTGACTTACTTGTATACACAAGAGTTTAAAGGAATGCTGCCCTTGTTCAAATGGCAGTTTGCAGGTGATTTTGTAAAGATTATTACTACTGTGCTGGCCTTTAGATTTATAGCGATCAGTGATTTTAAGCGCTATGCCATTGCAGAAATTATAAGTCTATCTGCTTTTTATCTGACTAGTTATTTTTTAATCAGGCTTTATGGCACATCTGGTGTTGTTATGGCACACCTGGCCAGTCACTTAATATTTTTGTTTGTCCTGATTATCCTGTTACGCAGGGAGTTATTTCATTGACCTTGTCGCAGGCTGTCTGGGTTTATTTTGCGTATTTCACGCCCCAGGCTGTCGGTCTTGCGCAGCTCAATATGATCTGCAGGTTTTGTGATTACTGCAATATAGGTATGGGTAGTATCGGCATTTTTTTTAGGGATCAGGGTGATCAGATCTTTAGCAGTTTTTGCTGGTATTGTTGTGATAATGGGGCGATCTGCTCTCTTGCGGAATCCCTCACTCTCTACCTTAAAAAATAAATCCAGCGGCTTGTCAGTAACATTTGTCGCTACATAAACAATTTTTTTGTGCTCTGGTCGCACGCTTATCTCGATACCTTCTGGCTCTTGCTGCGGCTTCTGGATTAATGCGATAATCAATAAGGCTATTAAATACTTCATATCTTGATCTTGTGGTCCTAATCATGTTAAAAACTTACTAGACCTCCTATCTTTGTAAATGTATAAAATCATGGTGGGAAATAAGTTCGCTTTCGCGAAAGCGTCATTCTTTTCAACCTCGAGATAATCCATAGCCCCATTAAACGTATGAATCTTAATCTGCACCGACCTATTTGTTTTTTTGATCTAGAAACTACAGGTACTAATATTTCAAAAGATCGAATCGTTGAGATTTCTATTCACAAAGTTTTTCCTGATCAAACAGAGAAAACCTATACGTATCGAGTAAATCCTACCGTGCCTATACCGGCCGCAACTACTGCCGTACATGGTATTACAGACGAGATGGTGGCTGATAAGCCCACCTTTCAAGAATTAGCTCACGAGGTGCATAATATTATTAAAGACGCAGATCTAGCAGGGTTTAATAGCAATCGATTTGATATTCCTTTACTGGCCGAAGAGATGTTGCGTGCCGGTGTCGATTTTGACATGGGCAATCGCAATGCTATTGACATACAGAATATTTTTCATAAAATGGAACAGCGCACGCTAGTTGCTGCCTACAAATTTTATTGTAACAAGGATCTAACAGATGCACATAGTGCAGAGGCAGATACCATCGCAACTTATGAGGTGTTGAAGGGACAATTAGAGCGCTATCCAGAGCTAGAGAACGATATGAAATCGCTAGCAGAGTTTTCTACCAGGCGCAAGCCCGTAGATTTTGCTGGAATGCTTGCTTATAACGATAAAGGTGAGGAGTGTTTTAACTTTGGTAAACATAAGGGCAAACGAGTTGTGGATGTACTAGAAGCAGAACCTGGTTATTACAGCTGGATTCAAAACGCTGATTTTCCTCTCTATACAAAAAAGGTGCTCACGGCGATAAAACTGCGCGGCTTCAATAAATAGGTTGTCATAATGAGACCATTGAAAGATCAATTTTTTAGATTAGTTTTAAGCAAAGTTGATTTTTTGAAAGGTTTTTTTTCTTTTTTTCTTTTTTTGTGTTTCAGTACAGGGTGGAGTCAGGAACTGCCACCTGTTCGCAATTTTTCTCCCTCTACATATCGTGCAGAGAATCAAAACTGGATGATCGCTCAGTCTGATGACCGCAAGATGTATTTTGCAAACAATAAGGGTTTGCTAGAATTTAATGGCGAGCAGTGGTATAGCTACCCTACACCTAACGAGAGCATCATGAGGTCTGTCGCCTGGCATGATGGGCTTCTTTATTCTGGTTCTTACATGGATTTCGGTTACTGGAAACCCTTGCCTGATGGTAGGCTTTCTTACACCTCTATCGTGGAGCAGCTGGAAGTGCCTGTTAAAGAAGATGAACAGTTCTGGAATATTATTTCTACACCCTCTGGAATTTTAGTGCAGTCCCTTCATCGAGTATATTCTTATCATCCTAACGATCAAACAATCCGTGTTATATTAGAGAAAGATCGGCTTACTAAACTTTTCAAAATCAATAACCGTATTTTTTATCACGCCAGTGATGAGGGCCTGTTTGAAATTGTTAATGGTAAATCGGTACTTACGATAAGCACTGCATCTCTTGATGGAGATGTTGTGAGTATGGGGACAAGAGCAGGCACCATCGTCTTTATTACCTCTACCAATGCTTTATATACACTCACAGGCAATAATGCTAGCCTTATTATTAGAAATAAGTTTGAGAAAGACGTGACTGTATATGCCGCTACACAATTGCAGGATGGGAATTTTGCTCTAGGCACCATAAGTAATGGCTTGATCGTAATTGATGCAAATGGTAGAATACAATACCAGATGGATCAAAAAAATGGATTGTCTAACAATACAGTTTTATCCACCTTTAAAGATCTAGATAATAATTTGTGGCTAGGTCTGGATAACGGTATTGATTTTATCAACATACAATCTAGGTTTAAAACCTTTATTGATCGTACAGGCAAATTAGGTACGATCTATACATCCCTGGTGGATAAGCAAGAGAATTTATATGTAGGGACTAATCAAGGACTGTATGTGCGTTTTGCAGGAAGTACTGAGTTTCAATTTGTAGAAAATACCAAGGGACAGGTCTGGACTCTTGAACTAATAAATGATAAGTTGTTATGTGGGCACAACCTGGGCACTTTTTTGATTAGTGGAGATCAAGCTCTACCCATAAGTACTATAGAGGGTTCTTGGGATTTTCAACAGCCGGCATTAGATACAACACTGCTTGTTCAAGGGAATTATAATGGTCTTAATGTACTAGAGCGATCTAATAATAGCTGGAAGTTTCGCAATAAGATAGAAGGCTTTGATATCAGTTCTAAAGATTTTATCGTAGCAGGTAATAAAATCTTTGTTAGTCACGAGTATAAAGGTTTATACGAACTAGAAGTAACACCAGATTATAGAAAGGTACAAAGTGTTCGTTTGCTCAACGAGGTGGGGAAAGGCATCAATTCTGATTTGATCCAACTAGGCAATGATTTGCTGTATGCTAATAAAAATGGCTTTTTTTACAAAAAGGCAGGGTCTGATGTATTTGAGAGAGAGGTAAAGCTGTCACAACTCATTGAAAATGGAGAATACACCTCTGGTAAAATGATCAAAATTGACGATAGGTCGTTCTGGTTTTTTACACGTGGTGCACTAAACAAAATCTTTATTGAACCCTTACAAGGGCAATTTGAAATAAAGAAGATGCTGTTGCCTCAAAGTAAACGATTTGAAAACAGCGGTTATGAAAGCTTAATCCAGCTGAATAACACCGATTATTTACTAGGAACAGCCAATGGGTATTTAATTTTTAATACGCTAGACGAGACCCTAGCCGATCAACCCGTGTTTATTGATCGAATGATCTTGCAGGTGGGGAATGAACCAGAGATTGCGCTAGATCTGGATCAAATACATACCATACCACAAGGCACTAACCGTTTACGATTTTTCTTTCACACCACAGAGTATGGTGCCTTTAGTGATGTTAAATATCAATATAAGTTGAGCCATATCATGCCAGATTGGTCTGCACCGCAAACCTCAGACCGGTTAACATTTGAAAACTTAGATCATGGCACTTATACCTTGCAATTGCGATCTGTAATAAACTGCTATGTGTCAAATTCTATAGTGACCACAAAATTTATCATTGAGCCCCCATTCTTTCTATCAAAAGTTGCAATAATTTGCTATTTGTTATTGCTTATTCTAGTGATCATTTTGATCAACTTATTTTATCGCTGGTATTACCAGCGCAAGAAAAATAGAGAGCTAAATAAGCAGCAGCAAGCGATGGAATGGAATTTACTACAAAGCGAGAAAAATATAGCAGAATTAAAGAACCAGCAACTCAATGCCGATATTGAATCAAGAAATAGAGAGCTAGCGGTTACAACCATGGCGATGATCAAAAAGAATGAAACGCTCAATGAAATTAAGAGCGAGCTCGAAAAACTTAAGGGAGCCACTGATAAACTAAGTCCTGTAAAAGAAATTATTGATAAAAACCTTGTGGAGCAGCAGGATTGGAAAACCTTCGAACAGGCATTTTCTATGACTGATAAATCATATATCAAAGATTTAAAAGCGCGCCATCCTAACTTAACATCTGGTGATTTAAGATTGTGTATTTACATCAGGCTCAATTTGTCCTCAAAAGAAATCGCTCCATTACTAAACATTTCTCCTCGCAGCGTAGAAATCAAACGCTATCGTTTGCGTAAAAAAATGGAATTAGAGAAGAAAACAGACTTATTTGAATATCTAATCGGTATATAATAGGGCATCACTTCATTTTATCACTACAACATCACCACAACATCCAGTATTTTTATTACATCATACTAAAGCGAGAATTAAGTTATGATGCAAGCTACTAAATAGAAAATCGGGCAATACCCGAAAAAATTTACGCAAACGGTTTCGTGATTTTGTAATTTTATCCTTGTATAGATTTTGTAGGGGCAAAAAATGTATGATTCCTAATTACAAGGCCTTAGTTTTAGGGATATCATAATACGATACGTAATGAATAGATTTTTAACATTCATGTTGTTACTTATAACAACGGTAGGTTTTTCACAACAAGCGTTGAAAGGGAGGGTTGTTGATCAGGTTTCTGGTGATCCATTATTAGGAGCTACTGTAGTTCTTAAGGGAACGCAGAAAGCTACAACTACAGACTTTGACGGATATTTTAGCCTTCAAGCTAGCGTAGGCCAGGTAGTACGCATATCCTATGTAGGATACAAAACGAAGGAGGTATCTATAGAAAATCTTGACTTGCTTACTATAGCCCTAGAACAAGACGTCGCAGGACTCGATGCAGTGGTTGTCATAGGTTATGGAAATCAAGCGGTCAAAGAAATTACAGGTGCCGTATCTGTAGTAAATGAAGAAACCATAGAAAACTTAAAACCTACGCGTATAGAGCAAGCACTGCAAGGACAGGTTCCTGGGGTGCAAATTACCTCTACTTCTGGCGCTCCTGGTGCTGCGTCAAATATTAGAATACGCGGTATCGGTACTAATGGTGACAGTCGCCCTCTTATTTTGGTTGATGGTATTAGAATTGAAGATTTGAGTACTATAAACCCGGGCGATATTGAAAGTCTCACGGTCCTCAAGGATGCTACAGCTGGAATATATGGTGTTCAGGCGGCTAATGGGGTTATTCTAATCACAACTAAAGGAGGTCGTAAAAACCAAAAGCTAACTTTTGAATATGACGCTTTCGTAGGGTTTCAAGACGCTTCTAGACGTCTACCCACCTTAGATTCTCGTCAATATGCCTTATTAACTAATGAGGCTTTTGCTAACAATGGGCAGCAAGTACCGTTTACCAGTGTTAACGGTTTGCCTTATGTCGATTATCAGAACGAGGTTTTAGATCTCGCTCCTATTTTAAATAATACGCTGAACATTAAGGGAGGAACGGAGAAATCGGTATATTCTTTTGGTATCGGTTACCTACAGCAGGCAGGTGTTGTCGGGTTAAGCAAATCAGGGTTTGATAGGACTACACTGCGATTCAATTTTGATCATGACTGGACCGATAATCTAACGATGAAGTCGGGTCTTTTCTATACGAACACGAGTCGTAGTACTATAGCAGAGTCCGGTCTAGGTTCTGTTCTGTTTAATGCACTAAATATGAACCCTACCATTCCTATACGAGATGCAAATGGTGATTTCTCACTTGCAGAAAATTTAGGTAATGAGGTAATTAATCCCTTAGCTCAGCTAGCCAACACTTTTAATGATAATAACATTGATAAGATTAGTGGTAACTTCGGACTGACATACGATTTCTTAGAACATTTTGAAGCAACGGCTCGTATACAGTTTAATTACTCTGAGGCCAATGGCGAGAGCTTTTTACCGCAGGCTAATTATGGTGCTGGAAAGGTTTTTAATATAGATGCTCCCATATACAATGTGTATAGTAATTACTTTAGGGACTACATATATGATGCCTTTATCAATTACAATAACACCTTTGGCGATAAGCACAATCTTAAAGCCACTATAGGAATGAGTGCCTCTAGAACAACAGGTAAATTCAACGGTTTTACAGGGATATATAACGAGGACAACCCTTTAGTGGAAAATTTAACGTTCAATAATGCCAGTCTAAGTGATGCAGATGACGTACAGGACAATTTTATCAACGGCGGTGATCAATTTGATAGTCGACTATTATCTCAATTTGCTCGTGTACAATATGATTATGATGGCACCTATTTGTTGAGTGCCGTTATACGCAGGGACGGGAGTACGGCCTTTGGACCAGATAATCGGTTTGGTTACTTTCCCAGTGCTAGTGCTGGCTGGGTGTTGAGTAACGAGGAGTTTTTAGCAGGGTCGAGTGTCTTTGATTTTTTAAAATTAAGAGCTTCATACGGTGTAATTGGAAATGATCGTATTCCAGCAGAACGTTTTAGATCTGTACTCAATGGCGAAGGAACGGCGATTTTTGATAATCAATTATTTTTTGGTGCTGCGGTAGGTGCACTAAGTAACCCTGGTATTAAGTGGGAAGAAAATTACACCGCAAATATAGGCGTCGACGCAAATTTTCTAGCGGGTAAATTAAGTGCTACGGTTGACGTATTTAACCGCAGGACAGAAGACTTACTTCTTACACCACCTGTTTCAGGAATTTTAGGAGTAGGAGCACCTGGAGCAAGTGCGCCAGTAATCAATAGCGGTACGGTAGAAAATAGAGGTTTTGAGATCGCTTTATCTTATAATGATAAGCCTACAGACGATTTCAACTATGGTATAAGCTATAATATAGGCTACGTGAAAAATGAGGTCACCCAACTGGCTCCATCTGTAGAGTTTATTGAGGGAGGTGCTTTCGGGATTGGTCAATTACCGCCATCACGCATGCAAGTAGGAGAAGTCATCGGTTTTTTCTACGGGTATAAAACTGATGGTATTTTTCAAAATGCGGCAGAAGTTGCTGCTCATCCATCACAAATAGATTTAGGTGCGGAGGCGCAACCAGGAGATTTTAGATATGTCGATATCAATGGAGATGGTCTTATCAATACAGATGACAGAACAAACCTGGGAGACCCTCTTCCAGATGTAACCATGGGACTCAACCTTAATTTCAATTATAAAAACTTTGATTTTCAGACCTATTTGTACGCCTCGATAGGTAATGATATTGTGCGTAACTATGAGCGTAATCTTGATTTTACAAACACCACAACAAACGAGTTGAATCGCTGGACTGGTCCTGGGACCACTGATAGCTTCCCACGCGTGACTACGGGTGCTACATCAAACAACGCATTTTCCGACTTTTTTGTAGAAGATGGCTCGTTCTTACGTATTCAAAATGCTCAGGTAGGATATACTCTCAATAACAATTTTGTTACCATAAATGATATCAAACAAATAAGATTTTATGCATCAGTAAATAACCTATTCACTTTTACAAAATACCGCGGTTATGATCCTAGTGCGTCAAATGGTGCTGCTATAGGCGGTGGTATTGATAATGGATTTTATCCTGTACCTAGAACCTTCCTTTTAGGAGCTAATGTCAAATTTTAATTTACAGCAATGAAAAAGATATTCAAACCAATTTATCTATTGTTCATCGCAGCTATTCTTTTAAATGCTTGCAGCGATGATTATGTGGACGTAGATAGCTTCGATGAAAACTCGGAAGATTTTTTTAACACTCCGCAAGATTATGATGATGCAGTTATTGCTGCTTACGATTTATTACAATCCACTTATCTCAATGTAATGATAGGAGAAATGGCGTCTGATAACACACTTGCTGGTGGAGAAAATGCATCTGACGTTCCAGGATTTCAACAAATTGATGATATGATTCACACTCCAGTTAATGCTCAATTGCAGAATATATGGCAGTGGATGTATGCTGGTGTAAATAGAGCTAATTATGTGCTAGAGTTTCAGGACAAAATTGACTTTCCAGAAAAAGCCGGATTGTTGGCACAAACTCGTTTTCTTAGAGCTTACTATTATTTTGAGTTGGTAAAGTTCTTTGGTGACGTACCACTAGCTGTAGATCGGCGTATTTTATTTGGGGATCAGTTTGAATTAGATCGCACTCCAGCAGCTCAGGTATACGAACAGATCGAGAATGATTTAATTGCAGCGATTGATGACTTGAGTGTAACAGCCTCTCAAGAGGGTCGCATTACTAAAGGCGCTGCGCAAGCCCTACTGGGCAAAGTATATCTCTATCAGGATAAATTTGCTCTAGCAGCAGACGTGCTAGATGATGTAATCAACTCAGGAACTTATGACCTTGTGGCAGACTACAGCACTATTTTTGAAAACGATAATGAAAACAACATTGAATCAGTCTTTGAGGTGCAATATGCAGACCTCGAGGGCGCAGGATTTGGCTGTCTGCAGTGTAGTGAGGGTAATGTTGCCGTAGGTTTCAACGGGATCAGAAATTATGAAGGCCCATTGTTTGACTCAGGATTTAGTTTTAATGTGCCTACCCAAGAAGCTTACGACGCTTTTGAACCTGGTGATGTAAGGAGAGATGTAGCTATTCTTAATATTGACGAGTTTGCTGCGGCAAACAATGCTACCTTCAATGTAGGCTTTGAGCACACGGGCTTTTACAATAGAAAATATATCGCTCGTAAAGGCGATAGCAACATTGGAGATCAAAATTTGACCAATTCTAATAATTACCGCGCTATACGTTTTGCAGACGTTCTTCTTATGGCTGCAGAAGCCTATAATCGTGGCAATTTAGGAGATGGTATCGCTAGAACTTACCTTAATAGAGTACGTTTAAGAGCTGGTCTTAGCGAGGTAAATAGCTCGGGAACAGCGCTTACTGATGCTATATATCAAGAGCGACGTGTAGAGCTAGTAGGAGAAGGGCATCGTTTCTTTGATTTAGTTCGCACTGGTCGTGCAGCCCAAGAAATAGATGGCTTTATCGCTGGTAAGCATGAATTATTTCCTATCCCATTAGAAGAAATTGTACTCGCTGGCAATCGATGGGAGCAAAATCCTAACTACTAAAACATTGACCATGAAAAATAAATTTTTATACTGGATTTTTGCTATAACCGCACTAGTAGCTTGTGAGTCAGATGATTTACAAGATTCAATTAATGCTGTCAACGCACCACAGGACGTCGACCTTACCTTTAATATAACTCAGGATAACTCAGGACTCGTTACAATAACACCTACAGGAAAAGGGGCTACAAAATACCAAATATTTTATGGCGATGGTAGCGATGAAAGTGTCGAGATCTTGCAAGGCGAGAGCACACAGCGCGTCTATCCAGAAGGTACTTATCCTGTTACCGTACGTGCATTTTCCGTCAATGACAAGCTTACTGAAGTTACTAAAAACCTCGTGGTATCTTTCCGTGCCCCAGAAAATTTGCAAATTACTTTAGAAGAAGATCCTAATGCTACCTTCGGTGTGATTGTAAGCGCTACGGCAGATTTTGCTACAATGTTCGAGGTTGATTTTGGTGAGGACCCTACCGCTGCACCCCAACCGCTAGCCGTTGAAGGTACCGTTAGCTATCAGTATGCGACTGTGGGAACCTACACAGTTACAGTGACAGCTTTTAGTGGAGGCAGCGCTACTTCTAGCGCAACTGCAACGGTAGAAATTACAGACCCATTGTTGCTACCTATAGACTTTGAGTCACCTACATTGGAATACGCATTTGGTGATTTTGAGGGTGCCGCTTCCGCGAAAGTGGACAACCCAGACACTAATGGTAATTCAAGTGCTACAGTAGCACAAACACTTAAAACAGTAGGTGCTGCGACTTTTGCTGGTACCGTGATCTCACTGGACAGTCCAATAGACTTTTCTACGTTTCAAAAATTAAGACTGAAAGTAAGGTCCCCTTTGGCTAATGCTGTGGTGCGTATAAAATTAGAAAACGCAACCGATCCAGGAATTTTTGCCGAGGTTGATGCTGTAACTACTCAAGTAGATACTTGGGAGACTTTATTATATGATTTCAGTGGGGCAGATCTAACACAAGACTATTCAAAGATCATTATATTCTTTGATTTTGGTAACCCTGGTAATGGTGACACCTTCTTTTATGACGATATAGAAACAACAAACCAGCAGGCAGAATTACTTGCTTTACCACTCACCTTTGAGTCGCCAGTGATTGAATATAACTTCACCGAATTTGGGGGTGCTCCTACTGTTGTGGTAGACAATCCACAACCTACAGGGTTGAATATTACACCTAAAGTAGGGCGTACTATAAAAGTGAGCGGTTCAGAACCATTTGCTGGTGCTTTTATCGATTTAGAAAAAGATATCGACTTTGATAATTTTAACCAGATTAGTATTAATGTATTATCACCTATACCTAATTCGGTTGTCAATTTAAAGGTAGAAAACTTAGATGATCCTAATTTCAATAGAGAAGTTTCTGCAACAACTTCTGCAAACGCTGGAGAATGGGAACAATTAACTTTTGATTTTTCAGGGATTGATACCTCTGTCGGTTACAGGAGAGTTGTGATCTTTTTTGATTTCTTGACTCCAGGTGTTGGAGATACCTATTACTTTGATAACATAAGAGAAACAGATGGAACAAACCCCATAGAACTTCCTCTCACTTTTGAAGACCCTAGTATTTCATACGGCTTTGATAATTTTGGAGGCGGAACCACTACAGTGGTAGCAAATCCGTTTGTTACAGGCATCAATACCTCCGCTACCGTGGCACAATCCACAAAAGCTGCATCTGCCGAGGTCTTTGCTGGTTCACTAATCTCTACATCAGACCCTATCAATTTTGGTTCTTTTACAAAGGTGAAAATGAAAACATTTTCGCCTCGAGCGGGAATCGTAATAAAATTGAAATTTGAAAACGCAACAAATCCTAACTTGAGTGTGGAGGTTGATGTGACTAATACTGTCGCAAATCAATGGGAAGAATTGACCTATGATTTTTCAAGTTTAGACCTATCTCAAGATTATTCTAAAGTCGTTGTTTTCTTTGATTTTGGGAACGGTGGTACCGGTTCTGATGTCAACTATTACTTTGACGAAATAATATTATCCAATTAAAACAAACGCTATGAAATTATTCCATAAAATAGGATTCTTATTCTTCCTTACTGTTTTCATAACAGGTTGTCAAGAGGACGATGCAGAGTTTGGCGCGATCACCGCTCCTTCTAATTTGTCGTTATCCGTTATCGTTCAAGGTCAGGATGCAGCAAATCCAGAGGGTGATGGATCTGGTATTGTAACAATAACCTCTACCGCAGACGATGCACTTAATTATACGTTTAACTTTGGGGATGGGCGTACTGCTTCTTCTTATACAGGAACGGTGCAACATCGTTTTGTACAACAAGGAATAAATACGTACACGGTTGTCGTTACCGCTACAGGAACTGGTGGCGCAGCGACAACAATGACAGAACAAGTCACTGTTTTTAGTGCATTTGACGATGCAGAGGCTGTTCAATTACTTACAGGAGGCTCTTCAAAAACTTGGTACTGGGCTGCAGCAGAGCCTGGCCATTTAGGCGTTGGTCCTAATAACGGGAACCCAGATGATGGCAATAACTTTTTCCCTCAATTCTTTTCTGCGCCTCCTTTTGATAAAATTAATGAGCCTTGTTTTTATGAAGATCAACTGGTTTTTCTAATTGAAAATGGTCAATTGAAATATAATTATTTGAATAACGGTCAGAGTTATTTTAATGCATCATTTGCTAATGGAGCAGCTAGTGATGTGTGTCTAGATATAGATGTTAGTGGATTAAAAGACGTCACGTTGTCGCCTTCAGAATCAATTGTGCCAGATGAATTGAAAAGAGGAACCACCATGACATTTAGCGATGACGGGTTCATGAGTTATTTTGTTAACAACAACGTTTATGATATCTTATCTCTCACAGAAAATCGAATGGAAGTGCGTGTCATTATGAATGGTGATCTTGCCTGGTATCATATTTTTACTACAGATCCACCTAATCCAGATCAAGACACTCCTGGTGGTACTGGGACTCCAGCAGGCACGTTAGTCTGGTCAGATGAATTTGATGTCGATGGTGCGCCTGATCCGGCAAACTGGGTGTATGATCTAGGTACAGGATCTAACGGCTGGGGAAATAATGAGGAACAATTTTATACCGATAGACCAGATAATATTCTTGTATCTGATGGTACACTTAAAATTACAGCAAAACGAGAGTCGTTTAGTGGTCGTGCTTTTACTTCCTCTAGAATTAAAACAGAAGGGCTATTTGAGTTTACTTATGGAACCATTGACTTTAGAGCAAAACTACCTACCGGTGGTGGTACATGGCCAGCTATCTGGTCTCTAGGGGCAGATTATCAGACCAATCCATGGCCAGCAGCTGGCGAGATTGATTATATGGAACATATAGGTAATAATCAAGATGTAATTTATGCAACGGTGCACCGTCCAGGCGCCTCTGGAGGTAATGCAGATGGAAATAGTATTGCAGTGCCTAACGTCTCTACAGAATTTCATGATTATAGAACGATCTGGACAGAGGAGAGCATATTGTTCTTTGTAGATGGCGATCTTATACATCAAGTTGACAATAACGATAACGTTCCTTTCAACAAAGATTTTTTCATAATTATGAATGTTGCGATGGGGGGTAATTTTGGTGGGTCTATAGACCCTACCTTTGTAGAGAGTACCATGGAGGTTGATTATATTAGAGTTTATCAAGAGTAACTATGAAGATTTCTTTTTTAACCTGGAGCGCAATCGGTATTACCAGTATAGGTTTATTTGCAGCTACAGTTTTACATGCAAGCGATACAACTGATAGCACTGCGGCCGACTTACCATTAATTTCTACTAAGGATATCAATAATGACACCGATCGTCGTGTAGACTCCGTCCTTCAATTGATGACTTTGCAAGAAAAAATCGGGCAAATGAATCAGTACAACGGTTTTATGGACTTTACCGGTCCAGCGCCTGAAAATGGTGATGCTTCAAAAAAATACCAAGATATACGTAATGGACTGGTAGGGTCAATGCTCAATGTGCGAGGTGTCGAGAATGTAAGAGCCGTTCAAAAAATAGCGGTTGAAGAAAGTAGATTAGGTATTCCACTCATATTTGGATTTGACGTGATTCATGGCTACCAGACTATGGGGCCTATACCACTTGCTGAGGCAGCTAGCTGGGATCTAGAAGCAATACAAGAAGCATCAAGACTGGCTGCGAAAGAAGCTGCGGCAGCTGGTCTCAATTGGACCTTTGCACCTAATGTAGACATCTCTAGGGATGCTCGATGGGGTAGAGTTATGGAAGGTGCAGGAGAAGATCCTTACCTAGGAAGTTTGATCGCAGCCGCTCGAGTTCATGGTTTTCAAGGGGATGATTTATCAGATAAATTTACTATCGCAGCTTGTGCTAAACATTTTGCGGCCTATGGTTTTGCAGAGGCCGGTAGAGATTACAACACAGCAGATTTAGGTACATCGACACTCTATAACATGGTACTGCCACCATTTAAAGCAGCGGCAGATGCTGGTGCGCGCACCTTTATGAATGGTTTTAATGATTTGAACGGAATTCCCGCTACTGCTCATACCTTTTTATTGCGCGATATATTAAAAGATAAGTGGGAATTTGACGGGTTTGTAGTTTCTGACTGGGGCTCAATCAAAGAAATGATTGCACATAATTATGCGCAAGACAATAAAGAGGCTGCAAGATTATCAGTGAATGCTGGGACAGACATGGATATGGAGTCCCTCGCTTACATCACACATCTAGAAGATCTAGTAGATGAGAAAAAGGTTTCTATCGATGCTATTGATGACGCCGTACGCCGTATTTTGAAAGTCAAATTTGAGCTAGGCCTTTTTGATGATCCATATAGATATTGCGACGAGACCATAGAACAAGAAGTTATAGGAAGCAAAGAAATACTAGATGGTGCCCTAGATATGGCATTAAAATCAGTAGTGTTGTTGAAAAATGAAAACAATCTATTACCTCTTCAAAAAACAGGTCGAAAGATTGCTGTAATAGGTGATCTGGCCTATGATAAAAATAGTGTGCTAGGTAGCTGGCGTATAGGTGCTCTAGATAATACTGCAGTTAGCCTTAAAGAGGGCTTTGATAATTATCAATCAAATCAAGTAGTTTTTGAGCGCGGACCTAGATTTGTTACAGAAGAGGTAGCCTTTGCTAAAGAAGTGGTTTTTAACGCTACAGATACTACAGGCACAGCAGCGGCCCTCAAAGCTGCGAGAAACGCAGACGTAGTGGTAATGATGCTGGGTGAGCATGGTTACCAGAGTGGCGAAGGTAGAAGTAGAACACAGCTTGACTTGCCAGGTTTACAACAACAATTGTTAGAGCAAGTTTACGAGGTAAATAAAAATATCGTTCTAGTGTTAGCAAATGGTCGTCCATTAGCACTGCCATGGGCGCACGAACACATACCTGCTATACTAGAAACCTGGCAGCTAGGTGCGCAGTCAGGTCATGCTATTGCTCAGGTGTTGCATGGTGACTACAATCCGTCAGGTAAATTACCCATGAGTTTCCCAGTCAATGCAGGACAAGCCCCAGTTTATTATAATAGAAAAAGCACTGGAAGACCTACGCTACCCGGTAAAGATGTTGTATTCTGGTCTCATTATCAAGATGCTCCTAATGAGCCACTGTGGCATTTTGGTCATGGATTGAGTTATACAACCTTTGATTATAAAGACTTAAAGGTGGACAATACCTATAATACAGATGCTACGGTAAAAGTAAATGTTACTCTCAAGAACACAGGAGAGGTAGCAGGAGAAGAGGTAGCTCAATTATATATTCAAGATCAATTTGCATCTGTCATAAGACCCATTAGAGAACTTAAAGGCTTTAAAAAAGTATACCTCAAACCTGGAGAAAGCAAAGAACTTACGTTTGAATTGACCCGTGAGCAGTTAGGCTTTTACGATAATCAGGGTAATTGGTTGGTTGAGGATGGTTCTTTTAATGTATGGATAGGAGGATCGTCAAAGGCCACCCTACAAACTCAGTTTGAATTACAGCAGTAGATGAAAAAACTAACCTTTCTTTTATTGTTGCTGTCTCTTCCTATTGTGACAACAGCGCAAGAGATCATCTATTTTGATGATTTTGATTCTACAGAACTCAATAATAAGGTGTGGAGTTTTCAAAATGGTGATGGTTGTCCAGATCTATGTGGCTGGGGCAACAACGAGCTACAAACCTATCGCCCTGAAAATTTGCGGATTGAGGATAGCAACTTAATTATTACCACTACGAGGGAGAATAACACGTACTATTCTGCCAAAATTCAGACAAAAGACAAACTAGAGTTTCAATATGGAACTATTGAGGTAAAAGCGATGTTACCTAGTGGTACGGGTATCTGGCCTGCCATCTGGTTGTTAGGAAGTAATATTGACGAGGTAGGCTGGCCGCAGGCAGGAGAAATCGATATGATGGAATTTGCCGGTAAAAATCCTGATCAAATCCATACCACCATGCACACTGCAGATAGCCATGGAAATAGTAAAAACACAGCTGTTACCAAGGTCAATAACCTCTCTGATGCTTATCACATTTTTAAAACCGTTTGGAATAAGGAAAAAATAGCGTTTTATATAGACGATGCCCTAGTTTATACATTTAATCCAGAGCAACGCACCTCAGACATATGGCCTTACGATCAGCCATTTTATCTTATTTTGAATACTGCCGTTGGTGGCACCTTCGGCGGTGATCAGGTAGACGATACTATATTTCCTCAGGAGTTTAAGATTGATTATATAAAAATTACTCAATAGCAACGTAAATGCAATCGTTAGGTATGGAGTTACGCTTTCGCGAAAGCGAACACATTCATTATCTAATTTACAATACGACCAGGATTGAGTATGCGCAGTGGATCCATGGTATTCTTTAATTGTTGCATTAAAGAAATTTCTGCAGGAGTGCGGCTTATAGACAAATAGGCCTTTTTGTCCAGTCCAATACCATGCTCTGCACTGATGGAGCCTCCTATAGATTTTAATCCATTATACACGATATCATTTATCTCTAACCGTAGGGAATCATCTAGATTTATTTTACCTATCATAAAGTGTATGTTGCCATCTGCCACATGACCGAAGGCGTATACTTGCTCTACACCCTGGATTTTATATAGTTGCTCGTAACAATTAGAAATGTAATCCCCTATTAAGGATACCGGGAGGCTTATATCAAAATGTTGATCGTGATTCATACTATCGGTAAGGTTATTCACATCCTCTCTTATTCTAAAAAACCATTCTACCTCACTGGGAGATTGCGCCATAACGGCATCCTGTGTCATTTCCTTCTCAATGGTTTCTACAAGTAATTTTTCAAATTCTGCCCGGTCTTGCTCTGGTTGATTCCCTAGAGACTCAATTAAAATATAATATTCATAATCATAGGGCAGTGGCGGTCTTACCGCATCACTCGTACTGGTCATCTGGCGGTATGTATTATTCCATATAAGTTCAAAACCACTCAACTTACCCGCTAGACGAGCGTCAAAAAATTTGAGCAAACGCACCACGCTAGAATAATCGTTTACCGCTAGATAAGCAGCATTACGGCTGCTAGGTGCTTCTTCTAATTTTAATACGGCACGTGTGATGACTCCCAGGGTGCCTTCAGACCCTATAAATAGCTGTTTGAGATCATAGCCAGAATTATCTTTAATGATTTTTTTCATAGAGTTAATGACGGTACCGTTTGCTAGAACAGCCTCTAGCCCCAGAATTAATTGTCTGGTCATCCCGTATTTTAAAACTCGCAACCCACCCGCATTAGACGATATAATGCCTCCCAATTGGGCAGAGCCTCGCGCTCCAAAGTTGAGTGGGAAAGAAAGTTGATGTTCTTCTAGGGCGGTATGCAGATGTTCTAGAATTACACCAGACTGTATGGTCACCGTGCGGCTGTGAGTATCTATCTCTTCAATATGATTCATTCTTTCCAGAGAGATTACGACCTGGTCATTACTGGTTTTTGTCCCACCCACTAGATTGGTCAATCCGCCATGTATCACCACGGGTAACTGGTGTTTGTTGCAATATTGTAATATAGAACTTACTTCATCTGTACTTTTAGGTAGCGCTACACCTATAGCCGCGGTGGGCTGGTCCATTCTCCAGATGTGATCATAGCGGGATTGTATATGCTCACCACTTAAAAAGGCACCTTCTGGCAGGAGTTGCTTTAAATTATTTATTAAGTCTAGTCTGTCCATAATTGACCGCGATGAGGCTTTAATTGATCTCTCACAATAGGCATATCTTCCTCATTGACGGCAAGATAGCATACGTGGTGGTGATCGCTTATTTTTTCTACTCCTTTCCCTAGGCAGTTTAATTGCTGTGCTACCGCATACTCTTCCAGATGAATTAGATGATGCTGTGCGGTTTTAAGACCGTCTGGACCTTTAAAGTCCCATATTAGTTTAAGCTTTCTCATGGCCTAAATTTAAGAAACAGCCTGTATTAAAGCGGCGTTAAACAACATAGTATTCACACAATTAGTCAATCAATACGTTATTTTAAAATATGGAAAGAATTTTAGTCGCAGGTGCAACGGGCACCACAGGAAATATAGTTGTTAATCTATTAGAATCATCGCAATACTTTAAACCTATTGCAATGGTGCGCAAAGAGGAGCAAAGACAGCAATTTGAATCACGTCACATTGAAACGGTTCTTGCAGATCTAGAAGGGGACGTGTACCCAGCTTTTAATAATATAGACAAGGTTGTTTTTGCCGCTGGATCTGGTGGTAAAAAAGTAGAGGCTGTAGACCAGAATGGTGCGATCAAAATGATCGATGCAGCTGGCGCAAATCGCGTTAAAAAGTTTGTCATGCTCAGCTCTCGTGGCGCAGATCAACCAGAAAAAGCAGATCAATTGCAAGATTATTTAAAAGCAAAACATCGCGCCGATGAGCATTTAAAGCGATCTGCATTAAATTATACCATCGTAAGGCCTGGAACTTTAAATAACGAAAAAGCCACAGACCATATCACCCTTACAGATACCCTCAATCAAAAAGGTGAAATTCCTAGAGAAGATGTTGCACAAGTGCTAACTAGGGTATTGCACGATACTGTTGCAAATCGCAGTACGTTTGAAATACTTAGTGGCGATCAATTAATCAGCAAAGCGCTTGAACAAGAAACATTAGACTCCTAAAGGATCGAGCTCGGAAAAATTTTAGAAAACCGCCTGCGAGGCGGTTTTTTTATGATTCAGCCACAGAGATACCTTCCTCTGCAAATCTTTTAAAATCTTTCATGAATTGCAATGTCTGCGATTCAAAAACTTGAGGTCTAGCTCGAGCTACCAGCCGCATCATCCCTGTGAATTTAAATACAGTAGTCGCCTCCCATATCGTCTGTTTTTGTATGGTGCCTTCTTTATTTATTTCGCTTTCGCGGAAGCGATTTTTCTGGTAATTCACTACTCCCTTTGTGCGATAAGTGGCTTCCCATAAATGTGGTAAGTCCCTAGCCGTGATTTCTTCAACCATAGTGATCACGGCAACACTGGTTTTGATTTTCATGCGACGTTTACTACCCACTTTACCCACGCTAGAGGTAATATTCTGTGTAGAAATAAGACCTTGTTGCCAGTGCTTAAAATTCTCTGGATTATCAAATAATTCCATGACTCTTTTAATAGGCTGATTGATCGTGATCTTGTGCTGATTTGTCATATAAAGTAAGTTCGTAAATAGGTCGCTTAATTGACAACATTTTCATACTAATTGCAAAGTTGTAGCGTTTTGTTCCCCTATTGCTTTTGTCTATTTTTGGGCATTGCGGTTAAATATAGCCTATGAATCGATTTATTAAGTTTTTAAGTCTTCTACTTTTTTGTCAAATGCATGTATGTGTAGCGCAAGACTTAAAACAGGAGACGCTGCTCACCATTGACGGGAATGATTACGATGCAGGTACTTTTATAAAGGTTTATTCTAAAAATCTAGACATCGTCCAGGACGAATCCCAGAAAGATCTAGACAACTACTTGCAATTATACATTGATTACCGTCTTAAATTATTACAAGCAATTGAATTAGGATTGCAAAATAATGAGGGGTACAGAAACGAATTGCAATCCTACCGCGAGAGTTTATCAAAAGCTTATTTAACAGATAATGAAGTTACAGACGCCTTAGTAAAAGAGGCATATTATCGAATGAATAATGAGGTTAATGCGAGTCATATTCTCATTAAAGTGGATCGCGCTGCCACACCTGTAGATACACTAGCCGCTTACCGCAAGATAGAAGCTATAAAAAAACGTATTGATGCGGGTGCAGATTTTGAATCAATAGCTCGTAATGAGAGTGAGGGACCCAGTGCTGCAACTAACGGTGCTCTGGGCTGGTTCGGGCCTTTTAAAATGGTTTTTGATTTTGAGACTGCAGCATATGCTACCCCAGTGGGACAAGTGTCAGATATTTTCAGGACTGATTTTGGTTACCATATTCTTAAAGTAAACGCTACACGTAAAACACCGCAAGATGTAGTAGTGGCACATATTATGACCTATGATAAACGTCCAGATAGCACCATGGATGCTAGGGAGCGTATTTATCAGATTTATGAGCAACTGCAAGAAGGAAAAGAATTTGATCAGATGGCGCGAGAGTTTTCTGAGGATATAAATAGCGCAAGTAATGGCGGTAAACTGCCACGTTTTGGTACAGGTGGTTTGAACTCTCCAGAATTTGAGCAAGCAGCATTTGAACTTACTGAGATAGGAAGTTTTTCAAAACCAATTAAAACAAATTTTGGCTACCACATTATACAGCTATTAGAGAAATTTCCAATACCGACTTTTGAAGAGGCAGAAAAAGGACTAAGAGAGCAGATAAAGAAATCAGAACGTTCTAGAAAAATTACAGAGGCTTTTACAAATAAACTTTTAAGCACATATGAAGTCCAATTACCAGTTATAAGATCCTTTACCCAGCGTTTTAACGCAGTGAATGATTCTTTACTAACTGGTACATGGAAGATGGAGGCAGCAGACTTTAATAAGAATGAATTATTTGCTATTGAAAATCGTCCTGTAACTACAATGGACTTCTATGAATTTGCTGGGCAGAAACAGTTAAAGGATGCGCGGCAGTATAGTGGTCTTGAGGAAAAACTAAATCAATACTATAAAGAGTTTGTAGGCAAAACGATCATAGATTATTACGACGAGCACCTAGAAAGAGATAATGAAGATTTTGCATTTCTATATCAAGAATATAAAGAAGGCTTGCTTCTCTTTGAATTAATGGAACAAAAAGTATGGGAAGCCGCCAAAAAAGACAGCCTGGGTCAAAAAAAATATTATGACATTAATAAGGAGCAGTACAAATGGAAGCGCCGTCTAGATTTAGATTTATTTCAAATCACCACGGCACAAGCAGCAGAGGAAGTCGTTACCATGTTAAAAGAGGATGCTACGATAGAACAAATAAAGACAGCCATTAATGATAAAGGAGATACAAAGGTCATGGTATCTAGCGGTGTGGTAGAAGATACCTACTCCAGATTGCCGCAGGAATTTGAAGTTGCGCTAGGAGTGTCTAGAGTATTTGAAAAAGAAGGAAATGGTTTTTATAAAGTTATACGTGTAAAACAAATATTACCACCAGCTATCAAAGAATTTGAGGAGGCTCGTGGTGCCGTGATTAACGATTACCAGCAAGTTTTAGAAAAACAATGGCTGGATGGTTTACGAGAGGGACGTACTATTTCAATAAATGAAAAAGTCTTGAATCGATTAAAAAAAGAAATTGAACAAAAAAAGCGCGCATAAGATCTTTTATAGCCTGATAGTAGTGCACCTACTGGTGTCTTGTTCTTATTTTAATCAAGAACAACCTATAGATACAGTTGCACAACTAGAAGATAGTTATTTGTCTAGGGCAGAGGTTCTAGCACTATTACCAGCAGATTATACAAAGGCAGACTCTGCTCTTATTGTTCAAAAATACATCGATACCTGGGCGACAAACCGCATGTTGATGCGCAATGCTTTTCAAAACATAGATAGTGATAAACAAGCCAGTCTAAATCTACTTATAGAACGTTATAAAACGGAGTTATATAGTCAGGCCTATCTTCAAGAATTGATCAAACAAAGCCTGGATACCACCATTCCTGCACAAGAGATAGAAGATTATTTTGAAGCACATCGTGACGAGTTTATTTTAAACGAAGATTTAATTAAATTTAGATACGTTCATGTAGATCAAACTTACTCTCAACTGGAAAACATCAGCAAGTGGTTTGATAAAGGAAGCAAGGAAAGCTTAAAAAATCTAGACAGCCTTTCTTTAAGTTTTAAATCTTCTTTATTAAATGATACCGTATGGGTCAAAAAGAACATATTGTTAGAACGAGTAGCGCCCATTACCGCAGCAAACGAGTCGCAGTATGTAATACCTGGTCAAACCTGGCGATTACAAGATAGTCTTGATGTATATTTGGTGCGCTTTAAAGACGTGCTACGTCGCGGTGAACCGGCGCCTTTATCTTACGTCAACCCTACCATAAAACAGATTTTACTTAATCAGCGCAAGCTGGCTTTTATAAAAAAAATAGAAAAGGATTTATTAAATGATGCAATTGAAAGCAATAAACTCAAAATCTATCCGTAGTTGGCTCAGTGTTTTAGTAATGTTCGCTTTCGCGGAAGCGATGATCGCACAAACTGCAACTACAACCCAGGACGAGGCCATTAAAAACGAGGTGCTTGCCGCACTTAAAGATACCGTTAAGCCTAAAGCAATGCGGTATAAAATAGATGGTGTATCAGGAGTGATAGGCGATTATGTCGTTTTGGATTCTGATATTAGTGCTCAACTCAATGAATTAAAGCGCAGGGGACAATTAAATGACCTTACAAAATGTGATATCATGGAGTCTTTACTAGGCTCAAAACTTTATGCCCACCACGCCATACAGGACAGTATAACCGTAAGTGATGCAGAGATTGAGAATGCCACTACGCAACGTATTGAATTCTTGAAAAACGAACTAAATGGCGCAAGCGATGAAGACCTTGCACGTTTCTACCGTAAGGATAATATCCAACAATTGCGGGACGAGTTGAATGTCATTAATCGCGATGAATTGCTAGCCTCTCGCATGCAAGAACGTCTTACACAAGACATTCAAATCACACCAGAAGAAGTACGTCAGTTTTTCTCAAAAATACCAGAAGATCAACGCCCTCTTATCAACTCTGAAGTTGAAATAGCGCGTATCGTGGTCAAATCAAAGCCCAGTGAGGAGTCAGTGCAGCAAACTATTGATAAGTTAAATGAATACCGCGATGATGTACTGTACAATGGTGCCGACTTTGCCGCAAAAGCAACTCTTTTTTCTGAAGATATAGGAACAGAGAGATCAGGTGGAGTGTTATCCATGCGACGATCCGATCCATATGCTAAAGAATTTAAAGAACAAGCCTTCTCATTAAACGAGGGTGAAATAAGCAAACCATTTGAAACCGCATTTGGTTGGCATATACTTTATGTAGAAAAAGTGCGTGGTCAAGTGCGTGATGTGCGACACATATTGCAATACCCTTACATAAGCCGTGCTCAAGAGGCGAAAGCTCGTGCAAAGCTAGACGCTATGAGAGACAAAATCGTTCAAGGTGACACCACATTTGCAGATGCCGCAAGAGCCATAAGTGATGAAAAAGAAACTGCAGAAAAAGGTGGGTTGTTTGTAAATCCTATCACAGGTGAAAACTTGCTAGACCTTTCAAAAATTGCTCCGCGATTTATATCATCCAGCATTGTCTCTTCTGTACAATTTTTGCAAGAAGGTGATGTAAGCGGAATTATAGAAGAAAAGGACCCGCGTGGGACAGGCGCAACATCATTTACCATTGTAAATTTAATCAGGAAAGTAGGAGATCACGAGGCAAATTATGCCTCAGACTATGGTAAGATAAAAGATCTAGCACTGCGCGATAAACAAGTAAGGCGCATTGCAGAATGGCGTGATGAAAAAATTAAAGATACCTACATTAAAATAGGTGAAGACTTTAAGGATTGTGAGCTTTTACAAGAGTGGACTAAATAATAAAATTACCTATGTCAGATGTTGCTGCGATTGATCAACTGGTAGTCAGACACCAAGAATTAAAAAAGGAGATTGCCAAAGTTATCGTCGGTCAAGAAAAAGTGATAGATCAGATTTTGATCAGTATTTTTTCTGGTGGGCATTCCTTGCTAGTGGGAGTACCAGGACTTGCAAAAACCTTAATGGTTAATACCATTGCTGCAGCACTGGGTCTGGATTTTAAGCGCATTCAGTTTACTCCAGATCTTATGCCCTCTGATATATTAGGTAGTGAAATCCTGGATCAGGATCGTAAATTCAAATTTTTGAAAGGGCCTGTATTTGCTAATATTATACTAGCAGACGAGATCAATCGTACCCCACCCAAAACTCAGGCAGCGCTACTAGAAGCCATGCAAGAAAGGTCTGTAACAGTTGCAGGGCAGCGTTATGAGCTTTCTAATCCATATTTTGTTTTGGCCACTCAAAATCCAATCGAGCAGGAAGGTACCTACCCGTTACCAGAGGCTCAACTGGATCGTTTTATGTTTGCTATCAATCTAGAATATCCTTCTTATGAAGAAGAGGTAGCGGTGGTAAAAGCAACCACATCAGATCATAAACCACAAGTTAATGCACTATTTAATGCGCAGCAAATAATAGATTTACAACAGTTAGTACGTCGTATTCCAGTGGCAGATAATGTGGTTGAATATGCGGTACGCCTGGTGGGTAAAACAAGGCCTGCCAGCGATCAAGCGCCAGATGTAATCAAGCAGTACATAGATTGGGGTGCAGGACCTAGAGCCTCACAAAATTTGATCCTCGCTGCAAAAACGCATGCAGCAATTCACGGCAAATACAGTCCAGATATTGAGGATGTAAAAGCAGTCTCAACGGGCATCTTGCGCCACCGGATTATAAAAAATTATAAAGCCGAGGCAGAGGGTTTTACAGAGGATAGTCTGATTTCTCAGATATTATAAATATGGCTCATTACGTCACACCATTGCTGCTATTATTTATAGGCGGGATGCTTATAGGCGTGAGTGCAGTATTGAGGCAAGCCAGTCCGTTAGTCTCTACCATTTTGTTTTTTACAGGCTATGCAATCGACACTTTAGGTCTTCTTCTTGCCGTTAAAATCTGGGTAAAACGCCGTAGAGAGTCTTAAGTGGCTTATAAATTCGCTTTCGCGAAAGCGAACTAAAACTGGATAAAGTAAGTTTTGTTGAGAATTCGGCAAAAATTACTATGCTAGGCTGTGGATATGAAATTTAGACCTCTCAGGATTGTTTAAATGGCAAATAAATAGCTCCCACCGCTTTAGAGCAAGGCATATTTTAGAATAGCCTCTGTATTTCGTAAATTCGCTACCCAAGAATTAATTAATAATTACAACATATGGCCTTTGATATTGACATGATCAAAAAAGTGTATAAAACCATGCCATCCCGCGTTGATAAAGCGCGCGAGGTAGTAGGGAAACCACTTACACTTTCAGAAAAAATTCTTTATGCTCACTTGTGGGATGAAACAACCGATAAGCCTTTTACCAGAGGTAAAGATTATGTTGATTTTGCGCCAGATCGTATTGCTTGTCAAGATGCTACTGCACAAATGGCATTGTTGCAATTTATGCAAGCTGGAAAGAGTAAAGTTGCTGTGCCTACCACAGTGCATTGTGATCACTTGATTCAAGCAAAACAAGGTGCGGCACAAGATCTTGCACGTGCAAATGACGTAAGCAACGAGGTTTTTGAATTTTTAGGATCTGTCAGTAACAAATACGGTATAGGTTTTTGGAAACCTGGCGCTGGAATTATCCACCAGGTAGTACTAGAAAATTATGCTTTCCCTGGTGGAATGATGATTGGTACAGACTCGCACACCGTTAATGCTGGTGGTCTAGGAATGGTCGCTGTAGGTGTGGGCGGTGCAGACGCCGTTGATGTGATGGCGGGCATGCCATGGGAATTGAAGTTTCCTAAATTGATAGGTGTAAAATTAACAGGTAAAATAAACGGCTGGACTAGTGCAAAGGATGTCATTTTGAAGGTGGCAGGAATTCTTACTGTAAAAGGTGGTACTGGAGCTATTGTAGAATACTTTGGCGAAGGTGCAAAAAACCTATCTTGTACAGGTAAAGGTACTATTTGTAACATGGGTGCAGAGATAGGAGCGACGACTTCTACCTTTGGGTATGATGAGTCGATGTCCAGATATTTGCGAGCAACAGATCGTGCAGAAATAGCTGATGAAGCAGATAAAATTGCAGAATATCTAACCGCAGATGATGAGGTGTATGCAAATCCAGAGCAGTATTTTGATCAAGTAATTGAAATCAACCTGGACGAGCTAGTACCACATTTAAATGGACCTTTTACTCCAGATCTAGCAACGCCGGTAGGACAGCTAGGAGAGAAGGCAGCAAAACACGACTGGCCACTTAAGGTAGACTGGGGTCTGATAGGTTCTTGTACGAACTCTTCCTATGAAGATTTAACGAGAGCAGCATCTATTGCAGAGCAAGCAGTAAAGAAAAATATTAAGCCAAAATCTGATTTTGGTATCAATCCAGGTTCTGAGCAAATAAGATACACTGCAGAGCGTGATGGAATCTTAAAGATCTTTGAAGATCTAGATGCCACTATATTCACAAATGCCTGTGGACCTTGTATAGGTCAATGGGATCGTAGCGATATGAAGGGCGACGAGAAAAATACGATCGTACACTCCTTTAACCGTAATTTTTCAAAGCGTGCTGATGGTAACCCTAACACGCATGCTTTTGTAGGCTCACCAGAGATGGTTGCTGCTATTGCGATATCTGGTCGTTTGGACTTCAATCCTATGACCGATAAATTGATCAACGAGGATGGCGAGGAAGTCATGTTGGAAGAGCCATCTGGTATTGAATTGCCTCCTAAAGGTTTTGAGGTAGAAGATGCAGGTTATGAGGCGCCAGTCGCAGACGGTAGCAATGTAAAAGTAAGTGTATCTCCAGACAGCGACCGCTTACAACTTCTCACTCCTTTTGAGCCGTGGGACGGTAAGAATTTAATGGGAGCAAAACTCCTAATAAAGGCTTACGGTAAATGTACTACGGACCATATTTCTATGGCGGGACCATGGTTGAAGTACCGCGGTCACCTAGATAATATTTCTAACAACTGTTTGATAGGCGCAGTAAATGCATTTAACAAGCAAACTAATCTTGTAAAAAGTCAGATTGATGGCGAGTATGATGCCGTGCCTAAAACACAGCGTGCTTATAAGGCAGCTGGCATACCTACAGTAGTTGTAGGGGATCATAATTATGGAGAAGGGTCGTCAAGAGAGCATGCTGCGATGGAGCCTAGACACCTGGGTGTTTACGTGGTTATCGTAAAATCTTTTGCTCGCATCCATGAGACTAATCTCAAAAAGCAAGGAATGCTAGGGGTAACATTTGCAAACGAGTCAGACTACGATCTGATTCAGGAAGATGATACATTTAACTTTATTGACCTAGAAGACTTTGCGCCAGACAAGCAATTGACTGTAGAACTGGTACATAAAGATGGGTCTAAGGACACTATTAAAGTAAACCACACTTACAACGATGCACAAATAATGTGGTACCGTAAGGGTAGTGCACTCAACTTAATTAAGGAAGAAAACGCAGCTTAATTAGACTGTTTTTGTACACAAAAAGAGCGATACGCACTGTTGTATCGCTCTTTTTACATTTAATATGTACAGCTGTTTTTGACTAGATTATTTAGTGAGCTATTTTATTGAAAATGTTTTGTTGACTACATAAATTGCAATGGTCCTGTTTTTCTTTCAATTAGATGGTATCAAAACCCTACGGCTCCTCCATCAGGACTAGAGCTGTCCGCTGCGCCTGATAAAATATTGTTTTGTGGATTGTATTGAATTCCCATAAGACGCCCTAATTGACCAACAGGTCTCATTTTATGTCCCATTCGTTTTAGCTTTTCAATAGTATCAGGAGATAATTTATTTTTCTCGTAATAAGTTACATCGGGTAACCATTGATGATGAATTTTTGGAGCCTCAATAGATTCAGCTACGTCCATATCATACAGCATACTGTTTAAAACAGTTTGAAATACCGTATTAATAATTGTTCGACCGCCTGGACTTCCCATGACCATGTGTAATGTGTCATCCTTAGTGATTACCACCGGGTTCATAGAAGAGAGCATGCGTTTTTCTGGTGCTATGGTATTAGGATCAGACCCTATCATACCGGTCGAATTTGTCATGCCGGGTACTGGATTAAAATCCCCCATTTCATTATTAAAAATGAATCCTAACTCTTTGCTGCCTAATTTTGAGCCATAAGATTGCTCTAGAGTATAGGTAATGCTCACTGCATTTCCCGATGGGTCTACTACAGAAAAATGAGTGGTGTTTTTACCATCATAAGGATGACCGTATGCGCTAGAATCACTTACAGATGCTTTTTTAATATCAATGGCCGCAAATCTTTGCGCCGCTCGTTCTTTTGAAATCAAGCGAGCAACGGGCATATCTGGATTAAAATCGGGATCGCCTAGAAATTCTGCACGATCTGCAAAGCCACGGCGCATAGACTCGATAAGCATATGGACATAGGCAGCAGAATTAAAAGGTACATCATTTACATCCACTAATTCAAAAAGATTGAGCATTGCAGCCATAGTTACACCTCCAGAGCTAGGTGGCGGCATACTATAGATGGTATAATCTTTAAACGTAGTTACTATAGGTAAACGTTCTACAGCCTCGTATTTTATAAGATCTTCTTTTGTAATGATGCCTTGATTTTCTTGCATAAATTCCACGATCTTTTCTGCTACCACTCCTTTGTAAAAGCCGTCCTTTCCTTGCTGGGCAATGATCTCTAATGTTTGAGCAAGCGCAGGCTGTTTCCATAGCTCCTCAAATTGGGTTGGTTTTCCAGAAGAATTTAAAAAGTATGAGGCTATAAAGTCAGATGCTGCAGACTGTCGCAATCGCTCACTGTCTTTAAATAAAGCCCATGTAAGAGGGAAACCTTCTCGTGCGAGATCGATAGCTGGTTGTAATACACGCCTCCATGGCATGGAGCCATATTTTTGATGTGCTAGATAGAGTCCTGCCACCGTTCCAGGCACACCTATTGCAAGTGTTGATTCATGGTTTTTATTAGCAAGTAACTTCCCATCTTTATCTAAAAATAGAGTAGAACTAGCTGCTAGTGGTGCTTTTTCTCTAAAGTCTATGGTTGTAGCGGTATCATTTTTAGGAACATACACCATAAAACCACCACCACCTATATTTCCTGCCGCTGGATGGGTCACGGCTAGGGCAAAGGCTGTGGCAATTGATGCATCAATTGCATTGCCGCCAGCTTTCATGATATCTACACCAGCCTTACTGGCTAGGGTATTGTCTGATACGACCATGCCTTGTCGAGCATATGTTTGTGCACAAATCGTAGCACTACTAAATATTAGAAATGGAAATAAGAAATACCTGATCATCTTCATACTGGAAAATTTGATCAAAAAGATACGACCTTATACATTACTTAATACCATTTATAGTTGTTAGTGTTGTTGTGGTATCGCTACCTTTGATTTTACGTATGTCTCAGCAAATTACAACCCTTACTTTTTTCAAATATTCCCAGTTATCGACACAGCTATGGGCGTTTAGTATGATGCAGTTTGCTAAAAAACCGCTTAGAAAAGTTGAAGGTATTCAGTTTTACAAACTTTTAGGTAGCGGTAAGGAACACTTTGATCCTAAACCTGATTTTACAGTTTATGGATTGCTACAAGTATGGGACTCCCTCAGTGCAGCTCAAGCATATTTTAAAAACCATCCATTACACCAGCGCTATCTAAAAAATAGTTCTCACCAATTGTGTTTTTATCTTAAAAATATTAAATCACACGGTCAATGGTCGGCACAAAATCCTTTTGAGTCTCACGAACAAATCGATGACAACAACCCGTATATTGCTGTTATAACTAGGGCTACCATCAAGTTATCCATGCTTAAGAAATTTTGGGATTATGTACCTACCTCTCAGTTAGATCTAATCAACAACCCACATTTACTATTTACAGCAGGTGTAGGCGAGCGGCCTGTAACGCAAATGGCAACTTTCAGTCTATGGGATGATAAAAATGCACTTAGAAAATTTGCCTATCGCGGTCAAAATCATCGTCATGCCGTACAGCAAACACAGGCACTGCAGTGGTACAAAGAAGAAATGTTTAATCGATTCCAGCCCTATAAAATTACGGGCTCATGGCCAGGATTTGAAATTCCTGAGTTATTGCAAGATCCTGCGGAAAAAACCTTTAATAAAGGGCATTGATGTTAATGGGAACATGATTTTAAGTTCCTGAGAAAAACTTGTTTCCTCATCTAAAAATGATAAAATACGTGTGATAGGATTGTTTTTGTACAAGTTTTCAAAAAGCAAATGCCCGCGATCATTATGATCTGACAGCACATCCAACATGATTTCGTCATATAGCTGGAATCTCTTCTTTTGCATACCACTATCAAGATCGCGATTTGCCACATAGTTTGCTACCAGTATTTTTGCACGTTTTTCACTCATTTTAAAACTGTATCCAGTACTGGCTTTTACCCATCCACCTGCTGTACCAATTTTATAAAGATTGCCCTCATGATGCTGGTCAAATCTGTATGTGGACATGGGTACAATGCCTTGCTCTTGTCCTATAATCTCAAAATCCTTGATATTTGTATGTGTCGATAGATACTCCCTTATAAAATCCTCATAACGTTTGTTACTCACAATTTCTGGCGAGAAGTAAGTAAATTCTACCAGCGCTTCCCGTTCACTAGTGGGTAAGATATAGATAAAGCTAGTTGTACCTTGATCCTGTATCCGATAATCCATCATTACAAATGATGATGGGTCAAATGAAGCTACAGCTGTTTTAATTTTCCAACCTAAAAAGTGTTGCTTCAGGGTGGTGGCCTGATCGTCCTGATAAAACGCAGTGGGTACCCGGCTGTCTAGAACTAGATCTGCCTGGTATTCCATTTCTTTAGTTTTGAGAACAACGGGTGTGCCTGCCACATGCGCTTCAACACGGGCATTGACATAAGTGCAATTGGGATGTTGTTGTAATTTCGCTTTCGCGAAAGCGATAAAATCACGACTTTCTATCGTTTTATATTGATAAGGGTGCAAATCAAATTCTATGGAGACTCGATTGGTATAAAACGCGCCATGCGGCCAGATATGTGATGTTAAATGATCCCACTTGCCATTTCCTTTCTCCCAGTAGCTCCAAGTTTTTTCCTGACTATCTGCTTGAAAATCGTCCAGCACCAAGATCTTTATATCCCGCGTGGACGGGTTATCCAGTAACTGCAGCAATACATGACTGCCAGCGCAACCCATGCCTACAATAGCTATGTCGTACTTATGATGATCCATAAAATTGCGGCAAATGCGAGTTGTACGATGTATAAATGACTTGAAATCTTGACATCGCCTGTTAATTTTGTAAAATGAGCAGCTAGATGCAGTCCATAGGCTATTAGGTACCAGCACACATAGTTGAACCAGCCTGCAGTACCACCATTAAAAGTCCAATAATTTGCAAAATCACAAATCTGTTCAAGAAATAGATCTAAAAATACCATTAATCCAGCGCCTATTGCTGCGATGACCCATTTATTTTGAAAGTACTGCCGGGCTATCGCATGACTGCAAAAGGTTAAAATCGCCCAATTAACTCCTATTAAATAGGGTATTCCATCCAGCTTAGGGCCAAAGTTGCTCCCGTAAGAGTAATCACCGAAAAGGAGTCCCGTATGCACACCCACCCACTCTGCACTTATCCCTACAGTCATACATACAAAGAACAAAAGGACATACTTGAAGTTGTTCACAGGATAGTAAACCATTAAAGAAATCCATAAAAGAAGCATGGTCCACGGTGATTTGGGTAGAAAAAAGTCTTCATAGCCCAAGGCTATACCTATCAAGGCGCTGATGTGCACTACCCATAAAAAAATAATAAGAGCGTTTTTCATGAAGCGGGCTCTATAAGGTCAACAGCAATTTTTGCGCTTAGTAAACATAATGGGATACCACCACCTGGATGAACGGATCCACCTACATGATAAAGGTTTTTTAATCCCGTGTTGAAATTAGGATGGCGCAGAAAGGCGGCAAATTTATTATTGCTTGCCGCACCATATAGCGCACCTCGATAAGAACTGGTATTGTCTTCAATCCCAGAAGGAGTCAGCACATACTCTGTAGCTATTAATGGTGCTATGTCTGTGTCTAGCAATCTGTTAATCTTTTTGATTATACGTGTTCTAGAGTCGTTTACAAGTTGACTCCAGTCTTGTCCGTAGTCACCTGGTGCGTTGATCATTACAAACCAATTTTCGCAATTCTCTGGCGCATCTGTTGGAGTTTTTTTACTGGTGATGTTTATATAGACTGTCGGATCGTCAAAAAGATCTTTATCTTCAAAAATAGAATGAAACTCTGCGCGATAATCTGTACTAAAGAGGATGTTGTGCAGGTCTAACTGTTCAAATGTTTTTTGGATTCCCCAGTAAAATATGAGCGCACTACTGGAGCGTTCCTGATTTAAAGTTTTTTCAGGTTTTGGTCTGTCTTTCAACAACTTTTGGTAAGTAGGATAAATATCCATGTTTGAAACAACCACATTTGCCTTAAAGTCTCCGTTTGCCGTAGTTACTCCAGTTGTTTTGCAATTATTATGATTGATGGAGATGACGCTTTCGCGAAAGCGAAATTCAACGCCTACCTGCTGTGCCAATTCAAATAAAGACTGCGAGATGCGGTGCATTCCTCCATCTGGATAGTAGGTCCCTAGGCCTATTTCTAGGTGTGGGATCATGCTCATTATTCCTGGTGTTTGATAAGGAGATGAGCCGTTATATGTGGCATATCTATTGAACAGCTGTGTAAGTCTGGCGTCTTTGAAATCTTGATTTGTTTGATCTAGGCTTCCAGTAATGCCTAGAAATGGCACTTGTAAGAGTGCTTTGAGTGTTTGTTTATTGAGATACGTACTAGTTTTATGTAGCGACTTCTCTAAAAATAATGATTTGGTTAGCTCGTATTTCTTCTTGCTGTTTTTTAAGTAGGTCGCAATAGTTTTTTCATCATCTTGAAATACCGCCGCGGCAGCACTAGCAAATTTTTGAGCAGTGGTGGGTGCTTTAAAAAAAGTACCGTCTTCCCAGAAATAGTGACATGCAGTTTCTTGCGTGGTGTATTTAAATGTAACTTGATGTTGTCGATCAAAAAGTTGATGCAACTCTTCTACTAGATGAGGCAGTGTAAATAACGACGGGCCTAGATCAAAACGGTAACCATCTTGCTCTATAGCATGTAATTTACCACCAGCATAATCGTTCTGCTCAAAAACTGTGACCTGATAGCCTTTTTTTTTGAGACGCAATGCGGCAGCTAGCCCACCTATACCAGCGCCTATAACGGCAGCAGTTGCCATATTTATTTAAAGTACTTAAGTGGAACGATCAACATCCCAAAGTTTTCGCCCTTTTCTTTACCTAAATGTTTGTGGTGAATCTTATGGGCGCGTCTTACACCTTTTGCATAGCGATTATTTGCCTTGCGCAGCCATTTGAATCGTTGATGGATAAAAATGTCATGCACTACAAAGTATGCAACGCCATAAGCAAATATCCCAGCACTTATAGGTAGTGCCCACCATAAGTCAAAGACTTCATGTATAATTTTAAAACTGATGCTTATGGTCGCAAAAAACACAAAGAATAAATCATTTTTTTCAAACCAACTGTCGTGGTTTTTATGATGATGATCCTCGTGCAAATTCCATAAAAAACCATGCATGATGTACTTGTGAATCGCCCATGCATTAAACTCCATAATGATAAAGGTCACTAAAAAGATGAGCGACCACAACAAAATTTCCATAATTAAATCAGATTGAGTCTATAGCTTACGTAGCCCTTAGCTAGTAAACCAATTTTTTCATAATTAGGCACTCGTATTCTTGTATTGCGTATTTCTGCAGATGGTGTGCGTTCTAGTCTGGTTAATAAACGTCTGTAATAAATATAAGCTGTATATACACCTAGTTTTGCCTCTACAGGTAACCGTTGAATACCATTAAGACCTGCATCAAAATCTGCTTTTATCTCTTCAATAAGACGTGCTTTGTCTTCTTCCTTCAAATCCTGTAAATCGGTATTAGGAAAATAACTGCGTTCTAGGATGTCTAGGTCTGCTTTTAAGTCCCTCAAAAAATTCACTTTTTGAAAAGCGCTCCCTAGTCTCATGGCATCTTCCTTCAAGTCGTCATACTTTTGCTGGTCACCTTTGACAAAAACCTTTAAAGACATAAGCCCCACTACATCAGCACTGCCGTATATGTAGTTTTTATATTCCTCTTCTGTTAGATAAACACTTTTATCCAGATCCAGTCGCATACTGTGAATGAAAGCGCCATACATATCTGGTGTGATATTGTATTTATTGACGGTCTCTTGGAAGGAATTCAAGATAGGATTGAGGCTGATTTTTTCTTCTATAGCTCGTTTAAGGTCTTCTTCAAAACGATCTAGGAGGCTGCGTTTATCATAATCGTGAAAGGTATCCACGATCTCGTCTGCAAATCTTACAAAGCCATAAATGTTATGGATGTCCTGCCGTATAGAAGGTCCTAACATTTTACTTGCTAGTGAGAAAGACGTGCTGTAATTATTAGTTACTGTCTTACTGCATTGTCTGGAAACCTGGTCGAAGAGACTTTTCATTTGCTCAAGTGTTTATTAATCAATTGTGCTGCTAACTTTCCAGAAATTAACGAGGGAGGTACACCTGGTCCTGGTACGGTTAATTGCCCTGTAAAGTAAAGACTTTTTACCTTTCTACTTCTTAAATTGGGTCTAAGAAAAGCTGTTTGTAACAGTGTGTTTGCCATACCGTAAGCGTTTCCTTTATAACTGTTATAGGCTTCTTTAAAATCATTCACGCAAAAAGATTCTTTAAAAAGAATATGATCGGTCACATTTTGGTCGGTTAATTTTTCAAACCTATCCATGATCTTTTTGAAGTATTCTTCTCGCAGCTCCTGCGTGTCCTCTAATCCTGGTGCTAGTGGAATAAGGAAAAAACCGTTCTCGCATCCTTCTGGTGCTGTATTGTCAGTAATTGAAGTAAAGTTTGCATAAAATAATGGATCCTCTGGCCATTGAGGGTCTTCATAAATTTCATTGGCGTGTTTTGTAAAATCTGTGTCAAAAAATAGATTATGGTGATCTACATTTTTGAGCTTTTTATCAAAGCCTACATAAAATATAAGTGAACTAGGAGCAAAGGTTTTTTTCTCCCAATAACCTTCGGAATATTGGCGGTATTGTTTAGGCAACAAGGTTTCAGAATGGTGATAATCTGCCCCAGAAAGTACGGTGTCAAAAAGATGAACCTCTCCGTCTAGTGATATACCATGTGCTGCTCCTTTTTCATTCACTAATATTTCAGTTACTGGAGCATTTGTTTTTATAACCACCCCTAATTCCTCGGCTAATTTTTTCATGGCCAGTATGACCTCATACATACCGCCTTTAGGATGCCATGTTCCCAAGCCAAAATCTGCATGGTTCATAAAATTATAAAAGCTGGGTGTATTACCTGGAGTAGCTCCTAAAAAAAGCACTGGAAATTCAAGTATTGATACTAATCGTGGGTCCTTAAATTGTTTGCGTACATCCCTAGATACGTTACTAACAAAAGCGCCTAGCTTTTTTACCGTTTGCGGAGTTACTAGCTCTAATGGAGATTCTCCTGGGCGGTACACTAGGTTTTTAATAGCTATGTCATAGTTCTCACTGGACTTATCCATAAACGCTTGCAACTTACGTGCGCTGCCTGGCTCGATCGATTCAAAGGTTTTTTTGATAGACTCTAGATTATCCCCTATTTTAATACGGTCGTTTTTAAAATAAACGGAATAAGCAGGGTTTAGTTTATCTAACTGGTAGTAATCTGATGGCTTTTTACCAAAATCAGCAAAAAATCTTTCAAAGATATCAGGCATCCAGTACCATGATGGACCTATGTCAAATGTAAACCCTTGTTTCTCCAGACGTCTAGCACGTCCGCCCACGGTATCATTCTTTTCATAAATAGTTACTTGATGCCCAGATTGCGCTAGGTATGATGCTGCAGCTAGAGATGAGAAGCCAGATCCTATAATGGCAATTTTTTGATTCATAAATACTCAGGATTGGTTGGGTCATTGGTGATCATGCAAGATAGGTTTTGTTAATGGTATGGTTCTTCTAGCAGATCGCTTAATTAATTCAGTTATTTAAAGTCAGTTGTTATCTCGATTAAGGTTTACATCTATTTATACCATAGCAGGCTCTTCCAGTTGTTGCTGTATAAATTTCTCAATTTGATCATAGCTATTGATCACGTGATGGTTAGCACTCAAATGCTTGTGACTTACTTGAGACATGGCACGCCCCATAAGAATAAGGTGCGCATGATCCATTTTTTTATTAAACTGTTCTAGGAATCGTGGTATTTTTTTAGGTGTGGGCTCCACAGTTATGAATGTCATAAAAATGGGTCTCTGTCCGTTGCGTTGAAAAAAAGTAAGAGAGTCTAACAACATACTTGCCCCTAAATAGATCGTGTTGTATCCAGATTTCAACAATTTATAATTTAAAAATAATAAGCCTATATCATGCATTTCATTCTCTGGTAAGAATAGAATGAAAGGCTCCTCATTTTTTTTCTCAAATGGTAAGGCTGCATGTTCTATTTCTACTAGTAATTTTTGTTTGATCAAGCTACTAATAAAATGTTCATGGGCTATATTGATCGTGTTTGAGTGCCAGAGTCTACCTAATTCCTCTAAAAATGGAATTAATAAATTATGAAAAACCGTTGAAAAATCTCCTTTTTCCATTTCACGGTCATAAATACTATTAAACAATTCTTGATCAAAGTTGACCATTGCAAGCTTCAACTCCTGCAGTAAATGATTTGACTGATGAGTTTTTTGTGCCAGCTTGCGTACCTCTTGTTCAATCTCTTTATCAGATAAAGCTGCGATAGCACTTATCTTACTTCCCGTACTTTTTAAATAACTTACATTCAGTATTTTTTGTAAGGATTGTAGGTCATAATAGCGTATGTTCGTATCGCTGCGCATGGGTGTGAGTAGATCGTAGCGCTTTTCCCATATACGAATGGTATGCGCTTTTATACCGCTCAAATTTTCGAGATCTTTAATAGAAAAAGTAGTGCGTATCACAGAGATCCTCCTTTAGACTTAGTTTTGTTTAACAAATAAAAGATAAACTTATACAAAACTAAAACTGTCAACGCTTTATTTTGACTTTTTATCACAACATTAATATATCATGCTTTTTCCAGCGGTCTGGTAAAACATTCTTTTCTTGGGTATGTTGATCATTACGCCTTGTTTGAGGAAATAAAAAAGCCGTGACACAGGGTCACGGCTTTTGCAATAAGGTATTGATGATCTTTAATTCAATTCAATTTTTGCGATACCACCTACAAAAGTACCTTCTACTACAGCGCCTTTAGTTGCAGTAGCAGTATTGATATTTGTGCGGTAGATATTTACCACTCCATTATCATCTGCTATAGAAGAATACACCAGGTTGCCATCCTGGAATGCGGCAAAACTGCGACCACCGTTGCCCGTATATTCTGGAGCACCAGATACAGGTGTAATGGTTTGATTAAGTAAATCGACAATGGCAAGACGTAGGTTTGTATCACTGTAAACGTTACCGAAACCGTTTGTTCCATCAGGCCCTTCTAGTACCTTGCTTGATACAGCAGCAAACAATCGACCGTTACCTATCGAAATAGCGTGTATTATTTTTCCACCATTTGCTGTAGTTTCTGTATTAAATGTATAGTTAGGGTCAAACGATGTGGTACCAGCAGGGATTCTTAAAATACCAGCAGGTTTTGTTGCTTGTGTAAACCCAAAGTTGCTATTAGAAACCGTATAAAGATCTCCATTTGCTGTTGTAAAAATTCCGCTACGAGTATTAAAAGCTCCCGCTGGGCCAAATCTTGTATCGCTAATCACCGTATCTAGCGTAAATTCTGGATAATTATAAATCGCTACATACTGGGTATCTGTATTAGGTGTATTGAAATCATTACGATTGATTAGATAAAAGGTCTGGTATAATTTATCACCACTTACCTGCATTCCTGTTGTAAAAATACGGCTGTTGGCTACATCTGGATTAACACTAGAGAAAGGTACTTGTCCAGTAGTTTCAATAGTATTTGTAGCTATATCAACTGTGTAAAAAAGAATCGCAGCATTTGCAGTTTGATCCTGTGGCACAGAAATCCCTACCATTGTGTTTCCTGTATCATCTACCTCTCTAAATCCATCAATTTGTAAGGGAAATGTAAGATTATTACGCACCTGCAATGTGCTGTCTGCTGCAATGCTGTAGGCATTTACATCAGTTACACCCAGACCGCCTATACTGTAAAACGTGTTGCCTCCAGTAGCATAATCGCGGTAACCGTCTTGCAGGATACCTTGGCCCTGTAAAGAGATAGTTCCTGACATCACATTATCTGTTGCCAGGACAAAGTTGGACGTGTTAAAATTTGAATCAGTTACTCCTACACCCAGTACAAAATTACTTGCTGCTGGTGCGACTGGTGCGTTGTCATCATCATCACTACAACTGTTTAATAATAGCAAACTAGCTGCAAATACAGATTTTAAAATCGTTTTCATGTTTTTTTAATTAAAAGGTTTATCAATGTAATATCTTAGGTTAAGGAAGAATGCGCGACCTGGTCGCTGCAATAGGTAATTATCAAATAATTCTTCATCTGTGATGTTGTCTAATTCTAGCCCTATATTAAACTTGCCATCAACCAGGCTGTATGTGGCACGCAGGCTATGAGATAGCTGGGTAGGAATATTATCTTGATTATTAGCTCCTAATTGATTAGGCGTCAAGAAATATTCTTGCACATAGTTAAGTGAGTAGCCTATTTTAAAATTATTGGACAATGTTGATGAGGGGTTCGCTTTCGCGAAAGCGTAATCCACATTTACATTTCCGTACAAATAAGGAATGTTAGGCACGCGGAAGCCAAAGTTAAAATTAGGAGATTGCACCGTGCCGCCCAGATTTGTATTGGTTATGAATTCCTGATTATCCACGATATCCTGATAGGTCAGGTTGATGCCAGCGGTAAGCTGTTGTTTCCAGTCGTATTGAATGTTGAGCTCTAAACCATTAGTAGTTACCTGGCCTATATTGAGAAATTGACGCGCTACAGGTTGAGAGCTTGCTTGATTTAATTGGATAAAATTATTTGTAAGTCTCAATAAATAAGTGGCCTCTAATTGTATGCGATGCTCATCTGCAGGTACAAACTCATATTTCATACCTAGATTAAAGTTATCACTGGACTCTGGTCGCAAGTTTGCATTGCGTGTAGTGAACAATCCATCACCTAGTAACTCTACTGCTTGCGGCAGTCGATATGCCTGCTCATAAGATGCTTTGATTTGCCAGCGTGGTTTAATAAAATATGATGCCGCAGCACCATAACCGTAATTTGTAGAGCTGGACTGTGTTGCAGTAAACGCTTGATCCCCTGACTGACCAAAGTTGTTGACAAAAGCTCTTGCATTTAAAAAATAGGCTTTGGTAAATGCGGTTGCTTTAAATCGCTCACGCTGGTACTGGTATGCAACACCCACAATATTTTTAATGAGCGATTGGGGGAATTGTAGGGTAGGAGATTCAGGATTTTCTATATCGCTAGAAGTGCGTTTAAAGTTAGAAAAGCTGTGATTGATCGATAGACCCTGGCGCTCATCTATCTTATAAGCTAGATTTGTGGTAGTTACCGCCTCGCGATCCTTGTTTTGTAATTGTGTTCTAAAAAACTCTGCCTGTGTACTGGGTATACTTTGCCCCAGCCAGTTAAATCGTACCCTGGTTGTGTCAATGAATTGATTACGATTGTTGTTATAAGCTCCATAGAAATTGATATCCAGGCCGTCTGTAAATAAATCTTTCTTACGGTATTTAAGAGTAGGAATGAAAGCACTAGCGCTGGCGGTACGCGCACCAAATACTTGATCCTGGGTCACACCGGTTTGAATATCCCGGTCGTTACCAGATGCAATAAAGCCTATGAGCAATTCATCTGCATATGACTTACCGCGCACTCCTATTTCTACCTGGGCGGTTGCAGACTCATAATCGTCATGAAAGCGTTCAACCTCTTGTTCTGGTAAGCGCTGATTAGTTTGTAAATCAATGGGTCGTACACGAACCTTATAATTATTGTTTGAAAAATTATAGAAAGAAATAAGTCGTGCAGTAAAACCATTAACAGGATGCGTATAAGCGGCATTTAAACTGGCGCGATGCGTATTAAAAGATCCATAACCGTACGAGGCGTCTAGGTAATTTGCATCGTCACGAGTAATAATATTTACCGCGCCCCCTAATGCATCACTACCCAGTTCTATAGGGAGGACGCCCTTGTAGATCTCGATACGATCTGCTAGATTGACAGGATAATTATTGAGCGTTAATGAAGATCCAAAATTATCGATAGGTATACCGTCTAAAAAAAACTTAACCTGTCTACCAGAGAACCCGTTAAGGGAGAAGGTGAAATCAGATCCTAATCCACCATTTTGCCTGACGCGCACGCCGCTGGTACGATCTAATACCTCATTGATATCTGCGCTCGTATTGTACAATTGGGCTGCGTCAATAACATTTATAGCATATGCTTCTTCTCTTTTCTGGCGTATCTGGCTTTTTGTCTGTATGCTTATGGCGTCCAGGGCTGCTGCATCTTCTTTCAATTTTATATTTTGGACGACTGATGAACCTGTGGTAAAATCAATGCGCTGTACCTGGCTCTTAAACCCTACATAAGAAAAAGTGACTTGATAAATACCAGGTTGAGGTACCACTAATTGATATGTTCCATCCAGGCCAGCGGTAGTGCCTATATTTAAGGTTGCAATAGTAATGTTTGCTCCCATTAAAGGCGTCCCATATACATCAGTTACACTGCCGTTTAATGTAATTTTACTGTTTTGTGCTAGCGCACTAAGTGAAAGGAAACAGGTAACTAGAAGAAATAAAACAGTTCTAAATTGCAAATCGTATTTATTTAGAATAAATAAAAATTAAGTGCAAATGTAATTGCTGTATTTGGATTTGAAAAAGGGAAAACCAGTTATTTTTTCGCTTTTTTTCTGCGTCCTATCCAGATTAAAAATCCAGTGATAGGTAGAGCTGCGATAAGCGCGCTAGCTATAAAAGCAAGAACTTTTCCAGTCAAGCTGAAAAACTGACCTGTATGTAATCCATAGATCATTTCTTGCAGTTTCAGTCCTGGTGGTTTTGAGGCATAGAGCTGGGTATGAAGTAGGACGCCACTCTCTGGATCGAAATAAAAGTTAGATTGATGGTCAAAATGGTAAGATTCAGGATAAGCGCCTGTTACGATAGGTAAACCATCGCCTTGATCCCAGACAAAATACATGCCGCTATCATTCATTACTTCAAATGTGCCTGCCATCGCTTTGTCCATGGCGGTCAACTGCGTGACCTTGTCAGTAGGTTGAAACGAGGGTAGTTCTTCTGCAGCTGCCTCAATACCTATATTTCCTAAATCAAAAAGCTGATGATTAAGCCATTCGTACGTAAAGCTTATTCCTGTTATGGAAATAAGTAATGCTGGAAAAATCAAATAAAAACCAGTAGCTCTATGCCAGTCATAATTTTTACGTCGCCATCGTGCATTCCATTTTACCTTTAAATGTTGCAAGGTATGTTTACGTTTTTTAGGCCACCAAAGAACCAGTCCAGTAAGCATCATGATGATGAATACAATGGTTGCTATACCTGTAATTTGCTTGCCTATTTCTTCTGGCAGTAGTAAAAATCGGTGCAATCGTTCGACCACCATGAAAAATTCCGTTTCCATATTCTGAACATGGATAATAGTGCCATCATATGGATTGAGGTAAACCTCGTGTGGTATCTGGTCAATTTCTATGGCAATGGCGGCTGGGCGTGAAGCATCTTGATATACAACCATGCTAGGTGTTGCAGTAGGGTAGGACTCTTTAACCTTTTGTAGTAATACAGAGGGTGGAACAAAATCTGCTGTTTGTGGTTCTACATGTCTCCAGTCATACACGATATCTTTGATCTCGTCATGAAATACAAAAAGACATCCTGTGGCTGCAATGACCAGAACGATCACTCCTGACAGCATACCTAACCACAAATGCAGAATGGCAGCTGTACGTTTAAACATACTGCGGGATTGTTTTTTAATAGATACCTCTCGATTCATAACCCGCTATTTGGTAGCGGCTGCAAAGGTATTATCTGTAATGATTATAAATAAATTTAATAGCAATTAATTTTGCAGTTCAAGGCCCTTGTAAGTCTTCTGTTTTTAAAGCAGGTAATGAGGTGCATAAGATAGTACAGTTGTCTTAGTGCCTTGACTTATTTATTGGCTTCCGTTGATTTACGTTTTAAGATGTATAAATCTGCCTTCAATCGATCTTTATAAGAACGACGTGTGCGGTCCACGGGATTAAGGTCATAGGTAATGACATCTTGTATGTGATACACATCTTTTAGTTCGCGCAATGCTTCTTTATTAGTAGAGTAATAAGTGAGTACACCCAGCATTTCATTCCCCCTATATTCTTTTAGTTGATCGATTGTTTTAAAAGTGGTGCGTTCACCTAGATCCCATATAAGTTCTGGGGCTAGATCGTCAATCGCATAAATGGGAATGGATTGATCTTTTACCAGGGCGATAGATTTATAATCTGGGTTTACTAGTAGGGCATTAGATAAAGGAAACCCTAGTGTAATGACTATTAAAATAAAAAAGAGGCTTGCATATACCACAGGCTTTATCTTTTTTAAGATCAGATAATAACCTATCGAGATGCCTGCGGCAAGCAGGCCCGCAGCGGTGAGCAAATAATTGATATTTAAAATATCCAGCGAGTCTCCTATAAACAAATAAGCACCTAATGGAAACATGATCCCGATAAGGCTAATTAGACCGTAATTTAAATACACGGGCCACAGTTCCCACCTGTTAGTGATTTGTTTAAAGTTTTTAAATAAATATTCTATGTAAAAGGCTGTTGTAAATGCCAGGGGAATCAACACGGGTAATAAATATCGGGACTTTTTAGTAGGAATAAGGGACAGCAGAATTACTGCTAGTATCGTCCACAACCATACAAATTGATAGGCCTTTAAATTTGAAACTCTTGATTTTAAATAGGGGTAGAGCAAGGCGATAAAGGCAGGTATAGTCCATAATCCAGACTGTGTAAAAAAGCTCCAGTAGTAATAAAAGGGCTTAAGCTCATAGCCTACCCACCTGCCGGACTCGACTTGAGCGATGCGAGTAGCCTCTGCAGTATCTTGGTAATATATGTAAACAGCCCACCATGACGATAAGAGCACAGCAACGGTTATCGTTAGCAATAAGGGCCATATTTTTATCTTCCAGCTTGAAAATTTGTATACCACACCATAAGCTATTAAAAATGGCAGTAAAAGTGCATAATGCGATACGGGACCTTTACTCATAAAGGATAAGCCTATAAAAACTCCCGCCCACAATGCATTAGAATACACCTTCTTGTCCTGTTTAAATAATTGGTACAAGAAATAAATACCGACTAGCATAAAGCTATGAGCAAAAATATCCCAGGTACCGTTGCGTCCAGCAAAAATGATGTAGAAGGATGTTGCGGCTACGGCAGTAGATAGAAATGCATGGAGTGTGTTTTGAGTTAGCTTTCGCGAAAGCGAATACATCACAAACAGCAATACCAGAGTGATCAATGCGGCAGGTAGTCGCAGGGCAAACAAGTTTTCTATGCCAAATAGTTCACCAGTTGCAGCGCTGAACCAGGTGGGTAATGGGGGTTTTTGATAGCGTGGTAATCCATTCATGGTGGTCAATACCCAGTTACCATCTGTAAGCATCTCTCTAGCAGTCACAAAATTGCGTGCCTCCATAATATTAGGGTAGAGTACCTGTAAATGAGGTATATATATGAATAACCACATTATAAAGATGGAGAGGTACGGCCGTTTATCAATAAAGTTATTCATTGTTGTTTTCTCAAAATCATAATGTTGCGCACATACAAGGTAAGTCCTAGTCCATGCCCAGCCAGCAATACAGGATCTTTTCTAAAGATTGCATAGCACAATATTAACGTAGAACCTAGCAGGCTGAGTGTCCAGAACCCTAGAGGAAGGGAGGATTCTTTTTGTTTTTCGCTATAAATCCATTGGTAGACAAACCGCAAGGTAAAAACCACCTGCGCAGTGATTCCTAGGGCAAGCAGCCATCCAGGAATTGCCTCGTTTTGAAATAACAATACTCTATCATAGATCTGGTTGTTATAACCTATATACAGTATTATTAAGGGAAATAGATATAGAAACCAGCGTGCAATCCACGGCAGGCGGGTCCATTGTCCCTGCAAATGCATGTTGCGTATATAAATGAAATAGGTTAAAATTTGCCCTAGCATGATGGCAAAATCGTTGCGCAAGTAACCATAAATAAATAATAAAAACGACGCGAGTAGACTGAGTTGCCAGAATAAGATGGGGGTTAAAACCTTCTTATTCTTCTCTGATACGATCCATTGTAAAATAGATCTACCAGAAAAAAGAAGTTGCGCAATAAAACCTATGGAATAGATCAACCAGGCACTCATCCCTTATCTGCCACTTTGTAATTGATATATTTTTTTTTCATCCACAAGTAGGCAAAGCAATCCATAAGAGGGCCAAGTAGTCTGTTCCACAATCCAAATTTTGCAGTGCCTGCAACCCGCTCAAAATGTTGCACTGGCACTTGCTTGATACGTCCTTCTTGTAATAAAATCATTGCTGGTAAAAACCGATGTAAGCCTTTAAACATAGGAATACGCTTTGCATAACTAGCGCGTATGATTTTAAGTGGGCAACCAGTATCATCCATGCCGTCATGTGTAAAACTACGACGTATGCTGTTTGCGATGGTAGACGACATGTTTTTTACAAAACTATCTTTACGTTTAGAGCGTACTCCAGTGACTAGGTCATAATTAGGTATATGTTCTAATAGTAGATCAAAGTCCTGGGGGCTTGTTTGTAAATCAGAATCGATATAGCCTACTAGGGTACTAGTTGTATGGTCAAAACCAGCTTTTATAGCTGCACTAAGTCCATAATTTTGATCAAAGTTGAGGTAATTAAACTTGTCGCTATTATTACAAATATCTTTTATAATAGAGAGGCTACGGTCTGTGGATCCATCATTAACCAGTAGTACAGAGGTAGGAATGGAGGCCTGTCGCATATAAGCTGCAAGCTCTTTCTCCACTCGGTTTAGGTTGTCGGCTTCATTATAAACGGGTACAACTATAGTTAAGGAATCGCTCATTATGCGTGTTAAGGAAAAAGGGTTTAATTTGCATTTTTAATACAACGATCTATAGTAACTTTTTAAGTTGTACCGTATTTATTTCTAGCGGTAGCACCTATAAAGGTTGGCATTTATTGTATTTCTTTAATGGAAACGAGGCAAACTTAATGAAAATATTAGTCACAGGAGCTGCAGGATTTATAGGTTCACATCTTACAGAGCGATTGCATGCTATGGGCCACGAGGTAATTGGGCTGGATAATTTTAATCCTTATTATGATGTTGCCCTTAAAAGAGCAAACGCAGCCGTGCTTAAATCTGCCGGAATTAAGATTTATGACCTTGACTTACGTGATAAAAATAGTCTTACTGCATTGCCGGAAGGTATTGAGTATGTTTTTCATTGTGCTGCCCAGCCAGGTATTGCGAGTACTTGTAGTTTTCAAGACTATTTGACTAACAACCTGATCGCTACCCATCAATTAGTCGATCATCTTGAGGAAACCACTGCAATCAAAATGTTTGTTAACATAGGGACCTCATCCATTTATGGAAGGGACGTGTACTGTGATGAGGAGCAAATGGCAAAGCCTATCTCTAACTATGGGGTTACAAAATTATCAGCAGAGCAGCTGGTACTTTCTAGATCTAGAATTGGTACGCTTATGGCATGTTCACTCAGACTTTATTCGGTTTATGGCTCTAGAGAGCGACCAGATAAGATGTTCAGTCAGCTTATTAACTGTGGATTGCAGGGAACTGTATTTCCTTTATTTGAGGGTAGTTTGCAGCACAAGCGCAGCTTTACACATATATCTGATATAGTTGATGGTATTGTTAGCGTCATAAATAAAGAGAAAGATTGCAATGGTGAGGTGATCAATCTAGGTACTGATAAAGAATATTCTACCCAGGACGGTATTCAAATGGTAGAGAAACTGCTCAACACCTCTATAGCTATAGAGAAAAAGCCGGCGAGATGCGGCGATCAATTGCGTACTAAGGCTGTTATTACAAAAGCCCAGCGTTTATTGGACTATCAACCTACGACCACTCTAGAACAAGGAGTGCAAGAGCAAATCGACTGGTGTAAAAAATTGCAGCGCAACTAGGTGCAATTAGACACCTACAACGAAAAAACCAGTGAATGTTTATTGCAACAATCACTGGTTTTTCGGTAAAACAGTACCCGGGATGGGACTTGAACCCACACGTATAAATACACACGGCCCTCAACCGTGCCTGTCTACCAATTTCAGCACCCGGGTATAAAAAAAGTCCTTATAAATAAGGACTTTAAACGCCTTACGGCTCTTTGTGACTTGGCTGGGGTTCGAACCCAGGACCCTCACATTAAAAGTGTGATGCTCTACCAGCTGAGCTACCAAGTCGTCATTTCTAAATGCGGGTGCAAATATAAAACGTATACTTGATAACCTGCTAATCTTTTTGCTATAAATTTGAGAGAAATTTACCACGGTATTGAATCTCAATCATATGGCGCTCAAATTTATTTTATTAGGTTATATGGGATGCGGCAAAAGCACTGTAGGACAGGCGCTTGCAAAATCGCTGCAGCTTGATCATATGGACCTTGATTATTACATTGAACAGCAAGAAAGGGCGTCGATCACTCAACTTATAGCAGAAAAAGGAATTATTTACTTTAGAAAAGTGGAAAAAAAACACCTAGAGACGCTTCTCAAACTTCCAAATTCTTATGTTTTATCACTAGGCGGTGGCACACCTTGTTATTATAATAATATGGACGCCATCCTCAAAACTGCACAAAGCCGTTCTATTTACTTAAGAGCGAATGTCCCATTCTTAACAGAGCGCTTATATACAAAAAAGTCGAAGCGTCCACTTATAGCGGCGATTGAAAGTAAAGAAGAGCTGGCAGAGTTTATAGGAAAACATCTATTGGAGCGATCCTCCTTTTATGATCAAGCAGATGCTGTGATTGATATACAAGGTAAAACGGTAGCCCAACTGGTTAAAGAGATTAACGAGTTAAGATAAGGTGACCTGGTACTTTCCTTCATTGAGATCCACATCGATATGCTCTTCTATTGTGGTAGATAGTGAAATGCCTTTAAAATCTGCCTTTACCGGGAATTTTTTGTGATTGCGATTGACCAACACTGCAGTCTTGAATTTGCGCAGCGGGACATTCAAAAAGTGACGTACTGCATATATTAAGGTAGTACCAGAGTTAAGGACATCATCACACAATACAATACCCTTATTTTGATAAACGCTAGGCTCTATACTTGTTTTAATGGGTTCTAGCGGCTGTTTTTTGTTGATATCGACGCGGCATAACATTACATCAAAGCTGCCTATTTTTTCCAGATATTCTTGCAGTCGTTGTGCAAAAACATAACCGCCATCGGCTATTCCAGCTAGAATAATATGGTCATGTTCCATATAAACCTCTGCGATTTGATAGGCAATGCGTCTTATTTTGTGATTGACCTGCTCGTGATTTAATATCTGCATAAAGAATCGTTTTAAATGGTGGTTAGAGGGTGATGAAAAGTTTGCTTCCGCGGAAGCGTGATACACCACAACAACAAGTGCAAAGATGCATCATTCTTCTTCGCCTAAATTATTGAGCGCCTCGCCCAGGTCCCGGCGATCCTTTTTAGTAGGACGACCCTCTCCCTTGCGGCGGTAGTAATCTTGGTTCATGTCAATCATCTTGCGTGCTTCAAAGTTTTCTCGTGGTGTACGATCAACGCGATATAAATCAACTAGCTTATTGCCTACACGATTAGGAGGCAAATCCAGCACCTCTACTGTATAATCTATTTGATCTTTGCGCAGTGTTATAAGATCACCGGGATACACGTCTCTTGCCGGTTTGACAATATCACCATTAACGCGCAAACGACCTTTTTTTGCAGCATCAGTCGCTTTACTTCTCGTTTTATAATATCGTACCGACCATAAATATTTATCTATGCGCATAAGAAGGTGTATAAAATAGCGTTATCTCTACAAAAATAGCCGAAAATACTATCTTTGAGGCCTGAAAAAGAATTATGAAAAATATAAAATATTTATTGTTTCCTCTACTTGTATCTGCTGTGCTGTTATCTTGTTCAAGCGATGATGACTCTGCAGATATTGTTGTACGTGATGCACAAGAAGTATATGATGAGAATCTAGCTGAGATCAACAGCTTCCTACAAACACATTTTTACAACCAGGAAGAATTTCAAAATACGCCAGCAGGAGAGGACTTTAATATTGTTTTTGATACCATTGCAGGATCAAATGCAGACTGCACGCCTTTAAGCCAGCAAGTAACGACCCGCACGTTGCGCAGGGGTGATATTGATTATACTATTTACGTTTTAAACGTGCGTCAAGGTCTAGGTGATCGCCAGCCTACCTTTGCAGATAGTACGTTAGTGAGCTATAGGGGGACACTATTAAATGGTTCAGAATTTGATAATAGCAACAACTCAATCTGGTTCAACCTGCCTGCCACCATTGATGGTTTTGCAGAGGGAATAAGTGGGTTTAATGATGCTACCGATATTATACCTAATCCAGATGGGACAATTAGTTATAGAAACGGAGGTATAGGGGCTATCTTCATGCCTTCTGGGGTTGCTTATTTTAATAGGCCACCTACATTTGATATACCAGAGTACGCTCCTCTTATATTTACTTTCCAATTAAGAAGAGCCAAGGTTACAGACCATGATGGCGATGGAATTCTTTCTATTTATGAAGATCTTAATGACGATAAAGATTTAAATTCTCCTCAATCAGTTGATGACACAGACCGCGATGGTAGTCCTAATTATGTGGATGCCGATGATGACAATGACGGTATACCTACCCGTGATGAAAATGCAGATCCCAACGGTGATGGTAATCCAGAGGATGCCCTAGATACAGATGGTGACGGGATTCCAGATTATCTGGACAACCGTACAGAAATCTAGAGACCTTATAATCGGATTTACTAGAATAAAAGCACAATAAAAAAAGCCCTGTTAGCAATTGCTAACAGGGCTTTTTACCTTTTACAGGTTGATCAACTGGTTTATTTGCGATTGATTACCTGTTCTGCCTTTGCAACAATATTTGCTGCATTCAAGCCGTATTTTTCCAGTAATTGCTCTGGTGTTCCACTCTCACCAAACGTATCTTGTGTCGCCACAAATTCCTGCGGTGTTGGGTGGTGTTGTGCTAGGGTTCTAGCGACGCTTTCTCCCAGGCCACCTAGATAATTGTGCTCTTCCGCCGTAACGATGCAGCCGGTTTTCTTAACAGACGCTACAATAGCTTCTTCATCCAGTGGTTTAATAGTGTGGATGTTGATTACCTCTGCACTGATGCCTTTCTCGTTCAAGGCTTTTGCTGCTTCTAGTGCTTCCCATACCAGATGGCCGGTTGCAACTATAGTAACATCAGTACCTTCCTGCAGGTGCACAGCTTTTCCGATTTGAAAATCTCCGTTCTCTGGAGTGAAGTTGGCTACTTTAGGACGGCCAAATCTTAAATAGACCGGTCCATGGTGATCTGCTATGGCTAGTGTTGCCGCTTTAGTCTGATTGTAATCACAAGTATTGATAACAGTCATGCCTGGTAGCATTTTCATAAGACCTAGGTCCTCTAGGATCTGGTGTGTTGCACCATCCTCTCCTAGTGTAAGTCCAGAGTGCGAGGCACATATTTTTACGTTCTTGTCGGAGTAGGCAATGCTTTGACGTATTTGATCGTAAACGCGGCCTGTAGAGAAGTTAGCAAAAGTACCTGTAAACGGTATTTTACCACCTATGGTCATACCAGCTGCAATCCCCATCATGTTAGCCTCTGCAATTCCTACTTGAAAAAATCGGTCAGGATGTGCATCTGCAAAGGCGTTCATTTTGAGCGACCCAGTTAGATCAGCACACAAAGCGACTACATTTTCATTTGTTTTACCTAGTTCTTCTAACCCAGCACCAAAACCGCTGCGCGTATCCTTATTTCCTGTATTTGTATATGTTTTCATATAATTCGTACCGCATATAGCGGTCGTTTTTTGATTAATAGTCGCCTATGGTTTCAGGATTTTGTTTCAATGCTTCTGCTAGTTGCTCATCGTTAGGAGCAATACCATGCCACTCGTGAGAGCCCATCATAAAGTCCACACCGTGGCCCATGGTTGTGTGTAGCAATATGCAGACGGGTTTACGCTTTCGCGTAAGCGAGATCGCCTCTTTCACTCCTGACACCACAGCTTCCATATCGTTCCCCTTGTTTATGGTCAATACTTCCCAGCCAAAGGCTTCAAACTTCTTGCGCAAATCACCTAGCGCAAGAACGCTGTCAGTGCTACCATCAATTTGTTGACCATTGACGTCAATGGTTGCTATAAGGTTGTCTACATGATTTGCACTGGCATACATGGCAGACTCCCATATTTGACCTTCTTGCAGCTCGCCATCGCCGTGTAAGGTAAAAACTGTTTTATCATCGCCATTTAATTTCTTTGAAAGGGCGGCACCTATTCCTACACTCATACCTTGTCCTAGGGATCCACTTGCTATACGCACTCCAGGAAGACCTTCATGCGTGGTAGGGTGACCTTGCAGTCTAGAATTGAGCTTGCGGAAGGTAGATAACTCCTCTTTAGGGAAATAACCCGCATGTGCTAAAACGCTGTAAAAAACAGGCGAAATGTGCCCATTTGAAAGAAAAAATAAATCTTCATTGTGACCATCCATATTAAAATCAGGATTATGATCCATGATCTCATGATAGAGAGCTACAATAAACTCTGCACACCCTAGGGAACCACCGGGATGGCCGCTACTTACTGCGTGAACCTGACGTACGATGTCGCGACGTACTTGTGTGACTAAATCTTTTAAGTGCTGTATATCAGCCATTTTTGTTGAGGTTTGTTAATGCGGGTAAAGGTAATGTCTTGATGCGGGATAGGCATTTCACTGGTTTTTGACTTATTAACGATTTTAAAGTTTTTGTGAACAAACTAGAGATAAGAACGATAATTCAGACAAATTTTGATAGATGCAAACACCGGCATATCTATTGGTAATTGCAATTTTATAGTCATTAATCCTAAGCTATAATCACCAGGCCTGAAATCAAAACTCATACGTAACAAGTCACAACCATCTGTGTATCTTTGCCACGCATGAAAATGAAATTTGACCTTTTACAAACAGACGCACAAAGTCAGGCTAGAGCAGGAGTAGTACACACAGATCACGGTGCTATCGAGACCCCTATTTTTATGCCTGTAGGTACTCTAGGTACCGTTAAAGGCGTACACCAGAGAGAGCTTAAAGAGGAAGTTAATCCAGATATTATCCTGGCCAATACCTACCACCTATTTTTGAGACCTGGTATAGAAGTCCTGGAAAAAGCGGGCGGATTACATCAATTTATGAATTGGGACCGGCCTATTTTGACTGATTCTGGAGGCTATCAGGTATATTCTCTTAGTGCTAATAGGAAGATAAAAGAAGAAGGTGTAAAATTTAAATCGCATATCGATGGGTCTTTTCACTTTTTCACACCAGAACGAGCTATGGATATCCAGCGCAGTATAGGCGCAGATATTATAATGGCATTTGACGAGTGTACTCCTTATCCCTGTGAGTTCAATTATGCTAGACGCAGTATGCATATGACACACCGCTGGTTGAAGAGATGTATTGAGCATTTTAATAACACACCAGATAAATACGGTTTTACACAAACTTTATTTCCAATTATTCAAGGAAGTACTTATCCAGAATTGAGGAAACAAAGTGCAGAATTTGTGGCAGAATGCGATATGGATGCTAATGCTATAGGAGGACTTTCTGTAGGAGAACCAGCAGAGGAAATGTATGCCATGACTGATGTGGTCACTGCCGTATTACCACAGGACAAACCTAGATATCTTATGGGTGTAGGGACACCTATTAATTTATTAGAGAATGTAGCACTAGGCATAGACATGTTTGATTGTGTGATGCCTACTCGTAATGGTAGAAATGGGATGATATTTACCGCACATGGCTCTATAAATATCAAGAATAAAAAGTGGGAGATGGATTTCAGCCCGCTGGATGAGGCCGCTTATGCCTGGGTAGATACAGAGTATTCGAAAGCCTATGTAAGACACCTCTTTACAGTAAATGAGATGCTGGGCCGACAAATTTGTACCATACATAATTTAGCGTTTTATTTATGGTTGATGCGCGAGGCTCGTAAGCATATTCTTGCAGGAGATTTCAGAACCTGGAAGGATAAGATGGTTAAACAAATGGATAATCGATTGTAAGTGTTAAGCATTCTAGACCGTTACATATTAAAGCGATATCTGGGCAGTTTTTTCCTGCTCCTGCTGTTGTTTTTACCTATTATGGTAACGGTTCATATTGCTGAAAAAATAGGTAAGATCATTGCAAAAGAAGTTCCTTTCCTTGAAACCATGGTGTATCTAGGAGACTTTACGATGTATTTTACAAATTTCTTGTTTCCTATCTTCTTGTTTATTTCTACCATGTTTTTTACCTCAAAACTGGCTAATAATACAGAGGTTATTGCTTTTTTAAGTTCTGGGGTTTCTTTCAATAGATTTTTACGTCCATACATTATAGGCGCTACCCTGGTTTGTCTAGTTGCTCTATTACTCAGTGCTATTTTTGTACCACAGGCTGCAGAGGGATTTAATGAATTCCAACAGAAATATTTTCGCAAGGGAAATGCGGCTGCCACAACAAATGTTTTCCGTCAGATTTCTGATAATGATTATGTGTACGTAAGCAATTATCAAAAATCCAGCAAGCGCGGCTTTGACTTTACCCTAGAGCATTTTGAAGATAATGTGTTGAAATATAAGATTTATGCAAACCGTATAAGTTTTAAAGACAGTGTTTATACATTGACCCAGTACAAGAAGAGAACCATACTGGAGGACCGAGAGATTATTGAGAAAAAGAATGTACTGGATACCGTCTTTACTTTCGATATCGATGAGCTCACACCCGATGAATACATTGCAGAAACCTTGACCTTTAACAAACTCAACGATTTTATTGCCAAAGAAGAGAAACGCGGTAATGCCAATATGAATATATATTATGTAGAAAAATACAAGCGCATTTCTATTCCTGTAAGTGCATTCATTTTTACCATTATAGCTGTTGCGGTCTCGTCTGTTAAAAAACGAGGCGGTATGGGTGTTAACCTAGCCATCGGTATTGTCATTGCGATGACCTATATGTTTCTGGATAAAGTTTTTGGCACTATAGCAGAGAAAAGTACATTCTCGCCATGGATCGCCGTATGGGCCCCTAATATATTTTTTGCTTTGGTAGCTTTATACCTCTTGAAAAATGCACGACGATAGATTACTCAATTACCTACACTTACATGTTATTGTTTTTATATGGGGATTTACCGCGGTACTAGGCGCGCTTATCTCTATTGACAGCATACCGCTGGTATGGTGGCGCATGTTTCTCGCTGTATTGCTCATATTTATGTATATGAAAATAATGCGCATACCGCTACAATGGTCAGGACCCCAGGCATTGTCTCGTAAACGCATATTAGGTTTTGTAGGTGCCGGGATTGTGATCGCACTGCACTGGGTGACTTTTTTTGGTGCGATTAAAGCGAGCAACGTATCCGTCACTTTGGCCATGATAAGCACAGGCGCTTTTTTTACAGCTATATTAGAACCTTTATTTACTCCTAAAAAATTTGTGGGTTATGAGTTAGTTTTTGGTATCATAATCATCGGTGCCTTGTATTATATCTTCCAGATAGAAACAGAGTATGTGATGGGCATGGTACTAGGATTAATTAGTGCATTGCTTAGCGCTACATTTTCAATCATCAACGTTAAATGGGCAAAAGAACACCCGCCATCAACCATAAGTTTTTATGAGTTAGCCAGCGGTGTCGCTTTTATCAGTATCTATTTTTTAATCTTCCCGTCACAATTTGTAAGTCCGCTGGAATTATCAGCACCAGACTGGCTGTGGATTGCTATCCTAGCTAGTTTTTGCACCGCCTATGCTTTTATAGCCAGTGTAAAAGTAATGAGGGTTTTAAGTGCCTATACCGTCATGCTTACCATAAATCTAGAACCCGTATATGGTATTTTCTTAGCGTTTTTTATCTTGGGTGATGTAGAAAAAATGACCCAAGAATTTTACGTGGGCGCTGCCGTTATACTGGCTGTTATTATAGCAAATGGATTGCTTAAAACACATCAGAACCGTCGCAAAAAGAAACAATTACAGCCTGTTGATTTATAGGTGTTGATAGAGCGGTGGTGTATCTCGCTTTCGCGGAAGCGTAACCTGCCAACATTTCAATGCATAATTGAGCCCATACAAATGCCGCACAGTCTCATGTTTTCCTATATTTGTTGCCCCAACTGGAATACCCAACTATGGAATATCTAGAATTTGAAACTCCCATTAAAGAGCTAGAGCAGCAATACCAGCAAGCGCTAGCAATAGGAACAGAGAACAATGTTGACGTTTCTAAAACGATTAAACAACTTGAAAAAAAGCTGCAACAAACACGCAAACAAATCTATAGTAATTTGACACCGTGGCAGCGTGTGCAGATGTCTCGTCATCCAGACCGGCCGTACACACTGGATTACATACAAAGTATTTGTGGCGACACCTGGCTAGAATTACATGGTGATCGCAATGTAAAGGATGATAAGGCGATGATTGGTGGCCTGGGCAAAATAGGTGATCAGACCTATATGTTCATAGGTCAACAAAAGGGATACAACACAAAAACCCGTCAATACCGCAACTTTGGGATGTCTAATCCAGAAGGTTACCGCAAGGCGCTGCGCTTAATGAAGAGCGCAGAAAAATTTGGTATTCCTGTAGTGACCTTAATAGACACACCAGGAGCATTTCCAGGATTAGAGGCAGAGGAGCGCGGTCAGGGAGAAGCCATTGCACGTAATATCTTAGAAATGACCCGCCTTAAAGTGCCTATTATTGTAATGATCATAGGAGAAGGTGCCAGTGGTGGGGCGCTAGGTATAGGTGTAGGTGATAAAGTGATCATGCTAGAAAACACCTGGTATAGTGTCATATCGCCAGAGTCCTGTAGTTCAATCCTGTGGAGAAGCTGGGAATACAAAGAGACTGCTGCCGAGGCATTAAAACTGACCAGTAAGGACATGAAAAAGTTGAAACTGGTAGACGAAATCCTGGACGAGCCAGAAGGCGGTGCCCACAAAAATCGAGAAGAGATATTTGTGTCAGTAGCAAAATGTATCGACCGTCAATATCATGAATTAAAAGACTTATCTCCTGAAGAACTAGTGGCACAACGCATGGATAAATATGCAAATATGGGTGTCTTTAAGGGATAGCCGATCAATTTATTGTAGAGTAAAAAAACCAGCTGCAAGGCTGGTTTTTTAATGATCAAAGCTGTCAAAATAGCGGCGAGTGACTTATAAAAACCGTGCAGGCCATAAGTAAGTTGATTCCTACATGGCTCAACAAAGTGCTACGAACACATTACAAAAAGAAGTGAGGTTGTCAACAGGTTGTGAACCTTAAAAAAGGCACAAATGTTGAATAACTGAAGACAAGGAAATCTTAATATCTAGCGGCTTTCCGCTATTTTTGAAACTATGGAAAAAGTACAAGAACGCAAATCAATCGTGTCTGGAAACAGCCCGGTCATATCATTAGAAAAGGGTAAAATACCGCCACAAGCAATTGATCTTGAGAAAGTTGTACTAGGTGCGCTCATGATTGACGGTAAAGGAGTGGATGAGGTTATCGATTTGCTGTCGCCAGATGCTTTTTATGAAAAACGGCATCAATATATTTTTGATGCGATCGATAAATTGTTTAAGGGAGGCAGTCCGGTAGACTTATTAACGGTAAGCGCCCAGTTGCGCCGTGATGAAAAGTTGGAGGCTGTAGGTGGCGACCATTATCTTGTACAATTGTCCCAATTAGTTAGTTCTACAGCGCATATAGAATTTCACGCGCGCATCATACTGCAAAAATTTATTCAGCGCAGCTTAATCAAAATCTCTACGGAAATTATTAACGATTCTTATGAAGAATCTACAGATGTTTTTGACCTGCTAGACATGGCAGAGTCCAAGTTGTATGAAGTGGCGCAGGGGAATATACGCAAGAGCACAGAAACAGCCATGGATCTGGTGCGCCAGGCAAAACAGCGTATTGAAGAAATTGCCAATAGGGATGGTTTGAGTGGTATTCCTACTGGATTTACAGATCTAGATCGATTGACCAGTGGGTGGCAGCCTAGTGATTTGATAATTGTGGCCGCAAGACCAGGTATGGGTAAAACCGCTTTTACATTATCTATGGCCAGAAATATTGCAGTAGGAAGCAATATACCCGTGGCATTCTTTTCACTAGAGATGAGTAGTGTACAGCTTATTACTCGATTAATATCGTCAGAGACGGGTCTTTCATCAGAAAAACTACGTACTGGAAAACTAGAAGCCCACGAGTGGGAACAATTAAATGTAAAGGTTAAAGATCTAGAGCAGGCCCCTATATTTATAGATGACACGCCGTCTTTGTCTATTTTTGACCTGCGAGCCAAATGTAGACGCCTTGCCTCGCAGCATGGTATTAAATTGATCATGGTGGATTACCTGCAATTGATGACCGCACAAACAGGTAATAAAGGAGGGAATCGCGAGCAGGAAATATCCACAATCTCTCGTAATTTAAAGGCACTAGCCAAAGAACTAGAAGTACCTGTAATTGCCTTATCACAGTTATCTCGTGCTGTAGAAACTCGAGGCGGTAGCAAGCGACCACTACTATCCGACCTGCGTGAGTCTGGTGCTATCGAGCAAGATGCAGATATTGTTTCATTTATCTACAGGCCAGAATATTATGGACTAGAAGAATGGGATGACGACGATCAATCACCTTGTAAGGACCAGGCAGAATTTATCGTAGCAAAGCACCGTAATGGTGCTACAGATAACATACGTCTCAAATTCCTAGGGCAATTCGGTAAGTTTGATAATCTTGATCAGCAATGGGGAATACCACAGGAATACGGGTCAAAGATGAACAGTGCTAATGATGATACCTTTAAGCCAGATAATGTATCATTCCCTACGCCAGGAGACGCCTTTGGTGGGCCGCAAGGTGATGATGATGGACTTGCTTTTTAAAACAATGCAAATGGTCTCTATCAAACGATCTGTTTGTATATTGCTGTAATGTGTGGTACGTTTCCGCTTACGCGAAAGCGAACTAATGGACCTAATGAAAGCTCGATGCAAGTAAAAACTTTTCTACCTTTTAAAAAGTTATGTCTACAGCTGGTACTGGTGTTAACCTTGCTGGCGAGTATTCCCTTGCATGCACAGTATCTTTTAATTCCCATGGATGCCGAAACTCAAAGCGATCATTTAAAAGCCTACGGAATCTCTTACTGGGTGCTGTCACAGGGAACTAAAGTAAAGTGGTTACTTAATTACCGCGGCGGTTCTTTCCTCATCCCGCAAACTGAGCGTTTTGAAAAAGAATTGATTATAAGAGGAGTCTCATATGAGCCCAAAACTGAATCTGAGGTGCTCTCTATGTTGGATTACATTTCTAGCCCCTCTCAAAATATGCAAGAGGTGCTCCTAGAAAAAGCACCAAAAATTGCGGTTTATACCCCTACCGGTAAAGCACCGTGGGATGATGCGGTAACTTTGGTATTGACCTATGCAGAGATACCGTATGAAAAAGTATATGATAAAGAGGTACTAGCAGATGAGTTACTGCTGTACGACTGGCTGCACCTGCATCATGAAGATTTTACCGGCCAGTACGGTAAATTTTATCGCAATTATAGAGCAACTCCCTGGTATATAGAAGAAAAACAAAATGCAGAGGCTCTTGCTGCAGAGTTAGGTTACAGCAAGGTGAGTGAAGAGAAGCGCGATGTAGCACTAAAAATAAGAGACTATGTAGTGGGCGGCGGTTTTATGTTTGCCATGTGTAGCGCTACAGATAGTTTTGATATTGCCCTGGCTGCAGAAGGAGTAGATATTGCAGAAACAATGTTTGACGGTGACCCATCAGAGGGGAATTATCAAAGTAAGATTAACTATACCCGTACTTTTGCTTTTACAGATTTTATATTAGAACGTTCCCCTATGGTCTATGAGTTTAGCTCTATTGACATGGCCTCAAAAAGGCGTATTGATAAAGAACGTGACTATTTTTCGCTCATGGATTTCAGTGCAAAGTGGGACCCCATACCGACCATGCTCAATCAAAATCATACCAGTCTAGTAAAAGGTTTTATGGGGCAAACAACCAGCTTTGATAGGAGCCAGGTTAAAAAAAATGTTCTTGTTTTAGGAGAAAATAAAACGAACAAAGAAGCCCGTTATATTCACGGCATACGAGGTAAGGGATTTTTTACTTTTTACGGTGGTCATGATCCAGAGGATTATCAACATCGAGTAGGAGATCCTAAAACCGAATTAAGTCTACATCCCAACTCGCCAGGTTACCGCCTTATTTTAAATAACGTGCTGTTCCCGGCAGCGCGCAAGAAAAAACAGAAAACCTAGGCACTTAATTGATCGAGCACCACCACATTGCGCATCTCGTTTTTACGCAAGTAGGTATTGATGATTTGATGCGTGTGATAATTAGGTGTGCGCCGCTCTATGTAGGTTTCACATTGATCAATAGTGGTGACCGGTATCTCACGATCTACATAACCGTACCCTTGATAGCGCCCCTCTTTGATAAGTACGACGCAATTCTCATCTGGCGTGCGTCCAGATTCTTTAATAATAAAAGTGGGTTTATCGTTTTGTAAGGCATCAATAGCGCTCAATACCTTCTGGTTATAGTCTTCAACATCTTCTTCATGAGCGCATATTCCCTCACAATTGCGCAATTTGTAATGAGTGCAGCGACCAGTGGTCAATTGTAAAGAACAATACCGCGGGCACAGATTAAATTCTTCACACATCCATTCTAACTTCTCTACTGCTTGCGACCGGTTATAGAATGTAATTACAGAGTAATCAAAAGATTTTGATACTTGAACTGCCAGTTGTATAACGCCACGCTGGTTCTTATAAGAAATAATTTGATACGTGTTGCGTGGCTTTTTCTGTGCGCTATTAAATTTAGGGTAATAGTGGCGTATTAAATCGGCCTCTCGCAGCAGTGCGACGGCCTCGTTACCCGTTTCTTCATAATCGATATAGAACATTTCTTGTCCCATGAGATAGGACTTACTTTTTTTTGTGTAGAAATGAGAAAGCACTCTTTTTTTAATATTTATCGCTTTTCCTACATAGATTACCTGGTGCGCCTTGTTTTTAAAGAGATAAATTCCAGGTGAACTGGGTAATTCATCAAACTGTTCCTTAGGCACATGGGGTGGCAGGGTACTTTCTTTACTTTTTACTTTTAGAAAATCTATGATCACCTCATAGTCATCATCTAGCGCCAACAAACGATTAAATAAAATAACCGTCGCATCAGTATCCCCTTCTGCACGGTGGCGGTTGTCTAGCGGTATGCTTAAAGAATAGCACAGTCGTCCCAGGCTATAGGATGATTTATTGGGTAATAGCTTACGCGAAAGCCGAACCGTACACAGCTTTTTGCTGTTATAATCTATATCCAGTCTTTTAAACTCATTGCGTATGACATTATAGTCAAACCCCACATTATGAGCTACAAAAATGGCATCCTTCAAGTAAGCCAAAACCTGCTGTGCGACCTCTTCAAAAACAGGTGCATCTGCGACCATGTGATCATCGATGCCAGTAAGCTGAGTGATAAAGGCGGGTATTGGCTGTTGTGGATTGACCAGGCTTGTAAATTTATCTAATACCTTATCCTGGCGCATACGTACGATGCAAATTTCTGTAATGCGATTACCGCCCAGACCTTTTCCTGTGGTCTCGACATCTACCACCGCATACACTTGTTTTAAGAAATCCATGGTACAAAAATAAATGAGTTTAAGGAAATAATCCTAATTAAAACTTGGAATATTTCCAAAAATCAATACACTGTTGAGTTAAAGGGTTAAAGCCATGTGAATTGGATTTTTATTGGCTTAGTACACATAACAAAGTGGGTATATTAAAAGAAAAACAATATATGGAAACCACGAGAGAAGCTGCACACAAAGATTTACACGATAAAACGGTCCATCAGTTGAATCAATTGCTTGAAAAAAGTTATGATGCCGAAAAAGGTTATAAGCAAGCGATAAAAGAGACCGAATCGACCAGGCTGCAGCGATTTTTTCAAGATCGTGCGGCAGTACGCAGCCAGTTTGCTACAGAATTGCATGACGCATTACACTCATTAAATGAAGAGCCTACAACCACGGGATCGACCACGGCAGCCTTGCACAGAACCTGGATGGATGTAAAAACAAAATTTACTAGTGATAATGAGGAAGCGATACTAGAAGAATGTATACGTGGAGAGAAAGCCAGTCTAGAGGATTATAAGGAAGCATTAAAGGCTGAAACCATACTTACTGAAGTTAAACCAATTATTGAGAAACAAATGCTTTCCATAGAACAGACTTTGAATACCGTAAAAAGATTGGAAGATATCTAGACTGGTATTAATTATTCAATTAGTGAAAATCCAGCCCTAAGGCTGGATTTTTTTTGATTCACTTGTGATACAGTTGACTCGTTAGTCAGGACTTGTATAATATAATACATAGTGCTTGACTATTGTTCAAATCAATACAAGGATGACGATCAAAAAATAATTATATCTGTTTTTAACACGTGTATCCCACAAAAATTATAGATATCCCAAAGAAACAGCTTGATAAAATTGTAGCTTTTTTGGATCAGGGCGCTCTTACAATGATCCAGGAATTAAACTAATCACTTAATGGTAATTTTAGATTGCTTGAAAAACACGATAAAGGGAATATTCAATTCTTAAAATTTGAGTTGTTTGAGGATGGGCATAGAATTAATTTTTATCCCATTGATGCCGCAAATATGTAGTTAAGGTTTAAATAAATAGTATCAGAATACTCTAAAGGATTTTTAAGTTCTAAAAATCTAGATAAAGGCGAAGAACTTTATGCTCTCGACAATAGTTACAATAGGGAAAGCCTAAATGCGTTACGCACCACCTTGAGAAATACTTATCAATTGGCTCTATCGATGTGCGAAGTGAGCAAGTGCACTGTGTGGGAAAGGTAAAAACTTAATTGTCGTCCATTACTGTAACAGGGCATAGGCTTTGACCAAAGTCAGAAATGGATTCAATATAAAAAAACCATTCCCAATTATTGTTGTGAGTCATTCCTTTCACTCGTCTAGCTGTAACTTCTGTAGCAATGGCTACCATGGTGTGTACCTATCATATTTACCGGTATCTCTCGATAATACTTACGGTCATCGTTATTTTAAACTATTGAAGCTGTCAGGTTGCACCTAAATAAAAAAAAAACCAGCGCCTTGCGCTGGTTTTTTTAACTTGGATGATAAAATTATCCATTGACACTTTCGATATTCTTTTTAGTGCTTAAAGTCATTGCAAGATTACCTAGTAAAATACCGTAAATCACTTTTGAGCAAACATCAGCAACCGTGTAAGTGATTTGACGTCCTACCACACCAGATTCATTATACAAGAACCCGTCCAGGCCACCTAGATAAGGCATTAAATAGGCTCCTGGATATAGGAACCACGATACTAAAAATAAAACCCAGATATTACTTAGTATTTTCTGACCTTTAGGAGAAATTCCCTCTTTACCCTCGTTGATTACTTTTTTCATCAACCATAAAATGTGGAAGAAGAACAAGGTAGAGACTGCTCCCCATATGAAGAAGAGAGGCTTGTCTGACACTTCATAAAATTGTCCAATATATCCAGTAATAATCATCATCGCACCTGAAAACCAAAACTGATTACGAATAGAGCTGAATTTTGATTTTGTCAATGTTACTACAAACAAAATTTGAAACAGCAGCATGGGTACATCAATCAGCCAGTTGAGATAACGATAACCATTATTGAATAAATCCCCATCTGGATTCAAGAAATATTTTCCTCTAGAAGCATCAAACGTAAAGCTATCCGTCCAGTTGCCTGCTTGTGCGTACAACAATAAAAATGCAGACACCATAACAACGGCAGACAAAATATTAGACATTTGAAACTTTTTATCTACATTCTTTATCGTAAGAACAAAATATAAAAGACCAGCTAGCATTACAGCATAACCTAATGTAAGAACGTGAGAAGTCATTTGATATGCCATCTCAGAAAAGCCCTCTGTGGCTCCTATGTAATTTTCAAAATTTGCATCGCCTAATTGTTGCATGATTGTAAGTTTTTTCGATTTGTTTTAAAGTTCTGACAAGAGTTTTAGTCTAAAAAATTTTACGATCCGTTTTAATGAAACATTATAAAATACATTGTATTTTTAACTTATTCTTTTATTTATAAGCCATTTTATAACAGATCTCATAATATTTTTAATAAAATGTAAATTGTGATGCTGCTGTGGTGATGAGTTCGCTTTCGCGAAAGCGAACTGAATACCCTACCTATTTAAAACTATAAGGTGAAGGTGTCCACACCATCTAGGTAAGATAGCGGTGTGTGCTCTAAGAAGTAGGTAGAGTCCATAATTATTCGGACTTTTACAGTAATATGTTATATACTATTGCTTATATAAGTAGAGCGGCAGATCACCTTTCTACACAGGATATACAAGAATTACTACAGTACTCCAGTCGGTCTAATGTTTCTAGCAACATCAATGGTTTATTATTATTTAATGAGGGTAATTTCTTTCAGGTACTGGAAGGAGATCGTCTGGCAGTAGAGTCACTGTACAATAAAATCAAAGAAGATAGTCGTCACGATAGCCTGGTGGAATTGTTTCACGAGAGAACGGTAGATCCAGTTTTTAAAGAATACAGCTCGCAATTCAACCTAATCTCTACCGAATATGATGTTATAGTCATCAAAGAATACTTAAAACGCCGCAAGAAAACCGCCGTTAAACCTGGTATGGTTCACCAGATTGAATCCTTTCTAGGATTAGAATAGTTACTGCGATTTTTAATAAAAGCGGTCAAACCATAAAAACTACATTTTCTTAAAAACCTGTCTAGCTTTTTTTATATAATTGATTATTAAAGTTGATCATAAAAAAAATCTTGCCGTATATTGTAGGATAAATTTAAAGTTGTCCTTTTTACATTAATGAAACAGTATTATTCCATTTGTTATATCAGTAAATCATCCACAGATCTAAGCACTGATATATTAGAGCATTTATTTTCCTACTCTGTACAGAATAACACTCAAGCTAATGTTACTGGAATATTATTGCACAGCGAGGGGAACTTTTTTCAAGTGCTGGAGGGCAGTGAGATCTATGTGTCTACTTTGTTTGATAAGATCAAGGCAGACCCGCGACACAACTCAATTTTTGAAATATTCAAAGGACCTACTGATTACCCTATATTCAATCAATACGATTCAAAATTTAATGTAGTTAAAACCGGTGCAGACCTGGAGCAAATACAAACATTTCTAGCTACAAACCACAAGCATCCTGTGAGTGACAAGATGCAACGCCTGCTTAGGCCATTTTTACTGCTGGGTGACCTCAATCCTAAATAAGGTGCTCTTTTTTACCGATAAAGCATCGATCAGCATTAGCAATTGTTTTGTAAAATTGAGAGGTTATTATCTTTCTCAGCCCTTTATTTTTATCAATTATCCATTTTGTTAAGATAATTAGCTCTTAAAAAGAGTCTTTTTCCGTTAATTAAAGTCTAATTCAGGAAATGTTCACACCGTCATGAATGGCACGGTCCTACATTTAGCACACACAATCAAAATTAACAACATGAATAACATTGAAAATCTCTTTGACTATACAACCGGTCAATTTGAATTAATCGATCATTTATTAACCATGGGAGTAGGCGTGCATTTTGCAGCGCTATTTTTCTTTCTAATCATTTCACAATTTGTTGCTCCTAAATATAGAGTGGCCACCGCACTATCTTGTATAGTAATGGTAAGTGCTGGTCTTATTTTATACAGCCAGGCAGCTATGTGGACTGATGCTTTTGCCTATAAAGATGGCGCATATAGATTGCAAGATTTAACCTTTTCAAATGGTTACCGTTATGTCAACTGGATGGCAACAATTCCTTGTTTATTAACCCAATTGCTTATTGTTCTCAACCTTAAAGGTAAATCGTTATTTTCTACCGCTACATGGTTGATTATTGCGGCCTGGGGTATGATAATTACTGGTTATGTAGGTCAATTATATGAAGTGGAAGATATAAGTCAACTCATGATATGGGGAGCAATAAGTACTGTGTTATTTGTAATCATGAACTTTATTGTTGGAACTAAAATCTTTACACAACGATCAACCATGCTAGGAGGTGCAGATAGCACAATTAAAAAAGTTTTCTGGTTAATGATGTTTGCCTGGACTTTATATCCTATAGCTTACCTGGTTCCTTATTTTATGAATACCGCAGACGGTGTCGTGTTGCGTCAATTTCTATTTACTGTTGCAGATATTTCTAGTAAGGTAGTTTATGGACTTATGATTTCTTACATAGCCATAAAGCAATCTGCCGCAGCAGGATATGTGCCTGCCCAGCAAGCACTGGGTCGTTTAGGTATGGAATTTAAAGAAGCCTAAATTGCTGTCCATCATCCGCAGGATTTATAATAGTATAGCGCTATTGCCTACTGGCATAGCGCTATTTTTTGCTTTATTATCAGTACTTCAAATTATATTCCCTTTTGACCATCAATTACTGCCTGGATATTTTAAATCGGTAGTTATTTTAGGTACATCCGAATTGCAATTTATTTTTGCCTTTATCATCGGTGGTATTTTTACTCTTACTGTTTTTAGTTATACTATGGTAATGAACGTACTCAATCGCAGTATCAATAATTACTCCCCACGTTTAATCCCTTTAATACTATCAGAACGCAATCACCAGCTTATACTGGGTTTTACAAGTGGTACTATTGTATATGCTATGATTATGTCCATAGCAGTAAGCAGTAATACTACCAGGGAATTTCCGCCATTTGGGGCTTTTTTAGGTGTAGTTTTTAGTATTTGCTGTGTTTTCCTGTTTATCTATTTTATTCATAGTGTTTCACAGTCAATTCACGTCAATTACATTCTGCGTAAAAGTTATGACCGTTCGCTTAAAAACTTAAACGACTTACTGGATTTAGAAAAATATGGGACTATAGAGCAGTTGCCCACAACTATGAAAACATGGGATACAATCAAAGCAAAAGATTGTGGGTACCTACAACTACCAGAATTAAAATCATTAGCACAGCTTGCTTATAAGCAGCAGGCACATATCTCAATAGAAGTGCAGCCTGGCGTGTTTGTGTTGGAAAATCAATTGCTTCTCAGGACTTCTTCTTCCATCGACGACCAGGCTCATAATTTTAGCAAACAAGTCTCTGTTGATTCTCGGGTTCCACTGGAGTTAAATGAGACAGAAATTAAGCATCTGGTAGAAGTAGCTATAAAAGGCGCTTCTCCAGCAATAAATGACCCAGGAACCTCTTTATCTGCTATTGACTATATTACCCAGTTACTGGTCAAACGTAATGATTTAAAAGGCAATAATGCGTATAGCATGGACGGTAAGCATTTTGTATATGTGCAGCACCTTTCTAACGCTACTTTAGCAAGTTATTGTTTTAAAGAAATGTATCATTATATGAGTAAAGACCCAGTGCTTAACAAAGCACTTACAAATGCCGTTGAGATACTTATGGAACACGAGGTACCCGTAAGTTTCAACATATTAAAAGATACACATCTATAGTGATAAGCTACTAACACGTGAATGAATTTGTGATCTAATCACAATTGTAAAATCCTACTTATGAAAATAATATATGTTTATGATGCTTTATGTGGCTGGTGTTACGGTTTTTCTCCCGTGATCCAGCAGCTTGTAAATGATAAGAAATTAGAATGCGAGGTCGTGTCTGGCGGTATGATTACTGGTGATCGTATAGGACCTATTGGAGAAGTTGCCGCCTACATTTCTAGCGCTTATAAAGATGTAGAACAGCGCGCTGGAGTAAAATTTGGTGAATCATTTCTTACCGATATACTGGAAGAGGGAAGTGCCATCTTTACCTCCATACCAGCTGCCATAGCAATGGTTGCTTTTAAAGAGTTGCGTCCAGCCAGTCAATTAGCATTTGCGGCAGATATACAAAAGGCGATTTATTACTACGGTCACCAGCCCATTGAATCACAAACCTATATTGATCTAGCAACAGCTCACGGGCTGGATACCAAACAATTTGCCCAAATGATGGAAGACTCTCGATACCGTCAAAAAGCCGAGGCTGATTTTAAATTAACGGCCCAGCTGCAGGTCAATGGGTTTCCTACTGTATTGCTGGTAGACGATAATAAGGCCGCCGTAGTAACTCGAGGCTTTACAGATTATTCAACGCTCGAGAGTCAGTTTAATGCGGCACATCAATTACTAAAATCTGAAAAATAATAAGTTATGAAACTCTCTGACATAGATACCTGGTTATTACCAGGCTTTGATACATCTCTTATTATTGTAATAAGTGTGGTGGTTATTTTTCTTATACTCATACTAGTCACAAGGATAGCGGGTCTGCGCACTTTTGCAAAAATGACCAGTTTTGATTTTGCAACTACCATTGCTATAGGAACCATACTAGGGTCTATATCACTCAATCCAACGGTTTCTATAGGCAATGGTGCTGTGGGATTGATCACTATCGTTTGTTTTCAAATAGGCTTTGCAGTGGTACAGCGGCGATCTAATAAATTTCGGCAGTGTGCGACAAACGAGCCTGTTTTGTTGATGAAGGATGGTAAAATTTTAGAAGAAAATCTGTCAAAAACAAATTTGCATCGATCGGAATTAATGGCAAAATTGCGAGAGGCAAACGTCTTGCAATTCTCTCAAGTAAAGGCTGCCGTGCTAGAAAGCACTGGCGATGTGAGCGTCCTACACACGCAAGAAAATGGAGAGGAAAAATTACAACCAGAGATCCTGGACTTTCTTTAACTTTTTATGTCGTTAAACTAACGCAAACTACTGTTTATCATCGCACTAATAGCTGTATATTAAAATAAAAATGAAAAAGTTATTCAGGATTTTGACAGTAGCACAAGTAGTATGGCAAGGATACTCATGGTATAAAGAACGCAAGAAATCAAAATCAGAGGCCAGTGCTTAAATTTGTGTAGACAAAAGCAAGCAAAATGGGGGCAGGTCTTCATATTTACTGGTTCAAAAGAGATTTGCGACTGTCAGATCTAGAAGGATTACAAGCCTTTCAAACCTTAGATAATCCTGTCTTATTGGTTTATTTGCACGAACCTAGCATATGGCGTAATGCTCATTATTCACAGCGGCATTTAAATTTTGTAAAGCAGTCGCTAGAAGATATGAATGCAAGCCTAGCGCGATACAACGCACAGGTCATGGCCGTCACAGAAGATGCGATTCCCTTTTTTGAAAAACTACATAGACACCACGGTATAGGGCGCATCCATAGCACAGAAGAGTCTGGACTGGATCACACCTACACGCGTGATAAGCAGGTAAAAAAATGGTGTAAAACCCATAAGGTCATCTGGCAGGAATTTCAAAACAATGGAGTCGTTCGTGGGGCAAAAAATCGTAGTACCTGGTCTCAAGATTGGTATGAGTATATGTGCAAGCCCTTGTGTAATGTAGCTTTGGGTAATTTCGCTTTCGCGAAAGCGGACTCCTTTTTAAACCTCTTTACACCGCTTGATTTAACAGTTAGCTCACAAAGATTTCAACAAGGTGGGGAACGCCAGGCCCATCAATGGTTGGACTCATTTTTTTTACAACGCTCCAGGTTTTATGCAGCCCATATTTCAAAACCCTTACTGTCGCGTATGAGCTGTAGTCGTTTGTCCCCATACATCGCCTGGGGAAATGTATCCATTCGGCAAGTGTTTCAGCGTACTGAAAATGAGAGAGTTAAAACTCCTTATAAAAAATCACTCAGTGCCTTTAGCAGCAGGTTGCGATGGCAAAGCCATTTTATTCAAAAATTTGAACAGGAACCACGCATCGAGTTTGAAGCAATCAATCGTGGATATCAATCGCTCAAATACCCCTACAATGCCGATTATGTAAAAGCGTGGAAAGAGGGAAAAACGGGATACCCGCTAGTTGATGCTGCGATGCGCGCCGTGCGAGAAACGGGTTATATCAACTTCAGGATGCGTGCGCTAGTAGTCTCATTTTTATGCCACCATCTGTTCCAACATTTTACCACAGGCAGTGCCTATCTGGCAGCCTGCTTTCTAGATTGGGAACCTGGTATTCATTACGGGCAATTCCAGATGCAAGCAGGACTAACTGGCACAAACACCTTGCGCATTTACAATCCAGTAAAAGGGGCACAGGATCATGATCCCGATGCCTTGTTTATAAAGCAATACATTCCAGAGTTGAGGCCATTGTCTGCCCGGTTTGCTAGGGAACCGTGGCTGCTGGAACAAGAATTAAACGAATACCATGATTTTAATTATGGCATCGATTACCCCAGACCTATTGTGGATATTGCAGTGACGAGAAAACATGCTGCAGACGTCATTTATTCCTATCGTAATAATCCTAAAGTACAATGGGAGGCCTTACGTATTTTATCTGCCCACTCCATGATCAATAGAATGGCGTGATGGATTAATGAGGTAATTTATTTCTCAAAACGCCATAAGTAAAAGTGCCTATGAGCGCACCTATAATAACCAGAGCTATCGAGCCGTAGCCGGCGCCTAGCAACACGTACATGGGGCCTGGACAAGCGCCTGCAAGTGCCCAGCCCAGTCCAAAAATCACTCCGCCTAGCAAGTATCTAGGGTAACTACGATCTTTTGCCGCTAGTTGCAATTCCTGACCACCTAGGGCTTTACTATTTGTTTTTTTTAAAATCTGAATACCAATAATTCCTAGTATTAAAGCAGAACCTATAATACCGTACATATGAAAACTACCGAAAGTAAACATCTCGTAAATACGAAACCAGGATGCAGCCTCTGACTTAAACATAACAATGCCAAAAAATATTCCTGTGATCAAATAAGATAATGTTTTCATGTTTAAAAAATTAGTGGGTAAATCCAGTTGATCATCACTAAACCACCTATAAAAAACCCGATGACCGCAACTAATGATGGCAGTTGTAGATTACTCAATCCTGTAATGGCATGACCAGAGGTGCAACCACCAGCGTATCGTGCGCCAAAACCTACCAGAAATCCACCTCCTATTAAGATGAGCCAATTTTCAAGACTTGTTAAATTAACAGATGCAAAAATTTCAGGAGGTAGGTAGGCGGTCCCTGCGCTGGTGATGCCATAATCTGTAGCTAACTGTGCTGCAGTTTGTGGATTGATTGCGACCGTGCTAGTACTCATATAGGTTGCAGCAATCCAGCCACCGATTATCGCTCCCAGTACCACAAGTAAGTTCCAGCGTTGCGATTTCCAGTCAAATTTAAAAAAGTCAGAAGCCTTGCCGGCACCCATTGCAGCACAAGCTGTCCTAAGATTAGACGACATGCCAAAGGTCTTGCCCAATAATAATAATATCATTAAAGTAAGTGCAATAAGCGGTCCTGCAGCGTACCATGGCCATGGCTCTTTAAGTAGGTATTCCATATTTTATTTTGTTTTTTAAATCAATTGGTATGATGGTGTTGTCTTTTTTACTGGAATTCTTTTACTGCCTCGCTCAAATCGTACACCTGTGCATCTGGATGTATTTGTTGTACAATACTGCTGCCAGCAGCACTACGATAGCCACCCGCACAATGCACCACGATGGGTCGATCTGTGGGGATATTTTTTGCTGTGTCTCTTAAGTTGTTCAATGGATGTGCTAGTGCCTTATCAAAAAACTTACCTTGGTCTATTTCACTTTGATTGCGTATATCCACAACAGTATATTGATCTGTATGAGCTTTAAAATGAGCTAGATCCAGTATAGGTGTTTGTTGTAAAGAATGATCGGCAATAGTGATTATTTTCTCTAGTGCTATCTCGTATCCTATTTTTGATACCCGATCAATAATAGATTCTTTGTTTTCTTCTTGATCTATAACTAGAGTGTAAGATTCTTCTGGACGTACAACAGCACCTAGCCACGTCTCAAATTTGGAGGTGGGATAGGCGGCTTGAATATTATAACTACCAGAAATATGCCCTTTTTTAAAAACAGACTCTGGTCTGGTATCTATGATCAAACCTGATGGACTTCCCTTTTTTTCAAAAGGTATTTTATTTCTTGTATGGTTAATTGAAGGTGCTCCTTGCTTATTGAGGTCAACGTCATAAACAAAATAGGATGGAATGAAAGGTTGTCCATCCAGTAGCTCTTTCATAAAGTCTTCCTTACGGGTAGTGGTAAACGCCCAGTTATTGCGTCTCTCATCACCCAGGGTGCTGCTGGCTGCGTCGCTCAAATTTTTACCGCACAATGACCCAGCGCCATGAGCAGGATAAACCACAGCATCATCGGGTAGATCATTATATTTATTATTTATAGTATGGTACATCATTTCTGCAAGTTCTTCACGTTTTGCAGTCATGTTACCCACAGTTTCCCTCAAATCAGGACGCCCTACATCGCCTATGAACAAGGTGTCTCCTGTAAATAGTGCGGTCGAGTCGCCTTCCTGTGCAACGATGGTAATACTATCAGGACTATGTCCAGGCGTGTTGATTGCTCTCAATGTGACTGCTCCCATTTTGATGCTTGCACCTTCATCAAATGGTGCATGTGGGTAGTCTGCTCCTAATTTTTCACTATTGTAAATAGTCGCTCCCGTTTCGTGATGGATCTCTAGGTGAGAACTTACAAAATCTGCGTGTGGATGTGTTTGAATAACCGCGACGATTTGTGCTTTGTTCGCTTTCGCGAAAGCGTAATATATAGACGCATCGCGCTCTGGATCAATTACTGCCATCTTGCCATCACTAACAATGGCGTAGGAATAATGGGCTAATGGTTTGTATTCAAATTGTTTGATGTTCATAATATTATTTTTAATAAAATTAAAAGGAGTCACAGATCTTTACAGTAACTATTGATACACAACCAGGACTTTTAACAAATTGTTGCAAACATGTTTATCCAGTTTCAATCTTTTGATTTCATATACTTTAACCAATTGTTATAGCCGCCTGCTAAATCATAAACGTGTTTAAAACCTTTATCGCGTAAAATGATTGCCGCTTGATGGCTGCGTTTACCCGTACGGCAGTATAAATACACAGGTTTTGTTTTATCTAGCCTATCAATTTTTGAATGAAAGGCCGTTGTATCGAAAAAGTTGATCAGGCGTGCCCCATTTATATGGCCGGACTCATACTCTGCAGGAGTTCTCACATCAATTAGCTGTACGGTATGCTTTTCTATTTGTTCTTTGAACGCGATAGGAGTAAGCACCTGTGGGTCATTTTTTATAGTGTCATTTTGTGCGCAGGCTACAAGGCTGGTCATATAAATTAAAAGACATGTAGCGATAATAATTAATCTTGTTCTCATCAAAATAACTCTTTATAAATTATATAAATACCCATAAATAATACCATCCACCCAAAGGCAGCTTTGAGTTTGCCTCCATCAATAAATTTGTTCAGCCAGATACCTATAAAGATTCCACATACAGATAGGCTGGTGAATAAGCTTAAAAATCCCCAGTCAATATCCATTTGTTGTACATCTCCTATAAAACCTATTAACGATTTGATTGCGATAATAAGTAAGCTGGTAGCTACGGCTTTTTTCATAGGTAATTTAGCCAATAGCACCAGTGCAGGGATAATTAAAAACCCGCCGCCAGCTCCTACAATACCTGTTATGATCCCTACCAGAATTCCTTCAACCAGTATGAGCGGATAGTTGTAGGTGATAGGGGTAGAGTCTTCAATGGCTTTAGTTTGCGGTTTTATCATCGATACTGCAGCCAGCAACATGATGATTGAAAAAAATAACATGATTCCTAGCTCTTTAGTAATGATTACATCGCTTATGGTGAATAGAACGTCAGGAAGCGCAGGTAAAAGAAAAGCGCGAGTAGCATACACGGCTATCAATGCAGGAATAGCAAATATTACCGCTGTTTTATAGTCAACTTTGCCCGCTACCATATTTCTAACCGCACCTACCAGTGCAGTCGTACCTACGATAAATAGGGAATAAGCTGTTGCAATAACTGGATGTAGTGCCAGTGCATAGACAAGTAGGGGCACGGTAAGAATAGAGCCACCACCACCTATAAGACCTAAAACAATACCTATAACAAGTGAACCTATGTATCCTAAAATATCCATGTAATTACTTTCATTTACAAAGGTATTTTAACTCAAAAGCTCCTTTTGTAACTCTTGTTACAGCAGCTTGATAAAATTGCGATGCAGTTCTATAAGATTATTGTTTTCCATGTTTTTAAGCAGGCGTGATATGACTACCCTGCTTGTATTCAGATCTGCAGCGATCTCCCGGTGTGTAGCATGAATATGCTGACTTCCTAAAACAGCAACTTTATCTTTAAGGTAATTGCCTAAGCGTTCATTCATGTTGTTGAAAGCAATATTGTCGAGACTTTCCAGCAGCTCCATCATGCGATCATGGTAACTGGAAAAGACAAAATTACGCCAGGTTTTGTATTTACTAGACCACTCTTCCATTTTGATTATGGGGATCATCAATACCTCGGTAGGAGTTTCTGTAATAGCGTGGATTTCACTCTTTGTCGTTCCCATACAACAGCTCATGGTCATTGCGCAGGTATCACCTTTTTCTAGGTAGTAAAGCAACAATTCATTACCCTGCTCATCTGCTCGCATTATTTTTATACTGCCAGATAGTAATAAAGGCATGGAGCGTATATACTGTCCAGGTTTAATGAGAGCGGTGCCTTCTACTACTGTTAAAAGGGTGGACACATCATCAATCTGCTGGAGCAATTCTGGTTCAAATAGAGAACCGTAATGTTTTTTAAGTTCGGGATTCATTTTTTGCCTGTTTTGCAATAACAGCATCATATTTTATAAATAAATGCGCCCATATTGCTTTAGAAACAGCACCAATGTAAGGAAAGGTTAGAGCAAGCACAACCACAATTGATATAAATATAGTGAGTGGATCATCTGCATGACCCAAAATTAACAACACTACATAAGTAGCAACCGCAAATGCAATACCTACCGCATAAGAAACGTACATCGACCCTGTATAAAAACTAGGTTCTATGCTGTATTTGAGATCACAGCGTGGACATCTAGATCTCACCGCATTCATGCGTGACAGGTGGTAAGGGTTTTCTTTTAAAAACTCTCCTTGCCTGCATTGGGGACATTTTAAAAATAGAATGCTGTACAAAATGGAGTTTTTCATAAGCCGATTTTTAATACTAAGGTAGTCACTCCAGTCATCTCGCACGGTAACCTTTGTTACATATGCTTACCTTTTACTTCACTCAATCGCTTTCTATAAAACCAGCAATCAATCCTCAAATAATACAAGTTTATATTGCTGATCAACATTATCATAATACCCGTAGACAAAACTTTTTTGATATCTAAAAATAGTCTCAATACTCGTTGACTTACGATCTGTATAATCCCTGATTTTATCAAAAACATTAGGTGTTACGGCGCCATCTATATGATTAAAATCATCGTCAAATAAACTTATAAAATAAGTTGATTTAGTACGGGTATATGAATTATACGCGCCCAGGGTAGGGTTAAGGGTTGCTGTAAGTATAAGTCCACCTACTGCACCACCCAGCCCAAAACCGCCCATCATCATAGGACCACCAGTCGCAATTTCTTTAGAACCTCCCAGGGTTATTTCATATATGCCATTTGTTTTATGTACAGGTATCCCTGGTACTGCAGATGTCATTTTTCTAAGCAGCTGGCTGGTTTTTTCTAGCTCGCGATAGCTAGCAAAATCACCGCCCTCTTGAATAATAGCACTGTTTGCTATGTCGATATTTTCATCTTTTAAAAGCTCAATCTGCTTGATCACTTCACCATTGTGATAATCAGTTACAGTAAATACTAATTTGTTTTTTGAAACTAATACTTGAAATAACTTCTCATCATATAAATAAGAGTTAGAATCTATACGATCAGATAAATCAAAAGACTCTAACGGTTGATCAAAGCTTTTGAGCGTTAACTCTTTATCTGCTAGTGCAATCTCAATTACTTGTGTACTTTCTTTATCCTTGTCAACTGTTAACCGTAAGACACCATTTTTTACATACAGTTTATTGTGAGCGCTGGCTGTTTCGATAGAATTAGGGCTCTCGCTATCAACTAGGTCTACCAGTGAAGTACCCACACTGGTGCTACCACCAGTTTTTACATGATCATGCAAGTAGTTGCGTAAACCATCGCGCCCAGGTTCAAATTTTACTTGTGCCAACGGGAATTCCGTTACCTCGTGATTGCCAGCATTAAACTCATAAAGCCTTACTACAGATTTAAAGTCAATGGTTAGTATGTAAAACTTATTTTGATGACTGATGCCTTGTAAATAAGTTTCTTTTTTAAGCTTAAAGTCTAGCTCATTAATTACAGACTCGCTAGCTGCTGGCGATAGTGTAACCATGCAAAATTTATTCTTCCTGGAATTAGAATAATAAAGGTTGATCAAACCATCTTCTTTCACTTCATAACCTGCCATCTCACTGTATTTAGATCGCGGTGCTTCATAATTTTTGCGAGCAGCTATACTTAAAGTGGGATTATAATCAAATCGCTGGATCTCTTTCTTATTGGTGATCATAAGATGTAATGCAGAGTCTTGCCCCACGATAATAAGCGCCTCGCTCGCATTGCGCTCTGGCTGGAAGGATATCGAACTAAGTTCACGTTGGGCATGAACGGCGATGCAAATAAGACCAGATACTAGTAAAGAAATGTATTGTTTCACAAAGATGTATTTGCAACAAATTAAACCTATTTTCTAGGAATAAGTCCAGTAATTTAAATATTTCAATCTTGGTACAGGAAGTCTGGTAGTGCTCTTACATCATTAAATCTGTTAATCTAAGAATGTTAAATCTGGCAAACTGACAAAAGTCATAGAATGACCCGGACCCGCCGGCTAATTTTGTCTCATAATTTAAAAATTAAAGTTATGACAACCTTAGCAAAATTTGAACAAGACTTTACAGAGAACATCATGGGATACAGTGCGATAGGTATTATCGTCTCTACTTGCCTGGGCGGTTTTGCAATAATGCAAACCTTAAGTTATGGCCACGGTTGGTGGCAAATGCTAGTTGTAATGATTTCGGTCATCCTGTGTACAACTCACAACGCTGCAATATTGACAGTACAAAAGCCTAAAATGATTCTCAATCTACTTATCGCTAGTAGCATCGTGAATTCACTCATTATACTTGCAAGTCTCTTCATTTAATGGATGCATTGGTTAGTAAATACAATGTTCCTGGACCTCGTTACACCAGCTATCCTACCGTCCCATACTGGGATGAGGCGTCTTTTACCACAGCCGGTTGGAAGCATAGTTTGTTGAGGGGTTTACGCTTTCGCGAAAGCGAACATACCACAGCTATCTCTTTGTACATTCACCTCCCATTTTGTGAGAGTATGTGTACATTTTGTGGTTGTACTAAACGGATCACAAAAAATCATCTGGTCGAGCGTCCTTATATCAAAGCGCTGCTTAAAGAATTGCAATTATATAAAGATTTTATAGGCGATCGTCTGGCAATCCAGCAATTGCATCTGGGCGGTGGAACACCTACATTTTTTAGTGCTGAAAATCTAGATGATTTACTTACAGGGATATTTAGGATCGTTCCTAAAACCCCTAGCGCAGACTTAAGTTTTGAAGGCCATCCTAATAATACGACACCGGCACATTTAAAAATGTTTAGCAATCAAGGATTTACTAGAGTTTGTTATGGCGTACAGGACTATAACGAGACCGTCCAGATTGCAATCAATAGGGTACAACCCTTTGAAAATGTGGCGCAGGCAACCATCCAGGCAAGAAAATTTGGTTTTACATCTGTGGGACACGATATAATTTACGGCCTACCCTTCCAGACGCATCAACACGTAATTCACACGATTGAACAAACCATAAGGCTTATGCCAGATCGTATTGCGTTCTATAGCTATGCACACGTACCGTGGATCAAGGGTAATGGGCAGCGTGGGTATAGTGAGGAACATCTACCGTCACCAGAACAAAAACGGCTGCAATATGAAACCGGTAAAAAAATGTTGCTGCAGGCAGGTTATATAGAGATAGGTATGGATCATTTTGCCTTACCTACAGATGACCTGTGTCGAGCCTTGCAAAACGGCCTATTACATCGCAATTTTATGGGGTATAGCAGTTCAAAAACAGATGTCATGATAGGCCTGGGCGTATCTGCCATAGGAGATAGCTGGTATGGATTTGCGCAAAATGTAAAAACACTTAAAGAATATTATGAGTGTCTCAAAGAAGATCAATTGCCACTCCTACGCGGGCACTTATTAGATAAAGAAGATTTGATAGTTAGAAAACATATTTTAAACATCATGTGCCAGTTTGAGACATCCTGGGAGACCGATGATCTATACCTGCCGGCACTAGATACAATCCATACCCAGCTGAAAGAAATGCAACAAGATGGGCTGGTACAATTAGAGGAAGGCCGCTTAACGGTTACTGAGGCTGGTAAACCCTACGTACGTAACGTTTGTTTGCCCTTTGACCTGAGGTTGCAACGTAAAAAACCACAGACACGACTATTTTCTATGACTGTGTGATCTGGTAAAATTTAAAACAAAACAAAGAGCCATCGCAATAGCGATGGCTCTTTTATTTTTTTCAAAACAGAATATGACCGTTAGAATTTTATCCCTTACGAGTGCGCTGATATATTTTAAATAACAACATCAATAAAACAATGAGGGCAAAAATGCCAGCGACACCATAAATCCAGTTGACCGCATTTTTTACAATCGCTAGAAAAACTACCGCAAATAGCACTACTGTTGGCACCTCATTGTACAATCGCATGCGATTAGAAGTCCATGTGAGCTCTTGTTTACTAGAGATGCGATACAATTTTTGAGTATAAAATTGATAAACAATGAGCAGTGCAACAAAGCCTAATTTTACTTGCATCCAGCCCGTCGATAACCAGGCTGGGTTGAGAAGAAGCAACCAGATCGCAAATGTTACAGTTAGGATTGCACTGGGCCATGTAATGATGTACCACAAGCGCTGGGTCATTAACCGCAGTTGAGGTAATAATATTTTCTTTTCAGTAGCATTTTTGCTGTAGGTCTCAATTTGATAAACTAGCAATCTGGGTACATAAAATAAACCAGCAAACCAGGTCACTACAAAGATGAGGTGCAAGGATTTTATGTAGGGGTAAATCATGTTTTAGGGCGTGTTATGGTCCCTGCGCTTTGTAGAAGATCGTTTATTTGATGACCGTCTTTTTGCGTTGCGCAGCTTCACAAATATAAAGGCAAAAATGCCAATTAATACTAAAGCGTACAGGCTGTATGCTAGCCAGCCATCTACATACCGGCTCATTTGTAGAAAATAGGTGGATATTATCATGATACATAAATCTTTAATGATGAAAAAAATAGCTACATCAGCTGCTTGAATTGCTCATGTCATCTTTTAATTTAATAATTATCAATCATATACACTGTTATAGAAATCCTATAACGATACTGTTGTCAAGGGGTGCTTATTTTAATGGCACACCTGCTGTGCGGTGATTTTTTCTACCGCTACTTGAGGGGTAGGAGAGATATAGGGAATACCCAGACCCAGTCCTCTTAAAATAAACAAAGCCCCTATCACAATAACTGCTACTGGTATAGCTTTTAATAGACGCTCTTTTAAAGAGGTGTTTAAGAAATTTCCCAAATAGGTAGCTGTGGTCATTAGCGGTATGGTCCCTAGCCCAAAAAATATCATATATAAAGCGCCCTGCAAAGAGTTGCCGGCTGCCACACTGCCAAAAACTGCCATATAAACCAGGCCGCAAGGAAGAAAACCATTTAAAAAGCCAATGACAAAAAAACGATCCATGGACTTATGTTTAAGTTGGGCGCCTAATGCATTTTTAATCTTTCCTACCCATTGATACATGAATCGAGAGCCATTGTAGCGCTGAAAAACTTTAGAAGGAAGCAGCACCACCAGGATCATCAATAGTCCGATTGCTATAGAAAGTTGTTGCTGGTAACCAAATACATCTAATCGCTTACCTAAAAAGCCGAAAAGCAATCCTATAGTGGCATAGGTAGTTAATCTTCCAGCGTGATAGGTTGTAACTTGCAGTACTCTTTTGACAGGATTGTTGCGATCTACGGGAAGTAAAAAAGCAATAGGGCCGCACATTCCCACGCAGTGAAAACTACCCAGTAGGCCAAAAAGTAGCGCCGTTAACAACATAATTAATAGGTAATTTGCTTTTTGAATCGGTACGATTTACCATCATATTCCCAGTCGATGGTTATATTCCACCGGCCTTCTAGCAAGCGTTGATCTGGAATTAAAAAATTCAAGTCGGTCATGTTGAGCGGTAGATCAAAATCCAATTGCTTATTTGACGGGCGGTACATAAAAATGCGACCAGTTATTTTTTCTGGATTATAGCCTTCGGGAAATTGTAGCAAGTATCCCATATCATTTTTAAGACCTGTAATTTGTTTTTCCATGGCAGCACTATTTTGTTGTGCATAAATATCTTGTTGCAACTCCATTTCTTTTTGATAATAACCCTCAGTTACCAGATCATGATTCAGGTTATGATCTGTGGTCATGCGGTATACTAGAAACACGATAAAACCTATAAAAAGGATCATGCCTACTACCAGTCCTGTTCCCCAGTTAAATTTCATTGGTATTATTTTCTTGTGTTATAGCCGCTTCCCGATTTTCGTTCATTGCTTTAAGCATGTGCTTTGCCTGGCATGCTTTATTGCCTCCTGGCTTTCCTGCTAGACAGCCTTTGCAGCAGTCGTCATTATTTGTTTTCATTATTCGTTCTTTTAAGTTGTGCCGCTCTGGTTTATTTTGTTTGTGATATCGCTTTCGCGAAAGCGTCATCAATTGAAACTGCGTGGCCCTAAAAAGGCAGATCGCGTGGTTTCTATTTGATCTTCTCCTGCAAATACGCCTATAACGACTTTATCCTTATCACCGCTCAATGCACTTGCATCCAGCTCTATAAATAGAGTTCCCTCTGCCATGCCTCCAGGGGGCACGTTAAAGGTCTCATGACCTACCACAGTGATTATTCCTGGGTGAGATAAAAGCCTTAAACGTACATTTGCGATCTCATTATTGGTTTTATTGACCAATTTATAGGTGTAGACATTACTTATAATGTTGTCTGCCTTGCGCTCATATAACTGCCCTGGTAGTCTTAAAATATCAGCCTCGACATCATTGCGCAAGAATAACATACCTATCAGCACGGCTGTTAAAATACCCAGTACAATAGTGTAGCCTTTCAAACGTGGGGTAAATGTGAATGGCGCTTTTTTCTCAATATTCTCCTCGCTGGTGTAGCGTATCAAACCTTTGGGCAAATCCACGGCTTCCATAATACTGTCGCATGCATCTATACAAGCGGTACAATTGATGCATTCCAGTTGTGTACCATTGCGTATGTCGATACCTGTGGGGCATACATGTACACATTGAAAACAATCGATACAATCACCTTTTCCCGTTGCTTGCCTGTCTTCGTTTTTTTTGAATTTTGCACGCCCTTCTTTCTTCTCGCCTCGTTTGTGATCATAGGCTACCACAATCGATTTGTTGTCAAGTAATGCTCCCTGCAACCTGCCGTATGGACAAACGATGATGCATACCTGCTCTCTAAACCAGGCAAATACAAAATAGAAAATACCAGTAAAAATTATGAGCGATACTAGCGTACTAGCATGCTGTGCTGGCCCATCGATGATGTATCGTATCAATCGATCACTACCTATTAAATAGGCTAGGAAAACATTTGCAATAAGAAAAGAGATGATAAAAAATACGGTCCATTTAAGAGAGCGTTTTACAATTTTCTCGCGATTCCATGGCATTTTTGATAGACGTATTTGCTTGCCTCGATCGCCATCAATCCAGTACTCGATACGCCTGAAAACCATTTCCATAAAAATAGTCTGTGGACAAACCCAACCGCAAAATAGCCGTCCAAAAGCGACAGTAAACAGGATGACAAATACCACCCCTGTGATCATCATGATTACAAAAATGTAAAAGTCCTGTGGCCAGAAGGGCAGTCCAAAAATGTTAAAACGTCGCTCAAGTACATTGAACATTAGGAATTGATGTCCATTAATTTTTATAAACGGAGCAGCAAATAGAATTGCCAGTAAAAAGTAACTTACAATTTTACGATACTCATAAAATTTACCTACTGGCATTTTAGGGAATACCCAGGCGCGTTTACCCTCTTCATTAAGAGTCCCTATGGTGTTTCTAAAATTGTCTTTGCCTTGTTCTGCCATGATAGGGTGTACGATTACTCGTTATAATTAAAATAGGGTTACTGGCTATGAGGCCTCTTTGTTAAGAAACAGGAGAAATATCGCATCGTCATAGGCCACCACACTATGCATGACATTTAATGGAATATCATAACTTTCATAACAGGCATAACGTCTACTTTCTGTAGCGGTATTAAAATCTATTTCTCCTTTAATCACAATTAATTTAGCCGGGCATGGTGCCATGTGCGCAGCCAGTTCCACACCGCGCTTAAGTCCTATAGCCATGATGGTAAACCCATTTTTTTCATGAATCTTTTTCACGACGGGAGCGTCACTGCACTTTAAGTTTTCTGCTACCTCGGTCATCATAAGTGTTACTCTTTTGTGTTAACTACATCGCCAGTGACGGGCTGGTCTTCAATTAGTACTTCCACCTGGGTGCTGTCGATAACTTTTACCTCCACCTGTTCTACGGGAGCGTTAGGATCCAGCCATATTTCTCCTTCGGCAGCTTTTGCATCTGGAGGGTTTGTACCGTGTAGACTTAAGACATAACTAGCGACTTGTGCCATTTCAACTGGTTTAAGGTCTGACTTCCAGGCTACCATTCCTTTACCTGCGCGACCACCTTCTGATATGGTGTTGAATACATTCTTAATACCACCACCCAGGATCCAGTGATCATCAGTCAAGTTGGGGCCTATACCACCGCCGCCATCTACTTTGTGACAAGCAACACAATTGCCTGAAAATATCATCTCTCCAGCTTTTAAATCGCTAGCATCTGTCAGGTATTCTACTGTGTTTACATCAACTAGATCTTTTGCTGTCTTTTTATATTCTTCTATTTCTTGCTGGGCGATGGCTTGTGCTACTACATATTCCTCATCTTGATTTATACCATCAAATATGTGGTAGCGTGCCATGTACACGACCGCAAATAGGATGGTCGCATAGAACCCATAAACCCACCAGGGTGGCAAATTGTTGTCCAGCTCTTGTATACCATCATAATTATGGTCTAGGACGATCTCACCCTCTTGTTCAATAGGTTTGCTACCTACTAGTTTGTTATAGATATTCTTAAACCACTGGTTTCTTTTCGCTTTCGCGGAAGCGATATTACGATCGTACACCTCTTGCTTGTCAGCACTTAAACTGTGATATAAGACATTGTTCAATGCCTGCACGCTTACATCACCAGCCACATAAAATATAACGAGGATAATCAATACAAGCCAGGTCCATGGCGTTTCTGTAAAAGCGCTGGTCTCATCTGTTGATCCTATGTAATCCAAAAAAAGATATGAGAAAAGCGCAACAACTGCGGTTCTTATTATAGTGGATAGTTTCATAATTTATCGTCTTGATTGTCAATGTCTAATGGTATGTTGCTTACTTCTTCGATGTGCTGTTTTTTGGCAGTAAATACCCACCAGAAAAGAGCAACAAAAAACACAAAGAAGATGACTAGAGAGATCATGGGATAGATGGCAACACCGTCTATATTTTCCAGATTGCCTTTGATGTATTTTAACATGACTATTTGTTTAAGGTTGATGTAATTTCTTCTTTGGATTTAATTTTTATATCTGTCCCCAGTCGTTGTAGATAAGCGATAAGCGCTACAACCTCGCGGTTGCGCATCTCGACAAAATCAAGTCCGTTATCTGCCGCATATTTTTTATCGGCTTCATAAGTAGCTGCAAAGTCAGGATCTGAGTATAAGTTTTGCTCAATAGTTTGTCCTTGCTCAAGCATCCATTCTTGCGCTCTTGCGATCTCCTCCTGGGTGTAAGGAACACCTAGTGTCACCATGGCTTCCATTTTATCCTCGGTTTGAGATTTGTCCAGCTCGCTGCCTATGAGCCATTTGTAAGATGGCATGATGGATCCAGAACTGGTACTTTGTGGGTCATAGAAGTGGTTCAAGTGCCAGTTATCACTGTATTTACCACCCACACGCAACAGGTCAGGTCCTGTACGTTTACTACCCCATAAAAATGGGTGGTCATAAACGTATTCTCCAGATTTTGAATACTCACCATAGCGCTCTACCTCACTTCTAAAGGGGCGTATCATTTGTGAGTGACAGCCCACACAACCTTCTCTTATGTAGATATCTCTACCTTCTAACTCAAGCGGTGTATATGGTTTGACGGTTGAAATAACTGGTACATAATCATCCACCATTAACGAGGGTATGATTTGTACAGCGCCACCTATTAAAATTGCGATCGTTGCAAAAATGGTAAGTTTTACAGGGCGTCTTTCTAACCAGGTGTGGTAAGCCTCATTAGAGGTACGCTTGTTAGTCACTTTTGTAAGCGGTGCAGCCTCGGCCAGTTCATCAGTAACGCTGCTTCCTTGTCGCACGGTTTGTACGATATTGTATAGCATGATAAACGAACCAATGATATATAGCGTTCCGCCTATGGCACGCATCCAGTACATGGGAATGATTTCATTCAAAGTTTCTAGGAAGTTTCCATATACTAATGTCCCGTCAGGGTTAAACTGCTTCCACATCGATGCTTGTACAAAACCAGCTACATACATAGGCAAGGCATACATGATGATTCCTAATGTACCCACCCAGAAATGTGCATTAGCAAGTTTATTTGACCACAGGCTTGTCTTGAATAACTTAGGTACAAGCCAATAGATCATACCGAAAGTTAAAAAACCATTCCATCCTAAGGCACCCACGTGCACGTGAGCAATGATCCAGTCGCTGAAGTGCGCTATCGCATTTACATTTTTTAGTGATAATAACGGCCCTTCAAATGTTGCCATACCATAACAGGTAATCGCAACAACCATGAATTTTAAAACAGGATCTGTACGTACTTTATCCCATGCGCCACGCAGAGTAAGCAATCCGTTGATCATACCACCCCAGGATGGAGCAATCAACATTATAGAAAAAGCTACACCTAGATTTTGTGCCCAATCTGGTAAGGAAGAGTACAGCAAGTGGTGTGGTCCTGCCCAGATATAAATAAATATAAGCGACCAGAAGTGCACAATAGATAAGCGATAGGAATAGACCGGTCTATTAGCCGCTTTAGGTACAAAGTAATACATCAAACCTAAAAATGGTGTAGTCAAGAAAAAGGCCACTGCATTATGTCCATACCACCACTGTACTAGTGCATCTTGCACTCCTGCATAAGCTGAGTAGCTTTTAAGAGCAGAAATAGGTAATTCAACACTATTAACGATGTGCAATACGGCAACAGTTACAAAAGTTCCTAGATAAAACCATATTGCAACATAAAGGTGGCGCTGTCTTCTTTTAAGAATCGTCCCTATAAGATTTGCACCGAAGGCAACCCAAATTAAGGCAATAGCAATATCAAATGGCCATTCAAGCTCTGCATACTCTTTTGATGTGGTGTAGCCCAGTGGCAATGTGATTGCAGCACCTACAATAATAGCCTGCCATCCCCAGAAGTTTAACTGACTCAACCAGTCTTTCCACATACGAGCTTTGAGCAAGCGCTGTGTAGAGTAGTAGACCCCAGCAAAAATCGCATTACCCACAAAGGCAAAAATGACAGCATTTGTGTGCAGTGGGCGCAGCCTACCGAAGCTCAACCATGAGATACCATCGGTAACATTAGGAAATAAAAACATAAAGGCGAGCAGCAGACCGACGCTCATCCCGATGATGCCCCAGAAGATGGTGGCATGGACAAAATTCTTTACGATCTTATTATCGTAGTAAAATTTTTCTGTTTGCATAATTATTAGGTTACTGGTTGTTATTTTCTTTTTGAGCAGGTGCTTTAGGTGTAGTTGTTTTTACCAGCTCATCTTCAAAAAGCATACGGACTGATGGTGTATAGGTATCATCATATTGCCCTCTTTTAACAGAGTAAACAAAAGCAGTAAAAAAGATCACAGCGACGATAACACTCACGGTAATTAGGACATAAATAATACTCATATCAATCGTTATTATGGAGCAAAATTATTTTCTAAGCCTTCCTTAAAAAATGACTTTTGTCAGTTGTTTAAATATTTTCGGAAGATTATATCAAGCGGTTTTTAAGTCAAAAAAGTGGCATCAAACTGCGGTATAGAGACCCAATACTGCCGCCGCATGAGAAAGTTGATTTATAGTGACTTGCGCACCTGTACCCATCATCAAATTCCGATTTTTTAGCCTGTATAATCGTTGAGAAAGACGCTGATACTCTGTTTGTAAATAGATTTTTTTAACTGTACAGTCCTGGCAATTGCTTTGATAAAACTGTTTTTTAAGATGGTTCAACCGGCTTGATAATTCAATAATTTCTTGATTCATGACGACTTCTATTTAAAATTGATTTTACGGCCTAATAGCGCTGTGCACACCGTGGTAAATACCACAATACTTATAGAGCTTACAGGCATAAGAATAGCTGCTACTACTGGCATTAAATGACCTGTGACGGCAAATGCTAATCCTACTAGATTGTACATTAAAGACAAGATGAAGGCATATTTTATGATGCTTACAGCTTTTTTTGATATGCTCATGTAGTCATGCAAATGCATCAAACGAGAGGCATCGATTATACCATCACATGCAGGGGAAAAGACATTGACATCTTCTGACACGGCAATACCCACATCACTTTGTGCAAGAGCACCCGCATCATTGAGCCCATCGCCTACCATCATGACACGTTTGCCCTGATCTTGTAGTTGTTTAATGAAAAACAGTTTATCATCTGGTTTTTGATTAAACTTGAGTATGGCACGATCAGGTAGTTGAGATTGTAAAAACGTGCGCTCACCATCGTTATCCCCAGAGAGTATGGCGAGTTGAACGCGGCTGGACAGCTGCTTGAACAAATCTTCCATACCAGTACGGTAGTTGTTATAGAAAATATAACAGCCTTTATAATTGTTATTAGTACTTATGTGAACTTGAGTGTCTAGGCTTTGAATGGCAGTGCCATGATGACCTACAAATTGTTGACTGCCTACTTTTATCTGAGTTGTCCCATAGATACCCATAATGCCCTGCCCGGTTTCTTCTTTAAAATCGTCCAGGGTATAGATACCATGGTCGTCCAGCAGGTCATATAAAGCCCTGCTCAATGGGTGATTAGATGCTCGCAAGGTGCTGTGCAGTACTTGTAGCTCTTCTTCACTCAATGTAATTCCTTGATAGGTAATGCCATTTTTTTGATGGGCTGTAAGGGTTCCTGTTTTGTCAAAAACTACCATATCTACTTGAGCCATTTGTTCAATCACGCTGCTTTCTTTTAAATACAACTGGTGTCTACCATAAATACGCAACATGTTTCCTAGTGTGAAAGGGGCAGCTAGAGCGATGGCACACGGACAGGCTACAATAAGCACGGCCGTAAATACATTAAAAGCCATTGCTGGATCTATAAACAGCCAGTAGGCAGTAGCAATCACGGCAATACTCAAAATACCTATGGTAAAACGACGGCTTATTTGATCTGTCAGATTTTCAAAAGCGGTAGCTTTATTTGTACTGAAAACACTGTTGTTCCACAATTGAGTCAGGTAGCTTTGCTCTACAGCTTTTGTGATTTCTACTTCAATAACTCCCGCTTGTTGTCTGCCGCCTGCATAGATTTTGTCTCCAGATTGCTTTGTAACGGGAATCGCCTCGCCCGTCACAAAACTGTAATCAATTAGTGCTGTTCCATGAATTAAAATACCATCTGTAGGGATAAGTTCATTATGGCGCACTAGAATGCGATCGCCAGGCTGCAGTTCGTAAACTGGTGTCTGTTGTTCTTCTGTGGCAGATGGTTTTGATTTTGAGTAAGCAGTTTCTTTACCCGCAGCACCATCCTTTTTAACCAGTCGAGTGACGGCAATGGGAAAGTAAGATTTGTAATCACGTTCAAAGGAGAGAAATGCGTACGTCTTGTGCTGGAAAAACTTTCCTAGTAAAAGAAAGAAAATAAGACCTGCGAGGCTATCAAAAAATCCAGTGCCCCAGTCCATGATTATTTCTAGCGTGGATCTTAAAAACAATACGGTTACACCTATCGCTATAGGTACATCAATATTTAAAAAACCAGAGCGCAACCCTTTATAGGCCGATATAAAATAATCTCTAGCCGAGTAGAAAACTACGGGAACAGAAAAAGCAAACATCAACCACCGGAAGAGTCCTTTAAATTGCTCTAGCCAAAACTCGTGAACCTCAAAATATTCTGGAAATGACAAAAACATGATATTGCCAAATGCAAAGCCTGCCACGCCCAATTTATAAATTAAGCTGCGGTCCACATTTTTTTCTTTCTTGTTGAAATCATCTAGTGAGATGCTAGGTTCATAACCTATACGGCACAGCAATAACACTAATTCCTTAAGCGTCGTTTCTGCACTGTTATAGGAGATGCGTACTGATTTTTCAGGAAAATTGACTTGAGCGCTTTTTACCGCTGGGTGCAATTTGTTCAAATTTTCAAGTACCCAGATGCAACTACTGCAATGTATGTGAGGAATTACAAAGGAAACAATCTGTGTTTGTTGTTCGTCAAACTCTAGTAACTGGTCGACAATATCCTTGTTTTCTAAAAAATCATAGCGCCCCTCTATGGCAAGCGGTGTTTTTCCTGGCGTATGTTGCAGATCATAATAGTAGGTAAGATCGTGATCATTGAGAATTTCAAAAACAGTTTTACAACCATTACAGCAAAATAGCTTGTCCAAATGGGAGATGGTCGATTTGCGACAGGGATCGCCACAGTGGTAACATGATTCCATAATAGGCTCTAACTTGCTTGCAAAGTTGTCACATGCCGTACATTATAAAAATGACATAAGTCAGCTTTTATATTTTTAGTAAATCATTAGTAGCCATTGTGTCCGTTTCTACTTAAATTAGAAATAAAAACCATGAGAATATCTGCGATGACCTGGCTGGCAATTACCACTTTACTGTTGCTTACTGTAGTGATTTTTAGCACGATGAATCTTGCTTTTGGTTGGGTGTTTTATACCTCCTGTATAGGCCAGGCAGTTCTAGTATACACCGTCTATAAGGTGCTTAAAGACGATTATCACACAAATAAGACGTTCAAGGATTTTTATGAAGACCGGCCTGATCTAGGGAAATAACTTTATTTTTGTGACTTATGTCAGAAAGTAACTCCAGATGTGAAAATTGTATCATCAGACAGATGAACAGCTTTAAAGCCCTGCGTAAGGAGGAGCTCAAATCGATGTCTGATCGCAAGGAAACCAAAAAATTCAAAAAAGGCGACGCAATCTTTAGAGAGGGCGAGCGTCTTAACGGTGTTTATTGTGTAAGAGATGGCATTTCAAAATTGTCTAAGTTAAGTGACAACGGTAAGGACCAGATTGTCAAACTTGCCACAAAAGGAGAGGTACTGGGCCAGCGCAGCTTGATATCGTCAGAATGTACTAATTTAAGTGCTACAGCACTCGAAGACATGGAGGTTTGTTTTATCCCAAAAAGTCATATCGAGGACAGTCTAAGGGACAACGCTTTATTTACAAATGCCGTTCTTAAATTAATGACAGACGAGCTGCGTATAGCAGACAACACCATTGTAAATATGGCACAAAAACCTGTGCGGCAGCGACTGGCTGCAGCCTTGTTATATCTAGAAGAAAACTTTGGCCTAGACAATGAGGATTATCTGTACTTAAAACTTTCACGATCAGATATTGCAGATGTGGTAGGCACCGCTACAGAGTTGTTGATCCGCACACTTGGGGCTTTTAAAAAAGAAGGATTGATTGCAACCCAGGGAAAACGCATTAAACTGCTGGATAAGAAAAAATTGACTGCTATCAAAGAAGGCTTGCAGTAGAAGTTCGCTTTCGCGAAAGCGAACTATCAACCAACATTACTTTAAAATTTTAAATCCCCAAATCGCTCATAGGCCTCTCTGGATAATCGCTCCTGATGATCTGGATGTGCGATATTAATTAAGGCCTGGGCGCGTTGTTTCAAATTTTTACCAAACAAATTTGCAACACCATACTCTGTAACAACATAATGCACGTGCGCCCTAGTGGTAGTAACGCCAGCACCCGTATTGAGAAACGAGCTAATCTTTGAAATTCCTTTGCGAGAGGTAGAAGTCATGGCAAATATGGGCTTTCCTCCTTTTGATAAAGAGGCGCCGCGTATAAAATCCATCTGTCCACCCACGCCACTGTACTGCTTGCCGCCTATGGTATCTGCACATACCTGTCCAGTAAGATCGATTTCTATGGCACTGTTTATAGCTGTGACTTTAGGATTTTTTCTGATAATCGCGGTATCGTTAGTATAGGCCGCTTCTTTAAAATGTACCGACGGATTGTCGTCTACATAATCGTATAGTTTCTGGCTGCCCACTGCAAAGCAGGTGACTACCTTACCCTGTTTAACTACCTTGTGCTCCCCTGTAATAATGCCTTGCTCAATAAGGGGTAGTACGCCATCAGAAAACATTTCGGTATGGATGCCTAGCCCTTTGTGATTGTATAGATTGTTAAGTACGGCATTAGGAATACTGCCTATACCCATTTGTAGAGTAGCGCCATCGTCGATAAGTTGAGCAACATTGGCACCTATTTTCTTTTCAATATCAGTCAACGGTGCAGCGGTATTGTTATTCATTGAGACGTCACATTCTACAGCTACATCAATCTTTGAAATATGTATGATCCCATCACCATGGGTGCGCGGTACATGAGGGTTGACCTGTGCAATAATGATCTTGGCAGTTTCTAGGGCAGGCAATGTTATATCTACAGATGTCCCCAGCGAGCAATAACCATGTGCATCAGGAACAGAAACCTGTACAAAAGCTACATCCAGCGGTAACATGCCCTGGCGGAATAAATGATGAATCTCACTTAAAAATATAGGCACATAGGCGCCGTTACCACCATTAACTGATTGACGCACATTACTGCCCACAAAAAAGCTATTCACTTTAAATACTTGATTGTAAGGAGCAGTGGTATAAAGCGCTTCTCCCTCTGTATGCACCTGGCATATTTCTACATCATTTAATTCTTCATGCCGCTGGCACAGTTGATGTATCAACAAATTGGGTGTCATTGCCGCACCTTGAAAAAAAATGCGATCTCCAGATTTTACATGTTTTACAGCTTGTGCTGCCGTGTGGTAATTCAATTTCATAAAGTTATTTTGCTGTATAGGTAGTCGTTAACTTCCAGACCAGTTGACTGTTCAATCGGTAGGTTTTAGTACAAACGACATCACCTTTAACATCTGTAAATGTGATTTTAACAGGTTTTATTAAAAAACCACCCCAGTTGCTAGGTCGATTGATACTGCGCTTGTTGAAAGATCGCTCTACCTGTTTAAATTGTTCTTCAAGAGCGGTACGTGAAACAATGGGTTTACTTTGAAAAGAAGCGTGAGCGCTTAGCTTGCTCAGTCTGGGTCGTTGTTCAAAGTAATTGTCTGATATACTACTATGTATACGTATGGCTGTACCTGATACTGATATGAATGATTGTATGCTACTCCAATTAAAAAATACATTTACCTTACTGTAAGCAGCAATGTCTATAGATTTTACGCTATCATAATTTGTAAAAAAGGTAAAACCGTCCCAGTCGTATTTTTTAAGTAAAACCATACGGGATTGTGGTTGTTGCTCGCCACTGATGGTGGTGAGCATCATCGCATTGAGTTCTTGTGAAGTCTCTCCTTGTTGTGCCTTGCAAAAACGTTCATGAAACTCTTGTAGGGGATTGAGATCCATATCGTTAGTGATTAAATTTTTATTGTCAATACAGGTTTTATGGCGTGGTTTGCTATATCTTCTGAGATACTGCCATTTAAAAAATGAGACCAGCCCTGCCTGCCATGTGTAGGGACAACAATCAGGTCTGCATTATGCAGCTGACCATAAGCGATCACACCTTGTTCAACAGTAAAATCAGAGAAAATGCTGATATCCTGAATACGCTCTGCAGGAAATGGGTCTCCTAGATTTTTAAAAAACTCAAAAAAGATCTGATCCATCTCTTGATTGGATTTAAAACCTTTCCCTGGAGTATTGACATAGACCAATTTCATGTTTGCTTTAAACTGCTCAAAAAAAGTTCTTGCCTTTTTAAATGCTGGGATAGATTCTATACTAAAATCTGATGCAAAAACACCAGTTTCTAATTCAAATTGAGCAACAAACTGTTTGATGACTAATACCGGTATCAGGGCTGTGCGCACTACCTTTTCTGTATTAGAACCCATGACGACCTCTTTAAGTCCACTACTACCATGCGAGCTCATGACTATTAGCTGGGTATTATACTCTTGTGCTATGTCATTGATCTGGTAGAAGTTTTCTTTTTTCTTGAGAACGGGAACGAGTTCTATCCCTTCTAGGTAAGGTGCACTGATGAGCTTTTCAAATTGTAATTGTGCTTTTTTATAATAGAATACAGATTCTAGCGCACGATGCGATTCTTCCTGTGTCATTAATCCGTCGGCAATGCCAGCCATGTGTAACAACACAATTCTGGCGGCACTTTTACGAGCGATACTAGCGGCAGCTCTTAAGGCATTCTCACTATGTGAGGAAAAATCTGTAGGGACAAGTAGTGTTTTCATGCAGGGAAGTTTTCTACAAAGCTAATTGTACTCCTCAGCCTAATAAATGACAAAAGTCAGTTTTGCACAAAATGCTGTGCGGCAATGCATCCCATCAACAGACCTAGTATAAAAGGTTTATAGGTGCTTAAAAGATTAAGACAAATTTCATTAGGGGAATTATTTATTTTCAAAAACGGTTATTATTGACTTAAAGTGATAGGCTTTCAGCTGCCGCAGGGTTGTAAATGCACATGCTTTAACGTTATTTTTAAAATTGGTTCTATATTTAAACAGGATTTCGCTTTCGCGAAAGCGGAATAAATCGGCCTGTAGAAAATGACAGAGGTAGCTAACCAACCCCAATCCATGATATTATGATAGCATCACAATCTTTTCATCCCCATTACGATCTTGTTTGCGTAGGTGGCGGTATAATGAGTGCAACACTTGCACTTATGCTCAAATTAATGGATAAGAATCAAAAGATATTGATATTAGAGCGACTGGAAGATGTGTCGCTAGAAAGTACGGCTGCGTGGAATAATGCCGGTACGGGCCACTCTGCTTTTTGCGAGCTCAATTACACCCCTATGAATGAGAAAGGGGAGATTGATGTTTCTAAAGCGGTACATATTGTATCGCAGTTTGAAAAGTCAAAACAGTTTTGGACTTTTCTAGTAGAAAAGGGATATATCAAAAACCCTGAAGAGTTCATCCGGCCGGTACCACACCATAGTTTTGTTGAGGGAGCGGATGATGTTGCGTTTTTGGAAAAACGGGTGCAAGCCATGAAAAAGCATGCGCAATTTACAGACCTTCAATTTTCTAAAGATTATGATACTCTTAAAAATTGGTTGCCATTGATGATGGCAGACAGATCTGTTGATGAGGTCGTGGCGGCTACTCGTATGGAGCTAGGTACTGGTGTTAATTTTGAAGCTTTGACACGTAAGTATTATGAGATCCTAGAGAATCATTTTGAAACCCCAGTCCATACAATGCACGAGGTGCTGGATGTAGACCCTACTAGCAATGAGCAATGGGATGTTAAATTTAAAAATACAGAGACCGGTCAATCAATACATGTAGAGGCTGGCCATGTTTTTATAGGTGCTGGTGGTGGTGCATTGCCGTTATTACAAAAAGTTGAAATACATGAGAAGGATGGGTATGGCGGGTTTCCAGTTAGTGGCGCCTGGCTTATCTGTAACAATCCAGAAATTATTGCACAGCACGATGCTAAGGTCTATGCAAAACCAGAGGTGGGTGCACCGCCCATGTCTATGCCACATCTAGACACGCGTTATATCAATGGGAAGAAAGAATTATTGTTCGGTCCATTTGCAGGTTTTAGCACTAAGTTCCTACGGCACGGTTCTTATATGGACTTATTTAAGAGTATCAAGTTTGACAATATACCAGCCATGTGGGGCGTGTTCTGGCATAATTTACCGCTCACGAAATACCTGATACAGCAGGTAAGCATGAATCATAGCGATCGCATGGAAGAGTTGCGTAAGTTTATAAAGGGGGCTAATGCAGATGACTGGCATTTAAGGACTGCAGGGCAACGTGTTCAAATCATTAAAAAAGATGAGAAAGAGGGCGGTATACTAGAATTTGGCACAGAGGTAATTCATAGTAAAGATGGTAAAATAACTGCGCTACTGGGTGCCTCTCCAGGAGCATCTGTGGCTGTAGATATTATGATTGATGTACTGCATTTTGCTTACCCACAACTAGCTAAGTCTGAACAATGGAAAGAGAAAATGTCTGAATTGGTTCCGTTTTGGAATCGTGAAATAGAAAAGCACGTTGATGCTTTTAAAACACAACGACAACGCAGTTCAAAACATCTAAAAATCAACCAGTCTAGGGCGGTCATTGACTGAAACAAGTCTATAAAACAGGAAATAACGTCCTTAAATATGTAAGACGTGTTATACAAGCTATCAAGAATTAAATTACACAAAGAAATATATGAATACCTCCTTTATAAAGAACGGCCTACAACTGGGATTGTTAGTGCTCATGACATGGATCATCAGCTCTTGCAGCAGCGGCTATTTGAAGAGTTTTGAGAATGTGAGTAAGCAAAAAACGCAATATGACAAAATTGTGGTGGCAGCTAGAATAGCAGATCAGACCGGTAGAATTAAATTTGAAAATGATGTGGTGGGGCTTCTCAAAGAAAAGGGAATTCAAGCAGTCCCATCATATCAAGTAGAGTTGCTTAAGGATGCTAATAAAGAATTTACTGATGCAGATCTTGATGCTCTAACAGAAAATTTAAAGCAAGCAGGATTTGACGGTGGTATTGTTACAAATTTTATAAAGACAGAACAGTACCAGCAAGTGGTTCCTGGAAATACTAGTACCTATTATTACCCTAGACGTATAGGTCGTTTTGGCCGTGGGTTAGTTTATTACCCAGTCACTACCTGGCAGCCCGATAGAATCGAGACGGGCGTACAGTATCAATTTCAAAGTGCTTTTTATAAAATAGACAACTCGTCGTCAGAGCATTTACAATGGATAGGAGCCTTTGAAGTAAAAGACCCTAGAAACTTGGATAATGCAACCATGAGTTATGCTCGTGAATTAGTCCAGGCACTTATGGAACAAAGCATCCAGCAATAATCAATGATCACTGGCGTTTAACCATTTTAAAAACAAGCGATATGAAATCAATCTCTTTAAAAACAACTTATCTATGCCTTGCAATAATTATTGCCACCACCAGTTGTAAACAAACGGAAGATACTAAGGAAAATTTACAGGAAGCAAGCGAGTTACAAGCTAGCGACCCCATTCATAACAGTAAAAATTCACTGGATTATCTAGGAACTTACACGGGCATATTGCCCTGTGCAGACTGTGAGGGAATTGAAACAACGGTTACATTGATCGATGAACAGAACTATACATTGAGTATGCGATACCTAGGCAAAGAATATGAGGCCGAAACAGAGCAGGGGAGTTATCACTGGAATGATGAAGGCTCTATCATAACACTAGAGCGCGATGATGATCTAGTACACCACTATAAGGTGGGAGAGAATATGCTCATACGTCTGGATCAGCAACAACAAGTTATTGAGGGTGATCTGGCCGATTTTTATAGATTGAAAAAGGAATAACACGACTTTTTTGCTCGCTAAAGGCCTTTATGATAAATAGAAGGTCAAAATTCCATTTTCGCAAATTTCTTACTCGTATAAAAAAAGATCTATTTGATGCATCTTTTAAATCGAGAGTTAGTGCTATCAAATTTTAGGCAGCACTAGAACCGTCTGAGGAATGCGAGAGCTTTCTGTTTTTCAGTTTTGAGAAAAATTCTGGGGTGATCCCTATATAAGAGGCAATTAATTTATCCGTTATGCGATTAGAACAATGGCCGTAACGGGTTAAAAATTCTTCATATTTTTCTTCTGCACTACTACTTATCGTCATTAAAATACGCTTATTGGCCTATATTAAAGAGTCTTCATAAAGCGTGATGAAAAAGTCGTACAGCTTTGGTATTTTTTCAAATAACGACTTATGATCCGCTCTGGAGATTTGCAAGGCAATCGTATTTTCAATAGCCTGAATATTAAAACTACTAGGTTTTGATTTGGCAAAACTGTTCAAATCGCCGATAAACGTATTTTCAAAACCAAAATGAAGTGTATATTCCTTAAACTCGTCGGTAATGTGATACATCCTTAATCCACCCTGAATCACAAAATTGTAGGAATCTGTAATGTCACCTTCACGATGCAAGTACTCTGATTTTTTTACTTTTTTTACAGTAAGCCTAGACATAATATAGGCCCTTTCACAGTCAGTTAACTGAATCTTTTTTTCGAAATAGGGTAAGATTTGTCTGATATAATCCATAGTATTTCAAAATTTAGGGATATTGAAACGAGACTGCAAGATATAGGAAAGACTCATTTTACAGACAATATAGCGATAGGTTTATCTTATAGATATTTAATAAATGTTAATTATCAATTGTGAGGAAACTGTTAAAAATATCGTTTTCGTAATTTAGTTTTTACAGATGTATGGAGCTTATAAACAGATAATCGATAAAAAATGCCTATAATAACATTATTTGGAAAGAAAATAAATATAAAATAAAGACTTTTCCTACAAGATTGACACCTATTCTTCGCTAGCATTTATTTGGTTTGACATGTATAGAGCTTTCATGCTATAGTATTGTTGATCAAATTTTTATTATTATATTTTTGTTTAATTATTGGTTACAAATGTTTGAACAATAACTTAAGCTAGGTTAAGGTTATATTTTAATTTGAATTAACGCTTTTTGATAATCTAGATATAGTGTTCAGTTTTACAGATGATCGGATCTTTGAAGTATTAGATAGTTTGGTGCCGGACGGTATATCCCTCCAACTTATTACGTTCGGCTTTGGTTCAATCATTTGATCCCTATATAGGAATGATTGCGCTTCAATAAAGCCCGATGAGAATCGGGCTTTTTTCTTTCCATAAAGCTGTATTGATTTTAACGCTTGCTTTAACTAGTAAATCTTTTACACATCTTATTAACGGTGTAACCAAATAATCATAAGTAATAAATTGCCGATAGCAGCACTCATTATTATCTGTGTATGATTGCTTAGAACCTGTTTTAATAGTATTGAAGAACTCTATTGGTTGGCAATGGCAAGTGGGCAAGGTAAAAGATATAGAATGCCGTCTATTCTGCAATAAATTGATCCTTAAAGTCTTAATACAGGTTAATCGCATTTGTTATTATAGATATATGACTTATCATAATTTTGTTTTATCGATTCACAACGGTGTTGAATTTATCTTTGAAATATAGATAGTTTGGTGCCGTGCCTAATATCCCTCCAACTTTATTAGACCGGCAAATAGTACAATTTACTTTCCCCTATGTAGAAAGTGATTGCGCTTTCATAAAGCCTGGTTCCCGCCAGGCTTTTGTTTTAAAGCCAACAATGAGACACACTATTTGAGCTATGAAGATTGAGTGTCATGTCTTAAAATAACTCAAATATTGGATGGCGTTACAAGTGTATAAGAATTATCCTACAATTTTAATACAATGATCTTTTTGCCATTTCTTTTCATCAAGAATCTTTCATCTATTTTCAACTTGCTTGTAATCAGATTTTTAAAGTAGTAGCTTTTGTGATTTATAAATTATCTTTTATTTGATTACGCATAAAAGATAAACTAGATTAACACAAAACAATGTACTAGATTGATTAGCGTTCATAATGTATATTTATCGAAATAGGTAGGCGTTGAACTTATCTTTGGAGTATTAGATAGTTTGGTGCCGCGCCTAATATCCCTCCAACTTATTAGACCGGCAAGAGTACAATCAGTTTTCCTACATAGGAATGGTTGCACTTTAATAAAGCCCGGTGGGAACCGGGCTTTTATATTTTCTTGCATCGATTATCTTATAGTAAGTTGCATCGACTTAATTGGCTGGAAAGTACCTGCACATAATAGTAGGGTAATCTCTGTTTTTTCGTACATATTACATTATAGACCATTCTATCAACTTATCCGCATGGGGGCTATCTATGTGAATGTTTTTTTCTATGAGATTTTTAATGTTTACGCTTTCGCGAAAGCGAATTCAATCTCAACCGCTTAACAATATCTTGGAAAATAAACCTTAATAATATCTGGTATTATAGCGACTCAAAAATGAATTTGAGTGATTCTGGCGTCGCCATGTTTTGAGGAATGAAAAATAGTGACAGCCAAAATTTTTGAATAGCTAGGCAGAACAAATGAACTGGTGAATATTAACTTAGACTTTGGAGGGCCGTGTTTTTGCGTGGTTGAAAAATGAGCGCATGCCATCTAGAAATATTAGTTAAGATTTATATTAATAAAGTCCAATGCTTGTAGGTAGGGAATCACCATTCTAGTAACTGAATCAAATTCTATCGCCAATTTTTATACCAAACGCTTTTCATAATCCAGCTTTGCTCTAAGCGGAGATAACTTACTACCTACTCGAATGCTGAATGAAGTTCTAAAACTATTCAACTACTTGTCATTCATTTTTTGTACTTCTATACTAATATCTGTTAGGTGGGATTTATCCTCAGTTCTAGATATAAGAGAGATGAAGTGTACATCAGGGCAATCTTCATCACCCATAATTAATTGATCTTGTATATAACCTGTCGTACCCAAAAAATCGAATAAACTTTCAAACAGATTACTCCTAAATAATTGTAGGCTTTTATTACTGTTTCTTTTCGAAATAAATATATCCTCTTCACTATGGTCACAGTAATAATAAAAGACTACGCGATGATCTGTAAGTTATTGCTGGATAATTTTACAGATACCAATCAAATCCCTTGACCCTATTACCCTTTCGTTTCTTGTGATCAATGCAATAGTTACATCAATTACAGGAATATCAAAATCTACTCCTGACTCAAATGTTTTTAATTGAATAAGATACTTGCTGCCAGCTGCACTGGTAAAAGGAATTACAGTAGTGGCAATCACAAAGATTATTTAAAATATAAATCCATGTTTGACAGAAGCTCTTTCTTGCTGTTCTCTTTTTTCTCTTTAAGAGTACGAACAAATTCAAGAAGCCTTTCTGAAGGTTTGTTGATATGTAAAGTCTTGATATTAATGACTTTGTTATCGCTACTATTATAGCAATGTAGTTTTCAACGCGTTTGTAAATATATATAATAGATAACTGATTTCACCAATTGTAGATCCATGAACGTCCCTAAATTGCTTTCAAAAATAGATTGTATCTCCCTTTCTAGTTTAAAAGGCTTTTCCTTCAATATGTGAATGGATTCTTTTGAATTTAGTTGGTATAAATGCATAAGCCTATTTTATCGATATCAAAATCGTTACAGTTGACCGCCCACTCCTTTAAACTTCTCTACAAACGAGGCGATCTTTTGAAATACAGTTTGTTTTTTGGTTAAGTATTGAGGATTTAATGGGCTCATTTTTGGCAAAATAGAGTTCAGCTCTGTACCGTTTTCACTGGCATATTCACGCTTCAATGAGGTTGCAATGTAACGTCTAGCTTCCTCGCTGTTTAAATCTTCTTCTTCAATAAGTTCAGAAACTTCTTTGCTTTGTCTCGCTTGAGCATAGGCAAAGAAGGCATCTATAATCGTTGCTTTTTCTTTGATATCGTCTAGATCTGTTTCATTGATGAAGTCAACTACTAAGCCTTCTTTAGCTCGATTTCCAACACTGGCACGTATAACTCGTCTAATCTCTTCAACTAATTCTGACTTATCCTTAGTCTTCTTGTTATTATCAAAAATTAATTCTAGAATATAATCTAGGTTTATTTCTTGAGATTTTAATAGGTCAATTTCAAATACTACATCATCCCAATCAATATCAGATTCTTCTGCTTCATTGCCTTTTTTCTCTCTTCGCAGCCAATCACGTATATCGTTATAGGTAGAGCGGTAATCTTGTACGGTTCTTTCTGTTGGGATTTCAATATCGCGCATACTGTCGATATCTTCATCGGTTAAGAAATTCTCTTCTTTGAATTGTTCCAGTGCTACTTCATCATTAGTATCGATGCTTTGTAGGGCTTTAAGATGATTGAACTCGTCATAGTTCTGTAATATATTCTCTACTCTTAAGTATTCTCCAAATAGCTTAGAAAACTCTTTCTTATCTTTTTCGGTTACAATCTCGTCAGGATCTGGGAACTTTTCTTTTAACTCATTAATTACTTCTATATAACCGCGTCTGGCTGTACCGGTTGCAATATCGGTAAAGCCTTCCAGGTATTCTTTATAGCTTTTTTCTAATACTACATTTTTAGTTTTACTATCTCCAAAAAGCGTAATCGCATCTATCGTTGCTTTTTCTAAATCTCTAAAAGTTACAATATTCCCAAAGGTCTTAGTAGCATCATAAATACGGTTGGTTCGTGAGAAGGCTTGTATTAACCCATGATAACGTAAGTTTTTATCTACAAATAAGGTATTTAACGTAGGTGCGTCAAAACCAGTAAGAAACATACCTACGACGATTAATAAATCTACCTCTTTGCTTTTTACACGCTTTGCCAGATCACGGTAATAGTCTTGAAAGCCCTTGCTATCTATACCATAATTCATGTTAAAAGCGGCGTTGTAATCTTTGATAGCACTGGATAAAAACTCTTTGGCACTGGTATCCATGGCGGTAGGCTCAAAAGTTTCATCTTGTATTTCTCCTATAGCACCTTGTTCCTCGTTTGCTGCAAAAGAAAATATAGTAGCGATCTTTAATGGCTTCTCACTGCCCTTCTGAAGCTTACTTAACTCCTCGTAATACAATTTGGCAGCATCCACACTACTTACAGCAAACATGGCATTAAAACCGCTGTTTGAGCCTTTTGTACGATGTGTCTTTTGTCTAAAGTGTTTTAGAATGTATTCTGATATTTCTTTAATACGTACTGGATGCAGTAGTGCCTTCTTATTCTCGGCTGCAGATAGCTTTTTTAAATCTTGCTCAGTTTCAAGGCCTTTAAAAGTAGGGCGCACGTCATTATAATCTACCTTAAACTTTAGTACCTTTTCATCTCTTATCGCATCTGTAATCACGTAGGAATGTAGTTCTCTACCAAAAACGCTTGCCGTAGTTTCCGAACCTAATGCATTTTCTGGGAAAATAGGTGTGCCAGTAAAACCAAATTGATAGTACTTTTTAAACTTCTTTTTTAAGTTCTTTTGGGCTTCGCCAAATTGTGAGCGGTGCGCCTCATCAAAAATGAAAACGACCTGCTTTTGATAAATGGCTAAGTCCTTTTCCCCTTTCATTAAGTTATTCAACTTTTGAATGGTAGTAACAATAATCTTATTATCTGTCTTATCAATGTTTCTTTTAAGGCCTGCGGTACTGTCTGAACCATTGACACTATCTGGAGAGAAGCGCTGGTATTCTTTCATGGTTTGATAATCTAGATCTTTGCGATCTACCACAAAAAATACTTTATCGATAAAATCAAGTTTGGTCGCTAATTTTGCTGCCTTAAAACTGGTAAGTGTTTTTCCAGATCCCGTAGTATGCCATATAAAACCGCCACTTTCTGTACTTGCCCAGTTCTTTGCATGGTAAGAGCTTTCTATCTTCCATAACATACGCTCTGTAGCTGCAATTTGATACGGTCGCATGACTAATAATGTATTACTTATATCAAAAACAGAATAAGTTAGAAGTACATTCAACAACGTACGCTTATCAAAAAAGGTAGTAGTAAAGTCTTTTATATCTTTAATTAGAGAATTATCTGCTTTTGCCCAGTTCATGGTAAAGTCAAAACTGTTTTTACTACGCTCTACAGTATTTGCAAAATAACGACTGTCTGTACCATTAGAAATGACAAAGATTTGCAGGTATTTAAATAAGGAATTTTCTGTATTAAAACTCTCTTTAGTGTAACGATGTACCTGATTAAAAGCCTCACGTATGGCTACGCCACGTTTTTTAAGTTCTACCTGTACTAGTGGCAAGCCATTTACTAGAATGGTGACATCATAACGATTTGCACTGGTGCCTGTTTGCTCAAATTGAGAGATAACCTGTACTTTATTGCGTACCACATTTTTTTTATCTACCAGATAAATATTTTGAATATGCCCATCATCAAAAACAAAATCATGAATGTAATTATCGTGCAGCTTTCTGGTTTTATCGACTAGGTTATCACTAGGTTTATCCAGATATTCTATGACAAAACGCTCCCATTCTTTATCAGTAAACTGCATGTCATTGAGCTGTTGCAGTTGTACACGTGCATTGGCCAGCATTGCACTAGGTGTCCTTAGGTTTGGTACATACTCATAGCCTTGATGTACTAGATCTTGTATGAGTTCTTTTTCCTGATCTGCCTCTGACTGATAGCTCCCAGGCGTTTCATTTACCTGAGCAAACTTGGTGTATTTATCCAGTACAATAAAGTTGTTACTCTCGGCTATGGTTTTATATGTTTTCATGGGCACTTTTTCTTTATTGAACTCTTTTGATTTTTTAGAATTACGCTTTCGCGAAAGCGTAAACACAACAACCCTTATCGTTTACAACTAGCCTTTAATAGTAAACTAAGACTAGAAACTAAGCAACTGCTCTCTATAGTACTCATACTGTTTATGGCGCAACTCAATTTCTCTAGGCAATCCTTCACTGATGGAAGTCGTGAGTGTATCAAATTTATCTAAGATGTTGACGATGCGTTCTTGTTCTTCTAGTGGTGGGATTGGTATGACTGCTTTACCTAAACCAGCAGCATTAATTGCCGAAATTTTACCAGTACGAATATGTTTTTTAATCTGGTCGTGAAATTGTCTTGTTCTTGTAAAGTATGCGACATATTTTGGATTTATATCACTTTTATAGTAAAAACAAGCATCATGTATAACAGCTCCTTCTTCACCTAACCAAGCTGTTCCTTGTCCTATATCTTCAATAGTCTCGCCAGCAGCGACTAACACAACATCACCTTTTTCGGCTCTTCTTAGATTCTTCTTTTCTACAAGCTCTCTACTAACAAATGATTTTGTTTTATCTGCCCATGTATCGTAATGTGTGTACATTTCTCCATAATGTATACAGGGAACTCCTTCAGAAATCATATCTGTTTTTACAAATCGTTTACCTCTTATAAATTTGCCAACACTTTCATCACCCATAGGTAAGTGTTTTACCTCGCTTTCGCGAAAGCGTAATAATTGCTCTCTATAATAACTGTATTGTTTTTTACGTGCTGTAAGCTCTGCTGTAAGCTCTGCTGTAAGTTCTGTAAAATTATCCAAAATGCGAACTATTTCTTTTTGAATTGCCAGTGACTTCTCTGGGTTATCTGGGCATGGTATTGGGATTTTTATTTTTTCTAGAACTCTTTTTGATAATCTTGGAATACTGGCACGACGAACCTGAGATGAAATTTTATATTTCTTTGTCATCAGATAATAGTATATAAATTTATTATTTACAAAGTCAGGTGTAATACAATAATGAACATCGTCTGCTGCCCAAAATTCAACGTCACTAAAACCTATTTCACCTGCTGCACCAGCACAAATAATAAAAGTTGAATATGCTTTTACATTATTTTCCGTGTAGTAGCCTAAAGGCGTCATTGAATTTTGGTACACCGCATACCCTCCAGTTTCTTTGAGTTGTTTTTTAACTAATCTTCTTCCACGCTGAAGTTTTACAAGCTCACCCAAAGTCTTCCACTCCACACCCACACCTTCTAATAGTTGTTCTAGGTTGCTCATTTTTTACGGCTTTGTTTTTTGGCTGTTTTTTCTAGTGCAGCGATGGTTTTAAGGTAATCTTTCTCGGCCGTGCTTAGGGTTTTGGCTTTGTAAGACTTGTATTCTTTGGCAGCTTTTTCCTTTGCTTGTTTACTAGATCGTGTACCTGCATTTTCTAGCACTTTACGTCCAGCACTTTTAAGGATATTATCTAGCTCTGTGACATAATCCTCCATGCGCATTTCTCGTTCTTCAATGGCGTTTAATTCTGCCAGATCAAAGTATGCCGCTACCAGATTATTCAATACTTTAAGTTCTTTTTCTTCTAGGTAATTTTTAGCAATCATCGCCTCTGCCTGAGTAGGTTGATCGCCTTTAAAACTGGTGAGTCCTGCAAAGGGTTTGTTGCTATCTACTCTTAAAAAAACAACCTCGTTTGCGGTATTGCCATGTGCGGCATAGTGCAGTTTATTCTGTACGATTTTAAAAAAAGTGGTACTGTAATCACTTTTTGGGTCATAATCTGTAGCCGTAGCATACAAGTCTAGCACCTGCCTGTACATGACCTTCTCACTAGAGCGTATATCGCGTATGCGGTCTAAAAGTTCTTTCCAGTAATTACCGCCACCTAGATTTTTAAGGCGCTCATCATCCATTGTAAAGCCTTTTACTATGTATTCTTTAAGGCGCTGTGTGGCCCACTGTCTAAAGCGTGTACCCTGTATAGACTTTACACGATAACCTACCGAGATGATAACGTCTAGGTTATAGTAATCTACTTGATACGTTTTACCGTCTGCGGCAGTTGTTGCATTTTTTGCAACAACTGATTTTGGTTCTAATTCTCTTTCTTCAAAAATATTTTTGATATGCCTAGAAATAGTAGACTTATCCCTATTAAACAAGGCTGCCATTTGATCTAAAGAAAGCCATACCGTTTCATTTTCTAAAAAGACAGAAAGGTCTGGATGACCATCGCCACCTTTATAAATGATGATTTCTCTTTTTTCTAGGCTCATCCGTTATGAAATTTTACTATCTAATGATTCTATTTGCGCTTTCAACCATTCTCTTCCAGCCCCAGACTTAAAGTATTTCTCTCTGTCAATAGCTTCTTTTTTAGTATTAAAAGTTTCATGATAAGCGATTCTGATGGGTGTGTGCTTTTTAGTATGTTCAGCACCTTGCCCATTCAAATGTTGCTGGTATCGATTTTCAAGATTATCAGTAAATCCCGTATAATAACTACCATCATTACAAAGTAATACATAAGTATAAAACAACTCATCCTCCTGCCTGCCGGCAGGCAGGTCTATTTCTTTTACAATGGTATCAATGTCGGCACGTAGTTGGTCTATCTTCTTTACGGTAGCGGCAACTTCTTTATTAAGTGCTGTAATATCAATCTTTTCTCGAGTGTCTTTTGCGGCTACATAACTACTTACAGAGAGATTGTAATCGTTATCGGCTATTTTAGAATTGTCAATAGTGGTGGTTATGTGCGGGACTTCTTCTTTACTATCAAATAGCTGCATGATATGCGCTACATGATCTTTGTGTAGTACGTTATTATTGGTTTCTTTTTTAAAGAACTCCTCACCAGTAGCATCTATAAATTGGGTTTTATTTTCGGTCTTGCTTTTAGATAGTACTAATAGGGTAACGGCTATAGAAGTGCCAAAAAATAAGTTAGGAGCTAAAGCTATAATGGTTTCTACATAGTTGTTGTCAACTAGGTATTTTCTTATTTTTTGTTCTGCACCACCACGGTAAAAGATACCTGGGAAACATACCAATGCTGCTCTACCTTTAGGCGATAGATAGCTTAAGGAATGGAGTACAAAGGCAAAATCTGCTTTAGACTTAGGCGCTAATACGCCTGCAGGAGCAAAACGGTCGTCGTTAATTAGGGTAGGATCATCGCTACCTTTCCATCTTACTGAATAAGGTGGGTTTGATACAATAGCATCAAATGGTTTATCATCGCTTAATTGTGGGTCAATAAGCGTATCCCCTAGAGCAATATGAAACTTATCATAGTTGATATTGTGCAAAAACATGTTCATACGCGCTAAGTTATAGGTGGTATGATTGATCTCTTGCCCATAAAAACCTTCTTCTATGATGTGGCTGTCAAAATGTTTTTTGGCCTGTAATAATAAGGAGCCAGATCCCGCTGCTGGGTCATAGATTTTATTAACCTTTTCTTGCTTGTGCATGGCTAGCTGTGCGATGAGTCTAGAAACACTTTGCGGTGTAAAGAATTCACCGCCAGACTTACCAGCGTTTGCGGCATAGTTAGAGATGAGAAACTCATAAGCATCACCAAAGAGGTCTATCTCACTATCTTCAAACTCACCTTCTAATTTTAATCCTGCTACACCCTTGAGTACGGCTGCTAGACGGCTGTTTTTATTTTCTACAGTGTTACCTAGTCGATTACTGGTGGTATCAAAATCTGCAAATAACCCTTTTATATCCTGCTCTGATGGATACCCATTTGCACTGCTTTCTATAGCTGTGAAAATGGCAGCAAGGTCCGTATTAAGGTTTTCGTTATCATTTGCTGTTTTAGAAACATTTGAGAACAACTGGCTAGGGTAGATAAAATAGCCTTTGGTTTTAATGGCATCTATTTTAATCTCTGGTGTAATAACGCTATCTGGTAAGCTAGCATAATCGATACTATCATCACCGGCTTCTATATATTTAGTAAAATTCTCACTTATAAAGCGGTAAAAAAGTGTGCCTAATACAAAGTGTTTAAAATCCCACCCATCTACAGAACCACGCACCTCGTTTGCTATTTTCCATATTTGGGATTGTAATTCGGCTCTTTGATTATTGTTTGACATTAATTGGTTTTATGATATTATTTTCTTAGAACTGAAACTTACCGTTCAAATATTCTTCAAGTGGTTAAAAATATAAATGTTTTGATTGGTATCCTTTGGTTTATAGGGTAAATAAAAACCCAGAATAACCAAAGGGTTAAACTGGGTTTTAATTTTCGAGAACGCACGCTTTTGCGAAAGCGAATTCAATCTCAACCGCTTAACTATATCTTGGAAAATAAACCTTAATAATATCTGGTATTATAGCGACTCAAAAATGAATATGAGTGATTCTAGCGTTGCCATGTTTTGAGGAATGAAAAATAGTGACAGCCAAAATTTTTGAATAGCTAGGCAGAACAAATGAACTGGTGAATATAAACTTAGACTTTGGAGGGCCGTGTTTTTGCGTGGGTCAAAAATGAGCGCATGCCATCTATTAAAATTAGTTAAGATTTATATCAATAGAGTCCAATGCTTGTAGTTAGGGAATCGCCCTTCTAGTAACGGAATCAAATTCTATCGCCAATTTTTATACCACACGCTTTTCATAAACCGAGCTTTGCTCTAAGCGGAGAAGAAGGGATGATTCACATGATCCCTAGATCACGCGCTGGTGACAATAAAGC
>CANLKV010000004.1 GCA_947491755.1 uncultured Nonlabens sp. | reverse complement strand
TGGGGTTTTACATTTTCAGCGCGTAGCGCTGTCAGGATCATCTAAAAGATCATCCTCATACAACGCAGTTGTGTTTTCATTGAGGTTGGTTTACTTGAATTTGTAAGGTGGGGTTTTACATTTTCAGCGCGTAGCGCTGTCAGGATCATCTAAAAGATCATCCTCATACAACGCAGTTGTGTTTTAATTGAGGTTAGTTTACTTGAATTTGACGGTGGGGTTTTACATTTTCAGCGCGTAGCGCTGTCAGGATCATCTGGAAAATCATCCTGCCTCGATATTGTTATTAATAGTCCTGTTTATTGAGATTGGCCTGTCTTATAGCTTGGTAGTCCTGCAGCAATTAAATAGCAATTTTGAACTAATGATTTATAGAAGTCCCATGAATTGATTATTCAATAATAGTTTCAATTAAATTGTTGATATACTCTTTCAAACAATACTTTTGCAAAAAAAAACTTTTGCAACGTATAGCAGCCATTTTTTTTCTTTTTTGTTTGCACGCGCAACCTGTGTTGAACATTTCTGTGTGGATGGAATACCTTGTAAATAATGAATATATACGAGAAGTTCTTTGTATCAATAAAGACCGCCCCAGATTAAACTGCGATGGTAAGTGTTATCTAACGCAACAACTACAAGAACAGCAATCACCAGAGCAACAGGAATTGCCACAACTCATACACCCCAAATATGAATTTGTGTTTTTCAATACTTGCGAGAGTATACCTACATTTCGCCAAGTCATTGGTAATAGAGATAATTTTGCGACCCTAATTTCCTGTTACACGCATCTACAGACATGGGATATTTTCCATCCACCAAAAGTTTAACTTCCATTTTAAAGTATTAATCTGTAGTGCATTGAAAAATGTTGCTGCCTATTCTGTATGCCTTAACCCAAGGCATTAATCACATATGAAGTTAAATGAAAAAAATTATAATGGCGAGCCTATACGTTTTATTAGGACTCGCTTTTGCGAAAGCGCAAACCATATCAGGAATCATAACAAATTCTGAGAATCAACCTATTTCAAACGCCAATATTTTAATATTAAATTCCACGCAGGGAACGGCCTCAAATGTAGATGGATCCTACAAATTAACTCTACCCAGTGGCGATTATACCTTACAAGTGAGTGTTATAGGTTATGCTACAAAAACAGTAGCGGTCACGTTAAGAGATGTAGATAAAGAGGTAGATATCACCTTGCAACCTGCAAATACTACCATGGATGAAATTGTAATCTCGTCTCAAAAAAGAGAGCAAAAATTATTAGATGTGCCTATTGCTGTAACAAGTCTCAATGCTAAAAGGTTACAAGAAACGCGCACATGGGATTTAAAGGACGTCATAGGTATCGTACCTAACTACACAGCGAGCGATTTAGGTGTAGGATTTCAACAATTGCAGAGTATACGCGGTATTCAGGTCTTTAGTGAAAATCCTGCTATTGCAACCTATGTAGATGGTGTGAATAGTCTCGATGTAGCCGCTGGCGGTATTCAGTTTATGGATATAGAACGTATTGAGATCTTAAGAGGTCCACAAGGAACACTTTATGGTCGTAATGCGCTGGGCGGTGTAATTAATATTATCACCAAAAAGCCCACTAATAAGAAATCTGGATTTTATGAAAGTAGTGTGGGAAACCTAGGACTGCAACGACATGGTATAGGATATAAAACACCGCTTGTCGATAACAAATTGTTTTTAGGAGTTGCTGCTCAATACCAGTTTAGACAGGGTTTTTTAAGAAATGAAATAGATGGCACTGCTGATCCCTTGCAAGGTCAAGACGGTCGTCGTGTGGGAGACGATTCTAGTATTTACGGTAATTTTTTTGTTAAGTGGTTGCCTAATGACAGATGGGATGCCACACTTAATCTCAAGACTCAAATTGACCAAAGTAATGCCAGCGCTTTTTTTGTATCTGTACAGGACGATCAAGCAGCACTCGAGCGACCTGATATTATCAACTTAAGTCGTGTGGGAGAGCATCAACGTAATTTCTTAAATGCATCTGCCGCTATGAATTACAAAGCGCCTGCTTTCAAACTGTCATCCATTACTGCCTACCAGCGCATACGACTGGCTTTTGACAACATCGATTTTTTTCCAGCATTTAATGGTCAGATATTCACCAGTTATAATGATGGAAGGACAGGAGTTATGAATAAGCCACAGGAAGTTTTTTCCCAAGAAATACGTATTTCTACAGAAAACAAAAATGAAAAATTCAACTATACGGTTGGAGCATTTTATTTTAACCAAACTAATTATGAACCATCGACAAATAATGCACGTATCGCTTCTGCCACAACGCTTGACGTTTTGAGTTCTATAGGCAAAAATGAAGGGATAGCCGTGTTTGGAGAAATAAATTACGCTTTCGCGAAAGCGTACACAGCCACAGCAGGATTGCGCTACGAGTATGAAAACCGTAAATTGATAAACAGCCGTTTTACAGACGAAGGTGGAATTATTAACTTACAATCCCCACGAACTGAGCAAAGCGGTAATTATGATGCCTTATTACCCAAGCTGGCACTAGCCTATAAAATAACCCAGAATCAAAACGCTTATGCAAGTTTTACCAAAGGTTTTAGAGCTGGCGGAATTAATGGCAATGCCTTACCTCAAGGCATATCTCAAACTTTTGAGCCTGAATTTTCTAACAATTATGAATTAGGCTATAAGTCCAACTGGTTTAAAAATAAATTACAGGTAAACGTAGCTGTATTTCACATCGACTGGCAGGACTTACAATTTTTCAACTCATTCGGAAATTTTGTATTTGCCAGAACTAACGTGGGAGATGCACGCAGTACAGGAATTGAACTAGAGGCAATTTCGATGCCTGCTAAAGGATTACAGGTGCAGGTAAATATAGGAATCAACGATACTCAATATAAAGATTTTATTTTGTCTAGAGATGTTTTTGATCCTAATACAGGAACAGTACAAACCGTCCAAAATGATGTTTCTGGCAACCAACTTTCAAACGCCCCATCCAGTACAATTTTTCTTGCTGCTCAATATGAATTTCCTGTATTTACCAGCTATAATTTGTCGCTGCGTGGTGAGTTTAGAAATATTGGACAACAGTTTAGCGATATTCAAAACGACTTAGAAATAGCCTCATACAGTTTGCTTAATAGTTTGTTGACATTGAGTAATAGTAAGTACAGCCTATCTGCATGGATACGCAATGCCACTAACGAAAGATATATTGCTTTTGGAGCTGTCGATACCAGTTTTGGGCGCAGCACACGTATCGCACAACCTAGAACTTACGGAGTTACATTAAATATAAAATTTTAAAAGATGAAACGATTGGTAATAGTTGCTATAACTGTAATCGGTTTATACAGTTGTCAAGATAAAAATAAAACTACTGTAAATAATGCCGTAATAAATGAACCTCTTAAATCACACGATGATGTGATGCAAACCGTCCAGTTTAAAGAGCACGACATAAAAACCATTGGAATTTTAGTTTATGAAGGTGTTAATAGTTTAGATGTTTTTGGACCTCGATATGTGTTAGGTCAATTGATGGGTGTGGACTTAAAACTTGTAGCCATCAAAGAAGGAAATGTGAGAACAGTCATGGGAGTTGAATTTGTTCCGGACGCAACCATATCGCAGATTGATAGTTTAGATATTCTTGTGATACCTGGAGGGTTTAAGGGAACTATTGAAGCCTCCTACAATGAAAAAATTCAACAATGGATACGTAAAATAGATAAAACCACTACCTACACTACAAGTGTTTGCACAGGAGCCTGGATTTTAGGAAGTACGGGTTTACTCGATGGTAAAAAAGCTGCCACAAATTGGTATGATGCAAAAAATATGATGAAAAAGTATGGTGCAGTATATAGTAACGAGCGTTATACCCGTGATGGTAAATATTGGACAGCTGCTGGTGTGACGGCAGGAATGGATATGTCGTTAGCCTTGCTTGAAGAAATTGCGGGAAGAGACTATGCTCAAGGGGTGATGCTCGACATGGAATATGATCCTGCACCACCATTTGAAGGCGGAAGTCCAGAAAAAACAAGTCCACAAGTCTTAGAATTTATGAGTACTATGTATAAAGCCGGCGTAGATCCAATCATTCAACGATTAGAAAATCAATAATCTATAAATCCAGCAGATATTTTCTAAGTATAGACTATCCCAATCTAAATATGCTGTGTTATGGACAACTAAATAGTTATATGCGTGCAATTGCCAAAGTAAAAATAGCTGTTGCCATTTTTATACAAAGAGAGGCTATTTTAAGTCGGGACGGTACGTTTGCCTATAGCATACAAAAAAGGCCCGATTTTCAAATCGGGCCTTTGCTTATTTTATGATCATCAGGTTATTCAAAAGTTGTATCACCTTCATTAGGATTGTAGGCGTAATTAAAGGTGTATACCCTACCATTTGCTGGATTAGAGACGTCTTGATCCCTGTAATAACTCAATATTTCTACTTTTGCATATCGACCATCTCTCGTACGGAATACCAAAATCTTCCCGGGAATGGGTGTAACCAGATTTGTCATAAAGTTATAATTGTACCAGCCATTATCACTACCTGTAGGAATAGCAAAACTTGTATTGCTATCCTGGGCAAACTCTAGAGATGAAACATCAGTGACACTTTGAAAGGTTCCAGTCGCAATAGCTGCAGCAGCGCTCCCTGTGCGCGATGGTTCGTCTGCAGTACCTGTACTCTCGCCACCGTTAACTGCGATAGTGGTACCTCTAAATGCAATATCCCAGTCTGTATTACTTGTTGTGGCAGTACCCGTGGCAAAGTCAAATTTTACAAATTCGCCACCCACGGGTTGTCCCTGACCACCTGTCTGGGGCGCTTCTAGATTTGTAACTGTCTCTACCTGTACATTAAGTGGGGCAGGTGACTCGTCAGAATCACAGGAGATAAGACCTATAAAAAAGGTGGCTAGAGCAATTGATTGAAGTTTAATTTTTGTGTTCATGGTTTTTATTTAAAATTTATAATTAAGTCTAAAAAATCCTTGTATTCCTGGTAGATTGGTAAGATTATCATCGGTGTGATTTAAAAAATTTACGGCACCAGCCGTGGCGGTAAAATCTTTAAATAGTTGCTTTGTTGCAGTGATGTTTGCAGTGGCAAAGCCATCGATAAAACTGCTGTCGTAACGGTCGACTAGATCGTTTCCGTTTGAGTCAAATAAGGCGTATTTACTGCGATAAATAACCCTTAAATTCATGGAGGCCTCCCAGCTAGGAATCTCGTAAAACACCTTAAAATTTGCATGGTGCCGGGACCTGTTGATCAAACCAAAATAATCGGATCGATTGACTTGTACTGTGGTATTATTTTCTGGTTCTCTCGCAAATACTTCGCCTGCATTGACCAGATCTTCTTTGGCTTTATCAAAGGCATACAACAGTTGATACCCAGTTTGAATTTGCAACTGCGGATTGATTTTCCACTGCGCATTTAATTCTAGGCCAGTGGTATAAATCTCATCAAAATTCACATAGCTAAAAACATTTTGGCCATTCGTCTTGCGTGCAATGATTCGAGTATCTATCAAATTTGTAAAATCATTACGGAAAAAATTCAGGTCAAATGACCAGTCGTTCTTGCGATATACTACTCCTAGGTTAGTTCCAATAGAGCTTTCTGGCGCTAGGGGTTCGTTAAGAGAATTGGTAGGTATAAGAATATCGATCAACTGACCCTGACGCTCCAGCTGCTGGAGCTTTTCTACAGCAACATTATAGCCCAGTACAGTATAGCCCACTGTGGCATTAGTAAAGTCAAAATACAACTGTCTAAAATCTGGAGCTTTAAACCCATATCCTACAGATCCTTTCAAAGCCCACGAGTCATTCAACTCATAACGCAAGGCTAGTTTAGGACTTATTTGATCGTTATATTCAGAGTGGTTGTCATAGCGCAAACCAATTATAGCGTTGAGACGCTGTAGAATATTTACATCCCATTGAGAGTAGATGTACTGAGAGTCAAACCGTACTAAATTATCAAAGGAAGTGCGATCCAACTGGTCGACTTGTAACCCAACTCCAGTAGTAATCTTTCCTGCCTTTACTAGATCGTAATTTAATCGCACCTCTGGACGTACAAGAGCCTGGTCAAAATTACTATCGCTCAAGACATCTGTAGAAATAGGATCTTGTATAAATTCGTCAGCTTTATAATTGGTATAATACAACTCATATTCAAGGTCCAGGTAATCATTCCATTCTTGATCTAGTTTTAAGTGCAGGTTCCATTCGTCCTCACGAGTGTCACCTACAAACCGGTTGTTGTTAAAAGAAAAGTCTGCTTCTTGTACTTGATTGTAGTAACGTGTAGAGGCAAACAATGCCAACTTGTCTGTGAAATCATAATAGAGCCTTCCATTTGCGGTGTAATTCTCAAATGGGCTTACTGTAGGACCGGCTGCAGAATCATCTAGATCATAACCATTACTAGAAAATCTATTGAAAAATAAGCCGTAGCGCAGCTTGTCAAATCCTTGTTTTAGATCCAGATTGATGTCTTGTTGTACAAACGATCCTATGCGGTAGGATGCGTTGCCGTCCATGCGGTTGTTTTTAGGCTTCTCGGTAATAATGTTTATCACACCACCCAGTGCCTCACTACCGTAAAGGCTGCTAGAAGGACCTTTTACCACTTCTATCTGTTTAATATTCCCTACAGTTAATCTACTCAGGTCAAAATTACCAGCGCTGCGCCCCACCAGTGGCACTCCATCTATAAGTATCAGTACATATTCAGATGAAATCCCTTGTATTTGAATCCCTTCAAAACCGCTTTCGTCTGTGGTGACAATTATTCCTGTCTGCTCTTCCAGTATTTCCTGCAATCGCACCACACCAGTTTTTAAGATTTGTTCTTTAGAAATCAAGGTTACAGGCAAGGGTAGGGATGAAAGTTGCCGTGCTGTTCTGGTAGCTGTCAGTACAACCTGGTTCAACATGTGTGACTCCAGGCTATCTATCTGTATTTCTTGAGAGTTCGCTTTCGCGAAAGCGAACCAACATACCATCAAACTGAACAACTGTTTCAACCTCATATTAAATAGAATCATTCTTAATAAGCAGCAAATGTAATAACTATTATTATTTAGATTAAATAAAAATAATTATTTTTGGAGCTCATTTTTTTAAAACAGAATCGACATGAAAAAAACAATGGCTTTAAGTTTTGCAATGGCCTTTACAGTAATTGCTTATTCCCAAACCAAAAAAGAACAGGATCAAGAGGCTATTAAAAGTATGTGTGGTTGCTACGAGGTTACATTTAACTTTGCAGAGACCTTTAATTACAGTCAAGATTCCTTGTATAAACCGTCTGAGACTAAACTGGACAAAGGACTAGAATGGGCGCAACTAGTGACAGACGAGGATGATAAGATTTCTATACAGCACTTGTTGCAAGTAGGAAACCCAGCAGATCCTTACATTGTAAAGCACTGGCGTCAGGACTGGCTTTTTGAGAATACTGATTTGTACGCTTATCATGCAGACAATCAATGGAAATTCCAGCAACTGCCAGAAGAACAAGTGCAAGGACAATGGACCCAAAAAGTTTTTCAAGTGGATGACAGCCCTCGATACGAGGGGAGCGCTACCTGGGTGCATGTAGATGGCAAAAGTTACTGGGAAAATACTGCAGACGCACCGTTACCTAGACGTGAGTACACGACTCGTAGTGACTACAATGTGACCGTACGTGGCAATCGCCAGGAAATTACTCCTTATGGCTGGCTGCATGATCAAGATAATTTAAAGGTGATAAGAGAAGATGGAAAGGATGATGTGATTGTTGCAAGAGAAAAAGGCTACAACACTTATGTAAAAGTTGACGACAGTCGATGCGCCGGTGCAGCAGCCTGGTGGAAAGAAAATCATGAGAAATGGCGATTAGTGCGTGCTAAATGGGATGATGTATACAGCCGTAATAAAGACCTGGCACTGGAAGAAAAAGTAGATAACAAAGTACTGTATAAATATTTATTTGAAGAAGGTTATGAGGACAAGCCTGCCATTGATGCGGTCATTGAGTCATTTGTAAAGTAGTTAAAATTATATCATGATAAAATTTATAACGGCCTTACTGCTGTGCAGCAGCGTGGTTGCTGCCGCTCAATCTAACAATCATTTGCTGGATCGCTCTTTCTGGAAATCAAAACCAGACCTAAAACAGGTACAACAAAAAGTTGCTGCTGGCAACGACCCAGAACAGCTCAACGCAAATGCCTTTGATGCTACCGTGTATGCAATTCTGGAGCAAGCAGATCTAGATGTTCTTGAGTATTTACTAAGTTTTTCAGAAAACGCAGTTAGTAAAAAAACGCATGATGGTCGTATTTATCTACACTGGGCCACATATGCCGGTTCTCTAGAAACAGTGCTGTTTTTTCTAGATAAAGGCAGTGCTACGAGTGTACGCGATAGCTATGGCAACACACCTTTAACCTTTGGGGTGAATGCAGGAAATTATAGCAAGGAATTGTTTGATGCTTTTAGGAGGAAAGGAGTAAATATCATCGATCAGAAAAATGAGGATGGTGCAGATTTACTTCTACTAGCCGCGCCACATCTTAACGACATGCGAGACCTTGAGTTATTTACAGATTATGGTTTTGATATCATGACAAAAGATAATCAGGGGAATGGTATTTTCAATTATGCTACAAAAAAGGGAAATATAGATTTATTAAATGGTCTTGTTAACGCAGGTGTAGATTATAAAGACCTAAATAATGAGAACGGTAATGCGTTTTTATTTGCAGTCCAGGGAGCTAGAGGGCATTCCAATACACTTCAATTGTATGAATACTTGCAATCATTGGGCCTAGATCCTAATGTGACGACTATCACGGGAACAAATGCGTTGCATCGTCTCGCTTATTATAGTGACGACATGCAAGTGATCGACTTCTTTTTAGCACATAATGTGTCTGTAAATCAAAAAGATGCCAGCGGTAACACGCCATTTTCTAATGCGGCCTATCGCAATACGATTGATGTGGTGCGTGCTTTATCTAAAAAAGTTGACAATATTGATGCTGCAAATCTTGCTGGCCAGACGGCGCTTATGCGAGCTGTATCGCGCAACACATTAGAAATAACACAATTGATTCTACAATTAGGAGCAGATAAGGGTCTTACAGATCTAGATGGTAATGCACTTCCTTATTACGTGTTGCAATCTTACACTTCTCAAAATCCAGAGCTTTTTGAACAAAAGCTGCAATTATTGAGCGACCTAGATTATAGTGAGGTACAATCTGACGGTAATACGTTGCTCCACCTTGCTACTATTAAAGGCGACATTGCATTATTAAAACTACTAGAACGCTTTAAAATTGATATAAATCTTAAAAATAATGATGGGCTCACTGCCTTGCATCTAGCGGCTATGAAATCTACAGATGATCAATTAATGAAATATTTGATTGACAGTGGTGCTGACAAGAGCATTAAAACAGATTTTGAAGAATCCGTATATGATTTAGCTAGCGAGAATGAAAAATTAGGAAAAAACAAAGCTTCTCTAAACTTTTTAAAATGATGAAATCCGTACGTGTTATTGCCGCACTACTAGTGGTAGGCCTGGTGGCCACCGCATTTACTACGGCAGATAAAACTGCTGTTAAATGCTTGATCCAACTCACTAATTACAGCGGCGAGGGTGCCTATGTTGTGGTCTCTCTGATTGATGAAAATAAGGAATATGTTGAAACGCTCTACGTCCAGGGTAGAGATGATGAATGGTACAGCGAGATTCCCGCCTGGTGGAAGTTTTATGGGAAGTATCGCCCTAATATCGATGCTATATCTGGTGCTACCGTGGGCGGTGGCGAGCGCAGTATTGCTGTCCTCAATATTCCTACTGATAAAATTGACAAAGGTTATAGTTTGAGATTTGAAACAGCGGTAGAAGATAAGGGATATCATAAAGACGATGTAAGTATCGCGCTAACTCGGGAAAACCTTAATTCAAAAAAAGAGGGGACCGGGTTCATCCGTTACGTACGTATGCTAGCACAGTAAAATTGTTTTATGACACTATCTATCTGGCGGTACAGCCATTTTGTTCTGGCTGCTTTAAGCTCATTGTTTTTAATGATTGCATCTACAACAGGTGTCATCCTGGCTGTAGAGCCTATCCAGCATGAGTTAAAGGGGTATCAAACCAGACCGCTAGAATCTGTGTCGCTAGCCACAGTGATAAGTGCTGTACAACAACAGTATGATCAGGTCTTTGCACTAGAAATTGATCCTGCTGGATTTGTAACAGCATCCGTACTTACCGAGGATTTTGAGACGATCGATATGTATATCGATCCGTTAGACGGTACAGCCATAGCACCCGTTGAAGAACGTGCCGCGATTTATAGCTTTGCAACAAACCTGCACCGATCGCTTTTTTTGAAAACTACAGGGAGGATTTTTGTTGGTGTTTTTTCATTTTTATTACTCGTCATTGCTTTTACCGGCTTTTTATTGCTCTTAAAGCGTCAAGGCGGTTTAAAAATGTTATTCTCTAGGGTTCACAAGGATTATGCTGCGATGAGATATCACGTGATCTTGAGTAGGCTTTTTTTAATACCCATAATTATTGTTGCTGGTACCGGTGTGTACTTAAGCCTAGAAAAACTGCAATTACTTCCAGAAAGTAAGAGTATCGTCCAGGAACAAACCCCTACAGCATCACGGCCACTTTATTCATCTATAGAAGAGATTCCCTTTTACAGGGAGACCACGCTGGATCAAGTCAAGCAGGTAGAGTTCCCCTTTAGTAATGCGGCAGATGATTTCTTTATCATTGCACTGCACGATCAAGAATTACAGGTCAATCAACAGACAGGTGCAATTGTACGTAGCACACTATACCCATGGCAACAATTTATTGCCCAGATAAGTTTACAATTACATACAGGGATAGGTAATTCCTGGTGGTCGTTAGTCTTGCTGCTGGCCAGTCTTTCTATTTTGTACTTCATTTATTCTGGTGCAATAATGTCCTACAAGCGATTAAAAAACAGGCAATCATATTCCAACAATTGGGATAAAGGCGAGTGTCAAACCATTGTATTGATGGGCTCAGAAACAGGAAGTACCTATGTATTTGCTCAGCGATTTTGCAATGCCTTAAAAAAGACAGGTGTTACTGTTTATCTGGATTCCTTAAATAACTATCAGGAATTCAAATCGATGAAGCAGTTGATTGTGTTTACCGCTACTTATGGTAATGGCGAGGCACCTAATAATGCTCAAAAATTTAAGCAGTTGGTTTATAATCATAATACAGAACTCAATTTTTCTTATGCTGTGGTAGGTTTTGGCTCCAGAGAATATCCAGATTATTGCAAGTTTGCCATCCAGGTGGATGGTCTGCTTGCACGCCAACAAAACGCTATGCCACAACTACCACTGCATCTTGTGAATAACTCCAATGAGCAAGAGTTTCAAGAATTCGTATCTCGGTATGCTAGTGCAACTGGGCTTGCATTAGAAGTGACAGCACCGTCACCTAAAAACAGTAGCACCCCTATTGCGCTGCAAGTGGTGCACAAAACCAGGCTCAATGAAGATGATACATTTTTAATACGCTATAAAGTAATAACTAAAACTAGATTTGAATCAGGTGATTTACTAGAAATTGTACCACCAGCTGCAGATCGTGCCAGGTTGTATTCCGTTGCAAGAATTAAGGATCACATCGTGCTGAGTGTCAAAAAGCACGAGCAAGGAGTCGCTTCAAATTTTTTGCTGGAATCCCCTTTAGGCAGTGTTATAGAATCTCAGGTAAAAATCAATAAGCACTTCCATTACCCTAAAAAGGCACCACACATTATTTTTATAGCAAACGGTACAGGAATCGCTCCCTTTCTGGGCATGTTAGCAGCGTCGAAAAATGTCAAAACAGACGTCTTCTGGGGGCTGCGATCCGCAGCATCACTAGCATTATACGACAATTACCTGGATCTTTTTGATCCATCATATATTCAGTTGCATACCGCTTTTTCTAGAGTTGCCACGCCACAATATGTGCAGTCTCTAGTGCGTCTACAGGGTGATATGATTGCACAATCCCTATTGCAGGGCGGTGTGATTATGATTTGTGGTGCACTTGCCATGCAACAGGATGTTCTTGCTGTTATAGAAGATCTTTTTCACGATAATCCGCAGATCAATGTAGATGTTTTAATCCAGCGCCGGCAGTTGCTTATGGACTGCTACTAATCTTCATACGGCAGCAATTGTTTTAATTGTTAAATAGGTAATGTTTATTTCGCTTTCGCGAAAGCGTACTCACAATAAAGGCTTTATTATAATAAAACCTTAAAGAATTCTAGCCTCAATAAGCCAAGAACCAGTAAAATTCTTAAAATTTGTTGGATCAAATGTTAATCCAGGGACTTAAAGGCTGTGGAATGTTCACTTTTGTAAATCAAGAAATTTTATGAAATCTATGCCATTCCACTTTTTAAGGTCGTTATCTCAATTACTATTCGTTTTTTTAATTACAATCGTAGCGTCGCAACTCTCGGTCGCTCAATCTAGTCCAGACGCACCCCAGGTTTCTCAACATATTTACTTTACAGGAAATCTAGGTATTGCAGACGAGGCAACCAGTAATAAACTACTGCAAGCGATCTCCCAGCAGTCCCAGCAGGATGAAAGCGCTGTTTTTGTAGCTCTAGGCAATACAACTGGACTGGACGGTTTTCCTGAAAGCGATAACAAACGAACTAAAGAGAAAGACGCCCTGCAAAGACGCGCGATGAATCCATTATCTACATTTAATGGCCCTGTTATTTATATACCAGGTAAAAATGAATGGAATTCTAGTGGCCATGACGCAATAGACGATTTAGAATCTTATTTACAGGATCACAGTAAAGGTAAATTTTGGCCTAACGACGGTTGCCCGATTGAACGTGAGTCCATTAGCGACCAGGTAGAATTATTAATGGTTGATAGTCAGTGGTACTTTGAAGACTGGGACGACCATCCTTACATCAATAATAAATGCGAGATCAAAACAAGGGAGCAATTCTTTTTGCAATTCAAGGATGAATTGAAAGATGAGCAAAACAAAACGATCATTGTAGCCCTGTACCACCCAGTAATTTCAGATAAGCGCAAAAATCTAATCGAGCTCATGGGAGGATTTTCTAATGAATCCTTTTACAGCAATAGCAGGCAATATTACACGGGTCGTCTGGAATCACTAGCCAGTCAGTTTGAAGATGTCATCTTTGTATCTGGTGGCGAGGGGAATTTGCAATACATCTATGACGATGGCATCCCACAAATAATTACAGGAGCCAGCGGTAAGAATATCATTGATGCCGTGACAGGGGATAGTAAATATGCCTCTACAAATGTGGGCTATACAAAACTTACTGTATTTACAGATGGTAGTTCTACAGTCCAGTTTTACGAGTGGCAAAATGATGCTTTTGTCCCAACTTATAAAACGATCATTAAAAGCAAGACAAATGTAGATCTAGAGATTGATTTAAAGCCTGCTCAGGCCTATGACGATCGTATTACCGCATCTATTTATACTGATGAAGAAACTGAGAAATCTGGATTCTACCGCTGGTTCTGGGGGGATCACTATCGCGATTTGTACAGTAAAGATATCAATGTTCCTGTACTCAGGCTAGAAGATTTGCCTCACAATGTACGTGCAATTACTGCAGGTGGTGGGAATCAATCACGCAGTTTACGCTTAATTGACGATAACGATAATGAGTTTACTGTGCGAGAGCTGCGTAAAAGTGCCTTAAGATTTATTCAGTCAAAAATAAAGGATCATTATGTCCTTGACTATTTAGACGATACCGTGGCAGAAGATGTGGTTCAAGATTACTATACCACCGCGCATCCTTTTGCGCAATTTGCAATAGGTGATTTGCTCACCGCTATAGATATTCCTCACGTTGAGCCAAAGATTGTTTATTTACCTAAACAAGAACGACTGGGACGTTTCAATGAGACTTATGGTGACAAGCTATACATGTTTGAGGAACATGTAGGGGACGAGAATATTAATCTAGGCATATTTGGTAAAGCAGATGATATTATAAGCACTGCAGACCTATTGCTAGAATTGAGAAACGATAAAGATGCGCGTATTGATGAGGATAAGTATGTGAGAGCACGTCTTTTTGATATGCTCGTAGGCGACTGGGATCGCCATCAAGACCAGTGGCGCTGGAAAGTAAATAAACAAACAGATGGGACTATAGTTTATTCTCCTATACCCAGAGATAGGGATCAGGCATTTTCTAAATATGATGGAGTTTTTCCAGCATTGCTCAAGTTGACCTCGCCACTGGCCCGTAACATGCAAAGCTATGCGCCTGATATCAAGGACATGTCAAACTTTAACAATGCCGTGTATTATCTTGACAAAACATTAATTAATACCGCTAGTTATGATGACTGGCGTGAGCAAGCGATGTTCATACAACAAGAATTGACAGATGAGGTTATAGATAACGCATTTGCAGGATTAGAACCAGACACCCAGGATGAGAGTATAGATAAGATCGTTACAATTCTCAAGCAGCGGCGGGAAAACCTTGTAGATATAGCAGACGATTATTTTAAATACTTTAAAAAACACGAGGTAGTCGTTGCGACTACAAAGGATAATAATATCGATGTTGTAAGAAAGCAAAATGGTCTTACCACCGTCACTATTAGTCAAAAGGGAGTCACTCTACTGGAGAATACGTATAATAAAGAGTCAACTAGCGAGCTATGGCTTTATGCTCTGGATGGCGATGATATAATCAATGTCACTGGAGAGGGAAGCAACTACATCCACCTCAAAATATTCGGTGGTGAAGAGAACGATGTGTATAATATAGAAAATCGCAGAAACCTGACCGTCTATGATTACCGTACTAAAAAAAATACTTTTAATGGATCTGTTAGCAAGCGCCTAACCGACTCTTATGACATTAACAATTTTGACCCACAGAAGCGTAAATATGCCACAAATGTAATATTGCCAGGGATAGGGTTTGATCCAGATGCAGGTTTCAGTGTTGCAGCGGTAAACACCTATACGACTTATTCTTTATTACGCAACCCATTTACTACACAGCACCGTATAGCAGCAAAATATTATGGGGCCACTCAAGGGATAGAAGGAGGATATTATGGTGAGTTTGCGCATGTGTTTTACAACTGGAACCTAGGCGTAGAGGCGCGCTTTACGTCTAATAGCTTTGCGATCAACTATTTTGGTGATGGTAATAACACCAGTTACGACAACGACGCGGTAGACTTAGACTTCAATAGGGTAAGTATACAACAATGGCATGTACAACCTTCTTTAATTTTTAAGAAGACCGATAACTTAACAGCACATATAGCTGCTCGACTTGAATCAAACGAAGTCCTTGCTGATAATAATGAGTTCATTCTATCCCAGTTTCCCGTTACAAATGATGTTTACCTTGCACAGGTTTATGCAGGTGGAGAGGTAGGCATTAATTTTAATAACAAACAAAACTTGATAAGTTACCAACGTCGCGGGATTGAGCTGGGCCTTGTCGCAGGTTATAAAAGAACAATTGACGAAGACTTTAATAATGAATTTACCTACATCGAGCCTACAGCTTCTTTCATACTACCGCTTGCAGGTAAAGGGATTGCTGCACTAGCTTCTAAGGTGCAAGCGCGTTTTATTATAGGTGACAATTATGAGTTCTACCACGGCTCCACAGTGGGTGGCAATCGCAGTTTGAGAGGTTTTAGAAATGATAGATTTAATGGTCAAACCTCCTTTTTCCAATCAACTGATTTACGTGTGGGCATCGCTCAATTCCGTACCGGTTTTGCGCCATTGCGTTTGGGCGTGTCGGCCGGCTATGATCTAGGTCGCGTGTGGCAGCAAGATGATACTTCAAATCAATGGCATGACAGCTATGGGGGTTCAGTTTTTATAACCGGTTTTCAAGCCTTTACGGCAAACCTAGGCTACTACACTAGCGCAGAGGATTCTCGGGTGATTTTTACAGCAGGATTTGCTTTTTAAATCATTCAGAGAATTTGCTGAACCTATTTTTATTAATCAAGTAGGCAAGGCTGTGCGGGATGGATTTAGTTCGCTTTCGCGTAAGCGTTATCCATCAGCACTCTTACAAATAATGAATTAATTAATGGCGGTGGTGTCAGTCACCATTGCAGGGACAGGAACTTCCACAGGCACTCGCAAACTATCAATCAGAAGGCTATCAATCACTACAGGTGGATTTCTATAAAGGGAATCCCTTATCCTTAAATTTTCTAAATACAAGCTGTCGGTCTGGTAAAAATTTGCAGCTTCTACGGCTGGTAACTCTGCATAATCAGGACAATCAAAATAGGGCGATTCGTACTCAAAATTAGTTAATATGGGGCGACGCCAGCTGCTCAAACTTTTAAAAACAGAGGCAACCATAGGCATAGCCGTGTTTGCGCCGCTGCCCATATAGGTGCTTTCAAAATGTACCCGCTTATCTCTAGCGCCGACCCAGGCGCCCACAACAATTTGTGGCGAGGCACCTATAAACCACCCGTCGCCATTATTTTGAGTGGTTCCTGTCTTGCCTATGATATTGTAAGGAATATTCCAGTTGCTAAAACCAGCACCTGTGCCACTGGTAAGTACATCACCCATCATTTTTTGTAACTGTTTAACACTAGCGGTAGAGGCGATACCACCTAGATATTTAGGGCTAGCCGTGTATAGAACCTTGCCTTTCTGGTCGATTATTTGCTGGATCATATAGGGAGCCACTTGATTGCCACCATTTGAGATACTGGCATAAGCGGTAACCATTTCTAGCAAACTGATGTTTGCAGTTCCTAGTACAATGGACGGTACTTCTGGTATGGCAGCAGTAATTCCCATCTTTCTAGCTTTTTTTATTGTGTTTGCTACGCCTACTTGCAACTGTAAGCTAGCAGACACTGTATTGACACTATTTGCTAGAGCGCCGTGCAGGCTATAGCTGCCCCCATACCTACCATTGCTATTGCGTGGTTGCCAGTTTTCGTATTTAGAATAGGTACGCAGGGAGTTGTCGTAAAATGTGCAAGGATCGATACCTTGATCCAGCGCTGTGAGATAAGTAATAGGTTTAAAGGTAGATCCTACCTGGTTTTGTACTTTTATATTATCGATTTGTGAGTAGCCATAATCAATACCACCTAGATACCCTAGTATGGCACCGCTGCGCGAGTTCATAGCTAGGATGCCGGTATTTAAACGAGTGATTGTATTTATGATGCTATCTTGAATGGATTGCTCTATAGGTTCATAGCCTTCGCCTATTTTCCAGTATTTTCTTAACCTAGTAGTTTGTAAATACTTCTGTATTTGCTCATTACTTTTTCCTTCTGCCTTCCACTTTTTAACCACGGGCTGTATTGCCATAAGATTTTCAATGAATGCCTCTTTACCGCCATCTGTTGTTTTGCTGGTCCAGTGTTTATCCATTAACTGCTGTAGGTGCTCCATGTTGCGCTCCATGGCATTCTCTGCATACCGCTGTACATTAGGCTGTAGGGTAGTGTAGATGTGTAGTCCATCCAGTTCTAGATCATAGATCTCACCATCAGGTCCTGGATTGTTTTGAGCCCACACGTTGAATTCCTCGCGTATAAATTCTTTATAGTAGCCTGATAAAGACGAGTTTTTTTCTGGTGGTGAGTATTGTAAAGTAAGAGGTGTTTTTGCAGCGTCAGCTTCTTCCTGCGATATTACTTTGTTTTTAACCATCTGTTGTAAAACAGTATTTCGTCTGGCTGTAGCATTGTCAGGGTTCTTACGAGGGTTGTAATATGACGGTGCTTTAAGCACTCCTACAAGTGTTGCGCTTTCTGATAGCGTCAATTCATCTGGTGATTTGCTGTAAAACCGTTGGGCCGCCTTCTCGATACCGTATAGATTTTCTCCAAAAGATACTGTGTTGAAATATAACAACAACAGTTCCTGCTTGCTGTATATTGATTCCAACCTTCTGGCAATAATCACCTCGCGCATTTTATTAATGGGTGTGCTCAAAAGGGGTAATTCTTTCCTTCCAAAAATGTTTTTTGCAATTTGCTGAGTAATTGTGCTGCCGCCGCCCTTGCCTTGTTGCATCAGTATTGATTTTACAAACACGCGCGCATAGCTACGGTAGTCAATACCTGAATGTTCATAGAACCTTACATCTTCTGTAGCTACTAGTGCCTCAACCAGATAAGGGTTGAGCTGGGTTGAGTCTATATTACTACGGTTTTGTAGATAATAGTAAGCAATAGGCTCTTTATCAATGCTGTAGACCGTAGAGGTAACTGGGTTTTCTAGGCGTGCGAGCTCACTTGCATTAGGGATTCTCCCAAACATGCCTGCCCAGGTTCCCACAAATAGAAGTATCACAAAGGTTACTGCGGCGAGTATTAAATAACCTACCGTTTTGAATGGATGTGACTTAATATACCCCAGCAATCGCAGGAAGGGATTGGTATCTCTTGATGATGCTGCCGTCATAAATGATAATCGTTACAGTAATGGAAGATAACAATTTCCTGCTGTCTGCCATGATTCCCATTCAGGTTAAAAAAACTGTTTATATGCTTGTCATTAAACACTGGGGTGGCAGTGGGTGTTCGCTTTCGCGAAAGCGAAATATCAAACCTCTCTCGTACCAGGCTTTAAATTTAAAGGCCTATTCATCATACTGCACCATAATCACAGCAGCTTATTAACAGCTGCCGTAGTGGGTTTTAAGTGGTGATCGCTACTTTATAATTGTAATCCGTATATCTTTGCTACCTCAACGTAAGCGGTATAGTATGCAGGAAATATGGACCTTTTCCATTAGTGTTTTTACTGGTTTGTTTGCTATAACAAACCCCATAGCAAATGTTCCTGTGTTTTTGGGAATGACCGAGGGCGCTGGAAAAGTAGAAAAAAATAGAATCAATACTAAAGCCACTTCTACCGCTTTTGTAATCATCTTATTATTTACTTTGTTAGGTAAATTTATTTTTGAATTTTTTGGGATCACCATTCCTGCTTTTAAAATTACTGGTGGATTGCTCATATTCAACGCAGGTTTCCGGATGTTGCAGTCAAAAAAATCCAACATTAAACATCTGGATGAGGTAGATGTAGATGAGAATATTGCGATTTCACCACTGGCCATACCGCTTATAGCTGGTCCAGGGACTATCGTTACCACTATGAATTATGTCACCAATGCTACCTACCTATATATCGCTATTGTTGTGGCTATTGCTGGTTTAATTTGCTGGATGAACTATATCGCCTTTAAATACAGTACCTTAATTGTTGAAAAAATAGGGAATAATGTGATTACCGTAATTGGTAAGATTATGGGCCTGATCATCGCCATTATTGGTACCACTATGGTTATTGATGGTATTAAATTGGTGATTAATTCTTAACGATGTCCAGACCCCTATAAAGTTAACGCTCAGTAATTCGTTAAAGTTGCTAAACTTTTGTAATTTCTGTGAAATTTCAAAAAAACCAAATATGTCTAAAAGAATAGAATGCTTTGATATAGGCTATGCTGATGTATTTGTATTTGAGAATTATCTAGTGAGTCAGATTAAAGATGGGGTGAGTGTTGGTCTAGAACATGTGGAGGATTTAAAAAAAATGATCGATAAACACTACCGCGATGAAAAACTGGTTTATATCTCTAATCGTATAGGTTCTTACAGTGTGGATCCTCTAGTTTATCCAGAGGTAGGTAGGATTGAAAACCTCATGGGTGTGGCCATCGTAACAGATTCTCCTATCAACACAAAAAATGCCCAATTTGAGAAGATTTTTTACAACAAAGAGTTTGTGATTTTCAAAACTCTTTCGGAAGCGATCGTCTGGGCCACTGCAACTATTAAAAATCGCAATTTAAAAAGAGCGACTATCAACAAACCAAATAAGTAATACCGATTTTGATAGAGTCGTGACAGCTCCAATATGTTCTTGTATTTTTTTGTTTACCAGTTCATTATATTTTAATTTCTGGCTTTAGTTTAGTTATACCTACTTTAAGAGATAGTCTATCGGTCTGTAATAAGTAGTATCTTCTTTTAAGCTATTTGTTTATGTCATTGTATCGCCTCCACAACATTTTAAAATACCTGTTGCAAAATTGATATGATAAATGACGCTGCCTGCTAGCTATGGTTAAGGCGGTGTAAAAATTTACTCATTCAAAAGCGAATCTATCACACTTCTTTACATACATCTACTTCTAAATTATAACAAGAGGTCCTGTAAAAAAAAAACAGCTCGCAACGATAGAGTTGCGAGCTGTTTGTTGGAAGATTTAGCTGGATATTACTCCGCCTTTTCTATCACTAAATAATCCAGCTGCAAAGCGTTGAATTTTTTATTAAATTCTTTGATATCGGTATTCAAAACCTCGTTGAAAGCAGCCAGTTGAGTTTCTATTTGCGCAGTCAATTCATCCTTAACAGCAATATCCTGCTGGGTAGGAGCAAAGTCTCCCATTGTGACTAAAGAGTTGAGGTGTGCTAGTTTGTTTGTGAGCTTTATCGGGAAATTGAGGGGATCCTGACCGCTGCGATTTTTTGTTTGATATAAAGCTTTTTCTACCTCGTCAAATTTAGTTTTCATAGCCTCTGCCATTTCTAACATTTCCTTGATACCTTGATCTTCACGATCTCCATACACTGTTTTAAACGAGGTTAAACTTTTATTGAATGCGCGTATATTTTTAATCGATTTATGCGCTTGATCTACGGTAGCGTTAACCTCATTTACAAACTCAAATTGAGCCCTCATATCTTCCACACTTGCCTCGCTGGGGGGTGTTTTTTTAATAACTACAGGCTGTGATTGCAATGTGCCATTAACCTCAAGTTCTACAGTGTAATTGCCAGGTACGGCCTTTGGTCCAGTGGTGCTAGCCCACCATAAAATCATGCCTGGCAAACGCTCTGCACCCTCATAAACGGTATCCCAATTAAAAACATTTGCACCCGTTTGTGGTTGTAGTTTATTCTCTTTAGAGTAGGTGGCATATTCTTTTATCAAATCACCATTAGCCTCTTTAAATCGCAAGGCAACGCTGTCTTTTTCTTTTACTTCTGGCAAGAAATAGTGCACCTGCACACCAGCAGGATGATTTGTTCCAGCTGTTAAGGAACTGCGCCCACCATAGCCATCCATTCGATAGGCCGCTTTGGGCTTGAATAAAATGGCAATGTTATCATTTGATGACTCTTGTTCAAATCCTTGACGCACGAGCTGTAAATCGTCGTGAATCCATAGGCTGCGTCCCTGGGTAGCTACTATAAGGTTATCGTCTTTTACCGCCAGGTCTGTAATAGGTACGATAGGTAGATTGAGCTGAAAAGAGCTCCAGTTCTTACCATCATCATTACTTATGTATAAGCCTGTCTCTGTTCCTGCATATAATAAACCTTGCTTGTTTTTATCCTCTCGTATGACTCTGGTAAAATGCTCTTCTGGTATACCATTAGTAATTTTTGTCCAGCTTTTTCCATAATCGTCTGTTTTGTATAAATAGGGCTTAAAATCTCCTAGTTTGTAGGTTGTTGCAGCAAGATAACAAACGGCTGGATCAAAGGTACTGGGCTCTATGCTGTTAATTTGTGCCCATTCTGGCAATCCTTTGGGTGTGATGTTCTCCCAGTTAGTCCCGCCATCTCTTGACAAATGCACCAGTCCATCATCGCTACCTATCCAAAGTTCTCCCTCTTTAAGAGGCGATTCTGCTGCCGCAAAAATGGTACAGTAATATTCTACACTTGTATTGTCCTGAGTTATAGGGCCACCGCTGGAACCTAATTTTGTAGGGTCGTTGCGAGTAAGATCAGGGGATATAGTTTCCCAACTTTGACCTTCGTTACTTGTCACATGGACGTTATTAGAAAATGCGTATAATTTATGATCTCCATGTTTTGAGATAAAAATAGGGAAGTTCCACTGGAAGCGGTATTTCATATCTTCTGCACCATGACCCATAGGATTATCAGGCCAGACATTTATGCCTCGCTGCGATTTTGTTGCGTGATTATAGCGAGTTAAAAAACCACCATAACTGCCTCCATAAACAATATCGTTATTATTAGGGTCTACGGCGATATGTGCACTTTCACCACCTGCGGTTCCTTCCCAGTCTGCATCAGTGATAGAGCTGCCAGTCGTGCGGTGTGGTATTCTTATGGTTCCATTATCTTGTTGTGCAACATAAATGCGATAAGGGAAAGAATTATCTGTAGTGACGCGGTAATATTGTGCTGTAGGTTGATTGTGATAGGTGCTCCAGGTCTGGCCACCGTCATAGGTAACTTGAGCACCACCATCATCACCCATGATCATACGATTAGGATCTTCTGGCGCTATCCATAGGTCATGATGGTCTCCATGAGGTGCACGAGCACTAGAAAAATTACGACCGCCATCTGTACTTTTATGGTAGGAAACGTTGACAACATAAACGACATCTTCGTTTTGAGTGTCTGCATAAATTCTAGTGTAATACCAGGCGCGTTGTCTTAAATTACGATCATCATTAGTTTTTGTCCAGGTAAGGCCAGCATCGTTACTGCGATATACGCCACCTTGATCTTTATTTTCTACAATGGCATAGAGCTTATCACTATTTACAGGCGATACAGTAATCCCCATAATCCCTAGGGTACCTTGAGCAAAGCCTTCATTCTTTGAAATTTCTTTCCAGGTTTCTCCATAGTCAGTACTTTTCCATAAGGCACTGCCCTCACCGCCGCTACTCAAACTGTATGGTGTGCGCTGTATGCGCCAGGTAGATGCATATAAGGTGCGTGGATTGCTAGGGTCGATGATAAGGTCTACCGCACCCGCTAGATCATTGCTATAAAGTACTTTTTTCCAGTTTTTTCCTCCGTCTACTGTTTTATATACGCCACGATTTTCAGTAGGCTTGTAAATGTTTCCTAGAACCGCTGCATAGGCAATATCTGGATTGTTAGGATCTATTTCTATACGTGGTACATGTCTGCTTTCTGGCAGTCCAGCTGGTTTCCAGCTTTTACCAGCATCTTCTGATTTCCAAATGCCGTAACCGCTAGATACGTTGCCACGCACGGTTTTCTCACCACCACCTACATAAATTACATTGTGATCACTAGGCGCTACACTTACCGCACCTATACTGCCACCAAAATAGCCGTCAGAGATATTGCTCCAACTGCGACCACCATCTAACGTCTTCCATACACCACCACCGGTACCGCCAAAATAGAATAGATTGGGCTGTCCAGGTACACCGGTAACCGCAGCGCTGCGTCCTCCACGGAATGGCCCCAGTTGTCTAAATTCTTGAGATTTATAAAATTTTTCTGCTACTGGTGGGTCAGGCAGTTGTTGGGAGTTCGCTTTCGCGAAAGCGAATACAAATACAATTAAAAAGTAAAGGTTATGATTTTTCATGCGCCAAAAAGTTTGCTTTAAAGATAACATTTGAACCCGAATTGTAAAATCGGGAATAATGCAACACCTACCAGGAATAGCAGATCATTTTACAACATACTTGCCGCCGCATCTTTGTGTCATACTTAATCTAATAATTTAATAAATCACAATCATGAGTACTTTTAATATCCCAACAAAAAACGATGTAAGTAATGCTAATCAAGAAATATTTGATAGCCTCAAAGAGAAAATAGGTATGGTGCCTAATCTTTATGCAACCCTCGCTCACAGCGATAATGCTTTGAAAAATGTTCTGGAAGCAGGTAGTTTTAAATCGTCTATTAATAATAAGGAGCAGCAAATTGTTAATCTAGCAGTAAGCCAGGTAAATGCATGTAATTACTGCCTCGCTGCTCATACGGCCATGGGTAAAGGGGCCGGTCTTACAGATGACCAAATCCTAGAGGTGAGAGCTGGGAGGTCTTCTATAAATCAAAAACTTGACGCACTGGCCGCCTTTGTTGTAGAGGTTACACAAAAGAGAGGCCATGCCAGCGATACAGCTATTGCCGCTTTATTAGACAGTGGTTATTCCAGAGAAAATTTAATGGATATTCTGGTGTTGATAGGCATCAAAACTATATCAAATTATGTGCATAGTGTTACTCGAGTGGCTATTGATTTTCCAGCTGCTCCAGCACTAGAAGCACAGCAGGCTAGTTAGACTGTTACCTGACAATGACTTTCATAGTTGGTTAGTTGAAATAGGGCAATCGTTAACGCGATTGCCCTATTTTTTTATCCCTTGCGATAGGTCAATGGTGAGACTCCTGTATGTTTTTTGAAAAATTTAGAAAAATGACTAGGCTCTTTATAACCTAACTCAAAGGCTATCTCTTCTGCAGTCAGATCAGAGTAGCGCAGCAATCGTTTAGCCTCTGCGGTAATGCGGTCGTTGATAATTCTCAAGGGTGATTTGACATCATGTTTCTTGAAAAAATTAGATAATGTTTTTGGGGATTTAAAGAGCAAATCTGCATAATCTGCAACTTGATGTTTCTCTTTGTAATGTTGCTCTACAAGAATATTAAATTTACGTATAAGATCTACTTGTTTGACAGACATGTTATCGACGTTCTCCTCTCTTTTAATAAGTCGGGTCGCCATGATTAAAAAACGCTTGAGTAAAGTGCGTAGCATTTCTCCCTGTATATGATCTTTATTTTCAAATTCTTCTTGAAACAAAAGCAGCATAGCGTTCATGGTTGCTTGATCCTTGTCGCTCAGGTTAATGATAGGTGCGTTTGAAGAGCCAAAAAATAAAATGCCCATGCAAGATACTTCTTGATCATGCTCTCGTATGCAATAAAATTCTCTATTGAAAGCGTAAGCTATAAGTCCGCGGTTGTCCTGGGGGACTTCCACAATATTTACAGGTGTACAAAATAAAACTTGATGTGCTTTGAGAGTGACCTCATAGCCATCAACAATTAAATGCTGCTCTCCTGTGGTGCACCAGATGCTTTTATAGAAATTCTTTTCTTTAAGTAGATTGAGAGACGGCGCACATTGAAAATTAGTAAGTATGAATCGGGCCTCTTCCTTTATATCGTGATAATCTAATCTCATACTTTAAATGTAGTCATATTATTAATCAACAGGTCTAAAAAAAGGAGCTTCAAGTGTTTCATCTTTTTTCTTTTAAACAAATGTAATGTTGAACATAGCGAGCTGGCAAATGCATTTTATCTTTGTATAAAAACATATGAATGATATCACCACACAGGAAGATATTGCTGTTTTAGTTCACTCGTTTTATGCAACTGTAAGAGAGGATCAACTTATAGGGCCTGTTTTTGAAAACATAGTAAAAGGTAACTGGGAGCCACATCTAGAAAAAATGTGTTCTTTCTGGGGTACAGTTTTACTTAATGAAAAAGGCTATCAAGGCAGTCCATTTAACGCTCATAAACCCTTACCCTTGACCACTGCACACTTTGAAAGGTGGATTGCCTTATTTCATCAAACCATAGATCAAAATTTTGAAGGCCCTACTGCGCTAGATGCAAAAAATAGAGCTACCCAGATGGGACTTATTTTTCAATATAAACTAGGACTGAAAAATTGACGAACGTCTAGTCTCGCTTCAAGTGTTTTTTCACGCTATTGATACCACCAGCATCAATGACTTTATAGCCCTTTGATTTTAATTTTGCTGCAGCAAGCGTACTGCGACCACCCATCGCACAATAAACGATAACTGGTTTTTCTGGGTCAATTTCTTTCATGCGCGAGTCAATCGATTGCACAGGAATATGAATGGAGTCTGGTAGGTGAGTCCGATTATATTCTGATGCTGATCGTACATCTAGCAATTGAGCACCAGATTTTATGAATCGTTCTATTTTTTCTTGTTTCCCTTTCTTTAAGAAGCCGAACATTAATTTTGTTTTTAAGTACTGATGGATGCTTACTGCGTTTCCTTGTGGTTCATTGGTCGTTGTTATAAAATAACATAACGTAAGAAGCACTTTAGTTTTCAACCTTACATAGTGTGGCAGATCGCTATCCAAAGATCTATATCGCTGGCAAAAAGGCGATTCTATGAAAGCAGCTCTTCAATCTCATCCAGGAGCAACCATTGGTCAGGATATTGCTTTCTTACTATTTCTTGTAGAGAGAGTAGGTGCGGTTTATTAATTTTATCGTTCTCACGATAATCTCTTACTTTTTGATACAATTCGTTTACGGCTAGTTCTCTTTTAGTGAGCTGTGGTTTTACGGTTTTTGTATCACTTTCGTGAAAAATTAAGTCAAAACTGTTGAAATCTGCAGGACCCGCATAAGCGCTTACAATTTCTTTACCTACGGCTAGATGCAAAATACCGTCCTGTGGAGAAAACATTACTTCATCTTTATAGGTCACCGTACAGTCTGTAAACTGGATGAGCATTAATTTACCATTTACATTGCGCATCCCTGTAATATTTAATCCCTCTACACGCACGCCACTTTCATAGGTAAATTCAATACGCTCGTTATCATAAAAATTATACGCTTGTAAATCACGCGGACCCATGTCTTCTATAGCAAGATTAATTCCTTTGAGCTTTCCGATAGGAGACAAGAATTTTCTTTTGTGAGTTTCTGTGCCGTGGCCTATCAATTCTTTTTCTCTGTAGGCAAGTGCAGACTTTCCGGTAGTTTCAAAATACACTACCTCATTATCTTCATTAGTAAGCATGCGTGTAAAGATGCCAGAGATTTGCAAACCAGTACTCAACTCTATAGTTCCTAAACTTTTTGAGTTGATCAACTTTTGTAAACCCCGATGCCCACCTTTTCTTATAGCCATGGTATTAGCAAATTCTTCCAGTACCTCACTTAAATGAGCAAAATCTGGCGTTACATATAAATGAGGCTGTTTACTAGTAATATCAAAATCTTGATAAGCAGCTTCTATTGTATATGGCCGTTTCTCAACCGTATCTTCTAGGCAGCTTTTACTTTCACCTATACTAGATAATAAACCAGCGCCGTATAACTTAGGTTGTTCTAGACTACCTACCAGACCATATTCTACCGTCCACCAGTGCAAATTGCGTATCAATGCCATCTCGCTGGGTTCTACTTTTTTGTTTTGCAATCGCTCCACATCAGCCTCGGCAGCTTCAATTTTTTCCTGTAAGGATGTATTTCCTGTGTTGGATCGCAACTCTTTCAAAATAGAAAGTTTGCGCACGGCCTCGTACATCTCATGATCATGCGCGCTAGATATTGCTTTGCTACCTACCTCGCCGAAACGTCTTAAATATTCCGCATAATCTGGACTTGCAATAATTGGGGCATGGCCCGCCGCTTCATGAATAATATCAGGTGCTGGTGTATATTCAATATTTTCCAGTTTACGTATGTCTGCAGCGATCACTAGAATTTTATAAGCTTGAAATTCCATAAAAGCAGCCGGTGGTATAAAACCATCTACTGCAACAGCGGCCCAGCCTATTTCTTTTAATATGCGGTTCATACCATACATGGACGGTATCTCATCTACAGATATTCCTGTCTTTCTAAGTCCATCTAGATAGGATCCATGGGCAACCCTGGCCAGATAATCCACATTTTTGCGCATGACATGACGCCAGACTGCTTGATCCTGTGCAGTATATAGATCATAATTTTGCGGTTTGATAAATTGCTTTAAGTGTGGTGGCAATCGATCGATCAGCGGGTTTGATATCAAGTCTGTAGGCATGGTATTAAATCAAATTCAAAACTAATTCAAAAATTATTAGAAGCAGTGCGGTTGCAGTGAATTGCTTCTCGTTCAATTTGCTTGGACCTTCTTTTTTTGTTTGATCTTTTGCTTGTAGTAAGATTTGTTTGCGATGTAAATAGTTTTAATCACCTCGCAAAAAATGGTTTGTCTAGACGCATTAGTTAATACGGTTGTTTTTACAATTTCGATCTCCTGTTGTTGTGCTACTTTTTCTTTGATATCAGTAATTTCCTCGTTTGTATAAGTAAAAGAGGCGTATAAATCCTGGCTGGCTGGTCTTTTAAAGTTGATTTGTGCTGCCTTGTCCCAGACAACGTACTGATCACCCAATAGCTGCATTAATTGCGTCATGGGTATAGGGTCGACTGCGGCAAACATGCTACCACCAAATATGGTCCCCACAATATTGACATTGCGATAACTTTTAGCTAGCTTGATTTCTATGTGCATCAGGTCTGGGTGAACTGCTACTATTCTAGCAGTTGTTCTGCGATACATGGGCGACAGATTAAAACCATATTTGAACAGCAGGTTCATAGGTAAAAATCTTTGACCAACTTTTGATATTTTTTGATAAAAGGACATAAAGAAAAAAGTAGGTAGTGTGGTAAATTACTTTAAAAGTAAGGAACTAATTACTGCGATCCATGCGCCAGTAAATACCTTTGTCAAATGACAACTCGTAAAAAGCAAATCTTAAAGGTAGCCGCGCAATTGTTTAAAGCTCGTGGCTATAGTGCGGTTACCATGAGGGATCTAGCAGCGTCCCTAGATATTAAAGCAGCTAGTTTATATAATCATATTTCGGGCAAGCAAGAAATTCTCACCTTGCTTATTTTGCAAGTGGCTCACGAGTTTGCTGCTGGTATGAAAGCAGTGCAGTTAGAGGATAGTTCCGCTTTCGCGAAAGCGGAAAAACTAATTGCTCTACATATACAAATAGCCATCAATCATACCGATGCTCTAGCTGTACTTAATACGGACTGGATGCACCTAGAAGGGAAGGATTATGAGCAATACATAGCGCTGCGCCGGCGTTATGAAGCAGACTTTAAAAATATCCTGCATGATGGCATCCTTACTGGTGAGTTTAAAAAATTAAGTGTCGATACCTTGCTTTTTAATTTACTCAGCACACTGCGCTCGATTTATTTATGGATACCAAAAAAATCAGCTACCGAAGTAGCTGATCTCAAAAAGGAACTACCAGTAATGTTACTTACCGGTATTACATCATAACTTTTACTCCTGCTGTAGCGCGGGATAGTCTGTATAGCCCTCGCGACCCTGGGTGTAAAAGGTGTTTTGGTCCCATGCTGCTGTCTCTGCTTTTAACTCAAAGCGATGCACTAGATCTGGATTAGAAATAAATAGCTTTCCATAGGCTACAAGATCTGCTTGATCGTTTTCAATTACAGCATTACCAGCCTCACGATCAAACTCGTTGTTAATCATCAAGTTGCCCTTGTATATAGATCTGTAATGCGCAGCGATGTTACTTACCAGAAAATCGATACTGCTCACATCTGTAAATGGCTCTGATAGGTGCAGGTATGCTAGGTCATGATCATTCAAGCGATTGATGATGTAGTCAAAAAACGGAATAGTATCTGGTGTAGCCTCTATCCCAAAAACACCGTTGAGTGATGGATTCATGCGACAGCCTATGCGATTTTCTGGCCAACTTTCTTTAACCGCCTCTAGTACTTCAAAGAAAAAACGCGCTCTGTTCTCCTTGCTACCGCCATAGGAGTCTGTGCGTGTATTTGAATTTTTATTAAAAAATTGATGGATTAAATACCCATTGCTACTATGGATTTCTACACCGTCAAAACCTGCTTTTTTTGCGTTTGCAGCGGCCTGACCAAATTCCCTAACCGTTTGCTCTATCTCTTCTACAGTCATTGCATGCGGTGTTACTGTTTTTTTCTTTTCTCCACTAGGGCTGTATAACTCAGTCTCTGGATTTACTGCACTAGGTGCCCACGGCAAATTGCCATCATGAAAGTCGGGTAGGGACGTGCGTCCCACATGCCACAGCTGTATAAAAATTTTACCACCTTGTTTGTGTACGCTATCTACTACTTTTTTCCATCCTGCTACTTGTGCCTCGTTAAAAATACCAGCTACAGCGGGATAGCCACGTCCTTGCCTGGAAACCTCGCTGCCCTCTGTAATGATAAGTCCAGCACCCGCTCGTTGAGTGTAATAATCTACATGTTTTTGCACCGGCGCCTGGTGCTCGTTATCGGCACGACAGCGGGTCATGGGAGCCATGACTACCCTATTTTTAAGGGTCACTGCACCTAGCGTTATAGGTTTTAATAAAGGCTGTATAGTACTCATAATCGTTATTGTTTTATTCAAATTTATTGTACCTACAATTAATTGCGGTTAATTTGACGTTAATACCATGGGCGATGGTTTATAAAAAAACCCGCAACATCGTGCGGGTTTTATTTTGATAAGCAATTGGGATTATACCTCAACAATACTGGCCTCTGGGGCGTTTGTCATGACGCTTTTAATTCCTGCTAGTGCAGAGTTTTGACTTGCATACGACTGGCTGGATCCTATAACTTGTCCATTAGTTGCTTTAAGGTTAAAATGCCATTTTCCCGATGCACCTTCTTTAAGGTCATAGCGATTCTCATCGCTGCTATTCTTTTTCACACTCTCAATACCATTATCTCGTGCGGCGCTGGTTGTATAACCTTCACTAGATAAAATGTTTTGACCATTGCGCGCTTTCAGCCGGAAACGATAATCGCCATTGCTGCCTGTGTACTTTTCAAATTTTCCCATGATAGTTTGTAGTTTGCCCTAAAAATACAATTATCTTACAATTTTACTAGTTTGCATGCCTTTTGGCTAGTTCTTTTTCAATGTCTTTCAATGTAAAACCCTTGGCTTTTAACAGGACTAGGTAATGATAAATCAAATCGGCACTTTCATAAAGAAAATCCTGATCTGTCCCATTTACTGCATCAATTACCGTTTCTACCGCTTCCTCGCCCACCTTCTGTGCAACCTTATTGATTCCTTTTTGAATTAACGAGTATGTATAAGAACCCTCCACCTTGTTATCCACTCGCTCCTGTATGGTCTTTTCAAGATCGTTTATAGTAAATGTATTGTGTTTCTCGCTTTCGCGAAAGCGAACTGCATCACCTGCCTCAAAACATGAGACGGTACCAGTATGACAGGTAGGACCTTGTGGAATAACCTGGATGAGTAGGGTGTCTGTGTCACAGTCTGAGGTAATACTTACTACGTCCAGATAATGCTGAGAGGACTCTCCCTTAGTCCACAGCCGTTGTTTGCTGCGGGAATAAAAGGTGACTCGTTGCTCTGTTAGGGTTTTTTCAAAAGCCTCTTTATTCATATATCCTAGCATCAAGACCTGTTTTGTACCGGCATCTTGAACAACGACAGGAAGTAGTCCATCTCCTGCTTTATTCCAATCTAATTTTATCATCTCTTTTACTTTAAATAGCTTTTAAAATATAACTAACTGCCTATCGGCGCACACTTACTCCAGCTGTGATTAATTGTTTTTTCAGTTCTGGAACTGGTAGCTCGCCAAAGTGGAAAATACTCGCAGCTAGTCCAGCACTGGCATGGGTATCTTTAAATAAGGTTTCAAAATGTGCGGCGGTACCGCCACCGCCAGATGCAATTATGGGAATCCCTAAACGACGGGAGATGAGGTCTGTTAGCTGCAATGCAAATCCATTTTTTGTACCATCGTGATCCATGCTAGTCAATAAAATTTCTCCCGCACCACGTTGTTCACATTCTGCACACCAGGCGATGGTTTCCAGACTGGTTTCTACACGCCCGCCTGCAACAAACACCTTATCGATACTCTTATCACTATCTGGTAATTTTATCGCTTTAGTATCTACCGCTACAACGACACACTGACTGCCCAGTTGTGCTGCTAGCTCGTTAATTAAATCAGGGCGTTTTACGGCAGCACTATTTATCGCGACTTTATCTGCACCCGCTTTTATTATTTCTTTGGCCAGCATCACATCATTAATGCCACCACCCACAGTAAATGGAATATTAAGCACTGCTGCGATCTCACGCACTAGTGGTATCAAAGTATCTCGTTTTTCTATCGTGGCTGTGATGTCTAGGAAACACAACTCATCTGCGCCTTGATCTGCATATTGTCGAGCCAGTGTAACTGGGTCACCTGCATCTCTCAAACCTACAAAGTTGATTCCTTTAACAGTACGGCCATCTTTAATATCTAGACAGGGTATAATTCTTTTTTTTACACTCATACAAATGCTCTTAATTCTTTAAAGCTAATTTTTCCCTCGTAAAATGCTTTTCCTACAATTGCGCCCTCACACCCTTGCTCTTTAAGGCGGTATAAATCGTCTGCTGTAGCAACTCCACCAGAGGCAATGAGTTTAAGTTGATGGTCTATATTGCTTGTTGCGGGCCTAGAGTTAATTTGTAATATTTTGTCATAAAGATCATAGCTAGGACCAGCAAGCATGCCATCTTTTGCAATATCAGTACAAATGATAGAGTTAATTCCTTTAAAATACCATTGTGTAATAAATTCTACTACTTCTAACTCGCTACTCTCCAACCAGCCGTGGGTTGCGATCATACCATTCATCGCATCTGCCCCTAGTATAATTTTGTCACTTCCATAGGTGTCGATCCATTTTTCAAATAACTCTGGATCTTTTACAGCAATGCTGCCTCCTGTAACTTGCGCTGCACCGCTCTCAAAAACGATTTGAATATCCTGGTCGGTTTTTACACCACCGCCAAAATCTACTTGAAGGCCGGTTTTGCTCGCTATACGTTCCAGAATTTTATAATTAACCACATGGGCACTTTTTGCACCATCTAGATCTACCAGATGCAAATACTTAATGCCATTTGCTTCAAATTCCTTTGCAACCTCCAGGGGATCCTCGTTATATATTGTTTTTTTATTGTAATCACCTTGTGAAAGCCTTACGCACTTCCCATCAATGATGTCTATTGCTGGTATTATTCTCATAGCTCCATCTAGCTTTTTGTCTTTCCTTTTTGTAGAAAATGCTAGCTCGTTTTTAATTTTTTAATAATTTACACGTGTATTGATACTGGCTTATCTTTTAAAGCTATCTCTGCTTCTATAATCAAGGAAGGTTGATAAAATTCTTCAATATTTGTTCGCCCACACCAGCGCTTTTTTCTGGGTGAAATTGAGTAGCATAATAATTATCTTTTTGCAACATACTGCTAAATGGTACAATATATTCACAAGCGGCAACCGTATTTTTACATACTTCTGCATAATAAGAGTGTACATAGTATACATCACTAGAATGCGGGAGTCCTGCGAGTAGGGCAGATGGCTGCTGTAGTGATCCTGTTGGAGGTGTTGATTGTATCAAATTCCATCCCATATGTGGAACTTTCATTCCAGGGGTTGCTGGAAATCTTTGTACATGGGTATCAAATATTCCTAAACATGGGGTGTCGCCTTCCTCACTGTGGTGACACATCAATTGCATCCCCAGGCAAATACCTAGGAAAGGTTGTGTTAGATTTTTAAGCACATCATCTAGACCTCGATCTTTAAGATATTCCATGGCAGTACCTGCTTCTCCCACACCAGGGAATATCACTTTGCTAGCGGCACGCAGCTGTTCTACATCATCAGTTACTTGATTATCAACTCCCAGCCTGTTCAGGGCATTCTTAACGCTCCCTATGTTTCCAGCGTTGTATTTTACTATAGCGATCATAGAGTTCCTTTAGTACTGGGCAACTTCCCGTCACCTGTTTGTTTTACGGCCATTTTAATTGCCTTGGCAAATGCTTTGAAAAGGGACTCTATTTTGTGGTGCTCGTTATCCCCTTCTACCTTCATGTTTAAATTACACCTCGCTGAATCGCTGAAGGATTTGAAAAAGTGAAAGAATAGTTCTGTAGGCATATCGCCCACATATTCACGTTTAAATTCTGCTTCCCAAACGATCCATGGTCTTCCACCGAAGTCTATTCCCACTTGTGCTAGGGAGTCGTCCATAGGTAGCAAAAAGCCGTACCTATTGATTCCTTTTTTTGAGGATAACGCTTTCGCGAAAGCGTCGCCCAGTGCTATCGCAGTATCTTCAATGGTATGATGCTCGTCTATTTCTAGATCGCCATTCACTTTTATATCCAGGTCCAGCGATCCATGCCGCTGTAGTTGCTCGAGCATGTGATCGTAAAATTTTAGGCCGGTGTCAATTGTTCCATTGCCAGAACCGTCCAGATTGAGCGTGATTTGTATGTCAGTCTCATTTGTCTTGCGATTTACAGAGACTTTGCGCGGCTGTCCTTTTAAAAACTGAAAAATCTCTTTCCACGATGCTGTTTTAAGTACTACAAGATCGTCCTCAAAACTACTATCACCTGTAATGCTGGGCAGTTGAATCCCTTTGCAACCCAGATTTTTAGCCAGCTGCATATCGCTATTGCGATCGCCTATTACAAAGCTATTTTGTAGATCATAATCTCCTTTTATATAATGAGTGAGTAATCCAGTTTGAGGCTTGCGTGTAGGGGCATTTTGCTCAGGAAAAGACCGGTCGATCAATACCTCGCTGAAAGTAATCCCCTCATTTTCTAAAATATTCATCATTAAATTATGCACCGGCCAGAAGGTATTCTCTGGAAAACTATCGGTCCCCAGACCGTCTTGATTTGTGACCATCACAAGTTCATAATCCAGCTCGCGTGCAATGCGGTGTAACTGCGTAATTGCCATGGGTAAAAACTCCAGTTTTTCAAAACTATCCAGTTGATAGTCTACCGGCGGCTCTTTTACGATGGTGCCATCTCGATCTATAAATAATACTTTTTTCATGTATTTGTGCGATAGCGGGAAGCGCTTCTCGTCATCGACTTTATTAAATTTATACTGTAATCAAACGTTTACTTTCTCAACTTTTAAACCTTACTTGAGACAATTCATTTTAACATTATCCAATAGGGTACAATAAACAATACGATTCCTAAAAGACTGGAATAATTCTTTTTTTTACACTCATACCAATTTTCTGGAACTATTAAAGTCGTTACAAGAAAAGATTTGAAGTAAGATCCTAATATCAATAGCGTTATAGCTAACCAATCATACTCGTTACTCCAAAGATGTTTTTTTACATCAGTGCTCATCCTTATAACTTTTTAAAGCGACCAGGAGCGCCTCGCACTCTGCAGGTGTGCCTATTGTTAAACGCAAGGTATTAGGAATCTGGCTACTGCGATTGCGTATGATTATCCCTTTATCGCGCAGGTAATTGTAAACAGCAGTGGCGTTTTTTACTTTTACTAATATAAAGTTTGCCTCGCTGGGATAAATCTCCTCAATCAATTCCAGCTGGTGCAAGTCCGCTATTAAAATCTCGCGACTGTCAATTATTTGTTCGACCTGTCGTCTGCTACTTTCACTGGCTCGCAAAGCATTTGCTACGACTTGTTGAGATAATTCATTGACATTATATGGTGGCTTTGTTTTATTGAACAAGGCGATAATTTCTTTGCTTGCAAATGCAAATCCAGTACGTGCGCCAGCAAGTCCATGGGCCTTTGACATGGTTTGTAGAACGACCAGGTTAGGGTAATCCTCCAGGCGGCTTATAAAACTTTGGTTTTCTGTAAAATCTTGATAGGCTTCGTCTACCACTACAATCCCATTAAAACCACCTATAAGTAAATCCATCAACCGTTTATTTTCTTTCAGCTCTGCCTCAAACTCTGGCGCAAAAGGCATATCCATCATACCACCTTTAGTATAATTTGAGGCTTGCCAGTCATGCTCTAGATCTGCTTTGAGCAATGCGTTTCCTGTAGGATTATTAGGAGAGCAAATCCACAACAACTTAGCTTCTTTAAATGCTTTGCTGGTCAATATCTTATCGATGTCTAGATGAAAAGACGCAGTCAAGGGAAACTCAATAACTTTTACATTATTGATCGCGGCACTTACCTCGTACATGCCATAAGTAGGTGGGCATGTGATAGCCTGATCCACGCCGGGCTCACAAAAGATACGGTACAATAAGTCAATAGCCTCATCGCTACCATTTCCTACAAATATTTGATCCACTGGGATCCCCTTAAGTTCGCTCAGTACATCTTTTACCTCACTTTGTAATGGATCTGGATATCTATTCAAGTTTTGAGTGGCAGCGGCAAGTTCTTGTTGTAGCGGATCATTAGGATTCTCGTTTGCATCCAGTAAAGTAAGCCGCGCAGCATCTGTGTCGCCGTATAAATTAAACTCACTACGAGCGCTAGAGTAGGGCTTTAAATTCCAGATATTCTTCCGGACGATATGTTCTAAATTGAAGCTCATTTTTATGCAGTGATAGTGTTTATTTGCACCATCTTTTAATTATTATTTTTAAAACTGTTCAACCGTATAGTTACAGCATTTTTGTGAGCGTCTAGCCCTTCTGCCGCTGCCATAATCTCCACCGCTGGTCCTAGATTTTTAATACCTATATCTGTTGCTTTTTGATAAGTTACCTTATTTACAAAACTATCTACAGACACACCGCTGTAATTGCGAGCATAGCCATAAGTAGGCAAGGTATGATTTGTGCCGCTAGCATAATCCCCCAGACTCTCACAGGTATAGGCTCCTATAAAAATAGAACCTGCTACTTTTATTTGATTTGCGGTGCTTTCAGCATCTTTTGTATTGATTATAAGGTGTTCTGGGGCATAAATGTCAGACCACGTTATACATTCTTCAATGCTGGAAAGCACAATAGTTTTACTGTTTTCTAGGGCTAGCTGTGCTGTTTGCTTTCGCGAAAGCGTATTCATTTGAATCTCCAACTCTTCATTGACAGCATTTGCTAGAGACAGGGAATTTGTTAACAAGATGACCTGAGAATCATGACCATGTTCTGCCTGTGCTAGCAAGTCCGCTGCTACAAAATCTGGACGTGCAGATTCATCTGCGATGACAAGTACCTCTGACGGGCCAGCGGGCATATCAATAGCAACACCTTGTTGCTGTGCTAGTTCTTTAGCTCTGGTTACAAAAGCATTTCCTGGGCCAAAAATTTTGTGCACTGCGGGCACTGTTGCTGTGCCATAAGTCATGGCAGCAATGGCTTGTGCACCACCTACTTTATAAATATCAGTCACGCCGCACAAATGTGCTGTATATAACACCACAGGATTGATATCACCGTCACTGTTAGTAGGGCTGCATAGAACCACCTGCTCATTACCAGCGATCTTTGCAGGAATGGCTAGCATAAGAACGGTAGAGAATAGAGGTGCTGATCCTCCTGGTACGTATAACCCCACCTTTTGTATGGGTAATGACTTTCTCCAGCAAGTCATTCCAGGCATTGTTTCTACTACTGGATAATCAACCGTATAACTGGCTTTATGAAATTTGTAAATGTTATCATAAGCCGTTTGAATGGCATTTTTTAAATTTTCTGGCACTTGTTGAGTGGCTGCGTCTATTTCTTGCGCGGTCACTTTTATTTGCGATAAAGAGGCTTTGTCAAATTGCTGGGCAAAGGCAATAAGAGCTTGATCTCCATTAGATTGCACTAACTGTATAATGTCTTTTACCGCGCTGTCGACTTCCGATCGTTGCTTGAGTGGTCGTTCCAGTAATTCTTTTTGATTCTCTATACTGGGATTGTTTATAATTTTCATCACACAATTAGTTTTTCAATAGGGCTAACAAGAATACCTTGGGCACCAGCTTCTTTAAGTTGATCGATCACGTTCCAAAAATCATTCTCTTCTATCACGCTGTGCAGGCTGGACCAGCCTTTTTCTGCAAGAGGTAATACTGTAGGACTTTTCATGCCAGGTAAAAGCGCCGATATTTCCTCAACCTTATCATTAGGTGCGTTGAGTAAAATGTATTTATTTTTGGCCGCATTTTGCACGGCATCCATACGAAACATTAATTTATCCAGCAGTTCCTTTTTCTTGTCATCCAGGCTGGGGTTTGCTATGAGTACTGCCTCGCTATACATAACGGTTTCTACCTCTTTTAGGCCATTCATTATTAAGGTAGATCCAGTAGAAACGATATCGCAAATACCTTCGGCAAGACCTATTCCTGGAGCGATTTCAACAGACCCACCTATTTCTTCGGTAGTGGCATCAATACCTTTATCTGAAAAGAATTTTTTGACGATTGTTGTATAGCTGCTCGCTACACGTTTCCCATTGAACCATTCTAGACCCGTATAATCCACATCTTTTTGTACCGCCAGACTTAACCTGCATCCAGCAAAGCCTAATTGTTTTATGACCTCGACCTTTTGATTTTTTTCTTCAACTTCATTCAATCCTAAAATTCCTAGATCTGCGACCCCTTGAGCGACATATTGTGGTATATCATCATCGCGAAGGAATAATATTTCTAGAGGGAAGTTTTTTGCTTTAGAGCTTAATTTGCGAGTTCCGTTATCAAATTTGATCCCGCAATCCTTTAATAATTGTAGGGATTTATCAGATAATCTACCGGATTTTTGTACTGCTATTCTTATCATAACTATAGAATGGGTCAAGCCCGTAATTTGTTTGTTATCTGCTGCTTCGTGCGTTTTTATTTAAGCACATTTTTAATTGAGCATTAATGAAAAAACCCGCCTGTAAACAGACGGGTTTTAAAATATGTTGAGGTACATCAATACATTTTTAGCTCGCCTTGCGGTAAGTATTAAAATGGTGGTGATGTACAACGGTTGCTTTCATAATGATGCAAATGTAACTATCAATTTTAAATTCTAAAAAATTAAAAGACTTAATTGGCAAAAAGATAAGAATTACTAGGTGAGACACCTACAAATACTAGTTGTTCATCTTTATACCAGCGCGTTGTCCATAATCTCTTGTACGACTTCTGGATTAAGTAAGGTGCTTGTATCGCCCATATTACCAGTATCGTTGCTGGCTATCTTTCTTAAAATACGTCTCATAATTTTGCCGCTGCGAGTTTTAGGGAGACCATTTGTAAACTGGATTTTATCAAGTTTCGCAATAGGACCTATACGATCTGTGATCAATTGATTGATTTCCTTTCTTAAATTATCCTGTCTTCTGCTCTCTCCTGTTTCTTTAAGTGTGATATAGCCGTAAAGTGCATTTCCTTTTATATCATGAGGGAAGCCTACGATTGCACTTTCTGCAACGGCCGGGTGCTCATTGATCGCATCCTCGATTGGTGCGGTGCCTAGGTTGTGACCACTCACAATAATGACATCGTCTACTCGTCCCGTTATTCTATAATAACCTACAGCATCCCGTCTGGCACCGTCACCAGTAAAATACATATTATCATATGCACTGAAATAGGTGTCTCTGTACCGCTCATGATTGCCGTAAATAGTACGCGCCATGGATGGCCATGGGAATTTAATGGTTAATCTGCCTTCTACTTGGTTACCTTTAATTTCCTGACCGTGCTCGTCCATCAATGCAGGTTGAATCCCTGGCAATGGCAAGGTTGCAAATGTGGGAATGGTAGGGGTAGAATAGGGTATAGGGCTTATCATGATACCTCCAGTTTCTGTTTGCCACCAGGTATCCACTATAGGATTATTTTTTTTACCTACGTGATCATTGTACCAGTGCCATGCCTCTTCATTAATTGGCTCACCAACTGTTCCTAAAACTTTAAGCGAGCTTAAATCATGCTTTTCCACAAAATCTAAATGTTCTTTTGCTAGTGCTCTTATTGCTGTGGGCGCTGTATAGAATTGAGTTACTTTATACTTTTCTACGATTTCCCAAAACCTACCGTAGTCGGGATAGGAGGGCACTCCCTCAAACATTACAGTCGTAGCACCATTTGCTAGAGGACCATAAACTATATAACTGTGTCCTGTAATCCAGCCTATATCTGCGGTACACCAGTACACGTCATTCTCTTTGTATTGAAAAACATTTTTAAAACTGTAAGCCGTATAGACCATATAACCACCTGTGGTATGCACCATGCCTTTAGGTTTACCAGTAGATCCTGAGGTATATAAGATAAACAGTGGATCCTCTGCATCAACAATGGTAGCTGGGCATGTTGTCGCTGCGTTTGCTAGTAGATCCTCAACCCAGTAATCTCTATCCTTTCTCATGTTCACCTGGTTGCCAGTTCTTTTAACAACAAGGTTTTTTTTGATTCCTGCACAATTATCCAGTGCCTCATCAACGATATTTTTGAGATCAATTGTTTTTGTGCCACGGTAGCTACCATCACTACAAATGATCATTTTACAATCACAATCATTGATACGACTGGCAAGAGCTGTCGCGCTAAATCCCGCAAATACCACCGAGTGTACAGCGCCTATACGCGCGCAGGCTAGGATGCTAATGGCAAGCTCTGGAATCATAGGTAAATAGATGCAGACACGATCTCCCTGCTGGATGCCTTGATCTTTAAGCATGTTTGCAAACTGTGAGACGCGCGCATGTAACTCTTTATAAGTGATGTGTTGCGCCTTTTCTCCAGGATCGTTAGGTTCAAATAGAATAGCTGTTTTATCGGCACGTGTGGCTAGATGTCTATCCAGGCAATTTTCAGTGATGTTAAGCTTTGCTCCCTCAAACCATTTGACCTCGGGTTTTTTGAAATCCCAGGTCAAGACCTTATCCCATTTTTTACGCCATAGAAAATGCTCTTCGGCGATTTCTTCCCAGAAATCCTCTGGGTTGCGTACGGATTTTCTATATACTTGCCAGTACTCTTCTAGGTGTTTGATGTGGTAATTGCTCATAATTATACGGTTACGAATTTAACTTAGGACGAGATTTTCGGCTGCGGTAATCAACTTCTTGACAGAAAATGGCTTCGTAAAATAGAGGTCAGCCCCTAGTGAGAGGCCTTTTTCAATATCTGAAGCTTTGCTTTTTGCTGATAGAAATATGATTTTCGCTTTCGCGAAAGCGGGATTTTCTTTAATAATTTTAATGGTTTGATAGCCGTCTACCTCTGGCATCATAATATCTAGGATTATAAGATCTGGAATCTCACGCTCCATAAGCTGTAGGGCCTCACCGCCATCACGAGCTATAAAAACATGGAAGCCTTGCTTTTGAAAAGCATATTCTAGAGACATTACGATGTTAGGCTCATCATCTACAATCAATAGTTTTTTCATAGTTCATTTGTATTAAAAGTGATGACAAAACGTGCGCCGCGCTTATAGGCGGGATCTACAGCTATTGTGCCTTGATGATTTTCTATGATGTGCTTGCTTATGGCCAGTCCCATACCGCTGCCTTGTGGTTTTTTAATGTTTTGATTATTAGATTGATAAAACTTTTCAAAAATAAATTGCATATCTTCTTGTGGGATGCCCTTACCATTATCCTCAAACGACAAGGATATTTTATTATGCTGTTTTTTTGCTTGTATTTTAATGCGACCGGTGTGGGAGGGGACAAATTTTAAACTATTTGAAAGTAGATTTGTAAATACCTGAAGAATGCGGTCTTCATCATAAATAAAATTGACATTTTCTACTGCCCCCACTTCAATATTGACGCCTTTTTTTGTAGCCAGTTGATATATACCATCTACAGCTTTATCAACGGTGTGTTTTAGGTTGTGACTTTTTTTATTCATCACATCGCGGCCGCTAGATAGCTTTTCAAGATCCAGGATGTTTGTAATAAGTACCGATAAGCGGTCTGCGTCATTTACTATATTATTTAAAAACTTTTGTTTGAGTGCTGCAGGCATGTCATCTGCATCTGCTAGAATCTCGCTAGCGGCACGTATGGATGCGGTAGGAGTTTTCAACTCGTGTGCGACAGTATCAAGAAATTCATCTTTTTGTCTGTCTTTTTCCAATAAAGCTTCATTTGCTGTTTTTAAGCTATTACTCAAGCGTTTCAAATCATGCGATTGTTGCTGTAATTGCTTGTTAGCGCTTATGGTTTCTTTATTTTCTTCTAATATTTTTAAAACTTCTGGCAATGTAAAGGGCTGTTCTTTTACTACACTACTTATCATGAGCTGGGCACTGGCTGCGCCTATAGTTCCTGTGAGTAGTTTTTCTGAAAAATTGACCAGTCTAGCATCTGCCTTTTCAATGCTGGGGTCGATTTGATACTTGCGATAAAATAAGTCTAAAGCTCTTGTGGTGCGTTTTTCTCCTAAGAAACGAACAAGTGCTTTTTTAATTTCAGAAACATAAGCTTCTCCACGCCATACAAAAGCATTCTCCTCTAGATCACCATAACTAGAGGCATTAACTACAAGTTCTGCATAATTACGTTCTCTATAATTTCCTTTACGAATAACAGAAAACACCAGGTAAAACATACAATTAAATACCATTGACCAGAAGAATGCATGGGTTACTGGCGGCATAAAATCAAGTCCAAAAAGTGCATAGGGCTTTAAAAATTCAATCCCATATGGACCTAAAGTTGCAAACGGACTATCTTCTATAAACACCTCTGTAATAAAGGGTAGGGCCAGGGTGTAAAATGTAATAATAGAACCAATTAGAATGCCGGCTTTTGCAGCCATGGCACTCCCCCTGTTCCAGAACAGTCCTATAAAAAACGCGGGAGCAAGCTGTGCAATGATTACAAAGGCAATTAAACCAATGCTGAATAGGGACAGTTCTATATTAAAATTAATGTAAAAGAAATAGGCACCTATAATAAGTAGAAATATGGATATGCGTCTTATGTTTCTTATACGCAGTGCATTGTCCTCTGGGTTGGTTTTGTTGAGTAGTTTGATAAAACCATAGGGGATGACTAGATTGTTACTTATCATCGTACTTAATGCCAATGTACTTACCACAACCATAGAAATAACAGATGATAGTCCACCTAGAAAAACCATTAACCCTAATAATTTATGACCCTGGCTTAATGGCAAGTACAGGGTGTAATAATCTGGATTGATGTCGCTTGAGAGAACGATCTTACCAGCCCATGCGATAAATATGACAAAAACATTAAAGAGTAATAAGTATAGCGGGAACAACCAGCTGGCTTTTTTTAAATGACTGGTAGATGTATTTTCAACAACACTTACTTGAAATTGCCTGGGCAGAAGAAATATTGCAAAAAAGGATAAAGCAATCATAAAGTACCAATTGATACTAGCTTCAATATTTGAAAATGTGGCTAGATTTTCAAAACCATCCAAGGCACTTACCTGGCGGTATATATCTGTAGTGCCGTCAAACAAATAGAAAGTAGCATATATCCCTATGATCAAAAAGAATAGGAGTTTTAAAACACTTTCTACAGCTACCGTAAAAATTAATCCACTGCGACGACGCGAGGCATCTGTAGTTTGTGTCCCAAATAGCGCCACAAAAACTGCGAGTAGTAATGCGATGTAAAAAGTACTGTCTGTGATTACCGTGTTACTTTTTGAACCCTCGGACAAAATATCAAAGGTTTCAGATACAGCTTTGAGCTGTAAAGCAATGTAGGGCAACACAGCAATCACACAAATTATAGTGACCACAGCGCCTATGGACCGATTATTACCATAGCGCAGTGACATAAAGTCTGCCAGGCTAGATACCTGGTATTGCTTTGAGATAATAATAATTCGTTTCATTACAACAAGCCACAAAGGGAGTGCTATAACTGGTCCTAGGTAGGTAGTCAAAAAACTGATGCCGTCACTTGCGGCAATTCCTACGCTACCGTAATACGTCCAGGCACTGCAATACACGGCGAGTGATAATGCATATACCCAGGGGTTATGCACCCACCTAGACTTGGATTTTTTATTAGCCCATATACCTACCGCAAATAATAACGATAGATAGCCTATAATTACTAATAGAATTACATAGTTAGGCATAACGTTTAATTATGGTGTAGGTAACTATGATGCTCAAAAGCCAAATAAAAAATATATAGGCATACAACAGGGGTATCCCAGCAACGGCTAGAGTGCTGTTAAAAATTAATACAATAGGCATGTTGAGAAATAGCACGAGTCCCACAGATAGAATTGCAAGCTTTTGTAAATGTCTTTTTTTCATGCCCCTTAAATTAAAGATTTTTCTCAGCTTTCAGCTCTGTAAAATATCAAGTATCCATTGGGGTATAGTTAACTGTAGATACTAGTAGGGTGCTGTAAGGTTTTGGTTAATATCGCTTTCGCGTAAGCGTACTCTTATATTATCAAAGTAACAAGCAGCGCTTTTTGAAACGCGCTGCCCATTAAATTGACGTGTTCAGTGGCCGGTAGCTTCACCGGCGCCACTAGGGATTCTTATATTTTCCACAATATCTTGTACCTCTTGTGGAGGGGATGGCGTGAGTTGACAAACCACAATGCTTATAATAAAGTTGATAACCATCGCAACGCTACCGAATCCTTCTGGAGATATTCCAAACCACCATTCTTCTTTGCCAGGCAAAACATCGTCAAACCATCCTAATTTGTATTTCATCATGTAAAGCAGCATGGTTAATATACCGATGACCATACCTGCAATGGCACCTTCTTTATTCATACGCTTATAGAAAATACCCAGTATGATCGCAGGAAAAAATGATGCTGCGGCAAGGCCAAATGCTAGCGCTACAACCGCGGCGACAAACCCAGGTGGGTGTATACCAAAATATCCTGCTACACAAACGGCACCTACGGCACTTAAACGAGCAGCTATAAGCTCGCCTTTTTCACTAATATTAGGATTCAATACTTTTTTTATCAAGTCATGAGAAACAGAGGAGGAGATTACAAGTAATAGACCTGCCGCTGTTGACAAGGCCGCAGCAAGGGCACCGGCAGCTACTAGAGCGATAACCCAGTCTGGTAAATTGGCAATTTCTGGATTTGCGAGTACCATAATATCATTATCTACGTACAACTCATTTGCCGTACTCATGTTTGCATTAGTGGTCTGACGGTTCCCTAGCGCAGTACGCTCTTTTTCATTATACAACGGAGTGTTTTTATCTCCTATAAAAGCATTACCAGGGCCATATTGAATCTTGCCGTCTCCGTTTTTATCAGTCCAGGCAATTAGACCTATATCTTCATAGTTTTTGAGCCATTCTGGTTGCTCTTCGTAAGACTTGTTTACCACACTGGTAAGCATGTTTGTCTTGGCAAAAACAGAGACGGCTGGTGCGGTCGTATATAAAATAGCGATAAGTAATAGTGCCCATCCGGCACTCTTTCGAGCGTCTTTGACTCTTTTAACAGTAAAAAACCTAACAATTACATGAGGCAAACCAGCCGTACCTACCATAAGAGCTAGAGTTATTGCAAAAACATCGATAGTTGACTTAGAACCATCTGTATAGGCTGCAAAACCTAGATCAGTACTTAGGCCATCTAGTTTATCTAGAAGGTACGTTCCAGAGCCATCAGCTAGTGTGCTTCCCATACCTATTTGCGGTATAGGATTGCCTGTCATTTGTATTGAAATGAAAATTGCTGGCACCATAAAGGCAAATATCAATACGCAATATTGTGCCACTTGAGTATAGGTAATTCCTTTCATCCCCCCTAGGACCGCATAGAAGAGAACGATGATCATCCCTATAATTACTCCCGTATTAATCTCTACCTCAAGAAATCTACTGAAAACTAGTCCTACACCACGCATTTGTCCTGCGACATAAGTAAAAGAAACTAGCAGGGCACAAAAAACGGCTACTAATCTAGCGGTCTTGGAGTAATAACGATCGCCTATAAAATCTGGTACAGTAAACTTACCAAATTTGCGTAAATAAGGAGCTAACAATAATGCTAGTAGAACATAACCGCCCGTCCAGCCCATAAGATACACAGAGCCATCATAACCTGCAAAAGAAATGATTCCAGCCATAGAAATGAATGATGCTGCGCTCATCCAATCTGCTGCTGTTGCCATACCATTAGCGAGAGGGGAGACTCCACCACCAGCAACATAAAATTCTTTAGTAGATCCAGCGCGAGACCATATTGCAATCCCTATGTATAGGGTAAAAGTTAGGCCTACTAGTATATAAGTCCACATTTGAACATCCATAATTTTTAATTTATTTATTCTACATTGTGGTAGAAAGGGTTAGTGAGAAAGTTGATATAGGTAAAAGAGGTTTGATCAATTAAGTTAAAGCGACTGCGCCATAATTGATTCTCTATTCAAACAGTTTGAGCTTTTAAGAGAATCAGAAGCTCGCGGGTAGTGTATAAAAAAAGAATTACTTCTCGTTATAGCCGTATTTTTTATCAAGCATATTCATGATACGCACGTAGACAAAAATTAGAATTACAAAAACATAGATGGAGCCTTGTTGTGCAAACCAAAACCCTAGTTTAAAGCCGCCTAGTCTTATGTTATCAAGTTCTTCTTTAAACAATATCCCAGCTCCATAAGAGACGATAAACCATATGGTTAACAGTATAGCCAGGTATTTGATATTTTCTTTCCAGTATGCGGTTGCGTTTGAAGATTTATTTGACATGGATCGTTTATTTATGGTTTATAGATATATCATTGCTTGTAGTGTAACAGTATGCACTGCATCGAGATTTGCATATCTCGTGTTTGAATACTCCAGAGTAAGTTTTGAGTGATGACCGCTCAAGTATAAATTACTACCTACACCATAGCGTGTTGCATTATCATCTAAGGCTTGAATAGTGCGCGATGATATAGAGACATAGGGCTGAAATTTAAGATGTTCTTTCTGTCCTGGGATTAAATACCCCAAGTGACTATATAGCATGGATCCGGTCTCGTACGTCTGCCCTAAGGTAAAGTTATTCCCGTAGTCATTATTTTGATAAGTAGCATAAGCGGTTAGAGCACCACCATTTTTACCTAATGGAGCGTCATAAAATGCATCTACTGCAAATATGGTAACGTCCTCTCCCTTAAATGAGCCATTATTATCTAAGACAACACTACCGTTAGGATGGTGAAAAAATCCAGCACCTATATTGAAGACTCTTTTACCGCCCAGATAAGAACCGACTTTGTAAGGTAAAAAATTGCTTTCCTGATCCAGGAACTGAAAATCAAAATAACCAGCATAATTTTTTCCTGCCGCCTTGCTTCCCAAAATGTTACGGCCGTTGTATGTAGCATTATCAATCCCTGGGATTCCGTTGACGTCTAGACTATTATTTAACGCCTCATTGATAGAAACTCGATATTGCAACCGGTTAAATTTACCTTTAAGATAAATTCCCATGTGTCTGGCAAACTGGTCGCTCAAGCCTATAGTAGCCCAACTTTGTCTGTTATTGTCCAGAGTGAGCATGTTTAAAGTACTCTGATTATTGAGTCGGGATATACCGTTCCAGTAGTGCAACCCACCACCAGCTGCGTGATCACTGCTGATAGACCACTCACCCCATACGTCATGAAAAAACAGTTGAGAGCTATCGCTCTTACCCACTGGATCAAGGTTAAGTGCGTTCTGGCTGTTCAATCCAAAATGTGTGAGTATCAAGAATTTTTTGCTGAGCTGTGCATACATTAAAACTCTTGCTCTGCGTATGGAAAAATCAAGATCACTTTCCTCATTACCGAAAGAGTTGAATGTATCATCATCGTTATACTGCGCCCAAAATTGCGCCCATGAAATAATTCTAAAATATTTTGACCCATCCTCATTGAGTTTGACCTTCATACCGCCAGTATACTCTGTTGCGCCTTGAGCGCTCACGGTACATGAAAAGAGAAAGGATACTAGAATTAAAGCTAGACTTACTGCTCTCATAAGTTTGTTATTGTAATTAGTAACATGCTTGTATTAAATCGTTTAAGCATACTGCTAACCTCAACAAAAACTTATGTTAATGAAAATTTAATATAGTTATTTGTTAAACAATATAGTTATTCTCTAAATCGCTCCCATTGTATTATCATAAACTTGTCGCCCAGCTCTGTAACGACAACACCCGCTCCCTTAATATTATGACTATTTGAGAAGTACTGACCTAATTCTGTTGGGCTCAAAATTTTATAAGTAGGGTGGTAGTTTGCTTTGCTAGGGCGTTTGATGTTGTATTTTTTTACCCAATTCATGATGCTTACATGGGAGATCCCTAATATTCGCTCAATTTCGCGATATGTTAGGCCTTCTAGATATAGTTGGAGGGCTTTACTAACGTAGTAATCATCAATCTTTTTGCCTATTTTGTTAACTGTAAAGTAATAATTACAATCTTTACATTTGTAACGTTGCCTCCCATTGATGACACCGCTTTTTATTTGATTTTCAGACGAGCAACTGGGACAAATTTTCATAAGCTATACTTATTTAGCATAAATATAGCAATTTAGCAATAAAATAAAATTTTTAGCTATTTAATTAGCTTACTGAATGCTAGCAAATAACGAGAATTATTGGAAACTCAAATGAATGGCAGCAGTGGAGTTAGATAATAGATGCGGTAGGTTGCTTTAATCCTTATTTTTCAATTCTTCCAGATAATCTCTCCATATCTTTTCTGCCTCTTTCATGTCTTCGTTACGATGTGGGTGGTGCTTGGAACGTTGTTCCATAGTGACACAAATCTGTTTTGCATGAGCGGTGTCTATGTCTCCTTTTTCTAGTAAAGATTTGATTTTTTTAATGCTCTCTTGCGCTTTTTCTCGATCTGCAAAGCCTAAGCCTTCGATGGTAGTTTCTGGATTGTCATCAGAATAGAGATTGTCTGATTTTGCCATGTTTATTAGTTAGGATGATTTGATGTCTTTTACGAAATGATCAATATCATTAGTAAGGTCTTGAGATTTCTCGAGCATGTTAATAAATGCACTGCCTATAATTGCACCATCGACATAGTTACAAGCATCCTTAAAATTACTTCGGTTTTTGATATTGAATCCGGTAAGAATAGGGGTTTTGAGATTCATATCTCTTAATCTACCTAGATAGTCACCAGCGGCAGAGAAGTCAGCTTTTGATCCAGTTGTACTTGCACTACTCACCGCATAAATAAATCCTGTCGAGTTTGTATCAATCTCGTGAATGCGTTTTTCTGAGGTTTGTGGTGTTACCAGAAACACGTTTGAAATGTGATTTTTTTCAAAGATCTCTTTAAACTCAGACTGATAAATTAACATGGGTAAATCAGGAATTATCAAACCGTCAACTCCTACTTGAGAACAACGCTGGCAGAAACTTTCGATACCATATTGCATTACAGGATTAAGGTATCCCATTAATAGAATAGGGGTGCTTGCCTGCGGTTGTTGCTCGCGATACTCTTCTAATTGAGTAAACAGGCGTTCAATACTCATCCCATTTTCTAGTGCGATTTTACTACTTTCTTGAATGGTAGGTCCATCTGCTAGTGGATCGCTGAAGGGAATCCCTATTTCAATGAGATCTACTCCTGCATTTTCTAAAGCAAATAAAATAGTGGTAGTACTTTCTAACTGCGGATATCCCGCCGTAAAAAAAATATTGAGTAAATCTTTATGGGCGCCATCAAATAGCTGGGTAAGTTTATTTTTCATAAATAATTATCTATTCCTGGTACTACGGTTATTACAATTCTGTAAGATTAAGTTCTTTCATGTAAGTGTCCATGTCTTTATCCCCACGCCCTGATAAATTAATTACTACTCTATCAGTGGGTTTTAAATCTAGATCCTTGAGTACAGAAAATGCGTGAGCCGTCTCTAATGCTGGAATGATACCTTCCATGCGGCTGCACTCTACCGCCGCAGTGAGTGCATCTGCATCTGTTACAGCCATATATCGTGCACGATCTGAAACTTTTAACCAGGCATGCGCAGGACCTATACCAGGATAATCCAATCCAGCAGATATGCTATGTGGTTCCACGACCTGACCGTCCTTGTCTTGCATCATGATTGACCTACTGGCATGCAACACACCTGGAGTCCCTAATGATAAAGTTGCTGCAGTCTTATCTGTGTCAATTCCCATACCAGCTGCTTCCACACCTATTAATTGAACGCTAGGATCGTCTAGAAAGTGGTAGAATGCTCCCATAGCATTAGAACCACCACCTACACAGGCAATTACATAATCTGGTAGGCCTTGCATTTGCTCTTTAATTTCTTTGGAGATGATGGATTGATAACGCGCGACCATGTCAGGATAGGGATGAGGTCCTACCACAGAGCCTATGATATAATGAGTGTCTTCTGGATTATTAATCCAGTCTCTCATAGCCTCATTTGTTGCGTCTTTCAATGTTTTTGAACCACTGGTCGCTGGCCTAACTTCTGCGCCTAGCATCTTCATGCGAGCTACATTAGGCGCTTGACGCTCGATGTCTTTCTCGCCCATATAAACTATACACTGCAGGCCTTTAAGAGCACAAACGGTTGCGGTGGCAACGCCATGTTGTCCAGCACCAGTTTCTGCAATTATTCGTTTTTTACCTAGTTTTTCTGCAAGCAGTATCTGTCCTATTGTATTATTTACTTTGTGAGCACCAGTGTGGCATAAATCTTCCCGTTTCAACCAGATCTCTGCACCATATTTTGCTGATAATCGCTTTGCTAAAAATAAGGGCGTAGGGCGACCTACATAATCTTTAAGTAGCTGGTGAAACTCCTTTTGGAACTCCTCACTTTTCTCTATTTCTAGATAATTTTCTTGTAGTTCTTCTATATTGGGGTAAAGCAATTCTGGTATGAATGCACCGCCAAATTCTCCATAAAACCCTTTCTCGTCTACGTGATAGTTCATGCTCTTATTTTTTTAATGAATTGCTTGATATCTTCAATATTCTTTACAGCTGGTTCAGTTTCAAACCTTGAATTGAGGTCCACACCTAGCAGCATGTTATGCTTTAATTCTTTTACTGTTTCTGCATCTTGCAGACCTATACCGCCACTTAATAAAAACGGTACTTCACCCTCATAAGAGTTCAATAACGCCCAGTCAAATTGTTTACCAGATCCACCATAATTTTTTGTAGCCGTATCAAAGAGAAAAAAGAAGTTCCCTAAGTACTGTTTAGCCAGATCTTCCCAGGCCTTTAAATTCTTAAAATTAAAGTTAGGTGTGATTTGAATGGCTTTAAATACTTTGAGGTCTAATTCTAGTAACGCTTTCGCGAAAGCGATATCTTCATCACCATGTAACTGCACGGCATCCAGCTGCAAGGGAATGACATCTCGTAATATTTCCTGTAGGCTCGCATTAACGTAAACCCCTACCGTGCCTTTATTCATCGTAAGTTTCTCAATTCGTTGCGATTGCTCATTATTTACGTAGCGTTTGCTTTTAGGGTACTTAATGAGTCCCATAAAATCGATATCTAACTCCTGAAGAAGGTTGATATTATCAACATCACGCATGCCACAAACTTTTATAATCATGATTGTTGTATTTGTCTAATAAATGAAGCACAACTATCGCCTGGACTGGTAGTTTTCATAAAATTTTCACCAATCAAAAATCCGTCGAAGCCTATTTTTTGCAAGTCAACTACCACATCAGGATCAGAGATACCACTTTCTGAAATGGCTAGAACTCCCGCTGGGAAATGGGGTAGAAGCTCTTTACTATTTGCTACGTTTGTTTTAAAGCGCTTTAAATCTCGATTGTTGACGCCTATTATAAATGTTTTTGTGTCAAAGGATGCCGTGGCTTGTTTGACACGATCCAACTCTTCCCTATCGTGTACTTCATAAAGAACTTCCATGCCTAGGTTGATAGCTTCCATGCCCATTTGGCCCAATTCGTCAGTCCTTAAACAGGCCGCTATTAATAATATGGCATCTGCACCATAGGCTTTGGCTTCATGAATTTGATAAGAAGAAATCATAAAGTCTTTGCGTAAAATAGGGATGTTTACCAGTTGACGTGCTTCTTGCAAGTCGCTTAAAGTACCACCAAAAAAGGGCTGGTCTGTAAGACAACTCAACGCGCTTGCCCCTGCATTTTCATAACCGGTAACTACTTGTTTTAAACTTGCTGGACAGTTAAAAGAACCTTTGGAAGGGCTTTGCCGCTTATGTTCTGCAATGATTCCGCTACCATTTTTAATGGATTGATAAAGGGAGATGACAGTTCTTTCATACCATGGCATCTTTTGTAGCATATCCATGGATACTTGCTCCATGCGCCGTTGTACATCTCGAGAGGTTTGCTGGGTTATTTTCTTTAAGATATCGTCCACTATTATGAATTCTAGGTGAGTGTTGTGATGGTACAAATGCGCTGTTTAAATTATTTAGCGCTCAATTTTAAAAGCGTGTCAAAGCATTGTCGTGCAGCACCTGACTCTAGTGATAATTGCGCTTCTTTTACACTGTCTGTTAAACTTAGGTCCTTTGCTATTGCAATAGCCGTTGCTGCATTTGCTATGACTACATTTTTTTGCTCTTGAGTAGCTTTATCGTTCAGGACATTCTCAAATATCAACGCTGCTTGTTCTACCGTTGTGCCACCAGCAATACTAGCCGCATGAAGGGCGGTTAAATCAAAATGACCTGGTGACACATCTGATACGCCATTGTTAAAGGCAATTCTAGTTTTTCCCGTCAGGCTTATCTCATCATAGCCATCATGGGCATGAATAATGGCATATTTTTTACCATCTTCTTGTTGAAAGAGGTATTCATAATTGCGCGCCAGCTGTAGGTTAAATACTCCTACGCTCTGTAATTTAGGACGAGCTGGGTTGACTAGAGGCCCTAACATATTAAAAAATGTTTTGACACCTAAAGCTTTTCTTATGGGCGCAACTGCTTTCATGGCAGGATGAAATAATGGAGCGTGTAGAAAACAAATATGGGCCTGTTCAATTTGTTTCTCTAAGGTTTGAAAATCATTGGTAAATTTAAAACCTAGATGCTCCATGACATTACTAGAGCCGCTCACACTGCTTACACCATAGTTTCCATGTTTTGCAACTTTAACTCCTGCGCCAGCAGTGACAAAACTAGCCAATGTGCTTATGTTGAATGTGTTTTTACCATCCCCACCCGTACCACATAGATCAATAGGATTGTACTTGCCCAAGTCGACAATCAAGGCTTGTTCTAGCATAGCATCTCTAAATCCAGCAAGTTCATCTACGGTAACACTACGCATACCATAGACGGTAAGAAAGGCAGCGATTTGTGCCTCATTCACCTGGCCCGCCGTAATTGCAGTAAGTATGTCGTGAGCACGCTTTCGCGAAAGCGTCTTATGCTCAAATAATTCGTTTAATATTTCTTTCATCTTAAAGTATCTATGAAATTTTTGAGCATTACTTTTCCCTGTGGCGTCATGATACTTTCCGGATGGAATTGAACTCCGTAAATAGGAAGTTCTTTATGTTTAAGCGCCATTATTTCTCCATTCTCATCCACTGCTGTGATCTCTAGAGTATCTGGAAAATCTGATTTGCGGGCATTCCAGGAGTGATACCTGCCTGCTTCAAACTTTACGTCTACATCCTTAAATAAAATGCCCTGATTGTGAGTCATAGTGGTTGCGATACCATGATACACTTTTTCTAGGTTGACTATGGTTCCACCGAAGGATTCTGTAATCGCCTGATGTCCTAGACAGATCCCTAGCATAGGTATTTGTCCTTTTGCGGCATCTATGATTTGCATCAAATTACCGGCCTCAGTGGGAATGCCTGGTCCAGGTGATAATACGATAGCGTCATACTTTAAACAGGCCTGGGGTTCAATCTTATCATTACGGTATACATCTACTTGAACCTCTAGATCTTCTAGGTAGTGCACTAGATTATATGTAAAACTGTCGTAATTATCAACAACGAGTATATGGGGTCTATTCATTGAGTATAAAATTTCCGTATTCATCAATGGTTGCAGCGGTAGTAGTGCCGTTATCGCAACGTGTATGTATAACAAGCTGACTATCTATCCATGCATCACAATAAACTTCACCTACATTACCTCCTAAATTGTAAGAATCAATGATTTTGAAATCCTTGCTATAGCTTCTCAAAACGAATTCGTATTCAGAACGGTTTGCCATGCCATATGTTCTCAATATTATTTTGAGTATAAACTTGTCAGACTTATAAACCGTAGGACTGGCTAGAATATCCGTGGCAAACTTTTGATAATCATCTTCAGAGTAGTAATAATAAATACTGTCCGTTATAGAAGTAAATGAAACTTTAGGTTCGTAAAGAATCTTTTTTTTCTCTTTACCTTGAATCACACTAACTCTAAATACTTCAGGCTTCTTAGTGCAACTAGTTATAAATACTAGGATAAGTAGTATGGGGATGTGCTTGAATGTCATAATTTAAAATTTGCTTGTTCTATTGCTTTTCTTAGAGCGTTTGTTTTATTGAAAACTTCTTGGTTTTCACTTTCTAGGTCGCTTTCTACAACCACACCTGCTCCCGCTCTAAAATACATCTTGTTCTGTCTTGATAAAATAGTTCGTATAATAATAGCATGGTTAAAACTTCCATCAAATCCTAGGTAGCCTATCGCACCGCCATAGAACTGGCGCGCGCTTTTTTCATACTGATCTATCAGTTGCATGGCTCTATATTTAGGTGCGCCACTTAATGTACCAGCTGGAAAAGTGTCCCCTATTAGCGGTATACGGTTTTGCTCTTCAATTGTACCACTTACAGTGCTCACCATGTGTATCACATGAGAATAGAAATGGATGTTTTGATAATCAGTTACCTCTACTGCTCTGGCATGGCGACTCAAATCATTACGTGCTAAATCTACAAGCATGACATGCTCTGCTGTTTCTTTAGGATCTTGTTTCAATTTATTTGCAGCTTCTAGATCTGCAGCATCATTACCTGTACGTTTGTATGTCCCTGCGATGGGTTGTATGCTTGCCTTTTGATCCCGTATAAGTAACTGCGCCTCTGGAGAACTCCCGAATATTCTGAAATTACCATAATCAAAATAGAATAAATAAGGGCTGGGATTAATAGCTCGTAGTTGACGGTACACATTAAAATCATCGCCTTTGTAAGCCTGGGAGAATTTTCTAGATAAAACAATCTGGAAAACATCACCACGCTTACAATGCTCCTTACCTTTTTTAACTAGCTCTTTAAATTCATCATCATTCATCTCTGACTCCTCTTCACCATCCGTATTAAAATCATATTTAGCAATATCCCTGTGCTGTATGATGTTAACTAAATCCTCCATACGCGATGGACTGTCGTTGTAAATATGATCAAATACATATAGTTGATTATGATAGTGATCAAAGACCAGCACATTCTGGAACACCTGATAATAGACTAACGGAATGCTATCACTTTCAATGACTTTATGTTTGGCAAATTCAATATTCTCAAATAATTGAACTGCATCATAAGTCAAGTAGCCAAACAATCCGTTAGTAGGGAAGGAGAATCTTTCATCTACAGACGCAAATTGATTTTTAAATTGGGTCAAACCTTCCACTAGATTGTAATTAGTAGAAAAAGCCTCTTGTGTTCTACGACCGTCTGGAGTACTTGATACGATACCGCTGTAATCTATTTCATAAGTAGCTACAGGATTGCAACAAATAAAAGAGTAGCTATTGCTGCGTTGCCCGTACTCATTACTCTCCAGCAGAATACTTCCTGGGTATTTATCTCGTAATCTCATATAAATTCCTACAGGCGTCATAGTATCTGCCAGTAGTATAGTATGTGAGGTATTCGGTAAAAAAGTTTTCATTTATTCAAATTATCTACAAACAAAAAAAGTCTGCCGTTAAGCAGACCTTTAAATTATATATATGGGGCGACTTCACGGCTGTTGTGCTATGCTATTCCACCACCAAGTTTGATTTGTTTGTTTCATTGAGCGGTAAATATACTTACGCTTACGCTAAAGCGCAAACATTTCTAGCCCTCTTTTTAATACCCTTCACCATGAACACTAGACACAGCCCTACCAGAGGGATCATTCATACTTTTAAAGGCTTCATCCCATTCTAGTGCAGTAGGTGTAGAGCATGCGACAGATTTTAAAGATGGAACACAACGAGCAGCGGCGTCACTAGGAAAGTGCTTGTTAAATATGCTGCGATAAAAATACTCTTCCTTGCTTTGAGGAGTATTGATTTTATACTTAAACGGTGCGGTTGCCATCATTTCATCTGTTATTACCTGGTTAACCTTATCTTTCAAAGAATCAATCCAGCTATACCCTACACCGTCACTGAATTGTTCTTTCTGCCGCCACACGACATTTTCGGGCAAATATTCTTTGAATGCTTCTCTTAAAATATGTTTTTCAATTTTACCCTTACCACACATTTTATCCTGCGGATTTAGGCTCATGGCAGTGTCTATAAACTCTTTATCTAGAAATGGAACGCGACCTTCAATACCCCAGGCTGCTAGTGATTTATTAGCTCTTAAATTGTCATATAGATGCAAGCTGTCTAATTTTCTAACGGTCTCTTTGTGAAATTCTTCTGCATTAGGCGCTTTATGAAAATACAAGTATCCACCAAAAATCTCATCACTACCCTCACCAGAAAGTACCATTTTTATTCCCATGGATTTAATTACTCTTGCAAGCAAATACATGGGTGTCGATGCACGTATAGTTGTCACATCATATGTCTCTAAATAATAGATGACATCCTTGATCGCATCCATTCCCTCTTGTATTGTAAAGTTGATGCTGTGATGTACCGTTCCTATATGGTCTGCAACAACTTGTGCTGCTGCAAGATCTGGACTCCCTTTAAGTCCTATGGCAAAAGAATGCAGCTGTGGCCACCATGCCTCTGCATGGTCTGCGGTTTCAATTCTCTTTGCCGCATATTTTTTTGCGATGGCACTAACAATAGAGCTGTCTAATCCGCCAGAAAGTAATACACCATAAGGCACATCGCTCATCAAATGACTGTGAACACTTTTTTCAAAAGCTGTGCGCAACTGGTGCACATCACTATGGTTATTTTTAACTTGATCATAGTCTTTCCAATCTCTCTTATACCATTGGACGAATGATTTCTCTTTACTACTATAGTAACTCCCTGTAGGGAACGGTGCAATCTCGTTGCAAGTGCCTTCTAGGGCCTTAAGCTCGCTTGCTACGTAAAACTGTCCCAATTCATCTGTGCCATGATACAATGGTATGATACCTTGGTGGTCACGCGCGCAAAGGTATTCATCTGTACGAGTATCATATAGGGCAAACGCATACATGCCTACCAGATCATCCAGAAAGTTCACTCCTTTATCTTCATATAAAGCCAGGATGACCTCACAATCAGACTTAGTTTGAAAGTTATAATTAGGGTAACGATCTCTAATGGATTGATGGTTATAGATCTCGCCGTTGACAGCTAGAATAACCTTTTTATCTGGACTGAACAGAGGCTGGCCACCAGATAAAGGATCTACTATTGCAAGACGTTCATGAGCCAGTATCGCATGGGGACCACAATATATACCTGACCAGTCAGGCCCACGGTGCCTTAATCGTTTAGATAGCTCTAATACTCGATCTCGTTGCGCTGCGCTGTCGTCTTTCAAATTAAAAACTCCTAGAATTCCACACATAATTTATTTCTTTAAATGAAAAAAGGCCTACTAAAAAGTAGGCCTTGTAATTTTTTTAAATATCAGATCTACCTTACGTGAGTAAAGAATTATTAGAATTGATATTATTTACGATGTTTGTCATTATGGGATAAATATATACATTTTTTTATAACCGTGTTAGTTATTCCTAATAATGTGTAATTTACTAATGGGAAACACCTTTTTTAATAACTTCCGGCATTTTGGCCGCAAATCTTTTCCATCTTGGAATAGAAACATTTTGTATATAACTATTCTCTGGGTGTAACTGAGCATAATCTTGATGATAATCCTCTGCTAACCAGAATTTTTCAAAGGGTTTTACCTCTGCGGCCACATCATAACCTTGCTCTTCTAATGCTGCAATCTTATTTTCAATGATACTTTTTTGCTCTTTATTTTGGTAAAAAATGATACTGCGATATTGGGAGCCGCGATCGGGTCCCTGACCATTTACTTGTTCGATATTTTGAGAAGCAAAATATACATCTACTAAGGTTTCAAAACTTACTATTTCTGGATCATAAATGATCTCATTAGCTTCTGCATGTCCTGTTGTGCCTGTGTTTGACTCTTCATAAGTTGGGTTTTCAGTCGTGCCGCCACTATATCCAGATATAGCTTCCTGCACTCCCTGGACGCTTTCATAAATTTCTTCAACACACCAGAAGCATCCGCTGGCAAAATATGCTTTTTCCATTCCGTTTTCAGTTGCTGCAACCTCTACTGGGGTTTTATTATCAGCTGCATTTTCTACCTGTCCAGGCGCTTGGTTGCAGGCGGTTGCTGTTATAATAAATAGTACGATACTTAACATTTTCATATCAAATCTTTTTTTAAAGGTATTATGATGCAGTACAGCTTTTATTAAAACACCGTTAAATGTAAAATCCCATTGAAGCAATGCCTCAATGGGATTCAAAAAAGCTTGCTTACTATTTACAACTTTGAAAATACGTCTGCCATTTTTTCTGCTTGTTCGTGTGCTAGTGCTGCATCAACAAGTATTCTACCAGAGTGCTCGTCGGTTATAATCTTCTTGCGGCTAGCAATTTCAACTTGTACCTGTGGTGGTATTGTAAAGTAAGAACCGCCAGATGCGCCTCTTTCAATAGGCACAACGGCAAGACCGTTCTTTACATTACTACGTATGCGGGTATAGGCTTTGATAAGTCTAGGTTCGATAGAGTTTGCGTGATCACTCGACATCTTAAGAAGTGCCTGCTCTTCTTTTTGAGTCTCTTTTAAGATTTCTTCAAGCTCTGCTTTTTTATGTTTAAGGTGCTCCTCGCGTGTGGCAAGACGCTCTTTACTTTCTTCGATTACCTCGTTCTGCTGCTCTATTTGTGCTTTGAACTCACGTATGTGTTTCTCTGCCAGTTCCATTTCTAATTCTTGAAATTCAATCTCTTTAGTTAAAGAATTGAACTCACGATTATTACGGACGTTTTTCTGTTGCTCTGAGTATTTTTTGATTAAGGTTTTTGATTCTTCTATTAGATTCTTTTTTCCTTTAATCTGCTCATTGAGTTCGTCTAGATGTGTGTCGAGTTTTGCAAGACGTGTTTTCAATCCTTCTACCTCGTCTTCTAGATCATCAACTTCTAGAGGCAATTCACCTCTTACATTGCGTATCTCATCTATTCTAGAATCGATTAGTTGTAGGTCGTAAAGTTCTCTTAACTTGTCTTCTACAGTTGCCTCGGTCTTTTTTGCCATCTGCTATATATAATTTACAGGGTTTGTTTGCGTCTGTGCGCAAAGGATTGCAAAATTACTAAATTTTTCACTAAGATATTCCTGTAATAAGTTTTTTGTAAACTGTTCACTTTCATAATGTCCCACATCGCATAAAAGAATTTTTTCGCCTTTGAAAAAATCATGATATTTCAAGTCAGCCGTAATCAACGCATCAGCTCCAGCCTTTATGGCTGCTGGTATGGCAAATGCACCAGAGCCTCCTAGTAGCGCGATATTCTGTATTTCTTGCTTTCGCGAAAGCGAGTGTCTCACAACCCCTGTCTTAAAAATCTGCTTGATCATTTTTAAAAAGTCCTGCACTGCAATAGGTTTTTCTAGCTTGCCTATGGCACCCATACCGATGCGCTTGTAAGAATTTTCTAGAGTCGTTACATGATAAGAGATCTCTTCATAGGGATGGGATTCCTTCATCGCTTTGAGAACAGATGATTCTAAATGTGGGAGGTAGGTGACTTCAACCAACTTTTCGTCAACCGTTTCTCGCATCCCTGCTATTCCTATCGCTGGATTACTATGGTCATTCCCTTTGAATGATCCCGTGCCGCTTGTGGTAAAACTACATTCTGTATAGTTGCCTAAGGCACCGGCGCCAGCATTAAAAAGTGCCTCTTGTACTGCAGATTCATCTGGTATTGGTACGTGAACTGAAAGCTTTTTAATTAAGTTACTTTCTGGCATTAAGGTGGTTACCTGTTGAAGTTGGAGTGCTTCTGCCATACGATAGCTTACCCCTCCATAAGCCATATCAAGTGCCGTGTGCGTGGCATAAATTGAAATGTCATTCTTTATCGCTTTTATAACTGCTCTAGATACATAGTCAGTCGCAGTCAATTTTTTAAGCCCAGAAAAGATAATAGGGTGGAAGCTTATGATAAGATTACAACCTTTCTCAATGGCCTCGTCAACAACAGACTCCAGACAATCTAATGTGATGAGGACTCCAGTAGCCTTATTTGTCGAGTCACCTACTAACATTCCTACATTGTCAAAGTCTTGAGCATACTTTAAAGGTGCGAGCAGTTCTAAATGGTCTGTAATTTGTTTGATCGTTGTCATAAGGTAAAAAAGTAAAGATAAAATTTAAGCTACTTTTGAGACCATGAAACGCTTGCGATTTTTATTATACCCATTCTCTATACTTTATAATGCTATTACTGGATTGCGTAATCTATGTTTTAATAAAAGATGGATGCCCTCTGTTAGTTTTGACACCTCTGTGATTGCTGTAGGTAATTTAAGTACAGGAGGTACGGGTAAGACACCCATGATTGAATACCTAGTCGATCAACATAAAAACAAATCTATTGCTGTATTGAGTAGAGGCTATGGCCGTAAGACAAACGGTTATATTGAAGTTAACGAGTCTCACACCGCAGATCTGGTGGGTGACGAGCCGCTACAATTAAAGCAAAAGTTCAAGAACCATCTTACGGTCGCAGTTTGTGAGGATCGCGTCGCAGGCATCCATAAATTGTTAGAAAAAAGAGATTTTGAATATATTTTTCTAGATGATGCTTTCCAGCACAGGCATGTAAAAGCTCAACATTATATCTTACTCACTAGTTATCAAGAACCTTATTATGCTGATTATTTATTGCCTGCTGGAAACTTGAGAGAATCACGCGGCGGTGCTCGACGCGCAGACAGTATTGTTGTTACAAAATGCCCTCCCGACTTGACGTCTAAGGAAATGACAGCTATTGAAAATAAAATCAATCCACTACCGACGCAACAGGTGTATTTTTCTTCTATAGAGTATGCCTCTTTTGCACACAATGAAGATCAATCTATCAATATAGATGAATTGATGGACAAAAAAATACTTGCTATAACAGGTATTGCAAAGCCGCAATATTTTGTCGAGTTTCTTAAACAGTATGGTCCTGTATCACACATGAAATTTGCTGATCATTATGAATACAAAAAAGCTGATTTTAAGAATATGAGTGGCTATGATCTTCTCATAACTACCGAAAAGGACTTTGTCAAACTTTCTAGGTTGGGATTAGAAAATTTATTTTACCTACCAATACAGACTGCATTTTTAGGTAACGCTCTTACGATTAATTAATAAATCTGGTAGTTGGTAAAGACCTTTTGAATTTTATCAAAAAATTCATTCATCTTAAAGGGTTTGGGAATAATATCATCAAAGCCTATTTCATAAAACTCCTGCTCTGATTCATCTAGTGTTACCGCGGTCAATGCGATGATAGGAAGCTCTCTATCAAACTTGCGTACCTCTCTTGTACATTGCTTGCCGTCCATTCCTGGCATGTGTATGTCCATCAGGACTAGGTCATAGGTAGTTTCTTTTATTTTACCTAGTGCTTCTATTCCATTATTGGCAATATCGCAATCAAAGTTTTTACCTTCCAGAATCTTTCTGGTAATCATTTGATTGATTTTATTGTCTTCTACGATCAATATCTTCTTTGCGATCAGGTCTTTAGGAGAGGCCTTTTTGAGCCTTATGACCTCATTATCATCAGAATTTCCATTAGCATTTTTATCTTTTGAATTGGAATCATTTTTTGATTCATTACTAGATGTATCCTCAATGGATGAAGGATCTGTCTGTGATTTTACGTTATCTGTTTGATCTGTAGATGCTGGTGTAGGCTCTTTCTTGGCTTTGAGATTTTGGTAAGGTTTCTTGTACTCTGGATACTCCTCTTCTTGATGATTACGATAAATTTTTAAATTCTTATCCTCATAAAATTTATTAGTATCAGGCAATTCAAACCATAGATCAAACGCAAAAATACTACCACGTCCTATCTTACTATCTAGCTGAATATCGCTACCCATCAGGGTTATCAAGTTTTTAACGATCGCAAGCCCTAATCCTGTACCTCCATATTCTCTAGTAGTGCTAGACCCTTCCTGGGTAAAATTATTAAATATGTCTTGTTGTTTCTCTTCAGATATTCCTTTACCATTATCTTCTATCTCAAAATGGATCAAACATCTGTCTTCTATTTGTTTTACTTGATTGATGCGTATCCAAATATTACCAGCTTTTGTAAACTTGATAGCATTACCAATTAGATTGATAAGAATTTGAGATATCTTAACAGGATCACCTATCACCCTACTGGGTATTGATTGGTCAAATTCAAGGCTCAAATTGTTACCCTGGTCTTTAGCTTGACTACTTAAGGAGGTAGTGATGTCCTCAACCCGCTTTTTAAGCTCAAACGGTATTTGCTCTAGCTCGACTTTATTAGCCTCTAACTTATTAAAGTCTAATATATTATCAATCAACGATAACAGGTATTCACCAGAAGACTGCAAGGTTTCTAGATGTTCTTGTTGATCTTCTCTAGGATTTGTTTCTAATAGTAAATGTGTTAAACCAGTAACTGCATACATCGGTGTACGCAGCTCGTGGGTAATGGTTGATAGGAAGTCAGCTTTTATTTTTGCCGCATCTTGTGCTCGATCTCGCTCATCAATCAAAGCAGAATTTTTGCCCTCTAAAGCTTGATTACTTCTAGCTCGCAGCTTATTATTTTTAAACAAAGACATCGTGAGTAACGACAGCAGCGTTAATACAACAAAAATTACGATCGAGTAAAATCCGTGGCCTTTGAGTTCGCTGTTTTTTTCTTTGATGACCTCGTTTGCCTCTTCTAGTTGTTTTTTTAATAATGTGACCTCCTGAGAATCCACGGTAGCAATAGGGCTGGCTGTGACTCCTGCCGTATTAATACTCTTGATATATTTATCTTGATAAGATAGTGCTTCTTCTAAATTTCCTAATCCTCTAGCTATAGAGGATTTTAAGTAATAAGCCTCCGTAAGTATGTTTTCAATGCCATACTTTTTTGCGCTACTCTCTGCCTTATCTACCGCACGGTTTGCACTTTCATAATTTCCAGTTTCAAAGTAAGTCTCGGCTAGATTATATAAAGCTTTGGTCTGATAAAAATAGAGAGACTCATTTTCTAGTTTAGGAATGACGCTTTCATAGAGCGATATGGCCTCTTGATAATTTGCGGTACGCAGGTACAAATCTGCGAGTAAGTAATCTGCTTTAAGTCCTAGACTTCGATCACTTGCAGATGCTGTTACAATTTTGATGGTTTTTAAAACTTCATCAGCTTTTAAAAACTGTTGTTTTCTCAGGTGTATTTCCGCTTGTATTAAAAGCAATTCTATATAAGCATCTGACTCTTTAGAAAGAACGCTTTTTAATTGATCTATGATTTCTTGCGCTTTATCTACTTGACCCGATTGAATAAAAAGGCTAGCAGACATGATCTGGGTAGAGGCTAGAATGATTGGGTCTTTTGCTATTTCCTTTGCGCTACTTAAGATTTTTTGCGCCTCATTCAGTTCATTATTTTGCAAAGCCATTTGTGCCCGTTCGAGCATGGCATCAACTGCAATTTTCTGACTTTCAGGTGACAGCTGGTTGTCAGAATCTTGTGCTAATGAGCTATTCCCTAACAGGAAAACAGATAACAATATGAGCACTAGTTTGTTCACAAAATCTTTTGTGTCACAAATATAAACTGATTGTTACAAGATAATGAATCGGCTCAAGTATTAGACCCCTGGATTACCTTTAATCGATAAAGACGGTTATCGATTAACTTAAGTTAAATTATTTATTTTAAATACCAGATCAACTAAGCGATTAGAATAGCCGCTCTCGTTATCGTACCATCCGATTATCTTTACTAATTTCCCTATTACCGAGGTCATTTCACTATCGTAGATGCAGGAATAAGGGCTTCCAGAAATATCTATAGACACCAGTGGTAGATCAATATACTGAAAGGTTCGAGGGTTAGCTTTTGCGTAAGCTAAAAAAGCTTCATTTACTTGCTCAACGGTAACCTCATTTTTAACATTAATAGTCATGTCTGTAAGACTGCCATTAGGCACTGGTACGCGTATTCCACAACCACCTATCACATCGCTCAAATGGGGAAATATTTTAGTCAATGCTTTCGCTGCTCCAGTAGTTGTGGGTACGATGGACTGTCCCGCGGCTCTAGCCCTGCGCAGGTCTTTATGAGGCTGGTCGTGCAAACTTTGATCGGTAGTATAGCTGTGTACTGTGGTGATATATGCTTGTTCTACACCGCACAATTCATCAAGAACTTTGATCATAGGAGCGGCGTTATTTGTGGTACAGCTGGCGTTAGACACGATTAGATCTGTGCTTTCTAAAATTTGATCGTTAACACCTATTACTACTGTTTTTATGTGATCCTCGATAGGTGGGGCGCTCAATATTACTTTACTAGCCCCTGCGTTAAGGTGTTGATGCAGTTGTTTTTTTTCTTTAAATTTTCCTGTTGATTCAATGACAACATCGACATTATTCCATTGTAAATTTTCTAACGATGCCTGTCTTGTGTATCGTATAGACTTTTCAGCAACTACTAGGGAATCCTCCGTATGGGTAACATCAACGGTCAATACACCATGAATAGAGTCGTACTTAAGTAAGTGTGCCATCACCTCGATAGGAGCAAGGTCATTTATGGCTACCACTTGAATATCTGGGTGAGATAAACAGGTGCGCAAAAAAGTGCGTCCTATACGGCCAAAACCGTTTATTCCTACTCTAATCATGCATTAATAGGGACAATGTCGCAATTGACAAATTATAAAATATGCTTATGTGCTTTATAAGAACTGCGCACAAGAGCGCCGCTCTCAACATGTCTAAAGCCCATCTCTAGTCCAATTGTCTCGAATTTTTTAAACTGCTCTGGAGTGATAAATTCTTTAACAGGAAGGTGCTTTTTTGAAGGTTGTAAATATTGACCTATAGTAACTACATCTACCTCATTAGCACGTAAATCTTCCATAGTCTGAATCACCTCTTCCTCTAGCTCTCCTAGACCTAGCATGATACCAGACTTTGTGCGATTAATTCCCTCTTGTTTTAGGTAGCGTAAAACCTCTAGACTACGCTCGTACTTTGCTTGTATACGTACCTCGCGAGTCAACCGTTTTACTGTTTCCATATTGTGGGAAACGACCTCAGGATTGGCTTGTACGATACGATCTATATTACGTTCTACGCCTTGGAAATCTGGTATTAAAGTCTCTAATGTTGTAGTAGGATTCATACGGCGTACTGCAGCAACAGTTTCTTTCCAAATGATGCTACCCATATCTTTTAAATCATCGCGATCCACGCTAGTGAGTACAGCATGTTTGATGTTCATAAGCTTAATGCTGCGAGCAACCTTTTCTGGCTCTGCCCAGTCCACATCTTCTGGTCTACCCGTTTTTACTCCACAAAAACCGCAAGATCGTGTGCATGTATTTCCTAAAATCATGAACGTTGCTGTACCTTCTGTCCAGCATTCTCCCATATTAGGGCAGCTACCAGAGGTGCATATAGTGTGTAGATCGTATTTGTCTACGACACCTCTCAATTCTTTATATTTTTGACCTACGGGTAGTTTAACGCGCAGCCATTTCGGCTTTCCCTTAGGTGGTGCTACTGTAGTATTAGTCATATCCATGATTCAAAGTTAATGATTATGTAGTCGTCTCAAGAGAAAAAACCTGACTAGTTCCATCGCTTTGGTCGGTTGATGAGGTTAGAGAAAAATAGGCCAATCTGGCTGGATAATAATAAGATTTCTAATGCAGGAATGAAGGGTATGAGTTCGCTTTCGCGAAAGCGAATTAAACCTTTACCTACAACAATCATCACTACAGCATATCTCAAAACAACAATTGCAACAAGTATTTGCCAAGAGACTGATGAAATTAATCCTAGGAAGATTGCTACAAAAAATAAAAGCTGACTCACGGAAAAAATCCCTAAGCTGCATTTGTGCTTAAACTTATAATATCTAGAGGTGTTCAAATGTCGTTTTTTCTGCACCCACCAGTCGCTCCATGTTCTTTTTGCAGCGCTATAGGTAAAGCTATCGGGATCGATGACAATTGCAGTATTATCACTTGTCGCTGCTTCATTAACAAATAAATCGTCATCACCGCCTAGAACTCTTATATGACTCATAAATCCACTCACTTGATAAAACTGGGTGGCTGTATAGCCCATATTGCGGCCCACACCCATATAGGCATTACCGTGTAAGCTGTAGCTGAGATACTGTAGGGCTGTCATGCCAGTCTCGTACCTTATCAGCATGTTGAGTAGAGATCCCTTGATTTGATGATAGCCGCCGTACCCTAGTACAATAGTTTTATTATTTTGCAGCTGTGTACTCATTAACTGTAGCCAGTTATTGCTCGCTGGTCTACAATCTGCATCGATAAATATTAATCGATCATTGACAGCCTTTTTAATCCCCAGCGTTAGTGCATATTTTTTATTTCCCCAAAAATTTTCATTGTTTACAACATTAACTAGGCGGATATGATCAGGGTATTTCTCTTTGTAAGATTCCATTACTTCCCATGTATCATCGCTGCTGGCATCATTTATCAAAATGATTTCATAGCTAGGGTGATCTTGCTGCAATAGTAATGGAAGCAATTCTTTTAAATTGTTTTGCTCATTTTTTGCACAAACGATTACAGAGACGGGCTCTTTATTTGTCGAATAAAGAGTGTCCTTATGTCGTATAAGTTTTGAAAAGTAGAAATAAAAGTAGCAATTAAGGAAAACACATCCTAGTAGGATGGCATAGATAACTGCGGTACTCATTTAGGCAGACTTTGCAGGAGTATTACAGTCACCTTGTTGTTCTGGTAATTTACCACACATACTACAAGCCTCGCCATTTTTATTTAAAAATGGGCTCTGGCTAGCACAGGTGCCTGCAAACTTACCGTCTTTCTTGCCCCAGATTTTTATAGCTATACCGGCAAAAGCTAATGCGAGTAATCCAAATGTTATGAAGAGTAATTCCATAATGCAAAGGTAATGATAAGAAGTAAGAATGGTTGTTCAAGCGATCTTAATTCTCGATAAGGTTTACTTCTGTCTCTATAGTAACGTTATAACGTTTTTTAATTTCTTTTTGAATGATTTGTGCTACTGCAAGTATTTCTTTACCAGTAGCAGTGCCGTGGTTTACGAGAACTAGAGCTTGTTTATCATGCACCCCAGCGTCCCCATAACGTTTGCCTTTAAAACCAGAGTTTTCAATAAGCCAACCCGCTGGAATTTTCACATTTTGATCATCAACATCATAGTGTGGCATTGCAGGGTGCTCCAGCTTCAGCTTATTGTAGGTTGTTCTAGAAACGATAGGATTTTTGAAAAAACTACCACTATTACCGATAATTTTTGGGTCGGGTAATTTATTGGTCCTGATATTTATAACTGCCTGTGCTACCTTATTTAACGATAACTCGCCTGGTAGTTGTTCCAATTCACTTTGGATAGCACCATAGTCTGTTTTATAAACGTAAGAAGAATTTGCCTTTAAATCTTTAAGTTTAAGAGTGACAGCGGTAATAGCATACTTGCCTAATGCTTCATTTTTGAAAATAGAATCACGATAACCAAATTTACATTGGGCTAAATTAAACGTGTATGAATTACCTGTTGCAAGTTCAACAACCTCACAGGAATAAAAACTATCCTTCAACTCTACACCATAGGCACCTATGTTTTGAATAGGAGCGGTACCAGTATTTCCTGGGATGAATGCAAGATTTTCTATGCCTGCCAAATTATTTTTGACACAAAACATTACCAGTTCATGCCAGTTTTCACCTGCGGCCACCTTCAATAGCACTTCATCGTTATTGTGAGGTATAATTTCTTTGCCCTTCAAATCCAGATGTATGACTGGTCTTTCTACGTTATTGATAAGCAGCATATTACTACCACCACCCAGCAAAAAAACAGCTTCATTCTTAAAATATGATAAAGCTTCTTGTAACTGCTGGATCGTCGTGATACGACAGTATGTTTCTGCCGTGGCAGATATACCAAAGGTATTGTGATCCTTGAGCGAGTATTGATGCTTTACTTCTATCACGATGTATAAGCCTGTAGACCTTTCTCTAGTATACGCACTGCTTTTGTAAGAGATTCTTTGTCTAATACATAGGCAATTCTAATTTGGTTTTTCCCCATCCCTGGAGTGCTGTAAAATCCTGCTGCAGGAGCCACCATAATGGTTGCGCCCTCATACTCAAAAGATTCTAACAACCACTGGGCAAAATTATCTGTATCTTCTACTGGTAATTGGGCGACACAATAAAATGCACCCCCAGGATTAGCAACCTCCACACCGTCTATCTGCTTTAGCCCATCAATAAGGAGATTTCGTCTATCAATATATTCGCCTATCACATTGTCAAAATATGATTGAGGAGTATCTAACGCAGCTTCGGCCGCTATTTGAGCAAATGTAGGTGGGCTCAATCTGGCTTGCGCAAACTTCATCGCTGCCGCAACTACTTCTTTATTTTTTGAGACCATGCACCCTATGCGAGCGCCGCACATACTGTATCTTTTACTGACACTATCTATCATGATAGCATGATTTTCTAACCCATCAAGATTCATGACAGAAAAATGTTGACGACCGTCGTATGCAAACTCTCTATAAACTTCGTCTGCCACCAGGAATAAATCATGTTTTTTGACCAGCGCGGCTAGCTGTTCCATTTCCTCTTTTGTATATAAGTACCCAGTAGGATTACCTGGGTTGCAAATCAAGATGGCCTTGGTTTTATCTGTGATTAGTTTTTCAAACTCTGCAATAGATGGAAGGGCGAAGTTATTTTCTATGCGTGTAGGTATCGGTTTAACCGTGACTCCACTGGCTGTGGCAAACCCATTGTAATTAGCATAAAATGGTTCTGGTATAATAACTTCATCACCTTGATCACAAATACTACCCATAGCAAATAATAGCGCCTCACTACCACCGGTGCTAATGATTATATCATCTACAGTCAAGCCCATATTGATCTTATTGTAATGAGCAATTAACTTTTCTCTGTAGGACAAATTACCAGCACTATGGCTGTACTCAAGCACAGTCATGTCTACATTTTTTACAGCGTCAATCGCTTGTGCAGGAGTTTCAATATCTGGTTGCCCTATATTAAGTTGATAAATATGTGTGCCGCGTTTTTTTGCTGCTTCTGCAAATGGGACAAGTTTTCTTACTGGAGAGGAAGGCATAAGCTTTCCTTTTTGTGAAATTTGAGGCATGGAATATTTTTTGCTGCACAAAGGTAATCATAGGTGTCTTTTACACCAATGAGTTCACGTATATTTAAAGGTATGGAGGTAAGAATAAGTGTCGTGTTATTTTTGTTTATTATAGGGCTTTCAAAGGCTCAGAAAGCTTATACATTTCCCCCTGGTACAGATCGTATAGAGATTCCCTTCCAGTCAACTTTTAATCTGGTAGTCCTACCTGTTGAGATTAATGGGGTGGAGGTTCAAATGATCCTTGATACGGGTGCTAGTAAATCTATTATTTTTAATTTTTCAGGAATTGATTCTCTAGCGGTCCAACAAGGAAATTTAATCAAGGTTAACGGTTATGGCGATCAAGATTATTTTCAAGCCTATTACAGTGAGAACAATGACATCAATATTCAGGGGTATTCAAATACCAGTGCTAATCTTTTCATTACTGCTGATCAAGAGATTAATATGAAATCAACACTGGGAATTGATGTCAATGGATTAATTGGTGCTAGTTTCTTTAAAGACGCACTCGTTGAAATAGATTATATCAACAACCTAGTGATATTGCACAAAACTGTAGCATCTGCTCGACGGGCGTTGCGAGGTATGTCTAGATTGCCGTTGCAGTTTAAGGACGAAAAGCCATATGCGAGCGCAGCTTTAATAAATGACCAAGACTTTTTAAACGGTCTCTTTTTAATCGATTCAGGAAGCAGCGATGCTTTATTTCTACTCAATGTTGACCCGGCTTTTTATTTAAATAACAAATCGTTTAAGGATTATTTAGGATTTGGAATCAATGGAGATATTTATGGTAAGCGTACCAAATTAACAAGCCTCAAATTAGGTAACGCCAGTCTGGATAACGTCACTACTTCAATTCCTAAAGAGGACAATTTATCACTGCCTAAATCACAAAGTAGCTCATCAGTACTAGGGTCGATAGGAGGGGAGATATTAAGTAGGTTTGATATTATTCTAGACTACAATAACAAGAGTTTATATTATAAAAAAAATGAAGATTTTGATTCGGGCTTTTTTTACAACATGGCAGGTATGGAGTTGCGAGTGGGGGAAAAGGATATCGTAACTACCATAATTGATAAACGTAATGAGCCTGTTCAAAGCAATTACAAAGTAGTCGAAGGTCAAAAAACCATAAACAGGCAAACATTTACTCGTCTTGATGTGGTTAAAAAAATTCTAGTCAAATACATCAGGCCTAATTCTCCCAGTGAGAAAGCAGGTATTAAAGAGGGGGATGAAATTATCGCCATTAATAATTTGAGAAAGGGTGGCATGTCTTTAAATGATGTTGCTTCTAAATTTTACAAAAACCCATATAGCAAAGTAAAATTAAAGATCAAAAGAGGGGATAAAATAAAGACCTTTAAAATAAAGTTGATCCCAGTTATTTAACTCCTGTAATACTATTGTGGCGTTATTAAGGTTTCACAAGGTTTTTGCTTATGTGACTATAATCTGTCTGTGATATACTTAAAAGTGTCTCTATGATAAACTTGTAGTTCGCTGGATTATGAGGGTTGTTATAATTACTTTTGCGATCTTAATTATTAGCATATAAATCTAGCATGGCTCTCACCTCTAAATACGATTCAAAACAAGCCGAGGAAAAATGGTATAACTACTGGATGGAACATGATTTTTTCAAATCAGTTCCAGATGATAGAGAAAGCTATACTATAGTCATACCACCGCCTAATGTGACAGGCGTGCTGCACATGGGGCATATGCTTAATAACACTATACAAGATGTTCTTATACGTCGCGCGCGTTTAAAAGGCTACAATGCATGCTGGGTGCCAGGTACAGACCATGCTTCTATCGCTACTGAGGCCAAAGTTGTAAAAAAACTAAAGGAAAAAGGTATAGATAAAAATGATCTTACTAGAGAAGAATTTTTAGAACACGCCTGGGAGTGGACTCATGAATACGGTGGGATCATTCTGGAACAATTGAAAAAATTAGGTGCTAGTTGCGACTGGTCCAGGACTAAATTTACACTAGACGACGACATGTCAGATAGTGTGATCAAGGTTTTTATTGATCTATATAATAAAGGATTAATTTACCGTGGCTATCGCATGGTTAATTGGGATCCAGACGCTCAAACCACTTTAAGTGATGAAGAGGTAATTTATGAAGAGCGTAATGGCCACTTGTACTATTTAAAATATGCTGTTAAAGGCACAGATGACAATGTAATCATCGCTACCACAAGGCCTGAAACAATACTGGGTGATACCGCTATTTGTGTACATCCAGATGATACTCGCTATGCTCACCTTATAGGCAAAACCGTTACCGTACCTATTGTAAATAGAGAAATTCCTGTCATTGCAGATGATTATGTAGATATGGAATTTGGTACAGGGTGTCTTAAAATAACACCTGCGCATGATGAGAATGATAAGAAGATAGGAGAGAAGCATCAGCTTCAAATCATTGATATCTTCAATGCAAACGGAACATTGAATAGCAATGGATTGCATTACAATGGCAAGGATCGGTTTGTAGTACGCAAAGAAATTACCCTAGAACTTGAGCAAAAAGGGTATCTGATTAAAAAAGAACAGCATGTACATAAAGTAGGAACTAGTGAGAGAACTAAGGCGGTTATAGAACCGCGCTTGTCCGACCAGTGGTTTCTTAAAATGGAGGATCTAGCACAGCCCGCCATAAAAGCTGTTAAAGAGGATATCGTAGAACTTCTACCATCAAAATTTAAAAGCACCTATTTCCACTGGATGGAAAACGTGCGAGACTGGAACATATCTCGACAATTAGTGTGGGGCCAGCGTATTCCCGCTTACTATTATGGTGATGGTAAAGATGATTTTGTTGTTGCTAGCAGCGTCGATGAGGCGGTCACGCTTTCGCGAAAGCGAACTAACGACAACAGCCTGACAGCACAGGATCTACGTCAAGAAAGCGATGTACTGGATACATGGTTTTCTAGCTGGTTGTGGCCGATAAGCGTTTTTAATGGAGTTCTGGAACCAGAAAATGAGGAAATAAAATATTATTACCCTACTAGAGATCTAGTTACTGGTCCTGATATTTTGTTTTTTTGGGTAGCCCGCATGATTGTTGCCGGTTATGAACTGAGAGATGAAAAGCCATTTGATAAGGTTTATCTAACAGGACTTGTAAGGGATAAACAGCGCCGCAAAATGTCTAAATCTTTAGGCAACTCTCCAGATGCACTGCAGTTATTAGATCAGTATGGCGCAGATGGTGTGCGAGTAGGATTACTTTTGAGCAGCGCAGCAGGTAATGATTTGATGTTTGACGAAGATTTATGCCAGCAAGGAAAGAATTTTGTCAATAAAATATGGAATGCCTTTCGATTAACGCAAGGGTGGGAAGTCGATAAGAAATTAGAACAGCCCCAATATGCCGCACAAGGAATAGCCTGGTACCGCAGTCGCTTTGCACAAGCATTGCAAGAGGTAGAGGATCATTATTCAAAATATCGAATAAGTGATGTCTTAATGACCAGTTATAAACTTATCTGGGATGACTTTTGTGGGTGGTTGCTAGAGATAGTAAAACCAGAATATAAGCAGCCTATTGATGCTCAAACCCTTGCAGAGGTCATAGAGCTATTTGAAGACAATTTAAGGTTGATGCACCCCTTTACTCCCTTTATAACTGAGGAGATATGGCAAACTATTATAGATCGACGTGTCGAGGATGCTTTATGTATTAATACATGGCCTGCTCAAGGAAAGGTTGACCTAGAATTATTGCAGGACTTTGAACTTGTTAAAGAGGCTATTTCTGGAATAAGAAAAGTGCGCAAAGAAAAGCAGATTAGTTTTAAGAACAGCGTTGACCTTAAGGTGATTAATAATGAGCGCTTGCCTAAGTCTTATGATTTGCTGATTTGTAAAATGGGTAACGTTTCTACCATCGAGACGGTAAGTGAGCAAGTTGCAGGAGCAGCAAGCTACCGGGTAAAATCAAACGAGTACTTTATACCATTATTGGGAAATATTGATACCGCTGCCGAAATTGAAAAATTAAATGCAGAGCTATCGCACGCACAAGGTTTTTTAAAGAGTGTTCAAAAGAAATTGAGCAATGAACGATTTATGGCTGGTGCACCAGAACAAGTAGTGGCAATGGAGCTCAAGAAAGAGGCAGATGCCCTGGCAAAAATCGATATCTTGCAAGCTAGTCTTAACGCACTACAATCATAAAACGATGAATCCATTCACTTTTATAATCGTTTTTTTTGGCGCGATGATGGTATGTTTGATTGCTTTAGCAATCTATATTATCAAGAAAAAGAAATAATTTCAAACGGCAACACGTCTTGTCCTTTATCTTTTTAATATATAAAGTTGGCTCATTTTTTACCATGGCCGTGGATAGAGCTTTTCTATAATTTCTATGTAGCGTCGTTTGGCTTCGGCTTTTGAAATTTGCTGTACCTGGATAAGCGCATTCATTTTGAAGCCTGCGCGCAAGTCGTTTGTTTGAAAGCTACGATTATTGACATACGGTTCATCGATCACTCTTTTGTAATAGGCATAAAGATGCAACTGCATTTCTAGAGGTACTGCAGATTGTTCTTCAGAGTTTGCTTTATTTATAGCCTCCTCAAATCGTTTGTCTAAATCTTTATCAGCCATTTAAAAACTTGCAAGAATCGATTCGCCGCCTTTTAATTTTTGATTTAATTCTACTCTTATGGTAGCGTCTAAAGGCAAGTAAACGTCTACACGTGAACCAAATTTAATAAATCCGCTATCATCCCCTTGAATAACTTGGCTTTCTTCCTGTGCATAATTTACAATTCGCTTTGCTAGTGCACCAGCGATCTGTCTATACATTATTTGTGCGCCATTTTTATGATCAATCACCACGGTAGTTCGTTCGTTTTCTTCACTAGCTTTAGGGTGCCATGCTACTAGGTATTTTCCTGGATGGTATTTGCTATAACTTATAGTTCCTCCTATAGGGTATCGTGTCACATGAACATTGATAGGAGACATAAATACAGAGATCATCATGCGTTCTCCCTTAAAAAACTCGTGATCGGTAACTTTTTCAATAACTACAACTTTCCCATCTACTGGTGATACGATCGTGGTATCGTCTAGAATCACGGTGCGCTTAGGATTTCTAAAAAACTGAAGAATAATTACCACTATAAAAACGGCCAGTATTACTAGTAAAAAATGCAGCCAGATAGGCATTTCTACAGTAAAGGCTAGGCCTAATAATACAGCAGCGCTTATTAATGCGATGATGATAGATGGTGTACCCTCCTTATGAAACATGATTGATGATTAAAAAAGTTAAGTAAGCAAATGGTGCTGCAAAAATAATACTATCCATTCTATCAAAGATACCGCCATGGCCTGGCATTATACTCCCGCTATCTTTTACGGCTGCTTGACGCTTAATTTTAGATTGTATCAAATCTCCAATGGTGCCAAAAAAGGCTACTACAAAGGCGATTATCATCCAGTCTATAAGGCTGTAATAATCATCTCCCGTTGTTGCTAGATAATAATGCAACCCTATACCAGTGACAATGGCCATTAAAAGACCACCGATAAAACCTTCTATAGTTTTTTTAGGGGATATTCTTTTCATCAATTTATGCTTGCCTAATAGTCTTCCAGAAACGTAGGCAAAACTGTCATTTGCCCAAATAATGGCAAAAATACCTATTAGCAATTGTGGTCTGTAGCTCTCAACGATATCTGGTATTAGAGCTAGGAAAAGACTGGAGCCTATAAGGTACAACAAGGCAATTATGTGCTTTTTTGTATTGAATAGAGCAATGCGATCTACAAGAACCAAATCTCTAATCAAATATAGGTTTACTAAAAGGGTTGCAACAAGTAAGCAGTATATAATGGGAGTAGAAACACCTTGCCATACTATAAAATAATACGCAATAGGTAAAATAGGATAAATAAGCCACTGCCGCAGCCTGATCATAGGCATTAGCTCAACAAGGCAAATGAACGCAAAAACACAAAAAAGCAAAATAAAAACATCTCTTGAAAAAAGAGCGCTTAAAACAACTAGAGATACATACAAAATGCCTGATATAGAGCGAACTAATAATTCCCTCATGTTAGAGATCTTCTAGAAGTATAAGATAAAGTCTTTTATTAGGCACTCCATAATTCATAAGATCTTTTTCCTTTTCTTTAACCACACTGTTATCTTGAAAGTTTTTGAGCGTAGTAATATTGGTAGGTATCGTCTCTTTGCTATGCAGCTTGATACCACGCAAACCTTCTCCTATAGACTCTACAATTTGACTGGTACTGCCTAGAATAACAAAGGTGTCAGGAAGCTGTTTAGGTTTTCTTTCTTTTATTTGATTTGAAGAAAAAAGAATGGCACCATTATCAGCAATAATATATTCGCACGTAGATAGGAAGAAAGAACTGTCTTTATTATAGCTATTAAAAGATAGATTGAATCCATCAAAACGATCGCATAAGCGTTCATCATAGCAGAATACTGGTGTTTCAAAAAAGTCGTGCTCAACTAGAATATCCTCAAAATGTTGTTGCACTTCGTTCTCGTCTACCGCATATAAAAAACGTCCCCCTTGCTGGGTAAAATTATGGATGAATTGTTCATCAAGAGGAAGTTTTTCTTCAGGCATGTATTTCGATCGTTCGGAAGTTGACTTACCAGTGTCTTCTTTATCAGCCGTCTTTCCAAAGATTTTTTTGAATATACTCATTGCCTGTCGTGACTCTTATAGCAGATTGATGTAAATATAGCTACTTATTTATGGACGGCAAACTATTCTTCCTCGCTTACATCTTCTTCTTTCTCGATTTCTTGGGTAGCAACAGATCTGCTTGATGATTTAAGAGCTATAGGCTCTTCTTTTACAAATGCTCTTTTACCAAAAATCTTTTCTAAATCGTCTTTGAATATCACTTCTTTTTCAAGCAGCAATTCTGCTAGTTCTGTAAGCTTATCTTTATGCTCAGTTAGCAGATTTATCGCTCTTTGGTACTGCTCCTCGATGATTTTAGAAATCTCTTCGTCTATGACAACAGCAGTAGATTCACTATAAGGTTTAGTCATCGTGTACTCTTGCTGTCCACTCGAGTCATAGTAGGTTATGTTTCCTACTTTATCATTAAGACCATAAATAGTAACCATGGCTCTCGCCTGCTTAGTTACTTTTTCTAAGTCACTTAAAGCTCCAGTAGAAATTTTATCAAATATTACTTTTTCGGCCGCTCTACCTCCCATAGTAGCACACATCTCGTCTAGCATTTGCTCTGCTCTAACAATTTGACGTTCTTCTGGTAAGTACCACGCAGCACCTAGTGACTGTCCACGAGGCACTATAGTAACTTTTATCAGCGGTGCTGCATGCTCTGTCATCCAGCTTACGGTAGCATGTCCAGCCTCGTGATAGGCGATGGTTTTCTTTTCGCTAGGTGTTATTAGTTTATTTTTCTTTTCTAGACCGCCTACAATACGATCGACTGCATCTAGGAAATCTTGCTTGTCAACAGCTTTTTTGCCATTTCTAGCCGCAATAAGAGCCGCCTCATTACAAACATTTGCAATATCTGCACCACTAAATCCAGGTGTCTGTCTTGCTAAAAACTCAGTATCTAATTCATTAGCTACCTTTTTAATAGGTCTTAAGTGAACCTCAAAAATAGCCTCACGTTCTCTAACATCTGGGAGGTCCACATATATCTGGCGATCAAATCGTCCTGCTCGCATCAAGGCCTTGTCTAGAATATCTCCACGGTTTGTTGCTGCGAGTACGATGACATTTGTATTAGTGCCAAACCCATCCATCTCTGTCAATAATTGATTAAGAGTGTTTTCTCTTTCATCATTAGACCCAGAAAAGTTAGATTTGCCTCGAGCTCTTCCTATCGCATCTATTTCATCAATAAAAATAATTGCAGGACTTTTTTCTTTGGCCTGCTTAAATAGGTCACGTACCCGGCTAGCACCTACACCTACAAACATCTCAACAAAATCAGATCCACTTAAGGAGAAAAACGGAACCTTTGCTTCACCAGCAACAGCCTTGGCAAGCAATGTTTTACCTGTACCAGGAGAACCTATAAGCAAAGCTCCTTTAGGAATTTTACCTCCTAGGCTAGTATACTTGTCGGGATTTTTTAGGAAATCAACAATCTCTTGAACTTCCTCTTTGGCACCCTCAAGCCCGGCAACGTCCTTAAAAGTCGTTTTTACATCTGTTTTTTGATCAAATAGTTTAGCTTTTGATTTACCGATATTAAATATCTGTCCACCAGCACCGCCTCCAGCACCTCCAGACATGCGACGCATTAAAAAGATCCAGATTCCTATAATGATTACAAAGGGCAAAATATTGATCAAGAAACTGGACCAGCCATCATCTTCCGCATCAAATTTAAGAGTAGTAGCGAGCTCACGTTCTTGAATAATATCGTTAATACGACGTTCAAAAATCTCTAGATCCCCATATTCCACACTGTACTGGGGTATATCGCCTCCAGCCATGACGCCATCCTTGATTGCCTTGCTGTGCTTCTGTAGTTTTAAAGCATCTTGCGTTAAATAAACACGAGCAATGCTACGGTTTTTTACAACTACAACTTTACTTACCTCACCATCTTCTAAAAAATTAAAAAATTCATTAGGTGTTGTAACTTGTGGTGCCGTAAGCTCACTGGTTATAAAATTGTACCCTAGAAACAGTAAAATAATGGGTACAACTATCCACCATATACTAAATTTAGGTTTTTGATTGAGTGGGAGTCCTTTTTTAGGAGACTTGTCCTTTTTGGAATTGCTTTTATCTTGAGACATTAAGTTTATTTGAAATTAGTAGCTACTTTCAATGGTGGTCATTTTTGCATCACCCCACAAACCCTCTAGGTCGTAATGTTCCCGTATTTGTTTTTGAAATACGTGCACCACTACATCTACATAGTCCATAAGTACCCATTCTGCTTGGGTTGCGCCTTCAACATGCCAGGCATTTTCTTGCAGTTCTTTACTTACTTTTCTTTGTACAGAGTTTACGATTGCATTTACTTGAGTATTTGAGGTACCGTTACAAATAACAAAATAGCTGGTAACCGTATTTTCAATTTCTCTTAAATCGAGTATAGTGATATCATTTCCCTTTACATCCTCTACACCGGCAATGATTTGTGTGATAAGGGCATCAGGTGAGACTTTTTCTTTGGTCATTAAAAATTTTTTGTATTCACAAATTTATTCTTTTTTTGAATGCTCTTGATTATAAGAAGCACTAAACTTATCTTTATTTGTGTCCATTAATCTAGTCAAAATACATGCCACTGCTTCAACTAACGAGGCGTTGAAATCTCGCTTTCGCGAAAGCGAACTTCCTGAACTCACAACTGTCTTTACCCACCATCAAACTGCTGGCAAAGGACAAATGGGAGCTGTATGGAACTCTGAACCCTTTAAAAACCTGACATTCAGTATTTTGATAAAAGAATCATTTGTTAATTACACAGATATTCAAATCAATCAATTTATTACCGTTGTTGTAGTAGAATGGTTGCGAGAAAAATTACAGGTAAAGGCTTTGATTAAATGGCCTAACGACATCCTGTCAGTTCATCATAAACTCGCTGGTATTTTGATCGAAAATATACGCTCTGGGGAACACAGGCGTGGCAGCATTGTGGGTATAGGTCTTAACGTAAATCAGGATGCGTTCAACGACTTGCCTAAAGCTATATCCCTATCTCAAATAACAGGTAAACGATTTAATGTTGAATCTCTTCTTATCGAATTTTTGACCTATCTCCAGTCACAATTAGCCCACATCAATAGTTGTATCAATCGATATAACCACCATTTCTACAAAATAAATCAATTAACCACTTTTAAAGCAAACGGTTCTACTTTCCAGGCGTTAGTAGAAGGTGTGGATGCCCAGGGACGGCTGGTATTGCTCAAAGAAGGACATGTATGTGTCTATGATCTCAAGGAAATCCAGTGGATTTATTAAAGCTTTTCTATTCCTGTGGCAAGTTGTTCTAAAAATTTGTTGATGGGACCTTTAATCATCATGGCCATCATGGCGTTAAAATCACCATTGAAAAACAATTGCGCTTGCGAGCCGTTTGCCTCTTCTTGAATATCACAGGTAAGTGTAAATGATAGTTTGTCACCTAAGGAACCTAGTACAACTTTTGAATATGGTGTACTTTCTTTTAATGTCAATTTAATTTCGGGCATTCCTTTCAATCCGAATAGAAATTTATCATCTCCTAACAATTCAAACTTTGCATCGTCTGGCAGCAACATCTTGAAATTCTCCACTTGAATTAAAAAGTTGTACAATTCTTCTGGTGATTTTTGAGTATGTGCTACGCGGCTTTCTAAATTCATTTTGTTTGATTAAGAGTTATTCCAGTTGCTAGGATCTTGTCTCCAGCTGTTTAATAATGACGTGGTTTGATCATCGAAATCACCTTTGGCAATAGCTGCAGCAAGTAGGTGTTCATAGTCACTTAAGGTTGACAATTCTATACCAGCGGTTTTAAAATTTTCTTTTGCAAAGTCAAAACCATATGAGAACAAAGCAATCATCCCTAGTACTTTTGCTCCATCTGTTTGCAGAGCAGATACGGCATTCAAGCTGCTTTTACCTGTGCTTATAAGATCCTCTACCACCACCACTTTTTGTCCTGGTTGTAATTGTCCTTCTACCTGATTTTGTCGTCCATGCTTTTTTGCCTCAGGGCGCACGTATATAAATGGGACGTCCATGTGATCTGCAACTAGCATACCTATACCTATAGCACCTGTTGCAACACCAGCAATAACGTCAGGTTTCCCATAGCGTTCTCTAATTTGTACGGCTAGTTGTTCTTTAAGAAAATTGCGTACCTCTGGAAAGGATAGAGTAATACGGTTGTCGCAATAAATGGGAGATTTCCATCCACTAGCCCATGTAAAGGGTTTTTGTGGTTGTAATTTTATTGCTTTTATTTGTAACAATAATTCAGCTGTTTGTATCCCAACGTTTTTATCTCTGACCATGCCGCAAATGTATAAAGTTTTTGTCAAAGAGGTCGCCATTATTGTGACATCAGACAAGGATCTTTTTCCAGATCATGATGCATTTAATTTGAAGACGGTAAGTTTTAAAAAATTGATCAAAGCTATCAAGAAGGGGAAGGTTACCAGGCCTTTATTATATTCTCGCAATGAGAAAAAGCTATTAAAGCGCTTGCATAAAAAATTACCCCTAGTGATTGCAGCAGGGGGACTTGTAAAAAACAGGGAAGAAGAGTATCTATTTATCCATCGCAACGGAAAATGGGATCTACCAAAAGGTAAGGCAGAGAAAAATGAAAGTGTTGAAGAAACTGCTATAAGAGAGGTAGAGGAGGAGACTGGAGTACAATCTTTGGCAATTGAAAAGTATATAGCACCTACTTACCATATTTTTTCACGCAATGATAAGCTGCGGCTCAAACTGACTCACTGGTATGCTATGAGAACTGACTATACAGGTGTTCTTACACCACAAACTAAGGAAGGTATAGATCAAGCCGTGTGGTTAAATCAGGAACAAGCAATGCAATCTCTAGAGATGAGTTATGCAAATATCAAGGATGTTTTTATCAATGATTAATTGCTCTTATAAATAGGATATCTCAAATGCGCCTTTTCATAATTAGCAGACCTTTCATGCAACCATGATAATTGTGCACTATTGCTTCTTGCAAAACGTTCATCTGTCTTTTTTAGGCTATCAAACTTACTTTTAATTTCTGGATGATCGGATAGGAGCTTCCTAGCAGTTGCTTCAAAAACATAGGCAGAAAAGCCTTCTTTCCTTTGTAAAATAGTATCAAAGAAGTTCCATTTAAAAAACGAGTCTGGCATCTGCGGTTCTAGAGTTTCTAAAATATATTTGATACCTGGTTGACGCGTGTCAACTATAACATCATCTTGTGATAGATTGATTTCCTCTATAAACTCTTGCAACACTATGTCGCTATGTGGATAGTGACCTTCATAAGCTCTAGAGGCAGTTTGATAATCTTTTATGCGGTAAACTGTCAATGGTAAGGTTGTGTCTTGATCCAGGGTACGTATTTCTATATTATTTAATCTCATTAGATCAATTACTTCCCACTGTCCTTGCGGAATAACATAAAAGTCGGGAATTTTTATAGAGTCGGTAACCTTAAAGTAGTTATAGTAAGGCGTCTTTTTCTTGAAAGGTTTTGATCTGTCGTAAGTCTGTAAAGGATTTCCAGTCAATTCACTGATGTTGTTGCTAGCCTCATAGCCTAAAAACTGTAGCGTATCAGCTTTTTGTTTATCAAGCTCAAACTCTAGTGGGTAATAACGGGCAGTTGTATTTTCAACAAACGACGCTGTTCTTATTTTTTTGATTTTTTTCACGTCAGCGCTGCCTATGGCAATCATTTCTTCCATAATTGCTTTGGTACCATATACACGATCATCATAGGGTTTCAACATATGAGTTTCTACCATCATTCCTAAAACATTCCAGAGGCTTGTGTAACCAGTTGAGTATCGTGGGTAATCCACAAATTGACTGAAACCCTCTTCTGGGGCTTGATTGTACACATTTACATATGGGGTAATGAGCAAGGATCTATCTTTAAGAGCCTCCTCTAGTGCTGGTTGTAACTGGTTGTGAAGGTACTCTCCAGCACTCCCTCCTAATCTATTGTGCTGGGTAAATAAATGCGTCAAAGTATATTGATAATCAGCACCATTGCTTACATGGTTATCAATAAAAATATCTGGATTGATGTTATGAAAAACTGTAGCAAAAGCGCGGGCATTACGCGTGTCAGACTTTATAAAATCCCTATTTAAATCATAATTGCGAGCATTACCTCTAAAGCCATATGATTCTGGTCCATTTTGATTTGTCCTACTACTGGTATTGCGATTAAGAGAGCCGCCTACATTGTAAATAGCTATCGTGCTAAAAATAACATTATCATCAACAGTAATTTTACCAGTAGCGAGGTCTCGTACGAGCATCATAGTGGCATCGATCCCATCACTCTCGCCAGGATGAATACCATTGTTTACTAGTATTTTGATATGATCTTCTTTTGATTTTTCCCAGTCAATAGGTCGATTAGAGTAATGTATAACGTGTAGAGGCTTACCAGCATCTGTCATCCCTATTTCCTCAATACTGACCGTATTAAAATCTGCTGCTAATCGCTCATAAAATTCAATAACCTCCTGGTAGGTAGCTGTTTGATTGCCGTTGCCCTTTTCAAAAGGGGTTTGATAATCTGCAATATTTACTGCCGGACTCGTTTTATCATGGGTATCGCAGCTATTCAAGAAAAAAATAATACTAACTATAAGGAAATTTCTCATTTTTTCACGACGGTTTTGGGTACCAGTAGTTTATAATCCCCACCATTGCGCATCACGTCTCGAACAATTGATGATGAGATATAACTTGTTTTAACACTGGTTAATAAAAAGACGGTTTCAATCTCGCTCAACACTCTATTAGTATGAGCAATTGCTTTTTCAAATTCAAAATCTGCGGGATTGCGCAGTCCTCGCAATATAAATTGAGCGTTATTTTCTTTACAATAATCCACCGTTAAGCCGGTATAGGTCTCCACCTTTATTTTAGGTTCATTACGATACAATGTTTTTATAAACGATACACGATCCTCCAGATCAAACATGTATTTTTTGTCTGCATTAACGCCTATTGCAATTATAATTTCATCAAATAATTGCAGCCCACGGTTGATAATATCGCTATGGCCCAAAGTTATCGGGTCAAAACTTCCTGGAAATACAGCTCTTTTCATGATTTATGGTATTTGATGGTATCCTCGATGATGGCGGTAAGAACATCTTGCAATTTTTGGCCGCTAGCCCTGATTTGTTTAGGAATGATACTTTCACTGCTCATACCAGGATTGGTATTTATTTCTATAAAGTGAGGAGTGCCCTCATGGAAAATAAAATCTGCTCTGGCGATACCTTTTAGCTTTAGAATCGCATAAATACGTTTGCTTAATTCTTGTACAGCCAGGGTCGCAGTTTCTGTAAGTCGGGCAGGAGTTATCTCTTCTGATTTACCCATGTACTTTGCCTCATAGTCAAAAAAGTCATTTTCGCTCACAATCTCTGTAGGCGGCAAGGCGTGAATATGCTCACCTAATTTGTAGATTCCTACAGATACTTCCATTCCATCTAGGAAGGATTCAATAATGATCTCGTCATCCACCTGGTATGCAATTTGTAACGCTTTCGCGAAAGCGGACTCCTCATAAACCTTTGAAACACCAAAGCTGCTACCACTACGATTTGCTTTTACAAAACAGGGAAGGCCCACCACATCAACAATTGCTGAAGGTTCAATATGCTCGCCAGCATTTAAGTACAAGTGACGTCCCGTGTGGATACTCCATGGCTTCAATACAGCAATGCAATCTCGTTTATTGAACGTTATGGCAGATTGATAACTGTCGCACGATGTGTGTGGAATACCTATTAATTGTAAGTATGCCTGGAAGATACCATCCTCTCCAGGGGTGCCATGGATGGTGTTATACACACAATCAAAGCTTATTTTTTGGCCATGCAGCGTTATTGAAAAATCGTTCTTGTCAACATGGGTGTCTTGAGTGCTATCTTTTAAGAACCATTTGTCTTTTTCAATTACAATAGGAAAGCCTTTAAACTTTGCCGGGTCTAGATGATTCATAATCACCTCACCGCTTTTTATGGAAATTTCTTTCTCACTGGAATAGCCGCCCATAATGACTGCGATGTTTTTCATATAGCCTGAATTTGCCGTAACATACACAACAAAGTTACAAAAGCTCTCGTTCTAAAGACCTCATAGATTCTTATCTTTGCTTGATATTTTAACTTCAAGGCTGCTCGAGGGGCGCTTATTACAACGCTTTATTTATGAATTTTATTCAGTTCATGTTTACTAAAACCTTCTGGGTACAAGTACTTCTTGCTGCAGGATTAATTGTAGTGCTATGTTTGGGGTATTTATACTGGTTGGACTGGCACACAAATCACGGTCAGAAAATTGAGGTTCCAGACCTAGCACGTAAAAGTCTTGTAGAAACAGATCTAATTCTAGAGCAGCTAGATTTGAGAAGACACATTATTGACAGCGCTAGCTTTAATCCCGACTTTCCACCACGATCTGTTATCGAACAAAATCCAGAACCAGGAAGCTTTGTAAAGGAAAACAGACAGATTTATATCAAGTTAAATCCATCAGGATATGGCTTGATCACCGTGCCTAATGTTGTATTCAAAACAAAAAGACAGGCAATACCTAGCTTACAGGCTTTAGGTTTTAAAATAGGAAACATTACCTACCAGCAAAATATTGCAAAAGATATGGTACTGGAAATGCGGCATGATGGACAGCTTCTTGAGTCAGGGACACAGCTGCGTAAAGCTAGTACAATAGACCTTGTACTAGGCGATGGTATGCGAGAAGATCAAGAAACGCAGATCGATTCACTAATTATAGACACAGACGCAATACAGAATGATGCAGAATAGCTATGATGCAGACATGGATGAAGACCATCTGCATGAACATTATCATTTTACTGCCAGTAGTGGACAAGTCCCGTTGAGAGTTGATAAATTCTTAATGAATTTTATTGAAAACAGTACCCGCAGCAAAATACAAAGCGCCATCAAAGAAGGGTCTGTTAGAGCAAATGATGTTATAGTAAAAAGCAATTATAAGGTAAAACCTGGCGATGATATTAAGGTAATGCTTAACCATCCGCCCCATGAAAACCTGTTGATAGCAGAGAAAATTCCGCTAGACATCGTGTATGAAGATGATACTATTGTTGTAGTAAACAAGCCTGCTGGGATGGTGGTTCATCCAGGTCACGGAAATTATTCTGGGACCTTAATAAATGCATTGATTTATCATTTTGAAAATTTGCCCAATAATTCCAGCAATCGCCCTGGCCTAGTGCATCGAATAGATAAGGATACCAGTGGTCTACTAGTCATTGCAAAGACAGAGCAAGCCATGGTACATTTATCTGCACAGTTTGCTGCAAAAACTAGCGAGAGGGAATACATAGCTATTGCATGGGGCAATTTTAAGGACCCATCTGGAACCATAGAAGGAAATATAGGCCGTCATCCTAAGAATAGATTACAAAATACAGTCTGGGAAGGAGAAGATAGTGATAAAGGTAAGCCTGCAGTCACGCATTATGAGGTGATTGAAGATCTGGGTTATGTAAGCGTTGTAAAATGTAAACTAGAAACAGGTAGAACTCATCAAATAAGAGTACACTTGAAATATATAGGGCACACGCTATTTAATGATGAGCGTTATGGTGGTGATCGTATTTTAAAGGGCACCAACTTTACAAAGTACAAGCAGTTTGTGGACAATTGTTTCAAGGTGCTACCTAGACAAGCATTGCATGCACGAACACTGGGTTTTGAACACCCATCAACTGGTAAATGGATGCAATTTTCAAGCGATTTACCAGAAGACATGAGTGCTTGTATTGAGAAATGGCGCAACTACGCCTCAAATTCACTGATGGAGCAATAGATAAACACATCTAATCTTTCTCACTTGTATCGTTTTCAATGATTATTTTAGAGGTTTAAAATGATCGCATGAAAATTTTACTTTCCCCAGCAAAGTCGCTGGACTATGAAACAACGTTACCCGTTGATAAATCAACACAGCCGTATTTTGTCGACGAGGCTCGTAAGATCAATGCAAAACTTGAACGTCAATCTAAAAAGGATATTCAAACATTAATGGGAATATCAGAGAAACTTGCAGATCTTAATTATCAACGTTACAAAGCTTTTGAACCAGACTTCTCACTATCAAATGCAAGGCCAGCCATGTATGCTTTCTCGGGCGATGTCTACACGGGTCTCGATGCTTATACCTTGCCTGAAGACTTGATCGATGCTGCGCAAGATCGTTTGCGTATTCTATCTGGAATGTATGGGGTCTTGAGACCGCTAGATTTATTGCAACCTTATCGTCTTGAAATGGGAACTAAGCTAGCTATCGAAAAGCACAATGACTTGTATGAATTTTGGAAAGATAAAATAACACCACAGCTCAATGAAGAGATGTCCAGCGATGAACTTCTGGTGAACCTTGCAAGTAACGAGTATTTTAAAGCAATTGATGTAAAGAATTTACATAGTGAGGTAATATCACCAGTATTTAAGGACTACAAAAACGGTAAGCTTAAAATTATTTCCTTTTATGCTAAAAAGGCACGTGGTACCATGGCGAGGTTTTTAGTAGAAAAAAGAGCAAATTCTGTAGATGATATTCTTTCATTCGATCAGGATGGTTATCACTATAGTGAGAAAGATACCCAGAAAGAAAACGAGCCAGTATTTACTAGATAGTTACTAAATGAAAGCTAAACAGTCATACCTATCTATAAAAGACTGGTCAGAAAATGATCAACCTAGAGAAAAATTGGTCAACAACGGCAGTCGCAGTTTAAGCGATGCAGAACTTCTCGCTATTCTTTTAGGTAGTGGTACTGTTAATATAAGTGCTGTAGATTTAAGTAGAGCTTTATTGAATGAGGCAAATCAATCCCTGCAACAACTAGGCAAACGCACACTCAAAGAACTTATGATCCATAAGGGCATAGGAGAAGCAAAGGCTATAACCATTGCAGCAGCTATGGAGCTGGGTCGACGTAGAGCCATGGAAGAGCCAGAAAGGCTCTTTAAAATTACTTGTAGTAACGATGCATTTAAGATCATGCAACCCTTGATAGGAGAACTACCTCACGAGGAATTTTGGGTGATGCTTATGGATAATAGTCATAACGTACTAGAGAAACATCAAATAAGTAAAGGTGGAATAACTGCCACTCATGTAGATAGCCGTTTGTTATTTAAAAAAGCTATTGCCGCTGGAGCGGTTGCCGTAATCATTGCTCATAATCATCCTAGCGGTAGTTTAAAGCCTAGTAGTCCAGATATAAATATTACGGATAAAATTAAAGAAGCAGGTAAGACTTTAGACATTAAACTGCTAGATCATTTAATTATAACCCAGCGTGACTATTACAGTTTTGCAGATAACGGTAACGTCATATGATTTTAATCTACTGCCCAGATCTGACTGCTAGAAAGCAGTATATATTCAAGCATATCTTTCGTAGAATTTTACAAATAGACTATCAAATTACAGATGAGCTTAATGTCTTTGTAAGTCATGAAGGAACAAAGTTCTCTTATGGAAAAAAGCCGTTAGGTGAAGAAACCTTTATATGGGCACATGGCCTTTTGAGTGAGCAAGGTATTGAGAATCAAGATATAGAAATGGTATACTGGGACGACTTGCCAGCGTTCTTTCCTGCGCCAGAAAGGAGCGATGTTCCTTTCGATATTTTTGCTGCTTCCTTTTATCTCATAACTAGATATGAAGAATATTTTCCACAAGTAAAAGACGAGCAGGGAAGATACAGTCCTCAAGAAAGTCTTGCGTTTAAAAATGATTTTTTAGATAAACCATTGATTGATTTATGGATTAAAAAATTCGCTCGATTGCTGCTAGGTACGCCAGAGGCGGGTCAAAAGAATAAATTGCGACAAACTATAGGTATAGAAGTAGCTAGTTTTAATAAATACAGCAAGAGAGGCATCATTGTAAATACCACATTTTTATGGCGTCACTTGAAAAAGTTGCAATTGCGTAAAGCATGGTATCAATTGAAAGCATTGATGAATTTCACAGAAGATCCTTATGACAATAGTATTGAGATTTTATCAAAATTTAAAAAACTGCGTTTGACAAGAAACAAGGTGAAAGAAAACATACCGTTAATGATTTTTTTCTTTCACTTAGGGAACTATAATGATTTCAACACTGGTGTAACTTACAAAAGTAAAAGTTATGTAGAGGCTATCAAGCACATTGCAGATTACGTAAAGGTAGGCCTGCGATTCTCTTCAAATACTGCAGCACAAGATATAGCAATTGAAGAAAAGCGATTTGAAGAACTAGTAAAGCGCCCATTAAAACATACCATGGCAGCTTATTCAAAAATTAGTATGCCTGGACATTATAAACTACTAGTAGATACAAAAACTATGGAGGATTATAGCATGGGATATGTAGATCAGCCAGGTTTTAGAGCCTCCACATGTTATCCATTTTACTTCTATGATCTTGATTTTGAGGTTCAAACACCACTGCTGATACATCCATATACCGTGCATTACAATAGTTTGACTCATAAAACAAGAAGTGGGCAATTAGCTGTATTAAAGAAATTACAGCAACAAGTAGAAGAGGTTAATGGTAACTTTGTCATTCAGTTTTATTACGAGCATTTTGACAAAGAAGTAAAAAGCCATGCTCTAGAAATATTAGAAAATACAATCGATGAATAATTTTAAAGGAGTGGAGCATCTATTTTTTGACTTAGATCACACCTTGTGGGATTTTGATAAGAATAGCAAAATGGCATATGCACAAATATTTAAAGAGCAATCAATCGTGCTTGATCTAGAGATATTTATTGCACATTATGAGCCACTTAATCTAATCTACTGGCGCAGATTTAGAAACAACGAACTGTCAAAAGAAGAACTGAGATATCGGAGACTCAAAGACACCTTTGATGCATGTAACTTTACCGTGAAAGATGAAGAAATCCTGAAGATGGCCGATTTATATTTAGATTATTTGCCTTTACACAACCACTTGTTTCCCAATTGTATTGAGTCACTAGAACAACTTAAAAAGCATTATCAGCTGCATATTATTACAAATGGTTTTGACGAGGTGCAAGCAAACAAGATGAAAAACTCAGGTCTGAACAAATACTTTGAATATGTCCTTACCGCAGAAACTGCAAAAACTAAAAAACCAGATTCAGCTATATTTCAAAAGGCTATGCAAGAGACTGGAGCGGCAACGGCAAATAGTGTAATGATAGGGGATAGCTATGAGGCAGATATACTAGGCGCCCGTAAGGCAGGACTTAGAACCATCTGGTTTCACACCACTGAAGAGCAAATCCCGCAGGGAGAACCGTTTGTGAATGACTTGAGTCAGATTCATTCCTTGCTTCTTTCATAATTATAATGCTTTTTCCACCGTTTAATTAAAAAATCTCTTTGAGAGTTCTCCCTAGGATTATCACCCGGCTCGAATAAAATACTGCCACTTATCTCAACAGGTAAAAAATCATTAAAAGCAAAATTGCCTGGGCTGTCATGTGCATATTTATAATTCTCGCCGTACCCCAATTCTGTCATGAGTTTTGATGGAGCATTGCGCAGTCCTAGTGGTACGGGTAGATCACCTGTTTGCTTTACCAATTGTTGTGCCTTTCCTATTGCTGTATAGCTTGCATTACTTTTTATACTTGTCGCTAGATAGATCGCACATTGACTCAAAATGATGCGTGACTCAGGGTAGCCTATAGTAGTCACCGCTTGAAAACAATTATTAGCCATGATTAGCGCGGTAGGATTGGCGTTTCCTATGTCTTCACTAGCGAGTATAAGCAGCCTTCTGGCAATAAATTTAAGATCTTCACCACCCTCAATCATCCTGGCTAGCCAGTAAACAGCAGCATTTGGATCACTGCCGCGTATAGATTTTATAAATGCACTGATAATGTCGTAGTGTTGCTCACCCGATTTATCGTATCTGGAAGGATTCGATTGGACCTGACTGTATACCAGCTCATCATCAATTATTATTTTGCTTCCGTCGTGTGCATTTACCACAAGCTCAAAAACGTTGAGTAATTTTCTAGCGTCGCCACCGCTTATACGCAGCAATGCATTCGTTTCTTTGAGAGAAATGTTCTTTTTTTTCAGTTCTACATCAATTGCAATAGCCCTTTCTAGAAGCTGTATGAGGTCCGCTTTCGCGAAAGCGTCTAAAACATAGACCTGGCACCTGGACAATAGGGCAGGGATTACCTCAAAGCTGGGGTTTTCTGTAGTCGCACCTATCAAAGTGATCCAACCACGTTCTACCGCTGCTAGCAGGGAATCTTGTTGTGATTTACTGAACCTGTGGATCTCATCAATAAAAAGGATTGGGTTTTTCTGTGTGAACATACCTCCCGCACTTTTTGCCTTTTCAATGACCTCTCTTATGTCCTTGACTCCACTATTGATAGCACTTAATGTGTAAAATGGGCGCTTTGACTCTATAGCTATAATCTCGGCAAGTGTAGTTTTACCAGTGCCAGGTGGACCCCATAAAATCAATGAAGGTATTGTTCCATTTAGGATATGATTGCGCAGGGTTCCTTTCTTACCTACCAGATGAGATTGACTCAAATAGTCTTTTAGATTTTTAGGTCTTATTCGTTCTGCCAGTGGTATTATTGACATAAATTTATTTTTTGCGCCTTTTGTCCTCAAATCTATGACAATAGTTCATAACCATCAGTAGGGTCAGCAATTTGATATATAATTAAAGTGAAATCAGACATTCAAAACAGAGTAGAATATACGCTAATTCCCGCCGTGTTGAGTGTGCTGGTTATCTGGCTGGCTTTCTGGTTAGAAAAACGCCTGGTTACTGATTTTACACCCTATGGGATTTACCCTCGATCCATAGATGGAGCTATAGGTATTTTAACATCGCCCTTGATTCATTCTGGGATCTCGCACTTATGGAGCAATACGGTGCCAGTTGCAGTATTAACGTGGCTTCTGTTTACATTTTACCCTGCTAGAGTTTGTTATCGGGTATTGTTTTTAGGATGGTTCTTATCGGGATTATTTACATGGATGGTAGCAAGGCAGGCCTACCATATAGGAGCTAGCGGAATGGTGTACACATTAGCCAGTTTTATATTTTTTAAAGGTATTGGGATGTATAAATACAGGCATATAGTAGCCAGTTTGATTGTCGTTTTTTTCTACGGCAGTCTGGTATGGTATGTTTTACCGGTAGATCCTGGTATATCATGGGAGGGACACCTGTGCGGTGCTATTGCTGGATTGTTAATGTCAGTCTTTATCAAAATACCCAAGTCAGCACAGCATAGTATCAAATCAGTCGTTGAAAATCCACTGTCCCATGACGAGAGGTGGTTTCTCATGCAGTTTGATAAAAATGGTAACTTTTCTCCGCTACCTGTAGAGGAACTACACAAGCTGGACGAGGAAGAATAAGGTTATTGCTGGCGCTGGCGAACGGCCTCGTATAGTGTAGCACCACAAGCAACCGAAACGTTAAGCGATGCAATTTTTCCTAGCATAGGTAGTTTATAGGTTTGATCTATAATTTTCAATATGGATGGGTTTATACCGCGGTCCTCGCTTCCCATGACTAGTCCCAGTGGTTTTTTAAGATTGGTAGTATAAATAGTTTCCGTAGCTTTTTCTGAAGCTCCAATTATTGATATCCCGTAAGCTTGCATGAGGTAAATGGCATCCTTTAAATGATTTACCTTACATAGTGACATATTAAACACTGCGCCCGCGCTTGATTTAATGACAACGCCATTTACAGGTGCAGATCCTTTCTCTGAAATGATGATGGCAGTGACTCCTGTACATTCTGCAGTTCGTATAATAGCACCATAGTTTCCTACATCTGTTATTCCATCTAACAGCAGAAAAATAGGATTTGATTCCATCTCTGTGGATTCTAGAATGGTCTCAAGACTCGCATAGGAAACAGGGGACAACACGGCAACAGCACCTTGATGATTTTCTTTAGTTAGCTTGAATAACTTTTCCTCTGGTACAAAAGAAGTATTGATCGACTCTTGTTTTGCAAGTCGTTTCAATTGATTAAATAGAACGCCGTTTCCTTCTTTAAGAAAATAAATTTTAGAAATTTCTTTACCGCTCTCGATAGCTTCTATAATGGGTCGTAACCCATGAATCTGTTGTTTCTCTTGCATGTGGCAAAGGTAGTATTACTTAGACGTATTTCTCGCAGTTAACCAATCGATAATTTGTTCCATAAAAAAGCATCCCGATTAAAGGATGCTTTTTTATGTATATTGTCCCGTCCTGAAATAAGTTGACACAAATTCAGCTTATTTATGAAAGACTCTGAAAATTCAAGTAAGAAGCGCACTCAACGCGATTACAATCTAGGCTTTAAACTAGCTGTTGTCTCCCAAGTTGAAAAAGGCGAGATGACTTACAAGCAAGCCCAAAAGGCTTACGGTATCCAAGGTAGAAGCACGGTTTTGGTATGGCTCAGAAAACACGGTACCTTAGACTGGAACAAACCACGACCAGCGAAGAGCTCAATTAGAATGAAAGAGACCCCAGCCCAGAGAATCAAGAGATTGGAAAAGGCTTTATCTGATGAGAAGCTAAAGAATGAGATCCTCAATACGATGATTGATATCTTGGATCAACAACATGGAACCTCGATCAGAAAAAAGTATTTACCCAAGCAATCCAACGAGTCAGACAGCAAAGAGCAGTAAGCCTAGCTCATTGCTGTCGATTGTTTGGGATCAGTAGACAGGCGATCTATCAAGGTGAAAAACGTCAGAGGGAAAGAGACGAGAGCCTTGCCAAGATCAAGCCATTGGTTCTGAGAGTGCGTCAAAGAATGCCGAGGGTAGGCACACGAAAGTTATACTTTTTACTGAAAGCTGATTTTAAACGTCAGGGAATCAAGATTGGGAGAGACGCCTTCTTTGATTACCTCAGGTCTGAAACCATGCTGGTAAGGCCAAGGAAGAACTATACCAAGACCACCAACTCCAAGCACTGGCTTAGAAAGTACCCCAACCTGATGAGCCAGGCAAGTCCCAGCAGTCCAGAGCAGTACTTTGTCAGTGACATAACATATATCAAAAGTAGAGAAAGGACACACTATCTATCCCTGGTAACAGATGCCTATAGCAGAAAGATCATGGGCTATAACCTAAGTGATGATATGAGTGCCGAAAGTGTGGTCGAAGCCATGAAAATGGCTCATAGAAACATGATAACCGAAGGATCGTTAGTACATCATTCTGACAGAGGCTTACAATATTGCTCGGCGACCTATCAGGAGGAACTCGCAAAATCTAAAACAGTACCCTCAATGACTGATGGGTATGACTGCTATCAAAATGCCTTGGCAGAAAGGATAAACGGTATCCTAAAAGGAGAGTTCCTAATAAACAAGTGCAATACCGGCAAAGAGCTCCAGCAACTAATTACAGAATCAATAAACACATACAACAATGTTAGACCACATCTGAGCCTAAACTATTAAACACCTAACTTTATACACAACAAAAATGCCTTGAAGCTAGCTTCAAGGCATTGATCTGATTATTTAACAACTGTCAATCTATTTTAGGACGACACAACGCAAGGTTTATCTTTTTTGTAAGACAAACTCTCCTTGTGTAGCTGCTCCACCAAATGCGGAATCCACATTACCAGTAAAGTTTACAAAAATTAGAGAGTCATCTGATAGATCATATGTTGTTTTCTCATCTCCTGGTCCATAATTAAGTCCTGCGTTAATAGGGTCACCTATAGTGTTTATAAGTCCTAGTTCTCCACAAACTAGAGATAAAACGAATGTTCTAGCGTTCGATCCGCCACCACTACGTGGTATTACATCGAATTCTCTTTCAGTTTGTGTGTTACCAACCTCTAAAGTAACCAACGTATCTCTTCCAGCACTACTAGTATTTGCTGGTCCTCTAAAAATTGGAAATCCAAAATCGCCTGCAGATTGAGTTACAATTAGATCATATTCACCAACTAGGTAATCACTTGGAACTGGGCACACCAAAAAAATGTTTACCGTAGTTTGTTGATTGGTAAAATTTACATTATTCTGTTCAGACAATTGTATCACCAACGTTTCTGCCGATGTAGTTAAATTATCTGTTTCGTTACCTGTTACGGTCAATATTCCTTCATAAGAGTTCGCAGGAATAGTTACGCTTGCGGGAACAGTGTACAAGTCACTCGTAGCTGTAGTTCCTTCGGTTACCACAGATACGTTAAAATTACGGTCTGTATTTGATAATGTAGAAACCTCTACAGTTAAGTCCGCAGTACCTGTACCATTTCCTAATAAAACAGGTAGGTTTTTACTTGTTTCTTCAAAACTCAGCAATGATGGACCGGAACCATCATATATTTCACCGATAACTTCTCTTTCACAAGACCCTAATATTAGCATACCTGCTAACATGAGGCCAAAAATTTTATATGTTTTCATAATTCTAAGTATTTAATTAATATCCAGCATTTTGTTGACCTGAAATAGCAGGATTACCAGTAAATTCTGCAAAAGGTATTGGTAAATACTGGGTTTCAGTGTCTGTTGCAGGTCTATCACATAAAGGTGCTTGATATAAAGTACAGTCTACAGGATCACGATCATAACCCGTGTTAGCTAGCGTCCCTAACCTTCTCACATCGATGTAGCGGTGTCCTTCAGCAAATAGTTCTAATCTACGTTCTAACAAGATGTCTTGAAACGCAGCCGTGGCAGAGGCGTATGTTGGTGTAACAGTAGGAGTAGCGTAGCGCGCGTTTCTCACTAGGTCAATTTGCCTAGCTGCCTCAGCAAAATTTCCTCTTCGTGCAGCCACTTCAGCTAGAATGAAATGCATCTCAACAGTCCTCATCACTTTGTTATCATTCCTTAGACCTCCTTGTAAACCTCCTAAGATTGGATCTCCTGGGTATTTATCAACGATCAGTTCGTCTGAATCTCTTGGATTTATATCAGTTTGATAAGTGTCAGAAATTATCGATGTTGGGTCAATATAAATATTTCTTCTTATATCTCCATTTGACTCAAAATTTGCCTGTAGAGTGTTGAATACCTCTCTGCTCATATCGAAAACAGGTCCCCCATTTAAATCACTCGCATTTGTATTGAATAAACTTCCTAAAGCTGGTCCACTATTTAAAGTTACGTCAAGTGTCAAAATCGCTTCTTCTTGTCCTGCCCCTGGAACATCACCCCAAAAATCATTGAGATCATCTTCATCTGCTGTTGTCGGCAACGTGAAGTCGCTTAACACAGCATTCGCATTCGCTTCAGCAATAGCAAGACCTGCATCACCTCTATAATTAGCAACACGAGCCCGCAGGCCTCTTACAAACGCAGGTGAGACTAAAAACTTATCAAATACAACATTTGCACTTGTTAATAACGCTTCCGCTTGATCTAAGTCATCAAAGATAAAATCATAAGTTTCTCCAATCGTACTTCTAGGTAGTTGAGTTGAAGCATTTGCAGGAAAATCTAATAATATGAGACCGAGTGCTGTATCGTTCTCTAGATCCTCACCATAGTAGGCGAGTAGTTGGCTATATGCATATGCACGTAACGCTATTGCAGTGCCTAAGGCAAGATCATAATCTTCTTGCTCATCAACTTCAGGAGTAATACTTTCAGCAGCTGCTAATAATGTATTAGCTCGAAATATAGCACGGTAATTATTAGCCCATAATGTTTCTGCATAGCCCGTGTTTTCGTTCAAGATACCTTGATGAATTGCAATGTCCTGTCCACCATGTGAAGAACCTATAGCTACTTCATCGGTAAATCGAGATGTGAAAGCTATTGGCGTTCCGCTATTTATTACAGAATAAATTCCGAAATTTCCAATTACCAAATCGTTTGTATTTACAAACGCTGCACTAGCCCCTAGTTCGCCAGGTTGGATTATGTCGGTTGCATCCTCACAAGAGGCCATAGCAGCAACCAAACTTAATGCGATTATTATTTTTTTCATTTTATTTTATTTTAAAAGTTAAGGTCGAGACCAAATCCTATTATTCTTCCTTGTGGGAAATCAAAAGCTGTAACTACTTGTCTCTGTTCTGGATCACTTCCTCTAAAGTCTGAGAAGGTTAGTAAATTTTCACCATTAACATAAATTCTTCCGCTTTGTAAGAACGAATTCGCTAATAGTGACTTTGGAAAGTTGTATCCTATTTGCGCAAAGCGTAATCTCAAGAAGTTAGAATCAACAAGGAATCTATCATTTGGAACACCTGGTTGAAGATTGTTAGCGTTAAAACTAGGTATATCTGTAATTCTATTATCTGGAGTCCAAGCTCTTTCTAGATCAGCTGATAATGTTCCATTACCGGCAAAATTTACGTCCAACAAGTTTTCGTAGTCCCCATCTATAAATGCGGTTCCCGTCACATAGCTAAACTGTGTCTCCACAAAGAAATTCTTATAAGATGATCTGAATCCAAATCCACCGAAGAATTCAGGGTTCAAGCTCTTTCCAGTAAATCTTCTGTCATCGTTAGTGATACTCTCAGTGATATTATCATCAATATCACGGAAAAGAAGGTTACCGTTTGCTGGATTGACTCCTACGTAAGGAACAAGGAAAAATTCATTAATACGCTGTCCTTCTTGTAAAATAGTACTACCACCATTATCAATTCTTCCGTCTTCAGGCGCAAGTTCTAGTAATCTATCTTGGTTGAATGTACCATTTGCAAAAACGGTTAGAGCAAAGTCACCATCCTCTTCTGGTCTTATAACGTCATAATTTACTACTAATGTAACACCGTTGTTTCTTAAACTTCCAACATTTGTGTTGACATTGGAACTTGGGTTAACTAGCGAGATATTTTGCGGAGCAAAAAGGTCCGTAGTTTTTCTATTATATAATTCTAAGTTTCCAAAAAGTCTGTTGTTAAATAAAGCATAATCGATACCTAAATTCCATGTTGCAACTGTTTCCCAAGTCAGATCTGCAACAGGGACTGTATTGCTAGGTACGAACGTTTGTACATCTCTATAACCAACTCCTGTAGCAAACAATTGTCGGGTGTTATTCAAGGCTCCATAGAACCCTCCAGAAATTCTATCGTTACCTGCTTCTCCATACGATAGGCGTAATTTCAGCAAATCTAAAACATCACTTTCTTTTAGAAATTCCTCTTCGCTTATGTTCCAACGTAAAGCTCCTGAGAAGAAAGTACCCCAGCCATCATTCTCGATAAAGCGGAATGACTTATCACGTCTTACCGTAGCCTCAAAGCCATATTTTTTATCATAATCATATGCTACGTTTCCGAAGAAAGAAAATAATCCACTCTCTATTTTTGTTCCAAAAGCATCAGCACCAACTTCATCACTGTTACCGTTATCATCTATAAATGATGTTCCGTCCCCAGGAGCAAATGTACGTGGATCTAAACCTACTTGATTGAAACCAAAGCTCTCGAAGTGCCCTTTAACATACTCTAGGTAGGCATTTGCGTTTACACTATGTTTTTTTTCTGCCTCAGTACCTTCACCGAATTTTTTTGCCCAACCCAAGTTAAGATTAGAGTTAAAACGTACGTCTCTAAAGGTGGATTGAGCAGTTGTTCCTTCAAAAGGTTCAAAATCATTACTTGTTGCTCGCACCCTTGCCAGTGCCGATAAAGGACTAGCAGTGTCTAAGTCATTGACCTGCGTATAATCTAAACCAATACGATATCTCAATGTAAATTCATCGTTTAAATCGTAGGCAGCGTCACCACCTAGTATAATCTTTATTTCATCTTGCTCATCGCGGTCAAAAATTTGACTATTTAAATTTACATATGGTGCATTAGCAAAAACAAACGCAGCCGTACCGGTTAGAAGCTCAGAAGTGTTAACATTAGGATCTAAATAGGGTAATCCATTATAGGCAGCCCATATTGGGTTAAAAAATACCGATCCACTACCATCGGCACCAGCTGTTCTTGAGTCAGAAAAGCCGAGGTAAGCAGTTGTGGCATATCTGAATCGTCCATTATCAGACTTTCCATTAACATTTGATCTAAAGGACATTCTTTGTAGTGTTCGTCCAGCTAGCGCAGATTCTTGCTCGTTATAGTTAACTGACGTAAATTGAGATACATTTTCGCCACCTGATCGTAGGCTTAAGTTATGGTTTTGGTTAACCCCAGTTTGAAAGAATACACTTTCCCAATCAGTGTTAATAGCAAAGTTGTCTATTTCCGAATCAGTCAAAGTCTGCCCGAGACCAGCCCCTAATCTATTCTCTAATCTTAATAAACCTCTCGCATCATAGCGATTGTAATCAGTGTCGATGAATTCTGTAAATCCAGTTTGAACGCTGTAGGAAATTTGTAACGGCGTCTCAAACTTTCCTCCCTTTGTCGTTATGAGTATAACGCCATTCGCACCACGATTTCCATATATAGCTGTAGCTGCGGCGTCAACTAATGTAGTTATGTTTTCAACATCATTAGGATTAAATGTCGCAAAAGCATCTTCATCTACAGGAACTCCGTCCACTATTATAAGTGGCTCTGTGTTACCATTAAGTGAGGAGGCTCCTCTTAATTGAATAAACGCATTACCACCTGGCTGTCCTGTACTTGTTTGAACAGTAAGTCCAGGTACCTGACCCTGTAACCTTTGAATAACAGATGCATTTGGCCTATCAACAATATCCTCTGCAGAAAGCTGGGAAGCAGCAATATTGTTTTCTTTTGTAGTTGTGGTTCTATAGGCCTGCACAACTACTGCATCAAGACTTGCACTAAGTGTAACGTCTATAACGTTTTGATTTCCTACAAGCTTCTCTACAGTTTCATAACCTGTAAACTTGTAAACAAGCGTCGCAGTGCGTGATGCACTGATGGAATAGTTTCCATCAAAGTCTGTTGTAGTAGCGTTTTGACTACCTTTTACCTGTACCGTAGCTCCTAATATTGGAGCTCCTTCGGCATCAGTCACCTTACCAGTAACCGTTTGCTGTGCAAAAGCTACTTGCACAACTAACGCTAGCAAAAGCGTTAAAATTCCATTTAATTTTGTTTTCATGTTTAGATTTATTTGAATTAGCCAATGCCAAATGTGCCAAAAAAGAGTTAATAAAACAACTTTTATAAAACTATTTTAAAGAATTATTTAAGTGCAGCTTAACGATAACATAACATTGCTAGAACAATATCTCTAGATTGATATGAGCTATTGTGTTGGAAATAGACTGGTTAGAGTTAAATAATCTACCATTAGCCACTTGTAATCGTAGGATTCCAGCGTTTGTTAAAATTGCGATTCCTCCACCGAATGCATACATATATTGCGAATTTCCTGTCTCAAATTCATTGTATACTCCTGCATCGTTAATAATATTTAGGTAAATCTGATCATTTAAGGAGTAACGCACATCTGTTTTGAGTAATGAATAAGCATTTGTGTCTATATTATTTTGATTGAATCCCCTTATCGTTTTATTTCCGCCTATTTGCCTCAGTTCATTTATTTGCACATTTCTTGTGTCTAGGTAAAACGAGGAGGTTCTTACAAAAAGATTAAAAGACTTATTCAATCGCCATAGTTTTTCAGCTTGTAATTCAATGCTCCACTGTAATTGCTCATCAGTCATTATTTTACGATTGTAAACTCCAGCTTCCAGACTCAATCCTGCCATTTCTGGCTGCAAAATATTTCCCGATCTCTTATAATAAGATGTTCTTGATATAATACCTTGTGTGTTAAGATCAACTATTGATGTGGCATCTGTAGCTGTTGATTTTCTGGAAGTATAAGATAGAGTGGTTTCAAGATTGCTTTGAATGGTGTAGTTCAATCCTATCTGAAACTTATTGTTCTGAAATAAGGAATCGCGGCGCTGCAGTTCCATTTTTCCCGACACACCTAGACGTTTTGTTATTAATGATGGCAGTGTAAGTTCTAGAAATAATAACGATTGCTGGTTGTTGTCATTACGATAACTGAAGTCAAGTCGCTCACCATAATTTAAATTGTTGATCAATGTTGCATCTAGATAGCCGTTAAGGTTCAGTTCTCCATTTTGATCATTATCAAAGGTGAGTAAGCCATCGGCCCGATTTGTATTTTTTTTCTTTACATATATATATAGGTATGTGCTATCATTTTTAAAAAGTGTCTCGGCATCTCTTATTTTTTCCAGATAGGGGAGTTGTTTAATTTGCTCATCAACCTTTTTTATGGTTTTTACGGTAAATGTATTTTTCCTAGGTAAGAATGATTCAATCACCTTGCTGGGGTAGTTAGGATATCCCTCTACAATTATTTTATCGATAGTTCTCGGTTTGCCATATATCAGCGTGACGTTTAGCATCGCTGTGTCTGTTTTTGTAAAATCCCATTCCTTAACCTCGATCCTGGCAAAAGGATATCCCTGTTTTATTTTTTCATCGAGCATGAAGTTAAGAAAAGGTTTCAATCGTGCAGGGGTGGTCGTTTGAGTTCGCTTTCGCGAAAGCGAACTAGATATAGTACTCACTTGCTGCGATTCCTCTTTAATATGTATGTGAGAAAATCTGTTGTTCAAAAAAATGTCGATAATGGCCGTAGCCGTATCCCTTCTAACAAGGTGGTTTAAATATCCAGAAGCATTTAAACTGTCTCTTATAGATGTGAGGTATGTGGTATCTGAGATGTTGACATCATAATCTGGCGATAAACGCTTCAAAAGAATGGGGTTATCAATAGATTCTTTCAATCTTATTTGTTGCCCTGTAGCTGTATGGCATCCGCCAAAAAATATAAAAAACAGAAGGGTTTTATAGAAAGTCATTTGTTAATCAGGCTACAGGATAACGCAGTAATTTAAATTAAGGTATAAAAACTTATGGTAAAAACTTGAAAATGAGATTTGAATAAGTAAATAATTATTATACCTTTGCCGACCCTTAAAATAGGGATTAATTTATTAGCGTAAAACAATATGCCAACGATTTCACAATTAGTACGTAAAGGAAGATCCAAAATAACCAAGAAGAGCAAATCGGCTGCTTTAGATTCTTGTCCTCAACGTCGTGGAGTATGTACTCGTGTTTACACAACTACACCGAAGAAGCCTAACTCTGCAATGAGAAAGGTAGCTCGTGTACGTCTTACTAACGGTAAGGAAGTAAACGCATACATTCCAGGAGAGGGACATAATTTACAAGAGCACTCGATAGTATTGGTTAGAGGTGGAAGGGTAAAAGATTTACCAGGAGTTAGATATCACATCGTTCGAGGGGCGCTGGACACCGCTGGTGTTGCAGATCGCACACAACGTAGATCTAAGTATGGTGCAAAACGCCCTAAGAAGTAATTCAATGTAGGAAGCGCTGTGCGCAACTACTTAACAATTTCAAAGAGAAGAAATGAGAAAAAGACAGGCAAAAAAACGCCCGATCCTTCCGGATCCACGTTTCAATGACCAACTAGTGACTCGATTTGTGAACATGATGATGTTGCACGGAAAGAAGTCAGTAGCATTCAAAATTTTCTATGATGCAATGGATATCGTAGAAGAAAAAAACCAAGACGAAGAGAAAACCGCTCTAGAAGTTTGGAAAGATGCATTATCTAATGTGATGCCGCACGTAGAAGTGCGCAGTCGTCGTGTGGGTGGAGCAACATTCCAAATTCCTATGCAAATACGTCCGGATAGAAAGATATCTACCGCAATGAAGTGGTTGATCAGCTATTCTAGAAAGCGTAATGAGAAAAGTTTTTCTCAAAAACTAGCATCTGAGATCCTTGCTGCTGCAAAGGAAGAAGGTGCAGCAGTTAAGAAAAAGACAGATACGCACAAGATGGCCGAGGCTAACAAAGCATTCTCACACTTTAGATTCTAAACATGGCACAAAGAGATTTAAAATACACTAGAAACATTGGTATTGCTGCGCACATCGATGCCGGTAAAACTACTACCACAGAGCGTATTCTTTATTATACAGGAGTAAGCCATAAGATAGGTGAGGTGCATGATGGTGCAGCTACTATGGACTGGATGGAGCAAGAGCAAGAGCGTGGTATCACGATTACCTCTGCAGCTACTACTTGTACCTGGAAGTTCCCTATGGAGAACGCACAGCCGTTACCAGAAACTAAAGATTATCACTTTAATATAATCGACACACCTGGACACGTTGATTTTACCGTAGAGGTAAATAGATCACTGCGTGTACTTGATGGTCTTGTATTCCTTTTTAGTGCGGTTGATGGTGTAGAGCCACAATCAGAAACGAACTGGAGACTTGCAGACAACTACAAGGTACCACGTATAGGATTTGTGAATAAAATGGACCGTCAGGGTTCTAATTTCCTTGCTGTTTGCCAGCAGGTAAAAGATATGTTGAAGTCTAATGCAGTGCCTATTGTTCTAAACATAGGTGACGAGGCAGACTTTAAGGGTATTATCGATCTTGTGAAGAACCGTGCTATTGTATGGCATGATGAAACTCAAGGTTCCACCTTTGACGTTATCGACATACCAGAAGACATGAAAGCTGAGGCGCGTAAATATCGTGCGCTTTTAATTGAGGAAGTTGCTGGTTATGATGAGAATCTTCTTGAGAAATTCATGGAAGATGAGGATTCAATAACTGAAGAAGAAGTACATGCTGCCTTGCGTGCCGCTGTTATGGATATGTCTATCATACCTATGATTTGTGGTTCTGCCTTTAAAAATAAAGGTGTGCAATTTTTATTAGATGCAGTATGTCGTTACCTACCTGCTCCTACTGATAAAGAAGGAATTGTAGGTACTAATCCAGATACGGATCAAAAAGAATTAAGAAAACCAGACGTGACTGCACCTTTTGCAGCGCTGGCTTTCAAAATCGCTACGGATCCTTTTGTAGGTCGTTTAGCATTCTTCCGTGCGTATTCTGGTAGACTAGAAGCTGGTTCATATATTTTGAACAACCGTTCTGGTAAGAAAGAGCGTATTTCTCGTATCTATCAAATGCATTCCAATAAACAAAATGCGATCGATTTTATCGAGGCGGGAGACATAGGTGCTGCTGTAGGATTTAAGGATATCAAGACAGGGGATACCATGTCTGATGAGAAACACCCAATCGTACTGGAATCTATGGATTTCCCTGATCCAGTAATCGGTATAGCAGTTGAGCCTAAAACTAAAGCGGATGTAGACAAAATGGGTATGGCTCTAGCAAAGTTGGCTGAGGAAGACCCAACATTCCAGGTGCGTACAGATGAAGCATCTGGACAAACTATTATTTCTGGAATGGGTGAGTTGCACCTAGATATTATTGTAGACCGTATGCGTCGTGAGTTTAAGGTTGAACTTAACCAGGGTGCGCCACAAGTTGAATATAAGGAGGCAATTACTCGTGCTGCAGATCATAGAGAGACTTACAAAAAGCAGTCTGGTGGTCGTGGTAAATTTGGTGATATAGTCTTTACAATGGAGCCAGCTCACGAGAATGAGGATGGTAAGGTAGAGGAAGGTCTACAGTTTATCAACATGATCAAAGGTGGTAATATTCCTAAAGAATTTATACCTGCAATTGAGAAAGGTTTCAGAGAAGCTATGACTAATGGTCCCCTTGCTGGTTTTGAAATGGATAGTATGCGCATCACTCTTAAGGATGGATCTTTCCACCCAGTAGATTCTGACGCACTATCATTTGAACTTGCAGCAAGAATGGGATATAAGGCAGCTTCTAAAGCGGCTGGTGCAGTTATCCTTGAGCCTATAATGAAAGTAGAAGTAATCACTCCAGAAGAAAATATGGGTGATATAGTAGGAGACTTGAACCGCCGTCGTGGACAAGTCAATGACATGGGAGATAGAGCAGGAGCAAAAGTTGTAAAAGCAGAGGTTCCTCTATCAGAAATGTTCGGTTACGTAACAACCTTAAGAACACTTTCTTCCGGTCGTGCAACTTCTACCATGGAATTTTCACACTATGCAGAAACACCTTCAAACATTAGTGAAGAAGTAATCGCTGCAACAAAGGGTAACAACTAATTTTCAAGAGATGAGTCAAAAAATCAGAATAAAGTTAAAGTCTTACGATTACATGCTGGTAGATAAGTCTGCTGAAAAAATTGTAAAGACCGTAAAAAGTACTGGCGCTGTGGTTACTGGACCTATTCCATTGCCTACACACAAAAAGATATTTACAGTATTGAGATCCCCTCACGTAAATAAAAAATCACGTGAGCAGTTTGAGTTAAGCTCATACAAGCGTTTACTTGATATCTATAGCTCTTCATCAAAAACCATTGATGCGTTAATGAAGCTTGAGCTTCCTAGTGGAGTTGAAGTGGAAATTAAGGTGTGATAATCTTGATAGAGAATGCGCTTTCGCGAAAGCGAACAAAAATTTAATACAATAACAATTAATATATAATTATGTCTGGGTTAATAGGAAAAAAGATCGGGATGACCAGCATTTATGACGAGAATGGTAAGAATTTACCATGTACAGTTATACAAGCAGGTCCCTGTGTAGTTACCCAAGTCAGAACTGAAGAAAATGATGGCTATGCCGCATTGCAATTAGGTTTCGATGACAAATCAGACAAGAATGCTTCCAAGGCTGCTCAAGGGCACTTTAAGAAAGCTGGTACTGCTGTCAAGAGAAAAGTTGCTGAATTCAAGAGTTTTGATAAGGAGTACAAATTAGGTGATACTATAAGTGTTGATATGTTCGCTGAGGGTGAGTTTGTCGATGTGAGTGGTACATCAAAAGGTAAAGGTTTTCAAGGAGTTGTAAAGCGACACGGTTTTGGCGGTGTGGGACAAGCAACTCATGGACAGCACAATCGTTTAAGAGCTCCAGGTTCTATCGGTGCTGCATCGTATCCTGCTCGTGTATTTAAAGGAATGCGCATGGCTGGACAGATGGGTAATGAAAAAGTAAAAGTTCAAAATTTAAGAATTCTTAAAGTAGTTCCTGAACAAAATATCCTTGTAGTAAAGGGATGTGTTCCTGGTCATAAGAATGCTTACGTAATCGTACAGAAATAATGAAGGTAGCAGTATTAGACATTAAAGGAAAAGAAACCGGTCGTCAAGCAGAGCTTGCTGATTCAGTTTTTGGGATTGAGCCTAATGATCACGCTATCTACCTAGATGTAAAGCAGTATCAGGCTAATCAACGCCAGGGTACTCACAAGGCTAAGCAACGTGCTGAGATCGCTGGTAGTACTCGTAAGATTAAAAAACAAAAGGGAACTGGAACGGCTCGCGCTGGATCTATTAAGTCTCCTGTTTTTAGAGGTGGTGGTAGAATATTCGGCCCGGTACCTAGAGATTACTCTTTCAAATTGAATAAAGGCCAAAAGAGACTTGCACGTAAAAGCGCATTAAGCCAGAAGGCTAAAGAAGGCAATATTCAAGTTGTAGAAGACTTTAATTTTGACGCACCAAAGACAGTTGATTTTGTTAGAGTTTTAGAAGGTTTAGGTCTTTCTGATAAAAAATCTCTCTTTGTGTTGGGTGGATCAAATAATAATGTATATTTGTCTTCGCGAAATTTGAAGGGTGTTGAGGTAATAACATATTCAGAATTAAGCACTTACAAGATTGTTAACGCTAACAATCTTATCGTTCTTGAGGGTTCTCTTGACGGTATTGAGCAAATCTTAAGTAAATAAGTCATGAGCATTTTAATAAAACCCATTATTACTGAAAAAGCGACTAGCGATAGCGAGCTGTTAAATCGATATGGTTTTGAAGTTGCTCCTAAGGCTAATAAGGTTCAAATCAAGAAGGAAGTTGAGGCTGTTTATGGTGTAACAGTTCTTAAAGTAAGAACTATGAATACGCGCATCAGCCGCAAATCAAAATATACTAAATCAGGGATGCAAGTTGGTAAAACATCGGCAGTTAAAAAGGCCTTTGTACAGCTTAAGGATGGGGATACCATCGATCTTTATAGTAATCTATAAATCAAATACTGAATGTCAGTAAGAAAATTAAAACCTGTTACTCCAGGGCAGCGATTTAGAGTTGTAAATGGCTATGATGCCATCACAACTGATAAGCCGGAAAAGAGTTTACTCGCTCCGAATAAACGCTCTGGTGGTCGTAATGCAAAAGGTCGTATGACCATGCGTTACATAGGTGGTGGGCACAAGCGTCGCTACCGAATTATCGATTTTAAGAGAAATCGTCATGGAATTCCTGCTACCGTTGCAAGTATTGAGTATGATCCTAATCGTACTGCGTTTATTGCCTTGGTAAATTATCAGGATGGAGAAAAACGCTATGTCATCGCTCAGAACGGTCTTCAGGTAGGACAAAATATAGTTTCTGGTGATAATGTGGCTCCTGAAGTAGGCAACGCAATGAAGTTAGCTAGTATTCCATTAGGATCTATCATTAGCTGTATTGAATTACGTCCTGGTCAGGGAGCTATTATTGCAAGAAGTGCTGGTTCTTTTGCTCAATTGATGGCAAGAGATGGTAAGTATGCTACGGTTAAAATGCCATCAGGAGAAATTCGTTTGATACTTCAAGAATGTCTTGCAACTATAGGTGCAGTTTCAAATAGCGACCACCAATTGATTGTAGGTGGTAAAGCTGGTAGAAGTCGCTGGTTAGGTAGAAGACCACGTACTCGTCCTGTGGCGATGAACCCTGTCGATCACCCAATGGGTGGTGGTGAAGGTCGTGCATCTGGTGGACACCCACGTTCACGCAATGGTGTTCCTGCTAAAGGATACCGTACACGCGACTTGAACAAGGCAAGTACTCAATATATTGTAGAACGTAGAAAGAAATAAATTATGGCTCGTTCATTAAAAAAAGGACCTTATGTATTTCATAAGTTGGAATCTAAGGTGGCTCAAAATGTTGAGTCTGGTAAGAAAACTGTCATCAAAACATGGTCTAGGTCTTCTATGATCACTCCAGATTTTGTAGGTCAAACTATTGCTGTGCATAACGGAAGACAATTTGTTCCTGTATATGTTACTGAAAATATGGTAGGACATAAACTAGGTGAATTTTCACCTACTCGTTCTTATCGAGGTCACGCAGCAGCAAAGAATAAAGGTAAAAAATAATAGCTATGGGAGTTCGTAAGAGACAATCAGCTGAAAAGCTGAAAGAAGAGAAAAGAAGTATAGCTTTTGCCAAGTTGAACAATTGTCCTACATCACCGCGGAAAATGAGACTGGTTGCAGATATCATTCGTGGTAAAAAGGTGGAGGATGCATTGAATATTCTTAAGTTTTCATCAAAAGAAGCGGCGCGACGTTTGGATAAATTAGTGCTTTCTGCTGTTGCAAACTGGCAGGCAAAGAATGAGGATGGTGATGTTGTTGATGCTGGTTTGTTTATAAAGGAAATCAGAGTTGATGGTGGTACCATGCTTAAGCGTCTTAGACCGGCGCCTCAGGGTCGTGCACATAGAATAAGAAAGAGATCTAACCATGTCACTCTAGTGTTGGGTGAATCCAATAAAGAGAACAAGTAGTTAATATGGGACAGAAAACAAATCCAATAGGTAATAGATTAGGTATCATCCGTGGATGGGAGTCTAATTGGTATGGTGGTAATGATTATGGTGATAAGCTAGCGGAAGATGATAAGCTAAGAAAGTATATCCATGCTCGTCTTGCTAAAGCAAGTGTGTCACGCATCATTATCGAACGTACGTTAAAGCTTGTTACAGTTACTATAACTACTGCTAGACCTGGTATTATTATCGGTAAAGGTGGTCAGGAGGTAGATCGTTTAAAAGAGGAGCTTAAAAAGATTTCTGGAAAGGATGTTCAAATCAATATCCACGAAATCAAGCGACCTGAGTTAGATGCGCATCTTGTAGGATCTAGTGTTGCTAGGCAAATTGAGAATAGAATTTCGTACAGACGTGCTATCAAGATGGCTATTGCCGCTGCGATGAGAATGAACGCTGAGGGAATTAAGATACAAATTTCAGGTAGACTTAACGGAGCTGAGATGGCACGTAGTGAGTCTTACAAGGATGGTCGCATTCCTTTGAGTACATTCCGTGCAGACATTGATTATGCACTGGTTGAAGCGCACACTACTTATGGTAGAATCGGCGTAAAGGTCTGGATAATGAAAGGCGAGGTTTATGGAAAACGTGAGCTTTCACCATTAGCTGGGCTATCAAAGAAACAAGGAAAACAAAGTGGTGGTGACCGTGGAAACAGTCGTCGTCGTAGAAAATAATAGCTAGAAATGTTACAACCTAGGAAAACAAAATTTAGAAAGCAGCAGAAGGGCCGCATGAAGGGAGATTCCGGTCGTGGTAATCAGCTAGCCTACGGTACTTTTGGTATTAAATCACTAGACTCTGAGTTCATTAATTCTCGTCAGATTGAGGCAGCTCGTATCGCGGCTACACGTTACATGAAGAGAGAAGGTTCTTTATGGATCAAAATATTTCCAGATAAGCCTATCACTAAGAAGCCACTTGAGGTACGTATGGGTAAAGGTAAAGGTGCCGTTGAGTATTGGGCAGCTGTCGTAAAACCAGGTAGAATTCTTTTTGAGGTCTCTGGTGTTCCTTTGGCAACTGCGCAAGAAGCTTTAAGACTTGCTGCTCAAAAATTACCTGTTAAAACTAAATTCATCGTCGCTCGCGACTATCAAGAATAATTTATCATGAAACAGTCAGAAGTAAAACAATACTCTTCAGAGGAATTGAGAGATAAATTAGCCGAGTCCCGTAGAGCTTATGCCGATTTGAAGCGTACTCACATAGTTTCACCTTTGGAAAATCCATCGGAAATCACAAAGTTGCGTAAGACGATTGCGAGGTTGAATACAGCAATCAATAATTCATAATACGAATTGTAATGGAACAAAGAAATTTAAGAAAAGAACGTATCGGTGTTGTACGCAGCAATAAGATGGATAAATCCATAACTGTTGCTGAAGTCAAGAGACAAAAGCACCCTATGTATGGTAAGTTCGTATTGAATACCAAAAAGTATGTAGCTCACGATGAGAAGAATGAGTGCAACGAGGGTGATACTGTTCGTATTATGGAAACACGCCCATTGAGTAAGACCAAAACGTGGAGATTAGTAGAAATCCTAGAAAGAGCTAAGTAATGTTACAGCAAGAATCAAGATTAAAAGTTGCGGATAATACAGGTGCCAAAGAAGTGCTTTGCATCCGTGTTTTAGGAGGTACTAAGAGACGTTATGCGTCGGTAGGAGACAAGATTGTTGTTTCTGTTAAAGAGGCAACTCCTAACGGTAACATAAAAAAGGGTGCAGTATCTACTGCTGTGGTAGTACGCACGAAAAAAGAGGTTCGCCGTCCGGATGGTTCGTATATCCGATTCGATGATAACGCTTGTGTATTATTGAATCCTAACTCAGAGATGAGAGGTACTCGTGTTTTCGGTCCTGTAGCAAGAGAGCTTCGCGATAAACAATTTATGAAAATCGTTTCCTTAGCACCGGAAGTATTATAATTAAGTCATGGGAAAATTAAAGATCAAATCAGGAGATACAGTACGCGTTATTGCGGGTGAGCACAAAGGTGCTGAAGGCAAAGTGCAAAAGGTATTGATTGATAAAAATAAGGCCATTGTAGAGGGTGTTAACCTAGTTTCTAAGCACGAAAAGCCTAGCGCTACAAACCCACAAGGTGGTATTAAAGAAAAAGAAGCGGCTATTCAAGTTTCAAACCTTAGTCTTATCGATGGGAAAGGAAATACTACACGAGTAGGTTACACTTTCAAGGATGGTAAGAAGGTTCGTATTGCTCGCTCAACTAAAGAAGAAATATAGTCATGTCATACATTCCAAGACTTAAAGAAGATTATAAGGAACGCGTTGCTGCAGCGTTAAAAGAAGAGTTTGGTTATTCCAATATTATGGAAATACCAAAGCTTCAGAAAATTGTACTAAGCCGTGGGGTTGGTGCTGCAGTAGCAGATAAGAAGCTTATTGATTATGCGGTTGATGAGTTGACCATGATTACAGGTCAAAAAGCAGTTCCTACACTATCTAAAAAAGATGTTGCATCTTTTAAATTGCGTAAGGGTATGCCCATCGGTGCTAAGGTCACATTGCGTGGTGACAGAATGTACGAATTTCTTGATCGTTTAATTACTGTCGCTTTGCCACGTGTACGCGATTTCCAGGGAATTAAGGTGACTGGCTTTGACGGTAGAGGGAATTATAATTTAGGTATAACTGAACAAATTATTTTTCCGGAGATCAATATAGATAAAGTAAATAAAATCGCTGGTATGGATATTACCTTCGTTACTAGCGCAACAACTGATAAAGAGGCCAAATCACTATTAGGTGAGTTGGGATTACCTTTTAAAAAGGACTAAGGATGGCTAAAGAATCTATGAAAGCGCGCGAGCGCAAAAGACAAGCACTTGTAGACAAGTATGCTGAAAAGCGCAAAGCTTTAAAAGAAGCTGGTGACTATGAGGAGCTGCAAAAATTACCTAAGAACGCTTCGCCGGTGCGTCTGCACAATCGTTGTAAATTGACAGGTCGCCCTAAAGGTTATATGAGGCAGTTTGGATTATCTCGTGTTATGTTCAGAGAGATGGCTAATAAGGGATTGATACCTGGTGTTAAAAAAGCTAGTTGGTAACTAGTCTAAAGATAAGATTATGAATACAGATCCAATAGCAGATTATTTAACAAGAATTCGTAATGCAGTGCGTGCGAATCATAGAGTCGTGGAGATTCCAGCGTCTAACTTGAAAAAGGAAATTACTAAAATACTTTTTGATCAAGGATATATTTTAAGCTATAAATTTATTGAGCAATCCGCTCAAGACACAATTAAAATAGCATTGAAGTATGATCGTGATACAAAGGAATCAGTAATCAAAGATATTCAACGTTTATCTAAGCCAGGATTGCGTAAATATGCAGGTTCTAGTGAACTGCCTCGCATACTTAATGGTTTGGGTATAGCAATCATTTCTACATCTAAAGGTGTAATGACTGATAAGCAGGCTCGTTCTGAGAATGTAGGTGGAGAAGTTCTTTGTTACGTATATTAAAAGAGAATTATGTCTAGAATAGGAAATAATCCAGTATCAATACCTTCAGGAGTAATGGTTGCTGTTAACAACGGAGAGATTACGGTAGAAGGTAAATTAGGAAAGCTTGTTCAGTCTTTTTCTGATGTAGAAATTAAGGTTGAAGAGAATGAGGTTTTTGTAACTCGTCCGTCGGATAGTAAGGATCACCGCGCAAAGCACGGATTGTATCGTTCGCTTGTTAATAATATGATTCAAGGTGTCTCGGCTGGGTGGACTAAGCAACTAGAATTGGTTGGTGTAGGTTATCGTGCTTCCAATCAAGGCCAGAAATTAGATCTTGCCTTAGGGTTCTCACATAACATTGTTATAGATGTTGCTCCAGAAGTTCAGGTTGAAACTGTATCTGAAAAAGGAAAAAATCCAATCGTAAAACTTACTTCATTTGACAAACAATTAGTGGGTCAGGTGGCAGCAAAGATACGAGCATTCCGCAAGCCAGAGCCTTACAAAGGAAAAGGTATCAAGTTCGTTGGTGAAATTATTAGAAGAAAAGCTGGTAAATCAGCATAACAATATTTATTATGGCATTTTCAAAGTCAGCTAGAAGAGAAAAAATCCGTCGCAGAATTCGAAAGACTGTTGCCGGTACCGCAGATAGACCACGTTTGTCAGTTTACCGCAGTAATAAAGAAATTTATGCTCAGGTAATTAATGACGTAGATGGGGTAACCATAGCTTCAGCTAGTTCCAGAGAACTTAAAGGTTCTCTTGCAAAAAAAGAGTCAGCTAAGGAAGTTGGTGTTAAAATAGCTGAAAAAGCCAAAGCTGCTGGTGTAGAGACGGTTTCTTTCGATAGAGGTGGTTATCTTTACCACGGCCGTGTTTTATCGCTTGCCGAGGGAGCTCGTGAAGGCGGGTTAAAATTTTAATTTGAAAGATTTACGTAATGTATCAGAAGTATAAAAATATTGAAACAGTAAAGCCTGGTGGTCTTGATCTTAAGGATCGATTAGTAGGCGTTCAACGTGTTACTAAGGTGACTAAAGGAGGTCGTGCATTTGGTTTTTCTGCTATTACTGTTGTTGGTGATGAGAACGGTGTAGTAGGACATGGCTTAGGAAAATCTAAAGAGGTTTCGGAAGCCATCTCTAAAGCGGTAGAGGATGCCAAAAAGAATTTAGTTCGTATCCCTTTGCAGAATGGAACTATACCACACGAGCAGAAAGGTAAGTTTGGTGGTGCAAGGGTTTTGCTTTTACCAGCTGCGACCGGTACAGGTGTAATTGCTGGTGGTGCCATTAGAGCTGTACTTGAAGCGGTTGGAGTTCACGATGTATTATCAAAAAATCAAGGATCTTCTAACCCTCATAATGTTGTAAAGGCTACCTTTGATGCGTTGTTACAATTAAGAAATGCAGCTACTGTTGCAAAACAGAGAGGTGTATCAATCGATAAAGTATTTAACGGATAGTCATGGCAAAGTTACATGTGAAAAAAGTGCGTAGTGCGATTAACCGTACAGCGCGTCAGAAAAAAACTTTGGAGGCATTAGGTCTTCATAAAATGAATCAAGTAGTTGAGCATGATGATACTGCCGCTGTCATGGGTATGATTGCTAAAGTATCTCACTTAGTTACTGTAGAAAAAGCTTAAGAAATGGGTTTGAATAATTTAAAACCTGCAGAAGGTTCAGTTAAAAAGTCTGCTAAGATTATTGGTCGTGGACAGGGTTCTGGTAAAGGTGGTACGGCCACACGTGGTCACAAAGGTGCTAAGTCTCGTTCAGGATACTCAAAGAAGATAGGCTTTGAAGGAGGTCAAATGCCTTTGCAGCGTCGTGTGCCTAAATTTGGTTTTACTAATATTAATAGAACAGAGTATAAAGGTATCAATTTAGATACCTTACAATCTTATATTGATGCAGGTCGTTTGGCTGATACTATTACCGTTAAAGACTTGCTTAGAGAGCGTTTGGTTGACAAAAATGATTTGGTAAAGATTCTAGGTCGTGGCCAAATTACTTCACCAGTTAGTGTTTCTGCGCACAAATTTACCGCTTCTGCGGTAGCAGCTATTGAAAAGGCTGGTGGTAAAACAGAAACTGTATAATAGTCGCTCATGAAATTAATTGACACGATTAAAAATATATGGAAGATTGAGGAACTGAAAGATCGTATTCTTATGACTTTCAGTTTACTGCTTGTTTACAGGTTTGGTGCTCAAGTAGTTCTTCCTTTTATTGATTCTACAAAATTAGCTGGATTTGCTTCTAATTTTGAGGGTGGCGGTATTGGAAGTATCTTGAATGCTTTTACAGGTGGTGCTTTTGCTAATGCATCTGTATTTGCATTGGGAATTATGCCTTATATATCGGCAAGTATTGTTGTTCAATTAATGGGAATTGCCGTTCCGTACTTACAGAAATTGCAAAAGGAAGGTGAGTCTGGTCGTCGTAAGATCAATCAAATTACTCGTTGGCTCACTATCGGTATTTGTTTAGTCCAAGCTCCTAGTTATCTATTAAGTCTAGGTTCGTTAGGTGTTCCTCCTGAAGCTTATTTGATAGATAATCAAACCTTGATGCTTGTTGTGGGTACAATAATACTAGTTACTGGTTGTGTATTCGCTATGTGGCTAGGTGAAAAAATCACTGACAAAGGTATTGGTAACGGGATTTCTTTATTGATAATGGTTGGTATAATTGCTACGTTACCGCAAGCTTTTGCTCAGGAATTTGTTTCGCGCATTAATGGCACTGGTGGTCCTTTTGTCATTATTATTGAAATTGTCATCTGGTTAGTTGTTATACTTGCATGTATAATGTTGGTGATGGCGGTTAGAAAGATCCCAGTTCAATATGCTCGCAGAACAGCTTCAGGTGGTTATGAGAAAAATGTATTCGGATCTCGTCAATACATACCTTTAAAATTGAACGCATCTGGTGTAATGCCAATTATTTTTGCACAGGCTATCATGTTTGTTCCTCAGGCTGTCGGTGCTTTAGAATCGGATTGGGCCACATCGGTTGCTGCCGCGTTTAGCGATATTTTCGGCTTTTGGTACAACTTGGTATTCGCATTGTTAATCATTGTGTTCACTTATTTTTATACAGCTATTACTGTTCCTACGAACAAAATGGCCGATGACTTAAAACGAAATGGTGGATTTATTCCAGGTATTCGCCCTGGAACTGAGACTTCAGAATATTTAGATAGGATCATGTCGCAAATTACTTTGCCAGGATCCATATTTTTAGCATTAGTAGCTATTGTTCCTGCCTTTGTTTCACTCATGGGTGTAACTCAGTCTTGGGCATTGTTTTATGGAGGTACTAGTATGCTAATTATGGTAGGTGTTGCGATTGATACCATGCAACAAATTAATTCTTACCTATTGAATAGACACTATGATGGTCTTATAAAGACTGGTAAAAATAGAAAAGCGGTAGCTTAATTATGGCAAAACAATCAGCAATAGAACAGGATGGTTCAATTATTGAAGCTTTATCAAACGCTATGTTTCGAGTAGAGTTAGAGAACGGTCATGTTGTTACAGCGCATATATCTGGTAAGATGCGTATGCATTATATAAAATTATTACCAGGAGATAAAGTAAAATTAGAAATGAGCCCTTACGATTTAACTAAGGCGAGGATTACTTATAGATATTGATATGAAAGTTAGAGCATCGATAAAAAAGAGAAGTGCAGATTGTAAGATCGTGCGTCGTAAAGGAAGACTTTACGTTATCAACAAAAAGAACCCAAAATTTAAACAAAGACAAGGTTAAGCTATGGCTAGAATTGCAGGGGTAGATATACCTAAAAACAAAAGAGGCGTTATCGCATTGACTTACATCTATGGTGTAGGTAGAAGTCGTGCCGAAGAAGTACTAGTTTCAACTGGTGTCGGTGTTGATAAAAAGGTTAGTGAGTGGGATGATGATGAGATTGGAAAGATACGTAATGCTATAAGTGAATTTACTATTGAGGGTGAATTGAGATCTGAAACTCAAATGAATATCAAGCGATTGATGGACATAGGGTGCTACAGAGGGATACGTCATAGATCGGGTCTTCCATTGAGAGGTCAACGCACTAAAAATAATTCACGTACACGTAAAGGGAAACGTAAGACTGTTGCTAACAAGAAGAAGGCAACTAAATAATAAGTAACTGATATGGCAAAGTCTAAAACAGTAGCAAAAAAGCGTAAGGTAATTGTTGAAAGTGTAGGGGAGGCTCATATATCCTCTTCGTTTAATAACATCCTAGTATCGCTTACTAATAAAAAGGGCGAAGTGATCTCATGGTCATCAGCTGGTAAAATGGGTTTTAGAGGCTCTAAAAAGAATACTCCTTATGCGGCACAATTAGCAGCAGAGGATGCCTCTAAAGTTGCTCACGAAGCTGGTTTGAGAAAGGTAAAGGCGTATGTGAAAGGACCTGGAAACGGCCGAGAAAGCGCAATTCGTACCATTCACAATGCTGGTATCGAAGTGACTGAAATTGTTGATGTAACACCATTACCACACAACGGGTGTCGTCCCCCTAAAAGAAGAAGAGTATAATTAATTATTAATATCTAGTGGTTATAAGGCTGTCGAAGGATATAGACCTGAATTCACAGTACACCGCTAACTAACAATTTAACAATGGCAAGATATAGAGGTCCTAAGGCAAAAATTGCTCGTCGATTTAGAGAACCAATTTTTGGCCCTAGTAAAGCACTGGAGAAGAAGAACTATCCTCCAGGTATGCATGGTAACGCAAGAAGACGTGGAAAAGAGTCTGAGTATGCTGTGCAATTAAAGGAAAAGCAGAAAGCTAAATATACTTATGGTATTTTAGAAAAGCAGTTTCGTTTAATGTTTGAAAGAGCAGTACGTAGTACCGGTATTACTGGTGAAGTTTTGCTTCAATTAGCAGAGTCAAGACTAGACAATGTAGTATACCGTATGGGCTTGGCTCGCACTCGTAGAGGCGCCCGTCAGCTCGTAAGTCACCGTCACGTTACTGTGAATGGTCAATTAGTAAATATTCCTTCGTATCAGCTACAAGCTGGTGATGTGGTTGCGGTTCGTGAGAAATCTAAATCCCTTACTGCAATTGAGGACGCACTATCGTCAAACGAGCACGTTTACGACTTCATTACATTCAACAAAGCCAGTATGTCTGGTACCTTTGTTTCTGTTCCTGAGAGATTGCAAATCCCTGAGAACATCAAGGAACAATTAATTGTTGAATTGTATTCTAAATAATCTTAACCACAATATTCTTATGGCAATATTAAATTTCCAAAAACCGGATAAAGTAATCATGATCGATTCAACCGATTTTGAGGGTAAGTTTGAGTTCAGACCCTTAGAACCTGGTTACGGATTGACTGTGGGAAACGCTCTGAGAAGGGTTTTACTATCTTCCTTGGAAGGATTTGCGATTACGTCTATTCGTATAGAAGGCGTTGATCATGAGTTCTCTACTATAGAAGGCGTGGTTGAAGATGTTACCGAAATCATTCTTAACTTCAAGCAAGTGAGATTCCGTCGTCAAATCGACGAGGTAGATAGTGAGGTAGTTAACGTTTCATTTTCTGGAAAAGATCAGTTCACCGCTGGTGATATGCAGAAATATATTTCAGGTTTTCAAGTACTAAATCCTGAAATGGTGATATGTAATACAGAGTCCTCTATCAATCTCAATCTTGAATTAACAATTGAGAAAGGGAGAGGTTACGTTCCAGCAGAAGAAAACAAGAAGAGTGGTGCTGCATTAGGCACTATTGCTATCGACAGTATTTTTACTCCTATCAAAAATGTTAAGTATAGCATTGAGAACTATCGTGTGGAGCAAAAAACTGACTACGAAAAGCTAGTTTTCGAGATCATTACTGATGGAAGTATTCATCCTAAACATGCCCTTACCGAAGCTGCAAAAACCTTGATTCATCACTTCATGTTATTCTCTGATGAAAGAATTACACTGGAGGCAGATGAGATCGCTCAAACCGAGACTTACGATGAGGAGAGTTTGCACATGAGACAGTTGTTGAAGACTAAGTTAGTGGACATGGAATTGTCGGTTCGAGCTCTTAACTGTTTGAAGGCTGCAGAGGTTGAAACTCTAGGTGACTTAGTTTCTTACAACAAGAATGATTTGATGAAGTTTAGAAACTTCGGTAAAAAATCGTTAACTGAACTAGAGGAGCTCGTTAATGTAAAAGGTCTGAACTTCGGTATGGATCTGTCAAAATATAAGTTAGACCGTGACTAGGTTGATGCCTAGTTGTAGAAATAGGAAACAATGAGACACGGAAAAAAAGTAAATCATTTAAGTAGAAAAACAGCTCACCGCAAGGCTATGCTTTCTAATATGGCTTGTTCCTTAATTGAGCACAAGCGTATCAATACAACTGTTGCAAAAGCAAAAGCTCTTAAGCAATTTGTTGAGCCACTTATTACAAAAGCTAAAGCCGATACAACGCATAATCGTCGTTTGACTTTCTCTCAATTACGTAGTAAAGAAGCAGTGACTGAGCTATTTAGAGATGTAGCAGCAAAAGTAGGTGATCGTCCAGGTGGTTATACTAGAATTATCAAATTAGGCAATCGTTTAGGTGATAATGCTGATATGGCAATGATTGAACTGGTTGATTACAATGATGTATACTCAACTGGCGAATCTAAGAAAACGACAAGAAGAAGTCGTAGAAGCAAATCTAAAGCAGCAGCACCTACAAAGGAAACTACTGAAGTAACAAATGAAGAAGAGTAATATTCTCTCTTTTTGAAAACAAAAGGATCAATGTTTAGGCATTGATCCTTTTTTATTATTACTATTTTTGAATCATGGCATATTTAGAAAAGAAAGACGCTATTATCCTTCTTGATGATGGCACTGTATTTCACGGAAAGATGGTGGGTCCTGAAGGGACTGCAACTGGTGAGATTTGTTTTAATACTGGTACTACAGGATATCAAGAGATCTTCACTGATCCATCCTACTATGGTCAAATTATGGTTACTACCAATGCTCATATAGGAAATTATGGAACTTTTGAAAACGATCTGGAATCTAACTCTGTAAAAATATCAGGGTTGGTATGTAAAAATTTCTCGGATAATTTTTCTAGACCTCTTGCCACTGGCTCTTTGTACGATTTTTTGCAAGCTCAAAATTTAGTTATCATTTCTGATGTAGACACTCGTGCACTTGTTGCGCACATACGTGAGTCTGGAGCACAAAATGCTATTATAAGTTCACGTGTGGCTCAAAGGGATGATTTGCGTAAGGAGCTCGCAAACATACCATCCATGAAAGGCTTAGAGCTAGCCTCAAAAGTATCTACAAGGGAAGTGTATACCTATGGAAATCAAAACGCGCAGTACCGCATCGCAGCACTTGATCTAGGTATCAAAACAAATATCTTGCGCAACCTGGCAAAGCGTGATTGTTTTATAAAGGTATTTCCATACAACGCTCGATATGAAGACATGGCAGCTTTTGAACCAGATGGCTATTTTTTATCTAACGGTCCTGGTGATCCAGAGCCATTGAAAGAAGCTATACATACAGCAAGAGAAATATTGAAAGAAAACAAACCATTATTTGGGATTTGTTTAGGCCACCAGATTATCGCATTAGCTAATGATATAGGAACCTATAAAATGCACAATGGCCACCGCGGTATCAATCACCCGATTAAAAATATAAATACAGGCAAAGGAGAAATCACCTCTCAAAACCATGGGTTTGCAATTAATAAAGAGCAAGCAGAGGCTCATCCTAATATTGAGATCACCCATGTCCATCTTAACGACCACACTGTTGCGGGTATTAAGCTTAAAGACAAGCCATGTTTTTCCGTTCAATATCATCCAGAGGCTGGACCGGGACCTAATGATGCTACCTATTTATTTGATCATTTTATCGAACTTATTAAATCCACTAAAAAAGAATTAGTATGAGTACAATTATAGATATCCACGCAAGACAAATTTTTGATTCACGAGGTAACCCTACCGTAGAGGTTGATGTAATTACATCAAACGGTGTTATGGGAAGAGCAGCGGTACCATCGGGAGCATCTACTGGAGAGCATGAGGCTGTCGAGTTGCGTGATGGTGGCACAGACTTTATGGGTAAAGGTGTTAAGAATGCTGTAAATAATGTCAACAAGCAAATAGCAGATGAACTGCGAGGTGTATCTGTGTTCGATCAAGCGTATATCGATCAAACTATGATCGAGTTAGATGGAACAGCTAATAAAGCAAATCTAGGTGCAAATGCCATTTTAGGTGTTTCTCTAGCTGTAGCAAAAGCTGCAGCAAACGAGTTAAATCAACCCTTATACAAATACATAGGCGGTATAAGTGCAAACACTCTGCCTGTGCCTATGATGAACATTATCAATGGAGGTTCTCACAGTGATGCTCCCATAGCGTTTCAAGAGTTTATGGTAATGCCGGTAGAGGCGCAATCTTTTAGTCAAGCGTTGCAAATGGGGACAGAGATTTTTCACCATCTAAAAAAAGTACTACACGATAGAGGTTTAAGTACGGCAGTAGGTGATGAAGGAGGTTTTGCACCCACGTTGGATGGTACAGAGGATGCACTGGACACCATCTTATTGGCTATCAAAAATGCTGGCTATACACCAGGAAAACAAATAATGATCGCTCTAGACTGTGCAGCTGCAGAATTTTTTGTTGATGGTAAATATGATTATACAAAATTTGAAGGCGATAAAGGGGTGGTGCGCAGCAGCAAACAACAAGCTGAATATCTTGCGGAGCTCGCTTCAAAATATCCAATAATATCTATAGAAGATGGAATGGATGAAAACGATTGGGAAGGTTGGAAAATGTTGACCGATCTTGCAGGCGACCGTGTTCAATTAGTGGGCGATGATCTATTTGTGACAAATGTAGAGCGACTATCCAGAGGTATTAAAGAGAACATAGCAAATTCTATTTTGATCAAGGTAAATCAAATAGGAACTCTTACTGAAACAATTGCTGCAGTAACTATGGCACATAAAGCAGGTTACACCTCAGTCATGTCTCATCGCAGTGGAGAGACTGAAGATAATACCATTGCAGATCTTGCAGTCGCTCTAAGTACGGGCCAGATTAAGACTGGATCTGCTTCTAGGTCTGATCGTATGGCAAAATACAACCAATTATTACGTATCGAGGAGGAGCTTGAAGGCTCTGCTTATTTTCCTGGTCGCGACGCCTTTCAAATCTCGTAAAAATTATCGACGATCATTTAATTAAGCCATCCTTACGGGTGGCTTTTTTATTATCTTATTGATTCTGGTTGATTGTTGTAAATGGCAAGTTTTTATTACGCTTTCGCGAAAGCGAACTACAAACAATTTTATACTATCAACCTCACATTTTTTAGGTAGAGCTCTTAATGCTGCACGATTATTCTAAATTTTATATTAAAGTATAGCAGATAGACCACAAAAAATGCATTTTGAATTTTCCCGGTTGTATTTTTACTGAAATGAAAAATTAATACATAATGGCAGATAAAGCGACACTTGAAATTGACGGGAAAAAATTTGAATTCCCCATCGTTATAGGAACTGAGAATGAAAGAGCGATTGATATTAAAACACTGCGAGGAGCGACTAACGGTGTAACTACTATTGATCCTGGATACAAAAATACGGGTAGTTGTACAAGTGCTATCACCTTCTTGAATGGTGAGGAAGGTATTTTAAGATATCGAGGATATTCTATTGAAGAGCTGGCCGACAAAGCTAGTTTTCTTGAGGTATCTTACCTATTGATATTTGGTGAATTGCCTACAGCCTCGCAATTAGAGAAATTTCATAATGATATTAAAGCAAACTCTCACGTAGATGAGGATGTGAAGAAAATCCTAGATGGATTTCCTAAGTCTGCACACCCTATGGGAGTTTTGTCATCGCTAACGAGTGCGTTAATTGCTTTCAATCCATCCTCTGTAAATGTTGAGAGTGATGAAGACATGTATAAAGCAATTGTAAAAATCATGGGTAAATTTCCTGTGTTAGTTGCATGGGCATTGCGCAAACGTACAGGACAGCCGTTAGACTATGGAGATGATGATTTAGGTTATGTAGAGAATATCTTAAAAATGATGTTCAAAAAGCCTAATGCAGATTATAAGCTTAACAAAGTTGTGGTAGATGCATTGGATAAATTATTGATTTTACATGCAGATCATGAACAGAATTGCTCTACCAGTACTGTGCGTATTGTGGGATCTTCTCATGCAGGTTTATTTGCTAGTTTAAGTGCTGGTATTAATGCTTTATGGGGACCATTACATGGTGGTGCAAATCAGGCGGTGCTAGAAATGCTTGAAGCAATCAAAGAAGATGGTGGTGATACCAAAAAGTACATGGCCAAAGCAAAGGATAAGGATGATCCATTCCGCTTAATGGGCTTCGGACACCGTGTTTACAAAAACTTTGACCCACGGGCAAAAATCATTAAAAAAGCTGCAGATGAGGTATTAAGCGATCTGGGCGTGGAAGATCCTATTTTAGCTATTGCAAAAGGCTTAGAAAAAGAAGCGCTAGAAGACTCATATTTTGTAGATAGAAAACTATATCCTAATGTAGATTTCTACTCAGGCATTATCTATCGAGCTATGGGTATACCTACTGAGATGTTTACTGTAATGTTTGCCTTAGGAAGGCTCCCAGGATGGATAGCACAGTGGAAAGAAATGCGTGAGAACAAAGAGCCTATCGGGCGACCACGTCAGATTTATACTGGAGAAACACATCGTTCATTCAAGGAAATGTCTGACAGATAATAGGATTATAAAATGAGAATGCAACCCGGTCAGCAATGGCCGGGTTTTTCTTTAAATAAAGAGTGTATAAAACCTCAAATTGCATTGATTTTAATGTTTAGAATGCGCAGATAAGCAAGTATTTTTGCATCATGAAAAGCCTGAAATTAAATATTCAAGATGAGACCTCTCGCTTGCGCGCAGTAGTATTAGGAACGGCACAAAGTAATGGTCCTGTACCTGATCTTGTTGATGCCTATGATCCTAAATCAAGAGAGCACATAATCGCAGGAACTTACCCTTCTATTGAAGATATGGTTTGTGAGATGGAAGCTGTCGCTGCTGTTTTTCAAAAGTATCAAGTAGAGGTGTACAGGCCGCACCAGATTGAGGATTGTAATCAAATCTTTACCCGGGATATAGGCTTTGTTATTGATGATATTTTTGTAAAAGCAAATATTCTACCAGATCGTGAGGAAGAGCTAGAGGCTATACAGCATGTTATTGATCTTGTAGATCCTACAAAGGTCATACGCCCTCCAGAAAATGTACATATAGAAGGTGGTGACGTGATGCTGCATGGTGATCTTATTTTTGTAGGCACTTATAGAGGTTCTGATTATGCAGATTATATAATAGCCCGTACAAATGTAGAAGGAGTTAAATGGCTTAGTGATACATTTCCTGACAAGAAAGTGATCTCTTTTAACTTGAAAAAAAGCAACCTCGACCCCTATAATAATGCATTACATCTAGACTGTTGCTTTCAACCTGTAGGTAACGATAAGTGTATTATATACAAGGGTGGTTTTTTAGAAGAAGAAGAGTATAAGTTTTTGATCGATTTATATGGGATCGACAATTGTTTTGAGATCACAAATCAAGAGATGTATGATATGAATAGTAATATATTCTCTATTGCACCAGATGTTGTTATTTCAGAAAAAAACTTTACAAGATTAAATACTTGGCTACGGTCACATAACATTACTGTTGAAGAAGTACCTTATGCCCAGATATCAAAGCAAAGCGGCCTTTTGCGCTGTTCCACCTTACCATTGATAAGAGATTAATGAGACAAATTACAGATACCGTACTTATGGTACGTCCCACCCAGTTCCGTTTGAACGAAGAAACTGCTGTCAACAATTATTACCAAGACCGGGAATTTGATAAGGAAATAAAAAATATAACGGCAAACAATAGAGCTCAAGAAGAGTTTGACGCTTTCGCGAAAGCATTACAAGATCACGGCGTTGAGGTTGTTATTTTCAATGATGATGATAAATACGACACGCCAGATTCAATTTTTCCTAACAATTGGCTTTCTACTCACGCCGATGGAACCGCTGTATTGTATCCTATGTTTGCAGAAAACCGAAGAATGGAACGACGTCCTGAAATCCTGGATGCTCTGGAGCAGAAAGGTTTTAAGATTGAGACTATTATGGACTATACAGCTGCAGAAAACGAGGGATACTTTCTAGAGGGAACAGGTTGTCTTTTATTAGACAGGGTAAATAAAAAAGCATATTGCAGTATATCGCCTAGAGCAGATGAAGAACTGCTCATAGAGTTTTGCGAAGATTTTGAATATACCCCTGTAATTTTTACGGCCTATCAAACGGTAGGAGAGGCGCGGCTTCCTATATATCATACTAATGTGATGATGGCTCTAGGGGAGTCCTATGCCGTAATATGTCTAGACGCCATTGATAGCAAGGCAGAAATGAAAAATGTAGTAAAGCATTTAAAAGACTCTGGCAAAGAGATCATCACTATTACAGAAAGGCAAGTGGAAAGTTTTGCGGGTAATATGATGCAATTGGTTAATAAGAACGGAGAAAAATTACTTATTATGAGTGATCAAGCCTACCAGTCATTAACCCAGGCGCAAATCATGAAATTGGAACGGTATAATAAAATTTTACATCCAGATATTAAAACTATAGAGACGCTAGGCGGCGGTAGTGTGCGCTGTATGATGGCCGAGGTTTTTCTACCGCGTTCTTAATTTTATTTGCCTGTAGCTATATGCCTAATCATACCAGCAAATATAAAATAGTGGAATGGTAACATACTATACCAGTAGAGCCGTCCCCACAACCCACGTGGTCTAAAGCTGGCTGTTTGATGTACCATTCCTTCATTATCTATTTCAAACTCCAACCATGCTTCTCCTGGTATCTTCATTTCGGCAAAAAGGAGTAATCTTTTCTCATCACGATCTGCGACTAGTACACGCCAAAAATCTAACGAATCTCCAGCGTATATCTTATCTTGATTAGTACGGCCTCGACGTAGGCCTACTCCGCCTAATAATTTGTCAATGTATCCACGTATTTTCCACAGAAAATTTGCATAATAGTAGCCATTTTGACCGCCTATACTCCATATACGATTTAATGCTTCCTCAGTACTTGCAGCTTTGTAGGTTTGAGCATCTCGTAGGCATCCATATTTAGGAACTCTTTTAAATCGATTGATGCTATGTTTAAATCTACCACTAACCATACTGTCCTTCCAGCTGCTGGCGACATTGTTTTGCTCAATTTTTGCAAATGCCATGTCTAATGCTTCCTTATAACTGTATAGCTGGATATTAAGATCTTTAGCAAGTGAATTGGGTTTTGCAACAACTTCAACACTCATACTATTTACCAGATTGCGAGCCAGCTTATAGGAGGTACTGGTTACAAAATACAACCAGTAAGAGCTTAGTGTGGGCGTCATCACAGGAACAGTTACAATAGTCAAATGTAGCCCCCTGTTTTCTGAGTATTGCTGCATCATTTCTTTGTAGGTAAGAATATCTTTACCGCCTATATCGTAGGATTGATTGTAAAACTCTGCACGGCCTAAGACTCCTATCAAATAGCTCATTACATTGCGTATGGCAATAGGATGGGTTTGTGTATTTACCCATTTAGGTGTGATCATAACCGGGAGTTTTTCACACAAATCGCGTATAATTTCAAAAGATGAACTGCCGCTGCCTACTATGATTCCAGCACGTAGCACAGTGGTAGGTATTCCGCTATCACACAAAATATCTTCTACTCGTTTGCGAGAAAGTAAATGTTTGCTCAATACCTCTTGATTCACAATACCAGATAGATATACAATTTGCTTACAATTTGTGGGAGCAATGAGATTCAAAAAATTGATGGCACTGGTTTCTTCCAGTTTATCAAAGCTTTCTGTGCTGCTAGTCATCGAGTGGATGAGGTAATAAGCCGCATCTACATCTAGTGGGATAGGATTCACTGACGGTGGTCTAAGGAAATCAATCTCAATAATTTCTATTTGTGACTTGATTTCTGCGGGTACAGATAGCCTGCTGGCGCTACGCACGGCACATACTACCTCATGATCTTTTTTAAGAAGTTCATAAAGCAGCCTTACTCCTATATAACCATTTGCCCCTGTAAGCAGTACTTTCATGATTTAAAGATAATCGCTAGATATTGGATCTAATCTACAAACCTGTTAAAACAAATAAGCCGCTCTATAGGAGCGGCTTGATATACAAATATTTAAATATTATCAATTCTTTTTTAATGCAGTATTCTTTCGGTTGTCAGCAGTATTGCGATCAATTAATTTATAAAAAGGATCGATACCTACCTCAATTGGTTTTTTATCTACGATTATTTTAAAGTCATTGTCAATTCTATTGACTTTTAATTTTTCTAGAAAAAGTACTTCAGGTTGTTCATTATCTTCAATAGGCTCACCAAACACACCTATCTCAATATAATCTGCAAGAGGCAATGATTCCAGTGCCTTTTTATTTGCACGATTTAATGTAATGCTGTCTCCAGCCTCATTTTTATAGCTCAACTTTCCTTTGTTGTCGCTGCGCGCTTTTATGACCTGTGCATCAATGGAAACCTCATACTTACCATTTTCTAGCTCAACATAACTAGATTCGTTGATTTTGTTATCATATAAGGTAATCGTCTCAAACATATCTTTAATTAAATACTGTAAACTGTCTGGAGTCGCGGCTTTAATGTCCTCAACAAATTCTGTTGCAGTGGGATAGGGAGCATCTTTGAACTGATACCGCGCTGCAAAGTTTTTTGCAACATTATTAAATTTCTTTTCTCCTATGTAATCGCTTATAGCATAAAGAATAAGAGACCCTTTTTGATAGTGAATGTATTGTTGGTTTTCATTGTACATCAATGGGTTTTCTCCTATAGACTCTACTGTACGACCTAAGAGGTAACCATCGAGGGCGTCTTTTAAAAAGTTACGCATTTGATATTTACCGTAGGTTTTTTCTAATACTTTTAAAGAGCTGTATTCTGATAAACTTTCTGATAGCAGCGTGGCTCCTTTAGCATTTGCTCCAATTACCTGATGCGCCCACCACTGGTGCGCTAATTCATGTGCCGTTACACTAAATGGATAATCCACATTATCTAGTGATTCATCATCTACATCTGCAATAAAACCTATGGCCTCACTGAAAGGTATGGTGTTAGGGAATGCTTGTGCAAAGGTTCCATAATTTTGAGGAAATTCTATAATGCGTGCTTGTCTGTGCTGATAGGGTGTATAGTTAGCATTGTAATAGTCCAGCCCCTTCTTTAAACCCTTCATCATACGATCGATATTATAATCATGATCTGGGTGATAGTAAATTTCTAGGGCTACACCATTATGTGTGTCTTTTAAAACTTCATATTTACCGCTTAAGAATGCGTAGAAGTTGATCATTTTGGAATCCATTTTATAATGGAAATATTTGCGACCATCTTCTTCCCATTCCTTAATTAAATACCCTGGCGCGATTGCAATTTGATTTTTTGAGGTACTTACAGTAGCTTCAAAATCTATCCAGTGAGCGTTAGGGCCTAGATAATTTCTATCTCTAACACCCTCCTCGTCTGGCGACGGTAAACGGTCTTTAGGTTCTAATCCATAACGTTTACGGCGCTGGGTTTCTCTTAACTCGGCTCCTTCATTATAACCTATAGAAGGAAAAATACTATTATTTATAAAAGTCCCATTATTAAGTACTGGCGAGTTATTTTGCAGGAATGTGTTAGGCTTATTTTTTGTCGTAAATGAGAATAACAGCGTGTCCCCAGGCAGTAATGGTTTATCAAATCGATACATACGATAATCGTAATCCTCATTATCATAAACAATGGTTGAGGTACGATCCAGCTCTACGGTTGTGGGTTGGGTGTCTGGGTCTGGATACGACACGTGTAAGGTATCGATAGCTTGATCTGTGCGATTGACCATAGTATAGGTAGCGCCTGCTGTAAAATCTCTTGTATCAGGATAGATATCCATAAAAGTGTTTACAGCAATAGTTTCTGGTTGAGCTGCTCCAGCAAATTTGCCTAACTCTTTTTCCAGATTTGCCCTCAACTCTTCTATTTCTTTTCCTGATAACTGCTCAGATTCTACATTATTCAAATACCACAAGTAGCTTCCTATTCCTAGAAATACAAGTAAAGATGCTGTGATGGTTGTTGTTGTGGTTGTGGTAGATCTCGCTTTCGCGAAAGCGAACCTCTCCTTTACGCTACTACCCATACCACGTCTGTAAAACAATATAGCAACGGTAAACATGGCTACCCCTAAAGCTATCCAATACACTCGATACGAGTAGAAAGAAGCTAATGAATTGCCGTAGCCATTCATGTCGCTAGGAGCTGGAGAGCTGCCTCCTTGATTGAAAATAAACTGACCCTGATCGATTCCTATCGCATTGAAGACTAATGGTACTGCAACAGCAAAGATGAGTAAAGCAAGCAGTCCCAGCCATTTATTTTTAATAAGTGTGTGCACCAGAATAGTGAGAAGAATCCACGGTATGAAATTCCAAGAATTTATAATGTACAGATCAAATAAATATAACGGGAGTTGATAATCGTTAAAGCCATTATAGGTCTGGATAAATAAACCACTAATTATAACGACAAGTAGTAAAGTAAATGTCATTAATATTAACGCTATACCCTTTGATAGTAATAGGGTCCAGTTGTGTGTAGGGGTAGCATCGATCAACTGTTTCAAATGAGCGGTACTTGAACGATCCATGATTAGACCACCGTACAGAAAAATTAGTAAATAGATAAATATGGTAAAAAGGGAAGACACCACACTCAACATGAGCCATGTTTTAGGCAATATTCCCGTGCCATAGATTTCTCCAGAAACCAGCATGGTCACCAGTGAAAATGCAAAGGCCATTACCGTAATAATGATAAAAGGCCAGCCTGTGATGATATACTTAAGATCAGATTTTGCTAGTACCCAGGCGGTTTGCAACTGTCCACTCAAAGAGAAGTTTGCAGTGACCTTAGGCATGATTACTGATTGTATGGTACCAAAATTTCTTTTGATTACTCGCTCTGGTTTGCGTTTGGACAACCTGAGGCTTACAGCATTTTGAGCGAACTTAAATTGTATTAAAACCAATAAAAACAAAGAACTAGATATACCTAGCCACAACAGGCGGTTCATCAACAAATTACCTTCTACCGGTATTAATTGATTGCTCTGTTCTTCTGGAGACCAGTATTTAATAAGCTCTGTAGTAGCTGCTTCTCCTGTAGGCTCCAGTAATTCAATCCAGTACGTATCATCTGCGCTTTCTAGGCTGGAACTTCCTATTTGCTGCAGGATGATCAAGCACAGCACTACCATAAAACCTATATTGATATTGCGAGCAAATGCAGTAATGGCAAAAACGATAATCCCGTAGAAAAATACATTAGGAATGATGTAAAGCAGGAACGGCTGCAAGTAGTTCATCACTTCAAATGGCCCTACTAGAAAATCATTTGCTCCAGGTAAGTAAAAACCCAACGTAAGCCCTACAATACTAGCGATGATGACTAGCAAAGTTATGGTCATTCCTGCACTAAATTTTGCTAATAAATAGGTGGCTTTTTTAAGAGGGTAGGAATACAATACATTATGCATATTATCTTCAAAATCCCGCTGTATAGTCCCACCCATTATAGAAGGAATTAAAAGATATGTGAGTAATGCAAAAAGGTTAGTCATGGAATATATACCCACAGCACTATTTAATTCAATAGATGAGGTAACTGTAACATTGTCACCATCAAATACACCGACTGCAGCTGCAGATATTACCATTGCTAGTATAAATAAAGCTGCTGCATAGATGTAGAAAAGAGGTTTTTTAAACCAGGTAACGATCTCGTGCTTATATATAGTTGTAAACATAATTATGCAAGTTCTATAGGCGAGACGGGAGTGTCATTGCTCAATGTGGTAAAATAAACGTCTTCTAGAGTGGGCGTCGCTTGAGTAAATTCATTTGAAGGAATGCTGTCTGATAAAACGCGTACCTTCAAATTGTTATCTTCATCAAAGCTGGAAGAAATAACATGATATTGTTGCTGTAGGTCTTCGATAGCCTCACGACTTACTGTAGTATTCCATATTTTACCTGCTAGGCTTGCTACTAGTTCTTTAGGCGTTGCTTGGGCTAGTATTTTGCCGCCATTAAGAATTGCCATGTCTGTACATAGTTCTTTAACATCATCGACAATGTGCGTAGAGAAAATAACAATATGATTGGTTCCTATCTCACGCAGTACGTTTAAAAAACGGTGTCTTTCTGCTGGGTCTAATCCAGCTGTAGGTTCGTCAACGATGATAAGCTTAGGATCATTCAAAAGCAGTTGTGCGATGCCAAAACGCTGCTTCATCCCACCAGAATAACCTGCCACGTGTTTGTGGCGTACGTCTGTAAGATTAGTAACCTCCAGAGCTTTTTCTACAATAGCCTTGCGTTCTGATTTATTAGTAATTCCTTTTAAGCTGGCAAAATAATGTAATAGATCCTCTGCACTCATTTTAGGATACACGCCGAATTCCTGAGGCAGATAGCCTAAGGTTTTTCTAAATTCGATTTTATCCTCAAGAATATTTAAGTCGTCCAGATATATTTCTCCTGTGTCTGGTGTTTGCAAGGTGGCTATTGTTCTCATAAGAGAAGATTTACCAGCACCGTTAGGCCCCAACAGGCCGAACATTCCTTTTTGTATATCTATTGAAACATGGTCGAGTGCCTTAACACCGTTGCCATAAGTTTTTGAAACATTTTTTAAACTTAATATCATTGTACCGTATTTACAAGTTGATAGTTAGTTCATTAAAACAAATTATTGTTACAAAAATTGATGGATAAGTAGTAAAATTACCTTTATCGTGCCATTGTTTTAATCAAAATACTAACTAATTGTTTTATTAGAGCGCTGAATCTATAATGATTTATTCAATTCTCATAAGCGTCTAGACCGGTGTTTGCATTGTTTTCAAAATCAAATAGTGCTACATTCTCCCAGTTTGTTCCCGGGACAAAAGCTTGATTTGAATTAGGGAAAGCTACCCAGGTAGGCTCCCAGTAACAGAAACCTATCCCTTGATTGTCTGGTAAGCTTCTCATAAATAAATTGAGTCTTTCAAGAAAGCGCCGCTGGCCTGTTTTTGTAGCGGGATACCCGTCTATCAATTGGCTGTTGTTCCACACCACATTGTTTAAGTTATCATTGCGATCTAGGGTGAAAGAATAAGCAGTCTCTACCACCATGATTTTCTGGGTTCGCTCCTGCGACAATGAGGCGACACCAGATTCAAAAGCAATCAAATTTGTTCCATGCCACCAGGGGTAGTAACTTAATCCTATTACATCAAAATCTACATCACGCCGCACTAACTGCTCATAAAAATAACTAGCACCCGTTATACCTGCATGATGAATCATAATCTGAGCTGTGGGAGCTTCTGTGCGTATTGCATTACTTATGGCACGATTTATCAAGGCATAGTCATCCCAGTTCTCAGTGTCTCCATCATAAATGCGTCCTACGGGCCAGAGCATGCCGTTATTTGTTTCATTTCCTATCTGGACTATAGCAGGAACGATGCCTATCGTCTTAAGTTCTTGTAAAGCATTTGCGGTATAGGCAGCAGTAGCGGTAGCAAGGCCAGCCGCGTCCAGGCTAGCCCAGATATTAGGGGTGTTTTGGGCACCAGGGTCTGCCCAGGTATCTGAGTAATGAAAATCCAGTAATAAATCCATACCAGCAGCTTGTGCCTGTAAAGCTTGTGCCTTAAAGTTGTCCAGATTATATCGCCCGTCTATATGATTCAACCACACTCTTATGCGTACCAGGTTGACGCCTTTGGAAGCTAAGAAATCGTAATTATTACCAATTACCTCTCCTTGATTGTCCTTAAAACTGACGCCAAAGCTCGTGAGCTCTGGCATAAAAGAAAGATCCATGCCTTTGTAGTACCTATTATTAGGCTGCTCGACCTCTGCTTCGTTTTCTGCGCTATCGCTACAGCTGGTACAGCTCAACACTATTAGTGCTAGGTACAATAAAAGCTCTTTAGTTCTTTGATATATAGAAACCATTCTTTCGGTATATGTTTGTAGTATGTTTTCTGTACTCATTTATTTCATTTTTTTGACTGCCCTCATTGTACCGCTAGGGTGTTGGTTAGGCAAACTTTTAGGTTTGATAAAAATAACACTTATGCATGCATTATGGTTAGGCCTGGGAGTGATTACCGTATTAGCGAGCTTATGGAGTTTATGGGGTGGTCTGGGTACCAGCTTTATAATTTTTCTCACGATGCTATCAACAATTGCGGGATGGATCTACCGTGCCTCTTTATATTCTTTGTTTACATTCAGAAATAGTTCTAAAAAGCACGTGATCACAGGTGTTATAGTAACGCTTATTATTGCGGCAACTGCTACGCTGCCCGGTTATGTATTGGATAACGACTCTTATTATATTCAAACAATTATGTGGTTGGATCAATACGGTCTAGTTCCAGGTATTGCAAACTGGCATCTTTTTCTAGCGCAGCAAAGTGGCTTTCATATACTCGAGGCAGGATTAAATCTAGAAGTCATCGCATTAGATTTCAATGATTTAGGTTTGTTTATTACATTGATGATGAGCTTATGGGCTATTTTCCCATCTCAAATTAAAGAATCACCTATTCAAAAAGCCTTTAGAAATTTATTAATACTTCTATTGCCTTTATTACTCATTCTGGGCACCGCTCCATCGCCAGATGTTCCCGTCATTTTGATTCACTATTATGTGATTTATCATTTTTTAAATTATGCCAATTCTGCGCGCCCAGGGCAGCTTAATTTTATGTTCTTTCTAGTTTCCTTGTGTTGTTATTTTAAAATCACAGCGGTAGCGCTGGTGGTACTGCCGTTGTTATTATTGCTGCAGCAATTTGATAGGAAACTGTTATCCCTATGTCGTTGGGTGGCTCTTCCTATAATCTTTGGTATTCTATTTATATTGAAAAATACAATAGCTAGTGGTTACCCCTTGTTTCCATTGACAATAATTGCTTTGCCTGTTGACTGGTTGTTACCACACAATATGGCACAATTTTATTCCAATGCAACTATCGCACAGGCCTACAATACAAGCCTCCTTGATTTACCACAGTTAGCGCTTTTTGAAAAATGGAAATTATGGTATAACGCTCCTGGCCTAGAAAAATGGTTCAATGGTATTATAACCAGTGTTCTTATATTTAGTGCGGTATTAGTAATCGCATATTATAAAAAGGTGCGATTTAGGCAGCTTCTGTTAACAGCGCTTTTTGCATCATCATTACTTTTTATCAGTTCTCCACAAGCACGATTTTTTCTCCCTTTTGTGATTCCTGTGTCGTTTTTAATAGCATTACATCAGATCGACTGGATAAGAAAATACAGTAATATCGGCGCAATTTTGATCATCCCTATTTGTCTATTTCTGTTGATCTCGCCATCGTTTCTATCTGTAATGACTGACAACGATCGTATGAAAAGTATGCCGCAGTTATCTAAATCATTTCTTCTATATCCTGGTGATAAGTCACGGTATAACTCCGCTTTCGCGAAAGCGAAAATCAATAACATCAATTACAGCAACCCACAGGCAGATGATTTTTTTTACGGAACCTATGACGTACCGCTGCCGGCAGCACAAAATGAATATCTTGAATATTTTAAATACTATTATCAAGTGATGCCAGAATATCGCGGTGACACGCCGTCGTCAGGATTTAGAGCGGTGAGTCCTTAAAGGTCGTCCACGTAAGTAAAACCTTGATTGCCTTTAAGTGTCTGCACTTTGTCCATAAATTTATGGATGGCCTTTTTGTCTGCCTTTATTTTGACAAAATAATTATCTCTGTAGATGCTATATTCCTCTGCCTTGCCTTTGTAAATAGTTAATTTGTAAAAAGGGATGGGCAATGCATAGGTCTCTAACAGGGAGCGGAATCTTACAATAATCCCTTTTTCTCTTATCTCAATATTACACGTATTTTTATTGATGTCTAGAACCATCAAATTATGAATTTGAATGCTGCTACTAGTCATGTGCAGCTGTGGTGATCCAGAACCTTTGAGTTTCCACCGTTCTTTTAAAGTAAGTACTTTACCTACCTCGTCGCGCAATGCGCGTTCAATTTTAGGATTGTTGTAAGAGACATTGTGTAGCATAATTCAAAGTTACAATGTTAGTCTAGGCAAGTGGGCAAGCCTTTCATTATACTTATATTTGTGCCCTTAAAATTTTTCCATGGCATTGCTCGAATTACTCGAAAAAAAGACGGTAGAAATTGTTCAATCTTTATTTGACATTAGGTTAGACCATGTTGATATTTCTCTCACCCGTAAGGATCAGCAGGGGGACTATACAATAATGGTTTTTCCTATGTTGCGACATATTAAAGGCAATCCAGCGGTAATCGGTCAGCAGATAGGCGATCATTTACTACGTCATGAAGACCTAGTAGCAAGTATTGAGGTTATCAAGGGTTTTTTGAATGTTACTCTTACACAAGAAGCATTCATAGCAGACTTTAATACGATGCTACAGCAGGCTAATTATGGTAAACAACCTGTAGATAGTGATGCTGCCGGTATGATGGTAGAATACAGTTCACCTAACACAAACAAGCCATTGCACCTAGGGCATATACGTAACATTGTTTTAGGATATTCAACAGGATTGATACTTGAGGCGACAGGCAAGAAAGTAGTTAAAACACAGATTATAAATGATCGTGGCATCCATATATGTAAGTCCATGTTGGCATGGATAAAGCATGGCAATCAAATCACACCTCAACAAGCTGGTGTTAAAGGCGACAAGTTAGTCGGTGATTATTATGTAAAGTTTGATCAGGAGTATAAAAAAGAAGTTGCAACCCTAGTTGACAAAGGAGTACCAGAGGAACAAGCAAAAAAAGAAGCACCCTCCATACTCGAGGCTCAAGAAATGCTGCGCAAATGGGAACAGGGAGACCAGGAAACAGTCAATTTGTGGAAAATGATGAACGGGTGGGTGTATGCAGGTTTTGATATCACTTATAGAGATCTGGGTGTCACATTTGACAGCCTGTATTATGAGAGTGATACGTATTTGCTAGGTAAAGATGTCATTGCCCACGGTTTAAATACAGGTGTATTTTTCAAAAAAGAAGACGGGTCTGTATGGATTGACCTAACTGACGATGGCCTGGATGAAAAAATTGTATTACGCAGTGACGGTACCGCAGTCTATATGACTCAGGATATCGGTACCGCAGTGCAGCGTGTGCGGGATCATCATATTGATGGGATGGTATACACGGTAGGGAATGAACAAGACTATCATTTTAAAGTTTTGTTTCTCATTCTTAAAAAGCTAGGTTACAAATGGGCAGATAATTTATATCATTTGAGTTATGGAATGATCGAGTTGCCATCTGGAAAAATGAAGTCACGAGAGGGCACTGTAGTTGATGCAGATGATATGATACAGGAAATGACCGACACTGCTCGAGCGATTGCTCAAGAACAAGGGAAGTTAGAGGGACTTTCACACCAGCAAAAAGAAGAATTATATCGCATGATAGGTCTAGGAGCACTAAAATATTATATGCTTAAAATAGACCCTAAAAAGAGTATGGTATTTAATCCAGAAGAATCAGTAGATTTTCAAGGAAATACAGGGCCATTTATTCAGTATGCCCATGCTCGTATCAAGTCCATATTGAGCAAATCAGGGTTTGATCATACACAACTACAAGCGTCGTCACAAGTATCGTTAACAGATAAGGATATCCTGGTAATTAAATCTTTACAACAATATCCAGAAACGGTAACAGCGGCTGCTCGCAATTACAGCCCAGCCCTTGTTGCAAATTATTTGTACGATCTGGTAAGAGAATTCAATAGTTTTTATCAGAACGTCCCTAAGATTGTAGAAGAGTCAGACGCTCATTTAAAACAGTTCCGCCTATTGCTGTGTTATAAAACAGCGCTTGTAATAAAAAGTGGTTGTGCCCTGCTAGGAATTGAAGTTCCTGACCAGATGTAAAAATATATATCTACTGGTGCATTATTTTTTAATGGCGTCTAGTTTTTTAGCAACCTCATCTGCCTGCGCATAGGCAGCATCACTAGCTGCTCTATCTGTGGTAGAAAGACGATGGTAATCTGCCATCAATTTTGAATATTGCTCCTGTAACTTTTCCTCCTCAGTCTTTTTCTTGAATAATCCTCCGAACATAATTTTTTCTTTAGGTCGATTAATTGTTTGCTTCATTACTAAAACGCCATGCCAGTATGCGACTTTCTTTATTACCGGTTTGCATAGGTATGATTCTAATTTGAGCATTTAATTTTGTCGCTTGTTTTTCTAGCTTTTTGATATGTTGCTTTCGCGAAAGCAGACTTGTGAACCATTCCACTTGGTTCTTAAAATCAGCAGATTCCTTAATTAACCTTTTAACAAATAGAGCCTCGCCACCATTACACCAAAGCTCGTGCGCCATACCTGCAAAATTTCTGGACTCTTCGTGTGTGCCTAGCTTGCGCTGTTTTTTTAAGTTCTCTTTGGCAGCTTCTTCAGCACTGCTGAAAAATGGTGGATTACACATGATAAAATCAAACTGTTCTCCCGCTTTAATGATCCCTTTTAAAATAGAAGAACGATCTGTTTGATGGCGTATTTCAATAGCGTCATTTTTTAGGGTATTGTCACGAGCATGTTCAATACTTTTATCATCTACATCGCTTCCTACCATTTGATATTTGTAGATGGCATGACCCAGTATAGGATAGATCGCACTAGCGCCACAACCTATATCCAGACCTTTCTTTTTTCCTTTCCCTACAAGATCTGCAATATGATGGATATAGTCTGCCCTGCCTGGTATAGGTGGGTACAAACTGCCTGCAGGCAATCTCCAGTATCGTACATTGTAATGATGCTTGAGCAGTGCCGTGTTGAATTCTAATATAGAACTCGCCCGACTGAAATCTATGGTAGCGGCACCCGTAGGGCTTTCAATAATATGAGGTCCTAGCGATGGATGGGAAACGACTAATTTTGCTAAATCATAACCGTACCTGTGAATATTTCTTAAATGCATGTTACAAATATAGTCCTAATCGTGCCCCAGGCTATCTATAACATGTAGAGGATCTGTATTACAAAAAGGAATAGTTACATAGCAGGTAAGTGTATAGCTATTGACAGCATTGCATAAGCCCTATGATCTGCCTTATCTCCCAAAGGAAGAATGAAGTACCTTTGCAAAAATATCTAGTGATGAAAACTTTTGCAGAATTAGGACTTAAAACACCCTTACAAAACGGGTTGAGTGACCTGGGTTTCCAGACCATGACTCCTATTCAAGAAGAAGCTTTCCCAGCCATATTATCGGGCCGTGATATGATAGGTATCGCACAAACAGGTACTGGTAAAACACTGGGGTACATGTTACCCTTGCTGCATGAGATCAAATATAGTGAGAGTCTAGACCCGCGATTTTTAGTTATAGTACCTACAAGAGAGCTGGTTGTGCAGGTAGTGGAGCAAATTGAATCCTATGCCAAATATTTCAACCTGCGCATATTGGGAATTTATGGAGGGACTAATATCAATACTCAAAAAACGGCTCTAGCGGAAGGATGCGATATTGTTGTAGCAACACCAGGAAGGTTGTACGACTTAATTGTAGCACAGTCGGTAAAACTTAAATTATGTAAGAAAATCGTTATCGATGAGGTAGATGTAATGCTGGATTTAGGTTTTAGATTCCAGCTCAACAATATCTTTGATCACCTTCCTGTAAGGCGTCAAAACATCATGTTTTCTGCAACGATGACTGATGATATTGAAGAGTTTATTCATTCCTATTTTTATAATCCTATCAAGATAAGTATTGCAGTGTCAGGAACACCGCTAGAAAATATCAAACAAATTAGTTATCTAGTTCCTAATTTTTATACTAAGGCTAACTTATTGATGCACCTTATCTCTGATACATCAATGTTTAAAAAGGTACTTGTATTTGTGCCTAACAAAAAAAGTGCTGATCGACTGCAAGAATACATGGCGCCTCATTATGGGAGCGAGATCGCCGTTATTCACAGCAACAAAACTCAAAATTACAGACTACGCTCTATTGAATTATTCGATTCTGGGCAGTGCCGTATTCTTATCGCTACAGATGTAATGGCAAGGGGACTGGACTTGTCCCAGGTATCCCATGTAATTAATATGGATGTACCACGTTATCCCGAGAATTATATGCATCGTATAGGTCGCACGGGTAGGGCAGAGCATCAAGGAAATTCTATATTATTTTATACACCAGATGAGAAATCTGCTAAAGAAGCTATAGAAGACTTGATGAATTATAAAATACCGCAGGCAGAATTTCCTGAGGCTGTTGAGGTATCTCAACAAAAAACACCAGAAGAGAGACCGGTAGTCAAAGAAATTTACAATCCACACAAAACTAATGAGGAACAACGCGGTGATGCTTTCCATGAGAAAAAGGATAAGAATAAAAAGCAAAATCTGGGAGGCAGTTACCGTAGAGAAATTGCTAAAAAATATAAGAAGCCTAAAACGCGAGGCGATAAAAATTATAACAAGCGCAATAAAAAATAAAGAAGAATTAAACGAACTAAGATAAAAACGGTCTAGTATTTGAATTAGCCTTTAAAATGGGTTGCAAAATATGGCGATTGCTTATATTGCGGCCGTTAAAAACGACAAAATGAAAAAAGTACTTTTATTATTATTTCTAGTTGCTGGTACAGCAATGGCACAAACAGGATTTGTTCAATATGAAGCTATATTGCAAAATATGCCGGAGGTTGAACCTATACGTAATGAATTAAAGGATTTAACAACACAACTGCAGCAAGAGCTTCAAAAAGCAGAGGCTAACTCTACTCAAAAACTTCAAGATTTGCAATATAGAATGCAAAAGCCAGGGGTTTCTGACGAGGAGAAGCAACAGATTGCTCAACAAGCACAAGCACTGCAAAACGAGTTTGCAAATGCATCAAAAGCAGCAGAGCTTCAATTGGGTGTAAGAGAAAATGATTTAATGAAACCAGTCCTTAAAAAATTGAATGAGGCGGTACAGGCAGTAGCTAAAGAAAAAGGCTTAAAACTAGTTGTAAATGCATCGCAAGTGGTTTATTCAGAGCCAGGAGCAAACATTTCTATGGATGTTGCAAAACGTCTAGGAATCGATATACAAGCAGAAGCTAACGCTAGTGCTAGCGGTAACTAATTACTTACAATTACTAATTACAAAAACCCAGCCGTAAGGCTGGGTTTTTTATTTTGCTTTTAATAAGATCCTAAAAGGAGAATAAGATGTACTACAGCTGTTTAGGAAGGTTTCAATTTTTAAAACACTGTCATTTCAATTGACCTAAAAGGGATGTACGATTGTGATATTTTTGACACATGCACAGTCTTAAATCACTGCTAACTATTTATTCTATTTTACCACAAATATTTGATCAGTAAGCCTGCTGTAATCCATATAAAGGATGTAAACGCTAGAAAACTCATCAATCGATCTAGCCAACTGCTTTTAGGAGCCATGGCATTCATAGAAAACTTAACGTCTTTTTTCTTCACAAACCCTAGGTAGAGAATGTACGCAGATAGTCCTACAAATATGATGTTGAGGTAAAATGTATAATCAATGCCAAAATACTGATGGTTTTGTATCGTCACTTGTGATGGGTCTGGTAGCATGCCTAATAAATCAAAGCCATAGTGTAAAATTAATGCTGTGCCTACCAGAGCACTAAACAAAAGAAATAATATAAAAAGAGACATTTTCCAGCCATAGTAACGAGCATTGATACGCAGTACAGGAAATACAACCAGATCACTAAAAATAAAAGCCATAACGCCTGCAAAGCTTACCCCTTTACTAAACAATAGTGCAGCAAGCGGTATGTTTCCCATAGAACCTATAAAAGTTAAAAAGGCAACCACCGGACCTATGATAATGTGTTGCAAAATTTCCCAGAAATTGAAATCTGTATTACCAGCGCCACTATTTACGAATAAGGTCTCAAAAAATGTATCAGGAATAAAAGCTGCAACGATTCCCGCGATGGTGAATCCCACAGTGACATCCTTCCAGACCATTTGCCATTCCATTTTATATTTTTTACCTACACGAGCCCAGTTCTTTTCTTGAACAATGCGTTCCTTCCAGTGATCTTGCTCATTGCTAGATTCATTTGTGCTATTATCTAGATTGTTCCTAGCCTTTTTAATCAAATTCTCTGGATTGATTAATCTAATAAGTAACCACACGATGCTTATAAGCAACAATCCACCCACATATTCTCCTATTACAAATTGCCAGCCTAGAAATATGGAAATGATTATACCTAGCTCAATTACTAGATTAGTAGAAGCTAATAGAAAAGCCATGCTAGCGATAAAGCTAGCGCCTTTTTTAAAGATACTTTTTGCAGAAGCGAGAGCAGCAAAGCTACAGGAACTGCTGATAAACCCAAAAAAAGTTCCCAGCAGTACCCCTTTGCTTTGAGATCCACCCATAGCCTGTTGCATGCGCCGCTCCGTAACAAAAACCTGAATGATGCTGCTAATTAAATATCCCAGGATAAAAGCCCACAATGCCATCCAGAAAAATCCAGCTGTGGTATGTGCCGCCTCGCCCCAGTTCTTTAAAAAGCTATTCATAAATATTACTTTATTGCTTCTTGTTTATAGATGACAAGTTCTCCTTTTTGATAATTGGTAACCCATAGTTGCCCTTCAAAAAGATAGACATCTGTAGGTTTATGAATATTGCTATCAATGATCTGTTTGAGCTGTAATTCTTTATTAAAAATGAGTATGCGATCATTTTCAAAATCGGTAAGGAAAATCTCGTCACTGGTAACATGAATTCCTGTAGCGGCATTCATGTTTTCTTCTTGTCCTAATTGTCCTAGTACGTTACCACCTTTATCAAATATCTGTCCGCGGTTGTTGTAAGCATCTGCGACATAGATATTATTTTCAGTGATTTGTACGTCAGTGGGGTAGTTGAAGTCTCCTAATTCGCTGCCCTTCTTACCTATATTAAGCCATTGTTCACCATTATAAAATAAAACCCTGTTATTGTAAAAGTCGGCGATAGCAATCTCGTCTTCAAAAACACTCACTCCACCAGGAGCATCTAGCGAGTCTGGTATGGACAGGTAATACTTATTAGTACCTTGTAAAACCGCTATGGAGTCCGTTCCATATTCTGGAATGTACAATAGATTTTTACTAGTTGTGCTAGACATACTTACGGACAATCCTCCAGTCATACCAGCACCGTGATCAATATGCATGGGACGTTCAAAACCTTCTATAGAATCTTGTGGCGCACCCGTCTTATCCAGTATCATGATCCTGTTGTGGTCACCATCACTCAAATAGATCCTATCGCCATCACTAGTGATTCCTATAGGGTTCACGCCATTCAAAGCAATGGTCCTGTTGTATGTCCATTCTTGTGGAGTGGACTTGTCAGGTTGACATGAAGTCACAAATCCTAACAAAGTCAGTAAAGCTATTATTCTTCTCATTTTAGATCTCTTTTATATAGACAACATGCTGGTAAGTTGTCATAGGTTGCCGTTGAGGCCTTTTCGTTTTTGGTATCGTGCCCTACTGCGGTCACTGCTTTTTCAACATTGGACAATGATGTAATTTCAGAGTCAAAAGAAACGGTCAATTGCTTCGTTTTTACATCCCAGGCCGCATTTGCGACACCGTTCATGTTGTTTACTGCTTTTTCTATGCGTGCTTTGCACATGCCGCATTTTCCATAAACATAAATATCCGTTGTAGTTAAATTGCTTGTAGCCATGGCATCTTTAACAACAGCATTAGTTTCAACACTACCGTCAGCTCTTGTTATTACCGCAATATTTGGGGTATAACCGGCCTTTTCTACTTGTTTTAATACGGTTTGCATTTCTAATGCTTTCTCTGCCGGATATAAAAAAGAGAAATCTCCTGTCTCTATATCTATAGCCACTTTTTTAATGCCCTTAAATTCTTTGAACTTTTTTTCAAGACCGTAGGCACAAAACGGACAACCTAGTCCATCTACTTGTATCTCAAATTGGTCCATGCTGTTTTTGCTTTGTGCATTTGCACTATTTAAGGTCATCAAACCGATAACCATGCTCATTATGATTGTTATATTTTTCATTATTATATTTTTTAAAAGGTGTAACGTGTTCCTATAAATAAACTGTAATTAAGAGCTCTTCCATCTGCTACCTCTTGTACTAGAGGTAATTGTAGCGCTAGGTCAAATGTCACATTTTTCAATGCATATTGAATGCCTTGTGCATATAACAATTGATACCAGTCACGCTCATGAATCCAGGAGCTGGTGTACTCAAAATACAGGTTGAGTTGTTTATTAGGATATTGCGGTTTAAGAAGTGGCAGCCCAAAACCTAACTTGGTTCTAAATTCATCTAGCGTACCATCTGGCATCCAGTTGTAACCAGCCTCGGCAGAGATGCCATATTTTAAGGTTTCCAGACCAGATACTATACCATAGTAACCGCTATACTTACCCGTACTTAGATCGATAAGATCAAGCTCCTTTCCTGTGGGTAGCGTTTGTAATGTTTTGGCTACGACTCTAAAGGTTTTTCCGGTTCCATCCTTACGATAAAACTGGTATTTTCCCAGGATTTTTACATCTGCTAGCGCATTACCAGTAGCATCCTGCAGGTCATAATTAAGATAGGGAACATGCACTGCTACCAGGCTGTTGGATGTAGGGAGATAATGCAGCATCAGCGGTGCATATATAGCTGTCCCGCGCTCTGTATTTCTTATCTCAGTTAATGTTTTTGTTGTAAAGCTTTTGCCACCTAGCATTATAGGTTTATCGGCAGTTATAGGTGGTCCTTGTGAGTACGCTTTCGCGAAAGCGAAAATCACACAAGCCACACTTAAAAAGTATTTCATGGATTGATATAAATTAATTATTAACTTGACGTTGTGGTGCGGTATCGCACCCTGTGAAAAGTAATAATCGCTCTAAATCAAAAAAGAATCGTGAAGAATAAATAAAGGTTCTCGCGGCAGCGGCGGAATTTCTTTTACAAAAAGTCCGTCGATAAAACTGCGATAGTAGACGTCATAATCAGGTACAGATATGGCTACCGGAATGACGGCAAATGGTGCTGGAATCTCGTTTGTCGATTGAGATTTGAGAAGATCATGGTCACCAGTTGATAATATCTGATGATCGTTGCAACATCCCATGTCACGCATAAGATCCTGCATCTCAAGATCGACAGATTGCATACTGCAACTGTTTGCCTTATCATTAAGAGCTAGATCAACAAGAGTGTCCCCACAAAAATGCACTGCAATGGTAAACGACGTCGTAGTCATCAATAGCAATAATGCCATTGTGATCGATATCAATTTATACAGTCCATTTTTCATACGACAAAGATACTGTATGTATAATAATTTGTAAATCTCTTTAACGTTTACCTTTCAAATTTGCTCCTTCTATAATTTTTATCAATTGATTTTCATGCACAGGTTTTACTAGATAATCTGTCAACCCCTCTGTTTTTAACGCCCTTTCGATATCGGCTGGATTGATGGAAGAGGATACCATATAAATACGCACCTTTTTATCTAATCGTGTTTGTATCTTTTTGAATTCCTCAATGAACTGAAAACCATCCATGACGGGCATGTTTAAATCCAGAAAAATCACATCTGGTAGCACCTGTGGATTGTTCAAATTGTCTTCATAAAAATTAAGCGCTTGCTGCCCATCATTGAAGAGCTCCACCTTGGCAGCTATTTTTGACTTGATGATGGTACGTTTAAACCCATAACGATAGATCTCGTCATCATCTACAAGACAAACAATTAAACAGCTAGGTTTCATGATTACCCATATTTATAATTCTTAAAATCCTCATTGAACACTTTATAGTTATTTTGGTCAATTATCGGGTGTACGCCTATTCTGATTTTCCTTAAAACTAAAAAATATTCTTACAACTTAAATATCTTATTTAAACTTTTTGTAAAATCATTTTTATGTCCTAAAGTCACTGAAAAACAAAGGATTAACAATAGGTTAATCTTATAGTGAGGAGTTAATGATTCATCGTTATGTAACAGAAGGGCGATCAATTTATCCTACTTTATGGGAGCAAAAAGAATATTGAATATCAATTTTTATTCGGATATTCTTTCCAACTTTGATGACTGATGAACCGCAATTATGAAACCTATACGTTATTACGACCTTTCTTATGCCGAAGTTTTTGTTTTTGAAAACTTCATCATTAATCAAGTACGCGATGGTGTGGTATTGCTCCCAGAAAACAATAGCGAGCTCAAACAAATATTAAGTAAGCACTTCCAGGGTCGCAAAATGGTTTACATATCAAACCGCACTTTTTCCTACAATGTAAGTCCATTGACCTATACGGAAACTTCCAAAATCGAAAACTTAATAGGGATGTGTATGATAGTCAAGGGAGAGCTAGCAAAGAAAACGGCTCAGTACGAGGCTCAATTCTATAAAAAAGCATTTTACGTAACTCATACTGTTGAAGATGCTATTGCATGGGCCAGAAAAACCCTCAATGACGCCGGTGTAGATCTTTAATTTGCGATTACAGATAGCTAACAGGTAAAAAGATGACGTTAATACACAGGCACTTATGCGTTTTATGTTGTAGTAATAAAATTAAATGAGTCTATCATTTATGATGGCTGTATGATTCTTGTCAATAACGGTTTGTCTGTTGAGAGTAGACGTTTGTTAGGATCATGTGGCAAACGGGTAACTACAGGTCAGTTTGTTTATATTTATCAACCATATTTGTTAGGTTGCCAGGTACTGGTGTCTAGATCATAAATATTAGTTGTTAAAAAGTGTATCAAATTAAAGACCCGTCACAGACTACCTCAGGATTATTAGAATTGAGTAATGATCAACAAGTAGTTTTAATAGATGCAACCCAGGGAGGTCGTATTCACTCGTGGCACTCTCAACAGGTAGAAGTTATTTCAAACGTAGATCCTTTAACTTATCAAGATACGTATGCTGGTGCGGTTTTATTTCCATTTGCTAACCGGATTGAAGATGGAGTGTACCGCTTTCGCGAAAGCGAATACCACTTAAACATTAATGAAAAAAGTAATAACTGTGCACTGCACGGTTTAACTTACAATAAACAATTTGAGATTTTACAGTCACAGGCGACGCACGAGAACGCTACCGTGACCTTGAGATACCAGACTAAGTTTCCAGACATAGGTTTTCCCTACTTTTATGCAATCAAACTTATCTATTTGCTACATGACAAAGGACTTTCTTTAAAGGTCGAGGTAGAAAATCAAGATAGCAAAGCATTTCCGTTTACTATTGGATGGCACCCTTATTTTAAAAGCAGTAACCTCAAGTCGAGCCAGTTGATTTTTGATAGTAGTACAAAAATAGAGACAGATTCACGACTTATTACAACCAGTGTCGCCACTCATTATAAAAGAGTCATGGAGTCACTAGAGGCGGTCGATCTAGACGATTGTTATGGCTTGCAAGATGATCCCATTGTGTTTGATACACCACAGTACGAGTTGACAATCACAAGTACAGATAGATATAAGTATTTACAATTTTATACCCCACCAGTATCAGATACTATCGCCATAGAGCCAGTAACTGGTATTTCTAATAGTTTCAATAATTCTCACGGTTTGCAGGTGCTGGATGCCGGCAAAGATTATAGCATTACCTGGGACTTACTCTTAACACATAAAATAAATTAAACATCAACCTATGCAACTATTAGCTTTTGCGGGCTTTACCTTACTGGTAGCTTTAATCTCATATTTCAAAACAAGAAAAACAAAAGAGAGTACCTCAGACGGCTACTTTTTAGGCGGACGCAGTCTGACAGCGGGTGTCATTGCGGGTTCTTTATTGTTGACTAACCTTTCTACAGAGCAAATTGTAGGTCTTAATGGATCAGCATATGAGAGTGGATTGTCGGTAATGGTCTGGGAGACGCTAGCTGCTGTGGCGATGGTTTTTACAGCGATTTTTTTACTACCTAAATATTTGAAAGAGGGGCTTACCACCATACCACAGTTTTTGGCTAATCGTTTTGACGTGGCTACAAAGACCCTTACGTCAGCCTTATTTCTTACCGGCTATGTGGTAGTCTTATTACCTGTAATTCTCTACAGTGGGTCTGTGGCAATTAGCGGGATGTTTGATATTCCTGCGTTACTAGATGTAACACAAACAGAATCAATCTGGATTTGCGTATGGGGGATAGGGATAATAGGTTCGGTTTATGCGGTTTTTGGTGGTTTGAAAGCGGTAGCGGTTTCAGATTCTATCAATGCTATAGGTTTATTGGTAGGTGGCTTACTGATACCCATTTTTGGTTTGATGTATATAGGGGATGGTAATATGCTAGAGGGTTTGCACACACTTACAGCAGAACATCCAGAAAAATTTAAATCCATGGGTGGCCCGACAGATCCTGTACCATTCTACACCATATTTACTGGAATGATGCTGGTGCAGCTATTTTACTGGGGGACCAATCAACAAATTATACAACGAGCACTGGCTGCAGTCAACTTAAAAGAGGGACAAAAAGGACTTTTACTGGCCTCATTTATTAAAATACTAGGACCTATAATTGTGGTACTTCCAGGGTTAATTGCCTACCATGTTTTTGCTGGTGGTCTAGAAACAGCAGATAGTGCTTATCCTATGATTGTCAAAAAGGTATTACCACCTAGTCTAGTAGGCTTTTTTGCTGCGGTACTTTTTGGAGCTATACTTAGTTCATTTAATAGCGTTTTAAACAGTTCAGTCACCTTGTTTGGTATTGATATTTATAAAGAGCATATTAATAAAAGTGCCCCAGAATCAACTGTAGTAAAATATGGAAAAACTTTTGGTGTATTTCTAGCGATAGCAGCAATGTTTATTGCGCCGCTTATTGAAAAGGCAGGTAGTTTATTTGATTATTTGCAAGAAATAAATGGAATATACAGCATACCCATTTTATCCATTATCGTTATAGGTTATTTGACAAAGCGTGTACCAGCAATTGCTGCTAAAATTGGTCTGTTGTCAGGGTGTTTGTTGTATATCGTGAGTCAGTTTTTCCTTCAGCCTTATTTTGTAGAGACCGCTCTAGATAATGCAGCTGCTTCTGGAATAACAGACCTTGCAGAACTTAAATTAATAGAGGCACAAGCTTATCCACACTTTCTTGATATTATGGCCATACTATTTGTTACCAACCTACTAATCATGTGGCTGATAGGTAAAATAATACCCAGCTCGACTCCATACATTGCTACTTATACAGAACAAGTGGATATTACTCCATGGAGGTATGTTAAACAGGCTGGAATAGCAATTTGTATTGTAGTGATAGGGATATACGTCTACTTTGCATAAGCAGTTGTTATATACTATATAAAATAAAGGCCAGCTACTGCTGGCCTTTACTCGATTCAATTTTGAGGGATATGAGTTGTTATTGGATTTGAGAATAATGAGTCTCAGGCAATTTTTTTAAATTTTCTGCTGCTTGTTCTGCGGTAATATCTCTCTGTGGGTCTGCAAACATTTCATAACCTACCATAAATTTCTTGACCTCCGCAGACCGTAATAGTGGTGGATAGAAAGACATATGAAAGTGCCACTCATCATGCTGCTCTCCATCAGTGGGGGCTTGATGAATCCCAGCAGAGTAGGGGAACGATGTCTCAAAAAGATTATCGTACATGATTGTAATTGCTTTTATTGCTTGTGCATAAGCCAGCTCTTGCTCTTTTGATAATTGTCCTATATGTTGCAATTGATTGATGGGGGCAATCATGACCTCATACGGCCAGACCGCCCAGTAAGGAATAAGAGCTACAAAATGCTCGTTTTTGTACAAAATGCGTTGATCCAATTCGAGTTCTTGCTGCAAATAACTTTCAAGTAAGCTATGTCCATGTTTATTGTAGTATTCTTCTTGATTTTTCTGCTTTTTCATCACAGTACCGGGTATGGTGGCCTGGGACCATATTTGACCATGGGGATGCGGGTTACTACATCCCATGACAGCTCCTTTGTTTTCAAATATTTGTACATGATTGATCTCTGGTTTTGCCCCTAATGTAAGATACTCATGCTTCCATAATTGGACAACCTTAACAATATCTGCTACTGGCATGAGTGGTAGAGTCAATGAGTGATCAGGAGAAAAGCATATCACCTTGCACATACCTTGCTCACTTTGCGCAATTAGGTGATTTTTCTCTTCCCGTTGCGGTGGGTGATCCATAGTCAACGCACTAAAATCATTAGTAAAGCTGTAAGTCTCTGTATATTCTGGATTTACATCGCCACTTGCTCTTGTGTTTCCTGGGCACAAGTAACATTCTGGATCGTGTTTTACTTGCGGCAGGGCGGCTGACTGGTCTCTTTTTCCCTGCCAGGGGCGTTTGGTACGATGTGGGGAGACAAGAACCCACTCACCCGTTAAAATATTAAGTCTTTTATGAACGCCTGTGTTGATATCCATAGTTAGATCATTTTGACACCGTCATTGATTACGGTGATTATAGGGGTTAATGTTATACCAAATTGAGATTGATAGGCAGTACTAGCATTCTCTATAAAGGCATCAATAAAATTTTCATGAACTAGATTTATAGTACAACCGCCGAAACCACCACCCATCATACGGCTTCCCAGCACATGGTCTAAATCTTCGGTATAGTTTACTAGAAAGTCCAGCTCTAAACAACTTACTTGATATTCATTACTCAACCCTTGATGTGACCGATACATCAATTCTCCTAATGTTTTTAAATTACCATCTTTAAGAACCGATGCTGCAAGCAGTGTACGCTGATTTTCTTCAATCACAAATTTTGCTTTTGTATAGGTACTCGTTTCAAAGTGTTCCTTAAAACTATGAAGTACTTCCAGGGGTACCTCGCACAAAAACTTATAGGAATGGCCTAAGGAGTTGATAATTTCAAGCGCCTTCTCACATTCCCTGCGACGTTCATTGTAAGCACTGCTAGCTAGATTATGGGAGATGTTTGTGTTGAGCAATACAATTTTATAAGCATTCCATTGTGCAGGGATGTATTCATAGCTATGGTCTTTGCAGTCTAGCAAAATCAGTTGATCCTGCTGCCCTTTTACTACTGCAAATTGATCCATGATACCACACATGGTACCTACATAGTTATGCTCTGCCTTGCGAGCAATTTCCATTATCTCTAGATCAGTAAGACCCAGCTGGAACCATTCATTTATACCTGTAGCCATACCGCAAGAAAGAGCAGCCGAAGAGCTTAATCCAGAGCCTGCTGGTAGATCACTTGTAATACTGCATTTAAAACCTGTAAGCATGGTAGGACGCAATCGATCAATGTAATGCAATACACCCAGGACGTAATTTTCCCACTCGACAGTACTTTTTGCAAAATATCCTACCTGGATTTCTATTGACGTGTCATAATCTAACGATTGTATCGTAATGGTGTCATCAGATGCAGATTCAAATTGAAGTTTTATTTTTTTGTCAATAGAAGCAGGCAGCACATGGCCGCCATTATAGTCTATATGTTCCCCAATAAGATTAATGCGTCCAGGGGATAGTATGGTGATCGCTTGTGTTGACATAATAGTTTATTTGGCTACATCTTTATTTAACTTGTTGTTTTTCTTTAAGCTGAAAAGAGTAAAGAGAATCCCGCATAACAACCAAGCCGGCAAGGTGACAAAGGATAAGAAAATATCATATTGTATCGATATACCATAGAACAAGACAAATGATATAGCCCAGGCCATAATTACGTTTAAATTGTATTTTTTTGAGTACGCTTCCGCGAAAGCGGTATTATTCTTTCTAACAAAATGATCAAATACCACGATGGCACCAAATGGCGCGAGTATAAAGCCATATAATGCTACAAAGCCTAGTAACTGCATTGCAAATGCTGGAAATATCCCAGCAATGGTTGCTACAGATCCTGCAATGATGGTTACCCAAAAGGTAGAAACTTTTGGCATAATTGCTTGAAATGCCAGTCCTGCCCTATAAATTGTTGGGTTTGCGGTTGTCCATCCTGCAAGAATTACAGCGATAATACCAAAAAATCCTATGGCATTGTAGGCAAGCGGTCCTGGCGCAACTGGTGGAGCTTCTCCAGCGTTAAGAAATACTTGAGCCTCTGCTGATTTAAGGTATACGGCATACAACAAGGCTGCAGCGATCCAAGCCATAAAATGGCCTATATACATACCTGCAGCTGTAGTCCATCCAGACCGGGCGTGGCGAGCATACCTAAAGACAGAAAGGTCTGACATACCTATATGCATAGCAGCATTTGCAAACCATGACCAGAATATAACGTGCCATATACTGTATTTGATCTGGCCTGGGAAGGGGTCTGTACCCTCGCCCCAGATATTCCAAAAATCTGAGAAAGAATTGACATCCAGCTGTACTAAAGCCACAATTCCGCAAGCGATAAAAGCAACCACGATAACTGGAGACATCCAGTTTGCAGCTTTAAGAACCGTATCATATCCTTTTGCTGCAATTAGGGAAATAACCAGTCCTATCACTATAACAATCATAACCCAGGACGGCCCACTGGGCAGGGTGTCTGTTAATCTTGGCATTTCTATGTCAAAAGGAACGCCCACAGCTGTTGCACTTACTGTAATCATTGCTCCAGCTAGAAAACAAAATAAAATTCCGTTTGCCAGATTGTAACCTATCACTAATTTCTTACCGCATATTTTTTCTAATTGATAGTAGAGCGTGAGTCGATGCTTTACTGCAATTTCTGCGGTTAGAAACCTCCAGCTAAGTACGGCTAGTAAATTACCAACAATCAGTCCTATGATAAGATCAAAAGCGCTAACTCCTGCTGTCAAAAACAACGGGCCTATCATGAACTCTGTTCCTGCAGCGTGTTCACCTGCGTACATGCCCAGGAAACTTTTCCATCCTTTCCACTTAGAAGCGGGCACAGGGGTGCGCTCAAACTCTCCAGTGGTTATTTCCTCTATGACTTCCTGTTCTTGTTGATAGACGCTCATAGACTTTGAGATTTTATGATATGATGAGATAATTGATCAACGCGATCGCAGCACAGTTGATCCATTACTTGTTTAAACTGAGTTTTTAACATGCTGATAGTATGGTCGCCACCTCGATTACCTAGGGCACCTACACCATACATAAACGACCTGCCCATAAAGGTAAAAGCCGCTCCCGCAGCCATGGCACGTGCTATATCTGGTCCTGAACGTAGACCACTGTCCATCATAACCTCCATTTTGTCTCCATAAATAGGCGCGATTTCCTGCAAACATTTAATTGTTGACTGTGCTGCATCAAGTTGTCTCCCTCCATGATTTGAGACAATAATCCCATCAAAACCTAGTTCTGCAGCCATTTTTGCATCTGCAAGAGAAGCTACACCCTTTAGGACAAGTTTTCCTTTCCATTTATCACGAATGGGTTTTATTTTTTCTGGAGTGAGCGTACCGTTAAAAGTTTTATCCATAAAGGCGCCTAATTGTTTCAAATTGAGCCCTTCTGGGGTATAAGGTTTAAGAGATTCAAAGGTAGGTTGACCGTGTTTAAGAGTTTTTAAAGCCCATTCTGGCTTTCCTAGTATCTGTAAAATATTTTTTAGGGTCATTTTAGGTGGTAGCGCAAGGCCATTGCGTATATCTCTAGGTCGATAGCCAAATGTAGGGACATCACACAACAGTACGAGCACAGGACAATGTGCTGCTTGAGCTCTATCAATAATATCATCTCTTAAACGATCATCTACTGGATTGTACAATTGGAACCATACGTTGCCTTCTGTAATCTCACTGGCACGCTCAATCGACATAGTGGTCACTGTACTTAAGATAAATGGTATATTATTTTCAAAAGCAGATTTTGCTAGAATCTCTGGTGCATTGGGCCACATTAATCCTTGCAGTCCTACTGGCGCAATACCGAATGGCGCATCGTACTCTTTTCCAAACAACGTGGTCTTTGTAGAACTTTCGTTATAATTGTTTAAGTACCTAGGCTCTAGAGTGATCTCTCTTAATTCTCTTGTGTTTCTATCTAGACTAACGTCGTCATTGCACCCGCCGTCTAAATATTCAAATGCAAAACCTGGAACTTTTTTCCTGGATTTATTTCTCAAATCTGCAATAGACGGGTAGTCCGGATGAAAGCCTTTAGACATTGTTTTTTATTATAAATGGAATATGTTTCTCTAGCGCATAATTTTTGCGCAGGAATTTTGAGTTGAGTGTTTGATCTTTTATGCAAATTGCTGCACCTAGAGCAGATCCTAAGGAAGTGCTAGTTGTACGTAATTTCATATTACGCATATGGTGAGAAAGCAGCTGGACAAATATTTGATTGTTACTAAAACCACCATCCAGATAAATTCTTTTGATCTTTAAATCCCCCATTGCTGCTTTGATACTCTTAATTTGCAATCTAGTCAACTCCATAACTAACTGTTGATAGGCGGCTGTAAATTCTTCAAATACTGAGGTGGGGCAAGGATGAGTTAACTCTTCATCGTTTTCTAAATGATTCCACTTATATATTTTATACCGTTTGCTGTATAACTCGTGGTAAAGATCAATATCAAAGCCTATCGTTTTATGAGTTCCAGGTGCTACCTGGTATAACTTTACTAACTTTTGCACTTGCTCCTCATGCTCCTTGCCTAGAAATAATCGCGTTGCTTTTACAGACTTGCCGTTGATACGCAGGTAATTGATGGCTTTATGTGGTAAATCATCAACAGTTAAGGCATTTTGATTGAAAGGGTTGAGTGTTATACTCCAGGTTCCTGTAGACACTAATATAAACGGTTTTTTTACACTACGTATGTATGGTAATAGGGCAGAGCTACTGTCATGAATTCCAACCCCTATTTTAATACGCTTACCGTTATAATTCATGTTGATACTCGTTTCTGTTGAAACAAGGGGCGGTAATTTTAGGTGAATACCCTCTGCATAAACCCAGTCGTGATAATCCTTTTTGTGATAATCCCATAATGCGGTATGGCATCCTATACTGGTGTACTCACTTAAAGGAATCTTTGTAAATATATAGCTCAAATATTGAGGCAAATGCAATGAATACTTGATCTTCTCAAATACTTGTGGTTGCTCATATTTGAGCCAGTATAGTTGCATTCCCGCGTTGAGAAAACCATCGTTCATTGACCCAGTTTCTTCATAAAACTTGTCTTGATGTCCATAGGTTTCAAAAAACGAATGGATCACCCTATCAGGCATAGGCTTAGTATAATTATAGAGAGGAGTCAATACTTCACCATTCTCATCTAGATGGACCAGGCTTGCTCCATATGAAGAAAAATTGATGGCTTTAATATCATACTCGTCGCTATGTAATATGCGATCGAACAAATTTTTGAGCCACTGGTGCAGTGCCATTAAATTTTCGGTAGGATGGCCATCCTCATCGGTTACCTCCTCAAACTTTGTGTATTCCCTGTATACTTCTTGATAATCATCGTCAAACAAGAAGAATTTTTTATTGGTTTTACCTATGTCAAAAATTGCGGTTACAGATAAACTCATCTTGAATGATTATAATCCTGTAGCTACGGTGTTGCTGCCTCTTTCTTTTATCAATTGCTCTCTTACTTTGAGCCCTCTGTAAGCCATTAACGGGTCAATTGCACCACCACCGCGTTTACGTGCCTCTTTCAATAACGGTCTTACATCGGTGAGGTAAGCGTGCTGTAAGATTTCCTGGCACTGTACCACGTCATGATTGTTTTGAGCTTTTCTTAATTGTTGATGATCTATTAATTGCGCTTTCGCGTAAGCGGTCTGTATTGCTTCCAACGATTGAATTAAGTCTTCCAGAGGGTCTTTTACATTATGGCTGGCATCAATCATCCATGACAATGCAGGGTTGTTTGTGTTGCGTTCCATACCCTGGACTAACTCGTTAAAAATTAAAAACAATGCGTACGGCTTGATGCTACCTACCGTAAGATCGTCGTCACCGTATTTGCTGTCATTGAAATGGAACCCTCCCAGTTTACCCTGTAACATTAAGGTAGAAACAATCTGCTCGATATTTGTATTAGGCAAATGGTGTCCTAGGTCTACCAGTGTATAAGCGCGGTCACCACACCCCTGGGCTAGCATGAGCGAGGTGCCCCAGTCTTGTATTACTGTACTGTAAAAGTTAGGTTCATAAGGTTTGTATTCTACAAACATGCTCCAGTCTGCAGGCATGCTGTTGTAGATTTCTTTAAGACTGTTTTGTGTATGCGTAAATGCGTCTTGAAAATTTATTTGCCCTGGAAATGAGCTGCCGTCTGCAAGCCATACCGTTAGGCTTTTTGATCCCAATTGATCGCCTATTTTTACAACTTCCTTGTTGTGTTCAATGGCAAGCTGCCTAGCGTCTGCACTACTGTTACTTAAAGACCCGTGCTTGTAACTTGCTGACTGGTCTTTTTGATCTTGAAAAGTATTAGAGTTAACAGCATCAAATTTTATATCTAGTGCTGCCGCTTGTTCTTTGATGGCCTTATAATCTGTTGGGATGTCCCAGGGTATATGAAGGGAAACAGCACCCGCTGTTTGTGTAAGATGGTGCAGTAGTCCTATATCGTCCAGTTTTTGTTCTAGAGTGGCAGGTTCTCCTTTAAAAGAGAATCTGCCAAATCTTGTACCGCCTGCGCCTAGAGCCCAGCTAGGTATAGCGACTTGAAACTGAGCTAATTTGTCAATTACATGATCTACTTGTACACCAGCACTGGTAAGGCGATTATTTAAATAACTAAAATCTTCTTGATGCTGTTTAAGCAGCGGCTGGTTTACTTTTTCTATATGGTCTGATTGAATCTTCATGTATAATGGTTGTGTTAGAAGCCGTCCTTATCTTAAAAAAGCTGCAGCCATGCCGCCGTCAACATTGATGCTATTACCGGTTGATTTATCCAGAATTCCTACTAGTGCAAATACACCATTTGCAATATCTGCAGGATAGATGATTTCATTGAGCAAATTACGTTTTGCATAGTGGCTAGGCAAGTCCTCTACTTTTATGCCATGAGCCTTTGCGCGACCGGCTGCCCAGTCGCCTTCCCATATCTTACTGCCCACTATAACGCCGTCTGGGTTAACCGTGTTGACTCGTATTTTGTCTGTTCCTAATTCTGCAGCTAGAAGGCGCACCATGTGCTGCTGTGCAGCTTTTGCAGTTCCATAAGCTACATTATTAGGTCCTGCCACTAGACCATTTTTACTAGCTATACTGATAATGTCGCCGCCCATTCCCTGGTCTCTCATTATCGCAACTGCTTGCTGCGACAATTCAAATTGAGCTTTTACTAGCACATCTTGCAATATATTCCAATCACTATCTTGAGTCTCTGCCAGCGGTTTTGAAATTGCCAGGCCAGCACTATGTATAATCATATCTACTCCGCCATAAATAAGTGTTGCGGCATTTAAGGCAGCAGTGATACTTTCCTTTGAGGTTACATCACATACAGCTGTACTTGCTGTATCTGCTCCATAGGTGGCTACGGCTTCATCCAGTCGATCCTGGGCGATGTCGGTTAAAACTACATTTGCACCCTCGGCAGCTAGCTTATCAGCTATAGCTTTTCCTATACCACCACCAGCTCCAGTAATGAGAGCTACCTTACGTGATAAGGGTTTTTCCTTAGGCATTCGTTGCAATTTTGCCTCTTCCAGCAACCAGTATTCGATGTCGAATGCTTCTTGTCTAGGCAAGGCAGTATAGGCAGATATGGCCTCTGCACCGCGCATGACGTTTATCGCATTGATGTAAAACTCGCTGGCCACGCGAGCCGTTTGTTTATTTTTTGCAAAGCTAAACATACCTACCCCAGGATATAAAATAATTACTGGATTAGGGTCCCGCATGGCAGGACTATTATCATGTTTATGCTTTTCATAATAGGCTGCATATTGTTGACGATACGCTTCAAATGCTGGCTCTAGTTGACTTTTAACAGCAGCGCTATTGCTCAAATCTGCCTGGGCATCTATTTCTAATACAAGTGGTTGTATTTTAGTTCTTAAAAAATGATCTGGACAAGAGGTTCCCATAGGTGCCAGTCGTTCAAGATCGTTACTATTTATAAACTGCAGGACAGCCTCGCTATCATTAAAATGACCTATCATGCGGTTTTCTGAACTTGCTAGACCTCGCAATAAGGGCATCAATCGAGTCGCTTGTTTTTTGCGATTTTCTGGTGATAGTGATTTTGTTTTCTCACCACCGAAAATTGTTTTTTGCGCAGCTACTTTATTCTCAATATATGCAGATGCCATTTCTATCACCTCTAGGCTATTCATATAACATTCATAGCTAGTATCGCCCCATGTGAATAAGCCATGACTACCCAGAACAATCCCACGTATACCAGGGTTGTCTGCCAGGCATTTCTCTAATTGTAACCCTAGGTCAAAACCTGGTCGCTGCCATGGGACCCATCCCATGGTGTCTCCCCAAATATCTTTTGTGACCTGCTCGCTATCCTGTGCTGCAGCTACAGCTATCAGTGCATCTGGATGCAGGTGATCAATATGCTTAAATGGCAATAATCCATGTAATGGGGTGTCAATTGACGGAGCCTTGCTGTCTAGATCATAAATACAATGCTGGAACAGTCCGACCATACGGTCCTCATCCTCTAGACCGCCATATACATTTTTAAGATTGCGCAAGCGGCTGGTATACAGTCCAGCGATTCCTGATCTGGTAAGGGTGCCTATATCACCTCCAGAACCTTTTACCCACATAACCTCCACATCTTCATTAGTTAATGGGTCTTTCTCGATAGTTTTACAACTGGTGTTACCACCACCGTAATTAGTAATGCGTAAATCAGCTCCTAAAATATTTGAGCGGTAAAGAAATTGTTCAACTTGATCATCTCCTATAGCATCCGCTTTGTTTTGATCCCATAGATAATCGACATATTTAAATTTTGGTGTAGCGGTCGCCATTGTTTTCTTTTTATGTTTGGTGCTATAGGTTAAAGATAACTTCCCCATCTTCATCTACTATCCTGTACTGTCCTAAATCAATTGCTTTTTAAGTGTTAAGTGCTTGATGCTGTTTACGCTTTCGCGAAAGCGGTTTTTTTATAGCACATAAACTTCCCATAGCTTTTCCAGTTGTCACATAAAAAATAGATATTCGACAAAAATTAAGACATGGAAATTTTTGATCTTCTCTCAATTAACCCTAAATCGAGAAAACCCAAGTATCAACAAATCGTCGATAGTATAACGCACAATATTTTGCTGGGAAATATTACGATCGATCAAAAAATCCCGTCAATTAATGCGCTCAGTGAGGAAATCTACCTTTCTAGAGATACCGTTGAGAAAGCTTATAATATTTTGAAGGAGCAAAAAATAATCAGCTCAGTGAGAGGCAAAGGTTATTACGTGACCCGCAAACCTCCTGCATCGAAGTTGAATATTCTTTTTCTGGTTAACAAATTGAGCTCTTATAAAATGCGTATTTATAACTCCTTTGTTAAGGATATGGGAGCAAACGGTCATGTAGAGCTGCATATTTATCACTGTGATGAGGGGTTGTTTTTAAATACACTCAATCGCAGTCTAGGGGCTTTTGATTATTATGTAATCATGCCTCATTTTACGGGTCCACAGTTGAATCATTTAAGCTACACAGATAAAGTGGTGGCAGCCATCAAGAAAATTCCATCAGATCGACTGGTTATTATGGATAACAACAAGTTGCGTTTTGAACGAGACGTAATAGAAATTTATCAGGATTTTGAGAATGATATTTATCAGGCGCTTACAACAGGATTAGAAAAAATATCACATTATGGCAAGTTGATTCTGGTTTATCCAGAAAACACGGTTTATCCTTATCCTAAACGTATTCTTCATGGATTCAGGAAATTTTGTGTTGAGCAACATCTAGAGTTTGAAATAATAGATGAGGTGTATGAGGATATTATTTTAAAAAAGGGGGACTTATTTATTACCATTGAAGAGTCAGACCTTGTAAGTCTTGTTAAACAAATAAGAGACAATCAACTTACGCTAGGGCAGGAGATAGGTATCATTTCCTACAACGATACACCGCTTAAAGACTTACTAGGTATTACGGTAATGTCTACTGATTTTGTGGCTATGGGAACCAAAGCGTCGCAAATGATACAGAACCGGGAAAAAGGCAAGATCAAAAACGAATTTAGATTTATCGACAGGAATTCTGTCTGAGAGATAGGGTAGAAGGCTTACTGTTTTGTGAGATACTTTAAACATCTACCTATGCCTTGAGTTGCTAGTCTAGGTCTTGTCATAAATTATGCTAAGTGTCTTGGATCACTATTTTTTTACTCAACGGTATTTTTCATTTGTTACAAAATAAAGCGGTGCTAATAAACTCGTGTTTATTGCACCGCTTCTGACTAAAATCAAAATTTACTTTTTCTTCTTAAACCTGCTTTGAACTTGTTAAAGGCTCATTTCTATTAGGAAGCTTGGCTTCCTGCAGGTTTACAGGACAATGTTTATAAAACATTAGGCCTTAATAATTTTCAGGCGTTACGGAATCGTAGCTTAATCCTAGGTATATATCATCAATTTTTGCGGTAGTAGTACCACCAGAAAATTTGAAACCTACGCCTTGCCAACCACCATCTAACTCTGGCGCCAGGAACGAGACTGCTTCTGTACCATTTACAGGCGTGGTACCTGGGGTTGGGTTTGCAAATACTCTAACAAGGTCATCTTCGCCGGTTCCATTAGTCTCTATCTTAACCACTAACCACAATGGACCATCTGCGACAGAAACATCGGTAGAATTTGTTCTTGAGAATGGGCCAAAAGTCAAAATACCTAGTGGGGCAGTACTAGAATCAGTTTTACCAATTCCTAAGAATTGACCATTTGGACCACCACCGCCAAAGGATTCAGAGTCATTATCTACCAGCATTACTACTAGTTCGCCACCGTCTTGATCTGCATTATTAAATTCTGCTTGGAAAGCAAACCAGTAGGTGCGGCCATCATCACTTATTGGGTTTGATAATAGTCTTTTGTATCGCGTGGATCCAGCACTTGCATCTAGTAGTAAAGATTTACCAGTAGTTTGTACAGAAATAGTGTTATTATCTACACCTCCAGATACGACATTTACCGCACCACCAGAGAGTTTTGTCCATGGTCCTGCCCAGCCGTTGCCAGCTGCGCCTTGACCCTCTACAGTTGCATCAACAGTGTAGCTATCAAAAGTTTCTGTAATAGGTGGTGGAAGATCTACATAGTTAGTAGGTGTTACATCTTCAAATGAGTTTCCTAGATAGATATCATCTATTTGTACCATAGAAGCATTACCACCAGAATATTTGAAACCTATCCCTTGCCAGCCACCGCTAAGTTCTGGAGCGTTAAAGGTAACTACCTCTGTTCCATTCACAGGCTCTACACCTGGGGCTGGGTTTACGAACAATCTTACAACATCTGCATCTGCAGTACCGTTGGTTTCGATTTTTGCAACGAGCCATAAAGGTCCGTCTGCGGTAGCTGTGGTTGCTTCTACATTATTGAAAGGTCCAAAAGTCATAACACCTAGACCATCAGGGTTTATGGTTTTACCAATACCTAAGAATTGTCCGTTTCCGCCACCTGCACCAAAGGATTCTGCTGCGTTGTCAACTAGCATTACTTGTACCTCACCACCGTCTTGATCTGCGTTAGTAAACTCTGCCTGGAAAGCAAACCAGTAGGTATTACCATTATCTGCATAAGGTGTTTCAAAGTTGCGCTTGTATCTTGTGTTAGTTCCGGTAGCATCTAGCATTAAGGAGTTTCCAGTAGTAACCGCTGAAATCTCATTATTGATTATACCTCCTGACACAACATTAACATCTTCTCCCGTTAATTTCACCCATGGTCCGCTCCATCCATCGCCAGCAGTACCTTGTCCTTCTACAGAGCTATTGACCGTGTAGTTGTCAAATGTTTCAAAAACTACTGGAGGTAGTGGCGGTATGGGCTCTATTACAGTAACAGAGCGCTCAAAAGTATCTTCTCCAGAACCGTTAGTAGCTGTTAAAACTACCGTATAAGTACCTGCCTCTTGATAGGTGTAAATTGGGTTAGGGTCTGTTGAGGTTTGTCCATCTCCAAAATCCCAACTGAAACTCTCAGGACTATCTAGTGATGCGTTTTGAAAAGTAACTGTAAGATCAGTTACTTCAAAAGTAAACAGGGTATATGGTTCATTGGCCATAATATCATCGTCATCACATCCCATAAATAGAAGCATTAATAGCAAGGATGTAAATATGGATGCGGTGTAAAGTTTATTCTTCATGTCATCATATTTTTTCTCTATAATCGAGGTTACTTTCTTAATTTTTTATCTGCATTCATTTGATAGCAATGATTTAAAATCACTGCTATCTTGCTGGTATGCATTATTCCCAGCCCGGATTTTGAACAAAACCAAACTCTTGTACCTGACCAAAAGGAAGACCTAATAAGGTTCTTATGTTGGTATAAGCATCTGATGGAATGGTTGGTTTTTCTGCCTTTTGCTCTTGTCCGTGAGCAGTCATTACTTCCACAGCTTTACCGGTACGTAGTAAATCGAACCATCTGTGGTTTTCTGCAAGCAACTCTCTGCGTCTTTCGTCTGCAATCGTTTGATCTAAATCTGCTATTTCTGCAGGGCTTAAGGCAGGGTCTGGCATAGAACGAGATCTTACCTGTAATAATAAAGCAACTGGATCGCCACCACCTGTTTCTTGGTAACATTCAGCTAGCATTAAAAGCGCATCTGCATAACGAAACATAGGAAAGTTAACATCTTGTAATCCATCATCTGCAAAGCCGTAATTGAATTTACTCATCCACGGTTCTATGGTTGCACCAGTGTTATAAAATGAGATATTGTGTGCAAAACGGGCATCATCCTGATCATAAAGTGAAATCATATTTTGCGTAGGTTGATTTTGACCCGCTCTTGAACCAGCAGGACCGCTAGTTCCTAAAATGTCTGTTCCACTATTGAAAGGAACAAATCTTGAAACAAAGTTAGAAGCCTGTCCTAACGCAAATGAATATTGTATTTCAAATACCATCTCGCTATTGTTCTTGTTATTGGGTGCAAAAATGTCTGCATAGTTAGATTGCAATGAATATCCTAGTGTTTGCATTTGTTCAAGCAATGTCTGGGCTTGAGTAAACTCTTGTAAGGCCATGTGCATCTTTGCTTTCAACATCAGAGCAGCACCACGTGTTGCTCGGCCACTTTCTGTATTGCCTGGTGTAGGCAAGAGGTCGATAGCTGTCTGCGCATCTGCTAGAATGTTCTCATATACAGTTGCTACAGGTACTCTGTCTAAAAACTCCTCAGATAATATCTCCTCTGGACTATCCCCTGCAGATGTGATATAAGGAACATCTCCATATAGTTGCACGAGATTAAAATAAAACCAACTTCTCAGAAAAAGAATTTCGCCGCGGCGTATTTCTCTCAAGTCCTCATTTGCAAAAGGTACATTATCAATGTTTTCTAAAGCAAAGTTTGCTCTCGAAATACCAGAAAAACTAGTATTCCAATAATCTGCTAGGTTAGGGTTTGCAGATAACATAGTAAAGAGGTCTATAGCCTCATTGTCGATTCCACCACGATCTGCTGGATTGAACTGAAAACTTGTGTTGTCCGATCTGTTTTCACCAAAACGCCAGTGTGGACCGTTATTCAATCCACGGTTGGTGTTGTAAATACCGGCTATGGCTTCGTTTATTTGTGCCTCAGTCTGAAAAAAGTTCTGAGGGGTTCGAAATGTTTCTGGATTCTCCTCCAAAAAATCCTCACAGCCACTGAATGCGACTAGGAGTGTTGATAGTATAATCAATCTTACTGCTATATTCTTCATCTCAATCTTTTTTTAAAATGTAACGTTAAAGCCCAGTGTTACGATTCTTGAAATAGGGAATGCCCCATAATTCACATTTCGAACGAGTGCCGTGTCTGCTGAACGGTTTACCTCTGGATTACCTAAATCATAGTTAGTGAACAAAAATGGATTTTGAACGCTGGTATAAACTCTTGCATTTTTAAAGAAGTTACCTACTATATCACCCTTGAAGCTGTAACCCAGGGTTATATTTCTTACCCATAAATAATCTGCATCGTCAACTGATAAAGAGTTAGGTAAACGGAAGTTTTGTCTACTACGTGCGCTTGCTGTACCTGGTATTACTCTTGCGTTAGGATCGTCACCAGGTCTCCATCTTTGTAATTGTCTTGTGTCTACATTAAACACTCCATCTTGATTACCGTTGAACTGATTAGTTCCGTTGAAATTTTGTCCACCTATAGCACCAGCAAATACAGCTCTTAAATCAAAGTTTTTGTATTTGAACGTATGAACCATACCATAAATCAAGTCTGGATTAGGATTACCTATGATAACAAAATCTTCTTCATCACCTAGCACACCATCGCCATTTCCATCTTCAAATTTCAACGATCCTTCAACCGCCCCTGGGTATTTTGGTACATTAGGATCATCGATTTCAGCCTGGGTAAATAAGCCCGTAACGTTAAACCCTCGATACAATCCTACTTCTTCACCTACTCGTGTTTCTGTGAAATTTCTTGCAATAGCACCAGTTCTAATAAATCCTGATTCTGCTGCTAGTTCTAGTACCTTACTTCTATTGGTAGTGAAGTTGAAGTTAGCATCCCATGTAAACTCATCACCTCCTAGAACATTGTTGATGCGCAACTCTACTTCAACACCTTTATTTTCGATGCTTCCTAAGTTAGTCAGAATACTCCCAAATCCAGATGTGCTAGGTAATGGAAGTCCAGCTAGGAAACCTTCAGTTTCTATATCATAATAATCTACTCCTACAAAAACCTTGTTGTTGAATAAACCTACATCAACACCAAAGTTGATTTCTTTTGCTTCCTCCCAGGTAAGGGAAGAGTTAGGTAGGGCAGAAACTGCACTACCAGGCGCTAGCCCGCCACCAAACACATAGTCTGGTCCAGCGTTAATTTGTCCTTGTGCTTGAAAGTTACCTATGTTAGCATTGCTACCACTTATACCGTAACCACCTTCTACTTTAAACTCTGAAACAGTATTTTTTAGAGAATCCCAGAAAGGCTCGTTTGAGACACGCCATGCACCTGCAATAGACGGGAAGTTACCGTAACGTGTGTCAGCACCGAATCGGGAAGAGCCATCTCTACGTATAGTACCTGTTACGTAATATTTATTTTTGTAAGCATAATCTACCCTTCCTATAAGTGAAACAAGGCTATTTGCACCTGCGTTTCCACCACCGGTAAAGTTGGTTATATTTTCTGGATCTGTGTTTCCAAAGCTTGGAATGGTAATAGATTCGTCAATCAGGTTGACAGCAGTAATTGACGTACTTTCGAATCTATTTTTCTCGATGTTAAAACCTGCCAGAGCGTCTATCCTGTGGTTTTCTCCTATGGTAGTCGTGTAGGTTAAGGTATTTTGCCACGTGTAATTTAAACTTGCATTTTCACCTATACCGGCACGCGCTTGTCTTGTTCCTAAAACATTAGGTTGTAGTGCACCATTAAATGGGAAATCAGAAGGTTCAAAGAATGTATTGCGTCTGTCGGTATATTGAACAGATCCAAAAGTTCTTGCTGTAAGCCCTTCGATAATATCAACTTCAACATAAGTACCTGCCAATAATTGATTGGTACGTCTGTTGTCCTCTCTAGCTGTTAACAGATACACAGGATTAACATTATAGAATGGAATGACATCACCTACGGCCACGTTAGTCAATTGACCATCAGCGCCTAATAAGGGGGCAGATGGGTCTGTCCATCTCGATAATGGAACAGCTTCAAATATGTTAAAATTATCTCCACCTGCATCGGTACGACCACCTGTAGCCTGAAGCTGTGAAGGTGCAAGGTTGATACCAAAACGGATGTTATCAGTAACATCTACATCCATGTTAGCACGCACGCTATACCTTTTAAAACTCGTATTGAGTAGAGTACCATCCTGATCAGTATAATTTGCAGATACATTATATCTTACTTTTTCTGATCCTCCATTCACTCCTATATTGTATTCGTTCATAGGTGCGCTGCGCGTGATTTCATCAAACCAGTTGGTTCCCGCTCCTAAATCACCTAATGCAATAAGACGATCTAATTCTGCAATTTCACCAGGTCCTAGGACTCCTACGGAAGCACGTCTGTCCTCAAAAGAATCGATTCTAAAACGTCTCAATTGTTCTGCCGTTAACACATCAGGCTGTTCAAAATCAGGAATGTCTTGATAACCTAGTGATGTACCAAATGTGATCGTTGGTTTTCCAATTTTTCCTCTTTTTGTGGTAATAATAATTACACCGTTTGAGGCTCGTGATCCATATATCGCTTTTGCAGATGCATCTTTCAAAACACTAATCGATGCAATACTACCAGGATCAATAGAACTTAGGATGAAGTTATCTCGTTGACTATTTACATTTCCCAAAGGAATACCGTCAACTACATATAAAGGTGCATTATTCCCTCCTGTAGATCCTATACCTCTAATTAAAACTTCAGGTCCAGATCCAGGTGCACCGTTTTGACGCAATTGCACACCAGATACTTGTCCAGAAAGGGCTTGCTCAAATGTAGTGATAGGTTGCTCTTCAATACCTTCTGCTTTAACAGTAGAAACGGCTCCAATCAAATCCTTACGATCACGAGAACCATATCCTATCACAACAACCTCGTCTAGACCTTCTGCAGTTTGAGACAACGTTACATTAATAACATTTTTGTCCCCTACTACAATATCCTGGGACTTATATCCTAGATAAGAAAATCTAAGAATATCAGACGGACTAGTAGTTTCAATACTATAATTACCATCAAAATCTGTTAAGGTTCCCTGGCTGGTTCCTACGATTGCAATGGTAACACTCGCAATTGGTTCATTATTTTCATCGGTAACTTTACCAGTTACAATACTTTGAGCCAGCGCATTTACAGAAAATCCTAATAGCATTAGCAGCATTAGGAGTTTAGAGCGCCATTTGTAGCGACCAGTTCTTTTGTCATTGTGTTTCATATGATAAGCTTAAGTGGTATGTTTAAAAAATACGGTTATTGAAATCTCAATCGTTTTCGATCATTCCTATCCGTAATAATTTAACCCAATATTAGCAAGATGGTAAAAAAGCACCATCCTGTACTGTACTGTACTTTTTTCTAAAACATTTTCGTACCTCGGCAATATCACAATTCTGCAGAACTTCTCTGTAGATCCCCTATAGCACAGGATACCACTCCTTGTAGAGGGTGTTATTTTAGCATTAACATCTAGTTTATGTGGATCAAGCAGCGAAAAATATTTTTTTACTTTATAGTTCTTCTTTTTTGCGATGTCATGGCTCAGCAGCGAGATCCCTGGCAAGATCCTACAGTTACCCAGATTAATAGATTGCCTGCTCGCGCAGCTTCTGTATCGTATAAAAATACCGCTTTCGCGAAAGCGAACTCACCAGAATCTTCTACCCGACACATGTCTCTCAATGGCAACTGGCAATTTAAGTTTGCTAACTCACCACAGGAAGCGCCAAAAGATTTTTACACAAATGATTATCAAGCTCGTCTATGGGATACCATTCCAGTACCGTCAAACTGGGAGCTGCATGGTTATGGTAAACCGTGGCAGCGTTTGACCCCTGAAATATGGAGTGATAAAAATATTAAAATCCCGCAAATCCCTACAGATTATAACCCTTTGGGTTCGTATCGCAAATATGTAGAATTGCCGCAGGAATGGAAAGACATGCAGATAAGTTTGCACGTGGGTGCGGCATCATCTGCTTTACAAGTATGGGTAAACGGTATTTATGTGGGGTACAGCGAGGATAATTTCCTGCCGGCGCGATTTGATATATCCCCTTATTTAAAGGCAGGTAAAAATCTTATTGCATTGCAGGTGTTGCAATGGAGCGACGGTAGTTATATTGAAGATCAAGATCACTGGCGTATGAGTGGCATTACTAGAGATGTTTACCTTGATGCTGCACCACAAACCCAGATTTATGATTACGCTATAAGAACTGATTTAGATGAAACCTTTACAGATGCTGTATTGCAGATTAGACCTCAAATAAGATCGTTTGACAATACAGATTATAGCAAGTACAACCTGAAAGCACAATTGTATGATGCGATGGGAAATGCGGTACTGGACAGTGCGATCAACTTACCCATGTCTCAATTAGTTCAAGAGTATTACCCGCAAATAGGTAATCGTCCTTTTGATAATTTAATAAGTGTACCAGTTAAAAATCCATTTAAATGGTCTGCAGAGCAACCCTATTTATACACACTGGTGCTCAGTTTATTTGATAATCAGGGTAATTTACTAGAAGCTCGTAGTAATCATGTAGGATTTAGAGAGATCGATACCAGCGATGGACAATTTAAGGTAAATGGCGTGCCCGTTTTATTGTATGGAGTTAATCGACATGACTGGGATCCACTGCATGGTAAAGCAGCTACAAAGGCAGCGATGAGAGAGGATGCCAGACTCATGAAACAAATGAATGTCAATGCATCAAGATCCTCTCATTATCCCAATGATCCATACTGGTACCGGTTATGTGACGAGTATGGTATCTATGTGATGGACGAGGCAAATATTGAAAGTCACAAATTGGGCTCTCTGCCCAGCAACATGCCATCGTACATTACTCCCTTCATGGAACGTGGTATCAACATGGTGCAGCGCGACAAAAATTTTCCTAGTATCGTTAGCTGGTCTTTAGGTAATGAAGCTGGTTATGGACCTAATCATGCAGCATTATCTGCATGGATAAAAGAGTACGATCCCACAAGACCAGTACATTATGAGGGAGCACAAAATATTTATGGCTACAACTGGCCTAAGCCAGAGCCTAAGGATCGACTCTCTACAGACATAATAAGTCGCATGTATCGATTGACAGGGGACATGATTGATCTAGCCGCACAGCCAGACGATACTCGCCCTATCATATGGGTGGAGTATGCCCACTCACAGGGGCAATCTACAGGTGATTTACAAAGTTACTGGGATGCTATCTACAAATACCCGCGACTGGTAGGAGGATTTGTTTGGGACTGGAGGGATCAACTTATTGCAAAGCCTAGTGAAGATGGTAAAATTTTATGGAAGCATGGGAGCGATTATGGACAGACGCAAGAAGACCTGCAACCTATTCAAAAAGGATTAATCACAGCAGATGGTATTGTAAAATCAGGTGGTTACCAGGCTCGTTATGTATGGCAGCGTATTAAAACCACACCAGTAAGTATTCTTGAAGGCACGTTTTTAATACGAAACAAACATCATCGCACAACAACAGCAAACTATCAATTGCACTGGGAGATTAAAGCAGATGGGGTTGTGATAGCTACCGGCAATCAACAGGCCCCAGATATCCAGGCAGGAGAACAAAAAGTTGTACAATTGGACTTACCAGAGATCGATATTGATCCTGGGGTCCATTACTACCTTAATATTTATTACAAACTGTCTAAGGATGAGCTGTGGGCAGAAAAAGGTTTTGCTGTTGCTAGAGATCAATTTTTATATCGTTATATCCCTCAGATAACAAGTGTAGATCCAGATTTATCAGGTGATTTTGAAATCTATAGCCGTGACGGTAGCTGGGTAGCCACATCAAGAGATGCTTCGATTGAAATAAGTCAAAAATCAGGACTTTTGGTAGCCTACACCTTTAACGACAAGCCTGTTTTAACCCAGCCGCTAAGGCCTAATTTCTGGAGGGCCCCAACAGATAATGATAAGGCAAGCGACATGCAAGGTCGCTCTGGAATGTGGAAAAAAATGCCGCAAGAATTAAAGCCTGTATCGATAACTCAAACGGCAAAATCTGGTGAGGCCGTTATAGTAGCCACCTTAAAAAACGAGGCCAGAACGGTAGATCTAGAATTAACATATACCTTAAAACAGGATGGAAAGCTAGTAATCAATTACCAGCTGCAGACTGCTGCCCATTTGCCTAATATACCGCGTATAGGGATGCAGACAGAGTTGCCATCTGCTTATGATACGATGCAATACCTAGGACGAGGTCCACTAGAAACCTATGCAGATAAAAAAACAGGTGGTTTTATCGATCTATACACACAGTCTATATCTAGAGATTATACCTATTATGTAAGACCTCAAGAGAGCGGTAATAAGACAGATGTTCATCAGGCTACCCTCTCAAATAATGATGGAGATAGTATATTTATCGAAAGTATAGGGGCGCCAATAAATATGAGTGCCTGGCCCTTTACCCAGGATAATATTGAGAATTCTAGTCGTATTGAAGACTTACAATTTACCGACAATATCACCTTAAATATCGATCATTTGCAAATGGGAGTGGGTGGCGATAACACATGGAATATAGATGCCAGACCTCACGCTGGCTACAGACTCCCTGCTGGCTCCTATAATTATTCATTCATGATCAAATCACTGTCTCAATGAGAATGAAAAACGTCACATTTAAATCTGTAATCTTCTGCTTCCTCATTTGCTGTGTTTCATGTAATGAGGTGAATGATGAGTCCGCTTTCGCGAAAGCGGAACTACCCTCAACCCTTCCTGCAATACAAGAATGGCAGGCACAAGTAATTGCCGCAGCAGATCAAACTGATACGGTAAATGCCTGGTCTGTTTATCGTAAAGTCCTGAATATGGATGCCAAGCCTGAAAGTGCTATCGCACACATCGCTGTGGATTCTAAATACTGGTTATGGATTAATGGCACCATGGTCATAAGAGAAGGAGGTCTTAAAAGAGGGCCGACGCCTACAGATACTTATTACGACTCTGTAGATCTTAGTAAATACCTAATTGCAGGGTATAACAGTGTGGCAATTTTAGTTCAGTACTTTGGTAAGGACGGTTTTAGTCACAACAGCAGCAAATTGAATGGCTTGTTATTTGAGCTGCATGCAGACGAGACCGTGATTGCATCTGACTCTACATGGCGCGCCTGGGCGCACTCCAGTTTTGGAGAGACGGCTGCTCCCTTTCCTAACTATCGTTTGCCAGAGTCTAATACGTTTTTTGATGCACGACTAGGCGATTTTGAGTTTGCCAGCCAGGCCTATCAAGATTCATTACACCCACCGGCTATAGTTGTTGCTGCAGCAAAAAACAAAGAATGGAATAATCTGATACAGCGCCCCATACCACACTGGAAAGATTATGGACTTAAAAGTTATGCTCAAGCACCGCAATTTCCCCACATTGCCAGAGGAGATACACTCAAATTGAGAATACCTTACAATGCACAGGTTACCCCATACTTTGAAATTGAAGCTACTGCCGGTGACACCATCCATATAAGCACAGATCATTATCGTGGTGGCGGTGTGCCTAATGTACGAGCTGTATATGTAGCCAAAGATGGCGTTCAAGAATACGAGGTCTTAGGATGGATTAATGGAGAAGAGGTCCATTATGTATTTCCTGAAGGCACTAAGATCCTTGATTTAAAATACAGAGAAACCGGTTATCAAACGGAGTTTGTGGGATCCTTTCATGCAGACGATGATTTTTATAACCAGTTGTGGGACAAATCCTTGCGCACCTTGTATATCACCATGAGAGATACTTATATGGATTGCCCAGATCGAGAGCGTGCACAATGGTGGGGCGATGCCGTATTAGAAAGTGGCGAGGCTTTTTACGCCCTAGATCGCAAGTCAGACCTACTTATGAAAAAAGGTATGTTTGAGTTGATGAATTGGCAGCGACCAGATAGCACTATTTTTTCACCCGTCCCAGCTGGTAACTGGAATCAAGAATTACCAGGTCAAATGTTATCTAGTGTGGGTTATTATGGCTTTTATAATTACTACCTCCATACAGGAGACCTTGAGACTATAGCCAGACTTTACGAGCCTGTGAAAAAATATTTGGGAGTTTATAAGCTACAAGATAGTGGGGTACTCGTATTGCGCAATGGCGGCTGGTACTGGGGAGACTGGGGACAGCACAAAGACATGGAACTTCTTTTAAATACACAGTATTATCTAGCGCTAAAAGGTCAATTAGAAATGGCCAGAGCTTTACAAAAAGAGGCAGATGTAGCCTCGATCAACGCACAGATGGTACAATTTAAAGAAGCTTTCAACGCAGTTTTCTGGCAACAAGATCATTATCGTGGCCAGGATTATAAAGGTATTACAGATGACCGGTCCCAGGCGCTGGCTGTTGTTGCTGGTCTGGCAGATGATGACAAGTATCCAGCTATTTTCAAGGTGTTGCAGGAACAAAAACACGCAAGTCCCTACATGGAAAAATATGTGGTCGAAGCATTATTTCAAATGGAACAACCCACATATGCATTGAACCGCTTGAAAGAGCGTTTTTCTACCATGGTCAATTATAAAGAGACAACCACTCTATGGGAGGGATGGGGAATAGGCAAGGAAGGCTACGGTGGTGGCACTACAAATCATGCCTGGAGCGGCGGTGGTTTGACTTTATTATCTCAGTATGTTGCTGGGATTGAACCTTTGGATCCAGGTTATAAAACATTTCAGATCAAGCCGCAGTTGGGCTTTCTTAAACGCGTGCAGGCCACAGTACCATCAGTAATGGGAATGATCGAGGTGGCTATAGATGCGACAGATGGATGGGAGATGAATGTTAATGTGCCAGAGGGCACAACAGCAACAGTTTACATACCTGACGCTTTCGCGAAAGCGAACTTAAATTCAAAATCTGTAAAATTGACAACTATTCCAGAGGGTGAATGGCGCACCATTCAACTTACTCCAGGGAAACATTTAATAAAAGCAAAATGATTAAAGTAGGATTATTCGGTATAGGCCTTGACACATACTGGTCGCAGTTTGATGGTCTATTAGACCGTTTGAAAGGCTATCAACTAGAAATTAAAGAACAACTAGAACGGCCAGATGTAGAGGTTATAGATGCTGGTATGGTAGATACAAGTTATAAAGCAAATGCTGCTGCCGCTACTTTTAATAAAGAGCAGGTAGATGTAATCGTTTTATTTATCTCTACTTATGCCTTATCCCAGAATGTATTGCCAGTTGCACAAAAGACAAACGCGCCCATAATTGTACTCAATTTACAACCTGTAAAGGCGATTGATTATCCTACCTTTAATAAAATAGGAGATCGTGGTCGTATGACAGGGGAGTGGCTTGCACATTGCCAGAGTTGTGTAGCTCCAGAGATTGCTAGCGTTTTCAATAGGGCTCAGATAGATTTTTACATGGTCTCTGGTTACCTTAAAGAGCCTTATGTCTGGTCTCAAATGGATGAGTATCTAGCTGCAATTAAAGTCGTTAAACATATGCGTCACAATCGGGTAGGTCTCATGGGACATTATTACAATGGTATGCTCGATGTGTACAGTGATCTTACACAGCAATCAGCAGTTTTTGGGAATCATTTTGAGATTATAGAGTTTGGCCAGCTCAAACATTTCCGCGATGAGGTTAGTAATGAAGAATTACAAAAGAAATTATCTCAATTTAATCACGCCTTTGCTGTTGCAGCAGACTGCGAACAGGAAGAGCTAGAACGTGCCGCAGCAACTTCAGTCGCACTTGACAAGATCGTAGAAACCTATCATCTAGGCTCGCTGGCCTACTATTTTGAGGGAGTAGGAGACGCTGCCTATGAGAATATTGTTACCTCTTTAATTCCAGGATTAACCTTGTTGACAGGTAATAATATACCTGTAGCTGGCGAGTATGAGGTAAAGAATGTACAAGCTATGAAAATCATGGATCTGCTGGAAAGTGGAGGTTCTTTCAGTGAGTTCTATGCTATGGATTTTGAGCAAGATCAGATCTTATTGGGCCATGACGGGCCGGCACATTTCAAAATAGCAGACGGTAAGGTAGGCCTTGTTCCAGTTCCAGTATATCACGGCAAACCTGGAAAAGGTTTAAGTATACAGATGAAAGTAGTAAATGGACCAGTTACTTTATTGTCAGTAGCACAAAATCATAACGGAAAAATATTTTTTGTTGTTGCACAAGGTGAATCCGTGGCAGGTGAAACATTGCAGATAGGAAATACAAACTCCAGATATAAATTTCCTATCTCGATAAGACAGTTTATAGATGATTGGAGTAAAGCAGGCCCATCGCACCACTGTGCAATAGGTGTAGGCCATCATGCTGGAACACTGGAAAAAGCTGCACAGTTATTGGGAATCGAAATAGTGCAAATTTGTTAATGTATCAATTATGGTAAATCCATTTTTAGGAATAGGCTTACATGCTGCTGGTGGCTTTGCCGCGGGATCGTTTTATCTACCTATAAAGAAAATAAAACAATGGTCATGGGAGAGTGGCTGGCTTACTAACGGACTTTTTGCATGGTTGCTAGCTCCTTTATTAGTCTCAATGATAACGGTACCAGAAACCTGGTCAATATTAACAGAGGCGCCTATCTCATCCATCGGGTGGTCCTTCCTATTTGGAATTCTTTGGGGTATAGGGGGACTTACTTTTGGTCTGGCGATGCGTTACCTAGGTATTTCCCTGGGGATGGCGCTGGCTTTAGGATTAACTGCCGCTTTTGGTACATTAATACCGCCCATTTACGATGGTGAGTTTAATGAACTTTTGAACACTCGATCTGGTCAGATTGTACTGGTGGGTGTAGGTATCTGTTTGTTAGGTATCGCTATTTGTGGAAGAGCAGGATTATTGCGCGATAAGGATCGCAAAGATTCTAATGACGCTAATAATGGAGAGATGAATTTAAGCAAAGGCTTAATCGTTGCTCTGTTTGCAGGTATAATGAGCTCTTGCTTTGCTTTCGGTCTAGTTGCTGGTGCTCCCATTGCTGATCTTGCCGTGAGTTATAATACACCAGAGCTGTGGCAAAACGGTCCGGTTTTTATTGTGATACTGGCTGGTGGATTTGTTACTAACGCATTGTGGTGTCTGTATTTAAATATCAAAAACAAAACATATAAAAACTATACTGATAGAAGTACCCCTTTACGTAAAAATTATTTATTTGCGATGATAGCTGGAGCCACGTGGTATTGTCAATTTATGTTTTATGGCATGGGCAGCACGCAAATGGGCGAGAAAGATTTTGCCAGCTGGACTTTACACATGGCATTTATCATATTCTTTAGCACTTTGTGGGGCATCGTGACTAGGGAATGGAGCAATACCTCCAAAAAAACAAAATATAATCTTGCAGCAGGCTTATCTGTACTGGTGGTATCCACCATTGTTATAGGTCTAAGCAGTCAATTTACTTAATATCTCACTATGAAGAAGATTAAACGTTTCCTTTCAATTACTCTTGCGCTTGCACTAGTCATCATCTTAAACAGTTGTAAACCATCACAACAAAGCGATTATGATTTTACTAGACCTAATATTGTTATGATTGTAACAGACGATATGGGGTGGCATGATTTGTCTGTTTATGGTAGTGAATTTATTGAAACACCTCAATTAGATCAACTGGCAAATGATGGATTGCGATTTACAGATGCCTATGCTGCAGCACCCTTGTGCAGCCCTTCTAGAGCGGCCATAATGACTGGGCTACATCCTATAACTGTAAACATTACAGAGCACATACATGGAAATAGACCTGCTGGACCCAATCAAAAATTGCAAACACCACCTATTGCACAGCACTTGGATCTGGAATTCACAACTATTGCAGAATTGCTTAAGCAACGACAATATCAAACCGGATTTATAGGTAAGTGGCATCTGGGCGGTGGTAAGTTTGAGCCACAACACCAGGGTTTTGACTCTAACATAGCAGGCAGTTACAATGGTTTACCTAATTCATTTTTCTATCCTTTCTTTAAAATGGGAGAAAAACCTGAAATTCAAAACTCTAGTAAAGAGGGTGATTACCTTACCGATGTGTTGACCGATAAAGCAATTGAGTTTATTGAAAAACAAAAAGATACCTCTTTCTTTTTAAGTCTAAATTATTATTCACCCCATGTACCTATAGAGGGTAAAGACTCCCTAGTAGATAAATATTTAAAAAAGAGAGGCGCAAACAGTGATACGACATTGCCTGATCCCCATTATGCTGCAATGGTTGAAAGTATTGATATTAATGTAGGTCGTATTCTACAGCGATTGAAAGAATTAGGAATCAGTGATAACACAATCGTTCTGTTTACTTCAGACAACGGTGGGTTGTCTGTAGAGGAGGTTCCCGCCTTTGCAAAACACACGCCTCCCACAGATAATGGACCATTAAGAGCTGGTAAAGGTTATGTTTATGAAGGTGGTATAAGAGAGCCATTAATTATAAGCTGGCCGGCTAGATTTAAAGAGCCGAAGATCATTACTAATCCCGTGGTGGCACAGGATTTTTTCAACACGATTGCTGGTATAACTGGATCAACAATAGCAACGGAAGATGGTAAAGATTTAATGACTTTACTAGAGACAGGAACAATGGAAGATCGCCCGCTTATTTGGCATTTGCCTCATTACTCCCCACAGCGTGGTAAGCCAGCAACCGCCATGCGTCTGGGCGATATGAAGCTCATTTATTTTTACGAAAGCGATACTTACGAACTCTATAATCTAAAAAATGATAGAAGCGAAAGTAATAACCTCGCTGCCAGTCAGCCCGATTTATTAGATCAACTTAAAGAGACCATGCAAACCGAATTAGACCGGTTGGGCGCACAATACCCAACTCCTAATCCTAATTATAAAGGAGATTAACATGAAAAATTCATCACTACACAACATTATGCATTTGTTGTCATGCATCTTTTTGAGCATAACAACTACTGCACAGCAGCAACCTAGATTGAATCAGGAAATGACGCCTCCCTGGCAGGATCCACAAGTAAGCGGTATCAATCGTTTGCCCGCCAGAGCCACCTCATATTCCTATGCCACTGTAGAAGAGGCGGTAAAAAGAGATTTTAAAAACTCAGGCCGTTATAAATCGTTAAATGGCGATTGGAAATTTTCATGGGCACCCGTGCCAGAACAAGCTCCAGAAAACTTTGAGCAACCCGACTATGACGTGAGTGACTGGAACAGCATACCTGTGCCAGCTAATTGGGAGCTGCATGGTTACGGTACCGCCATATACTCAAATATTGATTATCCATTTGTGCCAGTAGATCCCCCTTATACTCCACAGGACGACAATCCCACAGGAAGTTATAAGACTAGTTTTACCATAGATGATCAATGGGAAGACATGCAGGTTACACTTACCTTTGGTGGGGTAAGTTCTGCATATTACGTCTGGGTGAATGGTAAGCTTTTAGGATATAGCGAGGACTCTCAGCTACCTACACACTTTGATGTCACTCCATATTTAAAGAAAGGTAAAAATGATCTAGCCGTCCAGGTTTATCGCTGGTCTGATGGGGTGTACCTGGAAGATCAAGATCACTGGCGATTAAGCGGTATACAAAGAGATGTATATTTAACGGCAGCTCCTAAGGTACAGCTGTACGACTTTTTCGTAAAAACGCAGCTGGACGATGCTTATGAAAATGCCCAGCTACAAATACGCCCTAGAATCAAGCGCTATAAAGATGTAAAGCTCAAAGATTATACACTTGACGCACAGTTGCTGGATGAGCAAGGCAAGGTGGTCAACAATGAACCTATATCTATCCCATTAAGTAAAATCTATTTTGAACAATATGGGCAACGTGATAAACCACCATTTGAGCTTCTTAAAAGTGAAGTCACTAATCCAAAATTGTGGAGTGCAGAATTCCCTAATCTTTATACTCTAGTATTTCAAATAAAAGACCCACAGGGAACTTTACTGGAGGCTCGCAGTACCAGAGTAGGTTTCAGGAAAATTGAAATCGATAACGGTGCCGTATTAGTCAATGGAGAGGAAGTACTTATGTACGGTGTCAATCGACATGATCACGATCCTCGTACAGGTAAGGTGATTAGTGAAGAGGCCATGCGTACGGATATTGAATTAATGAAAAAATTTAATATAAATGCTGTTCGTACATCACACTACCCAAATAACGAATTGTGGTACGACCTGTGCGACGAGTATGGAATTTATTTAATGGATGAGGCAAATCTTGAAACACATGGGTTGGGTGGTAAGCTAAGTAATGATCCCAGCTGGTCAAATGCTTTTTTACAGCGAGCGGTGCGCATGGTCGAGCGTGATAAAAATCACCCCTCTATTATCTTCTGGTCTCTAGGAAATGAGTCTGGATCTGGGTTTAATCATGCTGCAATGGCCCAGTGGATAAATGCATATGACGATACTAGAATGGTGCATTATGAAGGAGCCCAGCGCAGAAGGCCTAATCCTGATGGAAGCCATCAACGTGATCCTGCCTATGTTGATATGGTAAGTAGGATGTATGAACCTATAGCCTATATGGAAATGATGGCAGACCTTCCAGGGGAAGATCGACCAGTCATCTGGTGTGAGTATGCACATAGTATGGGTAATTCTACTGGTAATTTATTCAAATTTTGGGATGCAATTCGCTCTAACAGACAACTGGTAGGTGGTTATATCTGGGACTGGGTGGATCAAGGATTGATTCAAAAAACAGAAGATGGAGAGGAGTACTACGCCTTTGGGGGTGATATGGGGGATATTGAGATCAACGATCTTAACTTTTGCCTTAACGGTATCGTTGGTCCAGATCGTGAGGTCAAACCAGCCTTATGGGAAGTAAAAAAGGTTTTTCAACCAGTAGGATTTACCGCCCAAGACGTTAAAAAAGGCAGTATTGAACTCTATAACCGTCACAATTTTAAAAATCTCAACGCATTTAATGTAACCTGGCAGTTGACTCAAGACGGTAGGGTAGTAGATGAGGGATTGCTTGAGAATATTGCCGGCTTGCCCAATACATCTACAGCAATAACAATTCCATTTAATATGCCGGCAGCCTTACCAGGGGCAGAGTATTTTCTAAGAGTAGCGCTGGTACAAAAAAATGCCAACAGGCACAGTCCAGCGGGTCATGAGATTGCCTGGGAGCAATTTGAAATACCTGTAACTACAGCTGCTGTATCGATAAATTGGTCAGACTACCCTCCTCTTTCTGTGACAGAGAGTGATAATCTAGTAACCGTTGCTGGGCAACAATTTAAAGCTATTTTTGATACCGATAGTGGTGAGATGATCGCTTTCGCGAAAGCGGAATCCAATAACATCGCTACACCATTGCGACCTCAATTTTGGAGGCCTACAACAGATAATGATCGTGGGGGCGGTCGTACCCCAGAAACGCTTGCTGTATGGAAGAATGCTGGAAAAAATGTTAACCTTCAATCCATGAAGGTTATAGATAAAACCGACCATAAAGTTAGTTTGCAAAGTCAATTTGCAATGCCTGATGTGAATGGATCGCTTGCAGTGACCTATCACGTATATAGCAATGGAATGGTAAAGGTGGATAACGCGATGGATCTGCCTGATGATACGGAGTTGCCTATGCTGCCTAAATATGGAATGCAGCTGCAGATTCCAGATAGCTATCAAAACGTTACTTACCTAGGGAAGGGGCCTTTTGAAAATTATCAAGACCGCCAGCTAGCGGCAGATGTAGGCCTTTATCAAGAGAATGCGGTGACAGATTATGACTCGTATATTCGTCCACAAGAGAGTGGCAATAAAATTGGGGTGCGCTGGATGGCGCTTACTGATGCTGCCGATAATGGACTGTATATAGGTAGTACAGACCAGTTATTGAGTATGAGCGCTAGGCCTTACAGTAACGAAAACATTGACGAGGCACTGCACACATATGATTTAAAAAGGGATGGAACAATCACTGTCAATATAGACTTGAAACAAATGGGTGTAGGTGGTGACGATAGTTGGTCACCTGCCGCCTTACCACATCCAGAATTTAGGTTGCCAGCACAGGATTATTCCTATAGTTTTGTATTGAAGTTAATCGATGAGCTCCCTGCTGGGCGATTGCCTACCCTGTAACGATGAATCGGAAATTTAATTTTTCAATTGCCCTGCTGGTATTTCTATTGTTACCAGCAGGGCTTTTGGCACAAACAACGGGCTATTCGTGGACGACAGATGTGTCTTATCAATCGCAAATCACTCCGTCCACTGCTTATAGTCTCGAAAAAAAGGTGTTTGATATAGGCCATGTAGAAATGAGTCCGCAAGGTCTTCCTGTCATCGTATGGTTTCACGGCGGTGGACTTACAAGTGGCGATAATACAATTCCAGAAGGGTTGAAACGTGCCGGATATATTATCGCTAGTGCTGACTACCGTCAGGCGCCAGCTGTACCTGCTACCACAATCATTGACGATGCAGTAGAGGCCATTGCATGGGTCATTGAAAATATAGAAGATTATGGAGGCGATCCAGAGAAAATATTTATTGCTGGACATTCTGCTGGTGGCTACCTCGCAATGATGGCAGTACTGGATTCAAACCGCCTGCAGGACTACGGCATTGATGCTGGTAAGATTGCGGGAGTCATTCCCATGAGTGGCCATACCATAACGCATTTTCAAATAAGAAAAGAACGTGGTATACCACAAGAGCGGGCAGTAGTGGATGAATATGCACCTTTACATTTTGTAAAAGCAAATACACCGCCTATATTACTTATAACAGGGGATAGAGACAAAGAATTGTTAGGAAGGTATGAAGAGAATGCCTACTTCCAGCGTATGATGCAGGTAGCAGGCAATACATCCATTGAGTTATTAGAATTGCAGGGCTATGGCCACTTGATGGCGCAACCAGCATTTCCATTACTTTTTGACTTTGTTGATCGAGTTTTAGAAAACTCAAATTAACATTATCGATTATTAAAACCCCACTCGCTATTCCATTCTAAGGGTACAATAGTGCCGTCTTTTCTGAATTCGAGAGGAGCGCTCCAGTACTGGTAATCATGTCCTTTAATATTGTCAGATGCTGATCCCCACATATCACCCATCCATAAAAACTGTGTGCCATCTGCGGTAGGTAATTCCATTACATAAGTTTGTTGTGCTGGGATAATGGGGCGTTGTGGTATAGTAGAACCAGTAAGGTAGGCAGCAGGTGTGTTATTACTATTGCTAGATATCTCGTTGATAAAAACACGATCAAACTTGTAGCTAGCAACTGGTGTTACACGTAAACGATAGGCCTCTGTAGGATTGATTTGTAAGGTCAATCGTTCTGCAATAGCTGTTTTTTCAGAGGTTACTTGATTGACTTCTATAGGTTGCCATGTTGTTTTATTCCAGTATTCCACTATAAACTCTGGAGCTTCAAATTCTGGATGAACTCGAGGGTTAGAAACATCACCACAATTTTCTGGTCGATTACCAGTAAAAATATCTACGGTGAGTGTTGATATGTTCTGTTCTTCTTTCCACAGCAGCTGCACGCTATCAAACAAGCTATCTTTTTTACTGATAGTAAGATGATCAGTTCCCACGCTTATACCGTCAGTAACAACAGGAGCAGGCGTTCCAGGTTTTCTATTTATGTTTCCAGTCAATTGATAGCCAGACAATGGATCCTTTGATTGGTAAACACGAGCACCAGAGCCATAATTACAGAAACAACAAGTATAGTCTGTTAACAAATAATAATATTCACCACGTTTGAATTGTGATCCAGCCTCCATGTGCTGGTCTATAATACCACCATTTTCCATTGTAGATCCAGTGTAATCTGCATCTAATTTTTCGATGGAAACTTGGTGATTGTTAATCGTGTTATAACTGATGTATGCGGTTTCATCCTCGTCTACAAATAGACCAAAATCTCCTAATCCAGCCTCTGACCTGAACATGGCTACATCATCATTTACAATAGTAAAAGGACCGGTAGGAGTGTCAGATACGGCCACGCCAAATTTTCCATCCCACAGCTGTGGATACCAATTATACCATAACACGTAGTTGTCATTTTTTTTATTGTAAATGACATGTGGCCGGTAATACACACCTTCAGGCTGATTAGGTAATAACTGACCTTCTTTTTTCCAAGACACCATATCTGGTGAACTATACACATGGTAGGAGTTTGCAGTGGTAAATCCATTAGTGTTGCCATAAGAAGTACCATACCAATAATACTGATCGCCAAATTTTATCACCCTACCATCATGTACATCCACTATATCACCATCACTATCCATGCGTGGGGTGGTGTTGCTTACAGTGGTGTTGTAAGAGGGTTGTTCTGTGGATAATTTGGTTTCCTTTTGACAAGATACCAGTAGAATAAAGCTAAAGAATACAATAAATGCACGCATGATGTAATTTTTTCACTAAAATAGATGGAGATGATAAAAGTCCTGTCCTGTAGTATGAGGGATGAGTAAGAGAAATTTCAGTCCACTATTCAGGCAGGTAAAGCTGCATGCGCTTTGCATGAAAGTCTACCTCATCCAGATGTCCCATTTGAGACTTATCTGCCGTTATCATGTGTAAATGCATGTGCGTATCATGGTGGGTGAAAATACCTTTATGATTTCTTGAGTAAAACCCTACAATGGTTACTTCTTGATTTTTAATTATAAAACTACGCTGGCCCGCATGTGCCTCAGTAGGGTTACTTACCATACTATTATCGGCAAGATTTTGGATATGATAAGAACCATGGTTGATGTTGCCTGAAAGTTTGAAAATAAAAGGAAAGTTGGTAACAGTCATTTCCTTATCTATAAACTCTTCCAGACTATCTAGATCATTTACATCATCTGGCAGGTCAGTCTCTTTCCATTTGTTTTGATTTCCATAAACAAAAAATGGAGCTGTGACATCTTTTTCGATCGCTACAATGGGTTCGCCATCATCTGTGATTCTGGAGACATAACTATTCCCGTTTAAAATTAAAATCTCACCTTTTAAAAAGGCGAGAGGACCTATACCATATAAGCCTTTGTGGGGTTGAATAGTATCTATTTTAATCTTACTGCCCAGTTCGCCCTTCCACATGACATCGCGCATCGCACCTATGACTTTCACAGATTCATTATCGCTATTTTCAGAGGTTTCTACCGGTTCTAGATCGTGATGACGAGACTCGTTTTTACAACTGCTGTAGAGGGCCAACAGTAATAAGCAAATAACTGTGCGCATATTAGGGTGTTATAAAGAGATTGTAAAAATAAAGCTTTAGCAATAGTCAGGAGTTTCCATATTTATAGCTGTTAATTTATAAAGCTATAGTATTTATAAAATAGGGTTTAAAAGTTCGCTTTCGCGAAAGCGATATAAACAGGACTATTTTTGACCGTCAATAGGCCGCTATTTTTATAGAATTTAACTGCAATCTAATGCCCATATCTATTCTTTCAAACGGAACATAGCCGTGGTGAGTTATTTATTTTTTAAGAATGACTGTCTAAAAGTCTTCAGTTATTTTGATCTTGTAGAATAAAATAGTGTCAACCCGTGGCGGAAGTAACGACCATAGCAAGAATTAAAATAAGTTCATGACCCATCTGGAAGTACCCATTACCGAAGTTGAAAATTTTATCTATTGTCTAGAAGTGGTTCCAGATAGGTATTAGGTTCAACCAAGTTATCATTGCAAAACAAATAGTCTAATATTTTTATTATCGTATTGTAGCATTTGTGATATGAAACTACTTCAAAAGTTAGTGCTACCCGATTGATCATTTAGATTAGAGTAATTAGTTATAAAGTTGAAAAGCCTCTGTTTAAATCATAAAATATCGTTGTCGCATTTGAAGATCAAATTCGCAAATAGAGAATATTCTAGGCACTTATATTCTTTAAAGCTTGTAAAAATCTTTGACTTTGCTATTAGATGCCAAAGAGTTTGTAACCAACAAAAATTCATTGGTCGAAGAATCGTAACGGTAATCAGTCTCCCATTTTTTGTAGTTCAAAATTATTTCTTTTATAGCATCTGTTATCCTTAGAACCTCTTTATCTAACATAGTAGGATGTAAGGAAATACGCACCCATCCAGGTTTAGAACTCAAATCGCTTGAGTCAATTGCATTCATAATACTCTTTGATTGTTCAAAGCTAATTTTAAATAAATAATGCGCATATGTACTAGCACAAGACCAGCCACCACGTACTTGAATACCATACCTATCGTTTAATAGTCTTACGACTAGATTATAATGAATATTTTTTAGGTTGAAGGCGACACATCCTATCCGATCTACATCTGGAGCTCCTAAAAATAATATGTTATCATTGTTTTTAAATTCATTATGAAACAATGATAGCAGTTCTTGCTCCCTTTGTTTTATTAAAGAAGTGTTCATTTGCTCTTTAAGTTTGATGGCTAGAGCAGCCCTGACGGTTTGAACTATGCCAGGGGTTCCTCCATCTTCCCGCACTTCTAAATCTTTATGATAGGAAAGTGTGCCGCAAGGCATCGTCCATTTTACATTACCACCCCCTGGATTATCAGGAACCAATTTTTTGTGTAGGTTCTTGTCATAAAGCAGGATACCACAACTTCCTGGCCCTCCTAAAAACTTGTGTGGAGAGAAGAAAATCGCATCGAGTTTTTCTTCAGTTTTTTTTGGACGCATGTTTATCCTTACATATGGTGCAGATGCGGCAAAATCTATGAAACACAATCCTTTATTTTTATGCATGATCCTGGCTAGTTCATGATAGTTACTTTTTATACCAGTAACATTTGAACAAGCAGTAAAAGCTCCAATTTTTAAGGTTCTATCTTGATATTGTTCTAATACTTTTTCTAACTGTGAAGGGGCTACAAGTAAATCATCGCTAGGAGGTAGAATGACAACATCAACATTGAGCTCAAACCATGCAGCTTGATTAGAGTGATGTTCCATGTGGGTTAGAAACACAACTGGTTTATCATTAGATCCTGTGAAGTTTGAGGTGCTGTTTTTACCTTTTTGGGGTAAGTCAAGTATACGCAGCAATTTATTAAGTGCACCGGTCATACCTGTTCCAGTAGTAACGAGTACATCATTGACTGAAGCATTAACGTGCTTTTTAATAATAGCTCTTGCCTCTTGATAATGATAAGTGATTAGTTTACCACTTTCACTTGAAAAGGAGTGAGTATTTGCCATTATTGGACCTAAGTCATTCATGATTTTTAAGTCAATGGGTCGATACATTCTTCCACTCGCTATCCAGTCTGCATATAGCATTTGATGTTTGAAACCAAGTGAATCAAACATATAGTCAGATCCTATTATCCCTGATCTGAAATATTGAAAATATGACTCTAACGATTTGTTTGAATTTTTACTTTCAAATTTGAGAGGGTTACTTTTTGTCATTTTGTAAAATTTTCAATTCCTGTTTCAAGCCACACATCATACACGTCTGGATCTGGAGTGTATCCTACAGGCTCAATGAGGTTTTTCTCGTCGTGGCCCATCAATACATAAAAAGGTTGAGTATTGGTTTTATATCTAATGGTTTGAAATTCACTCCATTTTTGCCCTATATATCTCAATTTTTTTCCTGATTTCAATTGGGACTCCACTATATCCTCTTCATCTAATGGTCTTTTATCATCTACATAAAGGGAAATTAATACTACATCATTTTTTAAATGCTTGAGAATTTCTGGTTGAGGCCAAACATTCTGTTCCATTTTTCTACAGTTTACGCAAGCCCATCCTGTAAAATCTAATAATACTGGCTTCTGTACTTTTTTAGCATAAGCTAGCCCTTTATCATAATCATTAAAAGTGAGGATTTGATGTGGCGCTAGCAAATGTGCACCATCAGGTATGTCTGGGAGATTCTCTGTAGAAATCATACCAAGATTGGACTTTCCTACACCATAGGGAGATTCTGCATAATCTAATGGAGGCGGGAATGCACTAATTAGCTGTAATGGAGCGCCCCATAATCCAGGGATTAAATATATCGTAAATGCTGTCGTAAGCAAGGCTAGACTTAGACGTCCTACCGATATATGATTCACTAGAGAATCATGCGGCAACCTTATTTTACCGAAAAGATATAGCGCTAATGCGCCAAAAATTGCCACCCATATGGCAAGGAAGACCTCGCGCTCTAGCAGATGCAATTGTAATACTAGGTCCGCCTGTGACAAAAACTTGAATGCTAGTGCTAATTCTAAAAAACCTAAAACAACCTTTACCGTATTGAGCCACCCACCTGATTTAGGTAATGAATTAAGCCAGCCTGGAAAAGCGGCAAATAAAGCAAAAGGAAGAGCAATTGCAAGTGAAAAACCTAGCATACCGATTATAGGCGCAATACCTCCCTTAGAGGCAGCCTCAACTAATAAAGTGCCTACAATAGGACCTGTGCAAGAAAATGAAACGACAGCAAGAGCAAGAGCCATAAAAAACATGCCCACAAGCCCACTGCGACTTGCTTGACGATCAACCTTATTGACCCATTTATACGGTAATACAATCTCAAAAGCACCTAAAAACGAAATAGCAAATATTACAAGAATTAGAAAGAATATTAAATTAAACCACACGCTAGTGGATAAAGCATTCAAGGCATCTGCACCGAAGATTGCGGTTACCGCGGTTCCTAGTAGGACGTAAATGACTACAATAAAACATCCATAAATAAGAGCATTTTTAATTCCTTGTCCCTTGCTTTTACTTTGCTTTGTAAAATAACTTACGGTCATCGGAATCATAGGGAAAACACAGGGTGTAAGTAAAGCAGCAAAACCAGAAATAAATGCAATTATAAAAATGGTCCAAAGCCCCTTGGAATTTTCATTTTCAGTTTTTTGAGGCACGCTGTTTTTGAGGTTCTTACTAGGATTATTTTTTTGGGTGAAGCTTGTTTTTTGCCTCTTCACGTTAGTTTGTCCAGAGCTGGATAGTGCTACAGCATTACCCATATTATATTCTAGATCAACATAAGTAGGGGGTAGACAGCGCTTATCATCACAAACCATAAACTCGACCTCTGCCTCAATAATAGAAGCGGGAAGGTTTTCATCTACAGTAATCCGTTGTTTGAAAACGGCATTATTTGAAAAGAAAGTAATATCCATATTAAAAACTGGATCATTAATAGTGGTACCGGTACTTTCTTGTGTGGTACCTACAAGATTAAATGATTCATTTACAGAATAGGTAAATGTGGTAGGTACAGGTCCGTTATCGGGAACATCTTGGGAATACAAGTGCCATCCGGGATCAATTGTGGCTCGAGTGATGAGATCGTATGTATTTGTTGACACTTTTTCGACCGAAGTTGACCAAGAGACTGGCTCATAAATTTGTCCTGTTGCTATTGTAGATAAAAGAAGGAGATATAAAAAAGTAAAGCGACTCATAAGGAGGTGGTTTTATCGGAACCTGCCACAGTTTTAAATTAATGATTGCAAGGTGACAAATGGTAGTGGTTCCTACATGAAGGGTATAGAGGTAGTATATGCGACTACTGTATGAAGTTTACGCTTTTGCGAAAGCATAATTACAACAACCTGAAAACTATGCTTTAGACAGAGTTCTAAAAATCAATAAGATACATAGATTTAATAACTCCCAGGAAATTTGAGATCCTGAGAGTTACTGCAACCATCTAAACAAAATTGTTTCTAAATATTTAAGGAATTGAATAATTCCTTAAGCCTGGGCTCACTAGGGCGTGGTGCATCATACGATACAATATTACCTTGCGGGTCTAATAATATAAATCGTGGAATGCCATAGATATAATAATCTCTAATAAATTGAGAGTTGATCTGATCATCTGCAAGCAATTGTGTGCCATGTAGTTCTTTATCTACGATCATGTCCCGCCAGCTTTGCTCATCACGCTCTGGATCATCTATAGACAAGCCTATAAATTGAATATTCTTATTAGCATATTCTTTTTCGATCTTGTTCATATAAGGCATCTCATAAACACAAGGGACACACCACGTAGCCCATACATCAATATATATATATTTACCTAGATAATCGTTCAAATCATTAGTGCCTCCATCGTAGTTTAAATAGTTTTCAAAAGTAGGCGATGGTTTACCAGGGCTAAGATTTTCATTAATAGTTAGTTGCTCAACATGTTGTGCGGTTATGCTCTCTTTAAAATCATCCAGCGCTTCTAGTTGCCTATCTATAAATATTTGTGAAAATGTGTCATTGTTATCATTGAGTTCTTTTTTTACAATTGCGATGTAATCTTCAGTTTTACGTTCAAATACTTCATCTTCTAAACCCAGATATTCTTTGTAATCGGCGCCCATTAACTCTGCATTGTTTTTATTTTTAAATAGTAAAAATTGATTTTCTGCAGCTCCGTCGCCAGCAAATGCAATTGACTTGGTCAACTCGTTTTTGTTGAATGTTACTTCTAGATCCATATCGTTTTCTAAATATAGATTAAACATGTTTTCATAAACAGCGTTGAACATTACTGGATCAGCAAGTCGCAATGTATCCCTGAAAGTACCGTCTGGTGCAACTTCTACCATAAAACTTTCACTTGCTATAGGATCATAAAGCCTCAAATTGAGATCTACGCTAGGGTTTTTGATAGTGCCATAGATCACGGCATATTCTTTAGGTTGTTGTTCTTGCTGACAGGAGATTAAAGCTATTGCCAGAAGTAAGTATGTTATATTTTTCATCATTTTATTTTAATGTTAATACCCAGGATTTTGAATAAGTAAATTATTACCATTCAATGCTCTTGCTGGAATAGGAAGGATAAATCGCGTGTCAGAGACTAGAGTAGATTTAATATCTGAAGCTGTTAAATTACCTAGTCGATCAAATCGAACAATATCGTAATATGGCTCTCCATTCTCGAAGAATAATTCGAGTAGTTTTTCATTTCTAATATCTTCTAATAAGGTGGCTTGATCCAGAAAGGATTTAGGATTTACCCCTGCACGATTTCTTATAATGTTTAGGCTGTTTAAAGCCGATGTATAATCAGGTACTGCTTTGCGAGTCTCTGCCTCTGCATGGATTAGAAAAATTTCGGAAAGTCTTAGATAATACAATGTGTTGTTTTCTGAATTTGTCAAATCATTAAAAGGATACTTTCCGTTAGTTCTAACCCCTTTGGTAGCATCAGAATAAGCATAGCTGAATCTAGGGTCGTAATTATTACCTGTACCCATTAAACTTCCATCACTATTTGTACCTATTTGTGCATCTGCAAGAGAATTGAGTGAACTACTAAAGCTTGTTCTGTTAATTTGTGACATTTGTGTACCACCTTCTGGAGCAGGCCCTGCAAATGGTGCAAATATTACTTCGGATGAATTGAAGCGATTCAGGAATACATCACTATAATTTTGCTCTAGCGCATAACCCTCATTATTATTTATTACCTCCAGTGCTAGCGTTGCCGCTCGCTCATAATTCCCTAGATACAATTGAACTTTTGATAAGAGCGCTTTCGCAGCCAGTGATCCAGAGTAAAAATGTTCTATAAACACAGGACCATTCAAGGCTGCAAATTCCAAGTCTTCAATAATTAAATTATATGAGTCTTGAACAGAGCTGCGTGCTTGACCTACGGCACTGGTACTGAAATCTGTAGTTATTACAATGCCAAATTCTGAGGATAGATCGTAAAATTGACCAAAGGTTCTTAGCAATTCGAAGTAATGCAATGCGCGCTGGAATTTGGCCTCTGCAATCATACTATTCTTGCGTTCCTCTGTAATATTGCTAGCCTTACCCGCTTCTAGCTCTTGAATTAAGAAATTTGCTGTATTAATTATTTTATATTTTCCATTGTAGTAGTTAGCCAAATAATTATTAACTACGGGCACGTTGTTATTATTATAAGCAGTGCTGCCGCCGGCTAGAAAGCCGGTTATTACCCCTTCATTACCATAAGCACCTACATATATGGGGAAGCCGCTTACATCAAATTCTCGTCCCAGATCATAGATACCGTTGAGTACTTGCTGGGCAGACCGTTCATCTCGCACTGTATTTTCTGCAATTAATTGATTGATAGGTTCAATGTCATCGATGCTACAGCTGTTTAGGAAGATTGCTGCGAAGCTTAAAATGAGTATCTGTATTCTATATTTATATGTATTCATTGGTTTCTTTTTTTAAAATTGAATTTGAACGCCTAATGAGTAAGACTTAGCAAGGGGATAGGCGTCTGCATTACTAGTTTGATCTACAATGCCTCCACGCTCAGAGAATGATTCTGGATCAAGTCCAGGCCATTTAGTCCAGGTTACTAGATTGTTGCCTGTAGCTAGCAAACGTAAGTTTGTTACACCCATGCTTTGTAAAGCTCTCGCATTGAAATTGTATGATAATTGAAGACTTTTCAATCTTAAATATGAGTTGTCAAACAAGTATCTGTCAGAGTTACGGCTGCTTTGTGAGGGATCAAAATAAAGCGCACGCGCATAACGAGCATTTGGATTGTCAGGGGTCCAGGTGTTTAACGCATATTCGCTCAATTTGTTAGGTCCTAATGTATTAAATGATTCTTGTGGTAGCGCACCCCAGATAGATTCTCCACCAACTGAGAACTGGAATAGAGTAGACAATGTGAAATTCTTGTAGCTAAAATTGTTCGATAGCCCACCAAAAAAATCTGGCTGAATATCGCCTATGATAGTTCGATCTTCTGCGGTGATTTGACCATCACCGTTTAAATCTTCATATTTATAATCCCCTGCACCAGTAGAGAACTGATCATAAAAACCATTAGGAGCGGCAGCGTTAAGAGCATCTACTTCATCTTGTGATTGAAATATTCCTGCTACCTTATATCCTCGTATAGTTCCAACGGGCTCGCCTTCTATATAGAAATCTAGATTGAAAGGATTAATGTTTGCTCCATTTAATTTATCTAATCTATTTCGGTTGAGCGACCAGTTGACTCTCGCATCCCATTGGAAATCTTCTGTCTGGATAATGTCACCGCCTAATCCTATCTCTATACCGCGGTTAGTCACATCTATAAAATTTGAAAAGAAGGTGTCTGGACCCAGTTCTAGAGGGATGGGAGTATTCACTAGAGCGCCCTCCGTTTTTCTGGAGTAAACGTCAATACTACCTCTTAGTCTAGAATTGAAGAAACCAAAATCAAGACCTAAATTAATTTCGCTTGTCTCTTCCCAACCTATATTCTCATTGGGAAATGTGTCATTGGTTACGATAGCAGAGTTTCCATTATAAATATCACTAGTGGTGGTTTGGAAGAATTGTAGATAGGCAAAATTTGCCACATTTGTAGATCCAACTCGACCTATACTTGCGCGCAACTTCATTGTGCTCAAGTCTTCCTGATTTTTAACAAATTTTTCATTGGCTATATTCCAGCTAAGTGATAGAGATGGAAAATAAGCGCGCTTATTGCCGGGACCAAATTTTGATGAAGTGTCAGTTCTAAAATTTAATGTTGCATTGTATAGGTCTTTGTAACCATAGGTAACACGAGAAAACAAAGAGTTGAGACCTGACTCCGTTCTAGCACTAGAATAACCTATGACACTTTCTGCAGAGCTTCCATTTATAAGAATCTCATCATCGGGAAATCCTGCATAAAATTGTGAACCATTGTCAATGTTAGTTCTATCCCAAGAAATTCCACCTAAAAAACTCATTCTATGATCCTGTAGTCTCAAATTGTAGTTTGCCGTAATGTTTGTCACTAGGTTTGAAACAGTTCCTTGTGATTCAGATAGAAAAGAATCGTTAGGGAAGAAAACAAAGTCAGTCTGGGTAAATCCTGGAATGAACGAGCTATTATCCGTATTAAATACTGCAGCATTAATATCGGCTTTTATTTTAAGGTCTTTAATAGGTTCAATCTCAATAAATGAATTTCCGATAAAGTTGTAGGATTTATTTCTGGTAATGCTCCCTAACCTCATAAGTGGGTTAGGTTCTACCGTTGGAAAACCAAACTGAAAATCAGGTTGTCCTAATAAATTTCCTGCGTCGTCGTAAGCTGGTAAATCGGGCCTAGCACGTGCAATACTCGTATTTACGGTAAATTGGTCTAATATATCATTCTCACCTGATCTTGCATCTGCAAAAGAAAAATTGAGCGTACCGCCTACCTTAATAAAATTGTTGAGGTCAGAGTTTAGACTGCTGCTCAATGTATATTGTTGGAGTTCGTCTTTTTTAGTAAGTCCTTCTTGATCAATAAAAGTGAGATTGAAAGAGTAGTTAGTAGATTCACTCCCACCTAATAAGGCAACATTACCCTGTTGAGTTGTTGCCCAATTCCTAAACACCTCATCATTCCAATTTGTATTTGCATTACCAAAAAACTCATCTCGAGTACCGTTATTAGTTACTTGAAATGTATTGAAATCTATATCTACATTCGCAATATTTTGTAAGTCAAACGCATTAAATACATCCATCTGCCCATTGTTTATAGCATTGACAGAGTTGTCCACTAATAGATCATAAAACTGTCGGTACTGCGCGCCATCCAATACATCCAGTGTGTTTATGGGTTCTGCAATAGTTGTGGTAAAATTTGCAGTAATTCGTGCTTTTTGATTTCGTTTACCTCTTTTTGTTTGAATAATTATTACACCATTAGCCCCACGAGAACCATAAATAGAGGTAGCGGCAGCATCCTTCAAAATATCAAAACTTTCTATACTATTAGGGTCTAGAGTTAGTAATGGATTAGCTCCTTGTAGCCCCTCTATATTAAACGGGACACCATCTATCACATATAATGGTTGATTCAAACCATTGAAAGACGATAATGGAGAGGTAACACCTCTCACATTTATTCTTACAGGTGCACCAGGTCTTCCAGTGGCTTGTGAAACTTGAACACCCTTAACAAGACCACCCAATGCTCTATCAAACCCTACCGTACCTGTAGCTGCTTGCACCAGATCTTTAGTATTTACAGAAGACACGGCACCCGTCACATCTTCTCTAGTTTGTTCACCATAACCTATTAAAACAATTTGATCTAGCTGACTGAAGTCTTCCTGCATGGTCAAGTTAATTTCAGACTGGCCATTGACCTCAATACGTTCTGTTTTATAACCTAGATAGGAAAATACTAGCACATTCTCGCCGTCCTCGAGGTTTATAACAAACTCGCCATCAAAATTTGTAACTTTCCCACGATTAGACCCTTCAATAACGACACTGACTCCAGAAAGAGGAGTTCCTGTAGGATCAGTGACCACACCTTTAACAGGTAATTGCAACAATTTTAACTGCTGCAGCCTAATACTGCTGGGTTTAATTAAAAAAGTATTACCGCTATTAAGCTCTATACTATAGTTGCTACCCGCAAAACTTTGCAATAAAAGATCTTTAGCATTAAAGGCACCTTTTTTTAAAGTAACGGGAGAGAAATTATCAAATAAACCTTCCTGGTATATAAAACGGTAATCAGTTTGATCCATAATCAAATCAAAAACTTGATCGACACTAATAGTTTGATCTTTCTTTATGTTTACCGTCTGATTTTGGGACTTTGCCTTGTTGGGAGTGAACCCTAACATACCTAAACACATCAGAAATATCAAACTTCTCATAACAAGAGTTTTAAGTTTTTTTTGAACATTATATAAAACGCTCACTGGTTTAATTTCCATAAATTTGAATTTTACTGGTTGATTAAATTTTAATTGATTGGTAAAGCTTTTAGGGAATGAAGAATGGGACTTTGGACGGTACTATCTTCTTCCCTTTTTTTATTTTATAACAATAGTTTTTCCTTTAAATTCATAAGAAGTAATATCACTGGCTTGGACTAGAGTTTTCATTATCTCTTCAATACTTTGATCTTTCCCTAAGACACCTTTGAACCGTGTTTTTTTCAAGGCTTCGTTTTCAAATTGAAAATCTACATCATACCACCTGGATAAAACCAGGGTGATTTCCTTTAAGGATTTACTCTTAAATCCGAATACTCCATCTTTCCATGAAACTTCATTGGTAACGTCCACCGTTTTAATATCCAAGGTTTTAGTAGTCTTATTGACAACAGCTTGATTTCCTGGCTTAAGTCTAACACTGCTAAATGGTAGATTCAATTCAATAGCTCCTTCCACTAATGTGGTATAAGTTCTTTCTTCGTCCTCATAAGCTTTGATATTAAATTGAGTACCTACCACATCAATTAATTGATTTTTGAATACGACATTAAAATTTTGATTGTTGTGATGTGCACTAGGGCACACCTCAAAGTAAGCCTCGCCATATACCAACTCTACCACCCTAGGTTGATTAAACTCAAACCGATTAGGGTATTTCAATTGAGATTCAGAGTTCAGCCAGACCTTAGTATGATCTGTCAATTCTACATAAAACTGTCCTCCTCTAGGGATTGTTAGATGGTGGTATTTAATAATATTGTTATTCGTACTCGTGGAGTCGAGATAAATCAGCTGTTTACCGTCACTAGAGGCCGAATTATTGCTGTAAGACTTACCTTTTTCAAGGACGATATCTTCTCCATTACCTAGAGTAAGAATAGCCTTATCGCTACCTTTTTTTACAGTGACCTGGGAATCCTCAATAGAAGAGTTAATCGTGTAGACCTGTGAGGTCCAGAAATATGTACTTCCTAGCGCAAGCACAAATACTGCTGCGGCTACGTACCAAATTCTGTGGGATTTGGTTTTTTTAATAGCATGACGATCAAGTTCTATTTGAGCTGTAATGTTTTTCCAGACATTCAGTTTGCGTTCATTTAAAAAACGCTCGTAAACAACCTCACGCGATTCAGTGCCAGTTTGATAGGAATCTAAAAATCGATCTAATAGAATTAATTGCTCGCGGGTACAGGTACCACGGACGTAACTATCAAATAATTGTTTTGCTTCTTTGGCGTTCATTAATCAGCGTGTTTTAAAGCAATAAATTTTTATCGCCTTTATTACTAAGTACCTAAAATTATGTTTAGGTACACGTCTAGTTTTCGATATTTTTAAAATTTGTAAAAAATGGTGATGGTGTAATCTAGTAGATCTTCAATATAATTCTAGAAAAAATTGAAAAGGAGTAAAAATAAAACGCTTAAACCGTCTCTATTCATGCACTGTTTAAGATGGGATAAGGCTTTCCCAATTTGGTTTTTAACTGCCTGTATAGATATGCCTAATTTTTCTGCAATTTCTTTGTGAGATAAATGCTCAAAACGGCTTAATTCAAATATTTCTTTGCATCTAGGAGGTAACTGATCGATGTAATAAGTGATAGCTTTTTCAAGTTCATGAAACTCCATTTTTTGAGATACATCGATAGATGCCTCAAGAATATTGAGTCGCGATAAATCTGTAGGTGTGAACTTTTTATCTCTAAAATATTTGAAAATTTGAAATTTAACGGCTCTAAACAAATAGTTACGCAGGTTATCAATTTGTACCGTAGATCGTCGCGACCATAGGTCTATGAAAATATTTTGAACTAGATCTTCCACGGCACCGGTGTCAGACAGTATACGATCTGCATAAGCAAGCATATCTACTGCGTTACGTTCATAAATCTCGCTGAACGCTTCTTTATCGCCATTTCTTAACAGTCGTAGTAACTCCTTTTGGCTAGTGCCTGTCAACATGCTGCGTTATATATTTTATGACAATTCGTTTCAAATTTGCACGGAATTAATAAAGCCGTTAAAGTTTATTCAAGATTTAAATGTACTTTAATTATTTAAATCGCTGTTGTATTTCACTATTCTCTCTCAACTCAGCTTAAAATTCAAAATACCTGCAAATAGTTCAAAATAAGATTCCTGCGCTGCTGTAGATTTCTGGAAATTTAGTTCGCTTTCGCGAAAGCGATACAAACAGGATTTTTCTTGACCGTCAAAAGGCCGCTATTTTTAGAGAATTTAACTGCAATCTAATGCTGATATCCATTTTTTCAAACGGAACATAACCGTGGTGAGTTATTCATTTTTTAAGAATGACTGTATAAAAGTCTCCAGTTATTTTGATCTTGTAGAATAAAATAGTGTCAACCCGTGGCGGAAGTAACGACCATAGCAAAAATTAAAATAAATTCATGACCCATCTGGAAGTACCCATTACCGAAGTTGAAAATTTTATCTATTGCCTAGAGGTGGTTCCAGATGCCGATAAGGAGGAAACGACGGAGGTTCTTAAGATTCTAGAGGACATCGCCTTTAACCAGAATATTACCAGTATCTACAAGGCTTGCGATACTATAGAAAGCCTAGAAGAAAGCATCAATAATTTATTGTATGATGATCATAATTTTACCGATTATGAGATTATTTACCTTGTACTACCAGGAGAGTCAAATAATATATTGATCAACGGGTATTACTATAGTTTTGAAGAAATTGCTGAACTTTTTGAAGGGAAAATGGAGGGCAAAATTATCCATTTTGCAAATAAAAAGATTCTAGACCTAACAGATGAGGAGTCTCAGTATTTTCTTGACGTTACAGGAGCAAGAGCCGTTTCTGGCTATGGATTTAACTCACAACAAACCACAAGTGCTTTCACAATTGATAGAGTGTTTTTCAGCTTTTTTTATGAGAATGAAAACTTGAGGGAGGTAGTAGAGCGTATGTTCAAAAAGCATTACAAGCTTTGTAAACTTCTAGACTTTCGACTGTATTATTAATACCTTATAGCTTTAGCTTTTTTATTAAAGTTTTCATCTTGCTAACTTAAGTTTTCAAGGATATACTTCTATTGAAAAGACTGGGGAATATTCTACCGATCGGTACATTAAGTACCGATGATTAAATCAACTTGATGCTGTTAAACATCTGCTTTACAGTCGTTTAATTAATGCTATGTACGAGGCTTGTTGAAAGGCATGAGACTTGCGAAGGTGTTGAGCAAACACCAATGTTATGTCAAGTAAATCAAGCCTGCCCAGTAAAGTCAACATTGTTCTAGGCCTTATGGCCGTTTTTTTACTTGTTCTAGGTACTAATAGGATCGATAGGCATTATTTTAAGAATGCAGAGAATGCCCTGGTAACTATGTATGAAGATAGAGTTGTGGCTCAGGACTATATTTATCAGATGAGCTTGCTCAATCAGCTTAAAAAAGAATATTATCAGCAACGTGCTAGCAATACTAAAATTATTGCTGCTACTACAAGAATTGATTCTTTGATAAAGTTGCTAGAGGATACCAGATTGACCATACGAGAGACCACTCATCTACGAGATTTGAAGTCAACATTTTCTAAAATTCAAGAGGCCGAATTAAATTACTTCAAAAAGAAAAATATTAACGTGTTAAATGCAGTGTCCACAGCTCCACTGGCACGTGTTTTACCATTAGAATACCTTACAGAGTTACAACAGGACTTAAATAGGCTAGCCGCTATACAGGTCTCTGAAAGTAAAAATATAACCTATACCGCTCGCAAATCTCTTAGTATGAACAGCATCATATCATCTGTTGAGATTGGTATTCTAATAACTATTGCCATACTTCTGGTGGTGATAATTTTTAAAAAAAAGAAAAAAGTACCAGCTTAATCTGCTTAGAGCATTAGCCTTTTAATCATTACAATTCCCTCTGCAATGCGGTGAGGAATCCTTTTTATTTCCATACAATTTAATACTCTAAAAACACCTTATGACAAAAAATCTATTGAGTCCTTTTCAAAAATTTATACAGCTAGAAAGTTTAAGTGGTATACTATTGTTAGGAACAACTGTAGCTGCCCTTATATGGGCTAACTCGCCATGGGGTGCCACTTACGAATCATTGTGGAACTATACTGTAGGATTCCAGACAGAAGATTTTAGCTTACAAAAACCTTTAATTCTATGGATCAACGATGGTTTTATGGCAATCTTTTTCTTTCTAATAGGTCTAGAGATTAAAAGAGAAGTCCTTATAGGTGAGCTTAACTCATTTAAAAAAATGGCTTTTCCATTGTTCGGAGCTTTAGGGGGGATGAGTGTGCCCGTGTTGTTTTATTTATTTTTAAATAATAACCCTGAGACTTTACAAGGGTGGGGCATCCCTATGGCTACAGATATTGCATTTTCTCTTGCAATACTAAGTGCCCTAGGTAGTAGAATTCCGTTAAGTCTCAAGGTGTTTCTCACGGCATTTGCAATTGTAGATGATCTGGGCGCTGTTCTTGTGATCGCTTTATTTTATAGCGGTGCTCTCAAATTATCCTTGCTGGCAATCGCATTAATAATGCTGTCTTTTCTATATGTTCTTGCTTACCGAGGCTTTTACTCAAAATATTTTTTAATTATTGCTGGCAGTATTATATGGTTGTTATTTCTTAAAGCAGGTATACACCCCACACTTGCAGGTGTTTTACTTGCATTTGCGGTCCCATTAAGACAATCTATACAAACACCAGCCTTTATAGAAAACTTACATACTATTACTAGTAAATTACAAGTTATTCCTACCAGGGAGCAACCTGTACTCACACGTGAACAAATGGAACAGATAGATGATCTTGACGACTGGATTGAAAGATTTCAATCGCCATTACAGCATTTAGAACACAATCTACACAATTTAGTCGCTTATTTGATCATTCCGCTATTTGCACTCGCAAATGCAGGGGTTTCAATTATAAGTGATGTGCCTGTCGATCATGATCTTGTTATACAAATCGTTATTTGCCTTATTGCTGGAAATAGTATAGGAATAACCAGTATCATCTTTTTAACGAGGAAGTTGCGTATCGTGACCATTCCTGTTGATATAAGAAACTATCATATTATTGGAGTAGCATTTCTTGCCGGTATTGGATTTACTATGGCGATTTTTATTGCTAGCTTAGCTTTTGCAAATGCCCCACAATATGTAGCTTCTGCCAAAATAGGGATCCTGATAGGTTCATTTGTCTCTGCTATAATAGGGTACAGTATCTTACGATGGGGATCTCTACTAGACAAAAAGTGAGCCTAAAAAAAATAAAATGACCACGACCGAAATTGCTTTAAAGGAACGTATCAAAGAATTGACTTGTCTTTATGAGGTTAGTTCTATTATCAATAATGCAAGCCCACAAGATATAGGGGCCACTTTGAAAGCTATAGCCAATAGTTTAAAAAAAGGCTTTCATAAGCCCGGTATAACAGCCATTGCAATAGCAATTGATGATGAGTATTACGGCTCTTCACAGCTTGCAGTAGATAGTAAATTGCAAGCTGATATAATGATCTTTAATAAAGTAGGCGGCCATATCACAGCTTATTTAACACAGCCAGAGGAGTCTTTTTTGCCAGAGGAGCAGCCACTTCTAGATAATGTAGCCATAAAGCTAGGTAATCTTTTTGAGCGCATAGAAATACAGCGTAATGAAGCATCGCTCAAAAGACAAATGGAGCGGGCAGATCGACTAGGTATTTTAGGTGAATTAACTGCTGGTATAGCACATGAATTAAATACACCCCTAGCAAATATTTTGGGCTTTGCAGAGCTGTTGCAAAACAGCGTTAAGGACAATGAGGAAGCTGTTGATGATTTAAACAAAATTATAAGCAATGCAATTTTCTCAAGGGAAGTGGTTAAAAAGTTAATGTTTTTTGCATGCGAGATGCCTCAAGAAATGCAACAGGTTAATATTGTACCTTGCATTAAAGAAGCCATGACGCTATTAGATGCATCATTTAAAAAGGCTGGTGTCAAGTATCTCGTAAAGATAGACGAGGAAGAGCTGTATCTTAAAGCAGATTATATTCAACTTACACAGATCATATTTAACCTTATCATAAATGCAATATACTTCTCGCCCAAAGACGGATTAATCATTATAAGTGCATTCCAAGACGATCATCAAATGATCATTGAAGTGCAGGACCAGGGTGAGGGGCTTTCTGGGAAGGATATTGATAAAATATTTCAACCATTTTATACTACAAAACCCACAGGCGCTGGGTCTGGTCTAGGGTTAAGTGTTGTTCACGGTATTGTCTCTAGTCACAATGGAACTATAACCGCAGTAAATAATAAACAAGGCGGCGCTACCTTTACCATTAAACTACCTAAATCTTAAGGTATGCAATTGAGAAAAGAAAACATACTTATTGTAGATGACGATATCAATATATTAGAATTGCTGCAACGTCATTTACATTCTTGGAATTATCACTGCTACAAGGCACTATCTGTTAAAGAAGCGGTTCAAATCTTGAAAGAATCGCATATAGATCTGCTCATTACAGATTTAAAAATGCCACAGATTGATGGTTTTGAATTGATAAAATTTGTTTCTGAACATTATCCTAAGCTGCCCAAATTAGTAGTAACGGGATATCCATCAGTACAAGATTCTTTGACAGCTATCAAATCAGGAGTTGTGGCTTATCTTACAAAGCCATTTACCAAGGATGAATTGAAAGCCTCTATTGATAAGTCATTAGAAACGAATAAGCGTACTCTCTTACCACCTAATAAAAGTCATAGCAATAATACCCATAGAAACGATAGTCAATCTAGTGCCTATGGAGAAATCATAGGTAAAAGCGAAAAAATAGATGAGGTCATACAAATAATTGAACGCGTAAAGGACAATAAGGCAACCATATTTATCAAGGGAGAAAGCGGTACCGGTAAGGAGTTAGTAGCTAGAGCTATCCATTACCAGGGTAAATTTGCTAGAGCACCTTTTATTGCCGTTAACTGTGGTGGTATTCCAGAAAATTTGCTAGAGTCAGAACTGTTTGGATATACGAAAGGAGCTTTTACTGGTGCAGAAAAAAATAGAGATGGATTTTTTCAAGCAGCTCATGGAGGTACGATATTCCTAGACGAGATAGGGAACGCATCCATGGCTGTCCAGTCACGTCTATTGAGAGTATTGCAAGAGAAAGAAGTAGTAAAAGTGGGAGCTCAAAAAGCAGATAAAATTGACTTACGAGTTATTGCCGCTACAAATAGTAATCTTAAGGAGATGATCCGTAAGGGTACTTTTAGAGAGGATTTGTATTACCGTCTTACAGTGGTAGAGATAGAGGTTGCTCCATTGCGAGAGCGCAGGGAGGACATTTCCTTATTAGTAGATAAATTTTTATTTAAGTACGGTGTAGAATACAAGGATAGGTTTGTAAAAATAAGCCCAGATGCCCTCACTATATTAAAACGCTATAACTGGCCAGGTAACATACGCGAACTTGAAAATATTATCCAGCGCGCCGTTATCATGTGTGATAATATCGTAGAGGTGACACACCTGCCAGATACTTTAAAATTTGAAATTGATTTTCCAGCGGACGAATTATTATCCCTCAAAGAAATGGAAAAACAATACATCCAGCGGGTATTAAATTATACCGATAATAATAAAACTAAAGCAGCCGAAATTCTGGGTATTGATCGCAAGACCATTCGTCTTAAAATGGACCAGTGATTTTGAAAATAGAACGATGACCTAACTTTCATACTACGGCACAGGTGACTCTTGTGTCATTATAACTCCAATAGCCCTTTAAAACTCATGTAGTTTAAATAGATAAACATCGCGTCTCAAGGGTCGTGCTATACTTCTCTTCTAACATTCCCTTATATCTTTTATCGAGCGAGTCAGATCCATAGATTTCTATTGGGACATTATATCCCATATGGCTCATGAAGTACCAGCATGATGTGAGTATATCGCTTTCGCGAAAGCGTATAAGTAACAGTATATCAGTATTATACGAGTATTAGTGATAAATATATCATTCCATGGCACATGGATTGCCTTTTACTTGACATTAAATCAAAGCGATATGAAAGTAAACGATTTCAACATTTGCCCAGAGTGTTTACGCTATAAAACTTGCGTTCTCACTCATGATAAAAGTCAAGTATGGTCTTGCAGTGATTTTGAGCAAAAATCAAATCTCGAGAGTATCAAGACTGTAGACACACCAGTAATACTTGAAAAAGTCATTGAAAAAGAAGAGTGTCAACCAGTGCTGGTATAATTTATAAAATAAAATTGTTATGATCCATAATGCCCCATTAACCACGATTAATTCTAGACGTTCTTCTGGAGAGAAAATCAATTTTGAGTCTGGCAAGCCCAGTCCTTACAAATTTTCTCATACCAGTAGACTGCGCCACCGCACCTCCAGAACAAACTTTTTTTAAGATAGCGATTATTGCTATCGTCAACAAGAGAAAATTATAACATCAATCACACAATTATGATAACAATGACAAAACCCCATGCAAATCAAGAGCCAGGTGCTTCTAGTAAAGTTCCCGCGCGTGGTATGATCGATAACGTCATGGAGCAATTTAATAGTGCTGCAGATCATATCGATTTGCATCCTAACATTAGAAAGATATTAAGTATTACAAATAACGAGATCGTAGTTCACTTTCCTGTAAAGATGGATAACGGTAACGTAGAAATATTTACAGGATATCGGGTGCAACACAACAATGCTTTAGGTCCCTACAAGGGCGGTTTGCGATACCACCCTACTGTGGATATTGATGCAGCTAGGGCACTAGCCATGTGGATGACCTGGAAAACATCTCTAGCTGGATTACCCTATGGAGGTGGTAAGGGAGGGATACAATTAGATCCTAGTTTATATTCAAAGTCTGAACTAGAGCGCATCACACGCCGCTTTACGTTTGCTCTTGCAGATAATATAGGCCCTGAGCACGATATACCAGCACCAGATGTAAATACAAACAGCCAGACAATGGCCTGGATAGCAGATACGTACATGAGCACGCGACCACCAGCAGAGCGTACAGCAAATCAACACGTGGTTACAGGAAAACCAGGTGGCAGTGGTGGATTAGAAGGACGTGATCGTGCTACTGGATATGGTGTGTATTTGAATATCAAATGCTGGATGGAACGTCACAACAAGAGCTTAAAGGGACAAAAATACATTGTTCAAGGATTCGGCAATGTGGGATACTGGGCATCTCACTTTATGGAACAAGATGGTGCCTTATTAGTGGCAGTGCAGGATGCTTATGGAAGTATTGAAAACCAGGATGGTTTGAAAGTGGATGACTTATTCAATTATAGTCAGTCCAATAAAGGTAGTATTGTAGGTTTTTCACAAGGTAAAGCTATAGATAACAAAGACTTTTTCAAGACTAACTGTGACATATGTATACCAGCGGCCCTAGGTAATCAAATTACAGCAGATAATGCAGATAGTTTAAAAGCGACATTGATCGCAGAAGGGGCAAATGGACCAACTAATGTGGATGGCGAAAAAATATTATTAGAGAAAAATATTGCCATCATACCAGATATCTTATGTAATTCTGGAGGTGTTGTAGGGAGTTACTTTGAATGGTTGCAAAATCGTAATGGTGAGTTGTGGCAATTAAATGAGGTTATGGCAAAGTTAGAAAAGAAAATGATGGACTCATTTGATAAAGTATTTGAGTATGCACAGAATGAAGGTCTTGACATGAGAACAGCTGCGTACTGTCTAGCGATTAGACGTATAGAAAAGGCCTATATAGAAAGAGGTATTTTCCCTTAAAATGATTCGCTTGTAAATAGTAATAATATGAGGTCGAGGGAATAAGCTGGTTAACCTAATATTTGGTTGGTGTTACAGGTTTACCATGCTTTGAGTGAATACAAAGCAAGGCTGTTTCTCTCACCTCTTCTTATTCTTACAAGGGTATCTTGAATTAATTTATAGAAATAGTAATTATGAAATACGGCAATTTAATGTTAGAAAAAAGGGAGTATGTATATCTTAAACGTATTCTTAATATATCTGGTTATGCGGAAGATTTTGAGACGCAAAAATCATTGCAACGACTTTGTCAAGAGCTCAAAACGGCCATTGTAGTAAGTGAAGATGAATTGCCAAAGGATGTGGTGCGATTTAATAGTAATGTTACCGTATCGTCAGAGGCAGGCTGGAAAACCAGTTTACAGATAGTTATTCCGGCAGATAAAAATCTTGATCAAGGCAAAATTTCGATTTTGACACCTATGGGTGCCGCACTATTTGGCTATGCCGAAACAGATACAGTTAGCTGGGATTTTCCTAAAGGAAAACAAATGCTTAAAATCAATAAAGTAAGTTATGATACCGCGGCGGGCAAAGTTGAAGTACCTATTTAAACAATTTAATTATTAAAATTATGGACACTACTATTTATGATCATGATAGTGATATTGATGTCACTCACAAGATCAATACGATCGAGCTTGACAACTGGATCAATCATTTAAATTACATAAAGAAAGAGCTTAAAAACCTTACAAAGCTTTATGCAGGTGACCTGGAGGTAAAAATGCAGGATAAAGATATCATTTCCAGATTTGAGAAAAAACAAGCGGAAAATGAAACTTTATTAAATGTGCTACATCGTTATCAATCGTCCAGAACAGATATTATTGAATGTGAGGATATGCAATGTGATATGAACTATATTACAGAGCACGAGACCTATAGACGCAGTTACTTATATCACCTAGATAAGTATCGACGCTTGAAAGATGAATTTTTTGAAAGAGTGCAAGGCAGGATCAATCTATTGAGATCTCAATTATAATAATCGTCCTTTGGTAACAAACAATAGTGTTAAATTAGAAACTTATAGAGTTCTTTGTCTCAAAAAGGACCTAGTTGAATTGAATTACTGGATGGAGATGGTAGAGGCTATCAATGCTGAAATAAGCGAGATGATTTACATCGAGCAACATTTGATTAAAAACTCAAATATGCAAAATAGCCTAAGCTCTATACGTCGCAAAAACACCCTAGTCATGGGTAAGTTTTGTCAGTATGAGGTAAATCTCAAGAAAGAGATTAACTATAGTCAACAAGCTTACGATTTAACTCGTGCTAAGGAACATGAGAAAAAACGAGATCTATTTTATGATCTGATTGCGGGTTTTAGAAAAAACAAGCATTTATTTTATCAACAGCTTAAAAGGATGCGAAGAGTTCATCCCTAAAGCCCAAACTTCATAGCACCATCAACGTTTGTTTAAACCATTACATCCGTTGAAAATAGAGGGTATTTGAGGTTTCACTAGCAAGCTTTAATTGCAATGATCTTAAAACCCTCATTTTAGGAAATGCAGGGTGAATTGATCGACAATTTTGATCACTGAAAATAAAATGGGTATATCAAAGTGAAAAACTAAAACACAACGATTCTTTAATAGAACCCTCCTTTCAATATAGCAGTGGTTTTTAAGACCGTTGAATCAACTATGGTTGTTTCTTTATTTTCAATTAGTTCTAATACTTTTAATACACAATGATGTGCCATTTGCTCAATGGGCTGTTGTATTGATAGAATCTTTACAGGCATAAAGTCAAACCATTTTGCATCATCAAAAGTCACAATTTTTAGTTCCTTAAGTCTGTTAGGATGTGTTTTAAAAAGATAATTCAAGGCTTCTACAACCAGGTATCCCGTGGCAAATGCCAGAATGTCTACATTTATTTGTTCTTTTAAAAATTGATGTAGCTGCTCTTTTGAATCGTTATTAAAAAAAATATCGGTTTCAAAAAAGTATGTATTATTTCTGTATTTCAGTCTTGCTTGTTCAAATCCCTTTTTTCTAGCAGCCATTTGTGTTTGTGTACTTTCTATTCCTATATAGGCACAGGACATACTACCATCATCAAGTAGGGATAAGGTTGCTTTTTTCATAGCCTCCTCATTATTTACGACCACATAAGGTAAAGCGAGTTCAGGAAAATAGCGGTCACAAAACACGACAGGCTTTTGATTTGTTATCAATTGTTGTACAGCTTCTTGCAGCCCAACTGTAGGCACGATAATATAACCGGCTATATGGTGTTTATCAAATTGATGTAATAAATCTTGTGCTCTTGTATTATCATTTCCATGACTACAAAATATGACGATATAACCTTTACTATAAGCGTAAGACTCGATATAGCTAGCCAGGGTAGAATTGATATCTTCAAGCAATGCCAGTAATACATTAGATTTACCCGTTCTTAAAGACTGGGCTGTAGGGTCTGGATAATAGTTGTGATCGCGAGCGTACTGCTCAATACGTTTTATTACCGCGGGCGAGATATTCATCTGTGGTCCTTTGTTATTCAAAACAAATGATACGGTGGTCTTTGAAACACCTGTTGCATCAGCAATCGACCTCAGGGTAGTTTTTTTCAATACGCAGATTTTAAGAGAATTAATGGGTAGTTGTATCAAATATATTAAATTTACTAAACCGATTTAGTATCCTATGAAAACACTACGATCATCTATTTTCCTTGTTGCTATATTATTAGTCATAAGCTGTAAGGAAAAACAAGGCAATGCAGTAACCCCAGAATCAGCAATTGTTTATAGCAGTAATCCAATTTTTCCAGGATGGTATGCAGATCCAGAAGGCATCATCATGGACAACACTTACTGGGTTTCTCCTACTTATTCTGCACCCTATGATGACCAGGTGTTTTTTGACGCATTCTCTTCAAAAGATCTGGTGACCTGGGAAAAACATGAGCGTATTCTTGATACTACCGCGATACAATGGGCTCATAGAGCCGTCTGGGCACCATCAATCATTAAAAAGGACAGCCAGTACTTTCTATTTTTTGGAGCAAACGATATACAAAGTGATAATGAGTATGGCGGTATAGGCGTTGCCGTGTCAGATCAACCTGAGGGGCCTTACAAAGATCATTTAGGCAAACCGCTAGTAGATAAATTTTATAATGGTGCTCAACCTATAGACCAGTTTGTATTCAAGGATGTAGATGGCAAGCACTATCTCATATATGGTGGCTGGCGTCATTGCAATATTGCTCAGCTTAACGACGATTTTACAGGTTTTATCCCGTTTGAAGATGGTACTGTATTTAAAGAAATTACCCCAGAAAGTTATGTTGAAGGTCCATTCATGTTCATAAAAGACGGTAAATATTATTTTATGTGGAGCGAGGGCGGCTGGACAGGCCCAGATTATAGCGTGGCCTATGCTATGGCAGACTCTCCTCTAGGTCCGTTCAAACGTGTAGATAAAATTTTACAACAAGATCCTGATATAGCTACGGGAGCTGGTCACCATAGTGTGATTCACAATAATCAAACAGACGATTACTACATCGTTTATCATCGCAGACCTCTTGATCAAACGGATCGCAACTCGAGAGAAACCTGCATTGATAAGATGGAGTTCAACCCAGATGGAACAATCAAACCAGTAGTTATCACAAATGAAGGAGTTATTGCAAATCCTTTAGGTGAGTAAATTATTTTATCGCCCACAGTAAAAAACTTTAAAATTATCCTGCATGAAAAATTTCCTACAGCAACTTGTTTTTTTATTTACCGCGATGGCAGTTGCTCAAACAACGCCTAGACCAGACAATCCAGTTGATTATGTCAACCCGCTGGTGGGCACAGATTCTAGCTATAAATTATCAAACGGGAACACCTATCCAGCTATTGCCATGCCGTGGGGAATGAATTTCTGGACGCCGCAAACTAATACTATGGGCAGCGGTTGGGCTTATATGTATGACGACACAAAAATTAAAGGTTTTAAACAAACGCACCAGCCGTCGCCGTGGATGAACGATTATGGACAGTTTTCTATCATGCCAGTTACTGGGGCGTTACGCTTTCGCGAAAGCGATAGAGAATCCTGGTTCTCACACAAATCTGAGATCGCTAGACCCTACTATTATTCAGTGTACCTGGCAGACCACAACGTCACCACCGAAATTACGCCTACAGAACGTGCGGCACGATTCCGTTTTACTTTTCCAGAAACAGACCAGGCGAGTATCGTCATTGATGCCTTTGATAGAGGATCATATATTAAAATATTGCCAGAACAACGCAAGGTGCTGGGATATACAACACGCAACTCTGGAGGGGTTCCAGATAACTTTAAAAACTACTTTGTCCTAGAATTTGACAAAGATTTTGATTTGTCAAAAACCTTTAATGGTTTTACCCTGGCAGATGGATTGGAACAAGAAGACGACCATGTGGGAGCCATTGTAGCATTCAAAACTAAAAAAGGCGAACAAGTAAATGTAAAGGTGGCGTCTTCATTTATATCTTTTGCACAGGCAGAATTAAATTTAAATGAGATAGGCAGTGATGACTTTGACACATTAAAGGCCAAAGGAAAAGCTAGCTGGAACAAAGAACTAGGCCTTATACAGGTAGAAGGAGGTACAGAGCGTCAGTACCGCACATTTTATTCCTGTTTATACCGCTCACTACTCTTCCCTAGAAAGTTTTTTGAGTATGATGCAAATGGAAAGGTGATGCATTACAGTCCATATAATGGAGAAGTACTGCCTGGCTATATGTTTACAGATACAGGATTTTGGGACACTTTTAGAGCGCTTTTCCCTTTTCTTAACTTGATGTATCCAGAGCTCAATGCACAGATGCAGGAAGGATTAAGCAATGCCTATAAAGAGAGCGGCTGGTTACCAGAGTGGGCGAGTCCTGGACTGCGCAATGTAATGGTAGGGAACAATAGCGCGTCTGTCGTTGCAGAAGCTTATTTAAAATATGAAGGCGATTATAAATATGATATTGATAATTTATATGAAGCGTTACTGCACGGCGCAAACAATGAGGGGCCGCTAACGGCAGTAGGTCGTAAGGGAGCTGATTATTATAATGATTTAGGATATGTGCCTTATGATGTAGGTATCAATGAGAATGCGGCAAGAACTTTAGAATATGCCTATGACGATTTTGCAATCTATCAACTAGCAAAAAAATTGAAACGCCCACAAGCCGAAATTGACTTGTACCGCCAGCGTAGCATGAATTATAAAAACCTGTTTGACCCCTCTACAAATTTAATGCGTGGTAAAAATGAAAATGGAACGTTTCAAGAGCCATTTAATCCCTTCAAATGGGGAGATGCCTTTACAGAAGGTAATAGCTGGCATTACAGCTGGTCCGTTTTTCATGATATGCAAGGCCTAATTGATTTGATGGGTGGTAAAGACGTCTTTGTAAGTCAGCTGGACCGGGTTTTTGAATTAGAACCTGTCTTTGACGAGAGCTATTACCGCAGCGTGATCCATGAGATAAGAGAAATGCAAATCGCAAACATGGGGCAGTATGCACATGGCAATCAGCCTATACAACATATGATTTATTTATACGGATATGCTGGACAGCCATGGAAAACACAATACTGGGTGCGAGAAACAATGAATCGCATGTACTCGCCAGATCCAGATGGCTACTGTGGTGATGAGGATAATGGACAGACCAGCGCCTGGTACGTGTTTAGCGCTATGGGTTTTTATCCAGTGGCACCAGCTACAGATGAGTATGTTCTAGGAGCGCCGTTGTTTAAAAAAATAACATTGCAATTGCAAAACGGGAAAGAGGTCGTTATAAATGCACCAGAAAATTCTGCCGAAAATAAGTACATCAAATCAATGAAATACAACGGCAACAACTACACAAAAAATTTTGTAAAGCACAGCAGTTTATTAGACGGTGCTACGATTGATTTTGAAATGAGTGCCACACCTAATAAGACAAGAGGAATACAAAATAGTGATGTTCCTTACTCCTTATCAACAGAAAAATAATCTATGCAATTGAGGTACAAATATTTTCATTTTAACAGAGGTCGCTTTCAATTATTAATGGTTGCGATGGTGCTGATTGTCTCATGTAATGATTCCCATAATGGTGATGGTGATATCGCTTTCGCGAAAGCGAACACCACAACGACAGCAAAGGATTATACAGCCTTTGTGAATCCATTTGTAGGCACTAGCAAGATGGGACACGTGTTTCCTGGTGCTGTAGCACCATTTGGTATGGTACAGTTAAGTCCACAAACGAACTGGGAGGTAATGCACGAGGAAGACGGGAGTTACAATACCGAGACATATGAATACTGTGCTGGATATCAATACCGAGATTCTACAATAATTGGTTTTTCGCACACAAATTTTAGCGGTACGGGCCATAGTGATCTAGGGGATTTTTTAATTATGCCAACTACAGGGCCATTAGTGCTAGATCCTTTAAAAACAGCTACTGGAGAAAAAGGTTTTTACAGTACGTTCTCCCACAATCATGAAAAAGCCACGCCTGGATACTATCAAGTCAATTTAGATACCTATGATATAAAAGCACAGCTCACTGCTAGTGAGCGTGTAGGTTATCACAAATACACCTTTCCAGCGAGCGAGGCATCGCATATTATACTAGATATGGTGTACAATATCTATCATCATGATAACAAGAATGTATGGACGTTTATACGGGTAGAAAATGACTCTACAGTAACAGGTTATCGCCAGACAAAGGGCTGGGCACGCACTCGTAAACAACATTTTGCCTTAAAATTTTCTAAACCATTTAAAAGCTACGGCCATAAAAAATATGACGATATCAAGTATGATGGTTTTTACAGACGTTTTAAACAGGATGAAAACTTTCCTGAAATGGCAGGACAGGATATTAGAGCTTACTTCAATTTTGATACGGAAGAAGGAGAAGTTATAGAGTTGAAAATGGCTTTATCATCTGTAAGTACAGAGGGGGCAATGAAAAATCTGGAAGCAGAAATACCGCATTGGGATTTTAATAAAACTAGAGAACAAACTAAAGCAAAATGGAATAATGAGCTTTCTAAGATAGAGACAACAAGTATCGATCAGGAGGACCAGACAACTTTCTACACAGCGATGTATCACAGTAGTTTAACCCCCATTATTTATGAAGATGTGGATGGTCGTTATTTAGGACTTGATCAAAACGTACATCACAGTGATGGCTTTACCAACTATTCTATTTTCTCCTTGTGGGATACTTATCGTGCTTTGCACCCGCTTTTTAATATGATACAACAGCAACGCAATAATGATATGATAAAATCCATGCTTGCTCATCAAGAGCAGAGTGTTCACGGTATGCTGCCCATCTGGAGCCATTATGCAAATGAAAACTGGTGCATGATAGGTTATCATTCTACCAGTGTTATTGCAGATGCCATGGTAAAAGGTGTAGGCGATTTTGATAAAAAACAAGCTTTAAATGCAGCAGTTCGTACCGCAAATGTGCCCTATTTTGATGGTTTGGGTGATTATTTAAAATATGGATACGTACCAGATGATAAAAGTCATTCCTCGGTTTCTAAAACCTTAGAATTAGCCTATGACGACTGGACGATAGCTCAAATAGCAAAAGAGGTAGGAAACGCTCAAATCCAGAACAAATTTGAACAAAGGGCGCAATACTATAAAAATGTTTATGATAAAGGCATCGGTTACATGCGGCCTAAATTATCTGATGGGCGTTTCCGCAAAAACTTTGATCCATTAGACACACATGGTCAGGGTTTTATCGAGGGCAATGCCTGGAATTATGGATTATACGTGCCACACGATATACCAGAAATGATAAGGATGATGGGCGGTAAGGAACGTTTCAGTAAAAAACTGGATAGTCTCTTTACTATGGAGTTAGAGGATAAGTACATTGCAAAAAATGAAGATATTACACGGGATGGCATCATGGGTAATTATGTACACGGTAATGAACCGGGACACCACATTCCCTACTTGTACAATTGGACAGACAGGCCACGCGAGACTCAGGCCAGAGTGCGCAAGATTATGGACGAGATGTATGGTCCCACGGTAGAGGGTTTGTGCGGCAATGATGATGCTGGTCAGATGAGTGCGTGGTACATCTTCAGCAGTATAGGTTTTTACCCGGTCACTCCCGGTTCAACGACCTATGCTTTAGGAAGCCCTAAAGTAAAACAAGCCATACTGCACTTAGAAAATGGAAATAGCTTGACCATAAATGCTGTAAATCAAAGTAAAACGAACGTTTATGTTTCAAAGGTCACCTTGAACGGGAAAGAAATTACTGATTTCATGATTGATCATAACGACCTTATGGCCGGTGGGGAATTAGTATTTACCATGGCATCCCATTAATGTTATTCATTTATATGAAAAATTTCATCGTTTTAGTTCTTTTATGTGTGCTGCTGTTAGCATGTAATCACACCACCAAAACACAGGAGAATGCACCTGTTTATTTAAACAATAGAGCTCCATTACAAGCAAAGCCTTATATAGAGCTTCCGCTAGGTACTATCAAGCCTCATGGATGGATGAAAGATCAATTGCAGCGCATGGCAAATGGCTTGACTGGAAATTTAGACAGTATTTACCCCTCTGTAATGGGACCACGTAATGGCTGGTTAGGAGGAGATGGCGATGGCTGGGAACGAGGTCCTTACTGGATTGATGGACTACTACCACTAGCTAATATTTTAAATGATGACGACCTTAAGGCTAAAGTGCAACCCTGGATAGAGTGGACGTTAAAAAATCAAAGAGCAGATGGTTATATAGGTCCATTACCTTTTGAAGAAAAACCGGAGTACGAGCCTGGTTTACAACGTGGCAACCGCACTGATTGGTGGCCTAAAATGGTTATGCTTAAAGTATTGAGACAATACTACGATGCTACAGGTGATGAGCGTGTTATAAAAGTAATGACAAACTATTTTAAATACCAGCTTAAAGAATTACCTAACAGACCTCTAGATGCGGCAACATTCTGGGCAGGTAGACGTGGTGCTGACAATTTATTGATCGTATACTGGTTGTATAACATTACAGGAGAGGTCTTTTTACTAGAATTAGGTGATTTGATTTATGAGCAGTCTTACCCATGGCAAACTATTTTTCAAAATAATTATAAGGAACAGGATAGTATAAAACCCTACAGTTTTTTTAAAATGAAAAGTTATCCTTATGACAGTACAGAAATAAATAACATGCATGTCTCACAGTTAGGCAGTATCCACACGGTAAATCTAGCCGAGGGTTTAAAACAGCCTATTGTGCGCTTTCAAAAAGAGGCAAATGAGCAATTGCTGGAAGCTACAAAAATTGCACTGCGCGATATCAAGAAATTTCATGGACAGCCCAATGGATTGTATGGTGGGGACGAGCCATTACATGGTAATGCGCCCACACAGGGAATAGAGTTCTGTACCATTTCAGAAAGTATGTTTTCTCTAGAAACAAATTTGCAAATTACAGGAGATGGAGAATATGCAGAACTACTAGAACGTATCGCCTACAATGCTTTACCCACCCAGGCAGATGACAACTTTATGTCCAGGCAATACTTTCAGGCGGCCAATCAGGTAGCCCTAACAGATCAAATTAACACCTCTTATGAATCCGTTAATCATAAGCATACAGACTTTGTTTACGGCCTTTTAACTGGTTATCCATGCTGTACGGCAAACATGCACCAGTCCTGGCCTAAATTTGTCCAAAATCTGTTTTACGCCACCCAAGATAACGGCGTCGCAGCACTACTGTATGCTCCTAGTGAGGTAACTCTTAAGGTGGCAGGCCAGGTAGATTTAACACTGACTGAAACAACTACTTATCCTTTTAAAGATGAAGTTTTATTTACCATGAAGCTGTCTGAAAGTGCCAATTTTCCATTTCATTTGCGCATTCCACAGTGGGCTGTTGCACCTATAATCACAGTTAATGATACGGTTGTGCCTTTTACAACAAATAAGGATATCGCTATTTTAAGTAGAACATGGCATGATGGTGATCGTATACTATTAAAATTACCTATGCAAGTAGAGGTTACCAGATGGTTTCAAGACGCTGCAACTATAGAAAGAGGTCCGCTAGTGTATGCCTTGAAGATTGAAGAGGAACGTCGGTCTAAAAACAGGAATGATCGCTACGGTACCTTTACAGAGGTTTTACCTAGAAGCGACTGGAATTATGCTTTACAGCAACAAACCTTGTCAAATATTAATGACCGTATTAAAATAAAAGAAAACTCTTGGGAGGGTACCTATCCCTGGTCTCTAGATAATTCTCCCATTACCCTTACTATTGAGGCCATTAAATTTCCAGAATGGCAACTGGTCAATGATGCTCCGTTATTTCCTGATTCACCATCTATACAAGGGTTAGATATTAAAGAAAGTAACGAGATTGAATTAATACCATATGGCTGTACCACCTTGCGTATTACAGAGTTTCCTGTTGTTTCTGCAGCAAACTAATTTATTCAGGATAAGCCACTAACAGGATGTATGGACCGGCTATAATCATTTTATTAATGCAAGTGCGATCGTACCGTTTAATCTGTAATTTATCTATCTATCTAGCTAATGAGAATCGATATACGCAGGTCGATGTATAGGTGTCGTTAGGATCCAGTCGAGTACTAGGAAAGTGAGGATGATTAGGACTATCAGGAAAGTGCTGTGTTTCAAGACAAAAAGCTGATCTATACTGGTAAGACTTAGCTTCCTTACCTTCAATCGTACCATCTAGAAAATTGCCGCCATAAAATTGCAATCCAGGCTCATCGGTAAATACCTCCATCATTCTGCCAGATTGTGGCTCGATAACCCTTGCAGCATAGGTAAGAAAATGGGTGGTGTCTTTATTTAAAACATAATTGTGGTCATAGCCTCCGCCATATTTAAGCTGTTCAAAGTCTTGATCTAATCGCTTGCCTATTTTAATGGGCGTTGTAAAATCCATGGGCGTACCAGCTACCTTATCAATACTTCCAGTAGGGATAAGTGTAGCATCAACTGGAGTATATGCGTCGGCATTTATTTGTAAAATGTGATCATTGATAGTGCCGTTTCCAGCCCCTGCAAGGTTAAAAAAAGAGTGATGTGTCAAATTAATAACCGTTGGTTTATCCGTGATTGCCGTATAATTAATCGTTAACTCATTGTCATCGGTCAATTTGTAGATAACAACCGTTGTCAAATTACCTGGGTAACCCTCTTCCATATCTAGTGATGTGTAGGTGAGCTTTAGTGTTTGTGTATCCAGTTGTTCTGCCTCCCATACCACGGCGTCAAATCCTTTATCACCACCGTGCAGGTGATTAATACCATTATTAGTAGCTAGAGAATATTCTTTACCGTCTAGATGGAACTTTCCCTGGGCTATTCTGTTGCCATACCTGCCTATAAGAGCGCCAAAATACTTTTCCTGGGCAGTGAGATAACCATTCAAATTTGAATAACCTAACACCACATCATTAAAATCTCCCTTTTTGTCTGGCAACCATAGAGATACAACTTTCCCGCCATAGTTTGTGATTTCGCACACAAGGCCGTTCTTGTTTTCTAGAGTATATAGACTAACAGACTTACCATCAATTACTGCCTTAAAATCTTCTGCATTAAGTCTTTTTACCTCTTGATTTGTAGCTTGTTGTTGAAAAAAGTGCTCAGCACCTGATTTTTTTGATGGGTTGCAGCTTGTTAAAATTAGTAGTGAGAATAAATAAAATCGATTCATACTAGTAGGGATGATAATAATTTCGCTTTCGCGAAAGCATACTATTTATCAACTTAAATGAACTATTCAAATCGCTCCATGTTGATAAATTGAATCTAATTTACAAAACAATTGCTATTAAATCACTGAGAATTAAACTGGGTAAATGAATAGGTTTTGAGTATAAAGAGAAAAAAGAAGACCTATTTACCGCTGAAGGGATTAATTGCGTTGTTCATAGATTTATTAGGTTGATTCTGTATCGATCGCTTAATTTTATCGATCTCGCATGAAAAGAATTGTTGCATATACGTTTACCAAAGAAGTATTATTTCAAATTTTGCTTCATATCGTCATGCTGCTATTTATTGCTTTTGATAGGCACAATCCTATTATCAAAGAGGCAGAGGTAGTTTCTTTTCTCAACTACGCATCTGGCGCACTGATTATTAATTATTTATTACTTCCTAAATATTATTACAAAAAGAAATACTGGTGGTTCTTCTTGTATACTGCACTGATTATTGCGGGTATCATCATCAATGAAGAATTAATTCTTGAACGGATTTATTATCCAGACACTAGGGCAAAGAACTTTTCTGGAGTTTTTTACAATCTACTTGATGTGTTACCAGTCCTTACCTTGTTTGTAGGTGTCAAGTTTGCCTGGGACGCGTCTGTAAAGGAACGCGAGGTAGAAAAGTTGAGGTTAATCGTCAAGGACAGTAACTTACAGTATCTAAAATCACAGATCAACCCACATTTTTTATTCAATAATCTCAACAACTTATATTCTTATGCCATCGATCAATCTCCCAAAACTCCAGAAATAATTCTTGAGTTATCAAATGTGCTGAGGTATATGTTGTACGAAAGTGCTGGAAATTTTGTTCCACTTTCTAAAGAAGTAAAGCACCTAGAAGATTTTACTAAGTTAAATGAGTTGCAAATAGAAGAACGTGGCACCGTTATTTTTAATCAAAATATTGTCCGGCAAGATTATAGGATCGCGCCATTGATCTTAAGCGTTTTTGTAGAAAATGCCTTTAAACATGCTACAGCAAGTCAATCTGAGGGAATTGTAATAGAAATATATTTAAACGTTGACGATAAGGGTGTTTTACACTTTGATTGTCAAAATAACTTTAACCCCACAACAAATACAGAGAACCTGACCCATGGGATAGGCCTAAAAAATGTAAAGAAAAGGCTGGACCTTTTATACCCTCAATCCTACCAACTTAAGATTGTAGATAAAGACCATAAGTACAGCGTTCAATTGCAAATCGATTTATTGAGAGAAGAGACATGATACGATGCATTATCATAGAGGATCAACCGCCAGCGCAGCGTATTTTAAAAAAATATATATCGCAATATGGCAACCTTTTACTTTTAGATACTTTCAATGATGCACTATCAGCAATTCCTTTCCTAGCAAAAAACGAGGTCGACCTCATTTTTCTTGATATTCATCTACCAGAATTATCAGGGATGGATTTTTTAAAAACTTTAAAAAATAGTCCTGCAATAATTCTGACAACTGCATTTGCAGACTATGCTGTAGAAAGTTATCAGTTTAATGTTGTGGACTATTTATTGAAACCTTTCTCTTACAATCAGTTTGAAAATGCGGTAGGTAAGTACGCTCAAAGTTCCTTTTATCCAGATAGAAATGAAGCTGCCACACTCAACGAGAACTACCCTGAACAAATTTTTATCAAATCTGGATATGAATATATAAAGGTTATCGTGAGTGATATTTACTATATAAAATCAGATGCAGACTATACTGAAATTTATACCCGGGATGGTAAATATATATCGCCAGAGGCCCTGTGGTTTTGGGAAGAGAATTTCAATCCAAAACTGTTTACTAGAATTCACAAATCATACATTATCAACCTGGTTAAAATTTCTAGGGTAGCAGGCAATCGGGTCATACTAGAAAACGAGGTCATATTGCCTATAGGTCGCACCTATAAAGATAATTTTATGAAGATGATCCTTTAAAAAGCTATGGGGTATCCTTAACATTTACTTAGTACCGTTCAAGGGATCTACCATGCCGTTCAAAGATTAAATTATAATCTAACATATAATAGAGAGAGTTTTACCTAGAAAAAAATTACAAAGTTCTAGTTATGCTCATACAACGCTGTATTATTCTATTGATCACTTTACTTATTAGTGGATTATCAATTGCACAAGATAAAATATATGTTACTGGAACAGTATTAGATAATGAATCTGGCAGCCCACTAGAATACGCTACAATTGTACTGCAAAGTGTGGAAAACCCACAGAAAATCAATGGTGGTATCACTAATAGTGAAGGGGTTTTTAAAATTGAGGCAGTTCCTGGAGATTATAACATACGCGTGGAATTTATCTCATTTGCAACTTTCACGCTTGAGAATAAGAATATTAGCGAAAATATTGACCTGGGAGTTATTAAGTTAAAGCCAGATGCTGCACAGTTGGATGAATTGGTAATCATTGCAGAAACCACAACGGTAGATATAAGGCTTGATAAAAAGATTTATAATGTAGGTAAAGATTTGACCAATAGCGGCGCTACCATAAGCGAAGCTTTAAGTAATATACCTTCAGTTACTGTTGATCTTGATGGTACAGTAGCCTTACGAGGTAATAACAATGTTAGAATACTTATTAATGGGCGACCCTCTGCATTAGCAGGCTTTGGCTCGACAGATGCCTTGCAGCAGTTGCCTGCAGATGCTATCGAGCGTATTGAAGTCATTACAAGTCCATCAGCACGCTATGATGCAGAAGGGACTGCAGGAATTCTCAACATCATATTAAGAAAAGAAAAAACTAGAGGTTTCAATGGAACATTTAATGCAAGAGTAGGTACCCCAGCGGCGGCAGGTTTATCAGCAAATCTCAATTGGCGAAAGGATAAATTTAATCTATTCAGTTCCCTAGGATATTCCTATCAAGAGCCTCCTGGTAATGGTTTTTTTGACAACACCTTTGTAAATGGAACTTTTGATAGAATTATAGAGGACCGTGATATTAATAGAAAAAGCAATCGTTTTAATGCAAATCTAGGTTTAGAGTATTTTATCAATGATAATTCATCGCTTACAGCTAGCATTTTTGGTAGAACTAATGAGGGAGAAGATGTTACTTCCAGCACGACAGAACGATTTATAAATACCCAGCTGGACAGTCGAACCTTCAGAATAGAGGATGAAGGAGAGGAGGAAAAAAGCTATCAAGTATCCTTAAATTACAACAACGATTTTAATGATGAAGGGCATAAGCTGACAGCAGATTTTCAATATTCATTTAATGATGAGGCAAAGCCTACGTTTATTACCGAAAATAATACCTTTCCTAATACGACTCTTATCGCTGACGAGATCATACAAGAGGAAGAAATTCAAAATGAATTTTTATTGCAAGCAGATTATGTGTTGCCCATGGGAGAGGCACAATTTGAGGCAGGGTATCGTGGAAACTGGCAACAAACAGACACCGACTTTAGTCTTGAAGAGCGCGATTTAGATACGGGAGTTTTTGTACCTAATCTGGGCCTAACAAATACATTCTTTTTTACACAAAATGTAAATGCAGTTTATACCCAATACGGTGATAAAATAGGAAAACTCTCATTTCTTGCGGGTTTAAGATTAGAAAACACGACACTTACAGGCAGGGTGAGTGGTGTAGATACCGCAGCGCTGGAAGAGATACTGGGTACAGGTATTGATTTAGATTTTGACAAAAATTATTTAGGTCTATTTCCTACCCTCAATCTTACCTATGAGTTAGCTGATGGTGAAAATCTTACACTGGGATACAATAGAAGGATCAATAGACCACGCGGGTATTTCATAAACCCGTTTCCTTCCAGGGCGAGTCGTACAAATATCAATCAAGGAAATCCAGATCTAGACCCCTCATTTGCAAATGCATTTGATCTAGGATATATCAAAGAGTGGGATAAATTAACGTTGACCTCCTCCATATTTTATCAACGAGAAACAGGTTCTTTTGAGCGTATCCAGGAAGAAACGGGACAGCTTACAAATGATGGTATCGTTATAATAAGAACACTTCCTATCAACTTATCTACAAACCAGCGCATAGGGGCAGAGCTAGCGGCGCTTTATAATCCGTATAAATGGTGGCGACTCAATGCTAGTTTTAATTTTTTCCAATTTACAACAGAAGGAATTTTCAATGAAGTCGATTTTGGTGCGAGAAACACCAGCTGGTTCTCACGCATTAGTTCCAAAGTAAATTTGCCGTGGGATGTAGAATGGCAAACTAATGCAAATTATCGCGGCCCAACGGAAAATGCACAGACTAGAAACAAGGGCATCTTTTCAATGGATATAGCCTTCAGTAAAGATTTATTAAATGACAATGCGACTATATCACTCAATGCCCGTGATTTATTAAATTCCCGTAAAAGAATGTCCTTTACGCAAACTCAGTTCTTTACATCACAAAGTGAATTTCAATGGAGAGAACGGCAAATAACTCTCTCATTTGTATACCGTATCAATCAGAAAAAGCAACAGCAGCGCGGTGGTGATAGAGATGATAGTGGTGGAGAGGATTATTAAATAATTAATTGCTGGTGTTGATTAAGCTTTCGCGAAAGCGTAATTCTCATCACACTGCCTTTCAATCGAGATGTTGCGGACAGACAGCAGCTATTCAATCTTAAATGTGAATGTCAACCTTTTTATAACATCTGTTTTATATCATAGAAAAAGATCAAAAACTGATTGCAGGATAATTTACCTCAATTAATAATGGGCTTGATCCTTAGACATTGTCATTGTCGTAATTATTGGAAAGATGTTTGAGCAGGGTATTTTGGTACCGTCTATCCCGGCGTACCATTTTACGTTTGCTGGCCCTTTTGTCTTTGCGTTTATCGTTGACAACCTGATCCAGATCTTTAGCTTCTGTGATTTTTTTATAATCTTGAATGCGTGTACGTCTCATGATTTTAAAAAATTACTTCTTATATACTAGTTGTCGTGGATCAGTTTTAATGCTTATAGCAAGAGATCATTTATATAGTTTTATAATAGAAGTTTTTACTGGTGATGGTTGATTATATCTCAAAACTAGCCCTGCTTTATAGTGGCATGAGCTTCACCCCAGTCTTAATTTATAGCAAATAATATAAATAGGATAAAACTCTACAGCCGCTTTTACTCACTAGAAAAATGAAAATAAAAAGGAGTATCGCTCTTTAAAAAAAGACCTTATGCTATTAAAAACTAGTGCCAGTTTTTAAGAAAGGGTAGAGATATTAAAAACAAAGCCCAGAAGGCGATCTTAATGGGTTGTTATAATTACTCAAATAGCTTTCGGTGAATACCGTTGGAGTTACAGGGACTAGAGAGATTCGATTGACCCCCATATGCACATAGCAGCCACAAGGCGGTCACCGTTAACCTTTATGTTTCTGTACAGTTAGGTAAACGGTTGTTGACCATATTTCCAGAAACATAAAAACCGCACTTCTCAGTGCGGCTTCTGCTTGATTGTGGAGTCGGAGGGATTCGAACCCTCGTCCAAACGAGCGATTCAATCGCTTTCTACATGTTTAGTTTCCGTTTAATTTCAGACGATGCACCGGTTGGAAACTACCAAAGCATCGCTTGTCTTCGATTAAATTTCTCCCTAACATCAAAGCCCTGTTAAGGATAGGTTTATTTTTACGAATTCTCTAGATCAAATGCCATAAACCAAGGCCTTTGAGAGAATTCCTGCATGTCTACCTTGTAGACCGAGGCATTATCCTACTATGATTCGGATTATGCTGCTAGGGCGTAGTTATTCTCGCCGTTTAAAAAAGATGAATCATGAGATTTAAGAGCTATGTCCCAGCGCTCTACATGCTTACAATCAACTCAGTCTCGCTGTCAAAACCAGTCGACCCCATTGATGTGACAAATATAAATATTGCCGTGTCCTGTTAAAGACAAAACCATGCCAAAATATATCAAAACAAAAAATTCCCTAACCTAAAATGCTAGGGAATTAATTTACAAGAGAACAGACCTCTTATATGTACAATCTTTACTTGACGATTAATAGATTATCAGTTGCAGTAGGGTTGAGAGGACAAAAATAATGGTATTCACCTGGTGCTAGCGTTGTAGCTTTTGATTTGCCAGTTTTATTATTTGATACAGGTGCAGTGACATACGCTGTTTTTATATGATTTTCTGGATTGCTGGCATCAGCTCCCTTCTTTATCAGTACAAACCCTACATCGTGGCCTACCGCCATATTGTTAATGGTAAATACATATGTCCCAGCGTCTACAGTTATTTTTTTCTGTGAAAACTCCCCAGGGGTTTGATCTAGGACTATGGTTTGTACGGTCTTATCTTTTGTGTTGCCGGTCATTTTGTCTTGTGCTTGCAGGTTGAAAGTTCCTAGCAATGCGATTGCAATAATTGTGATGTAATTCTTCATGATTTATTTTTTTTGATTTTACAGTACAAAGATGCGAGCCTATACCATTCATTTTTAGATGAATTATTCCTGAAAAATGGCTGTTTTTTCCCTTTTATTCCATTTTGAGTGACGCCTCCTTTGCTTATCTTGCTACAACACCCTTAAATATTGAGCAATGAAGTTTGTAATGATCCGTGAGCGCAAAAATCCACCTGACCGGCGTGTCGTATTATCTCCCTTGCAAGCAGCTGGTTTTCAGCATGCTTTCGCGGAAGCGGAACTACTTATTGAATCTTCTCCTATCAGAGTATTTACAGATGACGTCTACAAGCAGCACGGCATGACGGTTACAGAAAATATAACCGACGCTGAAGTTATGATAGGAGTAAAGGAGGTGCCAATCGAGTCATTAATTGCTGGTAAGAAATACTTTTTCTTCTCACATACGGTAAAAAAACAACCCTATAATCGAGCGTTGTTACGAGCTATATTGGATAAAAAAATAGAGCTTTTTGATCACGAAACTATTGTAGATAGCCAGGGGAATCGGCTCATTGGATTTGGCCGTTATGCGGGATTAGTTGGGGCTTATAACGCCTTCCGTGCTTTAGGATTAAGAGAGGGCCTTTTTATTTTACCCCAGGTGAGTACCCTCGCAGATTTAAATGCGGTAAAAAAGGAGCTGTCTGCTATTAAAAGCCTTATACCACCACTAAGTATAGTTATTACGGGTACAGGTAAGGTAGCAGGTGGGATAAGAGAAATTCTAGAATTTCTACAAATTCATGAGTGTACGCCTAAAGAATTACTACAATTAGCTCACTTTGATTCTAAACAAACTATTTTCTCTCAACTGGATGTGGATGATTATTATATACGCAAGGATGGTTTTAAACCGACAAAGACAGAGTGTTATAATAATCCAGAGTTGCTGCAGAGTGATTTTATGAAATATGCTCAAGTGGCAGATATGCTTATCACAGGTCATTTTTACGGGACAGGTGCGCCGTACCTGTTTACTAGAGAGGATATGCGATCGCCTAATTTTAAGATTAAAACAGTGGCAGATGTAAGTTGTGACATCGATGGGCCTGTTGCCTGTACCATAAGAGCGAGTACGATAAAAGATCCTATTTATGGATACGATCCTATACAAGAAAAAGAAGTTTCATACCATACGCCAGGTGCAATTACAGTAATGGCGGTAGATAATTTGCCTTGTGAATTGCCAAAGGATGCTAGCGAAGGCTTCGGCGAGATGTTTTTGAAACATGTGCTACCTGCTTTTTTTAATGGTGATAAAGATGGTATACTACAACGCGCTCAAATGACTACCAGTGATGGTAAATTAACTGACCGCTTTAAGTATTTGCAAGAGTATGTAGATGGTAATATGTAATGTGAATATCTCGTTTTAAAGAATAAAAAATGACGCGCACGCGTCATTTTTTCTATCAGTTGTTCAGGGGTAAATTAATTTTTCTTCTCATAACCCTCAGCATGTTTCCATCGTATGGGAGCTTCTGGCTCTGGCTTCAATTCAAACTTTTCATTTTTTAATAGTTTTAATGCTTCTTCAACAGCGCGTTCTAACTGTGGGTCTTTTCCTTTTATTGTCAATTGTGGTGTTTGTATTACTTCAATATCTGGTGCGACTCCTTCTCCCTCGACAGCCCATTTACCATCTAGATCATAAAAGCCACCTCGTGGTGCGACCATGCGACCACCATCTACAAATGGCGGTGTGTCCCACGTCCCAACCAGGCCTCCCCAGGTGCGTGTGCCAATTAACGGTCCTAGTTCTCTTTCTTTAAACATATAAGGCAATAAATCCCCACCAGACCCTGCACGCTCGTTGATAATCATGACCTTGGGGCCAAATATTCCAGCCATGGGTGTGGTCCAGGGCCGCTTGCTACCTGCCTTGCTATTAAAATAGCCGTAAGGTGTACGGGTTAAAATGTCCATCATGTAATCTGCAGCACTACCGCCACCATTATTACGCTCATCTATGACAATGCCCTCTTTGTCCTGTTGACTAAATAAATATCTATTAAATGAAGTAAATCCAGGATTACTCGTATTAGGCACATAGACATAAGCTAATCGACCATCAGAGAGTTCATCTACTTTACGTCTATTAGACTCTACCCAGTCTATACTGCGCAGGGCTCTCTCACTATTTACAGGTCTTACCAATAATCGGCGTTTTTCTTTGCCTCCCGCATTTTTTGCAACTTCTATATAAATCTCACGGCCTGCTGTTTGCTCAAGTAACTTATAAGGATTTTCATTTGCGGTCAGTTTTTTTCCATTTATTGAAATTAAATAATCACCAGCCTCTACATCATATCCCTGCTTGCCTAAGGGGCTATCAATTTCTGGATTCCATCGCTCACCGTTATAAATCTTCTTAATCTGGTACCCATCTTTTTTAAGTTGCAAGTCAACACCTAGTAAACCTACCGGTACCCTTTTAGTATCTGGTAGGTCACCTCCAGAAACATAAGAATGTCCTATCGCTACCTCGCCGCTCATGATGTCAACTACATAATTAAGGTCTGTGCGATGGCGCACATCGTTTATCCATGGAGCATACCACTCATAAATATCATCCCAGGGCGCACCGTGTACATTGTCAATATATAAGAAATCTCTCATATAACGCCATCCCTCCTTGAAAATCTGCTGATACTCGACAACCGGATCAACTAGAACTTTCATGTTAATTTCTAGTATTTCCTCGATCCCTTTTGCTGGTTTATCAGTAGGCGCTATGCTATAATTATTTCCATAATTTATAAGGGCTAGCTTTCCATCACTACTAGTTTCTATACCTGATATGTCAGAGGCATAATCGCTTGCTTTTTGTTTTTTAATATCATATAAATGAGCCTTTAGACCTTCTTCGTTTTCTATTTGCTCCATAATAAGTACGTGACCCATTATAGATGCGGCTAGACTGGTATAATTTCTTGCTGGTAGGTCCATGGCCACTATACGATTGTATATACCATCCTCATCGATTGATACGACCACTGTTTCAGATTTTTCGTTATCCTTTGCAGTGCTGCTTTTTTCAGCCTTTTTATCAATCTCCTCTTCGGCAGATTGGGGTAAATTGGGAGCTTTTGCGTCTTTTGACAATACAATGGCGTACAAGGACCTGGTTACACTAGGATCATAAGAGCTCATGTCTAACCATCCAGAGCTTAAGCCATAATCTGTACTAGCTAGGGTATAAAGGTAATCTCCAGATGCATCCCATATAGGGGTAATGGCATCAGCCAGAGGATCAGTAAGCTGAATAATTTTTTTATCCTTGATGCGGTAGGCATAAATAGCTTTAAAGTGACTTTTTTGTTGTTTAGCATAAGCAATCCACTGGCTATCAGGAGACCACACGGGATTCATGCTACGATCTGGATGTGCATAATTATCTGTATCTGCTATTATGGTAGTTCCTGTTGCAACATCGGTAATATGTATGTTGTAGTGTGTGTCAGTATATGCAATGTACTTTCCATCTGGTGACCATTGTGGCTTAAAATAAAACGTAGGCTTTTTAAAACTGATGGTTTTACTAATCTCTCCATATTGATCTGCAATGACCAGCTCGTACTCGCCAGTCGCATCAGAAAACCAGGCCACCTGATCGCCTAGGGGTGACCACACCGGTGAACGTTGTGCGCTACCTGGAGCATTGGACAAATTGCGCCAGCTGCCCTCTTCCTTAGGAATACTAAAAATCTCACCACGATGTTCCATTAAGGCTCTTTTGCCATTGGGAGACAGTGCGACATTTACAATACTGCGAGCATTAATAGATTCCCATCGTTCTCTTGCGTTATTCAAGTCGGCTTGTACTTGTATATTTAAAACCTGACTCTCGCCTGTAGCTATTTTTAAAAGGTTGAGATTACCGCCGTGTTCATAGACAATATTTTGATCATCTGCATCTAGGCTTTTAACATCGTATTTTTTATGAAATGTGATTTGCTTTTCATCGCCAGTTTTGGGATCATAACTCCATATATTACTGGTATAGTCTCGCTCTGATAAATAGTAAATTTTCCCATCTAACCAGACTGGATCTAGGTGGCGTTCTTGAGTGGGTTGTGGTGTGGTTTGAAGTTCTTTTGTCTCCAGATTTACAATCCATATGGGCATGGCTTGACCGCCACGATAATTGCGCCATTCCGGATCCCATGAGGTTATCGGTGTATAAGCAATGTAATTGCCATCAGGAGAAATCTCTCCATAAGCTGCGCGGGTTAACTCCATCGCCTGTGGAAAGACATCATTAATCCCTATCGTATAAAATTTATTTGTCTGGGTGGGTCGTCCCTCGCGATCTGACCTAAAGAGCACTTCACCCGCAGGGGTCCATCCCGTGACATAGTCACCACCAGGGTGATAGGTCAAGCGTTGTGGCGTTCCACCAGTTGCAGGAATTACAAACACATCTATATTACCATCGTACTGTCCTGTAAAGGCAATCATACTACCGTCAGGAGAGAAATGTGGCACACTTTCATAACCTATATCACTGGTTAATCGCTGTGCGTTGCCGCCCTCAATGGACGCCTTCCATAAATCATTAGCATAAACAAATACAACCTCGTTGTTATACAAGGTAGGCTGCCGCAATAGTTTAGTGCTTTGGGCATTGCTTATAATACAAGTAAGAAAAGCGAGGGTACTTAATAAAATCTTCATAGAGACTGCTTTTGAAAGAACAGCTCTAAGATATTAAAATTTTAGCTCGTTGGGATATCGCTTTCGCGAAAGCGGATTTGTTATCAAAATCCCGAAAATCACGACCTATGTACTATCAACCATCTGTAAAACAAAAAAATAAGGTACACACTCTGCAGATTATTGTTTGACTACTTTGTAGGTACCGATAAGGTCTGTAACACTATCTGTTATTTTAAGAATATATGTGCCGCTGGCATAATTTGAAAAATTAATGGTAGTAAGGGAGGAGCCCTCCATTATTTTACCACCCAACAAATTGTAAAGCTCTACGCGATAAGAGTTAGGATAATCAATGTTTAATGCCGATATAACTGGGTTAGGGAAGACCGTTGCATCTAGCAAGATCGGGTCATTTGAGCTCAAGGTTTGTATTATATTTCCCGCAGTTAAACCAGAAATATCGGTAGGGGTCGCAAATTCATACCTTAGTTTCATGGAAACTTGATCTAGGTCGCTATCAAGGTATTTCCATTGAGCATCCTCATCTTTTAGATACAGGGTCAGTTCTTCTACTTCTAAGTTGTTAAGATCCGTTGTATTATAATGAAAATTGATGTTACCTATGAAATTTTTGATGGGATTTGAAATTTCGTAAATCTTTGATATGGTGGGAAGTTCATTTAAAGACTGGTCTTTTACAATAAACTCATTAGGACCCGTTATTATCTGCTCATCATTAGGGATCAATTCAATTCCCGAAATATAAAGCTGTGCATCACCAGCAATATTCAAATCGCTGCCAGTGATGAGTGTTAGCTCTTGACCTAGAGCACAAAGACCGCTCAAAACGAGCATAGAAAAGAAGGTTTTCATCATAATAAACGAAAGTAATTGTTTACTTCCTAAAGGCAGGCATAAAGGCACATATGGCTCTAATTTTCTCGTTTAACGGTCGCTCTATCTGTTGTTTATAAATTAATTCTCGCCTCTCATTTCTAGGTCGTATTTTTTTAAACACATCGTTATGATCATTGGCCGGATGTATTAGGTCAGAAAAACGATAATTTAAATTAATAATGAATAATTTAAGCTTGCTCTTCTATTATTTGAGAAGTTGTATCTTCCCTATAACTATCTAAAACAGGAGTCACCTTGAACTATTTTCGATCTGCGAGAAAGCAATTAATACTGTTCCTAATTTTTATTTGTTCTGGACAAATCTCAAATGCTCAAGAATCGACAGAGCTGACTGCTCAACAAACCGTCAAGAAAGCGCAATTAGACTCTTTATTTGACGATATCTACTTATCTTACTATGATCAGAACTATGTGCAAACCATACAACTAGGTGAGAAAGCACTTGAGCTAGATTACGAGGAAAAATTTCAGCCTTATTATATCAGGTTTGCGAGTTATCTAGGTAATTCTCTCTTACAAGTAGGAGATACCGTACAATCTAAAAGAATCTTTGAACTTGCTCTAGAAAAAGCAAAGCAAATAAATGATAATAGAGAAATTGTAGGTGCAACAGTAGATCTTGCAAATGTTTACATTACCACTGGTAACTTAGTTACAGCTGTGTCCAAATACAAGGCTGCGCTGCCACTGGTCGAGCGTAACGATACGGTCATGTCATTTATAATTAATAATAATCTAGGAGAAACATATCTAGAGTTGCTAGAGGTAGAACAATCAAGACCATATATTTTAAAGTCATATGAACTAGCTAGATTCTTAAATGATCCTGCTTATGAGTCAAGTGCAGAATTACTAGCCGGAAAACTGGACTATTTTGATAAAAAATATAACGATGCTATCAATCATTTTAAATCAAGCATCCGTCTTGCTGAAAAATCTAGTTACAAGGAGGTTTTAATAGAGGCTTATAATTATTATTCGCAATCTGAAGCAGAGTTAGGAAACTATCAAAAGGCTTACGATTTAAAATTATTACTCGACCAGCTTAACGAAGAAAAATTTGAAGTTGAACGGGTCAAAGCTGTACAAAACGCGCGTGCAGAATTTGAGGTGAATGAAATCAAGCGGGCCATGGATGCTAGGCTTGAAGCAGAGCGATTGAATGGGGAAATAAAAAGAGAAAGAGATCGAGTATCACTGACAAGTATTGCCCTTGCTCTTGCGGCAATACTTATAATCTTACTGGTGATAGGATACTCCCAAAGGAAGAAAATGAATAAAGATCTCTTGCAAAAGAATTTTATTTACCTAAAAGAAAAAAAGAAAAGCGAGGGATTACTAGCCGCGAGAAACGCTTTGTTTTCAAGAATTAGCCATGAATTGAGAACCCCTATGTACGGTATTGTAGGTATAAGTAATTTACTGCTGGACGATAAAAGTCTAGAAAATAAACATTTTGAAAATATAACATCCTTGAAGTATAGTGCAGATTATTTATTGTCTTTGATCAATAATGTGCTAGAAATGAATAAGCTGAATAGATCTTCAAACACAGCTCTCAAGATTCAAAGTTTTAATTTGAAAGAGCTTTGCTTCCATGCTGTAGAGTCTGCAAAATATATATCACTAGAAGCATCAAATGTTTTTAAAATTGATTTAGATCCGGAAGTTCAACAAACGTACTTAGGGGACTCTGTCAAGTTAATGCAGGTTTTAATCAACCTGTTAGGCAATTCCAATAAATTTACGCAAGATGGGATTATTGAGCTACAAGTAAGAATGAAATCTTCTAGTGACGGTGGTCACACATTATTGTTCAAAGTGACTGACAATGGCAAAGGGATACCTCAAAAAAAAATGGCTTCTATTTTTGACGAAACTAAGTTTATTGAAACTAACGAAGAATATGAGGGCACTGGACTAGGTATTCCTATATCCAACAAAATATTGAAAATGCAAAAGTCTGAATTGCATATTGAAAGTAAGGTAAATGAAGGAACAAGTATATATTTTGAAATATTCTACAAGCTTGACCAGAATAATCATACCCAACAAAAACTTGATACACAGAATAATGTAAATGTAGACTTAACTGGAAAAAAGATTTTAATTGTAGAAGACAATAAAATAAATCAAATGGTGACTAAGAAGATAATCGAGAGCCTGAATGGCACTTTTGATATAGCATCTTCTGGGATGGAGTCTGTAGATATGGTTAGAAATAACTCCTACGATCTTATCTTGATGGATATCAATATGCCCCCTGGAATTGATGGTTTTGAGGCCACACGGTTAATAAGAGAATTTAATAAAGACATACCTATTGTAGCGCTCACTGCGGTCGAACAAATTGAGATAGAGAATCGAATGAAAAGTTTTTCTATGAATGCTTATCTCATAAAACCATTTAAAAAGGATGAGTTTTTAAATCTGGTACATTCTAAAATAAAAACCTAAAATAATCCTACAGGTTGATACAAAATTTCCTACAACGGATTTGAAGAAAGAATCCTAGTTGTGTTTATTCCTTTTTGAACATTACCGCAGGCCTCTATCATATTTGAGGTAAGGTTATCAAAAATTATTTAATGCTTTCAAAACATTCATAAATCAAAAAGGTTGGAAAAATTATTTCCAACCTTTTCGATTAACATAGTCAAGATAACCAACTATGTAGTGTATTGATCTATCCCGCGTTTCAGCTTAATTAGAAGAAGCCACCACCCAACGACTTAAAGCAGCATCATACATCATAAGAAGCATTTCATTCTTCTTAATATTGATAACACCATTCGCCATTACTCTATTTTCTTCTCGAGAACCAGCATGTTCTGGTCTGATCTTAATTGATTCTGATGTAGGGTATAAATATACCATCGTACCATCTGGTGCAGATTTGAATCCAGTTATTTCAACTTTATCAGTATTTGTACCATTCTCCAATTTTATAACGGGACGATCTCTACCACCTCCAGGTAATATAACGATACCTAAATCAAGGTCATTGATCACCTCAGAGGACCCACTTCGTTCACCTGAGTATAAATCACTTAGATTATTATTTTCTGGAAGACCTCTAAGTGAACTAGATGATTCGGGAGCTTTTACCTTTAAGCGATTATTATCAAGAATGATATTTTCATCAAGTTCAATAGGTATTAGATTGCCTTTTTCATCAACTCCAACGATATATAATACAGTACCTTTTGCTTGAAAACCATCTTGTTTAAGTTCTAGGCTTCTTACTCTCATGGTACCATTTACATCTAGATTTGCTGTAGGTTTATTGGTATTGACACCTATCTGGGCGCTTGCAATCCCTGAGGAAAGTAGCAGTGCTAGAATAATGTAGTAATATTTCATAGGACCAAATTAAATTATTGATCGGCGAAAATACTACTATTGAAATTTAAACGATCATTAATGTCGTTAACTGCACTTTTTATCGATGTATTTACATATAAATTAACAACGGTTAAAACAAAATAACCCCAAAGAAGATCAAACGTTTATAGTGTTGAAAAGTAGTCCATCGATTAAAAAGTTTGTATCGTTTTTCTTATCGCTACCAGACGCGTTAAAAGGCCTTCTAAATATTGCAAGTCTAACATGTTCGCACCGTCACTTTTTGCATGAGCAGGATCAAAGTGAGTTTCAATAAATAAACCATCCACATGATTTACTATACCTGCTCTGGCTATAGTTTCTATCATGTCTGGTCTACCACCAGTGACACCGCTAGATTGATTAGGTTGCTGTAAACTATGAGTAACATCTAAAACAGTAGGAGCATACTGGCGCATCGTCGGTATTCCCCTAAAATCTACAATCATATCTTGATAGCCGAACATTGTACCACGATCAGTAATCATCACTTGTTCATTACCGCTATCAGTCACCTTCATCGCGGCATGTTTCATGCTTTCAGGAGACATGAATTGCCCCTTTTTAAGGTTGACGACCTTGCCAGTATTTGCGGCTGCCACCACTAGATCTGTTTGCCGGACAAGAAAAGCAGGTATTTGCAAGACATCCACATATTCTGCTGCCATTGCTGCGTCGCTTACCTCATGTATATCTGTCACCGTAGGAATCTGAAACGTCTCACTTACCTTTCGTAAAATTTTAAGTGCTTTCTCATCGCCTATACCCGTAAAACTATCTATACGGCTGCGATTTGCTTTTTTAAAACTGCCTTTAAAAATGTAAGGTATTTCCAGTTGGTCGGTAATGGTAACTATCTTCTCAGCAATGCGCAGTGCCATATCTTCACCTTCAATGGCGCATGGGCCGGAAAGAAGAAAAAAGTTATCAGCATTTACATGCTTAAGTTGTGGGATTTTTGACAAATTCATAGTACAGTGTTCAAATGCTTATATTAATTAATTTTCTTCTGGAATAACACTGTCGCCATCCCAATTGCTATACCCACCTGCCAGGTTGAATAGATTTGAAAAACCTGACTGCTCCATTATCTGGCAGGCTTGTGCGCTACGACTGCCAGCACGGCAATACACATAATAGTTTTTATCCTGGTCCATGGCTTGTATGGCATCCATAAATTCCTGTGGTTTGAAAATATCTAGCTGTATGGCTCCTGGTATTATTCCTTCCGCTACTTCTTCATCGGTTCTCACGTCTAGAATTACCTTGTTTGTATCTTGAGCGGTCTTTTCAATCCACGCTGCATTTGATAAGTTTTCCATTTTTTTAATTTGAAATTATAGCTTGGTCCACCGCTTTAATAGCGCCATAACCACCTTCTACATTTGTAATGTTTTTAAATCCATTAGCCTGAGCTATACTGGCAAATATCACAGAACGATAACCTCCTGCACAGTGAACGTGGTAGGATTTATTTTTGTCCAGTTGCTTCACATGCTCATGGATTCTATCTAGAGTTAGTAAAGGCACGTTTTGTAAATGTGACTTTTCATATTCCGCTGGTTTGCGAGCATCTATAGGGTTTGTAATACTACCATCATTTAAGCCGTTTACAAATGTTGTAGCATTCATATTTGCCGTGATTGACATGCTGTACCCAGCTTTTATCCAGCTTTCAAAGCCACCGTCTAGATAGCCATTGACGTTATCGTATCCTACACGTGCCAGTCGTGTAACGGCCTCTTCCTCTCGGCCAGGTGGAGCAACGATAATTATTTTTTGATCAATATCTTCAATAAGTGCCCCTACCCATGGTGCAAATTGTCCGTCCAGCCCAATAAACCAGGAGTTAGGCACATGACCTGCTGTAAATTCTTGTGGTGATCTTACATCCAGCACTAGGTACTCTTGATCTTCTGCTAGGGCTTTAAATGATTCTGGTTTGATAGCCGTTTTACCACGCTTTAATATCTCGTCTATACTAGAATTAACGCCCTTATTCATCCACACATTTTTTGGAAAATAGGCAGGTGGTGGTGCAATCCCAGTACTTACTTCTGTTATAAAATCTTCTTTGGACAACTGGGTGTCCAGTGCATAGTTAGTTGCTTTTTGATTGCCTAGTGTATCACTGGTTTCACTGCTCATGTTTTTACCACAAGCGCTACCTGCACCATGTGCAGGGTAAACAATAACATCGTCTGGCAGCGGCATGATAATTTGATGAAGAGAATCGTACAGCATACCAGCTAGATCTTCGGTAGATAAATCAGATTTTACCGCTAGATCTGGTCTACCCACATCGCCTATAAATAGAGTGTCACCAGTAAATAACGCTTGCTCTTTCCCGTCTTTGTCTTTTAGTAAGTAACAGGAGGACTCCAGCGTGTGTCCAGGTGTGTGCAGCAGCTCAAGAGTTATTTCACCTAGTTTAAATATCTGTTTATGTTCCGCTTTCGCGAAAGCGTAACTCGTCACAGCATTAGGTCCTATAACTATGGTCGCTCCAGTTTTATGTGCCAGATCTACATGACCCGAAACAAAGTCTGCATGGAAGTGGGTTAAAAAAATGTATTTAATCGTTGCGTTATCTTGCTGGGCTCTATCTATATATTGCTGCACCTCTCGCAATGGATCGATCACCGCAGCCTCATTTCCTGATGATATATAATAGGTGCCCTGTGCTAGGCATTTTGTATAATACTGCTCAAGAATCATGTCAATAATTTATACAAAAATAAGGAATATAGCGCTGCTAGCAGTAGTATTAAAAACTAGCTAGGCCGATTATTTTTTGATAGAACAACCTATCGCAACCGTGGTCTCTGGATTTACCTGTTGATTAGTTAACAAGGCATCGATTGCATCTTTGAGAAAATGATTTTTAACGGCCTGAGCATCTTGATGATTGTCATCGATAGCTCCTATGTATTTAACGATAGGTTGATCATTCTCTTTGCGCAATAGAAAAACATGAGGCGTTTTTGTAGCTCCATACTGGGGGTAAATCTCTTGCTGTTCATCAAACAAATAGGGAAAAGTAAAACCTTTTTGATCGGCTCTTTTTTGCATGTTTTCAAAGCTATCTTCTGGATAATCTGTTGGATTATTAGGGTTGATAGCAATAACTGGATATCCTTTCTCTTTATATTCTTTATCAATTGCTATGATGCGGTCTTCATAAGCTTTACTGTAAGGGCAATGGTTACAAGTAAATATTATGACAAATCCTGCAGCATCAGGATAATCAGCAAGAGAGACGTATGTGTTATCAATATTACGCAGGTTAAAGTCTGTGGCCACATCACCTATAGAATAACCAGTCGCAGTTGCATCACTAAAGGAGTTGAAGTCTTCTAGGGCTTCTATAGCTGTTGTATTTTCTATAGGCTCTTCAGGATTTTCTGCGTAAAAGTCGGTTGTTTTTGAAATATTAATAGCACCAAAGATGATGGCCGCTACTAATGCGACTATGCATACACCAGTTAATATTTTAAGTGTTTTCATAAAAATTTAAGTACTTCTTCTTCCAGTTGGGCACTGGTGAAGGTTTGATTAAAAAACATTTTTTGTGTTCCTTTTTGAATCAATGTGGCAGGTATGGCACCATCCCAGTGAGCATCTACCATAGGGATCCATTCTGCCGCATAGGGATCATCTAATAATTTAACGGTAGGGGTAATCTTATGTTCCATTAAAAATGGGTTGACCAGTGTCTCTAGATTGCTTGCATCATCGAGACTAATTAAAATGACCTCTACATCATTGCGGTCATCAATCGCTACAAATGCGGGCAATTCTTCTACACATGGGGCGCACCAGGTTGCCCAAAAGTTGACGACCTGGACACGGTCTTCTGGCGGATTTTTCAATAAATCTGTAAGGTAGTCCCGTTCCACAATCGTAGCAGTACTTACCTCTCTATTACTGCAAGAAAATAAGAAGCAGCACAAGATAACAAGATAAATATTTCTCATAATAGGGAAAGATAATAAGGTTCCCTGTTTCCTTATAAATATTTAACTAATGTTAGCTAAAATGGGTTCGCTTATTAGCTATTATTAATATGTAATTACTTACAAATTAACGATTAAGAAGCTCCTTCATGCGCTCTACTACCTGGTAGGCCGCTGGACAAATTGCGGTATTTGCAATGGTGATTGAAGCGATCTGGGTAATTTTACGACGGTCTGTGTGTGGGTACTCGCTACAGGCCTTGGGACGTACTTCATAAATACCACAGTAATTATCTGCTCCTAAAAAGGGACAAGGTACGGTTTGCAGTACATAGTCTTGATCTTCATCTATTCGCAAATAAGTATCAATAAAGGCAGCTGTCTTCATTTTAAAATGTTTTGCTATCCTATTGATATCTGTCTGAGTAAAAAGCGGTCCTGTAGTTTTACAGCAATTCGCACAAGTGAGACAGTCAATCTTTTCAAATGCCTCCTCGTGCAATTCTTGTGTGATTTGATCTAAATTTTTAGGCGTCTTGCGTTTTAATTTTTTAAAAAACGCGACATTTTCTTTCTTACGCTGTGCCGCTAGGGATGGAAGTTCGCTAGGAGGTATCATAGAAAGGTGTGGTTGTTATAACCTAAGGCCTTGTTAACTTAGTAAATTATGAGGACAAGTGTATTTATTTTATTGGTATGAGTTGTAAAAACAACCAATTATTTGCCAGCAACTCTATGACGTTCTCTAGCCAGCAATGTGTTTTTAAGCAACATAGCTATAGTCATAGGTCCTACACCACCTGGTACAGGGGTAATATGACTTGCTTTTTTTGAAACATTCTCAAAATCTACATCACCGGTGATATAGTACCCACGCTCTTTAGTTTCATCAGGTACTCTAGTAATTCCTACATCGATAATAACGGCATCGTCTTTTACCATTTCGGCTTTAAGGAAACCTGGAACACCTAGTGCGGTAATGATAATATCTGCTTGTGATGTTATTTGAGTAATATTTTTTGTGTGGCTATGGGTCAAGGTTACAGTAGAATTACCTGGGAATCCACGACGGCCCATTAAAATACTCATGGGACGTCCCACAATGTGAGAACGACCTATAACGACAGTGTGTTTTCCTTTTGTAGCGACATCATAGCGATCTAATAACTCTAATATACCAAATGGCGTTGCAGGGATGAATGTGCTCATGTCCAGTGCCATCCGCCCGAAGTTAGTCGGGTGAAAACCGTCCACGTCTTTATCTGGATCTATATTCATCAGCACTTTCTGCGTATCGATTTGCTCTGGCAGTGGTAATTGAACAATAAAGCCATCAATATCTGGATTGTCATTCAATTTTTTTATCTCTCGCAGCAACTCTGTCTCGCTTGTGGTATTAGGCAAGCGCACCATGGTGCTTTCGAAACCCACACGCTCGCAGGCGCGTACTTTTGATCCTACATAAGTAAGGCTGGCTCCATCATTTCCCACAATTACCGCAGCTAGATGGGGTACTTTTTCACCATTTGCTTTCATTTCATCAACGATAGCTGTGATTTCATTTTTTATATCGTTGCTGGTTTTTTTTCCGTCTAGTATGGTCATGGGGTTGTTTTGTGGGGTTTTATTATAGCAGGCTTTACATTATATGAGCCTCATTATCTCATCTTACTCATGGCTTGCATCATAGCTTTTCCTTTACCTCCTTGCATCATCTTCATCATTTTGCTCATTTGGTCAAATTGTTTCAGCAATTGATTGACCTCGGTCACGCTGGTACCGCTACCTTTTGCGATACGTTTTTTACGGGATCCATTGATCACTTGTGGTTTGGTACGTTCTTCAATGGTCATGGAATGTATAATCGCCTCAATCCCTTTGAAAGCATCGTCATCGATATCAACATCTTTGAGCATCTTACCAGCACCTGGTATCATGCCCATCAGGTCTTTCATGTTACCCATCTTCTTGATCTGTTGTATCTGATTAAGGAAATCATCAAAACCGAATTGGTTCTTTGCAATCTTCTTGCTCAGTTTGCGGGCCTCTTGCTCGTCAAATTGCTCCTGGGCTTTTTCTACAAGAGAGACAACATCACCCATACCCAGAATACGATCTGCCATACGCTCTGGATAGAACACATCAATCGCTTCCATTTTTTCTCCCGTACCTATGAATTTTATAGGTTTATCCACGACAGATTTTATAGAAAGCGCAGCACCACCGCGAGTATCTCCATCCAGTTTTGTAAGAACAACACCGTCAAAATTCAGTTTTTCATTAAAAGCCTTGGCGGTGTTCACAGCATCTTGACCGGTCATAGCATCTACCACAAATAGCGTCTCATGAGGTTGTACGGCAGCATGAACATCTGCAATCTCATTCATCATTTGCTGGTCAATGGCTAGTCGACCTGCGGTATCAATAATCACTGCATTAAATCCATTTTGTTTTGCATAAGCTATGGCCGCCTGTGAAATTTTAACAGGGTTTTTCTCCTCGCGATTCGAGAAAACTTCTACACCTATTTGTTCTCCTACAACATGCAACTGATCAATGGCTGCTGGACGGTATATATCACAAGCAACCAGTAAAGGTTTTTTACTTTTTTTGTTTTTTAAAAAGTTAGCTAGTTTACCAGAAAAAGTAGTTTTACCAGATCCTTGTAAACCAGACATCAGAATAATGCTAGGGTTACCAGAAAGATTGATTCCCTCTGCAGAGCCTCCCATGAGTTCTGTCAGCTCGTCTTTAACAATTTTAGTAAGCATTTGCCCAGGTTTCAAGGTAGTCAGTACCCCTTGACCTAGTGCCTTTTCTTTGGCAGTAGTGGTAAACTCCTTGGCAATTTTATAATTAACATCTGCATCTACCAGTGCACGACGTATTTCTTTAAGAGTGTCAGCGACATTTACTTCAGTAATACTCCCGTGTCCTTTCAACACGTGCATCGCTTTATCCAGCTTGTCTGTTAAATTGTCAAACATATTCTTTACTCATTTATTAAGGCACAAAGATAGAATTTCGCGTCGTGGCGTTCAAGGTTTTACTAGGCTATTTGTTGCTGTACTGTTGTGGTGTAGTTCGCTTTCGCGAAAGCGAACTTATTCCCCTCACAATTCTTATCACGTCCACTAGTAATCAACTAGTAAAAGTTACGCTTTATGTTTTGTGTAGTTTGTTCATGACGATCATATGAGGGAAAGTAATCCCACCTAGGAAAGCTACCAGTATCGTAAGGAAAAGCTTCTCGTCATCCCATAAAAAATAATACAAACCGCCTAAAAAAATCAGAGAGGCCATCCAGTATAAGAAAGAGCTTTTTATGTATTTCCATATAAATAGCCCGTTAACCCCACCGTATAGGTGTCTTATTTGATGATTGATGGAAGGCACGCTATGCCACAACACAAAATATATGGCAAAACTCCATACCAGTGTGCTACTCATAAAGATGATATAAAGAACAAATAGATAGAGCAGCTCCATCGCGATCGCCGACCAGGATAAAGTTCTCAAGTACACGACGCCCAGGATTATAGTAGCAGCGGCGCAAATGATCAATATATTAAATAAAAAAGTGGATGTCAGGCTGGTGCTTAACAAGTCATCTAGAATAGGAAGGCTCTCTTGTGCATTGACATAAAGAATAGTTACAATAATGGTTAAACCGTAAAATAATTCTAGCAATCGCTGGCCTGGCGACCGTGGTACTTCAAACTTTTCAAAATGTTCCTGACCAAAATGGTACCCACTGGCCACAATAAACAGGGATAGGATGACATCTGGTATTATAAAAAAAGCTGCAAAGCCCATTCCTACAATCACCATATAAAAAGTTATGAACAATATAATCCTGGTTAAAGAAGTCTTTTTTGTGTTGAAATAAACCTTTAAATCATTAGCGCCGTGAACAACCCCTACTGTCATTATTAGAGCATAAGCTATAGTGTTTTCTAGCTGTTCAGGCAATTTAATGGACAACCATAGCGATACAAAACTAAACACCAAAATTTTGTTATATAAATCTATATATTGATGGTCCAAATGATTGATTTTCATATAATTTTCTAAAAATATTTAAAACATTGTTTAATGTTAGTTACTTTTAGCTAAACAAAAAACACTTTATTATGAACAATTTACTATTAAATATCGAGGTAGCTAGGATAGCTTCTGACGATTATGTGGGCTTTACATTTTTTGTAGGAGCCATGGCAATGATGGCCGCTAGTGCATTCTTCTTCTTGTCACTCAGTAGTTTTGACAATAAGTGGCGTACTTCCATTCTTGTTTCTGGATTAATTACTTTCATTGCAGCTGTACATTACTGGTACATGAGAGATTATTGGTCTGGATTTGCAGAGTCTCCCGTATTCTTTAGATACGTTGACTGGGTGCTAACGGTACCATTGATGTGTGTGGAATTCTATTTGATCTTGAAAGTAGCAGGAGCAAAAAAATCGTTGATGTGGCGTCTTATAGCCTGGTCAGTGATTATGCTAGTTACAGGTTACTTTGGTGAGGCTGTATATCGTGAGCAAGCGTGGTTCTGGGGACTATTATCTGGTATTGCTTACTTTGCCATCGTTTATGAAATATGGTTCGGTGCTGCAAAGAAACTAGCTGTAGCTGCTGGTGGCGAGATTTTAAGCGCTCACAAGACCTTATGTTGGTTTGTTCTTGTAGGATGGGCTATTTACCCAATTGGGTACATGGCAGGAACTCCAGGATGGTACGAGCCAATTTTTGGCGGGTTACAACTAGATGTAGTTTACAACTTAGGTGACGCCGTAAATAAAATAGGTTTCGGTCTTGTAATCTATAACCTAGCAACTATTGCTATGAAAAAGAAAGCAACTGCCTAACACAACCGCAATTTACAAGGAGAACCGCTTTCTTAATTGAGAGCGGTTTTTTTATGGTGACATCTCGCTGCTGCATCATTAACCATAAGCGAGACCTAAGTTTTAACATCTCAATAAATAGATCGAGGCTTCCGTTTAATATCTTGACACATAAACACTATTGTAACTATGGGAATTCTAGATAAAATGCTGGGCAACGCGGGCGAGGTAGCGCCAGAAAAACTAAAAGAAGAATACCGCCATTTATTGATTGATAATGAGTCTATTGACATGGGGTTTGTTCTCTTTCGTGATGTATTTATTTTTACCTCAAGACGTTTGATACTTATCGATAAGCAAGGCCTCACTGGAAAAAAAATGGAAGTAAAATCCATGCCGTATAAAAGTATTTCTAGGTTTTCTCTAGAAACAGCGGGAACCTTTGATCGGGATGCTGAGTTAAAAATCTGGATAAGTAGTGAGAATTTGCCTAGTGTGAGCAAGAAATTTTCAAAAGCCGTCGATGTCTATAAAGTACAACGCCTGCTCGCTGCAAAAACCTGCTAGCTATTGCCAAGGCAATTGAAGATTTGACATAAAAAAATCCCACGATGCGCAGCATCGAGGGATTTTATAAATTAAAAAATTAATTATTTACAGGTGGATAACCTCGTCATAAGCATCTGCAACGGCTTCCATAACCGCCTCACTCATAGTAGGGTGAGGGTGTACTGTTTTAAGAACCTCATGGCCTGTTGTTTCTAGTTTTCTAGCGATTACAGCTTCTGCAATCATGTCTGTAACGCCAGCACCTATCATGTGACAACCCAGCCACTCGCCATATTTGGCGTCAAAAATTACTTTAACAAAGCCATCTTTGGTCCCAGATGCGCTGGCCTTACCAGATGCTGAAAATGGAAATTTACCTACCTTGATCTCATAGCCAGCCTCCTTTGCCTGTGCTTCTGTATAACCTACACTTGCAATCTCTGGAGTGGAATAAGTACATCCTGGAATATTGCCATAATCTAATGGCTCCACATGCAGGTCTGCAATTTTTTCTACACACAGTATACCTTCTGCGCTCGCCACGTGTGCTAGTGCTGGACCAGCTGTGATATCTCCTATGGCATAATATCCTGGAATATTAGTCTGGTACCAGTCATTAACTAATACCTTACCACGGTCTGTAGAGATTCCTACTTCCTCGAGCCCTATATTTTTTGTGTTCGTTTCAATACCTACAGCACTCAACACAATATCTGCCTCTAGAATTTCCTCGCCTTTCTTTGTCTTGATGGTAGCTTTTACACCGTCACCGCTAGTATCGACGCCAGTTACCTCGCTCGATGTCATGATTTTAATGCCAGTTTTCTTAAAACTGCGCTCCATTTGTTTAGAAACGTCCACATCCTCAACTGGAACAATGCGGTCTAAATATTCTACAATAGTTACCTCAGTACCCATCGCGTTGTAGAAATAAGCAAACTCGACCCCTATGGCTCCAGAGCCTACGATGATCATCTTTTTAGGTTGTTTGTCTAGTGTCATCGCCTCGCGATAGCCTATTACCTTTTTACCGTCCTGTGGTAATGAAGGTAGTACGCGGGACTTTGCCCCTGTAGCGATAATAATATGGTTAGCCTCTACAGTCGATGTGGTACCGTCTTCCGCTTTGACTTCAATCTTTTTACCTTTTTTGAGCGTACCATAACCCATGATAACGTCAATCTTATTTTTCTTCATCAAGAATTGCACGCCTTTACTCATACCATCGGCCACATCTCGAGAACGTTTTACAACCGCATTAAAATCTTTATCAACGCCGTTTACTTTTAATCCGTAGTCTTCTGCGTGGTTTAAATAATTGAAAACATCTGCACTTTTTATAAGTGCTTTAGTAGGTATACAACCCCAGTTCAAACAAACACCACCTAGGGATTCTTTCTCTACAATCGCCACTTTCATGCCCAGTTGTGAGGCACGTATTGCAGTCACATAGCCACCAGGACCACTACCCAGAACGATTACATCATATTTACTCATATCCGTCAATTTTTAAGAGCTGTAAAAATATAGAATAAACGGCTAACGATCGTATTTTTGACCAACCCATTTGTTATGTATAAATCTATAGTCAGACCTCTATTATTTCGTTTTGATCCAGAGGGCGTTCATCATTTTTCATTTAAGGCGGTAAAGGTTTTAAGCAAGATGCCTGGTTTTAGTTCGCTTTCGCGGAAGCGTTACAAACCGCACCATCTTGCATTACAAAGAACCGTGTTTGGTCTATCCTTTGAAAACCCAGTAGGTATGGCAGCAGGATTTGATAAAGATGCCAAAGCTTTTAAAGAATTTTCAGATCTGGGATTCGGTTTTATTGAAATAGGTACACTTACTCCAAAACCACAGGATGGCAACCCTAAAACCCGACTTTTCAGACTTCAAAAGGATGCTGCAATTGTCAACCGCATGGGTTTTAATAACGGTGGTGTAGATGCAGCAGTAGAACGACTTAAGACAAACCCGAGGCTAGGTCAGCCAGGTCATGTTTTGATAGGAGGGAATATAGGCAAGAATAAAGTCACACCTAATGAACGAGCTGTTGATGATTACATCATTTGCTTCAATAAACTATTTGATCATGTAGACTATTTTACAGTCAATGTAAGCTCGCCTAATACGCCTGGATTGCGAGAGTTACAAGATCGTAAGCCCTTAACTCACATCCTGCAAACCCTACAAGATTTAAATAACGCCCGGGAACAACGAAAGCCTATACTTCTTAAAATTGCTCCAGATCTAACAGACGATCAATTAATGGATATTATAGGGATCGTGGAAGATACTCAGATTGATGGCGTGATCGCAACAAATACTACTATCGAGCGCAAGGAATTACAAAGTGATCTCACACTGCAAGAAGAGGCAGGAGGCTTGAGCGGTGCACCACTTACAAATCGCGCTACACAGGTGATATCATTCCTGCACCGCAATAGTAATGGCGCTTTTCCTATTATAGGAGTAGGTGGCATTATGACTGCCCAGGACGCCATTGACAAAATAAAGGCCGGTGCAAGCCTAGTGCAGTTATACACAGGCTTTGTGTATCAAGGGCCATCGTTAGTACGTGACATTAATAGAGAAATAATCAAGCAAGGGTTGTAGAAAGGAAGCTCCATCTATCCAAGTTGCACCTCAATTAAATAGAAAATGCTAGAATCTTGCCTCGCTTTTTCATTAGCAGCCTTACTGCTCGCTTTATCACCAGGGCCTGACAATATTTTTGTTCTTACACAAGCTGTTGCTCGTGGTGCTCGGTATGGTGTCGCTGTTGCTAGCGGACTTATTACTGGTTGTATAGTTCATACCTCTATTGTTGCATTAGGTTTTGCAGTTATTTTGAGAGATAATGACTGGTTGTTATTCCTTATAAAAATCGCTGGAGCCGTTTACTTATTGTTTTTAGCCTATAAAATTTATCGATCGGATGCTGCTATTCAATTCATAGAAGATACAGCAAACCGGCAAAGCTGGTGGAAACTATATCGAGTAGGAATCACCATGAACCTACTCAATCCAAAAGTTACCTTGTTCTTTCTTGCCCTACTGCCACAGTTTGTTGTGCCACATGCCATGGCAGAATGGATACAGATCTATATCCTAGGTGGGATTTTTATGCTAGTTTCCCTCATCACCTTTTATTTAATAGCTTTTTTAGGCGGGAACGTGGCGCGCTTTATTAGATCCTCTCAGTGGTTTGGACCCGTGATGAAATGGATACAAATTGTTGTTTTTATTGGTATTGCAGTGGCGATATTTGTTTTATGACTCAACTTTGTTAGGGAAAGGTATTCTGCATTGCCGTTAACACAACATCATAAAATGAACCCTTTCAACTTGATGCTGTAGGAAGTTGCGCATTTTTATAACAGCTGCTTCTTCCTAGGCAATTAAAAAAACACTCTTCAAAAGACAGTAGCCCTATGGATATTTCTATTTTAATTCTCTTTCTGTTTAATGACTACAACTGATGATTTGCAGATAGAATCTACTCCGTTTCCGTAGAAGCGAATTCTTTACTAAAATTTATCGCAGTCTCAATTAAAGCCAGATGAGAGTAAGCTTGCGGAAAGTTTCCTAACAATCGCTTCGTCTTAAAATCTATGTCTTCACTAAATAATCCCAGATGATTGCTGTAAGAAAGTAACTGGTCAAAATACGATCGTGCTTTGTCGGTCTCACCTATTTTATGCAAGCTATCAATTAACCAAAAAGTACAGATCGTAAAAGAGCTGCTGGGCTCTCCAAAGTCATCATTGTTCTTGTACCTATACATTAATCCATCGTTACACAGTTCTTTTTCTGTAGCTTGAACAGTACTTACAAATCGAGGATCAGTTGCTTTAATAAAGCCATATTGCTCCATTAGTAAGGTAGACGCATCTAGATCTGTAGAGCCATAGGATTGTGTGTAGGCTTGTACATCATTATTCCAGCCGTGCGTGTAAATATCGTCGTGTATTTGCTGTCTCAGGTCGCTCCATTCTTTAAGGTACCTGCTTTTTCCTATGATCTCACTTATTTTAATGGCGCGGTCAATGGCTACCCAACACAACAATTTTGAAAAAACAAAATGACGGTCTTCTGTACGCAACTCCCAGATGCCTTTATCAGGTTTTTGCCAGTTTTTACGCACCATAGAGGTCACACTTTTTATGATGGTCCATAGCTCTTCACTATTTTGTAGGCTCGTCTCAAATTGCACAAATTGCTGGTAAATAACCTCCATTAAAATACCGTAAATGTCATTTTGTTTCTGGATGTAGGCAGCGTTTCCTACACGTACAGGTTGTGAATTATGGTAGCCTGCTAGGTGGTCCAGGAACTTTTCGGTCAGTTCTTTCTCTCCGTTAATGCCATACATGATCTGTATTTTCTCATCTTTTTCTGGAATAGTGTCTACGATAAATTGTAGAAAACTCTCGGCAGATTTTTCATGCCCCAGTCCGGCAATAACCCGTATCACCATACTTGCGTCACGTATCCAGCAAAAACGGTAATCCCAGTTTCTTACCTCGCCTATAGTCTCAGGCAAGCTGGTAGTGGCAGCAGCAAGTACAGCACCAGATTTTTCATAGGTTAGCGCTTTTAAGGTCAATGCACTACGTACAATCTCTTCCTGATAAAGTGGATATACGGTGGTACTTTCACTCCAGTTCATCCAGTAAGTTTTGGTACGCTGGAATTTTAAATAACAGCGATCTAGAGTTTGTGAGGCAAGTTTTTCATGATAAGAAAGTAATAGAAAAGCATTGCTCTTTAGCGTTACCTGTCGCTGGTTTAAAATAGCGTCATAGTCTATATCGCTATATAAAAAAACCGACTCATAAGCACCATGGGTAGTATTGCTATGGATGTACTCTCCCTTATTTTGATGTACTGTCTCACCCGCTGCATATTTAAGTTTAGGATTATAAATCACAGTAACTTGGGGCGTACCTTTTAAGATTCTTATAAATCTAATAATATCTGGCGGTGCATAAAAAGATCCATTATTTTCTGGATAACGCGGCATAAAGTCAATCACTTGAAAAGCGTGGTCACCACAATCATAGGTAGTACTTAATATATTTGTCTGCCATAAGTATTCTTGATGTATCGCATATTCATCTGCCACTTTAAAAGAGAGGTTGCCGCCTTTTTGATCATCAAGGATCTTTGCAAAAACTGATGCACTATCAAAAATAGGAAGGCAACACCAGTCAATAGATCCGGTTTTTGAAACCAGTGCGGCACTCATACAATTCCCAATAATTCCGTAATCCAGGTTTTCCATAAAATGTTAGGTTATCTATAATCTATCTCGTTTTTCAAACTGTTTTGTCGAAATTTAAGGATTATAACAGCGCAATCACCTAATACTTCCTTAATATGAGCAAAACTATCATCGTCTCTAACCGTCTTCCCTTGCAACTATCCATTGAGAACGGTCAGGTGCATTCTGCACCTAGTGTAGGCGGTCTAGCCACAGGCTTAAAGTCGGTACACCGGGACAATAACGGTTTATGGATAGGCTGGACGGGTCTTACTGTAGAAGAAACCCCTAGCAATCTACAATCTGCAATTGATACCGCAGTACAGGATCAACAATGCGCTGCAGTAGAGCTTACCCAGGAAGATATGGACGGTTTTTACTACGGTTTTAGCAATCGCACGGTATGGCCACTCTTTCATTATTTTATGGAGTATGCGGAATTCAATGAAGAAAACTGGGAAATCTACAAAACGGTCAATCGCAAGTTTGCACAAGTAGTCATTGATAACTTAGAGGACGGCGATAATGTCTGGGTTCACGATTATCAATTGATGTTATTACCACAAATGATACGCGAGCAGCGGCCCAATATATCAATAGGTTTTTTCTTGCACATACCATTTCCGTCATTTGAGGTTTTCAGGACTTTACCCTGGCGGGACGAGATACTCCATGGGCTCCTGGGTGCAGATTTACTGGGCTTTCATACCTATGATTACGAGCGTCATTTTTTGAGCTCCGTCAGTCGTATTTTAGGATATGAGGTCAGTTTTAATGCTATTACCTATAAGGATCGAGTAATCAAGGTAGATAGTTTTCCTATGGGGATCGATTATGAGAAATTTTCCGCTTTCGCGAAAGCGAACCACGAACAAACCGATACCACTCAAAGTGAACTACAACGCCGCCTGGACTTGCATGCAACCGCCACCCCAGATGCCAAAATGATTCTCTCCATTGATCGACTGGACTACACCAAAGGGATTGCTAATAGACTGAAGGCCTTTGAGCATTTCCTAGAGAAATATCCAGATTATAGCGAGAAGGTGCGCCTGGTGATGCTAGCGGTTCCCAGCCGGGCAAACGTACCGCAATATCAAGTGCTCAAGAAGGAGATTGACGAGTTAGTAGGGCGCATTAATGGGAAGTTCTCTACCGTAAGCTGGACGCCCGTGTGGTATTTTTATCGCTCCATGCCCTTTAACAATCTAATTGACCTTTATACCTCTTGCGATGTGGCACTAATCACACCTATACGAGACGGGATGAATCTGGTGGCAAAAGAATATGTAGCCACGCGCACTGATCGCACGGGTGTCTTGATCTTATCCGAAATGGCTGGTGCTGCCAAAGAGATGAACGAAGCCTTATTGATCAACCCTAATAATTTAAGCCTGATTGCAGACACCATCAAACAAGCCCTAGAAATGCCAGTTGAAGAGCAAAAGAAACGCAATAAATACATGCAGAGCCGCTTGAAACGATACAATGTAGAAAAATGGGCAACAGATTTTATGAAAAAACTAAATGCAGTAGAACACAATCGCAATATCGTTAAAGCAAAGCATGTTAATGAAAAACGGCAGCATGCGATCATGGAAAAATTTAACGCCGCAAGCAAACGCATTTTCTTTTTAGACTACGATGGTACGCTGCGCGGTTTTGTCAATAATCCAGAAGATGCTAAACCAGATGCAGAGCTACTAGAAATGATCAAAAAACTGCAACAACCTAAGGAGAACGAGGTTGTGATTATTAGCGGGCGCGATTCTGTCACGCTAGGGGAGTGGTTTGCAGATGTCCCAGTAACCTTAATTTCTGAGCATGGTGTGCTCAAGAAAGCCTACGGCAGGGAGTGGGAACTAACAGAAACTATGAATAACGACTGGGTGCCTACCATTCAGCCTGTGCTACAAACCTTTGTAGATCGCACGCCAGGAACTTTCATTGAAGAAAAAAACTATTCGCTCGCATGGCACTATCGCAAGGCAGATCCAGATCTAGGGGAACAACGTGCAAATGAATTATCAAACGTTATACGAGAACTTACCAGTAACAATGGATTGACCGTATTGTCTGGAAATAAAGTGATCGAGATTAAAAGTAGTAATGTTCATAAAGGGAAGGCCGCAAATAATCATATTTTGAACAAAGACTACGATTTTATCTTTTCTATAGGCGATGATTGGACAGACGAGTTTATGTTTCAAGATTTACCAGAAAGCGCCATTACCGTTAAGGTAGGTGTCGCAAATACTGCTGCACGTTATTATGTGGATGATACAGACCAGGTAAGAGAACTTATTGAGTCATTTATTGCTTGATGTCGTAGAGCCATAAGAAACAGTCCTCTTGCAAACAGGCGATGCAAAGGGTTTTTGCAACCGTATAGGGAGTAGTATATTTACGGCAATGGAAACAGTCAAAATCATCGAATGTCCGCGGGACGCCATGCAAGGAATTAAAGATATGATTCCCACGGCTACAAAAATTCAATACCTCCAGTCCTTGCTGCGATGTGGGTTTGATACTATTGATTTCGGCAGTTTTGTGTCTCCTAAAGCAATTCCTCAAATGATAGACACAGCGCAGGTACTTGCTGGGCTGGACCTTTCAAAAACGAACTCTAAATTACTGGCTATAGTGGCAAATTTGCGAGGTGCTCAAGCGGCATGCGAGCATCCAGAGATTGATTATTTAGGGTATCCGTTTTCTATAAGTGAAAATTTCCAGATGCGTAACACGCATAAAACCATTGCCCAGTCGGTAGAGCTGCTGCAGGAAATTTTAGATCTTGCTTTTGCCAAAGGAAAAAAAGTAGTGGTCTATATATCCATGGGATTTGGTAATCCCTATGGAGATCCGTGGAATGTTGATATAGTAGGCGAGTGGACAGAAAAATTGAGTGGTATGGGTGTCGAGATACTGTCATTGAGCGATACGGTAGGTACCTCAGATCCAGAATCGATTAATTATCTGTTTTCAAATTTAATACCGCGATATAAGGATATTGAGTTTGGTGCACACCTACATACCACACCAGACAAATGGCATGAAAAAGTAGATGCCGCCTACAAAGCGGGCTGTCGCCGTTTTGATGGAGCGATCCAGGGTTTTGGCGGTTGTCCTATGGCAAAAGATATACTTACGGGCAACATGCCTACAGAAAAAATGGTGAGTTATTTCAACAATATCAAGGCAAATTCTAACGTCAATGCGATGCCGTTTGAAAGCAGCTATAACGAGGCTACAAAGATATTCAGGCAGTATCATTAAGCATTTGTAAACCCGTTTTGAATGCTCTTATACATGTTTTAGCCTCATCATCAGGTAGAAGATTTTTATTTAGGTTGATCAAAAAAAGATCCCTTATCCTGATCTAAAACATTCAATTTGAATACAGGCTGTTAAACCCTTTGCAAATCAAACTAACAAGTGTTAGTTTCGTTAGGAAATAACGACTTTATACTTGTGAATAAATTTCATGACATAACGCTTTCAGAGGTTTATAAGGAAACGGAGGACACAACGGTACTTACGTTTGATGTGCCCCAAGAACTGCGTGAAGAATTTAATTACCGTCAAGGCCAGTTTTTGACCTTGCGCGCTACTATTAATGATGAAGATGTGCGCCGCAGCTACTCGCTGTGCAGCAGTCCGTTAGATAATGAGTGGAAAGTAGCCGTTAAGGAAATTTTTGAGGGTAAGTTTTCTACATATGTCAATAGAGAGCTTAAAGCTGGCGATACGCTACAGGTAGCTGCACCTAGTGGCGATTTTGGGATTGAGTGTGTGGATGAAAACCAGACTAAAAAATACGTTGCCTTTGCAGCTGGTAGTGGTATCACGCCCATGCTTAGCATTATTAAAACACATTTGAAAAAAGAGCCTCAAGCAAAATTCAAATTGTTTTATTTAAATCGTACGGCAAAGTCTATCATTTTTAAAGAGGAAATCGAGGCGCTTAAGAATAAATATCTAAGCCGTTTTGAGGTTTTTTACTTCTTGAGCAGGGAACAGCGAGATATACCTTTATTTAACGGTCGTTTTGATCAACAAAAAATGCGTGTTCTTACACAAACTTTGATAAACGCCCCTCATACAGACGACGCCTTTATTTGCGGTCCAGAAGAGATGATCTTTTTGATACGTGACGAGTTAGTAGCCGCTGGTATGAAAGAAGAAAATGTTCATTTTGAACTTTTTGTAAGCGGTTTGAGCGATGCAGATAAGGCTAGGGCAGCAGCGGCACTAGAGAAAAAAGTTGATGGCGTTGCAGTAACGGTTATCGACGGGAGCAAAGAATTCCATTTTGTACTGGGTGATGATCACGATAATGTTCTGGACGGCGCTATTGCAGCGGGAGCAGATTTGCCTTATGCTTGTAAAGGCGGTGTTTGCAGCACTTGCAAGTGCAAGGTAGAGCAGGGCAGTGTGGAGATGAAGGTCAATTACGCATTAACAGAAGATGAGGTTGATAAAGGATATGTTCTCAGTTGTGTGAGTGTGCCTACCAGTAAGGAATTGGTCGTCAACTTTGACGTGTAAAAAAGGATAGTGGGACTATGTAAGTGATCCATAGGAGTAGTAAAGAGAATAAGGAGTATGCTTTCGCGAAAGCGGAATAATTATTGAGCATAATAAAAAGAATAACAATGGTTTACGTAGGCCTTGTAACGGAGAAATACGCGTTACAAAACCATTAAAAACGTGATTTACATAAAAGATAAATAAGATGAGCGAAGCAGAAATCAAGAGTTTAGAAGAGCAGTTTGATGCACGAATTGCTCGTGATGAAAAGATCGAGCCTAAGGACTGGATGCCAGAAAAATATCGCAAGACGCACATACGACAAATATCACAACACGCGCATTCTGAAATAGTAGGAATGCTGCCAGAAGGTAACTGGATTACTCGCGCGCCATCATTACGTCGCAAGGTCGCACTACTGGCAAAAGTTCAAGACGAGGCAGGCCATGGTCTTTACTTATACAGCGCTTGCGAGACACTAGGAATAACTCGCGAGCAGATGTATGAAGACCTGCACTCTGGTAAGGCAAAATATTCATCCATCTTTAATTACCCCACCATTACCTGGGCAGATATGGGAGCGATAGGGTGGCTGGTAGATGGTGCAGCAATCATCAATCAAGTGCCGTTGTGTAATACATCTTACGGGCCTTATGCTCGTGCGATGGTGCGTGTGTGTAAAGAAGAAAGTTTCCACCAGCGCCAGGGTTACGAGATTATGTTATCCCTATGTAATGGTACTGAAGAACAAAAAGAAATGGCGCAAGATGCGCTCAACAGATGGTGGTGGCCATCGCTCATGATGCTGGGTCCTACAGATGATGCGAGCACACACACCGCTCAATCCATGAAATGGAAATTAAAGCGTAAAACAAACGACGAGTTACGTCAGCAATTTATTGATCAGACCGTACCACAAGCAGATATCCTAGGCCTAACCATTCCAGATCCAGACCTTAAATGGAATGAAGAGACTGGGCACTACGATTTTGGTGAGATTGATTGGGATGAATTCTGGCAAGTAGTAAAAGGTCACGGGCCTATGAATAAATCCAGGCTAGATGCTAGAAGAAATGCCTGGGAGCAAGGTGCCTGGGTGCGAGAGGCTGCCACAGCCTATGCAGATAAGCAACGCGCCAAAAAGGAGAAAACCGCCTAAATAATTAAGATAATAACAGTAAAAAGCCCTTTGACATGCATTTCAAAGGGCTTTTTTATAAAACTTAAAGTAAGAATTAATTAATTCCCACTACTTCTAATTCAAAGATAAGATCTTGACCTGCTAGTGGGTGATTGGCATCCACAATAATAAAGTCATCCTTTACATCTGCCACACGCAACTGGCGCTCTGTCCCATCAGGGTTTTTTGCCATCAAACCCATACCTACTTCCGGCTTGATTTCCGCGGGCAGTTGGCTACGTTCTACTTTTTGAAATAATTCCTTTTGAACGTCGCCATAGGCCTCGTCCATAGGGATTTCAATAGTTTTTTTCTCGTTGACTTTCATATCGATAAGTCCTTTTTCAAAACCAGGGATCAACTGTCCTTGTCCTAATTGAGCTTCCAGTGGCTCTCTATTTTCCGAAGTGTCAAAAACGCGACCGTCATTCTTCAATTTTCCAGTGTAATGGACTTTTACGGTATCGTTTGCTTTTACTTGACTCATAATTTGTCTTTTTATGTAAGCTGCGAAGGTAAAAACTAGAGATCCCTAGCAAAATTTAAGGTAGTTTAATCGGTCCCTTTAAGAAAGACTTAACAGTATCAGGTAATTTCTAGTACAGTTTCGCTTTCGCGAAAGCAGAACAACCATCATTCAAAGTAACATATAGCTACTTAGCTATTATATTCGAAAGTAATTATTGAGTAAACCGCAAAAATTTTTATCATTGTTTGCCACTAGCCTTATTTCCGAGCTAAAAATTCTTTTGCAGTTAAAACAGGAATTTTCGAATTTTTGAAGTCCTTTTTATTCCGCGTTATAATTACATCTATTTGATTTTCGATGGCTGAATAGTATTGTAGCCCATCCTCAAAATCTGGAAAATTATCATCACTCAAAGCCAATTCGGTAATCTTGTCGTCTAAGCTCAATAACTCAACGAGTACTTTAAATTTCCTCAATATTTTCCTGGCTTCTTTAGCCGGTTTGAGTGTGGTAAGAATATAATTTGTATTTGCAAATGTTAAAGATGAAATAGACAGTACTAATTCTTTTTTGTCCGCACGAGAAAATAAATCGGCAGCCTCATCATAGAATTTATCTCTTTTTGAAAGTAAGTCTATTACGATATTTGTGTCGATTAATAATCTGCTCATTTGTACTTCTTAATAAGGTAATCCGTATAAGCATCTTCTACGTCAAAATCCTTATCAAGATCAATTACTCCACTTAAACTTTCAACGAGAGGTGTGATTTCTGTTGAACTTCTTTTCTGTTTGGTGAGCGTTGTCAAATAAGATTCAATAAGTTTCGACAAGCTAATGTTATTGGATTTGGCATAATTCTTTGCACTTTCAATAATTGATTTGTCTAAACTTAATGTCAATTTTTTGTCCATAACATTTGTTTTACGTACAAATTTAATAAATCCTTACGTGATGTTGATTTGATCATGGATTCTTTTGTTCGTGGCTAATAACTAGTAAGACATCATCTGCCATCGCACCAGCTCGCCTCTCACTATAAAACCTCTGCAAGAGCTTTTATGGTCGTTCAATTGCTTTCAGATTCAGATCTTTCCTGCATCCGACGAGCCTTTTTTTCAAGGCGAGAGGAATGCAATTGACAACATCTAGTAAGACATCATCTGCCATCGCACCAGCTCGCCTCTCACTATAAAACCTCTTCAAGAGCTTTTATGGCCGTTCGATCGTTTTCAGATTCAGATCTTTCCTGCATCCGACGAGCCTTTTTTTTAAGGCGAGAGGAATGCAATTGACAACTTCTTGTAAGCCATCATCTGCCATCGCACCAGCTCGCCTCTCACTATAAAACCTCTTCAAGAGCTTTTATGGCCGTTCGATCGTTTTCAGATTCAGATCTT
>CANLKV010000003.1 GCA_947491755.1 uncultured Nonlabens sp. | reverse complement strand
CCAGTAGGAGAATACACGGTAGATGTGGATGAGACGACCTTGCCAAACGCAGGAGTAGGTTACAGCTTAACAACAACAGGTTCAGATCCAGAGACAGTTCTCGTTATAATAGATACAGCTGTATCTTCTACAGCAGACGGTTATCAAGCAAATGGAACCTTGACTGGATTTGTTTTTGTTGACGTAGATGAAAACGGACTATATGACCCATCAGTAGATACATTGTTTACAGCAGGAACTATTGTAACCATTACAAATGAGTCTAATGAAACTGTAACGGCAATCGTTGATGCAACTGGTAACTGGAGTATTACTGTACCTACAGGCGAGTACACTGTCGATGTTGACGAGACAACAATACCTGGTAATGCAGGAGAGGTAACTCTTACAACTATAGAGTCAGATCCAGAGTTCTTTGTACGTGTATTATTAGGCGCAACCATAACCACTCGTGCAGACGGTTACACTGCTCTATTTGATAATGATGGCGATGGTGTTCCTGATGTATTTGATATAGATGATGATAATGATGGAATAATCGACATTCTTGAGGGTGAAATCGATTCTGATGAGGATGGCGTTATTGACGCTTTTGACCAGGACAGTGATAATGATGGTATCCCAGATAATGTGGAGGCACAAACTACTGCGGGCTACATTCAGCCTTCTGGTGTGGATAGTGATGGCAATGGCCTGGATGATGCTTATGAAGAAACTCCAGGGGATGACACAGGTATCGATCCATTAGATTTTGACAACGATGGTCTACCAGATTATTTAGATCTAGATTCTGATGATGATGGCGTCTCTGACTTTGTTGAAGGGTTTGATTACAACAACGATGGTCTTCCTGATTTTGAACGCTCTGGTGAGGATGTAGATAATGACGGACTCGATGATGCCTTTGATGGAGATTCATCAGGTTATGGAGATCCTAATGGATTTATTGTAGTGAATCGCCCGGCAGAAAGTCTAAATAACACTGATGGTGATGAAGAGCCAGATTATCGTGATACCGATGACGACAATGATGGATTCTCTACTGAGCGTGAGGATAACAACAACAATGATGATTATACAGACGATGACTCAGATAATGATGGTATTCCAGATTATCTAGATGCAGATTTGAGAGGTATTGAAATCTTCAATGTTTTGACCCCTAATGACGATGGAGATAATGACTTCTTATTATTAGAAGGAATAGAAAACTTTGAAAACTCGGTTAAGATTTACAATCGATGGGGTGTAGAAGTTTTTGAGACTACAGGATATGATAATCAAACCAATGTTTTCACAGGTATTTCAGACGGAAGGGTAAATATTTCCAGAGGCGAATTGCTTCCAGTCGGGACCTACTATTACATTATTGATTATATCAACGACGAGAATCAATCCATCCACCTAGCAGGATATTTATATATAAACAGGTAAATAAACTGGGTGCCATAATGTGTGCCCAGTTAATTTAAAAACATACAAGATGAAGAAATTGTTTATGGTAATCATTGTTTTCGCTTTCGCGAAAGCGGTAACAGCACAGCAAGATCCACAATACAGTCAATACATGTACAACCCGGTGGTCATCAATCCAGCTTATGCCGGTAATCGAGGGGTGACTAGTATCGTAGGTTTGCATCGCAGTCAATGGGTAGGTCTAGATGGCGCACCAAGAACACAGTCGCTATCTATTAACACTCCTATTCAAAATAGTAGAGTGGGATTAGGTTTGAGTCTAGTCAATGACGCATTAGGACCAACAAATGAGACATATGTAGCTGCAGATATTAGCTATAGTATTCCGGTAAGCTATAACGGTAAATTAAGTTTTGGGCTTAAAGCTGGAGCCCACGTTTTAAATGTTGACTTTCAACGTTTAAATGCTCAAGATCCTGATATTTTATTGCAGCAAAATATTGATAATCAACTATCACCCACTGTAGGAGTTGGTGCGTATTATCATACTGATAAATTTTATGTAGGTTTAAGTGCACCTAATTTATTAAACACAGATCACTTTGATAATTCTGGGACCAGTGGATCAGTTTCTGTAGCGACAGAGCGTATTCACTATTTTGCTACCGCTGGTTATGTATTTGATCTTAATGATGATATCAAGTTTAAACCTGCAACACTTGTAAAGGTAGTAACAGGTGCACCATTACAGGTAGATCTAACAGCTAACTTTTTAATTCATGAAAAGCTAACCCTAGGAGCTGCTTATCGCTGGAGTGCCGCTGTTACAGGATTAGTAGGCTTTCAGTTGAGCGATCAAACCATGATAGGATTTGCATATGATCGAGAAACAACAGAGCTAGGTAATTCAACTTTTAACGATGGTAGTTACGAGCTCTTTGTGAGATTTGAGTTATTCAATCGTGTTAAAAAGTTAGTTACACCACGATTTTTCTAATAGTAGAATATTTACATTATGATAAAAAATATACTTTTTATATTGATCGCGCTGATCGCTATGCCATCCATAGCACAGCAACGCAAGGTAGATAGAGCCGATAAAAAATATTCTAATCTTGCCTTTATGGATGCCCAAAAGCTCTATTTGAAGATCGTCGAGAACGGTAATGAAACGCAGGAGATCTTACAGAAACTTGCAGATACCTATTATTTCAATGACGACCTGCAAGAGAGTAACGTGTGGTATAGCAAGTTGTTTGAAAAATACAGCGATAGTATTGAGCCAGAATATTATTTTAGACATGCTCAATCCTTAAAATCGGTTTCAAAGTATGATGAAGCAAATGCTTTACTAGACCAGTTAGGTTCTATAGAGGGAGCAGGTGGTCTAGCTGAAATTTATAAATCGCAGCCTGATTATGCCAGAATTATCGACATGCAATCTGGCAGGTTTACTATAGAAAATGCGCGAGAGATCAATTCATTCACAGCAGATATGGGTCCGTCTTATTATGGCAATAAAGTAGTTTTTGCAACAGCACGCGACACGGGTTCCTTTATAAAAAGAGTGCATGACTGGAATGAGCAAGCATTTTTGCAATTGTATGTAGCAAACGCAAATCTAGATGGGACGCTATTTGACTTGGAACGTTTTAATAGTAATTTAAATTCTGATTGGCATGAAAGTACGGCCACCTTTACAGTTGATGGTGATGCAGTTTATTTCACGAGAAATAATTCACAAGACGGTAAATTACTTGAGGATGAGGACGGCTTCACTAAACTGAAAATCTACCGCTCCATTAAAACTGAAGATGGGTGGAGCAATCCAGAAAGTGTAAGTATAAATGATGACGCTTATAATACAGCACATCCAGCACTAAGCCCAGATGGAACCAAATTATTTTTTGTAAGTGATAGAGAGGGTAGTGTGGGTTATGATGTAGATGAAGAATTTACACGGTCAGATATATGGGTGGCAGATGTTGCTGCAGATGGTAGCCTGAGTAATCCACGCAATCTTACATCAATTAATACACATGGACGGGAAACTTTTCCATTTGTAAGCAAAAACAATGTGCTCTATTTTGCAAGTACAGGACATTCTGGTCTAGGCGGGCTGGATGTTTTTTCTAGCAAGATATACGAGGACGGATCCATGGGAACCGTTGTTAATGTAGGTAGACCTATAAATACTTCATTTGATGACTTTGGGTTTATCATCGATACCGATACAAATCTGGGTTATTTCACATCCAACCGCAGTGGTGGTATGGGTGGCGACGATATTTACCGCTTTACAAGAATTGAGGAAAAAACACCTTGCGAAGTCCTGTTAGAGGGAATAGTAACAGAGGAACGTTCTGGTAAACCATTATCAGATGTCACCGTCACGGTAGTAGATCGCAACAATAATCAGGTAGATACAGCTGTAACCGATGCGCAGGGAGCTTATCAGCTCAAAGTGAATTGTGATATGCAGTATTTTATACGAGCTTCAAAGGATAATTATACGAGAACAGAACAATTGTTCAATACGCCTGCAGAGAGTAAAACCATGACCATGTCATTGTCACTTATCGACCCTTCAATTCCTGTGTTGGAGTGTGATGACCTTGCAGAAATTCTAGACATTGAGCAAATCTATTTTGATTTTGATAAGTCGTTCATTAGAAATGATGCTGCGGAAGAGCTGGCAAAAATTCAGGCATTTTTAGAATTGTACCCACAAACAAAAATCGATATTAGATCACATACGGACAGTCGTGCAGATGACGCATATAACATGGCTCTATCAGAGCGCAGAGCTCAAAGCACGAGAAGCTGGTTAATTGATAAAGGTATTGACGCAAGCCGTATAACAGCAAAAGGATATGGAGAGAGTCAGTTAGTTAATAACTGTTCTAATGGTGTTGCATGTACTGCAGCACAGCATCAATTAAACCGTAGATCAGAGTTTATTGTTACTGGATTAGACAATTATGCTGATTGTGACTGATTTATTTTATAATAGGAATTAAAAAAATGGCTTCCATTGGAAGCCATTTTTTTATCTTATGATTTAATAGATGTTATTCGGATTAAATTCATACTGCTACCATGATATGAATTGATATGGTTAACCCAATCAACCAGATACGCTATCAAATTCTGATACAAAGTGGAACTTGATACTAGGGTATTTTTGTTGTGTCATTTGTAAAGAGAACGCAGAGTCTGCAAAAAACACCAGCTGGCCTCGTTTATCATGAGCAAGGAATTTTGCCTTTACTCTTTTAAAGTCTTTGAATTCCTCATTATCAGGATCTTTTGGATCAACCCAGCACGCCTTATGCACATTTAGGTTTTCATAAGAGCAAGTAGCTCCATACTCGTGCTCTAGACGGTATTGAATTACTTCAAATTGCAATGCACCTACTGTGCCTATGACTTTACGGCCATTAAGCTCTAATGTGAATAATTGTGCCACACCCTCGTCCATGAGTTGATCGATCCCTTTGGCCAGTTGCTTAGACTTCATGGGATCGGCATTATTGATATATCTAAAATGCTCTGGAGAAAATGATGGAATCCCCTTATAATGCAAATCTTCGCCTGCGGTTAACGTGTCTCCTATCTTAAAATTGCCGGTATCATGCAGTCCCACTATATCCCCAGGAAATGACTCATCCACGATTTCTTTTTTCTCTGCAAAAAAAGCATTAGGGCTAGAAAATTTTAGGTTTTTATTGAGTCGTACATGTTTATAGGCTGTGTTGCGTTCAAAAACACCACTAACTACCTTAACAAAAGCCAGTCGATCACGGTGTCTAGGATCCATATTAGCATGTATTTTAAATACAAAACCGCTAAACTCTTTCTCGTCTGGATGCACTAATCGCTCCTCAGCATTTTTTGATCGTGGAGCCGGAGCAATATCAATGAATCCATCTAGAAGTTCTTTAACGCCAAAGTTGTGTAGTGCACTGCCGAAAAATACGGGTTGCAACTTGCCGTCAAGGTACTCTTGCCTATCGTAATCTGGATAAATGCCTTCTACCAGTTCCAGCTCGTCGCGCAGCGTATTTGCTGCTTTTTCTCCTACCAGCTGACCCAGTTGAGGATCATTAAGGTCATTGATAGAAATCAAATTTTTGTGCTGCTTGACAGAGTCTCCTGTAAATAGGTTGACATTTTTCTTTTGTAAATTATAGATCCCCTTAAGGTCGTATCCCATGCCTATAGGAAAACTAAGCGGTGTCACCCGCAGGTGCAACTTCTGCTCGATTTCATCCATCAGATCAAAAGCATCCTTACCTTCACGGTCCATTTTATTGATAAAAACGATGATAGGTATGTTGCGCATGCGGCACACCTCCACCAGTTTTTCAGTTTGTTCCTCAACACCTTTTGCGACATCGATAACAACAATAACGCTATCTACTGCTGTCAATGTTCTAAACGTATCCTCGGCAAAATCTTTGTGACCTGGAGTGTCAAGTATGTTAATCTTTTTATTGTTGTACTCAAATGCAAGGACAGAGGTGGCAACAGATATACCACGCTGGCGTTCTATTTCCATAAAGTCACTCGCAGCACCTTTTTTTATTTTGTTAGACTTTACTGCGCCGGCCTCTTGAATAGCGCCTCCATAAAGCAGTAATTTTTCTGTAAGAGTTGTTTTACCCGCGTCAGGGTGAGAAATAATACCGAAGGTTCTTCTGCGGGCAATTTGATCTTTAAACTTCATAGTAATTTCAATCGACTGCAAAAATACATTTATTGGCTGGTTCTTTAATAAACAGGATAGTATTAACAGAACTCTGTGAGTCCTTGCTATTTTGTGCTAACGCATCCTTTCGTATTTTTGGATTTGAAAGAAAAGATTTGGAAGAGAAAGTTATACTTGTAAATGAGAACGATGAGCAAATAGGGCTCATGGAAAAAATAGAAGCGCACGAAAAAGCGCTGCTACACAGAGCGTTCTCTGTTTTTGTTTTAAATGATAAAAACGAAATAATGCTACAGCAGCGAGCTCACAATAAATATCACTCTCCTGGGCTATGGACTAACACCTGCTGCAGTCATCAAAGAGAAGGCGAGTCTAATATAGAGGCAGGCAAACGCCGGCTGATGGAGGAGATGGGCTTTCAAACAGAGCTCAAAGAGCTGTTTAACTTTATTTACATTGCTCCATTTGACAACGGTCTGACAGAACATGAATTTGATCATGTTATGGTTGGGTCGTTCAATGGTACTCCTAATTTAAATCCAGATGAGGCTGCCGATTGGAAATGGATGGATGCCGCCAGTGTTAAGAAAGATATAGCGCAGCGACCACAACTCTATACGGAATGGTTTAAGATCATTTTTGACAAATACTATAAACACATATCATGAGATTAACCGCCTATAGAAAAGCACATTTTAACGCTGCACATCGCTTGTATCGTCCAGACTGGGACGATCAGAAAAACTATCAAGTATTTGGCAAATGCAGTAATCCACATTACCATGGTCACAACTACGATCTTGAAGTGGGCGTCTCTGGAGAGGTAGATCCAGAAACAGGTTTTTTAATCGATCTTAAGATTTTAAAGGATATTATAAAAGAACATGTAGAAGATGCTCTAGATCACAAAAATTTAAACAAAGAAGTTCCAGAGTTTAAAGATCTTAATCCCACTGCAGAGCATATTGCTTATGTGATTTATCACAAGATCAAAAAACAGCTGGATCCTAAATATGATCTAGAAGTTAAATTATTTGAGACCGCCCGCAACTTTGTAGTCTATAAAGGCGATTAATGAAAAGTTATCCTTTAACATTTGATCCTATTTATAAGGAGAAAATTTGGGGAGGTGAGCAACTCAATTCTCTAAAAAATATTAATCCACCTATTAAAAAACTAGGAGAGAGTTGGGAATTAAGTGACGTTTATACAGACATTTCAATCATAAGTAATGGCCGCTGGAAGGGTAAATCTTTAAAGTGGTTACTGGAAAGCCATGGGTCAGCTGTGATGGGCCCTCAGGTTTTTAAACATCACGGCACATCATTTCCTATATTGATAAAGTTTATTGATGCAGCCCAGGATCTATCGATTCAGCTGCATCCTGATGACCATCTTGCATCGACCATGCATAATAGCCCTGGAAAGACAGAAATGTGGTACATCATGGATGCCTCCCCAGATTCACAACTGGTTCTAGGTTTTAAAGAGGACTGTGATGAGCACGCTTTCGCGGAAGCGATACAAAACAACAACCTCACTGCTTTACTTAACTATAAAAAAGTAAAAAAAGGTGATAGCTTTTTTATCTCACCAGGATTTGTACATGCTATAGGCGCTGGGATAACTCTTGCTGAAATACAGCAGTCCAGCGATATTACTTACAGGGTGTATGATTATGATCGTAGGGATGATCAAGGAGAATCTAGAGAACTGCATATTCAAGAATCTATCGCAGCTGCCGATTACTCTGCAGCAAAAAATTATCAATTAACACACGATAGGACGGTTACTGGATTACAAGAATTAAAGCGGTCGCGCTACTTCAATACTGATCTTTTACAGTTCACAGAAAGAACTCCCGTCGGTTTAAAACCAGGACAGAGTTTTACCATCCTATTAAATGTGGGTGCACATAGCACCTTGCATTATGAGGATGAAGAATTTTATATAAAGCATGCGCAGACCTACCTAATACCAGCAGATATAAACCACCTGGAATGTAGTACAAAGGGATCAGGGAAGTTGCTAGTCGTGTCTATGTAATGCATTAATAGACTATTTTTGCATTAAAATTTATTACCATGGCAAGCATTAGAGATTTAAAACAAGACATCAACTATGTTCTAGGCGATATTATAGAAGCAGCGTTGATATCACAAGCAGCACAACCAGAAAAGGATGATGCGGCATCAGAAAAAATTATAGATGATAGTATCGAGACATTTGACGCATTGATAGCACGTGTCAACGATAAAAGCGTCGATAATAGAGCGGCTCACCTCAAACAGGTGCGCGCAGACCTAGAGACCAGGGGTAAAGAATTAATAGAGCGCGTTAACAACCTCTAGAGACTCTTCAACTCTGCAATCAATTCAGCCAGGTCTTTTCCATAAAGACTTGTCTGAATTTTTTTTGGCATCATATTATATACGCTATCTAGTAAGATAGGATTTGCATCAAAACCTTCTTTAAGTAAGATATAAGGAGAAACCTCTTTATCGGCATGCAGGCTCGCATAACTGATGGCATAGAGAATACGCTTTCTTAAGTATTTTTCATAGTCGTTATTTAACAATTCTATGTCGCTGGTGCTGGGATTTTCTTGTTTGCTCAGCTCCATACTGCGCTTCATCAACTCTGTATAAGTTTTGTCCAGTTTATCTGTATTTTCAGTAAAAACTGATAATACTTCTTGGTTTTTGGAGCCTTCAATAACAGCATCTTCCTCAAACGATTCTAGGGTAGAGTTGATGGTCATTACCGTATCCTCTGCAAAAAATGCGATGCGATCATCATACATCGCACCATCTTTAATATCTAAGTGTAAGTATAACATTTGTGGCTCTTCCAGTTGTGCCTGTAAGCTGAAATCGCTTTCTCCATCAAGTGCTACGCTATCGAGTGTCACAAGAGCAGAATCCTGGACTTTTTGTAGTAAAACGTTTCCTACTTTAAGCCCATCTATAGTGCCTTGAACGATAAGACCTGTGCGATTTTCTGTATTTTGAGTACAAGAACTTAAACAAATCAGTAATAATGCCCATGCAGCAATCGTTTTCATATCTTAATTTCTTAGAGGCTGCAAATATGCACGTAAACTTTTAATTTTTTTAAATTGGAGAAACCATTTGCATTAAGATCGTACACAAAATAGCACCTACAGTACCCACTACATACCCAAAAACAGCTAAAAGCACACCAACTGTGGTAAGGGATGGATGAAACTCTGCCGCTACAACTGGAGCGCTAGCAGCTCCGCCTACATTTGCCTGGCTTCCTACTGCCATGAAAAAGTAAGGAGATTTAGTCAGTTTGGCTACTAGTATCAACAATCCGGCATGTATCGTCATCCAGATAAGCCCTACTAAAATAAGCAATGGGTTTTCAAAGATTTGACGCAAGTCCATTTTTACACCTATAGTTGCGACTAGAATATAAATAAATATGCTCCCGATCCTAGAGGCACCGGTACCTTCATATTTTTTTACTGGGGTGTAAGACAGTAGAATTCCTAGGAGGGTAGCTATAGAAATAAGCCAGAAAAACTGACTGGTTAAAAAACTCAAATAAATATTAGAACTGATAGAGCTTATTCCTTGCATGGTAGTGGAAATATAATTGGCGCCAAAATGAGCGATGGCAACGGCACCAAACCCCAAACCTAGCATTACCATGATATCAGTAAGTGTAGCTTCCTTCTTTACACTTAGTGTATAGTCGGTTATTTTATTCTTGAGCCTCTCAATAGAGGTGACATCAGCTCCTGTCCATTTGTCAAATCTGGCTGAGTAGCCTATCCCTAATAACAGCACAGCCATCCAGATATTTGCAACGACTATATCGATTAAAACCATACCGCCATACAGATCGTCATTGAACTGATATACCTCCAGCATAGCAGCTTGATTAGCACCACCGCCTATCCAGCTACCTGCTATTGTGCTCAAACCGCGCCATGCGGCATCAAATCCCACGCCGCCCACCGTTTCTGGGCTGAATGTTGCGATTATCAAAATAGCGATGGGACCGCCTATAACAATACCTATGGTACCGGTTATAAACATGATAAGTGCTTTAGGGCCTAAATTAAATACGGCCTTTAAGTCAATGCTCAAAGTCATGAGCACCAGCGCGGCGGGTAACAAATATCTAGAAGCCATATAATAGAGCGATGATGACTTCTCGATAGCTGTCCCATTCTCGATGGTCACCCATTCTGATGCTATAAGTCCTGTAGAGCTCATAACGGAAGGGATTAAATAGCACATGAGCAGCGCTGGCACAAACTTGTAGAATTTTGACCAGAATCCAGACTGCTTTGAAGAGGTGTAAAAAACAAAGGCCAGTGCTGCCATTAACAATCCAAAAACAACGGTATCTTGTGTAATTAATGGACTGGTGTCTTGTGCTACTTTTTGTAAAATCATAGTGCGAATTAATGGAGCAAAATACGATTAATGCTCTGAAAATGGTAGTGTGCTGTGGACGTAGTTCGCTTTCGCGAAAGCGAACAATTACATTTACTCACTTTTAATGAACTTTACCATCGCGTCTATCAACTCTTCATGAACAGGGAAGCTGGGGTCAACATAGCTTTTAGCAGCCATGACATCGTCATCACTTACTTTTTTGAAGAGGTGATCCATTCCTTCAATGATGACTAACTGAGAACTGGGCTGTGCTGCATGCAATTTTTTTGCTTGCGCGACACTTACCTGTCGGTCTCTTGTGCCATTTACGATCATGATAGGTTGTTCAATAGATGCAATGAGGTTAGCTGGCTCATAAACCATCCACGATTTCATGAACGGTTGAATGCCTGGACCTGCAATACTCATAAGTACGGGAGAGACATTACTGACCAGACTATCTTGCTTTTTCATTTTTTCAAAAATAACAGCCGCCTGCTTGTCTAGTCCAGGCGCTTGAGCAGCGAGCTGTTCTATAATTACTTTATCGATAGAATCTGCAGCGCCAGCTAGCGAGATAAATCCATCGACCGACTCGTCAAGGGCGAGCATTCCTACTAGAGATCCCTGGCTATGGCCAGCAATAAACAATTTGTCAAATCGATCATCGGTAGCAAAATGAGTTACCACCGCTTGAGCATCGAGCACAAAATCGTCAAAACTTATGTCATCAGTAGGCTTGCGTTCTTTCACTAGTGTAAAACTGCGCTTGTCATAGCGATAGGTTGCAATGCTATTTTCTAGTAGGGCTGCAGCCAGTTGTTTGTGTGAGTCGTTTCTAGTCATCATGCTGTTCCCATTGCGATCATTAGGGCCACTGCCTGTTATCATAATCACTAGAGGTACAGCGTCATTGCTTTCTGGAACTTGCAAGGTGCCTTTAATCAGCGGGTTGATATCCAGTGTAGTGGATAGGGTGCTGGCCACAGTTTTCTTTTGCATTTTAAAAGCATCCTGTGCCATTAGGAAAGAAGGAAGGAATAATGCGATGATTAATTTATTCATGAGATAAAGTTTTAAACAATTGATAGCTGTATATAAAAGTGATAAAGACCAGTAATAGTGATATACTCATCAATATCCAAAATACGATGTCGCTTGTAAAGATGAATGCAGATAAGGCAATGATAATCCCACCTATCAAAAATAACTTACCACCCAGGCGATGGGTTTTACGCCATACCAGTTCATTTTCTAGCGTCCAGGGCGTCCTAATACCCACAAAATAATTGGGTTTAATCGCTGGCATATAGTTGCCTAAAATAGCAAATAGCATACCTATAATTCCAAATAAATAAGCAGGATCCAGTGCAGATACTTTAATGATAGTACCATCAACAGACACCGCCGCCGCGGTGATGTAAATAATACCACAAGAAAGTGCAGTTAGGCACAAAGTTATCGCAGTGCGCAAATAAAGCCAGTTATTTCCCATTTTATTAATTTGATTCTTAGGATCCAATTTAGGGATGTATTTAAAAAGAAAATAAAGCATACCATTGAGCAATACAGGAATAATCCATAGTTCTTCTTTACCGCCGTAACGATCTGGCTCTAGACTGGCATTAAAATGAACGGGAACTTGATCTGGCAGGTACGAGTATACTACTGCCAACACCATAAAAGGGACTAGCGTCAGCATGATAATGAATACCTCCCATGTTCTAGATGATTTCATACTTAAGATTTAAAGGTCATGACCCACTGCAACAGGTCATCCATCACGGTAGTATTGATGGAATAATTAATAAACTGTCCTTCTTTACTTCCTGTAATGCAGCCAGCACGTTTAAGAAGATCAAGGTGGTGTGATATACTAGGTCTAGAAATATTGAAATGCGCTGCAATATCGCCGGCGTTGAGGTCCTGATCTTTTAGAAGTTCAAGAATCTCACGTCTGGTGGGATCATTAAGTGCTTTAAAAAGCAGATTCATTGCATTTAGTTATTTAGACAACCGTCTAAATATACATATTTTAAATGAATTTTAAGAGATTATGTTTTAGTATTAAAAAAATAAATGATTTAAAACACAAATATTTTATCCCTGTCAAGAATTAATTGCATGAGGAAGCCTGACTTATCTTTTAGAGATTTTGTTGTGGGTAATGTGTCGTTGACGGTTGCATTTAAAACGATCCATTTCTGGATCCCTTAGGGCAACATGTTTTGTAGGACGGTCTTGCACGCGGGCACGCCACATTTTAAAGCTGCTGGCTTTCATCTGGTCACGCATGATTTTGATGACCTCAGACTCGGTCACACCAAACTGGAATTCAATAGCGCTGAAGGGAGTGCGGTCCTCCCATGCCATTTCTATAATACGATCGATGGAGCGGTCGTCTAGATTTGCGATAAGGTCTTTTGCTCTAGCCATATTATAGTGGTCGATGTTCTTTCAATTATTTACAAATTTATTTAAAAATTAGGTTCTATTACCTTCCTAAAGGTAAGGTTGATGCGCGATTGTATGTCTCGTTTTGTCTTGGCGATTTGATGCTTGTAAGTATGCTGAGTATTTTCTTTCATCAATAAAAGGCTACCGCTTGTGAGCGGTATTTTAAAGCGCCATTGCTTATTGGTATTATGTCGCAAATGAAAAAAGCGCTCTTGCCCCAGACTTACCGAGGCAATGACTGGGTTTTTACCCAGTTCCTTTTCATCATCTGCATGCCATCCGTTAGAATCTGCTCCAGTGCGGTACAGATTTACCAGGCAGATGTTAAAATCGTGGCCAGTGGCTTGCTCGACTGCATTTTTGATCCTTTTCATAGCATCACTCCATGGCATTGCTGTAAACTCTATCCCGCTGTAACTATATTTCATCTCATGATCACCATACAATTGTGTCAATCGTGGCTCATCGTATGTTTTACCAAATACCGTAATCTTGTTTTGTCTCCAGGGGACGCTGTCAAGTAGGGTAGAAAATAGTTGTTCCGCTTCCGCGAAAGCGAAAAATTGTTCTTCATAATGCACACTTGCATCTGGTATATTAAGATCAACCATAGGGAGGTGTTTTATTATGCATGCATATTAAATTTGAAGTCTTTTTTAGGGCAATGATAGGTCGCGATGTATCTTGCCAGACATTCAAAAATACAATATGTACACTTCTAGAATTGCCGGAATGGGCAAGTTTGTTCCTGATAATGTGGTTACAAACGACGATCTCGCAGAGATGATGGATACAAACGATGCCTGGATTCAAGAGCGCACCGGCATTAAAGAACGTCGTCATATCTTGAAAGAAGATGATAACACCACAGCAACGATGGGTGTCAAGGCGGCTACTATTGCACTGGAGCGTGCAGGGGTTGATAAAAATGACGTCGATTTAATTGTATTTGCCACCTTATCGCCAGATTATTATTTTCCTGGGTGTGGTGTGCAGGTACAAGATCTTATGGGCATACATACCTGTCCTGCGCTAGACGTGCGCAATCAATGCAGCGGATTTATTTATGGCTTATCTGTTGCAGATCAGTTTATAAAAACAGGAATGTATAAGAATATTCTTGTCATAGGATCAGAAAATCACAGTGGTGGTCTGGATTTTACTACCCGTGGTAGGAGTGTGAGTGTGATTTTTGGTGATGGTGCTGGAGCCGCATTATTAACTAGATCAGAAAAGTCAGGGCATGGAATACTTTCTACCCATTTGCATAGTGAGGGGCAACATGCGCTAGAATTGTCACTTAAAGGGCCATCGACAGAGTACTGGGTGCCAGCCATCATGAAGGATGACCCGCAGGAAGACATCCCGTATTTCCCGTATATGAATGGGCAGTTTGTTTTTAAAAATGCTGTCACCCGTTTCAGTGAAGTAATCATGGAGGGTTTACAAGCTAATCAAATGCAAGTGTCTGATATTGATATGTTAATACCGCACCAGGCAAATTTGCGAATTTCACAATTTATCCAGAAAAAATTTCAGTTGAGCGATGATCAAGTGTACAATAACATACAACGTTATGGCAATACTACCGCCGCTTCTATACCTATTGCATTGACAGAGGCATGGGAAGAGGGTAAGATTAAAGAAGGAGATAGGGTAGTTCTGGCAGCTTTTGGTAGTGGTTTTACTTGGGGCAGCGCTATAATAAAATGGTAGGCAGTAATAGATTTTTTACAATTACCACAAAAACAAAATCCCGAGCCTGCAAGCTCGGGATTTCTAATAACCAAATAATAACACTAACCATTAATTATGAGTTATCTGGTTATTTGTGATAAGCGCAGTATATCAAGCTGCCTATATCTTACAATTCAAATAAATCAATGAAGGTTTATCACTTTCTTCACTTAATAGACGATTGTAAAATTGTAATGTTACAATCATAAGTTTAAAATTATGTCAAAGAAAACTTTGGTTCTAGGCGCTTCCTTAAAAGAAGAACGGTATTCTAACGTTGCTATTCACCGTCTCAGAAAATTTAATATCGATACAGTTGCTATAGGCTTGCGTGCTGGTATTGTGGATGATGTAAAAATACATACGGACCTGGTCCCATTTACAGATATCAATACGGTAACCCTGTACTTAAATCCACAGCGGCAGCAACCTTACTATGACTACATTTTAAGCTTAAAGCCTAGTCGCGTAATATTTAATCCAGGCACGGAAAATCCAGAATTTTACGAGATGTTGAATGAGCAAGGAATCACCGTAGAGCCTGCGTGCACGCTGGTCATGCTCAGTACCAGGCAATATTAGAGTAAAAGAACCTTTTTTCAAATCGGCTTGATAGTGCAATAGTTTAGACAACAAGTGGATAACAGCTGCGGGTTAGACTTGCACGCTATTTGCTGCTGGTTGCTCATAAAACCAGCTGGCAATAAGCATCCCGATAAATGTGATCAACCCATTGAGCAGAAGCACAAAAAAGCCAAATTCAAACCCGCCATAGGTGGAGCTTAAATAACTTATGAAGTAGGTTACAAATGGCGCGGCTATGGCAATTATAGGTACTGTACCCTGTCGCAACTGGCGCTTTGTCAATATTCCAAAACCGAACATTCCTAATAGAGGTCCATAGGTATAACCCGCAAAAACAAAGAGCTTATTAATCACGCTGGCATCCTTGATAATATATTCAAACCCCACAATGACCCCTATTAATACCAATGAAAAGCCTATATGAAACAACTTGCGCAAACGCTGTTGTTTCTTTTCATTAAAACGGCTCTCTATTTTAACGATGTCTACAGAGAATGATGTGGTAAGCGAGGTGAGAGCGCTATCAGCACTAGAGTAAGCTGCTGCAATTAACCCTAGCAAGAACACAAGACCTATCCCTATGCCCAGCCCACCATCTATAGCAACAGTAGGGAATAAAGCATCCTTTGAGACAGTTATGGATTCCGCTTTCGCGAAAGCGGTAAGCAACACCCCCAACGCTAAAAATAGCAAGTTCACAAAAGTCAAGACTATAGTAAACCAAAAGATATTCTTTTGAGCATCTTTAAGACTGCGACAGGTCAAGTTTTTTTGCATCATATCTTGATCCAGTCCGGTCATCACGATCGCAATAAATGCACCAGACAAAAATTGTTTGAAAAAATACTGGTCACTTTTCCAATCATCCCAGAAAAATATTTGTGATAGTTCACTGTCAGATACAAATGTTACAATACCACCGATGCCTTGTAAATTTAAGCTGTCACCTATATAATAGATGGCGACACCTACCGCAATAAGCATGAACAAAGTTTGTAAGGTATCTGTCCATATAATTGTTTTAATACCTGATTTAAAAGTGTAAACCCAGATAAGCAATACCGTAAAAGCCACTGTTTGCCAAAACTCTATTCCCATCGCATCAAAAACAAAGGTTTGCAAGACTCCAGCAACAAGATAAAGCCGGAAACTGGCCCCAACGATACGAGAGAGAAGGAAAAAACTGCTTCCCGTATACTGGGCGGCACTACCAAAACGGTCTCCTAGATAGCTGTAAATGGAGGTCAAATTCATCCGGTAATAAAGCGGTAGCAATACCAGACCTATAACCGCATAGCCTAGAATATAACCCAGCACTACCTGAAAATAATTCATCGCACCAGCTTCTACAGCTCCTGGTACTGATATAAAAGTCACCCCACTCAATGACGCGCCTATCATCCCAAAGGCGACCACATACCAGGGCGAACTGCGATTACCTCGAAAGAAGGTAGCACTATCACTATTGCGACTTACAAGAAAAGAAATACCTACGAGTACGGCAAAATATGCCGCGATGGTAATCAGGATTTGGTTAGGTGTCAAGGATATAAATTTTGATGCTAAAATAGTAGTAATTCTTCACCTAGTAAGGTAGCTTACGTGTGAGGTTACTGTACGATCTTGTTATATTTGTGCTTTATGAATTTTTCATCAAAAATACTAGAAGAAGCGGTAAACCAGGTTTCTCAATTGCCAGGTATAGGCAAGCGCACAGCCCTACGATTGGTACTGCACTTAATGCGGCAACCAGAACAAAATACAGACTTGTTATCTGAGGCATTGCTTAAAATGCGTCATGATTTACAATTTTGTAGACGTTGTCATAATGTGAGTGATACCGATTTGTGTGAGATTTGTGCAAGTCACAATAGAGATCAAAGTATTGTTTGTGTGGTAGAAGATATACGAGATGTGATGGCCATAGAAAACACCAGTCAGTATCGTGGTTTGTATCATGTTTTGGGAGGAAAAATAAGCCCTATGGACGGTATAGGCCCTCAAGATTTGAAAGTTTTCTCACTGGTTGATAGAGTCAAAAATGAAGGGATTAAAGAGTTGATTTTTGCTCTGAGTCCTACTATTGAAGGGGATACGACTAATTTTTATATTTTCAAACAACTGGATGGTTTATCGATCAACACCTCTACCATAGCTCGTGGAATAGCGGTGGGCGATGAGCTCGAGTTTGCAGATGAGGTGACTCTAGGCCGTAGTATTTTGCATCGAGTACCTTATGAGAATTCAGTAAAAAGCTAGATGGATCTATCCGTTGTCATACTTAATTACAACGCTTCAGTATTTCTTGAGTTATGTGTAGAAAGTTGCATACAAGCGCTAGAAGGATTGGATGGAGAGATCATTGTGGTTGACAATGATTCTAGTGATGATAGCATGCAACGTTTAACTCGCAACTATAAAAATATTAAAACCATATATCTAGATAAAAATTATGGTTTTTCTAAAGCAAATAATATTGCCGTGGAGCGTGCTCGTGGCACCTATATATGCTTGATCAATCCAGACGTTATTGTATCTAAGAGCGCTTTTGCTCAGGTGCTGGACTTTGCTCGGGTAAACTCAAATATAGGCTTTGTAGGGGTGCAGCTTATTGATGGAGCAGGCAGATTTTTACCAGAAAGCAAACGGCGTACGCCTACCATTTACTCAGCTTGTTTGAAATTGTTAGGAAGCTCTAATCATTATTACGATAATCGATTGCAACCAGAAGAAACAGGGCCTACAGATGTATTGGTAGGGGCTTTTTTAATGGGTGAAAAACAAATTTATCAGGATTTAGGAGGTCTGGACGAGCGTTATTTTATGTACGGAGAAGATATTGACCTATCCTATACAGCGTTACAAAAAGGTTTGCAAAATTATTATATAGGTAGTGCAATAGCATTACATTTTAAAGGGGAAAGCACCTTAAAAGACACGCGTTATTACCGTCAATTTTATAAAGCTATGGCTTTATTTTATAAAAAACACTACCGCTGGGGCAGTACTATTGCCTCCTTTGTGTTTAACTCGTTGGCTAGGTTTAAAGGAGTTACTGAGCCTTCTAAATGGATCAACCCGCAAGATACTAGTGCATGTATTTGTGTAAGTGCTGCCACAGACTACCATCCAGAATGGGCAGATCAAACCGTATCACTGCGAGGATTGACTCCTCATTTTAACAATACCACGGTTATATTTGATTTAAAAACACTTGAAGTAAGTCAAGTGCTGCGATGGATGGCAACCCATAAAGATATACAGTTGCGTTACCGGTTTTTAACTGTAGATCGCAGTGCCTATGCGGGTAGTGATCGCAGTGATATACCTGGTGAGGTGCATATATGGCATTGATTTGATGTTCATTTTAAAAGATTCTGACTCAAATCTTAAAAAAATCCCATTAGATTGTGATATCCTCAATAGGGTTGTATTTATTATTACTTTTGCAAAATATTAAAAACAAATTTGGTTCTATACTATGGCGCGATTTGAATTGAAGTTACCTAAGATGGGAGAATCTGTAGCAGAGGCTACTATCACTTCATGGCTCAAGAATGTGGGTGATGTGATAGAGATGGATGAACCTGTGCTAGAAATTGCCACAGACAAAGTCGATAGCGAGGTGCCTAGTGAGGTTGATGGTACATTGGTAGAGGTGCTTTTTAATGTCGATGATGTTGTACAAGTAGGACAAACGATTGCCATTATTGAGACAGATGGTGCCGGAGACGATGCTGGATTAACGACAGACGAGGCTGTTGATACAGTTGATGTGGAAGATACTGCACCAGCTGGATATGCAGAGCAAGCTGCCCAAACTGCTGCTGCACAAGTGGACAGGGGTATGGAGACAGCAGGTAAGAATGATTATACCAGCACAGACTCGTTCTTCTCTCCATTAGTAAAAAATATAGCCAAAGAGGAAAATATATCCCTAGAGCAATTGGAATCTATTACTGGTACAGGTAAAGATGGTCGTGTTACTAAAAATGACATACTTCAATACGTTGAAGATCGCAAGTCAGGAAAAGTACCACAGGCAGCTACTGCTGCCACCAGCCCAGCGGCACCTGCTGGACATAGTGCGAGTGCAAAACAAGCTCCGCCAGCTGCACCAGTATCAGTTAATGGAGGTGATGAGATTATAGAGTTGAGCCGCATGGGCAAGCTTATATCTCATCATATGGTGGCGTCTGTACAAACTAGTGCCCACGTACAAAGTTTTATTGAGTGTGATGTTACAAACATCTGGAATTGGAGAAAGAAAAACAAAGCTGCATTTCAAAAACGCGAGGGAGAAAACCTAACGTTTACACCTATTTTTATGGAGGCTGTTGCACAGGCTATCAAAGAGTTTCCGATGATTAATATTTCCTTAGATGGAGATAAGATTATCAAGCGCAAAAATATCAATCTAGGTATGGCAGCTGCCTTGCCAGATGGTAATTTGATAGTACCAGTTATTAAAAATGCTGATCAGCTTAATCTAGTAGGTATGGCCAAAGCAGTGAATGATCTTGCCAGTCGTGCGCGTGATGGTAAACTCAAGCCGGACGACACCCAGGGAGGGACATACACTGTGACAAACGTAGGGACCTTTGGTTCTATCATGGGTACCCCTATTATTAATCAACCACAGGTAGCGATTCTAGCCTTAGGAGCTATAAGAAAAGTACCTGCTGTTGTAGAGACTCCACAGGGTGATTTTATAGGGATACGTATGAAGATGTTTTTATCACACAGTTATGATCATCGTGTGGTTAATGGCGCATTAGGTGGTCAATTTGTACAGCGAGTAGCACAGATTTTAGAAAATTTTGATCCAGAACGTTCTATATAAAAACATCGATCGAGATCTAATTATAAAACAAGCCAGTCTGTATTGACTGGCTTTTTATTTTACCACGTATTTTTGCAATATGGCAGATCAATTATATCTAGAAGACTTCGACTATTTCAAAGGAGCAAAAGTGCTACACTATTTTGAATTTCCTGAGCCACAATATATCAAAGACGATTATTTTGTAGAGCACGAGATTCATGCGGTGACCATATGCGATTATGATGGAGAAGAGACCATGCTTTTTTACTTTGACGATGACCTAGAAATTGTGCTGGAACATGAATTCTTGATTCCTGCGCAAGCTAAAGATAAAGCTGCACAAGATTTTCAAGGGATTGATATACAATGGAAGAATAAATAGCCCTGTCCTAGATAGAGTTTTGTGCGGTTTGATAAAGTGCTACATACTTTTGTGCAATCGCAACGCTCTCATGATGATGAATCACATGATTCCTGGCGGCAATACCTAGCTCTAGGATCTTTTTAGGATTTTCTATGAGTAATTCTAGTTGCTCAATCAAATAAGGTACATCAGGCCTGGCGTCTATCACAGGCACAGATTCTAGGTGACGAGCTTTAAGAAATTCACTGCCACCACCTGTAAACACTACTTTTCCTTGTAACATAGCCTCCAGCGCATTGTATCCTTGATCATATCCCAGCACCTGATCCAGTACGATATGAGCCCTTTTGTAACTCTTGATATATTCTGTGTATGGCATGTCGTAGATCTTAGTAACTTTAATTTTATCCTGGTAGCGCTCTTGTAGCGTCTCTAGTGCCTTTTCAAAATAATGGACACCCTTCTTCCAGTAGTTGGACGAATTGATGCCTAAAAAGATTTCAATAGTAGAAACATCTGCATTGAGATCCAGGTGGTAGCGGCCACATTGCACTGGGGCGGGTATGAGGTCCACAGCTTTGGACTGATTGTGTAACGCCATGGCATAATCTGTATTTATGGGAATCACGGCTTGAGCATGCTCAACTAACAAATCATAATTTTCGCGATACGCTGGCTTCAAATATTTATACGTGTAATAAAAATCTGCTGTTGTTTGCTGTCCAGTTTTAATCGCCTCTAGAATGTTATAGCCTTCATGTTTATTAATTATAAAATCTGCATATTCACAGTCATCGCCCGCTGCAACGAGAAAAAAAGAATGATTGTTCTGTAATAAAAAATCTATCATATACTTTTCGGTGGTTGGGTTGCAACCCATGGCGTTAGAATTGATAAACTGTACGATATCGTGATCTTTAAGATATTTTTCGCTTTCGCGAAAGCGAGACCACCGCAACCTATCTGCAATATTCCATCCTGTTAATCGCCGCACGAAGCCTTCAAGTTTGCGGAAAACCCTATGGTTATTATAGTAGTGATCACTAAGATCAATGTCTACAGGGTAATTTTTAAAGCCGTCACCATCGCCTAGCAATACTACATCGTGGCCTAAAAATTCTAGACCATATTTGAGTGAATTATGAAAATTGCTGTACTCGCCTACCAGTAAAATGCGCATAAAAAGTACCTTTGATAAGTAAAGATAAGGCGTTGAATAGTTCCACCACTGTAGATTTAGAAATTCTCATAGCGACGATGGATCGTGAGGACTTGTCGTTTCTAGAGTCTATATTTTCTACCTCAATAGCATCTATCAAGTGTCACGTATTAATTGTTAATCAAAGCTCATTAAAACAGCTGCATAGCGATATAGATACCATTAGAGTGATTAATGATTCTACCTATGGACTGTGCAGGAGTCGCAATATAGCTTTACAAAATGCAATAGGTAATCATGTCTGGATTCTAGACGATGACGTCGTGCTAGTAGAGGGATGGGAGCAACGAATAAAACAATCTATAAGAGAGTTTCCTGATCATGTGGCACTTACATTCAAGGCGATGTCTCCAGCAGGCGGTGATATGCGTTATTATCCTAAAAAGTCTTTTGAATATAATAAAGGCCATATTTCAGGAAATCCAGTGTCCTTTGAAATTGTACTTAATAGACACAGGCTTAATGCTACCGGTATCACATTTAATGAAATCTTTGGTCTGGGGGCAAAATTTCCATTATGCGAGGAGCAAATTTTATTTTATGAGTTGCTTTACGCAGGTGAGCGCATGAGGTTTATACCACATACCGTTGTTACACATCCCGTTGAAAGCTCTGGAATTAATCCCACACGACCACAAGTAATTTATGCGCGTGGTGCACTAGCGCAATGGTTGGGTCAACCTATTTTTCTTTTTAAGCACAAGTATGCGTTTTTTCTATGGCGTCACCGCTATATAAAAACGCTTGCACAATGGCAGTCTGTTGCTACAATGTATCAACAAGGAGCAACCGATTATAGTAAGGCAATTATGAAAAAGTCAAACAGCAGCGCCACTGTGTAGTATATTTGATATGATGCAGTACCAGATTATAGATATTCCTAAAATAACAGACCCTAGAGGCAATCTAGCTGTGATAGAAAAGGATGCTATTCCTTTTAAAGCGCGGCGGGTGTACTATTTGTATGATGTCCCTAGTAACAGTCACCGTGGCGGTCACGCACATAAAAAATGTCAAACATTTTTAATAGCACTCAGCGGAAGTTTTACGGTAGAGCTGCGTGATGGATCTACTACAAAGCGTATTCTATTAAACAAACCGGATAGAGGCTTATTGATTCCTACAATGGTATGGCGAGAATTACTGGATTTTTCTAGTGGTGCGGTTTGTTTATCGCTGGCTTCTCATGAGTTTGAGGAGGAAGATTACATCAGGGATTTTGAGCAATTCTTACTAGCGACCCGTTCTAATACGAAACCCTAAGTTGCCCAAAATCTTTTGAGTTCTCTTTAATGCCTTGAGTTGTCTGGTCGTCATGGTCAATAATTGCTGCTGCTTTTTTGTTAAACTTGACGGGTCTATTTTGTGTTGATACAAAGCTGCGTTTTTGATATCATTTTGCAATCGGTACCCTATAGCGATTGAGAAGCGGTTAATGTCTAAAAACTTCTTGAGTCCTGAGTGTTCGTCCACTTTACTTTCATATTGGTCAAAATCCATAATATGTTGCTGCGCCATCGGTATTTTATCCGATCGCTGGGGTGCGCTTTGATCTATTGTAACGCTTACCACAGGGTTAAAAGCTATACGATATTGCATTGCCGCCCTTATCATAAAATCGGTATCCTCTGTATGTGTCAGCTTTTCATCATACCGTATGGAAGGTTTGTTTTTTAAGTTAATAGCGATACTGGATGAGGTCATTACAGCGTTAAAGTAGTTCCCTTCAAAAAATGGTTCTACGATCTTGATGTGATCAGCATGGAGGAATGAAAATTTAGTTTTTGAATATCTTCTATGGCCTACTTGGTATCTATAGTTAGTTGTTACTACGGTGGCTTCTGGACACTCGGTCATAGCAGTATGCAGGTTGCTTAAATGATTCTCCATCCAGTAGTCATCTGCGTCTAGTAGTGCGACGGCCTGATATTTATTTTTTATAGCGATCTCAATCCCCAGATTGCGCGTAGCGCTTACTCCTTTGTTTTCCTGATGGATCAACTCAACCTTATCAGACACTAGACCTTCTAGCATGGTAGCACTATTGTCTGTAGAACCATCGTTGATAACTACCACATCAAAACTTTCAAAACTTTGTTGTAAAACAGATTGAAGACAACGTTCAATCGTAGTCTCTTTATTGCAAAGCGGTATTATTACTAGAAATGACTTCATAACACGCTTAAATTACTATATAAATATTTATTTCTCTGTAACAGAAGAAATCCTATATACCTTTTTTAACTATGCTGATGTTTTTACATTCTTTCAGGTACCAGTATAGCCTGTACAAATCAAAAATTATTAGAGATGGTTGTGCAGATAAAAGTTGTTTTTTAAAAAGATGATCTAGCTTTTGGATTATAGATACAAATAAGTGATCCAGTGCACATTTTTGCAGATACATTGCAGCTTGGGACAGTTTTATTTCCTTGGCATTCAATTTATTTGAGCCAATAAGGTGTGCTAGACTGCGGGCAGATGCTATAGATTTTTCAAGAAAAACATCACTACTCTCTAGTCCCTGATGTTCGACAACATTTTCAATATGCTCTACACGACACTTCTGTTTTTTTGCTTCGTGAGCGTATACCGTATCCTCATGTCTTTGATTGGGCATGGACTCATCAAATTGTAGTTGCAATGCAGTTTCTTTATTAATCAAATAATTGAGAGTCAAAAAACGCAAGTGAGGCTTCTTTCTTCTTTCAATAGCACTTAAAGCTTCACGTTTTCTTCCATATACCCATCGTAGTAACTTTGATTTTTCAGGTTTGTATTTCTGATAAGTGATACCTCCATAAACAATCTGAGTTTCTGGTGTTATAGCTGTGATGTAAGTAGCAAGAAATGTTGATTGTAGCGGTAAAACGTCAGCATCTAAAAAAAGTAGAAAAGGATACTGGGCTCGCTCAACTAACAAATTGCGCACTGCGCTACGACCACTATTTTTATCTAAAACCTGATAAGTTACATATTTTAGAGCGCTCAATTTTTCATTGGATCGCGCGCTTGCTTTATCTGTACTGGCATCGTCTATAATAAGTAATTCATAAGATATCTCTAGTGGAGTTACTTGTTCTATTAATGTTTCCACTAATGCGGTAATAGAATAATTAAAGACAGGTATACAAATGGATATCATGCAGCGGCAGCAGTAGTTTTCTTAATCACAATTACCTGGTTGTCTAGAATACCGTTTTTTTCTATGGCAGGCAGATCAATTGCTTTAACGTCTGTGGCACCAGTCGTTTCTTTAAAGCGGTCTATCAATCCTTGTGCGCTATAAATGCGCACATGGTCTTCCTGTCCATAGAATTGCAATCGATCTTGTGGTGTAATTATCAATGGATCCTCTAGAATCCCATCGGCTTTAAATGGAGTTTGTATTAGTAAGGTGCCTTGTGGTGCTAATGCTCGATACAACTCGCGCATGGCTATTTTATCATCTTGTATATGCTCTAGCACATGGTAGCAAATGATTAGATTTATACTTGCAGTGGTTACTTGCAAGTCGGTTAGGTCATATTGCCTATTAGCAGGAAATTCACCGCTATAATCTGTGCTCACGTAACTGATGTTATCTAGTTGAGATAATTGTTTGTGTAAGGCAGGGGACGGTGAAAAATGCAGCACTGTTCCTGATAATAGATTGCTATTTTTCAAAAAAGCCCATAATTGTCGGGTACGGCTCAAACTACCGCAAGCTGGGCATAACAGATCGTGGGACAGACGGACAAACACACGTAACTGCTTGTTGCATAAATTGCATCTGTAAGCGGTACCAGTATAAGGAAGGGCGGCCAGCTGGCGCATCCATTGCTCGTTGCGCTGCTTGAATCGTTGCGGCAATAGACCTAACACGATTTTTTTGCAAGCGCTGTACATGGGCTAGACGTTTTTTTGAACTACCTCAAACACTTCACCATCATCGCACTTTAAAGTTTTTGAAGGGTATTTTAAGATGAGCGCATAGTCATGCGTCGCCATTAAAATTGTGTTGCCATTTTTATTGATCGTTTGTAGTACCTCCATAATCTCTACACTGGTTTGCGGGTCTAGGTTACCCGTAGGCTCATCTGCAATGATTAACTCTGGATCATTAAGTAGTGCCCTGGCAATCGCTACTCGTTGCTGCTCTCCTCCTGATAGTTCATGAGGGTATTTAAAGCCCTTGGTTTTCATCCCTACCTTATGAAGCACCTCGTCAATTTTGTCTTGCATTTCGGTTTTATTCTTCCAGCCCGTGGCTTTCAGAACAAATTTTAAGTTTTCTTGAATGGTCCTATCGGTAAGTAATTTGAAGTCTTGGAAGACGACCCCTAGTTTGCGGCGCAGGTATGGAATTTCGCTTTCGCGTAGGCGGGATAAATCAAAATCAACAATGCTCCCTTGCCCTTTTTGCAGCGGTATATCGCCGTATAAAGTTTTCATCAGTGAGCTTTTACCGCTGCCCGTTTTTCCTATAAGGTACACAAACTCTCCCTTGTTGATCTTTAGATTGACATCTTTAAGAATAAGGTTATCTCGCTGGAAAATATCGACTTCTGAAAGTGACAACACGTGATTTGACATAAAATAAAATTGATGGGTAAAAATAAGCAATGCTGTGGATAACCTAGCGTATAATTAAATGGCAAAATGATCGTTAACTCCAGTAAGGATTTTAACTTTACCATGAGACTAACGACCGCTTACATGAGGAATTTTGCATTTGTAACACTTTTTTTAATAGCTGTTACCGCTGGGTTTGCGCAACAATCAAAAATCTATACAGATCCATTGCGCAATTATAATACGGCTATCGATCTGTACCAGGAAGATCAATATGTGGCTGCACAGCGCTTATTTGAAAAAGTACTGGATCAGGTAGATGATGAAACTATCAAGGCAAATGCTGCTTATTATGCAGCTAATTGTGCGGTACGATTGAATCAGCGTAATGCCGATCAAATGGTTGAGGACTTTGTAGAGCAATACCCCACCTCTATAAAGCGCAATAGTGCCTTTATTGATGTAGCAGATTATTATTTTGAAAATGGTGATTATCGTAGATCTGCGCAGTGGTATGATAAGGTGGATCAATTGGATTTATCTGCAACACAGCGAGCTCGATTTAATTTTAATTATGGTTACACGCTCGTTCAAAGTAAAAAATTTAACGAAGCAAAGCCTTACTTAAACAGGGTGAGTGATGATGTCGAGTATGGCTCACAAGCAAAGTATTATCTGGGCTACATAGCTTATGAAAGTGATGACTTGCAAACTGCCGATGGTCTTTTTAACCAGGTGCAAGAATCTCCAGAGGCAGGAGATAAGTTGTCCTATTATCAGGCAGATTTAAACTACAAGTTGGGAAGATTTGACGAGGCTATTACTCTTGCAAAAAATCAAATGGCCAGTTCTAACCGCCAAGAAAAGTCGCAATTGAATCGTATAATAGGACAGTCTTTATTCAATCAAGAAAAATATGCAGAAGCCCTGCCATACTTGCAAGCTTATGAGGGTACTCGAGGTAAATGGAACAATAACGATTACTACCAGCTGGGGTACGCTTATTATAAACTGGAAGACTATGAAAATGCAGTTGCTACATTTAATAAAATAATAGACGGAGACAATAAAACAGCTCAAAACGCTTACTACCATTTAGGACAGAGTTATATCAAGCTAGACCGCAAGGAAGATGCTTTGAATGCTTTTAAAAAAGCTAGTGAGATTGATCTAGATCCAGTTATTACAAAGGACGCCTTGTATAACTATGCTAAAATCTCTTATGAATATGGTAATCCATATGTGAGTGTGCCTTCGGTTATTTTAGACTTTTTAGAGCGTTATCCAGATGCACAGAGTGCTGCACAAATGAACGAGTTTTTAATTGACTCTTATTTTACCTCAAAAAACTATGCTGAGGCTCTCACGTTAATGGAAGACGGTCGCATTAAAGGGAATGAAAATGTCTATGGCAAGGTAGCCTTATATCACGGACTCAATCAGTTTACTGCTGGTGATTATGTACAAGCTATTGCGAGTCTGGATAAAGCCATTAAATATCTGGATGATGCTGCCTTGAAGAAAAAAGCTTATTTCTGGAAAGCAGAAAGTCTGTATCAAATCAATGACTTTGACAAGGCTCTAGCCATGTTCAAACAGGCACAACAAAATAATGCTGCTATTGAAGAAGATGTGCTGTTGTATTACGACTTGGGATATACTCATTTTAAATTGCAAAACTATACAGCGAGCGTCGCCTCTCTAGAGCAATTTGTGACGCGTACAGACGACCTTGCACGTAAGAACGACGCGTACATGCGCATAGGTGATGCAAACTTTGCATCAAAGAAATACTGGCCAGCTATAGAAGCCTATAATCAGGCCATTCAATCTGGTGCAAGTAGCGCAGATTATGCAAGTTTTCAGAAAGCAATGTCATACGGATTTATACAACGCGTTGAAAGTAAAATAGAGGAGTTACAGTCTTTTTTAGTAAAATACAAAGCCTCTCAATATAGGGATGATGTACTCTATGAACTGGCTAATACTTACGTCAATAATGGTCAGATAAATCAAGGTATTACAACGTATGATCGACTGATCAATGAATTTCCTACCAGCCGTTATACAGCACCGGCAATGATGCGCAAAGGCTTGCAATTTTATAATGACAACAAGCTTAACGATGCTCTTGCAGTGTTTAAGAGTGTGGCCTCAAAGTATGCAGGTACTCCACAAGCTATCGAGGCAGTGAGCAGCGCACGACTGGTTTATATCGATCAAGGAAAAACTGCAGAATATGCCAGCTGGGTGCGTGGACTGGACTTTGTAGACGTGACAGATGGCGAGCTAGACGACACTGCTTTTGAAAGTGCAGAGCGCCCTTTCCTGCAAGGAAATATGAGTAGCGCAGTGCGAGAGTTAAACAAGTATCTAGATCAGTTTCCTAATGGCAAGTATGCGCTGCAAGCTCATTTCAATCTAGCTCAAGCTTATTTTGCTACACGTGATAAAGATGCTAGTATCCCTCATTATCAATATGTAGTAGATAGGGAGCGCAGTGAGTACTCAGAGCAAGCTTTAACCAGGCTAAGCGAGATTTTGCTCAATAAGGCAAGTGATAATGGTGGGGATAGGAAGTCCGCTTTCGCGAAAGCGATACCCATATTAATCAAACTAGAAAGTCTAGCAGACTTCCCGCAAAATAGAGCTTTTGCACAGTCTAATTTAATGAAAGCTTATTATGAAACAGAGCAATTAGACCTAGCTATGGACTACGCAAATAAAGTCTTGCGAGACAATACTACAGATGCTACGGTAGCATCAGATGCCCAGCTAATTATTGCTAGAGCTGCTATTAAAAATGGCGATCATTCAATAGCAAAGAAAACCTATGCTAGCATTGCTACTAATGCAAGCGGTGCGATCGCTGCAGAGGCTCTATTTTACAAGGCTTATTTTGAAAATAAGGAAGGCAACCATGAGCGCGCTATAAAAACCATACAAGATTTGTCTAAAAATTATGGGAGTTATAAATATTGGAGTGCTCGCGGGCTGCTCGTTATGGCTCAAAGTTATAATGCCACGGGTCAAACCCTTAATGCGGTCACCTTGCTACAAGGCGTTATCGACAATTTTGATGCTTATCCAGATGTCGTATCTACGGCCAGGGAACAATTAGAGCGCATTAAGTCTGAACAGGCAAAAACAAATTCTTCTATCGCCCCCTCAAATAATTAATATGTCAACTCATTATAAATATATTTTTTCGACAATAATCCTTTCTCTAGCATGTAGTGTATTGCGTGCACAAACGGAAGAGGAGGATAAACTTAACGGTGGTACCATTACCGTGGTAAAAGCCTATGATCCATCAGTAGCAGATGCCTTTAAGGTAAAAAGTGTGCCGCAATTAAATGATACTACAAAGCTTAAGAAAAAGGCGGTTACCTACAGCATTTTTTCTGTACCAGTAGCCTCGACCTTTACCCCTGCAAAAGGCAAGTTGTCACGACTCAAACCTAGACAGAGACCAGAATATTTTGATAATTATGCGCGTTTAGGTTTAGGAAATTACGGCAATATTCTAGCGGAGTTTGCTGGTAACCTAGAAATAGATAAGAATAGTGATTTCGGGATTTTTTTAAATCACAACTCTTCATTTGGTGGACTTGATGAGGTAGTGGTTGACGATTCTTTTCTAGATACAGCACTAGATCTCTCTTATGGTCACAGGTCGAGATATGCCAGTTACAGTATGACCGCCGGAGCTAGGTATCAAGGCGCAAACCTTTATGGAATCTATGAACCATTGCGCTTACAATTAGTAGGGACAGACCCAGATGATACAGATGTAGGTGTGAATTATTTATCCTATGGAGTGGGCGGCAATCTGGACATCTTTGATTCTATTTTCAAAGATGTTAGAGCAAAGTTTACAGGAATTACAAGCAATAGAGAAGGTCAGGAATTGCGGGCTCAAGTGGGAACTAATCTAGGCTTTACTATTGAAGAAGCCACAATTGATCTAGGAGTATCCATAGATTATTTGAACGGTAGCTTTGAGCAGCAGGGTAGATTACCAGCGCAATCAGAATATGCCTATGCAAGCGCTGGCTTGAGCCCTACACTTAAACTTTATGGAGATAATTATAAGATCAAACTAGGAGCCACTATAAATTATCTAAATGATGTTGAAAATAGCGATAGTCAGTTCAATATCTATCCTAACATTGTGGCGACCTATAAGCTGCTGGATGATCAGGTTGTTGCCTTTACCACGATATATGGAGGGTTAGACCTAAATAGCTTGCAGCAATTTGCAGATGATAACGTTTTTCTTGCTCCAGCCATTAATATCCTACCTACAGATAGAGTAATTGATGCTCAATTAGGTATCAAAGGGAAGTTGTCAAATACTTTAGGTTACAAGGTGTATGGTGGGTATAAAAAAGAAAATGATCGTTCCTTCTTTATAAAGGATACAGGTAGATTGCTAGCGGCGCAAGCCCCAGCTGATGTTTTGGGCAACGTATTTTTTACTAGTTATGGAGATTTAAGTACAGTCTCTTATGGGGCAAGTCTAGGGTTTGATATAAGTGACATGTTTAATCTTGCATTGAATGCTCAAGGCTACAGCTATGATGTAAGCAATGGCGACGGCTTTTTAAACACCGCATCGCAGTTGCCAGAATTCACAGCAGATCTAGTAGGGACTTATCAAATTACTGATAAAATTGATGTAGGAGCAACTTTGTATTTTGTAGGCGAGCGGGAAGTTTTTAGATCTGGGGCAGGAATAGAGTCATTAGATTCTTTTATGGACCTCAATCTAGACGTCAATTATAGAATCAACCCTAGGCTAACAGCTTTCTTAAGAGGGAATAATTTGACTGGCGGCAACTATGAATATTTCCTAGATTATCCTGTTCAAGATTTACAAATAATGGGAGGCGTGGTGTATAAATTCGATTTTCAATAACACTAACCATAAAAACAAAGACCGCCCTCGTGGCGGTCTTTTTTGTTTAAATGATGCAGATATAACTTTTAAAAGCGATAACCAAAATTAACTCCAAAACGCGGCTCTACCACTCCTAAATCGCCAAACGGATCTTCTGGAACATCTCCTAACTCTCTAGCAATTTCTCCTGTAAGACTAAGAGAGAATCGATCTGAAAATAGCCATTTATGACCCAGACCGAAACCTGCAGAAAAACCACCTACGCCATAAGAATAGCTAGTTTCGGTGGAGTTAAAACCTGAATAACCGTCATCAACAGTAACCTCGCCTGTTCTCAATTTGAGCATAGGGTAGAAATAAAAACCGTAGTGATCTTTTCTTTTGCTGAAGTATATTAGGTAAGCAGCACGTAAACTAAAAGCATTGCTTTCTTCTAGATAACCAGCATCATAATACCCGTAAGTATCAAAAAATGTAGCGCCCAGATATAAAGACTGGTTGTTTTTCCAGAGACTTTCATAGTTGATATTCACACTACCGGCGATCACTAAGTCTAATAAATTAGTAGTGAATTCATTTTTTAAAGAGATAGGCTCTACATCTTCGTTGGTTTGTGCATAGCTCGTGATTCCTACAAAGAGCAATGCCACGATAATTTTTAATTTCATCATGGATTGTTATAAATAATTAACTAAATGTAATCTAATTTTTAACAAATTGAAGTTCAATAAGTTTTATTTCAATAAAGAGCATTTTGTAGTTTAACCTTGCCTAAATCTTTTATTCCCGCTATACCTAGTCTCCTGATAGATGCAAGAAATACTTTACTTTCGTAATATGAAAAAACTAAGTCTTATAGCATTACTCGTGGTGCTTTTCGGTTGTCAGAATGATCATAAGAATCGTGTAGATGCGATTTACAGCAATGGAACTATTTATACTGTAGATAACGACTTTTCTACGGCTACCACTATGGCGGTAAAGGATGGAAAAATCGTTGCGGTTGGAACACAGGAAGGAATTAATGCCCTACAATTCCAGGCAGATACTTCAATCGATTTAAAAGGTCAATTTGTATACCCTGGTTTAATCGATGCACATTGTCACTTTTATGGCCTAGGACAACAACTGCAGCGCGTTGACCTAGTGGGCACCACTAGTTACCAAGAAGTGATCGATAGGGTGCAGGCGTTTCAGGAAGAGAATAACAAAAGTTTTATCATAGGTCGTGGTTGGGATCAAAATGATTGGGAAGTAAAAGAATTTCCTACAAATGCAGAGCTCAATGCCCTTTTTCCAGACACGCCAGTAGCACTTACTCGCGTTGACGGTCATGCGATGATTGCAAATGAGGCAGCGTTGAAACTTGCAGGAATAACTACCGATACTCCTTTTTCAGGAGGCGATATAGAGCAAAAAAACGGTGAGCTTACTGGTATTTTAATCGATAATCCTATGGAGTTAGTAGAAGGTGTTTTTCCTACTGCTAGCGTTCAAGAAGATATTGAGGCGTTATTGGATGCTCAAAAAATCAATGTTGCCTACGGTTTAACAACAGTGGACGATGCTGGATTGCATCGTGGCACAATTGAACTAATTGATAGTTTGCAACAAGCGGGAATATTGAAGATGAAGGTATATGCTATGGTGAGCAACACTCCAGAAAATCTGGATTATTTTCTCGATGAAAGAGGCATAATTAAGACAGATCGGCTCAATGTGAGATCTGTCAAGTTTTATGCAGATGGTGCGTTAGGGTCACGTGGTGCTGCTATGAAACAAGAATATTCTGATAAGCCAGATCATTTTGGTGCCTTACTTAGTAGTGTTGAGGTTTTTAAACAAACTGCAAAACGCATTGCCGCAACAGATTATCAAATGAATACTCATGCTATAGGGGATAGCGCAAACGTGCTAGTACTCAAAACCTATAAAGAGTTGCTTAACGATTTACCAGACAGACGCTGGCGTGTAGAGCACGCTCAGATTGTGGGCATGGACGACTTCTCTTATTTTGACAGCAGCCGTATTTTACCATCGGTACAACCTACCCACGCTACTAGCGATATGTACTGGGCAGAAGATCGAGTAGGAGCACAACGTATACAAGGTGCTTATGCTTACAAAACATTGCTGGAACAATCTGGTATGGTCGCTTTGGGTACTGATTATCCAGTGGAGCAAGTCAATCCTTTCTTAACTTTTTATGCAGCAGTAAGTAGACAAGATACCTCTGGATTTCCAGAAGGTGGATTTAATAAGGAAGAGGCATTAAGTAGAGAAGAAGCGCTACGCGGTATGACCATCTGGGCAGCTTTTTCAAACTTTGAAGAGGATGAGAAAGGAAGCCTAGAGGTAGGTAAAGCGGCAGACTTTATGATTTTATCAGAAGATCTTATGTCCATGCCTTTATCGGCAATACCTGAAATAAAAGTCCAGGCTACATACATTAATGGAGAGCGAGTTTACTGAGCGTTCTCCAGTTTTTCTAATTCTTCAGGTGTAGGTTTGCCGTTCTCTAGTTTCCAGTCCAGATAGCGATGCAAGTCACTATCGATCCATCCTACAACGATGGTCAATACGGTCATATCGTCAAGATAACCCAGTCCTGGTATAAAGTCTGGTATCAGGTCAATAGGGCTTATTACATACAAAAGTGAACCAGCGATTGCTGCAATACTAAACCATGGTACAGCAGTATAATTGCCACTGCGGTAGTCTTTTATCATCATCATCATCACGTCAAAAAGTTTGTAGTACTTTTTGAGAACCTTTACTGTCGACATCAAAAAAGAGATTTTACCCTCCCGTTTAATCACCTCGTCTACATCTCGAGTTGTAGTATTCTCGGTTTGTTCTCTTACATACTCCTCATCTGGTGTGAAATGATCCTTTAAACTCATGATGCAAATATCTGGTCAAAATCTTTAAACGATTTAAATTCTAGGGCGTTACCACTAGGGTCTTTAAAGAACATGGTAGCTTGCTCGCCTGGCAATCCTTCAAATCTTATGTAAGGCTCGATTATAAATTTGATGCCCTTTTCTTGTAACGCTTTCGCGAAAGCGTGAAAATCATCCCACTGTAACACCACACCAAAGTGAGGAACGGGTACCGCCTTGCCGTCCACCGCGTTGCTGGCGACTGGAGCGATATTATCGCTCACATGGATAACTAGTTGGTGCCCAAAAAAATCAAAATCTACCCAGTGGTCACTACTACGGCCTTCTTTCATGCCTAGAGTGTCTCTGTAAAAAGCTCTAGTTTCCTTAATTTCCCGTACTGGGATGGCTAGGTGAAATGGTGTTAACGTCATAATCTAAAAGTAAAAAAAAGCCATTCTTTCAAAGAATGGCTTAGGTTAATGTATTCTCAATTTTTAAACTATAGAATCCACGATGCCGTATTCAACAGCTTCTTCTGCTCCCATCCAATAATCGCGATTAAAATCTTTCATCACCTTTTCAAAGGGCTGGCCGCAATTTTCTTCATAGATTTTTGCTAGTATTTCTCTAGTTTTCAAAATCTCATTAGCAGATATTTCTAGGTCTGCACCAGTACCACGAGCACCACCACTAGGCTGGTGGATCATGACTCTACCGTGTTTTTCAATTTTACGAGAGCCCTTTGCACCGCCAGATAAAAGTAAACTTCCCATACTAGCCGCCAGTCCACTACAGATGGTACTTACCGGGCTAGCGATTTGTTGCATTGTATCATAGATAGAAAAGCCAGCAGTCACATAACCACCAGGGCTATTAATCACAAATGTAATCGGGTCATTGCTTATTGCATCTAGATACAGCAAACGATCTACACAATGTTTTGCAGATTTATCGTCAACCATTCCCCATAAAAACAACTTACGTTGCTCAATGAATTTTTCATCTATCTTATCCTGCAGTTTTATTGCTTTACTCATTCAATTTTTAATTTGGTATAAAAGTAATAAATAATCAAGTTACAGCTGTTGCATTGATCTTAAATCGCAGCCTCATCTTTACCGTATTCGTTTTTATAAATCTTTACTAACAATAAAAATAAGCTAACTAGCAACGGTCCGAATATCAACCCTATAAAGCCAAATAACGGTACACCTACCACGACCCCTATAAGTGTGACGAGTGGATGTATATTTGCCAGTCTTTTTTGCACAATTAAACGGAATAAATTATCTGTCGACCCTACTACAATAGCCCCATAAAGTAATATTCCTATGGCCGCTTGTGTTTCTCCCTGTGCTAGCAAAAGTAAAAATACAGGAGCAATACCTAGCGCTGTTCCCACAAAGGGAATCATGCTACCTATTACCGTTATTCCAAACCAGAAAAATGGATTTTCTATGCCAAATATGAAGTAGCCTACTAGTGCCACTGCACCTTGCATTAATGCGACCAGTGGGATGCCTATAGCATTTGATTTTACCAGGTTTATACTCTCGTCGCCTATTGTTTTTACATTTTCTTTTTTGAGAGGTAAATAATTAATGCTGGCTTGCTGCCAGGTTTCTCTAGCTACCAGCATGTAATAAAGAATAAAGAATAAAACCCCTACTGCCACAAAAATTGTCAAACTACTACTTGCTACCGTACTGATAACTCCCGTAAGTGTCTGTTTAATTTGTTCTGGATTGATGGCGGGAATAATATCAAATCCTACATAAGTTTCAATTTGCTCGATTTGATCTTTGATTTGAGATGTGATTTGATCGCTATTAGCAACGGCGTCTTTTATTTGAGCAGTAAATAATAATACCAGACCAGCTATGGGTAATAATATGCCTATGATACTTACCACCAACAAAATGCTAGCCGCAATCCACGGTTTCCATCCCTTATTTTCTAGATAACGCTGTGCTGGTACAAGAAGTACATAAAGGGTAACGGCCGCCAGCACACCACCCATATAAGGTATCATCTTCATACCTATCATGAGCGCAAATGAGAGAAGGATAAGCAGTATAAAAACTTGTCTTATAATACTTGCAGGTATTTTTTGTGGCATATTAATGATTGCGTAAGGCTTTTATTAATTCCTCTTTGTCCATTTTAGAACGCCCGTCAATACCTATATCCTTGGCTTGTTCGTATAATTCTTGCTTTGTGCGCTCTTCATAGCTTCTTGCCTGGCCACCTTTTTTACCGCTATTTTCTGTGTTTGCGATGCGTGCGGCTTTTTCTTTAGAATAGCCCTCATCTCTTAGCGCATCATATTGATCTTCATTTTTAATACTAGGTCTTCCCATCTTTTTTATTTTAAAGGTAATGAGAAGTATGCTAGATTAATGCTATAGAAATTCTAAGATTTTATCTACTACCTCTACGGTGTGTAAACTATGTCCTCCTGTGGTAGCATAATAAGTAGAGGAATTTTCCAGTTGACGTGCAATAGAGTGCATGCTATCTGCAGTAACTATTTGATCTTCTCTACTATGTATTAACAACACCGCCGCATTTACTTCTTGCACAAACCTAGAGGTGTTGAAATCACTAATCTTAAAGCCGTATTTGCTATACAAGATACGATCCAATTGATCGTATACCTGGTTGTTAAACCCTGTTAACTTTTGATAATTACGCATGATAATATCCAGTCTATCAGGGCCGCCTAAAAAAATCATTTTTTCTATACAATCATGGCGATTTTTTGACTCCTGATAACTAGTAGCCATTACGCCTACACTATGCGCAATAATAATTTCTGGTTGATATAACTCAATAATGGTAGAGATTACTTTAGAATATTTAACGGCAGTAAACTCTGTGCCAGATGAGTCTCCATGTGCCGGAGCATCGATTGCAATTATGTTATAATTCAGCTTTTGTAAAGGCTCAATAAGATATTTCCATCGCCATGCGTTAGACTCCCATCCATGTGCTAAGAATACGGTCTTACCTTTTCCCTCCCAATGATATAGTTGAATAAAACCTTCTGGAGTTATAATTTTTTGTCCGCGTGCGGTGTTTAAGAAGTCCCTTTGAAAATCTTTTATTTTTCCTCTTCTAGGCGTACTAAATACTTGTAGCGCTTTTTGCCCAGCTATTTCTTTTGAATAGAGGCAAAGACTGTTAAAATAAAAGCCGTACAACTTTGGTACGGCTTTATTTATAAAAGATTTTAACATGTTACCAGCTTATAAAAACGTATTCAGGAGTGGCGTCATCTGGAATCATGGTCTGTTCGATAGTGGCAGACACGTCAAATTTTACCTCTTGTGGCAAACGTTCTTTATCGATCGTAAAGTAAAAGTTCTCATCATTCACCCAGATCACAGCGCTATTGATCATATTATCTATACTACTCACTTCATATGCGCTGCTTATCGTTTTAAAGTCGCTATCGATAGTGATACCGGCCGCTGTTTTGTAGCGATTGTCTCTTATTCTTATATTTTCTATCGTAGCGGTAGAGTCTGCTTCATAAGGAGTAAGAGTAAGTAAGTGCTTACCGCCTTTTTCATAAACCTCAATGGCATTAGGACCATTTGCAAACTCGTCGCCTTTTACAGGATTTACGATACTATCATTTGCATAAAGACTGTCCAATTGATAAACCATGGTTTCCTTGGTTAACAAGCCTATACGGTCTTTGTTCCATTCAAAAGGGTCTTGTTCTTTACTGCAGCCTACAATGCTAGCAGCTATAATAATTACTAAAACTAAATTTTTCATAAATGCATTTAAGACTGCAATATTACAATGACTCTTACTACTTGCCAATTATTACTTACGATGATTGTTGTAGAAATGCTGTAATTTTAATTGTTATGTGTTCGCTTTCGCGAAAGCGAACTTACCTCACTATTTTAAGAGAAATAAGGCCGTTGTTTAAGTTAATCAATTACTTCATTGCTTTGCCTAAAATCCCTAGTACACCCCTTATAAAAGTGGCGCTGGTCAATACTTTAATAATGGGGTTTTGTCTGGTACTGCGCCGTCCCGTGCTGGAAGAGGCTGTTCTGGCGCGTTCTTTTTTTGCCTTTTCAATGACTTCCTTTTCATTAGCTTTCTCAATTTTTTCTTGTAAGATTTCTTCAGCGCTTTCTCTGTTGATACGTTCATTGTACTTGTCAGTCAGTGGTGAATCTGCAATCAAATCTGCCAGCTCACGATCTGTTAACACATCCATACGACTTTCTGGTGCACGCAATAAAGTTGCTGCTAGTGGGCTGGGACGTCCTTTCTCATCGAGGGCAGAAATAAAAGCTTCTCCTATCCCTAGGCTGGTAAGTACTTGTGCGGTGTCATAGTATTCTGTAAGCGGGTAATTCTGGGCGGTCAATTTAATTGCTTTGCGATCTTTTGCAGTAAACGCTCGTAGGGCGTGCTGTACTTTAAGTCCCAGCTGGCTCAATACACCATCAGGAATGTCAGTTGGGTTTTGCGTTACAAAATAGAGGCCTATACCTTTAGACCGTATTAATTTCACGATGCTTTCAATTTGATCCAGCAATGCTTTACTTGCGTTATCAAAAATAAGGTGCGCCTCGTCAATAAACAGAACTAACTCTGGCCGGTCGCTATCTCCTTGCTCTGGGAATGTACTGTAAATTTCAGCAAGCAGACTCAGCATAAAAGTAGAGAACAACTTTGGTCTATCTTGTATATCAGTTAATCGTATCACGTTAACGTACCCGTGACCATTACTGTCCTTTCTCACCAGGTCCTTCACCTCAAAACTGCGCTCGCCGAAGAATAAATCTGCCCCTTGTTGCTCTAACTCGATAAGTTTGCGCAGGATAGCCCCAGTGGACGATGTAGAAATACGGCCGTATGCTGATTGAAACTCTTCTTTACCTTCCTCTGTTGCATAGCGCAGTACCTTTTTCAAGTCTTCAAGATCTAAAAGAGGAAGTTTGTGATCGTCACAATATTTAAAGATAACGCTTATAATGCCCGCTTGAGTCTCTGTTACATCTAGTATACGGGATAGCAGCACCGGTCCGAATTCGCTTACCGTCGCTCTCATACGCACACCGTCCTGGTGCGATATCGACATCACCTCTGTAGGGCTAGCTCTTTGTTTAAATTCTAGACCTATCGTCTCATGGCGCTCGTCAATTTTTTCATGCCCAGGACTGGGTGCAGCGATCCCTGATAGATCTCCCTTTATATCCATAAGTAAAGATGGAACGCCATGTTGTGAGAGTTGTTCTGCTATAATTTGCAAGGTTTTTGTTTTACCAGTACCTGTAGCGCCTGCAATCAATCCATGCCTATTCATTGTTTTTAAAGGGATTTTGACATGAGCGCCAGTAATGGCCTTGCCCTCCAGCATGGCAGCCCCCATGGTAATGAATTCTCCTTTTGGTGAGTAGCCCGCTACAATAGCTTGTTTAAAATCTTCTAACTGGGACATATAAATAGTTTTGATACAAATGTATTGATATTCCTATTCTTCCATCAATAACATAAATCAACGCAACTATTGCATACCTAATAAACAGCAATAAATTACCTTTGCACCCGCATGGAAAAAACGATTGAAAATAAAGTTAATGAAGGTGTTATGCTGCCTTTGATGGAAGAATTCTACACCATTCAAGGAGAAGGCTATCATACAGGAACAGCGGCTTATTTTATTAGAGTAGGAGGTTGTGATGTGGGCTGCCACTGGTGTGATGTTAAAGAAAGTTGGAATGCTGCAACGCACCCGCCCACGCATATCGATCAAATTGTTGACCATGCTGCACAGTACAGTAAAACCATCGTCGTTACAGGTGGTGAGCCGCTTACCTGGAATATGTCGCCATTGACCACTGCATTAAAACAACGAGGTATGAGCGTGCATATTGAGACGAGTGGTGCTTATGAACTGTCAGGGCAATGGGACTGGTTTTGCTTATCTCCTAAAAAAGTAAAAATGCCCGTTGCAGCAGCCTACGATCGCGCTGACGAGCTTAAGGTTATCATCTATAATAAACATGATTTCGCTTTCGCGAAAGCGGAGGCACAAAAGGTTAGCGATAAATGTGTGCTCTTTCTACAGCCAGAATGGTCGGTACGAGAAAAAATGATCCCGCTAATTACTGAATTTGTCATGCAACATCCAGAGTGGCGCATCTCCTTACAGACTCATAAATATTTGAACATACCTTAAGAAGTAAATTCAAATGAGATACTAGCGATACGGTCGTCCCATCCCATAAAAATGGTGCCGCCGTCAACTTGCTCAATAATTTCAATAGAAAAGTTTTCAATGGGTTTAGGGGCCATGGATACATTCATGGGCGCTCTTAATACCGTTTTATCATCGTCGTATTGAGTTCCCCACTGTGTGGTTTCTAGATTGAGTAAGAACATCCATTGATCTTCTTTCGGTATGGTATAAATACTGTAGCTTCCAGCAGGGATTACCTTGTTGTCTATCATAACTTCTCTGTAAAAAGTTATCTCGGTAGCCTCATTTGCGCCTGTTCTCCATACTTTTCCATAAGGCACTAGATTGCCAAATATTTCCCGATCTTTTTTGGCTGGACGGCTATAAATAACCCGTGCAACAGCGGTTTGATCCTGGCCGCGATACATGACCACATCTAGCGGACTTTTGTCAAGAGTGGTGAAAGAAAGATTTTGGGAATTTCCCTGGCCGGAGAAAAAAAGAAAAGCAAAGAAGAATAGAATGAAACGCATTAGGTTTACTATAGATTAATAGATTTAAAAATGCCTAATAAATGAGGGTTGTGCTATTAATAATTTGTTAATAACTTAAGGTCTGCACGATCGCTCAACCTCCTGTAAACACTAATGGTTTGCTATATTTGTTTATTACGTTAAAACGCAATATTTACAACGGATTTTATGAGCGAGGAAAACAAGAAAAATTACGGTGCCGACCAGATACAGGCACTGGAAGGGATGGAGCATGTACGTATGCGTCCGTCCATGTATATAGGTGATGTAGGGACTCGTGGTTTGCACCATTTAGTTTATGAAGTAGTTGATAACTCCATCGATGAGGCGCTAGCAGGACACTGTAACAATATCGAGGTGATCATCAATGAAAACAACAGCGTTACTGTTACAGATGATGGTCGCGGTATCCCAGTTGATATTCACAAGAAAGAAGGAGTGTCTGCTTTACAAGTGGTCATGACAAAAATAGGTGCTGGTGGTAAGTTTGATAAAGATTCTTATAAAGTGTCTGGTGGCTTGCACGGTGTAGGTGTGAGTTGTGTTAATGCACTATCTGATCACTTAAAGGCTACCGTGTATCGTGATGGAAAGATTTACGAGCAAGAATATGAGCGAGGTAAAGCCATGTATCCAGTAAAGCAAGTAGGAGAAACTGACAAGCGCGGTACAGTAATTACCTTTTTGCCTGATAGGTCGATTTTTCAGCAAACTACAGAGTATAGCTATGCAACCCTAGCTAATCGATTGAGAGAACTTTCTTTCTTAAATAAAGGTATACGAATTGTCTTAATTGATAAACGCTCTATAGATGAAAATGGTAACCCGGCAGAAGAAGTATTTCAATCAGAAGAAGGTTTAAAAGAATTTATCCGTTTTCTAGATGATACCAGGTCTCCTATTATAGAAGACGTGATCTCGATGGAAGGCGAGAAAAATGATATACCGGTAGAAGTAGCAATGATCTACAATGACAGTTACTCAGAAAACCTGCATAGTTATGTGAATAATATCAATACTCATGAAGGGGGAACACATTTGAGTGGTTTCCGTCGTGGGTTGACCTCAACATTAAAAAAGTATGCAGACGCCTCCGGACTTTTGGATAAACTTAAATTTGATGTCTCTGGAGATGATTTTAGAGAAGGTCTTACGGCCATCGTGTCGGTAAAAGTACAAGAGCCTCAATTTGAAGGCCAGACCAAAACCAAGTTAGGAAACCGCGAGGTGACCAGTGCAGTATCTCAAGCGGTGTCTGCCATGTTAGAGGATTACCTAGAAGAGCATCCTAATGATGCAAAAACTATTGTACAAAAGGTTATTCTGGCTGCTACAGCAAGGCATGCTGCACGTAAAGCGCGCGAGATGGTACAGCGCAAAACGGTGATGAGTGGTGGTGGACTGCCAGGTAAACTAAGCGATTGCTCAGAAACAGATCCAGAAATGTGTGAGGTATTCCTTGTAGAGGGTGACTCTGCGGGAGGTACTGCCAAAATGGGTCGTGATCGTAATTTTCAAGCCATAATGCCTTTGCGAGGTAAGATTTTGAACGTTGAAAAAGCCATGCAACACAAAGTTTTTGAAAACGAAGAAATACGCAACATTTATACGGCTCTGGGAGTAACCATAGGTACCGAGGATGATTCAAAAGCTCTTAACCTTGAGAAGTTGAGATATCACAAGGTAGTAATCATGTGTGATGCAGATATTGATGGATCGCATATTGCTACGCTCATTCTAACTTTCTTCTTTAGATACATGAGAGAATTGGTAGAAAAGGGATATATCTATATCGCCACTCCACCACTTTATTTGATAAAGAAGGGTGCAAAAAAACGTTATGCCTGGTCTAACAAAGAACGCGACGAGATCAATGAAGAATTTGGTGGGTCTGCTACCATCCAGCGCTATAAAGGTCTGGGAGAGATGAACGCAGATCAATTGTGGGATACTACCATGAATCCAGAATTCCGTACGTTAAGACAAGTTACTATCGATAGTTTGCCAGAGGCAGATCGAATCTTCTCTATGCTTATGGGAGATGAGGTGCCGCCACGTCGAGAATTCATTGAGAAAAATGCGATTTATGCAAATATCGATGCATAGATTTTTATGAATCAATAAAGGCTTTAATCCCATGTCTATCTAATGCATGGGATTTTTTATTGGAAGCCTTTGAGAAGCTATTAAATTATGATAAAATTAGGCTTTGTAAAGTGCGATAGCCCTAATCAAAGCAGGAAAAATTAAACACTTTATGTTATTTTTGAACGTTCTGTTTTTGCGATGATAAAGCAGTACATCATTAATAAAATCAATACATTAAAAAGAGATTATGAAAGTTACCGTAGTAGGAGCAGGCGCAGTAGGCGCAAGTTGTGCAGAATATATCGCCATCAAGAATTTTGCTAGCGAAGTTGTTTTGCTGGATATCAAAGAAGGTTTTGCCGAAGGTAAAGCGATGGACTTGATGCAAACCGCATCTCTCAATGGTTTTGACACTAAGATAACTGGTGTGACCAATGATTATTCTAAGACTGCTGGTAGCCATATTGCCGTTATTACATCAGGAATACCACGCAAACCTGGTATGACTCGTGAAGAATTGATAGGAATCAATGCTGGGATCGTAAAATCGGTTTCAGAGAGTATCGTAAAAGAATCACCAGATGTGATTTTGATCGTGGTTTCCAACCCGATGGATACCATGACCTATCTAGCACATCAAGTAACTGGATTGCCTAAACATCGCATTATAGGTATGGGCGGTGCACTAGATAGCGCACGATTTAAATATAGACTGGCAGAAGCTCTTGAAGCTCCTATATCAGATGTAGATGGTATGGTTATAGGCGGGCACAGTGATACAGGAATGGTGCCATTGACAAGACTAGCTACACGCAACAGTGTTCCTGTTAGCGAATTCTTGTCTGATGAGCGTCTCGAACAAGTGAAAGAAGATACTAAAGTAGGTGGCGCAACGCTTACAAAATTGCTAGGTACCAGCGCATGGTACGCGCCAGGAGCAGCGGTTTCTGGACTGGTTCAAGCAATTGCATGCGATCAAAAGAAGATTTTCCCATGTAGTGTGCTGCTAGATGGTGAGTACGGCCTTTCTGATTTATGTATAGGGGCACCAGTAGTTTTAGGAGCTAACGGTATCGAAAAAATTGTAGAAATCAACCTTACTGATGCAGAAAAAGAACACTTACACAAAAGCGCAGAAGGGGTAAAAGCCACTAATGGTTTATTGTAAACACTGCTGTGTTCGTTTAAATAAAAACCGTCCTTTGGGGCGGTTTTTTTTTGAATAAAGGACATTCTGTCCAATGGGCTAATGCTGAGTTATTGTGGTTGAGTAAATTACGCTTTCGCGAAAGCGTAAACCCAACAGCATAACAATTAATTTTTAATCTACTGACAGACAGGGACGTTAGTAAATTAATTTTAATTGCTAGAAGAGGCTCGAAAGCCTATATTTGCTCGTTTAAAATTTAACAACAATTAAAGAATTAGAGAATGCAAAATAAAGGACTGATCAGATTTTTTGCGATCATTTTTGCAATTGTAAGCATCTATCAACTTACCTACACATTTATTACAAATAAAGTGGAGAATGATGCAGAGGCTTATGCAGAGCGCGTGGTAGATCAAGATGCAGAGAACTCTTCCTCACTTATTGAGGAGGCAAGAAAACGCTATCTAGATTCTATTGCAGCAAAAGATGTATGGGGTGGTTACACTACATATGCAGCTGCAAAAGACAACGAGCTTAAAAAAGGTCTAGATCTTAAGGGAGGTATCAACGTTATTCTTCAAATTTCTGTACGTGATTTACTCATAGGAATGGCAGACGGGTCGACAGATGGCGATTTCCGTACGGCCCTGGATCGTGCTGATGAGCGTGTAAAAGACGGACAACAAAGTTACTTTGACTATTTCATTGAAGAGTTTAATGCTATTGACGGCGCGCAACTTGCATCACCAGATATTTTTGCTAACCAAGAAATGGAAGGCCGCATTGATTTTGATATGTCAAATAGCGATGTAGAGCCCGTTTTAAGAGAAGAGCTTCAATCTTACATGGTCAGTGCATTTGATGTATTGAGAAAACGTATCGATAAATTTGGTACCACACAGCCTAACATCCAGCAGCTAGGTAACACTGGTAGAATCCTGATTGAGATGCCTGGAGAACGCGATATCAAGCGGGTAGAGCAACTGTTAGTAGGTACTGCCCTGTTGGAATTCTGGCACGTTTACAAAGCAGGAGAGATTGCACCGTACCTAGTGGCTGCAGATACGTACTGGGCAAACAAAATTGCCAGTGAAAAAAGCGATGCGGTAGTAGATACCACTGCGGTTGATGCTGTAGCAAGCGTGGATGAACAGGTGGACCAGGATAATTCTCTAGAAGATTTGTTGAATGATGATACGAGTATAGACGATGTAGAATCAATCGATCAACTGGATGATGCACAATTTGATGCTAATCCTATTTTGTCTAGAGTGCTAGCACCTGGGAACAGTGCAGGTCCTATCATCGCTACTTTTAGAGCATCAGACCAGCAAATAATCTCAGACTATTTAAATGATGATCAAGCTAGAGCTAAACTAGATCCATCACAGCGTTATGTGAAATTTGCGTGGGGACGTCCTGAGCTTAACGAAGAGTTAGGTTATGAGCTGATTGATTTGTACGCAATCCGTTCTAATGGTCAAGGAGAGGCACCGCTTTCTGGTGGTGTTATTACAAATGCAAAGCAAGACTATGATATTAACGGTAAAGTAATCGTTAGTATGTCTATGAATAGTGAAGGTGCGAAGATCTGGGAAGACATGACTACCGAAGCTTTTCAAAATCAAACACAGGTGGCAGTTGTGCTGGATAACACAGTATACAGTGCCCCTGGAATTAATGACGGTCCTATTGCCGGAGGTAATAGTCAGATATCTGGAGATTTTAGTGTAGCTGAGGCAGAAGATCTCGCTACCGTTCTTAAAGCTGGTAAACTTCCTGCACGTGCAGAAATTATCCAGAAGGAAATTATAGGTCCATCATTAGGACAAGAATCGATTAATGCAGGACTTGCATCTTTTGGTCTGGCCCTATTACTGGTACTGGTGTGGATGTTTTTCTATTATGGTAGAGCTGGTCTGTATGCAGATATAGCTTTGCTAGTAAACATTCTCTTCATCTTTGGAGCTCTAGCATCCTTTGGAGCCGTATTAACCTTACCTGGTATTGCAGGTATCGTACTTACCATAGGTATCTCTGTAGATGCTAATGTTCTTATTTTTGAGCGCATTCGCGAGGAGTTAGCTAAAGGGAAGTCACAAGCAGATAGCATACGCGACGGTTTCAACAATGCCTTAAGTTCTATACTTGATGCAAACATTACAACCTTCTTAACAGCGGTGATTCTATACATCTTTGGTACTGGTCCTATTCAAGGATTTGCTACCACATTAATGATCGGTATTTTGACCTCTTTATTCACTGCGGTATTCATCACACGATTATTTATTGATGGTTATGGTAAAAATGGTAAATCAATAGCATTCAGTACAGCAGTAACTAAAAACTGGTTTAGTAACGTTGATATTGATTTTCTTAAGAAGAGAAAAACAGCCTATGCAATTTCGGCTGTGGCAATAATTATCAGTATCGTATCGCTAGTAACCTTGCAGTTGAACTTTGGTATTGATTTCACAGGTGGTCGTAAATACACGATAAGATTTGAGCAGGATATGAATGCTACAGAGGTAACGAGTATTTTGAGTGACCCAGAAGTTTTTGGAAGTGCAGAGGCAAAAACTTATGGTGCAGAAAACCAACTTGCTATCAGTACTAAATACAAAATTGAGGGTGATGATAGCGAGGTGAGTCCAGAGATTGAAGCAAAGCTATTTAATGCTCTAAAGCAATTTTTACCAGAAGGTATGACGCAAGAGGAGTTTGCAGATGTAAGCGAGCAGGAGAAGGATTATGGTATCATGTCAAACTTCCAGGTAGGTCCTACCATTGCAGATGATATCTTGACAGGTTCTCTTTATGCGATTTTTGGGTCATTGATCGTAGTGTTCTTGTATATTTTGATACGCTTCCGTAGATGGCAGTTCTCTCTGGGTGCAGTTGCCGCTGTGTTCCATGATGTGATTATTGTATTAGGGATCTTCTCATTAACGTACAAAATCATGCCGTTTAATATGGAGATTGACCAGGCGTTTATTGCTGCTATTCTTACGGTAATCGGTTATTCATTAAACGATACAGTGGTAGTATTTGATAGAATACGAGAGTTCATAGCCGAAAAAACCAATTGGAAATTTGGGCGCACCGTTAATGGAGCGATAAGCAGTACTATATCTCGTACGTTGAATACCTCGTTAACTACCTTAATCGTATTACTTGCTATTTTCACCTTTGGTGGTGAATCTATCCGAGGATTTATGTTTGCCTTGATAATAGGTGTTATTGTAGGTACATATTCATCAGTATTTATAGCGACTCCTATTATGTTTGATTCTTTGAAAAGATCAAAAGACAGACCACGTAAAGCTTTGGAAAGTAAAACTGAGTAGTTAGGTATACAATCACTAGTTATATTGAAATCCGAGTCGTTTAAATGGCTCGGATTTTTTATTGAGCGATTAGAATATCGGCCTGTGCCGCATTTAAGATAACAGACTCTTGTCAGTACTCCTACTAGGTAATCTTTTGGAGATTGCGCTTTGCTCCATTAATCCTGGTTAAAGCTTAGTAATAAGTATGTGCATCTGAATAAACCTGTAATCTTTATGGTATAATGATTTGCTAGAGGCAATAGCCATTACATCGCATGTTCAACAGAGTTGTGCTATGCAAGAACAAGTTTTAGTATAAAAAAAGCCTTTCAGAGAAAGGCTTTTTTATCTAGTCGTCGTTGTATATAAATTATCTTTTTTCAAACCATCCCTGTGGTCTAAACATCAATACAAGGCCTAGAATTATAAATGGAATACTCAACATTTGCCCGGTATTCAAGCCAAAAATGAATTCGTCGCCGCCTTCTACCTGTTTGATTTTTACAAATTCTACAAAAAAGCGAATTGTAAATAACAACACAAAAAACAAACCGAGTATGTACCCTAACTTTTCCTTTTTATCTGTTTTCCAATATACCAGATATAAGATGACAAATAAACAAGCATAGCCTAATGCTTCATAAATCTGACTAGGGTGTCGCCACGGGATGCTTTCTAGTAAACTAGCATACTGTGGGTCATTTACTAGGGCGTTGATAGCCTTATCTGTATCCTTGATCCCTATCGTATATAAGGCGTCTCGCACGGCAGGATCTGATGTGTCTCTAACAAATTTAAAGGCCCAGTCTACATTTGTTATTTTGCCTACAATCTCGCTATTCATTAAGTTCCCTAATCTTACAAAACAACCACCTATTGCTGTAGGGATTACAATGCGATCCAAGATCCACAGCATATTTTTTTGTAAATGTTTACGACTGTAAAAAAACATAGCAATAATAATACCTATGGCAGCACCATGGCTAGCCATGCCTGCAAAGCCAGTCCATTCAAAAGGGCTGAGCCTGAAAGGAAGGAAAACATGAAGTGGATCTTCAAACAATACAGCGGTCTCATAAAATAAATAATGCCCTATACGAGCTCCAGCCAGACAGCCTATCACCGTATACATAAATAGAGGGTCTAATTTATCGTGATGGATTCCATCCTTTGTAAAAATAGGTTTGATGATGTACCAGCCTAGAACAAAAGCAATCACATAAGATAAGCTGTAAAAATGAATGGTAAAAAATCCTAGATCGATACCCTCAAGCGGGTTCCAGATAACCTTAAGCGGTAATAGCATTGAATTGTACTTTAATTACTGCTAAAATACTACTTATAATTAGCTCTTTTTAATACCCAGGCGGTTAACTTAAGGCACTGGGTCGTATCCCTTGCCGCCCCATGGATGGCAACTGGTGATACGCTTGATGCTATACCATCCCCCTTTTATAAATCCATGCTTGTTTAGAGCTTCCATGGTATAGTGTGAACAAGTGGGTTGATACCTGCACGTGGCGGGAGTGAATGGAGAAATTGCTGTCTGATAAAAGCGTACCAGATACATCATCAATCGTGCGGCTATAGAAACTTTCTTGTGGTTTTTCATAAATATCATAGCCAGGTAAGTGATCATTTTTAAATCTCTATAGTGATTTTAAAATGTGATTTTTATAACCTGACTGCATCAGTTTGTAGTAAAAGTTGTTCCGTCTGCACCATCTTTCAATTGAATACCAGCGGCAGCAAGTTCATCCCTTATTTTATCGCTAGTCTCCCAATCTTTACGAGCTCTGGCGGTAGCACGCAAATCAATGATAAGCTTCATAGCAGCATCTATATGCTTTGATGCCCCAGTGGTTGCAGCAGCGATATTATTCTCTATACCTAAAACGTCGATCAAAAACGCCGTCATTTTTTCTTCTAATAATTTTAGGTCAGCAGCAGTTATCGTTTCATTACCATCTTTAATGGCGTGAATAATTTTGACCCCTTCAAATAATTCTGCAATTAATATAGGCGTGTTAAAATCATCGTTCATTGCATTGTAGCAATCCTGTACCCATTTATTAATGTCCACACTGCTTTCCTTTGATGCAGGCAATTGCTGTAACACCTTGATGCCTTCTTGCAATCGATGCAGCCCTTTCTCTGCAGCAAGAATGGCGTCGTTACTAAAATCGAGAATCGATCTATAATGTGCTTGCATCATAAAAAACCTTATCACTGCTGGAGAAAAAGGTTTTTCCATAAAATCGTTGTCACCAGTAAATAACTCTTCCGGGAGGATGGAGTTACCAGTAGATTTTGACATTTTTTTACCTTCTAAGGTAAGCATGTTTGCATGCAGCCAGTAGTTGACTGGACTATGACCGTGAGCAGCCTCTCCCTGTGCAATCTCACACTCATGATGTGGGAATTTTAAATCCATACCACCACCGTGAATATCAAATGTTTCCCCTAGATATTTCGAGCTCATTACAGTACATTCCAGGTGCCATCCAGGAAAACCATCGCCCCATGGACTAGGCCAGCGCATGATATGTTCTGGCGATGCTTTTTTCCATAGTGCAAAATCCTGTGCATTTTCTTTCTCGCTTTGTGAGGCCAGTTCTCTTGTGTTTGCAATCATGTCTTCCAGATTGCGACCACTTAATTTTCCATAATGATGATCTTCATTAAACTTTAGAACGTCAAAGTAAATAGAGCCATTACGCTCATAGGCATATCCTTTATCCAGAATAGTTTTTATGATCTCAATTTGTTCCACTATATGACCCGTCGCCGTGGGTTCAATACTAGGCGGGTGGCAATTGAATCGCTTCATCACATTATGAAAGTCCAGGGTATACTGCTGTACCACCTCCATAGGTTCTAGTTGTTCTAGCCTAGCTTTTTTTGAAATTTTATCTTCCCCAGCGTCAGCATCGTCAGTCAGGTGGCCTGCGTCTGTGATATTACGCACATAGCGCACCTTATATCCCAGGTGAGAGAGGTACCTATAAATCATGTCAAAACTTATAAAGGTTCTGCAATTACCTAGGTGGACATTGCTGTAAACGGTTGGTCCACAAACATACATGCCTATGCGTCCCTCGTGAATGGGTTTAAAAACTTGCTTTTCTCCATCTATGGAGTTGTAAAGTCGCAGTTGCTGTTTGTTATATAGGGCCATGATAAATTTTTGTAGATAATTAATTGGGGAGTTACGCTTTCGCGAAAGCGGACTACATGAACCGCTGCATTGCTTTATTTAAAATTTAGTGTCCATCTTTATGTAATCAAGGAACTCACGCTTGACCTGAATATCCTTGAATCTACCACCAAATTCTCCAGTGACCGTGCTACTTTCAATGTCTTTGATACCGCGACTGTTGACACATAGATGCTTGGCATCTATAACACAAGCGACATCCTGTGTATTGAGAACTTGTTGTAGCTCTCTAACTATTTGAATGTTGAGGCGCTCTTGTACTTGCGGGCGCTTTGCATAAAAATCCACTATTCGGTTCATTTTTGAAAGACCTACCACATTACCGTTTGATATATAAGCGACGTGTGCGCGTCCCACAATAGGGAGCAGGTGATGCTCGCAAGTAGAATAGACCACAATATTTTTTTCTACCAGCATCTCATTGTACTTATATTTATTTTCAAAAGTTGAGGCACTGGGTTTCATTTGAGGTCTTATACCACCAAAGATTTCATTTACAAACATCTTTGCAACACGGTTGGGAGTACCTTTCAAGCTGTCGTCTGTCATGTCCATACCTAGAGTTTCTAGAATATGATGAACATCTTTTTTAATGGACTCTATTTTTTCTTGATCAGAAAGTGCAAATGCATCTGGTCGCAATGGTGTTTGCTCATTAGATGATAAATGATCATGATCGTGATCTTCTGTGTGATTTGATATATCTTCTATTTTCATAGGATTGTGGCGCTAGAATTGCCTAATTTTTAAAGTAGTGCAAATTTACGTATTAAGGATGTAAGCACCGAGTATATGTCTGACAGACTAAAAGTAACTTTCATTCGTTTTTTTTACCTATCTTAAATTTAGATATTTACAGGCTGGCTTTCAATTGAGGAGGGATTGTTTATGAAACTATTATTAAGTTCTTTATTTTTTTTATTTGCTGGCTGGCTGCAGGCCCAAACTAATATTTCTATGCCACAAGCGGGAATCTCTACATCAGTAGGCTGTGGGCCCGCTACGTTTACTGATAGCGGTGGTACAAGTATGGATTACTCCGGTGGGGAATCTGGAATCGTATCATTCTGTCCCACAGGAACAACAAATCTAGTTTCAATGGATTTTACCCAATTGGACATTGCTGCAGGTGATTTCTTGCGTGTCTACGATGGGGACTCTACAGCCGCACCTTTATTAGTCGTCTTTTCTGACACGACAACGCCTCCTGGCGTGATTGCTGCAACTCCTACCAATTCAAGTGGCTGTTTAACCTTTGAGTTTGTAAGCAATAGTACAGGTGTAGGGGCAGGATGGCAAGCCACACGTGGCTGTATTGAGACATGCCAGACGATCACACCGCAAATTACCACTGTCCCACCTATTGATCCAGATGGTATCTTACGAATTTGTCAGGGAGAAAACGTCCAATTTAATGGCCAAACCTCTTTTTCTGAAGATGGAACGGGAGCAACATATCAATGGGATTTTAATGTAGGAGCTGGATTTGTTGCTGGTCAGAACCAACAACAAGTTTTTAATAATCCTGGATCTTATCAAGTACAATTTCAAGTTACAGATGCTGCAGGTTGCACTGATGATGAGGTGATTGATTTGATTGTTCAAGTCTCTACAGATCCAGATTTTACAGGCACCGAAACTGCAGATGCCACCATTTGCCTGGGCGAGAGTACAACACTTACAGGCAGCGTACAATCTGTTCCTTTTGAGCGTATTCCAGCTCGACCTATAACAGGCGTTACATTTTTACCTGATGGAACGGGTGCTGTCTATAGCACCTGTATAGAAGTAGAAGGGTTTAGTCCAGGCGCAACTTTCAATAATGCATCAGATTTAATCTCAATGTTTATGAACATTGAGCACAGCTGGACAGATGATCTGGACATAATTTTAACCGCACCTAATGGTTCTTCTATTGAAATATTGCAAACCTTTCAATCAGGAGGCGAGAAGTTTCTAGGGATTCCTGATCAAAGCGACACACCAGACCCACCTGGCATTGGGTTTACCTATGTGATTACAGAGCAACCAGTCGCTACTCAAACTTTTCGCAATGCCCTTGCTGCATTGCCTGTTAGAACATCGTTGCCAGAAGGTAGTTACCAGCCCAGCGACCCTTTTAGCAATTTTATAGGAAGTAGTTTAAATGGACAATGGTGTCTAACCGTAACAGACAATTTGCAACTAGATAATGGTTATATATTTGAATGGGGTCTCAACTTTGATCCTGCACGATTACCAGCAAACCTGTCTTTTGAACCTACAATCGTAAGGGAGGAATGGCAGGCAGACCCTACGATTATTTCCACTAGTGGTAATCAGGTTACTGTACAGCCAGATCGCACTGGATTAGTCTGTTATACTTATGAAATAGAAGATAGCTTCGGCTGTATTTATACTCAAGAAATCTGTGTGCAGGTTAATGAACTCCCACAAGTACAAGAGCCCATTGATTTACTCGTTTGTGATAATGTAGGTAATATCAATACCGTTGACCTAACTCAAAATACATCATTAATGCTCACGGGACAAAATGCTGCACAATTTGAGGTTAATTATTACCAGAGTCTTGCAGATGCCACTGCATCGACTAATCCAATTACATCACCCGCTCAATATGCTGCGCCTAACGCACCTCAGACTATACATACTACAATAACTAATCGCACGACCGGTTGTTCAATTATTAGAAATTTTGAAGTCTCTATTAATCAAGCAATTTTTAATGCAGCATCAAATATCGTTTTGTGTGACGACCCATCAAATGATGGTCTTGCAGTTTTTGATCTTACCTCTCAAAACACAACAATTATAGGTAGTCAAGACCCTGCAACTGTGGTCGTAACATTTCATCGATCTATTGAAGATGCAAATACAGGGGTCAATCCTATCACAGATCCAGCAAATTATGTAATTGAAAATGCCCCACAGCAAAATATTTTTGTAAGGGTAGAAAATGCAATTGATAACACTTGTTTTGATACAGGTAGTTTTCAGATAATCTTAGGGCCTAATCCTGTAGCAAATACAATATCAGATTTCCAAATATGTGATGACGCTGGCAATAATGGTAGAGCTATTTTTGATCTATCTACTAGGGATATTGAGCTACTAGGGACTCAAGATCCAGCAATATTTGAAGTGTCATATTACCTCTCAATTACAGATGCTAACTCCCGTCAAAACCCGCTTAATAAATTTAGTTTTGAGAATACCTCAAATCCCCAGACTATAATAGCTCGTATTGATAGCCGTTTGAATAATGCCTGTTTTGATACCACAACAGTTGATCTATCGGTAGGGTCAGTTATAAATGTAACTGGTCCACCGCCTATTGTAGTTTGTGATGACCCTAGCGGTGATGGACTAGAAAACGTTGACCTATCGATTAATGAGAACATAATACTCAACGGTGCAAATCCTGCAAACTTTATAATAACATACCATCAAACAGCTGCAGCCGCTAATGGTGGTATTGATCCATTACCTACTACAATAACGGTAGACCAGGCCGCTACAGATATTTATGTAAGGGTAGAGGGTCGTACCAACGGTTGCGCCGCGACCACACAGTTTACTGTAGAATTTAATGCTGTGCCTAATACGACTGCTGTGAATATATTACAAGCTTGCGATCAAAATGGCGATGGAAGTACAATTTTTGAATTAGGAACACAAATCGAGCAGATTATTGATGGTCAAACAGGGGTGCAGGTTACCTTTTTTGAAACGTTGCCAGAGGCGATAACAGGGGCTAACCCGCTCAACGAGAGATACTCTTCTTTACAAACCAATCAAACCATATTTTATAGATCAGAATTTACAGCCACAGGCTGTTTTACAACAGGTAGTTTTGTATTACAGTCTATTGCTCCACCTGTAGCAGGAACTCCAGATACTGTTATACTGTGCGATCCTGGTACTGGAGTTATCAATTATAATTTAGATAACAGCTCTGCACAAATAATTAATGGGCAGCCAGATGCCACGGTTACTTATTACGCGACTCAACTTGACGCTTTCAATGCAACGGCACCACTAGACTTAAGTTTTAATTATAGAGAAAGTGTAGTTGTGTATGCTCGACTGGAAACCGCTGCATCAGAATGTTTTGATGTGGTAGCGCTCCCCTTAGAGTTTGGTGAACTACCAGTTTCTCAATTACCTAATCAAACTGTGTTATGTAGAGATGCGCAAGGAGTTCTTGTTGATGGTCCAGCGGTATTAAATACTGGTTTAAATGCGGTTGATTTCAATTTTGAATGGCGTCTTAATGGACAATTGGTGGTGGGTGAAAGTCAGCCGATTCTTACGACCGAACAACCAGGGGATTACGAGGTTGTAATTACTGATGCCGTCACTCAGTGCTCGATTACAGATACTGCAAATGTGAGATACTCTGGTCCGCCTGAAGATTTTGAAATCAATGTAGTGACAGCTCCTTTTGAAGATAATCATCGCATTGAAATTACAGCCCAGGGGCCAGACACTTACTGGTATCAATTAGATGATGGATTATATCAAGACAACCCTGTATTTTATGATGTAACTCCCGGGCTACATACCATAACACTTGCAGAGCGTAACGGTTGTGGTGCTATTACAACAGAGGTGTTTGTTTTTGGTTATCCACGATTTTTCACGCCTAACTTTGACGGATTTAATGATACCTGGAATGTCGAGGCAGGCGATCGATTGCCTATTTTAAGGATTTATATTTTTGATCGATATGGCAAATTACTCAAAGAATTAGACCCTCAAGGTTCTGGCTGGGATGGTACTTTTTTAGGTGAATTAATGCCCAGTTCTGATTATTGGTTCCGATTGGAATATGAATTTGATGGTCAATCGGGAGAGGCAACGGGACACTTTACCTTAAAAAGATAGGGCATCACTAGATGCCCTATGCTATAAAATTATGGGTTTAATTACGCTTTCGCGAAAGCGAAATATCACACCATACTACATTAAAAATTGAAGCCCAGAGTTGCTACAACATTGTGCTGTGTGGTCTGTAAGAAACCACGATTTGTTACCCCACCGCTGAATAGTTGTTCACTAGAATCACGTTGTGCATAATCATAAGAGATATCAAGAACGGTATTGCCCCAGTTGTATCCTAGACCAGCGCTGTAACCAGTTAAATCGCCTATGATGGTTTTGTCTTGATAGGGAGAATCTACCTGACGGAACCCTCCGCGTAAAGTAAAACGTTCAATGCGATACTCGCCACCTATACGCAGTGTGTTCGCTCGTTGCAAGTTTTGACTTATAAACGCATTGTTTTGATCAAAATTATTGCTGACACCATTTTCAAACTCCAGGTTTGAATAATCGCGACTTGAATAATCTAAACTAAGCAATCCCTTAGTGCCAAATACGTATGCTATGCTTCCTGTAACACTACCTGGTGTTCTAAGATTGTAAGGTAGATAGACATTGAGTACGTCGGGTCGTACATCTTCAAAAATGCTTTGACCATTCTCCACCCGTGTAGTGCTAATTTCTTGCAACAGGGTTTCTTCAATATCGTACCAGGTAGGAGATTCATAAGTCGCCCCTACACGTAAAGACTCTGTAATATTACCTATTGCCCCTATCTGGAATGAAAACCCAGATCCGTTAACGTCTAGTAAGTTTTCAAAATCAACCTGCCTAGTGCTGGCATCAACATTGCTATTAGCTTCTGTAAAACGATCAAGTCGTGTATAGTCAATAAAGTGCCCGTTAAGATTAAGGCCTATGGACCATCGATTAGCAAATTGTCCCGCAACGTTAAAGCTTGTTTTGCTTTGCGATCCAGCACTGGAAAGTGAACTTATTTGAGTGAAATTACCAGTTCCTGTGGCACTCGTGTATGACGCATTGTTAGGATCTGTCGGGTCAACAGGGTTGATAACAAATGCTTGAAAGCCTAGCAATCCCTGCTGGGCATCAAATCCTACCTGCTCGCCTAGAAATCTATACAAATCAGACACTGACTCGCCTCTTTGTGTTTCAAAGTTATCTATGGTAAAACCATTAGCATTATTGATAAAGTATTGAGAGATCGAGGTGTCTGCTACACCTCTCAATATAGAGTTGTTGTCGTAGTTTCTTGTATTATCGTAATTAAGCCCTATGCTGAACTTAGTCAACAGGCTTTCATCGATGCTTTTAAACACCAATACACCACCGAATTGTCCAAAATTAAGGTCCTGTTCGTCGCTATCTGTTACCGTTCCAAAATAAGATCCACGATTTTGCTTATCGTTGTATCCTATTGAAAAACTAGCGTAGTGGTTGCTGAAGATTGCAGACCCTGCAGGGTTTTGACTCATGGCAGACAAATCACCACCTAATGCTCCAAAAGCGCCGCTCAAGGCTCGATATCTTGCTGTACCATATAGATCGTCTTGCTGACCATATAAAAGTCCATCGGTAACTGATTGTGCATCACAAAAAAGCGCACCTAAAACTAGCGCGCTTGTATATAATATTCTTTTCATATAATTAAAGGTTTATTATCCTCTTCCGCCAGAGCGTCCACCACTAGATCTACCGCCACCGCCAGATCTACCGCCGCCCGAGCTGCGTGAGCTAGAAGATGAGGATCTACCTACACTGCCAGATGATCTACCACTGCTGGATGACCTACCTACACCAGAACTACTACGACTAGGAAAACTAGAAGATCGTGCTGTTGGATAAGATGATCTGCGTGATGTTGCAGAACGAACAGATCGTGAAGTAGGGTAGGAGCTTCTACGTGTTGTGGTGGTCGTACCGCGACGTGTTGTTGCACTACGTCCTGCTCGAGCCTCTCTATTATTTGCAGGGACTGATGCGCGTCGTGTACTTACATTTCTTGAATTATCGACGATACCTGTGTTTCTTGTGTTGTAATTGCCGTATCTGTTATTACCCCTGTAACCAGCATATGCATAATTGTTGCGATTGTAGCCAAAATTGCCTCCCCAGGCATTAAAACCACCATTAAACCATGGATTGAATCCAAATCCACCATAAAAAAATGGATCGTAAAAGCCACCGAAACCAAAACCAAATCTATTGAAACCTCCAAACCCAAAACCGAATCTGTTAAAACCCCAAGGGCCAAAATTATTGAATCCCCACGGACCAAAGCCGAAGTTATTAAAGCCCCAAGGACCAAAACCAAATTGATTGAAACCGCCAAAACTGTAGTAATTTATAATCGTTTCTGATGGGTCTGTTCCCCAGGCAGGCTGTGCGGCATAATCTAGTACATATTCACCTGGTTCTTGCACGTAATCATCTGCTGAATAATCTTCTACATCTGTAAAAATCTCATCAGTTTGTGAGTTGCTGTTAGGGTACTGTGCCGCTTCTATGGCAAATAATTGCTGGTAATAATTAGAAGAGTTTTCATTATAAACATCCTCCGTGGTTACCTCAAATTCTTGATCGATACGTGTAGGTAACTCGCCATAAATTCCATCATTGTATGAAGATTCTACATAGGAACCACATGAAACTAACGTAATAGATAAAATCATCACTAGGGCGGTCCTAGTTAATGTACGGTAAAAGATATTGTTAGTTTTCATAGTGTTGATGTTAGAAAGCATTCGATAAAAATAAGTAGTTTTGTCGCTAGCTTCAAGCTTTTAACAAACCTCTAAATAAGGTGCAAGTTTTGTGCCAAATTCCTATATGAGCAAAAACCTCACAAGCAGAACAGAAGATTATTCAAAATGGTATAATGAGCTAGTTGTCAAGGCAGACCTTGCACAAAATAGTGCGGTAAGAGGCTGCATGGTCATCAAACCATATGGATATGCCATATGGGAAAAAATGCAGGCAGAACTAGATCGCATGTTTAAAGAGACTGGCCATCAAAATGCCTATTTCCCTCTATTTGTTCCTAAAAGTCTGTTTGAAGCAGAAGAAAAAAATGCGGAAGGTTTTGCTAAAGAATGTGCTGTAGTAACCCATTATAGATTACAAAATGATCCAGATCATCCAGGGAAATTACGTGTTGATCCAGAGGCTAAACTGGAAGAGGAACTGGTTGTGCGTCCCACTAGTGAGGCGATCATCTGGAATACTTATAAAGGATGGATCCAGTCGTATAGAGATTTGCCGTTGTTAATCAATCAGTGGGCAAATGTAGTACGATGGGAGATGAGGACACGTTTGTTTTTAAGAACTGCAGAGTTTTTATGGCAAGAAGGTCATACGGCACATGCTACTAAAGCTGAAGCTTTAAAAGAAGCGCAGTTGATGAATGATGTCTATGCAACCTTTGCAGAGGATTTTATGGCTATACCAGTAGTCAAGGGAACAAAAACAGAGAGTGAGCGATTTGCAGGGGCAGATGAAACATACTGTATTGAAGCGTTGATGCAAGATGGCAAGGCGCTACAGGCCGGTACAAGCCACTTTTTGGGTCAGAATTTTGCTAAAGCTTTTGATGTGAAGTTTACCACAAAAGAAGGTTCTCAAGAGCACGTCTGGGCGACATCATGGGGAGTTTCAACTCGATTGATGGGAGCTCTTATAATGACTCATAGCGATGATAAAGGTTTGGTGTTGCCGCCTAATTTAGCACCTAATCAAGTCGTTATAGTTCCCATATATAAAGGTCAAGAGCAGCTGGAAGAATTAGACCCCACTGTAAAGGAAATCATGAGCTCTTTAAAGGCGCATCACATCTCAGTTAAATATGATGATCGTGATACCTTGAGGCCAGGAGCAAAATTTGCTCAACATGAGCTGCAAGGAGTTCCTTTACGTATTGCAATAGGCGCTAGAGATCTAGCTAACGGAACTGTAGAGCTGGCAAGGCGTGATACTTTAAGTAAAAGCACCGTGCCATTAGAAGGTCTTGCAGAGCATGTTGCACAGTTGCTTCAACAAATACAGAAAGATTTATTCAATACTGCGGCTAGTTACCGTGATCAACATACAACTAGAGTAGAAGATTTTGAGGAATTTAAAGATGTTCTGGAGAATAAAGGAGGCTTCCTGTCAGCACACTGGGATGGCACTATAGAAACTGAAGAGAAGATCAAGGAGCTGACTAAGGCTACTATTCGTTGTATCCCACTAGAGCAGGATAAAGAAGAAGGGGTTTGTGTATTCTCTGGTAAGCCATCTAGCCAGCGTGTTTTATTTGCAAAAGCATATTAATTCAAAAAAAAATTAATTGTCGTTTGCAGGATTGGAAAAAGTGTTTATTTTTGCATCCGCTAAACGAGCAAACAATGGCCCGTTCGTCTATCGGCTAGGACGCCAGGTTTTCATCCTGGTAAGAGGGGTTCGATTCCCCTACGGGCTACAATAACATAAATCGGTTTTAGAAATAAAACCAAGTTTTAAGAGATATGGCAAATCACAAAAGTGCTTTAAAGAGAATACGTAGAAATGAGGCTGCTAGAGTACGTAATAAGTACCAGCACAAAACAACTCGTAATGCGATCAAGAAATTGAAAGAGACAGAAGATAAGTCTACCGCAGAGAAGTTGTTTGTTGAGGTTACTTCAATGATCGATAAGCTGGCTAAAAAGAACGTTATTCACTGGAATAAGGCAAGCAACCTTAAATCAAAGCTTGCAAAGCACGTTGCTTCTATCTAGTAAGCGTCATTAGATTTTAAAATATTAGTTGAAAAAAGCTCCTAGAAATAGGAGCTTTTTTTATGACCGTTTTTAAGAAAACACCCGTGAATCAAGAGGTGCCTTTTAATTTTGCTAATTTATTACGCTCATCCTGCAGCTGTCGACCCAGCCGTTGTTTTTCTTCTATGGCTCTTAATTTTACGCGCTCTAATTCTGCCTCTGCTGTTTCTTTTTCCTGATAGGCCAGATCTGTCGTTGTTTTGCTTCGTTTATAGCTTATGCTTTGTGCGGTTACTGCAAGTACCAATAGACCTACAAACGACCATACCAGAGTATTATACAAGCTTTTGTTAAGAGAAAACCCTAGAAAATCAATCGTATCTTTTTCTTGGTTAAGAGTAATTACGGTATTGCTCTTAGATTCTAACTCATTTTTCAGACGCTGTTGTGCTTGTTGTTCTGCAGTGATATTTGCTTCTAGTTGTGTGATTTTATCTTGAAGATCGTTGATGTAAGAAGCCGTACGCGATTTAAGTTGCAGTAATGAGTTTTCCTTTACCACCTTATAATCTTGATAATTATTTGATTCGTTGATTAAGGACTCAAACTCTTCATCTATGAGATTGGTTGCATCTTGTTGTGCAGTTATTGTTCCGGTTGTAAATAGTACTAGGACTATGAGTTTATACATATGCTTTAAATAAAATAAGTAAGTGATAGAATAACGTTCTCTTAGAATTAAGATTATACATCTGTTGTGATAATGCTGGATTTTTCTAGGAGGTAACTTTTATGTTTTTTAGTTGGCTGTGATTTCGCTTTCGCGAAAGCGCAATAAAAAGCCCTACAAAACAAGTAAGTAAGGCTTTTATAGATAAAAATTAATGCTTGCTAGTCATTCATCGTCGCAAGGAACTCTTCATTATTGCGAGTTTGCTTGATGCGTTGTGACATGAATTCCATAGCTTCTACTGGGTTCATATCTGCTAAATATTTTCTCATAATCCACATGCGTTGTACGGTGTCCTTCTCTAGGAGTAGGTCGTCACGTCGTGTGCTAGAAGAGGTAAGATCGATAGCTGGGAAAATACGGCGGTTGGAGATGTTACGATCCAGTTGTAGCTCCATGTTGCCAGTACCCTTAAACTCTTCAAAGATCACCTCGTCCATTTTTGAACCAGTTTCTGTCAATGCAGTGGCTATGATAGACAATGAGCCACCACCTTCTATATTACGGGCAGCACCAAAGAATCTTTTAGGTTTATGTAAAGCATTTGCATCGACCCCACCAGATAGTACCTTACCGCTAGCAGGCTGGACTGTATTGTAGGCTCTTGCAAGACGGGTAATTGAGTCTAATAGAATGACAACATCGTGTCCACATTCTACCATACGTTTTGCTTTTTCAAGCACGATATTTGCCACACGTACATGATCATGTGCTTCCTTATCAAAGGTTGAAGCGATTACCTCCCCATCTACGTGACGCTGCATGTCTGTAACCTCTTCTGGGCGTTCATCAATCAATAGAATCAATTGATAAACTTCTGGATGATTTGCAGCAATGGCGTTTGCAATGTCTTTCAATAACATTGTTTTACCAGTTTTGGGCTGTGCGACAATCATCCCACGTTGACCTTTTCCTATAGGCGCAAATAAATCCATGACTCGCGTGGATACACTCGCGCGTCTCTCTGCTAGATTGAACTTCTCATTAGGAAACAATGGCGTTAAATGTTCAAATGATACGCGATCTCTCACCACGCTAGGGTCTAGACCGTTTATCTGGGAGATTTTGATTAATGGGAAATATTTCTCACCTTCTTTAGGTGGGCGGACCATTCCTAGTACCGTGTCTCCTGTTTTTAAACCAAACAAGCGCACTTGCGATTGAGAAACATAAATATCATCTGGAGATGCTAGGTAATTGTAATCGCTACTGCGCAAGAATCCATAGCCATCTGGCATCATGTCTAGTACACCTTCACTTTCAATAATCCCATCAAATTCAAAGTCTGGATCGCGGTAGCGATTGCGGTTGTCCTTATTTCCTTTAGGGACATTGTTTTGATTATTGTTATTGCGCTGATTTTTATGTCTAGAATTACGATCGTTATTTCTAGAATCATTCTTGTCGTTAGAGTCGTTTTCTTTTTTATGCTCGCGGCGATTGTCTTGCTTTTGAGAATCGTTGTCTGATTTATCGCGATTGTTATTATTTCTTGGTTTAGCTTCTCTAGGCTTACGACTGCGGCTCTCGTTTTTTGAGTCTTGCTTTTTTTCTGGACCGGGTGCGTTTGACTTTGCATCCTGGTCAGGAGCTTTATTATCAGATTTGTCCTGTTGTTTTTTAGGAGTTCTAGGCTTTCGCTCCTTAGTAGTAGCCTTTGTATCAGGCGTTGTTGTTGCATCGCTATCCAACTGCTTGATGACGGCTGGATCTTTTGCCTGTAGATCTAGTATTTTGTATACCAGGTCTAATTTGCGCATGGTGCGGAATTTAGGTACGTTAAGCTCTTGTGCAATTTCCTGTAATTCAGGAAGTTTCTTTGATTTTAAATCAGCTATTTGAAACATGTAGTAATTAAAAAATGTATGTGAATATCTTAAGGGGGATTTGAGAAAAATAATTTATCTGAAAAATTATTTTTCTAGTTAACCTAATAAGAGGTGGTTAACAAAACTTGAGTACAATGATACATTAAAAAATGTTTACATGCCCTTGTTTTTTACTTTGAAACATTATTTTTGTTCTGCTTTAAGATAAATGGCGTTCCTTTTATGATTCAAAGAATACAGACTATATGGTTGATCCTTGCTGCTGCTTGTAGTGGTGGGTTGATTTTTGTAGTTAGTCTATGGATTGATGGAGAGGGCAATGAAGTTGTTGCAATGGATGAAAATTCATATTTCGGTGCATTTGTGGCGAGCGCTATTTTATCAATAGCAGCTATATTTATTTATAAGAATAGAAAATTGCAAACGGTAGTGAACCGTTTAAATATCATATTGAACCTTATTCTACTAGGAGTTTTCGTTACTCGAGCCCTAACTATGTCTGGAGCGACGGCGGTTGCAGAGAAAGGCATTGGGATGTTCATACCTATCCTATCTATCGTTTTACTAGTCCTGGCTAACAGGGCAATAAGAAAGGATGAACAACTCGTAAAATCTGTGGATCGACTACGATAAACACAAGAATCTTAGTACTATTAGTGTGAAAACCTGCAGGGCGCCACCCTGCGGGTTTTTTGTTTAAAGGGTGTTTGTTAGTTCGCTTTCGCGAAAGCGCCCTCACCGCAAGCCCCATTGCATTATCGATCTTTCTCGATAACCTCTAGATTAGAAATTTTTCCATGGTTGATCTCAAACCGTAGCATGGTGCGTTTTTTATGAAAACCATGCATGCCCACGGCGCCAGGATTCATGTGCAAACAGTTGATCCTTTTATCATTCATAACCTTTAATATGTGGCTGTGACCACAAATGAAGATATCTGGCGGGCGTTCATAAATTTCCACTCGTATGCGCTGGTTGTAACGGCCTGGATAACCGCCTATATGGGTCATCCATACATCCATGCCCTCGCAGGTAAATCGAAGATTTAATGGGAATTGTAACCTGGCTTGATCATTATCAATATTCCCATAAACGGCTCGCAATGGTTTTAAGGCTGCTATACGATCTGTAACTTTCAAATCACCTATATCTCCTGCGTGCCATACCTCGTCAGCTTGATGAACGTATTTTTCTATAAAAGAATCAAAATGGCTGTGGGTATCTGATAGTAGCAAGATTTTCATATCTCAAAATTAAGCGGACTCATCTACATTCCCCTTTGTTTTAGCAGAAAAAACATAAGGACCTAGAGATAAGAGGTGAGAAAAAGAAGATACATTTTGTAGGATACTCAACGCACGATCTGCCTGACCGCTGGATCTAGCTGTTGTCAATGTTTATGCTTGTTAAGCACTAGTGGTTGGCTTTTTTAGTTTCAAGATCCATCGCTTCATCTATGGGCTTATTTTAACCGCAATGGAGTAATTAAAAGACACCCATTGATGTCCTAGGTGAAGAATAACGGAATAATCGACAGCGGTGTACAATATGTGTGTTATACTTTCTAGACAGCATGCGATTAACGGGCTGGTGGTAATGTTTATCACCTTTATTTGCTGCTTATTTAGAAGCTGCTGCTCATTTTAATTTTACGATGAATTAGAAAGATAAAATTATCATGACAGCACGTACCTTTGTGGATATGCAAGAAAAGCAACGTTATTTTATCGAGTTTTCATACGATGGTACCGCTTATCACGGCTGGCAAAAGCAGCCCCAATCTATCACTGTACAAGAAGTTCTAGAGGATGGGCTACAAAAAATGTTGCGTAGTGAGATTCATGTGATGGGCGCAGGTCGTACCGATGCTGGTGTGCACGCCACGCAAATGTTTGCTCATTTTGATCATGAAGAGCCCATCGATCTGGAGCACCTGACCTTTCGATTAAATCGATGGCTTCCTCTTGACATTAGTGTTTTTGCTGTGCATAAGGTAAACCCTAAGGCACATGCGAGATTTCATGCCACCAGTAGGTCATATGAGTATCGATTTCATTTAAGATCAGACCCTTTTAAGAATAAGTATGCCTACGTGCTTTATCGTGAGCCAGACGTAGACTTAATGCAACAAGCGGCACAGCTACTTATAGGTCACAAGGATTTTCAATGTTTCTCAAGATCAAATACTGATGTAAAAACCTACCTGTGCCACTTGACTCAGGCCAGATTTGAACGCAACGATTTTGACCTCATATTTCATATAAGTGCTAATAGATTTTTGAGAAACATGGTGCGAGCCATCGTTGGAACACTGCTGGATGTAGGTTATGGTAAAATACAGATAGATGATATGGAAAGAATACTGGATTCTAAAGATCGCAACGAGGCGGGCTCTAGCGCACCAGCTAGAGGCCTATATTTAACACAAGTAAGTTATCCTAAAGAACTATTTGTCCATGACTGATATTCTTTTTCAAGAGACACAACGATTCACACAGCGCTGGTTGTTTGTTATCGTAATAGCAACTACAGTGATTGTGCTTGCAAGTATATTACCAGTTATTAATGATGTGGATGGGCTCGCTAATCAGATAATAGTTGTTGCGATCGTACTGTTTTTTATAGCTTTAACAGGGTCCATATTTTTTATGCGGCTAGAAACAACAATAACTGAAAAATCAATTTGTATGCGATTTCACCCATTTGTCAAACGAGAATGGCATTGGGAAAATTTGCGGCAAGCTCGCGTGATAGATTATGGTTTTATAGGTGGTTATGGCATCAGACTATGGACCGGTTATGGTACTGTTTATAATATAAAAGGAACAAAGGGATTACACTTTAAAACAGCAGATAAAGAATACATCATCGGTACCCAGAAACCGGAAGAACTCGAACAGGCCTGCCATCATTTAATGAAATGAAACCATCAAAGCATCAAAATCACGAACCGCTCTTTCAAGAAACCCAACGGCCTTTACGCCTGTGGGTACGAGGACTGATAATTGGTTTTTTTACATGGCTTGTAATATTGATAGTATATCGCAATTGGGAAGATCCTGCGGCCATGACATTAGGACAATTTATACCTATCGTCCTGTGTACTTTGATTATCTTGCTGCTGTTACTTTTTGAGCTAACTATTCACATTACTAGCGATTATTGTGAGTACAAGGTACATCCGTTCATTACTTATAAATGGTGCTGGAAAGATTTGCAAAGCTTCCAGGTGGTCCCTGTTACAAAGGCCCGTAAATTTTTTATGGGGAAGTATACACGCGACGGCGTCTTCTATGGATGGCACGATGTGTATGGTTTGCAGATCAAACATAATGGTAGGCAAACCGTTTTAGGAGTGAAACAAGAAGAAAAATTGCGATCCTGTATCGCATACATAAAAAACAAATATGGCATCAACCACGGGTAATGCATTTAACATGTCGCTTTTTAAGCGGCTCCTGTCATACACGCGACCCTATCGCGGCACCTATTATTTTGTAGCCATTAGCGCCATACTTATAGCTGTCGTGGCTCTAGGGATGCCTTATTTGATCAAGGTAGCTATAGACGATCACATCATCGTGCAGCAGTTTGAGGGATTTGATAGCGTCATCTATTTGATGATAGGCGTATTGATGGCAGACGTGCTGTTGCAATTGAGTTTTATATATTATGCAAACTGGCTAGGACAACAAGTTATTCGCGATTTGCGCATCAAACTTTTTAAGCACATGATGGGCTTTAAGATGAAGTACTTTGATACCAGCGCGGTAGGTAAATTAGTCACAAGAGCCGTAAGTGATATTGAAACCATTGCCAGTATTTTTTCTGAAGGTTTATTTGTCATTATATCAGATTTACTTAAGATGATCGTGGTTCTAGGATTTATGACCTACACCAGCTGGCAACTTACCCTTGTGGCGCTTATTGTGATGCCCTTTATTTTATATGCGACACGATTGTTCCAGAAAGCAATGAAAGTAGCTTTTGAAGATGTGCGCAATCAAGTAAGTAATTTAAACAGTTTTGTACAGGAGCGCGTGACGGGAATGAAAATCGTGCAGATTTTCAACAGAGAAAAAGTTGAATACGAGCAATTCAAGGAAATAAATAGTAAACACCGTACTGCCTGGGTTAAAACGGTGTGGTACAATAGTATTTTCTTCCCTATTGCAGAGATGGCATCGAGCATCACCATAGGGCTTATTGTTTATATAGGTGTGATAATGAATATAGGTGCCGATTTTAAAATGGTAGAAATAGGTACCATTGTTATGTTTATTGATTTATCACAAAAATTATTCCGACCACTGCGCCAGATCGCTGATAAGTTCAATACTCTACAAATGGGTATGGTTGCAGCAAATAGAGTGTTTAAAATATTAGATACAGATTCTCAAATCGAGGATAGCGGTACAAGGATTGCCTCACAACTTAAAGGCGATATCGAGTTCAAAAATGTTGACTTCGGTTATGTAGAGAATGAACTGGTTTTGAAAAACCTCAGTTTTAAGGTAGATGCCGGTCAAACGGTTGCAATTGTGGGAGCTACAGGTGCTGGAAAATCTACTATCATTAATTTGCTCTCCCGTTTTTATGAGATCAATGCAGGAGAGATTCTGGTGGATTCCGCTTCCGCGAAAGCGTACAACCTAGAATCTTTAAGATCACAGATTGCTGTTGTATTGCAGGACGTTTTCCTTTTTGCAGATACGATTTTAAATAACATCACCTTGAAAGATGAAACCATTACCGAGGAGGATGTGATTGCTGCAGCAAAAAAAATAGGAGTACATGAATTTATCAACTCATTGCCTGGAGGTTATCAATATAATGTAAAGGAGCGCGGCGTGATGCTTAGCTCTGGACAGCGTCAACTTATAGCTTTTTTAAGGGCCTATGTATCAAATCCTAGTATTCTTGTACTGGATGAGGCTACTAGTAGTGTCGATGCCTATAGTGAGCAATTAATTCAAGAAGCGACAGACATAATTACAAAAGACCGTACCTCTATCGTTATTGCTCATCGCCTGGCCACTATTAAAAAAGCTGATAAAATTATTGTTATGGATGCGGGTCGTATTGTAGAAATAGGGACGCACAATGAGTTGTTACAGCAACAGGATGGGTATTATAAAAACCTATATGAGGTGCAGTTTTTACAGCAGGAAGTTGCCTAAGAAGTCATTGCTGCAACAGCAATACTTATCAGGATGCCCATGATCACAATGGTAATGGCAGTTGCGATAAGTACAAACGCGGCTATGGCCGATTTTAAAACAATCCTACCTAGACTCAACTTAAAACAAACTTTATAGCAATACGCATTATATAGAAACATGACGGGTAACATGGATACACTCCAGATGCTGTACAAATCTGTAGATACCATCATCGTTAAGATGGTAATAGGGGTCGAGGCTATGGTGATATGAGCAAAAGTGTATAGGTAGAACACGACATGCTCTGTAAAATTATAGTAGTTTGTACCCCAGAAGGTAATACGTGCCGCTAGTGCTAAAAATGGAATTATTAGGAAGTAAAAAAAACTTTGAAAGTCAAAAAAATAATTAGTGATCTTGTATTGTAAATCAGATATCTCCTGCTGCGACTGGGTGTCGCTAGCTGCGGGAGTCCATCGGTTGACTTCCATCATGTAATCTTCAAAAAAGCCAGTTTGTCGCAATAGGAACGTGTAAATTCCAGAAACTAAAAGTGCGAGCAACATATAGCGTATGGCATCCACATAAAACATACGTCGGCCATTGATATAACCGTTGATAACATCGCTGGGTCTGGTAAACAAATGGATAAAAGTGCGTGCAAATTTTGTATCCAGCCCTAGATACATATCACCAAAATCTGATGTCACCTGGCGCATGGTGATTCGTTTTTCCAACCATTTGGCACCACAAGAACTGCAATGTAAGTGCCCTGCATAAAGCATCTGGTTGCAATTTTTACAATGGCGCTCCATTAGTCCAGATGATTTTTAACTTTAGTCGATAGCTCTTCCAGATTATCATAGCTTTCAAAAGCGCCATCGATTACTAGGGATACCTGCCCAGTTTCTTCACTTACAATAATCGCTAGGGCATTACTGCGTTCTGTCAATCCCAGTGCGGCCCTGTGGCGCAAACCAAAACGTTGCGGAATTTTTCGATTGTCAGAGACCGGCAAAATAACACGTGTGGCTGTAATCTTATTACCCTCGATAATGATCGCGCCGTCATGTAGGGTGCTGTTTTTATAAAAAATGCTTTGAATGATAGGAGCATTTACCGTAATATCCATGACATCACCACTATTTTTAAGAAAGTCAAGAGAACCGTCGCGCTTTATAGCGATTAATGCACCAGTTTTTGTAGCACTCATGCGTTTGCACGCCTTTATAACCTCATCTACAACAGCCTTGTTAGAGTCAGTATCTTCCTTAAAAAATCGCAGTTGCCTGAGAAATCGCCTTTTTGAGGTAAACTGCGTGGACCCTAGCATAAGTAAAAAACGTCGCAATTCTTGTTGAAACACCACTATCAGGGCAAATACACCAGCACCGGTAAATGCACCTAAGGCTCTAGAGAGCATTTCCATCTTAAGAAATAGAGTGATTTCATAGATTAGATATATGATAACAATCCCTATAAAAATATTGATTGCGGCAGTTCCCTTTACCAGCCGGTATAAGTAAAAAATGAGCGCCGCAAACAGCACAATGTCAATAAGATCAATAATTCTAAACTCTGGTAACTCCATATCGAGTAAAAGTAAGTCTAATTTTTTTCTAGCATTTTAAATAAGGCAATGGTTTGCATTGCTTCTTTAACGTCATGTACTCTTAAAATACAAGCACCTTGTTGTAGGCAACACATGTGTAGTGCGGTAGTACCATTAAGTGCGTCTTGAGCGGTTATATGTAAGGTTTTGTATATCATGGATTTTCTGGATACACCCGCAAGTATAGGTAGATCCAGGGATCGTAGCAATCCTAAATTTTTAAGCAGGTGAAAATTTTGATCCACCGTTTTGGCAAACCCAAAACCAGGATCGATAATAATGTCATTAATACCGGCGTCCCTTGCGGCGTGCACGCGAGATGCAAAGTAGGTGTTCATCTCGACAATTAAATTATCGTAGTTTGTCAGGCTTTTCATGGTTTGCGGCGTCCCGCGCATATGCATCATGATATAAGGCACTTGATGTGCGGCTACTGTTGCTAGCATTTGATCATCCAGCAACCCTGCGCTTATATCGTTAACTAGGCTTGTACCGTGGTTTAATGCTTTGGTGATTACGCTTTCGCGAAAGCTGTCACAACTAACAACCGCATCAGGAAAATTCTTCTTGATCAATTCAATTGCTGGTAATACACGCTGGCATTCCTCTTCTACCGAAATATGAGAGCCATCTGGTCTACTGCTATAACCACCCACGTCTATAAAACTGGCGCCATCCTGCAGCATAGTTTCTACCTGTGTGAGTAGCGCCTTGTCTGTTTTGAGACGGCCACCATCATAAAAAGAATCAGGGGTTGTGTTGATAATTCCCATCACATGCGGCGTGGCAAGATCAATTAATTTACCTGCGCAATTTATTGTTGACATAGCAGCGGTTGTTGTATTTTGTGGGCTCAATTTACATTAAAAAATACAGCTTTCATGAGTGCCACCAGTCAACAATACGACAATGTTATAACGACCTGCCGGGATTTATTTGTAAAAAAAATGGCAGACTATGGCAGTGCCTGGCGCATATTAAGATTACCCTCCCTTACCGACCAGATATTTATAAAAGCACAACGTATACGTGGGCTACAAACCTTGAGTGAGTCAAAGGTAGACGAGGGGCAAGAAAGCGAGTTTATAGGCATTATTAATTACTCCATCATGGCATTGATCCAGCTGGAAAAAGGCGTGGTGGAGCAGCCAGATCTAGATCTTGCACAAGCAACAGACTTGTACGACAAGCACGTCGCTATCACAAAGCAATTGATGATGGATAAGAATCACGATTATGGCGAGGCCTGGCGTGACATGCGTATAAGCTCGCTCACTGATTTGATCCTGCAAAAACTGCTGCGTGTCAAACAAATAGAGGACAATGCTGGTAAGACGATTGTAAGTGAAGGGCTAGAGGCTAATTATCAGGATATGGTCAATTATGCCGTGTTTGCGATGATTCATTTGAACGGGCAGCCAGAGATATAAGTAAGAGCATACGCAAATCAATTAGTCAACAATTAAAACAGCTTCTTTATATTTTTAAATGCAGACTCAAATAGCACTGCATGAATAATAACATCTTAAGTATAGGTGATTGATCGATAGGTCGACTTTTTTGTCTGATTTTTTTTAAGGAAGTTAAAATGGCTGGTATCAGCTAATTCCTATAGGTTTTATAGATAAATTATCTTCAATTTTATAACTAATATTTTAATAAACATTTAAATTATTTAGGTTATTTCGTTTTTTTTTTTTTTTTTTGATTTGGGGAAACATTAAGAAATGCAGAAGTTAATTAATCAAATTCTCTTAATCATTACGATCGCTCTAAGTACTGTAAGCTGCGTAAGTGATGATCTTTCTACAGTTGAAGATACTAGCCCTGCTTACAAAACTATTAGTGCAAAAAAAGCGCAACAGACTTTTAATTATCTTGCCGGTAATCAAGATGCCGATTCTTCTCATTATGTATCAAAAAGTGCCCGCCAGTTGTACAGTTCTCCTGATTGGGAAAATTATCGCTTGGATAATTTAAAATTTACAGAAGCTCAGTTGGGCTGGGTGGCACTAGATTTGAACGTAAAAAACAATTTTAATGCTAGATTTGTTTTTCTTGAAAGTGAGCAAGGTATCTATGCAGCTATAGAAGCAACCATAGTCACTAGGTCTAATGAGTTGGGAGAAGTTGTAGATAGGCAGACTTATTATTTTGATGCTAAGGGTAATTATCTAGATGGTTATCTTACAGAAGGTGGCAAGATTACCACACGCTTTGTCCCAAAAGGTATCGTATCGCAGGCAGGTATGGGGTCTCTGTTTACATCCATTTTTATAGGAGATGAATGCGATCCCCTCGTATTAGCTTATAATAGTTGGTTTTGTGGCTTTTTAGGAGATGTAGACGTTATGTTTGATGCTATGACGATCGTCGCGACTAAGGATCCAGACCCGGTTCAATTGTATGTCAACTACAACCCGCCTAATCGCGAGGTGGAAGGTCAGGGTTATGGTGGCGGTGGTAGTCGTTCCGATGAGATATTAAGCTGTACAGGAGGGAAAATACCCTCAGATGATGGAAAGGATTGCGTTTGCCTTGATGGGATGGTTGAAAATGAGGCTGGGGAATGTGTAAAATTACCTTGTAAAGGTGATCCAGTCTTAGATCCAAAAATAGCCGCTCAACGCAATTCAGGTATTCAAGGTGGTCGTTTTGGTGATACACGAAGGGATAGAAATGGTAATCCAGCAACTCATGAGGGAACTGATATTTTAAATCCAAACGGAGCTCCAGTTTATGCAATGTTTGATGGTAACTCAACAATAGTGAAAAAATATTTTAAAAAAGCTGGTTGGATTGTATATGTTTCAGTAAGGATTAATCACGAGACCTTTTCCATTCAATATTTTCATTTAGCAGAACAGGGTCGCGTTGGCGGATTAGTTGCAGCTGGAGATATAATTGGTTTCACTGGAAGGTCAGGTAATCTGGGAAGGGCGATAGACCAAGGTGCCACTAAATCTCATGTTCACATTAAAATTAAAGATTCAGCTGGGAATTTAGTGGACCCAGAAAGTCTGATGGCGACTAAATTTGATGAGGAAGGAAATCCAATTAACAACTGTAAATAAAAATTAAAATATGAATTTACTGAAAAAATTATCTGTTTTTTTTGTTATTGTTTTATCAATTCAGTGCACCTCACAAGTGAACAGTAATTATATGAAACTAGCTGATTATAAGAACATAAAAATACAAAATTGCACTCTAGAGGAAATTGTTTCTACCAAAGCAAATGTAAATTTGATGAAGGCTTGTTTCGGCTCGCTCGTAATGGATGAGGTCACTTTTCCAGATAATTACCGTCAGTTCGATTCAGATGACTTTTCGATTGAGTTTATTGATAATGGTAATGGCTTTGTACTAACATTTTTAGAAGTTCTTTCCAGTGATGTAATTGTGAGTATAGATAATAGAACAGCTTCAATTGGAATGAATATCGACACATTTATTAACAGTGATAATAGGAATGATTTGTTGATTTCAGAATTAAAAACTAATACCAAAAACTCTTATGCTTTTAGTTCTGAGGAGGATGACAGTTCTATTTCGTTGGGGCAAGAGGATTACTTTATCATCGAATTTGACACTAATACACGGTTGATTAATAAAATATATTGGTTAATTCTTTGATTAAAAACGCAAAAAAAGTCTTTGAAATACTTGGGTTACCTAATAGAAAGTTGCCAAAATATGTGTGAAGTAATACTTAATTGCTTCCTTTTTAATTTTTAATGTTACCGTATCACAGGCAGGTATGGGGTCTCTGTTTACGGCCCTTTTTATAGGAGATGAATGCGATCCCCTCGTATTAGCTTATAATAGTTGGTTTTGTGGCTTTTTAGGAGATGTAGACGTTATGTTTGATGCTATGACGATCGTCGCGACTAAGGATCCAGACCCGGTTCAATTGTATGTAAACTACAACCCGCCTAATCGCGAGACGGAAGGTCAGGGTTATGGTGGTGGTAGTCGTTCCGATGAGATATTAAGCTGCACAGTAGGGAAAATACCCTCAGATGATGGAAAGGATTGCGTTTGCCTTGATTTGATCCTATAAAAACTGCTGCGCGTGAAACAAATAGAGGACAATGCCGGTAAGACGATTGTAAGTGAAGGCCTAGAGGCTAATTATCAAGACATGATCAATTATGCAGTATTCGCGATGATTCATTTAAACGGCCAGCCAGAGATATAAGTAAGAGCATACGCAAATCAATTAGTCAACAATTAAAACAGCTTCTTTATATTTTTAAATGCAGACTCAAATAGCACTGCATGAATAATAACATCTTAAGTATAGGTGATTGATCGATAGGTCGACTTTTTTGTCTGATTTTTTTTAAGGAAGTTAAAATGGCTGGTATCAGTTAATTCCTATAGGTTTTGTAGATAAATTATCCTGAATTTTATAACTAATATTTTAATAAACATTTAAATTATTTAGGTTATTTCGTTTTTTTTTGGATTTGGGGAAATTTCAAGAAAATGTATCTACAAAAGAATTATCTCTATTTGCTTTATACAATCGCGATAATTTCTTTGAGTAGTTTTCAAGTAGATGATCATAACTTTGAGGAAGTAAAAAAAGCATCCTTTTTGTCGGTTGAAAAACAAGATGCCATTAAAGCTTTTAAAAAATATTTAGGAACGGATAAAAATTTTGATGATTTACTTATAAAAACCTACTCAGAGAACGACTTGGCTATAAATCCTAATTGGGATACGTTTACTTATAAAAATGTAGGTTTAGAATCAGCGCAAGTTGCGCACATATCAGCAAGCCTTAACGTGCACAAAGAGTTTACTTATAAAATAATTTTCTTAAATATTAATGGTAAATTATATAGCGCCATTGAGGCTATCTACGTCGAGGCTATGCATGAAGGTAGCTTGAACGATGGTACAATTTTATACTTTGATCTAAATGGTAAATATTCTTTCGGTTACACTGTGAAAGATGGTGAAGTAATTCACCGTTTGAAAAAAAATGTCAAAATAAGCATGGCGGGTTTATCGCTAAGTTCTCTTTTTATGCAAGAAGGTAGAGAGATTTTTGACTTAGGCTCGGAAGATTGGGATTTAGGAGATTTAGATCCGATTCTAATTACTGCCAATCGCTGGAGACCATTTGAGTGGCATTGGAGTTCAGATACTGCTGAACGCGATTCGAGCGACGATAGTGGTGGTAGATCGGAAGGAGAAGGCGGTGGAGAGGAAAATGAAGAGCCTGTTTGCGATCCTGGTTCAGGTAAAATCCTGGATAAAAATGGAGAAGATTGCGTTTGCCCTGATGGGATGGTTGAAAATGAGGCTGGGGTATGCAGAGAAATTTGTAACGATGGATTAATTGATTTCGGATGTGGCTGTGGGCAGCCAGAACCTATAAACGATAAATGTCGAGGTGATTGTGTTGAGAATAAAACAACGAATGCACCTGTTGTAGAGCCAAGTAAGGGTACAATTAGTCAAGAAGGAATTGATTTGTTGAAGGGAATTGAAAGACTATCACTAATACCGTACGATGACAAAACAAAAAAGAGGTTAACTGAGTGGAATAAACACGCTACGATTGGATATGGACACCTTATAAGCGAATCCGAATTTGATAAATACAAGGATGGTATTACTGAGTTAGAAGCAGAAGCGCTATTTAAGAAAGATATAGATATTGAAGTAGGAAGCCTAAGGCAAATGAGATACAACCTTACTCAAAATCAGTTTGACGCCATACTCATCTTTTCCTACAATATTGGTGGAAAATCAAAAGGCGGTTTTGATAAATCGTCTGCTAGAAAATTGTTAGAAGATTGTGAAGATGAAGGTAGTAATTATAATAGTTTAGAAAAAGCTTGGAAAGTTTTTAATAAACAAGAGGGTGTTACACTACCAGGGTTGCAAAATAGAAGAAATGCTGAATGGAACATCTTTGTTAAGGGAGTTTATGAAAGATGGTAATGAATTTAAAAACGTCTAAAATGAAAAAAACTATAATAATAATTAGCATCATGTTCAGCGGTATCCTAACGTATTCGCAGGAACAATCATATGGAACATTAGCATTATGCAATAGTTGCAATCCTGACTTATATCTGGGAACTTACGAATACGTTGGTTATAAAAGCAACAATACGGAAGATCGCAGCCTTAATAATTGGATACCATTAGGAGTTGAAGATTTTTATTATGGAAAAACAATAATTTTTGAAACGAATAGGTTTATATGGGGTTATGGTTCAACTAATTCTATTATAATTGAAGGTCCTATATACACTGTAGATAAATATAGGTTAGAGAATAGAGGCGAACCTTATTTTGAGAATAGTAGATATTGGCGGAATCAACTTAGTTATTACAGTGGTTTATTCGATCATTATGAGGACTATACCTATCTCATTTCTATACGTGATACGCACCAAAACAACAGCGGTGAATATACAGCAGGTGATTATTTTTTAGAAATTCGTGATGAGAATTTAATACAGTCTAGTGGAGATAAATTCTACCTATTGAAAAAGATAAATTGACTGTTCCACGATATCGCGGTCCTCAAATCAATGACAATGAAAACAGCGAAATCAAGAGTCTTTTGCTACTAATCCTTCCGCCTTGGATCAACAATTGATGAACATGGAAATATTGAGCAATCTGAATGTAATTAATATGAAAACTTTTTTGGCGGTAATTTTGTTTACTAGTTTCAGTAGTTCGTTGACGGCACAGACCAACTTTAACACGATTTCTTCAGTTCAGTTCAGTAACATCGCTTTTGATGAGAATACACTAGATGAGTTGATGATTTTGAATGGAAATGTAGAAGAATTAGAAGCTAAATTTGATATTGACTTTAAAGAAACAGCAAATGATCCTACCGGTGAAGCGAGAACATTTGAATCATCTTTAATCCAATTGGATTATTTCGGCTTTGGAGCAAATAATTCACTAAGTAACGTCACTGTATTTTCCAATCAGATTTTAATCAGCATCATGGGAGAAATTATTAACATTGGAAGCAGTATAAGGCCTCTTAGCGAGAAATTTTCAGATTTTGAATCAATTGATTATGATAATAACGAAAACCTAAGGATTGCTATTTTTAAACCAGTGAAAAATGACTCATATTTAATGATATATTTTAATGCAACCTCTAATAATATAAAAGGAGTCTATTTCATAAATCCCACTTAGTTTGAGGTGATTGACAGGTTAATCTTAGGTATTCAATTGATCCTTTTTTATTTATCTAATTCTAAGGCTAATGCTGGTTCCTGTATCTCAGGAACCTTTCTTCAATTTTATTTATAATGACGACGAGAGAATGAAGGTAGGATGGTCACCAATAGGAAATAAGAATGCTGGAGATGGTTATAAATTTATTGGTAGAGGTATTATCCAAATAACCGGTCGTGATAACTATAAAAATTTTTCGGACTGGCTCAATCAAAACACTAGTTTCAATTTAGATCTTTTACAAAACCCAGAACTTTTAAATTCAAATAAAGAAATTGGGGCTTTGGCATCATTGTGCTTCTTTAAAAACAATGTTATCGATAAACTTCCAAACGTTATAAATAATGAGACTAAATCAATTGATGTGACTGCTAAAATAAACGTGGCAAAATTAGAAAAACATCAAAGGAAAAAGAATTTTTTAAAAAGTCAAGAAGAAATTGAATGCCTATAACATAACTAATAAATATGAAAATACTAAAGATAATTACCCTAGCTTTTTTTTTAATTGCTTTTTATTCATTCTCACAATCCAATGATCTTTCAATTACTGGTGAATGGGACTTAGTTCAAATTGACATCAACGGAGAGTATGAACAAACAGGAGAGATTTGGCGGTTTTCTGATGATAATACCTGTATTATTAGTGATGGCCTAATTCAAAATGCGAATAACGCTTATGTCTATCAAATAAATGACCAATCATGCAATTCATCTAGTACAAGCCAGAATCCTAATATAAAATATTTGCGAATTGAAAATAATGATAGTAATGAATCATTGCGTTGTTATCAAATTGTGAATATTAGATCTTATAACAATCGCAAATACCTTAGTCTCTATGCTTTTGGCGACAAACAATCTTTTGTTTTAAGAGAAAAATGAAATTATAATTAAATTTTATATTTTTTAGATCAATTCTCCCAATTATCTACTAAAGCTTAAATAAACATAATTCTGGCTTTGAGTCTAACAACTTTTTGAACTTATTTCGAAGAGATATAGTAATAGTTTCGGCATGAAACAATTTTTTTAAACGACAATCTGATAACTAAACACTTTTCCACTTATTCCCACAACCCATACTAGGCTTTTGGTTGTAAGGAATCTTTTTGTTTCCTAGCAAGGCATCCAGCGCCTCGCGCAGGGTTTACTAATTATCAGTCCACGGTTTACGGGCTTAGAATAACCTAAATAACTAAATTGAAGTTTTTGAATCTAAATTGAATTACATTTAGAGATGGTAAGGATTATTAAAAGAAATTGGTTGTGTTTTATTTCAGTTACTATTATTACTTCAGCTAGTTATGGTCAAATTGATAATACAATAACTGAAAAATTTGAGAATATTTGTGAAAATACCAGAGTTACGCATTATTACTCAATAGAGGAAGCCAGCATGGATCGATACACCATTGCGCCATCGGTTATGGGTATCAATACCGATGTTTTAAATTTGCATTTTTTTTCAGAGGTAGAAGATCAGTTTAAGATCTATGTCAACGGTCAACTACATTCGGATATTTTTGTAAATACAACACTTGAAGATGGTGGGAACACCAGATTGTTGGATGTGGAGTTTCCTCAAGGCCAAGACACATTTTTGTTGAGGATTGAGTCTTTAAAATATGGCTGCTTTGAGACCGAAGCAAGAAAACGACATCCTATGCTTTATATTAAGCATAGTAATGATAAATGGTGGCTTGATCATAACACAGTTTTCGAGATACCACAATTCCATTTTTTAAAAAAGCCAAGAAATAGATAAGCTTTTAATCACTTCCACTTCATCCCACAACCCATGCTGGGCTTTTGATTGCCAGGCACCTGCTTGTTTCCTAACAAGGCATCCAGTGCCTCACGTAAGGATCTACCGGTAAGGGGTATACCATTTCTAGGTCTAGAATCGTCCAGCTGGCCGCGATAGACCAATTGATCTTCTTGATCAAAAAGATAAAAATCTGGTGTGCAAGCCGCGTTATAGGCTTTGGCAACTTCTTGAGTCTCATCATACAGGTAAGGAAACGGGTAATCATTCTTGTCTGCTATTTGATACATTTGTTCTGGTCCGTCCTGTGGGTAAGCAACTACATCATTACTAGAAATAGCTACAAACCCAAATCCAGTAACCCGGTAATCATTCGCTAGCCGCACAATCTCTTCATTTACATGAATTACATAAGGACAATGATTGCAAATAAACATAACCACAGTGCCTTTTTCACCTTTTATATCTTGATAATACAAACGATCGCCAGACACAGTATCCAGCAGGGTAAATCCTGGCGCTTTAGTACCCAATGGGAGCATAGTAGATGCGGTCAATGCCATAATTGTTTTTTATAAATATAAGTCGTTGCTTGTTACATAGCGTAACAGATCCCATTATTAAAATTTTACAAAGCATTGTATATACAAGGCTGGTATCACTTAAATTTATAAAAAAAGCAAATTTATGAGCACATTCAAAAATGGTTACGACACCCTGTCTCTCGCTATAAAAGATCTACAATCGATGGGTTATACCGTGGATTATGACCTGGTAGAGGATGGACTTGAATCAAAAGATTTGAAACAAAAATGGAAGGCCGAAGAGCTTGAAGTAGTAAAGTTTTATCGTTTTGAAGGGGTGTCAGATCCAGGAGATAACACCATTCTGTATGTCATTGAATGCAATGATGGCCATAAGGGACTTCTAGTAGATGCCTATGGAGCTGATATTTACATCTCGCCCCAGATGATTGAAAAACTGCGTATGAATGAAGAAAAACCTTAACTGGGAGCAGTTTTCTCAAATCGATATGCGCGTGGGTACCATCATAAAAGCGATGGATTTTCCAGAAGCACGCCGCCCTGCTTACAAGCTCATTATCGACTTTGGCGCAGAGGTTGGAATTCTTAAATCCAGCGCTCAAATAACTGATTTTTATACCCTGGAAGACCTCATAGGGCGTCAGGTTATGGCGGTGATAAATTTCCCTCCTAAACAAATCGCTAATTTCATGAGCGAGTGTCTCGTACTAGGTTCTGTCGCTCCATCTGGTGGGGTAACACTGTGGCAGCCCGATCGTGCAGTGCAGAACGGTGATCGGGTGAGTTGATGATAGTTCCGCTTTCGCGAAAGCGAACTCAAACACACCAAATTACCAAGCAATGAACATTTACTAGCCTTTATGCTATCCATAAAAAAGCCCTCAAACGAGGGCTTTCTAATTATATTATTGCTACTAGTTACATCGCTTTGCCAAAGAATATGGCGTTCATCAATAATTTGTTGGTTCCATACCAGAAAGCTCTAAAGTTAGTGTTATCAGTAAAACCGATCACCTCGCCACGGCCATAATTGTTGTGAATAAATGGCCTTGTGTTTTTAAGTGCCTCTAGATTAATATCAGAAATATAACCCGCCATTAGTGGATTCTCTGTATATAATATAGGGTTGCGATAGGAGGTACTGTCTGCCTCTACAAACAATGTTGTGTTTCTAAACATGGGCAGTTGATCGTCTTTGTAACCAAAAGCAATGGGGTGGGAGCGATCCAGTCTGGTTTCAAAAATGGCACCGCCTATCACCTGGGCACCATTAAAATCACTACGCTGCTCAAAAGTCACATTCTTTGCTGGGTTTTCTGTTGACTTAAAATCAATAGGTAGCATTTTCTCTCGTTCCATCCAGCGCAGACTGTTGCGGTATCCTATCAAGGTCCCACCAGCGCGTGTCCATGTTTTAAGCGCTTCTAGAGCATTTTTTTCTGGTCCACCATACGTATTAGGTATAATGATGGTGTTGTACTGTGAAAGATCTGCGCGACCTATACGGTCCAGCGGAAGCTTTGTAATAGTAATGTTGTAACGTTGATCCATAAGGTGCCATATCTCACCAGCATCATAAGGGTTAACGCCATCGCCTATAACCAGTGCAATTTTAGGATCTTTTAAGGGAACAAAAGAGTTTGACCCTAGATCTATACCAGTGGTTAGTCCTGTGTCGACAGCATCAATAACGACCGCAGTCTGTGCTCGATGATTGGATAATTGATCATGTAACTGACTAGAGGACACAGGCTGGCGCTGCACAGGTATCAAAATGGTTCCATAGTCGTAAGATTTACCGTTGAGAGTAAAGGGCTGCATCGCAACTTTTACAATGATATTATTCTTGAGCAAATCATTGAGTACCATAGGTGCCTCATATTCATTCCACTCCATAAGGTAGGCATAGCTGGACTCTTTTAGATCTTGCGGTGTGCTAGGTTTAGGTATAGTTAATGACTGGCTGTCCACAAGCGCCATAACTTCCTTGCCAGGTTTTACTGAGCCTGCATCCATGGAATAGTCCAGGTCAAATGCTAGTGGGAACGTCCAGGCACTTATATCATAAAATAAGCTATCAGTAAACTGAGTGTCTTTTTGGAAAATAGCATTGATTAAGCGGCTTTTCTTTTGTTGTTTAGGTATGAGGTAAGCATATCCTTTCTTGTAATCCTTACCATCTACTTTTACATCGCTATCCAGCTCTTTTAAGATGATTTCATGACGCAGCAGGACCTCTGCAAAGGCATCTGTTTTACCTGAGTCTTTCGTGTCACCAAATATAATAGCGCCCTTGTCTGCCTCTTTGGCTGCATCTTTATAAAACTGCGCCTGGTACGATTTAATTTTCTCCTTCATACCATTTGCAGCAGCTAGTGTGCTCAAGGCTGCAGTAAATTGATTGCGTATGGTAAAAGGGAAAGTCAATACACCATTGACTGATGATTGTGCATGTCCTCTAGAGCTTGCTTGCTCAAATAATATGCCTATCCCGCCATTTACATCAGGAAAAGTAGACCCTTTACCGTAATAAAAGTCGTCAAAACTTTCTTCTGTATAATAGAAAGAACCGATTTTATCTAGTGCAGCCGCATGATAATTCCCTATTTCCTTAGTTAGATCCTGATTCATTTGTGGAGTCAGTGGGTTTGTTCTCGAGGGTATTCCAGGCTGGAAAAAGAACGAACTATTGGTCCCCATTTCATGGTGATCTGTCAATATATTAGGCTGCCATTTATTAAAACTAGCGATGCGAGCTTGTGATTCTGGTAATTGCACAGGCAGCCAGTCTCTATTCATGTCAAACCAGTAATGGTTGGTACGCCCGCCTGGCCATGCCTCGTCATACTCGCGATCATTACCGTCTATGGTTACATTATTACTTTTATGTTGATTGACCCATCCTGCAAATCGCTGTAATCCATCTGGGTTAAAACTAGGATCTAGCAAAATGATGGTGTCTTCTAGCATTTGTTCGACATTGTTGCCTTGTGCGGCTGCTAGATAATACGCATAAAGCAGGGCAGCATTTGATCCACTGGCCTCATTACCATGTATAGAGAACCCTTGATAAATAACAATAGGGCTGTCGGTTGTAGCAATTTTACCATCGATACCGTCTTGATGCGCCTTTCTTAGGGCATCAATATTTGTTTGATTTGATGGAGAGGTAACGGTCAGCAACACCAGCGGGCGGTCCTCATAAGTCACACCGCGGTTTTCAATGGTGATGCGGTCGCTAGCACCAGCTAGGACTTGCATGTACTGGACAAGTTTGTCGTGGGTAACGTGCCATTTTCCTGGTACATACCCCAGTACTTCTTGTGGGGTAGGGATGTCTGGATTGTAGGTAACGTCTGTAGGTAGGTAATAATCTAACTGTGGATCGACGGTAACTTGTGCGTTCATCGCTTTCGCGAAAGCGAATACCACCACTAGGACGAGTGCATATTTATTCATAAGATTTATTTTAATTGCGGGAACTAAAAAGCCTTTCACTAGGAAAGGCTTTAAGATAATTATAAATATCGATTATATATCGTCAAAGTCGACGTTTGTAAAACTTGCAGGGTGATTAGGCTCTGTAGCGTCATCTGCGGCTGGTGTTGCGGCATCTTCTCTTTTAAAGTCGGTCTTGTGACGTTCTGAGATGACCTCGTCCCCTTTTTGATCTATTATAAAATCTGTCACTTCCTTTAAAGTATCGCCAAACTCGCTGAAGTCCTCTTTATACAAATAGATCTTGTGTTTTTTAAAGTGAAAGCTACCGTCGTCGTTAGTAAACTTTTTACTTTCTGTGATGGTAAGGTAGTAATCATCTGCCTTGGTAGATCGTACATCAAAAAAATAAGTGCGACGTCCTGCGCGCACAACTTTGGAAAAAATCTCTTCTTGCTCCTGGTAATCTCTATCGCCCATGATCGTTTTTAAGTGGTTAAGCAATCAAAAATAGGAAAAAACTTGAAAAGGGTGCTGATTATTTTGCGCTTACTGCTCTAACATTTGATTAGCATATAAATCTGCATAATATCCTTCTTTTTCTAGTAATGATTGATGATTTCCACTTTCGACAATACGACCTTGATCCAATACAATTATTTGATCTGCATTTTTTGCAGAGCTCACGCGGTGACTTACAATGATTGTAGTTGTGTCCTGTGTTACTTGCTTGAGATTGTTGAGTATTTGCTCTTCAGTTTCTGTATCTACAGCACTTAGGCAATCGTCAAATAATAAGATATTAGGTCGCTTAATGATGGCTCTTGCGATACTCACACGTTGTTTTTGTCCACCGCTTAATGTGATGCCACGCTCACCCAGCACAGTATCGTACCCTAGAGTGAAGTTCTTTATATTTTGATGCACTACCGCATTTTTTGCAGCGGCTTCTATCTCTTCTTGGGTGGCGTCCTTTTTACCAAAGGCTATATTGTTTCCTATAGTATCAGAAAATAAAAAAGCATCTTGAGGCACGTACCCTATAGACTTTCTCACATCGTTGAGGTTAAGATCACGCAATGGCACACCGTCAATGGTAATCACCCCATCGGTCACGTCATACAATCTGCCTATAAGTTCCAGTACCGTCGACTTGCCGCTACCTGTCTTGCCTAAAATTGCAAGGGTACTGCCACTAGGTACTTTAAGTGATAGATCTTTAAGCGCATGTATATCAGTATCTTGATAGACAAAATTCACTTTTTTAAACTCGATACTACCGCTTACTGGAGTTTCTTCTTCTTTTAAATTTTGTATTTGAGGTTCTATATCAAGAAATTGATTGATGCGTTTTTGTGAGGCTTCGGCCTGCTGTATCATGTTGGTTACCCAGCCTACAATTGCTACCGGCCAGGTTAACATATTCACATAGATTAAAAACTCTGGAATGGTTCCTACCTCAATCTCTCCCGCAATAACTTGTTTGCCCCCTATATAAATTACCAGGATATTGCTTAAACCTATAAGCAACACCATCAATGGAAAAAATAAGGCTTGCACTCGTGCGAGGTCAATGTTTTTATCCTTACTATCGTTGGCAACCTCAGTAAATTGAGCGTTTATCTGTGGGGCGAGATTGTACGCCTTGATTACTGAAATACCACTGAAGGCTTCTTGAGAGATGGTGTTTAAATTAGATAAATACTGCTGCACAAGAGTGGAGCGCTTATGTATCTCGCGGCTTACCACATAAATAGCGATGGATAAAAAGGGTAAGGGTACAATCGTATAAAAGGCTAGTCTAGGTGCCGTGTCGATCATTGCCGGGATCACTACTGCAAATAAAGTAATCATGTTTATCCCGTACATCAGTGCGGGTCCCATGTACATACGCACTTTGGACACATCCTCACTTATGCGATTCATTAAGTCTCCCGTGCGATTCTGCTTATAAAAGCTTAAAGATAAGCGCTGGTATTGCTGGTAGATGATGTTTTTAAGATCGTATTCCAGGTGACGAGAAACGACAATAATCAATTGTCGCATGACAAATGTCAATAGGGCTGCAAGTAAGGTAGCGCCCAGAATGATCCCTATATATAAAAGTAAATCATCTTTGAGCTGGTCTAGATCAGACACTTTATTGTCGCCATAATCATTTAACAGATTAATGATTTTACCCACATATTTAGGCAATACCAAGGAAAGAACCCTAGAAGCTACGGTAACAATGATCCCAAAAATTAGTTGCCATTTATACTTTACAAATAGCTTATTGAGCTTTTTTAATTCCTTCATTTGATATGAGAATATTCCCGATTATAACAGCTCTATTTTAAATAGTGCAACCCATTGTTCTTTATAGAAAATCAAACTACTTTTGCACGATTTTAAAGCTCAAAAGTACTAACGCATTTCTTATGTCTCAAGACCATCACACTTCATTTGAAAAAATGATTAATCAAGACCCAGTTTTTGGCCAGATGTCTTTCAATGATCACGAGCAAGTCGTTTTTTGCAACGACAAAGATACGGGATTAAAGGCCATCATAGGTATCCACAATACAGTACTAGGTCCTGCACTAGGAGGTACCAGAATGTGGAATTATGACACAGAGTGGTCTGCACTTAATGATGCCTTAAGACTGTCTCGAGGGATGACTTATAAAAGCGCTATAACCGGCCTTAATCTGGGTGGTGGCAAAGCGGTAATTATAGGTGATGCAAAAACTCAGAAAACACCAGAGATGATGCGCAAATTTGGTGAGTTCGTGCACAGTTTGAGCGGTAAATACATCACAGCAGAGGATGTAGGCATGAACACAGAAGATATGGATGTGGTGCGGGAAGTAACTCCCTATGTTACTGGAATATCTGAAGATAAAGGAGGGGCTGGAAACCCATCACCTATTACTGCTTACGGCGTTTTTATGGGGATGAAAGCCGCTGCAAAATTCAAGTATGGTAGCGATGTCCTGGAGGACAAAGTTATCTATGTAGAAGGTGTAGGCCATGTGGGAGAAACACTGGTAGAATATTTAACTCAAGAAGGAGCTCGAGTTACTATTGCAGATATAAATCGCGAGCGCCTAGAGGAGGTAAGCTCAAAATATGGAGCACGTATTTATGAAGGAGCAGATGTACATGCAGAAAACATGGATATTTATGCACCGTGTGCGCTAGGAGCAACCATAAATGATAATTCAATAAGCAAGCTGCGCGCAAGCATTGTTGCTGGTGCTGCAAATAATCAACTTGCAGATGAATCAAAACATGGTATGATGCTGCAGCAGCGAGGAATCGTCTATGCACCCGACTTTTTGATCAACGCAGGAGGAATTATTAACGTTTATGCAGAGCTAGAAGGCTATGACCGATCAGAAATCATGCGCAAGACAGAAAATATTTATACCACAACTATAGAGATTTTGAATAAAGCACAACAAAATGGTCTTACCACCCATGCAGCAGCTTTACAAATTGCACAGGCGCGTATTGACGCTCGTCGTTCAGAGCGACGTTCTTAATCCCTAGAATAATAGTATTTTTGCCAGCCTTTAAGTTTTGAAAGAAGCACTGGGCCATTAAATAATTACGCTTTCGCGAAAGCTGACCCTCTCAACTATCGCATTGCACCTATAAAAAACGTTCTTATGCTTACCCGTAGACATTTGCGCATCAAAGTGATGCAGGCAGTATTTGTTTTTCAAAAACAACGCCCTGATGAATTGAAAGAATTAGAAAAATTCTTAAACAGCAGCATGACGCAAACCTTTGTACTATTCCTGTATATGGTGCAGTTGCTGGTAAAAATTCATGAGTTAGCAGAAATTAAATACAATCTTGCTCAAAAACGTTTTACAGGTTCAGATGCAGTTAAAAACCCCAGCCGTGCATTAATTGAGAATAAGGTGCTGATACAATTGTCCCAGAGTCCTGCGATAAAAGAGGCGTTGAAAAAACGCAAACTCGATCCCTGGCACCTGGATTCAAAATATGTAGAGCGTCTGTACGAGCAAATTATCAATCACAAAATATTTATAGTTTATGCTAGTGAACCATCTGAGAGCATAAAGAAAGACCAAAACTTTGTCAATTCTATTTTCTCTGAAATTATAGCCCCAGATGATAAGCTGCTTAGCTACCTTGAAGACGAGAATATTACCTGGGTCGATGACTATCCACTAGTCAATACAGAGATGATCAAATTTATACGTAAGGTAAAAGTAGGAAAGGAAGTTAAACTGCCAGAACTGATTAAGGATAGCGATGATATCAAATTTGCCATGGATCTTTTTAGGAGAACAGTACTTCATCTAGATCAATTGTGGGCTAGAGTGGAAGGTAAAACGCCTAACTGGGATACAGAACGTATTGCACAAATCGATGCAGTAATGATTATGATGGCGCAGTGCGAGTTTTTATATTTTCCCAGTATTCCAGTTAAAGCCTCTTTGAACGAATATTTAGAAATCTCAAAAGACTACAGCTCTCCTAAAAGTCGTGTGTTTATCAATGGGATTTTAGATAATTTATTGAAAGAGTTTCAAAAAGAGGATTTAATCAATAAAATAGGCCGCGGTACTCTATAGAATCCATCGATTCGTAAAGAATAATTACGCATTTCCTTATCTTTGATAAATTAAAATAAATAAACAATGAAAAGAGTATTTTTAATGGTAGCAGCAGCTGCTGCACTTTCCCTTACTAGTTGTAATGAATCTGCAACAGCCCAGATTGATGAGGCTAATTTGAATGCCGCAGCAGATAGAGATGCTGTAGAAGCTAGTTACCCAGTAATGACATTTGACACTCCAGTGTATGACTTTGGTACGGTGTCAGAAGGTACAGTGGTAGAAAAAGAATATACATTTACCAACACAGGAGACTCTGATTTGATTATTGTAAATGCATCTGCCACCTGTGGTTGTACCGTTCCTACATGGACTAAGGAGCCGGTTGCACCAGGAGAAACTGGTAGTTTGTTGGTAAAATTTGACACAAGTGGTAAACCAGACGCGCAAAGTAAGGCCGTCTCTATCACCACAAATACAAAATCTGGACAGGAAGTTATCACCATTAAAGGTTTTGTCGCAGGTAAATCTAGTATGCCTAACGCTTAATTCATTCCATGGAACAATTTATGGCGTTTGCGCCTTATGTAGGTATTGCACTGATATTTTATTTCTTGATTATCAGGCCACAATCTAAAAGGCGCAAGGAAGAAAAAGAGTTTGCTGAGTCCCTAAAGGTAGGGGACCGTGTAATTACCACTAGTGGTATACACGGTAAAGTGAATCAAATTAATGGTGATAAAGGCACTGTTATGATAGAGACTGGTGCAGGAAAAATGTTGTTTGAGAAAACAGCGATTTCTGTAGAGCTCACTAAAAAGTTGACAGCTCCTGAATCAAAAAAATAAAACGGAAATTTTCAAAAATAAGCTCTTGAGAAATCAAGAGCTTTTTTTATGGAGTAATTTGTTGTCGCGATAATTCACAAAGTCTTGTCTACGATGCTAACCGCTTCTACCATCCCTTCAAAATTTTTCCAGCTGCCGTTTTCTGCAGTAGTTTTTAAAATCTGGTTGCGATGTTCTAGCAGTCGGGTCATATATTTCTTTAAAAAAATATAATCAGCCAGTTTTCCTAATATACCGAGTGGGGAGTCATAATCAAATACATCTGTCATCAAAGTGACATCTTTTTCTACACTTATAAAATGATGTTCGTGCTTGAATCTTTTGAAGACTCCAGATAGCATTTGGTCTGCAAAATAAGATTCTGGTGTGACATCGGTAATGTGACTGGTTAAACGTTGTGTGATACCCAGATGCCTGGCTTGCCAGGTAACTGTTTCTCCTTCTTCAACCAGTCCTGCGGTACGTCCTGCAATAGCCCGCTCTGCTGTATGAGCCATAGAATGCATATGTAAATCAATACTGCGTGACAGATGAAAGACTATCGACTTTGAGGCATTTATACGGGTATTGAGTTCAATCGTGGGCATGTAGGTAAACTTTGTAGTAAAGATAGGGACAGCGCTATCAGTAAATCTGGTAGACAGCTAATAATAGATATATCTGATACGCCGTCTTTTTTTCTTAAAATGCCTTAAAATAAGCGCTATAGCGTTAAGCTTTAATCAATTGACATAATTCTAGGAATGATATCCTGTGAACTCAAGTATTTTAAAATAAAAACAATCATGAAAATTTTCAAACCCTTATTATTAGCTATCACGTTGATCACTTTTTATAGTTGTGGTCCTGCTGTTTCTACCATGAAACCCACAGATGCAAATTTGAGTAATTATAACACCTTCTCTTATTTGCCCAATGCGACTATTGAAATGCCTACGGATAACTTTAATACAGAAACAGTCAATTCAATGATTATACAGCAAATAAATGATCAGATGATGGATGCAGGATATCAATTAGAACGCGACCAGCCAGATTTATTAGTACTGGTTAGTACGACTGTTGATCAAGAAACAGAGACAGATGTTGAACCTGTATATGCCAGGTATGGTTATTACAGTGATCCTGGCGTAAGAGTAAGCCCATATTATAACGACTATTACTATAATGGATATAACAACTTTAATAATGTCATAGGCTACGAGGCCGATACCTATAAGTATAAAGAGGGTAGTCTGATTATACAACTAGTAGATAGAGAGACCAGAAAAACAGTATGGAGAGGAGTAAGTAATACAAGTATTTATGATACCGCTAGCACGATAGCTCTTACTAATTTAGTCAATGCCATATTTGAAGAGTATCCACTCAACAAATAATTTGTAAATAACAATAGTTACTAAATAGCAAGACAGAGATTTCTCTCTGCCTTGTTATTTTTTTTATTTATTTAAGAATTAAAATCTCCAGCCAAAGTTAAGACCACCACGCCCCACAACCTCTGGCAGGCTGTAGTTTTCTGGCTCGTTAGGTAATCCTAAATTTCTACCTACCCCTAAGTTTAAATCGATTAAAAAACCACTATCACTTACCCATTTCCATCCTATACCTATACCTAGAGCGACGTCAGTAAAGGTTTCTTCTTGACTTATACCGTTACCATTGTTGAAATTAAAAAATTGATCCTCGTAAGAATGTACTTTTAAGAATCCTTCTCCATAAAAACCCTTAGCGCCGTAATCTTCTTTAGAGAAAAAATACTGACGATAGTAAGGGGTGATGCTAAATGTTTCCATAAAATCGACACTGTCGTCGTTATCTTGTATTCCTATATTAAGGTCTACACCCACACCAGAATACCTACCTAGAACATATTCATAACGAGGATTGATGCCCCACCCAGCTATGGCAGCTACAACATCCAAACTCAATTCATGTTTTTTAATAGTCGTAAAGGAGTTAAGTCGTTTTTGACTATCTGTAAGATCGTCGTTTTGTGCGTTACAAAATAATGTAAAGGTCAAGCCTAACGCGATGGTTAAGATTTTTTTCATCTTTTGGTTCTTTATTATCAGATGCTAATCTAATGAAAAGGTTGCGTAGATGATGTAAAATCTTTTTTATTTTAAAGCAGCTAGCTCTGCAATACGCACAATAACTTTACTAGCAGCGATCATACTTTCCACGGGCACGTATTCATACGGGCCGTGAAAATTGTGACCACCAGCAAAGATATTTGGACAAGGTAATCCCATATAGCTCAGTTGGGAGCCATCTGTTCCTCCTCGTATGGGTTTAATAATAGGCTCAATGTCTAGATCTCTCATTGCACGTTCTGCAAGCTCTACAATATGCATCACAGGCGCTATCTTTTCCCTCATATTATAGTATTGATCAGTGATCTCTATAGAAGCGACAGGCTGATCGTACTGTGCATTCATATCATTGACTAGCTTGCGTAAAACATTTTTACGCGCCGCAAAATGGTCTGCATCGTGATCTCTTATAATGTAGTGCAATTCGGTTTTTTCCACGGCGCCCTTTATATCATGCAGATGGAAAAAGCCCTGATAACCTTCAGTATGTTCTGGGGTTTCCAGTCTAGGCAATGATTCAATAAAGGACGTTGCTATGTACATAGAGTTGATCATCTTGCCTTTTGCATATCCTGGATGAACAATTTTTCCAGTAAAAGTTACGACCGCTCCTGCAGCATTAAAGTTTTCATATTCTAGCTCTCCTATCTGGCTGCCATCCATAGTATAGGCCCAGTCTGCGCCAAAAGCTTTAACATCAAATTTGTGAGCACCGCGACCTATTTCTTCATCTGGTGTAAAAGCTACTTTGATTGTTCCATGCTTTATTTCTGGGTGATCGATTAAGTGCTTTACAGCGGTCATTATCTCAGTTATTCCCGCCTTATCATCTGCAGCTAATAGAGTAGTGCCGTCTGTTGTGATTAAAGTTTGCCCTTTATATTGTTTTAAATCTTCAAAATAGTCGGGAGATAATACGCGGTCACTCCCTTTTAAGGCAATATCACCACCGTCGTAGTTCTCTATTATTTGTGGTTTTATGTTCTTTCCTGTAAAATCTGGCGTACTGTCAAAGTGAGAAATAAAACCTATAACAGGCACATGGTAGTCCACATTGCTAGGTAATGTCGCCATCACATAGGCATTATCGTCTATGCTTACATCCTGCATGCCCATAGCAATCAATTCTTGATGCAATTTGCGGGCTAGATCCCATTGTTTTTCAGTGCTGGGTGTGGTTGTACTAATAGGGTCAGATTCTGTATCGATTGTAATGTAACTTAAGAATCTTTCAATAATTTCTGAGTGGGTCATAAAGGCTGGTAACAAGAAAATGGGTTAACGACTTGCATATAAGCCGTGTTTTTAAGGGCTTCGTAGTAAGCCGTGTTGGTTTTGCGGTACCGCATTTCAAATAAGTTTAAATCACCCAAAATAATACTGGGCTCTTCTTGAACCGACTTTAAATCATACCGCATTAAGGACCGTTCCTTTTGAAATGCTGCGCTAGTGCTAGGGTTTAATTGATGCAGTTTTGCATCCAATGCAAGAAATCGCGGCGCAGCACTATAGGAACTATCGATAACTATTGTAAACGAGTTGTTTCCATAGAAAGGTAGGCTGTCTCTTTTTTCAGCTATCTGTGATAGGCATATTGCTGGAATACACCCTATAAAAAAACCTAGTAATTTTTTAAGCATAGTTAAATGTACTAATTCCATAAAAGTTTCTGATCCTAAGAAATCTTAAAATTGCAGCAGTATTGGTTTGATAATACGCTTTCGCGAAAGCGTACTTTCTAAGAATCTATGCTGTTTTCAATCCTAATTCTTTCCCTTTTCTAAGCATCAATGCATATGCAGCATCGTGCTCATTAGGTATATCGCCATCTAGGATCGCCTCCTTAATAGCGGCTTTTATAATTCCTATCTCACGGCAGGGTTTCAATTGAAAGGTGGTCATGATCTCCTCACCCGTGACAGGCGGCTGGAAGTTGCGCACGTGATCCCTTTCTTCTACCTCGACCATTTTATCCCGTACTTTTTGAAAATTACTATGGTACTTTTTAAAACGTTTGAGATTTTTTGTAGTGATATCTGCCTCGCACAGAGTCATGAGTTGCTCAATATGCTCACCAGCATCATGAATAAGACGGCGTACGGCACTATCAGTCGCAGCCTCATCAATTACTGCAATGGGCCTAGATGACATGCGCACCAGCTTTTGAACAAATTTCATCTTATCATTCAAAGGCATACGTAAACGTTTAAAAAGCTGGTAAACCATCTTGGACCCCTTAAACTCATGTCCATGAAAGGTCCAACCTACTTTCTTATTAAAACGTTTTGTAGGTGCTTTTCCTATATCGTGCAAGAGTGCCGCCCAGCGCAACCAGATGTCATCTGTATGTCGCGATATGTTATCAACTACCTCTAGGGTGTGGTAAAAATTGTCTTTGTGTGTTTGTCCTTCAACCTCTTCTATACCTTTGAGTGCTGTCAATTCTGGTAGGATAAGTTCTAATAAACCAGACTTTTCTAGCAACAAAAATCCATGAGAAGGCTGGTCGCATGCTATGATTTTATGCAGCTCTGTTACGATACGTTCATTGGTGATAATCTTTATACGTTCTGCATTTGACTTGATACTTTCAAAAGATACCGGATCTATTGAAAAGTCTAATTGGCTTGCAAAACGTATAGCCCGCAGCATTCTTAAGGGATCGTCGCTATAGGTAATGTCTGGATCGAGCGGTGTTTTTATAACTTTTGAAAGAAGGTCGTCTGTCCCGTTGAAAGGATCCAAAAGATAGCCATAGTTTTCAGCTTGTAGACTGAAGGCCATTGCGTTTATAGTAAAATCGCGCCTGTTTTGATCATCTTCTAGCGTGCCATCTTCCACCACTGGGTTGCGGCTATTGCGATCATAACTTTCCTTGCGTGCCCCTACAAATTCTAGCTCTAGCTCGTCCGTTTTAATCATGGCAGTGCCATAATTTTTAAAGGTGCTGATTTTTGTACTGTTAGGAAGTAATTTTTTGACCTCTTGAGCAAGTGCAATACCGCTACCTATACATACAATATCGATGTCTTGTTTGTTGCCACGTTGTAGTAAATAATCACGTACAAAACCACCTATTACATAAGCGTCTACATTGATATTCTGAGCCGCTTGACTTATCATATTGAAGACAGGATCTTTCAATGCTTCTTTATAATTACCTGCTGTCATCGGTTTATTTTCTTATAATCTTTACAATACCATTATTTGATATTTTCATGATAGCGCTAGGCTTGATATTTTTGGCTGCTAGCGGGAGGTCTACCACATGATCAATTTTTTCAATTAAGCTAGGCTCAATATCGTCATAATGTACAGGTGTAGGTTGTCCTTGATAGTTTGCACTAGTAGCTACGATAGGTTTGCGCAACCCACGTATGATAGCGCGACACAATGGGTCATTAGTTACTCGTACTGCTAGAGAATTATCGCTAGCGATCAGGTTTTCTGCTACGCCCTTAGGACGGTCAAAGACAATTGTGAGTGGTTTTTTATTTAATTTGAGCACTTCCCATGCCATCTCTGGTACTTCTTCGATATATTGATCCAGCATCTGGAAGCTGTCAACTAGGACGATCATCTTTTTGCTAGCGTCTCGTTGCTTGATGGAAAATAAATTCTCAACAGCGTCATAATTCGTTGCATCGCAACCCAGTCCATAAACAGTGTCTGTAGGGTAGAGGATGCTTTCTCCTCTTTTAAGATGTGTCACGGCATCCTGGATAATAGCTCGAGGTATTTCTAGTTGAGGTTCTTGTGGTTTCTTTTTTGCCATAATGCAAAAATAGAAATAACAAGTAGTATAGACCTCAGCTGAATGCTCATTTAAAATACTTGACCTAAACTTTTAATACTTCATTATAGAGGTTTACCGTCTTTATAGCCATGTTTCTTGAGTTAAACTTGTCTATTATTAAATTCTTATTATAATCAAGCATTAACTTGACTTTATCAGGGTTTGCAGTTATTTCTACAATACGATTAGCCATTCCTTGATAATCTTCGATTTCAAACAAATATCCATTTTTATTGTCTTGGATAATTTCTGGTATTCCTCCAACCGATGTACTGATTATAGGTGTCTTAAAATACATGGACTCAAAAATAACTTGTGGCAATCCCTCGCTTTTAGATGTAATCAAACATATATCTGCCTGTCTTAAATAAACTGCTGCATTTTCTTGTTCTCCCAAAAAATAAATTTTTGAATTTAAATTCAATTCAGTTACTAAATCTAGTATTGATGATGTTTGTTCAGTGTAACGCCCAATTTGAACAAAATAAATTTCATCATCAGACTTTAGAGCATTTGCACATCGTATTAAGCTACTCAAATTTTTAGGTTTGGTATGATTTGCAATGTTTAAAACAATCTTTGACTCTAAAGGCAATCTCAACATAGCTTTAATGTCAAAACTTTGTTTCATTTTACTTAGAGTGTCGATATTACAGCCGTTATAAATCGTGGTAATCTTTGAAGTTTTTGTAATTGACTGTGCTGTTATTCTAGATACCTCTTTGGATACACCTATGATCTTCTCAAATAAAATGTGGTTATATTTAAAAAGCGTGGATTTTCTTTTTTTAATAGGAAAACTTGTTTTTTTACTGAGTACAGTTTTAGGAAAGTTTTTATAAAATGATGCGAGAATAGCAATCTGCATTGCAATAGGGTCATGAACGTGAACAATATCAACTTTGTTTCGCGTACAAAATCTCACTAATTTGGCAATAAAGAATGGATCTACCTTAAATCTCAAATTGGCGGTTATGATATTTAAGTTATTATTTATGCCATCACTTTCTAAAGAACTTTTCGCTGGGCAAAATATAAAACAATTATGACCTAACTTTTTGAGCTCTTGGGTCAAATCGATGATATGATGCTCACCACCACCCCTTGTCAGGACAGCTGATAGATGTAGTATAGATAATTTTTTAGTAATCATGGATATTTTGATTCTGTTTCAGGGAATGATGTAGTGGGGAACCTTGAAGGTAAAACTTTAGTAGAAATCTGTTCTTACTTGAAAATATTGATTTGATAATAGTTTTTAAAACTAGTAAAACGTAATACAAAGCAAATAATATTATGTTGCTATGTTTTCGCAACACATAAATTTTACTTAGTTTCAATTCACGATCAATCAACAAGTTAGGGTTTGTACTCGATCCTGATAGGTGTGTGTACTGTGCTTGTGGCACATGGTAAGTAGAACCACTGGAGACCGTTTTTGAAATACGATAGCAAAGGTCCGTTTCTTCAAAATACAGAAACAAATTTGTGTCAAATCCTCCTACTTGATTAAACGAATGAGCTCTTATGAACATTAAGGACCCAGGTATAGAATCTACTTTCACTGCAGCTTTCACCTGATTTTTTCTATTTTGATAACGCATAGGATTCATTAAACGAAATATATCTCGCCCTAATATTTCTCTTTTTATAGATAGAAAATAGTCGTGTGAAGCTACATAATTTCCATCTGAGTCAAACTGTGCTGCTCCGGCAACAGCTGCACCGCTTGAATCTAAGAAAGATCTTAAAATGTTTAAACAATCGTTCTTTAATAAGACATCGCTATTTATGAATGCTAGATATTCACCTTTTGCGTGATTGACCCCTACCATATTTCCACCTGCAAATCCCAGATTTTTCCTTTGCCTTAATAATAATATATTATTATTTTTATTAATAATTTCGGACTTCTTAAGGGTTTGATAGTCTGTATAATTAGATGCATTATCTACAACTATTATTTCGTATGACTCATTCTCATTCGTCTGTTTTTTTATTGAAGAAATACAATTCAGAGTGAGAACAGATGTGTTGTAATTCAATATAATTACTGAAATATTTGGCATAGAATTATTTCTTTTCAAATATATATCATCATTGTAGTAATAAGTTATCTTTATTTACAACTATCCAAAAAACTACTTGTATCTAAAACTAACAAATAAGCGGGTCATTAGTTTTATTGTAATTTTGCCCCTTTGATTCTTCAAATTTATGAGTAACGAGAATTTTGTGAGCAGTTCGCTTTCGCGAAAGCAATTTCAAGAAATCCTAGACTTGTTTCACGATTCTAAGGAGCAGCTGGGCGAGGATCGCAATAAAATCAAGCGGGTTAGCTACAAGGGACAATCGCTTGTAGTCAAATCTTTTAAGATCCCTAATGCTGTAAATCGCATCGCTTACCGTTTTTTAAGGAAGTCGAAAGCCCAGCGATCGTATGAAAATGCAACTTATTTATTGCAACACCAGATAGGCACTCCAGCACCTATAGCATATCTTGAGCAAACAACAGGCTTGTGCTTTAACGGTAGCTATTATGTGAGTGTTTATGAACCGCATGACTTTACCTTCAGAGAATTAATAAACGATGACACCCTAGAAGATAAAGAACAAATATTGATAGAGTTTACGCGATTTATTTACCAGATGCACGAGGCTCAAATTTATTTTCTAGACAACTCGCCAGGTAATACCTTGATCCGTAAAACTGAAAATGGCTATGCTTTTTTTCTGGTAGATTTGAACCGCATGAAGTTCTATGACATACCCGTAAGTGACCGACTAAAAAACTTTGAACGTTTATCGCCACAGCGATGGATGTATGAAATTATGGGCACAGAGTATGCACGACTTATTAAAATGGATACCGCTCAAACGATCAATACTATGTGGGATCATGTACAGCAATTCCAGCGTAAATTCCATAAAAAGAAAGAAATCAAACAACGCTTAAAAGCTTTAATTGGTAAATATTAAAACGTCGCAACCCGGGTTATTCTAAATTCTTTCGCCTTAGGTAAAGTTTGATATAACGCATGATGACCATATAACTGCGCAGATAGGAAATGGTAAACCCAACAAATCCATCTAGAAAACCACGTTGTAAGATATAGTGCTTAAAAAACGCCCACAACGGCTTGATCACTAGATGATAGGCAGTTATAGGGCCAGTCTTCTCATTATAATCAATAGCCTGCAATGACGCATAGCGTTGCAATTTTGCCATGTGGGCATCTATGCTGGTGTACTTGTAGTGTAAAAGTTTATGATGGAGGAATCCCACGCTACCATCAGCGACAATCTCAGAATGGACGTGCTGATCAGCATATCTACATTTTGATTTTTTAAAAAATCGTATGACCTTATCGTTTTGCCAGCCGCTATAGCGCACTTGCTTTCCCATAAAAAAATTGCGCCGACCTATCCAGTACCCAGCATGCGGCTCTTGTTCTGCACGCATCAGTAATTCAATGATCTCAGTCTTTAAAGAAGGAGTCACACGCTCGTCTGCATCTACTAGAAGTATCCACTCGTTTGAGGCTTGAGGAATAGCCCAGTTTTTTTGACTTGCGCTGTGCTCGTATTCTCTCACTAGTAGTTTATCAATATACGGCTGGGCTAGTGCGACGGTATTATCGGTACTATGACTATCTACTAGAATAATCTCATCGCAAAAATCTACAGTCTGCAATACCTCTACAATATTGTGCGCTTCATTATAAGTGGGTATAATGGCCGAAATTTTATATTTCTGCATAAATGGAGCTTAACTTTAATTCTACTAGTAGTTTTAGGCAATGATCAGGTAGTGGATGCCATGGGTTTAATTGGCATCAGTACTTACTTTTTCTAGTCATTAAGGCGGTTGTATTTAATAAAATGTTCTATGGTACTTTTCATTTCTTCAATTTTATAGTTCTCATAAAGGTCTAGAGAAATCTTTCTATAATCTTTATTCGTGCCCTCAGTAAATAATTCTGGCCGTTGATCTTTAAGGTGTACGGCTATATGTTTGTGACCATCCACACTCAAATTCCATACTTCTTTTGAAATCCACGGTGAAAATATTGCAAACGTGGGTACATTCAGTGCTTTGGCCATGTTTATAGCGCCACCTTCATTACCTATCGTGGCGTGGCATTGCGATAGTACAGCGAGAAAGCTTCTTATACTAGGGGCAAAAGCATCAATAAATATGCGCTGCTGGTGTTTTTTTCTACAAGCCTGATAAATGTTCAATGCGCTTTCCTTTTGACTGGGTATGTAGTTAAAAAGGATCTGACTATCGCTGCCTTCCATATATTGATCGATAAAAGCGGCCATTTTTTTAAGAGGTAAAGTCTTATTAACCGCAGACCCTAGTACCGATACCATGGTTATCTTTTTATTTATATCTAAGCCATGCTGGATGAGCCACTTGCGAGCACCCTGTTTTTCGGTCTCTGTTAGGTGTATACTGGGTTTGAGATGCCAGTCGACATTTTTTATCAATGGAGTAGTTAATATAAGCCGGCTGCCTATGCTTAAACCTGTAGCAAAAAGCTTTTTGTCGGGATTGTTTTTAATACCGGTGGTGTAGGCAAGACCTGCAAACCACTTATTATATCCTATGCGTTGTGGGATGCCAGATAGCCAGGATAGCAATGCGCTGTTGTTCTTGCAATAGGCATCGATTAATAGGCTGTAGTTGTTTTGTTTTAGCTTTCGCGAAAGCGAGATAATACCACCCAGCGTGCTCATGTCTGCTTTTTTAACAGGAATAATGCCGTCTATGCTGGGATGCTCTTGAACAATCGCCGCGGCATTTGCAATAATGAGATAATCAATAGAAGCGCTAGGAAATGCCTTTTTAAGCTGGTCAGCAATGACGGTACTGGTAAGTACATCGCCTAGCATCTTATATTGAATCAGTAAAATTTTCACTATACCGCTACGTCATACTCGCGCAATGCATCATTAAGCGAGGTTTTTTTATTAGTGCTTTCTTTGCGTGTCCCTATGATCAATGCACACGGCACGTTATAAGTACCTGCTGCAAATTCTTTGGCATAACTTCCAGGAATTACAACAGATCTGGCTGGTACAACGCCCTTCATTTCTACAGGGGTATCTCCAGTGACATCAATGATTTTTGTGCTAGCAGTAAGAACAACATTTGCACCCAGTACGGCCTCTTTTTCTACACGTACACCTTCTACAACAATGCATCGAGAACCTATAAATGCATTGTCCTCGATTATTACTGGTGCGGCTTGTAAAGGTTCTAGAACGCCACCTATTCCTACACCACCACTCAAGTGAACATTTGCTCCTATCTGTGCGCAGCTGCCCACGGTTGCCCAGGTATCTACCATGGTTCCTTCTTCTATATGAGCGCCTATATTGACATAACTAGGCATGAGAATGACACCTTTTGAAATGTAGGCGCCGTGACGCGCTGCTGCATGAGGCACCACTCGTATACCTTTATCTTTATAACCCGTCTTTAATGGGATTTTGTCATGAAACTCTAGTGGACCACACTCGATAGTTTGCATTTTTTGGATAGGGAAGTATAGCACTACCGCTTTTTTAACCCACTCGTTGACCTGCCAGCCATTGCTGGTAGGCTGTGCTACGCGCAACTCGCCGCTATCTAACATTTCTATGACACTGCGTATCGTGTCTTTAGTCACTTGATTTTCTAGTAAGCCGCGGTCCTCCCACGCGTTCTCTATAATATTCTTGATCTGTTCCAAAAAAGTAAAGTTTTAAATGATCAAAGATAAACTCTAAAGTTGGATCTGCTATTACTCGATAGGCTGCCTGAATCGCCTTATAATGCCTATTTTTGCAAACTAATGGGACGTATACTCGCAATCGACTATGGTAAAAAACGCACTGGTATTGCTGTCACAGACCCTATGCAGATAATCGCCTCTGGGTTGTGCACAGTTGCTACCAGAGAGCTGCAAGCCTGGTTAAAAGAATATCTCAAAAAAGAAGAGGTATCTACCATCGTGGTAGGAGAACCTAAACAGATGGACTATACAGATAGTGAGCTGGGTGCAGTTATATCAAATTTTGCACAGGGGTTAAGAACAGCATACCCAGATATTTTAATAGAACGAGTTGATGAGCGTTTTACATCAAAAATGGCATTTCAAACCATGATTGATAGCGGACTTAAAAAAAAGCAACGTCGCAATAAGGCGCTGGTGGATGAGATTGCTGCAACTATTATTTTGCAATCTTATATGGAGCGCCGTCATTAATATAACAAAGTAAAAAACATGATTTTACCAATTGTAGCCTATGGTGACCCAGTACTGCGCAAAAAAGCAGTTGATGTTACTCAGGATTATACCGATTTAAAGGAAGTATTAAGTAACATGTGGGAGACGATGTACAATGCCTCTGGTGTGGGTCTTGCAGCTCCACAAGTGGGATTGCCTATCCGTGTTTTCCTGGTAGACACAGCACCCTTTAGTGAGGATCCAGATTTTTCACCAGAGGAGCAGAAAGAACTGGAAGGATTCAAGAAAGCTTTTATTAATGCTCAAATTATTGAAGAAACAGGAAAAGAATGGTCCTTTAATGAAGGTTGTTTAAGTATACCTAACGTGCGCGAGGATGTGGTGCGTCCAGAAAATGTTACTATTGAGTATCTAGATGAAAATTTTGTGAAGCACCAAGAAACCTACAGTGGGTTAATCGCTAGAGTGATCCAGCACGAATACGATCATATAGAAGGTGTACTGTTTACAGATAAAATATCCAGTCTTAAAAAACGACTGATCAAAAACAAACTGACTAATATTTCTAAAGGCAAAACAAATGTGGATTACCGCATGCGTTTTCCAGAGGCAAAAGGCCGCAGATAAGTCGGGTTTTATATATTTGCGATCCAAAAAATAACTATGAGTCTAGAAAGCATTTTATCCATCACTGGGAAGCCAGGTTTATATAAGCTGAAAACTAAAGCACGCAGCGGTTTTGTTGTTGAGTCATTGAGTGACAAGAAAACCTCAATTGTGGGGATGAGCCACAATGTAAGTGTCTTGAAAGATATTTCTATTTATACCTATGAGGCAGAAGTGCCATTAAGGGAGGTGTTTAATAAAATTGCGACTAAAGAGGACCAAGGAGCGGCTATTAGTCACCAGTCCTCTAAGGAAGAACTGAGCAATTACTTCAATGAAGTTCTACCAGAATACGATGAGGAGCGTGTATATGCTAGTGATATTAAAAAAGTCATACAGTGGTACAACATTCTGCAAGAAAATGATCTGTTATCCACACTTTCTAACGAGGAAGAAGAGTAGAGCTCAGTCTGCTATCAGATAAAAAAACCTTCCTATGTCAATAGGAAGGTTTTTTTATGAAGTGTTCATAGGTGTAGGTGCAAGGATGCGAATGGATCTTTAGTACCCCATTTATTTTTTATAAAATGGTATGCGGTAGGTAATGCCGTAGGAATAGCCTACACCTATACTTGTGGTGTCATAAGTTCTACCGAAACCTGGTATGTATAAATTGTCAAAATTATCAGGGACATCCTCACTCGCCAGCACTTTAAGTTGCAAATTGATTCCCAAATACAAATTATTTAAAACTTCTACCTTAATACCTGTTTGAATTTCACCCCAGAAAGCAGATAGTCCGTCAAACTTTTCATTAGGAAAACGGCTGTCTGCGGTAAAAATATTATTGTCTTGAAAAAAATCAAAGCGATTGAGTTGTTGTGAAAAACTTGCAGCTCCCGCTCTAAATCCTACATAAATCATATTATCCATTCCCAGCCAGTTGCGATAAAAATTGTAGTCAGCACCTGCCTTGATAAAAGAACCTGTTGTCTCAAAATCGATCTGATTGCTCTCCCGTATCAATTCTTCTGTCCCTAATTCGCCAGCGATATACCATTTGTCCGTCAGGCGCCAGTCTGCCATTATTTGAAAGCCTGTATACTCATCATCTAGAGCAGTGCGTATTAGGCTGGCCAGGTCAATTCCCGCCCGCAGGCCATAGGTTTGTTGATAAGCCACACTGTCCACAGGCTGCTCGATGCCGCCGCCATTATCCTGGGCAAATAGGGTTGTGCCGTATAAAAACAGCAGTAGGCTAGTGACGTATCTCCACATGAATATCTTGATTTGAGGTGACGTCTGGAGTCCTGATGATAAAATTTGTAATCCATTCGTCCATTGCTGGATTGTCTGGCCGATCTAGTGATAGGTTGTTGAATTCTGGAATAAAGCCACAAGCCCGATTTACATATTGTTCTTCCTGTATGTAATTTACATCAACGGGACTGCGATTGACGGCATTAGTGCTTAATCGCTGTATAAATTCTAGTTGAGTGATCGATTGATCGATGCGCAAAGGAATCGCGATAGAGTCTACCTGGGTCAATCGTGTCGCACCAGTGGCATTTAACGGCAGTAAAATACTATCGTTAATTTCTAGTACCTCTAGTGTTTCAACAGGTTTGCGCACCAACTGATTGCGAGCATCTACAAAAACAACAACGAGACGTGGGAAATCCAGCTCGTCTGGTACACACAAGTCGTCTCGTTGACAAGATGATAAAACGCTACACCATACAATTACTAATAAAACGAGAACCTTTTTATTCATTGATTAAACGTGTAAGCAGGGTCGTTGTTTCTGGGTAGCTGGGTCTGTGAATGTAATCTGAAAGGACTATCTCTCCTGACTTATCGATTACTGTATAGGTAGGAAATCCTTGTAATTGAATCATTCTACTTATGACAGCAGACTCTTCTTCATTAAGAAAATAATGCTTCCCTTTAATTTTAAACTCTGCGATGGATGGGATGTAAGTACGTTTCTCACTATTATGACAGAAATATACAAACTCTACATCATTTTTGAATTTTTCATGCAGTTGTGGCGAGGCATTTTTAAACTCTGCCTTGCATGGTCCACACCAGGTGGCCCAGTTGTCAATATATACCACCTTACCACCTGCATTATCAATGACTTCTTGCAGGTAATCCTCTGCAGCAGTTGCTTCAAACTTTAGCAGCTCAGCCCCTTCAGGAATTTCTGGTGAGTCCAGTAATGCTTTTTCCTTTTTATATTTTTCAACAATTGATTCTCTTATGCTAGCATCAGTAATATAACTGTTGATTTTTTCTTGAGTAGCTTCATAGAGCTCTACTTTATGGTCGCTCAAATTTTTAAGGTACAAATCATGAATGACATAATTGTATAGCAATGGATTTTTGCCACGGTTTGCAGCCACCACATCGATTAACTTTTTGTCCAGAGCATCGCTGTCTAGGCCTTTACTATCACTCATAGCGCTTACTTTATTGCGGTAGTAGTAGGTTAAATTATAGATCAATCGTTGTACAATCCCGGCATTTATTAGATCTGGTGTATCCAGTTCTGGCAGGTCTTTGATAAAATCATAGTAAGCTTCGTCTGGGGCTGGCGCTGTAAACCCATAATAGCTACGATAATTGGCAAAATCAATTTTTGCAGTAGCAAAATAATATTTGGCTTGGGCTTCCAGGTAGGCCTCTAGCAGCGCATCTGTATCATTAGCTAGAAAGTTCTCATTATAACGTTCGATTAAGGGTTGGTTCGCTTTCGCGAAAGCGATAAATTCTTCTAGCGCCTCTGCTTCCTCACTGTCATAAAAAGGCTGCACATCTACAGGAAACTCTTTTTTATATTCTTGTAATCTGTTGTTAGTCACACCACGGTCACCAGAAAAGGTGTAAGTCATTGTTTGTGTAGTGTCTGCCACATTTCCTGCAATCTTTACATAAATAGAGTCGCCAGGAGCAGCCAAAAAACTGAATGGCCCACTAGCAATTGCTGCAATTTCTAGAGGCTGGTTCATGGGTATCTCGATGGAAAAACTCCCGTCTGCTGCTACGGCGGAAGAAAACTCCTGATAATCTGCCTCTAGATAATTGTAAGCATACACTTGCACTTGCTGTACATTGAGAGAGTTGTTCATCTCAATCATACCCGTGAGCTGTACTGGATCCTGCGTGGTTGCCAGTGTCTCTTGAGATTCTTTATTACAGCTGCTTAAAAAAAGAGTAGTCAGTAAAATAAAGATATACTTATTCATAATTTACTTTTTTAATTCTAGTAAAACCACGTTTTCTACGTGGTGCGTTTGTGGGAACATGTCTACAGGTCGCACCTTCACAACCTTATAAATATCGTCCAGTAGCGACAGGTCTCTCGCTTGGGTGGCACTGTTACAGCTCACATAAACAATTCTAGGTGCAGCCAGTTGAATCAATTGTGCGACCACATCCTTATGCATACCATCGCGTGGTGGGTCTGTAATAACAACATCTGGTTTACCGTGCTCGTCGATGAAGTCACTGGTAAAAACATCCTTCATATCTCCTACAAAAAACTCGGCATTATCGACTTTATTATACAAAGCATTTGCCTTTGCATCTTCAATTGCTTGAGGTACTGACTCGATGCCTATCACTTTTTTTGCTTGTCCTGCTACAAATTGTGCAATGGTTCCTGTACCCGTATATAAATCATAAACAGTTTGAGAGCCATCCAGTCCAGCAAAATCACGAGTGACTTTATAGAGTTCATAAGCCTGTTGACTGTTGGTTTGATAGAAAGATTTAGCACTTATTTTAAACTGTAAATTCTCCATTTGTTCCATGATAAAATCATTACCATAATAGCAAATCACCTCTTGATCATAAATAGTATCATTTGCTTTTTCATTAATGATATATTGTAACGATTTGATCTCTGGAAATTCATTTTTCAGGTGTTCCAATAGTTCTGTGCGATGCGCTTGATGATCTTCAAAAAACTGAATTACAACCATGACATCACCAGTGCTAGAAATGCGTAGCATTAAGGTGCGCAAGGTTCCTGATTTTTCTCGAGGCGCGTAATAAGAGATTTCATTTGCTTTTGCAAAAGCGTGTACGCTCAATCGTATGCGCTCGCCTATTGCTGGGTGCAAATGGCACTCGTCTAGATGCAATATTTTATCCCACATACCAGGGATATGAAAGCCTAGGGCTTTTTTATCCTCAATTTGTTGATCAGACTGAATTTCTTCCAGTGTCAACCAGCGGCTTGCAGAGAAACTAAATTCCATTTTATTACGATAGTAATACTGCTGGTCGCTACCTAAGATAGGATCTATACTGGGTAAATCGAGATGACCTATACGAGTTAAATTCTCTATTACTTCTTTTTGCTTAAAATATAGTTGATCCTGGTAAGCCATTTCTTGCCATTTACAGCCTCCACACTCAGCATAATGCTTACAAACAGGAGTCGTACGACGACTGGATCGCTCATGAAAATGAACTACTTTGCCCTCGTAAAAAGATTTTCTTTTCTTAAAAGTGGTGATGTCAACCACGTCCCCAGGAACGGCATCAGTTAAAAAAATAACCTCGCCAGCGGCAGTTTTTGCAACGCTTTTACCACGAGCTCCCGCATCAACAACAGGCACCTTTTCAAAGGTTTTTTGTGCTCTTCTTCTTCTTTTAGACATAGGTTCAAAATTAAACGAAATGCTACTACTGGCAGTCTTTCTAGCTGATAAATTAATAAGTTCTATTAACTCTACCTAAACGATAAGACCGTATAGATTTTTGTAATTTGCAACTTATAAAATAATACAGAAGAATGAATACTACCGCGACAAAAACGTCACAGGAGCTGATTACTGAAGAGGAAAAATATGGAGCACATAATTACCACCCCTTACCAGTGGTGCTAGAACGAGGTGACGGTGTCTATGTGTGGGATGTAGAAGGGAAAAAGTATTTTGACTTTTTGAGTGCTTACAGTGCAGTCAATCAGGGGCACTGTCATCCGGCTATCATAGATGCTATGACCCAACAGGCTCGCACATTGACGCTTACTTCTAGAGCTTTTCATAATGATAAACTAGGAGTATTCAATAAATACATGACAGATTATTTTCAATTTGATCGTGTGTTGCCTATGAATACAGGTGCAGAGGCAGTAGAAACCGCTATCAAAATTGCCAGAAAATGGGCATATGAAAAGAAAGGAGTGCAAGAAAAAGACGCACAAATTATAGTTTGTAAGAATAATTTTCACGGTCGTACTACCACCATTATTTCATTTTCAAACGATGAGAATGCTCGGAAGAATTTTGGGCCATACACTCCTGGTTTTATAAAAATACCTTACGACGATACAGCGGCATTAGAAAATGCATTGCAACAGGATAATGTTGCCGGTTTTTTGGTAGAGCCTATTCAGGGAGAAGCCGGTGTATACACTCCATCAGATGATTTTATGCGTCGCAGCAAAGAATTGTGTGAGCAGTACAACGCCTTATTTATTGCAGACGAGATCCAGACGGGTATCGCACGTACAGGAGCTTTGCTGGCTGTTTGTGGTACCTGTTCTTGTAAGGGACATTGTGAGCGACAAGAAACCTATGCCAGACCTGATATTCTTATTTTGGGTAAGGCATTATCTGGAGGAGCGTCGCCAGTAAGTGCTGTTCTAGCAGATGATGATGTGATGAACGTCATAAAACCAGGACAGCACGGGAGTACCTTTGGTGGGAATCCAGTGGCTGCGGTAGTCGCTATAGCTGCTCTTGACGTAGTAAAAGATGAATCCCTAGCCCAAAATGCTAGGGTTTTAGGGAATTACTTTAGAGAAAAAATCAATGAGTACATTCAAACAACAGATACGGTTACCTTAGTACGCGGTCGTGGATTGCTTAATGCAATTGTAATCAACGATACAGAAGATAGTGATACAGCATGGAATATCTGTATGCGATTGAGAGATCACGGATTATTAGCAAAGCCCACCCATGGTAATATCATACGCTTTGCACCACCGCTAGTTATGACCAGGGAACAACTGGATGAATGTATTGATATCATCATAAAAACTTTGAAAGAGTTTGAATAGTTGCCCGAAAGCAAAAAGAAAAAAGGGAAGGCTCAAGCCTTCCCTTTTTTTGTGTAATTAGGTTTGAATTACATACAGCCTAGTTGATCCATGCGATCGTAGACAGGTGCTAGTTGCTCCTCTGTGACTGATGGGTTATTATTAGCTTGCTCAATATACCAGTACCAGAAATCGCACTCACCATCAAAACTTAATATGAAAAATACATATCCTATAAATATTAAAGCAGAAATTACCAGCGCAATTATTGCGACTGTTTTTGCACTTTTCATGGCTTTGCCGTTTTCATAAAGATCTGGCTCAGCGTTATATTTCTTAAGTCCGGAGTTGGCAATCACTAATCCGATAAGAGCTGGTATCCAGCCCAGGCCTGCACAACACAAAACAAACCCCAGGATTGATAGGATGTAAACAGCAGTAGTATTTAATTTTTGCATGATGGGTGGTTAATTATTTCTTCATAAATATAAAAATAAAAGGGAAAGCATTTGCTTTCCCTTTTATTCTATCATTAATAAAGTGTTTTAATCGTCCAACTGCCCCTCTGCATCTGCTCGAGCTTGATCTATGATCTCTTGAGGCACACCAAAAGACTCCAGCATATCCATCGTTTGCTCTATTCTTTCCTCTTCTGTAAATGCAAAGTATTGGTAAGCACTATAAAGCGCCATTAAACCAGATACAATTACTGCAACTATGGCTAGCTTTTTTGCATTCTGCATGGCCTTACCGTTAGAATAAGATTCTGGGTCATTAGAATATTTTTTCAATTCTTTGTTTGCTATTACTAACGCTATGATAGACGCTAAAAAGCCCAGACCGTAGAAGCAGCAGCATAGAAAGCCTACGATAGATAAAATGTAAACAGCAGTAGTATTTAATTTTTGCATAATTTATTTTGGTTTTGGTTAGTTTAGAATTAGTTTGATAATGTAGCTGGTTAAAACCGTTCCTATGGTTAGGATCGTCCCCCATAATTTTATGGTTTCTCCCACTTTTGTATTTACAAACATATCAAAAATAAGGAAACCTACTAAAAATATAATAGGGAGTAGGGCAGGATACATAAGAAACGAGTCCCATAAGTCTCCATTTAATAACAAAAATATAGATCGCTGGATGCCGCATCCAGGACAATCAATACCTGTAATTTGTTTGGTAAAACAGGGAAGCATCCAGCTCTCGTCCACTAGCTCTTCTTCAGTTAATTGGACACTACAACCTTTACCGCTTGACTTGTACCTGCAGTACTAGAAACTTTTACTACATAAACACCGGTAGCATAGGTAGATGTGTTGAAAGTGTATGCGTTTTCTATATTTTCTGGTGCTAGGCTTGCAACCAGTCTACCAGCCAGGTCATATACCTGGATAGCGGTTATATTTTTTCCATTAGGGTTTTGAATGGTGAGCAAACTTTGCTCATCATTTTGAAATACAGTGAAGTCTTTAGGTGAAGTTACACTAGCATTATTCAAAGTAGATTTTTCTTCAAAAACAATCTCATAACGATTTTCAACCTTACCAGCACCAGTTTCTACAACCACAAAGTCATTTAAAATATCGTGATAAACATCCTCTTGTTTATCGTACAATAGTATTTGATCTGCATCAAGATTAATTAGCTCACGTACTTGTATTTCAAATGTAGATTTTTGAGTTGTTGATTTAAATGATAATGGAATTGCGGTCTCATTACTATAAGGTACCGTTTGAATAATATATTCTTGGGGCGCGTCTGGTATAGGCATATAAACATCAGTTTCCAGTTTATTTGCATTGTTCGTACCCTCCATACCAAAATCATAATTAAATGTTGCGTTTTCACCAAAAACAACAAGAAGGGTACGGTTATACCGTCCGTTTACAAATGCGTTGATATATAATTTAGGTTCTACAAATACATTGTCACTATTGGCATTTTGATCTCTAGAATCTATAGGTGCCGCTTTAAAGAGCGAGTTAGAACTATTTTCTTTTACTGGAACCCTGTGTGAATTCTTAAAAGTAACTAACCCATCAGAGCCTGGAGTAAAAGTGACCGAACCGTAATCATTACGTTGTATCATAAAACCTTGTCCTACGGGTACGTATCTTCTAGTAGATCCAGCGCCCACTGGCGGTGCGAGACCTGGATTGCGTGTAACTGATGTCCCAGTTGGGATACCATTCTCATTATAAGTGGTAAAAGCAGCTTCTACATAGCTACCGTCAATAGTTAAATCATTTGGGTCACCTGGAATATAAGTACCATAACCACCTTCATACTCGATAAGTAAGTGACTGGTAGGTTGCGAGTCCCAAAAATATATTTCTGGTGTAATATTTCCAGAGTTACCAGAATCAACAATAAATCTTTTTAAATCTAAGGAAGAAGGATAAGGATTACCAACTAATGAGAAGTCACCTGCCTCAACGCCTACCTGGATGTCACCATTATTAGGAATACCTCTAAAATCATAACGTTGTCCTAGACCTAAGTCTGAATTTATAATATTAGGTCCTGTACCTGACACTCCTTTCATGGTAAAACCATAGCCAGGTAACACAATGCTAGATGGATTGCTAAATGCTTGCCATCCTTCATAACCACTAGTGCCGCCATTACCAGCCCCTACACCTATACTATTATAGCTGTAAAGCCAGCGTGACGCTATACGTAAAGGTTCGTCCACAAGAGGGTTACCGTCTGGACCTAACGAATAAGATCCTGGAGTACCTACGTATGTGTCGGTAGTTCCATTTTTAAAATTTGTAGGAAGTATGGTGGCTTGAGTAGCTTTTATGACAAGATCTGTTTCGGTATTACCTATGGATGGATACCCCATCATAAGGTTAGGAAAATATATTTGAGTGTTTCTAAAACCGCTATTGCCATTGGTGCCATTAGCAAAACTTACTGGAGATGACCAGTAGTTGTAGGTAAAATTATCTGCAACCCCTTCTTGAAAGACAGATAAAAATCCATCACCAGAGTTGTCCGTATCATCACCTTGTAATAAGTGCGCTTCATCACGCAAATAAAAGGCAGACCCTGGGCGATCGTTTGCAGGAGTTACAGGATCCACAACAGGCGCGGTGCGCAACTCAAGCTCCTGTGTGATAAAAATATCTGTACCTTTAGAATATATGAATGCATCGTTTATCACGTGTACTTGGGCTACAGCCTGCGATACCACTAATGCTACGATTGCAAAAAAAGTAGTTTTTTTCATAAGTCTTCTATCGATGTAAAAATATACACTTTTCTGCGGTATTATTGTTAATTTTAACTTCAATCTATTTCAGGGCTTTTAGATCGATAAAATACGTCATTCATCGATGAAAAATTCAAAACATCAGCTTTTTAACGGTATACTTATTATAGTTGGAGCTTCGTTACTTGCTTACTCACTGGCTTTTGCGCATGTTTCGATTTATTTTCAGCTGGTAGGCCTCGTACTTTTAATGTTTGGTGCCTATCGTGCTAGTGCGCACTGGGCACGTCATAAAGACGACCATCTGGATGAGTAATAAGTTTTCTATAGGAGATCGCGTGCTCGTGCTGGATGACGATATGGCTGGGGTTGTCGCTTTCGCGGAAGCGGAACAAATAACCGTCACCACAACAGACGATATTGATCTTACCTTTCATGAAGATGAGTTGATTCATGACAAACGATTTAAAGTAGCTGCCGTGGTTCCTAAAGTGGAACCTCAACCCAAAAAACCTAAACGACGCATACAATCTCGTAAGAAAGCGGCTTTTATCCCGGCGATCGAAGTCGATTTGCACATACACCATTTAACTGATGATGAGCGCGGCATGGATAACTATGATATGGTTAATTTACAGATTGATACCGCACGTGATAAAATAGAATGGGCGCACCGCAACAACATCCCTAAATTAATTTTTATTCATGGTGTGGGCACAGGCGTACTGCGTCAAGAGTTGGAATTTTTACTGGATCGCTATGATTACTTGAAATATTACGATGCCGATTTCCAGAAATATGGAAAAGGAGCCACGGAGGTGTACTTATTTCAAAATGCGAAATAATTATGGTACAAATGTAGGAACCACAGTTACTAAAAATGCAGGGCTTATATAGCTGCCAAAATCTCGTATATCCTCAAAATTATCAAAGACAACCGTTTCCTCACCGCGCACAAGGGTTAACACGGGTATCTCAATTTGTAAGATTGATACCCTAACAAATGAATGCGGGATAAAAGATGTAATTGCTGGTGTGGCCTGTGCCGTTACATTTGGATTTAGATAATTAGGTACTCCCATAGAATTGACATCATCTAATGGGTTTAAATTTGAGTTGAGATCTTCCTGGATCGTAGGAATACCATCATTATCATCGTCGTTATCTAGATAATCAGGTATGCCATCCATATCGCTGTCTCTGCTGGTGGGTGAGATCTGTCCGTCAATAATTACTACGCCTTCTAGTGCCGTAGGAATGTTGTCACCATCATCATCTGCATCAATTTTGTTTTCAAGCCCATCACCATCTGTATCTAGTCCGCTAGGCTCCAGGTAATTGGGTAATAGGTCGTCATCACTATCTACAGTAAGTGGTTCTTCATTTGCTAGCGCACTGGGAGAAGTAAGTAGTTGATTAGTTGTAGTAATGGTAAATGACCCAGAGCGAGAGAGCAATACGTCGATGACAGTAGGTGTTACTGGTGGCAATGTTGAACAAAAATAATTGTTGCCAGGCGCACTATTGAACTTTCTGTATTCTACTTGATTATTATTTGTTATTTCAAATGGTCCATAGGTACCATCTTCTTCCAGAATATTTTCGGCTGTGGTAAATTGTAAGCTGATGCTTTCAAAGCTGGATTGATCTGCTTTGTAAAATAAATAATTTCTACTCCCAGCGGTAGTTTCTGGAATACAAGCTTGTACTGCGACATTATTAAAGGAAAGGTTGTCCACAATTATATCTCCATCATCACAAGAGCAACAAGCGACCAATAAAAGTAAAAGGAATATTCTTCTCATGCGTCAAAGGTAATATATCATTATAAGTTTAAGATACTGATATTTGCCTGGGAACTTTTATTTTTACCACATGAAGAAGGTATATCTAGATAATGCCGCAACGACCCAGTTGCGACCGGAAGTTGTCAACCGTATGGTTGAGGTAATGAGTGATATTCATGGAAACCCTAGTTCTACCCACAGCTATGGTCGTAGTGCAAAATCACTGATTGAAACGGCACGTAAAAACATTGCAAAGCAATTAAACGTTACCGCTGCCGAAATCATTTTTACCTCCGGCGGTACTGAAGCGGATAATCTAGCCATACATAGCTGCGTACGTGATCTAGGAGTGCAACGCATTGTCACTACTGGCATAGAACACCATGCTGTCGTTTATATCGTAGATTATGTGGCTGAAAAATATGGGGTACAGGTAGACCACGTAAAACTTCAAGAATGTGGTACACCAGATTATAATGATCTAGAAAAGCTACTTAAAAATAGCGATAAGAAGACCCTGGTTTCATTAATGCATATTAATAATGAGATAGGTAATTTATTAGACATTGATAGGGTAGGACAGTTGTGTCGAGAGCATGGAGCTTTATTTCATAGCGATTGCGTACAGTCTATAGGTCATTACACCATGGATCTTGCTGCGACGCCTGTTGATTTTACCGCCGTAAGTGCGCACAAATTTCATGGCCCTAAGGGTGTAGGCTTTGCATTTATAAGAAAAGGAACAGGTTTGAAACCGCTTATTTTAGGAGGCTCGCAAGAACGTGGTATACGCGCAGGGACAGAAAGTGTTCATAATATTGTAGGGATGGATCTAGCCATGCAAATGTCTTATGAGAATCTCGAGAAAGAACGCGCTTATGTTGCAGACCTTAAAGAATACTTTAAAACCCAGCTAAAAGAAAAAATTAGCGGTGTAAAATTTAACGGTAATTGCGGTGACGCTGCAAATTCTACTTACACCCTGTTAAACGTTTGTTTGCCTTGCCCAGCAGAAAAAGCTGCCATGCTATTATTTACCATGGATCTTAAAGGTATAGCATGCTCAAAAGGTAGTGCTTGTCAGAGTGGTAGTCAAATGGGGTCTCATGTATTGTCGCAGGTGTTAACTGATGAAGACCTTAATAAACCCAGCTTGCGTTTTAGTTTTTCAATTTATAATACAAAAGACGAATTGGATTATACGGTGGACGTGTTAAAAGATTACCTGGAAGGGGCAAATAATAAATAAACAAGGTTTAACAATTTTACTCATTCATTGAGTACTATCGTTTGTGTTTACAGTTAGTAGCGTTTCTAGAATTTAAAACCTCGCCACAATTCTTACATTGAATACACGAGGTGTAAGAAAGTTGGGGATCGCAATTTGTCTAGCGCTTGCAATATCCCTCACCCATATATTAGTTATGCTGTTTTGATTATCGAAGATGTTATAGATCTCAGCGCCAATAAAAAACTCTTCAAAACTGGCGAATGATTTGCTATCGTTTTGGTCATCTTTTAAAACATAATTGATGCCTAGATCTGCACGGCGGTAATCCCTTAACCGGAATTGAAAGTCGTAGGGGTCTGCATAATTAGGCGATCCACCTGGTAATCCCGTATTATAAACCAGGTTTAAATACATGCGCAATTGTGGTATATTAGGTACATAGTCTTGAAATAGCATGGCAAACTTTAGGCGCTGGTCCGTAGGGCGAGAGATAAATCCACGATCGTTTAAATTCTCCTCAGTTTTGAGATATCCAGCAGATATCCAGCTCTCTGTACCTTTGATAAACTCTCCATATAAGCGCAGGTCTAGACCATAAGCATAAGCGCGAGCCTCATTATTTGCACGGTATCTAATTCTTACATTTTCTAGAGTGTACGTATTAACATCACTCAGGTTTTTATAATAGGCCTCGCTAGTAAGAGTAAAAGGGCGATCATTCCATTTAAAACTCCAGTCATTGCCTAATACAAAGTGTACTGATTTTTGAGCTTTAACATCTGGCACAACACTGCCGTTCTCGTCCCTTAATTCTCTATAGAATGGCGGCTGGTGATACACGCCTGTAGATATTCTGAAAAGCATGTCTGTATTATTCCAGTAGGGTTTAATAGCAAATTGTCCACGTGGTGAAAATACGGTTTGATTGACGCTTGTGATCCCGCTGCCACTTACTGTCCAGTTGTGAACCCTAGCACCTAGATTCCAGAATAATTCATGGTCACCCCAGAAACCACGACTGCTATACTGCCCAAATGCTTGGAGACGATTGATCTGTACATCATTTGTTGCATTGATACTTTCAAAAGGCACCAGTGGTGCAGTGAATGGTGTGTAGGGCTCGTCGTTTCTTAAGGCTATATCTGGCGGCCGTACGTTAAACCCAGCACTGTCAACCACAGTATATTCTCTCACACGATCGCGGATATCTTCAAAATTTACTTTGATGCCCCAGTCCAGTTGATCGTTGGTGGTTCCTGTATTTTTAATAACAAATGTACCACGATGCTCTAGGGTTCCTATAAGAGCATCAAGATCGTTGCGACCATGCTCTAGTTCTGAGCCTATTCCTGTAACAAAGTCTACTTGCCCAAAATCCCGACTGCCTAAATCTGTATTAGGACTGCCCAGTCCATAACGTGCTAAAATGTCAAAATGTTCCTGTTCTTGCGTGTGATAAACACTACTGATAAAACGTAAACTTAACTGGTCGTTGACATCATAACTTGCTTTAATGGCACCAAAATATGTCTCGTACTGATCCTCTTCCTGTCCCTGGTAATCAATGACTACCGCAATAGGCTCTTGTATGGTACCAAAATTTGTTTGTCTATCCTCGGGTTCAAAATCATAACTGTTAATAGCTATATTTCCTAAAAATCCTAATTCAAACTTTTGATTGACTTGATATGTAATGAATGTCTGAGCATCAAAAAACCTTGGAACGGCATTAGCTTGAGTTTCTCGAGAGTTGATAAACAAACTATTGTCTCTGTAACGCACTGCAGTGGTTGCGGTTAATGCTTTCGCGAAAGCGGTACCCTCTACAAATGCGTTTACTCCCAGTAGGCTAGCATCGACGCCGCCTGCTAGCGTGGTGGGACGGCGGTATTCAATATCAAGAACAGAGCTTAATTTGTCTCCATATTTTGCTTGAAAGCCTCCCGCCGAAAAATTTACACTACGCACTAGGTCTGTATTGATGATGCTCAAGCCCTCTTGCTGGCCGCTGCGTATTAAAAACGGACGGTAGACCTCTATCTCATTGATGTAAATTAAATTCTCATCAAAGTTGCCACCACGCACAGCATATTGCGTACTCAATTCATTGTTATTATTGACTCCGGGAAGCGATAGTAAGATATTTTCTACGCCGGGTTGCGCACCTGGTATCTTGCGTATAGTGTTAGGCTGGATTACTGTTATCCCACTGAAAGTACGCTCTGAGGTATTGCTCAAAACTACTGTAGCAATTTGTTCCACTTTTGTTTTAAGTACTGGATTTAATTCCAGTATCTCATTGGGTTTAAGTTGTAGGTTTTTTAAAACAATACGCTTGTATCCTATACTTGAGAATTCTAGATCAAATGCAGTATTTGAGGGTACTTGCAATTTATAGTACCCGTTACTGTTGCTAGTAGTTCCCTGTTTTGAGTTAATTATCTTGATCGCAACATTATATACTGGTAGCTGTTGCTCGTTAAGCAATACACCTTGAACAGTGGATTGCTGTTGTGCGGTTGTCGTTAGTGATAGCCCGATTATCAGGAGCGTTATAAAGTGTCTCAATATGATGTTTTAACTCTTGCGCTTAAAGTTGGCTTCAAATTTAGTACTATTTCCTACCTCGTCTGTCACGATGATCATCAGGTCATTGTCTGTATCTGTAACGACACCATCATCAAAATAGTGCACCAGCAGGTCCGTCTTATAGTCATATTCCATCAGTATAAATTTACCGTTTACAGTCGCTCGATAGGCAGATATACCGGTGTCATTATCTTGAATTTTGACCTTTAGCGTTTTATTATTGCTAATCCATTGACCATCCTTAAAATTTACGGGAGTAATCTGTGGCGGCGTTACATCTTTACTTATGGCATAAGTTCCCAGTGTTTTGGTAAATGCAGTAAGAGTATTAGCCTTTAAGCGAGAAGAGACGTGATAGGACGCTCCCCAGGGTGTAACTCTAGCAATGTAATATTTGCTCAAATCGTCCCCTTGCTTACTGCTCATGTCATAATTGATCACCATATTCTTTTGTAAGGGGATTAAATCTTCATGCAGTTTAACTGTGTCAGAAGACTGGCTTATAGCTAAAAAAGCATCTTCATAAAGCGCATTTTTTGGTATGGTTACAGTAAAACCGCCCATGGTTGTAGTATAGCTTTGATTTGCTGCTACTCTTGTAAGTTCATCTGCTGGTGGAGGTGTCTCAAGAGAAGGTTTTTCTTCATTTGTGATGTCTATAAAGATGGTGCTAGTATTTCCTTCAAAATCTTCAAGAGTTGCTGTTACTATGTGAGTTGACCCGGGATCATACAACTGCAACTTGCCGTTACCTATAGAATTATTGTAAAGGCTTAGGGCACTGCCTTGTGGGATGAAAAGTTTTGATATTCTGCTTTTGTATCGTTTGAAATGTTCAAAATCTATGAGCTGGTTGATATAATGTGTCTCGTCAAAGGAGAATTTATTAAAGGTGATCTCAAAATGTGACCTGCCATTCCAGGTGGTGCTAGCTTTGTAAATACCATTCTGATTGTTTGCTCGATCCAGACGGTCGTTAGTATTAACACCTATACCTATATCACCATAAGCACTGAATGGTGCGGTTTTAAATTTATTGTCTTTTAAGGGGATGAGTCGCAGCAGTTGCGCCTCGTATTTTCCATTAATGGTGGCATTTTCATTCAATGGATAGGCTTTGATTTGTTTGACTAGTGGGGCTCTATTATCGGGTATTTTAATGCCTAGCAATAGAGGATTCATCGGTCTAGACCCGCTGTCTCTTATTTCAAAATGCAGGTGAGGCCCGCCGCTACCGCCAGAGTTACCACTGTAGGCCACTACCTCGCCCTGATCCACGCGCAATGCAAGATCATCAGGATACAATTGTATCTCATAGCTCTCATTTGCATACTGTTTACTGCGCACATATTCTTCTATACGCGGGCTGAATTTTTCAAGATGAGCATAAACAGTGGTATAGCCATTAGGGTGTGTGATGTAGAGCGCCTTACCGTAGCCGTAATGTTCAATTTTAATGCGACTCACATAACCAGATGCCGCTGCATAAACTTTGGCTCCAGTGCGTTGATTGGTTTTGAGATCAAGTCCACTATGAAAATGATTGGACCTGAGCTCTCCAAAAGTGCCACTGAGAATGAGTTCAAAATCAAGAGGATTTATAAAATAGTCTTGTGGCAGTTGTTCGTTTGTTTGGCTTACGCCAAAGCGAAAAAGAACCAAATATAAAAACAGAAAACATAAATAGTGACGGTGCATCGCATAAAGATATGATGCGCCCAATATACTTCAAAAAGCTTTTTAAACTTTGTCCTATAAATATTTGATTTGTTGCGTGGGAAAGTTAGTTTTGTGAGAACCGCATTAATTTTGCTTGTATGTCAAAACTTTTGAACCATATAGATCAGATAGAACTCAGGGTCAAGGCATTGATTGCAGAAAACAAAAGATTGCAGGAAGAGATGGACCGTAGGGAACATGTCATTGCAACTTTAGAAAGTGATTTAAATGACGCTCATCTTGCTATTAAAGAAGGCGAGGAAGCCATGAATGCACTCAAAACAGCAAATGCGATGCTAGGTAGTGATGATTATAAAACAAAAACCAAGCTTAAAATCAATGCCCTGGTAAGAGAAATCGATCAGTGCATTGCACAGCTAGCATAAAGGTGAGTGATAAACTAAAAATAAAAATATCTATTGCAGATAGAGTCTATCCGCTTACCATCGATCCTTCTCGAGAAGAAGGGTTGCGCAAGGCCGCAAAAAGCATCCAGGCAATGATCAAGCAACTGGAGCAAAGCTATGCCGTGCGTGATAAACAAGATGTGCTAGCCATGTGTGCGTTGCAATTTGCTGCGCGATCTGAGCAACATATTATTGATAAGAGTGATAACAATGATGAAGTCCAGGATCGTTTGAAGATGCTGGAACAATTACTGGATCAACACTTATCATAACGTTCTTTAAAAACAACAGTTACTACCTGCACTTGTTTCATTTTTTGGTGAACTCAACACTAGATTCTTTAAAAAAGGTGAGTCGTGGTTGTAAAAGCAAGCCGTGCCTAGAGCCGGATCCTTGATCAGCCAGTTAGCCTTAAACTTTCTTTAAGGAGTTCAGACAAAACCGAAACTCGTGCAGGTTTTTTTATATTTTAAATTATGGATACTAACACAATTATATTTATTGCCATTGCTCTTATCATAGGGCTTGCTGTAGGATATTTTATAGCAAAATCATTAGTAGAAAAAGGTAAAGCCTCGCAACTACTCAATGATGCAAAAAAAGAAGCTGAGTCTATCATTAAAGACGCCGAAGCCAAGGGAGAAAAAATAAAGTCCGAAAAGACCTATCGCGCCAAAGAAAAATTTATCGAGCTCAAATCTCAGCATGAAAAAGAAATCATGCAGCGTGAGAAGAAAATAAGTGACGCAGAAAAGCGTACCAAGGATAAGGAATCAAAAGTGAGCAATGAGCTAGCTCAAAGCAAGCGGCTTACACAAAGTCTAGATAGCAAAATTAAAGACATAGACGAAAAAAGAGAAGCATTTGCTAAAAAACAAGACGAGTTAGAGCGACTTCACGAACAGCAAATAAAACAACTAGAAGTAATTAGCGGTATGTCTGGAGACGATGCAAAAAAGCAACTGGTTGAATCTCTTAAAGATAAAGCACGTACAGAGGCTATGTCTATCATTCAAGACACCATAGAAGAGGCAAAGCTTACTGCACAGCAGGAAGCGCGCAAGGTGATCATCAACACCATACAGCGCATAGGTACAGAGGAAGCGGTTGAAAATTGCGTATCTGTTTTTAATCTAGAAAGCGATGACGTTAAGGGTAGAATTATAGGTCGTGAAGGTCGCAATATTAGAGCAATCGAGGCGGCTACCGGTGTAGAGATTATCGTTGACGACACACCAGATGCAATTATTTTAAGCTGTTTTGACAGCGTGCGTCGTGAGGTAGCAAGATTGTCATTGCATAAACTGGTTACCGATGGTAGAATCCATCCAGCGCGTATTGAGGAAGTGGTACGTAAAACCAGAAAACAGATAGATCAAGAAATTGCAGAGGTAGGTAAACGCACGGTGATTGACCTAGGAATACACGGCTTGCATCCAGAATTAATTAAAATGGTAGGGCGTATGAAATACCGCTCTTCCTATGGTCAGAATTTATTGCAGCACAGCCGTGAGGTAGCAAAACTATGTGGTACCATGGCTGCAGAGTTAGGATTGAATCCTAAACTAGCAAAACGAGCTGGTCTATTGCACGATATAGGAAAAGTGCCAGAAACGGAAGATGAAACACCACACGCAATTCTAGGAATGAAGCTCGCTGAAAAACATGGTGAAAAAAGTGAGGTGTGTAATGCTATAGGTGCTCACCACGACGAGATAGAAATGACATCCTTACTTTCTCCAATTGTACAGGTGTGTGACGCAATAAGCGGTGCACGACCAGGTGCCAGACGCCAGGTTCTAGATTCTTACATACAACGTTTAAAAGATCTAGAGGATATCGCCTTCGGTTTCGGTGGGGTAGAGAAAGCCTACGCAATTCAAGCGGGAAGAGAGTTGCGAGTTATGGTAGAAAGTGAAAAAATATCAGACGACCGTGCTGCGCAATTATCCTTTGAGATATCGCAGAAGATTCAAACTGATATGACTTATCCAGGTCAAGTTAAGGTGACGGTAATACGAGAGACTCGTGCTGTGAATATTGCAAAATAATATAGGCACAATCTCAGTAAAAACGGAATTTAAAAAAGCCGCTCTTTGAGCGGCTTTTCTTGTTTCTAGTGTCCCTAATACCAGAAACATAACTTATTTTTTGAATAGTCAAGGTTAATCGACTGACTCAAAAAAAACTAATATCTAAAAGCATTACCCCTCATAATGCTTTATAGATATGGTAAAGATGAACAAGTTGAAAATAAAAATCAATACCCACTATGGGGTATTCCAAAAATTTTAACTATTCGTCATAAATATTATCATAACCCTTCTCTGGGACTTCAAAGAATTTGCCAGTTACATATCTATAATGACGATCTAGAGCAGCAAGATCTTTAAGGTCCTGCTGGTCAAAGTTGACCGCTGCAGCGGCGATATTATCTTTTATATGTCCCTCGCTAGTTGATTTAGGAATAACCGCGGTACCGCGCTGGTGAGACCAGGCAATCAAAATTTGCCCTGCGGTTACTCTGTGTTTTGCAGCCAGAGCTTTAACTGTCTCTAGCTCCATCATGTTAGGTTCATTATCCTGTTTCATGCCATCTGACCTGTCACCGCTACCTAGCGGAGAATATGCCGTTAATAAAATACCATGGTTGCTACAGTATTCAAAAAGATCATTTTGTTGCAGAAGTGGGTGCAACTCCACCTGATTCATTTCTGGAAGAAAGCTCACTTTTTTTCTCAAATCTTCTAACTTTTTTATGGAGAAGTTAGATACACCTATATGTCTAGCCATTCCTTTTTCTTGCAACTTTATCATTGCTTGCCAGGTGTCTTCAATAGGAGCTTCTGCAGGGGTCAAGTAATCCTGTGGTCCTGATGGATTTTGTACATCTGGTTTAAATGCTACTGGCCAGTGCATTAAATACAAATCCAGATAATCCAGCTGTAAATCCTTAAGTGTTTGCTCCAGCGCAGGAGCAACGTGTTGAGGTAGGTGAGCATTGTTCCACAACTTTGAGGTGATAAAAACTTCTTCTCGCTTTATTTTACCCTCATCAAAAATTTCTTTGAAAGCTTCTCCTATTGCATCTTCATTACCATAAATGGCTGCGCAATCAATGTGGCGGTAGCCATTTTGTAAGGCTAGTTTAATGGCTTGCTTTACTTCCTCATCTCCAGATTTCCATGTGCCCAGACCTATTGCATCGAGCTGGTCACCATTTTTAAAGGTCAATTTTTTCATAATAGTTTTTTTTAAAGTTAGCTTTCGCGAAAGCGAACTCCAAGCCAACCGCATTACTTTGACAGAACTTTAATAAGTAGTGCGTGGATGAAATTTTTCTAAGGCAGTCTTGAGATAGCTACGGTCTAGATGAACATAAATCTCAGTGGTTGTGATACTTTCATGCCCCAGCATCATTTGTATGGATCGTAAATCTGCACCGTTCTCTAATAGATGTGTAGCAAAGGAATGTCTAAATGTATGTGGGCTTATTTTTTTCTTAAGACCACATTGTTGTTTTAAATCTTTGATGATGGTGAAAATCATTGCTCTAGTGAGCGATTTGCCGCGTCTATTTAAAAATACAGTGTTTGTATAGCGAGGTTGTACGTTAATAGTGCTGCGCACTAATTTAATATAGTAGTCGATTATTTTAATGGTGTGTGATCCTATGGGAACGTACCGCTGTTTGTTTCCTTTACCGGTAACCAGTATCAAGCCTTCGTCAAAAAAAAGATCGCTTATTTTTAAGTCAATTAATTCTGATACTCGCAAACCACAGGCATAAAGCGTTTCTAGAATCGCTCGATTGCGCTCCCCATGTGGTGTACTGCGATCGATGCTATTTATAAGAAGGTCTATTTCTTCTTCACTTAATGTGTCTGGAAGTTTCCTGCCTAATCGTGGTGCCTCGATTAAATCCATGGGGTTATCTACCCGATATTCTTCCAGTTGTAAATAAGAAAAGAACGTTTTTAAGCTACTTAAAATACGCGCTTGTGTACTTGCCTGTAAATCGCCGCCTAGAGTTTGATTGAAATCTTTAAGCGTTGTGGTGGTGATGTTAATCGGATCCATATTTATCTGATGATCGTCAAGCCAGCGCTGTAACTTGTTGAGATCACGTGTGTAGGCGGCAATGGTGTTTGTAGCACTATTGTGTTCCAACTTTAAATAAATGGAAAAATCTTTTATATGATGTTGCCAGCGCATAGATACCAGGTGGATACCCCCAAATTAAGAATAATGTAGTTTGTAAAGTTATGTATTAATTAGTATTAACAATTGTTCACGGCAATTTAACGACTGCGACCCGATAACCCTTAAGTTTTCATGATTCATTAGGAAAGGCTCATTATTTATCCTGATAATTTTGAACCAAACTTAAAATTTATATTATGAAGAAGTTATTAGCAGTAGCAGCAATTACGTTAGGGATGATGTCGCAGGTCCATGCACAAGAAATTGATTTTGGTGTCCAGGCAGGATTAAACGTAGCCACATTTGCAGGTGATGATTCTGATGGAGCAGAGGGTAGAACAGGAATCAATGTAGGTTTAACTGGAGAATATGAGTTCAATGAGAACTTTGGTATTTTAATAGGTGCTATTTACTCGCAGCAAGGAGCCGAGTTTGACCGTTTAGGAGGAACGACAGATGTTGAGCTGGATTATATCAATGTACCAGTACTAGCAAAATTTTACTTAGGTGGTAGTGGACTAGCTCTAGAGGCTGGACCGCAAATAGGTTTTATTGTGAATGACGAGTACGATACAAATGTTCCCAACGGTAATGTTGATATCGATGCAGAAACTATTGACTTAAGTGCTGGAGGAGGCCTGTCATATAAGTTCAGAGAAGGCACTGCTCTAGAAGGGTTATCCCTGGGTGCCCGTTATATGTTTGGGTTGACTAATGTGTACGATGATAATGAGGTGTCCATAGACGATGATCTTACAAACTCTGTACTTTCCATTAACTTAGGCTATAAGTTTTAATGGATGACGAGCAAATGATACAGGCAGCTTTTCTTAAAAAGCTGCCTTTTTTATTTTAGGACTTAATTTTTTCAAAGGTTTGTATAACCTCATTGATAGAACTACTACCTTTAACCTATGAAAATATTAATCCTTAACGGCCCCAATTTAAATTTACTAGGTCGTCGTGAGCCAGATATTTATGGCAACAGTAGCTTTGAAGATTTTTTTTCAACCCTTCAGTTTGAGTTCAAACAGGTAGAGCTTGCTTATTTTCAGTCAAATGTAGAAGGGGAGATTATTAACGAGTTGCATAGAGCCCAACAAAACAATTACCACGGTATCGTCATGAATCCAGCGGCATATACACATACATCTGTTGCAATAGCAGATGCAGTAGCCGCTATTGATATACCGGTAGTAGAGGTTCACATATCAAACGTTATGGACAGAGAAGAAATAAGACATATATCGCTTATTTCTAAAAAAGCCATGGGGACTATATCGGGATTTGGCTTGGATAGTTATAGGCTAGGTATACAAAGCTTTTTAAACTTAAAGCCTTAATTAGAATCGCTGCTCTTACTTATCTACAGATCAATCACGACATCGTTATGTAGCGTTGATCGTCGAGATTTGTAAATCATCATTTTTCTACCTACATAGGCGTATGAAACTATACCATGTTGCCTGAATAAACCATCATCTTTCATTAACTTTGAAGGGCTAGGTGTTACGATACTCTAGCGGTAATTGATGGTAGAGAGTTTGTGCCTTTATTAATAATAAATATGTAATTATGTCTAGAGAGGTTCCATTATGGGAAGTATTTATAAGATCCAAAAACGGTCTAGAGCATCGTCACTGCGGTAGTCTGCATGCCGAAGATGCTGAAATGGCTCTTAACAATGCCAGAGATGTGTATACCAGACGTAACGAGGGTGTTAGCATATGGGTCGTAGAATCTTCAAATATTACAGCCAGCAGTCCAGAAGATAGTGGAGCCTTGTTTGAACCAGCTTCTGATAAAGTATATAGGCACCCCACTTTTTATGATCTACCAGATGAGTTGAAACATATGTGATATGCTTGTCAGCTTCATTGACTTGTATTTAAAGTCTAGATTAATGGCAGGCTATTTTACAATTCACCAATGGAGGTTTGTGCGATTTTTTTGACGGGACCTGGGTACGATATTACGATTGAAAAAGAAAAGTTGTCACAAACATATTTTAAAATCACCATATAGGGAATTCAGAATTGATTTACGATTTTGAATTTCGTTTTGATTAGAAATTCATTTTATGAAACCGATAAAAGAACTAAATCCGCAATTTCTTGAGTCCAAAGAAAATAAAGAAAACCTTATCCAGTATTTGCTGGGTGTTGCAGATAATTATTTAATACTAGGACAGCGTCTGGGAGAACTTTGTGGGCACGGACCTAACCTCGAGCCAGATATTGCGATTACTAATATTTCTCTAGACTTGCTGGGCCAGGTGCGTAGTTACTATCAATACATCTCGCAACTTAAAGGCAATCGTACTACAGAGGACGACATAGCATTTTTACGTAAGGAGCGGGAATATAAAAATGTCTTGCTGGTAGAACTGCCTAATACAGATTTTGCCTATGTTATAGCTAGGCAATACTTTTTTGACGTCTACAACTTGATGTTTTTAAACGCCTTGCAGCAAAGCGCTGACGAGACTTTGCGAGCCTTAGCTTTTAAAGGAATTAAAGAAGCTAGTTATCATGAACGTTTTTCTGGAGACTGGCTTAAAAGACTGGGCGATGGTACGCAAGAAAGCCATAATAAAATGCAACAGGCGGTCAACGATTTATGGATATATACAGAGGAATTATTTTACAAAACACCAGCAGATCAGGCAATGATTCGAGTGGGTGTTGCTCCAGACATGGACGTTCATAAGGATTCTTATTTCAATAAATTGAAAGATCAATTGACGATCGCAACCCTGGGCGTGCCAGATGTGCCCTATTTTCAGAAGGGAGGCAAGCAAGGAATACACAGCGAGCACATGGGGCGTATCCTTGCCGAAATGCAGTACATGCAAAGAACCTATCCAGGGGCTAAATGGTAAGATCCTCCTTTTTCGTACGACCTTGAACTTGAGTGGAAAGTTGAATTCTAAATTGGTATGCATTAAGTCCAGAACAGAATAAGTTAGTACAACGATGCATTCATGTTATTATATTGTCTATTAGAGTTTGGATTATAAAAATAAGATTAACCTGTTCCCATTTAAATGTTAAGTTAGTATACTAGAGCGCATACTGTTGACGAGTCCAGATTAATACACTACATCAAATTTTTAAGCTTCATTATGAAAGATATTTCAGACTTCATATTAAACATTATAGAATCGGTTATGGACCCTGAAATCCCTGTGCTTAATGTCATCGATCTAGGGGTCATACGTGATGTAGATGTGGTGGATAAACATGTCACTATTAAATTAACACCTACTTACAGCGGTTGTCCTGCCATGGACGTTATAGGGGATGATCTTGAACGAGCTTTTGCGGCTCATGGATATACCACACAAGTAGAATTAATCATGAGCCCACCATGGACGACAGACTGGATTACAGATCGTGGTCGTCGGGCCTTAGAAGAGTATGGTATAGCTGCACCACTTAACGAGACAGCAGATAAGGATGCTCTATTAAATAATAAAAAGCTTGTAAAGTGTACTAATTGTGGTTCAAAAAACACAAATCTAGTCAGTCAATTTGGTAGCACCGCTTGTAAAGCCATGTTTCAGTGTGATGACTGCAAGGAGCCTTTTGACTATTTCAAGTGTTTAAAGTAAACCGTAAATTTGAAGGAAGTTCGCTTTTGCGAAAGCGATACCCTCGCACAGCGATTGTGCAAAATCAACAAGCGAACGCAGTAAATAGTTCGTTTTAAAATCATCATACATGTCTGATACCATACTTCTAGAAATAAAAAATGCAATTGCTACGATTACATTTAATAGGCCACAAGTTTTCAATTCTTTTAATAAGGAAATGGCTTTTGCACTGCAAGATGCCCTAGATCGTTGTCAAAAGGAGGATATACGTGTAGTGGTGATAACGGCAAATGGTAAAGCATTTTGCGCGGGTCAAGACATTCAAGAAATAACAAATCCAGACTTAAATCCAGGTTTTAAAGCCATTCTGGATGACCATTACAATCCTATTGTTTTGAAAATAAGACAACTGGAAAAACCTGTGGTCGCAGTAGTAAACGGTGTTGCTGCAGGAGCTGGTGCAAACCTTGCGTTGTGTTGCGATATAGTTATTGCGGCTCAATCTGCCTCATTTATCCAGGCGTTTTCAAAAATAGGTCTGATCCCTGATAGTGCTGGGACTTTTTTCTTACCACGATTGATTGGTTTTGGCAAGGCAAGTGCAGCAATGATGCTAGCAGACAAAATCACAGCTAGCGAGGCAGATGCTATGGGGATGATATATAGAGCCGTTGAGGATGATGAGCTTGCTGTTACTGCAATGGCTATCGCAGAAAAACTAGCAAATTTGCCTACTACCGCCTTGGCAAATACTAAAAAGGCCCTCAATCAGTCGATGACAAATACTGTAGAGGAACAACTAGCGCTGGAATCACAACTACAAATAGCAAGTGCACAGACTCACGATTATCAAGAAGGTGTTGCCGCATTTATTGAGAAACGCAAACCAGTGTTTACAGGTAAGTAGAGGTAGTAATTAATAATAAAATGGATAGAGAACTTAAAAATATAGGTGTGATTGGGGCTGGTACCATGGGGAGTGGTATCGCACAGGTGGCTGCCACGGCTGGTTGCCGTGTCAAGTTATTTGATCTTGAGCAAGCACAGCTAACTAGAGCGGAAGAAAACCTAGAGCGTGTCCTGTCTAGACTGGTAGAAAAGTCGAGAATTGATCAACAGGAGAAAGATCGCATACAGGCAAATATCCAGTACGTCAACGCTATAGAGCACCTAAGTGATAGCGATTTTACTATTGAGGCTATCGTGGAAAATCTAGAGGTGAAAAAGAAGGTATTTTCAGAGTTGGAATCGCTAGTAAGTGAGGATTGTATCATTGCTACAAACACCTCTAGTTTAAGCATAACCAGCATCGCCGCCTCACTTAAAAACCCGCAGCGATGCATAGGAATTCATTTTTTTAATCCAGCGCCGCTTATGAGACTGGTTGAAGTTATTCCTGCGGTTCAAACCAGTAAAGAAGTGACAAATCTATGCGTGGCAGCAATGAACAATTGGGGTAAAACTACGGCAGTCGCACAAGATACTCCGGGTTTTATAGTCAACAGAGTTGCCAGACCATTTTACAGTGAGGCCTTGCGCATGTATGAAGAGGGTATGGCAAGTATTTCCTCACTGGACAAAGCAATCCGTCAGATGGGATTCCGTATGGGGCCATTTGAGTTAATGGATTTTATAGGTCATGATGTAAACTATGTTGTAACCCAATCTGTCTTTGAAGCGTTCTATTACGATCCACGATACAAACCATCGATAGTTCAAAAACGTCTGGTAGAAGCGGGATGGCTAGGTAGAAAGTCGGGAAAAGGTTTTTACACTTATGAGGCTGGAGTAAAGATTGAAGTAGATCAGGAAAAAGAAATGCTTACCGGTGCTGATGTAAAAGCTATCCAGGATCGCTTACTAGTAATGTTAATTAATGAGGCAGCAGACGCCCTTTATTTAAAGATAGCCACTGCCCAAGACCTGGACAACGCCATGACTAGCGGCGTGAATTATCCCAAAGGATTGTTAGCCTGGGCAGATGAAAAAGGCTTGTCCTGGTGTGTGCAGCAATTGGACGCTTTATACGATTTCTATCGAGAGGATCGCTATCGTTGCAGTCCATTGTTGCGATCAATGGCATCAAAAAACGAAAGGTTCTTTTAAAATGGTAGAAGGAGCAACAATACCGACTAAAATGCTAGCGCAAGATCCATTTTCTACCTGGCTAGGTGTAGAGATAATAGAGGCGGTTGTCGGGCGAGTGAAGGTAGGATTAACGATACGGCCCGAAATGCTCAATAGTATGGGCAAAGCACATGGTGGTATCACTTATGCACTTGCAGATTGTGCCTTTGGGTTTACGTCAAATACACACGGTAAAAAGGCCGTTTCTATCGAGACAAGCATTAATCACATAGAGGCGCTAGAGGTGGGAGATTATATAACAGCTACATGCACTCTAGATAAAACAAAAAATAAGCTGGGGTTTCACATAGTAGAAATAAAAAAAGGAACAGACCTAGTAGCACTTTTTAAAGGAGTAGCATACAGGACAAAAGAATCGTGGTGATGAAAGGGAGTCCGCTTTCGCGAAAGCGAGAACATTCCAGCCTTAAATATGAAGAGGTATTTTTTTATGCTATCCTCGCAAGTACTGATTTGAAAAACACATAATGCAAATGAAGAAAAGCTATATCATCGACGGAATACGAACTGCCGTAGGAAACTATAAAGGAACCTTATCTGCAGTGCGACCGGATGACCTGGCAGCACTTGTTATAAAGGCTGTCGTCGCAAACAATCCATCGATACCAAAGGAGGTTTATGCAGATGTAATAATGGGATGCGCTAATCAAGCAGGAGAAGACAATCGCAATGTCGCGCGTATGGCGGCACTCCTTGCAGGATTACCATGGTCAGTACCAGGAGAGACAGTCAATCGCTTGTGCAGCTCTGGACTAAGTTCTATCGTGCATGCTCATCGTGCAATTGTGGCAGGAGACGGCGATGTTTTTATATCTGGAGGCGTGGAGAACATGACGCGCGGACCATTAGTAATAGCAAAGCCTAGTAGTGCCTTTGGAACAGATTCAAAGATGTATGACAGTAGCTTTGGATGGCGATTTGTCAACCAAAAAATGGCCGAAATGTATGGAGTTGATGGAATGGGTACTACGGCTGAGAATCTAGTAGAGAAGTTCAATATCACTCGTGAGGATCAAGACGCATTTGCAGCATGGTCCCAACAAAAAGCGGCAGCTGCTCAAGCATCTGGTAGGCTTGACCAGGAGATTGTACCTGTAGAAATCCCGCAGCGCAAAAAAGACCCTATAGTTTTCAAACAAGATGAGTTTATACGCCCAGGAACTACAGTTGATATTTTAAGTAAACTGCGGCCAGCCTTTAAAAAAGAAGGAGGGTCTGTTACTGCAGGTAATTCTAGTGGACTCAACGACGGTGCCGCCGCAACAATCATAGCAAGTGAACAGGCGGTGAAAGATTATAATTTAGTTCCCATGGCGCAAATATTAAGTAGTGCTGTAGTGGGAGTAGAGCCTAGAATTATGGGTATTGCCCCAGTAGAAGCGAGTAATAGAGCGTTGGAAAAAGCGGGACTGACTATGGCAGATATGGATGTAATCGAGTTAAATGAGGCTTTTGCATCGCAGGCCCTAGCTTGTATTAGACAATGGGGGCTTAAGGACGACGATCCCAGAATCAATCCTAATGGTGGGTCCATTGCTATAGGTCATCCATTAGGTATGACAGGCACCAGGCTAGCTTATACCGCTGCGCTTGAACTCAAATTAAAAGAAAAAAAATATGCTTTGATCACCATGTGTGTGGGAGTGGGGCAAGGTTATGCAATGGTGATTGAGAATATGGGATACTAGTATAGGTTACTGATTTTCATATCGCAGCTCAAACTAACAGCTGTAAGTTTTGCCATACTTATTGATAACAACATTACGGACTATATTTCGAATATATAAAGCTTTTGATGTGAAAGCGATTGTTTGTCCAACGAACTTATTTTTTATGAGATTTTATGATTCTAGAAAGCTATATAAAAGGCCAGTGGACTACTGGTGAAGATAAAAATACACATCACATGTACGACGCCATCACGGGCCAGGTGATAGGACTTACCAGTACAGAAGGACTAGATATTGCCAGTGCATTGCAGTATGGTCGTGATCATGGGAAAGCCTTACGAGATATGACCTTCCAGCAGCGCGGTAACATGATTAAAAAATTAGCGCTGTACCTTAATAAACGTAAAGCACAGTTTTATGACATTAGCTATCGTACAGGAGCTACTCGGGCAGATAGTTGGGTAGATATAGAAGGTGGATTTGGTAATCTATTTGCAAATGCGAGTTTGCGTAAACTATTCCCAGATCAAAATTATGCCGTAGAAGGTGACCCTATTGACCTATCTCGTGGTGGTCGTTTTATGGCTCATCACATTCTGGTACCACGACGTGGTGTTGCCGTTCATATTAACGCATTTAACTTTCCAGTATGGGGAATGCTAGAAAAATGTGCTGTAAACTGGATGGCAGGAATGCCAGCCGTAGTGTTGCCAGCGCCACAAACTGCATTTCTTACAGAAGCTGTAGTACGCGAGATTATCAATTCTGGAATCCTGCCAGAAGGTGCCTTACAACTATTAAGCGGTTTGACCACTAGTATTTTAGATACAGTAAACTCACAAGACGTGGTAACTTTTACAGGTAGCGCAGCAACTGGTAGAAAGCTAAAAGCACACCCACGATTACTAGAAGAATCGGTGCCATTTACCATGGAAGCAGATAGTTTAAACTCATCTGTTCTAGGGCCAGATGCAGTTCCTGGCACGGCAGAGTTTGATATCTTTATAAAAGAGGTACGCAAGGAAATGACGTCCAAAGCTGGACAAAAATGTACCGCTATACGCAGGATTCTCGTTCCAGAAAATCTTATGGAAGATGTGCAAATCGCATTAGGAAAACAACTATCTAAAACGGTGATAGGTGACCCTAAAATTAAAGAAACTCGCATGGGTGCACTTATTAATAAAGACCAGCGCCATACGGTTATAGAAAACGTGAACCTATTAAGAAAAACGGCACATCTAGTTTACGGAAATTTAGAAAATGTCACGATAAATGGGCAAGAAACCGCACTAGATGCCGCCGCTGGTTCGTTCATTTCACCATTACTATTACGCGAGGATCATCCTTTTAAAAATACAGAAGTTCACGAGGTAGAATGTTTCGGTCCAGTTTCAACATTGATGCCGTATAAAAATCTAGATGAAGCCATAGAACTGGCTCACATGGGTAAAGGCTCATTAGTAAGCAGTGTGGTTACTGGTGATGACGCTTTCGCGAAAGCGTACACCATAAACGCCGCATCGTCTCACGGTAGAATACTGACTTTAAACAAAGAAAGTGCGCCACAATCTACGGGACATGGCTCGCCATTACCACTGTTAATTCACGGTGGACCAGGACGCGCTGGTGGCGGCGAGGAAATGGGCGGCTTGCGTGGTATCAAACATTATATGCAGCGATGCGCGGTGCAAGGAAGCCCAACATCCCTAACCGAAATCACCGGAATTTATCAGCCTAATGGTGCTTATAAAAATGCCGAGAAACATCCGTTTGCATATCACTATGAGGATATCAAACCAGGAATGTCACTAGAGACACACAAACGTACTTTGACTGATACAGATATTCAGAATTTTGCAAACCTAACTTGGGATCATTTTTATGCACATACTGATATTACTAGTCTAGATGGCAGTATTTTTAAGAAGCGTACGGCACACGGTTACTTTATCATTAGCGCGGCGGCAGGATTATTTGTGTATCCCAATAAAGGTCCAGTAAGTGCAAATTATGGTCTAGAAGACATCCGTTTCCTACGACCGTTATATCATAATGACACCATTTATGTACGATTAACATGTAAAGAAAAACGAGAAAGAGACGTCGCTGGTCGTGAGCATCCTAGTGGTATTGTAAAATGGTACGTTGAGGTTTTTGACGCTGAGCCTGTAGATTATGAAAACGGTAAAACAGATGATGAAGCGACAGCGCTTGTAGCTGTAGCGACTATTCTTACCATGGTAGAAAAAAAACAGACCGTTTTTCCAGAAATAACAGAAGAGTACATAAAAACGGCTTTGGCAAAACTAGATGCCGATAGGAAACCACAATGGGGAATGATGACACCACAGCATATGGTAGAACATCTAGAAATGAGCTATAGAATTGCTAGTGGAGAAATTCAAGATTTTGAGATAGCAACACCAGAGAAATACCTAGAAAAAGTGGCTGCTACCTTATGGAATTATGATAAAATGCCACAAAATCACAAAATGCCATTAATGAAAGATGGTGAGCTAAAAGACTTACAACACGATGACCTAGAAACCGCTAAAATGAAACTGCTAGAAGCACGAGAAGAATACCTAGAGTATTTTAAACGCAACCCAAAGGCGACGACTAAAAATGCGGTCTTTGGTGACTTGAGTAAGTATGAATGGACACTTTTAGAAAGAAAGCATGTAACGCATCATTTTGAGCAGTTTTACCTAATTTCCACGTAGGCCGCTTCAAGATGTCAAGCCGTCGCAGGACGGCAAGCCGCTGTAGAGCGGCTTCGCTAAAATGAAACGAAATGCAAATGAAAACCATGTACACCTACATTATGGCTCATATTAAAAACAAACTGTTTTATGTAGGTGTGACTAATGACATTAGACAGCGCACATTTGATCATAAAAATGCAACTTACGAGACTCATACAGGCAGATATAACATTGATGCATTGGTCTGGTATGAAAAGCATAACAAGCCTATACCAGCTATAAAGCGAGAGAAATTGATTAAAAAATGGAAACGAGCTTATAAAATCAATTAAATAGAAAGTATAAACCCAGATTGGAAGGATCTGTCAGCAGACTGGGATTTTACTGGATATAGAACAAGTAAAGATAAATTTAAGAATAACGATTAGCGAATGCGCCCTTCGGCGCATTGACACGTTACGCACAAGGCTGCTGGATATGTCAAGCCGTCGTAGGACGGCTTCGCTAAATCACAACCCTAATGCATATTAATATGACACAACCCTACGTAAAAACAACCACAGAAAATCAAGTAACAACCATAGAGTTTTTTCACCCAGCGCACAACTCGCTACCTAGTGATGTACTCGCAAATCTAGCTCAAGCGATTACAGACGCTGGTAATGACGATGCTACAAAAATTATCATCCTTAAATCTGGTGGTGATCGCACGTTTTGTGCTGGCGCTAGTTTTAAAGAACTGGTAGCTATAAATGATGAAGAAACCGGACTGCAATTCTTCAGCGGTTTTGCAAATGTGATCAACGCCATGCGCAAGTGTCCTAAGTTTATTTTAGGTCGCATACAAGGAAAAACAGTAGGTGGTGGTGTAGGAGTAGCCGCAGCAACAGATTATTGCTTTGCTACACAATTTGCCAGTATTAAACTTAGCGAGCTCAATATAGGTATAGGTCCATTTGTAGTTGGTCCTGCCGTGCAGCGCAAGTTGGGATTAACCGGAATGAGCCAGATAGCCATTAATGCTAATGAGTTTTATTCACCACAATGGGCAAAAGACAACGGCCTATTTGCAGCGATTTATGACAGTACAGAAACAATGGATGAAGCTGTTCAGAAATTTGCAGCGCATCTAGCCACTTATAATCCAGATGCTATGGCAGAGATGAAAAAGATGTTCTGGGCAGGTTGTGATGACTGGGATGATCTATTGATCGAGCGTGCAAAAATTTCTGGTAGATTGGTGTTGAGTGAGTTTACAAAAGAGACATTGAAGCGGTTCAAGTAAGTCAGTAGGTAATAGTTAGTAGAGGTTAGCTCGTAAAAGCTACATCATATAGATTTAAATTAGATATCGTGTCCAAAGTGCATTTTCGATTTGAAGACTTAAAAGTTTATACTAAAGCTATTGAGTATGGCGAACTAGTAAATGATACCGTTGAGGATTTTCCTCAGAAAGAGATTTATAGACTTACTTCGCAATTTGCAAGAGCGGCTGATAGTATCGCTTTAAATATAGCTGAAGGATCTTCAAGTTCTGATAAAAACTTCACAAGATATCTAGGTATGTCTGGAGATAGTGCGCATGAATGTGTCGCAATTATCACTAAGGCCAAGCTCAGAAATTATATTAACGATGACACTAATGAAAAACACAGAGTTGCTTTAGAAGAGTTGTACAAAATGATTACTTCTTTAATTAGGCATTTGTCACAGAAAAAGTAAATTCACTAACCACTAACCACTAACCACTAACCACTAACCACTAACCACTAACCACTAACCACTAACCACTAACCACTAACCAGACCGCATGCCCATATATTCTTTTAAAGCCCACATCCCAGTAATTCACGAGACCAGTTTTATCCACCCACGGGCAACTGTCATAGGCAATGTTATAATTGGTAAAAATTGTTATGTAGGTCCTAGCGCAGTGATACGCGGTGACTGGGGCGAGATTATATTAGAAGATGGTGTGAACGTACAGGAAAATTGCACCGTACACATGTTTCCTGGGAAAAGCATTACGCTTAAAGAAGCTGCTCATGTAGGTCACGGTGCTATCATACACGGAGCAAATCTAGGTCGAAACTGCATGATAGGAATGAATAGCGTGATTATGGATGATGCCGTGATAGGTGATGAGTGCATTGTAGGTGCCATGGCATTTGTAAAAGCCGAAGCGGTCTTTGAACCACGCTCTTTAATCGTAGGAAATCCTGCTAAAAAAATTAAAGAAGTTAGCGATAAGATGATAGCATGGAAAACAGCCGGAACTAAATTGTACCAGCAGTTGCCAGCTGATTGCCATGCCACGATGCGAGAAGTGGAGCCGCTTAGAGAGATTCCTGATAATAGACCAGTTCAAGAAGATTTTTACAAAACCTTGAATGAGATGAAATCACAATCATGACCACCGTGGGTCGTAAATAATAGTTGAGCGCTGGTATTTGGTGCTTAATTCAAATTCCTAGATGGTAGAATTGTTTGCGTTATTTCGCTTTCGCGAAAGCGAAATCATATCGACTTTCATTAACTAACAAGTGTTCGTTTCGTAAATTTGCAGCATGTCAAAAACAATAGATTTTGTGCTGCCCAAAATGGGAGAAAGCATTACCGAGGGTACTATTTTGAACTGGATTGTTGATGAAGGGGCCTCATTTGCTGAAGGTGATATTCTGGTCGAGGTTGGGACCGACAAAGTGGATAATGAAGTGCCAGCACCATTTGATGGTGTTTTGATCAAACAACTTGTTACGGCTGGGGATGTCGTTGCCATAGGTAGTGTTGTGGCACAAATCGAAGCAAGGGATAGTAAGGCTGTAGATCGCATCTCACCACAAGAGGATCATCAACAGATTAAAAAACCTGCAGGTCTTGAAACGGTTCCAAAAAATGCGGCAAAAAAACCTGAAAGTATTGATAGAAAGGGTAAAAGAAATATTAGTGCAACCAGCACTTCGTTTATCAATCAGGATATATTCGTAAGTCCGCTTATCGAGTCTATAGCTAGAAAGAATCACATTTCGTTTGAAGAGTTAGCTCTTATCACGCCTACTGGAAAAGATGGTAGACTGCGTAAAAGTGATGTGATCAATTATCTAAATGATGGGCGCCCATTCCAGTTTGCACAAGCCGTAAGCAATGAGCCAGATCCTACAGCATATCGCATTCCACAATTAAATCTGGACAAAGGCAAGGGCCGCATTGTAGAGATGGATCGCATGCGCAGCATGATTGCAGATCACATGGTGTATAGTAAGCATACCAGTCCACACGTCACGGCTTATGTAGAAGCAGATTTGACTGATTTAGTACGCTTTCGCGAAAGCGTAAAACAAGAATTTCTAGAAAAACACGGCAGCAAACTCACTTTTACACCACTATTTGTAAAAGCCGTAGCCGATGCTATTAAAAAATATCCGATGATCAACTCAAGTCTAGATGGCAAGAATATCATCGTAAAAGAGGACATTAATGTGGGAATGGCCACTGCACTGCCTACCGGTAATTTAATTGTACCAGTAGTTAAAAACGCCGATCAAAAATCACTACCAGAACTCGCAGCAGATGTCAATAGACTGGCTTCCCTGGCTCGAGAAAACAAACTGGGTGGCGATGATATTAAAGGAGGCACATTTACAATAAGCAATGTGGGAACCTTTGGGTCACTTATGGGAACACCTATCATCAACCAGCCAGAAGCAGCTATACTAGCCACAGGTATCATTAAAAAGCGTGCTGAAGTTATAACTAAAGATGGAGAAGATAGAATCGAGATACGCAGTATGATGATGTTATCCCTTTCTTTTGATCATAGGATAGTTGACGGATATCTAGGCGGTAGCTTTTTAAAGCAGGTTGCAGATAATTTGGGACAAATTCCTTCAATAGAATTTTAAAACATGTTTTTCCGCACTTGATGCGGAATCTTTTGTCGCCTCGTATGGCTACTTATGAGCATAAATACTACGATTATCTACTTTCTAACAAGAAAGATGGTGTTTTATATCTAAGTATGACAGATGATATAAAACACAGGACAAAACCGTACAAGGAAGAAAAATATAAGAAAGCCTTTTCAAAAAGATATCAAACTAAAAGATTGGTTTATTTTGAAGAGTACCAATGTTTCAAGATGCGAAGGCAAGAGAGAAAAAACTAAAAAAGTGGAAGCGTCAGTGGAAGATAGACCTCATCGAAAAGGAAAATCCTTACTGGTTGGACTTATCAGAAGGTTGGTGGGAAGAGGGCGATTATTAAGATTTTAAAGAGATAGTAATGTCAGATTTCGCAGTAAGTGCGGAAATTCAGATTGCAAGAATTTATGGAAAAAGGGAAATTAAAACAAGCATATAAAAACCTCACAACGGCCAAAGCAATGGCAGAACACTATGAGGAGAATTTTAAACTGGTTTCAAAATATGTACATGCCACAAGTCGCGGTCATGAGGTGATACAAACTGCTATTGGGATGCAATTGCAGCCACAAGATTATGCCTTCCCTTACTACCGTGATGACGCCATGCTGCTGGCTATAGGTATGAAGCCGTATGATTTAATGTTGCAATTACTGGCAAAAAAGGATGATCCTTTTTCTGGTGGACGTACGTATTATTCACATCCGTCATTGCGCGATGATGATAAACCTAAAATTCCACATCAATCCAGCGCCACAGGAATGCAGGCGATTCCGGCGACTGGGGTCGCGCTTGGGATGCATTATATGGAATCCATGAATTCAGAATTTAGAATTCAGAATTCAGAATTACCCATCGTAGTATGCAGTTTAGGCGATGCCAGTGTTACCGAAGGTGAAATTGCCGAGGCATGGCAAATGGCAGCACTTAAGCAGTTGCCTATATTATATCTAGTTCAGGATAACGGCTGGGACATTAGTGCAAATGAGGCAGAAACTAGAGCCCAGAATGCTGCTGAGTATGCTGCAGGTTTCCACGGTCTAGAAGCCATATCCATAGATGGAACCGATTTTGAGGAAAGCTACAACATCTTAAACCAGGTGATTGGGAAGATAAGGACAGAGCGCAGGCCTTTTGTGGTGCACGCTAGAGTACCACTGCTTAATCATCACACCAGTGGCGTGCGTATGGAGTTTTACCGTGATGATCTGGAAGAGGCGAGAACCCGCGATCCGTATCCTAGGATGCGACAGTTGTTATTAGAAAATGGTTTTAGTGAGCAGGATGTAGATGGTTATGACGCTTTCGCGAAAGCGGAAGTTAAAGAACATCTGAACCTAGCATTGCAACAACCAGACCCAGAACCGCAGGATTTATTCACACACGATTTTGCACCTACACCGATAACGGAAGAAGTAGGCGAGCGATCACCAGAAGGAGCAGAGAAGGTCGTGATGGTGGACTGTGCATTATTTGCCATAGAAGAATTGATGCGCAAGCATCCAGAATGTTTACTCTACGGTCAGGATGTAGGTGGCCGGTTAGGTGGCGTGTTTAGAGAGGCGGCTACACTGGCGCAGAAATTTGGCGACAATCGAGTATTCAACACGCCTATCCAAGAGGCCTTTATCATAGGAAGCACAGTCGGTATGAGCGCAATAGGTCTTAAACCTATTGTTGAGGTGCAATTTGCAGATTACATCTGGCCAGGATTGAACCAGTTGTTTACAGAGGTTTCTCGCTCTTGTTATTTAAGTAACGGAAAATGGCCTGTGTCTATGATTTTACGAGTTCCGATAGGCGCATACGGTAGCGGTGGACCTTACCACTCATCCAGTGTAGAAAGTGTGGTGACTAACATACGTGGGTTAAAAATTGCCTATCCTTCCAATGGTGCCGATTTAAAAGGACTAATGAAAGCGGCGTATTATGATCCTAATCCAGTGGTTATATTTGAGCATAAAGGATTATACTGGTCAAAAGTACCTGGAACTAAAGGTGCTACCAGCATAGAGCCTAGTGAGGATTATGTATTGCCATTTGGTAAAGCATGGGTGTTGCAAGAAATCTGGAAAAAAGAGGAAGAAGAAACGCTATCCATCATCACTTATGGAATGGGAGTCCATTGGGCAATGAATGCAACAGAGCAGTTAGGTGTTCAGGATAGAGTAGAGGTAGTGGATTTAAGAACGCTACATCCGCTGGATTATGATACGGTTTTTACTAGTGTAAAAAAGTGTGGTAAATGTTTAATCGTAACAGAAGAGCCTAGTGATAATGGTTTTTCTCGTGGATTACAAGGTCGCATACAGGAAGAATGTTTTAAACATCTGGACGCACCAGTCATGCTGATAGGTAGTGAGAATATGCCAGCGATTCCGTTAAATAGTACGCTGGAACAAACCATGATTCCTAGTACAGCGAAAGTAAAGGCAAAGATTGAAGAGGTGTTAAATTACTAGATAATGAAAATCCAAATAGAACGTAAAAATAAGGATTTCCTTATGGAGGCTACTGGAGCATCAGGAAATACAGTGATGATCGATCATAGTGGTATGGAAGATGTTAAAGGAGTGAGTCCTATGGAATTATTGCTTATGGGTGTGGGTAGTTGTAGCGCCATAGACATTATCGATATTCTTAAAAAACAACGCCAAGAGATCAATGCTTACAAAGTTGAGGTGACCGGAGAGCGCTATGATCTAGATCAATCTAAACCCTTTAAATCAATGCACTGTAAAGTGATGCTAACAGGCAATATAGACCCTAAAAAAGCTGAAAGGGCAGCAGCATTAAGTTTTGAGAAATATTGCAGCGTGAGCAAAACCTTTGATCAGGTGGTAGATATTTCATTTGCCGTGATACTTAATGGCAATGAGCTAGAGTAATACAAAATGATAGGCTAGAAGCTATAAAGCCTTTACAGGAAGTAAAGGCTTTATTAAAATTTAATTTATCGCTGCGGTTGCGGAGGGAACTGCATTAAGATTTCGCTAACCATTTCATTAGTGCGCTCAATTTTTTCTTGAGGCGTTGATTTTAAGGTAGCTCTTCCTACTCCTTGCCAGATAAGTTCTTTATCCTTAGCATCAATAAGGTCAATATATAATACTCCTTCCATGGTTCTATTCACATTATTACCGAATTGACCGTTAAAGCCTAAACCGCCCCAACCAGGACCCCATCCCCAACCAGGACCCCATCCCCATCCCCAGCCAGCTCCCCAGCCTAGGTTGTTGTATACATCAACACGTTCTTTGGTATCGGTAAAAATGCTGACTAAAAGGTCTGGATTATCCGATTTAGAAAAGCCTTTAGCAAGAAGCTCATTGTCAATAGCTCTCAAAATACGTTTCTTATCAAGCTCAGAAATTTTAGCTTGGTCAATTCCCTTCTTAAAATATGCAAAGGTTTTGTACTGATTAAAATTAGTGTCCAGCGCATAATCTTGCGAGACGTCGACTGTTTTACAGCTTATGGTTGCAGTAGCGGCTATAAGAAGTAGTAATAACTTTTTCATACGATGATTTTTTTAAGAAACACGCTTTCGCGAAAGCGAACTTTACAAATTAAGGATCAAAATACGTGCCGCAGTTGTTTAATCAAACTGGTAACAAGTCAGCCTTTATTTTTATCAAACCCATAAGGACAATGGCGACAGCCACTCTCGCAACAATAGCCTCGCTTTAAGTGATATTGCTCTGTAAAACAGCGGTAGCCATCCTTTGTCAAATAGAAATCCCCATCTTCTACTGGTATGATTTTTTTCATTATTGTAAAGATAAAATCTGCCCCCTGAAGGATAAAACTTATTTCAATTTTCTAATGGTAAAGTTTGCGGCACCAGATGATCTCATAAATAGTGATACGGTTATGTCTGCCTCTGGCTGTAATAATATGGAAACATCATCGCCTGCTTCTAGCTCCACAATTTCTCTTATTTTGACGGTGCTGTTAGTATGGTCATCTCGATTGCGTATGTAGTTTGCAGAGGATATGGCACCATATAGAACATCAAAAATATTTCCAGCATTGTCTCTTCTGGTAATTTCTATTTGTGCATCTAGATTTGACCGCAAATCTGCATTATCGTTTCTAAGTATAGGTATGTTTACAATAATCTCGTAACGTCCATCTTCTTCCACTATCAAGTCATTGTCAGAAGACCCTCCTTTTCTATATAAGGCTGGATCATCGTTCCAAATGGCAGCTCCAAATAATTTTGCTTCTACATTCCCAGAATTAATGTTGTCTGTAAAATTTGAATTTACAAAACGAGCTGATCGATTATCTATTCCTTGAGGTATCCATCTTCCTAAATTAGCATTCCAATAATAAAATCCTGGCCGCACGTCATTCTCGTATCCCACAGGAGATAAGTTGGTCGTTGTATTAAAAACTAGCAAACCATTACTAGGATTATCTATGGGCGCTGCGTTTGAAGCGTTTGTAAGAGCCACTCTATTGATCAATACACCCTTATCCTGCCTTGCAGCATGGACGCTTGCACTAGGGTCAGGTGCGTTGGTATTAATCCCCAGGGATCCAGCCGCGTCTATATTTATATCGTCCTGATCTCTCCCCAGTGGATCGTTGCCCGTTGTGAAGGTTAGTAAAGAATTTTCTGGAGTGGATCCATTACCACTGCCATCGTCCTCGTACCTTATGATGGCAAAATCACTACCGGTATTTACACCGCTTTTAAAAACAATAGAGCTGGCTTGACCAGAACCGTGCTCAAAGGTAAGTGACCCGCCAGCAGCATCTCCAGGATTAGAAAAACTCTCCCTGATAAGAATGGGGTTAACTTGACTGTTTTGATCTGTTGCAGAATTATTTAAGATGGTTAATGAATTATTATCTGTACTAACCACTCTATTTTCTGTTAGTGTATCACTGGTATCAAATAAATTTTCTGAGCTTAACGCAGACTGATCCATTACGTTTAGGCTTCCGTCTCCACTTACAGTCAACAGGCGGTTGCTTGAATTGTTATCTAAAAAAGTGGCATCGGCATAGCCAGGAAGAAATATTTGACGGTTGGCATCAATTGATAAGGCAGTCCCACCGCGTGTGATTAAATCGATAGAATTTTCTGTAGTAAACCTAAATGGATTATTAATTGAAGTTGTTGTTGCAGGTACTATAGTTAGAAAATCACCATTTGAATTTTCAAAACTCAACGAATTGGCATTTGTAGTAATTCGTCTATCACCAGATAATGTTCCGTTACTCTGATAAATATTTGTGAAGGTACTAGTAGAAGAAGTTTTAACCAGATTACCGTTATTATCAACACCTATGGCACTCGCAGGCACAGCGTCAAATGAGTTAGAGCTACTTAAATAACCTGGTAAATTGATCTGACCATTATCATTTAGAATCAGTGATTCGCCTAAATTTTCAGTTAAACCTTGATTACCTATGGTAGCAATGCTTAAACCAGCACTAGGGTTAGCCTGCAGAGAAATTGCCGCATCATAAGCGTTACCTGAATTTCTAAAGCTAATACCTATTTCATTCGTATCATCCTCGCGCCTCAGCACAAAAGCGTCTTTACCAGTATCTGCAGAGATCTGCAAATAATAAGTGCCGCCTTCTATTTCTCGATCACCTGCTATGGCGCCATTGTTTAAGTAAATACTTTGATCATTTGTAGCATCAGTCAGTTGAACCCAACCATTACTTGTTCCTTGCCAGTAGTAAAACCCGGTGGGCAAAGTAGAATTCTCATTAAATACCAAAGTTCCTATAGCTGTACCTACCGGTAGTGGTGCTATAGTACTGGCATTGTCTATGCGTACCTTAGGAATGAGAACACCTTTGTTTTGGGCATTATCTTCTATTTCTAAAAGAACTGCTGTGGCAACATCTGTACCGCCTATTCGCATCTGAGCACCCAGGGTCATGCTGGTAACAAAACTTAATAAGCAAACGGCTGAACGTAGCGATACCATCAAATTAAAATTCTTTGGAAGACTCTGCATTACTTAAGTTTTGTAATTGTCAGGTTTGCTGCACCATTAGACCTTATTTCAACAGTGCCACTATTAGCTTCTCTGTTTAAGGATATATAAAGCTGATCGCCGCGCTGCACTCGGATGACTTCATTGATCATGATAGTACTGTGATTATGTCCATCAGTTTCACGTATATAGTTGGCAGCAGACACACCTCCTGGATAGAACAAAGTACCGCCACGATTAAGCACCACCTCTGCGTCAATATTTGTTCGAATACTGTTGGATTCTATAGGTATATTAGCGATTATTTGAAAAACGCCATCTTCTTGTATGGTTACTCGAGATGCTGTACTTGATACAGTAGCATTGTATAGAGTAGTATCGTCGTTCCACTGTTGAAATTCTATTAAGGGCGCTTCAATATTTGTATTACTATTTAAATTGAGCGAGGTGTTTGTGCTAGTCCATCTGGCAGATCTAGTTTCTGGTGTTTGAGCTACCCAGCGATTGTTAGTACCATCCCAATAGTAAAAACCGGGACGCACGTCATTGAGATATCCAGCAGGATTAAAATTTGTGTTTGTGTTGAAAACTAATAAACCATTTGCAGGGTTTGCAATCGGAGCAGCAGTATCCAAGGAGGTGAGACTTACTCGATTAATCAGTAGCCCTTTATTATTTCTACCCATATCAATACTAGAACTAGGGTGTGGTGCATTATTGTTAATTCCCAAAGAACCTGCACTATCAATATTTATATCATCTTGATATATACCGCTAGCATCATTCTCTGTTCTTATGGTTAACAATGAATTTTCATTAGTGCTTCCATTACCAGAACCATCATCCTCATATCTAATGATTGCAGCGTCGCTGTTAGGATTAAAACCGCTTTTAAAAACAATAGAACTGGCTTGACCAGATCCATGTTCAAATGTAAGCGAGCCACCATTTGAATCTCCTGGATTAGAAAAAGACTCTCTTATAACTAGCGGATCATTCTGGCTAGCTGCGTCTGCAGCAGCATCATTTTCTATAGTAAGGGTAAAGTTACCTGTATTAAGCACTCTATTTCCAGTAAGTGTGCCATCAGTCACGTAGATATTTTGATTTAAAATGGATTGATTTGCTACGTTTAAAGAGCCATCTGGACTTACCGTTAGTAAACGATTTGCGGTAGAGTTGTCTAAAAATGTATTTGCACCATATTGTCCTAGCGTGATTTCTCGATCACTTTTTACCCATAAACCAGAAACATTATCCACAACGAAATCAAAGGAGTTGTTTGTTGTAAATTGAAAGGGTGCATCAGTAGCCAGAAGTCCTGGTGCGTCAGCAGTGGCGGCAGGAATAATTTTAAAATCTCTATTAGCACTATTTGCAAAGGATAGTTCATTACCATTCATCTGTATAGTGCGATCACCAGATAGAGTGCCGTCGGAATTATAGATATTTGACAAAGAATTTGCAGCGTCATTTTTAATTATATTTCCGTTATTGTCGACACCTAGAAAAGAAACTGGAACAGCATCAAAATCAGTATCTGTTGCTATGTATTTAGGTAGCGTAAGCTGGCCATTATCTTGAAGGATAAGTGTCTCTCCTAAAGTATTGATATCTGTACTATTACCTCTGGTAGCAAATACTAAACCCGATGAGGTCTGAGACTCCATAAAAATACTCGCGTCATAAGCATTACCAGAGTTACGAAATGCTATTCCCAGCGGATTTCCATTTGCAGTTCTTCTAATAGTAAAGGAATTTTTACTCCCATCACTATTCAATTGTAGGCTGTTTGTTCCAGCAGATATTTCTCTGTCGCTGGTCAAGGTACCATCGTTTGTGTAAATGGAAGTGTCCCCTCCTGCATCTGCCATACGTGACCATCCATTGGTAGGTCCTGCCCAGTAATAAAAGCCTATAGGGTTGCTACCAGAACTATTAAATACAAGAGTACCTACTTCGAGATTAGTATCTAATGGTGCCGCCGTGCTCAAATCTTCAATGGCTACCTTGGGAATCAATATCCCTTTGTTCCCATTGCCATCGTCAACATGTAATAAAGATCCCGTAGCCGGAGTGGTAGTTCCTATTCCGACTTGAGCGATTGAAAAAGCGGTGAAAAGTAAAAAGCTTGTAAGTAAAAAATATAACCTCATAGACAATTTAGATAGTTTTGCAAAATTAACAGTCTAAAATCGAAATCGCTTATTATAATGATTATTATATTGTTAAAGCTATTGATTTTAAGCGATATATCATCAGTTTAAAAGCCTCCTATAACGCTGGATAAATTAAAAAAGAGAGGATCGATTTTCTAACTAATAGATATAAAAGTTTCCATTAGTAGCCTAATTATTTTGTAGGAATACGTGGAGGATGATTAGTAGCTCGAGTAGTGAGTTCTTGATTGTAAAATACTGATATACAATTTAGTAAAATATTAAATATACTATGTTCATAGTGGTGTCATTCATCAAATATTTAAAAGTAGAAGGCATAGCTCTTTTTCCTTTTGTAATTATTTCTAATAAACAATTCTCGAATAATAGCGTTTTGATTAATCATGAGCGTATTCATTTAAGACAACAAGTGGAGCTATTAATCGTGTTCTTTTATTTATGGTATTTCATCGAGTATTTATTAAGAAGATTGCACAGCGATCATCAAAAAGCCTATCGTTCTATTACTTTTGAAAGAGAAGCGTACAGCAATCAAGACAATCTCTCCTACCTCAAAAATAGAAGTCCCTATGCCTTTATGTTCTACCACAACCGTAAATAATGAATTTATTTGATGAACAAATATCGGTCAATCAATTTTTCAAATCTTATGACAACGGGCGTATTGTCATTGATGTAAAGAGAGATGATTTATTACATCCCACAGTATCTGGAAACAAGCTGCGTAAATTAAAATACAATCTAATTGATGCTATAGAACAGGATTATGAACAGATCATTACTTATGGAGGGGCTTATTCAAACCATATAGCAGCCACCGCTGCTGCTTGCCGTATTTTAGGTCTGCGATCAGTAGGTATTATACGTGGGGAAGAATTAGCAAAAAATGTAGAAACACATTTACAAAAAAACGATACATTAAAAACTGCCCATGAGAATGGAATGGTTCTCGATTTTGTTTCTAGAGAACACTATAAGCACAAAAATAAAGTTGCATACCAGGAAGAGTTGATCCAGCGATATGGCCGCAGTAGGATCATCCCAGAGGGAGGCACTAATAAACTTGCTGTAAAGGGCACTGCAGAAATTATAACAAAAGAAGACCTATCAACATATGATGTAATCTGTGTGGCAGCAGGTACCGGTGGTACAGCTGCTGGTATCATAAAGACTGCTGCTGCCACCCATAAAGTACTTGTATTTTCTGCCTTAAAGGGAGATTTTTTGAAAGAAGAAATCAAGCAACTTGCTCCCGACAGGCCATTTCAGTTTTTTAGTGAGGACAGCTTCGGCGGTTACGCTAGGTCTTCGGACCAGTTAATTGAATATTTGAATTTACGCTTTCGCGAAAGCGGAATTCCACTCGACCCCATCTATACGGGAAAGATGATGTACAAGCTAGAACAGTTTATAGAACAAGGGTTTTTTAACGGTAAAACTCGTATTTTAGCCATTCATACAGGCGGTCTGCAAGGCGTGTCTGGATACAATCAAAAACTCTTAAGAAAAAACCGCCTTTTAATTGATTATGAGGATTACATTTAAATCGATACTGATTCTAATGGTAACTGCCGCTCTGTTGACTTCCTGTGGTTCTAAGAAAAAGGTAATTACAAAAAAAAGAACACCGCGTACTACAAAAAGCGTGGTCAAGAAAGAAAAAACAGGCCCAGTTGTAACCCAAAACGATGAAGAAAAGGTGACTCGTACAGTCTCGCCCACCAGCAAAAACGCTGTGGCAGACTATATAGAATTATTTGCTGTAGATGCCATGAAAGAGATGGAATTGTATAAAATTCCAGCGAGCATAACACTTGCGCAAGGTATTCTAGAAAGTGGCTCTGGTCGTGGTAGGCTTGCGGTAGAGGCAAATAATCATTTTGGTGTGAAATGCCATAAAGGCTGGAATGGCGGTAAAATCTATCATGATGATGACGAGGCCCAGGAGTGTTTTAGGAAGTATAAAGACGCTTCATACTCTTACCGGGACCATTCTTTATTTCTGACAGAGCGTTCTCGATATAGCAATCTTTTCAAGCTAGATATAGATGACTATCGTGGCTGGGCGAGAGGGTTGAAGGCAGCTGGCTATGCGACTGATCCTAAATATCCAGATAAATTAATAAGTCTTATAGAACGCTATCGTCTGGATAAGTACGACGCCCAGGTTTTAGACAAGGAGCCTAATTCCATAACGACCCAAGCCACAACTAATAAAATTGATTATACAGTAGTCAAGGGTGATACCCTGTATAGTATCGCCACAAGATATAAAACGACCGTCGGGCAAATCAAGCGATTAAACGGATTGATAGATAACGCAATAAGTATAGGCGCTGTCTTAATAATCGAACCAGACACAAAAAAATAAGCATGTCTTTAAAGTACCAAAGAAGTAGTGCGCTTTTTAATGAAGCCAAACGATACATTCCAGGTGGGGTGAATTCCCCAGTAAGAGCATTTAATGCAGTAGGCGGTGATCCAGTCTACGTAAAAAGCGCCAAAGGAGCCTATTTACATACGGAGGATGATCACAAGTTAATTGACTACATCGCCTCATGGGGACCTATGATTTTAGGACATGCCTTTGAACCGGTAACTGATGCAGTAATTGCCGCCACAAAAAAAGGAACATCCTACGGGATGCCCACAGCGCTAGAGACTCAGATTGCCTCGCTGGTAGTAACCATGGCGCCTAACATTGATCAAGTGCGTATGGTAAATAGCGGTACAGAGGCCTGCATGAGTGCAGTGCGTCTTGCACGTGGATTTACTGGTCGCGATAAAATCATCAAATTTGCTGGTTGTTATCACGGTCATAGTGATTCATTTTTAATACAAGCGGGTAGTGGTGCGGTAACCTTTGGCAGTCCTAACAGCCCTGGGGTGACACGCGGCACGGCTCAAGACACCTTGCTTGCTGCCTACAATAATCTGGACCAGGTAGCAGAAATATTTGAGAAAAATAAAAATGAGATTGCCTGTGTCATTATCGAGCCTGTTGCTGGTAACATGGGTTGTATCGTACCACAACAAGGATTTCTAGAAGGTATACGAGAGTTGTGTGATGCAAATGGTGCCTTATTCATTTTTGACGAGGTGATGACGGGCTTCCGTCTTGCGGCTGGTGGGGCGCAGGAAACCACGGGAGTAGCGGCAGATATTGTGACCTATGGAAAAGTGATAGGTGGTGGCTTACCGGTGGGCGCATTTGCTGCCCGTCAAGAGATCATGAATCACCTGGCACCACTAGGGCCTGTATATCAGGCGGGTACTTTGAGCGGGAATCCACTTGCGATGAGTGCTGGTCTGGCTATGTTGCAACACTTAAATAATCATCCGGAAGTATTTATGAGTCTCGCAAATAAAACAGAGCATTTACATAGAGGTATTGATAACGTACTTTCTAATAAAGGGGTCGATTATCAGATCAATCGCTACGGTAGTATGATGTCTGTCCACTTTACAGACAAACCAGTAATCGACTTTGAGACCGCTGTAACAGGTAATAATGAGTGGTTCAAAAAATACTTCCACGGGTTATTAGAGCGCGGTATTTACTTGCCGCCCAGTGCTTTCGAAAGTTACTTTTTAAATGATGCATTGAGTTATGAGGATCTAGACCGCACGATTCAAGCGGTAGAAGATGTCGTACGAGAGTGGTAATGTTAATTTTTAGTTCGCTTTCGCGAAAGCGATATGAATATGTCCTCACTGCACAGAATGTAGTAACCTTGAGTACTGCTCCTCTTCTAATAGGTGTTGTAATTTAAATTTGTATTGAATTTCTAACTCTCGCAGGCGAGTTACATCTTGCGTGCTATGAGTTTGTTGCTGTAGAATATTATTGAAAGTTGTAGCGTAAGATTCAATGATCGATTCCAGTTGCTTAGCTTGGTAGGGGTTCAACTCAATTTTTGAAGTTATTTTTTTTATCTCTTTGCTGCTATCGATCGGTTTAGTCTGATCAATGACCGAGGAAATACTTATAGATGCTGGTAACAAGGAATCGATAGAATGTTCTTGCTGGCCGTAGGTAATAAGGGTAATTAAAAATAGGGTAAGGGCAAATAGGGTCTTCATGAATAGTAGATCGTTTTTCAAACTTTCCTTATCGCTTAAAGTTAAAAAAAGAAAAAGCCCGAACAGTATTATTGTTCGGACTTTAACTAACTAACCAACTATTATTTATTTACCACGGCGTGGCTTTTCTGCTTGTTCCATTTTATTACGTTGACGCTTTATTTTCATCTTTTCAAACTTCTCATACTGTTCTGCGTTCAATATTTCTTTGATTGCTCTTTTTGTGGCAATCATATCATCCATGCGAGCCTCTGCTAGAGCTAATCTTTCTTGTCTGCTATCTGGTCTGTTTTCATTTCTATTTGCGCGAGCGTTTTGTTTTTGAGTAGCAGCTTGTAATAATACCTCTTGCAGTTGATTTTGCTGCTGGTCACTTAGGTCTAGTGCCAGTGTTAATTTTTTTGCTTGAAGAGAGGCAAGATTTTCTGGACTTACATTTTGAGCCAGGGCTGCACGTCTTGCCTTGCGATTGTCATCTCTTTGAGCTTGTGTGGTAACGGCAAATAGAAGAAAGAGAAATGGAAATAAGCACTTTTTCATGAGTATAGTTTCAATTTGTTTGTGCAGTCTGTGACTTGATATTCATTAAATAGTTTAAATTGAGTCATTTAATAAACAACTAACCCATTATGGAAAACGACCCATTTATACACCGTGAGCATCCAGCGCAATCACTTACTAATACACCTTTTAAATGGATGCTTTATATACTGGTATCTGCAATACCATTAATAGGATTAATTATGCTTTTTATATGGGGCTTTGGTAACGATCCAAATGTTTCCAGAAGGAATTGGGCAAAAGGGATGCTTCTGTTCTATGTATTCCTTATAGTTTTATACATAGTATTTGCACTATTATTTGGGGCCGCATTACTAGCGGCGACGGCTGGAAATTAATTTTCAAACGGTTATACCCAGGAATTGTACATGCTTTTTGCGATAGGTCATTACAAGTTTCATGTATTAAAACAAGTATGACAGATTGCTGTATCACTCCTTACGCACTCTTTTTTCAGATAAGGTTGCTTTTGTTATCTGAATCTTATTTGTAAGAAACCAGTATGCTACAGGATACGGTTGCGGTGGCATTGATTTAACTTTCATAGTCAATAGTTTTACAGTCGATTAAAAAAGAAATTATGTACAAGTCACTTTTACGCATATCAGTGTTTGCTTTAACTGTTTTTCTGGCTTCGTGCTCTTCAGATGACAACTCAGTTGATGAGAGTAGCAACGATAGCGACATTCAAAAAATTACCGTAAATGCAGAGGATTATCAGCATGCATTTAAAGGTGGTGGGGTTTCTATAGGATTGTTTTTAGGACACCATTACAGCATGAATGAAGCTTCTCAAGATCTCGCCATACAGTACATGGCTAAAGATTTAAATATGAAGTATTTTCAGGATTATATAGAGATTTATCCAGAGGACGATCCGGCTTATTATGATCGTAGGGCAAATTATGTGAAAGCTGCGAAAGTCTACAGTCCAGATCTTGAATTCTCACTGGTAGGTCAAAAATTCCCTGCAGATTTAATGGTAGATAAAACGATCAACGGGAATGTATTTAAGGTACTTGACACAGATGACCCTAATATATATGATCGTGTTGCTATGTGGTACTTCAGACTACTGCAAGGGTTCCACGTGAGAGGTGTCACTACAGAAATTCTTAATGTTGTAAATGAGCCTGATCTGGATCGTCCATTTAGAGTCCAGCATTATGGGCTTAATGGAAACACAAAAGAAGCCGTTGCGCGTATATTCGATCAAGCGGTGCCAAAATTTAAGGCATTAATCAATGATCCAGCTGTTAATACTACAGGAATGCCTATGCCACTTATCATGGGTCCCAGCTCTATATCTACTATAGGCTGTGTAGAATATTTACAATACATAAAGAACAATTATCCTAATGCGTGGAATCAAATAGATATTGTAGCCACCCATCAATATGAGAATGGAGCTATCCCAGAATTGTTTGAAGATATTGTAGCCGAGGCAGAGGGTAAACCAATCTATCAGTCTGAGACCCACGCCCTGAGAGGCGATTTTATTGAAAGCGGCACAAAAACTAGGCCTCATGAGGCTGCCTTGTCCATGGCAAATTTAATCAGCACCGCTGTTAACGGTGGTGTAAGCAGCTGGTGGTATTTTGAAAATAATTATCCTAATGATTTCCATCCTGGTGGGTTGATGCAAGTAGCATGGAATGCTGCTGCGCCCATTAGGTACAAGCACTACTTTGTTTTTCAACAGCTTACCAGTATGCAACCAGAATTTTCTCGAGTGCTAAGTACTGATGCTGTTTATGACTTTCAATCGCAGACGATCGCTTTCAGAAAAGAAAATGACAATGAGGTTTACATAACCTACTCAAATTATACAGCGGAAGATCGAACCATCAATCTTAATCTTCAAACTAATAGCGGTAGCTCTTTGAATATATCGAGCTATGAGATGACAGTTACAGACGAGAATAATAATGGTGTAATCATGGACAGTGAAAATTATTCAACACCTGTCCAGGACATTGAGATTACAACAGGACAGTATAGCGTCAATACTATCAAGGTAACTCTATCCAACTAATAAAAGCGAGGGATGTATCCATCGATACATCCCTCGCTTTTTAAAGATTCTTTGTTAAGATTTATTAACTGCTCAGCTCAATAAATAAGCCATCGTCGGTTTTAGATACTTTGGCGACCTTTTTATTAGTAAGTCCTTTAACAGCTTTATCCCATTTTTTGTTAGATAATCCTGACTCCTCTTTTAAATGGTTCAGGTCTGCTTTTTGATGTTTTTTAAGACGTTCAAAAACAATTTTCTCGTCTTCATTTAACTCGACACCAGCCTTTTTCTCTGGTCTCATTTGTGGGAAGAATAAGACTTCTTGAATGGACGGATTATTGGTTAAAAACATGATCAATCGATCCATTCCTATGCCCAGACCAGATGTAGGCGGCATTCCATATTCAAGTGCTCTTAAGAAATCTTGATCGATAAACATCGCCTCGTCATCACCGCGATCTGCAAGCGCTGCCTGTGCCTCAAAACGTTCCCTTTGATCGATAGGGTCGTTCAACTCGCTGTAAGCATTTGCAATTTCTTTACCACATACCATGAGTTCAAAACGCTCTGTAAGCTCAGGATTCTCACGGTGTGTTTTACACAGTGGGCTCATTTCTTTAGGATAATCTGTTATAAAGGTGGGTTGGATAAAATTACCTTCACATTTTTCTCCAAAAATTTCATCAATCAATTTTCCTTTACCCATTGATTGATCCACTTCTATATCAATCGATTTAGCAAAATCATATAGCTCCGCTTCTGTTTTACCAGTAATGTCAAAGCCAGTAAATTGCTTTATGGCATCAGTCATAGTGACGCGTGGATAAGGCGCTTTCCATTCAATCTCATGCTGGCCAAAGGTACTTTTTGTACCACCATTTACAGCAACTGCACAATGTTCCAGTAAATTCTCGGTAAATTCCATCATCCAGTTGTAATCCTTGTAGGAAACATAGATCTCCATAGCGGTAAACTCTGGATTGTGGGTGCGATCCATCCCTTCATTCCTGAAATTTTTACTGAATTCATAAACTCCATCAAAACCACCTACAATAAGGCGCTTTAAATAAAGTTCGTTTGCAATTCTCATATATAAAGGAATGTCTAGAGAATTGTGGTGTGTGACAAATGGTTTTGCAGCTGCACCACCTGGTATGGGTTGTAGTATGGGTGTTTCTACCTCAAAATACTCTCGTTCATTGAAAAATGAACGCATAGCGTTAAATAGCTTTGTTCTTTTAACAAAAACATCCTTTACACTAGGGTTTACCACAAGGTCTGCATAGCGCTGGCGGTATCGCATTTCAGGATCATTAAACTCGTCATAGGTATTACCATCTGCATCAGTTTTGGGCAGCGGTAGGGGTTTCAACGCCTTGCTTAATAAAACAAAATTTTTGACCATAATGGTTTGTTCGCCCACATTTGTCGTGAACAATTCCCCCTCAATTCCTATAAAATCGCCTATATCAAGTAATTTTTTGTATACCTCGTTATATAAGGTCTTATCGTCGCCTGTGCAGATTTCATCGCGATTAAAATACACTTGTATTTTTCCTTTACCATCTTGCAATTCTGCAAATGAGGCTTTACCCTGTATTCTGCGGGACATCAATCTTCCTGCAATGACTACTTTCTTTCCTTCTTCAAAATGAGATTTTATAGCTGCAGTGCTGGTTGTGACATGATACTGTGCCGCGGGATATGGGTCGATACCCATGTCTCTTAGTTTGTGTAGTTTTTCGCGTCTAACGATTTCCTGTTCAGAAAGTGGCATATTTTAAGCAGATTTAAGCTTGCAAAGATAACAGCGCATGGCTGTCTTACAAAACACTTTAAGAGCTAGAATGCAATGCAATTTGTCTAAATTTCGCTTTCGCGAAAGCGATAACTTGACAGGCGTTTTGCATATAAATTAAATAATAACAACGGGTTGATTCATGAATTCTAGGATATCATCGCTCTATAGCAATTGCAGGGTTACCTTTATTTGATCATTTAATATCAAAATAGGAGACGATTAGATGCGAATGATTGAAATAATTATTAATTAATTTTACTTAAAAGTAATTTTAATCCCGGAGTTACTCGGTGGTATCTGTCTGGTTTGATTCTTCTAGACCCACGGTAGCAAGAGTAATATCCTCTTTAATGCTGGTATCTTCTTGTGCTATCCATGCTAGATATAGTTGATGCATCACCGCTAGCAATACCGTACCGATAAATAGACCTATTATACCGTGCAATAATACGCCGCCTAGTGCTCCTATAAGGATCAATACCATGGGGGTTTTCAAACCTTTGGCCAGTAGAATAGGTTTAAGAACATTATCCATAAGAGACACGATAATAATATAAACAGTAAAGATCACTGCGGTAAGCTGATCATCTGCCATATTAAAAGCTATCAATATGGTAGGTAAAACGACTAGTGTAACGGGCAATCCTATGATAGCAGCGATCAAAACCACAAATGCAAATATTGAGGCGGCTGGTATCCCAAAAAACTTAAATCCTATAAAACATAAGACTGCCTGCAAAATGGCTACAAATAAGATGCCTTTAACCACGTTGCGCACGGTGTCTCTAGCTATCAATAGCAGTTGCTGCCCTTTATTATCTGCATAAAGTTTATTCATGAATTTAACGCTGTTACTGTAAGCATTATCTGCATTAGTCATTAGAATGATGGCAATGATTGTAGATAAAACAAATGATAAAATAGTGCCTAGTACGCCAGCAAACTTTTTTGCACCTTCTGATCCTAGTTTTTTGATAAATTCTTGATGGGTATTTAAATAATTCCTTGAATCTGCCGCAAGCTCCTGCCAGTTTTTATAAAGATCAGGTCCTATAAGGGGCCAGTCTTTCACCTCTATGGATGGTGGTGCTATTTGTAGTTCATTTCTTTCTACCTTACTCACCGTTTGATCTATACTTTGAATAATGGATGAGGTCAATAGATAGGTAGGGATCAACAATAGACCCAAGATGATTGTAGAGAATATTTTTGTTAATATGCCTTTTCGTTTTATTCCTAATATTTCTGTAAACCATTTAAAAACAGGAGATAAGGCTATGGCGAGTATTACTGCCCATGCTAGTATTCCGATAAACGGTTTGATTAATAACATCACCCATAATACAAGTAAGGCGATAAGAGTAATTTTTATAAAACCAGTGATATTAAATGATTTCATGTTGATAGTTGATTGATTTATAGCAAATAAACATCAAAACAATTAATTTATCTATAAAACCGCACAGCTTTTATTTGATTATAAGTAACATAAATACGCAGTAAGCTCTATGCTAGCTTGACTCTTAAACGCTTATCATTTTATTAGATCAACTTTTTTTAATGCGAATGAGGTTGGATTTAAATTTCAAACACTCTAAATTAAATCGTGCGACTAATTATTAAAATCATGTTCGTTCAATTGTTTAGTGACTGGTATAGAGTTTATTTTATACTTTTGACTCTTTCAATAGATTACACTAACCATTTCTTTATTACCGCATGATCGTCTTAAGTAACGCTAAGAAAACGTACATTCTATTACTGGTAATATGTTGGGCAGGGTCTATGCTTGCACAGGAGCAGAATGAACAGAAGGTGACCATTGAAGAGCTCGCCCAGAAAATTGAGGAAAATAACATTCAGTTACAGCTCGCGTCAAATAACATACTGGTTGCAGATGCCAATATAGGAGAAGTAAAAAACAACAGGTTACCCGACATCAATTTAAATGCTCAGGCATTTTATTTAAGTGATGTTCAATTGTTTGATACAAGTTTGACCTCTCTTGAAAATATTGATATCCCAAATTTTGGTAATCAACTCAATTTAAATGTCACTCAACTACTTTATGCTGGTGGGCGGGTTAACAAGGCAATAGATCTTGCAGAGCTCAATAAGTTTTTTACTGAAAACCAATATCTGGATGTAGAGCAAACCATAAAACTTGCGGCTGCAGAGTTATACATTAACCTATACAACCTGCGTAACCAAAAAACAATTCTCGTAAATAACCGCGACCTAGCCACAGAAAGAACAAAGACAGCTCAATATTTCTACAATGAAAATATGATAACCAAAAGCGAGTTGTTGAGAGCCCAGGTACTAGAGCGTGGTATTGAACAGAGCATCCTGCAGGTATCGAATGCTATTTCTATCACTAATAAAAACCTGACGTTACTGGCTGGGATGGATGAAGAGGTTTCTATTATTCCTGATGTAGAAAATTTAAAACTACAGAATGAGACACACGACGAGCTTTATTTTAGAGCGATGGCATTTGACAATAATCCATTGTTGCTGGCTTCAGAAAATCAAATAGCTATTGCCGAAAAGTCATTAGAGATAACGAGAGCTGATCGATTACCAACACTTGCAGGCTTTGCTGGTTACAATGCTAATCGACCACAAACCTCGCCACCATTGGATTTATTTATTAATACCTACCAGATAGGGCTTAGCCTTTCTTACGATCTGGAAACAGTATACAAAAACCGTCGTAAAGAGGAAGTAGACAAGCGATTAATAGATCAGTCAATCCTTGCAAAAGAGGCAGTGAGGCAAGAGATCGAGGCACAGGTTAATGCGGCCTATAAAAACTACTACCAGGCTATTGAGCAACTAGAGGTAAGTACCCTTAATGAGATCGCAGCCGCGGAAAATTATAGAATTACAGCTCTTAAGTATAAGAATCAGTTAGTTACTTATATAGAAATTGTTGATGCTGCTAATTTGAAACTACAAGCCGAGTTGCAATTACTTAACGATAAAACAAATATTGTTCTCAATTATGTCAAGTTGCTTAGGTCAACTGGGCAATTATAGAATAGAGACAATTCCAATTCTAATTATGGATTCAACGGTCAAAAAGAGGAGAAAAACTAACAAGCTTTACGTTATTGTATTAAACAGCGTCGTGTTTGTAGCAGTTATGTTTGCAATATGGTATTTACTTACCAATTATTTACATATCAACGATGATACCTATGTAAATGATGCCCAAGTAAAAACCTATATAAATCCTATTAATACAAGAGTACCTGGTTATGTAGATCAAATATTTTTTGATGAACATACGGAAGTAAAGAAAGGTGATACCTTACTTGTTCTTGATACGACTGATTTTGCAAATGCAGTTGATCAAGCTCAGGCAGTGTTAAGTCAGGCTATCGCAGGAAAGCTGGCAAGTGAGTCATCGGTGCAGCGGGTAGGAAGCAGTATTTCTACTGTAGAAGCTAATATTGATGGATTGCAAGCCCAGCTAGACAATGCAAATGCTGATTTAAGGAGGTATAAAAACTTATTAGAGAATGAGGCAGTGACGCTTCAACAATATGAATTAGTAGAGACCAAAGTAAAAACGCTGCAATCACAACTTGAATCCCTAAAAAATCAGAAGAGTACAGCACAACTTTCTACAACTGAAGCGCGTTCACAGCTGGGAATTATTGACGCACAGATTGAAGCCGCAGAGGCTGCACTAAAAAGAGCAGAATTGAATTTGAAATATGCCACGATAGTCGCTCCAGAGGATGGAGTTATGGGTAGAAAAACGATCACACGAGGTCAGTTTATTCAACCTGGACAGCAAATAGCATCTTTAGTTCAAGATGATGCAAAATGGGTCGAGGCAAACTTACTTGAAAAACAAATCAATTTGATTGCCGTAGGCGACACGCTCAACTTTGATGTTGACGGTGTTGAGGGGACAACCTTTGAGGGAGTCATCACATCAATATCTGCAGCAACAGGGTCGGAATATGCTGCCATACCATCGGACAACTCAGCAGGAAATTTTGTAAAAATCCAACGCAGGATCCCTGTAAAAATAGAATTTACATCGAATAATGAACAGGACCTAGTCAATAAAGTATTGGTGGGTATGAATGTAGTTTTGATTCTGGAAGATTGATATGTATAGTTTTGGTCTTTTCGCAGATTGGATTCCGAAACCAGTTACATTACTACTGATTTTATTGTTTCTCTTTCCTATAATGATTATCAGCGGTGTGTATACTGCAAATGCAGGATACATGGCGAGTGATCTAGGTGCTTTTACAGAGTGGATCATTTTTGCAAATCATGCTTGTACTGTTGGGATGGCGGTTAGTTTACCCGTCATTTTAAGATATAAACTACGCTTTTACACAAAGCATTTAATGCTTGCCTCATTGTTTACCCTCGCTTTATGCTCCTTTATGATAGGTACTACAGATCATTTAGTAGTCATTGTGGGTTGTTCATTCTTAATAGGCTTTGCAAAAATGTTTGCACTCATGGAGTTGATGATTCCAGTAATGTATATCATTAGTCCGGACGGTGATCGTGCAAAATTTTATTCCGTTTTTTATGCACTGTCCCTAGTAGTACCACAAATATCAGGGTACTTTATGACTAAAATAGGCTTCTTTACTTATTGGGAAAACGTGAATATAGGGATGGCAGCTGTGATGTTATTTCTGTTTTTGCTAACGGCAGTATTTGCACATAATAAGCGATTCTTTAAGAAAGTTCCTCTTTACTATCTAGATTGGATGGGAATGATGCTATTTACAATTACGTTTTTAGCTCTTGCGTATGTTCTATCATTTATAAAGCAACAAAATTATTTTAGATCTGATCAAATAATTATAGCTCTGGTGATTATGGTAGGTGCTTTCGTCTTGTATTTGATTAAACAGTCCTTGTCTCGCAGACCATTCATCAATTTTAATCATCTAAAACAATACAATGTTGCTCATGGAATAATTATGTTGTTTATGCTAGGCTTCCTGCTTGCTGGCGGCTCAATACAGACAAAAATAACTAGGGGAGTTCTAGGATATGACACGGTGTATGCTAACTCACTGAACCTTTGGTTGATTTTAGGAATTGTAGCAGCCGGTTTTTTTAGTATGAAATGGCTTATGCACAAAAAATCGCTCAAGTTCTATATATTCATAGGTTATTCTACTTATGTACTGTATTATGGTGTAATGTATTTTCTAGTTTCATCCACTTTAAGTTATGAATTACTTATAGGACCTTCCATATTGAGAGGTTTTTGTATGACTATCTTATTCATCGGCGTGTGGTTGTATGCTTTAAATAAGCTTTCTTTTCAGGCTACAGCTGGAGTAGCTTCGGTTTTGGTATTGATCAGGACTATGATTGGACCAGGCGTATGGGGCGCAATTTTTAATTTTCTTGATAGTAAATGGCAAAGTGAGTCAGTGGAAACTTTAATAGGTAAAATGGATGGTGCAGCTTATACTCAAAAAATGGCCATGAGTTTGTATCGTAGTGTACATCTAGAGGGTTTAATGGTTTCTAGCAAGCGTTTATACGGAATTTTAGTGCTGTTTGGCTTGGTTATTCTGTTGTATTTATTGCTGCTAAATTTTGAGCCATTCAGCAAGCGCAGCATTATACTGTTAAGAAAAAAATTGAGTGGCGAAAGTGTGGAAGACTATGAGCGTAGCCAGGAAAAGCTGAGAAAAAATCAATCAAAAGAAGAAATTACTGCAGCCAGCGGTACGATTGTTTAACCTCCAGTTTAATTATACAGCATCTTTACAAGTCGCTGATTTTGAATACTCAATCGTACTTTTTTCTTGCTTCTTACTTATTTTTAAATTAATTTACCACTAACTAAACCTAATTATGAAAAGACTAGAAAATAAAACAGCAATTATCACAGGTGGATCTGGATCCATCGGTAAAACTACTGCTGCACTTTTTTTAAGAGAAGGAGCAAATGTGGTATTGGTAGATTTGAATCAAGAAGCGCTTGAAGCGGCACAAAAAGAACTTGCTGCAGGGGATCGTGTATCCATTGTAAAAGCAGATGTCACCAGTGCCGACGATACAAAAAACTTTGTAAAGAAAACGCTCGAGGCCTACGGCAAAGTAGATATAGTGTTTGCAAATGCAGGTATTGAGGGGAGTGTAGCGCCTATTCTAGAGTTTGATGACAAGATGTTTGATCTTGTGATGGCAGTAAATATTAAAGGTGTTTATTTATCAATTAAGCACTCTATCGAGGCCTTGCGTGATGCCGGTGGTGGTAGCATCATTGTATCGTCATCTGTTACAGGGTTGCAAGGTGTTCCTAATGCTGTAGCTTACAGTACTTCAAAACACGCCACAGTAGGTTTGACAAAATCTGCAGCGATGGATCTCGCCAAATATAAAATACGGGTTAATGCCATCAATCCTTCACCTGTAGATAATAGAATGATGCAATCTCTGGAAGAGGGTTTCTCACCTGGTGATGCCGAGGCGGCACATGCTCGTCTTACTAGTAGAATACCTCTAGGTCGGTATGCAGAACCTTCTGAAGTAGCAGATCTTGTATTGTTTTTAGCTAGTGATGAAAGTAAATTTATCACTGGAACTACTAATCCTATAGATGGTGGAATGCTTGCTTAAGCATACTATTATAATTTAATAAATGCCCCTTTGCGTGATCATTATTATGCGACGCAGGGGGCTTTACATATTAAATACAACCTGATAACTTCTCACAATTATTTAAGTCATCTTGTAATTTACAAATTAATGCTATTACCCATTCTATTATTAAGTGCTGTAATCGTTTGCAATGTTCTTATTCAGGTATATGGTACAGTATGGTGGCTCTCATGGATCTCCAGAACATTTAAAAGAAAAAACATTTCTCAATTTTCTGGGATTGCAATTAGACTGCTCAGTATTTCTTTTATTTTTTTTTCATTCCTGCACGCATTTCAAACGATAATCTGGGCATTGTTGTATTTGTATTTTCCAGAATCTAGCATTGCATTCGATAGCTTTTCTGATGCATGGTACTTTTCTCTAGTAACCTTTACCTCTCTAGGTTATGGTGATATCGTTTTATCAGGACATTGGAGGCTTATCTCTGGAATTGAGGCTATCAACGGCATCATGTTAATAGGCTGGTCAACTGCCTTAATGTTTTTACTCGTGCAACGTTTTTTTAAAATGGTTCACGATAATCAACATAATCAGTAAAGTCGTAAATCTAGATATCTATAGTTTTCGTAGGTGTATAGCAGTTGAATTATTGATCTTAACGTAACTATGTAGAAAACCCTATTTGTGCAAAGCTTTCACGATACTGGAATTAATTGAAGAGGTACGTCCCAGGATTGCTTATTTTTTTACACAGGACTGAGTGTCGTTTATAGTTTCCTGTATGCAGTATTTGATAGGTACAACTTGCTATTAATTAAAAAGCAGTGCTTTATCCTGCCCACTCAATCCCTACCTTTGTATTATGAATAAGGATGTAATTTTTCAGGATCTAGGCCGGCAGGATTATCATAAATCCTGGCAATATCAAGAACAACTGTTTAAACACATACTGGATATAAAAATTAAAAACAGGAGAGAGGACGCTGGTTTAAATACACCTAATTATCTGTTGTTTGTCGAGCACGATCATGTGTATACATTAGGAAAAAGTGGTGATGAGCAAAACCTACTTGCAAATCAAGATAAGTTAAGTGCTATAGGAGCCACCTATTATAAGATAAATCGTGGTGGTGATATAACCTACCATGGTCCAGGGCAGGTTACTGGTTATCCTATTTTGGACCTAGAAAATTTTTTTACAGACATCCACCAGTATTTACGTTTCTTAGAAGAAATATTTATTAAAATACTTGCTGATTATCAATTAAAAGGAGAACGCAGTGATGGAGAGACTGGGGTATGGCTAGATGTAGGTACTCCATTTGCTCGTAAAATTTGTGCCCTAGGTGTACGAGCGAGCCGCTGGGTAACAATGCATGGATTTGCCTTTAATGTAAATACAGATCTGGGATATTTTGATCACATTGTACCTTGCGGTATACAAGATAAAGCGGTTACTTCTCTAGCTGCAGAACTTAAGCGTCCAGTAGATGAGCTGGAAGTAAAAAACAAAATAAAGACCTATTTTAAAGAGCTTTTTAAGGCACATTTAATCGATCCTTCTCCCCAGTCGACAATTAATTAGCAATTTGTTAAGCGCGGGCGTCTTGATACCACTATATATTTATAGAATGACGTTGACACCACAGCAAATTAAAGAAGCATTGTCAGAGCCAGAGGTTGCTGCGCACCTGGCAGACCTTGTATATATTCAAGATGAGCATCTTACTATTTATCGTAAAAAATACGGTCGTGGATTTACTTACTTAATAAATAATGAAGAAAGACTTACGGACAAGAAAGAATTAAAGAGAATTAAATCACTGGTGATCCCGCCAGGATGGAAGAATGTGCGTATCTCTCAGGTAGAAAATGGCCATTTACAATCTGTCGGGCGAGACGATCAAGGCCGCAAGGTGTACCGCTATCATGACTTGTGGAATGTGCTGAGAAATCAAACTAAATTTTTTAAAATGTCCGCTTTCGCGAAAGCGTTACCCGCAATAAGGAAAAGACTAGACAGAGATCTAGAACTACCCGGAATGCCTTTAAACAAGTGCCTTGCCATTGTATTAACAGTAATGGACCAAACGCATATACGAATAGGAAACCAGCACTATGCACGTAAAAACAAAACATACGGGCTATCTACCATGCGCATGCGACACCTAGAAGCAACCGATCAAGGCCTGTCTTTTACGTTTAAAGGAAAAAAAGGGGTGCAACAAACTAAGGATATTGTAGATAAAGATCTGGTAGCACTAATACAGCAATGTGAAGAAATTCCAGGATGGGAGTTGTTCAAATATTACGATGCGCAAGGCCAGCATCATAGTATAGATAGTAGTTTGATCAATGATTATATTCATGGAATTGCTGGCGATATATTTACTGCAAAGGATTTTAGAACCTGGGGAGCTACCACGACTTTTTTTGAGAAACTTTGCGAGTTCCCAAAAACTGCAGAGCAAAAACAAATCGACAAAAACTGTTTGTCTGCTTATGATACTGCCGCTGCAGAGCTAGGAAATACTCGTGCCGTATGTAAACAATATTACGTACATCCAGAAGTGCCTAATGTGTACCAAGAAGGCAAATTTGACATTTATAAGAAGAAATCAAGTCAATATAAGGAACTGGATTATTTAAGCCCAGCCGAGCGCTGCGTTCAAGAAATAATCCAGCAGTTTGAAATTGAATTTGAGGCCTATAAATAATAGTTACCATTTATAAATAAGCACCTCTTGATTGTCGCAGGTAGTCAAGGTTCTAGTTTTTGCTCCTGCTATAGCCGCATTTTTACTGCCGTAAACTGGGAAAAACGGTAAAATATTCCCATCATTATCTAGAAGGTAAACCTTGTTTTCTCCCGTCTCTACCAGACTTATAAAAACTTTATTCTTAATAGTGGTTATTTGCGCTGGTGTATAAGAGCCATAAGGCAATTCGACCTCTTTATTATTAATCAATAGAGACTCGTTATTTTGTATCAATTGAATGCCAGAGCCTATCGCAAGACGCGAGCTTTCTGTCACTTCAAATTTAGTAGGAGTTACCGTGCCTGTCGTGGGATCTACGTGGACTATTTTCTGATCATTAGTCATGGCAGTGATCAAATTGTTCTGAAAGTATAGACCACCTACAACATCGACTGGCTTTTTAACTTTTGTCCTTACGTCTCCTGTACGATTAAGTAGCATGAATCTACCTTGTGCTGTAGTAAAGGCTATATAGTCTTTTTTGCCTTTTCGTACATGTATGGGGCTGTTGTTGATCACACCACTTGGGCTGTAATCAAATCCATTTACCTTACTCCCTGAAGAGTCCAGCATTAGTAAATCATCCTTGAGAGTGATTACAAATCTATAGTTGCGATTGTTGTCATAATCAAAAACACTCATAGGCTGTGTGATTGTGGCAGGTGCTTTATAAGGGTATTTTTCTACATTGTTGCCGTTACGATCCAGTAAATACACCTTACTCGATGTATTAAAAAGTAATTGATACCTGCCATTTTTGTAAACATCAACTTTATTTATTCCACCTATAATAGGACTGTCTAATTTTTTACTCCAGTAAAGCGATCCATTTTCTGAAATCAATTTTAATTCAAGATCTTCCGTTTGTATGACTACATCATGGGTGTTATTCAAATGATTTTCAAAAAGAAAAGGGCCCGCTATTATGGGTGATTCTGTTTTGAATGATCCTTTTTGTGCAACTAGAGGTTGGTCACTAACAGTAGTGGCAATAGGAATTTCCATCCTGTAAAATGCATAGCCATCCTCGTGCACATATTGACTTATCACAGCCTTAGTAGATTTACGGTCTATATTTTCAAGTATTTTTTGATCGGCAGGGTCTATATTAAAATATGGATGGCTCCATTGCTCTAGACCAGTTACATTTAAAACGGTACTGCTGGTACTCATGTTTTTACTGGCTTGCTTCCACCAGTTTTGATTAGCTAGTGTCGTCCCATTTTTAAAGCTCGCCAGTATCAGTTCCATGGTTGCCTGTTCTTGCGTAAGAATCATATAGTCGTCTACAATAGAAACGTAGTGTAAATCATAATCAACCGTAATGGGGTGTAGAGACTTAGTGTTCAATTGTTCGGGTAGGGTATATATAGGTTGATCGCGATAGGTAATTTTTGCCGTGCTCAAACTGTCAAGGTTAATAAAATCTTCTTTTTCTGGTAGTAAGCTGAATATTAGACCAGTTCCTTTTTCTAGACGTATAGAGGATAGTTCTGTGGATTGATATAAAGCCTCCTTGAGTAAAGCAGGCATCACAGGCGCGTTGCCTTTAAACGTGCGCAAATTTGATAACAACACGTCTGCATCAGTATAACTCACCGATTTAATGGATAAAAAGCTCGCGGGAGTAATTCCAGCTATTTTGTTTTCTTGAGGGTCCAGGTTGTTATAAATTGCTTGTTTTTGTTTCAGGCTATCCTTGTAAACCACAAGCCCCTCCATATAGATAGCAGTGGCGTCCATGCTAGGTTCTATTTGATACCATTGGGCATGGTTGTTATGATCTACTTTATTTTTTCCTAGTAAAAACTGATACAGCCATTGATCATCAGTTGCATTGATGTAAATGCTTAAGTCTTTATGAGTGCGCTCGAATAATTGTACGAAACTATCGTCAAAAACATAATTTTCTAGAGGTCGTCGTATAAGACTCTCAACAACCAGTATGGATGAACTAGCAATGTGAGTACCATCCTTAACTGCAGTAAAGTAAGAGCCATTACCAGAGCGACGCTCAATAATCTGCACGTCATTATAATTTTTTTTGCTTACAATTCTAATAGAATCTTGTGGTGCATCAGCCTCGTCAACGAGCAGAGTGATCACCGCTTTATTCTTACCTTCCATAGAAAGAGCAAGAAACGATTGCGTAGACAATTCATAATCCTTTAAAAAGGAACTGATCTTTTTGAGTTCTTGTAGCCGCTGTAACGAGGCAATCTGGTCGTATAGAGGGTTGTTTGCCAGTAAGTCATTAAGATCTTCCAGATCATCCAGAGCGATGATAACTTTTGACCCGTCTGGGATGCTTTGAATTAATTCAGAATCGACTTTTTTTGAGATACAGCTGCTTCCCACAGCGAGCACTAGTAGAAGTGCGATTAATCGAAGCATAAATTATTATTTTATACAAAAATAGAAGTTCTACAACAATCAACGATTGCTTTTTATAAACTTATATAGGCAATTTGAGCTGCTCTGGCAACAACCTAAAACTCTGGCGATGGTGCGATGTTGCTCCATAAGTTCTAATGGCAGCGCGGTGTTTCTTTGTAGGATAGCCTTGATTACTACACCACTCATACTCTGGAAATTGCTCATGTAGTCGCTCCATGTAGGCGTCTCGATGCGTTTTGGCAAGTATTGATGCTGCTGCAATATGTAGGTATTTACCATCACCTTTAATCACGGTGGTGGCAGGAATATCTAGATAATTATGGAATCTATTGCCATCTACTGCGATGTGTTCTGGCGCGAGGGATAAACCCGCGATGGCTTGATGCATGGCCAGAATACTTGCGTTCAAAATATTGATTTCATCTATTTTGGCCACGTGCACATGGGCTACATGGTAAGCCAGAGCCTCTTTTTCTATGATAGGGCGCAGGGTGTTTCTACGCTTTCGCGTAAGCGTTTTGCTATCATTCAATCCTGCACATGAGAAACCTGGCGGTAAGATGACAGCAGCAGCCGTGACAGGTCCAGCAAGACAACCACGACCAGCCTCGTCTGTACCACATTCTATTAAATCTAGATGAATTTTTTCCAGAAGCATGCCTCAAAGATAAATAGTTCTGAAATCTCAAACGAAAGTAATCCCACTCGCCACAAGTTAGACATTTAAAGATTGATAGAACCTGATCAGTTTATAGTCAGTATAGAATACCTATTTTTGACGCAGTTTTCTGAATGCATGAGATCTTTATTATTTATCATATTTGCTTTACCGCTGTGCATGAAGGCACAAGTGCGCGATTTGCAAAACAACCCACAAAATCAACGTCCATTATCTAATAAAGAGATTAACCTAGATGGTGAGAAACCACCTATTACAGATTATTTGATTATCAGTCAATCTAGGGATACAACATATGTGGATACGACCCTATCCATGGCCAAAGATTTTAAATTCAATTACTTGCGGCAAGATAATTTTGAATTGATGCCTTTTGCAAATATCGGTCAACCCTATAATAGATTGATTAAGCGGTTTGAAATGCGCCGTCTGGTACCACAGATGGGTGCCGTGGGTCGACATGACAATTATCTAGAAGTAGATGATGTTAACGACTATTATGTGCCCACACCGTTGACGGAATTATATTTTAAAACTGCGATTAATCAAGGGCAACAGCTAGATGCATTATTTACCTCAAATCTTTCACCACAATTTAATTTTTCTATAAGTTATAAGGGTATGCGCAGTGCTGGAGACTATGTAAACACGCTTACTAGCACTGGGAATTTTAAATTTACCTCTAATTATTTTACAAAGGATAAACGCTATCGTTTACGATTACATACCACATTTCAAGATTTAAGTAATCAGGAAAATGGCGGTCTCACTGCAGATGCCCTACAAGGATTTCTAGCGGAAGATGAAGATCTGGACGATCGAGGTAGGCTGGAGCCTAATCTAGATGATGCCATTAGTTTATTAGACGGCAAACGATTTTATCTAGATCATGATTATGAACTCCTCGCATCAAAGGATAGTGTAAGCAATTACAGTTTACGTTTAACCAATAAGTTGTCGTATGAAGACAAATTTTACCAATATCAAGAGGGTAATGCCACTACCAGCTTTTTAGGTCCAGCTTACATCACAAATGATCTTGATACTAAAACTAATTATGAACAAGGTATAATCCAGGTAGGTGCCGCTCTGGATCATTATTTACTAGGTAAAATAGCAGCAAGTATATCGAGACAGCAATATACTTACGGTTACAGTCGTGTTGTAAATGTTGGGAATGAGGTAATTAATAGCCGTCTTAATGGAGAGGTATATATGTTTGAGGCAGCTTATGCAAAAAAAATAGGCGTTTTTGAACTACAGGCTAATGGTGGATTAAATATTGCAGGAGATCTGGACGGACAATATCTTGACGCCATTGCTAGCGTTAACTTTGATGAATTTAATATAGCCGCCGGTGCAGCCATACAATCTATAGCACCTCAATTTAATTTTCAATTGCATCAAAGTGATTACGTCAACTACAATTGGCAGAACAATTTTAGCAATATTGAAAAGCAGCAACTCAATCTACAATTCAACTCACAAAAGTATCTAGACATAGAGTTAGAACTCAATACGATACAGGATTTCGTTTATTTTAAAGAGCAGCCAGTATTGAATACAGCTGGCGAGGTAACGGGTTTTAATGCCGCGCCTTTTCAAGCAAATGACATGATCACTTATATTAAGCTCAAAGCCCATAAATCATTTAGATTTCTAGGGTACTTCGGCTCTGATCATACCATAGCTTTTCAATCAGTTGATCAAAGTGAGCCCGTCATAAACGTACCCACTTTTGTAAGTCGTAATAGTCTGTTTTATACGGACCGATGGTTTGATAATGCAATGCAGGTACAAACTGGTGTAACACTCACATATTTTGACGATTATCATATGGATGGTTATGATCCTGTACTGGGCGACTTTTACACGCAAAATGATGTAGTAAACGGCGCGTTTCCATGGGTGGATATTTTCTTCAATGCCAAAATCCAGCAAACACGCATCTTTGTCAAATTAGAAAACGCTACAGCACCATTGGGTAGTCCTAATTATTTCAGCGCACCACGGCAGCCGTTTAGAGATTTCAGCTTGCGATTTGGGCTTGTCTGGAATTTTTTCTTGTAACGAACAAATGGATGTTACTCCATTTATCAATGTCGTAACTTTTTGAAATTCAATTAAGTTATTAAGCAGTGATCAAGTTTCATACCTTTAAAGATTAAAGGCAAAATTTAAGTACACTTTTTGATTCTAGGATTTTTTAGCATTGTATATTTAAGCCGTGCAACAGTTGAGAATATACATATCGTACAGCCTATTATTTCTTTTCATAGGAATACAGCTAGGTGCTCTTCATGAATTTAGTCATGATGATTCATCTACTGCTTGTGATATATGTGTACTGGCACATCAAGCACAGTCGCTTGATTATAATTCAATTGATGAGATAACAGCACCTTCTTCCTTATGGGTGTCCATCAATCAAGAATGCGCTCTAGACTATAGGCCTATAGTTGAGCATTTGCTCTCTTATGAGCATCTGTCACGGCCACCACCATACTCCTGCTAGTGGCCCATACAACGTTCTAGACGTTCCATTTTATTGTAATTAATACAACAAACATGTTTAACAAACTAGGTTTTGTTGCAGCTATTTTTTTAATGGCAGCAACAGCCATGGCACAGGATTGTAATCTAGTGCTTAAAGGCACTGTAAAGGATTTTCATGATAATGAGCCTTTGCCATTTGCTCAAATTTTTATCACTCAACTACAAAAAACGATCTCTACAGATGCAAATGGAGCGTATCGAGTAGATGATTTGTGTCCAGGTGTTTACAATTTTGTGATTACCCATTATGACTGCGATACTAAAAAGTTGAGCCTTACGATCAAGGAAAGCAAAACGAGAGATTTTGTTCTAGAACATCACGTGAACGACCTGCAAGAAGTGCAGGTGATTGCTGATGTTCATGATGATCATAAATTAAGCCAGTCCACCACTAGAATCAATAAATCAACTATTGCTCAATATGCGGGTGCTAGTCTAGGTGATGCTCTAGCTACCGTACAAGGAGTTTCCAGTCTTAAAACGGGTAACAGTGTTGTAAAACCAGTTATTCATGGAGTATATGGTAGCCGGGTGACAATTGTTAATAATGGCCTGCGCCAGCAGGATCAAGAGTGGGGTGTAGAGCATGCGCCTAATATTGACTTAAATAGTGCTGGAAGCATTCAAGTTATTAAGGGAGCAAGTGCATTAAGATATGGTGGTGACGCTATAGGTGGTACTATTATTATCGAACCAGAACGAGTCATTGCAAAAGATACACTTAAAGGTACACTAGTTGCTCAATTGCAATCTAATGGGCAAGGAGGCACTTTAACTAGCAGTGTCAACAATTACAACGACAGTGGATGGTACCAACAAGCCACATTGACCTATAAAAGGTTAGGAGACTTTGAAGCTCCAGATTATATACTAAGCAATACAGGAAGCCGCACGTACGCTGCAAATGTAGCTGCGGGATTTCGCACGTTTGAATATGGCGCTAGCATCAACTACTCGTTTTATGACAGCGAGCTGGGAATATTGCGGGCGTCTCATATAGGTAATGTTGCAGATCTAGTGCGCAGCATCAACTCTGGTGTGCCTGCAGTGATCAATGATTTTACTTATGATGTGAGCCCACCTAAACAATCAGTGCAGCATCATGGATTGCAAATAAATGCTTTCAAGCGATTTAGTGATTTAGGAAAGCTGTCATTAGACTATTCATTACAATTTAATAATCGGTTAGAGTTTGACGTGCGTATAGGTCAAAACGAGGGGCGCGCATCCCTAGATCTAGATTTAATCACTCATAATATAGCGACCCATCTTTTGATCGATCGCAGTGATAATACAGAGTGGCAAGTGGGTATCGATGCGATGCGCCAGGTCAATGAGCCTAATCCAGCAACGGGAATAAGAAGACTTATACCAGATTATAACAGTGGTAAATATGGAGCTTTCGTAAGTGTTAATCACACTCCTGGTGATAACTGGTTGCTGGATGCAGGGGTTAGATATGATTTTTATGAGATTGATGCACAAAAATTTTACCTACGATCACGCTGGGAGAGTCTGAAATACGATCAACAATTCCCTCAATTTGAAGTGCAAAATAGTGGTAACCAGATATTAACAAATCCACAACTTGATTACCATCTGTTTGCTTTTACAGCTGGAGCAAAATATTTTATAGGAGATCATTATGATTTCTCTTTTAACGTAAGCAGTGCCAGTAGAGCACCTAACCCTAGTGAACTATTTAGTGACGGGCTTCATCATGCCTTGGCTACCATCGAGTTGGGTCAGCTGGATTTAAAAAAGGAGCAATCTTACAAGGCAAATCTAGTGATCCATGGTGTAGAAGGGCCACTTGATTTTGAAATCAACCCTTACGCCAGTTTGATAAATGATTACATGCAACTGGTGCCTGCTGGACTCGAGGCCACCATACGCGGTGCGTTTCCTGTTTATCAATATGAGCAGCTAGATGCTCTTATCGCTGGTGTGGATGTAAGTGCTGCGTGGACAATATTCAATTACCCTGGTAGGGTAAATAATACAGATGTTGCTAGAATATCAGGCAACAAGTCTCTCAAACTGACCAGTCGCTTCTCTTACATCTATGGGCAAGATCGTACCGCAGACGAGCCTTTAATTGATATGCCACCCACTCAATTTTTTAATGAATTACTATGGAACAATGGCATCATTGACCGCTTGTCTTTAAGCATTGCAAATGAATCAGTGCTTAAACAAAATCGTTTTCCAGATAATGATTATGACGCTACTATCCCAGACGACCAGGGAGGATTTACAACAACTAGAGTTAATATTTCTGAATCGCCTGCTGCTTTCTCGTTGTGGAATGTTGGTGTGAGTTACGCTTTCGCGAAAGCGCAATTAAACCTACGAGTCAACAATATTTTAAACACCCGTTACAGAAACTATTTAAACCGTCAGCGCTTTTATGCAGACGACATAGGGCGCGATGTCCAAATTCAATTTATCTATAATTTTTAAACAGTAATCTAATGAAAATCAAAACAGAAACCTTTAAATCAAAAACTATGAAAAATCAATTTTTAAAATTTGCAGCCGCTGCCATCTTTGCCACCGTATTAATAAGTTGTGACGACGATGATACGCCAGAGGTAATCAACGAGGAAGAACTTATTACTACTGTAGAATACACGCTTACTAGTACCACTGCGCCCACAGTAACCTTTACATTTGTAGATCAAGATGGAGATGGGCCTTTACTTCCCACCGTTACAAACGGTACTCTAGCTGCAAATACTACTTATACGGGTAGTGTAAGATTTTTAAATGAGCTGGAAACTCCCGTTGAGAATATCACGGAGGAAGTTGCAGAGGAAGCAGATGAGCACGAGGTGTTTTATAACACAACTGCTAGCGGTGTGACAATTACCAAGGTAGATAATGATCCTAACGGGAATCCACTAGGGTTGATTACAGATGTTACTACTGGTGCAGCTACAACCGGAACACTTACACTAGTACTGCGTCACGAGCCTAAAAAACCTAACAATGGAACATTGTCAGATGCAGGTGGTGAGACAGATGTACAAGTGATATTTAACGTTACCGTACAGTAAAAAAGTAAATTAGCCAAAAGTAAAGCCGTTACAACAACGATTGTAACGGCTTTTTTATTGGTTTTTATTTTTAAAATTCGTAGGACTCTTTTATAATCCTACAAGGGCTTGCGACCAGATATAATGTTGATTAAAATCACGATCACTGCAATGACAAGTAAAACGTGAATCAAACCACCAGTGCCTAATCCAGGAATAATACCTAGCAACCCTAGCAACCAGGCGATGATACAAATAACGGCAACGAGCCATAAAATACTTCTCATAATAAATAGTTTTTTAGATGAATACTCTAATATAAAAGGACTATTTATCGATTGAGGTTAATAAAATAAGAATTCGCTAAATATTAATATAAACAAATGTAAGGTTTTGAATTAGTTAACAATAAAAATTATCTTTTAATACTTCTCTGGATGGTTAATGACATCTTGAGCACGCTTTTTATGCTTTTCAAGTTTTTCAGAATCCATTTTTTTGAGCATGGACATCATCATATTCATGCGCTGGTTGTTCTCAAAATGCTCTTTCTTCTCATCTAGAAAGTTCCAGTAGAGGGAGTTAAATGGACAAGCATCCTCTTCGGCATTTTTCTTATTGACTTTATAGGAACAATCTTTACAGTAATTACTCATTTTATTGATGTAGCTACCACTAGAAACATAAGGTTTTGTAGCTACTACACCGCCATCTGCCCATTGCGACATGCCTCTGGTATTTGTAATTTCTACCCATTCTATAGCGTCAATATAAACGCCCAGGTACCATTCATCTACATAGCTAGGGTCTGTCATGGTAAGCAAGGCATAATTTCCTGTTACCATTAATCGCTGTATGTGGTGTGCATAAGCATTGTCTAGTGAATTGTTGATGGAGTGTTTCAAGCAATTCATTTTTGTATCGCCTGTCCAGTAGAACTCGGGCAGTTCGTTTTTATTTTCCAGTACATTTTTCGTTTGATAATCTGGCATTTTCATCCAGTATATCCCGCGCATAAATTCTCGCCAGCCTAAAATTTGTCTCACAAAACCTTCTATTTGTGATATGTCAATGGGTTTATCCGTTTTTTCGCTTTCGCGGAAGCTGGACACCGCTTTTTCTATCACTTCTTGCGGGCTTAACATTTTACTGTTCATCGCAAAGCTGATTCTGGAATGGAACAGGTAATCCTGATCTGTATGCATAGCATCTTGAAAATCACCAAAATGTATCAATAGATTATCGCAAAAATAATTGAGCACATCTAGAGCATCCTGCCTGCTGGTGGGCCAGTTAAAGTCAGTCTCGTCAATATTACCAAAGATGTTCACACCCTGGTCCTTGAGCAGTTTTACAATAGTTGCCACATCTTTTCTAAAACCTTTCTCGTGCGGGATGGGCGTTTCTTCATCCCATTTTTTACGGTTGCTCTGGTCAAAGTTCCATTTGCCTCCCTCTGGCTCCTTATTGCCCTGGATCATAATATCGTATTTCTTGCGCATATCGCGGTAGAAATATTCCATGGTCAGTCGTTTTTTACCTTCAAAGAATTTTTTTACATCCTTACGTTTTGTTAGGAAATGCTCTGTATCATAACCTTCCCATTCGATATCTAGATCGGCACAAAAGTCTTTTAATTGTTGATCCAGGCGCCATTCATCTGGTGCGAGATACTCAAATTTTTCAATGTCATGTTCCTTAATCAATGCTGTAAGGTTTTTTACCAGATCTTGTTGATTGTCATCATGGTCTAGTGTGTAGTACACATTTTTAAAACCACGATCGTCCATCCAGTCCTTAAAATTGCGCATTGCAGTAAAAAATGCCACCACCTTTTGTATGTGATGCTTGACATAATCAGTCTCCTGGCGCATCTCTGCCATGTGATATATGATATGATCTTGATCACCGTTGTACCAGCTGTGTTTTTGATTGAGTTGATCACCTAGTACAAGTCTTAATGTTTTTACTGCCATTGTAGTATGGTTTAAAATATATTCAGGCTTTTATAAGAGCTCCTGAAGGATAATAAATAGATTCTTTTCTTATAACAAATCAGCTCTCTAATTGGTAAGCCACAAATCGCGGTATTCCCGATCGCTGTCATAGCGATCTGCCTGTGATTTAATATTGAACGTCCTGTTTCTAGGATCGTTTCCTACACCGCTATTATACATCCAGTTGCCATAATTTGAATGTACGTCATAATCGATAAGGATGTGTTCAAAATAGGCCGCCCCTATACGCCAGTCTTGCTCTTGATGCATGGACCAGTAGCTAGCGACGTTCTGCCGGCCGCGGTTGCTCATAAATCCTGTCGCTGCAATTTCTTTCATATTGGCATTGACAAACTCTTCATGGGTGTCGCCATTAATCCATTTTTCTAGCGCCCGCTCGCTGCCTTTCCACTCATAGTCTTTGTCTAGAATACCGCCCAAGGCAAAAATCTTTTCTTTATGCTTTAAAGAAACATACTTAAAGAAATCCCTCCATATCAATTCAAAAATCAACCAGTAGGTATCTTGATTTTTCTTGACTTCTTTTTCAAACTTTTTGACCTCGTGATACACCTGTCTTGCGCTGATACATCCTATACCCAGCCAGGCGCTCAACTTGCTGCTGTAGTCTGTCCCTACTAGGCCATTTCTAGTTTTTTTATAATACTGTAGTTTTTTTGTCTCCCAGAAATAATGTTCAATGCGCTCCATGGCCGCATCCTCGCCGCCAGACCATGGGAAAGCACTACGGGAATCTTTTTCAAATGGTTCCAGTCCCAGATCTTTTAGGCTATGAATTTTAGTGTCTTCAATTGGTGGTAGTTCTTGTTTGTAATTGCTCATGCTCACCATGTCGCGCACGCGGCTCTCTTTTTCTAGTTTCTTGCGGAAGCCTGTAAAGACTTTAGGCACCTGATTTATACTCATGGGAATATCCTCTGGATGGTATAGAAACTGATCGTATACTCTATGGCCTTTCGGCTTTTTGTCCAGCCTATCCATTGCAGCACCTAGAGCTTTCTCTTGTTCCTGTTCATCACGAGTCCATTCTTTTTGTAGATAAATATCAGTGATGTTGTATTTTTCTACCAGTTGTGGTATCACCTTCTCTGGTTTGTCATAAAAGACTAGTAATGGAATATTAAGAGCTGCTAACTTTTCTTTTAAATTATGGACTGCCTCTATGATAAACTGCGCCCGGTATTTACCTGTTTTAGTAAATGGCAGGGTAAAGGGAAGATCCATCCCAAAATCGCTTTCTTCGTAATATTTAGGATCAAAAAAATATATGCCAATAACTTCTCCATCATTGTCGCAGGCTGCCTTTAGGCTGTGGTTATCAGTAACTCTTAAATCGTTTCTAAACCAGACTAGATTCATAATTAATTAGATTTAATGACCTTTAAAATAGGGTCAATTAATGTTAGGCAGTTTTTTAACTAGAACTGCTGCATTTTTTGCTACAATATTTTACATGCTCCCAGTTGTTTGCCCACTTTTTACGCCAGGTAAACTCTCTATCGCATACGGGACATACCTTAGTCGGTAAATTATTGGGATTGCGTGCTTTTTGCTTCATAGGGTTTTAAGTGTAGAGGTAAAATCTTATGACTTATTCAAAAGGTATAGATTTTAATTCTTCATCTACCTGGGCATAACTCAATCGCTCTTGTAAAGCGCAGTTGGCATAGGCATCTAGCCCACTTATAGCCATCGATCCTGCTTTCTCCAGATTGACAAAACCGTCTGCCAGCTGCAATCCCTCTGCCATGAAAATATCGGTGATTTGACAAATGACCAGAATGCAATTGTTCTCTTTTAGGAAATACTCATTCTCATAGCGAGCAGCGATTTGTATACTGGCATTTTTTACAAAAGGCGCTACAAAGTCAGGACGTATCTCTTTTTCAATATGTAGCACGTCAAATTCTGATATGTTCGCATCATATTTAGCACTGCTTTGATGCGCTTTTTTTACAAGAGCTGCATTTATATGATTGAGCGTGAGTTCGCCAGTTTCTTTGAGATTTTCATAAGTATGTCCCGCACCATATCCTAGAGGTCGTTGTATAAAGCTAAATAACGCAGGATTGCTGCCCAGATGCGTCACACTACTAAATATAGCTACATTATCCACACCGGTGGCAGACTTTGTTCCTAGTAGATTGGCACTTTTATAACCCGTAATACAGTTGATTAAATTACCGCGATAAAATCGATCCATGCTCGCAATATCGCTGCTGTTAAGGTGTGTCATGTGGTGGTGGTTTAGATCAAAGGTAAAAGAAATGACACGCCATTACGAGCTAGTAGATTTTAAAACTTTCCTAAAGTAAAATAGATCAGTACAGTTATTGTAGTTCATATTCAGTTACGCTTTCGCGAAAGCGAACCATTAATCACGCCGTTAACATAGCTTGAAATCTATATAAGGAACAGCTTTATCTCATAATTTCATCAAATTTCATAAATGCGACATGGGTTAAACCTATGCTAAGTTTAGGCATAGCAAGGGTCTTGCTACCCAATAACTTTTATTTTTACTCAAAAAAAAGCATGGCTGTTCTAGGACCTATCATTAAAGCCGCACTTCATATACACGAGTTTGTCACACATGTAGATGATCACAAAAAAGCCCAACAGAAGGTGTTGAGGTATTTGTTAGAAGAGGCTAGAGATACCGCTTTTGGAAAAAAGTATGATTTTTCTAGTATGCTAAGGGAAGACGATTTGCATGCGGCTTATGATCGTGGCGTGCCTTTTCATGATTACAATCAAATGAACGATCAGTGGTGGTGCCGGGTAAAGGATGGTGAGAAAAATGTCACCTGGCCTGGAATCCCTAAGTACCTAGCCCGCAGTAGCGGTACTACAGGTAAAAAAAGTAAGATGATTCCTGTCACAGACGACATGATTGCCGCTATTAAAAATGCAGGTACAAGGCAGGTCAGTGCGCTCACTAATTTTAATCTAGACGCAACAGTTTTTGAAAAAGAAGCGCTTGCGCTAGGTAGTTCTACCGGTCTGGATGATTATAAAAACTTTAAAGTAGGAGAGATAAGCGGCATAGCTGCTGGTGAAATTCCAGAATTTTTAGACAGTAAATACCGCCCTGGTAAAGAAATATCACAGATTGATGACTGGGATGAGCGATTGGATTGTATCGTTAGGGAATCTGGAAAATGGGACATTGCAATGATCAGCGGTATTCCTAGTTGGCTAGAATTAATGCTCAAAAAAGTAATGCAGTATCACAATGTTGATTCTATCCACGATGTGTGGCCTGCCCTAAGTGTTTATACATCCGGTGGTGTTGCGTTTGAGCCTTATCGCAAGAGTTTTGAATCGCTCTTTACACAACCCGTGCAAATAGTAGATACATACCTGGCAAGTGAAGGGTTTATTGCTTGTCAACAGCGGCCAGAAACCAGCGCCATGCAGTTAATTACAGATGGCGGAATCTATTTTGAGTTTGTGCCTTTTGATCCCGACCATATTATGGAAGACGGTAGCCTAAAACAAGGCATTCCTGCTCTAGATATCTCTCAGGTTAAGGAAGGAGTGGACTATGTGTTACTTATCTCTACGGTTAGTGGTGCCTGGCGATACCTAATAGGAGATACGATTGCCTTTACAAATGTAGACCGCGCAGAGATCAAGATTACAGGCCGCACAAAGTTTTTTTTAAACGTAGTTGGGAGTCAATTATCGGTCATAAAAATGGAAAACGCTCTGCAACAACTTCAAGAGAAAAATGGAGCTACCATCAAAGAATTTACAGTTTATGCCGCTCAAATTAATGGAGATTTTTATCACAAATGGTTTGTAGAAACAGAAGATGAGGTGAGCGAGGAGCAGCTTGCAAGTGATCTAGATGAAATTTTAAAGGGAGCTAATAAAAATTATATGGTGGCTCGAGGTAAGGCATTAAAGGGCATTAAAGTGACTAAAGTTCCTAATGGTTTTTTTAATAAGTGGAATAAACATCAAAAGAAAATGGGCGGACAGGTAAAAATGGCTAAAGTACTGAGCGATGATAAACAGCAGGCCTGGGAAGATTTTGTAAAACGGGAGTTGAATCCCTAGTTATTGATCAACTCAACTCGTTCAAGCTGGGTTTGTCACCTGTACGAGCATATGTATTGATAAGTTCTGTTATTTCTTCTGGCGATAGGTAGAATTGGCGCATATGATTTTTGTATTTCTCAGATAGCGAGGTGTGATTTAAAATGAAGTTCTTTGTCTTCAAAATATAAGTACCCATACCATGTTTCACAGCATAATCATCTGCTGCTCGCTCCACTTCTTTTATATGAGCGGTAGAGTATAAATATTTGAATCCAAAAATAATCATCCCTAGTGTGGACCGATGCCGGTAATCCATCACGTGCCCTAATTCATGCCCCAGCCAACCTACCATGACATCGTGCGGAATTTCCTTTACAGAAAAAGAAGCATTTTCCACTTTAAATCTTTTGCTGATCAGAATGATAAACGCTCTTTTTTTCCTGCTGGCAAACAAACTTTTCCATTTAGGTTGTGCTTGCATAAAATTCTTGCGAACCATATCATTGAATTTAAATTCAATCTCTACATTATATAACTCTGGATAAAAAGAAAGCGCTTTTTCTGCTGCGGTTCGCAGTGATTTGGGAGCTTTTAATTTTGGGTAATTCATATGGTCTAAAATAAATAACCCTGCTTTTTATGTATAAAAATTGGAGTTAAAACAATACGTAAAAAGTAATGGTATGGCAAACTCACAATTACTTTGTGATAAAACCAAAATCACCCTATTTTTATAATCATTGATCTCTACTGATTTTTTGCTTTGAAATTTATTTCCAGCGAAGCAAGATATATATTTCTTTTAGTCCGCAAATCTTGGATAGCGCAACTGTAAAAGCGTTTGGCTCGTAGCGTTGGCTATTTTGTGAACCTAATTTGTAGATTTAGATTAAAATATAATTCGTTGTTTTCTTTATAAATTTTACCAAACCCGTGTCTCGATGAACTTGCAGTATCGAGTTTTGTATTATTCAATAAGTAATCTTCAAACTCATTTCTGTTGTAAATATGATAGCAAAGGACATCGCCATTTTCTTTGATAATTAAATACCCTCCAGTCGCATCGTACTTTTCGCTCCAAACTGTAGATGGCATCATACCAAGTGCTACATCTGTTAAGAAGCGTTTAATTTTATACTCGTAAAATTTATGCTCGTTTTCAACATCAAAATTTAAAGGGTTTTTCTCTGAAGTTTGATTGACTAAATCTGTCAAATAAGAATACTCACTTGAATAAAAGTCAAATACAATTTGAGATAAAATTTGCGGTAGCAAACTGTCTATCAAGACAAGATTATTGTAAAATATTTGTCTTACTGTTTTTACAAATTTGAAGGAACCGCCCTTTGATTGAATTCTAGAAATTCTATCCATTATTTTACTTCGTGTAGCAATAGAATTGATTTGCTCTATTTCTCTGGCGGAAAGCTCTGTCCCTTCAAGTTTGAAAATAAAATTAGTTGTCTTTCCAGCATTTAAAAGAGTAGAAGGACTTCCTAATTGTGATTTGATACTAAAACCTAAAGTTGGTTGTTGATTTGTTTTTTTAGGCGTGACCACAAGGGTCGGGCTATCTGCTACAAGTCCTCGCTCGTGCCTCGCTGTGGGCTTTTCACTACTATCCCTCACGCAAGCCTATCCGCGAAAGATATTATTATTATGATATTCCAAAAATTCTTGGTTAGGAAAGAACTTATCTGGTAAGGAAATTTTTTTAGAATTGTATTTAAGAAAGAAGTCTGCTACCGCTTGATTTTCCTTATGCTCAAATATAACTTCAGAAATTTTAATTTTATAATCGGCAGTTACCGTAATAAAACCTTTATCAAAAGCTTTATCGTGAATTGAATTTAAACACAAACCATTTCTTGGATTCATCCTTTGCTCTTTGTTTTCACTCCACGGAATTATATGACTTGCGACTAAAAAATCTGGTATTTCAATTCCAGTAACACAGCATTTTTGATAATAAGAAGATAAAACAGAAGAACGAAAAAAGTTCTGATTAACTCGTGTCTTAACAAGTCTTTCAACATCTTTACCTTCTGGTAAATCATCCAAATTAATATCATTGGTTTCGATGATAGTTTTGTTCTGAAATTTAGAAATCAACTTTTCACTTTCATAAGCCAAATCATCCCAATTGCCGTGAAATTCATTCCAAATAACATCTTCTAATTTGCTGCCATTAGCAAGACCTGTAATTCCTCTTTTTTGCAGTTCTGGGTCAAGTCTTCCAAAATTACCAACTTTCATATTTAAAGCTGAAGGCGAACGTCCTATGATATTAGCATATTTAATAATTATTGGATGAGTTTTACTACTGTTTTTGAATGGTATTTTACAATACACGTTAAACGCAACAATAGTTTGCTCTCTTGTCCAGTTGTTAGATTTAGCCATTATTAAATCTGGCTTATTTTTACATTATGAACTTGATAATCACAAATTAGTTCATTTAATATCTCCATTGTTATATCCGAACTTCCTTGAAGTATTTGAAGAAAAACTTCAATTTTATCATCATTTGAAAGTGTATTTAATTTTTCATCATTTCGGAAGAAATTCATAAAATCTTCTCTATTGATATCTTTTGGTGAATGTTTCATTAAGCGACGAGTTTATGCGTTAAGGATAGAAGCGGAAATCCTTTTTGTGAGGTGCGAGCAAAAAGATTGTAGCGGATAGCCTGACCTGTCTTTTTCAGACAGGTAACGCCCAAATCATTATTACCTTGAATAGCGGGAACAGCAACTGAATTTCCGAACTGTTTGTATGCTTGTGCGTCTGATACTACTATTTTGAAATTATCGGGAAAACCTTGAAGTCTTGCCCATTCTCTTGGTGTCATTTTCCTAATTCCCTCACGATTAACTTCGCCAGAAATATTTGTTACAGGCTTAAAATTTGTTAATCGGTCATCGAGAACTAAATTTCGTTCTCTTCCCATTCCGCCACATACTACTGCATTGGCTGTCCCGTCATTTGGGATTATTTCGTAACCAAATCCGTTTCCTTTGCTTTCGTGACGTGCTCTGTGATTTTTTAAGGTCTGAACGTAAGTTGTCGATAAGTAATATTTTACCGAAACTTCTTCTTGCTCCAAAATATCATCCAAAATAGCAGTTTTATCTGTTGGTTCTGGGTATTTAAAACTTGTAATACCTAAATCCTTGCGGAAACCAACAATAAATATTCTCTCACGATTTTGCGGAACTCCAAACTCTTTGGCATTTAAGATTTGCGGTTCGGGAACGTAGTAATTCAAATCTTCTCGCAGTACGTTCAAAATAGTTGCTAATGTTTTTCCTTTATCGTGATTGCGTAGACCTTTTACATTTTCGAGAAAAATTGCTTTTGGTTGTTTTTCTTTAATGATTTCTGCAACGTCGAAAAACAATGTTCCGCGAGTATCTTCAAATCCACCACGTCTGCCAGCAATCGAAAATGCTTGACACGGAAAACCTGCGCAAAGAACATCGAAATTGTCTGGAATGTAGCTTTTAGTTATAGGTTTTGTGATGTCTCCAAAAGGAATTTCGCCAAAATTTGCTTTGTAAGTTTGTTTTGAATATTTATCCCATTCGCTTGTAAACACACATTTTCCTTCAAGATTTTGAAACGCCAATCTAAATCCACCAATTCCCGCAAAAAGGTCAATAAATTTAAACTTGGGTTTTTGCGGTGCGGGAAAAGGGATAGACTTATTGAGATCAAAAATCAAATATTGAAGAGCCTCTTCTGCAACCTGGTTTGTGATTTGTTCATTTGGATACTTTTTTACTAACCTTTCTTTTACAAATGCAAGTGCATCTTTTTTGTAGAATTCCGAGACACCATTTTTGTGATTGTGCAAGTAGTGAGTAAAAGAAGCTGGTTTAGCATTGTCTGGCTCAATTACTTTTACTTCAAATAGCTGTACATCAATGCTTTCCATGTCAATTCTTTCTTTTATCATACCATTGCAAATTCAACATCACAAGTTAAAAAGGATTTGTTTGATTTATTCGGGTTATTCGCTTTTTTGTTCACATTCTTTTGTCAAAAAGGTTACTTGAGTGAAAAGGCAGAAATAGATATTTTATTTTTTCAATATTTGATGGTGTTATTGCTAAAATAAATGTGCTCTTTTAGCAATAGTATTAAGCTCGTAGAGAAGCAGTGGGAAGTCAAATTAATTACACAGTAGAAACTTGTAATTGCTTTAAAAAGCTGAAAAAAGAAAAGCTGCTTCTGGTTTTATTCTTGTCATGTGGTATATTCATGTGCATCTTTATACCACAATTTTTAAACTGATCAACTTAGTCCTACATTTGAAGAGGTTATTGAGCCAACTCAATATATTCTAGTCGCAAAAGCTGTACCTTTGCATGCAATTAAATTTAATTGCCATGATCTCACACGATGCCAAATTTGTAGGCGAAGGTCTTACCTATGACGATGTTCTTTTAGTACCTGGTTACAGCGAGGTGCTTCCTAGAGAGGTAAGTATAAAAAGCCGATTCTCAAGAAATATCACCCTTAATGTACCTGTAGTATCTGCTGCGATGGATACAGTTACTGAAAGCAGGATGGCGATAGCCATGGCTCAAGAGGGCGGTATAGGTATCCTACATAAAAACATGTCGATTGAGGCCCAGGCACAAAAAGTGCGCCGTGTTAAGCGAGCAGAAAGTGGGATGATCATTGATCCTGTAACCTTAAAAGAAGGAGCCACCATAGGCGATGCAAAGGCAAGCATGAGAGAGCACGGTATAGGTGGTATTCCTATAGTTGATGACGCTGGATACATAAAAGGTATTGTGACAAATCGCGATTTAAGATTTGAAAAGGACAATGATAGATCAGTGACCGAGGTAATGACCTCTGACCATCTTGTGACTGCAAAAGCAGGTACATCATTACAACAAGCAGAACTGATATTACAAGAGCACAAAATTGAGAAATTGCTAGTAGTGTCTGATGATGGCAAGCTGGAAGGCTTGATTACCTTCAGAGATATTACAAAGCTCACGTTGAAGCCTAATGCTAATAAAGACAAATACGGCCGTTTAAGAGTAGCTGCTGCTCTGGGTGTCACTGGTGATGCTGTAGATCGTGCTCGTGCTCTTGTAGAGGCTGGCGTCGATGCAGTCGTAATTGATACCGCTCATGGTCATACAAAGGGCGTTGTGCAGGTGTTGAAAGAGGTTAAAAAGCATTTTCCAGATCTTGATGTGGTAGTGGGTAATGTAGCTACAGCCGCTGCGGCAAAATACCTGGCAGATGCCGGTGCAGATGCCGTAAAGGTGGGTATAGGACCTGGATCTATTTGTACGACAAGAGTAGTGGCTGGTGTAGGGTTTCCGCAGTTGAGTGCGGTGATTGAGGCTAGACATGCATTAAAAGATACGGACGTTCCCGTTATCGCAGATGGAGGAATACGATATACTGGAGATATTCCTAAGGCTATTGCGGCTGGTGCAGATTGTGTGATGCTAGGCAGTATGCTTGCTGGTACTACAGAGTCTCCTGGAGAAACTATCATTTATGACGGGCGTAAGTTTAAATCCTACCGCGGTATGGGATCTGTAGAGGCCATGCAAACAGGATCTAAAGATCGCTACTTTCAAGATGTAGAAGATGATATTAAAAAGCTAGTTCCAGAAGGTATTGTAGGAAGAGTGCCCTTTAAAGGGGATCTGGTAGAAAGCATGACACAATTTATAGGTGGATTGCGTGCTGGTATGGGTTATTGTGGTGCAGCAACCATTGAAGATCTTAAAAATAAAGGTCAATTTGTAAAAATCACAGCTGCTGGTGTCAATGAGAGTCATCCACACGATGTGACGATTACTAAAGAAGCGCCTAATTACAGTCGCAACTAATGAAGATTATCTTTATAGGTCGCAATTATGTCGATCACATAAAGGAGTTGGAAAACGACCGTCCTAAAGAACCAGTGGTGTTTCTCAAACCAGACACTTCCATTTTGCTGGATAAGAATCCGTTTTTTATACCAGATTTCTCTCAAGATGTCCATCATGAGGTGGAGGTGGTGGTAAAAATAAATAGATTAGGAAAACACATTGATCAAAAATTTGCTCACAAATACTATGACGAGATAGGTCTAGGTATAGATTTTACAGCTCGAGATGTTCAAGCCAGTTTAAAGGCGCAAGGATTGCCATGGGAAAAATCAAAATCCTTTGATGGAGCTACCGTTGTATCGAGGGAGTTTCTCAATAAACGTGATCTGGGAGACCTCAATAACCTAGACTTCTCACTGCACAAAAATGAACACCTACAGCAACAGGGCAACACCAGCCTTATGTTGTGGAGCATTGATGAGATTATTGCACATGTAAGTCAGTTTTTCACCCTTAAAATAGGAGACCTTATATTTACAGGTACTCCAGCCGGTGTATCGCGTGTTGCTCCAGAAGATTCTCTTACAGGAACACTTGCGGGCCACCAGTTATTTTCAATACGTGTAAAATGAGCAAAGCCTACAATCTAATAAAGGTGCAAGAGCTATCTGACAACGATGCTGACTTCATAAAATCAATGGTCGATATGTTTATCCATGAGATTCCTATGGATCTTGAGCAGCTGGGCATGGCGGTGATTCAGGAGGACCGTGTTATGGTTCATGAATATGCTCATAAAATTAAGCCTACGGCAGACATGTTCGGGCTGGCTTGTCATTATGATATATTGATGCTCGAGGCCTGGGGCAAGAGCCAGGAAGAGATGGAGATCGCAGAACACTTTATGAGAGTACAGCAAGATTTAGAGCTGGCCGTGGAACAGCTACGTGCAGATTTCAAGTAAATGAAAGCGACCATCATTACCATAGGCGATGAGATTCTTATAGGGCAAATCGTCGATACAAATTCTGCTTGGATGGGCAGAGAGCTCAATAAAATAGGTATTTCTGTCTATGAGATTATGTCTATTGCAGACGACCGTGATCATTTATTGTCCGCTTTCGCGAAAGCGGAACAACAATCAGACCTGGTATTAATAACAGGAGGATTAGGGCCTACCAGAGATGACATTACAAAGGCAACATTGTGCGAATATTTTGACGATAAGTTAGTTCTTGATCAGCAAGTGTTGCAACATGTGAAAGATCTTTTTGCAAAATATGTGAAGGATAAGATAGTGCCACAAAATGAGGCGCAGGCGCTGGTCCCATCACAAGCCAAAATTCTAAAAAACGAGTATGGTACAGCCCCTGGTATGTGGCTAGAAAAAAACGATACCATCTTTGTTTCTATGCCAGGTGTGCCCTTTGAGATGAAGTCGCTCATGTCACATCAAGTATTGCCATTATTGTCTAAACGAGAGGGCTTACCATTTATCTATCATCGTACCCTACTCACAGCAGGACAGGGCGAGAGCACTATTGCCACGCGCATTGAAAAGTGGGAAGATGATCTACCAGCAGACATTAAACTGGCCTATCTACCTAGTCTGGGGTCAGTAAGATTGCGTCTTTCTAGCATAGGAGCAGATAAAATGACAGTTATCGAGCGTCTGGATCAAAAGGTGGCATCACTTTACGAGATTATTAGTGATATAATTATAGGAGAGAGTAACGATGAGTCAGTCGCCCAGCAGGTGTCTGCCATGTTCAAAAAAGCAGGATTAACCCTAGCAGTGGCAGAAAGCTGTACCGGTGGACAAATAGCCCAGCAGTTGACAGAACATCCTGGAGCTTCTCAATTTTTTATGGGAGCATCAGTAACCTATGCGACTCGATCAAAGATCGACCTGTTAGATGTGGATCCCACAGTGATTGATAAGCACAGCGTGGTAAGCGAGGCGGTTGCTATGGCTATGGCACGAGGTGCTCGTGTAAAATTCCATTCAGATATTGCGGTATCAACCACTGGCAATGCTGGTCCTTCAAAAGGAGATAGCGATGTAGATGTAGGTACCGTTTATATAGGTATAGCCACTGCTACAGAGAATTATGCAATCAGATTCAACATGGGAAACCATCGCGAACGGGTCATTCAAAAAACGGTAAATAAATCGATGGAGTTGCTGCAAAAAGAAATATTAAAAATGGGAGTAATTTAGATTTGTGAGTTCCAATTTATATTCGTTATTTTGCATTCCGATTTTAAACACAGATAATCATGTCACGAGTTTGTGAACTTACTGGTAAAAAAGCGATGTCTGGGAACAATGTTTCTCACGCTATGAACAAAACCAAGCGTAGATTTAACGTTAACTTGTTCAAAAAGCGCTTTTACCTTCCAACAGAAGATAAGTGGATCACACTGCGTGTATCTGCTAAGGCGATAAAGAACATCAATAAAAAAGGCATTACTGCAATGGTTAAGGAAGCACGTGCAAACGGCATCTTGACTAAGTAATTCCATAGAATAGCACAGCGATGGCAAAGAAAGGCAATAGAATACAGGTAATTCTGGAATGTACTGAGCATAAAGCAACTGGTGAGCCAGGAACCTCACGTTACATTACCACTAAGAATAAAAAGAATACTCCAGATCGTCTTGAAATTAAGAAATTCAATCCGATCTTGAAGAAGATGACTGTTCATAAAGAAATAAAATAATACGACATGGCAAAGAAATCCGTAGCAACCCTACAAACTGGGTCAAAAAGATTAACTAAAGCCATCAAGATGGTGAAGTCGCCTAAGACTGGTGCATACACATTTGTAAGCGCTATCATGGCTCCTGAGCTAGTAAATGACTTTTTAGAAAAAAAATAAGTTGGTTAGTTAAGATGATAAGACCGCGTTGCGCTAGCAGCGCGGTCTTTTTTTTACGCTGTATTTAAAGTATATACAAAGGTCTTAGTGTATTATCATTACCTCTTGCCACGCATGGTGTGTTGTGGTGGTACCAGTAATATGTTTTTACAGTCGTCCTTTAAGGGGACTTCATTGATTCTTTACCTTGCAATCATAAACGAAGTGTTAACTTTGTGATCACCAACAAGAAACTATGAGCTTTTTCAAAAAAATATTCTCAAAAGAGAAAAAAGAAACCTTAGATAAAGGATTAGAAAAAACCAAGTCTAGCTTTTTTGATAAGCTGGGTAAGGCCGTTGCGGGAAAGTCTACAGTTGATGCTGACCTGCTGGATGACCTGGAAGAGGTTTTAGTGTCAAGCGATATAGGCGTAGCTACAACTATCAAAATAATCGACCGTATTGAAAGTAGGGTGGCTAGAGATAAATATCTAGGGACGGCAGAGTTGAATACCATCATGCGAGAAGAAATCGCAGGGTTATTAAGCGAGGTAAATAATGGCGATGCTACAGACTTTGTTATTCCTAACCAGGAAGCGCCCTATGTCGTCATGATCGTAGGCGTTAATGGAGTGGGGAAAACCACAACTATAGGAAAACTTGCATATCAATTTAAAAAAGCAGGTAAAAAAGTGGTGCTGGGTGCTGGTGATACCTTTAGAGCTGCCGCTGTCGATCAATTGCAAATATGGGCAGACCGTGTAGGCGTTGACATTGTTAAACAAAAAATGGGAAGTGACCCAGCTAGTGTTGCCTTTGATACCTTGCAAAGTGCAGTAGCCAGTAAGGCAGATGTAGTATTGCTAGATACAGCAGGAAGACTGCATAACAAGGTAAATTTGATGAATGAATTGACAAAGATCAAGCGAGTCATGCAAAAAGTTATTCCAGGTGCACCGCATGATGTTATGCTTGTACTTGATGGCTCTACTGGACAGAACGCTTTTGAGCAAGCAAAACAATTTACCGCAGCAACAGAAGTAAGCTCGCTCGCCATCACAAAATTAGACGGCACAGCAAAAGGAGGTGTGGTTATAGGTATCTCAGACCAATTCAAAATTCCTGTGCGATATATAGGAGTAGGTGAAGGTATGGAGGATCTCCAGGTATTTAATAAAACCGAATTTGTTGATAGTTTCTTCAATTAATCCAGTTGGTAAGATTACTATAAAAACACTCGGTAGGACGATATAGTTCTCCCGAGTGTTTTATTTTTAAACAAACCTATCCACTCATGAAAAAAAGTATAGCTTTTCTAGCAATAACACTGGTACTAGCCTCTTGCAAAACCAGTCGAGATTCTAGTGCACCAGCCACAACGACAACTGCGGTAGAACAGTCGATCACTACAGACTCTGTACAAGAACTGGAATTTAAAGTCTTGGATTCAAAATACATCACTAGGGATGATGTATTTGAGAACATAGCTCCTGCCGTTATTGAATTTGCTGATAATTCCAATAGAATAGAAACTCTCAATAAACTAGTTCTAGAAAAAAACATCCCTCAATTGCAGGAAGCCATTTATAAAGGAGCGCTTACACATGAAGAGCTTGTTTTATTTTACTTACATCGTATTTATAAATACGACCGCAATAATAATCTATCACTTAATTCAATAATTGCATTGAATCCGCGAGCCATTGATCAAGCTCGGCTTGTAGACCAGCAGTTGCGAGATGATAAAGCAGCTGGAAAACGATGGGATTTTTATGCCATCACAGGAATGCCTATTTTATTAAAGGATAACATCAACACTGTTGATCTTCCTACTACAGCAGGTGCTGCAGTGCTGATAGAGAATCAAACCAATGATGCAGTTCTAGTAGAAAATATGAAAGAGGCAGGAGCTATTATTTTAGGCAAAGCAAACTTGAGTGAGTGGGCCTACTTTTTTTGTGGCGACTGTCCCAGCGGCTATAGCGCAGTAGGTGGACAAACCCTTAATCCCTACTACCGCAAGGTTTTTGATACTGGTGGATCCAGTAGCGGCAGCGGCGTTGCGGTTGCAGCAAACTTTGCTGTAGCCGCAGTAGGCTCAGAGACTAGTGGTTCTATCCTGTCGCCTGCATCGCAAAATTCTGTTGTAGGTTTAAAACCTACAGTAGGTACAATTGCAGGACAGGGAGTTGTTCCTATTTCCAGTTATCTAGATACCGCTGGTCCTATGACAAAAAACGTTATCGACGCTGCTATTTTACTCAACGCTATGCGCGGTGCTTCTGGCGATGTGCTGCCAGCTGAAAAAATACCAGCGTTAGCGCAAGCCTCACTGTCTGGCAAACGTTTTGGTGTTTTTACAAACTATTTGAATAATCCGTTATACGCGGCAGCCATCGCTATTATCAAAGAACAAAACGGAGAGATCGTGGAGCTGCCAGAAAAGCAAATACAGCTTGCTGGTTTTTTAAAGTTACTCAATGCAGATATGAAGCAAGATCTGCCACGTTATTTTAGAGAGGAAGCGGCTAGCACTTACCAGAATTGGGATGTCGAGCGAGTCATGCAAGAGAATCGGAAGGATTCTATCAATAGCATGCCTTATGGACAGCGACTTTTTCAAGGCATTGTAGATGAGCCAGCAATGACACCTCAAGAATTTGCGGCCTTTAAATCAAACATGACACAAAAAGCGCAAGATTACCTGAACGGTTATTTCAAAGACCACCAACTGGACGGTATTTTAAGTATCAACAACTACACAGCAGGTGTGGCAGCCGTGGGTTTCTTTCCAGCAATGAGTATTCCCATGGGATACGATGCTAGTGGTGAACCGTATGGGCTTACCTTTATTGCGCCTACTGGTAAGGATAAAAATATATTTGAGTGGGCAGCGGCCTATGAGCGGGTAAGTAAAAAGCGTCAAGCCCCTGTAAATTATCAAAATTAATCCATGGATCAAGACAATAAACCACCCTTATTTACCGCAAAAAGTTTACGAATATTTACCAAAATAGTAGCGATATACGCAGCCTTTTATATAGCAACGGTAATCGCACAAACCATCAGTCAGCCGGCTTATGAAAATCCAGCAGCTCCAGCAAATGCCTATGTACCATTATATTTTTTGGCTATATGTCATTTCATTTTGGGTGGGGCAAATCTGGTAATCATTCTTACAAAAAAATACAATTGGATCATTCCGTCGATTAGTGCAGTAGCCATGGTGCTAGCCAGAGTATATTATAAAGATATCGCTCTGTGGGTGTGGAGTTGGTCTTAAGGTTGGACTACGCTTTCGCGAAAGCGATATTAACAACCACCTGCACGGCAAATCAACTGCTTGTCGTAAATTTGCTGCCGCTATGAGAACAAAATCAAGAAAGAAGAATAAAATCAATGTTATCACGTTGGGCTGTTCAAAGAACGTCTATGACAGTGAGGTGTTGATGGGGCAATTAAGAGCCAGTGGTAAGGATGTGGTACACGAGGAGGAGGGTAATGTTGTGGTCATTAATACCTGTGGTTTTATTGATAATGCCAAGGAAGAATCGGTTAATACAATCCTTGATTTTGTAGACCGTAAGTCTCGTGGCGAGGTGGATCAAGTATTTGTTTCTGGTTGTTTGTCAGAGCGTTATAAGCCAGATTTAAAAAAAGAAATACCAGATGTAGATCAGTATTTTGGAACGACAGAGTTGCCGTCCCTGCTCAAAGCACTGGGCGCCGACTACAAGCACGAGCTTATAGGTGAGCGTGTCACTACCACGCCTAAAAACTACGCCTATTTTAAAATTGCCGAAGGTTGTGATCGACCTTGCTCATTTTGCGCGATACCCCTCATGCGCGGTGGTCATAAAAGCACTCCCATCGAGCATCTGGTCATTGAGGCAGAAAAACTAGCCGCCAGCGGTGTTAAAGAGCTTATTCTCATCGCGCAAGACCTGACTTATTATGGTCTAGATCTATATAAAAAACGACGTTTAGCAGATTTATTAAAAGAGCTTGTCAAAGTCGATGGTATCGAGTGGATACGTATGCATTATGCCTTCCCTACTGGTTTTCCTATGGACGTACTTGATGTGATGAAACAGGAGCCTAAGGTGTGTAACTACCTAGATATTCCGTTACAACATATTTCTACTCCAGTGCTCAAGTCCATGCGACGAGGCACCACGTTTGAAAAAACTAATGCTTTATTAGCTCGCTTCCGCGAAAGCGTGCCACAAATGGCCATTAGAACAACATTAATCGTAGGTTATCCCGGCGAGACTGAAGAAGATTTTGAAATTTTAAAACAGTGGGTTAAGGATCAACGTTTTGAACGCATGGGATGTTTTACTTATTCGCATGAAGAAAACACACACGCCTATCAACTAGAAGACGATGTGCCAGCCGAGGTAAAGCAGGAGCGGGCTAATGAGATTATGGAGATACAATCACAAATCTCATGGGAATTGAACCAGCAGAAAATAGGCCAGCAGTACCAGGTTATGATAGATCGCAAACGCGGTAATTACTTTGTAGGACGTACTGAATATGACAGTCCAGATGTAGATAATGAGGTGCTTATCGATGCTGGTGCTCACTACTGCAGTGTGGGCGAGTTTGTAATGGTAGAAATTACCGATGCTGAAGATTTTGACCTTTACGGTGTCCCTGTAGCTTAATTTTTCTATTTTTAAGAATGGTTAAAACTATTCTTGGGCTTTTACTGTGTGCAGTCTCTTTTACGACTAGTGCACAGACGCTTGTTTATAAGGTGCCCGATGGTCGCATTCTTTCTTCTATTGATTACTTTGATTACAAGGTGCGAAAAATTACTAATGATTCACTAGACACGGTACTTAATACTGTAGAGCGTAATGATAGTATCATACGCGAGGTGATGTATTACGATCTCAATACGATGGATAATGCAGAATCTTATATGCAGTATTTTGGGGTACATTATAAAAACATAGGGAAGCAATTCCCTCTGCAGCAGGCGGCAGCTTACAATCCTACCCTAAAATATGGATCACTGAAGGGCAAGCCCACCCTGATCAATTTTTATTTTAAAGACTGTGCCCCTTGTATTAAGGAGGTACCTTTTTTAAATGAATTAAAAAACGCAATGGGTGATCGTGTCAATTTTATTGCAATCACGCCAGACGACAAAAGAGCGGTAGCCTGGTTTGAGAAAAAATATGACTTTAAGTTTGATAAAATTATGGACGCACGGGCACTGGCTAGCGGTTTAGGCGTACGTGGATACCCACTTAATTTATTGCTCAGTAAAAATGAAGTGTTGACCCAGGTATATAGTTCTATACAAGATGCTAGACCGGTGCAAATTGATCTAGAAGACTTGCTTCAAGAGCCTGTAAAAAAATAAAAAAAGCCTGCCTGTCTTTACCGGTTAGATTTTCCTGAGTTACGGTCGTTTTTCTTTTCTTTAAAACCTTGTTTAAAGCTGCGACGCTTTCGTGACTTGATAGACTTTTGCTGTGATTTATTCCATCCTAGGAATATAAAAAATGCGAGTATAACCCCTGCGATATAGTACCAGTCTGCATTCATAATTCTTACAAAGTTACAAGTTTCCATTTATAAAAAAAGCCTGCTTTTCGGGAGCAGGCTTTGGGATTGAACAGTAGGGGTTAATGATTATATTTTTCTTTTAGGTCCGAACTGGTATCTTAATTTAATACCAGTGATAAACAATCGAGCAGAATCGATGATTGCTTTTCCAGTATTGTCTTGCGACTGGAAATTACCGTTAGCGATAAAATCTGTAGGAGAGGAGCTGTTAAAGCTGAGAGTCCCCTGGGTAGTATCGCTGTTTTTATTGATATCATTAAGGCCATATTCTACAAACGCCCCTATATAAAGAAAACCTTGATCCATAGGTTCTTTAATACCCAACTCAAGAGTAGCATTGATGCTGTTGTTCAGGTCAAAATCACGCTGTTTAAAATCCAGATTTCTATAAGTTCCAAAACCGGCAAAAGCAGGAGCGGTAAGTGTACCGTTAAAGCGATCAAAATACCCAGAAGTAGTGAGCGTTTGAGCGCTAGCCTGTTGTTGCACCCCAGTTAAAATCTGGTAAGAGGCCCCTAGACGGCTGTAAAACCGGGTATGTCCTTTAGATTCATACTGCAGATTGAGCGGTATAGAAAGCGCTACAAATTTTTGAGACTCGTTGTAATTATTGATCAGGTAATCAAACCTAAAATTTTCCCCTTCCAGATCTTGGGTATTTTCAGAGCCTGTAATTCTAGCGGCACTGGTTCTGGATTGATGCCAGGCAACGCCCACACCAGTATTTACACTCCATTGATCAGATAAGGCATAGTTCAAGCCTACTTCTAGGCCAGCACCAGGCTCTATACCATCGTTAACTAAGTGACTGTCTATATTTAATTGAGACAGGTGCAGCTGTCCCCCCACAGAGACCTTAAAGTCCTGTGCCATAGCAGCAGCTACAAACAGTAAGCAGGTAGCCAGGCTAGCCATTGATTTATAATACTTCATAGATATGAGATAAAAAGAATGATTTCTTTATAGTTATTTAGTTATTGATAAAGTTGAGTTGCTCGGTACGTCTGTCAGTTACAAAGATCAATCGATACACACCTACCGGTAGGTTGCTAGGCAAGCTAATGGTAGTGACCTGATCAGGCGAGGACACCGACTGCAACAAGCGGCCATTTTGATCATAAATATGATACTGTGCTTGTCTTAATTCCTCTACTGGGAAGTCTGCGTGCACTTGTAAATTACCTTCTACCACCGGATTTTGTAAAATACGTAGCGAGAAGTTGTTACCTAATCGTACAGTAGATTCACAAGTTTGTAGTACATCACCATTAGCCATGGTCATTTTTACCCTGTAGGTAGCGTTAGGATCTAATTGATCCGATGGTCGATCACCTTCAGAGAAGAATTGATCAGTACTTACCAAACGATCGTTTTTAAACCACTGATAGCTTACAAAACTATATCCACCGTTATTTGCTGGATTGTTGTTAACCACAAGGGTGTTACCATACTTCTGTTCAACGATAGCCTCAAAGACAAAACGTTTTTCAATGGCTAGGTTCAAGATACGAGAGTCCCTTCCGTTTTGAGCGGTGATTAGGATTTGTCTTCTATAAATACCAGGGGCAGGAGTCTCGATAGTCATCGGAGAGGTCATTGAGAAAGTCGCACCGGTACTGTTAATCCAAGAGACCTCTACTAGATCCACTTGATCATCACACTCAATAACATAGTACAAGTCATCTTGAGGATTATTGAAGGTGTCTCCATTAATAGTAATGGAGTCAATCGAAGTATCGCTGTTTAAGAAAACCTCGAGATCTTGCTCTACTGCAGTTGCCGGCAGGTAATTGTTATTGCCTGGCTGGCTTGCGGTAATGGTAACCACGCCCTCATTTTCTAGAGTTACAAAACCAGTAGCGCTTACAGCAGCCGCATCTCCCGTGGCAGTGTAGGTGATAGGCAACCCAGAACTACTAGAAGCATTCAGTTGAAAATCTGGATCGTCTAGTAAATTTCTTCTCATGATAGGCTCAAAGGTGATGGTTTGAGGCGCCTTCTCGATGGTAAGCGTAGCCGTTAGAGTCACCGTGCTACAGCTGGCAGTGGCACTGCTTACAACAGCAGTAACCGTATAGGTACCAGCCTGGGTCTGATCATTGTTCGTATACACTACACTAGCATCTTGCGGAATGTTACTTACTTCAAGAGACCTTACCGTACCGTCATAGACAAAAGAAGCATCGTCCATGGTCGCATTGATCACATCGTTAGGGGTGATGGTCACAGTAAACGAACTTTCATCGCTACAGTTGCCGCTGGCATCCTCTGCATAGACAAAAATGGTTTGCGAGCTGTTGATCACATCACCTTGATTAAGGGCCATTCCATTCCCATTAGGCGCAGTAAAGTAGTTCCCTACACTCAAGGCAGGTAGCACATACTGTTCACAGATGGTAACATCAGGTAGCGTGGGCGCTGTAGGCGTCTGATTAATGGTCAGTTCAAAGCTGGTTTCGGCAGCACAACCCTGGTTATCTGCATCATAGATGTACAGAGTAACAGGATAGCTGGAGAAATCTGCAGCAGTGAGGGTTTGTGCTTCCGCGAAAGCGGTACCATTACCACCTGGCTGGGTGTAGTACGCTTGATTGCCGGTAAGGAAATTACCCGTGATGGTAGGTAAGGTGAATGCATCACAAACCACAACAGAGTCAATCGGATCGATCTCTCGTAGTTCAACAATAATTAATTGTTCCTGCGTAGAAATGTTGCCATTACCATCGTCATACGTCCAGGTAATCACCTGAGAAGCAGTAATCGGGAAGCTAGCTGTAGTGGTCGCATCAATGGTACCGACACAATTATCAGTAGCCGTAGGAATCTCAAGAGAAGGCACCTCGCAGTTGAAAATTATGCTAGACAACTGAGCCGTATTTGGAACAGGCGCGGTAGTATCATCAATCACAACATTTTGCGTTTGAGTGGATGTATTTCCATTCCCATCATCATAGGTCCAGGTTACCGTTGTAGTTCCTTCTCCTACAATAGGGAGTGTAGCATCGCTTGTAACTGTAATCGTTCCTGCACAGTTATCCGTAGCGGTAGGAGCAACGAGGGAAGTGACCTCACACTGAGCCTTCACATCGGCAAGCGTAGCGACATCTGGAACAGGCGCTGTAGTATCATCAATCACAACATTTTGAGTCTGTGTTGAAATATTCCCATTCCCATCATCGTAGGTCCAGGTTACTAGGGTGGTAGTTCCTTCTCCTACAATAGGGAATACAGCATCGCTGGTAGCTGTAATCGTTCCTCCGCAGTTATCTGTAGCGGTAGGTGCAGTTAAGCTAGTGACCTCACACTGAGCCGTCACATCGGCAAGTGTAGTGACATCTGGAACAGGTGGTAAGTTATCGACCACAGTAACAGTAGCTGTCTGTGATGATGTGTTACCTGCATTACCCGTTGCTGTAAGAGTTACCGTATTGGCCCCTAAGTTGCTACAGTCAAAAGTATCTTGATCAAGCGTCAAACTTGCAATTGCGCAAGGATTGTCAGTTCCAGGATTTCCAGAGACCAGTTGTATGCTGATATCTTGTGGAGTAGAAAAGTCGTCCATTAAGCTACCATTGCGTCCTAAATAACTTCCATTTACTCGGACTCTCAAGCTGAAACTTTTATTGAAATCAATAAGTTCGCCTGAGCTTTTACCATCCTGAACTATGAGCATCTCACTGCGAGTGGCAAAACGACCGTTGGCGTTGTAACCGGCCCATAAATATCTGCCTTGAGAAGTATTAAAAAATGGAGATGCTCCTGGGCGTGCTGGGCTAGAGCTATCAACTCTCAAAACAATGTAGTCACCAGATCTAACTTTAATTCCATCAAAGGACCTACTCGTTTGCCTATTGAGTGGTGCGGCAGTCAATACCATAGGATAGCCGTTAGAAACAGCGCCGATAAATGTACTAGAAGAGCCACCTAACTGGCCACCATTACTTTGCACCTTTACAACAGCGCCACCATATGTCATACCTTCTACACATGGGTTTACTGATGACCCATTATCTATTTCTTGTGGGGTTATCGTTGCATTACCATTAGCGTCTAGCATCACTGTAATATCTTGAGTGATAACGGTAGGTGGTGTTCTGCGTATGGTTACCTTACTATCATTTGTTGTTTCTGTGATTGTTGAGCCTGAAAAACCATTTAAATCACTATAATCGATGGTGAAACTTACAATTCCATCTGGTAGAGCTGTTTGGTCTAGCGATGCAATATCCGGAACCATATAAGTAGCCGTCCAGTTTTGCGGATTTGCGCCTTGAACTACATTCGCTGGTTGACCTGCAATAGTAACCAGTGGGCTGTTTTGCAAATCTTCACTAGCTTCGAAGCTAAGTGTTATGGTTTCTCCCGCTTTCGCGAAAGCGGAATCATTATTGTCACTAGCAATACTTACCGAAGTTAAAGTAGGTGCAGCATCTATAATTACAGTTCTTATAACTTGTGCGGCGTTGTTACCGCCGGCATCACTCAAATTATAGGTAATTACGTAGGTTCCAGGTGTGTTTGTGTCAACAATATCACCACCTACAATAACATTTGCTGCGTTAATCGCACAATTATCGGTTACTGTTACTCCTGCATCAGTAAAGCTATTCCCTTCTAGAATAATTTCTGTTGCGTTTCCATTAAGAGTGATAACAGGCGCAGTAGTATCATCAATCACAACATTTTGCGTTTGAGTGAATGTGTTTCCATTCCCATCATCATACGTCCAGGTTACCATTGTAGTTCCTTGCGCAGTGATAGGGAGCGTAGCATCGCTGGTAGCTGTAATCGTTCCTGCACAGTTATCCGTAGCGGTAGGAGCAGTTAAGCTAGCGACCTCACACTGAGCTGTCACATCGGCAAGCGTTGCGACAACTGGAACAGGTGGTAAGTTATCGACCACAGTAACAGTAGCTGTCTGTGACGATGTGTTACCTTCATTATCTGTCACTGTCAATGTTACGGTATTCGCACCTAGATCAGCACAGGTAAAATCGGTAATATCTAAAGTCACTGTATCAATAGCACAATCATCTGTACTGCCATTATTAACATCAGCAGCGGTGATTGTTGCTGCACCATTAGCGTCTAGCTGTATGGTGATGTTTTGTGTAATTACGGTTGGTGATAAATTATCTTCTACAGTGAGCGTTCTTGTAATTACTGTTTGGTTACCTGAATTATCAGTTACTCTAAATAAATAATCAAATGATTTACCAACATCTGCACAAGTAACATTAATTCTATCACCGAAACCAGAATCGGCTATGCTATCACTGTTTTCATCTCTAGCTAATTCGATAGTTGCTATGCCACAATTATCTGTACTGCCATTATTTACATAACCTGGTAGGAAAGCATAAGTACCATTACTCCAATTGTAATTGGTAATTGAAAAGTCATTTGCTAGCGCCAGAGGGGCTTCATTATCAATAACTGTTACGACTGCGGTGGCAGTATCTGTATTACCTTCATTATCAGTTACAGTTAATGTTACAGTATTGGCACCTAAATCAGCACAGGTAAAATCGGTAATATCTAAAGTTACCGTATTAATAGCACAGTTATCAGTACTGCCGTTATCAATATCTGAAGCCACAATACTAGCGGAACCGTTGCTGTCTAGCAGTATCGAGATATCTTGAGCAACTGCGATAGGGTTGGTAGTATCCTCAATAATCACGTTTTGGGTTTGAGTAGAAATGTTTCCATTCCCATCATCATACGTCCACGTCACTACTGTCGTTCCTTGTGTTGTGATTGGTAAAGTAACATCGCTGGTAGCAGTAATAGATCCTGCAAAATCATCAGTTGCCGTTGGAGCGGTTAAAGTCGTGACCTCACACTGGGCAGTAACATCGAGCAAGTTGGTGACATCTGCTACTGGTGCAGTGTTGTCAGTAATTGTTACATCAAAGCTGCAGGTGCTGTTGTTACCCTGTGCATCATAGGCCACGAAAGTATTAGTAGTCGTTCCAATAGGGAATGTATCACCAGAGGGCAATCCAGCAGTTTGTATGGTTGCACCAGCTGTAAGCTGCAAGATATATGGTGAATTACCCGTGCCTCTTGCACCTACATCATTCCATGTACCTCCAGATAACATCGTCACATAATCTTCTCCACCATCTGTATTGTTGGGCTCTCCTCTTCTAAAGTTAGCATAGGTCACAGGGCTTCCATCTTGCCAGACAAAATTACCTTCATTCATGGCGTCAGAAAGCCCTATATGAGCCTCTGGTATTGATAAAGCGACCAATCGGGAGGCCAGGTAAGCATTGAAGGCTGCATTAGGAATAGTAACCACCGTTCCTCCTTTAGAAACAGCATCAGCAAAAGCAGCTGCTCCTGAGAAAGAGTTGTTACTAATAAATAAGTTTTTACCATCTCTCATCCCTAGGTAGGTCATCCCAGCTAGCGCAGTAAGCGTACCATCACAATTATCTGTTGCTGTAGGATTTGCAAAGGAAACTATAGGTGAATTACTTGTAATAGTACTAGGACACGCAATGGAAGGCGCAGTAGTATCCTCAATGATCACGTTTTGCATTTGTGTGGATGTATTTCCATTTCCATCATCATAGGTCCAGGTTACCGTTGTAGTTCCTTGCGTGGTGATAGGGAATGCAGCATCGGTTGTAGCTGTAATCGTTCCTCCACAGTTATCTGTAGCGGTAGGAGCAGTTAAGCTAGCGACCTCACACTGAGCTGTCACATCGGCAAGCGTAGTGGCATCTGGAACAGGCGCGGTAGTATCATCAATGATCACGTCTTGCGTTTGAGTGGATGTATTTCCATTCCCATCATTATAGGTCCAGGTTACTAGGGTAGTTCCTTGTGTTGTGATTGGTAAAGTGACATCGCTGGTAGCTGTAATAGATCCTGCACAGTTGTCCGTAGCGGTAGGCGCTGTTAAACTAGTTACTTGACATTCTGCGGTCACATCAGTAAGAGATGCGACATCTGGCACAGGAGCGGTAGTATCATCAATGATCACATTTTGTGTTTGAGTGGATGTGTTTCCATTCCCATCATCATAGGTCCAGGTCACTAGGGTAGTTCCTTGCGTGGTGATAGGAAAAGTCGTTGTAGTTGTCCCGGTGATTACTCCAGCAGAATCATCAATTGCGGTAGGTGCAGTTAAAGAGGTGACCTCACATTGAGCCATTACATCTGGAAGAGGTGTCGTATTTGGTATTGGAGCAGTTGTATCAGTAGTATTAAATATGATTGTATCCACAATAAGACCAAAACCAGTAGGTTCAGACACTCTAAAGCCTGTGACACGTTGCCAGTTCACCGTAACTGTACCGCTGGACAATGCCTGGTCGACAATTGAATTGGAACCGCCTATAGGTGTAAAAATAAAAGAGCTATTAATACCAGATCCGCAAATGTTGTTTGCAACATAAATGGATGTGACATCAATCGGTTGACTAAAGTTAATTGTTAAATTTCCCGACAAATCACCGACAAAAGATTGAACAATACCGCAGGAACTAGTTGTGCTAATATATGTATTCAGATCCCTAACAACAGAAGCTGTAACTCCACTTACAGTTTGAGATAAGTTTGTTCTTTGTCCACTCGCTAAATTATTCCAGGTAAACTGACTTTGAGCGATCGCATAATGGCTGCCCAGCACAATTAAAAGTAAAACAAGAGTAATTTTTTTCATAAATAGATCGGTTTAAATTCGGTAAAGGAAACGGTGATTTTATACACCAATAGCACTCCTGCTATCAAGGGAGCGCTATGGATTACAATCAAAAGTTTTTATCGGTTAGATTTTGGTTGTTTTATTCGAATACTTATTTGTTAGACTAGCCCTAAAGCAAGCGTTATTATAGGTATACGTATAAAGTATTAGTTTGGTTTTAAACAGAACCAAAGTAACGGCGAGTAGAAAGAATTATCTTGTAAATAATCGACATCATACCGATTGGAGCGCCATGTATCTGTAAATAAAAAGCAGGTCAAGTCATCAGATACTAGGTAATCATCTGATAATGAATTGATTGTTCAGTAATCGCAAAGAATCTAGTTCCGCGTATAAATTTTATGCAGTTCGCAGAATGTTATCGTTTAACGGTTTCTTGTGTCGCTTTCGATCACGCCATCACGCAGTCTTATGACTCGGTGGGCATGCTCTGCTATATCTTCCTCGTGAGTAACGAGGATGACCGTGTTCCCATCTGCATGTATCTGGTCAAAAAGCGCCATGATTTCGACACCAGTTTTTGAATCTAGATTTCCCGTGGGTTCGTCTGCTAGGATGATGGATGGATTGTTTACTAGGGCGCGGCCCACCGCCACGCGTTGACGCTGTCCACCAGACAGCTGGTTAGGTTGGTGGTCCATACGATCTGCAAGTCCCACGCTGGTCAGTACCTCACTAGCCCTGGCGTTGCGTGCCTTTTTTGACATGCCTGCATAGATCATAGGCAAAGCTACATTGTCTAGTGCAGTAGTACGAGGCAGTAGATTGAAGGTTTGAAAAACAAAACCTATTTCTCTATTTCTTATATCTGCCAGCTGGTCGTCGCTCAAACTAGAGACGTCCGTTCCATTAAGGTGGTATGATCCAGAGGTAGGGGTATCCAGACAACCCAGTAAATTCATAAAGGTAGATTTACCAGAGCCACTAGGCCCCATAAATGCGACATAATCACCTTTTTTAATATCCAGGTCGATGCCTTTAAGCACTTTTACTTCCTCCTGACCTAGTTTAAAATTGCGCACGATATTGCGTACCTCGATGACATTTTCACTCATAATGATCTACTTAATATGTGTATGACGTTTCAATAGTTAACTCGTTACACTTTTATATAAAAAGACTGCTGGCGCTGCTCTGTTCTTAAAAATAAAAGCCCCCACTGGAACGTATCCACACTCGCAGTAACTCTGGGGTGTTTTTGTAGTTTTTTCCAGGCTCTAGTCATGGATGTAGACCAGTAAATATCGTCAATAATGAGCAATGTGTGTTCATGACAATAAGGGAGAAGTAGTTCAAAATAACGCGCTGTAGCATCACCATCATGATGGCCATCTATAAAAATAAGATCATAAAAACCTTCGGGCTTGTTATCTTTTGTACCCTTTAAAAAATCTTGAAAAGTGTCGCGTATAGCATTGATATTCAACAGCTTTTGGTCAACAAATCGTTGTGATGCATACTGGTGAATTGCTGGACTCCCCTCTACCGTTGTGACCTTTTCTGCACTCAGTGCCAGTGCGGCTGTACCTACACCTAGGGACGTTCCTAGCTCTAGCACTTTTTTTGCATGGAGGTACTGGGCAAGCTGGGTTAATAGTTCTGCGCGGCGTGGTGGGGTACAATTATGTTTTAAAATGGCATCAGTACTTCGGCTGTGATTGTCAAGATATTTACTGCCTGCGCCATGGTCTGTAATTTGTAGTTTTTGTGGGTTCTTTTTTACGCTTTCGCGAAAGCGAACTAACCTCTCCTTTAATGCATCCTCACAAGGTTCTAGCAAGCATTGACGCTGTAATGCATAAATAAATGGCGAGTGAATGCCGTGCAGATGCACCGATTTTATGCGGTGTTTGACGTAATATTTGAGTTGGTGAAGCACAGCGCAAAAGTACGTCAGTGTTTTTAAAAAAGCACCTCGCAGTTGAATCGAGACCTAGCATTTTTACTAGCCTTAAATTCTTTATTTTCCTAAATGTCATGCTGAGCTTGTCGAAGCGTGATTCACGTGTACCTCAGCATTGTAAGTTACCACAGGCCTTCGACAAGCTCAGGCTGACAGTGGTTTAAACGTCTAGTCGCTCTGTCAGCTCTAGCCATTGCATTTCTTTTTCTTCCAGCTCTTCTTTAACCTGTCCCAATTTGATGCTGTTTTCTGTGACCACATCAGTCGCTAGGCTGTCGTCAAGAAAACTATCTTGTAGCTTTTTACGTTCTTGTTCGAGCTGCTTGATTTTATTTTCTAGTCGGGATAGTTCTTTCTGATCTTCTCTTGAAATACCACTGGAAACTTGTTTGGGTGGTGCTGGAGTAACTTTTTTAATCGTTGATTCTTGTGGCGTTTCTTTCTCAAGAGCAATGTCTGTCGTACCTACATAAGCCCTGAAATCGCTATAATTACCAGGGAAATCTGTGATCTCTCCAGATTGATTAAATACGAGTAGGTGATCCACGATTTTATCCATAAAATAGCGGTCGTGACTTACTACAACGATGCATCCTGGAAAATCCATAAGAAAATTCTCCAGTACGTTTAAGGTAGGAATGTCCAGATCATTTGTAGGTTCATCCAGTATCAAGAAGTTAGGATTTTGTATCAATATAGTACATAGATATAGTCGTTTGCGCTCGCCACCACTTAGTTTTTCTACAAAATCATGCTTCTTTTTATTGTCAAAAAGAAAACGCTCTAGCAGCTGGCTAGCACTGATAATGCGTCCTTTGTTAAGTGGAATGTACTCGCCGTATTCTTTTACAACGTCAATTACTTTTTGTCCCGGTTTGATGGTGATACCTCCCTGGGTGTAGTAGCCTATTTTTACTGTTTCTCCTATGGTTACCTTGCCCTTGTCCGGCGCTAGATCACCATTGATAATATTGAGAAATGTGGATTTGCCCGTACCATTTTTACCAATGATACCCACGCGTTCCCCTCGCTGAAAGTTGTAGTTAAAGTTCTCAATGAGATTTTTATCGCCGAATGATTTTGAGATTTTATGCAGCTCGACAATTTTTGTTCCCAGTCGTTGCATGTTAATCTCTAGCTCTACCTGGTGTTCTTTACGCCTATTAAATGCCGCTTCTTTTATGGCATAAAAATCATCGATACGCGACTTAGATTTTGTTGTTCTAGCTTTAGGCTGTCGTCGCATCCATTGCAATTCCTTTTTATAGAGCTGTTGTGCTTTTTCTTGAGTAGTTTGTTCTATTTCTAGGCGTTCTTCTTTTTTCTGTACGTAATAAGAGTAATTACCCTTGTAGGTATATAAATTGCCATTATCCAGCTCAATTATTTCATTACAAACACGGTCTAAAAAATAACGATCGTGCGTTACCATCAAGATGGTGTAATCCTCTTGTTTGAAATATTCTTCTAACCACTCGATCATTTCTAGATCCAGGTGGTTGGTAGGTTCATCCATGATAAGCAATTGCGGGTCTGACAAAAGAGCGATTGCCATAGCAATACGTTTTTTTTGTCCGCCACTTAATTTTCCTACTTTTTGAGAGAGATCGTCTAGTTTTAGCTTACTTAAAATCTGCTTGTATTTTGTTTCAAAGTCCCAGGCCTGTGCAGCTTCCATTTGATCAAATGCAGATTGATAAGCATCTGCATCTTCCATGTTTTGCATGGCTTTCTCATAGCGAGCGATAATGCCTATTGTGGGAATATCTGAGGCAAGAATAACCTGCTCTATTGTCTGGTTGGGATCTAGGTCTGGTTCTTGAGATAAAAAGGCCATGCGCAAATCGTTGCGTCTGTTTACGCTCCCACTATCTGGCTCTTCCTTACCTGCTATGATATTGAGTAGGGAGGTCTTTCCATACCCGTTTTTTGCAACAAAACCGATTTTTTGTCCCTGGTTAATGCCTAGTGAAATGTTTTTAAACAAGGCTTTGTCTGCAAATGCACGAGAAACATTTTCTACACTCAGATAATTCATAAATACGCGTCAATTATGGTTTGCAAAGCTACGCTATTTAGGCTCTTATGGAGGTATAGGTATACAAAGTTACAGGCTTTACGTTAGAGGTAATTTACGACGGTTTGGTGACACGAGTGCTGCAGGAATGACGGTGACGTGACTAATAAAATAAAACAAATTATAATCTACTGGCAGGGAAAAAGGAATAACACGGAAATTCTAGCGTTTTTATTAAGATAATTTTATATTTACCATTTTACAAATCCGTTTTTTAACAACGACTATATGCGTTTAGGGAGCATTGCATTATTGTTGTGCATTGTGAGTATTTTCTCTTGTGTACCCACATCAAAAATCACTTATTTACAAGAATCTAAATCGACCATGATCGATAGTCTGATGATGGCGCGGCGTTTACAACCTCCTTATCGACTGCAGGTAAACGATGTTTTAAATATCACGCTAGCAGAAAGTTCGGATCCCAGGTTAAATGAAACCTTCAAGCCAGAAACGGGAGAGTCAGTAAGTGGTGCCGGTGTAACAGGTTATAGTATTGATACTCGTGGCGAGATACGGTTGCCTGAATTGGGTAGAATTAAAGCCATAGGGCTTACTACGGAAGAATTACAGGAAAAGATTAAACAAATTTTACTGGATAAATATTTTAAAGAAGAGGAAGATTTATTTCTTACAGTGAAGCTTGCAGGAATCTCCTATACTATGGTAGGAGAGGTAACTGGAACTGGTCAAAAATCAGTATTAAAAGAACAAATTAATATTGTAGAAGCGATTGCAGAAGGTGGTGGTGTACCTGGAACGGGTGACCTTACTGCGGTCAAAATAGTGCGCACGTATCCTGATGGACAAGTAAAAGTGCACACAGTAGATGTGACAACCATAGATGTAGTTTATTCACCCTATTATTACATACAGCCTAATGACATGATCGTAGTAGATCCTTTGCCACAAAAAGCACTGGGAGTAGGGACGACAGGTCTAGGAGCTTTTACCACTATTTTAAGCGTGGTAACCACTTTACTTACGGTCTTTTTAATAGCAACGCGTTGAGCATGGACGAAGAAAAAGAAATAAACGCACTCTCCGGAATCTTTGATGTTAAGCAATTTTGGAATAAGCTGTTGGGCTTGTGGTGGTTGTTTGCTCTGTGTCTAGTGATAGGCCTGTATTATGCTTATTACAAAAACCAGTTTATCGAAACCTTTTATAGGATCGATTCAATGATCAGTATAAAGGACAATACAAATCCATTATTTACCAGTAATCAAAGCTTGACCTTCAACTGGGGAGGAACAACAGATAAGGTTACTACTGCGATCACCCAGTTTAAATCCAGATCGCATGCAGAGAATGTAGTCGATCGATTGCAGTTTTATATAAATTACATAAAAGAGGGAGAGTATTACAATACCGATGCTTATAAGCAAACGCCTTTTTTCATTTATGCAGATACAAGCCAGGCGCAGCTATATGGTCAAGCTATACGTATCAAGGTGCTGGGGCCAGAAACATTTGAGCTTTCTGCAAATTTTCCGTCAGATACTGCAGGCGGTTTCAATTTTAATCAAAAGCAGCCTGTAGCCTTGCAGGTACCACAAGGTGAATGGCGACAGACGTTCAACTTTGGTCAATTTATAAAGTTACCATTCTTGAACATCGTGGTAGAGCGTACCGCGAGCGCGGTTAATACAGGAGAATGGCTATTTAGTTTTGGTGATTACTGGAGTACGGTAAATACGTATAAAAACATTAGTATCAGCCAGACGCCTGAGGGGAGTTCGATACTCACTTTAAGTCTTCAAGGCCGCAACAAACAGCGATTGATTGATTATATAAACACCAGTAGCGATGTGCTGGTAGCGGAAGAGCTGCGCAAAAAGAATAAATTTGCTGTAGCTACCATTCAATATATTGATAGTAGTTTACAAAGCCAGAGTAAGTTATTAAAAGAGTCAGAAGTTGCTCTGGAAGATTTTAGAGGGAACAGTCAGCTAGTTGATGCTGCGACACAAAGCACAGATTTCAATTCAAAATTAACAGGCTTTGAAATTCAAAAGCGTGATTTGCTCAACCGCATTAATTACTATGATAATCTAGAGACCTACCTTGAGCGGCGCTCTGATTATACCGCAATCCAGGCGCCTACAGTGGTAGGAATAACCGAAGGTAGTATAGGAAGTTTTGTTTCAAAATTGATAACACTTTCTGAAGAGCGTAAGTTGAGAGAATCCTCGCTTAAACCAGACGCGCCCATTTTTAAAGATATCGATAGACAAATCGATGCCTTAAAAATTGTCATTTTTGAAAATATTGAAAGCAGTGCATCGCTGTTGCAAGAAGAGCTGATCTCTTTAAATCGTGAAATCAACAAGCTGGAGTCGCAAATCAAACGATTGCCTAAGGAGCAACAGGAGTTTTTAAAAATCCAGCGACAGTTTGATATCACTCAGCAATCATTTAATCTGTTCCAAGCAAAAAGAAACGAGGCCGAGCTGGTAAAAGCAGCAAATGTTTCTGATGTTTATATTATCGATGCGGCAAAAGATACAGGTCAAGGAGGTAGCAGTAAAGATCGCAATATCAATTATTTAATTGCATTGCTTGTGGGGATAGCGATTCCAGTGACTGTGGCATTTGTTTTAACAGTGCTGGATAACTTTATACACTCTCCCAAAGATCTTGAAAAACTATCGCCAGTACCCTTAATAGGGGTGGTAGGCCAGATGGACCATCACAATAATCTAGTGGTTAAAGAGAAACCTAGATCTGCCGTGTCAGAGTCATTTAGAGGACTGCGATCTAGCTTACATTTTTTATACAACACAGACCATGACCGCAGCTCGCGCACCATTATGGTGACGAGTAGTGTAAGTGGTGAGGGAAAAACTTTTACGAGTATTAATTTAGCCTCCATATTTGCCACAAGTGGAAAACGCACGGTACTTGTAGGTCTAGATCTGCGCAAACCAAAGATATTTGATGATTTTGAAATAGAAAATACGATAGGAGCCTCAAATTATCTGGTAAAAGATGCAGGGCTTAATGATGTTATCAAATCATCAGGCATTGAAAATCTAGACATTATACTTTCAGGCCCTGTACCGCCTAATCCTAGCGAACTTATATTGAGCAAGCGAGCTGCAACTATGATAAGCCAGTTGCAGGAGGCCTATGACTATGTCATTCTAGACACCCCACCAGTAGGACTGGTTGCAGATGCTATGGAAATTTCAAAATATGCAGACGCTTCCCTGTATGTCGTCCGTCAGGGGTATACTCGCAAGGGAATGTTAGATGTTATTAATGAAAAGTACCTGCGTAAAGAACTTACTAATGTTAGCCTGGTCTTTAATTATTTCAAGGAGCAAGGGCGTTTCGGTTATGGTTATGGCTACGGCTATGGCTACGGTTACGGCTATGGTGCCTATGGAAATGGATATCATGAAGACCAAAAATCTATAAAGGGACCAGTAGGTTGGTGGCGTCAACTGATTAAGAAGTTCTCGCTTTCGCGAAAGCGTAATTCATAACAATCAACACGGCATGAAAGATCAAGAGTGGTTGTATGAGATCAAGCCAAAAGGTAAGTTTATCGATCTCAATCTGAAAGAAATATGGCGATATAAGGACTTGCTAGTATTGTTTATACAGCGAGATATTGTAACTGTTTACAAGCAAACCATTCTAGGGCCGCTATGGTTTTTGATACAGCCCTTGATGACAGCAGTGGTACTTACTTTGATTTTTAATAATCTGGCAAACCTGGATTATGGCAGTACACCGCCGTTTCTATTTAATCTAGCCAGTGTTATTTTATGGAATTATTTTAAGAAGTGCTTGAGTGAGTCCAGCAATACATTTACACAAAACTCCTCGTTATTTGGCAAAGTTTATTTTCCTAGAGTAATCGTGCCAGTCTCTAAAGCTATAAGCGGCTTGCTAGAATTATTAATACAACTGGGTATATTGGTCGTGTTTTACGCACTATTTTATTATCAGGGAGCGCAGTTGCGCCCCAGCATGGAGGTGTTGTTATTTCCTTTACTGCTCGTGATAATCATCTTGCTGGGCGTGGGATGTGGATTGATTTTGAGTGCGATGACCACAAAATATAGAGATTTGACAAACCTAGTAAGCTTTGGCCTCTCCTTATTAATGTATTTAAGCGCTGTGCCCTTTACCATCAGCGAGGCTCAAGAAAAACTAGGTGCTTATGCGTGGGTAATAGATTACAACCCGCTAGCCCATATTATAGACAGCTTTAGGAATGCCGTGCTAGGCACGGGAGCAGTAAATTATGAGGCGCTGGGTTATGCGGCTATCGTGGCATTGATTGCTGCTCTGGCGGGTTTGATTATTTTTAATCGTACCGAAAAAACTTTTATCGACACGGTATGACTGGTCCTATTGCTTTATACTGGTGGAGTGAGCGTCACATACAGAAAAAAGAAAAGGAGAACTACGGCGATTTGTTAGGGGTTTACCTGGTAGAAAAAATATCAGGGCAGCGCGTACAATTTTATCGCAATACAAAACGTCCCTGGTGGCAACGGTCACGCAATTATTTTGCTACAGTGGGTAGTATCATTAATCATTTAGATGACAGGGCAACGGTGTGGGGCAGTGGTATAATGCAGGTCCAGGATTCTGTACCACAGGCTACCTTTCTGGCTGTGCGAGGTCCGCTTTCGCGCAAGCGTATCCTAAAAGCAAATATAGACTGCCCTGAAGTTTATGGGGATCCCGCCATTTTACTTCCTTTGTACTACCAGCCTGAGATAAAAAACACACATGAATTAGGAATTATACCGCATATCAATGATCTGGAGCAAGTAAAAGCGATGATGGCTGGTGTTGACCATATAAAAATCATAGACTTTAATACGAATGATGTAGAAGCGACTACGAGCGATATTTTGTCGTGCAACAGCATCATATCTTCTTCACTACATGGATTGATTGTAGCGCATTCTTATGGTATTCCGGCAGTGCAAGTAAAGTTTTCAAATCGTATTTTTGGTGATGGGATCAAATATCTAGATTATTATCAATCGGTAGGCATTGAGCCATACCAGGTGCTGGAAATAAATAATATACAGGGCCTTAAAAATGCTTTTGATTTGCTAGATCGCGAGTCGTATCGATTACCAGATGCTACAGTGATCAAGCGCTTGCAGCTAGGATTGCTGGAGGTTTGTCCTTTCATAAAAAACCATAATGGATAGTGATATCATTTTAAAAGCCGAAAATATCTCTAAGCAGTACCGCTTGGGCCTAGTAGGTACAGGTACATTAAGCCATGATCTAAATCGGGCGTGGGCCAGGCTGCGTGGTAAGCCAGATCCCTATGCGACAGTAGGAACGGTTAATGATCGCAGCGCTGTGGCGAGCTCTGATTATGTTTGGGCGCTTAAGGATATTAATTTTGAAGTAAAACGCGGTGAAATATTAGGCATTATAGGGAAAAATGGTGCTGGTAAATCAACCTTGTTAAAAATATTATCGCGAGTTACTGCTCCAACTACGGGAAGTATCAAGACTAAAGGTCGCATCGCTAGTTTACTAGAAGTAGGCACAGGCATGCATCCTGAGCTTACTGGTAGAGAAAACATTTATCTAAATGGGGCAATACTAGGAATGACGAAGGCAGAAATCTCTAGTAAGATTGATGAGATCGTGGATTTTTCAGGTTGTCAGATGTACATTGATACACCTGTGAAGCGTTATAGCAGCGGTATGCGGGTGCGTCTGGGATTTGCCGTAGCAGCATTTTTAGAGCCAGACATTCTGGTAGTGGATGAGGTGCTCGCCGTGGGCGATGCCGAGTTCCAGAAGAAAGCTATCGGGAAAATGCAGGATATTTCTAATACCAGCGGCAGGACGGTGTTGTTTGTGAGTCATAATATGGCGGCGGTAAGGCGACTCTGCTCTAATTGTATTCAAATTGAGAATGGTTCAATTGTAATGCATGGAGAAACTAACAATGTTGTAAATAATTATTTGTCCACTAATAATATTCTCAAATTAAAGGTCAACCTAAGTGAACATCCAAATAGACTGCGTAGTTCTAAAATGAAAATTTTAAAGAGTATAGAGAACCTTAATAATGGTGGCTATTGTTTATCAAAATCTGATTGTAGTTTTAAAATTGAATTCGATACGGACAAAATAGAGCGATTATCAATAGGGTGGTTAATAAAAGACAATTTAGAGAATACCGTTGCTGCAGGAAACATGTTTTCAAGAAATGAATATTTCATTGTGGAAGGCAATCGAAATGCTTTCCTGCTTGTGCTTAAACATCTACCACTAATGCCTGGTATATATAGTTTGTCACTTTACTTAAATAATGGTATTAAAGATATCGACATAATTGAAAAAGCCATTTATTTTCAAGTAGTTTATTCTAACGATCTAGAGAAAAAATCACCACCTAGTGACTGGGGTTCTACGGTAATAGATTTTATTACTTATTATTAATTGTTGAAAATGTTTTTGAGTAATTAATACGGTCGGCCTATAATCATTTGAGTTCTTTGTGCATGATTCGAAATAACATGCTTTTCAATTATAAGATATTTTGAAATAAATGATCTGAATTCTTCAAAATTCCATTCTCTGATGTGAGTGTTATTTTTAGGAGGGCCTGAATGTTCTCCCTCATAAACTAATTCTCGTTCAGGAGTGCTGATGACAATTTTTTCTAGGTTTTTCGTGTTCAACAATCTCTCCATTAAATAATCGGGTCTTAAAACATGTTCAATTACATCTGCACAGATAATAATTTCGTAGTCTAATTTTGAATTATCGCATAAATTAGAATCGTGCCAAATATTTTCTGGATATTTATTTTTCAGAAAACTGATAGTTGGTTCTACATCCATTCCTGCGATATGATAATCTTTAAAATACTTTAATAATTTATAACCTGAGCCACAGCCAAAATCTAAGACACGAGTATAATTATAAGTTCTACATTCTTTTAAAGCAGCTTTGTAAACTTCCAGCTGCCAATTATCTTGATTTTCAGTGTCATCAAAATAACTATATTCATCTCGATGGATATAACCACGCTTAATGCCAAATTGTGAGCCTTTTAAAAAATTTTTTAAGGTTAGTATATGCCGTTCTAATTTTTTCATTTATTTAGAGATAGATTTGCAATTCGAAAAATATTGCTACTATTTTTAATAGGGGTAAATTTAGTGATTTTATTAGTTGATGTAGTGTGTTTATAAATAAGGCGTTAAAATTTATCTATAATAAAAAAGCTATTTGATACCACATGAAATAAATTTGATTAAATGCTGGTGATTGTATAAATATCTACCTCTAATTGATCATTATATTTACCAAAGATTCATCTTAAATTCCATTCACAAATCTTTAGAAATGATATAGTCAAAGAAGGTAAATAGTATGATATTTTGATAATATACTATACGTTATTTATTAATTTGCTGTAACGTTGTTAATTTGAAACTTGTTATTACCTATATCTTGATGATACAATTCCGATAATTATCAAGAGTATAATAGTATTAATATACTTAAATAAAATTTTATTACGGATGACTTCCAGTCATAGTGTTAATTTGACAATCTATAAAATATGAATCGAACTCTAAAGTATTGCAAACGTTGATCAGCATCATTATTCCTACATACAATAATGAAAAGTACTTAGCTAAAACTTTAGAATCTGTTTTATACCAGACTTCAAGTAATTGGGAATGTCTTCTTGTTGACGATGGTTCAAATGATGCCACTATTAAAATTACCACTAGTTTTTGTGATGGAGACAGAAGATTCTCATCATTCAAGAGACCTAGTTATGTATTAAAAGGAGCAAACGCATGCAGGAATATAGGAATCGAAAAATCTAGAGGTAGTCATCTTATGTTTTTAGATGCTGATGATTTACTCGCTTTAACATGTATTGAAAACCGTTTAAATCAAATAGATTATAAGAGCGATTTCTACGTATTTCCTATGGGTGTTATAACAAAATCTGATTTTTCAAATGTTAAAATTGCAAATCGATATGCTATGGTTAATCAAAGCTATCTCACTATGTTTTTGAGTTATCAAACTCCTTGGCCTATTACATCCTTACTTATACGTAAAGCTGCCCTTTCAATAAGGTTTTCTGAAAAGTTACATCGATTTCAAGATGTTGATTTTTCAATACGCCTCCTTTTAGACAATAATGAAGAAAACTTACAGATACACCGAGGAGAACCAGATTGTTATTATCTAAAAGATGAAAACAATCTCAAAAAATTTAGAAACCCAGCCTTTATCTCAAAAGTTGTGTCTTCATTTTTTATTTTCATTGAGGATTTGTTGCCTTTACTTAAAAATAAATTAGATCAATCGCAAATTAAGCTTCTGGCTCGTTTCTACAATCGAATATTTAATAGCTATGTCATTGGAAACGGTTCGTTTTTAGGTAATAAGCCTAGATATATTGAACAAATGCTTTATGATAATCATATAATTACTAGAAAAGAGAAACTGCTATATTATCTTAAATCTAAACCTTATATCTCCAGATTAATCTGTCTTAAAAATTCTTTAAAATAAAAATGATAGTTACCATAGCCATATGTACATACAATCGTTCTTATTATTTAAAGAAATGTATAGATGCGTTACTGCCTCAAATTGAAATAAGTCCAGATCACGTCAAAATAATGGTGATTGATAATAATTCTATTGATGATACAGCTGTTCTAATAAATAATTATAAAAATAATCATATTGATATTGATTATTTTAAAGAAACAGATCAAGGGCTTTCCTACGCGAGAAATCGCGCAATCAAAGAATGCAATACGGCTTACCTAGGCTACCTAGATGACGATGCTATTCCTAATGACGACTACATTCCCACCTTACTTAACATAATACACGAACATCATCCTGATTGTTTTGGAGGCACCTATTATGCATATTATGAAAATCAAAAACCTAAATGGTTGAGTGATTCATTCGGTAGTAAGGTATTATTGAGTGATCATCCTAAAAAAATAGAGACCGGCTTTCTTTCAGGCGGGAATATGTATTTCAAGCTACATATTCTTAAAGAATTAAAAGGTTTTGATGTCACTAAAGGTATGAAAGGTAATAAAATTGGGTATGCAGAAGAAGATGATTTACAACTACGTTTAAGGAAGGCTGGTTATTCAATATTTTTTGATCCTCATTTAGCGATGGTGCACCTTGTTGCAAATTATAAAACTAAAGTTTTTTGGCATATAAAAAAAGCATATGTTGCGGGAAAAAGTACAGTAAGTCCTATTTACGAGCACTACGATCTTAAAAACACGATGAAAGCTTTAATAAAAATGACTTTTATACAAATGCCTAGAAAAGTTAAATGCTTTCTTCTCGATAAAGATTTCTTTTATCAAAACTTGTTGATCGACGTATTTGCAGGATATGCAAGAATTATTGGCTTGTGGAGAAATGATAATAAATGAAAAAGGCATAATAATGAACAATTTATAGTCATCAATGAATCCTCTAGTTTCCATCATTATTCCCACTTATAACAGAGCTCATTTAATCGCTTACACCCTAAAGTCAGTTCAAAATCAATCTTATCAAAACTGGGAATGTATCATCATAGATGATGGTAGTACGGATGATACAAAATCAATAGTTCAAAAATTTTCAAATAAAGATCCACGTTTTCAATATCATTATAAGCCACAACACCTTAATTCTGGCGGAAATGCTGCTCGTAATTATGGCTATGAAATTAGTAAAGGCGCATACATTAATTGGTTAGATAGTGATGACTTATTATCTGATCGTAAAATTGAAAGTCAAGTAGAATTACTTGAGCATGAACCTTCAAGTTTAAAAATAGCTACCTGTAAATGGGGTATATTCAAATATGATGATCAAGCTTTTAAAGCAATTTCAAATCTAAAAGTTTATAAGAGCTATTACCACAGTCATGAGTTTATCAATGATTTATATGAGCAGTTTGGTTACTTTCCACCACATGCCTATCTACTTTCTAGGGCTTTAATTGAGAAAGCTGGTAAATGGAATGAGTATTTGACTATAAATCAAGATGGTGAGTTCTTTACAAGAGTCATTTGTTCTGTAGAAAAGATCCTGTTTGAGAAAAATGTGTCGGTATGGTATCGAGAAACAAGAAACGACTCAGTAAGCCTGCTTAATAAAGATAAAATTAAGGATTATTACAATAGTTGGAAGCTTATTGAGGCTAGCTTAAACATAAGATATAAGGACAATAACATAACTAACTTTACTATTATAAAAGAAAAGGCCTTTAATAGAATACCTAAAGAAATGGCTTATATTTATTTGAAAGACAGGGCGTTTTTTCATAATCAAATAAAGGAACATAAATTAAAAAATAGATTACCTAATCGCATTTTCCGTTTTATTAAAGCAAGACTTTTAAAACTTTTTTAATTGAACCCAGCGCTGTACATAATCCTAGTAAGCCATAACAGTTTTGAATCTACTTTGAGGATTGTAGAAGAGTTCAATTACGCAATGCATTTACATTATGTAAAATGTCAACTTATTATCATAGAAAATGGCGATATGACATTATTACACGAGCAAGATGCCATCGCTAGAGACGAAAAAATAATTTATCATTATGTTTCAAATCCTAACAAAGCGAGGGCAATTAATTATGCAATAGCGCATTTAATTAAAGAATCTGATGCTCTAGTATTATGTATAGATGATGATATAAGTTTTAAACCTAATTTCTTTAAGAGGTTTTATGAGGAAAGCCTATTAAAAAACTATAACTATTATTTTGGTGGCGGGCTACTCGTTAAAAAGCCTAATTCTTATAATTTAAAGATTCAAGATTATTACCAGCCTTCTACTCTAGGAAGGAGTGATGCTGAATTTACAAAAATTAAAAACCCAACATTTTTTGGATGTAACTATGGTTTTTATAAATCCCAATGGCGTACTGTTGGTGGTTTAGATGAACGATTTGCTCCTGGTGCTGTCACAGGATTAAAAGGTGATGAGTCTGTTTTTCAACAAAAATTAAAATCATATGGTTACCTACCCCATTATATAAAAGACAACCTAGTTAAGCACTTACCAGATCATCAGTTATATCATTTAAATTCTGTAATTAATAGGCAGTATGATAATGCGTTTACTCATGGTTATCAAATGTTAATTTTAGAAAAAAAAATTACCCCACATTTTAAAAAAACAATATATCTAATTAAACGTATTATCATCCAGCTAGTAAAATTTAATTACACAGACGTAAGAATAAAATATTCTTATTTTAAGGGGCATTTGAAATCATTTATCTATTATCTTACTGCTAAGAATAACACAAGTTATCTGTCGTGAAGCCTAAAATGAAATTATTAATCGTAGCAGACACCCTAGATGTAAACGCCAGCTCTGGTGCAAAGGGTAGGCTAGCCTTTATCAATAGTCTAGTACAATCTGGCTATCACTGTACCGTATACCATTATTCTAGAATCCCTGTTCTTATAAACGGTGTAAAAAAATGTGTTGAAATTCCAGAAGCTAAGGCTAGTCTCTATTACTGGCTTGCAAAAACACAGGTATTGCTACAGCGAGTTCTTAAAACAAATTTTAACCACTGGATAGAACATAAGCGTGGCTTTTCATTTACACATACCTACGACTGGAAAAGTATTCAAAAAGCCATTAAGCATGAGAATCCGCAGGATTATGATGCGATACTTGCTTTAAGTTATGCTAGTAGTTTTAGATCTCATCGAGCTATCCTAGATTTACCAGATTGGCATAAAAAATTTATTGCCTATGTACATGATCCCTATCCTATGCATAGCTATCCCAGACCTTATGATTGGGTAGAACCTGGACATCAATTTAAAAGAAATTTTTTTGTAGCCATCACCAGAAGCGCACAACACCTTATTTACCCTAGTAAGCTACTAGCCCAGTGGATGGAAAGTTATTATCATGATGCGCACGGTAAAGCCCTGGTCATCCCACATCAACTACCAGTTCAATCTATAGAAAACACCACCGTACCAGCATGGGTAGCGATAAATAAATTTATAATACTGCACGCCGGTAGTTTAATGAGTGCCCGTAATCCTACGTATATATGTGAGGCTTTTCAAGAATTGTGTAAAGAAAACAAAGAATTCAAAGAGCAGGCACAACTGGTATTTATAGGATCTGATAGTGTTTTTAATGACACATTAAATACCTATAAAAATTCCTGTAAGCAAATAGTAATTCAACCAGACCGTTTACCCTTTAAAGAAACCTTAGCCATACAAGGCATTGCCACAGTACACGTGATATTAGAGGCAGTAGGTAGTATAAGCCCATTTTTACCAGGTAAGATAGCGCACGCAATTCACGCACAAAAACACATGCTCTTACTAGGTCCTTACTATAGTGAAGCACGCAGGATTTTAGGTAAAAACTATCCGTTTTACAGTGAGATTAATGATGTAGATAACATAAAAAGTAAGTTATATGAGATGTACCTACAATGGAAGTCACATGGTATGGATTTTAAATACAGCGACCACCGCTTAAATGATTACTTTTCACCATCATATTTAAAAAAACAATTAGACACTGCAATTGATGCTACACATCATAATACCACATCGTAATAGGCCCATATCGTATTTAAAAAAAGCCTTGGATACGATAGTGCCTCAATTAAATAACCTAGCCATAGTGACCGTTGTGGATTATGGTAGTAATCATCAATTACAGCAGGAAATAGCTGCTTTATTGCAACCATTATCCCGTGTAGATTTCATAAGCTGTCCTACGCAATATCAATTATGGAATAAGTCCCGTTGTATCAATATGATACTAAAAAAAACAACCGCATCATTTCTCATGGTAGCAGATGTGGACATGCTCTGGCATCCAGATTTTATAAAAGTAGAACAAGAAAAATGGCTGCCTCATCTGGTAAACTACTATCTAGTAGGCATCATGACCAGACAGGAAAGTGAGCGCATAAAAGATTTTAGTGATGCTGATATAAAATTTATAACAGATCGGGAAGCAACAGGAATTAGTGTTTTTCCTGTAAAGCTGTTAAAAGACATAAATGGCTTTGATGAGTTTTATCACGGCTGGGGCAGTGAAGACACAGATGCTCATGAACGATGTAAAAATGCAGGTTATGAAGTTCGCTTTCGCGAAAGCGAAGTTTTTTTCAAACATCAATGGCATGAAAAATCATATAGAAATACAAGTAGTAAGTTGCCCTTTCACCCTTTTTTAGAACGCATTAATGCACAATACCTCAATCAGGTTATTACAAATAAAGTGGTTAGAGCAAATGACAACACGTCATGGGGTAAACCTTGTGAGCCTGATGATTATAAAGCACTTAACAGTCCAGATCATTATATAAAAATTAATGCGACTTATGAAGAAGTTAAAGCATTACTGGCATCATTAAAAAACCAGCAAGGGCTAGTTTTTCAAATAGAAATACACCGTCACCCAGACGCTCATACCTTAAAAACCATGGTAAAAAAACGGTTAAAGAAAAAAACACCACTTTTCATCTCTTTAGATCTGGTAAATCAAATGTTTTTAGAAGAAATAGTATTAAATTATCGCAATTGCCCATATACATATCTTTATGATATGAAGGATCACATCATAACATGCACGCTTAAATTGTAACGCTACCATGAAAATCCTAATGGTATCCATGAATTCTATACATTTCACACGCTGGACAGAACAGCTGCGCGATAGTGGTCATGAGGTGCACTGGTTCAACATACGCAGTGGCGCGATCGATACACAACTGGATTTTGTAATACAGCATACAAACTGGAAGTATCGCATAAAAAAAGGTAGAGGATGGCTTAAAAAAATCCCTATTATTAATCAACTCAACGAGCGTAATGTAGAGCACGCTTTCGCGAAAGCGATCAAAGAAATACAGCCCGACATCGTACACAGTTTTGCTTTATATGTAGCCGCTGCGCCCATTTTTAATGTTATGAACCAGCAACATGTTTCATGGGTTTTATCCACCTGGGGTAGTGATTTGTTTTATTTCCAAAATGATGCAAAACACTTGAAAGACATAAAAACCGTGTTGCCTAGTATCAACTACTTATTTACAGATTGCGATCGAGATCATAAACTAGCGCGGAAACATGGTTTTACAGGAGAGCATCTAGGTACTTTTCCTGGCGGCGGCGGTTTTTTAATTGAACAAATGCAGGCAGGTAGGCTAGCCACCAAAGACCGCAACATCATTCTAGTAAAGGGAAATCACAATAGATCTGGGCGTGCTTTACAAGTGCTACTAGCCTTAGAACAGTTAAAGGAGCGTTTATTGGGCTGGAAGGTGGTGGTATTTAACGCTGTAAATAAAGAAGTAAAAGAATTTGCAAATAGCAGCATTCCCAACATAGCGATAAGAGGGGCTTTATCTCATCAGGAGCTTATTGATGTTATGAAAAGGACCGCCATTTATATAGGAAATAGCAATTCTGACGGAACGCCAAATACCATGCTTGAGGCTATGATTTGTGGTGCATTTCCTATTCAGTCTAATCCAGGTAATGCCACCACAGAGTGGATAGAGCATACAAAAAATGGTTTGTTAATTGAGCATTGTGAAGAGGTAGATCATATTAAGGCAGTGATTGTAAACGCCATCTCAAATCCTGCTTTAAGACAGAAAGCTATAGCATATAACGACGCGCAAGTTTTACCTACCCTTAAAAGACAATTAATTAAAGAAAAGGTGCTATCAGTTTATGATAGTATCTTGCGATAAACTTTTAAAATGACATCCATAGGCTTTATCCCATTACGCGCAGGCTCAAAAGGTATCCCAGGCAAAAACAAGAAAAAACTCTTGGGTAGACCGCTATTTTGCTGGTCGCTGGGTGCCGCTATCGCCTCAGATCTTTCTCATATCTATGTATACACAGATGATAAGGACATCATCTCATTTATTCATAAAGAATACCACTGGACTGATAAGATTACCGCCGTTCATAGACCAGAAGCTAATGCTACAGATACAGCCAGTACAGAGCAAGCGATGCTAGATTTTATAGATGAGGTACAACCAGATTTTGATCTGTTTTGCCTATTACAGGCGACCTCGCCCTTTACTAATGCTAGTGATATCAATGCATGTATGCGAGAGATTAAAAACGGTAAGGACAGTGCGCTTAGTGTGGTAAAAACCCATCATTTTACCTGGCATCAGGATGGAACACCGCAGAATTACGATGTCTTCAATCGTCCTCGCCGTCAGGATTTTGATGGACTTCTCATAGAAAACGGAGCGGTTTACGCAACTACAAAATCAGCCTTAGAACAATCTAGAAATCGCATCAGTGGAAGCATCGCAACCGTATTGATGTCAGAAGAAAGTCTGACAGAAATTGATACCCTTCATGACTGGGATGTGGTAGAAATGACGCTTTCGCAAAAGCTAAAACAAAACAAACAACCTGCTCCCATTACCCATCTGGTACTGGATGTAGATGGTGTGTTTACAGATGGCTGCGTCTACTACGGAAGCGATGGTGAACTCATGAAAAAATTTGACATGCGCGATGGGATGGGACTAGAAATACTGCGTCAAAATAATGTAGAAGTCACGGTGATGACGTCAGAGAATTCTGAGATTGTTGCTAGCCGTATGAAAAAGCTACAAATAGATCATACCTATCTAGGAGTAAAAGATAAGTACAGTTTATTGCAGCGCATTTGCCATGATCAAAACATTGATTTCTCAAATCTAGCTTACATAGGCGATGATGTAAACGATCTGGCAAACATCTGTGCGGTAGGATGGTCATTCACCCCACAAAACGCCACTAGAGAAGTAAAAGCCCACGCCGATGTGATTCTAGCAAGCGATAGTGCAAATGGTGCCATACGCGAGGTTTGTGAGTTTGTGATGCGCTGGAATAGGCGGTTCAAACAAATCTAAATGGAAGCGCACTACATCAAGGCTATTTACTAGGAATTTTATAATAGTAGTTCACGCTCGACACTAGACTTGTTATTCACTTAAAGCATTGCTATTGTTAGAAGTTACTCGCTATCTGTTCTATCTTTGCATACAATAGATTCTAGTAGAACATACATAAAATTGCAATGCACAATTACATTTTTGATTGGTTAAGAGGGCAGGGGTTCACGGTAACTACATCAACCTATTTGCAATTGATCATTTTATTAGTTGCAGCCCTTATTCTAGCTTTTTTGATCGATTATATTGTTAAGCGATTGTTGCGCAGGGTGTCTGTATATATTGCTAGAAGTACTAAGACTCGATTTGATGATATTCTTATTTCAAACCGATTGCCAGCAAAGGTTGCGCACGCTTTTCCGTTAATTTTTCTTGCTGCAGCGTCTCATTATATTTTTTCTGATTACTCATATATAGTAACTGCATCAGACAAACTTTTTAAAATACTAGGGATACTTCTCACATTATTTATTGTGAAAGCAATTCTTCACTCTGTCCGAGATTTTTTGAAGGGCCTCCCTAAGTATAAAAATAAACCAATCTATAGCTACATCCAGGTGTTTATGATCGTTGCCTGGTTGCTAGCTGCATTCTCTATGTTTGCCACATTAACTGGCGTTTCTTTTTATAAATTTTTGACCGGTCTGGGTGCTGCGTCTGCCATTATTATTCTTGTCTTTAGAGATAGTATTTTAGGATTTGTTGCCAGTATACAAGTTACGGTCAATGACATGGTACGTATAGGGGACTGGATCACTTTTGAAAAATATGGAGCAGATGGCGATGTTATTGAAATAACTCTGGCCACCGTAAAAGTGCAGAATTGGGATAAAACCATCACGACGATTCCTACCTATGCTTTAATTTCAGATTCTTTTAAAAACTGGCGTGGCATGTCGGCCTCTGGTGGTCGTCGTATCAAACGATCTGTAATTATAAAAGCCTCTACGATTCATTTTTTAACAGAGGAGGACTTACGCAAGATGGAAAAGATTCAGCTGATTACGGATTACATCAAACGTAGGGATGAAGAAATTACAAATCATAACGAGGCGCATGATATCGATAGGAGCGTCATGATCAATGGAAGAAATCAGACAAATTTTGGCGTGTTCCGTAAATACTTGCAGACTTATATTGAAAAGCACTCTGCCATCCACAAAAATATGACCTTAATGGTAAGGCAGCTGGAGCAAACACCCCACGGTATTCCATTAGAGATTTACGCCTTTAGCAAGGATCAGAGATGGGAAAACTATGAGTACATCATGGGTGATATCTTTGATCACGTTTATGCAGCGGTACGTTATTTTGATCTCGAAATCTATGAGATGAATTGGCGCGAACAATTACCTTAATTCATAACATCTTCCAACCATCACCTTAGTTTTTAAATAACACGTAACTTAGGCTTAACCAAACCATCTAATATGACCCATAAACCACCCTACACCATTGCTGAAATAGGAGGTAACCACAAAGGTGATATGGAGATTGCTAAAGAAATGATTAAAATAGCTGCCATCTTTTGCAAGGTAGATGCAGTAAAATTTCAAAAGCGTCACAATATCGAGCTGCTCACAAAAGAGCAATACAAGGCTCCGCACCCTAATCCCGTCAATTCGTATGGCGATACCTATGGCGCTCATCGTGAATTCTTAGAATTTGATGTAGACCAGCATAAAGAGTTAAAGGACTATTGCGAGCAAATGGGAGTAACCTACAGCACAAGCGTATGGGACACTACAAGCGCAAAAGAAATCGCCTCTCTATCACCAGACTTTATTAAAATACCTAGTGCTTGTAATAATCATTATGAGATGTTAGGCTGGTTATGTGAAAATTATACTGGTGAAATACACTGTTCTACAGGTATGACAACTAAAGAGGAGATCGAGCAACTCGTTCAATTCTTTGAAAAGTACAAGCGAGGAAAGGATCTGGTGTTGTACAATTGCACTAGTGGTTATCCCGTACCTTTTGAAGATGTTTGTCTACTTGACATCACTACGTTAATTGAAAAATATAAAGATCGGGTGAAACACATCGGTTTTTCAGGTCACCACCTGGGTATTGCAGTAGATGTTGCTGCCTATACACTAGGTGCACCTATAATTGAAAGACACTACACGCTAGATCGCACCTGGAAAGGTACAGACCATAGTGCATCTCTAGAGCCTGCTGGTATGCGTAAATTAGCCAGAGACCTGCGCGCTGTTTACAAGGCTTTAACACATAAAGCCCAAGATATTTTACCTATTGAACAGGTGCAGCGTGATAAGCTCAAATACCGAAAAAATTAACAAATCGTCATTGCGAGTGGAGCAAAGCAATTTCAACAATCCTAAGAAGAAAATATTCATCCTTTTCCCAGACGGCGTAGGCCTACGCAACTTTGCTTTTACCCGATTTAAAGAAATAGGAGATGAACGCGGTTACGATATTACCTACTGGAACAATACGGTTTTTGATCTGGAAAAGGAATTTGGTTTTCATCAGGTTCAAATAGAAAGCACGCGTATTCATGTTAAAACACCAGTGCTTAATCAGGCTAGAAAAAGGGTAGAGTTAGCGCTTTCGCGAAAGCGGAATAACGATAACATTTACCCTACTTACCGATTTCCCTTACCATGGAACAGCCTTAAGAACATCGTCAAAAGTAGTTTTGTCAAGTTTCATGAGCAATTCAGGGCTACTCCATCTGGATGGCAGAAGCTCATGGATCAAATCTATGCAGCTGAGCGTAGTACAGATCGCTATGCTCAATTGAAGCAACAATTAAAGGAGCATCAACCAGATCTGGTTTTTTGCACGACACAACGCGCTACACAAGGAATAGCTCCTGTACTAGCGGCAAGGGATCTAGGAATTCCTACGGCTTGCTGGATTTACAGCTGGGATAACTTGCCTAAAGGAATGAGTACCATAGAAACCGATTATTATTTTGTGTGGTCAGCATTAATGAAAGAACAACTTCTTCATTATTACCCAAAGGTAAAAGAACACCAGGTGTTTGTGACAGGTACACCGCAATTTGAACCGCATTATGATGAAGGGATTACGCTTTCGCGAAAGCGGTATTGTGAACAACATGGGCTGGACGAACATAAAAAATACATATGTTTTTCTGGTGATGATACAACTACCTCACCATTAGATCATTTGTATCTACGCGATACGGCAGAAGCGGTGCGACAATTAAATGATCAGGGCTATCAGTTACACATCATTTTTAGACCTGTGCCAGTAGATCATTCTAATCGATATCAGGAAGTTTTAGAAACTTATAATGATGTCATCACGACCATTAAACCATTATGGAAGCCTATGGGACAGCAGTGGAATCAGGTGATGCCTACTAAGGAAGATTTTGCACTACTGGTAAATACGTGTAGGCATAGTGAGCTGGTGGTAAATATATGTAGTAGCATGGTTTTTGACTTTGTGATTCATGATAAACCCACCATTTATCCTAACTATGAGCAACCTGAGTTAACTAAAGGCATACGGGATATAGGGCAAAATTACAGGTATGTTCACTTTAGAACCATGCCAGATGATGCTGTAGTATGGGCCTATCAAAAAGAAGATATCTATACGGGAATAGAACAATTACTGCAGGGAAAGGTACATCCTGTGACTACTTGTAAACAGTGGTATGGCGTTATTAATCATCCTATTGACCCTGATAAAGCTAGTGAGCGTATCTGGGATGGGATAGGTAAATTGTTAGTTGATGATTAAGAGGTTAACAGAGAATAAGCTTATATACATTAGTATTTTCTTAATGCTAGTTTCCCTCTTATCATCTTTAAGAGGTTTATTTACCCCATTACATGGAGATGAATTCACTTATGTGTCTCTGGCTGAGAGTATGGTTAAGAATGGTGAATTTGTTCTTAATGGTAGCGCAAGTACCGTTATTCCTATCGTGCCGTCAATTATTGCATGTTTTCATTTTTTTACTTCATTAGAAACAAGTATCATTTTATCAAGGGCGCTACAATTTATGATTGCCTTAATCGGTTTGTTTTACGTTTATAAATCGTTTAAAATTTTAAAGGTAACTGACAAGTTTGTATTGCCTTTATTATGTCTGGTTGCGGTAAACTCTAATTTCATTGTTGGCATTACAAAAGTATATCCTGATAGTATTCTTTTTTGTTTTTTATGGATACTGCTCTTCCATTTATTAAAAAAAGAAAAGGGTTTAACGAGTTGGTTTATCATATTTATGAGTTGTGCTGCTTTAGTGTTGACTAGGTATTCATATGCTGTTATAGGATTACCAGTGTTGATTGAACTTATAAGACATCTTAAACGTCACGGTTTATGGAGGCCTCAAACAGTTATCATGATTTTAATGATTGTAGTCACCTCATTACCTATTTTATTATGGGTATATTATGTTTCCTCTATTGAAAGTGAACAAGTTAATGGCATAAGCTATTTTAATAGGTTTAAAAATCATGGTTTATGGTACAATGTTCAGGCAGGATTAGGCTTTATTCAACATCATGAGGTTGGAAAGATAAACGGCATACCTGCTTTTGCCAGCTTATTTATTCCAATCACGGGTCTTAGAACATGGTTTTTGAGTGTGCCTTTATTAATTGTAAGTTTAACTGGTTTGTTCTTTTACATAAATACTAAGAACAACTTGTTGTTACTAGTGGCAATGTTAATTATGCTTAGTTTTGTATTTGCAGGAACAGGTTTTAGTAGATACTGGTTGCCCTTACTTCCAGTATTTATATATAGCATTTATTTACTATTTAGAAAACTTAATGTTAGTACTGTGTGGTTGACTTATGGTGTTATATTGTTATCCATGATATATGTTTTGAATGAATTGCGATTGAATATCATGGTGTATCATAAGTATTTTGAATTATAAAGTCATGCATAAAATTGTAGTATACCTTCCTGCCTTCAATGAAGAAGATGTTATTGAAAATACCATTCATGAGATTCAAACTGTTATAGGTAAAAATAGTTGGGATATACTTGTAATTGATGACGGCAGTGTGGATAATACAGTGGCAATCGCAAATAAAAATGAAGTGATAGTCATTAAGCATGGTGTTAATAGAGGAGTAGGAGAAGCATTTCATACCGCAGTTGATTATGCACTTCAAAATAAATACGATGTTTTAGTTAGTATTGATGCTGATGGTCAATTTAATCCTAATGAAATAAGAAAACTCATTGACCCGATACAAAATAATCTAGTGGATTTTTCTTTAGGAATTAGGTTTATGAATGGTCAACCAAAACACATGTCGACTATTAAATTTTATGGGAATAAATGGGTGAATACCATCATATCTTCTATTTCAAAACAGAAACTATTAGATGTGTCCTGTGGTTTTAGAGCTTATTCTAGAGAGGCACTATTAAATTTAAACCTTCATGGCACATTTACTTATACTCATGAAACAGTTTTAGATTTATTAAATAAAAAAATGCGTGTGGCACAAATTCCTATAACTGTCACCTATTTTAAGGATCGTAAATCTAGGGTTGCGGGCAATATTTTAACCTATGCTCACAGAACATTACGCATTATTTTAAAATGTTATAAAGACTATGCGCCTTTTGCTTTTTTTGGTAGGATATCTCTCGTTTTATTAGTTATTTCAATTATTTCAGGTTTGATTCCTTTTTATAATTGGTTAAAAACAGGTAATATATCACCTTACAAGAGTCTGGGTTTTATCGCTTTAGCGGTATTAGGCACGTCTCTGCTAATTTTAGTATTTGCTTTACTAGCAGATGGATTAAATCGTATACGGATGAATCAAGAGAAAATGCTGTATTTGCATAAAAGTAAGTTCTATGATGAGCAAAATGGGAAATATTAATTTTTATGAGATTGCACGGTATGTTTGTATAAGTCTTGTAAGCTATCTTTTCATTTTTGTTGCTTTATGGTGTGTAGTAGATTTATTTGAAATTGATAAGCTTTATGCCTATGCCATTGTATATATTATCAATTATTTGGCGATATACTTTCTCCAAGCAGGCTTTGTATTTAAAACAAAGCGCAGTTGGAATAGCCTGCTTAGGTATGTAGTTTCTGTTTTGTTATTATACTTGATTGGAAACTTGCTGTACATTTTCTTTTTAACTAAAAATTTTCAATATCTTATATCCAATCTAATGACGATTATCGTGCTATTCCCGCTAAGATTTTTGATTTATAAGTTTTTTGTTCATAAAAGCTAAATTTATACCGTGATTATGCATATCGCCTACCTCACCCCAGAATATCCTCATAAAAACATCAGTCATTCTGCTGGGATAGGAACTAGTATTAAAAACCTAGCCTCAGCTTTAATAGATCTAGGTCATCAAGTAACCTTATTTATTTATGGTCAGGATAAAGATGATGCATTTATAGATGCGGGAATACAGATTTATAAAATTAAACAACTGTCTTATTTGTGGGGCGGCTTCTATTTTTATCGTAAGCATATTGAAAGGTTTTTACATAAAAGATGTGCTACTATTGATTTATTAGAAGCGCCAGACTGGACAGGTATCACCGCTTTCTGTAATTATAAAATTCCTTTAGTGATTAGATTGCACGGTAGTGATACCTATTTCTGTCACTTAGAAAACAGACCTCAAAAGAAGAAAAACTTTTTATTTGAAAAACGGGCATTAAATAGTGCTCAAGCAATTACTAGCGTAAGCAGTTATACGGCAAAAGTAACCCAAGAGCTGTTCCATTTAAGCACGTCTATCCTTACGATTCCTAACCTCATAGAATTAGAACATTTTCAGAACAATAGCGATGCTGTACCAGAGTATAATATACTCAACTTTGGGTCTGTCATTAGAAAAAAAGGAGTAATAGCTCTGGCTAAAGCCTTTGAACAGCTTGCATGTTTTAATACTAAGATCAACTTAGTTTATCTAGGGAAAGATGTCGCAGATATTACCACGGGTAAAATGACTAGTGAATTAATTAAAGAACAATTGAGCGAGAGACATATGGACAGAGTTAGCTTTATAGATCAAGTTCCTTATTCCATGGTGCAAGAGTATATTAATAAAGCGCTAGTCGTTTGTTTACCTAGTTATGCAGAGGCGTTTCCTATGACCTGGTTAGAAGCAATGGCCTTAGAAAAGCCTCTTATTACAAGTAACATAGGATGGGCAAAGGAATTAATGGTTCATCAATCTACTGGTCTAATGGTGCATCCTGATAATACTAGTGAATTTGTTCAGGCACTAGATAAAATGATAACAGATAGAGCATTTGCAATGCAATGTGGCAAACAGGCACGTAAACACTTAGAATCGCATTTTTCTAAAGCTCAAGTGGTAAAGAAAAATATTGAGTTTTATAAAGCCTGCATAAATGTATAGACCTGCAAATTGTAGATTTTCTGATAAGTTATGGTTTCTCACCTTATCGCTATTTACCGTTTAGAAGCGCCTTACAATCTTTTGATCAGTCTTATAAAAATCAATTCAATACCTTATTTTTAAGAGATATTGATTTCATACAAGAGCGTATCTTTACAGGTACTCAAGTTAAGGTACTTCACCATTTAATTAAAAAAATAGATTCCCAGGTATACGGCCTATGATCTTTATAGAACACAAGGATAATTTAATAACAAGTTCTTTATATAAAGGGGAAAGTGCTGTAAAAGGAATTATCAAAGCTGCTCAAAAGCATCGCGATCAATTCTTAATCATTCATAAAAAAGGTATTGACGCTCATAAGTTTTCTCAAGCAGTGCAGCACCTATTACGCCCTTATACCATAATTTCATCATACAACACCTTGCACCATGATCTAGGTTATGTAGAAGATGGCCCGTTTATAAATATCATGCAGGGTGGCACTTATCCCACATGGATAAAAAGTGATTTGTGCTTTTCAATTCATGCATCACTTATTCTGCAATTGCAGGATCAAGTAGAGAAAAATACTAGTTTGCTGTTCTGGACTAACTCAATAAGCAAATTGTGCAGGCCATTAGGTATTTTATGTTATCAAATTTCAATGGATGTAGGAACATCTACCTTTTCTAAAGATGAGTTGTATCAATTTGTTAAACAGCATTATAAAAACCGCTGGATCTTTTTTCTTTTCATATGTCATGTATGGTATGATAAAAGTTTTCCCATTTTCGCTTTCGCGAAAAGTCTATTCTATAAAAGCCGTAGATTAAAACTGAATATAGCAGCTTTACAAGAGCAACAGACTCCTGTTTCTTTGGCTTCTTTTAACTATGATGTGGTTATCCCTACCATGGGAAGACCAGCTTTTTTAAAAGATGTTTTAAATGATTTGAATCATCAAGTCATGAGACCACAAACAGTTATAATCGTAGAGCAAAATGCTGATGAAAAGGCTCTAAGTGAATTAGGTTTTTTACAAACGGAAGCTTATAAATTTAAGGTAATTCATGAATTCACACATATTACAGGAGCTTGTAGTGCTCGTAATAAAGCACTTTCATTAAGCACTTCACCGTGGGTGTTACTCTTTGATGATGATGTACATATAAAATCAAATTTTTCGCTTCTGGCAAAAGAGTTCATAGAATATACAAGTGCAAAATGCATCACTTTTGCATGCCTACAAAAAGGTGAAGTTGAGTTTTTGAAAGCATTTAAGCAATGGGAATCCTTCGGTTCAGGATGTTCACTAGTTCATAAAGACATTATTGAAAAATGTAGATTTGATACCGCATTAGAACACGGTTATGGAGAAGATGTTGATTATGGGATGCAGATTAGAAAAGCAGGTTATGATGTGATTTACGCTCCACAGATTCAAATACTGCATTTGAAGGCACCTGTAGGCGGATTTAGAAAGCCGTTTGTATTACCTTGGCAAAAAGAAGAAATTCAGCCTAAGCCATCACCTCATATCATGTATTTTAGATGCAAAAATTATAGTAAAAGCCAATTATCAGGTTATAAGTTGTCACTTTTTTTTAAGTTTTATAAAACGCAATCTCTTAAGAATCCATACAAATATTTAAAATGGTTTAAATCTGCCTGGAACACTAGTTACCGATGGAGCAAAAAGTTAGTTTGAAAATTTCACTCATCATTTGTACTTACATGAGGCCCGAACCACTTTCTAGACTGCTAGAAACGGTACAGCAACAAACAGTATTACCAGATGAGATTTTAATTATTGACGGTTCTATTGATGATGCTACAGAATTACGCCTTCGCGAAAGCGAAATACAAAATCTACATTACTATAATGTCCCACCACAATATCGTGGCCTTACTAAACAACGCAATTATGGCATAAATCGCGTTGATGCATCTATGGATATCGTTGCGTTTTTAGATGATGACACGATACTTACAATCAACTATTTTAAGCACTTAAAACAAGCATTTTTAGAATTACCAGATGCCGCTGGAATAGGAGGAATCGCTGTTAATGAAAATAGATGGCAAAAAAAGACAGCAACACACTATCCTAAAAACTACTACTTTGAGCTAGACGGTTATGTAGTTAAAGAATCATCTAGAAATGTGTTACGTAATAAGTTAGGTATCGCTTCAAATGAATTGCCCGGTAAAATGCCACAATTTTCTCATGGAAGAACTTTTTCTTATCCATTGACAGGAAAAAATTATCCTGTAGATTTATTAGTCGGGATGAGTATGGCTTTTAGAAAGCATGTGGTAGATCACATCAGGTTTTCTAAGTATTTTGAAGGTTATGGACTTTATGAAGATGCAGATTTTGCGATCAGGGCATTGCAATTCGGGCAGAATTATCTGGCAACTAATGTGCAACTAGAACATCATCACGACGCCTCAGGCAGGCCTAACCAATACCATTATGGTAAAATGGTAGTGCGTAATGGATGGTATGTGTGGCGTGTAAAATATCCTGATCCCTCTTTAAAAAACAAAGCCAAATGGTGGTTGATCACCCTATTACTTGCCTTAGTACGATTAGTAAATGTAGTCACCACTAAAAAACGATCGGAAGCTGGTCAAGAGTTCGCTGGTAGGATTGTTGGTTGTTTTAGCCTTATTTTTAATGCTCCTAAAGCTTTATGAACCTCCTAGTAATTTCAGACGCACATCATTTGCTACGCGGTGGTATAAAAGTGGCCTACGCACCCTATGTTAAAGAAATGGACCTGTGGATGAAAAATGCTTCACAGACAACCATCATGGCGCCTGCCGTATATGATAAACCTTTACTTACTCAGGCCTTTAAAAATCAAGTGTTCAATCATGTGGCTGTACGCCGGCTGGAGTTTCACAAACTAGGTACTGCTTTAAAATCATTGATTAGCATTCCCTACCAATTTATCCAGCTATGTTTGCTTATGAGTCGTGCAGATCATATTCACCTGCGTTGTCCAGGTAATCTTGCACTACTGGCCTGTATTGCTCAATTCTTTTTTCCTAGTAAAGTAAAAACAGCAAAGTATGCAGGCAACTGGGACCCACAAGCAAAGCAACCCCTTAGTTACAAATGGCAACGCAGACTATTGTCCAATACTTTTTTTACAAAAAACATTAAAGTACTTGTGTATGGGGACTGGTCTTTGCCTTCCAGTAATATCAAACCGTTTTTTACCGCTACTTATAAAGAAGCAGATCGCAAATCCCATGATAAAAATATAAACCAGCCACTCGAGTTTGTATTTGTGGGCACCTTAACCGAGAATAAAAATCCGCAGGTGGTATTGCAGTTACTTGAAGGTCTACACCAACAAAATATCCCTGCCACTGCTACTTACTATGGCGACGGTAACTTAATGGACTCTTTGAAAAAAAGAGCACAGAATCTTCAAAAACGATATCCAGAATTTACAAAACCTATGGCCACATTTTATGGCAATCAACTCGGTGAGGTGGTCAAAAAGGCTTATGAACGTGCTCATTTTGTAGTTCTAGCATCACAAAGCGAGGGCTGGCCTAAAGTTATTGCCGAGGGCATGTGGCATGGTTGTGTACCTATTGCAACCGCCGTGAGTTGTGTGCCTTGGATGCTTAACGGTGTATTAAGGGAGAAAAAAGAGACCGCTTTTGCGAAAGCAGAAACATCTAGAGGCCTACTGCATCAGTCGGTCGCGCAAACTGTATCAGTGATTCAGGAGTTGTTGCAGCATCCGGAACATTATCGAGAAATGTCTAAAAATGCAATGTTCTGGTCGCAGCAGTTCACAATGGATCGATTTGATAAGGAAATTGGTAAACTCATGAAACCAAAAAAATAAGCACTTCTAATATCGAGATGTTTACCTTTATCGGCTCAAAATTCATTCACCCGCATATCTTATGAAAGCGATTCAGCTTATTGACAGTCTTCATACAGGTGGAGCAGAGCGTATGGCGGTGAATATAGCTAATGCACTGTCAGAGGTCGGTATCAGTAGTTTTTTGTGCGCTACGCGGGAAGAAGGTGTTTTAAAGCGAGCCTTAAATCAAGACGTTAATTACTTTTACGCACGGCGCAAAGGTATTTTAGGTATTCCAGGAATCCTTAGGTTGTATCGCTTTGTAAAGCAGGAAGGCATCGATGTGATTCATGCACATTCCAGTAGTTATGCAGTAGGTGTGATCCTTAAAATGTTGAGGCCTTCTTTAAAATTGGTATGGCATGTTCATTATGGAAATACGGTCAATTCACCTCTTTATAGGCAATTATTATCAAGGTCTATATCTCTTATTTGTGATGCAGTTATTGTAGTTAATCAAAAATTACTAGAATGGGCACGGCAGCATTTGGGGCAGAAAAATATCATCTTAATTGATAACTTTGCGGTTCCTGTAGGTAGCCAATCTCTGGTGCCAACTTTATTTGGGAACCCAGAGAAACGTATTGTTCAGGTAGCCAATTACAGGATCGAAAAAAATCTAGAGTTTGCTGTCGAGCTCATGGCGTCTTTACACGACAAATTTCCAGATTGGTCATTACTACTGGTTGGTCACCCCATCGATATATCTTATTTTACAAAATTAAAAGAGCTGGTAAAATTCTGGAATCTTGAAAAAAAAGTATTTTTCATAACCGATATAACAGACGTGTCTAGTGTATTGAACCAGGCAGATATCGCTATCTTAACATCACATTCAGAAGGATTACCGCTAGCGCTGTTAGAATATGGTCTATCTGGGCTGCCAGTTATTGTCACAGATGTAGGTGATTGTGCTAGAGTAGTAGGTAGCGAGGGTTGTGTGGTTGCGGCAGATGATGAAAAATCCTTTTTGTTATGTTTGGAAGAATTGATGCTTGATCCCTTATTGAGGAAAACGCGAGGAGAGGCATTTCAAAAAAGGGTATACCATAATTTCAGTAAGGAAAAAGCGATTAAGGACATACTGGAAATATATAAACTAGATGATTAAACTTGAAAAGTTACCTTATCCTTTACTAATTATAGCTCACGCTATAGCAGCGCTGCTGGTGGTTGTCTTGCCATTTACCATTCAAATTCTTTTTTATGCTATGGTTGGCTATTTTGCGTGGAGGATATTTTCAGCACGAGATAAAGGCAACGAGGCTTTGTTAGCTTGTTGTTATCTCGCCACGTTTGAAGTATTTCTACGAATGACTAATGCGCTTTTTTTCTATGAAATGATCAAATACTTAGTCATTCTCTTTATGCTAGTTGGGATTGCATTTCGTGGTTTTTCTATTCGATCTATTCCTTATGTAATCTATTTGCTGTTATTAGTCCCCAGTATTATTGTTGCTTCTCAAAACATTCCTTTAGGAGAGAGTTTGCGCACAGCAGTTGCTTTTAATTTATCTGGCCCTGTTACACTAGGAGTGGTTGCTATTTATGCATACCAGCGCAAGGTTCCCTTTAAACAACTCAATGATATTTTAAAATTTGGGATAGGGCCTATAGTAATGCTTACCGTTTATTTGTTTCTAGTAACTCCAGATATAAGAGACGCTGTAACAAATACAGCATCAAACTTTGCCACCTCTGGAGGCTATGGGCCTAATCAAGTAGCAACTGCGCTAGGGCTAGGTATGTTTTTCTGTTTTGCTCGCTTCCTATTAATTAAAAACCTTACCAGCAACTTAATAGATATTGTTTTATTTCTGGGAATGACGTTTAGAGGTTGGGTAACTTTTTCCCGTGGCGGTGTTTTTACGGCCGCTCTTATGATAGTTGCATTTATAGGCGTTCTTATATTTTTTAGACGTCGGTCTTTCCGGCTTTCTTTTGTACCAAAAATTACAATACTCGCCATAGGTCTGGCTATTGCCTGGGGATTTACCTCTCTAGCTACTCAAGGATTGATCGATAAGCGTTATGCAAATCAAGATGCGGCAGGTAGGGCAAAAGCAGACTTGTCTACTGGTAGAGAGACGTTAATTTCAGTAGAGTTAGAAGCTTTTATTAACCATCCCATTGTGGGTATAGGTGCAGGACAAGTGAAATATTATAGAGCCAGGGAAGATGGTATTGTCGCTGCATCGCACAACGAGACCAGCAGACTGCTGTCAGAACATGGTTCTATAGGCATACTATCCCTCATGGTGCTTATTTTCACGCCCCTATTGTACCGCCTTTCTAACCGAAACAATATTTATTTCTATGCGTTTTTAATATTTTGGTTGGCTACGATCAACCATAGTGCAATGCGCATCGCTGCTCCTGCTGTTTTTTATGGTTTTGCGCTGCTTCATGTGACATACCCTTCAAGAGCCCTGAAAAAAACGATTCAAAACAAATGGCAACGCAAGTATAACTTGCTTCCACAGACTTGATGAATAGAATTTTATACATAGGCAACAAACTGAGTCGTACAGGCAGGACAGTTACAACCATCGATACCTTAACACCACTGCTGGAACAACTGGGGTATCGCGTGAGGACGGCCTCACATTTTTCAAATAAATTGTTGAGGTCATTTGATATGTTATGGCGCACTGCAAGCAGTTTGAGGTGGGCACAGGTTGTACTGATTGATACTTACAGCACTCAAAATTTTTGGTACGCCGTGTTTGTTGCCCGTCTATGTCAGCTTTGCCAGGTAAAATACATTCCAATCCTTCATGGTGGTAATCTGCCCCAGCGGTTGCACACGCACCCACAAACAACATCCTTATTTCTTAGTAAAGCTTATCAAGTGGTTTGTCCTAGTGCTTATTTGTGTGACGCTTTCGCGAAAGCGAACTTCAATAATTTCCAATTGATACCTAACAGCATCGACCTAAAAAACTATTTGTTTACCAAACGAGAAAAACTAAAGCCGAAGCTTTTATGGGTGCGATCGTTTGACCAGGTGTATCATCCAGAAATGGCGCTAGAAGTTTTAGAAACCATACAACAGCGTTATCCTGAAGCTTCATTGACGATGGTAGGGCCAGAAAAGGACGGCAGCTTGCAACGATGCCAACAAATTGCTGCTTTTAAAAATCTAAATGTTCAGTTTACAGGCTTGATGTCAAAGTCAGAATGGATCGCATTGAGCGCCACCCACGATATATTTATCAATACTTCAAGAACTGATAATTTACCTGTAAGTATCATTGAAGCAATGGCGCTGGGCTTGCCTGTAGTAAGTACCAATGTGGGCGGTATTTCTTACATGATTGATCATTTAGCAACCGGTGTACTGGTTGAGCAAGGCGCAGCAGATGAAATGGCACTAGCAATCGAACAGCTCTTAAATGATCAAAAGCTGGTAATGCAACTCACCCAAATGGCCCTAGAATCTGTAAGAAAATACGACTGGAGCAATATCCAGGGCGAATGGAAGCGTCTCTTACAATAAGATGAAATATATTTACGGCGAACTATTCTAACATGGCTAGCCGTAGTCCCATACATTTTGAAATTTCAGAACGCAAAATTCTATTACGTATAATAGACGTAATTGTGGTTCTTTTGTTTCTTCATTTTTCAGGATTATTATTTGATATAGATTACTTTCAAGTTCATCTGGATACCATAGGAGCGGCTATTGTACTCTCTACGTATTTACTTTTTTTTGCTACTGTTTTTGAGCTCTATGATTTGCAAACGGCCAGCCGTATCATGATCAGCTTGAGGGGTGTTTTTTATACTGCAGCCATGACAGCACTAGCTTATTTATTAACCCCTTTTATCACACCAGTTTTACCGGATAATCGATTGCAAATTTTATACTTTGTCATTGCAATAACCATATCATTACTTCTATGGCGGTCTATCTATATCAAATTATTTGCAAGTTCTAGGTTTTATAAAAGAATTATCATTGTTGCAGATGCGGTAGATGCGGTAGAAATTGCTAATAGTTTACAGGCAGCAGACCCTAACTTTCAAGTGGATGGTTACATCAATACAGATACAACCATACAGATGGGGCACGATGATCGTTTACCAGCTCTATCTATAGAAGAAGCGGCTCAAAAACTTACAGATCAAGAGGTATCGCAAGTTGTCATGGCAAGTGGCAATGTAGAGGGGATCACATCTGATCTTTATGCCTGGCTTATAGACCTGGTAGAGAACGGTTACTCTGTAAGAGAATACACTCAAATCTATGAGGAAATGACAGATAGGGTGCCTGTCTCCTATGTAGGAAAAGACTTTTATAGGTACTTCCCATTTGCACGCAGTAATCACAATAGACTTTATAAAATCTATCATCGTTCTTTTGACATACTGGTATCGGTTGTAGGTATTTTCATAGGAATTGCACTACTCCCGTTTATTCTCTTAGGCAATCTAATAGGCAATCGAGGGAAATTACTGTACTACCAGACCCGTGTAGGCCGGAATAGGGAGAAGTTTGAGATCATCAAATTCCGCACGATGGTAAAGAATGCAGAAGCAAATGGTGCGCAATTTACTTCCAAAAAGGACCTGAGAATTACCCCTTTCGGTAAATTTATGCGCAAAACTCGCCTGGACGAGATCCCTCAATTCATAAATATTTTGAATGGTGATATGAGTGTGATTGGCCCTAGACCAGAACGTCCTGTTTTTGTAAAAAAGTTGACAGAAAAAATACCTTTTTACGAGACTAGACACATTGTTAAACCCGGTTTAACGGGATGGGCTCAAGTAAAGGCTTCTTATGGAGAGTCATATGATGATCATTTGCGCAAACTTCAATACGATCTATTTTACATCAAAAAGCGCAGTATTTTTCTTGACATTCGAATTTTAGTTAAAACACTCAGCACTGTTTTCTTTTTAAAAGGTCAGTAAGTTTTAAAGAATAGCGTTGAGGTTAAGAGGATATAAAAACTATGCCTTGTGGTGACATCTGCTTACTTTCTTTTCATTGAACCACGTTTAAATACTCCAAACAGCAAAATAAATAACGCCATACCACAAGCTATGCGAGCTATATAGTCACCATGCTGGGTATAAAAAGTCAAATCGTTTGATAAGCCGATTGTGGCAGTGAGCACCCCACGGTGGTCATATTCTAATCGTTCTTGAATGTCCCCATCTGGTGTAATCACAGCGCTTATACCTGTATTTGCACTGCGTGCAATCCACCGCCTGGATTCTATAGCACGTAGGCGGGCGATACTTAAGTGTTGTTGATGACCCTGGGTATTTCCCCACCAGGCATCATTTGTGATAATCGCCAGCATTTGCGCACCATTCATCACATAGTCACCTACATAACTGCCGTAGACAGATTCATAACAAATTACAGGAGCGACCATAGTCCCCTGTGTGGATTGAAATACGGCTCGTGTTTCTTGTGTAGTTTTTGTGGCCACTGTACCGCCCAGGTCAATCATTGCATCTCCCAGCACTGGTTGTAGGAGACTTTTGTATGGGAAATTTTCAACACCTACTACCAGCTTTGATTTATGATATAGATCTGGCAGACTGTCTTTTTTTAAAAATAATGCACTATTAAAATCATTGTAATAAAAATCACCACGCGCGTAATAATTGCTTTGAGAGGTAATTTTATCATCATCTCTAAAGCGTTCAATTAGTGAGATACCCCCTAAATAAGAGGTAGCTTCTAGCTCATTCAGGTAATCAAATAATTTGTTGATGCTGTTGTCATCATGGACCGTATGCAATTCTGTTGATCGTGCTAGTACTGTCTCTGGTGCAATGATCAAGTCTGTAGTAGAAGAGACGTGAGGGCGGGCCATTTCCACTAATAATCGCGCTATACTATCATTTTCTAGATTGTACTTCTCTAGGTATGGATCTAAATTAGGCTGCAGGATCACTACCTCGCTCGCATCCTTAGTTAATTCAATCTCTGGTTTTAAAAAAACCGATATCAAAATGGGTATTCCAACGAGGGTAGCAGTAATTCTAATAAATTTAATAATCGTTACGATGCCTAGTTTTATTCCGCTTTCGCGAAAGCGAACTATCATCATGAATAATGCAACATTAACCACCCATACCCATAGGCTACCGCCAAAAGTCCCGGTGTATTCATACCATTGAATCCACCCTGTGTACTCGCTAAAACCATTGCCCAGGTTGAGCCAGGGCCATGAAAAATCCCAGTGTAAATGCAGGTACTCAAATGCGATCCACAAACAAACTAAAAAGCTGAGGCTGGACCCTGTTGTCGATCTTTTTGCGAATAAATGATAAGCCAGAAAGACAAGTGACATAAGTAGTGAGTTGACAAGTACGGCAAACCACATACCGAAAGGTGTGGCAAAATAGAGCCAGCTAGTGGTAGCCATATTCCACACAAGAAAAGTCAAGTAACTATACGCTAGTATTCTCCATGTTTTCCCCCTGCTTGCACTTGTTCTCAGTTCTTTTTCTACTAATAATAAGGGGACAAAGGCGCCAAATAGCAATAAAGGAAATCCATAGGTAGGCCATCCTAGCCACAATAAAATTCCAGAAGTGAGTGCAAGTAAAAGGTGTTTCATCATAACAAAGGCTTACTGTGTGAAGATAATCGTTCACCTGCTAATTACTGAATACAGATAAATCTATATTGAGTGAGAAAATATTTGAATACAATGCAGCGCTGGAATCTCCTATATCTGTCAATGCATAATCAACAGAGATCCCTTTGTACTTAAATCCTATCCCTATATTAGGTTGAAATGCAATGCTATCATTGCCATCCAGTTGTAATTCATCTTGAAAGTTGCCTACACCCGCTCTTACAAATACAAGATTTGCATATCCATACTCTAGACCTACAGCTGGTGTAGCGCTGATGTTGCTGCTAGAAATGATATCGTTTGTTTGTATAAACCGTACGTTCAAATCAACCTCGGCAGTAATAGTATGATCATATCGCCAGTCAAATACTCGTGCTATACCCAATTGTAATTTAGGCAAAGTGATCTCTGTTGTCTCTGGTAATTCCTGGTTTTGGTTAGCAACAGCACCGCTTATAGTTGCAAATTCATCTTGGTCAATAGACCATGTATTATAGGTGGTGGTAATATCTCTTGCCATAATTCCAAATTGCCAATCGCCTCGTTGTAGCTGCACACCTACGTCTAGTCCAAAGCCTAGTGAATTAGCAAAATCGCCTATAATACGACGTATGATCTTAACATTTGCTCCATATGAAAAACCATCCAAACGTGCCTCACGAGCATAGGATAGGGTAAAGGCCCAGTCTGCAGTAGAGAAAGTACTGATGCGATCATAATTTATGTTCCCTTGATCGTCAATGAGCTGTGTGGTGTTTAGGATATCATCTACAGAGAACCGAATCACAGAAAACGCAAAAGCACTGCGATCATCTATAGGCATCGCAAACGCACCGTAGTTGTACTGAGCAATATTAGCAAAATAGCTGGCGTGCATTAGTGATAATTCTTTCTCTTCTAATTGCATCAATCCTGCGGGATTCCAGTATCCAGAATTTGCATTACCGGTACTCGCTACAACTGCATTGCTCATCCCTAAAGCGGCGGCATCAACGCCTATATTCAAGAATTCATTAGAGTAGGCTCTTGAAGTCTGCGCTGTTGCAGCTTTATAACAAAACAGCATAAAAATGAAAAGTATCTTCCTCAAGGTAGCAATGATTCAGGTAGCAAATATCTGGGTTTATCCATTAATAACTTTAGTTTGTGATAGATATTGTAACCTACGGGCAACGCTTGCCCACGATAAAAAATGCATATTTGTAATTATGAAACAGTGGATTCCTAACTTGATTACCTTGCTCAACTTATTGTCTGGTTGTGTAGCGGCAATTTATGCATTTAATAATGAGATTGTCTGGGCAGGCATATTTGTTGGTCTGGGAATATTCTTTGATTTTTTTGATGGTCTAGCCGCTAGACTACTTAAAGTGTCCAGTGCCCTGGGTGGTGAGCTTGACTCAATGGCAGATTTGATAACCAGTGGGCTAGTTCCAGGTATCGTTATGTATCAATTAATAAGTGCGTCACTGGGTGTTGATTTTCTAGAAAATCCGACAGCTTTTGCAGTTGCAGGAGAGCGGTATTTGATCTCTTATTCTTGGGTTCCATTAATTGGTTTTTTTATAACTGCTGCTAGTGGTTTAAGATTAGCACGTTTTAATCTAGACACTCGTCAAACAGACTCTTTTATAGGACTCCCCACACCGGCCAATGCAATATTTATTATCTCTCTTGCCATTATCTTACAGCACACAACGCTGGACTGGGTTTATATGGTTCTCGATAATCCTTATGTGCTTATAGGCATCACCTTATTAAGTGGTGTATTACTTAATGCAGAATTGCCATTATTTGCATTAAAGTTTAAAAACTTTGGTTTTAAGGGAAATGAGGTACGATGGATATTTCTTCTCTTATCGGTACTGCTTATTTTTTCATTGCAGCTTTATGCAATCCCATCTATTATCATTCTCTACGTGATAATGAGTCTTTTTACCAACAAGAAAAAACTGAGTTAGGTTTTCTCATAGAACCCGCAGTGGCAATCGTTAGATACATTGATCCAGTGTATGGTATCATATCAATACTTTGAGTACTACTGAAACTTTAGAAAAGACAATCTATGATTAATCAAAAATTTTCTTTTTTCTCAATTCAAAGTTTTGACCTAGATAAACACGACGCACGACTTCGTCTTCTGCCAGTTCTTCTGGATTTCCTTGTTTCAGAATTTTACCTTCAAACATAAGGTAAGTACGATCTGTTATAGCTAGGGTTTCTTGCACATTGTGATCTGTGATAAGGATGCCTATATTCTTTTTAGTCAGTTGGGCGACTATGCGCTGTATATCTTCAACCGCAACTGGGTCTACTCCCGCAAATGGTTCATCCAGTAATATAAAGTTAGGATTTGTCGCTAGTGCTCTTGCTATTTCAGTACGACGGCGCTCGCCACCAGAGAGCAAGTCGCCACGTCGCTTGCGACGGTCTGTCAAGCCAAATTCTTCCAGCAGCATATCACGACGTTCCAATTGTTCTTTTTTAGAAAGATCTGTCAATTGCAGCACTCCCAGGATATTATCCTCGATCGATAGTTTTCTAAATACTGATGCCTCTTGTGCTAGGTACCCTATACCATTCTGTGCACGTTTATACATCGCATATTTCGTAATATCGGTCTGATTTAAAAATACCTTGCCAGCAGTAGGTTTTACTAATCCTACCATCATATAAAAGGTAGTAGTTTTACCAGCACCATTAGGCCCTAGTAAACCTACAATCTCTCCCTGATTTACTTCAAGGGAAACGCCCTTGACCACAGGTCGCCCTTTATAGGCCTTCTGTAAATTATCTGCAGTAAGCTTATTTTGCATAGACTACAAATTTAGCTTTTCCAAAACGCAATCGTGAATTCTAAATTCAGAATTTATTAGCTTGCAGTATAATTTAATAATATATGCAACTACCACGTTTTCTTCTAGGAGACAATGCTCATCACCCAGACGATATTTTTATTATCCATACAGAGTATCCACGTTTTTTCATCAATTTAAAAGACGACGAACTTGAGTTTATCGACGAGATTGAAAAAGAAGATCGAGAGGAACTAGAGCAAGAAACTAAAAACTTGATTGAAGAAGCCAGTCGTTTTTACGACGAACAAATGCAGATGTACGAGAATGAATGATCTCAAACAGCTGGACTGGAATGCCACGGTTGCCTTGAATGATTGGGGAGGAGATGCCATTGATTTATTTTTTAATATCATCACGCACAAGCTTTACGCCATTCCTTTCTACCTGGTGCTGCTCTTGTTCTTTTACAAAAAACTAGGGGTTAAAAATCTAATAATCAGCCTGGTTACCATAGCTATTTTGATTGCAGCTAGCGATCAATTAGCTAACGTTTTTAAAGATGGCTTTGAGCGATTGCGACCCTTTAGAGAGCCAGCACTTGAGGGTATTATTTCAAAAGTAGGGCGTAGTGGGGGTACGTACGGTTTTTACAGTGCGCATGCTAGCAGTGCTATAGGGCTAGCAACTTATGTCGTGCTCTTGTTGTGGAACAATTATAGAACTTTATGTGTAATTACCATTATCTGGGCAATACTTGTCGCTTACAGCCGGGTATATTTAGGCTTGCACTATTTGGGTGATATAGTTATGGGAGCGGTTATGGGAATTTTATTAGGGACCTTGTGTTATCGATTGTTCGCTTTCGCGAAAGCGAAATATCAAACACCTACTTAACAAGCCAGCGTCTTAGTCTGTCATTACCAATTGTATAGCGAGTTCACTATTTTTAAAGACAAACGTAGCAGGTTTATACCAGTGACCTTGAGAGTAAAGTATTCCTGCAGTACTCAATTGTTTGTCAGCTCTTAAGGAAAAGACCGGATCAAAATAAGTAGACCATTGCTTTGTTTTTTTACGATTTACGATTGAAATCTTTTGTTGGCGGCGATTTGCATCGATAAGTAAAAACTCAACAATAAAAGCTAATCCTTCTTCAGGAAATAGGATGTTTTTGTTTTCTAAATCAATGGAAGATATCTTCTTACCTCGTTTTGCATAACCATAAATGGGCTCTTGATGTATAGGATTCTCAAAAAGCGAATCTGCCATACGGTATATACGTAATGCAAACTTTGCCTCCTTTACTTTAGTTCTAGTTGAGAATCGGATTTCTTTAATATACGGAGTTGTCTTGAAATCGTCTCGGTAGGACACCATAGAACCGACCATCCACGGTTGGGTGGTGCAAGTGATACCATTGCGGTAATCAGACTTATGAAAAGTGCCAAAACTTTGTTCCTTTTTACTCTTTGGATTCCTGATCACGACTGCCTTCAGCTGTTCTATATTGCGATGCATAAGAATATTTTGAGAAATAGACTTTCCATCAACAGTTTTGCTTTTATGGCCTACAGCGCTAAATACTAACGTGTCCGTTGTCTCAAAATCCAGCTGAAATTTGCCAGTTTCATCTGCGGTGGTTCCTTTTTGAGAGTTTTTTATCCAAATATTTACAAATGGTATCCCTTTATTATTTACCGTATCAATAACCTGGTAAGACGTCTGCGAGAACCCAAAAATTGGAATAAAAATTAAGAGATGATACCATCGCATATAGATCCGAGTAATGTTGGTTAAAGACCTAACAAAAGATCAGCCGCTTCAAAAGCTGTAATTTGTTTTGCTAACAGTTGCTTCTCAATTGATGTTAAGCGCTGCTGAATGTCTGGTTGATTATAAAAACGAGACTTTAAATGATCCTCAATAGTTTGATGTAGCCAGTAGATTTCTTGATGGTCGCGTTTTCTTTTAAAACTATCGTTAGCATAGGAGTGGTTTTTAAAATCGGTAATACAATTTAAAACCTCCGTAATACCCTGTTGTTCTAGCCCACTAGCAGTAGTAACTAGAGTTGTCCAGCCATGGGTTTTTGCGGGCATTACGTGCAAGGCATTTTTAAACTCGCGCACCGCTTGCTGGGCGGCCCTTTTATTATCGCCATCGGCTTTGTTGATCACGATCATGTCTGCCATTTCCATGATACCTCGCTTGATGCCTTGCAAATTATCGCCTGCACCAGCAAGTTTTAATAGTAGAAAAAAGTCTGTCATGCTGTGAACAGCGGTTTCACTTTGTCCTACACCCACCGTTTCAACCACAATAAAATCATATCCTGCTGCCTCACACAAAATAATGGCCTCTCTCGTCTTGCGCGCCACACCGCCTAGTGTTGTTCCTGCAGGACTGGGTCTAATAAATGCGCGATCACTTTTAACTAACTCTTCCATTCTTGTTTTATCTCCTAGAATACTGCCTCTTGAAATGCTGCTGGACGGGTCAATAGCTAGCACGGCTACCTTGCGCTGGTCTTTTATAAGATGGATGCCTAGGGCTTCTATAAATGTAGATTTCCCCACGCCAGGAACGCCTGTGATCCCTAGACGGAAAGAATTACCAGAATAGGGTAGGGCTTTTGATAATATCGCTTTCGCGAAAGCGGTATCCTCACGATTAGTACTTTCTATCAAAGTAATTGCCTGACTCAAGGCACTGATATCACCTTGTCGTAACGAGTTAAAAAGGTCATCAACTGTCAATTGCCGACGCCTGCGGTTGAGATTAGGATTGATGTGAGTGCTCAATACAAATTACTTTGCCCTAAAGATCGCAAAACTATTGGGAAGTTTGGTCTAACAATCCATATCCTTACAAGGATCGTGACCCCAATTTTTAAGACTGTAGCGCCAGTCTGACTCCTTGATGTCGCTGTCAGGCTTTTGAGCCTTGTGCCGGTTGATGTAGCCTATAACCTTATTCATGTGGTCGTAGTTTGTATCGGTCAGCTCATCTTTTTTCTTGTTTTTGATTTTTACAATTTTTCTCCCAGATTTATGCCCCTTGGACTCACCGTCACCACTATCCTGGCCAACGCTTTTTGACTTATCGGTATCTAGCCAGTCGTCCAGCTCGCTAGGTGTCATATTCACTAGCTCATAAAATTTGTCATAAATCTCGTCCTTGCTTTTATCGCTCATTTTTTCATTTAATATACTGTAATGAGGTAAGCTATTACGCTAGAATAATGTTAACTAGGAAAACTTTAGAAATCCATTCCTGTAGTCATAGTTGATTGATTGTGGCTACAACCACTATTAAAATGGACAAGGCCGATAGAATAAAGATGGGAGCTGTAAATCGAGGAACGGGCTTTTTGAAAAAAACAACCACGGCATAAATAAAAGAACAAAAAGCCAACAGAATGAAGGGAATCGTTATGAACTCTCCAATAACCTGTAAGGCTTGCCAGTCCCAATTGGATATGGACGCTGAAACGAGAAATACAAAATATACCAATGCAATTAGATTGATAATGAGAATCGATTTCTGGACTTTGAGCGATGCCATAGATTTAGTTTTTAAGCTAATATAAAGGTATGGCTATTGTTTTGAATACTAATTTTTAGGGCAATTTGCATTTTTCATAAATAGATTTTATTTCATTGTTGTTTGACTCCTTGCCTATTTTTGAAAAGGTGGGATTGCATCGCGGTAGCGAGGCAATTCCGGATAGGTTGAGGATGTTATGAGCTGTTAATACTGTTGTGGCAAGCATTTAACTTTAAAGGAGCTTGAACCACTCCTGCTAGAAAACGAGTTTTCTAGCGGTCCTCGCCTTGCCAAGGCGAGGACTTTTCACTTTTGAATGAAAAATTGTTTTCTTTCTAGAAACCATTTTTTATAGCTCTAGAATTAATTCCTTTCCTATTTAAGGAAAGGTGGGATTGCGTTGCGGTAGCGAGGTCATCTCGTATAGGTTGAGGATATTGTGAGCTGTTAATACCGTTGTTGTAAGCATTTAGCTTTAAAGGAGCTCGAACCACTCCTGCTAGAAAACGGGTTTTCTCGCTGTCCTCGCCTTGCCAAGGCGAGGAGTTTTCATTTTTGAATGAAAAAATCTTTTCTTTCCAGAAACTACTCTTTATATCTCTAGAATTAATTCCTTTCCTTTTAATGAAAGGTGGGATTGCGTTGCGGTAGCGAGGTCATCTCGGATAGGTTAATGATATTGTGAGTTGGTAATACTGTTGTTGCAAGCAATCAGCTTTTAAAGAGCTCGAACCACTCCTGCTAGAAAACGAGTTTTCTAGCGGTCCTCGCCTTGGCAAGGCGAGGACTTTTCATTTTTGAATGAAAAAATCTTTTTTTTCCAGAAACCACTTTTTATAGCTCTAGGATTAATTCCTTTCCTTTTAAGGAAAGGTGGGATTGCATCGCGGTAGCGAGGCAATTTCGGATAGGTTGAGGATGTAGTGAGCTGTTAATACTGTTGTGGCATGCTCAAAAATTATGTTTTGAATTTTATGAAATTGTTATTAAGCTATGTGTTTTTTTAAATATTGAAACTTTATCATCTATCTTTAAAGTTGATATTAAAAAATTAATATGAAACGTATAGTACTATTACTTCTCACTATCTTAATGTTTTCTTGCGAGAGCACTGATGATTTAGTGACACAGCAAGATCTTGCCAAAATGGAAATTAACGAATTTCTTGAAAACCATAATGAGTATGATCTAGTCTCTAAATTCAACTCGAATAATATTTATATAACAGACTCTACCTATTATTCTAAAATTGAAGACACTAGTTTAGAGTATCTAGCGTTTAAAAGAGGTTCAAACTCGGTTAATAGTTTAAACAGAATAAAATTGCTGATGGATGATGTTTCAATCAACTCTTTTAATAATGCTATACACCCACATGTTAAATTTGATCACAATGATAACTTTATATATATATATCGTGGAGATTTAGATATCCGTGATGTGAATAGCTTGGCCGCTAAAAATGAAAGTGATGGAGATGGTACCGCAGATGATTGTGATAGACGTGATGTGTATAATGTAACAACTTATGAGAATGGTGAAGAAGAATGGGAATATTTATATTCTTTTTGTGCCAATGGGTCAGGTGGTAATGGTCAAGATGAAGAGAGTGATAGCGAAGATGGAGGAAGTAATAGTGGTGGGGAAAATCCGGAGGAAGATGTCTTTATTATTGATTTACAGAATACCACGGCAATAGATATAGTAGAGGCATTAAAATGTTTTGATTTATCTGTACCAGCTAAATTCACGATCTATGTTCAACAACCAAGGGAAAATTCTAGCGAGGTTGTGGGACCGAATTCTGTTGGTCATGCATTTATTGGAATTGAACAAAATGGTATTATCAGAAATTTTGGTTTTTATCCAGAATCAGGCTCGAATAGTGCAATGGTAGGAGTTGGAGTATCTTACAACTCCGAAATAAGGAGTAATGATAATTATCTTTATCATGTGAGTGCTTCAAGAAATATTACTAGCGGTCAATTAACACTAATTACCAATTATTCCAAAAATGCCCCAGAAGAATATGATGTCAATGAATTTGCTTGCGCTGACTTTGCAATAAATGCGGCAAATTTAGCAGGATTAAACCTGCCGTCAACAACAGTAAATTACTTTTCATTTAGTGGTCGAAGTCCAGGCGTTTTAGGTCAAGAAATAAGAGCAATGAATTCAAATGGTGTAACTACGATTAATAAGACATCAGGTACTTCTCCGTCCAAAAGTGGTAACTGTAATTAAATTTAAATAATGTACAAAAAAGGAACTGTAATAATCTTAAGTGGATTGGCGATTATATTTTTATGTAACATTTGTGTTTCTCAGCAGCTTCCCGAAAATAATATCGTCTCTAGGTTTGTAGTTGATCAATTTGATACTAAACTTGACGCTAAAAAAGTAGTTGAATCTTATATTGAATTAGAAAGTTCAGGTAGAAATTTGTTGCCTCTAGATAAGCGTTTTGAAACTGCCAAAAACATACTGATTGAAGCGCGCAATGGAAAAGGTAGTAAGGGCACTTGGATTATTCCAGATTATTCTATCCGCAAAATTGAAAAACCGGTAATCTTACCTTATTCAAAATCTAAACACTTGAGCAAACTTTGTATTGACATTAATAAAAATTTTGAAAAAAATGTTTTCGTATTGCTAAACGAAGATAAAAATGAAATTCTACAATACTTTTTACTCAACAATGATCATAATAAGATACTTTCATTTAGCTTGCTCGTTAAAGCAAAAGATTCTGCATGGTTTTTCGTGTACTAAATTAAAAGGTCAGGAGTTAGCCAGCCATAGTTTCCTGTTAATAAATTTTTCACTATAGACCATTTTTGTTATGAAAATATTGATTTATATGTTCTTCTATTTTTCTGTCTTTATAAGTCATTGCCAGAAAGAACGTACAATTTATTTCCTGATTGATTCAAATGATACGCTGATTAAAACTCAAAGAGCAACTAAATCAAATTCGTATTCTGGTTACGTATTGATAGATACAAGTAGAACTGTTATTAGATATCGAAGAGCAATGACTATTGATGGTGATGATAAAAAATATAAGGATTATGATAGTTATTCATTTCGCTATACTGACGAGCATAGCAGAAATTTCACTGAAACGAAAAATATATCTGAAATTCAAAAGCTAAATTTTATTGATAGCAGGACTGATTTAATATCAAAGTTGAGAAGCATCAATGAAAATTTATACAACTTTATTTTTATTCAGCAGTTAGATAGCGATCACTTCATTCTCAGAAAAGTCTATCCTAATACACACATGTGAATTGAGAGAAAATAAAGTCAGATAACTTTTTGTTTAAAATCTTGAATACTAGGTAGTCTTTCAATATAGCCTTTCTGTTTCTAGGCAAATTCTGCTAAGTTATGTGGTTTCAAAGCTTATAATTGATTAAGTTGTTATAACTACTTTTGATGAAGAAACATTTCAATATCATATTGAATAATATCATGCTTAAGGCTTGATCATGATAATTTTTGCTATTCTAACATTAATTGTCAATCTAAAATAGCAGGAGTCGATGTGACTAAAGGTGATGTGTCCGACCGAATAATTAATATATTCCTCTCCTGAATTTTTGTCCGCTTCATATGACTATTGATCATAGCAAAAGGATTGGATTAAAACAAAACTTTGATTTAGCTCATTCAAATAAGGAACGTATTGATTAAATGGGGTCGTGGACGAATTAGAAGAACTATAATGCCATATGTGTTTTAAATCACCGTTTTTTTAGCTTCCTCTATTATTTTTCTAACGATCTTCAATTCTTTATTGGAAAGTTGCTAAAAGCAAACTTCAGATTTTTTATCGGAATACAATAATTAGTTGAAATCCAATATTAAAGCTTCATTTTCTAATAATTTTAGGCGAGCAAAATCACTTTTATAATTGACAAGCGTTATTTCCGAATTTTAAGAATCCTTATCTAATATTTTATCTTGATACTGTTTGCAGCTTGAATTTTAAAAAAAACGGCAATGCAGAAAATGAACTTTTGGACATGGTGATATATTTATAAAAAAAGCCTGAACATTACATTCAGGCTTTGATTAGTTATGCTTTCGCGAAAGCGGTACTAGTATTTCTCCAGCACCCATTCCCCTTTATTGATCAATGGAATAGCCTGCTTGTACTTGCACTCTTTTGACTCACCTGTCATCACATTTTTGATAGTGACCTGATCATTACGACCTATTTTAGGTTGATCTCTTGTGATGGTTTCTGTGACTGGTTGTCGCTGCTGCTGGCTTGCGCCTGCACCGGCCGCTCTATTTTGAGCAGCTTGCTCATCGCTATTGAGAACCTCGTCTTTTGTAGTGGTCGTATTTTCTATTTTACGTTGACGGGCCTCTTGTATGGCATTTGTATCTTGTGTCGGTAGATCTCCTTTGAACATAAACCCAATAACTTCTTTATTGACCTTATCAATCATTTCTTTAAATAGTTCAAAGGCTTCAAATTTATAAATCAATAAAGGATCTTTCTGCTCGTGAACCGCTAACTGCACACTTTGTTTCAACTCGTCCATCTTGCGCAAATGCGTTTTCCATGAGTCGTCAATGATGGCTAGTGTTATGTTTTTCTCAAAATCTGTAACAAGAGATTTCCCTTCTGATTCATAAGCTTCTTGAAGATTTGTAGAAACGTTAAGAGTTTTGAGCCCATCTGTAAATGGAACAGCGATGCGCTCAAAATTGCGCTCATCATTCTCAACTACATTTTTTATGACAGGGAAAACTTCTTGTGCAGTACGCTCCATTTTTACTTTATAATGCTCATAAGCAGCTTTATAAATGATTGAAGTGATTTGTTGCTCTGACTTTGCTTTAAATTCTGACTCTGTAATAGGGCTGCTCATCGAGAAATAACGTATCAGCTCAAAATCAAAGTTTTTAAAGTCCTGAGAGATCTTATTAGTCGATGCAATATTTTCTGCGATATCATAAATCATATTTGCGATATCTACTGCTAGACGATCTCCAAATAATGCATTGTAACGACGTTTGTAAATCACCTCACGTTGTGCATTCATTACATCATCATACTCTAACAAACGCTTACGCACGCCGAAGGCGTTTTCTTCTACCTTTTTCTGTGCCCGTTCAATAGATTTAGAAATCATAGAATGCTGGATGACCTCACCTTCTTTCATTCCTAGTCGGTCCATAGTTTTGGCCATACGCTCAGAACCAAAAAGGCGCATCAAGTTATCTTCTAGCGATACATAAAATTGTGAACTTCCAGGGTCTCCCTGTCGACCTGCACGACCGCGCAGTTGTCGGTCCACACGCCTTGAATCATGACGCTCTGTACCTATAATGGCCAGTCCACCTGCCGCTTTTACCTCGTCTGATAATTTAATGTCGGTACCACGACCCGCCATGTTTGTAGCAATAGTGATTTGCCCTGGATTACCTGCCTCTGCAACAATTTCGGCCTCACGTTTATGCTGTTTTGCATTAAGTACGTTGTGATCTATACCTGCACGTTGCAGAGTTCGACTTAATAATTCTGAAATATCTACAGATGTTGTTCCTATCAATACTGGGCGGCCAGCTTCTTTTAATCGAGTTACTTCCTCGATCACAGCGCCGTACTTTTCTCTTTTAGTTTTATATACTAAATCCTGGCGATCGTCTCGGGCGATGGGTCTGTTAGTAGGTATTTCTACCACGTCTAGTTTGTAAATCTCCCAGAACTCGCCAGCCTCTGTAACAGCAGTACCAGTCATTCCCGCTAATTTCTTATACATACGGAAATAGTTTTGCAGCGTAATCGTTGCAAATGTCTGGGTAGCATCTTGAATCTTTACATTTTCTTTCGCCTCTATCGCCTGGTGTAGTCCATCACTATAACGACGACCATCCATGATACGACCCGTTTGCTCGTCAACAATCATTACTTGCTCCTCGCTTACTGTCTTGATATTGCCAGTTTTTGAATCTCTGGTTTTCTTATCTTTTGACATGACTACATATTCTGTGTCACGTTCAAATAAAGTATAAGCTTTAAGCAACTGGTTGAGCGTATGAATACGCTCTGATTTAACCGCAAAATCCCTAAAAAGTTCTTCTTTCTTTTCTGCCTCCTCTTCTTTACTATAACCTGCGGCTTCAATGCGACCTATTTCTAGGCCTATCTCTGGCATGACAAAAAATTGTGGATCATCCTCTCCAGACAAGAATTCAATCCCTTTGTCTGTAAGCTCTACCTGATTGTTTTTTTCATCGATTACAAAATACAGTTCTGCATCTACGGTGGGCATCTCACGGTTATTATCTTGCATGTAAAAGTTTTCAGTCTTTTGCAGCAGCTGTTTTATTCCCTCTTCACTTAAAAACTTAATAAGCGCTTTGTTTTTAGGTAATCCACGATAGACACGCAGCAGTTCCAGACCTCCTTCTTTAGTATTTCCTTCGGCTATTAATTTTTTGGCTTTCGCCAAAGTTTGCGTCAATTCTTTCCTTTGAACGCTTACGATGTTTTCTACTGGACGTTTAAGTACATCAAACTCTTGGCGATCGCCTTCTGGCACGGGACCAGATATAATTAATGGTGTACGGGCATCGTCTATCAGTACGGAGTCCGTCTCATCAATGATGGCATAATTATGTTTGCGTTGTACTAAATCTTTTGTCGCATGCGCCATATTATCGCGTAGATAATCAAAGCCAAATTCATTGTTTGTACCGTATGTAATATCAGCTAGATACGCTTGTCTTCTTGCTTCTGAATTAGGCTTGTGATAATCGATACAATCAATACTCAATCCATGAAATTCAAATAGAGGTCCTATCCATGCGCTGTCACGTTTTGCCAGGTAATCGTTTACGGTCACGACATGTACACCGTTACCAGTAAGTGCATTGAGGTAAACGGGTAAAGTTGCAACTAGAGTCTTTCCTTCTCCCGTCTGCATCTCGGCAATTTTACCCATATGCAGTGCAGTACCACCTACTAGTTGTACGTCATAATGAATCATGTCCCAGGTAATAGGCTTTCCAGCTGCGTCCCAAGAATTAGACCATATCGCATGATCGCCGTCTAGGGTGACGTAATCTTTCTCCCCACTTAGCTCCCGATCTCTCGTAGTTGCTGTGACGCGCATCTCTGTATTATGGAAAAAACGCTTAGCTGTTTCTTTAACAACTGCAAAAGCTTCGGGCATTATTTCATTCAGGACTGCTTCTGCCTCTTCATAGGCCTGATCATGTAATTTATCAATTTGCTCATAGAGGTCTTCTCGCTTGTCGATATCTTCCTCGTTATTGGCTTGCTCTTTAAGAGCAGCAATTTGCTCAAGGGTGTTCGCTTTCGCGGCAGCGATCTTATCTTTAAACTCGGCAGTTTTACCACGCAACTCGTCCAGAGAGAGACGCTCCATGGCGCTTTCAAAACTTAAGGTTTTAGTTACATTAGGCTTCAGGGCTGCAACATCTTGCTTTGATTTGTCGCCTACAAATATTTTTAAAACGGAATCTAATAGTCCCATGTGATTTTATATAATTGATTAATAGCTATTTAAGTTTTACTTAAAGCGCTTGCTAAGTTCTCAAATTTAAGACAAAAAAAAAGCCTCTTACGAGACTTTTTAAAGGTTTATAGGTGTCTAGTATTCGTCCTCATTCCAGAGGTAATCGTCGTCTGTAGGATAGTCGGGCCAGATTTCCTGAATCGACTCATATGAATCACCTTCATCTTCAATAGCTTGAAGGTTTTCTACGACTTCTAGAGGTGCACCAGTGCGTATGGCATAATCGATCAACTCATCTTTTTCTGCCGGCCATGGAGCATCGCTTAGATAGGATGCAAGTTCTAGTGTCCAATACATAATTAACTCGTTTAATTTTTTGCAAAAATAGACGTATTGTCCACTTTTCCAAATTTTTTTAATAATTTAAGATCTAACATTTAAAAGAACGCTTAAGCTTTTGTAAATCAGGTTGTTTTAAACATCACATCCCTTGCCATTCCTAATGAGAATGGTTAGTATATGTAACGCTTAATACTTCTCAGGTATCCACTTGATTTCTTCAGCTTCTAGATCTTTTGACAATTTACGTGCCAACACAAATAGATAGTCAGATAGTCTGTTAAGGTATTTTATTACTTGTGGATCTATAGGTGTTGTGGCATTAAGTTCTGATGCCAGACGCTCTGCACGACGGCATACAGTGCGTGTTATGTGACAGAATGACACTGCTTGATGGCCACCTGGTAGTATAAAATGGGTCATCTGTGGTAAGTTCACATCCATCTGGTCCAGTTGAGACTCCAGTTGTTCTATGTCAACGTCTGTTATTTTTGAAATATTCAATCGTTCTTTACCATTTTTCAATTTTTCTTTTTCTGGCGGTGTGGCTAGTATGGCTCCTACGGTAAAAAGATCGTGTTGTATTTTTATTAAAAAGTTTTTGGTAGCCTGATCAACAGGCTGGTCTTTTACTAAACCTATCCAGCTATTTAACTCGTCTACCGTGCCATAACTGTCAATTCTTAGGTTATGTTTAGGTACTCTTGTCCCGCCAAATAGTGAGGTCTCGCCACTATCTCCTGTTTTTGTATAGATCTTCATATTTGTGATGTATCCATTATTGATAAGTCCGCAAAATACAAAGGATCTGCAGTTGTCTATGATTTAAAAATGATAAATGCTTGTTATGTTTTTATTGCCGTATACCGCAAATTTCAAAACAGAATGCTTCAAGAATGTACTTACCTTTTATCTAGATACAAAAAATGCCTGTTATGAATTGCATAGCAGGCATCTTGTGATTTAAAAGGTACTTATTTACTGGTTAGCAGCTGTTTTTTCTACCGCATCCCAATACTCATATGCGCGACGCAGGTGAGGTATCACTATAGTTCCTCCTACAAGTGTAGCTATTGAAAGGGCTTCTACCACCTCTTCTTTTGACAATCCAGCTTTATGACTGGCCTCTAGATGGTATCTTACACAATCATCACAACGCAATACCGTACTAGCGACAAGTCCTAGTAATTCTTTAGTTTTTTTATCTAGTGCTCCTGGTGCAAATGCATTAGTATCTAGATTAAATATACGTTTGATAATTTTATTGTTATCATCCATGATCGCATCATTCATGCGTGCACGGTACTCATTGAATTCTTCTACTTGATTGCTCATTTTTTTATTTTGCTAATTTTCTTTTTCTGCGTTCTTCTTTTCTTAATACAAATCTTGAGATAAATATGCTTATTTCATACAAGATCAATACTGGTATTGCTACGATAACTTGGCTTGCAATATCTGGTGGTGTGATAATAGCGGCTACGATAAGGATGGCTACTAGAGCAAACTTACGTCCCTTGCGCATACCAGCAGGTGTAGCAAGTCCTATTTTTGTTAGGAAGTAAATGATAATGGGCAGTTCAAATAAAATCCCACTAGCCAATGAGCTTGCACGTATGTATGCGACATAACTTTGTATACTAGGCTGTGTTTCTACAAAATCGCTCAGCTCATAAGTCAACATAAAATGAACAGATAGTGGTGCAATCACGTAGTAGCCAAAAACTACACCGATAAAGAACAATACACTACTTGTCAGTATAAAGCCTGTGCTATATTGTCGCTCTTTAGTTTTTAATCCTGGTGATATAAATTTCCAGAATTGCCATAGTACCCATGGAAAAGCAACGACAAATCCTACTGTAATTGATGTCCAAATATGAACGCTGAAGAGGTCTGACATCTCTCTAGACTGCAGTATGAAGTTGAAATTAGGATCACAAAACTCACTTTCTATACCCACATAACGCCCTATCTTACAGAAAAATTCATAGGTTACAAAGTCTTTTTTTATCGGTCCAAAAATGACCGTGTCAAAAATAAATTTACGGGCTAGGAAGGCAACAATTGCTCCTATTAATATACCTATTATGGAACGAATCAAGCACCAGCGTAATTCCTCCACGTGGTCCAGAAAGGACATGTTATTAGGGTCTGCTTTTTTTGTCATTAAACTATACCTTCTCGTATAACATCGTGTATATGCACCACACCTGCGTATTGTTGTTGTGCGTCTATTGCTATCAACTGCGATATGTGCTGGTCTTCCATTAATTCTCTGGCTTGTATAGCCATGGCATCTACTGCGATAGTTTTGGGATTACTGCTCATAATATCACTAGCCACCAGGCTGTCAATATCTTTACCACTAGTGAGCATCCTGCGCAGATCTCCATCTGTAATGATACCCACCACATTTTTATCACTTACAACCACCGTCATTCCTAGCATATTCTCGCTTATATTGACAATAACTTCCCGCAATGATGTTTGCGGTGTTACTTGTGGTTTGAGCCGTTGATCTGCCAGATCTTTTACTCTTAAATACAATTTTTTACCCAGCGCTCCACCAGGGTGGTATCTGGCAAAATCTTGATCTGTAAATCCTTTCAATTCTAATAAACTTATAGCTAGCGCATCCCCCATGACAAGTTGTGCTGTTGTGCTAGTAGTAGGTGCAAGTCCATTAGGGCAAGCTTCTTCCTCTATAGGGGCATGTAGTATAAAATCAGCTTCTGTGGCTAGAAAGGACTCTTTATTACTTGTAATAGCGATTAGTTTATTATCAAAATTTTTGATCAGTGGGACCAGCACTTTAATCTCTGGAGTATTTCCGCTTTTTGATATGCATATAACCACATCATTTTGCTGTACGATACCTAGATCACCGTGTATAGCATCTGCGGCATGCATAAAAATCGCAGGCGTCCCGGTAGAGTTCATAGTGGCCACAATTTTCTGTGCGATGATCGCACTTTTGCCTATTCCAGTGATAATAACTCTTCCATTTGATTGGTGAATGTGCTGTACCGCTTTCGCGAAAGCGATATCCATACAATCTTCCAGGTGCTTAATTGCCTTTGCCTCAATTTGTACCGTGCGACGGGCGACCTCTAGAATCTTATTTGTAGTGTCCAAGTATCTTCTCTATTTAGATCGTTTGTGGGAAACGAATTTAATTGTAAATTGTAGCGTACAAAGATAAACAAAAAGGGAGCAGCCGTATGGCAATTGAGCAATCTGGATTAGAAGAACATCTGAAGAAATACTTCGGTTTTGACCAGTTTAGAGGTCTACAAAAAAGTGTAGTCACATCTGTATTAAATAAGGAAGACGTATTTGTAATAATGCCCACTGGCGGTGGTAAATCTTTATGTTACCAGTTGCCGGCATTAATGCAGGAAGGTACGGCAATCATTGTATCGCCTCTTATTGCATTAATGAAAAATCAGGTTGATGCCATAAGGGGGATCTCTGATAATGATGGTGTGGCCCATGTTTTAAATAGCAGTCTTACTAAAGGTGAAATACAACGCGTTAAAGAAGACATATCTAGCGGTATTACAAAATTGTTGTACGTCGCTCCAGAGTCGCTGACAAAGGAGGAATACGTGGATTTTTTAAAGGAACAAAAAATAAGTTTCTTAGCTGTGGATGAAGCGCACTGTATAAGTGAATGGGGACATGACTTCCGTCCGGAGTATCGTAATTTAAGGCGTATAATTGACCGTATAGGGGATCATATTCCTATTATAGGTCTTACTGCAACGGCAACGCCCAAGGTGCAGGAGGATATCCTTAAAAACTTACAAATTCCTAATGCCACTACCTATAAAGCCTCTTTTAACAGGCCTAATTTGTTTTATGAGGTACGACCCAAGACAGATCAGGTAGACGCAGATATTACTCGTTTTATTAAACAAAATGAGGGTAAATCAGGAATTGTGTACTGTCTCTCTCGCAAGCGGGTAGAAGAGCTAGCACAGGTCCTCCAGGTTAATGGTATAAAAGCGGTTCCTTATCACGCTGGGCTGGATGGTAAAACCCGTGCTGCACATCAAGACATGTTCTTGATGGAAGATTGTGATGTGGTGGTCGCTACCATCGCATTTGGTATGGGTATCGATAAACCAGATGTGCGTTTTGTAATCCACCACGATATTCCTAAAAGTATTGAGTCTTATTATCAAGAGACTGGTCGTGCTGGTCGTGATGGAGGCGAGGGACACTGTCTAGCTTATTATAGCTATAAAGACATTGAAAAGTTAGAAAAATTTATGTCTGGGAAACCTATAGCCGAGCAGGAAATAGGACATGCCTTACTGCAAGAGATGGTGGGATATTCTGAAACGAGCATGAGTAGACGACAGTTTATTTTACACTACTTCGGTGAAGATTTTGATCCCGCAACCGGAGAAGGTGGTGATATGGATGACAACATGCGCAATCCTAAACCGCAGCGCGAGGCCATTGAGGACGTAAAGAAATTAATAACCGTCATTGACGCTGCTGGCGAACGCTACAAGGCAAAAGATATTGTAAAGATTCTCGTTGGTAAAAGTAATGCCATGATCGCCAGTCATAAACTCGATACTCATGAATACTTTGGTAGTGGTAAAGATAAAGAGCCAGCATACTGGACGGCATTAATACGTCAGGTAATGGTGGCCCGCTATATAAGGAAGGATATTGAGTCTTATGGCACACTTAAAGTGACACCAGAAGGTAAAAAGTTCTTGCAGTCTGGAGAAACTTTTATGATGAGTGACGATCACACGTACAATCAGGAAGATTCCATGCCAGCAGGTGGAGGCAAGGCTGCAGCGCTGGACGACAAGCTGGTAAAGATGCTTAAGGACTTACGTAAAAAAGTAGCTCACCAGAAAAAAGTGCCCCCATACGTAGTATTTCAAGATCCCTCTATTGATGACATGGCCACAAAATATCCAGTCACGCTAGAGGAAATGGCAAATATTCACGGAGTAGGTGACGGGAAAGCTCGCAAATTTGGTAAACCTTTTATTGAATTGATCGAGCGTTATGTTGAAGATAACGACATTACCAGACCGGATGATCTAGTCATTAAATCCACAGGTACAAAGTCAGGCAATAAATTATATTTTATCACCAGTATAGATCGCAAACTTTCATTTGAAGACATCGCAGATGCAAAGGGGATGGAAATGAACGACCTTATAAATGAACTGGAAAGCATCGTATATAGTGGTACAAAATTAAACGTAGGATACTGGGTGGATGAAATGCTAGATGAGGATCAACAGGAAGAACTACATGAATATTTTCTTGAGTCGGAAAATGATAACATCGATGCAGCCATGGAAGAATTTGATGGTGATTATGAAGAAGAAGAGATACGATTGTATCGTTTAAAATTTATCAGTGAGGTAGGGAATTAATTTTGCCCGGTCATGCCCGTTTCCTGCATGTGGGGTGTAGGATTATTACCTTATTATAATAAGCTAGAGGCGTTTCTATCATGAGACGCCTTTATTATTGTGTGGTAGATGATATTTCGCTTTCGCGGAAGCGGTACTCTCTCAACTCAATCACAGCAACTAGGAAAAAAAGAGATAGAACCCTTAACTTTGCCGTCTCAAAAAAATACTATGCAAGACGGAATATACGCTCAATTTGATACCACTAAAGGAGAAATTTTAGTGCAACTACATTACAAGAGAACACCGGGTACGGTGGGCAACTTTGTAGCACTGGCAGAGGGAAACCTAGAAAACGCTGCAAAACCACAAGGAACACCTTATTACGACGGTTTGAAATTTCACCGAGTGATTCCAGATTTTATGATTCAAGGTGGTGATCCTCAAGGCACTGGTGCTGGCGGACCTGGATACAAGTTTGACGACGAGTTTCATCCAGAGTTGCGCCATGATGGTCCAGGTGTTTTAAGTATGGCAAATGCAGGTCCTGGAACTAATGGGTCGCAATTTTTTATCACTCACGTAGAGACTGCCTGGCTGGATGATAAGCACACGGTTTTTGGAAAAGTCATAGAGGGACAGGATGTGGTTGATGCTATCGCACAAGGAGACGAGATAAAAACTGTCAAAATTGTTAGAAACGGTGCAGATGCAGAGGCATTCAATGCTGTAGAATCATTTAGAAAATTTGAGGGAGCTGCAAAAATGCGCGAGGAGCAAGCGAGAAAACAAGCAGAACAAGAGCTGGATGAGATCGCGGCAGGCTTTGATAAAACAGAGAGCGGATTGCGCTATAAAATAATTAATAAAGGAAGCGGTAAAAAAGCAGAAAAGGGCAATACGGTAAGCGTTCATTATAAAGGAATGCTACCAGATGGCAAAGTATTTGACTCGAGCTTTGAGCGTAAAAAGCCTATCGATTTTCAGCTGGGAGTAGGCCAAGTAATCGCTGGATGGGATGAGGGAATTCAATTGTTGCAGGTAGGTGATAAAGCGAGGTTTGTAATTCCATCGCATATTGCTTATGGTAGTGCTGGTGCAGGCGGTGTGATACCGCCTAATGCTACACTCGTATTTGACGTAGAATTGATGGAAGTTAAATAATTACTTTTTCATTCATTTACAATCCCTGGGCGCCTTGCGTCTGGGGATTTTTCATTTGCTATAACTTGATAATAACTCATTATCGATATGTATCTTTAGGGCAATATTTTATTTATGAAAATACTGGTAGGTTTTTGCAGAATATTTGTGGGTGTTTTATTCATTTTTAGTGGGCTAATAAAGCTCAATGATCCTGTCGGATTCTCAATAAAGCTGGATGAATATTTTAGTGGAGCCGTGCTAGGGATGGAATTTTTGCAGCCCTATGCCTTACCATTGGCAATATTTCTTGTAGTGCTAGAGGTCATCCTGGGTGTAATGTTGCTGCTGGGTTTTCAAAAGAAATTTACAATTGGGTCATTGTTTGTTATGATCATCTTTTTCACTTTCCTCACGTTTTATTCGGCATATTTTAATAAGGTGACAGACTGTGGGTGTTTCGGTGATGCGATACCGTTGACTCCATGGCAAAGCTTTACAAAAGACGTCATTCTCAGTGTCTTTATTGTGGTGTTATTATGGCAAATACATTTGATCCAACCATTAACAACAAAGTTCAAGTCCATGTTAATTACCATGCTGGTTACCATAGGTTGTTTTGCCCTCGCATATCACGTACTCATGCATTTGCCTGTTCTAGACTTTAGAGCCTACAAAGTAGGAACAGATATTGAAAAAAATATGCAGCGCGATCCCTCCAGGCCAGATGTCTATGCATTTGATTGGTATTATAATGTAGATGGCAAGCAGGATGTGGTTACAACAACGGGACAACCTCCCTCTGGCAGGCCTAATTATGAAAAAGTAGAGACGCGTTTGATTGAAAAAGGCTTTGAACCGCCTATTCATGATTTTGCAATGACCTCTAGTGCAGGCGAGGATATTACCCCACAAGTATTAAAGGAGCCTAGAATAGTACTTCTAGTCATGTATAACTTGCGCAATGCAGAAAACAAAGGGATGGTTAAATTACCTGCTTTTGTAAAACGTGCACGCAGTGCCGGTTATAAGGTGATCGCACTAAGCTCATCAGGTAGCGATCAGACTGCACAGGCCGTACAATCATACGATTTGCAGGTGCCTTTTTATACTACTGATGCCACTGCGCTCAAAACTATGATACGTTCCAACCCTGGAATAGTCATTTTAAAGGATGGAATAATCACAGCAAAATCGCACTGGAATGATCTAGAGGATGTAGAGCTATGATAAGCTATTTACTTAAAAAACTAGCCTATGCTATAGCTACACTTTATGGTGTTGTAACCATTGTATTTCTATTATTTTATTTGCTTCCTGGTGACCCTGCCCAGATGATGATGGGTCAAAATGAAAGTGAAGAACAATTAGCAAATTTACGTCGCAAGTACGGTTTTGACCAGTCGCTGTTGACACAATACTTTTATTTTATAAATGACTTGAGTCTGGTCTCTTTTCATAGTTTAGACCCTAGAGATTTCTCTTACGATAACGGAAAGTATGATGGGGTTGTTGTGGTATCTACAGACCAGACAGCTGTCATGTTAAAAGCACCTTACTTGAGGGAATCATTTCAAAGGTCAGGTAAAAAGGTGAGTAATGTCATCGCAGAAACCTTACCTAATACCATATTGCTTGCCGTTTGTGCCATCAGTATCGCATTAATTATAGGTTTGTCGCTGGGAGTAGTTTCTGCGCTGTGTCGCGATACCTGGATAGATAATAGCATACAATTAGTAAGCACCATGGGCATGAGTGTGCCTAGTTTCTTTAGTGCTATAATCTTTGCCTATTTATTTGGATATGTATGGCATGAGTACACTGATCTGCACATGAGCGGCAGTTTATATGAATTAGATGATTATGGAGAAGAGGTAGTGTTGCAATGGCGCAATTTGATACTACCAGCCATTGTACTGGGCATAAGGCCGCTGGCTGTGGTTACCCAATTAATGCGCAATAGCCTGCTTGAGGTATTGAGTCAACAATACATAGTTACCGCATATGCAAAGGGACTTACTAGAACCCAGGTTATCTTTAATCATGCTTTTAAAAACGCCCTGAATCCTGTGATTACTGCCGTTAGTGGATGGTTTGCAAGCATGCTCGCAGGGGCGGTTTTTGTGGAATATATTTTTAATTGGAATGGTTTAGGTAAAGAAATTGTAGAGGCGCTCAACACCTTAGACCTACCCGTGATTACTGGTGCTGTTATAGTTATAGCCAGTCTGTTTATTCTCATAAATATTCTAGTAGATGTCATTTATGTACGGTTGGATCCTAGGGTAAAGCTGGATACATAGTCACTAGACAAGCGAGATCAGTATAAAGCTGTCTGCAATGCGGTAGAGATTCAATATCTTTGGAAAATTGGAAGTAGCATCGACGGCTATAAAAAAAAGTACCATGATTAAAAACTTTTATTATGTAGTCTTTATGACATGTCATTTGTTGTGTAGCGCACAAGCAGATCTAGGTAATTTAAAAACCGACTTTGCTCGATACGCTAGTGCCATCAAAGATTCAAAATTTGCTCAGGCGACAGATTATATGCCGTCTATCTTGTTTAATTATTACAATAAGGAACAACTTATTAAAGAAATGAAACAAGCGATGGAGAGCCCAGACACAAAAATAATCGTACATGGCCTAGATGTAAATCAAACCATGCCTCCTGTAATTGTAGATGGGATTACTTACATTTCTTTTAACTTCAATCAAAAATTTGATATTCAATACCTCAATTTGTTTGATGCCACAGATGATGAGCAATCACGACAGTCTACCATCAAATTTATCGAGCAAATGATGAAAGAATCTATTCCCGAAGCTCGCATAAAGTACGATGGTGATAAAGATGCCTTTTCAGTAGATAGCTCAAAAAGGGCTGTTGCAATGCATTCTAGTGAAAAGGGCGACAGTTGGAAGTTTTTAGTCATAGAACCATCACTTAAAAGCATACTGTATAAAATAGTACCCGCCCAGGTGCTTCAAAAATTAAACTATGAGAAATAAAATTGTAGCAGGAAACTGGAAGATGAATTGTGACCTGCCCATGACGCAAGACCTTATATCAAAAATCAAAAGAGAATTACCAGGCACACTAGATTGTGAATTAATGATAGCCCCATCGCATCCTTTTTTATATGCGGCATTTAATGGTTCACTGGACACGCCTATCGAGGTGGTCGCACAAAATGTTTCTCAACATGAGAAAGGTGCCTATACAGGCGAGGTCTCTATCGATATGTTACAAAGTGTAGGGGTTAAATCGGTTATTATAGGTCATTCAGAGCGCCGCGATGAATTCCATGAAACAGACCATGATCTTGCTGCAAAAACTAAAGCCGCTATAGACAAAGGTATGCGTGTCATTTTTTGTTGTGGCGAGCATTTAGAACAGCGACAGGGAGGATCTCATTTTACCACAGTAACGGCACAAATTGAAAAAGGACTTTTTCATTTATCCAACAAAGAATTAAAACAAGTTGTTCTAGCTTATGAGCCTGTATGGGCAATAGGTACGGGAGAAACAGCAAGTCCACAGCAAGCTCAAGAGATGCACGCTCACCTGCGCTCCTTTATAGCTGATAAGTATGGAGATAAAGTAGCACAGCAACTGTCCATTTTATATGGTGGTAGTGTAAAACCAGATAATGCAGTAGAGATTTTTGCACAGCCAGATGTTGATGGCGGTCTGGTAGGTGGTGCCTCGCTCGATGCCTCCTCATTTATTGCTATTGCAAAATCCTTCTAAATGTCAAAAGTTACAGATCAGCTATATGTAGAGTACACTTTTACGCTACAACCAGTCGCTCCATGGAGTGATGTTCTTGCTGCCCAATTGGGTGAGAAAGGTTTTGAAAGCTTTATGGAAACAGATACAGGCTTACTGGCTTATATACAGCAAGATTTAGATCAAGAGACTTTACTAGACGATCTTGAGTTATTGCACAATGAGCATGTGGATATCGCTTTCGCGAAAGCGAACATACCAGCCACTAATTGGAACCATGAGTGGGAACGTAATTTTGACCCCATAAGAGTGCAAGATATGGTTGAGGTGCGAGCACCGTTCCATGAATCCCAAGGATTTAAGTATGACATAATAATTGAGCCGAAGATGAGTTTTGGTACCGGTCATCATCAAACTACCTTTATGATGATGGAGCATCTACTAGAGCAAGATATGTCTCATAAAAGAGTGCTGGATATGGGCAGCGGTACAGGTGTTCTAGCTATTCTTGCTCAAATGCGTGGCGCTATTGCAGTTGATGCCATTGATATTGACATTTGGTGCTATGAAAATGCTATTGAAAATGTAGAGCGCAATGGCGCAAACCAGATACAGGTTATCCTAGGTGGTGCAGAACAATTGACAGGAAAGAACTACCAGGTGATCATTGCAAATATTAATCGAAATATTTTAATGGAAGATATTCCTAAATATACCCAGGCACTAGATAACGGCGGTATGTTACTGCTTAGTGGTTTCTATAAAGAGGATTTACCTGCGATAAAACAAGTTTGTAAGGATCAATCACTTACCTACGTCTCATATAAAGAAAAGGACAACTGGGTAGCGCCTTTATTTGTCAAAAAGTAAATTTGCGTTAAACGTTTACGATAAAAGTGGACTTTATTTAATTTTGTATCATTATGAGAGGGAGTACACAAATTCAAGATCTGACAGAGTTAGATCTAGCAGTTGAAGAAAAAACCGAAAATAAAATTGTGCTTTTCAATGACGAGGTCAACACCTTTGATCATGTGATTGATATGCTAGTAGAGGCGTGCGACCACACGCCAGTGCAAGCAGAGCAGTGCAGTCTTATCGTACATTATAAAGGTAAATGTAGTGTTAAGACTGGCGAGTATAGTGATCTAGAGCCACGGTGCTCAAAATTATTAGAGGCTGGTCTTACTGCAGAAATACAGTAATTAATACCCAAATGGTAATAAAAAAAACCGCTGTTTTCACAGCGGTTTTTTTATGCCTCTTGTATATAATCATACCATTAACAAGCGAGTTGCTCAAAGAAAGCACCTATTTGTTTTTCTCGATCTACCAGATGAATTTCTATAATCCAGTGTCGTTTGTGACCGGCCTGATCTAATTGATCCATTGGATCATGGTTTTCTGGATGAATATAGTTAGTTTTTATCTCGCTATCTAACTGTTCATGCGGGAAGTGTCCTATCAAATGACCTGCAATAGGACCACCGTACTCCCATCCAGCCTCGTGAGCTAACTGGACACAATAGCGATAAAGCTGTGCACCGGTAAGTGATGGGTTTGCCACGAGATGATCTTTTGCTTTGTGCCATAATCGCTCGCTGTCTGCAGCTATTTTTAACTTTGCCTCATCATTTCCTAATACGTAAGTACGCCCATAATCAGCTTCCCATTCTTCCAGGATAGGACCAAAATCTAGGAAAACAATATCATCTTCTTGTATCGTAAAGTTAGGCGGGTTTTCATCATAGGGATGCAAAGTATTAGCTCCAGCTCTTACGATACGTTTGTGCCAGTATTTCTTAATTCCATACAACTCATCGGCTAATTGAAATACTTCATTGTTAATTTTTTTCTCTGTGCTTCCTGCAACAATAATCTCCCTTTTGACTATTTCATCAAATAAGGCAGCGGCCTTTTCTTCGGCTTTTTGTAGGTGGGTTAACATCTGACTCATGATGTAAAAATAGTATTTTGTGGTGTGTCGCTTTCGCGAAAGCGATATTTTAAATACTACCCTATTAAAATCATATGTTAAATAAAACTAATTATGTTATCATTTGATAGTAACACTATTATTTTTGGTCGTCAATAAATTAGTATGGACCACGTTTACAAGAATCTTAAGGTTGAGATTAACAACGATATTTTTTTAAAAGACCCTGAATCGACAGATCTAGGGAAACGGATTATTGCGTCTAGCATCGATTTGATTGACGATATAGGTTTTGAACACTTTACATTCCGTAAATTAGGTGTTGCTATAGGAAGTAATGAGAGCTCTATCTACCGCTATTTTGAAAATAAACATAAACTACTTATTTACCTAACTTCCTGGTACTGGTCGTGGATTGAATATCAATTTATCTTGCAAACAGTAGCCATTAGCAACCCTGTCGACAAGTTGGTACAAGCTATAACCATTCTAACTAGAGAGGTAGTACAGGACATGAATTATGCTCATATAGACGAGATCAAACTGAGCAATATTGTGATAGAGGAGTATTCTAAATCTTATCTAACTAAAGAGGTTGATCAAGAAAATAAAGATGGATATTTTGCTATTTATAAAAGACTGGTGTTGCGTTTGCGAGATATGATTGCTGCTGCAAATCCCAACTATGCATTTCCCGCATCATTGAGCAGCACTATAATAGAAGGTTCTTTACATCAGCATTTTTTAAAAAATCATTTTACAGCGCTTACAGATTGTAATCAGCAGATCACGCCTACGGATTACTTTATTAACCTAGTACAAATCATCAACAAGAATTCATGAAAACCAACAAAAACATTTTTACAGCGTGGCAGCGATTGACGGGTATGTTAGAGATGGACAAGAGAGATGTTTATCAGATTTTTTACTATGCAATATTTGCTGGTCTGGTAGGTTTATCACTCCCATTAGGTATTCAAGCCATTATAAATTTAATACAAGGAGCTCAAGTAACATCGTCATGGATACTGCTGGTGGTTCTTGTAACGCTAGGTGTAGCTTTTGCAGGTGTATTGCAAATCATGCAAATACGAATTACTGAAAATATCCAGCAGAAGATATTTACCAGATCTTCTTTTGAATTTGCTTATCGCTTTCCTAAGATTAAAATGAGCGAGCTGCGCAATTACTATCCTCCAGAACTAGCAAATCGTTTTTTTGATACGCTTACTGTACAAAAGAGTTTATCAAAGCTGTTAGTTGATTATCCTACAGCTTTATTGCAAATCATTTTTGGGTTGTTATTACTCTCTTTTTACCACCCTTTCTTTATAGCCTATGGCTTTTTACTTCTTATTCTGGCATTCATCTTATTCAAGTACACTGCAGAAAATGGTCTCACTACCAGTATAAAGGAATCCAAAAGCAAGTATAAAGTAGCGCACTGGTTGCAAGAGGTGGCGCGATCAATTATAAGTTTTAAGCTATCTGGAAATACAACGCATGCTGTGGATCGCAATAATGAACTGACTGTAGAGTATTTGAAATATAGAGAAAGTCACTTTAAAGTGTTGATTTTACAAGCGATACAGTTTATTGGTTTTAAGGTTTTAGTAACAGCGGGATTGCTTGTAATAGGAGGTTTTCTTGTTTTAAGCCAGCAAATGAACATAGGGCAGTTTGTCGCTGCAGAGCTTATTATTCTAATCATTATAGGAGCTGTAGAAAAAATTATTTCTGGACTAGAATCTTTTTATGATATGCTAACCTCCCTTGAAAAGCTAGGAGAGGTGGTAGATAAAGAATTAGAACCTAACTCTGGTGAAAAGCCTTTTACCGTAGATGAGAATTTCAAGGTCGAGCTGGAGAATGTAAGCTATACCGTAGAGAATAGAACTTCTCCTATCCTGGAGAATATCAACCTCAAACTTTCTGAGCGTTGTACCGTATTGCTTACAGGTCCTAATGGTAGCGGTAAAGCTACCTTGCTGCGACTCATCGCAGGTATTGTAGAGCCCACGCATGGTAATGTTTACTTGAATAGCACGAATTTACGAGGGGTGAATTTAAACTACTACAGATCCAACCTAGGGCAATCTCTTACGGAAGAGTCTCCCTTTGAAGGAACCTTGAGAGACAACATAACCTTTGGTGACAAGTTGATAACAGACGAGCAGGTATACTGGGCGATGGAGAAAGTAGGCCTGATGTCCTATTTAAAAAAATTACCTAACGGTCTGGCCACTCCTATTTTCCCAGAAGGCAAGCAAATTAGTTATACCGTGGGTAAAAAAATCGTACTTGCCCGTAGTATTGTACGCAAGCCCAAAATGCTCATCCTGAAGGATCCATTAGATCAATTTGAGCTGGAAGAAAGTAATCGTATAATGAAATTTTTAACCGATCCAGAAAATGGATGGTCTCTAGTTGTAGTGAGTCAAAACCCGCAATGGATGGATAATTGTGGTAGAATAGTGACTCTAGAAAACGGGAGGATTATTATTGATAAATCTAAGTAGACATGTTGAATATATCAGAAAATAAATTGTTAGATCAACTGGATCTTAATAATTTTTCGGCAGGAGAGCGAGTACTTAATCGTACTCATTTTGAATACTTTAATAGATTTTTAGTAGGTTTTTCTATATTTCTAGTCGTTCTATTATTTATGCCGTGGACACAAACGGTCACTGGTAACGGTTATGTCACAACCCTCACGCCAGACCAAAGACCACAAACAATACAATCGCAAATACCAGGTAGAATAGAGAAATGGTTTGTAAGAGAGGGCGATCGCGTTAAACAAGGAGATACTTTATTACAAATAAGCGAGGTAAAGACAGAATATTTTGACACGCTACTGGTTGCCCGCACGGGAGAGCAAATTGATGCCAAGAGCAGCTCTGTAAGCGCTTACCAAGAAAAAATTACAGCTCTTACACAGCAAGTGGAAGCACTAGAGCAAGAACTACAATTGAAACTTGATCAAGCTAGAAATAAAATCATTCAAGCTCGTAATACAGTTACAATCGATAGTATAGGTCTCGTTGCGGCACAAACTAATATTGAGGTTGCTCAAAGTCAAATAGAACGAGAGCAACTATTACTAGATGAAGACCTGTCCTCGCCTAAAAATGTCGAGGATAAAAGACTCAAACTACAAGAGACTCAAGAAAAGCTTATCTCTCAAGAACAAAAACTTTTAAAGAGTAAAAACGAGGTAATCAATGCGCAAATTGACTTGAATCGATTGAGGCAGGAGTATGCCGAAAAAATTGCAAAATCCCGTAGTGATAGATCCAGTGCCCTAGCAACGCAGCTAGATGTAAAAGCACAGGTAAGCAAGCTACAAAATGAGCGTTCCAATTATACTGTGCGTGATGACATGCGATTTATAGTGGCACCGCAAGATGGCTATATCAATAAAGCGATAAAGGCTGGTCTAGGAGAAACCTTTAAGGAAGGTGAGCCAATTGTAAATATAATGCCATCAAATTATGATCTTGCTGTAGAAACATTTGTAGACCCACTAGACCTTCCATTATTGTATCGAGGAGAAAAAGTACGTATTCAATTTGATGGTTGGCCTGCTATAGTTTTTTCAGGATGGCCTAATGCAAGTTATGGAACCTATGGTGGAGAGATTGTAGCGGTAGAGACCTTTGTCAGTGACATCTTCCCGGGCAAATATAGAGTGCTCATAGCACCTGATGAAAGTGAGGGTTATGACTGGCCAGAGGCATTGCGTCCAGGCTCTGGAGCCTACACGATTGCCTTGTTAGATGACGTACCTGTGTGGTATGAATTATGGCGACGTCTTAATGGATTCCCTGCAGATTACTACAAGCCAGAAGGAGCTTCAAATGATAAGAAAGCAAAAAAATAGTATGAGATTTATAGCGATTCTATTTATTTTATTTATTGCTGTAGAGGCCTCTGGGAGCACGCTTTCGCTTCAGCAAAATCAGCAAGAAGATTTTAATTCCATAGAAGTAGACACCACGGTGATGAGCCTAGAAGAGTTTCTAGGTTTTGTCAAGCGACATCATCCCATTGCAAAACAAGCAGAATTACTCATCGAGGAAGGCCAGGCGAGTTTGTTAAAAGCAAGAGGTGGTTTTGACCCCAAAATTGAAGTAGACTACCGTCGCAAAGATTTTAAGGATACAGAATATTATGACGAGCTAAGCGGTGTGTTTAAAATCCCTACCTGGTATGGTGTGGAGTTTAAAGCAGGAGCAGAGAGAAATGAAGGAACCTTTTTAGACCCATCGCTTACCGTACCTGATGACGGCCTCTTTAGCGCTGGCGTTAAGGTTAATATAGGACAAGGTATGTGGATCAACGAGCGTATGGCAACGCTGCGTAAGGCTAGACTTTTTGAACAACAAACCCTAGCAGAAAGAGATCTTGCAGCAAACGAAATTTTGTTTGAGGCAGCCGAAGCTTATTTTGAATGGTGGAGAGCAACGCAAGAGGTAAAAGTTTTTGACCGTATCCTACAGGCAGCAAAATTACGTGAGCGTGGCATTATTTATAGCGCAAAAGTAGGCGACAAGGCAGCTATTGATACTGTAGAAGCAAATGTGGCCACCCTGGACCGATTGTTAGGTCTAGAACAAGCCCGAATTGATCAAATAAAAAGCCGTTTGAAATTATCAAATTTCTTATGGTTAAATGGCGTGCCAGTAGAGTTACAGCCTACCGTGATACCCCAGGAGGAGTTGAATCAATCCATTGACATAGTGCTGGGACTTATGGGCAGGAGTCTTGATGAATTCAATGTTGAAAATCACCCCAAAATCGTAGCACTCAACTTAAAGCTAGATCAATTGGATGTAGAAAGACAGTTAAAGGCAAATAAGCTACTACCTAAAATTACACTTGAGTACAATTTTTTAACCCCAGAATGGAACCAAATCAACACGATTAATCAAAATAACAACAAGGCAGCGCTCACATTTGCTTATCCTATTTTTACAAGAAAGGAACGAGGTGAATTGAGGCTCACTAAATTAAAAATTGCTGACGCCCGCTTCGGCTTGCAGTCAGAATCGCTTGTGTTGATTAATAAAATTACCGCCCTGTTTGCCGAGTTGGAAGCTTACAAAACACAGCTAGCAGTCGTGAGTGATCTCGCCCAGGGTACAGAGCGCCTGTTACAGGGAGAAAATAGAAAGTTTGAACTGGGTGACAGCTCTTTGTTTTTAATTAATTCTCGTGAGGTCAAATTTATAGAGGCACAGTTAAAACTTTTATCAATTCAAAAAAAGCTCTTTGATGCAAAGGCTGCTTTATTCCGCAGTCTAGTAATCATGCCGGAAAACTTGTAAACCAGACATACGATAACTGGTGTCTAATTCATAAAAAAACACTCCCACAAAACTTTTAGTTTTTATGGGAGTGTTTTTCATTTTAAAGTAAATAGATCAAAGCTCCATTTTCTTAAGCTCGTCGTAATTTTTACGCAAACGTCGCAGTAGAATACCGTAAATCAGACTGTATATCCCATATACCACCGCACATATGGCACCTAGTAAAAAAATGACAAATACGATGTACCCGCTCATAAATCTAAATTTGTGTTGAAGAAACTCTTCAGAGTGAATGATGTCGTCAAATGCGGGATCATAGAATAACAGCATAACAGATGTAATTGCCCCAAAAACAACGATATAACACAGATTGAACCAGATATACCACTTCATGGTGCGACGCGTTTTTAAGATGTTTTTCATCAATTTGCGCACCGATTGATCTGCTCTTATATCTCTATAATTACACCAAAATTTGTAAATGAAATATAAGATCACTGCATAACTCAATAACAGGGAACCGTAGTAAAAAGGTTTCCCTATCGTTTCCATGGTTTGATTATAGCGCTCATCTTCAAATATGGATAAAACAGTTACCAGATTGAGCAACACAAACTCTGCTATACCTATATAAAAAATCCACTTTACGATACTACTGGATTTTTTTGCTAGCAGTCCTGCAATCTGTTCTTTAGAATAGACTGGATAGTCGCTAGACTGCGACTGCCATTTTGATTTTAAAATATCTAATTGATCCATCCTTATGGATTTATAATGTTTGTTAATTTAGTCTTGATCCTATTCATTTTAACACGGGCGTTTACTTCACTTATCCCTAGTGTCTCTGCAATCTCGCGATAGTTTTTATCCTCCAGATACAAAAAGACTAATGCTTTTTCAATGTCATTTAATTGTTTAACCGCACCGTATAATAGAGTAAGCTGCTCTAGCGTCTCATCATCCTGCGTTGTATCCTCAATTTTAAATTCTACCGTATCATAACGCTGCGTTTTTAACCTTCGTTTTGATTTTCGGTATAAAGTAATCGCGGTATTAAGAGCGACACGATACATCCAGGTAGAAAATTTTGAATCCCCTCTGAATTTAGGATACGCCCTCCACAATTGTATGGTTACCTCTTGAAACAAATCATTATGCGCGTCTTGATCATCGGTGTATAAACGACAAATCTTGTGCACAATATTCTGATTTTGCTCCAGCTGCGCTACAAATTCTTTTTCTAGATCAGTACTCAATGGGGTCGGTTTCTCATTTTATTAGTAGTAAGAGGCGCATCTATGTTACATGCTTATGAAAAGAATGTTAACCGCAGCAGCATATCTGGCAACCTGGCTTAAATTTATAGAAAAATACCGATGCAAATTCCTGCTAGTAAATTCCCCAGGGTAGTAATTGTAGGAGGGGGTTTTGGAGGGGTTACGCTTTCGCGAAAGCTAACTCAACACAATTTTCAAGTCGTTCTTTTAGACCGTCACAATTATCACACCTTCCAGCCACTTTTATATCAAGTTGCAACCAGTGGCCTCGAGCCAGACTCGATAGCCTTTCCATTGCGCAGTATTGTTGATGAAACCAGAGATTACATCTTTAGAATGGCCCAGGTAGAGGCAGTGCAAATAGATGAAAATGTAGTGCAGACCAGTATAGGCCCGATAACCTATGACCATCTTATTATTGCTACAGGTACGCGTACTAATTTTTTTGGCAATGATAAAATTGAACAGAACGCCCTGTCAATGAAGTCCGTACCAGAGTCACTAGACATACGCAGTTTGATGCTTCAAAATCTGGAAAAAGCCACAATTACCGAGGATATTAATGAGCAAAAAAAATTAATGCGTATCGTTATTTCTGGTGCTGGCCCTACTGGTGTGGAGCTCTCTGGTGCTTTTGCCGAGTTTAAAAAGGGGGTTATACAACAGGATTATCCAGATCTCAATCCAGACTTTATGGAGATTCACTTACTAGATGGATCAGATAGGGTATTGAGTAGTATGAGTAAAAAAGCCTCTCAAAAAGCATTTAAATATTTGAAAGAACTGGGTGTTCAAATTCACCTTAATGAATTAGTAACAGATTTTGAAAATGATCTGGTCACAACCAAAAGTGGTAACACCTATACCACAGCAACATTTATATGGAGCGCCGGCGTTGTAGGCACCCATCCTTCTGGATTTTTACAGCACATGATATCAGAGAAAGGTAATCGCTTACTGGTAGATCGTTATAACAAGGTGAAAGGCACTAACAATGTCTATGCAGTAGGAGACATTGCGTTAATGAAAACAGATGACTATCCACAAGGGCATCCACAAGTGGCACAGCCGGCCATCCAGCAAGGAAAACATCTAGCAAATAATTTGATACGTCACAGTCAGGGCAAATCGATGAAAGAGTTTTCCTATTTTGATAAAGGATCTATGGCAACTGTGGGTCGAAATAAAGCGGTTGCAGATATAGGTACCTTTACTTTGGGCGGTTTCCCTGCGTGGATTACCTGGTTGGCCGTCCATCTATATTTTCTAGTAGGAGTGCGCAACCGCATCGTTGTTTTTCTCAACTGGACCTACAATTATTTCAACTTTGATAGGGCAGCACGATTGATTATACGCCCGTATAAAAAGAGCAATCAAGAACCTAAACCTGTGAGTGAAATAGCTGATTGATGACTGCTATCTTGTCTCGCTTTCTTATCTTTACCAGCTTAATTGACGACTAGAAAAACTTACTTATGAGTACATATGATGTTGCAGTAATAGGTTCAGGACCTGGTGGCTATGTAGCTGCTATACGCTGTGCACAATTAGGAATGAAAACAGCAATCATTGAAAAGTATAACACCCTGGGCGGTACTTGTCTCAATGTAGGTTGTATTCCATCAAAAGCTCTACTGGACTCTTCTCATCACTATGAGGAAGCTACAAAGCATTTTGAAGAGCACGGTATTGAAATCCCTGGAGATATAAAGATCAACTTTGAAAAAATGATCTCAAGGAAGGCAAGTGTTGTAAGTCAAACTTGTGATGGTATTTCCCACTTGATGAAAAAAAATGAAATCGATGTTTACACCGGTCTGGGATCATTTGAAGATGCAACGCATATAAAAATAGAAGGTGAGAAAACACAAACCATCGAGGCAAAAAAAATTATCGTTGCTACAGGTTCTAAGCCAGCAAATTTGCCTTTTATTGAACTGGATAAAGACCGGATCATTACATCTACAGAGGCTTTAAAGCTTAAAGAAATTCCCAAGCACATGATCGTTATAGGTGGCGGTGTAATAGGTCTAGAATTAGGTCAAGTATATCGCAGGCTGGGCGCAGATGTTACCGTTATTGAGTATCTAGACCGCATTGCTCCATCCATGGACAAAGCCTTATCTAAAGAATTGATGAAGGTCATGAAAAAGCAAGGAATAAAATTCCAGCTTTCTCATGCCGTTAATAAAGTAGAGCGTAATGGGGACGAGGTAACCGTCACTGCAAAAAATAAAAAGGGAGAGGAAGTTACCTTTAAAGGAGATTATGTACTAGTATCGGTAGGACGTCGCCCATACACAGATAAATTGAACGCCACAGCAGCTGGTATCAAAATCAATGAGCGTGGTCAAATAGAAGTGGATGAGCACCTTAAAACAAATGTTGACAATATTTATGCGATAGGTGATGTAGTACGCGGTATCATGCTAGCTCATAAAGCCGAGGAAGAAGGTGTTTTTGTAGCAGAAACAATTGCTGGTCAGAAACCACACGTCAATTACAACTTGATACCTAATGTAATTTACACCTGGCCAGAAGTTGCCAGTGTAGGAAAAACCGAAGAAGAACTAAAAGAGGCTGGGGTTCCGTTCAAATCTGGTTCTTTCCCTATGCGAGCATTAGGACGCTCTAGAGCATCTGGGGATACAGATGGTTTGATTAAGATCCTTGCAGATAAAAACACAGACGAAGTCCTGGGTGTCCATATGATAGGAGCACGAGTTGCAGACCTAATTGCAGAGGCTGTTACGGCCATGGAATTTAGAGCCAGTGCAGAGGATATCGCACGCATGTCGCACGCACACCCTACTTATGCAGAGGCTGTAAAAGAGGCCGCACTTGCCGCTACAGAGGATCGAGCGCTGCATATATAACAATTAACAATTGTAGTATTGAAAAGCCAGACCTAGTGTCTGGCTTTTTCTTGTTATAGATCTCGCACAACTACACTTTACAGTTTATTTAACATGGCTCGTAAAACTTACTATAAGATCTAGTGCGTATCTGTAGCAACAATATTAATTACAATGAATACACTAAAAACTAGTACACAACCGCTGCATTTATTCCTGACAGCCCTATTTATTTTCTCAACAAGCCTACTATCTGCACAATCCATTAAAGGGATCGTTAGAGACTCTCAAGGCAAACCTATAGAGGACGTTTATGTTTTGCACGTTCTTTCGGGCAACCATACCCATACTAATACCAGCGGGCTTTTCTCGTTAAAGGGGGTTAATACAGGGGACGAGTTGCGTTTTTCAAAGTTAGGTTATGCCGCTTTCGCGAAAGCGATAACATCTACAACTGAAATGCTTCAGATCACAATCGAGGAAGCACCCATCGATCTAGATGCGGTAAATATCACAAATGACGTAGATGTGCTTAATACCTTGATACGTGCTGACTTGTCAGTTAATCCAGTGACCAACTCGCAGGAGATCTTACAATCTGTCCCTGGCTTGTTTATAGGACAGCATGCTGGAGGAGGGAAAGCCGAACAGCTTTTTTTAAGAGGGTTTGATGTTGATCACGGTACTGATGTCGCCCTAACAGTAGACGGTATGCCTGTAAACATGGTAAGCCATGCACACGGCCAGGGCTATTCTGACCTTCATTTTGTAATCCCTGAAACTATCGAGAATATCTCTTATGGAAAGGGTAGCTATGATAAGGAGGTAGGAAACTTTGCCACTGCTGGTCATATTGATTTTAGAACGAAAGATTATGTTAGAGATAATTTTATTCGAGCAGAGATAGGAGATTTTAATTATCAGCGTTATGTAGGTCTAGCGCAACTGATAGATAACCAAAATACTAGTGCCTATGTAGCCACGGAGTATTTGACCTTTGATGGTCCATTTGATAGTCCCCAAAATTTTGATCGTGTAAATATTTTTGGAAAACTTAATTATCTCGCTGACAATGGGGATAAGTTGAGTGTAAGTGTTTCAAGATTTGATAGCGAGTGGGATGCTAGTGGCCAGATACCACAACGGGCTGTAGATCGTGGTCTTATTGGAAGATTTGGCGCTATTGACGATACAGAGGGCGGTGAGACTTCCCGTACTAACGTTAATATTACTTATGACAAAATGTTGAGCGAGAAAGAGCGATTCAAAAGCAATGTATTCTACTCAAATTATGATTTTTTACTATTCTCTAATTTCACTTTTTTTCTAGAGGATCCAGTTAATGGCGATCAAATAAAACAGCAGGAATCTCGAGACCTTTTCGGTTTTAATGCTGCTTATACTTTAAATACGGTTTTAGGAGATCACAAACTAGACCTTACAGCAGGTATGCAATTGCGCAATGATCGTGTGACAGGCAGTGAGTTGTCCAGAACATTAAATCGCCGCACTACATTAGAGAATATCCAGCTAGGAGATATTATAGAGACTAATACAGCTGCTTTTGCGGGTGCCACCTGGTTTATCAATGATTTTATGATTGATGCGGGACTTCGGTTAGAGCATTTTAAGTTCAATTATAAAGATGCACTAGCCCCCACCTATGATACACAAAGCCAGTCAGAGACAGCCCTATTGCCTAAACTTAACTTCAATTATAAAGTGAGCGATCAACTACAATTATATTTTAAAAACGGTGTAGGCTTTCATAGCAACGACACTAGGGTAGTATTGCAACAGGAGGCAGATGATATTCTTCCTAAATCCTACAACAGTGATTTAGGAACAATCTGGAAACCTACTGATCGTATGGTCATCAATACTGCTTTATGGTATTTGTTTCTAGAGCAAGAATTTGTTTACGTAGGTGACGCGGGTATTGTTGAACCTAGTGGCGAGACAGAGCGTTATGGTTTTGACCTAGGTTTGAGATATCAATTGACAGACCACTTGTTTTTTGACGGTAATTTGAACTATGCCCACGCTAGAGCAATCAACGAACCCGCGGGAGAGGATTTTATTCCTTTAGCTCCAGAATGGACCTCTACTGGTGGTTTAAGTTTGAGAGATTGGAACGGGTTTAATGCTGGTTTTAGATACCGCTATATCGCAGATCGCGCTGCAAATGAAGATAACAGCATAACAGCCGAAGGTTACTTTGTTTCAGATTTAAATATTAACTACGATCTTGCAAGAGATATTACTCTAGGTGTAGCAGTTCAAAATCTGTTTGATGTAGAATGGAATGAAACACAATTTGCCACAGAGTCACGACTGGCAAATGAGATAGGTAGTACCGATGAAATACATTTTACTCCTGGAACACCATTTTTTATAAGAGCCACCTTACAATACCGATTCTAGAAAGTTTTTAAAAATTTGATACCCGGTGTTGGAAACAGCATCGGGTTTTTTATGTTCCATGCTAGGGATTGGGTAAAGCAAATTACCTTTGTAAGGTGAGCAACAAAAGATCCATTCATCATTTTAAAGTCCAGCGTGATAAACATTTTCATGCTAGGCTGTTGAATTTTTATAAAGATCTGCCTTATATAGTCTATCTCGATAGCAATGATGCAGTAAATAAAGATCGTATAGCTCTTGCCGCTATAGGAGCTCGTGAGGTACTGTGCTGTTCTACGGGCACGGCACTAGAGCAGTTAGCACATTTTTATAAAGAAAAACAGGACTGGCTATTTGGTTACCTGGGATACGACTTAAAAAACGAAATAGAGCCACTTACCAGTAACAATAGAGATCTTTTAGGATTTGAAGATTTGCAATTTTTTGTACCAGAAACAGTTCTGGAAATACTGGAAGATTCCATAATCGTCAATACGTATGAAAGGGAGCGCCATGTTGTTCAAGAACTACTTGACGGTATATTGAAATGTAAATTACCTGCCCAACAAAAATTAAAGCCCCAGGGACAGCTGTCGGCTATTGATGATAGGAATACGTACTTAAAAAAAGCAAATAAGTTTTTAAATCACATTCACCGTGGGGACATTTACGAGGCCAATTTTTGCACTCAATTTTATGCAGATGGCGTACGCATTGATCCTATCAGGGCTTACACAGATTTAAATGCTCGCAGTAAACCACCATTTGCTGCTTATGCCCGATTCAATCAACATTTTATTATAAGCGCTAGTCCAGAGCGATATCTTAAAAAAACGGGCAGTAAACTCCTATCACAACCTATAAAAGGTACAGCTGCTAGACACAAGGATATTCTACAAGATGAATTATTGAAAGAAACTCTTGTTAATAATCAAAAGGAGCGATCAGAAAACGTAATGATTGTTGACTTAGTCCGCAATGACCTTTCTAGAGTGGCGACAAAAGGTAGCGTTAAGGTTCCAGAATTATTTGGACTATATACATTCCCTCAAGTGCACCACATGATAAGCAGTATCACTGCACAGTTAGCTCCCACCTACAATGAGGTCGATGCGATAAAAGCAACCTTTCCTATGGGCAGTATGACTGGAGCACCTAAAATAAGCGCCATGAAAATAATTGAAGAGCAAGAGTCATTCAAGCGAGGAGTTTACAGCGGTGCAATAGGCTATTTTGCACCAGATGGGGATTTTGATTTTAATGTTGTGATACGCACCATACTCTACAATGCTATAAACAATATAGTAACGGTAAGTGTGGGTAGTGCAATAACAAGCGCGGCATCACCACAAAAAGAATTTGAAGAATGTTTTATAAAAGCCCGTGCGCTTATGGAAGTATTAAGTAATCAGGGTATTGAACCCTATCAAAACCACCTAGAATGATTGATCGATTGCGCGATCATATCGACAAGCATTTTCCCCAATTGTGGAAAGGAACCTACCTGATGACGGTAAGCGGTGGTGTGGATAGCGTTGTTTTAACGCACTTGCTGGATCAATTAAAGATTGACTTTCAAGTGGCACACTGCAATTTTCATTTGCGATCTGTAGAAAGCGATGGGGATCAACAATTTGTTGAACAGCTGGCATCACAGCTGGATAAATCGTGTCACGTCAAACATTTTGAAACCCACCTCGAGGCTGAAAAGCAAAAAGTATCTACCCAGATGGTAGCTCGATCGCTGCGCTACAACTGGTTCAATGACTTAGTTGACAGCCATGATCTAGCAGGTATAATAACGGCCCATCACCTAGATGATCAAATGGAGACCTTCTTTATTAACTTAAATCGTGGTACAGGCATAGATGGTTTAACTGGTATTCCAGCTGTTAGCGGGCAGGTATTGCGACCATTACTTCCTTTTACTAGAAAAGAAATTGAGCAATGTGCACGTGATAACCAATGGTCGTGGCGAGAGGATTCTAGTAACAGTAACAATCACTACATGCGTAATGAATTGCGCAATAAGGTGCTTCCCGCAATTTGTGGTGTGTTACCACATTTCAAAGCTAACTTCCCCAAAACTTTGAGTCACCTCGAGGATGTCAAAACGATTGTAGAAGAGGGTGTGTCCCGCTTTCGCGAAAGCGTAACTACCACAACGGATACATCCATCATTATTGATATTAAAAAGTTAAAGGAACAGCCGTCATATCGTTCTTATTTATTTTATTTATTGAAACCTTATGGTTTTACAGACCTAGAGGCTGTAGAGCAATTGCTCCAGGCACAAACAGGAAAGTATATTATGAGTCCTGAGTATATGCTATTGAAGGATCGTCAAAAACTTTCTATAGGCGCTCTCGAAAACACAGGTATTGACACATTTGAAATCGAACGAAGTACCCGGTCTATAACGACCCCAGTAGGGCAGATGACTATCGAACGTATTAGTAGTGAGAACCCTTTAGAATTTGTCAGTCAAAATAGGGATATCATGACATTACTGCTGGATGCAAGTAGCATTAAATATCCATTAACTTTGCGACGCTGGGAGGCTGGTGACCGCATAAGTCCCTATGGTCTTGATGGATCACAGCTGGTAAGCGATATTCTTACTAATAAAAAGTTGTCGTTATTTGATAAAAATCGCACGCTTGTTGTAGCGACAGAAAATAATATCATTTGGGTAGTAGGGCATCGTGCAAGCAAGCATCACCTTATTACTACAAATACAAAAGAAATAGTGAAAATTACATGGAGTTAATGAAACGCTTTTCAATCATCACGCTGTTGTTTGTAACAGCCTTTTTACAAGCACAAATATCAGACCCTGTAAGCTGGGAGGTAAATGCGGTAGACCTAGGCAATGATCGATATGAACTTACCAGTATCGCAACCCTAGAAAAGGGATGGCATATATATTCGCAATTTCAAGCAGGAGCAGGCAATGTCCCTACCGAATTTAGGTTCTACGAGGCCACAGATAATTATGAATTAATAGGCATCAACGAGGAAGTTGGGACCTATAAACAATTTGAAAAAGCATTTGATGCGAGTGTTTATCAATTTGAAGACAAAGCTATTTTTAAACAAGTTGTAGAGGTTAAACAACCTAACGTTAACGCTATTGTGGTTGAGGTTATCTATCAAGCCTGTAACGATCAGGTCTGTTTACCGCCAGCCCCAGAAATTTTGATTTTCTCGTTAGATCCAGACATTACTCTGGATGAGTCCTTAGGCAACGTGGTAGATGATTATTATGAATCAGATAAAAGCCCTTTAATTGCTGCCGCTCCTGATCATTCTGGTATGATTGAAAAGTCAAAAACGCCAGGTACAGGCGATCAGGAAGTTATTGATACCATTGAAGAGTCAAACGAGAATGATCTAACCACTATTTTTTTACTGTGCTTGCTAGCGGGATTTGGTGCGTTACTGACACCCTGTGTCTACCCTATGATACCCATGACAGTTTCCTTCTTTACAAAACGTAGTGAAAACCCTGCAGTAGGTAAGTTTCAAGGATTGCTATACGGCTTTTTTATACTGTTGATCTATGTAGCCTGCAGTCTTCCTTTCTATTTATTTGAGTCTGTATCTCCTGATGTTTTCAATGAATTCAGTACCAATCCGTATTTGAACATATTTTTCTTCATCATTTTTGTAGTCTTTGCTATTAGTTTCTTTGGAGCGTTTGAAATTACCATTCCTAATGCCCTGGTCAATAAAGTAGACAAGGCCTCAAATGTGGGTGGGATTATAGGTGTATTTTTTATGGCCCTGACTCTTGTGCTGGTGTCGTTTTCTTGTACGGGTCCTGTTATAGGTGGTGTCCTAGGAAGCGTACTTTCTTCTGATGGTGGTGCAACAGCGTTAAGTGTAGGTCTTGCAGGTTTTGGTTTTGGTTTGGGAATTCCTTTTGCCCTATTTGCTATTTTTCCAGGATGGCTCAATAAATTGCCTCAATCTGGTGGTTGGCTCAATACAGTAAAAGTTTTTCTAGGTTTTCTAGAATTAGCGTTTGCATTTAAATTTCTCTCTAATGCAGATCTTGTGTGGCAGGCAGGGTGGTTGCCACGTGAAATGTTCATTGCTTTATGGATAGCTATATTTGGGTCTCTGGCGTTATTCTTATTTGGCAAAATTAAATTACCACATACGGACCAGAGTGCACCTATATCTGTAGGTCGTCTGCTACTGGCTATTATATCGCTATCATTCACACTCTATCTTATACCAGGATTGTGGGGGGCACCGCTCAAATTGATTAGTGGCTTCCCGCCGCCTGCAACATACAGCGAGGCACCTAACGGTTTTATGGGACAGACATCTAGCGCTAGTACTGTAGAGGTTCCAGATGGGGCGCACCTGGGAGTTCACGATATTATTGCTTTTGATGATTATCAGGCGGGTATGGAATATGCCGCGGCGGTCAATAAGCCCGTATTAATTGATTTTACTGGTTGGGCTTGTGTCAATTGCCGTAAAATGGAAGAGCGTGTATGGGGTGAGCCAGAGGTATTAAATCTTTTAAAAGATAAAATAGTTCTCATATCACTATATGTAGATGAGAGAGAAAAGCTACCCAAAGATGAACAATACACATCCCCTACAACAGGTAAGCGCATACGTACTGTAGGAAATAAATGGAGCGATTTTCAAATAGAAAAATATCAAGTGAACGCCCAGCCTTTCTATGCACTAGTTGATCCACAAGGAAAAGATCTTGTCCCACCGGTAGGATACACGCCAGATGTACCTACTTATAGGCAGTGGTTAGAAAAAGGTATCAATGAATATAAGGTAGAGCCAGTTCCTTATCTTAGCTTTTAAAAATTCCTTCAATAACAACTGTGGTGATTGACGACAAGAAATTACAAATGATCGAGGTAACCTTTACCTACACTGAATCGAAAAATAGATTTACTAGTGCACCAGCAATTGTATGTTATAAAAATGGTTATAGAAAAGCACAATTACTTCAAGGCAAAACAATCAAATTAGAAGTAAAGGATGGTGCCCAGATTGAATTGAGAATGGGCTTGCTGGGTAGTAAATTAGTGACTATTACACCTGGAGTAAATAATTATGTTATTGAAGCCACAAGTGCTAGATATTTCTCACTAGCATTTTATGCAGCAATGATTGGTACAGTCATAGTCATCAATTCGGTCAGTTTTAGCCTGTGGTCAACTATGTCTATTATTACATCCATGATACTAGTGTTTTATCTAATCTATCGCATCATCAAACATAATGGCGCATTTATCATTAGGACATAAAAAAGCCTCCTTTCAAAGGAGGCTTATTAATCATCATTTAACCATCTAATTACTTAACAGCAACTAGATTTACTTTCAATACCATATCATCAGAGATGGCTTTATCTTTTACAGTATCTGCTAGAGAGGCAGATCCATAGGTGATTCCCCAGTCAGTTCTATCAATAGTAAATTCCTCTGAGGTTAACATCATTTTATCTCCTTCATAGGCAACAGTAACAGGAAAAGAAACATTTTTTGTCACATCTTTCAAAGTAAGATTACCTTCTAACATATTTCCATTCAAACCAGTCACTACAAAAGTTGCGGTAGGATATTCTGGAGTGTTAAAGAAGTCAGTTTCCTTACCTTCAACAGTTCCTTCTAGGTGCGCTTTTAAGCTAGCAGCTCCTTCTTCCTCAGTAATGTCTTGTACCTGGATAGAAGTCATGTCAATAGTGAACTCTCCACTTTCTAGAGTCTCTCCATTTACACTTACTACACCATCTGATAGGTTTATGATACCATAGTGCTCACCACCTATTTTTGAACCTTTCCAATCGATCGTTGACGCCTCTGTGTCTACATTATAAACCACAGCAGCTTCAGTTGCTGTTGCCTCCTCTGTAGCTTCAGTAGCTTCTACTTCATTTTGATTTTTACAAGATACAGCAGCCATCATAAGTACTGCTAGACCAGTTAGTTTTAAAAAATTACGTGTCATTTTTGTTGTTTTGATTATGAGCTCCAAAATTAGATGTACCTACAATTAAATAGGTTAAAACTTTATTAAATAAATGCAATGACATTTTGGCATCAAACTTTTTCTGGCAGTACTTTTGACCCATGCGTGCAGACCGTTTGATTAATGGTTCGCTTTCGCGAAAGCGGAACACCCAACAGTTATGGTAACCATAAAAATTTAAAGTCATCATTAATGGCAACGAAAGATAAAAATAAGCAGGAAGAGACCGCGCAAGAACCGCAGGTAGAGCAGCAACAGGATCAAGATCAGGTAATGGACCAAGAAAAGGAGGAAACTGTGGAAGAGCAGGAAGAGAAAGAAGAACGCACAGCGGAAGAACTGTTGCAAGATGAATTGCAAAAAGAGAAAGATAAATTCTTGCGCCTGTTTGCAGAGTTTGAAAATTACAAACGCCGTACTGCCAAAGAGCGTATTGAGCTTTTTAAAACAGCTGGAGAGGGAGTTTTAAAAGACATGATCCCTGTGTTAGATGATTTTGATCGAGCTATTCTAGAAATCGCAAAGTCTGAAGACCAACAGTTATCAGAGGGTGTTGCGCTTATTCATAACAAGTTGCGCAATACACTGGTGTCTAAAGGACTTACTTTGATGGAAATAAAAGCGGGCGATGCTTTTAACGCAGATGAGCATGAGGCGGTAACGCAAATACCAGCGCCCAGTGACGATATGAAAGGGAAAATTATTGACGTTATTGAAAAAGGATATAAACTGGGGGACAAGATTGTGCGTTTCCCTAAAGTAGTGATAGGACAATAATATGGCAGATTTTTATGACATACTAGGTATTTCAAAAGGAGCCAGTGCTTCAGAAATTAAAAAAGCCTATCGCAAAAAAGCCATTGAGTTTCACCCGGATAAAAATCCAGGTGACGCTACTGCCGAGGAAAATTTCAAAAAAGCGGCAGAGGCTTACGAGACCTTAAGTGATCCACAGAAAAAGGCTAGATACGACCAGATGGGTCACCAGGCCTATACCTCTGGTGGTGGCCAGGGATTCGGCGGCGGTGGTTTTGGCGGTATGGATATGGATGATATATTCAGTCAATTCGGTGACATCTTCGGCGGCGGCGGTGGTGGATTCTCTGGTTTTGGTGGTTTTGGCGGTCGTGGCGGTCAACGACGCGTAAAAGGTAAGGACCTGCGTATAAGGGTATCTTTAACGCTAGAAGAAGCGGCAACGGGCGTTGAGAAAAAAGTAAAAGTAAAACGGAAGAAGCAGGCGCCTGGAGTCACCTATAAAACATGTACCACATGTAATGGTGCTGGACAGGTTTCTAGAATACAGAATACAATACTGGGTCGCATGCAAACCAGTGCCCCCTGTAACATTTGTGGCGGTTCTGGACAAATAATTGATAATAAACCAGCTGGAGCAGATAGTCAAGGTCTGGTGACCGATGAAGAAACGGTAAGTATAAATATTCCCGCTGGTGTAGAAAGCGACATGCGCCTTAAGGTAGGTGGTAAAGGAAATGAGGCACCTGGTAATGGTGTGAGTGGTGACTTACTGGTAGATATCGAGGTCAAACCACATGACGAGCTGCAACGGGAAGGTAATAATTTACACTACGATTTATACGTAAGCGTTCCAGACGCTGTCCTAGGAACAACTAAAGAAATTAAAACAGTAACTGGAAAAGTTAGAATCCCTATTGATGCAGGAATTCAAAGTGGTAAAATATTGAGATTACGAGGTAAAGGTATGCCTAGTCTTAATGGGTACGGTACGGGAGATTTACTAGTTCATGTCAATGTATGGACACCGCGTCATCTTAATAAAGAACAGAAAGAATTTTTTGAATCGATGAAGTCAGACTCTCATTTTGACCCGGCTCCAGAAAAAGGAGACAAATCATTTTTTGAAAAGGTGAAAGACATGTTTTCTTAAATATTTTATAATGAATTGAAAAATAAGTTTATATTTGATCAACATTGGTTAACCAACCATTGTTATTTTTCTTTTTCATAGCAATTTTTCCCACCTCTCAATCACTTGAGAGGTGGGTTTTTTATGGGCTGTAGGCAATGATGTTGTCTTGTATTAAATTATTCAAAAATGGCTTTACATAGAAAGTGTTATTACTAAATTAGCGGGATTTCTTTATTATGCTATACGCTCTAGAAGCAAAAAACATCTGTAAAACCTACGGTAATTACACAGCTTTAAATGATGTGAATATTCAAGTACCTAAGGGTAGTATATACGGTTTATTAGGTCCTAATGGTGCTGGTAAAACCTCACTCATACGAATAATCAATCAAATAACTGTGCCAGATAGTGGTGTCATTATGCTTAATGGTGAGTCGCTAGCCCCACATCACATTTCTAATATAGGGTATATGCCAGAGGAGCGTGGGCTTTATAAAACGATGAAAGTAGGTGAGCAGTGTATATATCTAGCGCAGCTCAAGGGTATGAAAAAAGAGGAGGCTAAAGAACGATTGACTTATTGGTTTGATCGCTTAGGCATGCAAGGATGGTGGAATAAAAAACTGCAGGAATTATCTAAGGGTATGGCGCAAAAAGTACAATTTATAGTAACTGTACTTCATCAACCTGATTTGCTCATTTTTGACGAGCCTTTTTCTGGATTTGATCCGGTCAATGCAGATTTGATTAAGGATGAGATTTTAAGATTAAGAGATCAAGGCGCGACCATTATTTTCTCAACGCACCGCATGGAAAGTGTTGAAGAGCTCTGTGATTATATCACCCTGGTCAACAAGTCAAATGTTGTTCTAGAGGGCAAGCTTAATGATGTCAAGCAACGCTTCCGCAATCGTACCTATGCGGTCTCTTTGATATGTCAGGACGAGCAACGGGTTGTCAATGAATTGAAAAGTAGTTTAGAAATAACTACTGGCGAGCATACAGGCTTAGATAACACTAGTGATTTTACCATACAGCTGCCAGAAAATAAAAGCGTAGCGGCATTATTGCAACAACTTACATCGCTGGGAGAGTTGACCCATTTTAGTGAAATTATTCCTAGTGTAAATGAGATCTTCATTAAAACAGTGCGCAGCGATGGATAAATTGTGGTTGATAATTAAAAGGGAGTATATCAACAAAGTGCGCAATCGCACGTTTGTGGTAATGACATTTGTGAGTCCCCTTATTTTTATAGGAGTAATTCTACTTATAGGTTGGTTAACCAGCATGAATACCAGCGATACGAGGCGAGTGAGTATACTGGATCAAACTGGCGCTTCTTATGACCTGCTTTTTTACAACACGGCAGATTTTGATTACAATCCATTGACTGATCTAACGGTAGATCAAGCCATACAAATAAGTCAGGAAAACGAGGACTACGGTTTAATCGTCATCGAGCGGGATCCCATCAGTGGTATCAATGTGCGGCTTTATAGCGATGATTCACCTTCTACTTCCTTTATAAGCGCGGTTCAAGATAAAATTTCTAAAAAAGCCACTCAAGAAAACCTGGCCATTAACGGAATGGATATAGAAACTTTTAAAAGTCTAGAAATTAATGCTGCCGTGACTTTACAAACTTATTCTGGTATTGAAAGCAGCAAGTCTTCTAGTTGGGTAAAAATAGGGTTGGGTGGTGCTTCTGGATACCTATTGATGATGTTTATCATTATTTATGGTAACATGGTCATGCGCTCCGTTATTGAAGAAAAAACTAATCGTATCATTGAAATAATAGTCAGCTCTGTAAAACCTATTTATCTCATGTTAGGAAAAATAACAGGAACCTCGCTCGCAGGGGTGACTCAATTTGTTATATGGGTTATATTAGGTTTTGTTCTTATCGTTATAGGCTCGATGGTTTTTGGCATAGAAGCGTTTCAAAATCCTGCAAACCAAAATCTCGTTGCTCAATCACAAGATATAGGAGAGCTGCAATTAATACTTAACGATATCGTACAGTTACCACTAGGTACTATGATAGGGTGTTTTTTCATTTATTTTATAGGAGGCTATTTCTTATATGCGGCAATATATACAGCGATAGGTGCTGCTGTAGATAGCGAGACAGATACTCAACAATTTATGTTGCCAGTAATATTACCACTCATCCTATCTATCTATGTAGGCTTTTTTAGTGTGATTGACAATCCTAATGGTGTAGTCGCCGTTATATTTTCTTACGTCCCGCTCACTTCCCCTATCGTTATGTTAATGAGGATCCCATTTGGTGAGATCACCTGGTGGCAAATAAGTATAAGCATTGCTATATTGTATACTTCCATCGTGTTTGTCGCCTACATTGCTGCAAAAATATACCGTATAGGAATCTTAATGTATGGGAAGAAAACTAACTGGAAAGAGCTCTACAAATGGCTCAAATACTAATGGATATTAATTGGCAACAAATAAAGGATTTTCTCACTTATCAGATAATTGAGGCAAAAGAAAAAGGTGACTTTCATCTAGATACCTGGATGTTGTTATTAACTATCGCAGGTTTAATTATAACATCTATCGTATTGCGTGCAGTAAAAAAAGTTTTTACACGCAATATGAACCACACGGACAAGTTGAAGTTTCAGAGCATCTTTAAGTTCTTTAACTATGTCGTTTATTTAATAGTAATCCTTGTTATTCTCAATAGTTACTCAGTTAACCTTACGGCAATACTTACGGCCAGTGCTGCCATATTTGTAGGTATAGGTTTTGCTTTACAGGACTTTTTTAAAGATATTATTGCTGGGGTTACCATTCTTATAGATAAATCATTATTAGTTAATGACGTGGTAGAAATGAATGGGCATGTCGCACGAGTCTTTGAAATTAAACTGCGCAGCACTAGAGCCATTACAAGAGATGATAAAGTATTGATCATACCTAACCATCTTTTTTTAAGTGAGATTATCTATAATTTTACTCAAAATCATACAAAGACTAGAGAGGCTGTTCATGTGGGTGTGGCATACGGTAGCGATGTGCGCAAGGTAGAGCAGCTATTGATAGAATGCGCATCTGCAGAAGAAGCTATTCTTAAAAGCCCAGAACCTTTTGTAATGTTCAACAATTTTGGAGATAGCAGTCTAGACTTTGGACTCTATTTTTATATAAAAGATAGTTTTACGGACCCAAGAATTAAAAGCAATCTCCGATTTGCCATCGATAAAGCATTTAGAGATCACAACATCACCATACCATTCCCTCAACGTGATGTACATTTCTATCAATCCAACCCTATAGCCGTTAATAAAAGCAATATAGAGGCCAGTAATAATGATACTTAATTATATATAATGCTCAAGAAAATACTATTATGTTTAATGGTGTTCGCTTTCGCGAAAGCGAACTCTCAAGCAACTGATCTTTTTAGAGCAGAATATACCTATTTCCCCCAGCGAGATTCTGACAACAGTTTTAGACGATTCAGAACCTTTATTAATGTACCTTTAAAAATAAAGGAAGGCACTTACCTAGTACCTTTCTTTGAATACCGCAACGTTCATTTGCTTATAAGGGATAATGACATCTTTAGAGAATTAAACACAGATCGATATGAAAGTTATGAGGCCTCAATAGGTTTGACTTTCCCTATGAAAAATAACTGGAGATTTGGCGGTCGTGCAGGTGTGCTATTTGCCAGTAACTTTGACAGTGGAAGCGTCGAGTCAGATGATATCTTTTATGCGGGTTCTCTTTATTTCATTAAAGATAAAAAAGATAACCCTGGCGGTAAGCCATGGCGTCTCGTTATAGGGGTGCAGTACAGCACGGTCGTGGGACGGCCTTTTCCCTTACCTTATATCAATTATTATAGAGAATTTGCTCCAGACTGGAGCTATACAGTAGGAGCGCCCAAAATGAATTTGAGATATCGTTTTGACGATAAAAACAGCGTCCAGTTGTATGCTCGATTGGATGGCTTTTATGGAAATATTCAAGAAAACGTACTTACCACTGGGGACCAGATAGGAGACAATGCATCGCTTACCACCGTAGTTACAGGCCCGGGCTATCAGTATAACTTTACTAAAAACCTATCGGCATACTTTTATGTAGGTTACACACTTATCAATGATATCCGGTTGCGAGATGTGGACGGAAACGATGTAAAAACAATTAATGATACAAACACGTTCTACTCTCGAGCGGGATTAAAATTTTCTTTATAATGGCACACTTATTAATAATAGAAGATGAGGCGGCAATACGCAGGGTACTTACAAAAATATTAACCGAAGAAAACAAAGCCTATCAGGTAACTGAAGCTAAAGATGGCCTGGAGGGCATAGAACTCATAAAGAATAATGAGTACGATCTTGTGTTATGCGATATTAAAATGCCCAAAATGGACGGTGTAGAGGTGCTTACCGCAGTCAAAAAAATCAAGCCAGAGGTCCCCATGGTGATGATCTCAGGTCATGGAGATTTAGATACCGCCGTAAATACAATGAGATTAGGAGCTTTTGACTACATTTCGAAACCACCAGATTTGAACCGTTTACTTAACACGGTGCGCAATGCGCTAGACCGTAAGGAACTAGTAGTAGAGAATAAACGGCTCAAAAAACAGGTTAGTAAAAATTACGAGATGGTAGGTCATAGCGAGCTCATGACCATCATTAAAAACATTATTGAAAAAGTAGCCCCTACAGAGGCACGTGTTCTCATTACTGGTTCTAACGGTACAGGTAAAGAACTGGTAGCACACTGGTTGCATGAAAAAAGCAACCGCTCCAGTGGTCCATTCATTGAGGTTAACTGTGCTGCCATACCAGGAGAACTAATTGAGAGTGAATTATTTGGTCATGTAAAAGGTAGTTTTACAGGTGCCAATAAAGACCGCGCAGGTAAATTTGAAGCCGCTAATGGAGGTACCATTTTTCTTGACGAGATAGGGGATATGAGTTTGAAAGCCCAAGCTAAAGTTTTAAGAGCCTTGCAAGAAAACAAGATCCAGCGAGTGGGTAGCGATAAAGATATTAAGGTAGATGTACGTATTCTCGCCGCTACAAATAAAGACCTTAAAAAAGAAATAGAAGAGAACAACTTTAGAGAAGACCTCTATCACAGATTAGCAGTAATTTTATTGAATGTACCATCGCTCAATGAACGCCGGGAAGATATTGAGTTACTCGCAAATCACTTTGCTCAAAAAATCGCAAAGGAGCAAGGCACACCTGTAAAAAGCTTTACACCAGATGCTATTAAACTTTTAAAAGAGTATGACTGGACAGGTAATATCAGGGAGTTGCGCAACGTCGTTGAGCGATTGATTATCTTAGGAGGCAAAGAAATAAGCGAGAAGGATGTAAAACTTTTTGCAAGCAAATAAACTTATGGACCTCTCTATTTATAAAGCAACGCCCTCTAAACCCTTAGCATCATATCCTACTATACCGTTAAAAGCGGTAGATGAAAAAACTGCAAAAAAAGCACTTAAAAGATCCCGCAAGGCCTTAGCTGCTTTTCAAGAAAAAATGTATGCCCATGATAAGTATGCTGTTCTGGTTTGTATTCAAGGTATGGATACCGCAGGAAAAGATAGCTTGATTAGAGAGGTTTTTGAAGATTTTAATGTGCGAGGTGTCAAACAGCACAGCTTTAAAACACCTACTCCTAAAGAATTATCCCACGGTTACTTGTGGCGTCATTATATAGCATTACCCAGTAAAGGTTCATTTGGCATATTTAATAGAACTCACTATGAAAATGTGCTTGTAACAAGAGTTCATCCAGAGTACATACTTAATGAGAACTTACCCACCATTTCTACGGTTGACGATATTGATGAAGATTTCTGGAAAATGCGATTCGAACAAATTAACAATTTTGAAAAAGAGTTATCACAGAATGGGACTGTGATTTTTAAGTTTTTTCTCAATTTAAGTAAGGAAGAGCAAAAAAATAGGTTGCTGCGTCGGCTAGAGTTGCCCGAGAAAAACTGGAAATTTTCTCCAGGAGACCTTAAAGAACGTGCTTTATGGCCTCAATATATGAACGCCTACGAGCAAGCAATTCAACACACAACAACAGATCATGCCCCATGGCATATTCTTCCTGCAGATGATAAACCTATGGCACGACTTATTGCTTGCGAGATAATGAGAAAGCAATTGGAAAAAATGGAAGATGTGCAATTTCCTCAACTAGACCCAGAGGTTGTGGCTAATCTAGAAACCTTTAAAACCATCTTGAAAGATGAATAAACTTATAGCAACATCATTGTTACTCATTACAAGCCTAGCTGTTATAAACGCTCAATCCACACTAGAGCGAGACGCCCTCATGATGCGCAAGATTTATGATCAAAATTTAACGAGCTCGATGAGTTATGAATGGCTAGATCATTTATCCAATCAAATAGGCGGTCGCTTATCAGGCTCGCCACAGGCGCAAATGGCAGTCGACTATACATTGAAAGAGTTGATGAAATGGGCAGATACTGCCTACCTGCAACCCGTGATGGTTCCACGGTGGACCCGCGGTAATCCAGAAATAGCCTATTTTGAAACTAATAACCATCAGAAAAATGTAAATGTTTGTGCTTTAGGAGGTTCTATCGCTACACCGCAAAAAGGCTTGAAAGCTCAAGTTGTTGAAGTCACAAGCCTGGAGGAGTTGGAGCGTTTAGGAGAAGCAGTGATCAAAGATAAAATCGTATTTTATAATCGTCCCATGGAGCCAACTAAAATTCAAACCTTTGAAGCCTACGGCGGCTGTGTAGATCAGCGATATTCAGGTGCAGCAGTGGCTGCTAAATATGGCGCTGCGGCAGTAATTGTCCGCTCGATGAATTTGAGAATGGATGACTTACCGCATACAGGTGCTATGTCTTATGGTGATTTGCCTGTTGAAGAATATATTCCAGCAGCAGCAATCAGTACAAACAGTGCAGCCTCATTATCACAAGCGCTGCGCGATGATCCTACACTTCAGTTCTATCTTTATCAAGATTGCAAAAATCATGAAGAGGCGTTGTCCTACAATGTTGTAGCTCAAATCAAAGGATCTCAATATCCAGAAGAGGTCATTGTGGTAGGTGGCCATTTGGATTCTTGGGATTTGGGAGACGGTAGTCATGACGATGGTGCTGGAGTAGTGCAATCCATGCAAATTCTTCACACCTTTAGAGAACTAGATTACACACCTAAAAGGACAATTAGAACAGTATTATTTATGAATGAAGAAAACGGACTGCGTGGTGCAAATGCCTATGCAGCATCAGTAGATTCAGATAAAGAAAAGCACATATTTGCGTTAGAAAGCGATGCTGGAGGTTTCTCTCCTCGTGGTTTTAGTTTTGATACAAATCAGCTGCAAATGCAACAAGTCTATTCATGGCAAGACTTGTTCAAACCTTACTTGATACACTATTTTGAGTTAGGGGGTAGTGGTGCAGATGTAGGACCTCTCAAGTCTACCGGCGCCGTTCTTGCCGGATTACGGCCAGATTCTCAACGCTATTTTGATCACCACCACGCAGCAAACGATACTTTTGATGCTGTAAATAAAAGAGAACTAGAATTAGGAGCTGCCACGATGACATCCTTAATTTATCTTTTTGATTCTTATGGTTTAGCAACCCCCTTAAAGAATTGATGATTAGGGCAGATTAAGAAAGTATCTTTGCCTTCTTTTTTACAGAATGGCATTAAGTAAATATACCAAAGAATTTAGGCGCAACCTCAATATTGCCCTGCCCATAATGGCAGGTCAAATAGCTCATCTGCTGGTCGCGCTAGCAGATAATATAATGGTAGGGAAATTAGGTGCGGCACAGTTAGCGGCAGTTTCCCTAGGTAATACCCTTATATTTATAGCTCTTTCAATAGGGATCGGTTTTTCTTTTGCAATAACCCCATTAGTAGCAGCCGCAGATGGAGAAAAAGATCATGGTGCAATAACAGATATTTTAAAAAATGGAACACTTATGTGTGCCATTAATGGGATCATTTTGATCATAGCATTAATACTAGCAGAGCCCATACTTTATTTTATGGATCAGCCAGAGGAAGTAGTGGTGCTCGCAATTCCGTACATGCGCATTGTAGCATTTTCCCTGTTCCCTCTTATGCTCTTTCAAGCCATCAAGCAGTTCTCCGATGGATTATCGCTTACGCGAAATGCGATGATCGCCACCTTAATTGCAAATATCATCAACGTTGGACTTAATTATCTATTGATCTACGGCACCTTTGGATTTCCAAGGCTAGAAGTAGATGGAGCTGCCTACGGTACTCTCATATCTCGAGTAATTATGGTAATACTGCTATATGTTATCTTACGTAGAAATCCCTTGACCTCTAGATATTTTATAACGACTGGTAAGTATTCCAAAAAATACTTCAAGTCATTGCTCAATATTGGATTTCCTACAGCATTACAAATGTTCTTTGAAGTGTCTCTCTTTACATCAGCAATCTTCCTGTCCGGTGTTTTGGGTACAGAAGAGCAAGCTGCAAATCAAATTGCACTCAACCTTTCCGCACTTACCTTTATGGTTGGAGTAGGCCTCAGTGTAACAGCAACGATTAGAGTGGGTAATAACCTAGCAATAGAAAAGCGTCCAGATCTTATTAGGATCGCAAGATCAATATTTATTATGGCCATCATACTAGATGTAGGCTTTGCATTACTCTTTTATATCGGGCGATCCGTTCTACCACAATTCTATATTGATGATCCTTTAGTGATAGAAATGGCATCAGGATTACTACTCATCGCAGCATTTTTTCAAATAAGCGATGGTTTGCAAGTAGTTATTTTAGGAGCCCTTCGTGGTCTCCAGGATGTTTGGATACCCAGTCTTATATGTTTTCTGTCATATTCACTCGTTGGGTTTCCTATATCATATTACACTTCTATGCACACATCGGCAGGATTAAATGGCATCTGGTTAGGGTTATTAGCAGGGCTTACCCTCTCTGCATTATTAATGTGGTTACGTTTTCGTCATTTAGTATTTGGTGATGATTAGAGAGTAGCGTTCGGGTGTGTTTGGGTTGAGAAGGGGTAATGGGAATAGATAATTAGGGTTAGGGATAAAAATAATTTACTTGTAAATTGCTGGTTTTAAATCGGGTAAAAAAAACTTTCAATTTATTTAGATATTTCTTCTCAAAAAGTTTGGTTGCAAAGAAAAAGGCTGCGTATATT
>CANLKV010000002.1 GCA_947491755.1 uncultured Nonlabens sp. | reverse complement strand
TGGATATTCCTCAAATGCAAAAGCCCGGTTTTCCGATGAAAAACCGAGCTTTGCTCTAAGCGGAGAAGAAGGGATGATTCACATGATCCCTAGATCACGCGCTGGTGACAATAAAGCTCGATATCGCTACCGCGATCCATGGGCTTTTACATTCGATCCACATCCTCAAAACTGCGTTTTGGATATTCCTCAAATGCAAAAGCCCGGTTTTCCGATGAAAAACCGAGCTTTGCTCTAAGCGGAGAAGAAGGGATGAGTCACATGATCCCTAGATCACGCGCTGGTGACAATAAAGCTCGATCTCGCTATTGCGATCTCTGGGCTTTTACATTTGATCCAAATCTTCAAAACTGCGTTTTGGATATTCCTCAAATGCAAAAGCCCGGTTTTCCAATGAAAAACCGAGCTTTGCTCTAAGCGGAGAAGAAGGGATTCGAACCCCTGGAGGTGTGACCCTCGCTGGTTTTCAAGACCAGTGCATTCGACCACTCTGCCACTTCTCCTAAATACTCAAAAGTTCACCTTTTAAGCGGGTGCAAATATAGATATTTTATTTAATTCAAAAACAGAATGGCATAAAAAAACTACCCTTTTGGGTAGTTTAGCTTTTAAGTCAAGCCTTACGACTGGTTTTGTGTCGCATCTCTAGGCTGGTGGTGTTCTTTTTTATCCTTCACCTGGTGATTGATATCTTTACCATGCGTGGCTTCTAGATTAATAGCTTGCTCTTTTTTACTTGTTTTTTCTGGATTTGGATTCTCTGTGCTCATCTTTTTATTTTTAAGATACACATTAAAAAAGGAGCTAGCTAACAGATTAACAATGCTTAACGCTAATATGTTAAATCATTAACAACTATTGATCGTGGGTCAAGCTGCTATCTCCTGTAATAGGGGTAGCATCACCTTCAAATGTAGGACGCTGCTCTATATGAATCTCGATCCAGGCTTTTACGTTAGCCAGCCACTCGCGACGCTGCAGCGACGAGGCTGGACTGTAATCTATAGGGTCTACCGCATATCCTTGTAAATTAATACCCAGATGTCTTCCTAGAAATATAGCACGTGGCTGGTGGAAGGATTGCGTAAAAACAATCGCATCATTTACTTGATAGATAGAATGTGCCCTGATCATACTGTCATAGGTGTCAAATCCAGCGTGATCTAAAAAAATATCTCCATCGGGCACACCGCGATCGTTTAAATAAATTTTCATGGCGTTCACCTCGTCATAGTCCGCCTGACCATGATCGCCACTCAATAAAAAACGTTTAATTGTTCCCAGACGATAGGCTTTCAGGGCAGCATCAACCCGGTCTTTTAAAATAGGGGACAAGCTCTTGTCCGGTCGCACACTAGCTCCTAATACGATACCCGTATAGGCAGGCTGGAGCGCACTCAGTTCTGACTTGATATAGGGAGCACTGGTTTGATTGATAAATACTTGTAAAAAGATAACAGACACAAGCGCTCCTACCACTAGAAACACGAGAATATTAAGCGCCCGTTTCATAAAAATATGGGTAGGTTTTCTTCAATTTGATCGTGCATACTGCTCTAGGCTTTACCTTTGTTGACTGGTGTTAAGGGGTAAAATAAGTATTCCGCTTTCGCGAAAGCGAGAACCGCCTCAACCACACTGCACAAATATAACGATAAGCAATGACCAAAAGTATTGAGGACCTCAAATGGAGGTATGCGACAAAGAATTTTAATCCAAACAAAAAACTAACCGCCCAGCAACTGGAAGTGCTCACGCAAGCCTTTAATCTAACGGCAACATCATACGGCTTGCAGCCCTGTCGCTTGCTGTTGATTGAAAATAAAGAGCTGCAAGAAAAAATGCTTCCTTTGTCCTACGGGCAGCGCCAGGTGCTCGATGCGAGTGCGGTACTGGTAATTTGTACGACACGGGTGGACAGCGCTTATGTAAAAGATTACTTCGATCTGGTTAAAAAGGTAAGAAACACTCCAGATGAGGTATTGTCGCCTTTTAGAAAACAGCTTATGGAACGTTTTGACGCCATGACGCTGGATGATGTAGATGCATGGGCGCGCAATCAGGCCTACATCAGTCTAGGGACGCTCATGAGTGCTTGCGCGCAAGAGCGTATTGATAGCTGCCCCATGGAGGGTTTTATGCCTGGTAAGATGGACGATTTGTTAGGGCTTAAAGAGCTAGGATTGCAGTCTGTTTTGCTTCTTCCTGTAGGCTATCGCGCTGATGACGATATGTTTGCAGCCCTAGAAAAAGTGCGTTTACCGCTGTCACAATCGGTCATCAAACTCTAAGCAGATCCTACGGAAACCTGCTGTTCAATACAATGCTAGGAATCCAGTTACTGACTGGTATAATCCAATTCGAATACCTGTGACACCCTAAAGTAACCGAAGGGGAACCGATCTGGATTGCTAGGATTGATAATATTGCCGCGCACGGTTGCTGGTTGTGTATCAAATGGGCCACCGCCAGCATCGTCAGTTTGCTGAATGAGGGTCTCAAAAAAACGGTATCCCGTGGCGTCCAGTCCCGTAATGGTAAATGTGATGGGTGTGCCCGGTTGTAACTCTTCTATAAAAAAGCTGGCTGGAGTACGATTGCCATTGATAAACTGGTCGTCGCTGGTCTCGACTGCTATATTCTCTGGATCACGGTAGGTAAATAAGTAATTATCGCCTGGGGTAGGTGGGTCGGTAAAAAATACCGTTATCTCGGTCAAATCATCGCCAAATCCTGTAATCTCAGTTTCTTCAACTCCTTCTAGCGGGACACTGGTTACCAGCCGTTGTACACCACGGTAGCTGTCATTTCCATCGATCACAACCAGTTCATAATCTACTGCAGGCTGGATGTCTAGGGTGTTATTGACATACAATGCAGCGGTAGTATTGTATGTAAATGAATGAGTGATATTATTATTGTCAATTACCGTTACCGTTGCGGTAGTTACCGTTGGATTTTCTTCTTCAAAAAAACCAGATGAGCGGGTTAACTTTACTGTATTGCGGCTGGTGCCATTTTCTAGTAATTCCAGGCGGGCATCGATTACCAGTCGTGGCGCTGCGTCGTTTAGGTCGACATCGATGACATCCTCACAAGAAGCAAATACTAAACTGATCAACACTAGGGTCAAAAATCTTCTCATGCTTAAAATTTAAAATTGTAAGTAACTGAAGGCACAATACCAAATATAGCTAGTCGGGTAGCTTCATTACGGCTGGTATCCTCATTCTCACCAAAGCTAATACTTGCAGCATTGCGCCGGTTATAGGCGTTGTAAATACTAAATACCCAGCTGCCTTGCCAGCCCTTTGTCTTTTCTGGTTTAGGGATATAAGTAGCCGATAAATCCAGACGGTGAATGATTGGCAGTCTGCTGCTGTTGCGGGATTCAAAAGTGGGCACAAACAAACCATTAAATTCATATTGTCCGTTAGGAAAAGTTACTGGCAAACCCGTTTGTAATGAAAAATTAGTCCCAAAATTCCATTTTTCATTGTAGTCATAATTTGCGGTGATGGTTAGATCGTGGGTTTTGTCCCATGGAGCGTTGTACCACTGTCCATTATTTATTCCAGGCTCTAGGGCAGTGCGTCCTGGTGTGCGCTGCTCACTGCGAGATAGGGTGTAGGCAATCCAGCCCTGCAAGCGGCCTTTATTTTTGCGCAATAGCATTTCTAGACCATAGGCGCGTGCCTCGCCATTAAGTAAAATGGTTTCTACAGCGTCTTGTGCGATAAGATCTGCACCATCTATATAATCCAGTCGATTGTCTACCGTCTTGTAAAAAGATTCCAGTTCTAGCGAGAAGTCACCCATATTTTTAAAGTAACCTATAGCTACCTGATCGCCTTGCTGTGGTTTGATATATTCACCGCTAGGAGCATATAGGTCAAAGGGTGTAGGTGCTGTGGTATTTGAGACCAGATGAATGTACTGGTTGATGCGCTGGTAGCTTGCTTTGATACTGGTATTGTCGTTCAAACTATAAGAAGCAGATAAACGCGGTTCTAGATTTACAAAACTGGCTAGGGTCTCACTGCGACTGCTCTCTCTAGTCCCTATAGGCATGGCAGGAACGTAGATACCTTGCTCCTCGTTAAACAGCAAGGGCTGATTGTTCTCATATATATTAATGCTGTCTTGTCCTAGACGATTAAAGCTGGTCAATCGCAAACCTGCGTTGATATTTAAATCTTCGGTTATTTTAAACTCGCCGTCCACATAAACCGCATTTTCCCAAGCATATTTTCTAGTTAATTGGCGTTCATTGATTGAGCTGCTAGGAGAGTTAGGAACAATTCTCCCTGGATCAAACTCGTAGTAGATGGAATTGAGACCGTAGCGCAATTTTGCCTTATCGCTAGCAAAATGCGTTAGATCATATTTGGCATTTAAATTAGTTATACCGCTGAAAAATTCAAATTCGGCAAAAGTTAATTCCAGCTCGTAGTCGTAATCTGAGTATATGATGGAGGCATTGCTAAACCACTTATCATTGAAAATATGGTTCCAGCGCAAGTTGACAAATGAGTTGCCAAAAGTATTGCCGAAGATATTGGCCACATCAAACACATCCCGACCAAAATAGGCCGAACCATAAAGACGGTTTCTATCATCTAGAGTAAAGGAGGCTTTGGCATTTAAATCATAAAAATAGGCTTGGTTTTCCAGGTCGAACAAGGGGAAAAATAAATGAGCATAACTACTGCGGCCTCCTATAAGAAAGGAAGATTTTTCTTTTTGGATAGGTCCTTCTAGCAACAGTCTACTTGCTACGATACCTATACCTCCCGTACCAGAAAATTTCTGGTTGTTCCCATCACGCTGGTAAATATCTAGCACGCTGGATACACGACCGCCATAACGGGCAGGAATGCCACCTTTATATAATTTTAAATCCTTGATCGCATCTGGATTAAACACACTAAAAAAGCCAAACAAATGGTCGCTACCATATAATGTAGCTTCATCCAGTAATACCAGGTTTTGATCTGCAGCGCCACCACGCACGTTAAATCCTGCAGCTCCTTCTCCAGCATTGGTAACACCAGGCAATAAGGTTAGGGCTTTAATAAGGTCTACCTCGCCCAGTACCACGGGAATTTTCTTGATCGACTCTATAGAGAGCGCATTGACACTCATCTGTGGGGAACGGGTACTCAATCGTTCTACATCACTCTCTAGCACAATAGCGTCCAGTTGCTCTCCTTGCTCTTTCAATTTCAGGGAGATTTGCTGGTTTTTGTCCAGTACTACCGTCTTTTTTACAGTTTGAAATCCTATACTGCTATAAATAATTTCATACGTACCAGCGTCCAGCGTGATAGAGTAAAATCCATATTCATTGGTGACTGTTCCCGTGCTGAGCGATGGGATAAGAACATTTACATTTAATAGGGTCTCGCCATTTTGCTCTTCCGTAATGGTTCCTGATAGGGTGTATTTTTGAGAATATGCTTTCGCGAAAGCGAACAACGTCAACACCACTGCAACAATGTAATTTCTATACATGCAACAAAACTAACGGGAATGGACTAGCGCAGGAATGGATTAACGTGAGGTTAACATACCGTATTTTGCTTAAGTCATTTGCAAATGCGATAAAATAAAACTTACCTTGTGTTTTTAATACAATTACATGACTGCAACTACCCTAAAAAATCGATTGTCCCTGCCCGTTATTGCGGCGCCTATGTTTTTAATCTCTGGACCAGAGCTAGTTATAGAGTGCTGTAAAAATGGTATAGTAGGTACATTCCCTGCCCTTAATCAACGTTCTACAGAAGGTTTTGAACAATGGCTGGTACAAATAAAAACAGAATTATCCCGCTGGGAGGAAGAAACAGGAAAAAAGGCAGCACCATATGGGGTCAATCTGATAGTTCACGGCAGTAATCCGCGGCTGGAGGCAGATCTCAGGATGTGTGTTAAACATCAAGTACCCCTAATTATAACATCGTTAGGAGCTGTAAAGGATGTGGTAAATGCCGTGCACAGTTATGGTGGCCTTGTGTTTCATGATGTGATTAAAAAACGACATGCCCAAAAAGCACAAGAAGCCGGTGTGGACGGTTTAATACTGGTTTGCGCAGGAGCAGGTGGTCATGCAGGTACGCTCAACCCCATGCCATTTGTACGCGAGGTGCGTTCTTTTTATGAGGGTGTCATTATATTATCGGGCGCCATTAGCACAGGGCAGGATGTTGCCAGTGCTTTACAAATGGGAGCAGATCTAGCCTATATGGGAACCCGTTTTATCAATACAGACGAGTCAAAAGCAACAGATGAATACCGCAATATGATTATAGAAGCAGGCTCGTCAGATGTAGTGTACACCGCAGCAATATCAGGGGTAAGTGCTAATTTTTTAAGTGCCAGCTTACAAGCTGCGGGAATAACAGAGGAACAATTAAAGGCTACAGGCAAAATCGATTTTGGTAAAGAAATGGATACCGAGGCCAAAGCATGGAAAACCATCTGGAGTGCTGGCCAGGGCGTGGCTACCATCAATGATAGCATGCCAGCACAACAGCTGATTGATCGCTTAAAAACCGAATTTAAAACGGCTATCGAAAAACAGGTGGAGCATTTGAAAAACTATGTCTAATCCATCAATTTTTAGTAGGGGATAGCCTCACTAGCTATCTATGAGTATTTGCGCTTATCCTGATTGTGTTTTAGCGCTGTGTTTGATAGGCTTGAAAGACAAGCGCAATTAATAGAATCTCAAAGAGTAAGAACCCTAAAATACCAACTGGGAACAGAAGAAAAGTGATATGGCAGCCACCTGCAATGGCAGCTATGATGCCCAGGTACTGATAGATGCCTGTAAATTGTTTGCGGGCATAGAAAAAGGGAATCGATAAAATGATCAATGAAAGGCCATAGATGATCTGGAAACTTACAGCCAGCCCTACATCTGTGGCACTGATCATGCTGTCCCCTTGATACATATAAAAACCAAAACCTGTAGACAGTAATTCTAGACCTAAGAAAATAAAAACGCAAGTTTTGAGTAGTTGTGATTTGGTATCTAGAGTGAAAGCTAGGCTTGTATAAAAAGCACATAGCAATACCGCATAAATCGTGGCGATAGTGCTGTAAGTATAAATATTTAAAAAATCATCGCCACCTAGCGCAGCAGTAACATCTGCAATTGCGAGGGGTATCGATATTATAATGTAGAGGATGCCTAAAATGCCTATCAACATTCCTTGACTGGGATCGTGCAGTAGTTTTTTTTGCGTTTCAGTATTTGTTGATTCGTGTAAATCTAGAGTCAGTTTCTCATAAGAACTACCCAGAGCTTCTAGGATATTCTTGATGGTGTAATTGCGTGGTATAACTTCTCCAGCTTCTATACGCTGTATGGTGCGCACGTTAATATTGCACATTTCTACCAGTTCTTCCTGGGTCAGTCCACGCTCTTTGCGCAAACCTGCGATGTAATCGCCTAGTTGTGGTTGTTTCATGATTGTATTCATTAAGTGAGTTCAATGTTAGCACTCAATGAGGCCAGGGTCAAAGATAATTAACCGATTTAAACCCGACATTTACACGGCAATCCCTTGTAACGCCTGTAAAAATAAGTTTTTGGATGGTATAGATATAGGGAGCATAACAATCGTAGTAGGTGGACTTCATCACATTACCCTTTCATAAAAATGCATGAAGAGCTTTGTTCAATTCTCCTGATATATGTAATAATCGTTAGAAAAACATCTGCCAAGTTTAATCGGCTATAAGTTTTCCTTCAACGGAAGCAACACAAATTACAATTCTTTGCCTTGCAGGGGCTTCTGTTGTTTAGGATCTTGCTTTTTCACTAACAAGTAATATCCATTGACGCAAAGTATTGCCACGTTTGTGATAATGATAGGGATGCTAGCGAGCAAGATACCATAGGCAACAAACAAGGCGCAGCCCAATGAGTTGACCAGACGCAATTTGCGCATGTCTTTGTGGAAGAAAGACAGTAGAACAAATAGACTGGCGAGGTATCCTACACCCTCAATTATATTGATTTCCATAGGTTTATTGTGATTTTATAGTATAGCAGCCCATTGTAATGCTAGTAAGCTTATCGCAGTAAGGATGATGCCACATACGGCTGCACCACCCCAGAAACCAATAGTAAGTCCATATACCTTCCAGGTTTTTTCTGGATATCGATTTTTGTAAATTTTCAATGCGATCATACCACTCAACAAGGTAAACCCTAGGAGTAAAAGGATTAGTAAAACGCGATGTTCCATAAAATTAGATTGTTATTCCCGTAGGGAATACGATTATCATCCTCAAAAATAACATTTCATTATGGTGTTACAGCTATGTTGATATTCCATGTCTCAGCAGGTGCAGAGAGGTGCGGATATGTTACGCTTTCGCGAAAGCGTACTGATTTTAAAACTTGTAGCTCACACCTATACTGGTCAATGAAAAATTGATATCTAGAGAGGACATGACGCTATCATCATTATATTTTGCAGCATATTTGCGGTCCAGGTATAAATCAATGGCTTCTACCATAAAATAACTCATTGCCCAGCTAAGAAATACATCACTAGCCCAGTGCTGCTCATCATAAATACGTGAGATTCCTGGAATGACTCCCACGGCATAGATCCCAGCCTTGACCCATGGATTTTTAAATTGTTTTGCAATTACATGAGCATTTGTAAAAGTAAGCACTGCATGACCAGAGGGGAACGATCGATAGATAGCACTACCACCGAAAGGCTTGAAATGATTCTTGCCAAACCCGCCGTAGGGACGCGCTCTACCGGTTGCAGATTTAGTCAACTGCTGTACAAATCCAGTTGCAGTGGCAGAGGATATAAGGAGTACACCAGTACGTCTTAATTTTTCATTGCGTGTAAATAAGCCAGTGAGATAGACAGCGCCTGATATTCCATAATTGTTTTGAGGCGCACCGGCATAGTTGCCATAGTCTAGCAGTATTTGTGGTACATCGTCTCTATGACTTACCAATTCATTAGTGATATTATCATCAAAGGCATATATGCCCAGCGTGGTTGCCGCAACACCACCAGCAATAAGCGCATCGCCACCATCCCAATATAAAGGCCTGCTGTATGCAAATCCTACGCCAGTAAAAACATTACCCATGTCATAGGTAAAATCTTGCCACAAACTGGTATCACCACGGTCGATAACATAACTAGTGTTTTGAGCATGCAAGCTGGTGGCAATGAAAAGGGATAAAAGAGTAAATGCGTAACGCATGTTTTGATTTTTAAGCGTGGCAAAGATAATGGTAAAGCATTTCCTTAAAGAATCTGGTATGCTTTCCTTTATTGAGCCATAAGCTATTTATTACTGGATGATAAGTAACTGCCCGCTGTTTTAAGTCCTGCTTTTATTTGTGGCATCTGCTGGATGGCGCAGTCGTAGCCTATTTTAAAAAGCTCTTCAGACTTTGTAACATCAAACATACCATAGGGAAATGAATCTTCTACCTCCAGGGCGATGTCACATTGTTTGAGTCTATATTCTGTATTGCTCCACACATTAAGTTGAAAAATGCGTTCGCTTATCTCTCGTATCCCTTTTATGGTCTGTAGTTCTTCATGTGGGCAAATACTAATTCCCATGATTTTTAAATCCCGATTTTGTAGGGGTTCAATGGGCAGATTATTCAGTACGCCACCATCAACATAGGTCGTATTGCCTACAATAACAGGCTTAAATATTACAGGAACAGCACAAGACGCCACGATACTGGTGGCTAGGTCTCCTTTATTAAGATATTCGCTGCAGCCTTTATTGAGATTAGTCACGCAAACGTGTAGTGGTGTTTGCAGACTATCAAAGCTATTTTCAGGCAGGTGTTTTTTAAGCAGTCGTTTTAAGGAAGCCAGTCGGTTCCATTCTGTGGTAAGCAATTGAAATTTAAAGATGCGCACAAATTCTTCTTGCATGGAAAGCTCTAATATTTCTAGAGGGCTATAACCATTGCAGTACAGCGCTCCTATCATCGATCCAGCACTGGATCCAGATATCTCGTCAGGAAAAATACCGTGCTCGTTCAAGGCCTGGAGCACGCCTATATGAGCGCTGGCACGAGCACCGCCACCGGCTAGTGCGATACCTAATTTTGATTTATTACGCATACATCAAAAGTAAAAATATGCGTACAGGGAGTGGTACACCTTTAATAAAGTTTAAGATCCTTGACCAGGGTAGGAATAAGTTTGCTTACTTCCTTAAGGACTGTAATAATTATGCTTTTTACTGTAGCATTTATTATTAGTTTTATCTTTTTAAACAAGCAACTGATGAAGTTTTTATTTACCGGATTAATTGGTTTGTGGTCTGCCTGCATCGCCTATGCACAGCTACAATCTCCAGAAGAGTTTTTAGGGTATCCCATAGGTGCCGAGTTTTCACGCCATGCAGACGTGGTGCGTTATTTTGAACATGTCGCAGCACAGAGCGATCTGGTTACTTATCAAGAATACGGTCGTACTAATGAAAGGCGCCCATTAACCTATGCTGTAGTGAGTACAGCAGAAAATATTGCCAACTTAGAAGATATACGTAGAAACAACCTAGCGCAGGCAGGGATAATAAACAGTCCCGCGCCAGATCTAAAAAAGGCAATAGTCTGGCTTTCATACAACGTGCATGGTAATGAGGCTAGTTCTACAGAAGCGTCTATGGTTACACTTTATGAGCTAGTGACATCGCATCAAGAATGGTTAGAAAACACCATTGTAATTATTGATCCTTGTGTTAATCCAGATGGAAGAGATCGCTATGCTAACTGGTACAACCAGGTGGCCAGCAAACCTTATGACCCACTGCAAGCCGCAGCAGAACATCATGAGCCATGGCCTGGTGGTCGTCCTAACCATTACTTATTTGATTTAAATAGAGACTGGGCGTGGGCAACACAAGTAGAAACAATACAGCGACTTAAGGTTTATAACCAGTGGATGCCGCATGTGCATGTAGATTTTCATGAGCAAGGTATAAATGAGCCCTATTATTTTGCACCAGCAGCCGAACCATTTCACGAGGTGATCACACCATTCCAGCGTGAATTTCAAACAGAAATAGGTTTAAATAATGCTCGTTATTTTGATGATAAAGGGTGGTTGTATTTTACTAGAGAACGCTTTGACTTGCTATACCCTAGCTATGGCGATACGTACCCTACCTACATGGGCGCTATAGGCATGACCTACGAACAAGCTGGTCATGGTCGTGCTGGTCTAGGAATAATGAATGATGAGGGCTTTGAGCTTACCCTGGTAGATCGAGTGGATCACCACAAAACAACGGGCCTATCTACTGTAGAAGTTGCTTCTAAAAATGCAGAACGACTCAACACCTCCTTTAAAAAGTATTTTCAGAATGACGAGCTAGAAGTAAAAAGTTATGTACTCAAGGGCCATGTAGATCAGTTCAAAGCACTAGCAGAATTGTTGGATAAGCACGAAATCACCTATGGCTTTACAGGCAAAGGTAAAACAACAGGAATAGGCTATGAGGGCACTAATAATAAGACTACACTCAATTATGACCGCGCAATGGTAGTATCCACAAACCAGCCTAAAGGTAAAATGGTACAAGTGCTATTTGAACCAGACGCACAATTGAGCACGCCACTCACTTACGATATCACGGCCTGGAATCTTCCTAAAGCATACGGTCTGGAAGCAGTGGGTAGCACTACATTAGTTACCGCAGACAGCAGCAATCCTTTTATTAAAAAAGAACCTGTTTATAGTGAAAACGCGACAGGTTATATTGCAAAATGGAACAGCATGCAGGATGCTCGATTTCTGGCAGCTTTACTTAAGAACGATATTAATGTAAGATTTACTGAAAAGCCATTTATCAATAATGGCAAGTCCTATGAACGTGGTACGTTAATCATTACTAAAAGTGACAATCGTACTCATCCAGATTATGGACGCCGTGTGCAGGAAATAGCAACCCAGTATAATCGCGATTTAGATGTGGCAACCACCTCGTTTGCTACAACGGGACCTGATTTTGGATCGCCAGATATCAAGCTCATTCATGCGCCTCGAGTCGCATTGCTCAAGGGCGAGCGTACCTCTTCATTAAGTTATGGAGCCACCTGGTACTATTTTGAACAAAGCCTCAATTACCCGGTAACTTCAATAGATACAGAATATTTGAGCAGTGTCAATTTACAACAGTTTGATGTGCTCATTATGCCTAGTGGGTATTACAGTGGCTTGCTCAATGACGATATGCTAGACAAAATAAAAGATTTTGTACGTGGTGGTGGCAAGGTCATCGCTATAGATAATGCAGTAAGCAGCTTTGCTAATAAAGAAGGTTTTTCTTTAAAAACAAACGCAGTTGTCGAGGATAAAGAAAAAGATGCTGATGATAAGGATTCCCGATTGACGCCCTATGCCTCGAGAGAGGAGGCAGCAATACCTAATTTAATTACAGGAAGTATTTTTAAAACGCAAATCGATCAAACGCATCCTCTCGCCTTTGGATATAAGGACATCTATTATTCATTAAAACTGGGCAGCGATTCATACAGTTATTTAGATAATGGCTACAATGTAGGATGGATTCCAGATGAGGTAGAAAATGTCTCTGGTTTTGCTGGAGATATGGCCAAAAGCAAATTGAAAAATTCAATGATATTCGGTGAGGAGCGACAGGGCAGAGGGAGCATTATTTATATGGTAGACGATCCTCTATTTAGAGCTTTCTGGGAGAATGGAAAGTTGTTTTTTGCAAATGCAGTTTTCCTAGTCAACAATAATAAACCCGAATTATAATTTATTAAGAATACTCAGTTCGCTTTCGCGAAAGCGAGATCAACAACAAGCCACTATAACGTCCTACAAGCATCAGGACGGTATAGTGGTTTTTTTGTGATGTACAATAGAAATGTGGACTACTTCTATGGAGCATTTATTTAGAAGGTTGTTGTGGGAATAATTAACTGATTGTTACGACTTTTAAAAATTTAATTACATCATTAAATTATAAATAAACCATTCCCGTCTTAAACAGTTCTAATTATAAAATAGAGCCGTTTATGAGAATTATTTTACTTCCCTTATCAATATTTTTTCTCTTTTTTAAAGGTCATTCCCAAACCCAGCAACAATTATTAACTGCCGCACAGCAATTCCCAAATATGCCTCAAGGTACAGCAGAATTAATACCTTTTATACAAGGGCAACCTACGTTTTCTTCTGGTGCACCGTTTAATGATATTGAATTTACCATTTTCGATACAGATTACATGGATGGTGAAAATAGTGGTGGAGATGTATTTATGCCGGTGGATCCAGCTGACACTTTTCCTGGTAGTAATTTTGTGAAATACGTTAAACCAGTTCTTAATTCTGATTTGAATGAAAATTATGGTGCTGCCAATGCAGATAAAATTATCTTAGGTACCCATGAAATCTCACAACCCTTCTTTCTAAAAGGTTCAGACGGAATTGATAACGACTACTGTGTCATTCAAAACTTAGATTATGAGGCAGGTTATATTCAACTCAAGGGTCAGGCATCAGATTATAATTTGCTGTACGCAACAGTTGCGGATGGGGTAAATACCGAAGGGTACTACCTTTTCTACACAGGCGGTGGTGATATAGATTTAGTAGCCTTTATTTTTCCTTGTGATGTTTTGGCTAGCACTATAAGTGGTAATCCTCCACAAAATCCTGTAGCGTTGTGTAATGCTACTCAATCTTTAAGCCTCAATGACCCTAATAACTTTAGATACGCTCAACCCTTAGACACAACAATAGCAGAGCCACTAGGTATCGTTCAATACGGCTCTAACGGTAAGGAAGTAGTAAGTGGGATTACCGCAGACGATGATGGAAACGTTTATCTCTATGGCCTTACTGATGGTAATTTAGATGGCGGTATTGACTACCGCAATGAGGTTTTTATTGCCAAAATAGATCAAAATGGTGTGGAACAATGGGTTACTGAAATCAATCTTTCAGAAGGTAGTATCTTAAAAGATGCCACAACAGATTCACAATACATCTATTTAGCAGGACGAACTCTAGGTGCGCTTCCTGGTTTTACTAATGCAGGTCGCTGGGATGCCATAATTGTGAAATTGGATTTGGCTACGGGAGCAATCGTGGCAACAGATCAATTTGGCAGTTCAGGAATAGATGGTTACGGTAATATAGTTCTAGATGACAACGGCAACTTATTTGTTTCAGCACAAGGTGCACCAACTGGAACTACTGGTACAGACCGAGTATATCTTGTGGCAAAACATGATGCGACAACATTGGCTAACATCTGGCGTGTCATTGAACAACCTATAGGTAATGTAGTCGCATCAGCGGAAGCCTGGGGTGGAATTACCTATGAAGCTGGAAATACACCTGGCGATGGAAGATTAATTATAGGCGGATGGTTTTTTGCACCACAAGGCGCTGATGCTTTTGTTGCTGTTTATGAAAATTTGAATAATCCCACACCAAACAGGACAAGTACGACAAATATCGTTGGTGGCGGTGGCGCAAGAGCCGATTGGGTTCTTGATAATGTTGTAGATAGCCAAGGAAATATTTACGTAGCTGGCTATACTACTGGTATTCTTTCTGGTAGCATACTTGGTGAAGGTGATGCATATATTAGAAAATATAGTCCAGGGTTAACAAATCCTATTACATATCAATTTGGAACTGATAAGTCAGAACTTATAAGAAAACTAGAAATAGATGCTAATGATATCATTTATGCAGTAGGGTTTACCAACGGCGATTTATTTGGTAATAATGCAGACCCGACAAATGAGTCTGGTGATATTTTCGTCCAGAAATTTGACACTAACTTAAATCCGCTGCAAAACATACAGTTAGGTACCCCACATGAAGATAGAGCAGGTGCAGTATTGAGAAACGGAATCCTTTATATAGGCGGAATGACGGAAGCCAGTTTTGTAGGGCCTAATCAAGGATCTTTTGATGGTTATGCACTTGCTTTAAATGCTACAGACCTGGGTATTGCTACCTTATCGGTAAATGAGGTTGCCCAAGAGAATGTAGGCTTTACTATTTACCCAAACCCTACAAGTGATTTTGTTTATATCAGTTCCGCTTTCGCGAAAGCGGAACATTACGCCATTTTTGACTTACAAGGGCGCCTCGTGTTAAAAGGAAAAGTTGACGATAATTCTCCTGTCGATGTTTCAACGCTAGGTTCTGGCACTTACTTTATAAGCTTAAAAAATGAAAGCCAGTCCAGCACCAAAAAAATAGTGATCAAGTAAAATATCACTTAAGATTTTAAAAAAAAATAATTAAACCTTTTATAGACACGTAATGTTCTAACCCATATAAATACATCCTCATGAAAAATTTAAAATATCTAGTTACATTTTGTTTATTCGTTTCTCTTTCTATACCGTCTCATATGGAAGCCCAAGCAATGCGACCTGTTGCTAAATCTGTTGTTGTAAATAAAAAAATAAACAAAAAAATAAGACGAGCTAACAGAAAAGTGGTCAGAAGGACTTTAACCCGTTTGCCCAGAACAGCTCGCGCCGTACGCTTTAGAAATATCAATTACCATCTTGTAGGTGGTATGTATTTTATTCCTCGCAATGGTGTTTATATCCGCACTTTTCCTCCCAGGGGATTGCGCATAGCTAGTTTGCCTGTAAGAGCATTGAGGCTAACGGTTAGAGGCGCTGCATACGCTTATGCAGATGGTGTATTTTATCAAGAAACAGATGGAGCATATGAAATCAACACAGCACCTATAGGGGCTGTCATCAAAGAACTACCGGAAGATGCACAAGAAATTACTGTTGACAACACCACGGCTTATGTGTTAAATAATGTGGTATATGTCCCAGTCGATGACGGGTACCAAGTTTCAGATGTTATTGAAGATTGAAAATTAATGATGCTCGTTTTAAAAAAAAATCATCTGGGTGCTTTTGACTAAATATTCAAGGCTAGTCTTACAAGTGTCTTAAAAATGGATCGCTCTACTGCGCTACTAAACTTTCTATAATTATTCATGTTCCAACTATAAAACAATATACAAAATGAAAACGTCGTACTTACTCAAAAACCTAATAGTGAGCTTTATTGTTCTAGCTGTCCTAAGTTGTGGTTCTTCCCAAACGGTAACCAATGATAGCAAAGAAGTCACGGAGCAAATAGACAGAAAAGACGCTCGCCTGGCGGCAAGGCAACAACTTATAGAAGATTTGAATCTAAGGGAAGACCAAAGGGCGGAAGTGCAGTCCATTGTGCAAAAAAGTCAGGAGCAAATGCGAGAATTGCGAGAAAGCGGCGGTGACAGACGAGCAAAAATGCAACAAATGCAGGCTCTTTCTACAGAGACAGAAAATAAACTGAGACTTATACTGGACGACGAGCAGTTTAAGACCTATCAGGCCTTTAGAGAAAAGCAAAGAGAAGAAATGCGCGCCGGAATGCAAAATAGAGGAGGTAATCGCAGAGGCCTTTAACTGCAAGTCATGAAACGCTATATCCTCATTATTGTAGTTGTATGTAGTTGCAAATCTGGTCATCAGAATTTGCAGGCAAATTTACCGTCGGCAAAGCCATTGACAATTTTAACAGTCCAGGCACCCTATCTTGACATGGGCTGGAGCGACGATCAAGCCGCAACCTACCTTATGGATAAGCTCACTTATGGTGAAACACCTGGGCTTAAGAAAGAAATTCTTGACACAGGGGTCAACGTGTGGTTAACTGAGCAGTTAAACACTTCACAGGATTTAGAGTTCACAGCCGATTTGGAAAAAAGGTTTCCAGTCACAGCTTTGTCCATGCAGCAAATAGCAGAGACCTATCCTGGATTAATCGTTACCTTAAGATCTATTGCGGTCGATAATCGTATCAATGGTAGTGATGGATTGCGTGGTCAGATCAATTTTAACGAGATGTTTGGCACAACGTTAAGGCACGTACATAATGTAGATAGAATTTGGTTTTATGAAATGGAAAATGGCGCTGCCATGCAAAAACCGATGGAGCGCCTAGAATTGGGCAATTTTATGGAATTGATGTACCAGTTGGGCGCACAAAAGTTGTACCGCGCCGCTTATTCCAATAGCCAACTGGAAGAAAAGCTAGTAGATTTTTGGTACAATCATTTTAATGTTTCAATAACGCGAATCAACGATGTGGCCACTAATGTGCTTTCCTATGAACGAGATGCCATAAGGCCACATATTTTTGGTGAATTTGAAGAAATGCTTCAAGCGACTGCACAGCATCCTGCAATGCTCACCTATCTCGATAACACCATTTCAAATGCGGCAAAAGACGCACCTACCTTAAGGCCAGGTGCAACGGCAACTGACCAAATGAATACACGACAAATGCCGGGCATCAATGAAAATTATGCTAGGGAATTACTAGAGCTGCATACCCTGGGCGTTGATGGTGGATATACACAGAAAGACATCGAGGAAGTAGCAAGGATACTCACCGGATGGAAAACTAGTCCGTTGCTCTATCCCATTCCAGACAGATTAAAGTCTTTTGTCAAAAATCGGGCAACAAAGGATGGCGCCTCTACCATAGAAAATGGGTTCTATTTTGACGCTTCTCGCCACGATGCCGGCAGCAAAATGGTCATGGGCAAAACATATCCTGGCAATCAAGGTATAAACGAAGGTATTGCCCTTTTTGAGCAACTTGCAGAGCATCCTTCCACTGCTAGACATATTGCCAGAAAATTGGCCACTTATTTTGTGGACGATAAACCAGATGATAAGTTGATTGAAAACATGGCACAAGAATTTGCAAAAAGCAATGGTAATTTAAAATTTACCATAAAGGCAATGCTCGAGTCACCGGCATTTTGGAACAAAAATTACATAAAAGCCAAAGCGAAATCGCCTTTTGAATTTGTCGTGAGTGCGTTGAGGAAAAGCGATGCACAGGTAAAAGATTTTACTGAGACACTGCGGTGGACTAGTAAAATGGGACAGCCACTTTACGCTTTCCAACCACCTACGGGCTATCCTACACATCAAGCATTTTGGCTTAATGAGGCTGCCATTGCCCAACGCATAAAATTCGCATATCTACTGGAGCAAGGTAAAATCAACGGTGTTAAAATACCTAAGTCACCTGGCGATACACTCATGCTTGCCACTCAATTTGTTTCACCATCATTTCAAAAACGATAAGCAATGTGTCACGATACTATAAAGCATGAACAATGGAACCGCAGGGCTTTTTTAAAAGGAAGCAGTATGGCGGTGTTTGGTTTGACCTTAGGAGGCATTCCTTCATTTGTTGCCCAAGCTGCGACACAAACTTTTGAAACGCCTGTCTTTAAAAGAAAAAAAATCCTTGTAACTATTTTTCAGCGAGGAGCAATGGATGGCCTGGCTGCCGTGCAACCTATAGAGAATCATTTTCTGAAAAAAGTGCGCCCCAACTTAATGCTCAGCACCTTATCTCAAGAAGAAAAACTAGTGGACCTCAATGGTAATTTTGGCCTCAGTCCGTACCTATTTTCTTTAAAACCTTATTTTAATGCTAATCAAATGGCCATCATTCATGGTTCTGGTTTGCCTATAGATAATCGATCCCATTTTGATATGCAGGATTTTACGGAAAGTGGCACACCAGGAATGAAGAGTACGCAAACCGGATGGCTCAACAGGGCCCTTGCACAAACCGATCGTGCTACAATGGTGTCGCCTTTTAAAGCTGTGGCAATGACCCCAACCAGGCCACGTATTCTTTATGGTAATGAAAGCTCTATTGCGGTGGAGCGTCTAGAAGACTTACGCTTTCGCGAAAGCGTAATTACAGATGAGCAATTGAACGGAATAGGTCATGAATATAATGCTGAACAAAACGAAAGGTTGCGCAATGCTGGCAAAAACGGGCTGGAAGCTATTAAATTGATGAAACATATTGATCTTAACACCCAAAGTGCGCAAACCTACCCAAAAAGCAACCTAGGCCATAGTTTAAGGCAAATAGCCCAGTTGATTAAAGCAAATGTGGGACTGGAAATTGCTTTTGCAGAAAGTACCGGATGGGACACGCACAGCAGGCAACCCACTAAGAGTGGCGCTTTTGCTAGAAATGCGGAGGATTTATCCAAGAGCATCGCTGCATTTTGGGAAGACCTGGGCACCTTTCAAGATGATGTGGTGGTCATGACCATGACAGAATTTGGTCGTACTACCAATCAAAATGGATCTTTAGGAACAGATCACGGGAGAGGATCGTGCCAGTTTATTTTAGGAAATAATATTGATGGCGGCAAAATATTCAATAACTTGAAAACCATTGATGAGCAAACCTGTGCCAGGGAATTGCCGGTGACCACAGATTTTAGAAATGTGTGCACCACGGTTTTAAAAAATCATTTAAATATTGATGCGACCACCATTTTTCCAGAGTTTCAACCTGAAAGCATACCTCTATTTAGAGGCTAGACATTGATGGATGAGAAAGAACTGATAGAAAAGCTTCAAAAGGAAGAAACTAAAAATGGGGCCTTTAGATCCTTAGTCAAGGAATATAAAGCACCTATGTATCGATTTGTACGTAAAATTGTCATTGATCATCAAGATACCGACGATGTCCTACAGCTTACTTTTATCAAGGTCTTTAAATATGTGAAAGGCTTTAAGGGAAATAGCTCTTTAAAAACTTGGATGTTAACCATAGCTCGCAATGAAGCTTATGCTTATTTAAAGGAAAAGGCAAAAAAACAAAACGTTTCTATAGATGAGCTTAGTCATACCAGGATGGCTGTTTTACAGGTAAATTCACACCACTACACGGGTACCGAGATACAGTTGAAGCTGCAGCAAGCGGTATCTCTCTTACCAGAAAAGCAAAGAGATGTTTTTAATATGAAATATTTTGATAAATTAAAATACAAAGAAATTTCAGAGATTACAGGTACATCGCAAGGTGGGTTAAAAGCAAATTATTTTCTGGCAGTCAATAAATTGAAAATATTACTAGAACAAGCCTAACCTTGTCATCAAAAATAACGTTTTGAATTATGAAAGAGCAAAACAAAAAAATAGACTTTGAAAAGGAACAAATTAAAGACGGATTTGCTCCTGACGATGGATATTTAGCACAACTTGAAAGTACGTTGTTTGAGACTTTAAATATTGAAGAAAAATTTACAGCACAAGAAGACGGATTTGCTCAAGATGATGCTTGTCTAGATGCTTTAGAAAGCAACATTCTTAAAGCGGTAGCCATTGAGCAGGAAGAAAATAAGGTCGGGAAAGTTGTTAAGTTACTTTCATATAAGAAAATATATGTGGCAGCCGCTAGTATTGCCGCTATTATGGTGCTTACAATTTCGATATCTAAATTCACTCCATCCCACGATGTGCAATTTGCTGGACTAACACAAGAAAGTGAGGAATGGTATCTCAATCAAAGAGCACTTTTTTTGACAGAAGATGATTTAAGCCTGCTGCTTGAAGATAAGGTTTTTGAGATAGAGATAGAAGACGAAGCTTTGCAAAAAGAACTGGAAGACTATATTTTAGAAAATGAACATTTTCTTCATGAATTATAATAACAATTTACAATGAAACATATATTAATAATAACCCTAGGTCTAGTGAGCTTTCTGGTATCTGCTCAAACGCCAAAAGAGCGCATAAAAACACTTAAAACAGCCTACATTACAAAAGAGTTAAACCTTACTAACGAAGAGGCTAAAGAATTCTGGCCGATCTATGAAGCATATGATCAAGAGCTAGAAGCGAATAGGAGAAAATTGGGAATCATGGTATTAAACGAGTCAGAAAATATAGACCAAATGAATACGGAAGAAGCTGGCCAATTGATTACTAACTATTTAAAAATTGAAAAATCACTTTATCTGGCTCAAGAGAATTTAATTAAGAGCCTTGATGAAATATTTACAAAACCAAGAATTGCAAAATTATTAATTGCTGAAAGATCTTTCAATCAGCGGATGCTTCAACGATTTAGAAATAGGTCAGGCCGTTGATGAGAAATTTTGAGAAATTGAAAGTTGTGCCGTAATAACCTATTAGACCAATTTTTGGTATTACAAATATAAAGGACGATTTGAGCAACAATTGGTCTAAAATTTAAGGAGAAATCTCTGGAATCCATATTAGGGAGCTTACTGAGCTAAGAGATTTGTAGATGTCAATTAAAATATTTTAAGAAAAATTTAAAGCCTAAGCGATTAAGGTGTAGTTTTGCGACCTGTAATGTGAAATATTCAAAACTATTTAGTCAGTTGTTGCTGTCAGTTGAATAGTACACCTTGAATGTTTTGCAGCCAAAGGAGGGCGTCTAATAATTAAGTTATTTATACGACATGACCTAGTCTGTCGTAAACACAATAAAGTTAATTATGAAAAAAACTCTCCTTTTACCACTACTTCTTTTTGTGACAGCTATGGCTGCGCAGAACAATCCTGATTTTTACGTTGCTTCTAATGGAGTTACTTGTATGTGTCCTGATGCAGCTATTGGCGATACGGGCACTGTAGAAATAGACGGAGTCTCTAAAACTTTTACTAAGCGCACCAGAGAACAATTAGATGCGCTTATCAAAGCAGATGTAACAGATCCTCAAATTGCATTGACGTGTACCAGTGGTATTACAGATATGAGCTTTATGTTTTTTGAGGTTATTAATTTTAATCAAAATATTGGTAGTTGGGATACTTCCAATACTACTAATATGAGGTATATGTTCTCAAAGGCTTCTTCTTTTAATCAAAATATCGGTAGTTGGAATACCCTTAATGTTACAGACATGAGCTTTATGTTTAATAAAGCCACTTCGTTCAATCAAGATATTGGTAGCTGGGACACTTCGAATGTCGCAGACATGAGATATATGTTTTCTAGCGCTTCTGCTTTTAATCAAGGTATCGGCAATTGGGATACTTCAAATGTATCTGACATGAGCTTTATGTTTTCTGAAGCTAGTTCTTTTAATGAGGATATTGGTAGCTGGGATACATCAAATGTCTCGGACATGAATTTTATGTTTACTGATGCTAGTGCTTTTAATAAGGATATTTCTGGATGGTGCGTTGAACAAATCGCCACGGCACCCCTCGATTTTTCGATCAGTAGTGCTCTTGAACAGGCCAATCAACCCAACTGGGGAGCTTCCTGTTCTACAGATTTTTACATTGCTTCTAATGGAGTTACTTGTATGTGTCCTGATGCAGCTATCGGCGATAAAGGCACTGTAGAAATAGACGGAGTCTCTAAGACTTTTACCAAGAGATCGCGAGAACAACTGAGGACTCTTATTTCAAGCAATCCCCAGGACCCTCAAATAGCATTGACCTGTACCAGTGGCATTACAGATATGAGCAATTTATTCGCTCAGGTTACCACCTTCAATCAGGACATCAGCAGCTGGGACACCTCAAATATTACTAATATGTTTAGTATGTTCTCAGAGGCTTCTTCTTTTAATCAAAATATCGGTAGTTGGGATACTTCCAATGTTACTGACATGAGCTTTATGTTTTCTGGGGCTACCGATTTTAATCAAAATATCGGTAGTTGGGATACTTCCAATACTACTAATATGAGGTATATGTTCTCAGAGGCTTCTTCTTTTAATCAAAATATCGGTAGTTGGAATACCCTTAATGTTACAGACATGAGCTTTATGTTTAATAAAGCCACTTCGTTCAATCAAGATATTGGTAGCTGGGACACTTCGAATGTCGCAGACATGAGATATATGTTTTCTAGCGCTTCTGCTTTTAATCAAGGTATCGGCAATTGGGATACTTCAAATGTATCTGACATGAGCTTTATGTTTTCTGAAGCTAGTTCTTTTAATGAGGATATTGGTAGCTGGGATACATCAAATGTCTCGGACATGAATTTTATGTTTACTGATGCTAGTGCTTTTAATAAGGATATTTCTGGATGGTGCGTTGAACAAATCGCCACGGCACCCCTCGATTTTTCGATCAGTAGTGCTCTTGAGCAGGCCAATCAACCCAACTGGGGAGCTTCCTGTTCTACAGATTTTTACATTGCTTCTAATGGAGTTACTTGTATGTGTCCCGATGCAGCTATCGGCGATACAGGCACTGTAGAAATAGACGGAGTCTCTAAAACTTTTACTAAGAGATCGCGCCAACAACTGGATGCGCTGATTGATGACAATCCCCAGGACCCTCAAATAGCATTCACCTGTACCAGTGGCATTACAGATATGAGTGAACTGTTTAATGGTATATCCTCTTTCAATCAAAACATTAGCAGTTGGGATACTTCGAGTGTTACTACCATGGTCGATTTATTTTTTGGAGCCACTTCGTTCAATCAAGATATTGGCGATTGGGATGTGTCAAATGTGACAAACATGAATTATATGTTTGATGAAGCCGAGTCTTTCAATCAATATATCGGTGATTGGGATACTTCAAATGTTACTAGTATGATAGGAATGTTTGATGGAGCCTTTATTTTTAATCAAGATATTGGTAGTTGGGACACTTCAAAAGTCACAGATATGACTGATATATTTTTTGGCGCCACCTCGTTCAACCAAAATATCGGCGATTGGGATGTGTCAAACGTGACAAACATGAATTATATGTTTGACGAAGCCGAGTCTTTCAATCAATATATCGGTGATTGGGATACCTCAAGTGTTACTAGCATGAAAGGAATGTTTGATGGAGCCTCTGCTTTTAATCAAGATATTGGCAGTTGGGACACTTCAAGTGTCACAGATATGACTGATATGTTTTACGGAGCCACTTTATTTAATCAAGATATAGGCGATTGGGATACTTCAAGTGTTACGATTATGAAATATATGTTTGACGATGCTACTGCTTTCAATCAAGATATTGGCGGTTGGGATACATCAAACGTAACAGATATGTATGGGTTGTTTGACGACGCCTCGTCCTTTAATCAAGATATTGGTAGCTGGGACACTTCAAATGTCACAGATATGACTGATATGTTTTCCGGTGCCACTTCTTTTAATAAGGATATTTCTGGATGGTGCGTTGAACAAATCACCACGGCACCCACCGGTTTTTCTGCCAACAGTGCTCTTGAACAGGCCAATCAACCCAACTGGGGAGCTCCGTGTACTACTGATTTTTACATTGCTTCTAATGGAGTTACTTGTATGTGTCCAGATGCAGCAATTGGCGATACGGGAACTGTAGAAATAGACGGAGTCTCTAAGACTTTTACCAAGAGATCGCGAGAACAATTGGAAGCTCTTATTTCAAACAATCCCCAGGACCCTCAAATTGCATTGACTTGTACAAGCGCAATTACAAACATGAGAGGTTTGTTTGAATTCACTTCGTTCAATCAAGACATTGGCAGTTGGGATACTTCCAATGTGACTGAAATGGCAGCTATGTTTTCATTCGCTTCCGATTTTAATCAAGACATTGGCAGTTGGGACACTTCCAATGTAACTGAAATGGCATCTATGTTTTCTAGAGCTACTAACTTCAATCAGAATATAGGCAATTGGGATACCTCAAATGTTACTACCATGTCACGCATGTTCGACGGAGCTACTTCATTCAATCAAAATATAGGCAATTGGGATACCTCAAATGTTGTCAAAATGGCAGGTATGTTCGCAGGAGCCTCATCCTTTAATCAAGATATTAGCAATTGGGATACTTCAAATGTAACAGATATGTATGGGTTATTTGAAGACGCCTCTTCTTTCGATCAAAATATAGGCAGTTGGGATACCTCAAATGTAACTAGAATGTCATTTATGTTTTTTAGAGCTATTAACTTCAATCAAAACATTGGCAATTGGAATACCTCAAATGTCACGAATATGAGGGCTATGTTCTCAAACGCTTCTTCCTTTGATCAAAATATTGGTAGTTGGGACACCTCAAATGTAACTGACATGGGCTTTATGTTTTATAATGCTACTCGTTTCAACCAAGATGTTGGCAGTTGGAATACTTCAAATGTCTCGGACATGAATTTTATGTTTACTGATGCTAGTGCTTTTAATAAGGATATTTCTGGATGGTGCGTTGAACAAATCACCACAGCACCAGACAATTTTTCAACCAATAGTGCGCTGGTGGAGGCTTTCAAACCTGATTGGGGTGCTGCGTGTGCGATACGCTGGACTGGTGCAATAGATGCTGCCTTTAACAATTTAGGTAATTGGGATAGTGAAGCATTACCAGATGCTACAACAGGTATATTGATCCTGGGCAATGCAGCCCATATGCCTATTATTTCTCAGAATAATGTCGTGGGCGACCTGCAATTGACCGCTAATGCAAGTCTGACTATAGAAGCAGGCAATTCTTTATCAGTGAAAGGTAACATTAAAAATAACGGTAGTTTAGTTTTCAAAAGCGACACTACGGGAGACAGTTATTTTGATGTTTTTACTGGCACGGCCAGTGGTATAGGTAATGTTACTATTGAAAAGTTTTACCCAGCAAGACGGGCTTTCCGTTTTGTAGCCAGTCCAGTAAATGGTGGCTCTATTTTTAATAATTGGCAAGATGCAGGAGGTAACTCGTCAGGAATAGGCACGCAAATCACTGGTGCGCAGGGTATCGTTGGTGATTATGATGCTACAACAGGTATGGATTATACCACTTCTGGAAGCCCGTCCATGTTTAAATTAAATTCCACTACTGGTTGGGATGCCATAACAAACACAAAAGATATTAATCTAGAGGTAGGTGTACCTTATCGTTTAATGATACGTGGAGATCGTGGTGTTGACCTATCTGATAACGTTGCGCCACCAGCAGCTACCACTTTAGTTTCTACAGGGGAGTTAGCTTTGGGGGACTTAAGTTATACGTTCCCAAGTTATACAGGGACGCAAGAAAATGCCGTTACCGTAGCTTTTATAGCCAATCCATACCAAAGTAAAATTGATGTAAGTGATCTACTTGCGGCAAACAATAATGCGGATAACGCTAAATTGTGGGTATGGGATCCTATGGTAAATAGGCGAGGTGCTTATGTGGTAATCGATGATTTAAGTTCTGGCAATGGCGTTGCCACACCAACCATCTCTACTGCCACCAAGTTTATTGAACCTGGACAGTCCTTCTTTATTCAAACAACGGTAGAAAATCCTACAATCAACTTTACCGAAAGTATGAAGGATAACACTACAGATATCAATGCTGGTATAGAGAGTGAAAACCAGCGATCGGAGCTTGTTTTAAACTTACAGGATGCCGCAAACGAGAGCATCGACGGGTTGCGTATTAGGTTTTCAAATGCGTATGATAGCGGTTTAGATTCCTCAGATATAACAAAATTCACAAATATAGACGAGAGTATAGCAACCATTAATTCCAATCAACTGCTGGCTGTAGAACATAGGGCTCTGCCGGTAGAAAATGAAGAGATTCCACTATCGACAAACAATTGGAGAAACGAGTCTTACAGCTTCACAGTAAACCTAAAAAACCTAGATGATTACCAGGTATTCTTAGAAGATCGCTTTTCGCGAAAGCAAACATTGCTAGAAAATGATACGAGCTACAGCTTTACGGTGGATCAAAGCAATGCAGCCAGTAAGGACGAAGAGCGGTTTTATTTAAGTTTTAAACTACAAACACTAGGTCAAGGCACTGTAGATTCAGCCTCTTTAACGATGTATCCTAATCCTGTTAAAGATCAACTCAACATAGAATTAGACGGCCAGGAAAGACTGGTACAGGTAAGCCTATATAACATGCTAGGACAGTCGGTGCTTGTCTCGACAAAATCATCTATTGATGTGTCTCAATTAGCTGCTGGTATCTATACCGTAAAAGTGCAGGCCTCTAATGGAATGCTTACGCAGAAGGTGGTTAAAGAGTAGCACTATTTATAAGGCATACGGCTGTTTGTAGCCTACATAAATGATCGTCTAATTACAAGATAACCGCTTTATTAAAAAGCGGTTATTTTTTGAGCCTCTCTCGGTGCGTTAGAAAGATCCTGAGTGATCTCTCGGTCGCAAATAAAGAATTTCGCTTAAGTGATTGTGACCTCGACAGGATTGCTGCGCATCCTGACAAAGCTCCGCTTTGAGAATACTTCAAACAAAAAAACGCTCAAGTTACCTTGGCGTTTTTTCTAATTGAACTATTCATTCGTGACCTCGACAGGATTATAGATCCTGAGTGAGGGCAATGTTGCAAATAAGAAACCACGAGCTATCGCTCTGGTTCGTTGTTTTATTCCAAAACTCTGAACTGCGTTCAGCTTTTCCATAAAGCAAAGAACCACGCCCTGCGGGACGTGGTTTCTTAAGTGTCGTGACCTCGACAGGATTGCTGCGCATCCTGATAAAGCTCCTCTTTGAGAATACTTCAAACAAAAAAACGCTCAAGTTACCTTGGCGTTTTTTCTAATTGAACTATTCATTCGTGACCTCGACAGGATTATAGATCCTGAGAAAGCTCCATCCTGCAAATACAATCCCAACCCTATCGGGTCATCGTGATTTTCTATATGTTTACTTTCAAGAATAAATTCTTGACGTCTCCCTATAAAAAATCCCGATCGCTATGCGATTCGGGATTGTAAGTGATTGTGACCTCGACAGGATTGCCGTAAAACCACGCATTATGCAGTATTTTCAGGGCTTAAACAGTTAGTCAAGATATACAACTGACCGATTAACTACCATTTTTAATGAACTTGCTTGAATTGTTTTGATACTTTCAAGACTATATAAAGATAACAATTTCCAGTATTCAAACCTACATAAACAGCACTAAATACTATGAAACTTGCTGTAAATATTCTGTGATAATTTCCTCTTCTATGCCGCTATATTCGGCGAATTCTTTGACGGTTACAAACTGATGGGATTGCTTATCAAAGTGCCTTCTAATATCATTTAAAAGCTTCCTGCCATAGCGTTCGCTTCTGCCAGTTAGGCAATGCACGTCTTTTGGGAATATGCAGGCTCTTAAAATCTTCATAGTGATACACTATCTATACTTCATCCATAGCGAATCCTTGCTTGAAGTATAGGTAATTCTCGGCAAAAATTGTGCTAATCGGCTGAGGTGGTATGGGTTATTTCTCTTTCCCTACAAATCTACTTTGATTTGTTGAGTAATCATAAAATTTATAAAAAATGGCAAGACAAACTGGTATTATCAAACTAAAGGGAACACTCGGCGACATTTCCTTTTACAAAAGCTCTGATGGGCATCTGGCACGCACCAAAGGCGGTGTGGATGCCAATCGTATCGCCAATGACCCAGCGTTCCAGAGAACGCGTGAGAATGGGTCTGAATTTGGACGTGCCGGCAAAGGCGGCAAAGTCATCCGCAATGCTATCCGTGTGCTTTTGCAGAATGCAAAAGACAAGCGTGTGGTAAGTCGATTGACAAAAGCACTTGTGGCAGTAACCAAAACGGACACGGTCAACGAGCGTGGCGCAAGAACCATCGAAGATGGTGATATGGCAACGCTGCAAGGCTTTGAGTTCAACCTCAACGGAAAACTTGGCTCAACTTTATTTGCTCCTTATTCCACCACTCTTGACCGTGCAACGGGCGATGTGGAATTGAGCTTGGCACCATTTGCACCAGCGGTGCGAATTGCTGCTCCTGGTGGAACTACACACTTCAAAGTTGTAACTGGTGCTGCAGAGCTTGACTTTGCAAATGAGACCTCGAGCTTCGAGAGTGCTGAGACGGCAATTTTGCCGTATGACGGTGCAAACACCGCAGCCATCAACCTTGCGGTCGCTCTTCCAGCTGGATCGGCGTTGCCGATTGTGCAGGTGGTTGGAATCGAATTCTATCAGCAAGTGAACGGGCAGATGTATTCGTTGAAAAATGGTGCATTTAATGCGCTTTCAGTTGCAAATGTAGATAAGGTTTAAGATGGACCTCATCCTGAAGCGAAGCTATTTTGAAAAGGGTACCAACGGTGCCCTTTTCATCAATGGCAGATTCATCTGCTTTACGATTGAACTGCCTTGGCAGGACAATCGGCGGAATGTTTCCTGTATTCCTGAAGGCGCTTATGCGATTGTACCAAGAATTTCAAAGCGATTTAGAAATCATCTTCACATTCAAGACGTTCCTGGTCGTAGTTTGATTCTTATACATCCTGCAAATGATGCCGCAAAGGAACTGCGCGGTTGTCTGTCGCCAGTTTCGCAACTCTCGGGCATTGGAACGGGCTGGTCATCCCGAGTTGCATTACAGAAGCTGTTATCGCTCTGCTATCAAGCCTATGACCGAAAAGAAAAAGTAACATTAACTATAAAATCTTAATACAATGAACCTTGTACAACGTTATAAAAAACCAACACCGAAGTTTTTCAAGACCTTGAGAAACATAGGTATCGCATTGGCCACCGCTGGCGGTGCTATCATCGCAGCTCCCATTGCACTTCCAACAGCGGTTGTAACCGTCGCTACCTATTTGACAGTTGCTGGTACAGTTGCCACGGCTATAAGTCAAGCTGTGGTTTCAGATGATGACAAACAAAAAAAGCAGGAAGAGCTTCGCGACGGTCTAAAGAAACAACTGGAATCTGAAAATAAGTAAGTGATGCCTACCAAATACCTTTCGACAAAAGCGGGAACCTTTGGTGGTACGATTGCCGCAACCGTTCCGTCCATTGATGGCGAAAGTTTTTTGACATCAGCGGTACTGGCTGTATTTGGCGCAACCATCAGCTTTTTGGTTTCACTTCTGTTAAAGGTGTATTTGAAAGACCATATTAAAAAGAAGCTTCCGCGAAAGCGTAAACGGAAATGACATTCGGCAATTTAGAGAAACCCTGGAAGCAATTCTGGGGTTTTTCATTTTACGAAAAGTTTCAAATAACTGCTGCCAAAGCCCACCAATACTATTTTAAAAGAAAAACAAAAAAAGAAAGCGATGACTCTGGTGGCGTGGCGATGCTGTCAAGTTTTTTGGTAAAAATCTTGCGACCGACTGCAAAAGGATTGAAAAAAATGATGCGTTTTTTCGGCGCATTATTTTTTTCAAAACCGATAGGCCTGAACTTTACTGCATCATAGCGTTGGCAGTGGGAAGCCAACTATATTTGTGGCCTTTTTTTATTTTATCGATTCTAAGCCTTTGATGAAAGAATCATAAACATCGCTGTGCTCTAAGACGAAAGATATAGTTGTATTTCTTAATTTATTGATGTCAAATGTAGTTTGGTTGTGTTGTTTTGATACTATATAATTCTCAGGACTCAAATCGAATATTGTTTTGAAATGAGTAACATTATTCTTTATTAATGGATAAAAGTTTTCAGTAGCGTAGTTGAACCACTTTTTACCGACATCCTTTAATTCTGGTCTGATGGATATTGAATATAAATGTAGCGCATCTATTTTGCCATTGCCAATATTATTAACTAAATAATCACTTTTACTAACTGATGACTTCAAGCAAGATTTTATATCATTATTGCGGTATAGTGATTCAAATAAGCAGCCGTAAAATGTTTGGGCATATTCTTTAGCGCTATTAATTGGGTTGTAACTACCGATTGTAGCTTTGTCAGTGGAAATACTACCATTGTAAAATTTAGTATTTATTCTTGGTTCAATTTTTAGTTCTATAGCTCTTCTATCATAATTGTATCACCGGAAATTTAGCTCTAAGGCAATAAAATGACCTAATTCGTGTATAAATACTCTTTTGAAATCTTCGTTCATTTTCTATTACTAAGTGTATAGGATTAATGTATAACGCAAAGGTCTTTTTATTTGTTGTTAAGCAGGTAATCCAAAAGGCGCGAGCCGCCTGCGAGATGAGCAAGGGTGCCGTGAGTGGGCGCCTGTAGGCACGGAAGGCGGTCACGGCTATGTTGTACACTAGGTGGCGCAGTTTTTTGATTCTTTTTAATGGAAGGATGAGGTTTCTTGATATGGGTAAGTGCTGTGCGTGAGTGTAGTGGCTGACGATAGGAAGTCGCGGAAGGAAGGTACAGCTCTTACTTGCCAGGACGGAAGCTGTAACACTTTTTCTGTGTTACGGCTGTAGGACGTTATTGCATTTACAAGTGTTTATTAACTAGATATCAAAAAATGTGACACCGTATAAGCCCGCAGCGACACGCAGGCTCGCAAAACGTGAAGCGGCGGTTGTCCCTTACTAATTATGCCGGCGATAGCCGTCCTATTTGGGATTCTAAGGGACAAAAGTAGCCGCGAGTGCAGAAGGCGTGGAATGTGTGGAATAAAACAAGCCAGCACTCTTGGATGGCGTGTGGTGGACGTGGTGACGGTGCCGACAAGGGCAGGCAAGATGAGTGTTTAATTTTTATACTGAATGCTAATGCCTGTTTATATACCCTTGTCGGGATGTTTTATGGAACAAAATGGAACAACTGGCGCACACCTTATTACCTGCCTTCCTGAATGTTAATGCTATTACTGTTGTTCAATTGAAAGACAAATCTTTCGACGATTGTGCGCGCAAAGGCAAAGAGTACGAGCAATGATTATCTCGACGAATATTTTAGAAAGAGATTACTTATAAAACAACCGCAGCAGTTAGTTTATTATTTAAATGATTGTGGTAATCATTGCTGGTACCGCGCGGAACCGTAGGCTCTTGTTAGTGAAGAGTGAATAGACGAATGCAGCTTGCGCAATGAGGTAATGAGTGATGAGCTGGCAAGTGCCGTAGGTGGGGATTATTCCTCCCAAATAATACTAAGGCAATGTTCGTTTTTAATAACAGCGTGTTCAAAAAACTTTCTGTCTGAATCTGTATGTCTTGATAGGTAGAACCAGTCAGCCGCATATACTTCTTCTGTTTCGATAGGGTTATAACCATCCGAAAAATATTCACTAGCAACAGTTTCCTCTGGAAGTTTGGTTTTATCATATTTTAACCTCTTGAATGGGAAGTCATCACTATACCAATACCATTTAATTTGATTTTTTTTTGAATAAACCAATAGAATTGGATGATTTCCAATAGCACTAAATCGAATTGCAGTCGCAGAAATACTTACACCAAATTTTTTAGATAACTCATCTATCAAACTAAACTCGAACTTTCTTCTATTGATATAATTTCGAACCTTGTCAAAAGGCATTAGCAGACAGGATGCAAAATAATCCGCTTGTCTTTCTATCAAATTTTTGCTTTTAAAGCCAGTAAACGAACAATGGCTTAAAGATTTACCAGATAGCAATGTATTCCTATGAGAATCTATAAAAAAGTGACCTAATTCGTGCGCAAAAGTAAATCTAGCCCTATTCTGGAACTGATGACCTACTCTGTCTTTGTTAATGAATATATGAAATCGATTGTCTTCACATTCCAACAGACCATCAAAACAGCTTTTGTAGTGTCCAAAGCTGAATGAAATTCCAGACTTCTCGGCAATTTCTGCTGGCATAATTTGACTATCCGAAAAGTATAAGTCTGAAATACCGCTAGCTAGTTCATCGATAAAATCTTTATCGAAAGAGGAAAGAAACTCATTTGCCATTTGCTTTATCCTTATCTTCTTTCATCTGCTTTTTCACATCATCGGATATTTTCTTACCATCTCTTGCGGCCATAGACATAAACCTTTCTGTTTTGTCATCAGAATTAAGATTGTTGAAACTAAGTTCACTTTGTTGTGACTTACTTTCTAAAAGTTCATTAATATCTGGCCAAGAATTAGGGCTTTCTAATCCATCGGACAATAAAGATTCAAATTTCTCAACTTGACTTTCATTACTAGGAAATGTAAAGCCATTGTCTTCAAGTATTTTTTTGAATATTTCATTCGTTTCAGACATAACCTTAATTTTTAATTTGAACTTGGCTGGTGACAATACCTTTTATCGTCTTTTTAGCTCGTGAAATTATTTGACGGATATTTACCCTTGTTGTGTTGAATATTATTTCCAAAGCCTCTAGCGATTCAGAAGTCATATTCTTGTTTGTTTCATAGAAAACATAATACATTCTAACTATATCTCTATTATGGGGTTTCAATTGTTCTAATGCTTGTTCGATTAAGTTAGCATTCTTAGATACAACTTCTATCTCTTTAGGATTTAAAAAGGTATCAAAGAAGTCAGTTTCACTTGAATCAACGTTAATTACCGATAATCGATGAGTCTCAGACTTTCTTAATTCATTTCTGAGCAAGTTTTTAGCGACTTGAGATAAATATGCCTTAAATGCAGTTATTGCACAATTATGAGTTTCTGAATTGAATTCCCATTTCAATGGATTATCCCATACATAAAGAAACACATCATTCGTAATAGTTTTAGATATATCATTTTTCTCTTTAGTGAAATAGATATTCTTCTTGACTACTGTAAATATAAAATCACGGTAAGTTGTATAAATCCAGTTCAAAGCCTCAGTTGCCTTTTGAGGTTCGATTTCCTTATCGGATATCATTAATAGTTGTTCTTCGATGTCCATAGAGTACTCTACTTGGGTATGTTCAAAGTGTGACAGAATTAGCAAAACATAAAGTGTCACACCTCAAACATATGATATTGGATGCAATCAATGCTACGCAAATAAAAGTAAAATAATCTTTTTAAAGCTAAACACTATGGCAACAAATGGCAAAAGCGGTGACAATCGCAGACACGGTGCGGTACGAAGCAGGTCTCAAGTAAAAAACCCAAAAACTGGGCTTTACGTTAAAAGAGATTCCGACTCAGGAAGATTTATGGACGTAAAAACCAGCGGCGGAAAATTTAAAGGTGTTACCGATAAAAGTAAGTAATGCTTCAGCGAAACCCAAATGCTGTGAACTTGGGCTAATTTAAATTTTGACTATGAATTATTCATTTCAAAATGACAGGTTGAGTCTTTGTGAAAAAGACACCTGTTTACATTTAAAAGGAAATAACGCTAAAGTTATTTCCACAATTCTTACCGTGGTAACTTTTGTTGCGGCTGTTTCAGCCATTGCAAAGGCTATCAAGTAATCAACTAGGCTGGTTCTGAGGATTCAGCCTAGTTAATAATTTAACTCTCTATGGAAAAAGAAAGATTGGAATATACCGTGAGTCGCTTAGACCATTATTACGATAGCGTTAATAACAAAACAGCAGTATATATTGCCATAAATACCTTTATCACAGGTGGTGCAATTACGCTGCTAACACAAATTCAGGAACTACTTGACAAAGAAATATGGTTGTTAATATTTTTAGCAGCAATTATTTTATTTGGTGTTGGCAGTCTCATACTGCTGGCATTGGCAAGTATGCCTTATTTCTCGCCTAAGTCAGATGTGGAATCGCTATACTATTTCGCCAGTATCGCGCAGAAAGACAAAAAAGAATTTTTTGCGCTTTCAAAAAAGCAAGATAAAAAAGAGGATGTAAAGGATTTGAGAAATCAAGTTTTTGTCCTATCACAAGGCTTGAAATCAAAATTCAAAAAACTAAAGTGGGCTTGTGGCCTATTAATTATACAATTTGTGCTACTGGCGCCCTTAACCTACATACTAATTAAAATAACCTCATAAAATGAACTTATTTGAAGACTACAAAAACGTAATTAAAAAAGCGGTCGAGAACGACCCTACGAAATCAAACAAAATCTACGGATTAAGTGAACCTTTGTTGGAAAGCAACCGTGAATATCTCAAATCGTTAAGAAACGAACTACCTGGTCGAGAGCTATCCCACGAAATGAGATTATTTGCGAAAGGGATGGGTGTGCCAGAGACTTTTGATTATCAGCCGTTGGGAAGTCATCCAGACTTTGTACACTTAAAAGGTACAGACTTAGTTGAAGAGCATTGGATAATATCTGGATTCATCGATGTAAAGAAGAGCACAAAACTTTTTAATAATTTCACAAAAGCAACGGTAAGGTTGATTACAGAAAGTATCATCCGAGCTTCAATGTTTGCAGTAAACCTATGTGGTGGCTACGTGCATCGCATACAGGGTGATGGTTTAATGGTCTATTTCGGCGGGAAAAACATAGAAAAGCTAAAAGCCGTAGAAGATGCCTTAAAATCATTCTCAATGATATCTTACTTTGTCAAAAATGACCTAAAAGACTTCTTTGAAGATAATGGTATTCAAGATATCCATACAAGAGCAGGGCTGGATTTGGGTCATTCCAAACAAGTAGATTGGTTCTATTCCGGCATTGGTGAATCAGGCGAAGTTACTACGTGTAGTCTTCATACGAGTCTTGCACCTAAAATGCAAAGTAACGCAAAAAACAGCGGCATAGTTGTAGGTCACAATGTGACAACTCAACTTAGAAAGGATAAATATTTTGAACAGCGAAGCAAGGAAATTCACGATTATGAGGATGGAAGAAAATATTACCAATACAATTTTGATTGGGAACGCTACTTGGTAGATAACAACTTAGCTGTTCAAAACGATATGGGTGTCTTGGTATTGACTATCAATACCCTTCCCGACCCCAACAGAAATAGTCTTGATTTGTACCCAATAGCATCTAAAAGTAAACCATACTTCAACTATGGGTAAAAAATGCCTTAGTACTGACATCAAAAATTTTCTGGACAAATATTTTGCCTTTGAGATAGTTGAAAGCCCTAAAACCGGATATTTAGCTCTCGAAGGTAAAATAAGTGTCTTAGACAAAAGTGATAAACTCTGGGGTCACTTTAAAATCCTAATTCTTATAAACGAAGCTGAGTACCCATATACAGTCCCCATAGTAATCGAGAAAACTCAAATCATCAATAGAGATTGGGACTTTCATATTTCTAAGGAAGGGGAATGTTGTTTGGACATTCCGCATAAGCTAATCAAAAGAAAAAGGCGAGGAATAGTCTTTGAAGAATTTTACAGAGAAGTTATATATCCTTTTTTTGCCAATTACCACTACAAAGTATCAACAGGGAATTATGCAAATGGGGAATACAAACATCACGCCGAGGGTATCTTTCAGTTTTATAATGAGGAATATAAACTGAGTGAAGTGCCACTAATTATAAACCTTTTACAAACAGCCATTACAGGGATTAAATACGAACCCAATAAAAAATGTTCCTTATGTGGCGGCAGAAAATATAAAAAATGCTGTAGAAATATAGTCTTGAGTTTAAAGCAATATGGGAAACCACAACTTTATCAAGATTTAAGCATCTTTAAAGAACGTCTAAAAAGCAAATAACTTGTAATTATTTTCTCTTATCCACGCTATTCTGATCAAACGAAATCAGATTAAACATTTCCCGCATACGAGAGCGCACGCGCTCGCCGTATTTCTCTTGTAGCTCGTCTGCGTTGAGGTTGGTGGTGATATGTGTTTTGATGCCTTTCTGTTTGAAGATGTCGTATCTGGAAATGAGGATTTCGCCCATCACATTGCAGTCCTTGCCGTAATAACGGCCTACGTGCTCAACACCCAAGTCATCAAAGCAATAGTATTTGTGGTCTTCGTAATCCTGTATCATTTTGAAGCCTATTCCATTAAAACCAAAAACGATATTCCGGCACGGAATGAAGTTGTAGCTGCGCTTGTGGGGTACGATATGCGGTAACAACCGCATTAGCGTGGTTTTACCACAACCTACTGGACCTGTCAATAGCAGGCCTTTATCTATGTCGATGTCATACTTCTTACACTCGACTGCATCAGCTACAAAGTAGCTGCAGAGCTTGTACAATAATTGCTTGTCTTCATCGTAAAGTTTGAAGTTCTTTCCGAAAAGCAGCTTTCCTTTCGCATCGATATAGCGAGCTATGCTCGCAAAATCATACTGGATAAAGTCTCCGTCAAACGTACCGAGTTTATACTCTACAGCGCCTTCAATAATGATGTGAGGCTTCTTTGGGTCGAATATGGTTTCCGGTGTTTTCATAACGGTTTATTATAATTCTTGTTCCGAGTGGTATGCAGATTGTCCTGACCCTTCGACAAGCTCAGGGCAGCGTTTTGGGACAGCTCGCTTTTCTGTTTTTCTTGTTTGAGTTCTTCGGCTTTTAGCATCCAATTTTTCGCGGAAGCGTGCCAATTCTCAATTTTGATTTTACCGCCAATCTTCCAGCCGATAGATTGGTAGTGATTGAAGAATTTTTGCGCTTCGACTTCTGGCCACTCTTCTTTTTTAAAAAATTGTAGAACTTCAATTTCATTTTTAGGCTTGGGTAGTTTATAACTGTTTTGATTAGTTTGTATATGTTTATTAGAACGTACCACTTCTTGTCCTTGATTTGGGACACCTTGGTACACAGCTTGTTCCAATACTTGTCCAGAGGTTGTTCCAAATTTGAGCATCTTAATTTTAGACCCTTTGAACGGATTGTGCGACGGCTCATAAACCAAATATTTATAGTTGTTCAGCTCTTTGACACAACGGTGATAGGTAGATTTTGACCCAATCTTTGACAGCTTCATCACATCCTCACGGTTAACGTGAAAGCTTTCGCGAAAGCGATGGTGATTCCACAATTGGAACAACGCGAGATATAAGCTGATGTGTGTTGGGTTTAACCTGCTATCTTCCTGAAATGCTTTGAATACCGCATTGAGGTGCTGGATGTAGTTGACTTCCATTTCATCTATTGAGAATTATCAATACGGTTTTCGAGAATTACTTTCGTAATCTCATCGGCATCGTAGAAAATGATGCCACCAATTTTAGAATAGGGCAGGGTGCCGTTTATTCTCAAATTTTGAAGTGTTCCTGGGCTTACCTGTAGCAATTCCATAACCTCAGCTGACTTGAGATATTTCTTCTTTTTAGGTTGAACAGGTGTTTGAATAAGTTCTTTTAGGTCCTCGAGTAATTCCATTTTGAATTCTCTTAGGTCATCTGATGTGATAATCGATGTGGGCATAGTAAAACGGTTTAAAATTAAAACAACCGCCGAACTGCTTGCAGTTCAAAGCGGTTGCTTTGCTTTGATTTGACATTCGTTTTACAAATGTGTGGTTGTTTGATGAATTTTATTCCCAAGTTGGGAATGGGTTGGTAAGAGTTTTAACATTTCAAAGTGGTTAAGTTACTCATTCCTTATGTCTAATATCTTTCATCATCATTTTTCATTTTTTGTTCAAGATCTGTTTTGAGCTTAGTCAAAAATCTTGTTCTATCATTTTTACGCTCTTTAATTTCAAAATAGGTACGATAGAAATTTCCTAATTCTAAATCAAATAATTTTTCACAGACCAATGCCATCTTATTGATTTCTGCCTGACCATTTCTAATCGCACCAGACGCTTGCAGTGCATATATAATCTCAACTAAATCAGTCTTGGAAGCGGTCCAGGATAAATTATTAAGAATTGCTGGGCTGTCTGGCTCAATTGATAAGTTGAGTTCTTTTTTACGTAGTCTATCCAATTCTTCATTATAATGTTCAATCAACAAATCATAGGCTATTATCTGAGCTGCCAAATTATCGTGACTGGTGCTAAATTCTGGATCTGTATAAAAGTGTGAAGAGTCAGACGCTAAGCCTATCTCGTCTTTGCCACGTACGAAATAGTATTTGTCTAAATTTTTTTCATCCCTTCGATAGTAACCTACAAAATCAATGTTTTTAAAATTATGTGCCTCCAACTTCAATACGGCTTCATCAATGTGCGCCCGTTGTTTTGCTATACTTCCTTGAGGTTTGAGAAGTAAATATTTATGAAGTTTTACAAAAAACTTTAGTCGTCCATATACATAAGGTTTTGTGTATTTGAAGAAATGTACCTCAGCTTTTCTACTTCTAAATTTTGATGATCTAAGAGTAGTTCTGAAACTATGAATACACATTCTTGACTTTGCAATGCCATTGCTTACGATTGCTATATCTGATAGGTCAGATGTAATGATTGGTTCAATTTCTGTTTTGTAATTTGAAAGTGTAGCGAGTAAATTTTTTTCCATTGGTTGATGTTTGCCAAGAAAATTAATTTAAAAACAATTCCTTTCATAACAGAAAACCGTAAATGTAACTTTTGAGTAAGTGAATCATCCAGTTGACTTATTGAATGCTACAATTCTATTCCCACTTCATTTTCTGCAATCGAACAGCATTGAGAATAGCCAGCAATGCTACACCTACATCTGCAAAGACTGCTTCCCACATTGTGGCGAGACCTCCAGCGCCTAATATTAATACAATAACTTTCACGCCAAAGGCAAGTATGATATTTTGCCAAACAACCCGACGTGTAGAACGGCCTATTTTTATCGCTCTTGAGATTTTACTGGGTTGATCTGTTTGTATAATAACATCTGCGGTTTCAATAGCCACATCGCTACCAAGACCGCCCATCGCGATTCCTACATCACTAGCCGCAAGTACAGGCGCATCATTAATACCATCACCTATAAAAGCCACCTTAGTATCTGGTTGCTGTTTTAATTTTTCCACCTCATTGAGTTTGTCTTCTGGAAGCATTCCACCTTTTGCCCAGTCGATGCCTAATTCTTTTGCTACTTCTTGAGTGATAGAATCCTTATCTCCAGAAAGCATAATAATCTTATCGATTCCTGCTGCCCTTATTTCTTTGATCGCTTGATGCGCATCGTCTTTCAATTCATCGGCGATTGTTACATAACCTGCAAATGCGCCATCTATACCTACCATCACTATAGACTCAACAATGTTGTCTGTTTCTGCTGGAACTTCTATCTGATGTGCTGTCATCAATGCTTTGTTCCCAACTAAGACTGTTTTTCCATTTACGCTACCTTTCAAACCTTTACCTGCAATTTCAGAAACGTCTGTAGCATTATAATCTGCTCCTTCAGCCTTATATTCCATAATGGCTATTGCTATTGGATGCGTGGATTGCTCTTCCATTGCCATTAGGTATTTCATAAATTCTGCTTTCGCGAAAGCGGAACCAGTAACAATTTCTTTAATCTTAAATACTGCTTTAGTGACCGTTCCCGTCTTATCCATCACTACGGTATTAACTTGAGTCATTGCATCGAGAAAGGACGCACCCTTAAAAAGAATACCATTACGTGAAGCAGCTCCCAAACCACCGAAATAACCTAGCGGTATCGAGATAACCAAAGCACAAGGACACGAAATCACGAGGAATATCAATGCACGATATAACCAATCTCTAAACACATAATCATCTACAAAAAAGTAAGGAAGAAACGTCAGGCCGATGGCAAGGAATACAACGATAGGCGTATAAATCCGAGCAAATTTTCTAATGAACAATTCCGTTTTTGATTTTCTAGCAGTTGCGTTTTGCACCATATCGAGAATACGTGCAATGGAACTGTCCTTAAATTCTTTTGTTGTTTCAACTTCAATAACTCCATCGAGATTAATACTTCCAGCAAAAACACTATCGCCTTTAGCAATAGTATCAGGTTTGCTTTCGCCTGTCAAGGCAGCAGTATTAAAAGAACCCTTTTCAGAAAGCAGAATACCATCTAGTGGGACTTTTTCGCCTACACGTACCTGTATCTTTTCGCCAATTTCAACTGTCTCGGGATTTACTGAAACATAATCGCCATCACGATAAACTAATGCCTCATTTGGTCTTACATCGAGTAGGGCTTTTATATTTCCTTTTGCACGGTTAACAGCCGCATTCTGGAAGAGTTCGCCCACAGCATAAAACAGCATTACGGCTACCCCTTCTGGATATTCTCCAATCGCAAATGCACCCAAGGTGGCAATGGACATTAAGAAAAATTCTGTAAAGACGTCTCCACGCATAATACTTTTCCAACCTTCTTTAATAACTGGAAAACCTACAGGTAAATAAGCAATGGTGTACCAAACAATCCGTACCCAACCTTTAAAGGCTGGAATGGCATCAAAATAATCAACAGCTATGCCTAGAATAAGCATTACAAAGCTTACTATCGCAGGGATGTACGTTTTAAATGCACTTCCATCTCCGTGATCGTGATTGTGACCATCATCGTGAGAATGTTCGCCTTGATGTTCTTTTGGGTCTATGTCACGTAAGTTTACTTTTTTCTTTTTCATCTTATTTTGTGTTAGCAACAACTTTTGTTTTGTTGAATTGGTGGACAAGGAACGGTTCCGTATGAGCAATACACGCAGCAATCTCCTTCCTTTGGTTTGAGAACTATTTTACAATCCTTACATTCATAAAAGAACTGACAGGCATTTGTTGGCATATTTTCTTCTTTTTTATAACCACAGGCTGGGCAAGTGATTTCCGATTTAAATATGGTTTGCATCAATTTTATTTTTATCAGTTACTTTATAACCTGTAGCATTAATTGCTTTCTCAATTTCCGTTTCGTTCGTTTTAGTTTTATCATACTTAATAATTGCGTTAGCATTTTCGTATGATGTTTTTGAATTTACAATTCCGTTGAGTTTATTTACTTCGTGGTTTACGTGTGCTTCACAACTGGCACAGGTCATACCGCTTATTTTATACTCTGTTGTTTTGATATTTGAGTTATTAACTATTATGATTTGTTTTTCGGTTTTTGGATATAACATACTTGAGTAGTATGGGAAAGCCAACATCACAATTGCAAATGCCGTTACAATACCTAAAAAGGTTTTTGAATACATAAATTTTGGTTTTTCATCCGTTTCACATTCGCAGTCTATTTCTTTTTCTGGTCTCAATTTTTGATACCAAGCAAACAGAAGAACTAATATTGTTAGCCCTATTAAGTAAGGTCTAAATGGTTCTATCCAAGAAAAAGTTGAAGCTACACCACTTGTTCCTGCAATTAATGCCAGAACAGGTGTGATACAACACAATGAAGCTGTGATTGCTGTTAGGATACTTGTAACCGCTAGTTTATTTTTCATTTTAGTTAATTCGTTAAGTACAAAAATGCAAAAAATAGTTGCGCAACTGTTGTGCAATGTCAACTACTGCACTTTTCACAAACACCTGTCACAACAAGATTTACATCTTCGGCTACGTAGCCATCTGGAAGGTTGATGTGTGGTATTTTATGTTCTGTCAAGCAAACAGTTTCATCACAATTACTGCAATGAAAATGCAAGTGTAAATCTTGATCTATCTCGCAATTGCAACCTGGCTCACAAAGTGCGTACTTAGTGATACCGGTACCATCTTCTATTTGGTGTACAATACCGTTCTCTTCAAAAGTTTTTAATGTTCTAAAGATGGTAGATCGTTCCGCTTTCGCGAAAGCGGTCTCTATATCAAGCAAAGCCAGTGCAATCTTTCGTTGAGCCAGATATTTGTAGATCAAAATGCGCATTGCGGTAGGACGCACCTTATGATCGCTCAATGTTTTTTCTATTTCAGTCATTTTTCGCGATGTTATAATTGATGTTTCTGGCTTTGTTGTAGGCTTCCCAGCCTTCTTTTGCCGCATAGGGCACGATAAGCAATGCTGCCACAGGGTCTGCCCACCACCAGCCTAACCAATTGACCAATAGTAAACCTATAAGTACGACCACGGTCTGGTACAAGCAAATAAAGGTATCCTTGGCATCGGCCAGTAAGGCAGGACTGTCCAGTTTCTTTCCATATTTTCTTTTGAAATAGATCAGGATAGGATTTACAACCAGGGAAACCAATAATATGATCAGTCCCATCGTACTCCAGTTTGCAGTTTCTTGATTTATAAGTTTTGTAATGGAGTCATACGAAATGAAAACACAGATGAGCGTAAATGAAATTGCAATTACATTAAGAGTAACTTTTTGTCTTCGTTTTACTTTTTCTTCATCAATACCTTTAATCTCGCCGTGTAGTCGCCAGCCTAATGTTCCCGCACTTACGACTTCAATTGTGCTGTCTAATCCCCAACCAATCAATGCCGAACTATTGGCCGTAAATCCTGCTATAAGCGAGACCACTACTTCAATAGCATCATAAATAACGTTCCAAATCTGTAGTGTTCTGGCTTGTTTAAGATTATTTTTTCTTGTCTTATCCATAGTAATTAATGTTCGTGTTCAGTTTCTCCCTTTTTCATTTCTCCCATCAGGTAATAGGCATTGTTGAATGCAAAACGTGTGTTAGGATCTGGGGTTTCAAAAAAGCGTATGGCTATCCAGTCGCCATCTTTCTCGCCTGTTGTAACCTCTACTGGTTTAAAACTCCAAGCATCGCCTTCTTTTTGCGCTGTAAATACATAATTCTTTCCAGCTTCTGTAACTATGGCACTTTCAGGTAGTGCAGTAGTCTGTTGGTAATCAACTTCAATTTTACCTTTTATATACATACCAGGGATAAGACCACCTCCTTTATTCTCAATTTCAGCGTGAACGTGAACCGCTTTTGGATCTTGCTCAAAAGTTTGACTAACCGAATAAATTTCGGCTTCCAGCTCTTTTCCTGGCCTCGATTGAATACTGAAACGTACTTTTTGGCCTTTCTTCACTTTGTCCACATCTTTTTCAAAAACCATTAAATCTGCGTGCACGTGGTCTGTATCTACTATTTGCATTAAGTTGGTCTGTGGCTCCACATATTGCCCAGTCTTTATAAATACTTTTTCTACGACACCTGCTATGGGACTGCGCAATGCCACACTCTGATAGATTGTACCATTGCGCACACCATTCACATTGATGTTGTACTGTCGCAATTGTGCTTCCAGCCCGTTTACCATTGCGGTAGATGACTGATAGTCTGCCGTTGCCTTTTGGAAATTCATACCAGATGCCACACCAGCTTCATAAAGCCTTTTTTGACGTTCGTATTCTTGTTTTAAAAACCGACTGTTGCTGTGTGCATTTAAGTAATCGCTCTGTATCTGTATGATGCTGGGATGTGAGAGATAGGCGACCGCTTGATTTTTTTTCACTTCATCACCTTCTATTACTTCTATGGATGCCACATTTGCTCCTGTTATGGCGGTAATGGATGCTTCGTTTTGTGGTGGTACTTCCAGCGTGCCATTTGCTTCTACATAACCGCTCATATAACGTTGTGAGAGCGTGTCAATTTCCATCTGTAAGGCTTCAAACTGCTGTGCCGTGAGCATTACTTCCTTAGCTTCGCCTTCCATATTATCTTCTTCATCTTCCCCTTCAGAGTGATTTTCTTCTGTTTCAGAATGGGTGGCTTCATCGTGGCCATCTTCAGTTTTTGACTCGCCACAGCTGAATAATGTCAATGCCATAAGCATTGTGGTAATCGGTATATATTTTAATTTTTTCATCTTTTTTTAGTTTTGGAAATATTGTAGTTTAAACAAGGCTTCTAAATAATTATCGAGTGCGTCCAGCGCATCCATTTCGGTCTGTATGGCATCACGTATAATTTGCGTGAATGCTGCATAATCAAGCGCACCTTCTTTGTAGGCGAGCAATGCGCCTTTGCGCTGGTCTATGGCAAGTGGCAGAGCTTCGGTTTTATAGAAAAACCAAGTATCTCGCCATCGTGTATAATTTTGCTGTGCTTGTGTATATTGGGATTGCAGCTCGCGTTGTTTGAATGCGGCATTGGTTTCTGCAATCTGTGCATCCAGTTTAGCAGCTTTTGCGCGGCTGCGGTCTGGGCCAGAAAACAGCGGTATGGAAATCCCTGCCTGATAGGTGTAGAAACCACTATCGCCATTTACACGTTGCAGGCCACCTTGCAGATTGAATTTGGGCAACAAATTTGCTCTTGCTGCATCATAGCTTGCCTGTGCTTCGTCTATACGCTTTCGCGAAAGCGATAACTCGGGATGTTCATCCAATGTATCATCAGTCTCTAACACCGAAATTTCGGTAGCTTCAAATTCATCAGCTACGGTGTACATCGTATCTGGTGTCAACCAAAGATTGAGTTTTTGTAATGCGATTAAATAATCTGTTTCTGCCTGCTGAAACCTGTTGGTTATCTGTAACGCTTGATTGCGCGCAGCAGCATATTCCAGTCTCGAAATGGCTTCGACTTCAAAATTGAGTTCTACAGATTGTGCAAATTGACCATAAATGCTGTCCAGTTCTCGATAAAGAACAAATTTCTTCTTTGCCTGAAAAGCTTCTGACCAGGCTTTTTTGACTTCCAGTTCTATCTGGATTTCAGATAGGTCAAAAGCTGTTTCGGCTAACTGGATGCGTTGTTGTTGCAAGCGTTTTTTGGCACCTATTCCCAATAGATCAATATTTTGTTGACCGATACCTATCAAGGTATAAATGCCCTGACCATCTACCACTTCTTCGCCACCTGTAAATACTTTAGTATTACCGAAGTCATAGGCATTGCCCGTGAGTGCGCTCTGTCTTTCTATTTCGAGTTGGCTCGTCTTGAGTGCTGGATAATTCTCTTTAGCAATTTCTACAGCCCGAGATAAGGTAATGGGTGTAATGCTATCCTGAACAATGAGGTCTGGCACAGGTGCTTGTGTTTGTTGCCCTTTCCCTTCGACTGCGCTCTGGGCAGGCGCGAAAGCGGTACCACCTAACATAAAACCAAGTATTAAAATCGTGGCCAATGCTTGCGGATTAAACGAACCAATCTTGTTCTGGTCTTTGCGCTCACGTCGCTTTTCTATAAAGGTATAGAGCACGGGAAGTACGATCAACGTGAGTAGGGTGGCCGTAAGCATCCCACCAATAACTACCGTAGCGAGCGGTTGTTGCACCTCTGCACCGGCTGATGTGGAAAATGCCATTGGTAAAAACCCAAAAATATCTGTGGTGGCCGTGAGCATAATGGGACGAATACGTTCTTTAGTCCCTTGAAATATTCTATCCTTTATACTTATCACACCTTCTTCTTTTAAGGAATTAAATCGGTTTATAAGTACCAGTCCGTTAAGAACTGCAACACCAAATAGCACAATAAAGCCGACACCTGCCGAAATACTAAATGGCATATCCCGCAACCATAGGGCAAACACACCACCGATGGCCGCCAAGGGAATCGCTATGTAAATCATTAGCGATTGTGAAAAGGATTTTAAGGCAAAGTACAGCAGTATAAATATTAAAAACAGGGCGATGGGCACAACGATTATCAAACGATCCTTTGCGCTTTGTAGATTTTCAAACTCGCCACCATAGGTAATATAATAGCCTGATGGCAAGTCCAGTTCTTCATCTAATTTTTGCTGAATATCTTTTACTACAGACTCCACATCCCTGCCTCTTGCATTTACACCTACGTAGGTTCTTCTATACGTATTGTCACGTGAAATTTGCATAGGTCCAGGGACGTATTCAATTTCGGCTATTTCGATAATGGGTATCTGATTGCCATCCTTAAGATCGATATACATATTGCGTAGGTCATCGATACTTTTTCTATGGCTTTCATCAAATCGTACCACGAGATCAAATCGTTTCTCGCCTTCAAAAATTACTCCTGCAGTTCCGCCAGCGAATGCGGTACTTATGTAATCATTTACTTTTTGAATATCCAGTCCATATTGCGCCATTTTATCACGCTTATATTTTACGGTCATCTGTGGTAATCCTGCAGTTCGTTCTGCACTCACATCACCAGCGCCAGGAACGGTCTGTATAATCGCTGCCATTTCCTGAACCTTTTGTGATAACACATCTAAATCTTCGCCATACAGCTTTACCGCAATATCTTCTCTTACACCTTCTAACAGCTCGTTAAATCGTAACTCTACTGGTTGGGTAAAAACTAAATTTACACCCACGAGTTCTTCATCTAATTTGTCTCTAATGGCATCTATCAAACCTTCTTTAGTAGTAGCTGTTGTCCACTCGTCCATATCCTTGTTTAGGATGATGTACATATCTGCAATATCCATAGGCATAGGATCTGTAGGAATATCTGCAACACCTATACGAGCTGTGACTGTTTTAATTTCAGAGAAATTTTCTAATAGGATAGTTTCTATTTTCTTGGAAACTTCAATAGATTCGGATAATGAACTTCCTGGTCTAATGAGCGCTTGCATTGCTAGATCTCCTTCATCAAGCTGGGGCACAAATTCTCCACCCATATTAGAAAATATAAAACCAGCAATAATAAGTAGAACAGCAGAAGATGATAACACGATAAGCTTAAGCCGCAGTGCACCTTTTAATAATGGCTTATAAGCACTATGTATAGCACCAATAATTTTATCACTTATCTTTTCAAGCCAACGCTCAAATTTGCCAAACCAGCTTTTGGTGTTTTGAACTGGTTTCATAAAAAGCGCAGACATCATAGGGACATAGGTAAGACACAGAATAATTGCACCTATCATAGCAAAACCAAAGGTGTATGCCATCGGTTTGAACATTTTACCTTCTACACCTGTAAGGAAAAGTATAGGTGTAAAAACTATAAGGATAATGATCTGCCCGAAAAAAGCAGAACCCATCATCGTGGTTCCGGCATCATAGGCTACTTTATCCATTACGCCTTGATTGAATTTTAGCTTTCCAGACCTAATCCGTTTTTGGATCTCATACACCGTTCCTTCTATAATAATCACGGCACCATCTATAATAATCCCAAAGTCTATAGCTCCCAAGCTCATTAAGTTTGCCCATACATTAAATTGCTTCATTAATATAAAGGCAAAAAGCAAGGACAACGGTATGGTCGTGGCCGTTATGATGCCACCTCTTAAACTACCCAACAATAAAACAAGGGCAAATATCACGATTAGGGCGCCTTCCAGTAAATTGGTTTTAACGGTATCGGTCGTTCTGGCAATTAGCTCACTACGATCAATGATAGGGGCGATAGTAAGACCTTCTGGCAGGGATTTTTCAATTTCTGCCATACGATTCTTAACATTTTGAATAACCGCATTAGGGTTTGAACCTTTTAGCATCATTATTATTCCTCCCACGGCTTCCTTACCGTCTTGTGTAAAAGCACCATAACGTACCTGATTCCCAAAATGGACGCGTGTTGCAACATCTCCAATAGTTACGGGAATGTTGCCTTCGTTGATAATCGAGATATTCTTGATGTCTTCCAAAGAGCGAATAAGACCTTCACCTCTTATGAAATTTGACATTTTATTTTTTTCTATGTAAGCACCGCCTGTATTCACATTGTTCCGAGCGAGAGCCTCATACACTTGTGAAATACTAATACCCAAACTATTCAACTTATCTGGGTTGACAGCGACCTCGTACTGTTTAATACTGCCTCCATAAGAGTTGACCTCTACCACGCCTTCCAGTAATGTGAGTTGTCGTTTGATAACCCAATCTTGCACGGTGCGCAGTTCCATAGGCGAATACTTGTTTTCAAAACCCTCCTCTGGCTTTATAGTGTATTCATAGATTTGACCTAAACCAGTAGAGATGGGACCCATAGATGGACTTCCAAATTTTTCAGGGATAGATTCGCCCAGTTCGTTTAGTTTTTCCTGTACCAGCTGTCGAGGAAGATAGGTTCCCATATCGTCTTCAAAAACGATGGTTACTACAGAGAGTCCGAAACGTGAGATAGATCTTATTTCTGTAACGCCGGGTAAATTACCCATAGATAGTTCTACGGGATAGGTCACGAACTGTTCAATATCTTCCGTTCCCAGATTGGGCGATTGCGTGATGACTTGCACTTGATTATTGGTAATATCTGGCACAGACCCAAGATTTACCGTTGCCATTGACCAGATACCGACACCTACAAGAGTCAAGGTAAACAAGCCAATAATAAATTTGTTATTGATTGAAAAATCAATGATTCTGTTAATCATAGATTAATGTATTAATTCAGTTAAAAAAACGAGTTTGCGTTTTCGCGTAGCAAAAACATAGTTGAGCATTCCCATTAGGAAAACTTCAAAAAAGGATATAGTTATCCTATGAAAACTGAATTATGCCCGAGGTGGCTGAAAAAGGGAATGGGGAATATCTTTGCCAAGGTCATCGAAATGGGCAAAGAATTCTTGAGGAATAGCAGGCTGTAGCGGTTGAAATGCAACAAGCCCAAAATTTATCGTGTGAACGTGACAACAATGGCATTGGCAAAAAAGCGAGCATAACTCACAGTCTTGGTCGTGGTCGCCATCAATATCGATTACTGTAACTACTTGGGTATCATCAGCTCTATTTGCCGCATCGCTACAAGGCACTACATTGAGTGCCAAGAAATAAAACGATAAAATGATTGCTACAACTTTCACAATGCAAAGATAAAAATTTTTTGGTGCAACTGTGTTGCAAATGATTTTTACAACGAATCAATCACACTTCCGCAAGTCAACATTGCATCGCCATAGTATGGATTTCTTATTTCTTCTTCCATACTTAGCCATACCGCACCTTTATTGTTATTTGCCATAGGGCATTTCTGAATGTAATAATTTGTCGAGTTTTCTATGCTCATTACAATAGGCACGATATTCTCGTTTAGAATGATGAAGTGAGCGCGCTGGTTTTCCAGATTATCATTGTTGGCAATGGCACCCAGCATCTCAATACTTTTGGTTAAATGTTGTTTTTCCATCGTACCTAAATCATCCGTAGATATTGCTTTTAATTTTTCTGATGTCGCTTTCGCGAAAGCGGAAACTTGACTTGCATCGCTTGCTACAAGGGCATCTTTCATTTTGAGATATGATGGTAATGCTTTGTTGAAATCAGAACTAAACGCATTACTGAAACTCATTTCCATATCACCCATCATAGCCGATTCATCCTGCATCATTTGCTGATTCATCATTGATTTTTTACCCTGTAACTGTGCCGCTGCATCTACTGTAAATGTTCCATTGGTAACAATTTCATCGCCATTATTTAATCCGGCCGATACTTGGTAAGTTTCGCCAGAGCGATTGCCCAAGGTTACTTCGTGCATTTCAAATACAGGCTCGTTAGGATTAGTTTTCACATATACCAATGAGCGCTCGCCCGTCCATAACACAGCACTTGCAGGCACGGTAAGGGTGTTTTCCATAGTTTGTGTTGCGCCTTTGACTTTACCCGTCACAAACATTCCTGGCTTAAACAGGTCATTCTTATTTTGCAGAGTTGCACGTACCGTTATCGTTCGTGTAGCATTATTTAGAATAGGGTCGATGAATGAGATAGTGCCTTCAAATTCTTTGTTTGTATAAACATTGGTAGTGATGTTGATTTTTTGCCCAACATTGAACTGTGCTATCTGATTTTCATAAGCATCAAACTCTGCCCAAACGGAATTAAGATTGCTCAACTTCACAATAGGCTGTCCTTGATTTACATAATCACCTTGCGCTGCCATTACTTCTGAAACCGTTCCTGAAACAGTTGCATAAATAGGGAAGTTTTCTCGCACCGTTCCACTTTCTTCTATAGCATTAATTTGTGAGTCCGAAAGTTTCCAGTTTTTGAGTTTATTGCGCACCGCTTTGTATAAGGCTGGTTGCGATTCTTTTAGGGATGCTGCTGTAATTAATTCCTGTTGTGCCGCAACAAGATCTGGTGCGTAAATGGTCGCCAATAACTGACCACGGTTTACTTGCTGACCTTCATAGTTGACATAAAGTCGCTCAATCCTTCCCTTAAAATAACTGGCTTGCACCGTATTGTTTTCTTCATTGGCAGCTATTTTTCCTGATAGGGATATCATCCCGTCATCATCGCTTACTTGCGTGTTTCCCACGATAGTAGTTTGGATATTTGCAAGCGCCATTGCGTTTTCGGTCATTTTAATCTCGTTCATTGCGAGCCCATCAGCATTGGTTTCTGCTGGAATGAGGTCCATACCACATATAGGGCAATCACCAGCTTCAGGTTGCATGATCTGTGGATGCATCGAGCATGTCCACATCTGGTCTGCGTTCTCACCAGAGTGGTCGTGGTCAGACATTTCCGACATATCCTTATTTGCCATAGTATCACTTGACCCGTTTCCAAAAATGAGCCAGCCTGCGCCCAAACCTATTATTATGGCTATTGCTATATATAAAATGTTCTTGTTCATAATCTTATTTTTCGTTTTCTAAACGTTCAATCATTGCTTTCATTTCAGCGATTTCCCTACGTTGCGCTTTAATGATTTCTTCAGCCAATTTTTTGACTTCAGGGTCTTCAATATCTGCTCGTTCACTTGTTAAAATTGCAATGGAATGGTGTGGTATCATTGCTTTCATCCAAAGTACATCGCCCACGGTGGATTTTTGGTCGCGTACCAGTCCTAATGCACCTGCAAAGAGAACAATACTTCCCAAAACTATAGCGATATTCTTCTTTTTATTTTGGTACATACCACGCATTGCCACAAACATTATAATGGCCATTGCGGCAATACCAAGGCATACCATATAGAAACGCGTAAGGCTAAACCAAACGTGGTCCCATTCATAGGTGTTTAAATACATCGTGATATACATTGCTACGAAAGAGCAAGCCAGCATTGCTACAAAACGTGTGTAGTGATTTTTTGATTTTCCTGAATTTTTGTGTTCGTTTGAATTCATAATTTTTGGATTTTTTGTTACTAATTATTTAATTTTCTTTTTTAGTTTTCTGATTGATGGGGAACTGATATACCATAAAACGAAACCGCTCAATACGGTTATCAATCCCAAAAGTGAAAATGCCCTTAACAACAATGTGTTGAAATTATCCCTTCCCTGATAATCCATTGTATGAGTCATCCAAAGAAAATCAAACCAGCGCCAGTCTCTGTGTCTCACCGTTTGAAAAGCGCCATTTTCAACCGCCACATAGGCTTTTAAATTTTGTGGTGTCTCATACGAGATTTCATAAGCTGGAAGTGGGCGACCTCGATATTCGTGATGTGGCCCAACAGAATCGACTAATTGAATTTTTGCTATTTCTAAATCGTTCAACATATACCTATTTGCAACTTGTTGTGCCTCTTCTTTAGAAATTCCGTTTTTCATTTGTCCCGTTCTTGCGTTATAAAGCTGTGCATCATTGATCCAATAATAAGGTTCATTTGCTATTTCCAGAAGTTCCAAGGATTGGATAGGTTCATTTGTAGTAAGTTGGACTGTGCCGAGCAAATCATTAAAAGAGGTCTGCACAGGTGCCGCTTTCTTAAAATGATCACCGTGGATTTCGTCGATGTCCGTCCAGCTGAAATACATCCCGCTAATCGTCCACATCAGAAACTGAATACCTAAAAAGATACCCAAATAGCGGTGTGCTTTTCTAATCCATTTCGCTGTTTTTCTGTTCACCATTTTACTTTATTTCAAAAGGAAATTCAATCGTGACTTTTTCCCAACTCATTGATATTGTTCCGGAAGTCTCAGTTGTTTTGTTTACGTTATACTCTAAATGTTCTTTAATTTCTTCGGAAATTTTAGGTGTCACTTTAAATCGTAATACATCATCTTTTTCATTATAGTCGTCCTTACCGTGTTGGTTCCAATTCCTGTTGAAAATGACAGTCCATTCTTCTTGATTCGGAATTACAAAAAATCCATATTTCCCGGCTTTCAATTCTTTACCGTCAATTTCTAAATCCTTATTTGTTTCAAGCCAAGTAGCCATATGGGCACCAGCCTGCCAGACTTGGTCGTAAGCCAACAATCCACCGAAAATAATTCTATCCCTTACGCCTGGCGACGAATAATCTATGTGAATATGAGCATCACCTATCATAGCCATTGCCGATGTGTGTGGACTTAGGGTTTTTTTGTTCTCAGATTTAGGTTCACTCTGGGTATGATTGTGCTCTGTCTCTATTTTGGTATTATTCTTTTCTTCATTTTTACATCCGCTGACAGCAACTACCAATAGGATTATCAAAATTTTATATTTCATAAGTATTTAATTAGTTAGATTATATGTTTTTACTTTTTAGACGTAATGAGTTGGCAATTACCGATACCGAACTGAAGCTCATCGCCAAAGCCGCAATCATTGGCGATAAGAGTATTCCAAAAAACGGATACAGTAGTCCTGCTGCAATAGGGATACCCAGCGTGTTATAAATCATTGCAAAAAAGAGGTTTTGTTTGATATTGCGCATTACTGCATCACTTAGGTTTCTTGCCTTTACGATACCGTGTAAATCGCCTTTCACCAAGGTAATGGCCGCACTTTCAATGGCAACATCCGTACCTGTTCCCATAGCGATACCTACATCACTTTTAGCGAGTGCAGGTGCATCGTTGATGCCGTCGCCTGCCATTGCAACCACCTTGCCTTGCTCTTGTAATTTCTCAACTTCTTGTAATTTGTTCTCTGGTAGCATACTTGCTTGAAAATCCGCAAGGTTAAGTTCATCCGCGACAGCTTGGGCTGTATCGTGATTATCACCAGTAAGCATAATGACTGCAATTCCCTTGTCCTGCAAATCCTTGATAGCTTTTGCGCTCGTTTCCTTTATTTTGTCACCTATGACCACGTAGCCAATTACCTTACTATCAACCGCGAGATAGGAAACCGTCTTACCTTGTTTTTGGTAGGATTGTGCCTCGTTTTCCATAGCTTCGGTAAGTGTGGCATTTGCCTGTTCCATCATTTTGGCGTTACCTAAAGCCACTTCCTTACTATTCACTTTACCTTCAACCCCTTTTCCGGTAACTGCATTGAATCCATCTGCGTTTAAAAACTCTGCGTTTTGTTCTTTTCCATATTTTACGGTGGCTTCTGCGAGCGGATGTTCACTTTGGCTGTTAAGGGAAACAATAAATTGTAGCACTTCGCTTTCCGTAAAACCGTTGTCGAAAGATCCCATTTTCTCAACTGTAGGCTTTCCTTCAGTTATCGTTCCGGTCTTATCGACAATGAGAGTATCTACTTTATCCATTTTTTCAAGAGCTTCGGCATTTTTGATAAGCACACCATTTTGTGCGCCTTTACCAACACCGACCATTACGGACATTGGTGTCGCAAGTCCCAAAGCACACGGACAGGCGATAATCAATACGGCAATGGCATTGACCAAAGCATAAACGTAAGCGGGTTCTGGACCCCAAATTGCCCAAACGGCAAATGTAACAACAGCGATTATAACAACGATTGGTACGAAATATCCCGAAACGGTATCGGCCAACTTTTGGATGGGTGCACGGCTACGACTGGCATCGTTGACCATCTGTATAATCTGTGAAAGCAATGTGTCAGACCCTACCTTTTCCGCCTTCATCAAAAAGGACTGATTGCCATTGATTGTGCCACTACTTACTCTATCATCGGTAGATTTGTTAACGGGAATGGGTTCGCCCGTAATCATCGATTCATCGATGGAAGTTTCGCCTTCGGTAATCACGCCATCCACAGGAATCTTATCGCCCGGCTTTACACGCAGAATATCACCCAATTCAATTTCATCGATAGCCACTTCCTGTTCTTCCCCGTTGACAACCTTGATGGCCTTATTCGGCGCAAGCTTTAAAAGTTCCTTGACTGCGGAATTGGTCTTGCTATGCGCACGGGCTTCAAGAACCTGCCCAAGCAATACCAGGGTTAGAATCACCGTTGCCGCTTCAAAATAGACGTGAACCGTACCGGCTTCGGTCTTGAATTGGTCAGGAAAAAAATCGGGCACCAGCATTCCGAATACGCTGAACAGCCAAGCAACGCCTGCACCAATACCGATGAGTGTGAACATATTGAGGTTCCACGTCTTTATACTGCGGTAGGCGCGTTCAAAAAACATCCAAGTGGCGTAGAATACCACAGGTATTGAAAGAGCAAATTGAATCCAATTCCAATATTTCAGTTCCAAAATATCGTAGAGTGGATTTTTGGGCAGCATTTCGGACATTGCAATGATAAAAATGGGTAATGTGAAAGCGACCGCTATCCAGAACTTTTTAAGCAGTTTTTTATAGGTCTTTTCCTCTGCGGATAAATCGGGTTCCATAGGAACTAAATCCATCCCACAAATTGGACAGCTTCCCGGTTTATCCTTAATAATTTCGGGATGCATCGGACAGGTATATTGGGTGTCGGAAGTAGCCGTTAGGTTAACTTCTTCAACCAAATCCATTCCGCAAACAGGACAGTCGCCTGGTTTGTCGTAAGTCTTGTCGCCCTCGCAATGCATCGGACAGTAAAATGTTCCCGTTCCTTGACCTTTGGGTTTCTCAACTTTCTTCTTATCGTGGGTATGCTGATGTTCGCCATTTTGATGGATACTGTATTGCCCACCATCGGCTTTAAGCGCCTCTTGAAATTTCTCTATTGGAATATGGGATTCCATTTCTATGGTCGCTTCGGCTTTTTCTAAATCAACTGTTACTTTTGAAACACCATCCACTTTAGACAGCGTTTCCTCTACGTGACTTCGACAACCATTGCAGGTCATTCCGTGTATGTGGTAGGTGTGTTTCATTTTATGATTGGCTAAAAATTATTTAACATTTCTTGATGATGAATGTGTTTTTACTATCTGCCATTTTTCATCTATCTTCTTAAGGATAGAAGTCGCCACCCCTTTTTTCTTTATGGTTCGAGTATTGGCTTTATCATCGGGATTGAGAACTATGGTGTAGACATAAGTTTCGGTAGTAAACGCATAGGGCAAATCTACTTCTGCATCAATTTCATAATCTGAAAATTCAAACTTCTTGAAATGCCCCAATTCTGGACCCAAATGATGTTCTATATAGTGGGCATAGGTGCCTTCAACACTACCAGATTCAAAAACCTCGGAATCTTCTGTAAATAAGTCAAAAGTACCTTCGGTTGTCAAGTTTTGTAGCGCATCTTTGTAGGTTTTCATTACTTTAAGCACGGCTTGCTTTTCTGTGTTTGTATCTTGTCCGAACACTTGGCTTGTTGCTATTATAATTAATGCGAATATTGTAGTTTTTCTAAGTGCATTCATCCTGTTTGTTTTTAAGGGTTTTTACTCAAATTCATTTATGTCATTATTCATTTTTCTAATATTTTTTATTGTGCCTGACAAGGGAAGGGCTACTAACTAACCAACCATCAACTTTCCCTTCCCATATCAGGACTTTATTCCAAACTGTCTTTTAACGCTGTCATATAATCTATTATCATCCTCTTATCTTCATCTGAAAGAATTGCATCTTTATGAATGAGTGTATAAGAATCCAAGGGCATTTTATCTTCTTCGATTTGGCTTATGATAGACCGAAGTTTACTATTCTTTCGCCGGTCTGAATATGTTGCCCATTCATTAAAATTAAGTTCGTCCTTACCTTCTTGTATGTGATCTTCCAGAAACCAAGCCGCAGGCTGTATCTTACTATACCACGGATAATCTGTATTATTACTGTGGCAATCGTAGCAAGAAACCTGCAACCGATTTTTTATCGTTGCAGGCACTTGATTTTCGACCATAAAATCACTTTGCGGTACATAATCGCTCTCGTTCAGGATTATTGGAAAGAACTGAATCACTACCAATGCCACAAGGGCAAGCCACGCTAAGATTTTTAAAAACTTCAATTAGTTGATTTCTCGCTGTACTTTACCGCATTTCAACATTTTATCACCGAAATAGGGGTTTCTAATTTCTTCGTTCATACTAAGCCAAGCACCACCTTCATTATTATTATACATAGGGCAGAATTGCTCGTATATCTTCATCTCAGTTCCGGTAATGCCAACCATATCGGTAACATCCTTGCTTAATATCTTAAAGTGCTCACGTTGGTGTGCCATATCACTTTCTGAAATGTGTTCTGCGTGTTCAATTGCGTCTTCCATAATATCCTTGAGTTCTTGTTGCTCACTATCTGAATAGCTCGATGCATCAAAACTGCCTAAAGTGCTTGCCAGCGTGGCGCCCAGTTGTTTTGCTTTGTCATTGTCATCGCCTACAAGAGCATCTTTTAAGTTGAAATAGTCATTCAAGATTGCTTCTGCTTTTGCATCTTGGTTGTCATTCATCGCCATATCGTCTTTGTCATCCATAGACTCTTGATGCATCTCATTACTCATAGGTGCAGCCGGTTCGTTCTTGTTTACATCTTTGCAGGAAACCGTTAGTACCGTTGTAGCAGCAAGTGCCATTGTACCTATTGTTCTTTTTACTGTTTTCATTTTTGTTATTTATTTAAGTTAATATTTGTTCTAAAATCTTAATGATAGTCCACCACCAGCACCAAAGCGGTTGTCGTAACTTCCCATTAAAGAGAAGTTTCTGCTAAGTACATATTCCAGTCCAACTTGCCACGTGGTTTCTTCTTCAAAATCCTGACCTTCGGGCAACTTGCCGTCCCAGCCAAAGTCCATCTGATATTCATACTCACCATAAATTCCAAGGTGGGGAAAAATCATAAAGCCCGTACTAAAACTTACCTGCGGACGCAGTTTGCTGTCAATCCTGAAATCGGAATTAATGAGCAATGGCATTAACCATCGTACACCAGCAATGGCGGTTGTGTTTATTTCTTCAAGGCTGTCCTCACCTTCATTCTCTACATTTACACCACCAAAAACTCGGAAGTAATCATTGAGATAGCGCTCGTAGGTAAACTCGGCTTCCAGATTTTTGTTCCATCCATATTCGCCCCTTAGCGCAAATTGATTTCTGATATTTGTTGCAGTAGCGTAAAGCTCGGTCATATGACTTGCAGCCGTGATTTCGCCCCAAGTGAATATGTGGTCTGCTTCGTTGGTAAGGTTAGTAAGTGGGTAGCCTTCTAATCGTTCGTCACGAGGTGTATCGTAACTGAAAACCCTTGCCATACCGCTCATCATATGATAAAGGATGTGACAATGGAAAAACCAATCACCAGTTTCATCAGCGGCAAACTCAAATACGACTTTTTGCATTGGTGCCACGTTAACAGTATGCTTTAGTGGCGAATACTCACCGTTCTCGTTCAATACTCTAAAGAAGTGGCCGTGCAAGTGCATAGGGTGGTGCATCATCGTGAGATTGTTAAGTGTGATACGCACGACTTCGCCTTGCTCGATTTTTATCTTATCTGTTTCTGAAAGGGGCACACCGTTGATAGACCAGACGTAGCGGTTCATATTTCCTGTAAGGTTGAAAAGCATTTCCTTTACGGGCTTATCGTTTTCAAATTCGGTAGGTTCTTTAGCCCTTAAGTAGTTGTAATTGAACTCGGGATTACCACCCGTTTTCATATTATCGCCTACCACTTTATCTTTTGGCACCATATAGCCCATTTTCATTTCGCCCATATCCATATCGCCATCCATTATCATATTGGCCTTGCCTTTGTTCATCTTCATTTCTGACTTGGACATTTTCATTTTATCATCCTTCATATCCATTTTTGAATGGTCCATTTTATTGTGAGCCATCTTGGTAGAATCCATTTCCATTTCACCCTTTTTCATATTATCATCCATCATAGACATACTATTCATCTGCATTCCGCCCATATCCATTTTGTACTTTTCCATTACTTGAATGGAATCGTTTTTTGAAGGATTAAATTTTGAAGCAGGTGCGCCCATCTTCATACCCATAGACATCATTTGCTTCATATTCTTTATAAGATTAGGTTCTGGAACTACAGGTGCTTCCAGTACATTTCCAGTTCCTATAAATGCCGAAGCTTCGCCAGAACCATCCTGTGCCGTAGCTCTTACTTGAAGTTTTCCACTTTCTGGAATCGTCACTATAAAATCATAGGTTTCGGCAACGCCAATCAAAGTTTTGTTATGTTCTACTGGAACCACATCAAGTCCATCGGCAGATACGAGCATTGGGTCTTCGCCACCAAATGTGAGCCAGAAATAAGACGCTGCGGCTGCGTTTACAAATCGAAGCCTCACGCGCTCGCCGGGCTGAAAATCTGGATATTCCTGTGAGGTACCACCATTGATAAAAAACTTGTCAAAATAATTATCTGAAATAGCCATATCTGGCATACGTTGCCACGCCATCTTTAACTTGGCACCTACTGCGCCTTGGGCAATTAATTTATCCAGACTTTGAACCTGACCTTTTTTAATTAAATACCACTCATTGCCACGCTTCAAATTTTTAAGTTGAGATTGTGGATTTTCATCTACCCAATCCGAAAGCACTAAGACCAAATCTTTGTCATATTCTAAATCGGTTTCCTTTGGATTTATCTGTAATGAACCATACACCCCACGTTGTTCCTGTAACCCAGTATGGGAATGATACCAATAGGTTCCAGATTGTTTCAATGCAAACTTGTATTGAAAGGTTTCCCCTGGACGGATAGGTGGTGTGGTCAAATACGGTACGCCATCGTGGAAATTAGGTAATATCATCCCGTGCCAATGGACAGATGTTTCCACATCCATTTTATTGGTAACGTTGATAATGGCAAACTCGCCTTCGTTGAACTCAAGATTGGGACCAGGTATGCCACCGTTTATGGTCATTGCCTGTACATCCTTGCCCGTAAAGTTTACGGTTTTATAATCTATAGTAAGGTCATAAATCCGTTCTGGCCAGTTGTCAACATTTTCTTCAGTTTCATTCGCTACCAATTGGGCTTTTGCACAAAAAGTGATAAGCATTGTTAGAAGTAATGTGATTTTATATTTCATAGTTCTTAATTTTATTTGGATAAAATTACTGCTGTAAATCAACAGCTTGTGTCATAATTATGGTTGTTATCTATACAATTTTGTCCAATGAATTCCTAAAGTTTTTCTGTTGGGATTTATACTCGGTCAGGCTCATACCCGTTTCGCTTTTAAACTGGCCACTCAAATGATTGATATGGCTATAATCCAGCAGCTGCGCCATTTCTGTAAAGTTTAGTTCCTTGGCCTGTATCAGTTCCTTTACCTTTTCTATTTTCAATTTGATGAAGTACTTCTCGATGGTAATGCCCTCGGTAAATGAAAAGACCTTACTGATTTTAGAATACTCGTGACCCAATGCATCGGCTAAGTGAGCGGATAATTTCTTATCGAGATCCAAAGGCAATTCTTGCAATGCCTTTATCAGTTCTACCTTAACCTGCTCTGTGAGTTTTTCTTCGGTACTGCCAATTAGGGAAAATCCATTACTTTCAAGTAAAGTTTTCAATTTTTCGATTTCATCATCGCTCTCGATGTTTAGGCGCAAACGACCCAATTCGATTTGTAACAATTCGATAGTTTGTTTATCCAGTACATCCCTTAAAACCTTGATGCATCTATCACATACCATATTCTTTATGTAAAAATCCTTGACCATAATTAGTTGATTAAATAGTTAATAATGGCCGATTGTACATAGTACATTTGCACCGAATCGATTTGATTCATTTGAAACTTCAACTGCAACTCTTGAATGTCCAGCACATCATTAAAATCGATAGTGCCAGTTTCATAGTTCTTAACCAGAATTTCTTCGGCATCTTGCGCTTGCTTCAGGTTGCGGTCTTGGGTGCTATAAGCGATGCGTGCTTGGTTGCGTTGTGATTGTGCTTTCGCGAAAGCGGATTCCAGCACATTCAATCGCTGTTCCCGTTGGGTTTCTATTTCTTGCTGTCGCAGTTCGTTTTGCTTTGAAATGGATTTGTAACGGTTGTTGAAAATGGGGATTGAAACCGAAACCATAGGCATCAACACATCTTTCCCATTATCGCTGAAGTTGACATCGCTACGTTCCGTTACGGGCAAGTAGTCCAAACCAAAACCAATCATAGGCAAACTCTCACGCTGGTTGAGCAGTTCAGATTGTGCTACTGATTCATAGAGTTTGTCATATTTGAGCAGTTCGGGATTGAGTGATAGCGCATCATTAGAATAAAATGGGTCTTCTTGTGGAATTTCCATTTCGGGAACGACGATAACCGTCATCATTGCATCACGGTTGAGCAAATTGTTGAAAGCCGTTTGTTCTGCTGTAAATTCTTCTTCCAGCACTTCCTTTTGTTGTTGTAATTCATTTTGTCTAATCTGAAGTCGCAATACATCTACGGCACTCGCTTTGCCCACTTCTACAGATGTGAGTGCAAGTTGCTTGTAGGTTTCCAGAAGCTGTATATTTTCATCCAGCACAGCTTGCTTGGCACGTATAGAATACAGGCTATAATAGGATTGTGCGACCGAAAGTGCGAGCTTGCGCTTTGCAATCGTGATGTCCACATATTCGGCATCTGCCATTGCGGTGGCATAATTTTCACGAGCTGTAATAGTACCGAACCACGGCAACATCTGTTTTACACCTATCCGTGCACGTTGTGCGCCCACTCTGGTTTCTGGCTCGCTCACAAAGTAGCCGGCACTTACTTCGGTATTGGGAATCCAGTTGGCTTCGTTTACCTTTTCTTCGGCGATATTATAGCGCAGTTCAAAAGCTTGAATTTCTGGATTGTTCGCTTCAGCTTCTTGGATGTAGGATTGTAGTTGTTGCGCTTTCGCGAAAGCGGAAACAAACAAAAACACGAGTATATATTTTAATTTTTTCATCTGTTTGCTTTTTTAAGTTGGTATTCCTTTTTCCAGCTGTATAAAACTGGTAATAGGAAATAAGACGTAACGTCGATTATCATTCCGCCAAAAATGGGTATCGCCATCGGTATCATTATATCGCTTCCCTTGCCTGTGGATGTGAGTACGGGAAGTAGTGCCAGCACCGTTGTTACGGTAGTCATCAAACACGGACGAATACGTTTACCTGCGGCTTCCAAAGTGGCGAGCCTTATACTTTTTTTATTGTCTGGTTCGTTGCTTTTGAAAGATTGGTCTAAATAGGTGGCCATTACCACGCCATCATCCGTTGCAATACCGAACAGGGCAATAAAACCTACCCAAACAGCCACACTTAAATTGATGGTTTTCATATTAAACAAGTCCCGCAGATTTTCGCCGAAAAAGCTAAAATTGAAAAACCAATCTTGCCCATACAGCCATATCATTATAAAACCACCAGCAAAGGCCACGGCGATTGCGGTAAACACCATAAGCGATGTGGAAACCGACCTGAACTGGAAATACAAAATCAAGAAAATAACCAGCAAGCAAAGTGGTACAACTACCGACAGCGTTTTTTCTGCTCGCAACTGATTTTCATAGGTTCCCGTAAATCGATAGCTCACGCCTTGCGGCACGACAAGCGAACCATTATCAATATTTTCTTGAATCAAGGCTTGGGCATTTTCTACCACATCTACTTCCGCAAAGCCGTCCAGTTTGTCAAACAGCACGTAGCCAATAAGAAAAGTGTCTTCACTCTTAATGACCTGTGGTCCTTGCTCGTATCGAATTTCAACCAATTCGCCCAGCGGTACAGGACTTCCTTTTTCAACGGGAACATAGATATTACGCAGGTCGTCTGGATTTGCTCGTAATTCTCGTGGATAACGTACACGCACGGCGTAGCGTTCTCGACCTTCCACGGTCTGAGTTAATGGCATACCGCCAACCGCCACTTGAAGGATTTCCTGAACATCCATAATTGATATGCCATATCGAGCCAATTGGTCTCGCTTAATATCGATGAGCAAGTAGGGTTTGCCCACGATACGGTCTGCAAAAACAGCCTGTTCCTTGACGCCTTCGGCTTGTTTTAGAATGTCTTCCAATTCCAGTCCGAAGTTTTCTATGGACTTTAAATCGGGTCCTTTTACTTTGATCCCCATAGGCGCACGCATTCCTGTTTGTAGCATTACCAATCGTGTTTCGATGGGTTGCAACTTGGGTGCAGAGGTTACCCCTGGTAATTTGGTTACACGTACAATTTCGTTCCAAATATCATCAGGACTTTCGATGTCCGGTCGCCAGTTGCGATAGTACTCGCCATCGTCATCTTCAATCAACTCTTCACGTGTGGCAGTAGTTTTGAGTGAGGCTTCGTCATAGTTGACGTCTTCGTTTATCTCATTGTTAGGATTGATAATGAATTTGTTATTCTTCAGTACAAACAATCCATCGTCATTGACCTTGTAGCGTTGTCGCTCGCCATAACTATTCCGCATATATTCAGATTTATACTGAATCACATTCTCATACATCGAGAGCGGTGCTGGGTCGAGTGCGCTTTCCGTTCGTCCTGCTTTTCCTACTACGGTTTCAATTTCAGGGATGCTCGCAACCGCCATATCGAGCTGTTGCAGCACACGCTTGTTTTCTTCAACACCTGCGTGTGGCAGGGATGTAGGCATCAAAAGAAATGAACCTTCGTTTAGCGCTGGCATAAACTCTTTGCCCGTATTGCGCATAATGATGATACCCAACGTGAGCACCGTAGTCGGAACGATTAAGAATAGATATCGGTTCTGAAGTGCCCATCGCAAAATACGCTCATAGTATATCCTGAAGATCGAGAACACACCAAGCAGTCCAAAACAGATGATGGATACAAATATCAGGTTCATCACGATGCTTCGGTCAAAACCTAATGGTCGCCAATATTCTGCCAAAAGGAATACGATGGCAACCGATGAAATGATGATATCCAGTAGATTTTTTCGCTTTCGCGAAAGCGTACCACGCATCTTTAAAAGAGATGTTGCAGCAAAGGCGATAAGAATAAGCCCCAGCCAAAAGCCGTAAACGATGGCGAGAATTCCCAATAAAACAAGCAAGCCATTAATGGCATACTGTGTACGTTCTCGCAAATTTGTCTTACGGAACAGGAATGCAGCAATAGGTGGAATGAGAAATAGCGCAATGATGAGCGAAGCCGTAAGTGCCATTGTTTTGGTAAAGGCAAGCGGACGAAATAGTTTTCCTTCGGCACCTATCATTGTGAATACGGGCAGGAAACTGATGATTGTTGTTAAAACTGCCGTTAGGATAGCGCCAGAAACTTCAGCCGTTGCGTTGTAGATGATTTCGTTTGTGGTGTATTCCGTTCCGTTTTCATTAAGGCGTAATTTTTCATCTTCCAAATGCCGTATCATATTTTCGGCGAGTATGACGCCCACGTCCACCATTGTACCGATGGCAATGGCAATACCTGAAAGGGCGACGATATTTGCATCTACATTAAAGAGCTTCATCGTGATAAAAACCATAAGGACGGCAACCGGCAACAACCCAGATATGAGGATAGATGCACGTAGGTTGAATACCATTATGATGATGACCAGAATGGTAATCAGGATTTCCAAAGTCAGGGCTTCATTGAGCGTGCCCAACGTTTCCTGAATGAGTTCGGTACGGTCGTAAAACGGCACGATGGTTACTTGCGAAGTGCTACCATCTGCCAAGGTTTTTGTGGGAAGTCCAGAGCTTATTTCGGCAATTTGAGCCTTGACATTATTGATGACTTCCAGCGGATTTGCACCGTAGCGAGCGACCACGACACCACCTACGACTTCGGCGCCTTCCTTATCGAGAATACCACGTCTTGTCGCTGGCCCTAAATGAACATTAGCCACATCTTTGATGCGGATGGAAGTGAAATTTTCAGAATCTACAACAGCACTTTCAATGTCTGCGATAGATTTTACGTAACCCAAACCGCGCACGAGATATTCCGCTTGATTGATTTCGAGGGTTTGTGCACCTATGTCTTGATTGCTTTGCTTTACGGCTTTGACCACATCGCTCATACTCACGTTGTACTGGCGCATTTTTTCTGGGTCGATATCCACTTGGTATTCCTGAACATAGCCACCTATGGAAGCCACTTCAGAAACACCGCTTGCAGAGGATAATCCGTATTTCACATAGTAATCCTGAATGCTACGCAATTCCTGTAAATCCCAACCGCCTGTAACGTTGCCATCTTTGTCGCGACCTTCCAGCGTGTACCAAAATATCTGTCCGAGACCTGTGGCATCTGGTCCGAGTGATGGATTGACACCATCGGGCAAAAGGTTTGCAGGAAGTGAGTTCAGTTTTTCAAGTATGCGACTGCGTGACCAGTAGAACTCGATGTCTTCTTCAAAAATGATATAGATGCTTGAAAATCCAAACATCGATGAACTACGAATGGTCTTCACGCCTGGTATTCCCAGAAGTGAAGTGGTAAGCGGATATGTGATTTGGTCTTCAATATCCTGTGGCGAGCGCCCTTGCCACTTGGTAAAAACAATTTGTTGGTTCTCGCCAATATCAGGTATGGCATCAACGGCAACTGGGTCTGTAGGTAAAAAGCCCGTTTCCCAATTAAAGGGTGCGTTGACCACGCCCCAACCCACGAATAGGGCGAGTAGTAGAACGGCAACAAGTTTGTTTTCTATGAGAAATTTAATGCTCTTATTCAGCATAGCATTTGATTATTAGATAATTGGAATTACGTGTTGCAGAATATGGCAAACACGAGTTTTAGCCCACGATAGCATAGCTATTGGGCTTCATTCAAAAAATCTAACAAATCAAATTAAGAAAGTCTGGTGCAGCACTTGCACATCCCGTTTGACAAAGGGTCGCGGGTAATCTTCAAAAGGAACTTCTTCAGATTCGGTTCCTTTAAATAGGTTTATATAAGAATATGTAAAAGCAGCGATGAACGTTTGCTGCTCAAAAGAAAGCGTGTCAAAAGATATTTTAAGGTCGTCTTTGCCTTCCTTAACAATTTGCTCGTCAGAACAACAAGATTTCTCAGTCATTTTAGGATTCTCACAACTTTTAACTGGTTGTGCTTTTTCCATTCCACAACCTTCAGCTTTTGAGAATAAACTGAAATCGACCAAAGAGTCCCCACAATAATGCATATCCACAGTAAATGACATCGTGGTAAAAAGCACCACGACTGCCATTAAGATAGCTATCGATTTGTGGAGGAATTTCTTCATTAAGTACAAAAATAATAAAATTTGATATAATTTGTTGTACTTTCTTATTTAGAATGCTTCTTGAAAGTATAAATTTGGTTATTAGTCTGCTTTTTTAATGCGTTCATTTTTATTCTTCAACAACTTGTTTTTCAAGATATCCATATCATTGCTAACCTTATGCTCGAGTACTCGAGCATAAATTTGAGTAGTAGCAATTTTACTATGTCCTAAGAGTTTTGATACCGTTTCTATAGGAACACCATTGGAAAGCGTTATGGTAGTTGCAAAGGTATGGCGTGCCATATGAAACGTTAGATTTTTAGTTATACCAACATAGTGAGCAACTTCCTTTAGATACACGTTCAATTTCTCATTAGTGATTACTGGCAAAAGTGTTCCTGTTACTTCTGTCATAGGATGCCCTTCATATTTAGAAATGATTTCTTCTGCTTTTCCAAGTAACGGGACTTTGACTGAAGATTTTGTTTTTTGACGTTTGGTATATATCCAATTTCCGCCATCCATACCAAGCACCAAATTATCTTCTGTCAAATTCATTATATCCACATAGCTGATACCGGTGTAGCAGCTAAACACAAATAAGTCACGCACTCTGTCCAGGCGTTCGATAGAAAACTGAAAGTTTTCCATATTGGAAAGCTCATTTTCAGAAAGGAACTCACGTTGCTTCTTCTCGTAAACTGGTTTCCATCTTACAAATGGGTCCCGTGGAATCCATTCCATATGATAAGCCAACGTTACTATTTTACGTAAACGTTGAATATGCTTCATTATAGTATTCTGGCTTAAGGCTTTTGGATGACCAGCTGGCCAGTAATTGGCTAAGTAATTTTCGAAGTCGCACAGGAATTTATAATCGAGCTCTTTTAAATAGATATCGGTTGTTTTCTTGACTTTGTTGAGAAATCTGTTGAGGTAGTTTTCGGTCACTCCGAAGTTTCTAATCGTTCCCTTTGCTAGAGTATTTTCAATTTTTTTACTGTGATAGGCGATGAGGTTTTGAAGTGATTTGGATTGCTCGTTCTCGCCTGTGTAGTGGGCTTTTATGAGCTTGGCCGTTATCAATTTTTCTTGAAATTTTAAGTCTTGGTATATCTGGAAGAGCTTAGTGTAAGTCTGGTCGATATACTGATTGAGTTGGCGAGCTTCTGCAGAGTTACCCTTACTTCGGTTTTTCTTAGGGTCCCAAAGTTTTACCGGCACTCGTCTTTTTAAACTGATGTTAGCTCGTTTTTGGTTTACCGTGATTCTGGCATAAACCAGAGCTTCGCCATCTGTGGCGTTCTTTTGGTCTGCCCAAAAGAGAATTGAGAATGTGTTTGTTGACCGCATAGTTGTCGTCTTTAGATTATACAAATCGTCTTGACGAATGTCAAATCAACTATAGCAAGTATTTCAAAGCTTTTCTTGAAAGTGTCAGTTCAACTGACACTTTGAAAATTAACTGACGATTAGCTACCATATAGAAGCAAATCGTTTCATTTCAAATGTTGGTCTAAAAACCAGAAAACCACGCAAATCATAGTGATTGCGTGGCTTTGTTGTCATTTTGCAATGACTAAAGTGACCTCGACAGGATTCAAACCTGTAACCTCTTGAGCCGTAATCAAGTGCGCTATTCAGTTGCGCCACGAGGCCATTTTGCTAGCAGCAATGCTGCGTTAGCGGGTGCAAATATAAGTCTATTTTTAAAAACCCCAAATCTTTCTCTGCTTCTTTGAGGCCTTTTATGCTAGTTTAAATTTATACGTCTTCCTTTCGGATATTTGACTCGGTAGCTGAATGTTTTTTTAACTTGCTCTGCTGTGGCTAGGTTCACCATCCAGGTCAAAATATTACTTTTATCCACCGTTGCGGTACCGGTTTCTACATCATCCACTTTTATCTCTTCATCGCTGCTCACAGGGATGCGATCTTGTAATTTTACAACCACCGGGCTTTTGCGATTATTCTTTAGCGTTATTTCATAGCGTTTTTCTATAATTCTGTTGGACCCTAGAAAGCTCGTACTTTGACGGTCTGTTAATTCTTTACGTTCCACGGTTATTTGTGGATCTACTCCCAGACTTATTGTTAAGTCTTCCTCTGTGGTATCTGTGTCAAAGTAAATTTTACCATTATACGATCCGTCAAAATAGATATTTGCCTCACCAGGTACTAGATTGAGGGATTCATACCCCTTGAGTATAGCCGTTAAAAATACGTTCTCATTAATAACAGGAGCGGTGTAATACTCAAATGTGCTAGCCACATTATTACTTGATATACTTACATCTGTTGTTCCATCTGCAGATGGAATCGAATAAGTCAAGGGTAGGGTGTAGGTTCTACTAGCGATATTATCCTCCACCACAATCGACGGTACTGCGGGTACCTCCATAGCCTCCATTTCCATATTATCCATTCTAACGCTATTTGCTTTGTACCCAGAGACAACCACCGCATCCAGAGAAGAGGTAAGTGTTTCATTAATCACACTGGCATAAATAGGGACTCTTGTTACACCGTATCCTGCATAATTGATGCGCAAGGCCTTGCCGTTTTTAACATCTATGGCATAATTCCCGTCAAAATCTGTAGTTACCGATTGATTAGTCCCCTCTACCGTTACCGTAGCACCTAGAATGGGTGAACCATCCATATCTGTTATTTTACCGCGAACTGTTTTTACAGTAGGGTTGTATTTTTTGTTGGATCTGGTTGTTGCTTTATAATTGGAATAAGAATTGACAAAACGCAATCTTTTTTCTTCCAGCTCTGGCTTTGTATTATCTACATTAGGATCTCCCGTTGATAGGGTAACAGCTACATTGTTCCAATCGCTACCGGTTTGCTGATAAATCTGCCCTTTAAAATCTAGTGTCACAGAATCACCTGTGCCTTGTGCTATAATATCATATATAGGTATCCAGCCCGCTTGAGATACGTTATAAGATAATTGTATCGATACCCGTTTGTTCGATCTGCTATACAGTTTAAGTTGCAGCGAGCCTTGACGGTCATTTGCGCTAGGGTCCAGTTGACGTTGATCTGACAATAAATTTTGTTTTTTTGTCATCAAATCTTGTAAAGTATTATTAAGTGACGTTCGCTGGATCACGATATCTTCTGTACGTTCTTTATAATAACTCCCAAAACTTTTTATTTGTTCTAGACTCAGTCCAGTTTCTTTACTATTTAAATTGCGATTGGACTGCAGCAGTAATAACTCTTCATTAAGACCTGCCAGCCGGCCCTCAATACCCTCTATAGCAAGAGTAGTCGAGTCAATACGTTTTTGAATGGATACAAACGCATCTGTTTTAAACTTTTCATCGGATTGTTTTATATCATAATTTATCCCTAGCAATCGCATACCGTCTAGATCAAAAACCTGCACACTGCTCTCATCAATATTAGGAGATAAGTTGCTCAACTGTATCTTGTTTTCTCCACTTACCACATTAAAGCTAGCGCTGCGAGTAATTTTTGCGCCAGATAAGTATACGGTTGCCTTCTCGATAGTCGACGTGGTGGGCTGTTGTGCTGCTGCTAGTGTAACTAGCAATAATAGCGGTATCAGTAATTTCATAATTAGGATGCTTTTTTGTTATGAAACTACGCGCTTTTATATCTTTCTGCAATGAAAGAAGAAGATTTTAAAAAATTAGTGCGCGATATTCCTGACTTTCCTAAAAAGGGGATTGTATTTAAAGATATAGCTCCATTGTTCGCTTCCGCGAAAGCGATAAAAGCATTAACCGCACAGGTCGCATCCCACTTTAAGAACAAGTCTATTGATGTGGTCGTGGGTGTCGAGGCACGCGGGTTTTTACTGGGGCCGTTACTGGCAGATGCAATAGACGCCTCTTTTGTAATGGTACGTAAACCTTGCAAGTTACCAGGAGCGGTAGTTTCACAATCCTATGCGCTGGAATATGGAGAAGATACTGTAGAAATCCAGCAGGAAGCATTCCCTATGGGTAGTCGCGTATTGTTGCACGACGATGTGCTAGCCACTGGCGGGACGGCCATTGCTGCTTCACAATTAATTGAAAAGCTAGGGGGTACCCTTGTGGGTGCGCATTTTATAATCGAGCTGGCTTTTCTTAATGGTAGAACAAGGTTTATGGACTGTCCGATACATGCCACAATGAAGTATTAAAAAAGCCCCTTACAAATACCATTTGTAGGGGGCTCCATCAATCAATAAATCTCCAGTTTTTTAGTACATAGCTCTTAAGGCAGTGACGTCGTTGCCGTTAAACTCTCCATTAGTTGAAAGGGAAAAACAAGCATTCATCAGGCTGGTAGAATCAAAGCCGCTAGGGGTACCTGCAACACGTATTCTATCACCCCCCTCGTTACTATTTTGACCACAACTCTGTCTAGAGAAGTAATCGCTGTGACGAAAACCGATTGAGTGCCCTATCTCGTGAGTAATAACGTGCTCGTTAACGTTAGTGTTCTGATTATCCATTCCCGTCCAAAGCTGGATAAATTTATTAGGACGTCCGTTAGACGGAAATCCTGCAGAACCGCCCGTGCGATTATCACTAGGGTTTCTATAGATGACCATATCTTTATCTTGATAGTTGGTGCCGAAGGTCAGTCTAAAGTTTAAGCTTACTCCACTCAATCGATTGTAATTATTTACTGCCCATTGCAACGCAGTGCGCTGGGTATTGTTAAGGCCTTGAGAGCCTCCTGTATATCCTATAATATCTATAGTGCGATTGCTACCAGTTACCAGATTACTGGTGCGGTATTGTTTTGCTATAGAATTCATGTTTTCCAAGGCATAAAAATCAACCTCTGGTAAGGCAATATCATCCTCGATATAAATACGTTCTTCTGTAGTGCCATCCGGCAACAAAAAATCATTAATAGAAATATCATCTGGATGATATCCTATTTCCTGTGCATATTCCTTAGCTAGCGCTAGGTCAGATTTTTGATTTACTTCCTCGAAATTTTCTTCTTTCTCACAAGCGGTGAAAATTAAAGCACAGGCTGATAGTCCTAAAAAGGACTTTTTGAAAAATGTAGTTTTCATTTAGATAGTTGTTTAATGGTTCTGTTCGTATAAAAAATACTAATCTCGAGATTTTTAAATGTAGGATTTTTTATTTCTGAAAACCAAACTTTTTTAATAATACCTTAACTTTTTATTGCTTCTTTATAGGTGATTGATATTTTAAAATAGTTTAAACGCAATAATAACCTGCTTTTGCTGTGTTTTATGCAAAGATGAAATTGTTGTAATTTATTAAGAGTTTTAACGAAAAAGTAGGCAAAAACCTACTTAATCCTATCAAAATTATGGGCTAAATAGGTCAATAAAATGCTTGAAAACGTCAGATTGTGGTTGCTCGATATTTTTTTTGATCATTTTAAGCAAGGATAGTTAGTCAAAACCGGAGGTTGTTTTCTCAATCAACCGTTTGATAAATCAATCAAGGGGAGTAAACGAGAAGCCAATAGAATTTTTAGAAATTCTTTTAAGAGTAAAGAATGATAGAAACACCTTTCTACAATAGTACTTAATCTCTTGTCCGACTGGAGGAAATGGCGGTAACTGCAGCGCATAAAAAAAGTCCCTAGAATAATCCAGGGACTTTTAAGGGTGGAAGACGGGATTCGAACCCGCGACTTCCGGCACCACAAACCAGCGCTCTAACCAGCTGAGCTACAACCACCATATCAATGTGAGTTTTATTAAAGTGGATCTCAAGAATTCAACCACTCGCTGATAAGCGGATGCAAATTTAAGACATTTCTCAAACTGGCAAATATTTTTTGATAGAATTTATATCAAATCGAACAAACTATTTACAGCCGGGTATCGCTCTACCATAAAACCCTCTGCATGATCTGTATTAATCAATCGACCCAGATTTGCCGCGCGATAGCGTATGGATTCAAAAAAGTTATTGCTACTTATAGGTGTCGCTGGCTCATCGCTCTCAGGATCAAAAAATTGCGATTTGTACGCTTTGACGCTATCAATCTTTACATCCATAAATCCGCTGATGTCTACCACAATATCTGGATCCATATCTTGCCACTGTATGTAATGATACACCAGTGCTGGGCGCCATGATTCTTGTGGCTGTCCGTCTAGTGTAGTTTCTATCTTACGCAATCCAGATAGAAAACAACTTACACTAGCTAGGTCAGAGCCTTTTGCATGATCTGGGTGGCGGTCTTTTATAGCGTTACATATCACAAGCTCTGGCCGGTATTTGCGCAGCACTTTAATAATTTCAAGTTGATGCGCCTTGTCATTGTAAAAAAAGCCATCTGCAAAACCTAGGTTTTCTCTAATACATACACCCAGTACTTCTGCCGCATTTGCGGCCTCTCGATCCCGTATTTCTGGCGTGCCTCTCGTGCCTAGTTCCCCACGGGTCAAATCCAGTATTCCTATCTTTTTTCCAGCGGCAGCTTCTTTTGCCAGTACACCAGCACAGCTCAATTCTACATCATCTGGATGCGCTCCTATAGCGAGTATGTCTAATTTTATCATGCTTATTTTCTTTTCCTGCTTTTTTCTAGTGCCTGCTCTATATCGTCTACCAAGATATTGAACTCTTCAATACCTACAGACAAGCGTAGCAATCTATCGTTTATTCCCTGCTCTGCACGTTCCTGTGGAGTCATAAGACTGTGCGAGGTGAGGCTAGGGGATAGGATGGTTGATTCTACACCCGCAAGGCTCAAGGCGGGTTTGATCACCTGTAATTCCTCAAGAAACTCGTGGTGATTTATATGGGCTTTCAGTTCAAAAGACATCATACCGCCATAGGCATGCATCTGCTTTTTTGCAATTTTATGACCGGGATGCGATTTTAATCCAGGGTAGTTAACTGTTTTAAGGTCGGGATGTTTGTCTAGAAAGCGAGCAATTTTCTTGGCCGTTTTTGACTGTTGCTTGACCCGCAGCCCTAATGTTTTTATGCTGCGTTCTAGCAAGTGTACGGTAACATCACTCAAGCTACCGCCATAATTTTTAGCCGTTTTCCACAACTGGTCCATGTGTTCTTGCGATCCGCTTACGGTTCCTGCACAAATATCACTGTGTCCGCCCAGGTATTTTGTAGCGCTATGAATGATCAGATCGATGCCATAGTCTGCAGGATTTTGATTGATAGGCGAGGCAAATGTATTATCGATCGCGGTGATGAGGGAGTTCGCTTTCGCGAAAGCGGAAACCTTTTCTATATCTGTAATCTCGAGCAGCGGGTTGCTAGGCGTCTCAATGTACAGCATTTTTGTATTTTCCTGAATGGCTTCGGCGAGGGTATCCTCATTTATGCTTTCCAGCATGGTGTAGGTAATCCCCACACGGTCAAACTCGGCTGCTGCAAAATGTGAGGTACCGCCATAGATAGCACGCTGCATTATAATATGGTCACCAGACTTGAGAAATGCCATAAACACGGCACTAATAGCTGCCATACCACTACCAAATATCAAGGATGCCTCGGTATGTTCTAAGGCAGCCATTTTTTGGGCCAGGGCTACCTGGTTAGGCGTGTTAAAGTAACGTGGATATAAGTTGGTACCTGGTCCACGATAATCATAAGTAGTTGATGTATAAATAGGAGCAGTGGCTCCATTATAGACGGTGTCTTTTAATTCCCCTGCATGAACACAGGTATAATTTATGTGCTTATTTTTTTTCATAGAGATAGTTTCTCACAAGCAAAATTAAGTGTTTTGATGGTACGGGATCGTTAACATTTTCTAGCTAAAGCGGATAGATAACTTTGTCATACCCTTAACTTCTAGATTTGACCGTAAAAACTACCTTTCACTAAAATCTGATTAAATGAAAAGTGTTTTCCATATTCCATTAGTATGTGCGTTTATCCTACTATTTTCTTGTAAAAATATAGCTGATCAAAAAGATGTGACGAGCAACAATACTAATGAAAACAATCCAGAGAAATCAATTGTGCCAGATGTAACCATCACTCCCATATCACATGCCACCTTTATCATGCAGTGGGATGATCAAATAATCTATGTAGATCCCGTAGGTGGTGCTGCGGTTTTTGATTCATTACCACCTGCAAATATGATACTGGTTACCGATATTCATGGGGATCATCTCAATGCAGCAACCTTGCAAGCCGTTACAAATACCAATGCACAATTGATTGCACCACAGGCGGTAGCAGACAAGCTGGGTAACGCATTTAACTCGATCATTTTAAATAATGACGATACACAATCTGTAAATGATTTTTCCATTACTGCTATACCTATGTATAATATAACGGAGGGTCGCTTACAAAACCACCCAAAAGGTCGTGGTAATGGTTATGTTATTGAAAAGGATGGGTATCGGGTCTATATTTCTGGCGATACAGAGGGTATCGAGGAAATGCGTAACCTAAAAGATATAGACAAGGCACTGGTTTGCATGAACCTGCCCTATACTATGGATGTGGAGCAGGCGGCAGATGCTGTTCTTGATTTTGCACCAGTAGAGGTTATCCCATATCACTATCGAGGCACGCAAGGACTTTCTGACGTGGACAAATTCCAACAACTTATCGAGAATGCTAATCCAAATATTAAAGTAACACGGATGGAGTGGTACCCTAATCGTTAAGATGTTACATGTTATATAAAAACCGCCGACTGGCGGTTTTTTTGTGATTCATTATCAGCAAATTTGATTGGTATGGTAGCAAACTTTGAAAAAATGCTGTATAAATTCTGCTTTCGCGGAAGCGAACTAATTGAACAACAACGTATGCAAATAGCGTCCTGGTGCTAGTGTAAATCCACCAGCGATGATAATTGCGCCTACATACAACAACCACATTTTGCGTTTATGAGCCTTAATATCTCCTTTTTTAATTGCCATGATAGCGGTAGGAACGGTCCATAAAGTAAGTAAAGAAAATAGGTGTATGTATCCAAAGTGTTGCAAAAACTGCGGCCCTACTTGTGCCTGTAGGAACAAGGAAACCACTGCGGTAAAAAACATGAGCGCCATATATATTTTACCTAAAAAACGGTGCAGCGATGTGCCCTTTATTTTATACAGCAACAACGCGCCTAAAAAAATGCACGGGACTACGGTGACTAGGTGGGTAAACATTAAGAAGTCATACATGCATCGCGCTTATAGACAAGAAGGTATAAAAAAAATCCTTAAGACCTAGCCGGTCTTAAGGATTTGATGAAACAAGGTACGCATAGCGATGCTTAACCTATAATCGCATTCAAAGTTTTACTAGGACGCATCGCGGCTGCTTCTTTTTGCGCATCAGGCATGTAATATCCTCCTATATCCATAGGTTTTCCTTGTACTTCTATAAGTTCTTGCGTGATTTTTTGTTCGTTATCTGCTAGATCTTTAGCCAATTGAGCAAAATGCTGCGCGAGTTCTTTGTCCTTATCTTGCGCTGCTAGATTTTGAGCCCAGTATAAAGCTAGATAAAAGTGTGAGCCGCGGTTGTCTAACTCGTTCACCTTGCGAGAAGGAGATTTTTTATTGGTTAAAAACTGGGCAGTAGCATCATCTAGTGCATCTGCAATAAGCTGTGCTTTTTCGTTTCCATATTTTTGAGCGGTGTGCTCGATAGAAACAGCAAGTGCTAGAAACTCTCCAAGTGAATCCCAACGCAGGTGATTTTCTTTTTCAAATTGCTGTACATGTTTAGGAGCAGACCCACCAGCACCAGTTTCAAATAAACCGCCACCCTGCATTAAAGGAACGATCGATAGCATTTTTGCACTGGTTCCTAATTCAAGAATAGGGAAAAGATCTGTGTTGTAATCTCTCAAAACATTCCCAGTTACTGATATGGTGTTTTTCCCTTCTTTCATGCGTTGCAAGGTGGTTACCGTTGCCTCTACCGGAGAGGCAATACTTATATCCAGACCTGCAGTATCATGGTCTTTCAAGTATTCATTTACTTTTTTAATGATTTGAGCATCGTGAGCTCTGGATTGATCCAGCCAGAATATAGCGGGATCACCTGTAGCTCTGGCTCTGGACACTGCCAGTCCTACCCAGTCTTGTATAGGAGCATCTTTAGTCTGACAAGCTCTCCATATGTCTCCTGCTTCTACCTCGTGCTGCATCAATATATTTCCACTAGCGTCTATCACCTGTACACTTCCAGAAACTTTTATCTCGAAAGTCTTGTCATGCGAGCCGTACTCTTCTGCTTTTTGAGCCATCAGCCCTACATTAGGTACAGTACCCATGGTGGTAGGATCAAATGCACCGTTTTCTCTACAAAAATCAATTGTTGCAGCGTATATACCAGCATAAGAACTGTCTGGAATTACTGCTTTAGTATCTTGCGGTTTTCCTGCTTTGTTCCACATTTGACCAGAATTTCTGATCATCGCAGGCATCGAGGCATCAATGATAACGTCGCTAGGAACATGTAGGTTTGTAATACCTTTATCGCTGTCTACCATTGCAAGATCTGGACGTGTGCTCATCACTTGATCTAACGCCTGTCTAATTTCCTCAGCTTTGTCATTGGGTAGTTCGTTCAATTTCTGGAGCAGATCGTTGAATCCATTTTTTACATCTACCCCTATACGATCAAAGTCGGCTTGATAGGTTTCAAATACAGGTTTGAAGAACGTCCTAACGGCATGGCCAAAAATAATAGGGTCGGAGACCTTCATCATCGTGGCTTTCATATGCAGTGAAAATAGAACGCCTTGTTTTTTGGCATCTTCAATTTCTTGAGCAAGAAAATCAATCAATGCCTTTTTACTCATAAAAGTCCCGTCGAGTATTTCCCCTGCTTGTAATTTTAAATTTTGCTTCAATACATGAATTTCTCCGCTAGAATCTTTAAGCTGGATCGTCGCAGTAGTTTCTTGATCTAGAGTGATACTTTTTTCATTGTGTGCAAAATCACCAGCAACCATGGTTGCGACATGTGATTTTGAAGTATTGCTCCACGCACCCATAGAGTGTGGGTTATTACGTGCGTATTGCTTTACCGGCTTCGGTGCGCGTCTATCGCTGTTACCTTCACGCAATACCGGGTTTACAGCACTTCCTTTAATGCTGTCGTAGCGTTTTTTAATCTCGCGTTGCTCGTCTGTAGACGGCTCTTCGGGATATTCTGGTAGATCATAGCCTTTTTCCTGTAACTCTTTAATGGCATCATTTAATTGGGGTACAGACGCACTGATGTTAGGTAGTTTGATGATGTTTGCATCTTTCTGTGTGACCAGTTGACCTAGTTCTGCTAGAGCATCGGGTACTTTTTTGTCACCTAATCGTTCTGGAAAAACAGCCAGTATGCGAGCAGCAAGAGAAATATCTTTTGTGGTAATGTCAATTCCCGCAGGTTCAATAAACTTTTTAACGATGGGCAAAAAAGATGCTGTCGCAAGTGCTGGTGCCTCATCGGTTTTAGTATAAATGATCGTTGGGTTATTTGTAGACATGTATAATTGTATTTAATATTTAATATAAAAACCACTTATAATCAGTGGCGTGCAAATATAATGGGAAAGCAGCATTTAAGTGTTCTTTTTTACGTATGCTTAGGATTTTAAATCACTCTTACGTCTTATAGCTAGTGGGTTTAAACAGCAGGACTTACTTTTACTATGGCAGTGGAACACATAAAAATCCTTGTGGTTACAAAAGTGTTAAAAACCAGCAGGTTTTTTTGTGGTTTTCTCTTTCTTGCGTTGCTGTAATATCAAATCCATAAAAAATGAAAGCCGCTTCTTTTGAAAGAAACGGCTTTAATTTATCTTGATAAAAAAGTAGATTATTTTCTACGCGCTTCTTTGATACGCGCTTTTTTACCAGTAAGCTCTCTAAAGTAGAAGATACGTTTTCTACGTACGCTACCAGCTTTATTCAATTCTATTTTCTGGATTGCAGGCAAGTTGATTGGGAATATACGCTCTACACCTACGTTACCACTCATTTTGCGGATGGTAAAGGTTTTTGTAGCTCCTGTACCTCTTACTTGCAATACCACACCACGGAAAAACTGGGTACGGCTTTTTTCTCCCTCTTTAATCTCGTAGTACACGGTTATTGTATCACCGGCACTAAATTTGGGAAATTCTTTCTTTGTAATAAACTCGTCCTGAACGAACTTTACTAAATCAGACATCTTGTTAGATTATTGTGTTAGGTAAATAAATAACATTCACGATTATCGTCAGAGGTTATTTTTTACGAGGTGCAAAAATAACTTTTAAATACTTTTCTCCAAAGTTTTCTTGTAAAAAGTGGATTTACTGTACAATTAGCTTTTTGACAAAATTGCTTTGTTCTGTACTTACTCTTAAAAAATAGATTCCAGAAGCTAATGTTGATATGTCGTAAGACTGTGTTTGCTTGTTCAAACTGCGTTTTGCTTCAAACACTTGTTTACCTATAGAATTGATAATTTTTACTTGTACGGTCTCACTTTGCACATTAATAATGTTCAATTTAAGCAACCCATCCTTTACAGGATTAGCCAGCAACGTCATCTTTTCAGGTTTCTGTTGTTGTTGTGTTTTCAGCTGGTCTATACCAGAATCGATAGTCACATTATGAAATGAAAATGCGTTTACACTTAGTAAAATGGAGAGTAGAAGTATTTTCATAAATTATAATATACCACAAAATTAAGTATTTAGCTCGTTTTTATCGAACTTTCATTCAGATAAAAGATCTGGTCTGCGCTCCTGGGTTCTTTTAAAGGCTTGTTCTTCTCGCCATTTATCAATGGCAGGACCGTTACCACTCAATAATATCTCTGGAACCTTTGCTCCTTTATATTCTGCAGGCCTAGAGTACACTGGCGGTGCGAGCAAATTATCTTGAAAACTATCGGTTAATGCACTGGTCTCATCACTGATAACCCCTGGAATTAATCGTATTACAGCGTCGCACAATACAGCTGCCCCTAGCTCACCACCGCTCAATACATAATCGCCTATAGATATTTCTCGGGTTACATATAGATCTCTCACTCTTTGATCGACTCCCTTGTAATGTCCACAAAGCACGATAATGTTTTTTTTGAGCGAAAGATGATTTGCCGTGCGCTGATTTAAGGTTTCTCCATCTGGGGTCATGTAAATGATTTCGTCATAGTCACGCGCTGCGCTCAATTCTGTAATCATCTTATCAATAGGTTCTATCATCATGACCATACCAGCCCCACCACCATACTGGTAGTCATCTACTTGATTGTATTTATTCAAACCATACCGCCGCAGATCATGCATGTGCACTTCTACAAGTCCTTTATCTACAGCTCTTTTTAAAATCGAGGCTTCAAAAGGGCTTTGAATAAGCTCTGGTAAAACGGTAATGATATCTATTCTCAAAATCTCTAACTTTAATACAAAAGTAATTCTTCTAGCAGTAGGCTAGGCATTCTGCTTTATACAAACTTTGTGCCCTTAATTATCTCTTTTCATTAACCTATGATCGCTTGTGTCATGTGTCTTGTTTATGACTCTCAAAAACGATTAAAGTTTAGAAGCACTGTAAAGCTAGCTCAGAGCTTTTTAATGCAGCGCACTACTAGGGTTTACACGGTAGCTGGTTTTGATTGGTGGTTGTAGAGATATCGCTTTCGCGAAAGCGAGAACCTAAAAAGCTTTTATCTACAGGAGAACATCTGTAAGAGCTATCATAAATTAAACCATGGACTGGCGGGTCACGGCTGATAGAAAATTACAGCGGTACTGCGCAAGATGTTAATAGCTTATCCTGGCTGCTCACTGGTTTGCAAGAATATCCCTGATAATTTTTAAGTGATGCCTGGTGTGGATTTTCATAAATTTTATGGCTTGTTTTTTTTGTAATGAGCCAAAAAAAGGATGCTCCATAAAGCTAGATTCGGCTAGATCTACTAGTTTATTTGTCTGCTTTATGGTGTCTTTAAGTCTTGCTGTGATAGCTTTTCTATCCAGCGCGTTTTTCTCTGGGGTGACATGTTTAGGGGACCGGGCTTTACCTCTGGGGATATAACCGGTGGTCATGATCAATGTTTTTGTGAACGAACGTTTAGGTCGATAATTCTCTTTAATTGACTTATGCATCGCAGGAGGCACCGCCTGTAGGATACGCAAGCAATGGTCAACGTGCCAGTAGATACCCGCTTTTGACACAGATGCGGCCCTTTTATCTTCCTGGTCGAGATGTGCAGCCAGCCGGTTCAACTCTTTTTGTAACGGGTTCTCCATTTAACAAACCTAACCAAATAATCACTGTTGGTTTGAGATATAGCATAAAAAAAGCCCTTCATTATAGAAGGGCTTGTGTTTGTGTTTGAATGTCCCGTCCTGAAATAAGTTGACACAAATTCAGCTTATTTATGAAAGACTCTGAAAATTCAAGTAAGAAGCGCACTCAACGAGATTACAATCTAGGCTTTAAACTAGCTGTTGTCTCCCAAGTTGAAAAAGGCGAGATGACTTACAAGCAAGCCCAAAAGGCTTACGGTATCCAAGGTAGAAGCACGGTTTTGGTATGGCTCAGAAAACACGGTACCTTAGACTGGAACAAACCACGACCAACGAAGAGCTCTATTAGAATGAAAGAGACCCCAGCCCAGAGAATCAAGAGATTGGAAAAGGCTTTATCTGATGAGAAGCTAAAGAATGAGATCCTCAATACGATGATTGATATCTTGGATCAACAACATGGAACCTCAGTCAGAAAAAAGTATTTACCCAAGCAATCCAACGAGTCAGACAGCAAAGAGCAGTAAGCCTAGCTCATTGCTGTCGATTGTTTGGGATCAGTAGACAGGCGATCTATCAAGGTGAAAAACGTCAGAGGGAAAGAGACGAGAGCCTTGCCAAGATCAAGCCATTGGTTCTGAGAGTGCGTCAAAGAATGCCGAGAGTAGGCACACGAAAGTTATACTTTTTATTGAAAGCTGATTTTAAACGTCAGGGAATCAAGATTGGGAGAGACGCCTTCTTTGATTACCTCAGGTCTGAAACCATGCTGGTAAGGCCAAGGAAGAACTATACCAAGACCACCAACTCCAAGCACTGGCTTAGAAAGTACCCCAACCTGATGAGCCAAGCAAGTCCCAGCAGTCCAGAACAGTACTTTGTCAGTGACATAACATATATCAAAAGCAGAGAACGAACACACTATCTATCTTTAGTAACAGATGCCTATAGCAGAAAGATCATGGGCTATCACCTAAGTGATGATATGAGTGCCGAAAGTGTGGTCGAAGCCATGAAAATGGCTCATAGAAACAGGATAACCGAAGGATCGTTGGTACATCATTCTGACAGAGGCTTATAATATTGCTCGGCGACCTATCAGGAGGAACTCGCAAAATCTAAAACAGTACCCTCAATGACTGATGGGTATGACTGCTATCAAAATGCTTTGGCAGAAAGGATAAACGGTATCCTAAAAGGAGAGTTCCTAATAAACAAGTGCAATACCGGCAAAGAGCTCCAGCAACTAATTACAGAATCAATAAACACATACAACAATGTTAGACCACATCTGAGCCTAAACTATAAAACACCTAACTTTATACACAACAAAAATGCCTTGAAGCTAGCTTCAAGGCATTGATCTGATTATTTAATAACTGTCAACCTATTTTAGGACGACACAGAACGTTGTTATGGTCTTAAAACAAAATCGATCACGTGCACTACACCATTAGATGCAGTTACATTAGTAGCTGTGATGTTCACATTAGTACCAGAACCATCTGTGATGAATAACCCACCAGTTGTCGTGATAGTAAATGTTCCATCTGTGATAGGGTCTACTACCAGTCCGTTAGTAATATCTTCTGCTCTTACTGCAGCGCCAGATACGGCATGGTATAACAAGATGTCAGACAAGTTGGGTAAAGCTAAAATATCATTGATACTTGCAATGCCATCATTAGGGTCTGCATCAATTAATGCCTGGAAAGCTGCATTTGTAGGTGCAAATACTGTATAAGGAGCTCTTACAGCACCAGACATGTTGTTGCTTGCAAATGGATCTACAAGATCTTCTTGGCTAAGAGCGACTCCTAGGGTCTCAAATGCCGGGTTTGATCCTGCTAGCACAGCAATGGTTGGTATGTCAATCACCTCATCTACTACGTGAATAACACCATTATCTCTAACTAAATCTGCGGTGATCACATCACTGTCATCGTTAATTTCTACATTACCGTTTTCAATTTCGATAAACATATCTATATTATCGCCCTCGCTATTGGTAGCCAGCGTTTTATAATATCCAGTTTGCAACGAGGCTGATGTATTAGCAGATGCAAGCACGTGATTTAATAAAACATTGGTCAATAATGGAGTAGGTACATCGTCTAGACTGGCAAAGTTGTTGTCCTCTAGAAATTCTGCAAACGCTTCATCAGTTGGAGCAAAAACGGTGAAAGTTCCTGCTTGATCTAGTGTGGTATTGAGACCTGTTCTTATAAGTGCGGCATTTAAAGAATCAAAATCTGGATTGCCTACCGTCGTGTCAAATATACTGTTGTCTAATGCAATGCTGTTTGCATCGTCATCTGAATCACAACTGGTTACTGAGAAAGCTAAGCAGGCTACAGCTGCTATGGCTAATGGTTTAAAGATAGTTTTCATAGTTTTTAATTTTTTCGAAAGGTAATGCTGGAATTGTTTAGCATTTTAAATAAAATGTTAAACGAAATCGATTTCGAAAAATTTTAAGAATATACAATTCTATGAAGACGGTTTTATGGAGCGTTTTACTGTATATCGAGTACTCTTATCATCGTACCATTGAGTGTGATCTGACTATTGATCGTCTGTTTCAGTATTTTTTTTCCCAGGGGTGAGTCCGTTGATAAAACATATACATCAGTCTGATTGACGGTGATTTTACCTAAAGCTGTCGCCAGAAAAAACCATCCTGTAGACAGTTGTACCAGGCTTCCTTTTTTAACACGTGCGGTGAAGGAATAGTTGGCGGCGGCTTGCAACTGCATCATGCGTTGCCGGGTATCTGCATATTGTTTTTTAAGCAGTTGCTCTTGATTTTGTATCATAGCCATGCCCGTCTCATATTTATCACCAGCACTGCTTTTGGTTTCGTTAGACTTGGCTTCCATCAACTCTGCAAGCCTGTTTTGCAAAGTGTCCAGCTGCTCTTGTATAGCATCTACAGCTGTAGCAATCACAGTAGATCTTGAGATATTACTCATTGCGGTTCTAATTATTGCGCAGGACTAGATCAACAGTGTGAATGACTCCATTTAATGCGGTGACATCAGTAGAGGTAAGTCTTACAGTGGTGTTAGAACCATCTGTGATACTTACACCACTCGTTGTGTTAATCACAAAGGTTCCCATACCTATTGGGTTAAGTGTTGTAGCATCTTCAAAATCAACCTGTCTCAAACGAGAGATGCCTAGCACATGGTAAAGCAACAAGTTGTCTAGGTTATTTATATTCAGGACATCCTGTAGATTGTTGAGGTTATCATTAGGGTCTAATGCTATTAAATTATCAAAGGCATTATTATCTGGCGCAAATACGGTAAACGGAGCGCTAGAATTGTCAGTATCTCCTAAAATCAAATCAAGACCTTCCTGTCCCAACGCTGCAGATAGATTATCAAAACTGGGATTTGCCTCAACTAAGTCATTGATGCTGGGCAATGGCAACACTTCATCAACTACATGTACCACTGCATTACTCAATCTATTGTCCCCATTTGTTACGGTTGCGACCTTGTTAATTGTTATTGCATCGTTGTTATTAAGCACAAAAGCATCCATTTGAAAAGAGTTGGTTTGTGCTTGAGTCTTGTAATATTGCGAGTTAATTTGGTCGACGGTACGCAGTCCTGCTTGCATGTGGTATTGTAACAACTGGCGCAATTGATCAATGGGTATGGCGCCTACACTAGAGAAATTATTAGCAGCAAGAAAACGGTTAAAAGCCGGGTCTGTGGGAGCAAAAATCGTCAGACTGTTATCTTGAGACAGAGTAAAATCCAGCTGAGTCAATTCTAGTGCCTCTACAAAAGCAGTATGGTCAGGACTTGCTATTAAAAAATCCAGTGCCGTGGGCCCGTTAAGTCTATTGCCATTGTCATCATCATCCACACAACTGGTAATGATAATTGCTATTAAAGCCAGTCGTAAGATCGATTTTAAATTTTTCATAATTTCTCTCTTTTCAAGTGCTGCAAAATAACTAATAGTCCCCATTAGTTAGTAGCTCCCGCGCATAAATCTGGCTTAAAATAGCGAGCTATAGAATTGTGATGACTAGGCATCAAAAAATAGAATACCTGTAAGGATAGCATAGAAATCTTGTGTAGTATTTTTGCACCATGGCAAAAGTAGTAGTAGGACTTTCTGGTGGTGTAGATTCTAGTGTGGCCGCTCATTTATTGCAGGAGCAAGGACACGAGGTGATCGGTTTGTTTATGAAAAACTGGCACGACGATAGTGTGACCATAAGCGACGAGTGCCCATGGCTAGAAGATTCAAACGACGCCATGCTGGTAGCAGATAAGCTGGGAATACCTTTTCAAACGGTAGACTTGAGCGAGCAATATAAAGAACGCATTGTCAACTATATGTTTGACGAATACGCCCGTGGTCGCACGCCTAATCCTGATGTGTTGTGCAATCGTGAGATAAAATTTGATGTTTTTATGGACATCGCTATAGATCTAGGAGCAGATTATGTAGCTACCGGGCACTATTGTCAAAAAAAGACCAGCACTACACCAGATGGCGCTACCACCCATCATCTAATCGCTGGCGCAGACCCTGGCAAGGATCAAAGTTATTTTTTATGCCAGGTATCGCAAGAACAGCTTGCTAGAACGCTTTTTCCTATAGGCCACCTGCAAAAATCTCAAGTACGTGAGATTGCAGCAAAACAAAACTTGATAACAGCCGGTAAAAAAGACAGCCAAGGACTTTGCTTCATTGGAAAAGTGAGGTTACCAGATTTTTTGCAACAGCAGCTTAAACCCAAGCCAGGGAAGATCATTGAAATTCCTAGCGAGATAAGTGCTGCAAAAGGCAGCGATGTACCCGATGAGGATGAGGTAATTACGCTTTCGCGAAAGCGAACCTATAAGGAAACTGAAGGGATACTTAAAGGGCAACACCCGGGAGCCCATTATTTTACACGTGGCCAGCGACGAGGTTTGAATGTAGGTGGAACGCCACAACCGCTGTTTGTAATTGAGACCGATGTCCAGACCAATACTATTTATGTAGGTCAAGGGAAGGATCATGCTGGTTTGTATCGACGTGGGCTATTTATAAATAAAGACGAGATACATTGGATACGACCAGACCTGCAATTAAAAAATGGAGATTCCATGCGGGTAGAAGGGCGCATCAGGTACCGTCAGCAATTGGAAAAAGCTGTGTTACACCAGCGTCCAGAGGGATTGTATATGATATTTGATCAACCACAAAGCGCTATATCTGCTGGTCAATTTGCAGCCTGGTATAGTGATGGCGAGTGCCTGGGTTCTGGGGTAATTGCTTAATTTAGTGGCATGCGCACAGCCCTACTATCTATTTTACTTTTATTATTTGTAAGCGACACCTGGTCACAAGAGTGGCATGCGTGGATTTATTTTAAGGATAAACCACAGGTGCAAAATTCTATCAATAATCCTAGTTCTATTTTAACGGCCCGTGCCGTAGCTCGTAAAGAACGATTCAACATAAACATTACTTATGAAGATGTACCTGTGAATCAAGCCTATGTCCGTGATCTTAAAAGCCAGCCTGGAATTACTTACCATACCCAGTCTAAGTGGTTTAACTGCGCCCATGTTTCAGGGACGTATCAGGCCTTAAACTCATTGATTGATTTATCCTATGTAGAGCGTGTAGTTTATGCAGACCCTTCAAAAAGCAACTCTATTTTGCAACAAAATAAATTTGCCCTTGATAGAATTGAGGTGGAAAATACACCCGCCACCACTGATCAATTGCAAATGATAGGATTGGACCAGTTGCACGCCCAGGGTTTTACCGGGAGTGATGTATGGATCGCAGTGACTGATAGTGGGTTCCCTAATGTAAATGTTAACCCAGGTTTTGAATCCATGCGTTTACAAGGCAGGTTGTTGGGTGGTTTTGATTTTGTTGCTGGCAATGCAGATTATTTGGAGGATCATTTTCATGGTGCACGGGTATTGAGCATAATGGCAGGAGAATTAAATCAGGATACCTCTACTTATCGGGCAGCAGCGCCTGGAGCATCCTATTATTTATTCAGGACCGAAGATGCCCAGTCAGAAACTCCTGTAGAAATGAGTTACTGGGTGGCCGCCGCAGAGCGGGCAGACTCTCTGGGTGTTGATATCGTCAATGTTTCCTTAGGTTACTTGAATTTTGATAATCCGTCAGAAAATCTGACCTATCAGCAAATGGATGGTTCTTCCTTTATTTCGCAAGGAGCGGCTATGGCCTCGAGCAAAGGGATGCTCGTAGTGGTAAGTGCTGGCAATTCTGGTGCGAGCGATCTCCACCCATGGATTGCAGCGCCAGCAGATGCTCCCGGAGTTTTTACGGTAGGCGCAGTGACGTCTCAACGTACAGCTTCTCATTTTTCAAGTGTTGGTCCCACAATGGATGGCAGGCGCAAACCAGATGTAGTTGCGCTGGGATCTGATACTTCCTTAATTAATGAAAATGGCACCATACAATTAGGAAGCGGCACCAGTTATAGTGCACCCTTGATTTCTGGTGGTATGGCTTGCCTGATGCAAGCATTTCCAGATACCCCACCAGCGGTATTAATAGAGCTTGTACGCCAGTCTGGCTCAAGTGCCAGCACACCAGATGATAAAGTAGGATATGGGATACCAGATTTTGGTAAAGTCATTCAAACTCTCTCCAATACTAATTCTGCGGTGGCTGGTAGTTTTACCTACTATATAAAAGATAGACAGTTGTTCCTTAAACAGCAATACAGACAAACCACAGACCAGCTACATCTTTATGATTTATTAGGCCAACACATACTAACTGAGAATTTTAAGCAGCAAGATCAGATTAATTTAGACCATTTAAGCAGTGGTATGTATTTATTTAAAATCAAGTCAACGGGAAATTCCTATAAAATCATTTTATAAATGACTTCCAGTATCACAAAATTATTTCAAATAAAATACCCGATCGTCCAGGGCGGTATGATCTGGGCCAGTGGCTGGCGTCTGGCTAGTGCTGTGAGTAATGCTGGTGGTTTGGGCCTTATAGGTGCTGGATCAATGTACCCTGAAGTCTTGCAAGAGCATCTTACCAAAATAAAAAAAGCTACCAGCAAACCGTATGGTGTCAACGTACCGCTATTATATCCAGATATTGATCAAATCATAGATATCATCATAAAAGAGCAGGTGCCTATCGTATTTACCAGTGCTGGAAATCCTAAAACCTACACAGGGCGTCTTAAGGAAGCTGGTATCAAAGTAGTCCACGTAGTAAGCTCTGTCAAGTTTGCTTTAAAATCACAACAGGCGGGTGTAGATGCAGTGGTAGCCGAAGGTTTTGAGGCTGGTGGGCACAATGGCCGAGAAGAATCCACCACACTTACGTTAATACCACAAGTGGCAAGAGCAATCGATATTCCGCTCATTGCTGCTGGAGGTATTGCAACTGGCCGTGCGATGTTTGCGGTAATGGCGCTGGGCGCACAGGGTGTGCAAGTTGGGAGTCGTTTTGTGTGTACTCCAGAGGCCAGCAGCCACCTTAATTTTAAAAATGCTATCGTTGCTGCCGGCGAGGGAGACACTCATCTTACCCTTAAAGAATTGGCTCCAGTACGTATGATGCGCAACAATTTTTGGCATCAGCTACAAGAGCTTTATAAAACTGGGCCCAGCACAGATGATCTCAAAAAATTGCTAGGCCGTGCTCGTGCCAAAAAAGGAATGTTTGAGGGCGATATGGACGAGGGCGAGCTAGAGATAGGTCAAGTATCTGGACTAATCAATGACATTATTCCTGCCGCACAAGTGGTAGAGCAAATGGTCACAGAGTATGAGGCAGCACGTAAGGAAATGACACAACGCACCTTGAATGTCTAGAGTACAAACTGCAGTAGAAGAGCGGTGGAATGTCATCACGCACGGTTTTGGCCTGGTATTATTTACTGTGGCTTTTATCTTGTTACTACAACATTCAAGTGCCAGTCTATCGCCTTATGCTCTTACGAGTATACTGATATATGGGTTATCGCAGCTGTTCTTATACGCCGCCTCCACCTCATATCACTATGTAAAGCCAGAAAAGCTCAAATGGCAGCTGCGCAAGGTGGATCACATCTCTATTTATTTTTCTATAGCTGGGACCTACACGCCTGTTTGTTTGATTACTCTAGAGGAGTCCAGTGGGTGGGTAATTCTTGCTGCGGTCTGGGGGATAGCAGCCTTTGGTACGGTCTGGAAGCTGTTTTTTACAGGAAAATACGAGGCCTTTTCTAGCATCCTGTATTTGTTGATGGGCTGGATGATTGTAATTGACTTGACCTCGTTGCAAGCAGGATTTGATGACCTACAAATGTTTTGGCTTATTGCTGGCGGTGTTTTTTTTACGATCGGGATCGTTTTTTATGCCTGGAATAAGTTGTTTTTCAATCATGTGGTGTGGCATGCTTTTGTTTTGGCAGGTAGCATCAGTCATTTGATCATGATTTGGTATGTATTGCAGGGGAGTTTTTAGGACAGACCGCTTTCGCGAAAGCGAATATAAAATCCCCTTATTTCACACCTTTTAAATAGCGTAAAATTCAATAACGCAAGTTGCAAGTGTTTTACACGACTGTAGTATCATGAAAAAAATCAAACTATCTTTTGTAACTATCCTGCTGTTAATGGGAATAATGAGTTGTCAAGTGCAACATAAGGCTGGTGATCTGCCCGCTGGAGATATAGATCCTTACGAGTATAAAACTGGCAGTTATAATGGAATAGGCAAGTGGTTTATGGGCAGAGAAATTGCTCATGTGATGGGTTTTCAACGGATGGAGTGGTTGGATCGTCCTGAGCGAGAACAGGAAGAGAATAGCACCACGCTGATCAAAAACATGGAGTTGCAGCCTGATGATGTTATTGCAGATGTAGGGGCGGGATCAGGTTTTCATGTTTTCAAAATGGCTCCCATAGTAAGCAATGGGATGATCTATGCGGTAGACATACAACCAGAGATGCTCTATGAAATGGACCGTAAGGCAAATAGTCTAGAAGTTAAAAACGTAGAACTGGTTCAAAGCAGTGAGCAATCGGTCAACCTACCGCAGCAAGCAATTGATAAAATCCTAATTGTAGATGTGTATCACGAGTTGAGTTACCCTGTAGAAATGATAAGGTCGATGCACCAGGCGCTACAGCCAGCTGGAAAGATTTATTTAATCGAGTACCGTGCAGAGGATCCTAGTATTCCCATAAAAACCATACATAAAATGAGCGAGGCACAGGCAGTGAAAGAGTTTGAAGCACATGGTTTTAAGTTGCTTAAAAACATAAATAACCTGCCGTGGCAGCACTGCATGGTTTTTGTAAAAAAGTAAATTTTATACCAAGAAAGCTAATCCTGCACCTGCCAGCATCACAACCAGTTTTGCTAGGTTAAATTGATGGCCATCACTTGATTCTAATATTAAGGTGGTCGATACATGCAGTACGATTCCAGCAACTAGTGCTTTAATAGGTGTCATTGCATCTTCAGTTATTTCAATGCTTTGGGCTATGGCCGTACCCAGCGGCGTCATGATCGCAAAAATTCCTAGGAGTATTAAAATCTTAGCTTTAGAAGCTTTGTTGGCAATTAAAAACCCAGTAAATATAAAAGCGATCGGTATTTTATGAACTGCGACACCATACGTCATGCTATGAGCATGTTCTAGGGGCATACCTTCTAGGAATGAGTGGATGCACAAGCTTATAAACAGCGCTACAGGAAAACTTGAGACATCTTTGTGCACATGCAGGTGACCGTGTTCTGCACCTTTTGAAAAAAACTCTAGTATGATTTGTAAAAAAACGCCACCTACCAGATAAACAGCATACTGTGATTTTCCGGTCTCATAAATTTCTGGTAGGAATTCTAGTGCGACAGCACTTAACAAAAAAGCACCAGAAAAGGCAAGTAATAATTTAACACGCTGCCTGGAGACTTGCTGCAGCAATAAGGCTGCAACACTGCCTAATAACACTGCGATAAAAGGCATCAACAAATGCATCATACCTCGGTATTTTTAAAAATAACTATTAGTCGCTCGCTGGTTTGCTCGTGATAAGGCTCCAGTTGATAATTGCCAAAGGTAGCTGTATGTTCCAGTCCGGCTGCGGCAATATATTCTTTAAAATGACCTAAAGTTAACGCTTGCACTCGTTCCGTAAAATGATAATGATTGCCATCGTCCTCAAACTTGATATCTTTAAAAATATATCCGTTTTCAACCCGGCGTGACTGCTTAAATAAAATTCCTTTTTCTGTCTTCTCGTTATAAGGAACAAGATGATCTATCACATAAGGCGCGTTGAAAAAATCGATGACTCCATAGGCACCTTTTTTCAAATTTGACTTGATGGCCTTTATAGTTTTTAAATTATTAGCAGAGTCATCAAAGTAGCCAAAACTGGTAAACAAATTGAAGACAGCATCAAATTGTTCTTGAAAAGGCTGTGTCATATTGTGCACAGCAAACTTGATACGATCCAGTTGTACAGGACCAGTGCCTAGCTCTCCTAGCTCTACATTTCCCGATTGGATGTGGTTCAATTTTGCTTGTGCAAAAGCGATGCTACTAGGGCTTAAATCTACACCAGTAACTCTGTAGCCCAACCGGTTTAAAAATATACTGTGGCGGCCACGGCCACAAGCTAGATCGAGGATACTTGCGTCGCGGTCCAGCTGTAAATAGCTGGTCAACCGCTGCATAAAGTTACCAGCCTCCTGGTAATTGCGATCGCGGTAAAGAATATGGTAATAGGGCGTGTCAAACCAACTGGCATACCATGTAGTCTGGTCGGGTGTATCACTCATAGGGAACAAAAATACCTTAATTTTGTCGGTCAAATCTGCATTCTATGTCGCAAAATTTTAAGATGATCGCCAAAACACTTTTTGGCCTGGAGGAAGTACTGGAAAAAGAGCTGAGAGATTTAGGAGCGATGGATGTGGTTGCTGGTGTGCGCATGGTAAGTTTTAAAGGGGACCAGGGCTTTATGTATAAGGCAAACATGATGCTGCGCACAGCAATACGTATCTTAAAACCTATTCATAGTTTCAGGGCCCGTAACGAGGTGGATTTATATGATGGGATTTATCAAATGGACTGGACGCAATATTTAACTCCACATGATACGCTGGCCGTTAATGCGACGGTTTCCTCACAATATTTCAATCACAGTCAGTACGTAGCTTTAAAGACAAAGGATGCTATTGTAGATCAACTGCGAGAAAAATATGGACGTCGCCCTGATGTCGATACGCGACACCCAGACCTTCGTATTTCCATACATATTAATGATCAGAAGGTGGATGTATCACTGGACACAAGCGGCGAGCCTTTATACAAGCGCGGCTATAGAGATAAAACTAATGTAGCCCCTATCAACGAGGTGCTTGCCGCAGGTATCATCTTGTTGAGTAACTGGGACCAGCGATCTACTTTTATAGATCCCATGTGCGGTAGCGGGACCATTGCAATCGAGGCAGCAATGATAGGGGCTAATATTGCACCTAATATCAATCGCGACGAGTTTGGTTTTGAGAAATGGCCGGATTATGACAATCAATTATTTGAAAATATTCAAGAGAGCTGCCTTAAAAAAATAAGAGGTTTTGACGGTAAAATAATTGCTAGGGATGCAGATGGTGATACCGTAGAAAAAGCAAAAGAAAACGTAAAAAATGCTAACCTCGAGGACTTTATAAGTGTTGAAAAAGGTGATTTTTTTAAAGATTCACAAAGTGCACAAGCCTTTATATTATTTAACCCGCCCTATGATGAGCGTCTAGAGATAGATATGGAATCGTTTTATAAAGAAATAGGCGACACCCTTAAATCTCGATATGCAGGAAGTACAGCCTGGCTTATAACAGGGAATTTACAAGCACTTAAATTTGTAGGTTTAAAACCGTCCAGACGTATCAAGCTGTTTAATGGAAAATTAGAGTCCAGGCTTGTTAAATACGAGATGTATCGCGGGTCAAAAAAAGCCAGTAAACAAGATTGAGCAGATTGTATATTTGCAGGTTGAATTTTTATAAAGCAGTAAGCATATGGCAATGAATAAAAATGGAGTACTAGGATGGGCGACCTTAATTATGATTATTATAGGAATAGGACTTATTGCGCTAGGCGCATTTAGGTATCGCGAGGTAGCAGGTTACGGTTTTGCGGCAGTAGGGATCGGGTTTTTTGCGATTGCCTGGGTATTCAATGCACTTAAAGGACGTGTATAAATGCAACGCGATATCCACATACGCAACTTAAATTCAACAAAGTACCGCATCTTGACGGCAGCTGGTGGCGTGCTATTAATCACGGCCTTGCTCATCTGGTTTCTAGACGGGCCAGATTATCTGGCTTATACCACGGCAGCACTGGGCATAGGTGCCTTTACCGTTTTAAGTATGGACAGTTTTACCTCTGCAAATGCGATTTCCTATGGATCCGACAGCATGACAATGAAACTTTTAGGAAGTAAAACCATCGGCTTTCTCTTTAGCGACGTGCAGCACATCAACTTGCAGGAACAGGGATTATTGATACAACTTAAGGATAGAGAGGTAGTAAAGCTTTCGCGAAAGCGTTACACCGACCAGTCATTACAGGAATTAGCAACTATTTTAAAAGAAAAAACAACATTACAATGAGTGACGATAAACAAGTAATTTTTTCCATGTCTGGTCTTTCAAAGACCTATCAAAGTACAGGAAAGCAGGTTTTAAAAAATATTTACCTAAGCTTTTTCTATGGAGCGAAAATAGGTATCCTGGGACTTAACGGGTCTGGTAAGTCCACGTTAATGAAGATCATCGCTGGAAAAGAGAAAAATTACCAGGGAGAAATTAATTTCTTGCCAGGGTATCGTGTGGGGTATCTAGAACAAGAACCAGAGCTAGACGATTCTAAAACAGTGATGGAAGTTGTGCGAGAAGGGGTGGCAGAAACGGTTGCGATTCTTGATGAGTATAATAAAATAAACGACGATTTTGGTCTGGAAGAGGTATACTCTGACGCCGACAAAATGGAAAAGTTGATGAATCGCCAGGCCGAATTGCAGGATAAAATCGACGCTCTTAATGCCTGGGAGCTTGATACAAAACTAGAAATTGCCATGGACGCATTGCGTACACCTCCTGGCGAGGCTTCCATAAAAAATCTTTCTGGTGGTGAGAAACGACGTGTAGCGTTGTGCCGTCTGTTATTGCAAGAACCAGAAATTTTATTGCTGGATGAGCCTACCAACCACCTGGATGCAGAATCTGTACTGTGGCTGGAGCAGCACCTGGCTCAATATAAAGGGACTGTGATAGCGGTAACACACGACCGTTATTTTCTAGATAATGTGGCAGGATGGATTCTAGAACTAGACCGTGGGGAGGGAATCCCATGGAAAGGAAACTACTCCAGCTGGTTGGAACAAAAAAGTGATCGTCTCGCAAAAGAAGAAAAAACAGAATCAAAACGTCGTAAGACCTTACAACGCGAGCTGGACTGGGTGAGACAGGGGGCAAAAGGCCGCCAGACAAAGCAAAAGGCACGTTTGAACAATTACGATAAATTGCTCAATGAGGATCAAAAGGCCAAAGAAGAAAAACTAGAGATTTATATCCCCAACGGTCCACGACTGGGGACTAACGTGATAGAAGCCCAGGGAGTCAGTAAAGCATTTGGCGATAAATTGCTTTATGAAGACCTCAATTTTACACTACCTCAAAACGGAATTGTAGGTATTATAGGTCCTAATGGTGCTGGTAAAACGACCATTTTTAAAATGATCATGGACGAGGTAGAACCAGACAAAGGATCTTTTACCGTAGGAGAAACCGTCAAGCTGGCTTATGTAGATCAATCCCATAGCAATATAGACCCAGAAAAATCAATCTGGGAAAACTTCGCTGATGGCCAGGATATGGTGATGATGGGTGGAAAAATGGTAAATTCTAGAGCCTACTTAAGTCGCTTTAATTTTTCAGGATCTGAGCAAAATAAAAAAGTTGCTACCCTGTCTGGTGGAGAGCGCAACCGCTTGCATCTAGCCATGACTTTAAAGGAAGAAGGGAATGTGTTATTACTTGACGAACCTACAAACGACCTGGATGTAAATACGCTACGAGCATTAGAAGAAGGTCTAGAAAACTTTGCTGGTTGTGCAGTTATCATATCGCACGATCGCTGGTTTTTAGATAGGGTGTGTACCCACATCATAGCTTTTGAAGGGGACTCGCAAGTGTATTCTTTCCAGGGTAGTTTTACCGAATATGAAGAGAACAAGAAGAAGCGATTAGGTGATGTTACCCCTAAACGCATCCGCTACAAAAAATTAATACGTGACTAGTTCAGTTATTTAGATACCATAAAGTAAAAAATACCCACTATTGGGTATTTTTTTTGCTCCTATCTGGGCTTAATTTTATCAATCATCGGTAAAAAAGGTTTTATGACGATCAAGCAGTTAGGTAGACAGATAGCCTTGGCACAAGTGACTCTTCATGAGGCCTCTTGTTTAGGAACCCTTGTTTTTTTGAGTTATATCAACGCTAGAGCTACATTACAACAACAACCTGAATTTAAAAGTGAGTGCTATTTGAACCAGGTGAGTAGGCAAGATCATGTCACTTTGCTACATTCTACAGATGCATTTCTATTACAGATACAACATCAAATACTACAGGAGCAATCCACGGCTATTTTATGTTATCTTGATCGATGTTTGTTGCAAACACCTACTGCTAGAATTTCTTCATGGAATTTATTAAAAAACAAGTTGCAATTGCTAGTAGATCAATCAATAAGTGTGTTTACCTCTTCTAGTTCCTATATAGGTAACCAGGAGCATGCTCTAGAAGTAATGCGGCAATTAGAAAAGCATAAGGATGTATTAAATCCATGTGTTGCGCATCCTAAATTGTCTATCGCATCTACTTTAAAAATTTTAAAAGACTTACAGTACAACGCGCCTGTTGTCTCTACAGTAACATCTTAGTTTTGAGTTTCACTCAAAGAGAAAAGCTATTCATCTTTGTACAACAATGCTTTCTTTAAATAATAAAACAACTGCGGAAATTCTTCCTTGAAACGTACTGGAGACTCAAAAAAATACTCGGTTAGGACCGCCATAAATTCATATTGATTTGTAAAAGCATAGGTTCTAAAAAAGAGCGATTGTTCCAGTTTGATGCGCAGCTCTGGTAGGGTGAGAGCGGCCAGAATATGTTGATGGTACTTATGATAACGCATAGCGTCGATATGTCCCACGCGTTCACTTTCTATATGTATGACATGAGTAAATTCATGGATGGCAAGATGGTAATTATCAGTCGTGATTTGATGACCCTGCAAGACATCTGGCCAGGAGAGCGCTAGCACCCTAGCACGTGGATTATACTCACCTTTATGTAGTTGCTGATTTGCGGCACTTTCAAAAGGGCCGTCAAACAAAAGAATGGTGTCAAGTAGCTCTAGTAAATAGTGTCTCCTACCAAAGGTAAGTTGCACAGCAACGCAAGCCAGTACTATTTTTTGCTCGTCAGTGATGGGTAATTTTGATCTGTGTTCAAATTTTTTATCCGCAATAAATCGAGCCACGCGGTGTTCAAACTGCCGCTTATAACTGGTGGTAAGATGGGTGTAGAAAGGGTACGTTTTGAGAATTCGCTTTCGCGAAAGCGATAACCACCTCCAGCTTATTGCATGCCGGTACCATAAGAAATCGTTCTTATTTTGTAAATACCTTAATATAAAATGAACGACTACTGCGAGTATAAGAAACCCAACAAGGGCATACGCATAAGGAGCGAGCCATTGTTGGGTATTTTTTAAAAGCGGGAGCAAAAACAATTAATCATTAGACATAAAGATGCTCAATATATACCAAAATAACAGCATGAGCGATGCAAATAAACCTAAGGAAGCTCCTACATATTGATCCGTAGTATATTGATGTACAAGCTGTGAGGTTTGATAGAGTATGGTTGCAGATGCAAGCACGATCATTCCCGCACTGAAAACTAGACCTAGATTAAAACCAAACAGCATTCCCGCAATAATAGCGGCTACCGCAATAAAAAAGCCTATGGTCAAAAAAGTGCGTAGGAATGAAAAATCTTTTTTGGTAATCAATACGACAGCACTTAACCCAGTAAATAAAGCTAGGGTCATAATAGCGGCCTGGTTAACAATAGAAAAGTAATCCCCATCAATATAGTAGATGGCAATATAAAGTAGGGGTACAAAAATTACTGCTTCTGCCAGGACAAATAAAAATAGGGCTAGATACTGCTTTGTTTTATCATGCGTGGTATGCGCCAGTTTTTCGGCATAGTTTGTTGCTACCATGAAAGCTCCCAGGACAAGCAACCAGGTCCATCCCTGGGTTAAGGATAACATTAAATCAACCAATGGATCAATGCGCAATAAGACGGTTTCTATGACTACAAATAGTAACGTAGCAAGTGCGACATGCGCATAGGTCTTGCGGTAGAATGCAGCACGAGTATCTTGAGACACCTCGATAAGCGGCTGGAAGGTAGGCGTGTTTTTGTATTCTGAAAGTTCCATTAATTTAATTTTTAAGTAAAGGTAGAAGTAATTTCAAATAGTAAGAATGTGTATCCCTAGGTTTTTTATTTTAGACGTTTTTAAACCATTTAAGTTTAAAAAAGTCCTAATATTTAATGAGTGCGATAACCAGCGATAACGATCTGATTAATTTGATCAAAAACCCAGCCACCGTGGACCAGGGTTTCCGTTTGTTAGTAAGAGAAAATCAACAACAGCTGTACTGGCAAATACGCAAGTTAGTCTTAAGTCATGACGATGCAGATGACGTTTTACAAAATGTGTTTATTAAAATTTATAGAGGCCTTCCTAAATTTAAAGGTGATAGTAAGTTGTCCACGTGGATGTTTAGGATCGCTTATAACGAAAGCATGACTTTTTTAAAGAAAAAGTCAAAGATTGTACATATAAACAGTGCAGAGATGCAAGATTATCTAGTACAACAACTGGAGGCAGATGTCTATTTTACTGGGGATGAGATACAGCTGCAATTGCAAAAAGCACTTGCCAGATTACCAGATCGCCAACGTGAGATTTTTAACATGCGTTACTACGACGAGATCAAGTTTAAAGATATCGCGCATATACTGGAGTTGAGTGAAGGGGCTGTAAAATCCAGCTATCATATCGCTGCAAAGAAAGTGGAAAGCTACTTAAAAGATGATTAAACCATTACGCTCTAATAGAGTCATAGTTTTATGAAAAAGAAAAAAAGTCATATCGATTTAGGCTTTGCTGTGCCCGCGGGTTACTTCAAAGACACTATGGATCGTAAACTGGATCAAGCGATGCAGCAGTCATCGCAGTCCCAGGCTTCTTTTTCTGTGCCTTACCACTATTTTGATGCGCTGGATGAAAGAATCGTCCAGAGCATAAGTACTCATAACAAGCACGGTTATAGCGTCCCATCAGGTTACTTTGATCAATTAGAGAACCAGGTAATGCATCAAGTAAAGCAGGATAAGGCTGCGATAACTGGCAAGCCAGCTGGATTTAACACGCCGTCTGGTTATTTTGATCATCTGGAAGATCGCGTTGTAGATAAAGTGATGGAACCTAGAGTGATCCAGATGGATTCACGGGTGCCGTCATGGGTAATGCCTATGCTTGCAGTCGCTGCTGCCATCGTTGCTTTAATCACAATTGATGGTTTATGGACAGATACGAGTATGAGTTTTGACGATCTTAAAGATGAAGAACTAGAGCTGTATATAGCAGAAAGTAATTTTACCATTGATAACGATGCAATGGACATTCTATTTTCTGACAATGCTGCTCTCAATGATACGAGTCTGGAAGTTGTACCTGTGGATAACGAGTTTTTATTAGATTATCTAGCGGACGAGATTGAAATGAACCAAATGATTGAAGAATGAAAAGTGTAGCTTGTTATATTGCTATTTTATGGTCCATTACCTCTATAGGACAGGTAATGAAAACCAGCTATGAAGAGGTACGCACAGCAACAGATAAAATTGAAGCCATGGAGGTTTCTTTTCTTACTAAAGCACTGGAGCTATCATCTGATGAGGCACAAAAATTCTGGCCCATTTTTAATGACATTAAGGACGAACGCAATGAGCTTAAAATTGCAAAGAAGAAATTGATGTATGATATGGCCAAAAATTTTGAAACCATGACGGTAGATCAAGCACAGGACTATGTAGATCAAATGTTTGCGATAGAAAAGAGTTTGAATGAGTCCAACTTTGAATCCCGTCACAGAAAAATTATAAATATTATAGGCCCCAATCGTTTTTTACAGCTCAAAAAAGCCGAAGTAGATTTCAGGAGACAGCTCTTGAGAGAATACAGTTCTCGTGACAAACGATCGCCTAGAAAGAATTGAAAATTTAGTTTTGGTTAATGATGATAAGTCCCGTAGGCAGCAATGCTATCGGGATTTACTTTTTAGCACTATTTTCTACTCAATCCAGCGCTTTTTGCCAGGTCGCCTCACTATCAATAAGAGTCCCGTCGTGTTCTAATGACCACCCCATACTACCCGCCAGTATATAAATCTGGCTCAATTCACTAAAAAGCCGATTCTGTGCGTTGTTTACAATAGCACTATTGCTCAAGATGCGTTCTAGATCTTTAGTTACCAAACCTTTAATTCTATTAAGATCACCAGCCTCAAATTTATTGATCAACCCGTTCTCGATACGGTAATAAGTCAAATTAGGATCAATACTTATTTCTGGTGGCGGGACGTTTAATATGACAATCTTTTTACGTTGAGCATCCAGTTGAAAATTCATTTTTTTCAAGTCAAAAGCGATGGTAACTGCCGCATTTGAACTTATAAGAGCTGTTTTTCTACTTTTAAAAAAATCCCAGCCATAAGAGCTGGTGTTCTGGTAGGTATAAATTTTTGCATACCGCGCCTCCGTCACCACTAGTTTACGTACGTTTTGCACTTGCTTTTCAATCAATGAGGTTTGTGCGAGCAGCTCCTGCTGTTCCTTGTCTCTAGTGTGATAGTAATCAACTGCAAATACTAGTGCGAGTGTTCCAGCAATAGTTGCAAGGATGGTTTAAATAGATCGGGTCATATCATTATCGATGGGAATTTAGTTTGAAGCTTTTGTAAGGCTTCCTTCACTTGCATCTCATGAGTGGCTTTATTTTTTGGACGGTGTGCGTGCAGTTTGCGATATTTTTCTATGGCGTTGATAGCTGGCGTGGTGCTGGTGTTAATTACGCTTTCGCGGAAGCGTGCCCACACATAATCCACTGCAATATCATTAGGATGTAGCATATCACGATCATAAAACCTATAATCTCGTAACTCGTCCATCAAAATCTCATAAGCAGGAAAGTAATAACCGCTCGTTTGCTGGCAATGCTGCTGGATGGCCTCGTGCAAACGCGACTTACTGCGGGTATTTTCAACCATACCATCCTTAATATGCCGCACTGGTGACAGCGTATAGATCATTTTGATGTCAGGAGCTGCAACACGTGCTGCTGCCTCCATCTTTTTGAGAGCTGTCACGATATCCTCAATAGATAAGAGCTCCTTGTTGAAGAGTTGCTGGGGTTGCTGGTGGCAATTAGCAACAATAGAACCATTTTCTTTAAGCTTGTAAACCCATGCAGTACCCAGTGTGATAATCAAGTGACTGGATGTGGCCAGTTTGTGCTGTAGTGTTGTGCCGGCACGCTGCAAATTTTTAAGTGTAGATGCGGCATTATAGCCGTTACAGTCAGAATGAGCAAGGTAACTATAGGTTCCAGAAATATCGCTGGGTAGAAAATTTTGTGCTACCGATTTTTCTACCAACACAGCCATACTATACGGATTGAATAACGTACCAAAGGGGTTGACTAGCGTGTCAAAACCATAGTACGCTAGCCGATCGCCTATGTGTTGTGAAAAACAACTGCCCAGCAGCACAATGGATGCGCTGTGGTCTATCGGCTGTGGATGCCTGGCTATGGAAAAGCTGGTGGTAAACTTCATAAGCAATTGCTCTTATCAAAAGTAATAAAACGACCCAGCAACAAGCGTTATAAGTTTTACAAGCTTTATAATTATTTAAGCTGCTACCACCGTAGTTTTTGCAATACGATCGTGTAGAGATCGCCAGTAAGGTGGGTCAGTTACTAGCAAGAGCACCTCTACCACTAGAATGGCACTGGTGATTGATGAAATAATGCTCAAGGCAGAAAAACGATCGTTGAGCACGGTATTAAATTCAAAAAAACCATCTGTTGCGAGCAATACATGGTCATGGAAAATAAAATAATAAATAGGGATATTAATAATTCCCTGACTGATGGTAAAAATACTGCGCAATAGAGCCTGGAAAGTATTGATAGGCTCTCCATTATAATCTACCACGCGCATTTGTAGGATCATTTTGCCCCAAGTAGCTCCGTACGCACCTTCTAAAAAAGGCTTGTAAGCTATTGAAATAAAAGTAAGCACTAACCACAACCAGAAACTACGTAGATCGTTTAGGTTATAATAACTCGCTAAAGCCACAGGAATTCCCACAAATAGTGTGTCCAGCAAAAACGCTCCTAGACGCGGGTAAAACCCTTTGTAAACACGCTCCTCGTGATCGTTTGTTTGCCGGTCATGACTCCAGTGTTCTGGTTCCATATTGGGTTATAAATAACTTTTTGCGGCTTCAAGCGCCGCGTTGATCCCAGAGGGGTTTTTACCACCAGCCGTTGCAAAATGTGGCTGGCCACCGCCACCGCCCTGGATATGCTTTCCTAACTCACGTATGATTGCCCCAGCGTTGAGGTGGCGCTCTTCTACCAGATTTTTACTTATGATAAGAGTAAGTGTCGCCTTACCATCTGCTTGAGACCCTATGATCATGAACAGGTTGTTCACCTCGCGATCAATTTCAAAAGCAAGATCTTTGATGGATTTGGTATCTAAATCTGTCGCTGTTGCAATAAACTGAACATCATTAATAGTGGTAGCGGAGGCTATTAAATCACCTTTTAAATTACCCGCCTTATCTTTTAATAGTTGTTCTATTTCTTTTTTGAGCGCTGCATTCTCCTCTTGCAAGGCTTGTACAGAGTCTGCAGGATGTTGATTAGTTAATTTTAGAACTGTTTTAACTTGCTCAAGTGTTTGATCTTGCTCTTCAAAATATTTTAAAACGGCATCTCCTGTAATGGCCTCTATACGACGTATTCCTGCGGCAACAGCACTTTCGCTCTTGATTTTAAAATGCCATATATCTGCCGTGTTATTTACATGCGTACCGCCACATAATTCATGACTGCTACCAAATTTTATAGTACGCACCACATCGCCATATTTTTCACCAAAGAGAGCAATCGCTCCATCTTTAATGGCAGCTTCATAGCTATTGTTGCGATTTTCTTCGAGAGCTAATCGTTCTGCTATTCTGGCATTTACAAATTGCTCTACCTGGTCCAGTTGATCTGTAGTCATTTTTGAAAAATGAGAAAAGTCAAATCGCAAGGAGGCACTGCGTACCATAGATCCTTTTTGCTCTACATGAGATCCCAGTACCTTGCGCAATGCCTGGTGTAATAGGTGAGTAGCCGTATGATTTGATGCGGTACGGTGGCGCTGTTTTGCATCAACGATCGCACGATACCTGCCATTTAATTCTTTAGGAAGGTTTTTAGTAATATGAACGGTCTGGCCATTTTCCTTTTTGGTATCTATAATGTACACAGTATCACCGCTAGCGCTTTCTAGGTAACCTTTATCGCCTGTTTGTCCACCGCTTTCTCCATAAAAAGGAGTCATGTTAAAGACAAGTTGGTATTGCTCTCCTTCTTTTTTAGAAGACACCTTGCGGTATTTGGATAGAAACACTTCTGCCTCAAGGCGGTCGTAGCCTATAAATTCCTGTACCGCATCTGTACGCAGTACCGTCCAGTCACTAGTGGTAGAGGCGCTTGCTGCTCGAGAACGTTCTTTTTGTTCTTGCATGGATTTCTCAAAACCAGCCTCGTCTAGAGTAATCCCTTTCTCTCTTAATATTAAGCTGGTCAAGTCGATCGGGAACCCAAAGGTATCATAGAGTTCAAAAGCTTTAGCTCCATCTATGCGAGTTGTGCCCGTTGCTTTTGCATTACTTATCATGCTGTCTAGTAAGATCAATCCTTGATCTAATGTGCGCAGGAATGATTGTTCCTCCTCCTGGATCACGTTGGTAATGAGATCCTTCTGTGATTTCAGTTCTGGGAACGCATCGCCCATCTGGTGCGCTAGAGTATTGACCAGCATAAAGATAAAAGGCTCTTTTTTATCTAGGTAAGTAAATCCATACCGTATCGCACGGCGCAATATGCGACGTATTACATATCCCGCACCTGTATTAGAGGGCAGTTGACCATCTGCAATAGAAAATGAAACGGCTCTTACGTGATCTGCAATTACACGTATGGCAATGTCGTTTGCTTCTTCCTTGCCGTATGTAGCGCCAGTGATGGTCTCGATTTCTCTTATAAGCGGTTGGAAAACATCCGTATCATAATTAGATTGCTTGCCTTGCAATACCATGGCAAGACGCTCAAATCCCATACCAGTATCCACATGTTGGGCTGGTAAGTTTTTAAGGGAACCATCGGCCATGCGGTTGTATTGCATAAAAACCAGGTTCCATATTTCAACAACCTGCGGGTGGTCTGCATTTACCAGTTTGGCACCATCGACGCTTGCTTTATCAGCATCACTGCGCAAATCCACATGAATTTCAGAGCAAGGACCACAGGGCCCTTGATCGCCCATCTCCCAAAAGTTATCTTTCTTATTTCCATTGAGAATACGGTCGGAATCAATTAGCGCAGCCCAGTAGTCATAGGCCTCTGTGTCTCGCTGCAGGTTTTCGCTTGCATCTCCTTCAAATATGGTCACATAGATGCAGTTTTTGTCAATTTTATAGATCTCGGTTAGTAATTCCCATGCCCAGGCGATGGCTTCCTTCTTAAAGTAATCGCCAAAACTCCAATTACCCAGCATCTCAAACATGGTATGATGGTACGTGTCTACTCCTACTTCTTCCAGATCGTTGTGCTTACCGCTTACTCGCAAACATTTTTGTGTGTCAGTGACTCGATTATTTTTAGGTTCGCTGATGCCCAAAAAATATTCTTTAAATTGATTCATCCCAGCATTGGTAAACATCAGGGTAGGATCATTTTTTATCACCATGGGCGCGCTGGCGACGATCTCGTGTTGTTTTTGATTGAAAAAATCTAGAAAGGTCTGTCGTATCTGTTGTGACTTCATTCTGGCTGCGGTCCTGCGGGTTATTTACAATTTCTTATTTTTGTCAATGTTTCTAGAGGGCTTGTCATGAGTTCGCTTTCGCGAAAGCGAAACAAAAAAGAGGCGATGCTGCGCACAAACAGGGCAGTTTACGTAACTTTTCGATCCTCACTGCGTCTAGTGTATAGGGCAGTAAAACAGGGCAAAAATAGCATTTTAAAATGTATGGCAAAGGTTAAGTACTACTACGATCCAGAAACATTATCTTACCGTAAGGTAAAGCGACGCAAGCGTACCATTTTTGGCGGAGTGTTCTTATTTATTTTTTCCAGTTGTCTGGTAGGATTTTTACTTTATTTATATGTAGGAAAATTCTATGATTCTCCAGAGCTGCGCAATGCAAAGCGTGATAAGAAATTTGTGGAGATGCAAATGGAACAGATGGAGCAAGAGATTGACCAGCTGGCAACTGTCATAGAAGGCATTGAAGAGCGTGACAATAGTATTTACCGCATATATTTTGATGCAGATCCTATCCCGATGGAACAACGACAGGCGGGTTTTGGCGGTGTTAATCGTTATAAAAACTATGAGGGCTATAGTAATTCTGAGAAGGTTATTGCATTAAGAGAGTCGATCGATAAGCTAAAAAAGCGAACGGCCATACAAAGTAAATCTCTAGATGAGATAGCCATTCTTGCAGAAGATAAAGAGCAGTTGCTGGCTAGTATTCCTGCCATTCAACCAGTACGCAACCAGGACCTTACCCGTATGGCTAGCGGTTATGGGTATCGCACCGATCCTTTTAATAAGACTAGAAAATTTCATTACGGTATGGATTTTACCGCCCCACGTGGGACACCAGTTTTTGCCACAGGTGATGGTGTGGTAGAGCGTGCAGATGCCAACAGCTCTGGTTATGGAAATCATATACGTATTGACCATGGATATGGTTATGTCTCGCTGTATGCCCATCTACGCAGGAATAAACCTTACAATGTGCGTGTGGGTCAAAAGGTAAAACGTGGGGATATTATAGGCTATATAGGTTCTACAGGGAGATCGCAAGCACCGCATTTACACTATGAAGTTTTTAAAGACAACGAGCGTATCAATCCTATCAACTTCTATTATGGTTCGTTGACTCCAGAGGAGTTTAATGCACTGCTTAGAAGATCACAAGAGGAAAATATATCACTAGATTAATGTACGTCGATCTGCCAGAAAAGCTATATTATACCATGGGCGAGGTTTCCAAAGCCTTTGGTGTGGCTGCTTCAAAAATTCGGTTTTATGAAAAAGAATTTGATGTTTTGCAGCCTAAAAAAAATGCTCGCGGCAATCGAAAGTTTACACAAGCTGATATTAAAAATCTACAAACGATTTTTCATCTGGTCCAGGAGCGAGGTTATACGCTAGACGGTGCCAGGGAATACATGAAAACTCATAAGAACGAGATAGGTAGGTTTGAGATCATCTCTAAGCTAGAGTATGTCAAGACAGAGCTGCTTAAAATTAAAGATAGCTTATAGAAAACGAGCCTTTAAAGGCTTGTTCGAACGTTTTTTAACGATTGAGGTTGGTTATTTGACAGTTCAGCAGGTTTAAATTTATGGAACTGTTTATTGGTTTCATCTTTGGAGTCTAACTTAAAAATATAGACCATGAAAACCTTAGCTATCAGTTTCTTTTTTATTATGTTGTTTGCCTTTGCACGAGCGCAGCAAAGCACAGACGATGTTTCTCTTTTTCAGATTATTGTGACCGTTGATAATGCGCGTAGTGATGAAGGGAAAATGCTTTTTTCTCTGGCAACTAAAGATCAATTTATGCGTGAACAACCTTTTAAAAGTGCCGTAAGCACGATTGAGGAAGGTGTTGCAACAGTTACATTTACTGACGTCCCGCAAGGGGAGTATGCTGTACTGGTGTTACAAGATATTAATAACAATGGTCAGATGGATTTTGAAACTAATGGCATGCCTGCAGAAGACTGGGGCATGAGCAATAATAAAGTGACTAACGCAGCACCAACGTGGAGTGATGCAAAAATTACAGTTGATCGAGATATGAAAGTCATTATAAAAATTTAAGCACCTTTTTATTTTTCATTTACTGATTAAATGGGCGGGCAGTTATGGTTTTAAGTATCATACTGCACGCCTATTTTTTGTTTTATACGGTCTAAATCTGCGGCAAATTCCAAACTAAAATTTAGAGGGAGCAGGGGACTTTCTATGCGCCGTTCTTGTAAACATTTATGAACGTGTTCAATCTCATGCACATAGCCATTACCCTCGAAAGGAATATCGATGGTATGCAATTGTTTGTCTTTATACAGATAAATCTCCACTGTTGCAGCTTGATGAAACTTTGTGGGCAGTTTGATATATCCTAATGCTCCGTAAATCATCGCCTCTGTAGGGGTGTCAGAAATAAAAGAGGATTCCATTATTGCCACGGCATCATTGTCATATTGAGCGATGGCAGCACAGTATAAATCAATACCATTATCGGCTTTGATAGCTTTTGCGGCAATGCTACGCGGTCGTCCTAGAATTAATTGAGCCAGTAATAAAGGATAGATTCCTATGTCAAGAAGAGCTCCACCGCCTTTTGATTTGTTGATTAATCTACTTTCTGGACCAGTGTTTACGATAAAACCAAAATCGGCCTTGAGGTGTTTGATCTCACCTATAATTCCAGAATTAATTTGTTCCAGAACATATCGGGTCGCGGGTATAAAACGAGTCCAAAGCGCTTCCATTAAAAATCTTTTTTTTGCCCGGGCTAGAGAGCACATTTTTTCTACCTGTTTACGATCCAGTCCCATAGGCTTCTCACACAAAACCGCCTTACCATGCTCCAGGCACAAGATGGTATTTTCTTGATGAAAGGCATGGGGTGTAGCTATATAGACAATGTCAACAGATGGGTCTCTCGCTAGTTCTATATAACTGCCATAGGATTGTATCGCATGGTATTCCCGTGCAAACTTTGCCGCTTTTTCTTTATTACGAGAGCCTACAGCAGCGATCACTGCACCTGGTGTGCGATTTAAATCTTGAGCAAATTTGTGGGCTATTTTACCCAAACCTATAATACCCCATTGAATTTTATGATTCATATTGTCATTTAGAATTATAAGAATCAAAAGATACAGAGAATCTATAGATGCGATGATAAAGCTATGGTGTCATTCGTTAATTTATCGCAAAGGCATTCAATGGATAGGAGATCCTAGGGTATTTTAGAAGTATGAAATTATTAATAACGGGAGCCACTGGTCTGGTAGGCTCAAAACTTACAGAAGTCTTGCGTTTGCAAGGCCATCATATTCATTATTTGACCACTCGAGAAAGTGCCATCAAAAAAGAAGAAGATTATAAAGGCTTTCTTTGGGATGTGCGCTCCATGACTATTGATCCTGCATGTCTAGAGGGTGTAGATACTATTATACACCTGGCGGGAGAATCTGTTTTTCAACGCTGGACCGCCCAGGCAAAAGACCGTATCATGTCCAGCCGTATTAATAGTACACAATTATTGCTCAATGCTTTAAATGATAACGAGCACCAAGTCGCACACGTTATCACCGCGAGTGCTATAGGGATTTACCCAGACAAATGGGACGGTAGCCCTTTGAAGGAAAACGAGGTACCTCCAGTTGCCGATAATTTTTTAGCAGAGGTTTGTCTGGCCTGGGAAAATATAGGCATGCAATTTAAAGAGCAAGGTCTTAAACATGCCATTGTTAGAATCGGGATAGTGCTGGCTGCTCAGGGTGGCGCACTAGAGCAAATGGCAAAGCCAGTAAGACTATATGCGGGTGCAGGTTTTGCAAGTGGTAAGATGTGGCAAAGCTGGGTAGCTATAGATGACCTGGTACATATCTTCTGCTTCATTGCAGAACAACAATTGGAAGGTGTATACAACGGAGTAGCCCCTAATCCTACACGCAATAGACCCCTGATGGAAACTATAGGTGAGGTACTTAATAAACCTGTGTTTTTACCTAACGTACCCGCATTTATGATGAAGTTAATGCTAGGAGAAATGGCAGCGACAGTTTTGTCCAGCCAGTATGTCAACAGTCAAAAGATTGAAGAGGCAGGTTATACCTTTAAATACCCACAACTAAAAGCTGCTTTGAAGGAGTACTTGTAAGAGTATGACTTTCACTTATACCTAAAGAGATAAGTTCTAATTAAGGCCTATTTGATTGAGGACTGTCATAAGTGAGATTTTGTTGGTCTTATTACTTAGATGTGTTTGAGACAAAGGATAAAAAAAAGGGCTGCCATTGGCAGCCCTTTCTAATTTTATGTAATAAGTGATTAATTGTTCACCTGGAATTTCACTCGTCTTACTAGTTGTCTTGCTGGAGCACTTGACTTCTCTACAGAAGCATCTTCTCCATCACCTACAACGCTCAATCTACTAGCATCAATACCTGTAGCAACTAGAATATCTTTAACCATTTGAGCACGACGCTCTGATAATTGTTGGTTATAAGCGTCAGATCCTAGTTCGTCAGCGTATCCAGTAAGAGTAGCCGTTGCATTAGGATTGTCATTCATGTAAGTTGTCAAGAAATTGATTGAAGATAAAGAGTAAGATGTAGGCTTAGTGCTGTTAAACTCAAAGTATACATTTACATAACCTTTATTGATCATTGCCTCTAATAGATCGCCAGAGTCAGCACCGCTCATACCATTAACGGTACTTTGCTTTGCATAACGAGCATCTAATGCACTTTCCATATCGTCTGGAATGCCATTTTTGTTAAGATCTAATGCACGACCTTTAGAATCTACACGCACACCACTTTCTGTAGTGTTGTCTCTATCTAGGTAGTTTGGTACGCCATCTTGATCATCATCTGCATTGTTTACTTCCAGTGTAGCAACACGCTCTTCAATTGCGTCAAGTTGAGTACTTAAGCTTCCATCGTACCAGTCTGCATGAACATCTTCTTTACCTAGGTAAAAAGATACACCTACTGATGCATTCACTAAGAACCCATCAAAACCACGTAATACTTGTGGAGCAGTACCATCAAATGTTCTGTCCTGACGTACATGGCCGAAAATCGATAGATCACCAAATAATGCGATGCTATTGCTTAAACGTAATTGGGGAGTTACACCCACGGTAAAGTTCAACATGTAGTCGGTATTGTCTAGGTCAACAGGCTCATTTGCTGTCATCGCTGTAACACCACCACCACCATGTGCTAGTAAGCCGAAACGGTTGGTCCAATCTCTAAATCCTAAGAAGTTTCCAAGATTAACAACACCTTCCAAAGAAACGCGATACAATGAACTTTCAAATTCTGGGCTATCGTCACCTTCAGTAAAACGGTTGTATCCACCTTCTAGGCTCAAACCAAACTTATCGTTAATCATGTAACGAACTCCTAAATCAATCTGTCCAAAATCTGGAGTGTTTGTTGAATATCCAGATGCCAGTGGGCGTCCTGGTTTGTGAACTCCTACTCCTAAATCGATAGACCACTGGTCGTAAGGAATAGTTTCACGATCTGCTTTGGCATCTTCCATAGAAGAATCTTGAGCAAATACGGTTATTCCGCTAAGTAGGAATATCGAGAATAATAATTTTTTCATTGTATAGTTTTTTGCTTTCAATGGACAAATATAAAATTGTTCCTAGGATTATGTAGTTTAAAAAGAATATAATTGCTTCTTTAACTAACTTTTAGGCTCATTTTGCATCAATTGCTAAATTTTTGACAAGAATGAATGTTAAATAATGAGCAGGACAAGTAAATTAATAACGGCTTTACATTGAATATATTAGTAACAGGTGCAGCGGGTTTTATAGGTAGTAATTTGTGTAATCAATTATGTAAGAAAGGATTTCAAGTTACTGGTCTGGATAATCTTTCTACAGGCCACAAACACAACATCACTTCGTTGCTTTCACTTAAAAACTTCCACTTCATTCAAGGGGATATTACAGATGTTGCCACCTGTAGGAAAATAATGGTGAATCAGCAGGTTGTTATGCATCAGGCTGCGCTGGGTAGTGTCCCCAGATCTTTAAAAGACCCACTCACTACAAACTCCGTTAACATATCGGGTTTTTTAAATATGTTGCATGCCAGTGTTGAGAACAAAGTATCTCGTTTTATATACGCTGCTAGTTCAAGTACCTATGGTGATAGCAAAGATCTCCCTAAAGTAGAGGATCGTATAGGTAATCCATTATCACCTTATGCGGTGACTAAATATGTTAACGAGCTTTATGCAGATGTCTACAGTAAAAACTTCCCCATAGAAACGATTGGCCTGCGTTATTTCAATGTTTTTGGCCGGCATCAGGATCCGCATGGTGCTTATGCGGCCGTAATTCCTTTGTTCATTAAGCAGTTTATGAACCTTCAACCGGTAACAATTAATGGGGACGGCTCTTTTTCTAGAGACTTTACCTATATCGATAATGTGGTTCAAGCAAATATGCTGGCAATGGACACCAACAACCCACTAGCGGTCAACAACGTTTATAACGTAGCCTATGGTCATCAAACTTCAATTCTACAATTAGCGCAAGAGTTGCGAGATCAATTAGCTCAACGAGATAAGCGCATTGCTGCGGTACCCATACATTTTGGCGAGCCACGCCAGGGAGACGTTCCACACTCTCTTGCCTCCATTAAAAAAGCCCGCGAGCTGCTAGGCTATGCTCCTCAATTTGATTTAAAAGAGGGATTAAAAGAGTCCATACAATGGTATTGGGAAAATCTTTGATATTTTCGCTTTCGCGAAAGCGGTACAAGCAACAAGCATGAAAATAGGAATCATAGGTTTAGGATATGTAGGGTTGCCCCTTGCACAGGTTTTTGCTAAAAAGCACGAGGTCGTAGGCTATGATATCAATAAGGAACGCATCCATCAATTACAACAAGGGTATGATCACACTCATGAATTGACAGAGCAACAGCTGATGGAGGTGCTGCAGCAACGCCCAGGATTACAACTTACCGACCGTCTTAATGACTTGACAGACTGTAATTATTATATCATCACAGTGCCTACACCTGTGGACGAACAGCAAAAACCAGATTTGAGCCTGTTGATACAAGCCTCACAGGCGGTGGCTGGGTTATTAAAAAAGAATGATATAGTTATATATGAGTCCACAGTATATCCAGGCGCTACAGAGGAAGTGTGCGTGCCCCAGTTAGAAAAATACAGCTCCCTAACTTTTAATACCGATTTTTTTGTAGGCTATTCACCAGAGCGTATCAATCCAGCCGATAAAAAGCATACGGTAGAAAAAATTTTAAAAGTAACCTCTGGCAGCAATGATCGCACGGCACAACTAGTAGATCAATTATATGCTAGCATTATCCAGGCAGGAACTTATCTAGCACCTTCTATAAAGGTAGCCGAAGCCGCAAAGGTTATAGAAAACGCTCAGCGCGATATCAATATCGCTTTTGTTAACGAGCTGGCAAAAATCTTTAATCTTCTAGAAATCGACACGAGTGAGGTGCTTAAAGCTGCGCAGACTAAATGGAATTTCTTACCCTTTCATCCTGGACTAGTAGGTGGACATTGCATAGGGGTAGATCCGTATTATCTGGCTCAAAAAGCACTAGAGGTGGGCTACCATCCTGAAATTATTCTTGCCGGTAGACGCCTTAATGACAGTATGGGGACTTACATCTCTAGCGAGCTTATCAAATTGATGCTCAAAAACGACAAGCAAATACAGGGGGCTAGGGTGCTGGTACTAGGAATTACCTTTAAAGAGAACTGCCCTGATGTAAGAAACACAAGAGTGATCGATATCATTAGAGATCTGCAGGAATATGGTGTCCATATAGACCTGGTAGATCCTGTAGCATCTGCTACACAGGTAAAAAAAGAGTTTGATCTAGATCTCAAATCGCAAATAGACTCCTATCAATACGATGCGGTAGTAGCCGCGGTAGCTCATGACCAATTTAAGACTATAGAAATAGAGCGCTTCCAGCAGCAAGGTGCGCTAGTGTATGATGTAAAAGGCGTTTTTAAAGGCGCTGCAGATAAAAGCCTGTAGAGGCAAAAAAAGTAAATTATGAAAGTAAAAAACATTTGTTGTATCGGTGCGGGTTATGTAGGCGGTCCTACCATGGCAGTAATTGCTGCAAAATGTCCAGATATTCAAGTGCATGTGGTAGATCTCAATGAAAAACGTATTGCCGCATGGAATGACGCAGACCTTGATAAACTACCTATTTATGAGCCTGGACTGGCAGGTATTGTAGGACAGGCTAGAGGTAAGAATCTTACCTTCAGTACCCGGGTGGAGGATGCTATACAGGAAGCCGATATGATTTTTATATCGGTCAACACCCCTACAAAAACCTATGGTATAGGTAAGGGAATGGCAGCAGATTTGAAATACATTGAATTGTGCGCGCGACAAATTGCTGCAGTTGCTACAACCGACAAAATTATTGTAGAAAAATCCACCTTGCCAGTACGCACTGCCGAAGCACTCAAATCCATCCTTTCCAGCACCGGTAACGGTGTGCGGTTTGATGTGCTTTCTAATCCAGAGTTTCTAGCAGAAGGTACTGCTGTTGATGATTTATTGTCTCCAGATCGTGTATTGATAGGTGGCGAGCGCACACCACAAGGAGAGGCAGCTATGCAAGCGCTGCACGATGTGTACCACCGCTGGGTGCCGACAGAGCGTATTTTAATGACTAATGTATGGTCGTCTGAATTGTCTAAACTTACTGCAAATGCCTTTTTAGCACAACGCGTCTCAAGTATCAATAGTTTGAGTGCCTTATGTGAAAAAACAGAGGCAGATGTTGACGAGGTCGCTAGAGCCATAGGCCAGGATTCTAGAATAGGTCCTAAGTTTTTAAAATCCAGTGTTGGTTTTGGCGGTTCCTGTTTTCAAAAAGACATTCTTAATCTGGTTTATCTGTGTCAGACCTATGGGCTGGACGAGGTAGCAGACTACTGGCACCAGGTGATCAAAATGAACGATTATCAGAAGAGAAGGTTTGCACAAAAAATAATCAGCACCTTATACAATACGGTAAATGGTAAAAAAATAGTTTTACTAGGATGGGCCTTTAAAAAAGATACCAATGATACAAGAGAGTCGGCCGCTATTTATGTGGCTGATTACCTGTTGAGTGAACAGGCAGAGCTGGTAGTGTATGATCCTAAAGTCACCGCAGAGCAGGTATATGCAGATCTAGATTATCTCAACACCCGTACGGAGGCCGAAAATAGGCAACTGGTTAGCGTGGCTACCTCTTACGATCAGTTATTTGAAGAAGCTCATGCCATTGCGGTAATGACAGAGTGGGATGAATTTAAAAGCATCGACTGGCCTGCGGTATATCAAGATATGCTCAAGCCGGCCTTTATTTTTGACGGTCGTGCGATTCTGGATATGCAACAACTTTCAGCAATAGGATTCCAGGGTTTTGCGATAGGCAAAGGATGATCGCACCGTACCAGGAGCGCTTATTATTATAGATATGAGTAAAAAAAAGAACATATTAATCACTGGTGGTGCTGGTTTTATAGGCTCCCACCTGGTGCGCAGGATGGTGACAAAGTACCCACATTACCACATCATTAATCTAGATGCGCTTACCTATGCGGGCAATCTGGAAAATGTAAAAGATGTGGCCCACAGGGACAATTACACCTTTATTCATGGGGATATCACAGACGCCACACTGGTATCCCAAATTTTTAAAGAACACGATATTACTCATGTGATGCACCTGGCTGCAGAGTCGCATGTGGACCGATCTATAGAAGACCCATTGCAATTTGTGCGCACTAATGTTATAGGGACCGTACAATTGTTAGAAGCAGCACGCCAGCACTGGCAAAAGGACAGCGAGCATCTATTTTACCATGTAAGTACAGACGAGGTTTATGGCAGTCTGGGTGATACCGGGCTATTTACAGAGACCACCGCCTATGACCCTAACTCGCCCTACAGCGCCTCAAAAGCCAGTAGCGATCACTTTGTTAGGGCTTATGGAGAGACCTATAAGCTGCCCTATATGATCTCTAATTGTTCTAATAATTACGGCCCTTATCATTATCCAGAAAAACTCATACCGTTGTTTATCAACAACATTCTTCATAAAAAACCGCTGCCCGTATATGGTGATGGTAATTATACGAGGGACTGGTTGTATGTAGAGGATCATGCCGCAGCGATCGATCTGGCATTTCATCAAGGTAAGACAGGCGAGACGTACAATATAGGCGGAAACAATGAATGGAAAAACATCGATCTTGTACATTTGTTGTGCGATCTAGTAGATGATAAAACCCAGCAGCCTGTAGGGAAGTCGCGCGAGCTCATACAGTTTGTTACAGATCGACCAGGCCATGACTTGCGTTATGCGATTGATGCCTCAAAAATACAAGAGGAGCTGGGCTGGAAACCTAGCCTAGATTTTGAGACCGGGCTGGGACTGACTGTTGACTGGTTTCTAGCAAACAGGGAGTGGTTAGCAGTAGAGTAAAGGGAATTCCGCTTTCGCGAAAGCGGTACAAAAAATAGACACCATGAAAGGAATCATACTTGCAGGAGGATCAGGAACACGGCTGCACCCGTTAACCGCAGTGGTATCAAAGCAATTGCTACCGGTTTATGACAAACCCATGATTTATTATCCTTTATCCACCTTGATGCAGGCAGGAATACGAGAAATATTAATCATCACCACACCACAAGATGCGCCTCTTTTTGAACAATTGCTGGGAGACGGCAGTAGATACGGCTGTTCATTTAAGTACGCACAGCAAGCAGAGCCTAATGGTCTAGCAGAAGCATTTATAATAGGTGCCGATTTTATAGGTACAGACGCTGTGGCACTTATTTTGGGCGACAATATATTTTATGGTTCTGGACTGCATCATGTATTGCAAGAAAGTAAAAAAACAAAAGGCGGGACCGTGTTTGCTTATCATGTGCAAGACCCAGAGCGTTATGGCGTGGTAGAGTTTAATGAAGATGGTGTTGCGATTTCTATAGAAGAAAAACCTGCCCATCCTAAATCCTCCTATGCCATTCCAGGTATTTATTTTTATGACAATAGGGTAGTAGAGATTGCAAAAAAACTGCAACCCAGCAAGCGCGGTGAGTTAGAAATTACCGATGTGAATAAAGCCTATCTGGCCACAGGAGACCTTAATGTCCAGATCATGGATAAAGGCATCGCCTGGCTAGATACCGGTACCTTTGATAGTTTAATGCAAGCCTCACAGTTTGTCGAGGTTATTGAACAACGACAAGGACTTAAGGTGGGAGCGATAGAGGCAGTGGCCTATGAGATGGGTTTTATAGATAAAGAACAACTGCGCACCTTGATACAACCACTGCTTAAAAGTGGTTATGGAATAAATATTGAAAAATCACTGTAATGACCCTTACACCTACCGCTATATCAGATTGTTTTATTCTAGAGCCTCGATTGTTTAAGGATCATCGCGGCCATTTTATGGAGTCTTACAATCACAATACTTTTAAGGAAGTAACCAGTCTGGACGTTTCATTTGTTCAAGATAACGAGGTTTTTTCCACCTATGGCGTTATACGTGGATTGCATTATCAAGTGACCCCTTACCAGCAAGCAAAACTAGTACGATGCATCAGCGGTCGCATTCTAGATGTAGCGGTAGATTTGCGCGAGGATTCGCCTACTTTTATGCAGCATGTGGCCGTAGAACTCACAGGAGAAAATAAAAAACAATTGTTTGTGCCTCATGGCTTTGCGCATGGATACAGTGTGCTTTCAGAACAGGCTGTAGTGGCTTACAAATGTGACGCCTACAGGACGGTAGCGGCAGAGCGATCATTACATTATTCCACTCCAGACCTTCATATAGACTGGAAAATCCCGCAAGAAAAACAAGTCTTATCGGTAAAAGATAGGTAAGTTATTGAAAGTTGGGCATTCAAGCTCCTAATTCTTTATATCTTTGAAGACTTTAGTATCCATCAAATATTATCCATTGAAAATACTTATCACGGGTGCTGCAGGTTTTATTGGCAGCAATTTATCTGAATATTTTACGGAAAAAGGACATGATGTCATAGGACTTGATAATTTAGCTACAGGACATCGTCATAATCTTGTAGAAGTAGAAAAAAAATCTAACTTTTCTTTTTTAGAAGGGGATATTAGAGATTTGGAAACCTGTAGGAAAGCGGTTCAAGATTGCGACTATGTCCTTCATCAGGCCGCTCTAGGCAGTGTACCACGTTCCATAAAGGATCCTATCACCTCAAATGAGGTAAATGTAGGCGGATTTCTCAATATGCTTACGGCATGTAAGGATGCAGGAGTAAAAAAAATGGTTTACGCAGCCAGTTCTTCAACTTATGGAGACTCTGCCGCATTGCCTAAGGTGGAAGACGTTATAGGCAAGCCTTTATCTCCATATGCAATAACAAAATATGTCAACGAACTTTACGCAGATGTATTTTATAAAACCTATGGATTTAATGCTGTAGGACTGCGTTATTTTAATGTTTTTGGTAGAAAGCAAGACCCTAACGGTGCCTACGCTGCGGTGATCCCGCTGTTTACAAAAAAATTAATGCTTAAGGAATCGCCTACTATCAATGGTGACGGTACCTACTCTCGTGACTTTACTTATATCGATAACGTCATACAAGCAAATGAAAAAGCCATGCTTTCTAATCATCCAGAAGCGGAGAATACGGTTTTTAATGTGGCTTATGGCGATCGTACCGATCTTAATATGTTAGTGGAGCAGTTGAAGCTATCCTTATCTAGATTTGATCCAGCGGTTGCTGCAATTGAACCTACTTACGGTCCGTTACGAGCTGGCGATGTGCCCCATTCTCTGGCCTCAATTGACAAGGCGCGCAAGCTGTTGGATTATGATCCACAATTTGATTTAAAAGCAGGTGTGGACGCAGCTGTGGCTTGGTACTGGAAAAATCTATAAAAATTCACTAAGGAAAAAGCGCAATTGAAGACAGCATTATGAGTAAAAAAATTTCAATTATAGGTTTAGGTTATGTGGGCTTACCTCTAGCACGATTATTTGCAACAAAACATGATGTGATAGGTTTTGATATCAATAAGGAGCGAGTACGGCAATTGCAGAATGGTACGGATGCTACTCTGGAGGTGGCAGATGAAGAGCTTAAAGCGGTTCTAAAGCGAGAAAATATTCCAGGTAATGGCCTGTTTTGTACCACACAACAAGATGATATTGCTGATTCTACCGTTTATATTGTGACCGTTCCTACGCCAGTAGATAAAAATAATCGACCTGTGCTTACTCCTTTATATAAGGCAAGTGAGACCGTAGGTGCGGTACTGAAAAAAGGGGATATAGTGATTTATGAATCTACTGTTTACCCAGGAGCGACCGAGGAAGAGTGCGTGCCGGTATTAGAAAAAATAAGCGGTCTAAGCTTTAACAATGAATTTTTTGTTGGCTATTCACCAGAGCGCATTAACCCAGGAGACAAAGAACATACGGTAGAAAAAATACTAAAGGTGACTTCAGGGTCAACTATAGAAGCAGGAAAAGAAATTGATGAGCTTTATAAGTCGGTTATAACGGCAGGTACTCATCTTGCACCAACTATAAAAGTAGCTGAGGCAGCCAAAGTTATTGAAAACTCGCAACGCGATATCAATATTGCTTTTGTTAATGAGTTGGCCAAAATCTTTAATCTTCTAGATATTGATACACATGCTGTTCTTGAAGCAGCCGGCACTAAATGGAATTTTTTACCATTCAAGCCAGGTTTAGTAGGCGGCCATTGTATAGGGGTAGACCCTTATTATCTCGCTCAAAAAGCTCAAGAAGTAGGATATCATCCTGAAATTATTCTTGCCGGAAGACGTATGAATGACAGTATGGGGCAATATGTGGCCAGTGAGGTAATTAAATTGATGTTACAACATGATCTTAAAGTTAAAGGTGCTAATATATTAGTATTAGGATTTACTTTTAAAGAAAACTGCCCAGATGTAAGAAACACGAGGGTTATAGACGTTATCAATCATTTAAAGGATTATGGAACCTTGGTTGATATTTATGATCCATGGGCAAGTCCAGAGGAGGTAATGCAAGAATACGGAATTAACACGTATCGCAATAGACCAGAGGCTACTTATGATGCCATAGTGCTGACCGTGTCGCATCAACAGTTTAGAGAATTGAACATTAATGCACTCAAAAATGAGACGGCGGTAATATATGATGTTAAGGGGGTTCTAGGCTTGGCTGCTGAGGCAAAACTTTAGATTTTATGACAAAAAAAATACTGTTGGTTTTTGGTACACGCCCAGAGGCCATAAAAATGGCTCCTCTAGTAAAAGAGTTCCAAAAACATCCAGAGACTTTTGACACTAGAGTGTGTGTAACCGCACAACACCGTGAGATGCTGGATCAAGTATTGGATTTTTTTGACATTTCACCTCAATACGATCTGGACCTGATGCAACCGGGTCAAAATTTATATTCCTTAACAGCAGCCATCATTACGGGAATGAAACCGGTACTTGAATCTTTTAATCCAGATTATGTTTTTGTCCATGGAGATACCAGTACCACCATGGCTACTAGTATTGCTGCTTTTTATAATCAGAGTAAGGTATGTCATGTAGAGGCAGGATTACGCACTCACGATAAATGGTCCCCTTTTCCAGAAGAAATTAACCGACAAGTGACGGGTCGCATTGCAGATTTTCATTTTGCTCCTACCGCCACCTCTCAAGAAAATTTACGTAAAGAAAACGTACATGATGCACAGGTTGTCATCACCGGTAACACCGTAATCGATGCTTTACTGGAGAGTGTTGACAAAGTAGAAAAAAATCCTACCGCTTTTGTTAATAAGATGAAAGATGAGTTAGGAAACTCCCCTATGATACTTGTGACTGGACACAGAAGGGAAAATCATGGTCAGGGTTTTGAGAATATTTGCCAGGCGCTGCTTCAAATTGCTCAAGCAAAGCCAGATTACAAGATTGTATATCCTGTACACCTTAATCCTAAAGTACAAGAGCCCGTCAACCGATTACTTAGCAACGTGACAAATATCAAACTGATTGATCCATTGGATTATCCAGACTTTATCTGGATGATGAGTCGCAGTACTATGATCATCACCGACAGCGGTGGTGTGCAGGAAGAAGCACCTAGTTTAGGTAAACCTGTTCTGGTCATGAGAGATACTACAGAGCGACCAGAGGCCGTAGATGAGGGTACCGTTATATTAGTAGGTACAGATGTAGATCTTATAGTGAAAGAAACTTTAGATCTTTTAAATGATAAAGAACGATTTACTATGATGAGTAAGCTTCACAATCCTTACGGAGATGGAAAAGCATGCGCTAGAATTGTAAAGACTATTTTAAAAGATGAGATAAAGAACGGGTGAGACGGTGAAGTGGTAAAGTGGTGAGATGGAGAAATGGTGAAGTGCTTAGATGGTGAAACGGTGAAGTTGGGAGTTGGTGAAGTGGTGAGATGGCGAGATGGTGGAGTAGGAAGGAAGGTAATTTGATTAAAACAATTGATGACGCATAAAGATCTTGATATTTGGAAATTGTCTATGGAAATGGTTTTAGATATTTATGAGATTACTAAATCTTTTCCTGATGAAGAAAAGTTCGGTCTTGTTAGTCAAATGAGAAGATGTTCGGTATCCATCCCGTCAAACATAGCTGAGGGTGCAGCTAGAGGGTCAACAAAAGAATTTTTAAGATTTATACAAATAGCGAAAGGATCTTTAGCAGAATTGGAAACACAAATGGAAATAGCTTTTAGGCTCGGTTTTACCAGTTATAATGAAAAAATAAACGCTGACTTGTTAATTATGAGCAAGATGCTCTACAAGTTATCAGAGTCATTAAAGAATAAAATAAAGAAATGATAGTAATGGTTAGTAAATTAATGGACGGTAACTATTTCACCATTACAATGTGTCACAAAACCACCAACTTATGAAACCAGAAGTCGTAATGATTGGATTGGGGTATATAGGATTACCCACTGCAGCACTAATAGCCTCGAATGAAGTACATGTTCATGGTGTTGATATTAACCCAACGGTAGTAGAAACCATCAATCAAGGTAAAATTCATATTGTAGAGCCAGATTTAGGCGATGCTGTGGCTGGTGCTGTTAAAAAAGGATTTTTAAAGGCTTCCACAAAAGCGGTTGAAGCTAACAATTATCTTATTGTAGTCCCAACACCTTTTAAAGATAAAAACGAGCCGGACATTTCATTTGTGGAAGCTGCCACACGTGGGATCATCCCTTTGCTTAAAGAAAATGATCTTTACATCATAGAATCTACATCACCTGTAGGAACCACAGAAAAAATGGCAGCACTTATTTACGAGGAGCGACCAGAATTAAAAGGGAAGATACATATCGCCTACTGTCCAGAACGAGTGCTACCAGGCAACGTTATGCATGAGTTGGTACATAACGATCGGGTGATAGGAGGGGTAGATGAAGCGAGTACCAATAAAGCACTAGATTTTTATGCAAATTATGTGAAGGGAGAATTGCATGCTACGAATGCAAGAACTGCCGAAATGTGCAAGCTGGTAGAAAACTCTTCTAGAGATGTACAGATTGCATTTGCCAATGAATTGTCCCTTATTTGTGATAAGGCAGGAATTAATGTTTGGGAACTGATCAACCTGGCCAATAAACACCCTCGAGTTAACATACTGCAACCAGGTTGTGGTGTGGGTGGACACTGTATCGCAGTAGATCCTTACTTTTTAACAGCAGACTTCCCTATGGAATCTCAGATTATAGGTAAGGCAAGAGAAATAAATAATTACAAATCCTTCTGGTGTGCCGAAAAGATCAAGACCGCAAAACTAGAATTTCAATTAAAGCACGGCCGTCAACCTGCTATTGCTATTATGGGACTCGCTTTTAAGCCTAACATTGATGATTTAAGGGAGTCCCCCGCAAAATATATCGCACAGAAAGTATTGCAGGATGCAAATGATGAAGATTACTACATTGTAGAGCCCAATATTAAAGACCACAAGGTATTTAAGCTGACAGATTATCAAACCGCTTTCGCGAAAGCAGATATAGTGGCCTACCTTGTCACACACGATGAATTTAAAGAATTGCCTACGACATCTGATAAATTGATTTTGGATTTTTGTGGGGTAATTGTAAAAAGGTAAGTCTTGGACCAGCGATCAAAAAATGAAAGCGGTAATGCTATTCAAGGGTTTTGGGTCGCTTTGGGTAGTGTCAGTTCTTTTGGTTTAGCCATAGTTACGGCAGCTATACTCTCTAGATATTTATCTAAGACTGAATACGGTACGTATAGACAGGTAATTTATGTTTACACTTCTTTGTTGTTTGTCTTTTCAGCTGGATTACCAAAAGTTTATTCATATTTTTTACCTAAGTTTTCGAAAGAAGAGGGGAAAGCGATTGCTAACAAATTAACATTGCTGCTTTTTTGTTTAGGATGTTTATTCTCAATTGGGCTCTACTTTGGTTCAGGAGTTATAAGTTATCTTTTGAATAATGATCAACTTGACTCGGCTTTACAAATTTTCTCACCGGTTCCTGCTTTTCTGTTGCCTTCACTTGGGTTAGAAGGAATCTTTTCTACGTATCGTAAAACTCATTTAATTGCCATTTTTAATTCCATTACACGTTTGATAATGTTGCTGTTGATAGTGATACCAGTAATCTTCATAGACCAGAATTACAATTATGCGATTTTTGGCTGGATTTTTGGTTCTCTATTCACCTTTATATTAGCGATTTTTTTTAAAAATATCCCGTATAGAAATATTGAAAATATTGATTCTACGATTTCTGTTAAAAAGATTTTTTCATACAGCTTACCTATAATGGTGGCAAGTATATGGGGTATAGCAATTAAAACTGCAGATCAGTTTTTTATAAGTAGGTATTTTGGGCCTGAGATTTTTGCAGAGTTTACAAATGGCTTCATGGAATTACCATTTGTAACTATCATAACGAGTAGCACTGCTGTTGTCTTAATGCCGTTATTCTCAAAATCGTTTAGTGATAATAATAAGATTGAAAGTATCATTTATACATGGAAAAATACTTTCAGAAAATCAGCGGTTCTTATTTACCCTATGGTGGTTTTTTGTTTCGCGTTTAGTGAAGATATAATGACAATTTTATATTCAGACGCTTATAAAGAATCAGCTATTTATTTTAAAATAAAATTAATTTTCAATTTATTTAATATAGTAATGTTTGCTCCATTATTTTTTGCAAACGGAAAAACGAGACTTTATGCTAAAGTACATTTTGTTTTAGCACTGTGTATATGGATATTACACTATCTAGGTTTATTAATATTTAATACACCCTATGTAATTGCATTTAATAGTTTGTTAGTATCGTTACTTAAGATAATTATATTTTTCTATTTGAGCGCTAGGATGATTGGAATAAGCGTAGATCATTTATTTCCTTACAAAATTTTATTCAATTTACTTATACATAACATTCCTATAGCGATAACCTTAAAGTTCGCTTTGGAGAGCTTTTTTTGTGAGTTGGATATCTTTTTAAAAATATGCATAGCATTATTATTGCATATGGTGATTATTCTAACAACGGGTCAAATATTCAAAATTCCGTATTTAGATGCCATAAAGCCTTTTGTGAATCGACTATTAATCAAATCTATGAAGCCTAAAATTCAATAATAGAATTATGGAATCTAAAAATATTATTATTATTTCGAGGACTCTTTTTCCTTCTCAAGCTCCTAGATCATTTAGAACAACTGAGTTAGCAAAAGAGTTTTCTAGAAAAGGTCATAATGTTACAGTCTACGCTGTTTTAGGTGATTACGATTATCTTGATTTTGAACAATCTACAGGAATCAAGGTTCGTAATTTAGGAAAGACTCGATTTGCAAGGAAGAATAGTGATGGTTTTTTTTACAACCCTTCTTCTTTCATAAGTAAAGCTGTTTCCAAGATACTTAAAAAGTTGATTGAATTTCCTGACATAGAATTGGCTTTTAAAGTCGTTTCTGTTTTAAAAAAAGCACAAAAATCGGATTTACTAATTACTGTTGCAGTTCCCTTTACATTACATTGGGGGGCAGCATTCTATTTTAATCGGTTTAATTTTGTAAAAATTAAGAAATGGATTGCAGATTGTGGTGACCCATATATGGGCAATAAACTGAATAAAAAACTTTTCTATTTTAAGTATATTGAAAAGTGGTCTTTTCGTCAAGTAAATTTTATATCAATACCCATAGTTGATGCAAAGTGTGCATATTACAGCGAGTTTCATGATAAGATCAAAATTATACCTCAAGGCTTTGACTTTAATTTTAAAGACATTAAAAATGAGAGAACTGTAAATAACGAAATTTTAACTTTTATTTATGCGGGTGTTTTTTATAAGGGTATTAGAGATCCTAGACCTTTTTTAGATTATTTGAAATTAATTAGTAAGAAGTTTAAATTTATAATTTACACAAAGAATTCTGGAATTATTGATTCATATAAAGAATTTTTCGGAGAAAGACTTGAAGTTAAAAATTATATTCCTCGTATTGAACTCCTGGAAGTTATGAAAAAAGCAGATTTTTTAATTAATTTTGATAACGGCACAGATATACAATCACCGAGTAAATTAATCGATTATGCAATTGCAAACAGGCCTATTTTATCAATCAATGCGAGAGCATTAAATAAAGATACAATAGACGAGTTCTTTAATGGAGACTACAGCAATAAGTTATTGGTATCTAATGTAGAAAAATATCACATTTCCAATGTGGCTGATCAATTTTTAAATCTTTGAAATGATGGAAGAAACAAGTTTTATTATAGGAGGTGATACGGTAATTAATAAGAAGATAAGTAGTAAAAAAATTACTAATGAGGACTTGAGTAAATTATTTCTTAGTCATAATTATAGAATTCTTAATTTAGAGGCACCCATTACTACCTCAACATCCCCAATCTTAAAAACTGGACCTAATTTGAAAGCATCAGAGGAACAGATAACTAGATTAAAAAGCGAATTAGGTATTAATGTTTTTACTTTGGCAAATAATCATATTTATGATTACGGACGAGAAGGTGTTTTAGACACTATAAAGTACTGTAAGAACAATAAGATTACTCATATTGGGGCAGGCAATAATATTGAATCTGCTGCTCAAACATGTTATGTAAAGCATGGTTCAAATATTGTTGGTATAGTCAATATTACGGAAAATGAATGGTCTTCTGCCGATGAGGAAAATGCAGGCGCATCAGGTTTTAATTTAATTGATAATTTCTGGCAAATCAAAGAGGCATCCGAAATAGCAGATTGCGTTTTTGTAATCTATCATGGAGGGCATGAATATTATAATTTACCAAGTCCCAGAATTCAAAAATTATTTAGGTTTTTTGTCGACATGGGTGCTAACATTGTCGTGAGTCACCATACACATTGCATTAGTGGATTTGAAAATTATAAAAACGCTCCCATTTATTATGGACTAGGGAATTTCTTATTTACAAGCGGTAATAGGAGTGATCAATGGAATCATGGTATGATCATTAGTGTAAAGTTTCAAAATAACGTCTTATCCCATCAACCATTCTTTGTAAGAAATAGTATCGAAAAGAATCAACTGCAGTTGCTTACAAACCACGACAATCATTTATTTATGAAAAAAATAGAAGGTTTAAATCAAATTATTCGAAACCCTATATTATTAAGACAGAATTGGGAGCGCTATGTTGATAATACATTCAACAATTACATAAATTATATTTCTCCAACTTCTTTCATTACTAATAAATACATCCGTGGTGGTTTGAGATATTTCAATTTTAAATTTCTGTCAGAACTCGGAGTAGCGTTAAGGCTAAACTTAACTAGATGTGAATCTCATTTGGATTTAACAGTAGCTGCTTCTAAAAGATATCTAAGAAAATGATTATAGGGATACATGTAAGAAAGGGAAGCTTTAGCGATAAATGGATATCATATTGTGAAGATCATAATATTGATTATAGAGTAATCAATGTTTTTTCCAATACCATTATTACCCAAATATTGAAAATTGGTATCACTCATTTCATGTGGCACATAAATCATTCAAATTCAACTGAGCTTAGATTGTTCCCACATATCATGAATTCAATTGAACAAGTTGGTGTGCGTTGTTTTCCAAATTTCAATAGTAGATGGCATTTTGATGATAAAGTTGCTCAAAAGTACTTATTAGAATCCATTAAAGCACCAATGGTGCCTTGTTATGCTTTTTATAATAAGGAAACAGCACTTGAGCATATTTCAACAATAAATTTCCCAATAGTCAGTAAATTAACTCGCGGAGCTGGTGCTTCTAATGTGAAATTACTATCGAATAAATTGGAGGCGGAACGCGTTATTAATTTGATGTTTGGTGAAGGAATTAATCCACAACCGGATTTAACTCAAAATTTGAATCAAAAAATTCGGATAGCTAAATCAATTAAAAATCCATTGCAATTACTTAACAAATCATTTAGATTTTTCCATAATAGAAAAAGCGAATCTAGGCGTGTACAAAATGAGAAGGGGTATTTTTATTATCAGGAATTTATCCCTGAAAACTCTTTTGATGTTAGGGTGATAATTATAGGGAATAAGGCTTTTGCAATTAAACGATTAAATAGGGAAAATGATTTTAGAGCATCTGGTAGTGGTAAAATTATTTATGATCATTCGCAAATAGATAATTCCTGTATCAAGATTTCATTTAATGTTTCTAAGCGTTTGGAATTTGACTGTATCGCATTTGATTATGTGTTTGATCAGAATTCCAATCCACTCATTGTTGAGATGTGTTTTGGATTTACTGCTAGAGCCTATGACTCATGTCCTGGATACTGGGATACAAATTTAGGCTGGCATAAATCTAAAGTAACGCCAGAAGAATGGATGATAAAGAACTTTATTCATCATACTGAGAATGTTAAAGATTAATTTTGGAAATTAAGCAAATGGCTGTACCTAAGTCAAATGATTTGATATTAAAATTGGGTTTGTTTGCATTTAATCCAATATTGGGTTTGTTTGCTTCTTTGAGAAATTTAAAAAGTAATTCTTCCTACGTTATTTTCTTTGTGTTTTGTTTGCTTTTTGGTATTTCGTTTACCGTTCCAGAGAATAAAAATATGGGATACACAGGTGATGGAGTGTCTTATCGAATCAAGTTTGAAAGAACAGCCCAATTTGATAATAACGATTTTGAAGAATTTGTTAACAATTATTTTGAATTTGATGATGGATCTAAAGATTTGTACATGAAGTCGGCATCCTTTATGGTTTCAAGATTTACAGACAATTATCATTTTATATTTGCTTTTTATGCTTTAGTATTTGCCAGCTTCATGTTGTTGTCATTTAGGTTTTTGACAAGTCATGAAAATATGTCACAAACTCTACTTTGCTTTCTATTGGCTACTTTTTTTATCATGAGTAATCCTATTTTTAATATAAATGGCACAAGATTCTGGACGGCTTCTTGGGTTGGCGTTTACAGCATTTTTCAAATTTTTCATAATAACAATAAAAGATTCTTTCTGTTGTCTATTTTAACACCATTAATTCATGTTTCTTTCTTAGCGTTTGTATTAATGTTGTTCATAGCGCTATTTCTTCGGAAATACGATAAGTTATGGATGATTTTATTTATTTTAAGTTTCTTTCTTTCAGAGGTCTCATTGTTACTACTAGAAACCATACAGTCATATCTTCCGTCCTTTATTTCTAAAGTAATTCAATTATATACTGATTCAAATATTATTGAAACTAAGCAGGAACAAGCAGTTTGGTATGCTTTTATTTTTAAAGTGCCTCCACGCTTGGCAATCAACTTTATCGTAATATTTTTTTACAAGTACCGCGAATTAATTTATAAAAGTCATTTTTCTTCCGATTTGTTTCGATTTCTAATCGTTTGGATGACCTTTGTAAATTTCACAATGTTTATTCCTTCCGTTGGTATTCGATTTATTCATCTTGCCATTCCTATTATCGCATTTATAATCTTAGATGTATTCTACGAGAAAAAGTTCACGAAATTATTATTAATCACCCTTGTTTGTATGCTTCCATCATATGCATATTTTATAAATCTAACTTTTGAAGTTACAGAAATACAGTTTTACATAACTAATCCTTTCTATTTAATATATGATTATTTAGTACTTGGTTCAGGTACTTGACCATAATTACAACTAATAAATTAATATACAACTTAAATAGTCAAAGCCGTGAATTATTTAATCATATTACATAACAATTTACCGGGTGGAGCAGAAAATGTTGCTAAACAACTTGCCTGTCATCTTTCACAAACTGGTAACACAGTTTTTATTATTTTTATAAAGAAAAAGAATTCGGATTTTTGGAATGACTTAGAACAATTCGAAAACGTTTTTCTCAAATTTAACATTAGAATTCATAATCTTGCCAAATCAATTAATAAACAGAATATTGATGTAGTTTACACAACTCATATCATGATAAATTCAATCGTTGGATTTTTAAGATGGTGTAGACTTATAGACCCAAAATACTTAGTTGTTAGGGAATCTACATCTGTTTTTCTAAGGTATAAAGGCTTGAAGTTATGTAAATATAAAATAGCCTATTTTCTAGGATACAATAAAATAGACTTAATTATTACTCAATCTGATTTGATGAAAGATGGTTTAGCAGGTAACGCAAATTATCTATTTAAAAGAACTAGAGTAAAAACCATACCAAACCCATTTAAATTTTCAAGCGAGGTTTTCAATGAGGACATAAATTTTACTAAACCTTTCATTGTAAGTGCTGGACGATTAATACCAGAAAAGGGCTTTGATATACTGATAAAAGCATTCGAAAATTTTATAAGAGAATACTCTAATTTCAATTTAGTTATTTTGGGTGAAGGTCCTGAAAGAGAAGCACTCGAGGTTCTAGTAAAAGAAAAAAACCTCTCAAATAAAATAAATTTACCTGGTTTTGTTAAGAATGTATATCAATATTTTGAAACTGCAGATATTTGCGTTGTTTCCTCTAGAAGAGAAGGCTTTCCAAATGTGCTTTTACAGATGATGTCAAAAAATGAAAAAGTGGTTTCGACGAAATGTGCAGGAGGAATAGATGAAATTAAAGGATTGACATTATGTGATACAAATGACGTACTTTCATTAAGTGAAGCTTTAAAAAGGTCTTTTGAAACCAAAACAGATAATGCAAGAAAGTATTTTGACAAAGAATTAAAATCTAGAACTATTAAAAACTTTATGACTAATATCCAGAATAATTTATATGGATAGGAAGAGGCTAGTAAGAGTTACAACTGTACCGCTATCTTTGGATAAACTTTTGGAAGGGCAGCTATCTTTCATGAATAATTATTTTGAAATTTATGCTGTTTCTAGCGATAAAAATTATTTAAAAACAGTAGCCGATCGCGAAGGTGTTAAGTATAAGGATTTGGAACTTACAAGAAAAATAACCCCTGTAAAAGACCTCTTTATTGTAGTAAGACTTACTTTGTTTCTGTTTAAAGAAAGACCATATATAGTTCATACTCACACTCCAAAAGCAGGTATAATCGGGATGTTGGCAGCTTTTGTTGCTGGAGTTCCACATCGTTTACATACCGTGGCGGGAATGCCATTGATGGAAACGAATGGCATTAAGCGCAGGATTCTTATGCTTGTAGAACGACTGACTTACGCTTGTTCCTCAATGATTTACCCAAACTCTATGGGTTTACATGCTTTTATTGAAAGTAAAAAGCTTACCTCTCCTACTAAATTAAAGGTGTTAGGAAATGGAAGTTCTAACGGAATTGATACTAGTCATTTTTCAAGCGAGCATTTCTCATTTGAGCACTTGAAAAAACTAAAGAAAGAATCGGGCATATTGACAACAGATTTTGTATTGACTTTTATAGGTCGAGTAGTTAAAGACAAGGGGATCAATGAATTAGTCCAGGCATTTGTGGAATTAGCAACGTCAAATGAAGGGTTAAAATTATTGATTGTCGGTCCCTTTGAGCAGGAGTTGAATCCGATATCTCCCCAAACGTTTGATCAAATTAAAACACATTCTCAAATTATCTACACGGGTTTTCAAAACGATGTAAGACCATATTTAGCTATCACTGATTTATTTGTTTTCCCCAGCTATCGTGAAGGGTTCCCAAATGTTGTCCTGCAAGCAGGAGCTATGGGAGTACCTTCTATCGTCAGTGATATCAATGGCTGTAATGAAATTATCATTAATAACGAAAATGGTATATTAATCCCTGTGAAGTCTTCAGATGCAATTAAAGAATCGGTGCTGAAACTTCTTGAAAATAAAACCCTAATGAACGCGATGAAGGAAAAGGCTAGGAATTACATTGTTTCGAGATTTGAAAGAAAATATTTTTGGGACCTATTATTAAAGGAATATCAAAGCTTAGAAAACAAATAATGTATAATTTTATTAAGTCTCTACTAGATGAATTAATAGCAATTATTGCCTTTATATTATTGTTTCCAGTTTTTATTATAGTTTTTCTACTATTATCTATCGCAAACTCTGGCTCTCCCTTCTTTTTTCAAGTGAGACCAGGTAAACATGGAAAGTTTTTTAAAATCATCAAATTTAAAACGATGAATGATAGAAAAGATAATAAAGGTAATTTGCTGTCAGATCATCAGCGACTAACTAAGATAGGTAAGACGATAAGGAAAACCTCTCTTGACGAATTACCACAATTAATTAATGTCATAAAAGGTGACATGAGTTTTGTAGGGCCGCGGCCTTTACTACCAGAATATCTGGAACTCTATTCTCAAGAACAGGCTCGCAGGCACGAGGTGAAGCCAGGGATTACTGGCTGGGCACAGGTTAATGGGCGCAATGCCATAAGTTGGCAAAAAAAGTTTGAATTAGACGTATGGTATGTTGACCATCAAAATTTTATGCTTGACCTTAAAATTTTGTTTCTCACGATTATTAAAATCATTAAAACTGACGGTATAACCCAGGAGGGTCACGCAACTACTACTAATTTTACTGGTAATAATACATAGCATATCAAGATCAAATAGTCAGCATAAAATACATGAATAAAGCACTTAACAATTCCATAGCCTTAAGTCAAGCAGCTTACGATGCATATAAGAATGACAAGAAATTTTATCAAGCTCTACGCATTTATAATGCTAATAAAAGGGTGTACAAACATCTAGAAAATGCTCTAGATGATACAGACAGTGAGACTGTCCTTAAGGTCATTCAAAATTATTTATTTCATTTGGATGACTGGATGCATCAGTTTGAATTTGAAAAGGAACTCTTGAAGCCTAGTCTGAATCAGACTTTTGTTTTTCAAAGATTGGAAGGTATGATTGCCTATAGTGAAGAATTTAGAAAAATACAATTATGAAGTATGCATTTGCGGGTGACCGGGAGATAAGTGTTAGAATACTGGGTCTTTTGATAGATTCTGGTTTTTTACCGTCATATTTATTTATTTCAGAAAACTCAAAACAGACACATGCTCATGAATTGATTGAATTGTCTGGATTACCCGCAGAGAAAATATTTATCGCAAATGAGATAAGTGATATAGCTGTTATGGATCAATTACGTGAAGCTGAATTACACTATATTTTTGGTATTCATTTTCCTTACATTATTCCTGCTGGAGTGTTGGAAATTCCCATGATAGGATTTTTAAATCTGCATCCTGCCTATCTCCCTTTTAATAAGGGGTGGAATACGCCTACCTGGGCTATAGTAGATGGAACTCCCTACGGAGCTACATTGCATTACATGGCGATAGAATTGGATGCGGGCGATATAGTGCATCAAAAGCAATTGGATGTTATGCCTTATGACACTGCAAATAGCCTTTATCAGAAAGTCTTGAATTTAGAATATGATGTTTTTAAAGAGGCACTTCCTGATTTAATAAAGCTATCACCTCCAAAAATTAAACAAAAGGGCCAGGGCAGCTCTTATAAGAAAAGAGATCTTAAAAAAATAAACAAAATTGAACCTGATCAGTATTACACAGGTAAAGAATTAATTGATAAATTGAGAGCGCTCACCACAAACAACATACAAGAGGCTGCTCAGTTAAATATTGATGGTTTAAAAATGGCTGTGCAAATAAAATTAACTCCCTTAAAAACAAAAGATTAGGTGACTAGGATTACTGACATTGTTTTTTCTATATCATTGTTGATACTCCTTTTGATACCTCTTTCTATACTTTTCATTTTTAAAACCCAAATTTTTAAACAAACCCGCATAGGTCAGCACGGCAAACCTTTTACAATCTACAAGCTAAAAACGATGGAGCACGGTCGGGTTACCCGCATGGGTAAATGGCTGCGCAAGTATAAAGTTGACGAATTACCACAGTTATGGAATGTTATCAAGGGCGATATGAGCATCGTAGGACCGCGTCCAGATGTGCCAGGCTATTATGACAAACTTGTAGGTAACGATAGAAAAGTGCTACAACTGAAGCCAGGGCTTACCAGCCTAGCCGCGATTAAATACCGTAACGAAGAACAACTACTGGCGCAACAAGAGGACCCACCGAAGTTTAACGATGAAGTTTTGTTTCCTGACAAGGTTAAAATGAATCTGGAATATTTAGAAAAAAGAAGCTTCACCTATGATGTCCACATCATTTTAAAGACAATTCAAGTCATTTTTAAATAATCATACTAGTAATGCCAGATTACTATATAGTAGGCTCGTCGTAATTCTGTCTTGTTTAAATACTCAAAAAAGGCCTTGGGAAGTCTGTCGTTAAAAATGAAAATATGGAAACGACCAAAGAAAAATCCTAATTAGTAGTGAGTGTTTACTAGTAATAATGACGATAACAACTTTAAAGACACCTAAGAAACCATCATCTTTTTTTTTCTTTAGTTGGAGTATTGAAATTTTTAGACAGGTGTCCCAAAGCCTAGATTTTTTTGGTTCGTTTTTGCAGCAATTGTAAAAATGAACAATCTCAATAGAACTTAAAAATCGATTACCAGCCCAAAGCCCACATTTAAAACTTAATTGCTTAAAGAATCACTAATGTCTGGTCCACTTTTTTACATAAGATAAGGGGTGTGGACTGGAAACCATAGTAGGCGAAGTCTCAACTCATTCCTATATCTTTACCACCAAAAATGCAACTGATGTCAAAAGATAAAATCTGGCTATCCTCACCTCATATGGGTGGCACTGAGAGGGACTTCGTAAAAGAAGCCTTTGATACCAATTGGGTTGCTCCGCTAGGGCCTAATGTAAACGGTTTTGAAAAAGATCTTGAGAATTATCAGGGACAAAATGTGCATGTTGCCGCTCTTTCCAGTGGTACAGCAGCCATACATCTAGCGTTGATCCAGGCAGGTGTAGGGCCAGGCGACGAGGTCTTGTGCCAGAGTTTTACCTTTTGTGGCACTACAAATCCCATCCTGTATTTGGGAGCTACCCCTATAATGGTCGACAGCGAGCCGGACACTTGGAATATTTGTCCGCAATCTTTAAAGGAAGCCTATCAAGACCGGGTACGCCAGGGTAAAACACCAAAGGCATTACTTACCGTCCATCTATACGGTATGCCCTATAAGGTGGATGAGGTGCACGCTTTCGCGAAAGCGAACCAACTTGCCATCATTGAAGATAGTGCAGAGGCCTTAGGTAGTACCTACAAAGGGCGCAAATGTGGGACCTTTGGTGACTACGGTATCCTGAGTTTTAATGGGAATAAAATCATCACGACAAGTGGCGGCGGCGCTATGGTCGTACCTACCAAAGAACAAAAAGATAAAACCGTATTTCTGGCGACTCAAGCCAGAGATAACGCTCCTCATTACCAGCATAGCGAGGTAGGCTATAATTATCGCATGAGCAACATAAGCGCTGGAATAGGTCGTGGTCAAATGCAAGTCCTGGACAAACACATAGCCCTGCGCAGGGGTATGAATGCTTTTTACGTCCACCTTTTTGAATCGATTGAGGGTATTACGGTACATATAGAGCCTGGTCCCGATTATTATTCCAATCACTGGCTGAGTGCCATTCTAGTAGATCCTGTAAAAACAGGAGGAATCACGAGAGAGGACATACGTCTGGCACTAGAAGACGAGAATATAGAATCCCGCCCGTTGTGGAAGCCCATGCATTTACAGCCTTTATATAGTGATTATCCCTATTACGGATCTGGAGTTTGTGAGGGCTTGTTTGAACAAGGTTTATGCTTGCCGTCTGGATCAAATCTTACTCAGGCAGATCAAAAGCGCATTAAAAACTGTATAGAGCGATTGTTGCGTTAACATAATTAGATAAAACGCTTGTTAGGGCCTTAATTAACTAGTTTTTAAAAGAAAGGTTTGTTTTATAGCGTTCTAAGATTATATTTGTTTTTACCCGAACTAAAACTAACCATATGAAATCTATTTTTTTTATTGCAGCCTTTTTATGTACTGCTATCATGTTTGCTCAAACGCCTCCTGGTTTTGATGAAGACGTTAATGATGAAAACACGGCAGCCTTACCAGGTATTGCCATTGCTGTAGCTGCTGGCGTTGCTTTATGTTTTTATAATAAAAAGGAATTTTAAGATACATTGTCCACAAGTGGAATTTGAAAAGGGCGGTGCGCATAGCACGGCCCTTTTGAGTATATTGCAATCAAATAAACAGCCATGAATTGGAGCTATTTTAAGAAAAGAAGCAAGCAGATTTTCTGGCAGGAGCGTATTAAGTTGCAGCTTAAAGATCTGAACTACCTGCCAAGGTGGATCATTCTTTTTATAGATTTTGCTATTGTGGTGGCTTCCTTTGCGGTGAGCTACCTGATAGTTCTAGATCTTAACGTGTCCTTTTATCAGGTACTGTCTGTCCCGCAAGAGTGTGTGCTAGTGGCTCTAGCCTACCTTAGTTCTTTCTTTGTTTTCAGTACATTTTCTGGATTGATTCGGCACAGTACTTTTGTTGATATTTTTAAAATTGCAGTTTCTTGCGTTTCCAGTGCCTTACTGCTGGCCATTATCAATTACTCTTACTATTTTATTTTTAATTCAAAGATTTTTTTAATTCCGTTTCTGGCGATTAATACGGTCATGACTTTTGTAGGCATGTTGATGTTTCGCCTGTTGATTAAGTCCTTGTATACCTACATTACCAATCTAGGGAAAAAACGCAATCGCGTATTGATTCTGGGTGTGAATGATGATAGTATCGCTGTAGGAGAAGCACTTTCTATATCAGAATACCAACGTTTTGAATTGGTAGGCTTTGTAAGCTTTAAAAAGAAATACAGCAAACTCAAAATATTGGGTGTTCCTCTATTTAAATACGATGATGATTTTTTTGATCTTATCAAATCCTACCATGTACACAGTTTGGTGCTGGTAGGTAGCCAATTAAGTATCGCCGAAAAAAACAATATCGTTGATAAGGCGCTTGAAAATAATCTTAAAGTATATAATGCCCCTTCTATTAAAGAATGGGAGCAAAATACCGATGTTTCTCAAAATATCAAACAAATACAGATTGAAGACCTACTAGAGCGCAATCCCATAAAAATTGATGATACCAATATCAACAAGGATTTAAATAATCGTGTGATTTTAATTACCGGTGGTGCCGGCTCCATAGGTAGTGAGATTGTGCGCCAGGTGAGCGCTTATCGCCCTAGTAAAATTCTAGTCCTAGATCAGGCAGAATCGCCTTTGCATAACCTAGAATTGGAATTAAGGGCCAATTATCCAGATGTGGATTATGAATTTATACTGGCCGATGTACGTAAAAAGAGTAGGGTAGAATCTGTTTTTCAGGCTCATAAAATATCGGTAGTTTATCATGCTGCGGCTTACAAACATGTGCCATTAATTGAGCGTAACCCTACAGAGGCAGTTCAGGTTAATATATTAGGTACCGTAGCTCTGGCAGATCTTGCCGACCATTATGGTGTGGACAAGTTTGTTATGGTAAGCACAGACAAGGCGGTGAATCCTACCAATGTGATGGGAGCCAGCAAACGAGCCGCTGAGATTTATGTGCAGGCACTCATGCATCAAAGCCATTCGAGTACCAAGTTTATCACAACTCGTTTTGGTAACGTGCTGGGCTCCAACGGATCGGTAATTCCACATTTTAAACAGCAAATAGAAAACGGAGGTCCAGTTACGGTAACTCACGAACAGATTATTAGGTATTTTATGACGATTCCTGAAGCCTGTCAACTGGTGTTACAGGCAGGAACCATGGGTCAAGGTGGGGAGGTTTATGTATTTGATATGGGCAAACCTGTCAAAATTATGGATCTTGCACGTAAGATGATCAAGCTATCGGGTTTCACTCCAGATGTAGATATTAAGATCTCTGTAATCGGTTTGAGGCCTGGAGAAAAACTGTTTGAAGAATTACTTACAGACTCTTCTAAAACATTGCCCACGCACCATAAAAAAATCATGCGTGCGGTAGATCGGCTGGTTGATCTTAATGAAGTTACCAATCATATTATCGAGATCGCCGATTCCTGTGAGAAAGGAGATGACGTTCATATGATCAGTAAACTCAAATTGCTAGTCCCAGAATTTAAAAGTCAAAATAGTATTTACGAAGTTTTAGATTTGCCTACTGATACTGACTCTTGAATTCTTATTTTTGCGTTTTACAATTATCTATATGTCTAAAAACTTATTTGTTTTTTTTGGTTTGGTTTGCTTGATTCTTTCTTCGTGCACCTCCAAAGAAGAAATCCTTTATTTTCAAGATGTTCAAGAGCGACAGAATTTCCGTCCTGAGAACTACAAGTCTATAATCAAAAATAATGATCGACTATCAATTAATGTAAGCAGTGCAGATATGACTTCTGCCAGCCGTTTTAATAGATTGGTACCAGGCATTAGTGACGCTAGTGATTTTAGAGCTAACGGGCAACCCTTGTTACAGGATTATTTAGTGAGTAATGAGGGGTTTGTAAACCTACCTACCTTAGGAAAATGGAAAGTCGCGGGAAAATCTAGATTTGAATTAGAACAAGAATTACTAGAGGAATACCAGAAGTACCTGAAAGATGCCGCGGTAAACGTGCGAATCACTAATTTTAAAATAACGGTATTAGGAGAGGTCCAACGCCCAGGAACTTATACCATTCCTGATGAACGGGTGACCATTCTACAAGCTTTAGGGCTTGCGGGAGATCTTACCTTATATGGAAAACGTAACGATGTGCTGCTCTTCAGAGATCGTAATGGAGTAGAAGAAACCTATAAAATAGATCTTACCACGTCTGATGTTTTAGATAGCGATTTATACTATTTGCAGCAAAATGATGTCCTTTATGTTGGACCGAATAATGCTCAAGTCAACGGAGCATCTTTTAATAGGAACAATCCTTTATATGTTTCTATTGCCTCTTTATTATTATCGGTTGTTATTTTAATTGCTCGCTAATGAACGAATCCAATCATACTTTACAGAATCAAGAAATTAGCTTGAGCGAACAAATACGGCCTTATCTGCAAAAATGGTGGGCTTTTATAGTGTCTGTAGTCCTTTTTGTATTTCTAGCCTTGCTTTATTTGCGTTATGCTAGCGATGTGTATCAAGCAGACGCATCGATACTCATCAAAGATACTCAAGCTGGTAGTGGGATTTCTGAATTAGGGGCACTAGGAGACATCGGGATGCTAGGAAACAATTTCAATACCGTAGAAAACGAGATTGAGATTTTAACCTCCCGACGTTTGATGTCCCAAGTGGTAGCCGACTTGAATTTGAACGTAAAGTACTTTAATGAAGGGAATATTAAGACTTCCGAAATATTTCAATCTACCCCATTTGAAGTCGTAGTGGTAGAGGCTGCTGAGAAAATAGGAAGTAGGCGTTTTTATGTACAAATGTTGAACAATGGGTTGATCGAATTTTGGCAAGAGGATGCAGACAACACAACGCGAGTAGCTCTAAATAATCCTATTGCCATAGATGAGGAATTGACTGTGATGTTTAAAGCGACCAACTGGAAGCTGGATAATGCCCAGGAAGAAAACCTTGACTACTTAATCAAAGTCTATCCATTTGAAGCTACGGTCATTAATTATACAGATAAATTAAATGCACAACAATCGGTAAAACGCGGTAGCGTGATCGACCTGTCCATGACCGATCCAGTACCCTCTAAAGCGGCAGCTATTCTCAATCAATTGATTGAGGCATATAATGAAGATGCGATTGCCGATAAAAATCTCGTGGCTCAAAACACGGTAGATTTTATAGAAGATAGGCTTGCCTCGATTGAGCTTTCTCTTGATTCTGTCGAGATCAAAAAAGAACGATTTAAACGAGAAAATAATCTTTCAGACATTGTTGCAGAAGCCACATTAAATCTTGAAAGCAGTGCTAAATTCTCTGCCCAGGAAGTGGAGGCAGAAACTCAATTGCAAATAGCCAGGGATTTACAAAACTACATTGCTGGATTAGAAAACAACGATTATATCCCAGCTAATTTAACGCTAGAAAGTGCGCCTATCAATACTTCCATAGCCGAGTATAATGAACTCTTGTTGCTCTACAATCAACGTACAGAAACGGCAACCGAGCTTAATCCTATTGTACAAGATCTACAATTTCAACTTGACAAGCTGCAAAAGGCAATCGCAGCCTCACTTGATTCCTATATTAAATCGCTGGAAATACGATTGCGCAGTATATCCAGGCAAAATCGTGTGGTTGATAGTAGAATAGGAGAAGTGCCTAGTACGGAGCGTACGGCCAGAGATATAGAGCGGGATCAAAGTATTGTCGAAGCCATCTATTTGTATTTATTTCAAAAGAAAGAAGAAACCGCAATAAGTCTTGCCGTGACTGCCCCTAAAGCCAAGGTGGTGGACCGTGCCTGGGTAGCAGACAACCCCATATCTCCAAAGCCTAGGATTATACTTTTAGGTTCATTTACTATTGGTCTGATTATTCCTTTTGCTTTTATATACTTTAAAGAATTATTTTACAATAAAATTGAAAGTCGTAAGGATGTCACAAAGCGTTTGCCTAATATGACACTCCTAGGGGAAGTACCTAAGCTAGACTCTGACGACTCTGACATGGTACAGAAAAATGATCGATCTGTCCTGGCAGAATCTTTCCGTATTTTGAGAACTAACTTGCAATACAAGCTTTCAGCCTTACCTGATAAATCCAGTTCACCTTGTATTATAGTAACTTCGTCAGTTAAAGGGGAAGGAAAAACATTTGTATCCTACAACCTGGCTATGACCATGGCAAATTCCGGTAAGAAGGTGTTGTTGATAGGAGGAGATATTAGGAATCCACAGCTGCATCGTTATTTGCAAAAAGGTAGTAAAAGCTTAAAGGGAGTCACCGAATTTTTAGTGTATCCAGAATATAAGCCTGAGGATTTTGTACATCAAAGCGATGCCAATAACAATTTGAGAATTATGCTGTCGGGTTCTATACCGCCTAACCCAGCCGAATTGTGGTTGAGCGATAGGGTGGATGAATTAATAGCTTATGCTAAGAGTAATTTTGACGCTGTCATTATAGATTCTGCGCCATCCATGCTAGTAACCGACACCTTGCTGATAAGCGATAAAGCAGATGTTACCGTCTATGTGACTCGTGCCAACTATACAGAAAAACCATTATTAGATTACATAGGTGATACTATAGACGCAGGAAAGCTTAAGAATGTAGCTATGGTCTTAAACAATGTTAAAATAGCTAACTTTGGTTATGGTAATAAATATGCTTATTCCTATGGGGTAGATCAAGTACCTGCCTGGAAGCAGTTATTGATAAAATTGAAGCTTAAAAAATAAGTCTAGTTCACTATTTTTTTACAAGCCTAGATTCTTACTTAAGGATTTAGGCTTTTTATTTTCTGGAAAATCTTTTGGGATACCTGCATATCCTTGATTTTAGTAAGATGTTCCACTCTATGTGCATCTGTAGCAACCATAGTCGCATGATCTTCTAGAAGTAACTGCTCAGCCTTTTTAAGTGCTGCAGTCCCATAATGTCCGGACAAACTTAATAAGTTGATTTGCAGCATACAGCCTCGTTTTTTCAAATCAATAATCTGTGGTACGTTTAAATATCTATAGCGTTCTGGATGTGCTAATACAGGTAAAAGGTCATAGCTTTTCATTTCAAAAATGAGCTCTTCTGCATTATTCGGCTTTTGAAAATAACTGAATTCAAACAGCAACTGCTCATCAGGTAGTTTGAGATAATTACCTTCTTTTAAAAGTTGCGAAAAACCGCCATCAAGCATATACTCTGACGCGGTTCCTAGAAGTAAGGCAGCTTGACTACGATCTAGCTGCTTTCGCGTGTTTTCAAAACATTTTGTTATTCCAGAAGCATCATTATTGTAATAATCTTCCATGGTGTGTGGCGTGGTATAGACGCCTTTAAAACCCAGCTCTTGATACAAACTGATCATTGCTTGTGTTGTGGCTAGACTGTCCGCACCATCATCAATACCTGGTAGTAGATGATTGTGTACATCGATCAGGCCCGCCAGAGCATCTGCAAGGAAAACCTTTTTACTAAAGAAAAACATTAACTATGGCGCTTTATAAGTTTTACAATCTCTTCTTTTTTAAGGAGTTCTGGGTACAACTCTTCAAGAATGATCACAAATTCTGGGTCTTGCTTTAAAGCATTTTGTAGGTGGAAACGAGCTTTTACTGGCTGGTTCAATTTATAATAGGCGCCAGCGATGCGGTATTCCATTTCCACTTCTTGAGGATAAAATTCCAATCCATGATTTAAGTTGGATACCACTGCCTCTGTCTCACCTAGGGCAAGAAGTATATCAGCGCGGGACAGCCAGGTTTTTTTCTCGTAATTACCTAATTCAATAGCACGGCGGTAACCGTATTCTGCCTCCTCAAAAAAGTTAAGTTTTCTATTCAAGTCGGCATAGCGCGTCCAGAACATGGCATTTTCCCCATCCACATCAATGGCCTTTTCTATATAATTGAGCGCTTTAGGATAATTTAAATTTTTAGAATAATAATCAACAATAGCGAGCCAGCCCTTATCTAGTAATGGATCCTCATTAACTGTCTTTTTAAAATAACGTATAGCTTGCTCATCATTTCCCAGTTTATTGAAACATTTGCCCAGACGTAGGTAGGCAAATGAGGTAGGATCATCCAGGGTAAGGGTGATCTGATAGTTTTCTATAGCTTCGTTATAACGTCCCAATTTTTCCAGGACCTTGCCTTTTTCCAGATATGCTCCAACAAAATGCTCGTCTGAAATAATCGCAAATTCGAATGCTGCTAGCGACTTTTCGTACATTTTAAGGTCAAAATACTGTTTGCCTACTTGATGCCATGCCACCTCGCTATACGGATTCTTATCAAGGAACATATTTAAAAAATCAATGGCTTGTTGATGTTCTTGTAAAAAATCAAAACAATAGATAATGTTGTACAGGGCAGAGTAATCGGTATCATCGAGCTCTAGGCACTGCATAAAATTGAGTTTTGCACTGGAATAATCCTCAATAAACAAAAACTCCATGCCTATCAAATTATAAACATCGGCACGATCATCAGTCAAGTCTAATGCGATTTGAAGCAGCTCGATTGCTTTTTCATGCTGTTCGGTTTTTGAAAATATATTGGCTTTTTGGATAAATATCTCAGAATTATTAGGCTGTAGTTCTTGCAAATCATCGAGCAAGTTTTGTGCGAGATCAAACTTATCGTCAAAAACCAGCATTTCTGCATGAAAAAGACGCAGATTAACACTAGAGGGATGCTGGTTCATTGCTAGGTGAATGGCCTTGCGAGCAAGTGCCATTTTTCCATGATCGAGATAATGCTCTATAATTTGCTCAAACTCGTCACTGTCAAAAAAGCCCACCTCGTTAGTTTTAAGCATCAACTCAAACTTTTCAATACTCAAATAATCGTCGTTGTTTAGATCAAACTCCATAGGCTGGTTTTTTTACTAATCCGCTTCCTACTAAGGTCAAAATATTTGCCAAAGTCTCGCACTCCCTCATAAATCTATTGTCAACATTTTATAAACAGCCTCAATGAGCCCTCACCGGATCATAAAATTCTAGGATTGTTTCTTGCAAAACATGACAGGCATGATCGATTTCTCCTTGTGTAATCGTCAGCGGCGGCGTCATGCGTATGGCTCGTTTTTCATACAATAGCAAAAAGAAAATCACGCCCTTTTCTCGGCATCGATCTACGATAGCAGCCGTGTGTTGATCGTCTTGTAATATAGCAGCGAGCATGAGACCAGTGCCTCGTACTTCCTTAATATAGGGAGAAGTTAAGCTTTCGCGAAAGCGTAATTCTTTATCCCTAACCTGTTCCATAAGTCCTTCTTGCTCTATTTGAGTGAGTGTTGCAAGGGCTGCCGCTGCGATTACAGGATTCCCGCCAAATGTGGTAATATGACCCAAAATAGGGGCCTTTTTAAAGTATTCCAAGTGTGCTGTACGTGCGGTGAGCGCACCTATAGGCATCCCGCCAGCCAGACCTTTGCCCGTAATGACCGCATCTGGAACGATGCCATATTTTGAAAAATGCCACATAGACCCAGTGCGCCCAACGCCAGGCTGTATTTCATCCAGTATAAGCAATGCTCCCATGGCGGTACAGCGCTCGCGCAAGGCTTGCAGCCAGCGCGGATGGGGCATGATAAAACCAGCACCACCTTGTATGGTTTCTATTACTACAGCCGCCGTCTTTTCTGTGATCAATGATAAATCCCGCAAACAATTAAATTGTATGTTTTTTATATCAGGAAGCAAGGGACGGAAGGGAGCTTTACGCTCCTCATAATTCATCAAACTGAGCGAGCCCAGTGTGTTGCCGTGATAACAATTATTCATCGCAACGATCTCGCTGCGCTGGGTCACCGTGCGGGCCAGTTTTAATGCCGCTTCCATGGCCTCAGTCCCGCTATTGACCAGATAGGTCATGTCTAACGCAGGAGGCATGGTTGCCGCAATCTTCTTACATAAAAGTACTGCTGGTGCCTGGGCATATTCACCATATACCATGACGTGCATGTAGGTAGCTGCTTGTTTTTGAATGGCTTGTACCACTGCTGGATGGCAATGTCCTAAAGGAAGTGCACTTACTCCAGCGACCATGTCTAGGTATTTTTTACCCTGCTGGTCGTAAATGTAATTTCCTGCGGCACGTTTTATCTCTAGCCCAGGGGCAAATGGGGTGGTAGGCGCCTGGTATTTAAAAAAATCTGTTTTCAATTTTCGCCAGTTCCTTTTATATTTTTGATATCATCTGCAGGACGGTTGATCATTTCTTTTTTAGATAAATTGCTGTTTACTGGTAAGGTAGCAGAATCTTCTTTTTTGAAAAACCCCTCTTGAACCTGCGGTAAGGGTAGCCCTTGGATTTTTATTTGTGGCGGTATCTCTTGTCCCTTAAATAAATCTTGTACGCTCAGCAATTGTTCGTCGCCTCGCCAGCGCATTCCTCTCAAGGTACGGGCATTAACAGGTAGTTCTTCTGGTGGAAAGGTTCTACCGCGCACATCATCAAAATTGTAATTGACTGCAATCTCTTGATCTTCAAACTCGATTCTCATACGGCCGCTGGTCCTTTTATCAATGCCTATAAGATCCTGGTCTTCATTTCTTACATAGATCAGGTGTTCTACGTTTTTATTTATAGTAACGACATCCAGTGCGTTATCTTTAAAATAACCTATCAGTTCTTTGCCTTTTATTTGATTGAATCCACCTGCCGTGTCTTTATCTACAATAAATGCGTTGTAAAAGACCCTGAGAGAATCTAATTTTTCTGTTTGAACATTGCTCTGAATAAAAATGCTGTCACCGGTCATCTGACTTTTACCGCTCCATAAAATAGGTTTTCCTATCATTTTAGTCAGGCCAGTGCTTTGTCTGGAGACTAGGCTGTCTGATTTTCCACTCATATCACTTTTAAACATGCGCACGTCATAGTAGCCTCTCACGATGCGATCATTTTCCTTTCCTGTGATCATAAGTGTGTCTGCATGAATATAAACACTATCCTGATCTTGAATGGAAATAGCAACAGCGCGTCTGGTCATAAAAACGCTGTCTTTATCACGATATACTTGCGCAAAGTCACCTTTAATTACAGAATTATTAATGGTATCTGTGACGATGACGTTGTTAACACCGCTGGCATAATTTTTTGTCCTATCAAAATAAAGACTGTCTCCTTTTATATTGCGGTCATCATAATCTATACTAGAGTTTTTTACAAAGTATCCTACGTCAGCTCTAGTGTCATAAAAACCACGCTCGCAATATACTTTGCTTTGTTCACCAGTTATGGTAGAAGGACCATACATATAAACGTGACCATTCTCTGAAAAGAAGTTCAAGTGGTTAGAGTTGATCACATACTTTGGATGTGTAACGACCACCTGGTCTAGAAACTGATATTTCTTATCAGCAAGATAGTATCGTCCCACACGGCTTTTAAGTGTGCTGGCTGTATCTCTTACCGTGCCACCGCTGCGATAAAAAGCTTGTTGTCTAGCCCGATCAAAATATAAGGTATCTGTTTGTAGGGTGCTTTCAGGGCTGCGCATGTTTACCTCGCCGCTGGCATAGGCCATTTGAGTAATCCCATTGTATTCTGCATACTTTGATGACATGAAAATACTATCGCCTTGATTCATGCGCACATTGCCTATAGCTTTTATAAAGTTGTTTTTTAGGTAGAAAACAGCTTTGTCACAGTACATTTCTATACCACGGTGTTGCACAAATACTTGTTCGCTAGGATTACTGAAATACAAAATAGCATCAGGGAATTGTTCTTCATTAATACGTTCTAATGGAGCATTAACCCTGATTAACGAATCAACAGGCTGTTGTGAAGCAGCGGTTGTACTGCACAGCGCGGTAATGATGAATAAAAAATAAAGAGCTACTTTTTTCATGGTAAGGGTACCGGTACTGCATCAGTCGGCTTTTCAAATAAAGAGGAACGGAATGGAATGAATGCTACATCAGTGATCACTGCATTTCCTATAACTTGTGTGGTATCTACTTTATTGTCATAGTTGTAAAAGGACCATTGTGTAGCCACAGGAATATCATTAACTCTTTGATAGTCTGAATACCCTATAGCATGAGCATTTTGTGCTGCGCGATCTGCTGGAGTACCGCCATAGGTGACGATGTATCCTGCATAAGCCAACAAACCCGTTTGAGGATCGCTGTAAATCTCATACCAGTCGTCTGGCGCGTCGCCAGTGCCTTGTTCAAAAGTCAGGCGTATCTTATTATAGTTGTCAGCTGGGTCCATTACGGTAGCTATAGCACCAGGATCACTCAATTTGTAAGGCAATGCAAAAAAATAGCTCCATGTAAAAATATCAAAACGTGCGCCTTGCAAAGAAGCTTCTTGTGGCGTTGACCACACATTGCTTCCGTCGTAAATTAATGAAGAGCCATCAACTTTATCAATACGTATAAATCTAGAATCTGTAGAAAGATATATAGTAGCATCCAGTCTATCGCTCCCATTAAAATTGAGATCGATATCAAATTTGATCACCTCGTTGTCTAAAAATTTGTCTTTATTATGAGCGGTTTCGATACTTTGAACACCAGGAAGTACTTCCTGTGTGGCCTCATTCTTTTGTTGCTCTTGCTGTTCATTTTGAGGGTTATCTCCAGGTTTACAACTGCTTAAAAACAGCATGAGGCATAGCGTTGCTATGGTTTTATAAATAATCATCTGGTTTTATTTGTTTTAAACATAGAATCAAGAATGGTCTGGATCCCTTGATACATAAATACCACAGCAAGTATAGCAAAGGCTATGCCTGGCATGAGAAAAATTATAGGATGGTCGCTGCCAGCGCCTAAATAAATTAAAATAGGCCCTAAAATAAAAAAAGGAATGGACAACAATAGTCGTCTCACGCCTTTGCTCAATACTTCTCGGTCTGTAGATGGTTGTTCGTTCATGCTAGCAAATTCCTATGTGATTTAATACCTGTCTAACGCTGCCATACTTTTGTAGTAGGGACTTTGCCGTCTCATAATCCAGCAGTGCTGACTCCATAATCATACGAGTGCCGCGGTCCACTAATTTGTCATTGCTCAACTGCATGTCTACCATTTTGTTGCCCACCACGTGCCCTAATTTTATCATGGCGGTGGTGGTAATCATATTGAGGATCATTTTTTGTGCCGTACCTGCCTTCATGCGGCTGCTTCCTGTTAAAAATTCTGGACCTACTACTGGGGTCATAGAAAATTGAGCGGCCGTATCCAGTGCGCTCTCTGGATTACACGATATACCGCCTGTAATTAAACCTAAATTATTGCAGGCCTCAATACCACCCAGAACATAGGGAGTTTTTCCACTGGCAGCAATTCCCACTACCACATCCTTAGTAGTCAATTGGTGGTTATTGAGGTCTTTAATAGCTTGCTGGGTATCGTCTTCCGCATTTTCTACGGCATGTCTTATCGCATGATCGCCTCCAGCAATGATACCTATAACGGTACCAGGTGCCACGCCAAAGGTGGGTGGACACTCACTGGCATCCAGAATGCCCAATCTACCGCTCGTACCCGCACCTATGTAAAATAATCGACCTCCTTGTTTCATTTTTTCTACCAGTGCCTCTACAAATAATTCAATTTGAGGGGTGATTTTTTGCACCGCCAGCGCTACTTTTTGATCCTCTTGATTGATGGCAGTCAACAACTCTTTGGTAGTCATTTTTTCAAGATCGTTGTATAAACTCTCTTGTTCCGTAATGTTTTTAAATGCCATAATAGAGTCCTAATTTACTGATATGATCATTAGTGATGGTTTAGTTCGCTTTCGCGAAAGCGGTACTCCCCTTACTAATATCCTACATTTTCAACAATCTCTAGGTCGTAGCCTATCATGCCTATACGCTTGCTTTGCTCACTGTTTGTCATCAATTTAAGTTTTGAAATATTTAAATCGTGCAGTATTTGAGCTCCTATTCCATAATCTTTATGGTCTAGTTTGCGGCGTGGCGCTTTGTGCTTACCATTTTTTTGCAGGTTTTTCAACTCTTCTAGTCGACCTAGCATGTTTTCTGGTTCAAATTGCTGATTGATAAAAACAATGGCTCCCTTGCCCTCTTGATTAAGCCGTTCAAACATAGCATCTAGCTTGCGATCTGCATCTGAGGTTAGGGTAGAGAAGAGGTCGTTGTTTACCTGTGTGCTATTCATTCTAGTAAGAACGACGTCATCATGCTTCCAAGTACCTAGAGTAAGCGCCAGGTGTATCTGTCCGTTAGTGGTTTGTTGATAGGCTCTCAAACGATAATTACCAAAGCGTGTGGTCAACATAAAGTCTTCTTTTTTTACAATCAGACTGTCGTTTTTCATACGATATGCCACTAGATCTTCAATACTTACTAGTTTCAAGCCGTGTTTTCTAGCCACATCAATTAATTGTGGTAAACGCGCCATGGTACCGTCCTCGTTCATGATTTCTACAATCACACCAGCGGGTTCATGACCTGCCAGACGAGCAAAATCAATGGCAGCCTCTGTATGGCCTGTACGACGCAACACGCCACCTTCTTTTGCCTTGAGCGGGAATATGTGGCCCGGCTTGCTCAAGTCATGTGGTTGGGTGTTTTTATCGATCATCGCCTGTATTGTCAAAGCCCGGTCGCTGGCACTAATGCCTGTGGTCACGCCATGACCACGCAAATCTACACTTACCGTAAAGGCAGTCTCCATGGGATCAGAGTTGTTATTGATCATCATGGGAAGTTCTAATTCCTTTACTCGTTTTTCAGTAATAGGGCAACAGATAAGTCCGCGCCCATGGGTGGCCATAAAGTTGATCATCTCTGGCGTTACAGATTGTGCGCTGGCTAGAAAGTCTCCTTCGTTCTCACGATTTTCATCGTCGACAACGATGATTACTTTGCCTTGTTTTATATCTTCTATCGCGTCTTCAATGCGATCCAGCTGGATGTTTTTTTCTTGCTGTGTTGTAACCATGACTCTTTTTACTCTCGTTTAAGACGTACAAAGATACAGGTTTATGAGGCGGGTGGTGGGGCTTTGGTCTTCTTTTTAAAGCGCTGTAATAGGTTGTTGATGCCACCGCCTAGATCAAAGAAACCTTGATCTGTAGTTGCACGATAGGTTAAAAAGATCCCTATAGGAAAAATGATAAGTGTGCTCATCCAGGCGCCCAACCAGGCTGGGAAGGCACCTTCGGTAGCAGATTTCTCTGCAAAAATTCCTATAAAATGATAGGTCAAAAAGAATATAGTAGCCACAACCAGGGGCAATCCCATACCTCCTTTTCTAATGATGGCACCTAGCGGAGCGCCGATAAAAAACAGAATGATACAAGCAACGCCTAGAACATATTTTTTATGAATTTCAATTTCGTATTTGTTTAATCGTACCATCTCACGTTGTAGCTGATCGTTGCGTGCCTCAATCGCATACTCTTGTTGCGTAATTTTATTAAGTGATTGATCCACAGCTCGCATCTGGTCATTTAAACTGAGTCGATTAAAAAAGTCTTCAAGATTTTCTGTAGAATCTAAATATTTGGACATCCGGCTGGATAATTGATCGGGAGACCACTTGAGCAGTTGCGTTTTATTGTAGATTTCTTTGCTGTTATTCAAATCCGTCGCAAAAGAATCAATCTGCGTTTGTAATTGATGGATTTTAAGCATCTGGTGATCATCGGTAACGCTCTCTTGATCCATGTCAACATCGTTAAGCTCTGACACATCAATGTTGAGTGTATAAGTATCGAAATAGCTTTTTACAAAAGGAGAGGTAGCGCGCTTCTCTGGATTTACAACAAATAAATCCTCATAATAATTACCGTTGTAAAGCACCAGCTGGATAATGTCTGACTTGAGCGAACTCTTCAATTCTCCGCGCTCACTTTTAATCACATTCCAGTTTCCAGACCTTTTTGGGTTTTTCTGGTGTATGATAACATCCTCTAAAAATTGACCGCGGTCTCCTGTTTTGTCGGATACTTTAATATTAATCTCGCCCAGTTGATTAAATACATTCTTACTAATAGCCATAGCAGGTTTAACCTGGGCAATATTGCGGCGCAAATTGCGCTGTTTCAAATGCCCCCAGGGTATTACCGTATTAGCAAAAAAGAAACTGGTAATACCTAAAGAAAAAATAATGATAATTAAGCTGCGCATGGCACGCTGCAGCGAGATTCCATTAGATTTCATAGCGGCAAACTCATAGTTCTCTGCCATGTTACCAAAAACCATGATAGAAGCAAGCAAGATACTGAGGGGTAAGGCAAGTGGCACAATCACAGGGATCGTGTACATCATAAATTTACCTATGGTGATTAAATCGATATCCTTGCCCGCAATATCTTTAATATAAAGCCAGATGGCTTGTAATATCAGAATGAACATTAATACAATAAAGACGCTTAAAAACGTCTTTATAAATTGTGTCAGTATGTAACGGTCTAGTATTTTCAACCTAGTTCATTTCTTCAATATCCCAGTTTTTATACTGGCTGGCATCAAAGGTAAAACAGTTTGCCGCTAGTGGCTCGTTTGTCTTAAAGGATTTTAAGGTAAAGGTAATAACGGTCCCGCTGCGCTCTGTGATAATCGTGTTATAAATGTGCTTTGTATTAGCATCGATGCCTAGTAAGATATTCTTGTAGTCAGATCCAGATTTAATAGGCGTTAATTTTACGTATTGTATTTTTCTACCCTTTACATTTTGAACGATATCCATTTCTTTATTATAGCCTTTTTGATAAAAGGTCATGATATTAGATGGATTGATCATCTCACTGCCATCATTATTTTGTGTAGCAATGGTAACCTGCTCGTCCTCGCGATTGATGGTATATAATTTTTTACCATCATACATATAGGTGGTGCCATTATAGGTCGCATTGTATTTGTTCCCACTCAACTTTGCTTCTCCTTGTAGGTCTGTGTCAAAATTTGCCTTGTCATTTTTCAAGTTTCCCTTGTAGGTAAAACTCACATTGTTGTAGCTTTTATATTTTGCAGCTACTTCATCTAGCAATTTTGATGCGGCATTAGACTGTGCTGTTGCCGCTTTCGCGAAAGCGAAAAATACCATTACCGTAAAGAATATATGTTTCATTGTATGTATTTAATTCTGTTCTTCATTTAAGAATACCTCGAGTGACGCCAGGTCTGGTATAAGCACTTGTCTTGCCTTGCTCCCCTCAAAACCACCTACTACACCTGCGGCCTCTAGCTGGTCAATAATTCTACCGGCGCGATTGTATCCCAGTTTTAATTTACGTTGCAATAAAGAGGCGCTACCTTGTTGCGCAACCACTATAATCTCTGCAGCTTCTTTAAACTTTGAATCACGCTCGTCGATACTGATATCAAGACTTGTGCCACCTTCTTCTCCTACATACTCTGGCAGTAAATGTGCATCTGGATAGGCTTTTTGCGAGCCTATAAAGTCAGTTATCTTTTCTACTTCCGGAGTGTCTACAAAGGCACACTGTATTCTAATAATCTCGTTACCAGAGGTGTATAGCATGTCACCACGCCCTATCAACTGGTCAGCGCCACCGCTGTCTAGAATGGTGCGAGAATCAACCTTTTGTTGCACTCTAAAGGAGATTCTGGCTGGGAAGTTAGCCTTGATCATACCCGTAATAACATTTACCGACGGACGCTGGGTGGCAATAATCAAGTGAATACCGATGGCACGAGCTAGTTGTGCGAGCCTCGCAATAGGTGTTTCTACCTCTTTACCAGCGGTCATGATCAGGTCTGCAAACTCATCCACCACTAGAACGATGTAAGGTAAGTATTTGTGGCCGTTTGCTGGATTTAATTTGCGTGCTTTAAACTTTGCATTGTACTCTTTTATATTGCGGCACATGGCCTCCTTTAAGATATCATAACGCTGGTCCATTTCAATACACAGACTGTTCAGTGTATTGATTACTTTAGAATTATCTGTAATGATCGCTTCCTCGCTATCAGGCAATTTTGCCAGGTAATGCCTTTCAATCTTGTTGAAAAGAGTGAGTTCTACTTTTTTAGGATCTACAAGGACAAATTTAACTTCGGCTGGATGTTTTGCATAAAGCAGTGAAGTAAGCACCGCATTCAACCCTACCGATTTTCCCTGACCTGTTGCTCCAGCCATTAGTAGGTGAGGCATTTTTGCCAGATCTACTACAAACGTCTCGTTGCTTATGGTTTTTCCAAAGGCGATAGGAAGGGCCATTTCTGCATTTTGAAACTTAGGAGAGGCGATGACAGATCGCATGGATACGATAGACGGGTTTTGATTAGGTACTTCAATACCTATGGTGCCCTTGCCAGGGATTGGGGCGATAATACGTATCCCTAAAGCTGCTAGGGACAGGGCGATATCGTCTTCTAGATTTTTGATTTTTGAAATGCGCACGCCAGCCTCTGGAACGATCTCATACAAAGTGACGGTAGGTCCAACGGTGGCAGTGATTTTTGCAATACCTATCTTATAATTTTTGAGCGTTTCAACAATACGATCTTTGTTTGCTTGTAACTCCTGCTCGTTAATGGTGATGGTTTTACCTTGGGTATAATCTTTTAAAAGATCAATACCAGGAAACTGGAAGTTGCTCAATTCTAGAGTAGGGTCAAACTCTCCAAAATCCTGTACCAGTTTTGAAGCTTTATTATCAATAATTTCCTCTTCATCTACTGCCTGCTCAATGTCCATGCCTATATCATCATCTGTCGCGGGTAAAGACGTGATCACTGGCTTTGGTTTTAAATCTACTTGTGCAGGTTCTTCTATTTCTTCCTCTTCTTCTTTATGGATATCAAAATCTAGCGAGCTGTCATCTTGGTCTTCCTCTTTTAATTGTCCTTCTATCGTAGCCGTTTTCCAGTCCTCTTCCTCATCTGTGGCTTCTGTGCTTTCAGTGACGTCGTTGAAGCCCTCTTTAACTTGGGCAGATTTATTTTTAAAGTAAGTGCTTATTTTTTCGGGAGTTATTTTAAGGCGCAGGGTCAAATAGACAATAGCTAGAAAGCTCATGAATATAATTGTGCCTGCGAGTCCTATGTAATCTTGCAAGAAATCATTTAACTCGAGCCCTACTTTACCGCCTAAAAGAGGTATGGTCTCGCTGAAAAAACCAAAAAATACGGAAAACCACAGCATCAATGGAAGCCCCCAGATCCATAGCATGGAAATACGCTTTCGCGAAAGCGAAAATACCCCACGCTTTGCCGCAAACAAATAGACTCCCGTTAGGATAACAAGAACGGCGATGGAAAACGCAGCAACGCCAAAGCCATCGTAAACAAATAAATCACCCAGCCAGGCGCCTAATTTACTGAGCCAGTTTTGCGCCTCTAACTCACGTTCTGTAAGGCGACCTAGTATGCTCTGGTCACTGCGCCAGGTAAGTAAAAAAGAAATAAAAGAAAGGGTAAAAATGCATCCTAAGGCAATCAAGAAAAACCCGAGAATTACTTCTTGTAATCGATTGAGTTTAAAAGAAGGTAAAGTATAGTTAGCAGACTTTGCGGTCTGGGCTGTAGATTTAGTCTTTTTCTTGCGCGCCATAGAGGATACTTAACGAACAAAAATAGTAATATTGATGGGTAACTTTAAAGCATATTCCAGATGTTTAATCAAACACGCCAGAATATAAATCAATCAGGTGCGGTATATAGATTATAAGTCCTATGATTATAGCAATAACGGCAGCAAAAAAAACAGCGCCGGCTGCAATATCTTTTATATGTCCTATTTTAACGTGGTAGTCTGGATGTATGAAATCTGCAATGGCTTCTATAGCGCTATTAAGTCCCTCGGCAGTAATGACAATACCGATAGCAAAGCATTGCATCATCCATTGGGTTGTTGAAATGTCAAAATAAAAACCCATGGCGGTCACCACGATTGCGATGATCAACTGGGTTTTTATACTATCTTCTGTTTTTATTAAGGTTGTAGCTCCTTTATAGGCATAAACACAACCTTTTAATCGTCCTGTTATAAATTTTTTGAGGCTCAATTATAATAAAGATTTAAGCGCGGCAAGGTAATCGGGTTCTTCCCCTATTTCTGGTACTTGCTGTTTATAAATTACAGTTCCGTCGGTATCTATCACTAACACTGCTCTTGAGTGAAAACCTTTAAAAGCTCCATCCTTGATAGTAACACCGTATTGTTGACCAAAATCTCCCGTTTGCACATCACTTAAATTGGTGACATTATCGATGTCGTTTGCGCTAGAGAAGCGTTTCAATGCAAAAGGAGTATCTCTAGAAACTGAAATGACTTGTGTGTTCTCTAACTCGGTAGCGCGCTTATTAAAATTGCGAACTGATGTAGCACAAACATCAGTATCAATACTAGGGAAAATATTGAAAATGACGCGACTGCCTTTAAAATCTTCCAGAGTAGCCGTGGATAGGTCTTCCTTAGTTAATTGAAAGTCTGGTGCCTTGCTACCTATTTCAGGTAAATCACCTACTGTATGAATGTTGTTTCCTCCTAATTTAATCGTTGCCATAGTATAAAGTTTCGTTTTGCACTAAATTATTGTTCGCCAGAGCGGTTTAAGTTGGTAAAATGTTAAATAATAAGGGAAATATGAGTTATAAGTATTTGATTTTACTATAAGATTTTCAAATAGTATTTTTTATTTTTGAAGAAAATATCTATCATGACAATCACGCAACTTAAATACGTTTTAGCGGTAGCTCAATATCAAAATTTTACTAAAGCGGCCAATAAAGTTTTTGTTACGCAACCTACTTTAAGTATGCAGATTCAAAAGCTGGAGGATGAGCTTGATGTACAGATCTTTGATCGTTCAAAAAAACCTATTGAATTGACTGAAACGGGTAAGAAAATAGTCAAGCAGGCTCACAATATTGTCAATGAAAGCGATCGCATTCAAGATATTGTAGATCAAGAAAAAGGATTTATAGGCGGCGAGTTTAAGATAGGAGTCATTCCTACGGTCATGCCTACCTTATTGCCTATGTTCCTTATGAATTTTGTCAATAAATATCCTAAAGTAAAGCTGCGAATTGAGGAAATGACTACTGAGAATATTATTAATGGTCTCGCTGATGGATCCATAGACGCAGCTATAGCAGCAACGCCTCTAGAACAAGAAATGATAGTAGAGCGTCCATTATATTATGAACCTTTTGTTTGTTACGATCCTAAAAATGCATCCATGCCCAAAGGTAAAATGAAGGTGGAAGAAATAGACGTGGATCGCTTGTTGTTGCTGGAGGATGGACATTGTTTCAAAGATAATGTGCTTAATTTGTGCAGCAGTTCAAAAAGAACAGATTCTGAGCGGTTCACACTAGAAAGTGGAAGCTTTGAAACGATGATTAAACTGTCAGATGAGGGTCTAGGTATGACTTTATTACCTTATTTAAATACGCTGGACCTATCGCCCAAAAAGACAGAAAACCTCAGGTATTTTGAAGAACCCTCTCCTGCAAGAGAAATAAGTCTAATTTTTCATAAATCTGAACTTAAGATGCAAATCATAGACGCCTTACAAGGAGTTATCTCGGGCGTTATTAAAGGTGCTATCGCATTCAGTAATGTCAATATAATCAGCCCTCTTGCAAAAAAGTAGAGCGTATTCTATAATTTAAGGATGGTCTAGTGTGTGTTGCGGCAAGCAATTTTTAAGTTCTGGCTGTATGACATAACGCTTTTTAAGCCAGATGTTCAACTCTTCTATTTCAAAGGGTAATAAACGTTTCATTGCCTTGTGGAGTTCTTTGCAAAATAAGGTTGGGTCAAAACTCACTTTTTCAAGGATTAATATGGTGTACTCGAACATTGCTCGTGCCATAATTATAAATTTAAAGTAGCGTAGTTTTGTTTAATAACATCTATTTATATCCAATTTAAAAATAGGTCAAAAGCCAGTTCAAGTCAAGAGGCTTATTGTTAAATCTTTCTTATCAAAAAGCATTTGAATATATTAAACAGCTGTTATACAATGGGTTATATATGTTTAATCTATACTAATAAAAGCACTAACAACAATAAGTAACGCCATTAAAAAGGTAGAGAGCGCCACTTTCTTAAGCTCAGGATCCAGCAGGGCGGCGCTTTCAGTTTTACGCACCCTATTGACATGAATTATTAGCGGTATGAACGCCAGCATGGGTAAGTAGTTAACAAACCGAGACAGACTTACTGGGTCCATTTGCAGTAAGGTATGAGTGATGTAAATAAATAGTGCCATACCAGAGCAAACTATATATAGGTAGTGTAGTTTTTTAGATCGTACTAGTCCTAGTTGCACGGGAATGGTGTTTTTATTTGACTTTTTATCACTCTCAATATCGCGCATATTATTTAGGTTGAGCACAGCAACACTGAGCAACCCGACACTTATAGCAGGAAAAATTAACCATAGATCTACCTGTCGTGTGATTAAATAATATACCCCTAGAACGCTAACAGGACCAAAAAAAATAAAAACAAAAACATCGCCTAATCCACGGTAACCATAGGCGTTATCGCCCACTGTGTATTTAATAGCTGCCCAGATGGCGCTCATCCCTAATCCTAGAAATAATAATGATATTATGACTTGTTCTAGGCCCAGGCTGATCAATATAAGCCCGATTGCTGCAATTAATGTTAGTAAGGCAGTAAGCGCAATTACCCGTTTGAGTTCGCTGGGCTTTATGATACCACTTTGAATTGCGCGCATGGGCCCTACACGATCTTCGTTGTCGGTTCCTTTTACTCCGTCGCCATAATCATTGGCAAAATTTGATAATATTTGAAAACCTAGAGTAGTTATTAATGCCAGTGCCGGTATCCACCAGTTAAATGCTGGCGGACTTACCTCACTTGAAGCAATGAGTGTTGTGGTGTGGTTCGCTTTCGCGGAAGCGATATCATAATAAGCATAGGCACTCCCCATAAGAATACCACTAATACTTAAGGGCAGTGTACGCGGTCTTGCAGCACTTATCCAGGCTTCTTTTTTAGTTTTCAATGCACCATAATTTTTACCATACTCTCTTTTAATAGGTCAGCGTGAGATACTTGATAGGCTCCCATACCTTTTGTTTTGAGATCTAATTCTCTAATAAGGCTCACAGCACGACTGCAATCTTTCATGGTATAATTGCGCACTCCTATAAGCAGTTCGTCAACAAAATAAGGGTTGATACCCACAACACGAGCGACATTGTTTTTTGAATGATCTTTCACTCCGTGTATCTTGAGCAACTGCACAAAATAGCTGTGCAAGGTAGCCACCGTCAATACCAGCGGATTATCCTTAGGGTTTTCACCAAAATAATTGATAATACGATGCGTTTTAAGGGCGTCTCTTCTTCCTATGGCATTACGTAGCTCAAAATTATTGTAATCCTTCGAAAAACCTATGTTGTCCTCTATTGTTTGTGGTGTGATAGGTGCTGTTTTATCCTGTACAATAGCAAGCTTATCAATCTCATTTTTAATGCGACCCAGGTCTGTTCCTAGAAACTCCACCAGCATTTGGGTAGCTTTGGGTTCAATACGATACCCTTTAGACTGTAGCATTCCATTAATCCATTGTGGCATTTTATTCTCGTACAGTGGTTTACTTTCAAAGAATAAGCCATGCTTTTTCATGTTTTTAAAAACCTTCAACCGGTTATCTGGCTTTTTGTATTTGTAGCACAGCACTAGGATTGTGGTCTCTGATGGTTGCGCCATGTATTGAGACATTCCGTCCATCTTTGAACTTAAATGCTGGGCTTCTTTTACAATAATTACTTGATAGGGAGCCATCATGGGAAATCGCTTTGCGCACTCAACGATTTCTTCTACTTTACTGTCTTTACCATAAAAAACCATCTGGTTGAAACCACGCTCGGCCTCGTCGAGCACGGTATCTTCAATAGCTTTGCTTATTTGATCGATAAAGAAAGGTTCATCACCATAAAGTAAGTAAACGGGCTTGAATTTTCTTTGACTTATGTCGCTAAGAATTTTGTTGAGGTCACTCATGAAGAGCTGTTGGGGTTTTTGTAATTTTGACTTATGAAGGCATTGCGATTGCCGCCCGCAGATTTCAGGGTTAAAAGTACTGAAAAAGGGCGTTTTATTTTTGATCCCATCCGTAAAAAATTTGTTCATCTGCAGCCGGAAGAATGGGTGCGACAACATATTATTAATTGGTTGATTTTTCATAAAAACACCCCTAAACAGCTCATAAATGTTGAAAAACAACTTACTATCGCAGGAACGGTAAAGCGATACGACATCGTGGTTTTTAAACCTAATGGATCTATTGAGGTAATTGTAGAATGCAAAGCACCGCATATAGCTATCGACCAGTCTGTATTTGATCAGATAGCTCGCTACAATCTAGTGGCGCAAGCTGCCTATTTAATGGTTAGTAATGGTATGGAGCATTACTTTTGTACGATGGATTATGAGCAGCAACGCTATCACTTTATAAAAGACCTTCCTAATTATCATCTATGAGACTCGCTATCGTTATTCTTAACTGGAACGGTTTGAAATTACTGCAGCGTTTTATACCTGGTGTGGTTGAAAACAGTCATGGCTACCAGGTTTATGTGGCAGATAACGCCTCTACAGATGCTAGCGTTGACTGGTTAAAGGAATTTTACGGGAACCAGGTAAAGATTATACAAAATGAGGATAATCTAGGGTTTGCTGGTGGTTATAATGAGGCATTAAAGCATGTAGAAGAAGAAATAGTCTGTCTGTTAAATAGCGATGTGCAAGTGACACCAGGCTGGTGCAAAGCGCTGCTCGTGGCTTTTACAGAGCAGGAGAACCTAGTTGCTGCTCAACCTAAAATCAAAGATTTAAACCATACAAATAGGTTTGAATATGCTGGTGCTAGTGGCGGTTATCTGGATCAATTGGGGTATCCCTACTGTCGCGGTCGCATCTTTAATTATATAGAGGTTGACAAGGGACAGTATAATAATCCGGTAAGTGTAGACTGGGCGAGTGGTGCAGCCCTGTTTATACGCAGGCAGGTTTTTATAGAAGCTGGTGGGTTTGACAAGAATTACTTTGCCCATCAAGAAGAGATAGATTTGTGCTGGCGCCTGCGCAGGTTAGGATACGATATACAAGTGGTACCAGATTCTACAGTTTATCACCTGGGTGGCGGTACACTAGATAGTTTGAGCCCGCGTAAGACCTTTCTCAATTTTAGAAACAGTCTTTTTACTGTAATAAAAAATGACACTCGATCCATTTATATAGGGATTATTTTAAGTCGTATGATTCTTGATGGTCTGGCAGCAATGGTTTTTCTGTTCCAAGGAAAAATATCTCATTTCACTGCAATATTTAAGGCTCACATCAGTTTCTATAGGCAGCTACCGTTTTACATAAGACAAAGAAAAAAGCTCAAGTCTGAAGGGTATCACACTGCAAAAAATAAAGGGGTGTGTTCGATAGTCTGGAGTTTTTATGTGTTACAAAGGCGACGTTTTAACGTGCTTTTAAACTTATAAACCTATGTTAATATTAGGACGAGTGGTCATAACATTTTTAATTTTGATTGTTAAATTTAATTTCAATATTCTCACATGAAAAAAATAGCCCTAGTTGCATTAACTGCTTTACTTGCAGCTTCTTGTGCATCAAAAAAAGATTTAGACGCAGCTCTAGAAAAACAACAAAAAACTCAAGAACTATTAGACTCTGCTACCGTTAAACTCAACGCTTGTTTAACTGACGAAAAAGTAGCTGCTGCACAGCTAGAAGCATTGCGTGCTCAAGTGGCTGACTTGCGAGCTAATAATCAAGAGCTTATAAATAATACTGGTAATCTAACTACGTTATCTAAAAAAGGAGCAGAAAACCTTGAAAAGTCTCTAGAAAGTCTGCGCGAGAAAGATTTGCAAATACGTTCTTTAAATGATGCAATCTCTAGAAAGGACAGTGTAACTCTTGCTTTAGTGCAAAGTTTAAAAGGTTCTTTAGGAAACTTAAATGACGAGGACATCAGCATTAATGTTGAGAAAGGTGTGGTTTATGTATCTATCAGTGATAAATTGTTATTTGCAAGCGGTAGTGACCGTATCAATAGTAAAGCAAAATCAGTTTTGGGTAAAGTAGCTACAGTAGTTAACGACAAGCCAGAAATAGACATCATGATCGAGGGACACACAGATGATCAAAGCATCAGTACTGTAAAATTCCAGGATAACTGGGCCTTAAGTACAGCTAGAGCTGCATCTGTAACACGTGTTTTACAAAATGAATTTAATGTAGATCCTAAACGTATGACCGCAGCAGGTAGAAGTTACTATGTGCCAGTTGCATCAAATGATACTGCAGAGGGTAGAGCAAAAAACAGACGCACACGCATCATCGTATTGCCTAAACTGGATCAATTCTTTGATATGGTAGAAAAAGGAATGGAAGAAGCTAAGGCAAATGCTAAAGCTGGTAACTAAACCTTCAATAAAGTAATGAAAGCCTCCTATATAGGGGGCTTTTTTTATGCTTTAACTTTCATGTTTAAGTAAAGGTTGTGGTAAAGTTCGCTTTCGCGAAAGCGAGATCATCACAAGCCTTATCATCAAATTTGAGTAGATAAAATCATACAAAAACTGTTGCAAGAGCCAGCTGTAATGGATGACAGAATAAGATGTGGTAGCCTCGCTTTTAATTGCAAGGAAAGAGACGGCGTCTACATACTGCGCTTGCTGATTCTATACTACCGAGAAAATTGCTGCGCCATACAGTGCAAATCGCACAAATCGCAGTAGCCCTATCAAAATCCAGTACTTAAATGGGTAACGCAACATACCGGCTACCAGGCTACCTATAGAAAAGGGTAGAGGTAACAAAGCCCCCACAGCGATTAATATACCGCCCCATTTTCTAGCCATGACAAGTTGTTTTGCCATCTTGACCTCTAGATAATTATGAATGGCCGCTATTTTAAGAGAGGACCTGCCTATGAAATATGAGCCCATACCACCTAGATAGGACAACAGGGCGATCAAAAATAAATTAAGTAACGGGTCTGTAGTTTTTCCTGCCCAGGCGATGAATAATTCTGGAGGTATGAGCCCCAGAATAGTCTCTGATATAAAGAAAAATGCCAATACACCATAACTAGGTAACTCTGCCACAGCAAGTTCTAGTGCCTGTGGAATGGGCATGACGGCAAAGTGAAATAATACCAGCAGAGCAACCACAATTAATACGGGAGGCAAAGACTTTTTGATACTCTCCATAATAAAAGAATAAAAGCCTGTGATTTTGTAATACTTGTGTGCTCTTTGAGGCCGAAATTTATTTTTTGAAGAACTCATGCCTTGATCATTAGAGTTTGCAAAAATAATAATAACATCCTAGGTGTCTTGTTAAATTAGCAACAATAAAAAATATTTAAAATGTCAGCGGTAGCGGTGGTTTCAAAAGGATTTAAAATGCCTATTTTTGCAAATCTCAAAAACGGAAAACACCTTCATTTATGCACCCAGATCAAAAGCCAAAAGTCAAGAAACTCTACGATTACCAGAAAAGGGATCTGAGTGAGATTTTTGATCGAATTGATGATAAACCAGACGATTACAAGCTTTTATATCAACTGCCTACAGGTGGTGGGAAAACAGTAGTTTTCTCAGAAATAGTGCGGCGTTATTTAAAACAAAAGAACAAAAAGGTGGTCATTCTGACCCATCGTATAGAGTTGTGCAAGCAAACCTCTAAAGTGCTTAACAATTTTGAGGTAAAGAATAAGGTGATCAATTCAAAGGTAAAGGAGCTGGATGATCAAAAAGACTATCAATGCTTTGTGGCAATGGTCGAGACTTTGAATAATCGCATCCAGGATGATAAATTAGTGCTAGAGGATATAGGTCTAGTGATAGTGGATGAGGCCCATTATAACAGCTTCCGTAAACTTTTCAAGTATTTTGAGCATTGCTTTATGCTAGGTGTAACAGCTACTCCATTAAGTTCTAATTTCAAGTTGCCTATGAAAGACAACTATGATGAGCTAATTGTAGGGGATAGCATCACCTCGCTGGTAGAAAGCGGTTACCTGGCCAAAGCTGTAACCCATACCTATGATGTGGGCTTGAGTGGATTGACCATAGGGATGAATGGTGATTATACGGTCAAGTCTAGTGAAAAGCTTTATACAGATCATACCATGCAGGATAAACTGTTGCAAGCTTATTTTGATACTTCTAAAGGTAAAAAAACACTCATTTTTAATAACGGTATACGCACGAGCCTGGAGGTGGAGGACACCTTTAAAAGAGCAGGCCTGGAAATAAGACACCTAGACAATACTAACAATAAGGAAGAGCGCAAGGAGATCTTACGTTGGTTTAAAAAGAAACCAGACGCCATATTAACATCGGTCAGTATTTTAACTACTGGTTTTGACGAGCCATCAGTGGAATCTATCATTTTAAACCGGGCGACAAAGTCGTTGACGCTGTATTATCAAATGATAGGACGCGGGTCGCGTATTTATAAGGATAAAACAGAGTTTCAGATCATTGACTTAGGTAATAATGTAGCGCGTTTTGGCCTATGGAACGAGCCGGTGGACTGGCAGCAGGTATTTAGATCTCCAGATTTTTATGTGGAAAATATTGTGTCTGATGAGGAGATCGAGCGCAATTTTGTCTATAAGTTACCAGAGGAAATTAAAGCTGAGTTTCCTAATACTAAAGATTTTTCTTTTGACGTGAGAGGAGCTTATAAACGTATTACCAGGGAAAATCGCAAATCAAAAGAGGTACTCGATGAGAGTATTGCACAGCATGTACAGTGGTGTGTGGAGAATAGTGAGGACGTTTTTGACGCTCGCATTTTAGCAAAACTGCTCAAAGAGGATATTAAGGATCGTATACGTCGTTATTCTTACTGCATTATAAATAATACTAATAATTATAAAGACTGGCTAGAGGAGGATTACTACCGCAGGTTGCGTGTTCAAATACAGCAAGAATTTGCAGGTATTGAAAGCAATAATTAGCAACAGGAGAGTATAAAAAAGCGCCCAGTGGGCGCTTTTTTTTATTATAATAAAATATTATTACTTGAGTGCAGGACGATTTTCTGCATTTGCTAGTTCCCATGCGGTTGCAAAAATCAACTGTGCACGCTCTGTGTACAAATCATACTCAATCTTATCTGGCGTGTCTGTGGCTCTATGATAATCCTCGTGAGTTCCATTAAAGTAAAAGATTACAGGAATGTTATTTTTAGCAAAATTGTAGTGGTCAGAGCGATAGTAGAAACGATTAGGATCATCTTTACCATTATAAGTGTAATCTAGATCCATATTTACATACATCTCGTTTGCTTTCTCACTTATATCATGCAAATCTTGACTTAACATGTCGCTACCTATTAAATAGACGTAATTTGATTTCACCTCTCTTTTAGGATCAATACGTCCTATCATATCAACATTTAAATTGGCAATAGTATTGGCCAGTGGGTATACAGGGTTTTCCGAGTAATATCTACTGCCTTGTAAGCCTATTTCTTCTGCAGTTACGTGTAAAAAAAGTATTGACCTTTTAGGCCCATAACCATCTTCTTTAGCTTGTTTAAACGCTTCTGCAATCTCGACCAGAGCAATTGTACCGCTACCATCGTCATCTGCACCATTAAAGATCTCTCCATCTTTTGTGCCTATGTGATCTAGGTGTGCTGATAGCACAAGCACTTCCTCTGGCATTTCAGATCCTTCAATAAAAGCGAGAACATTTTCTGAGGTGATTTTTCTTTTGCCAAAAAATTCCTCAGGAATAGCCTGGTAATAAGCGCCTTCACCTGCACCGCCTGGCACGCCCATAGCTTCATATTTTCCTTTTAAATACTCAACTGCCTTACGCTGGCCTGGTGTACCAGTCATACGACCTTCCATGTCGTCACTGGCATACTCGTACAATTGTTCTTTCAATTCTTCACTCGTGATTGTACTCATGTACTTAACAACTGCCGGATTTTTACCATCCACAGTAGTAGTCATACTGGTTGAAGAAGAATTGGTAGCGCCAGTAGTAGCGCTTTTTGTTTTGGCAGAGTTGCACCCTACAAGCGTAGCGATACAGGCTGCTGCGATAATTGATTTACGTATCATATATTTAAGGTTATTCAGTTTTTAACTTTTAATACTTTATATTCCTCATAGCACTCGCTTATAGCATCGAGTATTTGTAGGTCGTTTGCGCTGGTAATAAACTCTTTGGAGTATTGGCAATTTCTTAAAATAGCGTCGATACTCACTTTATCCATTTGTAACAAATTGACAAGTGTTTCTCGGTCAAATTTAGATTGTAGCAAATTACGTATCTCGTCTTGCTCTTTAATTTGACGCACTTTGCTCAAGGATTTACCTTGCTTGCTGAACGTATTGAATAAAAAGTCTGCGGGATTGAATATCGAATTAAGCACTTTACCCACAGCTCCAGGGCCTTTGCTACCGCCCTCGTAAGCCTCTGGCAGCCCGCTGATGCTGAATCTGCGGTTAGCGTAAATAGGCGCTCGCTTTGCATCAATTTCTAAATATCCGGTCAATCCACTGTTAGTTACAACAACATCTTCTAATGCTATACCTTTCTCGGTCATGGATATGGTTACATCTCCGTATTTAATCCAGTCCTCTGTGACTCTTACGTTAATGGTTTGAAATCCGATGTAAGAAAAATATAGAGTGTCGTTTACTGCTGCAGTAATATCAAAGGTACCATCCTTTCTAGTTATCGTGCCCACGATGCGGTTAAGGTTAACAATATTTACATCCTGTAAAACAGAGCCATCTTTTGCATTAAGAACTTTACCATTTACTAAAGCAACTTTTTTTTCAGGGGTTGTTTTGGGTTCATTTTCGCCTTGAGCGTTACTTATAAAAGCCGCTAGTAAGCATAAAATAATGGTGATTTTAATCGTTTTCATATATAGCCCTTAAAAATACGACAACTAGAATTGTCTGGGAATAATTAGTTGTCAATATTGATGCCATTTAAAAAATGAATCAACTTATTGAGCGCTTTACCACGGTGGCTTATGGCAGACTTTTCTGCCATCTCCATTTGAGCAAAACTTATATCATAACCCTGTGGTTTAAAAATAGGATCGTACCCGAATCCCTGGGTCCCTTCTGGAGCATTAAGAATACTGCCTTTACAGACTCCCTCAAATAGATGTTGTGTGTTGTTAATGTTCAAAGAAATTACCGTTTTAAAATAGGCAGAGCGGTCGTCATGGCCTTCCAGGCGTTTTAAAAGCAACTCCATATTTTCTTGAGCGTTTTTGTCTTCTCCCGCATAACGGGCAGACTTTACACCAGGCTCGTTATTTAAGGCTGGTACCATAAGGCCGGTGTCATCTGCAAATACAGGAAGGTCAAAACGATTTTTAATATAGTTTGTTTTTAAAATGGCATTGCCTTCAATGGTGGTCGCGGTTTCTGGAATGTCATCGTGCAATTGGACATCACTTAAACTCAATAGTTTGATGTGTGGCGGCATCAACTGTTGCACTTCAATAGTTTTATTAAGATTGTGCGTTGCAAAAATGATTGTCATGATTAAAGTTTTTGTGAGATTTGTTTGAGAAGCACCTTGTCAACCACGTGTTTAATATCAGGCCGATAGGTGGTACATTTATTATCAAATAACATTTTCAATTTTTTCTCTTCCTTATTAATGGTGTCTTTTGTAATATACTCATCTTGCTTTCCAGCGATATGTATGCACTGTTTGACGTATTGCTGGTAATGTTTCCCATCGCTAGCGTCTAGTTTTTCTGGTATCCTGCCGCTGTGCATAATAAGCGCTTTTACTGGATGATCATGCTGTTTTAAAAATCGCATCGCTATAGAAACGCCTTGAGAATATCCCATGATTACTAGCCTGGGGTCTGTACTGATTCCTTCTGTAGAGAGCACTTCCTGGATATAATTTAGATTATTTTGCATTTCTTGCCCAGTATCTACACGGGTAAGCCAACTAGCGCCTACATGTTTAAACGTACTGCCTAGATAGTATTTTGACGGAGCTTGTAGTCGATAACAGCGTTTTTTTTTGAATCGAATGATTCAAAATAGGTTTTGAAAAAACGGGATAAATATCCTATCCCGTGAAAGCATATCCAGATATTCTCCGTATGCTCATGAATAGGGTAAAGTATCTCATACGAGTTAGTGTGTTGATAAGAAACGGTCTTTACCATAGAAATACTTTAGTTAGCTTATTTTTGATAAAGATATGGATAAGCAAAACATACTAGAGCGGTGTAACGCCATTTGTCGCAACACGCTCATGGAAACATTAAGCATCGAGTTTGTCGATGTGGGCGAGGACTTTTTAACGGCCAGTATGCCGGTAACCTCACGGGTACACCAGCCAGATGGAGTGTTACATGGAGGTGCTAGTGTTGCCCTTGCAGAGTCGGTGGGCAGTGCGGCGAGTTATTTGTTTTTAGATACCGAATCTTTTGCAATACGAGGTCTAGAAATAAGTGCAAACCATACCCGTTCAAAAAGTGATGGTCAGGTGTTTGCTACGGCTCGTTTCCTACATAAAGGAAAAACTACGCAGTTATGGGAAATTAAAATTACTGACGAGCAAAACCGTCTCATTTCTATTTGTAAATTGACAACAATAGCCCTCAAGAAAAATCTCTAAATAATACCGCTTGCGCGAAAACTTACTTGATTATATTACCTGGTTGCTAGAAGAAAAGTTGCCATTTTTTGTCCTTAGAAAAAAAGGACATTCCGTTGTGCAATTAATGCATCAAAACGATCAGATGTGGTATAAAAACGCGCCTGACAAAATAGCATACAGTGTTTTTCAAAAATTTCAAAACAATAAAGACCAGGTTTTTATAGCTTCTGATGTCTATAAAGAGTTTAGCTGGAGTGTTGAACAATCATCAGTTGTAGAGGAAGCCATTGAGTTGAGCTCAAATGAAAAAAAAGAGCACCATTCTATGGTGGCTGCAGCCGTAGAGAAACTAAAAAAAGGCACTTTAAGAAAAGTCGTCCTCTCCCTATCAACTGAAGTGAGTCGCAGTTCCCAAGATCTAGAAATATGGACTAAATTACTAGATAGATATCCCAGCGCAAACTGCTATTTCTTCTATCATCCATCAGTAGGAAAATGGATGGGAGCTACTCCAGAGGTGTTGCTTTCCTACAAATCTGGAAGCATTACAACAATGTCTCTAGCCGGTACTCAAAAGGGTCAAGATCCTTTTAATATCACCTGGGGAGAGAAGGAAAAGGAAGAACAACAAATCGTCACGGATTATATTAAAACCAGCTTGCAACAAACCACGGGTCATCCAGTTGTAGTAGGAGAAGTGCACACCGTACAAGCAGGGTCTATTTTTCACCTCAATACCTTGCTAGAGGTGCCAGCACGATTTGACCAGGTATATCGTGTTGCGCAAGGGCTGCATCCTACACCAGCAGTTTGCGGATTACCAAAGGACGACGCGCTGGAGTACATTCTAGAACATGAAAAACACGATCGCAGTTTTTATACGGGCTATATGGGAATTTATAGCCCGTTAAAAAAAGAAGCAGACCTATTTGTAAATTTAAGGTGCATCGAGCTTTACGATGATCGTATAAAATTATATGCTGGAGGCGGAATCACAGCCATGAGCGACCCGGCAGCCGAGGTTGAGGAAATTCAGAATAAATTGAGTACCATGGCTTCTATCCTGTAATCAAGCAAACCAATGGGCACTTGTTGGTTTATAATGGGAAAAATATGCAATTTTACAATCACTTGATGCTATCTGGAAAGGCGAGTCAGCGTACAAGTTTATCTGGTGCTTTACTATTAACATGAATGCATTAGAATTAGGCCATTTTTCAAATAAAATCTAAAACATGATGTTAATCCAGTCGCCTATAAATCGACCCTCTCTTACCTTTGTATAATGGCAACAGCAATTATACATGCACAGCAAATTGTGCTGCTTTTTAAAAAGCGAGGTATTAAAAATATCATCATATCTCCAGGTTCTCGCAATGCTCCATTAACCATAGGATTCGCCACAGACTCTTTTTTTAATTGTTATAGTATTGTAGACGAGCGCTGTGCCGGACATTTTGCAATGGGTATTGCTCAACAATTGCAGCAGCCTACCGTATTGTTGTGCACGAGTGGTAGTGCGTTACTTAATTACTATCCAGCTGTGGCCGAGGCATTTTACAGTGAGATCCCACTTATCGTATTAAGTGCCGACAGGCCACCACATAAAATTGATATAGGCGATGGTCAAACCATAAGGCAAGAACACGTTTTTGCTAATCATATTCTTTTTGATACTCAGCTCGAGATGATATTGAGCACCGCACAACGCGAGTACCTCATAACGAACGAGCGTAAACTCAATAAGGCAATCAATACGGCCATATCTAGTCCCGGACCGGTACACATTAATGTTCCATTTGAAGAACCTTTATATCAAACGGTAGATCAGGCCGCGATCGAGGTAAAAGTAATGGACGTTTTAAAGGATGAAACTACTCAGATCCCTGATCAATTCGTACAAGACTGGAATAGTTCAAAACGCAAGCTCGTTATATTATCAACCCTCAATCCACCTGTTTTCAATAAAGCAGATCTGGATAAGCTTACAGCAGATGGTAGTGTTCTTGTAATGAGTGAGGTAAGCTCTAATGTGGTTCACGACAAGATTGTGTGGGGAATCGACACCTTAATAGCACCCATAGAATTTGACGATGATCAAATAGCAGCGCTGCAGCCAGATCTGGTCATTACCATAGGCGGGATGATTGTTTCGAAAAAAATCAAACAATACCTGCGACGTTTTGAGACTAAAATACATTATCACATAGGCAAACGCCGCGCTTATGACACCTTTTTTAAGCTAGCTGCACATATTAAAATAGCGCCCAGGGACTGGATCAATTCACTAGACCATCAGACCGTAGAAAGTGATTACCAACGGCACTGGCTGGATCATTTCAACACTTATCTAGCAAAAAGGCCAGCTTATTTTAAACAAATAGGGTGGAGTGATATGATGGTGTTTGAGTTACTCTTTAACAACCTGCCAGATCATATTGTATTGCAGTTGGGTAATAGCAGCACTATTAGGTACGCCCAGCTTTTTAAAATGAATGCCACTCATACCGTTTTTTCTAATCGTGGTACTAGTGGTATTGATGGTTGCACCAGTACCGCAATAGGAGCAGCCGTAGGATCTGGAAAACCCACTGTTTTGATAACGGGTGACCTAAGTTTTTTCTACGACTCTAATGGTTTGTGGAATCAGTACACCCCAGCTAATTTTAAAATTATAGTCATAAATAATGCTGGTGGTGGCATCTTTAGAATACTACCAGGAGATAAAGATGAAAGCTATTTCCAGACGTTCTTTGAGACCACTCACGATCTAGATGCACAGCATTTGTGTCATATGCATGGTTTAGATTACCACAGAGTAGAGCAGGAGTCCGCTTTCGCGGAAGCGTACTCAAAATTTATCCATAATAACAGTAAACCACAATTGTTAGAGATTAAAACCCCTAGGGAGGTCAACGATGGTATCTTACTGGACTATTTTAAATACCTAAAATAAATTTTACCACGTCTTAATTTTTATTAGCTTTAACCAAAGAACTATCTAAACCATACCTATCATGAGTAAATTTGAAGAAAAATTAGAAAAATATGTAGCCTCTTATAAAGAGCACGTAGGCGGGAAACTAGATGAAGAGTTGCTGCGTAAAGTGACTAAAGGTCTAGGACCCTCGATTTATAATCGTGATGCAGAAACTGTTAGTGCAGAAAAGTCCGAAATGGAACGAGTAGTGACAAATTATCTTGAAAAAAAATTAGGCCTCAAAGGGGCTAATTTATTGAGCACTGTAGAAGCTGTAATTGAAAAGTACGGAAAGAGTAATAGGTCTAAATATCGTGCCGTCGTTTATTACATGCTATGTGAGCATCATGGCAAGCAGTCCGTTTACAATTAAAAACAATTTAATCAACCATTATTTGCTTTCCATAAAAAAGCTCCTTTTTGTTAAGAAAAGGAGCTTTTTTTATTGTGTGGGTTGCAGTTAATCAGTCTGTTTCTCTACCGCTGCAACTTCTTCTACGGTTACCATATCCCCCTTGTTCCAGGTTTGTATTGTGTAGTTCATAACATCTGCCACTTCTTGATCATCAAGGCCCATAGGCATCATTATGCTATTATAAGTCTTCCCATTGACCACTATCTCTCCTTTAAGTCCGTATTTAACGGCTCGTATGCTTTCTGTACGTTTTTTAGTAAGCCAGTCTGATGGGTTAAGTGGAGGGTAGGCATTAGGCACCCCTTTGCCAGAGGGTAAATGACAAGATATACATAGTTCTTTATAGACTTCTCTTCCTCTTTCTACGCTTTCTGCTAATGGGTCCTGGGGTTCATTCACTACGCTCACCGTTGTTGCTGCGGCAGGGGTCTCTTTCTCAGGGGTTCCACAACCTACAGAGATGATAATGAATAGGCTTAAAATAGTATACTTCATAGGTTTGTGTATTTTGATCGATTGCTATTAATCATATAATGCTTTATAATAATTGTCCGGCCTCTGGTTGGCCATCGCATTAGCGGTGTATCTTATATATTCCTTTGCCCTCGACTCCTATATAAATATGACCGTCTGGTCCTATTTTTACATTGCGCACGCGGCCTATTTGATCTGCTAGTTTTTCTCTTTTGACCACCTTATCCTCGTCAAGGTATAACATTTCCAAATATTGAAACTTCAGACTGCCTACTAGAAAATTACCATTCCAGTCTTTGTAATCCTTATTGTTGATCACAGCAAAACCACTAGGCGCGATGCTAGGTTCCCAATAATATAAAGGTTGCGCCATGCCTTCCTTTTTGGTTATTTCAGTAAAAGCAGTCCCGCTATAGTTGATACCGTAACTTATCACAGGCCAGCCATAATTTACTCCTGATTTGATGATATTGATTTCATCCCCACCGCGTGGTCCATGTTCATGAGCAATGATGTCACCAGTTACTGGGTGTTTGAGCAGCCCTTGTGGGTTGCGATTGCCATAGGTGTAAGCCGCTTCTATAGCATCTGGAATACCTACAAAAGGATTGTCTTGTGGGATGCTGCCATTTTCATTGATGCGATAGATCTTACCACCATCCCTTGTAATATCTTGTGGATTTACATCGCGCTCGCCTCGTTCACCTATGGAAAAATATAATTTATCATCGTTGCCCCAGGCAAACCTGCTGCCAAAATGCTGTCCTTTTTTTGTATTAGGACCTGCTTTATATAATACCTGTAGGTCTGTAAGCTGGTCGTTATGAAGTATGGCACTAGCAATACTTGTATTCCCACCATCGCCTCCTCCAGCCGTGCTAGCATAGGAAATAAATAACTTTTTATTGTTTGAGAAATCCGGGTGAACAAGTACATCCATTAATCCTCCTTGGCCACGAACGTATACCGGTGGAACGTTAGCAATTTCATGCAGGGTTGTCCCGTCGTATCTGTATAATTTGCCCTCTTTTTCTGTAATTAACAAATCACCATTAGGCAGCCAATCCATTCCCCATGGATTAGTCAAACCTTCTACCACGGCAGATAACTTATAATTTTTTTGATCCTCAATCAAGGGAATATTTTCTACATCTGGAACTTGCTGATTGATATCCCCAGCATCTGCAAAGAGTCGGTCTCCATAGGGTACGGCGGTATTAGTCTGTGCGCGGTGATCGCAAGAATACATTAAGGCTGTAGCAGAGAGCAGTAACAATAAATTTTTCATAGAGAAACTTTGGATAAAAATACTTGATAAAGGATCAATCTAGAGCATCTACTACTTAAAAAAACCTTAAACCAGACATGTTTAAGGCAACCTATAGAAAGGCACTGCTACCAGTCACGGCGTTGATTCAAGCGATACGATAGCGTCGTCGCATGTTCCATGTAGCTGATAAGGTACGCTCTGGGCGAAACCTTTTATTCATTAACTCTCTATTCTCGTTGAAGGTGTTTGAAGTGTTCATAGTATTCCATTTATGGGTTATATTAAAATGACGAGCAGTCTCTTATTTTGTTACAGTACTATGTAATACAAAGTATAGCAAAACAAAAAAACCTGAGTTTAAATTCAGGTTTTTCTAAAATAGGTGTTAGAATTATTCTGCCACATCAAAGATGATGGGCAAACCGTAAATAGTATTAACTGGCTGACCGCGTTGCTTGCCAGGCTGCATTATGGGTAGAAGGTTAATTACTCTCGCTGCTTCCGCCTGTAGTTCTGGTGCTTGAGCTCTTGACATGATATTTGCAACATTCCCATTTTTATCAATTTTAAATTGAACTGAAATAGTTTGTTTTCCTGTCAAACCAACTCTGTTTGCAATGGAAGTGTCAAAATTCTCTCTTATAAGCTGCACAATATTCTCCTGCATACATTTCTTTTTTTCTATGTTGCTTCCAGTACAACCTGGATAGGTTGGGACATTTTCAATGATAGCAAATGGAACCGCAGCAATATTCTCTAATGAGTTCACCTCTTCAATCTCAACAACATCCTCAATAATATCTTCATTCTCAATTTTTCCATGACGCTCATGTAGCTCTTTGAGATATGCAGATAACTCATCGCTGCTCATATTCAATTGATCTATTGGGCCAGTACCTGTAAAGGATGGGCTTCCATTTTGTGTTTCATGAATAGTCAGTACATAGTTATTGTTTTCTATGTCACGCACAATTGTTTTTCCATTATCACTTATTTTGCTAGATATTCTGCGGTATTCATTAAGACTTGGGTCTCTTTCCATTTTTTTGAACGCTTCATAATACTCATCTTTCTTAGTATTAGGCCCAATGTATTTTTTCACTATTTCTCTTCCTTCTTCTAAAATCTTCATCTCATCTTCAGTAACGCCACGATAAAAATCTATTTGACCATAAACGTGATCCTGTAGTGTTGGTAAATCATCTACTCTATATTTCTTTTCTTCCACTTTAATTATCTCTTGTTCAGTAGAGCATGCCGTATAGGTCAAACTGGCCAAAAGCACGGGTAGGAGCCACAGCAGTTTGCGCAGTGGAAATTTGTGGGATGGAGCGTGGTGTATCATGGTCATTCGGTTTTTAATTGTTTTGCGTTGAAAAAAGGGGTTTGTAAAAGAGTAATCGGGACAGTCTAGTGCTTCCTTTAAGAGATTTTCATAATAGGATTGCTTGCCATAGACTGCTATCGTATGTTGATCTGCAATGTGCTCGTGGACCAGTTTGAGTGACTGCTGCGTCAGGTATACCACAGGGTGAAACCAGAATAGGATCCCTAGTAATTCGTAAAATAACAAATCCCAACTATGACGCTGTTGTACATGTATTTTTTCATGATCTAAAATTTGATGCAGTCGATGCTCATCTTTGATCGGTGCTATGTAAATTCTATTTAAAAAAGAGAACGCTGTAGGTAGTCTGGGAACAGTGGTGATGAAACAACCGTCCTTAAAGACGGTATTCCCATCATCTTTATATTGAGCGATGCGCGCCAGCTTTCCAATAAAAAGCAATACTGAAATTGTCACACCCACCCCATAGATGATCCACCCTAATTGGAAATAATTAATGGTTGTGGTGACAGCGGTAGGTCTGGCGGCACGGACTTCAAGGGTTGCTACCGCTGCAGGCTGTAGGGTAGGAGTAGTCAACGCCTGTGACACCAGGCTACCGTCTACAGGAATGACTAGTAATGGCAGTATGACGGCCACAACTGGTAAGACTAGTAAATAGATGCGATGCACGACAAAACCACCGTTGTTTTTAATAAACAGCTGATAGATGCCGTAAAGTAGAATAGCCAGCAGGCTGCTGTGAATCAGGTGTATCATTTTGTCGTTGTTTTATTGATTTCATTTAAAATCTCTTCCAGATCTGCGATACTCAGCTTTTCTTGTTCCATAAAAAAGGAAACCATGCTTTTATAAGATCCTTTAAAATAATTGGTAGCGAGTTTACCTGTTGTTGCTTTAGTATAGGCCTTTTTACTCACTAGAGGGAAGTATACATGACCACGACCTTCCTTGCGGTAGTCAACAAATCCTTTATTTGCGAGTATGCGTGTAATGGTAGATACGGTGTTATAAGCAGGTTTAGGTTCTGGCATCTTTTCAATCATAGCAGCCACATTAGCTTCTTCTAGTTGCCATAAAATGCGCATAATTTCTTCCTCAGCTTGGGTAAGGGTTTTCATAGAACTAATTATTTAGTTCAAATATAAACTAATTTATTAGTTAAACTAAGTTTTTAGTTCTTTTTTATACTGGCCATTCAACTCTATTGTTTTAGAAATCGCTTATTTGTGGTGCATAAAACGGATCAATACTGCTGTCAGGGGTGGTAACACGCATGAATCTATGCCCTGCGTTGATCGGTTTTCAACAGTAGCATTTTTAACATTGGCATTCTCAATAAGCAGGAGTCTTGATCTTTTTTTTAACTTGTCTGGTGCGTCTAGCCTAACCTAGAACTTCACGATGTATTAGAGAAGATGTGCGATCAGACAGAAAAAGATTCAAGTAAACGTTAAAAGTATTGTTAGGGACTTTTACATTCCCATTTCCAAAGGAGCATTATACCTCCTCCCATAATTTTTCTGAAGACAGGCGGTAGGTCCCTACGTGTTCCCAATTGCACTCGTGTGGCGCAATTACTGATAGAAAATGCCCTTCATTATTCACGTACAAGTGGTAGGTTTCCCCCACAATAGGTTCAAAAGAAAATTTAGACCCATACACCAGCTGGTTATCATTAAATTTTTTAGTCATGGCATCATATTGAGCCTTTAACTGGTCAAATTGAGATTTCATCTCGTGATTCACCTTAGAGATATTGTTCTGCTTCCACGAGGTGATATCAGGGGTCGTGATTTTAGGCGCACCTACACCGCTTGCATAAGGCAGTAACGCGGCATTATAGGTCTTTGACTCCTCATCATAAACAACAGCATCTGGTTTTTTCTTCTCACTCATGTTGCAAATTTAAGGGAGAGATTGCAGGAATGTGGAACCTTAACGTGATTTTGTTAAACACAAATAGAATTCTTTTAAAATTCGCTTTCGCGAAAGCGTAACAACCACCCAAACATGACAACATATAGCCATGAATACACCAATTAAATATATCGACTTTATCCCCCAGCTAAAGGACAAATCGTTCTGGGGTGGCAGCACGTATGAATCCATCGATGAGGTGCTAGAGCGCGCTAATCAATGGACAAGCAAACATTATAACAAGACTGTTATTAATATTGAAACTGTAATGCTCACAAATATTTATCAAAAAGATGAAGCTACTACAAATGAAGTGTATCAATTGCATATGGTAGCAGAAACTTTACAATACTTTCAAGTAATAAGAATCTGGTATCGAGATTAGTTAGCAAAGCCTACACCAGGACGGAAGGTAATGACAAACCCATTGCTGTTACCTAGCGGAGAATCATTTGTAGCCAGTGCAAAAGTGTAAGAAAAACGCCAGTATTCTAGAAAGTACACACCTATTAAAGCATTGATAGAATTGTTGCTGCGGTATCCAGCACCTATCTCTACTTTGTTTTTATAATTTGCTGACAGATTAAAATCAAATTGAGCGGGTGCTCCCGACTCAAACTTTGCCAGCAGGCTAGGTTGTATACGTATTTCTTCAAATCTGGTGAGATACCAGCGGTACCCACCGTATACATATAGGGGACTGCTCACATTGATATTGCGTTCGTTTGTCAGGTTATTTGCAAATAGGTTTTGTATAGATGCACCTGCAAAAACATGATCATGATCATAAGCGACACCAGCTCCAAAACTAGGGACCGTAGCATCAACATCATTTTCAAAACTAGGATCTCCAGGAAGATTAAGTTCTGAAAGATTTTCTTGAACGAGCAAAACACCTGTGGTCAGGCCGAAAGAAAGTACAGTAGGATTAGGTTCCCACCACTGTGCACGACCCTCATGGTAGTCAAATGTAATTTTATAAGCATATGAGGCAAATATGTTTGTGATATCACTCACGCCTATTTGATCACTTACCACACCGCCGCCTATTCCTATCTGATCCCTCCATATGGAAGTGCTGAATAGCCCGGACAGTGTTTTAGGGCTGCCTTCAATATCATTAAGGTACCCAAAGTTACTGATGCTGATGTCTGTGTAACCACCCTGTCCCGCGTGCGCCGGATTGATAAGCAGCGGATTGTAATAGTAATCTGTAAATAGCGGCGATTGCTGTGCCATAACAAAGTTGAAACTGCTGCATAGAAAAACCCCAATGAAGGATATTAATAATGTTCTCATGGAATTACCTCTTAAGAATTAAATAACCTTCTGTTTTATTGAACCTTTGCGGGTCACTTACGTCAAGTTTGAAGAAATAAGTGCCTTGTGGTAATTGATCTGCACCTAGATCATTAAGCCGGTTTGCCTTACCAGTAAAGACATTTGAGCGGTTGTCGTATCCTGTAGTTTGCCAGACAAGAACACCCCATCTATTGTAAATAGAGACCGTATTATCTGGAAAATCTTCAATATTATCGATAAGCCAAAAATCATTAATTCCATCATCGTTGGGCGATAATCCATACCGGGTATTGTCTTCAAAAATAGGAGCCGCGGTAGTAAATTGCTCCTCGCCACAATTAATAGCATTGCCTGCCGCATTAAATGGAGTAATGCTAACAAAGTAGTTTTGAGACGGGAGTAATAATTCGCTGAAGAAGAATTGATTACCTACGACTTCTAGATTTGTAACCACATCATTTGCTCCTGGTGTTGTCCCTACATTGATAAGATATCCATCTGCAGTAATGACCTCATTCCATTCTAGGAAAGTATCAACAGCTACTTCCACAGCGCCATTAACGGGCGTAGTAAGGGTGGTACAATCAGGAATCACAATAGGCGGTGCGGTGGTAGTAAAACTATATTCAGCACAGGCAGCGGCATCTCCTGCGGTATTGAACGGAATCACTCTGACAAAATACTGCTGTTCAAAATCAAGATCTGTTGGAAGGTTGTAACTAGTTCCTGTGACTACCAGGCCGTCGATAACATCGTTACCTCCAGCGGTGGTTCCCATAAAAATGCGGTATCCATCTGCGGTTGCGACGGTATTCCATATCAAATCGGTATCTACAGCCACATCACCAGCGCCATTAACGGGCGTAGTAAGGGTAGTACAATCAGGAATCATAATAGGCGGTGCGGTGGTGGTAAAATTATATTCAGTACAAGCAGTAGCATCCCCAGCGGTATTAAACGGAATCACTCTGACAAAATACTGCTGTTCAAAATTAAGATCTGTTGGAAGGTCATAACTAGTTCCTGTGACTACCAGACCGTCGATAATGTCGTTACCTCCAGCGGTGGTTCCCATAAAAATGCGGTATCCATCTGCAGTTGCGACCGTATTCCATATCAAATCGGTATCTACAGCCACATCACCAGTGCCATCAACGGGCGTAGTAAGGGTGGTACAATCAGGAACAGCCAGTCCGCTAGCGGTTCTAAAACTTTCACTATCGCAATTGACCGCGTCACCCACATCATTATAGGGTGTTATGGTTACATAAATCAAACGGTTTTCTGGAAGGTCAAACGCAGGATTGAATGTGGTGATATTTCCTACATCCAGGCGGTTTAATAGTTCATTTCCATCCACAGTAGTTGCAATGTTTAGCAAATATCCTGTAGCATTGTCGACGGGTGCCCATGAGATATCGGTGCTTATAGATACTCCAGTGGCATCAGTTACCGGTAGGGTTAGGCGAGTACAGACTGGTGGTTTTGGTGCTATTTGCGTTTCAAATTGTTGCTCTTTACACCCCACAGCCTCGCCTTCTTCATTAACCGGAGTTATCGTCACGTAAATAGTGGCGTCTTCTGGTAAATTATCGACCGGATTATAACTGGTGGCATTTCCTACGTTTAAATCATTAACAATCTCTCCGCCTCCAGCACTTGTTCCTATGTTTATTCGATAGGAGTCGGCATTGCCCACTGCGCTCCATTGTAGGTTTGCGTCAATAGGGACATTGGTTTCATTATTCTGTGGTGCAATTAATGTTGTGCAGTCAGGTAAAGTGGGTGTGGTTGTTTCGCTTACGCGAAAGCTAAATTCACCACATCCTACTGCTTCTCCAGCAACATTAGTGGGTATGATAGTTACATAAACAACCTCTCCACCAGCAAAATCGCTAGCAAAATTGTAAAACGAGTCCGTCACTATCTCGTCTACTAATGTATTTGAAGGAACACTATTTACGGGATCAGTACGTACGCTTATTTTGTAGCTCGAGGCAAATGTTACTGGCGCCCATGTTAGATTAGTATTTACTGGCACATCGACTGCAGCATCTAGTGGTACTATTAATGTGGTGCATTCTGGTACAGGACAGTTAAGCGCGTCCCCTTGTATATTCCACGAGAAATTATCGATAATGGACTGACGTTCTTGAAGGGCATCACAGTATAAAAGACCATTTGCTCCTAGAGAGATACCCGGCTGTAATGGTCTTTCTGACCAGGCTATGAGTGTATTGTCATAATTCTCACGATTGATCGCAGTATCATCTAGCATTCTAGTCATGTCATTAACCTGACTAACATCCCAATTGGCTAGGCTTTGATTAAAGCTACTAGCCTCTAGAAACATAGAGTTCATGCTTACCATTCCTGGGCTCCACCGGTCTAGAGGCTGGTTGAAACTAGAGGCATTTTGAAACATATTTGCCATAGAAACAACTGCATTGACCCGCCAATTATTTATATCACTATTAAAACTGGTTGCATTTTCAAACATAGATGCCATTGTAGTAACATCTCTTGTGTTCCAGCTTCCTATGCTATTATTAAAGGAAGTAGCATTCTTGAACATAGACTCCATGCTATTGACAGAGGCCGTGTTCCAAGAATCAAGCGGTTGATCAAATGCCGTAGCATCCTCAAACATGGATTCCATGCTTAAAACAAAGGAAACATTCCAATTATTTAAAGGCCTATCAAAAACTGCTGCCTGGGCAAACATTTCTTGCATGTTCAAAGCTTCACCAGTATCCCAATTATTTAGGTTGCGATTAAATACTAAGGCACCCTTAAACATGCGATCAAATCTCGTTACCGATTCTGTATTCCATGAATTCAAGGGTTGGTCAAAAAGAATGGCATCTTTGAACATGGAGTCCATTAGGGTAACAGAACTCACATTCCAAGCATTAATTGTTTGATTAAAACTTACAGCATTCTCAAACATAGAGCTAGTTACAGCGACCGCACTAACATCCCATGATCCAATAGGTTGATTGAACGATGCAGCGCCCTGGAACATAGAACTCATGTTCACTACTGAATTAACATCCCAGGTGGTAATATCACTATTAAATTGGGTGGCATTCAAAAACATCGATCTCATATCTGTCACGTTAGTAACATTCCACAAGTTTAGAATTTGATCAAAAGAAGTTGCATTAGCAAACATATTTCTCATGTCCTCTACCATGCTGACATCCCAATTATTAAGTGGTCTATTAAAGCTCGTGGCACCGTCAAACATGAAAGCCATATTTGTTACCTGAGAAACATTCCAGCGATTCATAGGCTGGTTGTAGGCGATAGCATTTTTAAACATGGAACTGCTATTTTTTAAGTTGCTAACATCCCAATCCTCAAGGTTTTGATTAAAAACATCTGCCTCTTCAAACATACCTTCCATGTTAGCTACATTGCTAACATTCCAACTGGATAGATCCTGATTGAAATTAATGTTCTTGCGGAACATCGTCTCCATATTTGTCACTTGACTTACATCCCAACGATCTAACGGCTGATTGAAATCCATGTCTCTGGTGAACCCGTCAAACATGCGGTGCATGTCGGTTACTTTGCTTACGTTCCAATTATTTATGGGTTGATTGAATCTGGGTGTACCTAGAAACATATCTCTCATTGTAGTAACATTACTGACGTCCCATTGATCCAACGGTTGATTGTAAAGAGCCATTCCTATAAAAGTTCTACTCATATCTTGAACATTACTTACATCCCAGTCATTGATATTGCCGTTGAAAGCAGAGGATTCAAAACAGCTGGCCATATCTGTTACTTGAGATAAATCAGGACGGTCACTCGCTGTATATACCATATTTCTAGCGGTATAGAACGTACTGTTCATTGATAGCCAGGTATTAGTTCCCCATTGCACAACATCAATAAGTTTTTCTGGATCACTATTTCCTCGTGAGTAGTGGCTGGGATAGGTACCTATAATAGCAACATTGTAAATGCCTGGCGTGTTATAATTATGAGTAATATCATTGCTTACGCCAGTATCATACTGCCCGTCGCCCCAGTCGATGTCATAATTGTAAGTAAAGTCACGATTTACTGCAATGCGCAGGGTTCCTGGTGGAGATCTAAATTCATCCAGACGTGAGTCATACTGTAATATAAACGCATCTGGACTGGTGCTCCAGTTATCAATTATGGTAAAACTAATCGGATTACAGTTAGTAGCTGATCCCTCATCATTAAAAGGAATGACGATGGCAGTGACTATATCGCCTGCTTGAAAATCATTAGGAAAATCATAGGACAATACATTACCTACATCAACATTGTTTAATATTGTAAAAGTGTTACCTGATCGCTCATAACTTACCGTGATTCTATAACCTGTAGCATTAGGTGCGGCATTCCATACCAGATCAAAATTTGAAGGTACTCTGCTTGATCCATTTTCTGGTTGTATGAAAGTATTACAAACGACAAAAGAACAGTTGATGGCATCACCTGTAAACGACCAGTTATATGTATTGATAAGCTCCTCACGAGCAAAACGTCCATCACAATACTCTAGGCCTGTAGCTCCAAGAGTTATATTACTTTGTACGGATTTAGCAGACCAACTCACAAGTAGATTGTCATAATTCTCTTGTGAAAGACCAGAATTATTGAGCATGTTTTCTAGCTGTGTTGCATTGACAATATTCCATGCACCTAAATCTTGATTGAATGATGTCGCATCATTAAACATTCTAGAGAAATCTGTTACATTACCGACAGTCCAATTGTCAAGGTTTTGGTTGAAGCTAGAGGCTCTATCAAACATACTACGTAACGTGGTTGTTGCTGTAAGCGCCCAGTTATTTAGGGGTTGATTAAAAACTGTATTGGATTGAAACATTTCGGCAGTGGTAGTGACATTTTCTACATTCCAACCATTTATATTTTGGTTGAAAAGCGATTGTTTAAACATGCCGTTCATTGTAGTGACCTTACTTACATCCCAGGAATTAAGGGGCTGATCAAAGTTAGATAGCTCAAACATAAACTCCATAGCCTCTACATTGCTTACGTTCCAGTTTTCGATATTTTGGTTAAAGGATGAAGATTTAAACATTTCACGCATGAATAAGACAGAACTAACATCCCACTGATCTAATGGCTGGTTGAAGGCAGTACGTAATGTTGAGAAACCAGCAAACATCTCTCTCATATCAGTAACTGAAGAAACATTCCAGTCATTTAAAGGTTGGTTGAATTCATATGCTTGCTCAAACATAGAATTCATGAGAGTGACATTACTTACGTCCCAGCGATCTAACGGCTGATTGAAATTTGATCTCGCAAACATTCCCGACATATTCGTAACTGCAGAAACATTCCAATTGTTAATGGGCTGATTAAAGTTAGAGTTGTTAAACATATCTCTCATGTTTGTTACTTTACTAACTACCCAGGTGCTTAGAGAGCGATTGAAATTACGTGCTCTTGAGAACATAAATGACATGTCAACCACCTCGTTGACTAACCAGTTACTAATATTTTGATTGAAATTTGTAGCTCCTTGAAATGTGCCACTCATATTGATAACGTTTGCAGTATTCCAGCTATCCAGAGGCTCGTTGAATAGGCTAGCGTCCTGAAACAAGCTTGCAATAGTTGTCACTCTTGTAGTGTTCCAATTATCAAGCGGTCTGTTGAAAGTACTACAACTTCTAAACGTTCCAGTAAGGTCAGTAACTGTTGATACGTCCCAGTTGTTGATTATACCGTTAAAAGCAGTACATCCTCTAAAAGTATCTTTGAGCGATGTAACATTACTCAAATCAGGACGATCTATATTGTCAAAGTTGAGATTTACACAGCCATAAAATGAACTTTCAAAACTTTCCCAGGCGATATCACCCCACTGTAAAATCTCTATGATTTTATTTTTATCTCCTCTGTTATTAAAATAGATACTGGGGAAAGTGCCGCTTATTTGAACAGTGTACACACCTGGAGTAGCGTAGGTATGTGCAATTGCCGTGGTGACATTACTATCTATATTACCATCGCCCCAGTCGATATTATAATTGTAATTAAATGAAGGGTTGATAGGAATCTCAATTTCATTATCTGCGCTAACACCAGAGAGTTCTGTGTTCCATACAGAAATAAATCCTGTTGATAGCGCAGGTATAGTTGATAAGGGCGATAAGTCAGTAACGATAGGTAAGAGAAACTCTTCTAATTGCGCATATCCTTTTTTTGCATCAATTGTAGAGGTATCCAGATCATTATTATAAAATATGCTAAAGATCTGATAACATAGGATAATGGCAAGGCCCGCCTTGAGTAGATTATATTTCATAAGAAAAGCTTCCTCAACTCAATTATCCTGCAATAGGTAGATTATACATTTTGTAACGTAATTAAATTTGAGGATGTTAAATAGTTTGGTTGCGATAAAAATACTATAACCAATTGACGTGTAACCTCCTGTAGGTATTTTTTTATAGCCGCTCATCATCAATAAAAAGGTTTGAATAGGCAAAACAACACAACTATTACAAATACTGAAGTAAATGGTTGTAAGCTTCATTGTCATCTGTAATTAGCACTATATCTTTACCTTTTAATCTTACACTATGAGTTCAATTAATTGGGAAACTGCAAAAAAATATAAAGATTTAACTTACAAAAAATGTAAAGGTGTTGCCCGTATCGCTTTTAATAGGCCAGAAGTACGCAATGCCTTTAGACCACATACAGTAAGTGAACTTATAGACGCTCTTTATGATGCTCAGGAAGATTTATCCATAGGAGTAGTTATATTAACTGGAGAAGGGCCTAGTCCTAAAGATGGTGGTTGGGCTTTTTGTAGCGGTGGTGATCAAAATGCTCGTGGAAAAGATGGTTATAAAGATGAAGCTGGTACAGGCAGATTGAATATTCTAGAAGTACAGCGTATGATTCGCTTTATGCCAAAGGTTGTTATCTGTGCCGTTCCTGGCTGGGCAGTAGGAGGAGGACATAGCCTTCACGTGGTATGTGATATGACCATAGCTAGTAAAGAAAATGCTATATTCAAACAGACAGATCTAGATGTGGCAAGCGTCGATGCGGGTTACGGTAGCGCATATCTTGCTAAAATGGTAGGGCAAAAAAAGGCAAGAGAGATTTTCTTTTTAGGGCGTAATTATACAGCTGCCCAGGCTATGGAAATGGGGATGGTAAATGCCGTTGTTCCTCATGATTTGCTTGATCAGACTGCTTTCGACTGGGCACAAGAGATCATGGAAAAATCACCAACTGCTATAAAAATGGCCAAATTTGCCATGAATGCTACTGATGATGGTATGGTAGGACAACAAGTTTTTGCGGGAGAAATGACCCGATTGATCTACATGACAGAGGAGGCTAAAGAAGGTAGAGATGCATTTTTAGAAAAGAGAAAACCCAACTTTGGATCTGACAAATGGATCCCGTAAAAGCTGATAATCTGGTTTTTTACAAAATAAGAAATCGATAGCTGGTTCATTTAATTTGTACAGCTTTTATCGTATTTTAAGCAAATCATAATAACTATCTAATTTTATTATCATTGAATTCTACTATTGACAATACAGAATTCCCATACCAGGATCTTATTACCAACACGTGTGTAATAAGTTTTGTTTTAGGTGAAGATTCAGAGATTTTACAAGCTAATGATCGTTTTTATGAAGTTTTAAAGATTGATCGAGATAATGGACATCCTGAACATCTGGACGTATATATGAAGACTAAAAGTGTTTGGAATCGTCTGCTCAAGGCTTTGGATAATAAAACTTTTACTACCACACAAACCTTGAAGCTTTACCAAATTGATGGTCATCCTATCTTTTTAAAATCTAATCTGGGTAAAAAGGATGGGAAAATTTATGTGGTATCAATTGATGTTACAGTCGAGGTGTTGACAGATAGTTTTGTGCACGAGGTCAATGAAATGGCAAAGTTAGGTGGATGGGCCTATAATCCAGATCTTGATAAGGCTTTATGGACTCCTACGATTTATTCAATACTAGAAATCCCTACAGACATAGAAGTAAATAAAGATACGCTGCTCGATTATGTTCACCCTGACTCTTTGGAACAATACCAGGCTGCGGTTGATTTTTTTTACAGTGAGAAAGAACGGTATGACATCACAATAAAAGTATATACGCACGACAAGTCTAGGGTAAAGTGGGTACGTGTTACAGCAACACCAGATATTAGAAAGGGTAAAGTAGTATTTGTTTACGGTACACTACAAGATATAACAGAATTAAAGGAACAATCCATTGCACTAGAGGAGACTCAAATTAATATGGAATTAGCATTAAGGGCGATGAATTCCGGTTATTTCACTCATGATCTTGTAGCAAATGATATTGTTTACAGCAGTTCATTCAGAGATAAAATGAATCTACCACTTGTTTTGTCTGACAAGGAATTTTTAGACTATATACATCCAGAGGATAGGGATGAGGCTGTGGTTCAACATTACAGAGAGCTAGATACGGACAGTGCGTATTATATCAACGCATATCGCTTCAAATCCTACGAGACTAATGAGTATAAACATTTTGAGGTATATGGGTTTAAGGTTTTTGATAATAAAGGAACACCTAAAAAATTAGTCGGGAACCTGATAGATGTAGAGGATAAATACCGTCTTAACCAGATGACGGACAAGCATCGGTATTACATTAAAACCTTATTAGATAATGCGTTTGTACGCAGTATCATGCTTGACAAAAATTGGAATTTGCTGGGAATGGATGCAAGCACAACATCTATTTTTTTAGATCGATTAGGTTACAACCCAGTATTGAAAGGAGATAATTTCAAGCAACTGCTATCACCTCATGACAAACTCAAATTTCAAATCATAGAGCGGGTCATGAATGAGGGGCGAGAGTACCGTAATGAAGTTTACCTAGAAATATTTGAAAATAACCGGGTTTTTTACGACGCTCTTTTTAAACCCATACTCAATTATTCAAATCAGGTGGATGGGTATGTGTTTTACTTTTTTGATCTTACAGATCAAGCACTTATAAAGGAGGAACTACAGTCGTATCAAAACAAATTGAAAACAGTACATCATTTCAAAAATAATATCATAACCAAATTAGGGAATGAAATTAAAGCACCACTGCATGGGTTATTGCAGTCGACCGAAATGATTTTTCAAGATGAAAAATTAAATTCTCAAGAGGGTAAATTACTTAAGGCCCAGCAAGAGAGTGCTAAGCGACTCTTGCGATCTTTTGATACTATAATTAATAGTACGCTTTATGAAAATGATTTTTATATCATTAAAGATAAAATCGACCTTAATTTAATACTATTTCAAATATTTAAAGGGGCAGTTAAGCGAGCTAGCGCGAGGGGACTGGAATTTACATTCAATAATTTTTCAGATGAGGTAACCATATTAGGAGATTCTGTTTTCCTCAAACAGTCTTTAGAAAACCTATTAGATAATGCGTTTAAATTTACAGATGCGGGAGAGATATCTGTAACAACAGCAATAAAAGACAACTACGCAGAAATTACTTTGACCGACACCGGCATCGGAATACCCTCAGAACAGTTAAAAGAAATTTTCAAACCATCACAGCCAGCTAGCGATGGTGAGGCAAGGCATTTTGACGGTTTGGGATTAACCTTTGCCATTAAATATATAGAAGGTATAGGTGGGTACCTGCATGTAGAAAGTGAGCTTAACACTGGCACCACATTTATCGTTGCGTTGCCTTTATTAAAAAGCTAAATTAATTTTTGCAGGCTGCAATAACTTCCTCTATTGTGATTTGTAAATGTTTGGGTAATAAATTGTCCTTAGGCAAGACAGATAGCTGCCTGTCTTCATTAGAATCAAATACATTTTTAAACAACGGTTGGGTATCAGTAAGCTGTCGACAAATATCTATAATTAAATCACTGTGGTGAATTAAATCGTTGCTACCTAGATGAAAAATTCCTCTACGGCGGCGATTGATCAAATAATGAATTTGTTGCGCTAGTTTATCAATAGTAGTTGCATTAATTACAACATTGGGAAACACTTCAATAGCATTTTTTTCTTGTATTTGACGTTTTAAGTCCTTTACTCTAGGACTTGTTGCCCCAAAAATCATCGGGATTCTACAAATAACATATTTAGAGGCTGGTAGCCTTAATAGTTTGTTCTCAATTTTTATTTTCAAACGGCCATAAACGCTTTCAGAGAATGTTTTATCGTATTCATAACTTGGAAAATTTGTGAATCGATCAAAAACATTAGCACTAGAGAGAAATATAAGTCGGCAAGAATTATACTTGACATACTCAACTATACGATCGTGCAGGTAGAGCTGGCTATTCTCATTGCCTCGTATCGCACTAATAATATAATTAGGTTCAAGATGTGCTAAAAGAGGCTGGATAGGGTCCCGTTCCATGTCAAAAGAGTGAAAATGTTGATTTTCTTCCCACTCTTTATTATCGCTCAAATAGGTAGCATGCACATTTAAAAAAGGCGATAGTTCCTTATAGATCGCATTGCCCACAAAACCACTACCGCTTATTATTAAAACCCTGTTCAATTGCTACGGTTTCTTATAAAAAGGAAGTTTAACTACCGTTGCAGGAACAATCTTCTTTCTTATTTGTATAAAAACTTTGCTTCCAGGAATTCCTAGGGAAGAAGGGACGTACCCCATTCCTATACCCGTGTTAAGCGATGGTGACATTGTACCGCTAGTCACCATACCTATCTCATTACCTTCTGGATCTGTTATAGCATAACCACCACGAGGTATCGCCTTTTCATCCATTTGAAAGCCTATAAGTTTGCGCTGGGCTCCTGTGTTTTTCTGTTCTTCTATCGCAGCTGCGTTTACAAAGTCTTTTGTAAACTTTGTAACCCAGCCTAGACCCGCCTCAATAGGACTAGTTGTGTCATTAATGTCATTACCGTATAGACAGAACCCCATTTCTAGGCGTAAGGTATCTCTAGCCGCTAGACCTATGGGTTTAATTCCATGTGATGCGCCAGACTCAAGCACTTGATTCCAGATAGACAGCACATCGTCGTTCTTGCAATATATTTCAAATCCACCGCTACCTGTGTATCCTGTAGCACTGATGATGACGTTTTCCGCTTTCGCGAAAGCGCCCACTTCAAAATGGTAATATTTTATCGACGATAGGTCTATATCAGTAAGGCTTTGCATGGCATCCACAGCTTTAGGTCCTTGAATGGCAAGCAATGAATAATCATCACTTAAATTTTCCATTGTGGCACCTATGGTCTCATTATAAGACGATATGTGATTCCAGTCTTTTTCTATGTTTGAAGCATTTACTACAAGCAAGTACTCCTCGTCTTTCATTTTATAAATCAACAAATCATCCACAATGCCACCATTCTCGTTAGGCAAATAGGAATATTGTGCACGACCTACAGTAAGTTTTGTAGCGTCATTTGCAGAGACTTTTTGTATCAACTCTATAGCTTGTGGTCCACTTATAAGAAATTCTCCCATGTGAGAAACATCAAAAACTCCCAGATCATTGCGCACGGTATGATGTTCTATGGTAACACCCTCGTATTGAACGGGCATATTAAAACCAGCAAAGGGAACCATTTTTGCACCTAGAGCGATATGTGTTGAGGTAAGAGCAGTACTTTTCATTATCTATTTTTTGGGATGACAAATGTATCAAATATGTAGATAAACCCATGGTATTTTGAGCATTGAAACGCAGGTGAACTTGTCGCTTATTGCAACCAGATGTAGTACATTGCATTTTTAAATATTGATTATGAAAATTCTTACTGCAGCACAGCTAGCCGCCGCAGATGCCGCCACGCAAGAATCGCAAAATATAAGTAGTAACGAGCTTATGGAGCGAGTCTCTACATTAGTATTTAACAAAATACACGAGAGACTTAACGGTGCGCCTGTACCTATTAAAATATTTTGTGGAATAGGTAATAACGGTGGTGATGGTCTAGCTATTGCTAGACATATGATCCAGCATGGGTATCACGTCACTACTTTTGTTACTAATTGTAGTAAAAAACGATCCAAAAACTTTTTAATCAATTATGATCGGATCAAAGAAGCAAGCAACGACTGGCCAGTTTTACTAGATTGTGCAGACGATATTCCAGAAATAGGTAAAAACGACATTGTTATTGATGCTATTTTTGGCACAGGGATCAACAAACCAGTCACTGGATGGATGGCACATTTGTTTGACCGTCTAAATAATTCAGGAGCGTTTATTGTTAGTGTTGACATGCCCAGTGGATTGTACAGCAATACCGCCCAGGTTAAAGAGGCTGCTATTATTGCTGCAAATCATACATTTACTTTTAACAATCCCAAATTAAGTTTCTTCCTTGCAGATACAGGGATGTATACAGGCAGTTTTGAGGTCATTGATATAGGGCTAGATCCTCAGTTTTTATCACAAGTAGATCCAGTTGCAGTATTGATAACAAATCAATCAGCACAGAATATTTATAGGCCCAGAAAGAAATTTACGCACAAGGGGGATTATGGTCATGTATTAATCATGGCCGGTAGTCAGGGAAAAATGGGGGCGGCTGTGCTTGCCGCATCAGCGGCAGTGCAAAGCGGTGCAGGCAAGGTTACAGCCTACATACCGCAACATGGCAACACCATCCTACAATCATCTGTTCCAGAGGTAATGACCCTTTGTGATGAGGGAGTAGATGTTTTGAAAGATTTTAATGTGGCGATTGAAAAATATACCTTGTGTATAGGCCCAGGAATAGGACAGGACAGTAAAACGATTGCTGCTTTTACCACAGCGATAAAAAAACAATCACACCCTATACTGGTCGATGCAGACGGGATTAACATCCTGGCGCACGACAAAGCATTAATAGATTATTTACCAAAACTATCTGTACTCACACCGCATGACGGAGAGTTAGAGCGTCTCGTTGGTACATGGGAATCAGGAATCGAACGATTGGAAAAGGCGAAAGCTTTTTCTACAGAGCATGATTTAATATTAGTTTTAAAAGGAGCACATGCGGTTACTGTATATAAAGATAATATGTACATAAACGATAGTGGCAATGCAGGAATGGCAACAGCTGGCAGCGGCGATGTATTATCTGGAGTAATTACTGCTTTTATAGCACAAGGCTATGATCCACTCATGGCAGCGGTCTTTGGCACATATATTCATGGCGCCTCTGGTGATCTCGCAGCCCAGACTTATGCTCACGAGGGACTCAAGGCAAGCATTATTTCAAATTTTATAGGTCCCGCAATTTTACAACTCTTTCGTCAGGAAGCACAACAGGCAGGTTGATTCGAACGATGCAAAAAAAATCCTGAAGCTAGGCTTCAGGATTTTTGATTTACAGTAGGAACCGCTATTTTTCAGTAGGCTCTTGTGGCTTACTTATTTTAACATATAGTTCGTTTTTCTCTTCGTCTAAATCCATATGGATGGAATCACCTTCTTGAAGCTGACTATTGACAATCTCTTCTGCAAGACTGTCCTCGATATACTTTTGGATCGCTCGTTTTAAAGGCCGCGCTCCATATTCTTTATCAAATCCTTTATCTGCTATATAATCTTTTGCCTTTTCGCTTAATACAAGATTGTATCCTAAATCTTCTATACGAGCAAATAATTTCTTGAGCTCGATATCTATAATTTTATGGATATCCTCACGCTCTAGAGCATTGAATACGATTACATCATCTATTCTGTTTAAAAACTCCGGTGCAAAGGTCTTTTTGAGAGCAGCCTCTATGACGCTGCGAGCATTGTCCATTTCGGCAGTTTTTCTGGCGGCAGTGCCAAAACCTACCCCAGATCCAAAGTCTTTCAACTTTCTTGCTCCAACATTGGAAGTCATTATGATAATAGAATTCCTAAAATCAATTTTACGCCCCAGGCTATCCGTCAAATATCCATCATCTAATACTTGTAGTAACATATTAAAAACATCAGGATGCGCTTTTTCAATTTCGTCCAGCAAGATAACAGAGTATGGTTTTCTACGCACCTTTTCAGTTAATTGACCGCCTTCTTCATAACCTACATAGCCAGGAGGAGCACCTATCAATCGTGATATCGCAAATTTTTCCATGTACTCACTCATGTCCACACGTATCAGGGAGCTTTCAGAATCAAATAACTCTTTAGCAAGAACCTTAGCAAGCTGGGTTTTACCCACACCAGTTTGTCCTAAAAATATAAAAGAACCGATGGGCTTATTAGGATCTTTCAGTCCAGCTCTATTGCGCTGGATAGCCTTTACAACTTGTTTTACAGCCTTGTTCTGGCCTATAACAAGATCGGTAATGGTTTGATCCAGATCCTTCAATTTCTTCATTTCTTTTGTTGCGATACGATTAACAGGGATGCCTGTCATCATACTTACCACCTCGGCAACATTCTCGTCAGTAACAGTATCGCGGCGCAGCTTTGAAGCCTCATGCCACTCTTCTTGAGCCTCGCTTAGGGCTTTTTCAAGTTTTTTCTCATCATCACGCAACTTTGCCGCTTGCTCGTATTTCTGTTTTTTGACAACCGTATTTTTCTCTTCTTTAACCTCTTCTAGTTGTTTTTCTAAATCTAGTATTTGTTGTGGCACTTCTATATTGGCAATATGTATGCGAGAGCCGGCCTCATCTAGAGCATCAATTGCTTTGTCTGGTAAAAAGCGATCAGTCATGTAACGGCTGGTCAATTTTACACAGGCTTCGATAGCAGCTTCGGTATAAGCTACATTATGATGATCCTCATATTTGTCCTTAATATTATTCAAGATCTCTATAGTTTCTTCTACCGTGGTAGGCTCTACCATGACCTTCTGGAAGCGTCGTTCTAGCGCTCCATCTTTTTCTATGCTATTCCTATATTCATCTAGAGTGGTTGCACCTATACATTGTATCTCGCCACGGGCTAGTGCTGGTTTAAACATATTACTTGCATCCAGCGATCCAGCCGCACCACCAGCGCCTACGATGGTATGGATCTCATCAATAAATAAAATAATATCATCGTTTTTCTCCAGTTCATTCATAACGGCTTTCATGCGCTCTTCAAACTGTCCTCGATATTTTGTTCCTGCAACCAGGCTAGCTAGGTCTAGCGATATCACACGCTTATCATATAAAATGCGAGATACCTTGCGTTGTACAATGCGCAAAGCAAGCCCCTCTGCAATGGCGCTTTTACCTACACCTGGCTCCCCTATTAATAGAGGGTTGTTTTTTTTGCGGCGGCTCAAGATTTGCGATACTCGCTGTATTTCTTCTGCGCGCCCTACAACAGGATCTAGTTTATCATCTTCTGCTAGACGTGTCAAGTCCCTACCAAAATTATCTAAAACCGGTGTTTTAGTTTTCTTGTTGGTTTTTTTATCGCCAGATGGAGAGAATAAATTTTCTTTCCCATCATCTTTCATGTCATCTGCATCATCACTAAAAGAGGATGCTAGTGGATCCTCAAAAGTATCGTCATTCTGTGATAACAGAACTTTAAACTCTTCTTTAACCCCATCATAATCCACCTTTAACTTGTTTAAAAGTTTTGTGGTAGGATCGTTTTCATTACGTAAAATGCATAATAACAAGTGGGCTGTATTGATAGAGGTACTTTGAAATAATTTAGCCTCTAGAAAGGTTGTTTTCAAAGCACGTTCTGCCTGACGGGTTAAGTGTAGGTTTTTCTTCTCGTTGATCGCAGCACCAGTACCTGGATTTGCAGGACTCAAGATCTCCACTTTCTTACGCAAATGATCCAGGTCGACTGATAAATTATTTAAAATTTCAATCGCCTTGCCGTCCCCATCGCGCAACAAACCTAGCATTAGATGTTCTGTTCCTATAAAATCGTGACCCAACCGCAGCGCTTCCTCCTTGCTGTAGGCGATCACGTCTTTGACTCTTGGTGAAAAATTATCGTCCATATCGCTTCTTTGTCTAAATGTAATTAAAGATATGTTTCAAAAAGCATTCCGTATTGTAATAAAGGGTTAAAGCGGAGTTACGCTTTCGCGAAAGCGTGCCAACCCACTGCAATAACGCTCCTTAAAGGTTTATAGTTTTTTATTCACAGATCGACACTTAAACTGTTAATAAAAACCCAAGCAGAATAATGTCAATACCTTATCCTTACTGACATTTTCATTAAATTGCCTATGTTAAAAATAAAAGTAATTTAATAGATTTTTGAATGGCAGATGGAGAAAAGTTGATCCCGATTAATATTGAGGATGAGATGAAGTCAGCGTACATCGATTATTCGATGTCGGTCATAGTGTCACGAGCGCTGCCAGATGTGCGCGATGGTTTGAAGCCAGTGCACAGGCGCGTACTTTATGGTATGTATGAACTGGGTGTATTGTCTAATCGTAGCTATAAGAAAAGCGCGAGAATCGTAGGTGAGGTACTCGGTAAATATCACCCACATGGTGATACATCTGTATATGATACTATGGTGCGCATGGCTCAAGAGTGGTCGCTGCGTTACATGCTGGTAGATGGTCAGGGTAACTTTGGTAGTGTTGATGGAGATCCACCTGCTGCGATGCGTTATACAGAGGCTAGAATGCGTAAAATATCTGAAGAATTACTGGCAGATATTGATAAAGAGACCGTAGATACGCAACTTAACTTTGACGATACATTACACGAGCCCACTGTACTTCCTACAAAAATACCTAACCTTTTAGTTAATGGTGCTAGTGGTATTGCAGTAGGTATGGCGACAAACATGCCGCCTCACAATCTTACCGAGGTGGTGGACGGGACCATCGCTTATATCGATAATAACGATATCGAGATTGATGAGCTCATGCAGCACATTAAAGCACCTGACTTTCCTACAGGTGGTATCATATATGGCTATGACGGTGTTAAGGAAGCCATGCATACAGGTCGCGGGCGTATTAAAATACGAGGTCGTGTGCGTATCGAGGAAGTAAAGGGTCGTGAGTGTATTATCGTTGATGAGTTGCCGTACCAGGTAAACAAGGCTGATATGATCAAAAAGACAGCCGATCTTATTAATGATAAAAAACTAGAAGGGATTTCCTCAATTAGAGATGAGTCAGATCGCAAGGGAATGCGTATCGTGTATATTTTGAAGCGAGACGCTATCCCTAATATAGTTGTAAATACCTTATATAAACATACTGCATTACAGTCCTCTTTTAGTGTAAATAATATTGCCCTGGTAAAAGGTAAACCAGAAATGCTCAATGTAAAGGAGATGATCCATCATTTTGTGGAACATCGTCACGAGGTAGTGGTGCGTCGCACCACTTATGAATTGCGCAAGGCAGAGGAGCGAGCACATATTCTCGAGGGTCTTATTATCGCTAGTGACAATATAGATGAGGTCATTAAGATTATTAGAGCAAGTTCTAATGGTGAGGAAGCGAGAGAAAACTTAATCAAACGCTTTGAACTGACAGAAATACAAGCTCGCGCCATCGTAGAAATGCGCTTGCGTCAGTTAACAGGACTGGAGCAAGATAAATTGCGTACAGAGTATGAAGATCTGCTAGCAACCATCGCTGATTTAAAAGACATTCTAGCTAGAAAAGAGCGTAGAATGGAAATTATAAAAGAGGAGCTGGGTGAGATGCGCGATAAGTACGGTGATGAGCGCCGCTCTCAGATAGAGTATGCTGGTGGTGATTTGAGTATGGAAGATATGATTCCAGATGAACAAGTTGTTATTACCATTTCTCACGCTGGATACATTAAAAGAACAAGCCTGACTGAGTATAAGACCCAAAATAGGGGTGGTGTAGGTCAAAAAGCAAGTACTACTAGAGATGAGGATTTTCTTGAAGATATTTTTGTAGGGACTAATCATCAGTACATGATTTTCTTTACAGAAAAGGGGAAATGTTTCTGGATGCGCGTTTTTGAAATTCCAGAAGGCAGTCGCACCTCAAAGGGTAGAGCTATTCAAAACCTTATCAATATAGAACAGGATGACACTGTTAAAGCAGTCATTTGTACTCAGGATATTAAGGATGAAGAGTACATCAATAGTCATTATGTGATTATGTGTACTAAAAAAGGTGTGGTCAAAAAAACCTCGTTAGAGCAATATTCTAGACCACGTTCAAATGGTATTAATGCCATTACTGTAAGAGACGGTGATACGCTTCTCGAGGCAAAATTAACCACTGGCGACAGCCATGTGATGCTAGGGTTGAAGAGTGGTAAAGCGATACGTTTTGATGAGAAAAAGACGCGGTCGATGGGTAGAAATGCCAGCGGTGTGCGAGGTATACGACTCGCTCATGAAGATGACGAGGTCATTGGAATGGTTTCTGTAAACGATATGAATTCAGAGATTTTAGTGGTTTCAGAAAAAGGGTACGGTAAACGTTCTAGCCTTGAGGACTATAGAGAGACAAATCGTGGTGGTAAAGGGGTTAAAACTATCTCTGTAACAGAAAAGACTGGTGGATTAGTTGCTCTTAAAAATGTGACTGACGACGATGGCTTGATGATAATTAATAAATCTGGTGTAGCCATACGTATTGACGTGTCTGACTTGCGAGTAATGGGGCGTGCTACTCAAGGGGTAAGATTAATCAATTTAAAAGGAGACGACCGCATCGCTGCCGTTGCCAAAGTAGCAAATGAGGGTACCCAAGATAATGATGACGAAGAGACACAGGAGAACCTAGAAAACGGCACGACCGTTGTAGATGATAGTGAAGAATAACATTTAAAAAGCAAAACAATGAAATATATCATTCTTACCATCGCTTTAGCTTTCAGCGCGGTAATGGTAGCACAGAAAAGAGAAATCAAAAAGATCAGCAAGGCGATCGAGAAACAAGATTATAAAGAAGCTCGCGAGATCTATGAAGAAATAGACCAAAATGCTGTTGAGGATCAATACAAAACCGACGTATTATTCTATGATGCTGCAACCACGATAGGAAATCCAGCAAGTGTAAAGTTAGACAGCGATAAGCTTATGGCAGTCTATGAGCAATTGGATCAAGCTGAATCACAAGGCTTTGAAGATAAAGCTCAGGTTCAAATGTATCAACAAGCTGTTACAGCAGCTATTTTTTCTAAAGCGCAAACCGAGCTTAAGAATAAAAATACAGAGAAAGCATTGTCACTAGTAAAATACTTGCTAGAAAAAGATCCAGATAATGATAAAATGCGTGAGAATGCCGCTAATCTTGCGTACGGTATCCAGGATTTTGATTTCGCTCGTCAGAATTATGAAGCCTTGATAGAGAAAGGTTATAATGGAGTGGTTGAAACAGCAGTAGCTACAGATAAAAATACGGGCCAGGTAACTACCTTCCCTAATAAAAAATCTGCAGATTTGGCTGTTTTATCAGGGCGTTACATGGATGCAAGAATGGAGCGTTCAGAGTCTGTATTAGGTGGAATAGTCACTAATCTTACATGGATTTACAAACAACAGGGAGAGATGGATAAAGCAAAGGAGTTGGTTGAAACTACTCTAGCTCAAAATTCTCAAGATCAAAGCGTACAATTAGCAAAGGCTGATCTATACTTATTAGTAGATGATCAGGAAGCGTATGAAAAAGCTATCAAGGAATTGAACACTGAAATCACCGATCCTCAAGTATTTGAAAACCTAGGTATGGCTGCTGGAGAGAAAGGAAATTGGGATCAAGCCATTGATTATTATCAAAAAAGTCTAGACCTGCGACCAGATAGTTATGTGTCTCTAAATAATCAGGCAGCTGCCTATATCAATAAAGGAAATCTTGACGAAACAAGTGTAGAAGATCAAGAAGAACTGTACAAAAAAGCAGTACTTAATTTTGAAAAATTGATGCAGATCAAACCTGATCTAGCAGGAGTGAAAGAAACACTTATCGGGCTTTATAATTTTTTGGAAATGCCTGAAAAAGCGCAGGCACTTCAAAACAACTAAAGTTCACATTCTTAATTGAATAGAAAAGGTCCAACTTGTAAGTTGGACCTTTTTCATTTATAAAATCTGCTTGATCATCCTCAATTTGTGAGAATGTGTTTGTTGTTCCAGATTGAAAATTCCTGATTGATCCAGTCGATCTATTCTGACTTTACCATGAGCATGAATGATGTAATTGTCTTTCATGATAATTCCTACATGGGTTATTTTTCCCTCTGCATTGTCAAAAAAAGCAAGATCACCAGGGTCTGATTCTTCAATGAAACTTAAGATATCACCGTGCTCTGCTTGTTGGCTGGCATCTCTACTCAAATCATAACCATTGAGTCGATAAACGAGTTGAGTAAAACCACTACAGTCAATTCCTACTGTGCTGCGACCTCCCCACAAGTAAGGTGCGTTGAGAAAAAGCAGGGCTGTATCAATCAAATTGCTTTTGGGCAAACGTTTTAAGCTTTCTTGCGATCCAGATTTAGGTTGCGCTACGTCTTTTAAAAATGAGGCGCTAGATGTCGCACTGCCTATAAAAATGGTACTCAGTGTTAAGTCCGCGTGTGTGGTCATTCCTATAGGGTCTAACGAGAATTCTATGGACTTTTTGTCACTTAAAATTTGATAAACTTCTTTCTTAACCTCTATATATTGTTTGTTATCAATCCACCCTTCATAGGAATCATGTGCTAATCTAATACGAGACCAGGATTTACGTAACTCTAGCACCTTAAACGATTCACCGTATAAAACTTGAGAAGTCATCTCTGCTTTATCACTGGCTTCAAATCGTAATGGAGCAATTGTTATATGACAAACGCCGTATTTCATCGTATTAGTGCGCCTCAAGAACTAGGGCAGAGGCTCCGCCGCCGCCATTGCAAATTGCTGCAGCACCTATTTTACCTTTCTCATTCTTAAGAACGCTTAATAAGGTAGCTACAATCCTTGCACCACTACAGCCTAGAGGATGACCTAATGATACCGCGCCACCATAAATATTCACCTTTGAGTCATCAATATTTAACAATTTCATATTAGCAAGCCCCACTACTGCAAAGGCTTCGTTTAGCTCAAAATAATCAACTTGATCAATGGAGATTTTGGCTTTGTTCAATGCAATAGGTAAAGCTTTGGCAGGTGCAGTAGTAAAACGTTCTGGTTCGATTGCTGCATCTGCATAACTTAAGACAGTAGCAAGGGGCTTTAAACCTAGTTCTCTGGCTTTATCCTCACTCATTAATATAATTGCAGCTGCACCATCATTAATTGTACTTGCATTGGCGGCAGTTACGGTGCCGTCTTTGGTAAAAGCAGCTCTCAATTGAGGGATCTTGTCCATTCTTACATTAGAAAACTCCTCATCGCGATCGACTACAATATTATCCCCTCGTCTTTGTTTTACTTTTACAGGAACCACTTCATTATTAAACTTGCCGCTTTCCCATGCTTTTCTAGACCGTTCATAAGATTGAATGGCATAGTTATCCTGTTCTTCACGACTGAAAGAGTGCTCTCGAGCACATTGATCAGCGCAAACCCCCATAGCTTCATGATTATAAGCGTCTACTAGACCATCTTTCTGCATGCCATCTATCATTGTAGCTGGACCAAATTTTTGTCCATTACGCATGGGTAAATAATGAGGGATTTGACTCATACTCTCCATACCGCCGGCAATAATAACATCTTGATCACCTAGCGCTATGGCTTGAGCAGCCATACTTATGCTTTTCATTCCACTAGCACAAACTTTATTAATAGTTGTAGCCGGTACGTGGTTAGGAAGGCCAGCGCCCAGAGCAGCTTGTCTAGCGGGAGCCTGTCCACTATTAGATTGCACAACGTGACCTATAATAACTTCCTGTACCTCTTTGGGATCCAAATCTATCTTATCTAGAGCACCTTTTATTGCAATTGAGCACAACTCAGTCGCAGGAACAGAGCTCAATGCACCTAAAAAACTACCGATGGGTGTCCTTGCATAAGAAACTATTACTACCTTTTTCATGATATCATTTTCATGCGAAAATAATAATTTCGCAAACGTTTTCTTGGCTATAACAACTCAAATGCCAACTAAATTTAAAACTGTCATTATTTTACTCGCATTGTTATTACTTTGCAGTAATGAAAGTTTCTAAGAACCAACTTTACAGATATCAAGACCTGGTCATCAGGTTGTTTTTAATTATTTTCTGTACTTCTACAATCGTTTATTTTTTCCCTAAGAGTGATCGATTTAAATATGATTATGCTCAGGGAGAACCTTGGGAATATGAGACCCTATACGCACCTTTTAGATTTGCAATCCTTAAGAGTGAGGAGCAGCTCGAGACAGAAAAGCTCGAAATAATAGAACAGACTCCGCGTCATTTTTATAGTGTAGATGTTGATGTAGATAATTTATACTCAATTTATACAGACATGATACAGGCCGGTATCTCAGATAGTTTGTATGATAAATTAAGTCGCAGGCTGGTAAATGATGTAAAACCTTTTTTGACTCAGATTTATGACACTGGATACCTGGAAAACATTCAAGATTTAAAAAGTATTCACCCGGTAGTTCTCAAGCAAGGCGACGGAGAGATAAAACAAATTACATACGGTGATTTTATAACCCCTACGCTACTGGAACAAAAGCTTGCAGCACTATTTTCTATGTATCCTGAGACCATTAAAGGTCTACTCAACCGACGGCTTTCAGCTTTATTAGAGCCTAATGTATTTTACGATCAAGCGCTCACAGATCTCACGATTCAAAACGAACTCGAGAAAATCCTTCCTACTAGAGGGTTAATAGCGCAAAATGCTCGTATTATCGCTCAAGGCGAAATTGTAGAGGGCGACAAGCTACAAATATTAAATACCCTTAATAGCACATACGAGTCACAAACGTGGTCGGACTCTCAGTATAATTGGAAACTACTGGGTTATATTATACTGGTCGGGATGGCGCTAACCATGCTCTTGCTATTCATCAAAAAATACCGTCAGGAAGTTTACCAAAGCAATAAAAAACTCTTCTTTATTTATTTTAATGTTTCTCTATTTGCAATACTTACCGCAACTGTTGTAAAATTAGACGCCAGCTACGTTTATATTGTACCTGTATGCATGCTCCCCTTGATAATCAAAGCATTTTTTGATGCACGGTTAGGGCTCTTCAGTCATGTGATCATCATCTTTATTTTAAGCTTTGTAGTTCCTTCTAGTGCAGAGTATTTGTTCTTACAAATAATGGCCGGTATTGTAACCATTTTATCTGGAAAAGAAATCTACAAAAGAGCAAACCTATTTGTGACAGTAGGTCAAATTGTTCTAGTTTATTTTATATCATATTTTGCGTTTTATGCAGTGAATCAAGGCGGCGTTATAGGCTGGGAGTGGAGTAGATTATTGTTTTTTACTCTATGCGGTTTGGCTATGCTTTTTGTCTGGCCGCTTATCTACGTATTTGAAAAGCTATTTAATTTAGTGAGTGATGTTTCTTTACTCGAGTTGTCTGATACTAATTCTAAATTGTTAAAAGAACTTAGCAACAAGGCTCCCGGCACATTCCATCATTCCCTTAACGTAGCAAACATTGCAGAAACTATAGCAAATGAGGTAGGAGCAAACGCTATGCTAGTGCGAGTAGGAGCCTTGTACCACGATATAGGTAAGATGATCAATCCTACATATTTTACTGAAAATCAAGGTAACGGTATCAATCCTCATGATGATTTAGACCCAGAGGAAAGCGCACAGATTATTGTTGACCATGTTATCAATGGAATCGAAATCGCAAAAAAGAATAATCTGCCAGATCGTATTATTGATTTCATACGTACGCACCATGGAGATAGTCTTGTTTATTACTTTTATAAAAAAGCGCAATCAGACAACCCAGATATATCCGTTGAAGATTTTCAGTACCCTGGTCCCAGACCTTACAGTCTAGAGACCGCGATTTTAATGATTGCTGATAGTGTAGAGGCGGCCTCAAAAAGCTTAAAAAGCCCTAGTAGTGTTGCCATAGATAAACTTGTAGAAAGTATAATTAATGGTCAAATGAAAAACAACCAATTTTTAAATGCAGATATAACACTTAAACAATTGGAAGCCATTAAGGTTATTATCAAAAAGAAATTGGCTAGTATGTATCACCTAAGAATAGAGTATCCAGAATAGATAAAAAAAGCAGATTTATTCTTTGGCAGATTGTAAACATAATGTACATTTGCAACCGCTTTGAGAAACGAGCGAAGTTCTTTAGAATTGGGAGAGGTGCCAGAGTGGTAATGGAGCAGATTGCTAATCTGTCGACGGGTAACCGTCGCCAGGGTTCGAGTCCCTGTCTCTCCGCTATCTGCGTTTTTTAGCGAAGAGAAATCCTTTCAGTTATCGATACTGAATTAAATCAAAAATCGGGGTGTAGCGTAGCCCGGTCATCGCGCCTGCTTTGGGAGCAGGAGGTCGCAGGTTCGAATCCTGCCACCCCGACTACCATCTTAAAGATGGTTCTTATAGCCCAGCAAACTCTGTTTGCTGGGCTATTTATTTTCTATAAGTTTTAAATTTCCATTTGCATGGAGACTTTTCTTTTAAAATACCTCATCTTTTTAAAATTGAGGTGCATAACACAAATAAGTAGGTGTATCCATCTTCATATTTCACTATTAGTAAATGATTAATCTTCCAGAATCAAGCAAATTCTTAAATTGCCAATAAAAACTGGTGATGGGTAAAAATTTGCATGACCTTAGAAAATCTTACGAAAAGGATGCCCTGCTAGAGCAGGAGTTATCCTCAGATCCATATAAAGTGTTTGATCAATGGTTTCAAGCTGCACAAAATGATCCTGCTATTGAGGAAGCTAATGCCATGAGCATTTCAACCCTGGGGACAGATGGATTTCCAAAATCCCGAATAGTTCTCCTGAAAGAAATAGAAAATGAAAAATTAATTTTCTATTCAAATTACTCTTCAGAGAAAGCACAAGCAATCGAGAAACACCCTAAAGTTTGCCTTCATTTTTTTTGGCCATCATTAGAAAGGCAAGTCATCATTAAAGCAGCTATTGCAAAAACTAGCCGAGAAAAGTCTCAAAGTTATTTCAACTCCAGGCCTCGTGGTAGTCAATTAGGAGCGTGGACTAGTAATCAAAGTGCAGCGGTATCCTCTAGAGAAAAACTGGAAGAACAACTACATCAAATGGAGCAAAAATTTGACGGAAAAGAGATTCCGTTGCCTGACTTCTGGGGAGGCTACGAGTGCTTGCCATTATCTTTTGAATTCTGGCAAGGTAGGCCTAACCGTTTGCATGATCGGATACTCTACACAATTGAGAATGATCAATGGTCATTTAAAAGATTACAGCCGTAATGAAAAAACAACTTATCCTAGTAAGACACGGTAAATCTAGTTGGGAATTTGATGTAAGAGATCATGATCGCCCTTTAAAACAAAAAGGTATAGATGATGCTCATGATATAGGTGCTGCTTTAAAGGAATTTGCACATCATCCAGAGCTTATTCTCTCTAGTACGGCAGCAAGAGCGCTGCAAACCGCTACCATACTTACAGAGTATATTGATTATGATCTTAAAAGATTACAATTGAAACGACAGCTTTATACTTTTGATCATATTGAACAACTCCAGGTTATAAAGAATCTAGACGATACTATTAATAGCTGTATGCTTGTATCCCATAATCATGGCCTTACAGAGTTGGCTTGTTTGCTAGGGTCAGAGCGTTTTGATAACATCCCCACAACAGGTGTGGTAATGATTGAGTTTGACAATTCCCCATGGGCGGCTCTTGAGAATGGTGTCACTACCTTTAATTTATTTCCTAAGAATTTATGAGTCTTCCTCAATTTTATAACAGAGAGCTTAGTTGGCTCAAATTTAATGCTCGTGTTTTACAAGAGGCTAACGATCCGGACGTTCCTTTAATTGAAAGACTTAGGTTTTTAGGGATCTTCTCTAACAACCTTGATGAATTTTTTAAAGTACGCTATGCCACTATACAGCGCATTCATCGCGCTGGAAAGAATGCTACAAAATCTTTAGGAGGAATATCGGCAGCTCAATTATTAGAAAAGATCAATGAATCTGTGATTCAAGAGCAAACTCATAGTTTTCAAATTTTGGCAGAGCTGGAGGAAGAATTGAGAAAAGAAAACATCATAATAGTAGATGAGACGGAAGTGCTGAAAGATCATGAAGACTTTATACGCAGCTACTTTAATGAGAAAGTTAGTCCTGCGCTGGGAGTAATTATGATTGAAGAATCTACTGCTTTACCTCCATTACAAGACGGTATGGGTTATCTAGCCGTTAGAATGTGCTTTAAAGATGAATCAGTAAAGCATGCGCTTATAGAGATTCCAAAACATTTGAGTCGTTTTGTAGTGCTACCAGATTTGAACGATGGTAAACAATATATCATCCTTATTGATGATATGATACGGCATCGTATGCATTACCTATTTACCATTTTTGATTACAAGTCTATTGAGGCTCATATGATCAAGGTGACTCTCGATGCAGAGCTCGATATGGATCTGGATCTCAAAAAAAGTTTGCTAGAAAAAATAAGGGATAGCGTCTATGATCGCAAGGATGGTGATCCCGTCCGTTTTGTCTACGATCGCGAAATTAATCAAGAAACGATTGATTTTATCATGGCAAAACTAAAAATAGATGGTGATGATTCTATAATCCCTAGCGGCCGTTACCACAATAGACGTGATTATTTAAAGTTTCCTAGTCTAGGTCGCCAGGATTTACTCTATAAGGTACAGCCGGCCTTGCCCATAGACGATATTAAAATCAAGGGATCATTATTGCAACGTATAGCAGTAAAAGATTTTTTACAGTACACTCCTTACCACACGTTTGCTTGTACCACAAAGTTTTTGAGAGAGGCAGCACTAGATCCACTAGTCGAAGAAATAAAAATTACAATATACCGCCTGGCCGAGGTTTCTCAAGTGGCAGGTTCCCTAATTAATGCGGCTAAAAATGGTAAAAGTGTTACCGTATCGATAGAGCTGAAAGCCAGATTTGACGAACAGGCAAACATTAATTATGCAGAATTAATGCAGGAGGAAGGTATAAAAATGATATTTGGAGTTCCTGGACTTAAAGTGCATTGTAAAGCTTGTGTTATCACAAGAAGAGAAAATGATACTCTTAAAAGGTATGGTTTTATTTCCACAGGTAATTTTAACGAGTCTACCGCACGCATCTATACAGATTATACTCTATTTACTGCAAATCGTAAAATACTTAAAGAGGTAGAACGTGTTTTTGAATTCTTTGAGGTTAATTATAAGCAGCATAAATACAAACACTTATTAGTGAGCCCTAACTTTTTGAGGCCTGCCATTGAGCGATTAGTGCGTAGAGAGATCGCTTTCGCGAAAGCGGGGAAAAAAGCAAAAATTCGCTTAAAACTCAACTCTTTCTCTGATTACAAAATGATTGCATTATTCTATGAGGCTTCTCAGGCTGGTGTTGAAATAGAGTTGATAATTAGAGGGATATGTTGCTTGATCCCTGGAGTACCTGGCATGAGTGATAATATCAAGGCTATAAGTATTGTAGATCGTTATCTAGAACACCCTCGTGTTTATTATTTCCATAACGATGGACAGCCAGATGTATATATCTCTAGCGCAGATTTTATGCAACGCAATCTTGATAATCGTGTCGAGATTGCCTGCCCTATCTATGATGAAGAAATTAAAAAAGAGGTCTTAGATACCCTTGATATTTGTTGGAAGGACAATGTGAAAGCTAGGGTCATTGATAAAGAACAAACTAATGAGTATGTAAAAAATGATCAACCTCGTATAAGGTCACAGTTTGCAACTTATGATTATTATCTAGAAAAATAGGAAGCGTTATGGCTTTTGAAATAAAAAAATATGCTGCTATCGACATAGGCTCAAATGCTATACGATTGTTGATTGCCACAGCAACCGTATTTGACGATTTGCCGCCTGTATTTAAGAAAACCAGTCTGGTGCGTGTTCCCATACGGTTGGGGCAGGATGTTTTTACCAAGGGTGAAATTTCTGATTACAACGTGGAACGCATGTTGAAAACCATGAATTCTTATAAAAATTTGATGGAGGTGCATGAGGTAGAAGATTATAAAGCCTATGCTACCAGTGCCATGAGAGACGCGAGTAATGGTGGCAGTATCTCAAAAAAAATTAAAAAAACCTCTGGAATAAATATTGAGATTATAGATGGCTCTCACGAGGCAGCTATTATTGCGATGACCGACTTACATTCTATTATAGATCAAGAAAAGGTTTATTTATATGTCGATGTGGGTGGCGGTAGTACAGAGTTTACTCTATTTGCAAATGGTCATGCAGTAACTTCTAAATCATTTAAGATAGGAACGGTAAGATTGCTTAACGATATGGTCAAGAGTTCTTTATGGTCAGAGGCAGAAAGCTGGATAAAAGAGGTGTGCGAGCCATATAAGCGCATAGAGTTAATTGGATCTGGTGGGAATATCAATAATATTTTTAAAAACAGCGGTAAATCTTACGGCAAGCCCTTGTCCTATTTTTACCTAGCGAGTTATTACGAGAAGCTTCAAAGTTATACTTATGAAGAGCGCATGTATCACCTTGCTTTGAATCAAGATCGAGCGGATGTAATTATTCCTGCTTGTCGCATTTATTTGCGCGCCATGAAATGGAGTGAAGCAAAGAATATTCACGTGCCCAAAATAGGTCTTACCGATGGAATTATTAAATCCATATATAATTCAAAGAATCAAACGATTACATAGTAAATGTTTTTGACTATTTTTAAAACTTTCAAACTATCTAAACTCTACTTAATGAAACAATTTATACTTTTTATAGCACTGGTGATAGCAGCATCAACCTGCGATGCACAGGTAAGAAATCAAACACAATATGGGATGCGACTAGGCGCAAATCTTTCTACGCTTGATACAGATTTGATTTCAGATCCTAACAGTAGAATTTCACCATCTGTTACCTTTTTTGCAGAGGTACCGTTAGGAAGGACTTTTGCATTAGTTCCAGAAATTAGCTTTGATGGTCTGGGTGTAAAAGAAGATCGAATTATTGCTTCTAATGGTAATGCGGTAGATCTAAAGGCGAATTGGTTAAGCGGTGGCATTTTAGCGCAATTTGATATTACACGATCCATTTATTTTAACATAGGTCCTAAACTAGCAATCAATGTGAGTGAAAACGATGATGGCGATTACTACGATGGTGACCTAATGGGTGTAGGTGGTATAGGCGTGCGCATTTTTGATGGTTTTAGTGTGGATGCTCGTTACGGTTATGGTTTTACTAATGTTTTTGAAGGGCAGTTAGTGAGAGAAGGCTTTGAGGCAGAACATAGATTTTTCCAGCTAACCATCTCGTACCGTCTATAAATGGAACGATTCTACATCAAAAAAGCCACGTGAGTAACGTGGCTTTTTTATGCTTGATATTTTCCCAGCTGTACCACTCAAAATAGCAGCAGTTGTATAATGATTACTGTTAAAACTCTAAATCAAACGTGCGCCTTAAGAGGTCTACATTGGGGTTTTTTTCTACCAGTTTTTTAAACTTATCTTGATCTGTATAGACGTATTTTTTGGTAACAGTTTTATCTACCGTTATTTCAAAGTCGATCTTGTAATTATTCAATTCACGTTTTAAAAACTCTAAGATTTGTCCTTTGTGTTTTTCAAGATCTTCTTTCATTGAGGCGTTAGGAAATCTCAAATGAATGATAAAACCCTTAAGTATAGGTTGGTCAACATTTAAGATGCTTGCCAGTATTAAATGTCCACGCTCTGTTAAATGTTCTGTATACTTTTCCCAGACTAGAGTAAGTTCTTGTTGGGAGAACTCTTCTTCTGGTAGCTTATCCTTGGGAATTGCCTCTTCCTTTTTGTGGAGTAATAATTCTTTCTTACGTTTCATTCCCTGCAAGGAATGTGTACTCAAATGCTGTTGTCTTTTTTCCTCCAGGGCACGCCTTTTGTCCTCTAGCGAGGCCTTTATTTCTACTGCGGTTGCTTCATTATTCTGGCTGGTCGCAGTAGGGATACTGTTCTCAGTCTCTTTAACATCGGTGCTTGCATCGTCTTTGGCGATTGCGTCAACAGCTACTTCCTGATGGCTAGCGGGTAATGGTACAGAATCACTGATGTTAGTGCCTCCAGTAACTTCTGGCTTTTCCAGTTTTTTGTTACCAGCATCAGCCACAACATTTGTTATGTTGTTGGTTTGTGGATGATTAATTTTTGCTGGCGTCACACCATTGTGATCGCTGGCATGGACCACCTGGGCGTCTGCAAATGTTCTAGCGGGTAGAATGTAGGTTAACGGCTTTTTTTTTTCACCATCTGCTGGTGTTAAAATTGATGCAAGTTGCATCAAAGTAAGCTCCACTAGTAGTCGCTGGTTTCGGCTATTGCGATACTTGCCATCTGACTCGTTAGTTATATCTAATGCAGTTTTTAAAAAGCTAAAGTCTGTCTTTCTGGATTGTTGTAGATACTTATCCCTTGTGGCAGCACCTAATTCTAACAAGATTAAGGTACGCTCATCTTTACACACCATCAAGTCTCTAAAGTGCGAAGCCAGTCCCCCTAAAAAATGTTGACCATCAAAGCCCTTGATCATGATTTGATCATAGTCAATAAGCAGTTGGGGTATGTTATTTTCTAGGATAAGGTCGGTCATGGTAAAGTAGGTGTCCCTATCCAGCACATTTAAATTTTCGGTAACCGCCTGTACCGTTAAATCTTTTCCTGAAAAGCTTACCACCCTATCAAATATGGATAGGGAGTCTCTCAGCGCACCATCTGCTTTTTGGGCAATGATTTGCAAGGCCTCTTCTTCTGCCTCAATACCTTCTTTTAAGGCAATGCGCTTCAAATGTTCACGCATATCACTTACTGTAATACGTTTAAAATCAAATATTTGACAACGCGACAGTATCGTGGGAATAATTTTGTGCTTTTCTGTAGTGGCAAGAATAAATATAGCGTGCGCAGGTGGTTCTTCAAGCGTCTTTAAAAATGCGTTGAAAGCATTAGAGCTGAGCATGTGAACCTCATCAATAATATAGATTTTGTATTTTCCTACCTGTGGAGGTATGCGCACTTGTGAGATGAGCTCTCTTATATCATCTACACTATTGTTTGATGCGGCATCTAACTCAAAAATATTAAATGCAAAATCCTCATCGGGATCATAGGCAACCTCATGTTGATTTATTTTTTTTGCAAGTATACGTGCACAGGTAGTCTTACCTACACCACGCGGCCCAGTGAACAATAGGGCTTGCGCAAGATGGTTGCTATCAATTGCGTTTTCTAAGGTCTTGGTAATAGCAGATTGACCTACTACATCTTCAAAGGTCTCAGGTCGGTATTTTCTAGCAGATACAATAAATGGCTCCATGATCTGTCAAAGATAAATTGAACCTTAAGCATATGCTCAAAATAGGCGTTTCATTTTTTCAAAATTATCAACACTTCCTATATAATTGGTTTAATTTTGCTGTAGCAGGCCGCTCTATCGTTCTGATTTGATCAGAGAGGAAAGTCCGGACACCATAGGATATCATAGCGGTTAACGACCGTCGGTTCGCTTTCGCGAAAGCGAGATCGAATTAGGACCAGTGCAACAGAAAGGATGTACAGGTAATGCTGTAGTGAAATCAGGTAAACTCTATGTGGTGAAATGTCGCGTAAATCAGAGCTTGAGTGTGATCCGCACGATTCTGAAGGGTAGGCAGTTCGAGACCGTGAGTAATTGCGGTTCTAGATAAATGATAGAGGTTCTCGTTATTACGGGAATACAGGATCCGGCTTATAGGCCTGCTTTTTTATTCTTCTTCTTGCTTTGTGTCAATAGCTTTAAAGAAACTAAACACGGTACCGCCGTATCTCCTAGAATTATCATAAGAAGAATGCTGGCTCAGGTCTGTATGTTTTGAATGCTCAATGATAAGTAACCCGTCTTCCTTTAATAATTTATTTGCCATTACTTGCTCTGGAATTTTTAAGAATTCCTCTTCAGTAATCGCATAGGGCGGGTCGGCAAAAATAACATCATATGTAGCTTTGTGACTTTGCAAAAATTTAAATGCATCAGCTTTTATAGTGTCAATTGGAAGATCTAGCGATGCCGCTGTTTTTTTTATAAAAGCGATGCATGGGTAATGAGAATCTACGGCAAGAACGGCTCCAGCGCCGCGACTTGCAAATTCATATGACATATTACCGCTACCAGCAAATAGCTCCAGTACCTTGATATCATTGATATAAATCAGGTTGCGCAGGATATTGAACAAGGCCTCTTTTGCCATGTCTGTCGTGGGGCGTACGGGCAAGTTTTTGGGTGCTTCTATTTTACGTCCTTTATGTATCCCTGAAATTATGCGCATATAATTTGCTTTTTGTATTCTGAATAATCCTTTAATCGCTCAACTCTACGCACGTAGGTATAAAGTAGATCGTACAAGGTTTGATCTTTTTCTTTTTCAATTAAGTTGAGCTTACAGGTCTCAGGGTCTTGTTTGTATTGTTGCATAGAAAATAGGCAGTAATAAAGTACGTCGTTTATAGTTTCATATGGGAAGATATTATGCGCGATAAGCTTGCCGTTCTCTATGACCGTTATATAAAAGTGAGACGACATCATCTCTAGATACATACCGTCGCCATTTTTTACAAGTACTGGTAAAGATCGACTGGAGTAGTGGTAGTAATCATGCTCTCCATATTTCTCATAGAAATAGTTATTCAAATTTGAGTATGCTATATAAACAACCCGCGCGTTTAGTTTTTCTAGGTTGTCATCATAGCTTACAGTGTCTGTTTGCAGCAGGCGAGTGTTGTATTTTAAGTAATCTGCTGCATAGTTTTTGTCAAAAATTGCTTGAGGCACAACCGTAAAAGTAGGGTGGTGGTAGAGCAATTGCACCGCCGTAAAATCGGCGTTCAAAGCCTCTTCAGTTTCATAACACTTTTCAATAGACTTAAGGATCTCTATGGGGTTTGCGCTGTAATTAAACTTACGCTCGATCTCTTTCTCTATTTTACTAGAGGTATGGATATAAAAAGAAAGTCCATCCTGATGAATCAGAATGGACAGTCTATAATTTGAAGTGATATTAGTTATCGCTTTTTGTTGCATATTGTCTAGGCCAGTTACCACTTGTAGTTACTTCTTCTAGGCTACCCACTTTAATGTAGGCCCCATCGATAGCTTCTACCGCTTTAACTTCCAGTTCTTGTTTTACTAATCGTTCTGGCTGGTCATATAGAATCTCTGCCTTTGAAGCTTTGGCTTCAAATACACTTATCAGGTTTTCTCCGTCTACAACGGTATCTACTTCTAGACTTATTTTACCTGGAGCCCCTTCTACTGGATAGTCAAGTAGACTCTTGATATCAACATTGTTAAATAGAGAATCCTTCACAGATCTAAATCCTAAAGTGTCAACGATAGTTATTTCTTTATAATAGCCGCCAGTACCAGAGAGACCATAACGACGGTTTTTCTCTACATCGACTACACTACTATCTCTTTTTTGTGTTAATGCAAATTGAGCGGTGTCAATAAACGCTGCTAGAGCGTTGATGTCATCCGTATATCTTCCTACAATAAGTTTGTGAGCTGTTTCTGCATCACGCAGTTTTATTAATTGACCTACTACTTTCTCGTAGCGTTCTTGTTTAACTGCTTCAAATCGCACCGGCTCTGCAATGGATTGATACAGTTTGTAAGCAAAGAATCCTATTAATGCGAGTAGCACTAATATGATGACAATATGAAGTTTGCGTGGAATTTTATTGATGAAGATCGCAAGAACTACGAGTACGATAATACCTAAGACTACCGACAAGATCAAATTGAACATAAGAAGTTTTGTTTATTAGCTTAATTTCAAAGCAAACAAATCTACAATTTTTTTCTTCTCGTCCTAATGCCACCCGATTTTTTTGAAGTAAGTTTATCCTCTACTTTTCCACTCCCTTTAAATGATCCCACAAGATTTCTTTAAGATTCTCAAGTTGGATTTTCCATTTGAGCCTACATACCAGCAAGAGAAAGCCCTCTCAGAGCTTTCTGAGTTTATATTAAGTAAAGATAGCGACCAGATCTTCATGCTGCGTGGATATGCAGGAACAGGAAAAACCACCATAATAAGTAGTCTGGTAAAAAGCTTATGGAAGGTAAAAAAGAGCCCTGTCTTGCTAGCACCTACCGGACGTGCTGCAAAGGTGATAAGCAGCTACTCAAATAAACAAGCAGCGACAATACATCGAGAGATTTATTATCCTAAGGGGCAAGGATCTGGATCTGTTCAATTTACACTTAAAGCAAACAAACATCGTAATGCCTTATTTATAGTCGATGAAGCCTCTATGATTCCAGACGTGGTGGCAGAGAATAAAATGTTTGGCGGCAATGGCTCCCTGCTAGATGATTTGATAGAGTACGTTTATGCAGGTTTTCAATGTAAACTTGTCATTATAGGAGATACAGCGCAGCTGCCTCCTGTAAAATTAAATATATCACCCGCATTAGATGCTCAATTAATAGAACAACGGTATTTGAAAAAAGTGACTGATATAGAGCTGGACGAGGTAAAAAGACAAACGATAGACTCTGGTATTTTATACAATGCAACACAAATACGAGAATTTATAGAGCAAGAGGATCCAAATTTTAAATTTATTGTACAACCATTTAAAGATATCGAGCGATTGATTGACGGTCATGAAATCATGGAGACCGTTATGAGCGCTTATGACAACCAGGGACATGAAGAAACTGCCATCATTGTAAGATCAAATAAGAGAGCAAATCTATACAATCAACAAATACGCAGTAGGATTCTATTTCGTGAGAGTGAGCTCGCCGCAGGGGATTATCTTATGGTGGTAAAAAACAATTACCACTGGTTGGACTTAAAAAGCGATGCAGGATTTATAGCAAACGGCGATATTATTGAAGTTCTGGAGATATATGACTTTAAGAATATCTATGACTTTAAATTTGCCAACGTAAAAGTGCGTATGGTGGATTACCCTAACGCAAAGCCTTTTGATTGCACCCTGTTACTCGACACCCTTACGTCAGAGTCGCCATCCCTTACCTATGAGCAAAGCAACAAACTGTATCAAGAGGTACGCATGGATTATTTAAAATTGCCCAAATGGAAACAGTATAAAGAAATTAAAGAAAATCCATATTTCAATGCCCTACAGGTAAAGTTTTCTTATGCCATTACCTGCCATAAATCGCAAGGGGGACAATGGGAAAATGTAATAATTGAACAGCCCTATCTTCCAGATGGACCTAACAAGGAATATTTACGGTGGCTGTATACAGCAGTAACCCGCGCTAAAACTAATTTATATTTAATAGGTTTTAAAAATGAAGACTTTATCGATTAACCGCTGTGTAATTTCTATATGGGTGTTTCAGTTTTAGATAACTATTGCAGGTGTAAGTTGTGTGCATTAAGGTGTAAATGTCCACGCTTTCGCGAAAGCGTAACATAACACCATATTATCGACCACCTTTACATATAGAAATGCTCCGCTTTGTTACACGACAGCTCCACAGGCGGGTTTCTAATTATGGAGCAGATAGATGCATTAAAATTTAATTGCTTTGTAGGAAGTACTTTAATAAACACCAATCCATTTAATTTAATGTCGTACCCCTATGTCAATCAATAAAGCATACCATAAGGCTTATTACTCTTACATTTGCCTGGTGGCAAAAAAAATAATTGAGAATAGTATTTTAAAGAGTAGATCATGCTTAAAAATATAGCAGTAATACCAGCACGATTAGAAGCACAGCGTTTTCCTAAAAAGTTACTACAGGACCTGGGCGGCGCACCAGTTATTGTAAGAACCTATGAGGCAGTCGTGCATACAGGTCTCTTTGATCAAGTGATTGTTGCTACAGATAGTAAGGATATTTATCAAACAGTACGCCAGTACGACGGGAATGCCGTGATGAGCCAGCAAGAGCATGACTGTGGAAGCAACCGCATTGCAGAGGCGGTTGAGCATCTAGATGTAGATATTGTTGTGAATGTGCAAGGCGATGAGCCCTTCACAAATAAAAGTGATTTAGAACGCCTGCTTGCAGTTTTTAAGGAAGATAACCATCAAGAGATATCTCTAGCCTCGTTAATGCATCCTCTTACCAATCAACAAGATATAGAAAACCCCAATAATGTAAAGGTTATTGTAGACAGTCGTAGCAATGCGCTGTATTTCTCAAGATCACCTATACCTTATAGAAGGGATACCGATGTGGCCGTATTAACCCATAAACATGTGGGGATTTACGCTTTCCGTAAAGCTGCATTAATGGATTTTTATAAATCGCAGCCTACCCCTCTAGAAATGGCCGAAAAAATTGAGTGCATACGCTATCTTGAGTATGGCCATCAAATAAGAATGGTAACTACCGCTAACTTAACGATAGGAATAGACACCCCAACAGATCTTGAAAAAGCTCGCGGTTTGTGGGGAACTTTATAGAGTTTTGTTTTTAAATACTAATGCCTACTGGTAGCATCTCTTTATAATCATTGCGATATTTACGTACAAATCCCGCAATTTTAGGATGAGTGGGTACCACTTTTAATTTTTTATTGTCGCGTATATCTGCAAATACCGCTTTGAGAAAGTCTTCTCTAAACGTCTCATGCTCTTCTAGGATTTCTGGCATAATAAGCTTAGTTAAAAAAATCTTTCGCTCCTGCTGTGCGTATTCAATTTTTGCGAGGGAGCCTTCAAATTTGCACTGATATTGTCTTAAAAACTCGTTATCAGTAACTTCTATCATTGTCGTATCCATATTCATTCTTTTAACTCATTCTACTTTTGACAGGGTCAGTTATGTTCAAGCAAACTTATTTGTGAGGTAGTAGAAGAGTAAAAATTGCTTGCTTAAGTTTGCAAAGATACTTGATTACTAGCATTCAAAAATTGCATGTAAAGTTAAAACCTTGATTACAAACTAGATTGATGACTCACGTTTACTTTATGCCAGGAATGGCAGCTTCGCCATTGATTTTTGAACATATCAAGCTGCCTGCTACAGCTTATACCATGCACATGCTGGACTGGATCATACCCCATAAAAACGAATCGTTGTTATCGTACAGCACTCGTTTATTGGAACAGGTAGCACATGAGACCCCTGTGTTGATAGGTGTATCATTTGGTGGAATTATTGTTCAGGCGATGGCTTCTTTGATTCCCACAAAACAAGTGATTATAATTTCTAGTGTAAAATCACATCATGAGTTCCCGCGCCGCATGCAACTGGCACGTAAAACAGGATTACATAAATTATTGCCCACTAGTTTGATGAGCCACTTTGAAGAACTAGCGAAATATGGTACTACCATGGCTCCTAAAAAAATTGAATTATACAAAAGGTACTTAAACATTAACGACCCCATGTATCTGGACTGGGCTCTGGACACCATCGTAAACTGGACACAAGAAAAACCACAACAAGATGTGATTCATATTCATGGGGATAAGGACCCTGTATTTCCCATTAAGTATATAGATAATTGTACGGTAGTGCCTGGTGGTACTCACATTATGATAGTCAATCGATTTAAATGGTTTAATGAAAATTTGCCTATAATCCTAAGTTAATTAGCTCACATATACGGTTGATTGATTTACCTTTAAAAAAAAATTATGCTGATGAAAAGAATTCTTTTAGGTATCGTCGTAGCTGTCATTGCAGGTATCACCATTAGCTTTATACAACTTGCAGATGCTAGTGACGAATTAGAGCAACCAGGCGTGTCGTCAAAAAATTATAGATCTCTAACCCCTGGCTATCAGATTCACTCGCTGCCCATGCCACAAAATTTATCTTTTGCTGGAGAGGCGGTCCCACTTTCAGACCCAGATATAGAGGAGCGTTTTGATAACGAGTTGCTTTCTAATGTATATTTTCAGTCTAACGCTATAAAGCTGATTAAAAAAGCTCATAAATACTTTCCCATTATTGAGCCTATACTACAGGAGGAAGGGATTCCAGACGATTTTAAGTATCTAGCTGTGGCAGAAAGCGCTCTTACAAATGCAGTTTCTCCAGCAGGCGCAAAAGGTTTCTGGCAATTAATGCCAGCTACTGCTAGAGAATTAGGTCTAGAAGTCAACAGCAATGTTGATGAGCGATATCACCTAGAAGTTTCCACTCGTGCCGCCTGTGCTTACTTAAAAGAAAGTAAAGAAAACTTTGGGTCATGGACACTTGCAGCGGCAGCGTATAATGCGGGTAATGCTGGTATTAATAGAGAACAATCCAGACAAGAGGCGCAAGATTATTATGATTTGCTTCTCAATGCAGAAACCTCACGATATATTTTTAGAATACTGGCGCTTAAAACCATTCTTGAAAATCCAGAAGATTACGGTTTTCAAGTAGATCCAGAGCATCATTACACGATGGTACCAGAAAAAAAAGTGCGTGTAGATTATGAGATAGATGATTTAGTCGCTTTCGCGAAAGCGAACAACATTACCTACAAGGTACTCAAGATACACAATCCGTGGTTGCGAGAGGCGCGCTTGAACAATAGGTCCAAAAAGGAATACTTCATAGCCATACCTGAGCCAGGTTTCTATAAATAATCGTCATGGAATGGGCAATGAAACACTGGTTTATTACCTCGCTTATTTGCAATTATATAATTGCTTTAAGTGCCGCTTTTTTTTTAATACGTAATAATCAAAACCCGCGTAAGACCTTATCCTCCCTTTTATTTTTAATTGCGTTTCCTTTTATAGGACTGGTTATTTATTATTTTTTTGGACAAGAATACCGCAAATCAAAAATATTTAAACGCAAGGATCTCAATTCAAATCAACTTGTAGAAGAGTGGAATGATCGCTTATTTACAAGTGATAAACAGTTGGAAGAGTATGATAATACTTTTCTTGAGGATCGAGTAAAGCTGGTCAAACTATTGCGTCATAACCAGAACGTTCCTTTAACCCTGCATAACGATTTGCAAGTGTTGTACAACGGCAGTGATACGTTTGATGCCATTTTTAAAGCCATAAAAGAAGCACAACACCATGTCCATCTAGAATATTTTATTTTTAACGATGACACTATAGGCAATCAATTTATCGATCACTTAATTGATGCAAAAAAGCGTGGTGTTGAGGTCAAATTGATCTATGATAGTGTGGGAAGTAACTTATCGCGTACCGCAAAAAGACGCATGACAGATGCAGGTATCGACCATCACGCATTTATGCCTGTGATCTTTTCAAAATTTACACGTAAAGCCAACTATCGCAATCACCGTAAAATTGTTGTGGTAGACGGTCATATAGGTTTTTTAGGTGGTATTAATGTAAGTGATGATTATGTAAACCGTCCCGATCAAGATCCTGAAGATTACTGGCGAGATACTCATTTGCGCATAGAGGGACATGCGGTAAAAAGTATTCAAGCGCAATGGTTACTCAATTGGTTTTTTGTTTGTGATAGAGATGACCAGGAAGCTCATGAACGTATACATAAAGATTATTTTCCTGAGGTAGACGAAAAGAAAAATAAACCAGTACAAATTGCTGCAAGTGGCCCAGATACAGACTGGGCTAATATAATGGAAGCCTTATTTGCAGCAATTACCAGTGCAGAAGAAAGTATACGAATTAATACGCCATACTTTATCCCTAATGAGTCTATACTTACAGCGCTTAAAAGTGCTGCTAGGTCTGGTATTAAAGTAGAGTTGATGTTACCTAAAATAGGGGATAGCTGGGCCGCCAGATATGCCTCCAGGTCTTACTTTGATGAATTGCTAGAGAGTGGTGTTAAAGTAATCTGGTACTGTAAAGGTATGTTGCATGCAAAAACAATGGTGGTTGACGGCAAGTTTGTAACTATAGGCACCTGTAACATGGACTACCGCAGTTTTGATCTTAATTTTGAGATAAATGCACTTATTTTTGATAAAGAAACTGCAGATAATCTTAATGCTCAATTTGATGAAGACTTAAAAGATTGTGAGATCTTAGAGCTGGATAAATGGCGTAAAAGATCAAAAACCTATAAATTCAAGGAGTCTTTTTGTAGATTATGGGCCCCATTACTTTAATATGAAAGAACGCAGAATGACTATTGAAATTATTTTTCTCCTTTTATTGTTAGGCCTTATCGCCGGGTTACTTAGTGGTAGTGTCGGTGTGGGTGGTGGTGTGATTATGGTCCCACTAGCCATTTGGTTTTTAGGTTACACACAGCATCAAGCCCAAGGTATGAGCCTTGCTGTGCTCGCTGTGCCTGTCACTTTTATCGCAGCATACACTTATCATAAGAATGGTCACGAGCTGGACTGGCGTTATGCCCTTATCATTGCAGGAGCATTTGTGGTGGGTGGGTATTTTGGCTCTAAAATTGCAATAAACATCAATCAGCAATTGCTCAAAAAAATATTTGGGGTCATTTTAATGATCGTAGCCATAAAAATGATCTTTTTTTCTAGTGCTAAACTTTAAAACCAATAATTTAAATAAAATAAATCATGAATAAACTACTCCTTTTACTGCTATGCGTTGCGATGGGCGCGACTTTAAACGCTCAGATAGAATCGCCGCAGCCCAGTCCTAGCGCAACAGTCATCCAGACGGTAGGTCTCACAGATATTACCATTGAGTATTCACGACCGGCAGCCCGGGATCGTGATATTTTTGGTAGCTTAGTTCCTTACGATCAATTATGGCGCACTGGCGCCAATGAAAATACGGTGATTACTTTTACAGATGATGTAAGTGTGGGCGATGCAAAACTGGCTGCAGGTAGCTATGCATTGTATACAATTCCTAACCAAAACTCATGGGAAATTATATTTTACGCAAATACAGATAACTGGGGGACACCACAAGACTGGGATGAAAATCTAGTTGCGGCAACGGTAACTGCGGTGCCAGTAAAACGAGCAGAACCTCTAGAGAATTTTACGATCGAGCTTAATAATCTAGAGATGGATGGCGCCGATCTAGAAATAAGCTGGGACGATACTAGAGTCTCTGTACCAGTAACAGTACCTACTGATTCAAAAACACTAGCCAGTATTAACCGCATCATGTCAGGGCCTAGCGCCTCCGATTATTATAGCGCTGCTACTTTTTATGTAGAAAGTGGTAAGGACTTGCAGCAAGCATACGAGTGGATCAACATGGCTGTCGAGAAAAACCCCAATGCCTACTGGATGTGGCGCAGCAAAGCGCTTATGGAGGCACAGATGGGTAATAAAGACAAGGCTATTGAAAGCGCTAAAAAATCATTAGCTCTAGCACAAGCAGCGCCTAACCCTGATTATGTCAGATTAAATAAAATTACTTTAGAAAAATTAGGTGTGAAAATGTAAAACGTTTGCGCTTATATCCATGATCTAACTTTAATCAAAAACCGCTCTGATACAATGGAGCGGTTTTTTTATTTTCAGATTTGAGTTAAGTAATATTTAATTGATCTGGTGACCTTTGGATAGTTTGTAATACATATGCGAGAACCACTGTAAGTATAGCGCCTAATGGGTTAAGCCATAAAAATGGTAATAAATCTATACCGTTGTCGGCACTATCCACCAAATAACATACAATTACAACTGTTTCAGAGAGTAGTGCTGCTATAAAAATAGCATGTCCTTTTACCTTCTTTACATAAAAAGCAACTAGAAATATTCCTAGTATAGTACCGTAAAATAAGGAGCCTATAATATTTACGAGCTGGATCAAGTTATCAAATAAAGATACCACGCTTGCAAATGTTATCGCTATCAATCCCCATAATAGGGTAAACCATTTGCCAGCTTTTACATAATGTTCATCATTTTTATCTGCACCAGTAAATCGTTTGTAGATATCGACAGTAGTAGTGGATGATAGCGCATTTAATTCTGATGCGGTTGAGGACATTGCTGCGCTTAATATAACAGCAAGCAAAAGACCTATAAGCCCATGTGGTAAATGGTTCAAGATAAAGTTGATAAATACAAAATCTTTATCGTTTGTCTCGACTGCTGGATCTGCTACTGCGATCAACGCACGTGCTTTATCTCTATTAGCATCTTCTTTGTCTCGCAGTATTTTTAGTTCCTCACTTAGTTGTAAAATATTGCTACTGTTGCTTGCAATAGCATCGCCATAGGCCACTTGTTTAGATTGTTTGCTCGCTAGCAACTGCTCGTGTTCTTGTTGTAACTCTTTGTATGATGGTGCAAGGCTACTTTCTAGCACCGCTTTTTCTGCAGCAGGATTAAAATTTAATGGTGTGCTATTGTATTGATAAAAAACAAAAACCATTACACCTACTAGCAATATAAAAAACTGCATAGGAACTTTAAGTAGCCCATTGAACAAAAGTCCTATACGCATCTGGCTTACTGATTTCCCAGATAAATATCGTTGTACTTGTGATTGATCTGTACCAAAATAACTGAGCATTAAAAAACTAGCGCCAAAAAGGGCACTCCAGATATTGTACCGATCATCTAGTGAAAAGTCAAAATCTATAATCTTCATTTTATCTGCATCGCCAGCCATTTGTAGGGCATTATCAAATGTCACATTATCTGGTAGCTGTTGAACGATCAAGATAAAGGCAGTAATCATACCAGCCATAATAACGATCATCTGTTGTTTTTGAGTCACGTTTACAGCCTTCGTTCCTCCAGAAACGGTATATATAATTACTAAAATCCCAATGACGATATTCAGGTATTTCAACTCCCAATCTAGCACTGCACTAAGAATAATGGCCGGCGCATAAATGGTAATTCCAGCGGCCAGTCCTCGTTGAATTAAAAATAGAATAGAAGCGAGCGACCTTGTTTTTATATCAAATCGTTTTTCTAAAAACTCGTAAGCCGTAAACACTTTAAGTTTATGATAGATAGGTATAAAAGTGATGCATATAATAACAACTGCGATGGGAAGCCCAAAATAGAACTGAACAAACTCTAACCCATCCGTATAAGCTTGCCCAGGAGTACTTAAAAAAGTAATTGCACTCGCTTGAGTAGCCATTACGGACAGTCCTACGGTCCACCACCTGCTGTCGCCTCCTTTTATGTACTGCTCGCTGGTTTGCTTACCACGTGTTTTGTAAACGCCGTACAAAACAATAAAGGCTAGCGTGCTTATTAAAATTAACCAGTCAATTCTCGTTAAGGCACCAGTCAGGCCATTAAACCAGTTAAAAAGCTCCATAGGTATCACTTAAAAAGTAAAACGCAATGGCAAATGCGATATTTGCTGCAATAACTAGCACATATATGAGGTTCCAGTTGATCCTCTTTTTCGGTTTATTTTGTTCCATGATCTGTCTCGTTTTGCCCCAGGCTTAACAAATTTGCTAGTAATTTATAAGCGCCAGGCACACCAGCCGGCAATTCTCTAAAAAAGCTCAACCCTGTATAAACAATATGACCATCGCCATATCGAGCAACTATTAAACTACCATTTGTAGGACTTTCTCCTGGATCGCTCATTTCTAATAAAGGAACAAAAGCGGGATCCCAATCGTCTGGAAAATACAAGCCTCGTTCTTGTACCCAGCCTTCAAAATCGTTGGAAGTTATTTTATTTGGAATATTCAATGCAGGATGGTCGGGTTGAATAAAGCTAACCTCTGCATTTTCATCGGTGACTCGCTTTCGCGAAAGCGAAATTTCTAATGGCCCTAATGCATCTCTGGAAACTCCTCTATTGGTATTGTACTGCATGATAACAACGCCGCCATTTTTTACATAATCTGCAATGAGGCTTTGTAAAGCGGCCATCTCTTGAGGAGCCACATTGAAAGCTCTAATACCTATTACTAGTGCGTCAAATTCTTCCAAATTAACTGGTACATTTGAAGGGTCATAACTGGTGACTTGCGATCCCATTGCTTCTATTGCAGCCGCGACATCATCACCAGCACCGTTTATATAGGCTACTTTACGAGCTTTATTTATAATTCCAGGGTTTACCAATTGAGTTTTTGAAGGAAACAGTAATTGCTGATTAGGTATATGTGGGAAATTTATGGCGATAACTTCCTGATCAAAAATCTGGTCATCTGTTATTAATTCTATGGTCATATCGCCAGCTGATAGATGATCTGGTGCCTTTACAGGGATCATCATGGTTTGCTGTTCACCTTGTTTAATGGAAATCTTGACACCAGATTTCTCCTTTAAACTCCATTGTGCAGGTACTTGCCATTGTAATATTCCATTGACATCTTGATAAGCTTTTATCGTCACGGCAATATCTTTGATTTCTCCATTTTTAAAGATATGTACTGGATTCTCTATCGCAACTGATGCGTTAGGAACAATGTGCAACGGCTCGTATATCTCACCTCTCACACGATCTGTAGTCTGATAAAGGATGGGAGCCGTATACTCAATAATTTGATTATCGATAAATAGAGTTACCAGAATTTGCAACCCTGGATCTAATTCTGGTTTTCCTATGTGTTCATCTTGTTCAACTACGTACATCCCTTTAGTTCCTCTTTTATTTAAGTAAAAGGGAGATGTGGGTGTGGCTTTGATAGGTACGACGGTCTGGGTTTTTAAAACAGCTGATTCATTAGATTTTAACTTTGATGTGTATTCGTTTACATCTGTCGATAAATTTGTTTTGTCTACAGAAAAACGTACACCAGGTAGTCCACGATTGGTAATTTCTATAGTTACTGGTATCTCCTCACCTGGTGTTGCACTAGGTTGATTTGTGGTAGCTTTAATATAAATACCGCCTGCATCCATCAGCAAGGTATTTACCTCTTCCAATTTTATTTGTTGCCAGTGACTTGTGGATAAAGAGTTTAATGCGGTGCGCAAGGCAAAAAGCTGCTTGATACTTTTTGATGGCTCCTTGAAGTCGTAGTCATTAAGTAGGGCTTGCCATATATTCTCTAACTTGCCGGTGCTATCAATACGTGCCCAGGTAGTATTAACGCCAGCAAAAATATCCTGGGGATTATCTGGCCGTGAGCCTTTTAAAAACTCAAGATATTCTGTTGCTGTACCACGCGAGCCACTAGAGCCAAACCCTTGTGATTGGTGCTTACTGCGGCTTAACGCTGCAATCTCACCTAGAGAATACCCAGTTGTTGATAAAAAGGTTCCTGATTCTAGGGTGTATAGATTTGTTTTATCTGCTTTTTCAAATGCTTCTTGACTGCCATAGAACCACCAGCTGGTATTAAAAAACAGCCGTTCTGGTTGCCAAGTATCTAGTCTATTTAATTGATCTGGAAAGGCATTAGGACTACCAGCAAGATCAAATGCTTCAACACTCAACAATGCACTGCTAGTATGGTGTCCGTGTGTCGTACCAGGTGAGCGATGATCAAATCGATTGATGATGACATCTGGTTTAAACGTTCTAATAATTTGAACTATATCTGACAGTACTTGCTTTTTGTTCCAAATCTTTAAAGTTTCTTCGGGATTTTTAGAATAGCCAAAGTCGTTTGCACGAGTAAAAAACTGTTCGCCACCATCGATATTTCTCGCTTCAAGCAACTCTTGTGTTCTTATGATTCCCAGTTGCTCTCTTAGTTGCGGACCTATTAAATTTTGTCCACCATCGCCTCTTGTGATTGATAGATAAGCAGTTTTTGCTTTTTTTTCATTTGATAACCAGGAGATAAGTCGGGTGTTTTCGTCGTCTGGGTGCGCTGCAATAAACAATGCAGATCCCAAAAACCCTAGTTTTTGTATGCGTTCATAAATATCAACACTGCTTATCGCTTTATTTCCCAGTCTGTTTTCCTGTGCTGCTGCAGGAACGGCTAGAAAGAATGCCGCCAGACAAGCTAATACTATATTTTTCATAGAGGGTGAAGATAGAAAAAGATGCACGATTTTATTAGTTTACAATCGATCCTAGTAGGATTTTAAAACAGAGGTTTTTTGATAGGAATGTTTCTATGACGACCACTGATCATAAGAAACAATCCATAACACATAACTCCGAAAGCTATGCTTCCCATTATAAATGCTCCAGAGTTTGCGTTGATAAATGCAAATGCTGCATCTGCACCTTCTGGAATATTTTGCAAGTCATAATAAGCCGATCGCGCAAGTATATAGGAAAATACAGCAAATACAAATCCACGACTAAATCTTCCCACACGTCCTAGAAAAAGCAGGTACTTATATTGCACCGGACTCATTAGATCACTATGGATCATTTTTTTAAGCATGGATGAAAATGAGATCCACCATTCATTGATGGCGCTTATACCTAGACCTATTGCGATTAAATAAACTAAAGATTTACCCAGCGTGGATTGTAATATCATGAACTTATACCCTGGGTCGTCTTGATCATAAGTCCCACTAAGGACAGAGATACATGTGAATAATAATAGACAATACCCCAGGCCATTAATCAAGTAAGCTACACGCCTGTAGTAGGGTTTTGATGTGGTCCCATCATAGTCGTAGCGGTTAAAGGTGAGAAAGATTCTAGAAAAAATATATCCAGTCAGTCCTATGGTCAAAATTAAAAGCAAGAACCAGCCGTAGGTAAGCTGGTAAATCCATTGAATGATTTCTTCTTCATTCTTTAAAGCATTGTTCAGGTTGACTGCGGTAATCAAAGCCATAATTCCTAACAAAAAATAAACGATACCTTTTGAGGCGATTCCTATGCGCGCGTATCTCCTTGTGTAAATCAATTGGCTGGTTTAAAATTAGGGTTGCTTATAAATGAATAGTCAAATTATAAGGGCATGTATCGATATCTAGAGCTTGCCATCATAAAGATGCCGTAGAGAGCTAGCCCAGTAGCTATAATCCCTAAAGCTATAGTCCCTCCCTGTTGTTGTAAAAAGGTAAAAGCCATTTTTGTTCCTCCAGCCATATTTTCATTAGATTGTTGACCCGCTTTGAAAAATAAAAAAGCTATCACTGCAATAACAATTCCTCGAGCTATAAATCCAGCAGACCCACATTTAATCAATGTTGCTTGTGCTTTCTCATCCAGTTCAGTGTCTCTTATTTTGCTTTTAAATTTACCAGAATAAACACGATATATTTCGTAAATAGCTTTGATAAGTAATAATAGTGCTATCGCATAGATCAAATAAACACCAGCAGGCTGCTCCAATATAAAAGCAATCCATCCTTGCTTAGTAGATTCCTGACTATTGCTTCCCATTAATATTTGAATACCAGTAAATGCAAGTAAGGTATACGACAAGGCACTGAAAAAATATCCCAATCGCTTTATTGTCGATTTTTTATCTGAATCTGTCTGATCTTTTGGGTTGAAAATAGCGAGATACAAGCGCCAAAATACATAACCGCAAATGCCTACAGTAATACATACCAGCATGACTTGCCCTAGAGTTTGTTGTGCTATGTATTGCAATACACCACCGCTATCTTTTGCAGCATTTCCATTAAACCAAGTAGCATATGCTGTTAAACCACCTATCAATAGGTAGATAATTCCTTTGGTAGCGATACCCGCTCGAGCCAATAACTCCTTTTTTCCTGACTTCATTGCTTTTTTTCAAACTAAAAAAGATCGTAGGTAAGTTTTCCTAAAATAAATAGAATTGGCAATAGATTATAAGCTGTTCACAGATCAAATAATTTAAGAGCAACGATCAAGTTCCTAAAAGTTATCTTAATGAATCACAATAAATACCTGTAATTCATTTACATATATCATCTTGTTTTTTTAAGCAATCCTTGGCAGCTGTTTCCTTATGAAGTTGACGGTATACCGCTAAGGTTTCCGTAAATTAGCGGTCGTTAAAATGAGAATATCATAATGCAAGATCAAACACCATACATACCCGTAAATAAAGTAAGGATAGTAACGGCTGCCAGTCTATTTGATGGACATGATGCAGCCATAAATATTATGCGTCGCATTATACAATCTACTGGTTGTGAGGTTATTCATCTAGGTCACGATAGGAGTGTAGAAGAAGTGGTTAATACTGCTATTCAAGAAGATGCAAGTGGTATCGCGATGACTTCTTATCAAGGCGGACACAACGAGTATTTTAAATATATGCGTGATTTACTGGTTGAAAAAGGCGCTGGACACATTAAAATCTTCGGTGGTGGCGGCGGTGTAATTCTTCCATCAGAAATTAAAGAATTGATGGACTATGGGATCACACGTATCTATTCTCCAGATGATGGCCGCGAGATGGGATTACAAGGAATGATCAATGACCTGGTTAAGCAATGCGATGTTCCCGTTCCCGCTTTCGCGAAAGCGAAACAAGGAAAAGACCTCTCAACAAAAGAGTTGTTGAAACAAAAACATGTTCCTTCCATCGCACGATTGATCTCGCTTGCCGAAAATAGACATGAAGAATTTGACGACCTTTTTTCAGAACTTAAAGAGTCGTTAGGCAAAGTCGAAGCGCCCGTATTAGGAATTACCGGAACTGGTGGGGCAGGAAAATCATCACTAGTCGACGAGCTCATCCGTCGTTTCCTGATCGATTTCCCTACTAAAAATATCGGTGTAATCTCAGTAGATCCATCTAAACGTAAAACGGGTGGCGCTTTATTAGGCGATAGAATACGTATGAATGCGATTAATAACGATCGCGTTTACATGAGGTCTCTGGCAACTAGGCAGTCCAACCTTGCACTTTCTAAACATGTGCAAGAAGCGGTAGATGTATTGAAAGCAGCAAACTATGACCTAATAATTCTAGAAACTAGTGGTATAGGCCAGAGCGATACCGAAATTTTAGAACACAGCGATGTTTCTTTATACGTAATGACACCAGAATTTGGTGCGGCAACGCAGCTGGAAAAAATCGATATGCTGGACTTTGCAGATGTAGTGGCGATCAACAAATTTGATAAACGCGGTTCTCTGGATGCCTTGCGTGATGTAAAAAAACAATACCAGCGCAATCATAACCTTTGGGAAGCAGATCCTGAGACGTTACCAGTTTATGGAACCATCGCTAGCCAATTTAATGATCCAGGAATGAATGCTTTGTATGAAGCTTTAATGACTGAAGTCACTGAAAAAACAGGCGTGGATTTAAGTTCTAAAAACGAACTTAACAAAGCTCAAAGCGAAAAGATCTTTGTAATTCCACCATCCAGAACCCGTTATTTAAGTGAGATCGCCGAGAGTAATAGAGCTTATGATAACACAGCAGCAGCTCAATCTAAAGTGGCACAAACACTTTATGGGATTTATAAAACTATTGAATCCTTGACTGATGTCAGTCTGAGCTTGTCGAAGACGGGAATCGAAGGAGAAGGACTTCGACAGGCTCAGTCTGACACTGACAATCAAGTCATAGATATGTTGTTAGGTCAGTTTGATCGCGTTAAAATGGATCTAGATCCATACAACTGGGAAATTATTACCACCTGGGATGATAAAGTCAACAAGTACAAGCAGCCTATTTATGAATTTCAAGTACGTGATAAAGTCATAAAAATTGAAACGCATACCGAGTCGCTTTCTCATAAAATGATTCCTAAGGTAGCATTACCCAAATACAGCGCTTGGGGCGATATTTTAAAATGGTGTTTGCAAGAAAATGTACCTGGCGAGTTTCCTTACACAGCAGGACTGTATCCGTTTAAAAGAACGGGAGAAGATCCTACTAGAATGTTTGCTGGTGAGGGTGGACCAGAACGTACCAACAAGCGTTTCCACTATGTGAGTCTGGGAATGCCTGCAAAACGATTAAGTACCGCATTTGATAGTGTGACCCTATACGGTAACGACCCAGGATTGCGTCCTGATATTTACGGAAAGATCGGTAATGCAGGAGTGAGTATTTGCTGTCTGGATGATGCAAAAAAGCTATATTCTGGATTTGATTTATCACACCCTATGACATCGGTATCTATGACTATCAATGGTCCAGCGCCTATGTTATTAGGATTCTTTATGAATGCCGCAATTGATCAGAATTGTGAGCGATTTATTACAGAAAACGGACTAGGCGATAAAGTAGAGGCAAAGCTCAACGAAATATATGACGATAATCATCTAGAACGCCCTTCTTATTTAAACGCTCAAGGCGAAAAAGTATACTCTAAAAACGGTAAGGTAGATACCAGCAAACTGCCAGAAGGAAATAACGGGTTAGGCCTAATGCTTTTAGGATTGACAGGAGATCAAATCCTAGAACCAGCAGACTATGCACGTATCAAACAAGAAACACTAGCACAAGTACGCGGTACCGTTCAAGCAGATATCTTAAAAGAAGATCAGGCACAAAACACCTGTATTTTCTCAACCGAATTTGCCTTGCGTTTAATGGGTGATGTACAGCAGTATTTTATTGAAGAAAAAGTGCGCAACTTCTACAGTGTATCCATTTCTGGTTATCACATTGCAGAGGCTGGAGCAAATCCTATCACACAACTTGCCTTTACACTAGCAAACGGATTTACTTATGTAGAGTACTATTTAAGTCGTGGCATGGACATCAACAAATTTGGTCCTAACTTGAGTTTCTTCTTTTCAAATGGTATTGATCCAGAGTATTCTGTTATCGGTAGGGTAGCGCGTAAGATCTGGGCCAAAGCCATGAAGCATAAGTATGGGGCAAACTCGCGTGCACAGATGTTGAAATATCACATACAAACTAGTGGTAGATCGCTACACGCACAAGAAATAGACTTTAACGATATACGTACAACCTTACAGGCACTTTATGCAATTAATGACAACTGTAACTCATTGCATACTAATGCCTATGACGAGGCGATAACCACACCTACTGAAGAGTCAGTAAGACGTGCCATGGCCATACAGTTGATTATCAATAAAGAATTAGGACTGGCTAAAAATGAGAATCCTATCCAGGGAGCCTTTATCATAGAAGAGTTGACAGACCTAGTAGAGGATGCTGTGCTACAGGAATTTGATCGCATTACAGAGCGTGGTGGCGTACTGGGAGCGATGGAAACCATGTACCAGCGCAGCACGATTCAGGAAGAAAGTATGCATTATGAAATGTTGAAACACACAGGCGAGTTTCCAATTATAGGAGTGAACACGTTCTTAAGTTCTAAAGGTAGTCCGACGGTGTTGCCAGCTGAGGTTATTCGAGCGACCGAAGAGGAAAAACAAGCTCAAATTGCTACAAAGGATAATTTACATTCCGCTTTCGCGAAAGCGCAACAGGAACAGCTGTCAAACATTCAAAAAGCTGCAGTTGAGCAAGGAAATATCTTTGAACACCTGATGGAAGCCACCAAGATTTGTACCTTAGGTCAAATCACAGAGGCTTTATTTGAGGTAGGCGGACAATACAGAAGAAATATGTAGTTCATTGCTGTATGGCATCGCTCTAATTGCTAAAACCTGTGTTTGAAAAAGACTATTAGAGATAGGTGGTCACTTGTGAAAGCGACGCTAACTTATGAATAAAAAAAAGCAAAAGCTTTCTCTTCATCACGGGTTATAGCCGCAATAATAAGTGCGGAAGGTTCAATTATTGATCTGGTTTGTTACAGAAGGATTTTGGTAGGTGTTCTAATAAGAAATAAGGTCATGATCCACTTAACATGGTAATAATCGATTCTTTTAACTTAAAAAGTTAAGAGGTGTTATTAATATTAACGTAAATTTATTTGTTACAATCCCTTAAAACAGAAGCTTATTTAGCAATTTGCCACATTGAATTAATTACATAAATAACAAGCAACTGTTTGCAAACTAAAGATCCAGATAAGCCTTCTAAATCTTCATCAAAGTACCGATGGTTGCGTCGTTTAGGTCGCTCCATGGTCGCTGTGGTTTGTATACTACTTGCCTTGATACTGTTTCTGCGCAGTGAATGGGGACAAAGCATAATGGTCAATCAGTTGGTCAATTATGTAGAGGATAAAACAGGTACCGAAGTAGCTATAGATAAGGCATTTGTGACCTTCAGTGGTGGTATACAGATAGAGGGATTGTACCTTGAGGATCTGGGTGGCGATACACTACTATACTCTAACAAACTAGAAGCAAAAATACCACTCGTCCCTATTATTCAAGGAAAAGGGTATGCGCTGGAGTGGGCAGAATGGGATGGTCTTGTAGCAAGAGTAAAACGTCAAGACTCTCTGGCTGGCTTCAATTACCAATTTTTAATTGACGCCTTTACCACAACAGATAGTACATCGACAAGCACTGCTGCGCCCCTTGAATTATCGCTAGGAATGGTAGAGCTCACTGATTTTGATATTATTTATACGGATGATGTAGCAAACCTTGATGCTTTGATCAGGTTTGATCGTTTTTTTATCGAGATGAATCAGTTGGATCTGAGCCGCTCACTAATCGATATCGATGTGGTAGAACTTTCAAATGCCGTTATTGATTACAATAATTTACAAGAAACTGCCATTGAGCCATCTGATGTAAATACGACCCGTGCAAGTGATAAATCATCAATTAAGGATAGCGTAAACACCTCAGTCTTACCATTAATAAAGCTGAATAATCTACAGGTCGATCAATCCTCAATTGCCTACAAAGACTTAGGTGCAGGAATGGATTTATCTTTTGCGATAGGAGCTTTGGAAACCTCCATACCTTTAATAGATATTGATACAGCCAGATATGATCTCAGCTTTTTAACTGTTGAAAACACGACGGCTCAGGTACACATGACTACGGTATCTACTCCACAACCATTTGTTTTTGAATGGCCAGACATGGATGTCGAGGGAGGAACCATAAAACTGACAAATAATAATTTTGTCTATACACTAGATAATGCCGTGCCGCAACAAGGTGTTTTCAACCCTAATGCTTTAGAAATTAAAGATCTTAACACTCAAATCAATGACTTTACCTATACGTCCAAACTTGCTAGCGTATCGATAAATTCCCTTACCGGTAAAGAAATATCTGGCCTTCATGTAAAAGACCTCGCTAGCGATTTAATGATCACAGATAAGCAGATGGACCTACAAGACCTCTATTTGCATATCAATAATAATCGACTCACAGGAGCTGTTCATCTAGACTACCCCAGCATACAAGAGTTGCTGGAAAACCCTATTGATATTTCTATGGACATTGCTGTGCCTAACTTTCAAATAAATCTGGAAGATATTTTTCTAATACAGCCAGGACTGCGTAAGAATGAATATTTACTTGCGTTGAGCCAGCGTCCCATCACTGGTAGCTTGAAAGCTAAGGGATCTACAGAGAATTTAAACATACCTAACCTGGTAATTAATTGGGGAAAAGAGACCGCAGTGATGGCAGTAGGTAGTTTGCAAAATACGTTGGATACATCATCCCTGTCTTTTGAACTGCAATCCATTAAAGCACGCACCACAAGAGCAGATGTTTTTACATTTATAGATACAATAGATGTACCTATCAATTTGCCAGAGCGTTTATCATTAACAGGTACGGCTCGTGGCAATTTAAATGAAATTTACACAGATGCGGCATTAACAACGAGCGCAGGCAGTGTCACGTTGGATGGTTATCTGAAAAATTCTGAGCGCATCAGTTTTAATACTACCCTGCAGACAAGCGATTTAAATTTAGGATTATTCCTAGACAATGACCAGTTAGGTGCGCTTGATCTAAAAATAGAAACCAGTGGTTCTGGAGATGACTTAAATACCCTTGATGCACAAGTAGATGGGGTAGTGAATAAATTCAACTACAATAATTATGCGATTGAAAACTTACCATTTCAAGCAACCATTCAGGATGGAAAAGGAAGTTTTCAAACACAATATCGTGACGATAATGTTAATGCCACCTTGCAGAGTTATATAGAATTAGATAGCATCGCTAGCCAGGTAAATTTAAAACTAGATGTAACAGGAGTAGATTTGAGAGCCCTAGGCATTACAAATCGTGACATCAGGACTGCAGGAATTATTAATGTTTATTTTAAGGGAGATCTTGATAGCTTTAATGCTACAACCACGATCAACGACGGTATCGCTGTTTACAATGGGCAGTCATACTTGTTAGGAACTGTCGATGCAGCAGCCTTTGTAAATCCAGATAGTACCTCAGTAGACATAAACAGCAGGATACTGGATTTGCAATTGCAATCAAATGCGGCTCCACAGTCATTAACCACAGCACTTAAACGACACATTAACAGATACCTTACCGAGGTGCCCGCACTAGATTCTGTCCAACCAGTGATCATGAGAGTTGACGGTAATTTACGACCTACTCCTATTTTAAGAGAGGTTATTGTACCTAGTCTGCAAGCACTTGATACAGTGCAGATTGCTGTCGATTTTAATGAAAAGCTTCGCAAACTAAACACAGATATTACAGCTCCTTATATAAAATATGCTGGTAGTGAGATCGATAGTCTTACGGTCAATTCGCGATCTGATAGGGATAATTTGAGCTTTGAAATAGGTTATAAAAATATTGAAGCAGGCCCTATTAATCTGGACCGTACCCGATTTACTGGTGTTGTTTCAAACAACGAGTTGATACTTGACTTACTAGCATATCATAAAGAAGAAAAGCTTTTACATTTGGGGAGTTCGCTTTCGCGAAAGCGTGATCAAAATGGTCTGGATAATCTCATAATAAAAATAAATCTTGAAGATTTAATTCTTAACAAGCAAGCCTGGCGCATCCCAGAGGATAACAGCATTACAGTAGGAAACAAAATATTGGATTTCAATAATTTTGTTCTTACTAATGCTAATCAAAAAATTGAATTGAGTAGTGATCTAGCGACGGTAGAAAGTAATCATGTGGGATTATTATTTGAAAACTTCAGACTTCAATCTCTATTGAGTTATTTAAATCCAGATAATAAACTAGCTACTGGTGCTATGAATGGCAATTTTGTGCTGGAGGATCTGTATAACACATCAGGTTTCTCTGCAGATTTGCAGATCGAGCAACTGGCATTGCTTAATGAACCGTTGGGAAATCTCAATTTACAAGCCTCATCCACCACTGATAGTAACTATTCTATGGATCTTACCTTAAAAGGAGATCAGGTAGATCTTGATCTTTCAGGTTCTTATGATATAGCAGACGCTGCTACTGTAGATTTACAAATGCAATTGAATCAATTAGACCTGGCCACAGTTACTAGTATCGCAGGCGACTACCTTTCAGATGGTGTAGGTCAACTGTCTAGTAACGCAAGGGTTAGCGGTCCGATCTCAACCCCATCCTACAGTGGTGAGCTGCATTTTGATCAGGCAGGATTTAAAGTCAATGCAGTCAATGCGTTTTTCTCCTTAGACAATGAAACACTTACTTTTAATGAGGAAGTGATAAGTTTTGACCGATTTACAGTGGCAGACGCTGGTGATAATACCATTGTTATCAATGGTGATGTAGGAACATCCAGTTGGCTCAACCCAACGTTTGATTTGCAGCTTACCGCTCAAAACTTTGCATTACTCAATTCTACAGCAAGTGATAATGATTTGTATTATGGAACGGCACGTTTTAATGCAGATGCGCGTATAACGGGCGATCTAACCATTCCTGTGGTAGATCTAGATTTAACTGTTCTAGAAGATACAGATGTGACTTACGTCATTCCACCTACAGAGCTTGATGTCATTCAGCGGGATGGTATCGTTCAATTCGTAAATCGCAATAATCCAGATGCGATTCTTACACAAACCGAGGAAGAAACAGCCACCTTATCTGGATATGATATTACTGCAGATCTCAATATAGGCAAAGATGCTATTATCAATGTGATAGTAGATCCAGATACTGGGGATAATCTACAGATATCTGGCGATGGTGACCTTAAATTGCGCATGCTACCTAATGGTAGGTTGACCTTAACGGGACGCTATGAGATTAATGACGGTTACTATGAATTAAGTCTTTATGATATTGTGACAAGAAGGTTTGAAATTGCAAAAGGTAGTTCTGTATCATGGGCGGGTGATCCTTTTGATGCCTTGCTCGATGCCAGTGCCATTTATGAGGTTGAGGCGAGTGCGAGTGCGCTGATGGCTTCTCAAACCAGTGGAGCTGATGCTGCCGTGTCTCAAAAATTCAGACAGCAATTGCCATTTCTAGTGTATTTGAATGTTGACGGAGAGTTAATGCAACCTAAAATTAGTTTTTCCATCAACATGCCAGAGGATGAACAAGGAGCGATAGGAGGACAGGTTTATGGAAGGTTACAACAATTGAATAATCAAGAGCAAGAACTCAATAAACAAGTATTTTCCTTATTAGTTCTTAATCGATTTTTTCCCACAAGCGGTGCAGATGGCAGTAATGGTGGTACGGCAACCATAGCCAGAGATAATATCAATCAGGCATTAAGTGATCAATTAAATCAATTTGGTGGGCAATTATTGGGCGATACAGGCATTGACCTCAACTTTGGTCTGGACAGTTATACAGATTATCAAGGTAATAGTCCACAGGATCGCACACAACTGGAGGTGACCGCTAGTAAAAAATTACTGGATGATCGGTTGATTGTAAGTGTAGGAAGTAATGTAGATGTAGAAGGAGGTGCAGCTAGTAATGATGCTCCGGCAGCGGTCATAGGCAATGTAAGCTTAGAGTACTTGATCACCCCTTCTGGTCGCTGGAGGCTTAAGGGTTTCCGTCGCAATGAGTTTGACAATGTTATAGACGGTCAATTGATTGTAAGTGGTATAGGTGTCATTTTTACTAGAGAATTTAATGAGTTCAAAAATTTGTTCAAACAGACTATAGATGAACAAAATGAGGAATTAAAAAAACGACAACAGTCTATCACAAAACAAAATAAAGCGAATCAAAAAAATAATAATTGATACGATATAATGAATATTTGATTCTTACGCTTTGCATCTTACTGGTGCTTTTATCATCGTGTAGCGTTAAAAAATTTGTGCCAGAAGGAGAATTGCTTCTAGACGGGTACGAATTGACGCTGGACGTGGACAGCGCAGCTACTATCAAAGACAAAGCGCAATTAAAAGCAGCACTTGATGATGTACTGAGTCCACCAGCGAACCCGACTTTTTTAGGGTTGCGCCCTGGGTTATACTATCACTATAAAGTAAAGCGAGATAGCGGCGGCTTTATTGCTAGATTTCTCAATAGAAAAATAGGTACGACTCCTGTTTATTTATCGGATGTTGAGGAGGAAGCCACCAGCGATTTACTGCGCAATAGACTAGAAAATCGTGGTTTTTTCTTTAGCAATATATCTACAAGTCACACAGACCTACCTGAGAAAAAACTAGCCACGGTTCATTATGATATAAAAGTACCGCAACCGTACACCATGCAATCTTATGCTATAGCCAGAGATAGTATCGCCTTTAATACCATTTTAGAAAACCTAATTAAAAACTCACCTATCAAAAAAGGTTCTAGATTTGATTTATCTGCTTTAAAGCTAGAAAGAGAGCGTATCGATGACCGGTTGAAAGAACAAGGCTATTATAACTTTAATTCGAATTTTCTGATATTTCAAGCGGATACTAACCAGTACAGCAATCGCAAATTTGACCTGTTTTTAAAATTAAAAAAAGATGTGCCTGAAAAGGCAGTAAAGCCATATCAAATAAGTAAAGTAAATATATATCCTAATAACTCTTTGCCCATTGATTCGGTTGATCTAGATACGACAAGATTTGCCCGTAAGAATTACATACAAGAAACGGAATATTTCTTACCTAAAAGATTAGACCCGTTCATATTGATAGAAAAAGGCGACTTGTACTCGCCATCGCAGTCTAGTGCTACTAGCCGCAGACTAGGTACCATTGGATCTTATAAATTTGTAAATATTGAATATAAAGAGGTGGATACACTTCAAAATGATAGTCTTAATTTCTTGGAGGCAAACATCTACCTATCACCTCTCAAAAAGCGAGCATTGCGTGCCGAATTAAAGGCCGTAACTAAGTCAAATGATTTTACAGGCCCTAACCTGGCTCTTACTTTTTCAAATCGCAATCTTTTTAAAGGTGGTGAGGTATTAAATATAACCGCAGATGTAGGTTATGAAGTACAAATAAGCAGTAGTGATCAAGCTGGACAGACCAGTCTAGAATTTGGCCTGGGGTCAGACCTAGTCTTTCCGCGATTGTTATTTCCTTTCAAGATTGACAGCGATATTTTTAAGTATTCCATCCCAAAGACTAAAATAGGACTCGAGGTAGACCTCCTAGATCGCAGTCAATTATACGGTTTGCTTACCTTTTCTAGCAATTTTGGATACGTGTGGCAGGCAAATAAATATGTAACTCATGAGATTGACCCTATCTCTCTTAATTATGTCAATTTGCTCTACACATCAGATGAGTTTGATCAAATATTGCAGGAAAATCCCTTCTTGCAAACGAGTTTTGAACAAGAATTTATCTCTGGTCTTACTTACTCTTTTACTTATAATGGATTGTTACGTTCCAACCGCCGCGCATTATTTTTTGTAAACAGTACAGTGGATATAGCTGGTAATTCCATAAGCTTATTAGCTCAGGACAATGAGCAGGGCAGGGGAGAGATCTTTGGTCTGGAATATGCCCAGTATGCAAAGGCTGATGTAGATTTTAGGTTTCACTACATCACGGGTAAAGATCAACGTATTGCAACACGCTTGTTTGCTGGGCTAGGGACGCCCTATGGCAATAGCGATGTAATGCCCTTTAGTAAGCAATATTTCTCTGGTGGAGCCTACAGTGTAAGAGCCTTTAGAACGCGATCACTGGGGCCAGGTACCTATGCGCCACCTCAAGATGATGATCGCAGCTTTTTTGACCAGAGTGGTAATTTGAGGCTAGAGGCAAACATTGAATACCGCTTTCCTATCTACAGTTATTTTAAAGGGGCTGTTTTTGCAGATGCGGGTAATGTGTGGAATACATCCAACCAGGGATTGCCGGGAGGTCAGTTTTCCAGTAGCTTTTTAAATGAGCTGGGCATAGGTGCAGGTCTTGGGCTGCGAGTCGATGTTCAAGGCTTTGTGATACGCTTTGATCTAGCTGCTCCATTGCACGACCCATCACTAGCACCGCCAGATCGCTGGAATTTTGATGTGGCAAATCCTATATTTAATTTTGCAATCGGTTATCCATTCTAGATTTTACAGTAGTGCGGGAAGAGTTCTTTTAAGTTCGCTTTCGCGAAAGCGGAACATTCATTTTTGTTATATTCACAATTAAAACATTTAGTCTATGAGCGATAAGCGATCGACAGGTTCATTCTCCTCTGAGGGGGTTAAAAATTATGGTCAACCCGTCGATAAAGAGGTGGTAGCGATGGGTATGATGGATTATGTAAAAGTGGTGTATAATAAATACACTGATTTTTCTGGTCGTGCGAGAAGATCTGAATATTGGTATTTTACTTTATTCAATAGCTTGATTGTACTAGCGTTATACATCCCAGTAATCGCTCTTATTGCAGCACAAAGCTCTTATTATTTTGTGCCGTTGATTATCATCACCTTATTTTCTCTGGCTGTTGTCTTACCGTCTATTGCGGTTGCGGTTAGGCGATTACATGACACAGGCCGTAGCGGGTGGTTTTATTTAGTTGGTTTGATACCTTTAGTAGGTGGTGTGATCCTTCTAGTCTTTCTTATTGCAGATAGCCAACCCGGAACAAACAGCTGGGGCCCCAATCCTAAAAATCCAGATGGAGGCGAGTTTGAGAAGCTTTAAACACTCGTAATTCAAGGAATATTTAAGCAGCTCTAAACCAATTATAAGTGAGATATATGGCTGCAATGCCTAGCGCACTGCTTCCTATAAAATAGGCAGCCGCATTGAAGTATTGTTGCTGTCGCAGTAAGAAAAACAACTCGGCACTTAAGGTGCTAAATGTGGTTAGGCCACCACATAGACCTACACCTAATAATATATATAGATTCTGACTCAAATTATTCCTATCGTAGTATGCTAGAATAGCTCCTAGTAGTAGACAACCCAGTAGATTCACCACAAGTGTAGGGATCCATTTAATTTCATTGTTGTTGATGTAAAATGAAAACAAGTACCTCAAGCAACTGCCTAAACCACCCCCTAGAAATACGATAAATAAACTTTTGATCATTATTGTACGGGCAGATAGATTTCTGTGATATAATTTGCTGGGTTTGCCACGTTAAATGGATCTGTCTTGTAAATTTCAAACGCTGGTTGATCAGAACGCTGCAATCCGTTGACGGTTATAAAACCTTCAGCGATCTGCCAGGCTTCCGGCAAATAGTTATACCCACCTTGCAAGGTAACCTTCACTGCCTGTGTAGGCTCTTGAAAACCGCAAAGTATGCTCGCATCAGCCGCAGTAATTACTCGATCTCGCACAGGTATCCCTACAGAGAATATTACATTGTCAAGTCCTGTGTCGATTTTTTCATAAATGATGATAGGTGCACCATAGCTGTCGATATTGTTTGCACTCATAAAGCTTTTAATCTTTTGCGTCATCTGGGCTTGTAGCAGGGGTAAATTATTCTTTTTTGCACTAGAAGAAATATATAAATAAAAACCACCACCATAGTCAATTAACCCATCAGGCGTGATGGTATACGCTGCCATGAGCTCCTGTAAGTGTGTGTTTAAATTGTCCAGGCTGGTTTGATACATTTTTTCTAGATCTGCCTCAAGATTACTGCCAGTGGTTGCTTCAAACGCTTTATCGATAAGACTACGATTACCTATGATATTCATGGATGCTGTCGCGCCAGTTTCAGTAGGTATAATAGTATACTTTATGGTTGCTGTTGCGCTGCCTAAAGTATGAGTGTATGAAAGTTCCATTGTTACAGACTTATTAGGCTCTAATTCTTTGATGGTTACGGTCCCACTGCCGTGTTCATCAGTAAATGTATAGTAGGCGCCACTTCCTGTTGATGGCTGACTGTGTTCAATGCTTACTTGATCGTCATTAAAATGAGCGTTCCAGTGTTTGAAGTTATCAAAGTCAGACATTTGTTCATAGACCAGACTGCGCGGTGCCTCTATGGTTGCCGTTTTTGTGACATTATAGGAACCGTCCTGTAAGGAGAAATATACTGCGCTTGCAATAATAGCCACTAGCAACAGAATAAATATATACTTAATCGCTTTCAAAGTTATTAGATGTTTACGATCAAATATACAATTTAATTCAAGTGCTTACAGGGCATAAAAAAAACTACCAGACTTAACGCCTGGTAGTTATAAGAAACCGTCGCCAGTTTCTTTCCCCTATATCAATATCATCTTATTTACAAGATAAATTTATAAGGAATAAACAAGCGAAGGAATACCCAATAAGGGGTATATTTTTAAAAATTAATTAATCCACATTTAAGTGTAAAAGCACTGATGAACAAACAAATAGCTCTAGTGGCTTATGGTTTTATTTATAATGTCCATGTTTTTGTAAAGCATATCTCAGTAATTCACCCTTGCCCTGCAACCCTAATTTATGCATCATGTTTTTACGATGTTTATGGATGGTGCCTGTAGCACAGTGCCGTATGGCTGCTATTTCTGACGATTGATGACCAGCCGCGATGAGTTTAAGGATTTCTCGCTCCGTACTGGATAATATATTGTCGTCCTCATGGTTGGATTTTCTATCCGTACCTATGTTGATCGCACTATCCATGTAGGTGCCCCCTTTCATTACCGTAAGAATAGCTTCTTTAACAGTAGAAAGTGGCCTGACTTTTAATAAATATCCATCGGCACCTGCTGCGATCATATCCTGTACTGCTTGATCATCATCAAACATGGTAAATGCTACCACTTTCATGCTGGGTTGCATCTCTTTTACCTTTTTACATACTTCTACACCATTCATTCTGGGCATGCTTATATCTGTTAGAATTACATGCGCTTTTTGATGTTTTAGCGTAGTAATCAATTCAATACCATCCTTTGCGGTTGCCACAATTTCTATATCAGGATCTTGTGCAAATAGAAGCTGTAATCCATCGATTAATGAAGCGTGATCTTCTACTATTATAAGTTGTATCATAGGATAGGAATATCAATTGATATCGTGGTACCATTACCTGGACTGGAATCTATATCCATTGTACCACCCATTTCTTCAATTCTTTTTTCAATACTGTAAAGTCCCATACCCTCATTTTCCTTGTGCTTTGCAAGGGTAAATCCCCTACCATTATCCTCAATCATAAGGCTTATGGCGTCATCGGTTCCTACGATGTTTAATGTGGTGCTGGTTGCTTTGGCATGTTTGATCACATTGTTGAGCAGCTCTTGTAGCATTCTAAAGATATTTAGCTCTAGCGAGTTTTCTAGCTTGCGATTCATTCCATGATGGTGTATATAAACCTTGATTCTGCCACTATCAGTTAAGTTTTTGCCCAATTTTTCTAGCGATGGAATCAGTCCTTTGCTCGCCAGTACTCCATTGTGACGATTGTGCGACATACTTCTTATAGTACTATAGGTTTCTTCCAGTAATTTATCGGTTCGCGAATAAATTTCTGTAGAGGTTTCTTCCTTGAAATGCGTTTTTAAATTTTCAAAATATAACCTTATTGTGGTTAGGCTACTGCCTAGATTATCGTGTAACTCTTGTGCCAGGCGTTTGCGTTCTTTCTCCTGTCCAGATATCATGGCATCAATAGTGGCTAGTTCTTGATTTTTCATGAGGTTATCAGCACGTTGTTTTTCCAGCTCTGCCTCTTGCAATGCAAGTCGTTTTTTCTTGCGCTGGTTGTTATAGATAAAACCACTAATAAGCAATAGCGTAAAAGCGCTTCCAGCGATTGCAATAGTCATCGTTTTTTGACGCTCATTTTCTGCGCTCAGTTCCGCGTTTTCTAGTTTGCGCTCCTGTACCTGGTATTTAGCTTCCAGTTCTTGAATGGCTTTATGACGTTCTACTTGATCAAGAGAGTCTACATGGTTAAGGTATTTTTTGAACGTTTGTAAACCATTTTCAAAATCTTCATTCTGCTCATAAGCATTTGCCAGGTTTGCGAGAAGTACCCCTCTCAAGTAATTTGTTTCGTGCTGGTTGGACCATTGTAAGCCTTCTAGATAGGTGTCAATAGCATATTTATACCTTTCTAGATTCTTGTAAGTATTTCCTAGATTATTGTAGTACCCAATTTTTGTAGGCAAATAATCTTTTGTTCTTACGTAGTCCTTTGCCTTCTCATAGTATACTAATGCCGAATCGTACTGTGCTGCATTATCATGAACGCTTGCTAGATTGATAAGGTTGTTCCCATATTGCACGTCAAGATTATTTTTCTGAGCAATTTCTAGGGAGTTTCGGAATAAAGCAATTTGTTTTGCATGTTGGTCAGGATCATCTCTTTCAATTTGATAGAATCGATACTCATTACAACCTATTAATAGATTAGGGTCATTGAGTTCCTGAGCAATGGCAAAATTTTCTTCCATTAGTGCCTCTATATTTTCATCTATAGACGATAACGCCAGCTGAGTATATATGAGCTCATCATTAATATCAAACAGGAATGCAAGATCATTTTGCTGAACGATCTTTTTAGCACCTAAGAGTATTTGATACGCCTCTACTAATTTAGCATCAATGTTGATTTTAGATAAAGCGGTATGATATAAAAACTTACCTCTCTTAATTTTATCAAACCCAGCAGTATCAATTTGTGTTAAAATAGGTTGTGCCTCTGTGTAAGCTCCTACTTCATGATATTCTTCTACTTGTTGCAGCAATGCTTCTTGACCCCACGAGAAGTTAAATAGAACTAGGAAGGCAATAAGTGTGTAATACCTTTTTAACATTTAGGGCTTTTTTCTTAAAATAACATTCCCAGGATTTGTAGGGTCTCCATTTTTTTCCTCATCATCGTGTTTCCCATTAAAATCGATAATGATAGGGTATTTGACATCCCTTTTTAGTGTTTTATCAATACGGAAACGTTTAAAGACTCGTGCAGATTTTTTAAGCACGATACGTAGATTTTCATTTTTATCAAAATATACTTTGCCTACCTGTTTATTTCCAGGCAATTCACTAAATACCGCCCGGGCTAGGGTGTAGGGGTCTTCCCATTGAAAAAATGCATAGAGTTTTCCTCCTTCATCATCTTCATATATACATACAGGTTTAAAGCAGGTATCTTCAGATACTGTAATTAATGATTGCAAAGGGCCTGTTTTTTTCATGATGCAAGAGTTTTTGTATTATCATTTTCAAATATGCTCTTAAATTAAACAAAAAAGAATACCCTGTATGGGGTATTCTTTTCAAACACCATAGCTGTATTTTAACGCATGGTTCCTGACGGGAATGAAACGATACTTTCTATACCATCACTGCCCACCGCAGCAACGCCAAAGAAGAAGTTATCAATCACAATACCATCTAGTGTAAACTCATTAACATCCCCTACATATCTAGAGTGATCCCAGATGGGACTCGTGGTATCTCTCCAATAGACTCGATAGCCCACGGCACCATCCACTTTATCCCATGCTAGACGGGCATCTGCCTGAACGATTCCTCCTATTTTTACATTTTGAGGTCGGGTAGGGGCCCAGGCTAGTTGTGCAAGATTAATAGCATTGACAGCTGTTAATTTGCGTGCGTAGGGAAAATTGACATGAGCTACTACATCACCATAGGCGATACCATTTTCTACACGTATGTCCTGATGTTGCTGCGTGTAATTCTCATGTGCCTCCATAATGCGAACTCCTGCAAAGCCTAGATCATTAAAAGGGCGGTGATGTCCACCACGGCCAAAACGATCCAATCGATACACCATCATGGGTCTCATTTCTGGCATATAGGTCTGCACGCTATTATGGATGTATCTAGCTAGCTGTCGAGAAATACCGTCTACCTCACCACCGTAAAAACGCCGCGCACCACGTTCTCTGTCAGTTTCTGTTGGGTCAGTAGGTTCAGAGAAAATTCTGAACTCGCGATTGTCAATCACACCATCGACTCCTTCTATGTTTCCTATCATGTCGTTATTTAAAAAACCGATGACATTCCAATTATTCTTTTTGGCGTAGTCTGCGAGACCTTTTCCGCCAAATAGGCCTTGCTCTTCACCACTCAGTCCTACATAAACTATGGAATTACTAAACTGGCGCTTGCTTAACACCCGGGCCGCCTCAATCGTCCCTGCCATACCGCTGGCGTTATCATTTGCTCCTGGGGCATCTGTAGTAAAATCCATTGTATCACTAGCGCGAGAGTCAATATCGCCACTCATCATCACAAAATCATTAGGGTTCTCGCTGCCACGTTGTATGGCGACCACATTGACCACATAGGCATCCTTAGGCACCCTACTTCCCATATCTGTAGTGACCAGGTCCTTTTGATAAAAAACTTCAAGACAACCGCCACAATCGGCAGATATTTTGTCAAATTCTGCTTTGATCCAGCGTCTAGCCGCGCCTATTCCACGCGTATCACTCAGCGTGTCTGAAAAAGTGTTTCTCGTGCCAAAACCCGCCTGTTTGCGCACGTCATTTTCAATGCGATCGGCGCTTATTTCATCGATAATATGGTACAGATCTAGTTGATGATCAGAGGGTACTTGTGCCATCGATAACCCGGTGCATAGAAGTAAAAGGGTGAAAAATCTCATGTTTTTTATTTTAAAGATACTTATTGTTACGCTTTCGCGAAAGCGAGACCCCTACAATCACATGTACAAAAAAGCCATCCCGTATGGAATGGCTCAAAGCAATTGCCTGTTGCGCTTGCTTAATCTTGTTTTTTGACAAGGTTAACACGATGAGGGTAAGGGATTTCAACACCTATTGCCTCTAGCGTAGATTTAAAGTTTTTCTGTAGATAGAAGAATACCGTCCAGTGATCCTCAGTTTTTGTATAAGGGCGCACCATGATATTGATGCTGCTATCTGCATTTGTAACTACCTCGACTACTGGGGCAGGATCTTTTAAGGTAAGTGGATGATCCTCGGCCAGTTTGCGCAGCGCCTCTAGCGCTTTAGGAATATCTGCATCATAGCTTATTCCTATTTCTGTTTCTACACGCAGGATACCTTCTGTATCAAAATTGATAATGTTACCATTGAGCAGTGGGCCGTTAGGGATGATTGCCAGTTTGCGCGAGAAGGTGACTACTTTAGTCTGTAAGATATCAATTTCTTTAACCGTACCAGTAATTCCTTGAGCCTCGATAGTATCGCCCACACGGAATGGCTTGAATAGCAACAAAAGCACGCCACCAGCAAAATTTGACAAGGATCCTTGCAAGGCAAGCCCTATTGCAAGACCCATGGCTGCAAGAGCAGCAGCAAAACCACTCGTTTCCACACCCAGCGTTCCTACTATGGCAACGATTAATAATATCCACAATACCCAAGTGATTATATTAATTAGAAATTTTTGCAAAGTCAATTCATACTCTCTTGCAATCATAATTTTTGTCGTGACCTTGATAGCTCTTTTAATAAGCCAAGATCCTATAAAATAAATAAGGATTGCTTTTAATAGCGGTATCCCATATTCCAAAACAAGATCGATGATGTCTTGTAAACTAAAATCTTTCATAAACAGTATTTTTTACAAACATATTATTTTGAATGTGATGGGTTCCTTAGCAAATTGTTAAGGGTGACCATCGAGAACTAAATGGATTGCGGTAGGTTAACATTCACCTAGTGGTTTAAAATAAAAATGCCTTGAAGAAATTCAAGGCATTTTCACATTTACATTATGGTCATTCTAGAATGGGTACTTGTTTTGTTCTGTCACTTTATCTGCGATAACGTTCCTCAATTCGATCACATTAGGTAAGTTGGCATATTTTGTAAAGCGCTTTAAGCCCATCAACATCATGCGTTGCTCATCACCCTCTGCAAAGCCTGCAATACCTTCTTCTGCTCGCGCTTGAATGATTTTTGCAGCTTTATACAGATACAACTTTGACATAGCGATCTGTTCTTTTTGAGATTCTTCACCATAACGGTTGGCATTTTTTTCAGTTCTCAAAATTGCACTTTCTGCCATGTAAATCTCGATGAGAATATCAGATGCTGCCAGTAGCATTTGCTGGTGCTCCTCCAGCTCTGTACCAAATTTCTGTACGGCACTACCTGCAACCATTAAGAACACTTTTTTGAGCTTTCCTAGCATTTCTTTTTCTTCTGCAAATAACTGGGTATAATCTGGCGTATCAAAGGAAGGAATCGAGGTGAGCTCTTGACCTACGGCCATCGCTGGCTCGAGTAGGTTTACATGACCTTTCATAGCCTTCTTTACCAACATTCCAACGGCTAGCATACGGTTGATCTCGTTAGTTCCTTCATAAATACGAGAGATGCGAGCATCGCGCCATGCGGCCTCCATAGGGGCGTCTGCGCTAAAGCCCATTCCACCATAGATTTGAATTCCTTCGTCGGCACATTCCTGCATGTCTTCTGACACAGCAACTTTAAGGATAGAGCATTCTATTGCAAATTCCTCAACGCCTTTTAATTCTGCCTCTGCAAATGACGCTCCTTCTTCCTGGCGTTTGTGTATGCGGTTTTCAATGTCTTTGGCAGCACGATATGACGCACTCTCACCTACATAAGCATTAGTAGCCATGTCGGCTATTTTTTTGCGAATTGCACCAAATTTTGCAATAGACGTATTGAACTGCTCACGATCATTTGCGTACTGAGTGGCCAGTGTTATCACGCGTCTCTGTGCATCCAGACAGGCAGCAGCTAGTTTAATGCGACCCACATTAAGTGCATTCATGGCTATTTTAAAACCTTCACCGCGTCCTGCTAGCATATTTTCTACAGGTACCATTGTATCGTTAAAAAACACCTGACGGGTAGAAGAGGAGTGAATCCCTAGTTTGTGTTCTTCCTCTCCCATGGTAATACCATTGCTAGGATCATTCTCTACAATAAAACCAGTGATGTTTTTATCATCTTCCATTCTAGCAAAAACGACAAATACATTACAGAAACCAGCATTAGAAATCCACATTTTCTGACCGTTAATTTTATAATGTTTTCCATCCTCGGTCAGTTCTGCTTTAGTTTTTCCAGAGTTGGCATCAGATCCTGCACCTGGCTCTGTCAAACAGTAAGCTCCAAACCACTCGCCAGTAGCTAGTTTAGGCACATATTTTTTCTTTTGCTCTTCAGTACCATATAGAGTTATAGGCATGGTTCCAATACCTGTATGTGCCCCAAAAGCGGTTGCAATCGATCCAGTTGCACCAGAGATATAATCACAAACCAGCATGGTAGAGACAAATCCCATCCCTAGACCGTCGTATTCTTCTGGTACGGCTACACCTAAAAAGCCCATCTCACCAGCCTTGCGCATGACTTCTTCAGTGAGTGCATAGTCTTTTTTCTCAAAACGCTCTTTGTGAGGAACGATTTCTTTATCCACAAATTCGGTTACCGATTCTTTCATCATGTTCTGCTCCTCGGTAAAGTCCTCTGGAGTAAACACATCTTCTGCCGCGGTTTCTTTAACGATAAATTGACCGCCTCTTATCATATTTTTTTCAGTTGTCTCTGTTGCCATTTCAGTATTATTTGGGTTGTAGGCGGTGCCTACGATTAGTATTTAGTCTTGTTTATTTCTATGATTAAAACTGGATGCTCTATTTATCGAGGTTTAGATCTTTGTCAAATTCGCTTTCGCGAAAGCGAACTCAATAAAATCTTGTAAAACAAATATATAGGGCCATTAATTCAAAAACTCAAATATGCCAGCTGCGCCTTGTCCTGTTCCTACGCACATGGTAACCATACAGTGTTTCCCTTGATTTCCACGCTTGCGCATCTCATCAAATATTTGCACCGATAATTTTGCCCCAGTACAGCCCAGTGGGTGCCCCAGTGCAATGGCACCACCATTGACATTTACGATATCCTTGTTGAGTCCTAGCTCGCGAACTACAGCTACCGATTGACTGGCAAAAGCCTCATTTAACTCAATAAGTGCTAAATCTTCTTGTTTTAAACCAGCTTGTCGCAAGGCTTTAGGGATGGCCTCGATAGGAGCGATCCCCATAATACGTGGCTCAACTGCGGCGACGGCAAAACTTACCATCCTTGCAATAGGTTTAATGCCCAGCTCGTTTACCATCTCTTCACTCATGACTAGTGTAAAGGCTGCTCCATCACTGGTCTGAGAAGAGTTTCCTGCCGTGACGCTACCACCAGCGGCAAAAACAGGTTTTAGTTTTGATAATGCCTCTACATTTGTTCCTTTGCGCGGTCCTTCGTCCTTGGTCACCGTATAAGTTCTGGTTTGCTTTTTACCATTTTCGTCTAGGTAAACTTCCTCTACCTCGATAGGCACAATTTGATCTTCAAAACGGTTTTCTTCTTGTGCTTTAAGCGCTTTCATTTGCGATTCATAGGCAAATTGATCTTGTTCTTCTCGAGTAACATTGTATTCATTTGCAACCTCCTCTGCAGTGAGTCCCATGCCCCAGTAATAATCCTCGTGCCCGCTTTTTGCTAGTTTATAATCTGGTGTGGGTTTATAACCGCCCATGGGCACATAGCTCATACTTTCTACACCACCGGCCACTATACAATCTGCCATTCCAGACTGGATTCTTGCCACCGCAGCCCCTATAGCATCAAGACCAGAGGCACACCATCGATTGATAGTTGTACCCGGGACATCAACACGATCCAGAGCAAGCAATGATATTTGTCTCGCCATGTTAAGTCCTTGTTCTGCCTCAGGCATTGCATTACCAATGATCATATCATCGATGCGACCTTTGTCAAAATCAGGAAAATCTTTTAACATTCCCTGTATTGTTTCTGCAGCGAGTTCGTCAGGTCGTTTGAACCTAAAAACGCCTCTTCCTGATTTCCCTACCGCTGTTCTTTTTGCGGCTACTATATATGCTGTTTTGTTCATTGTCTTAGTTTCTTAGAGGTTTTCCTTTTTGCAACATGTGCTGCAACCGTTCCAGTGTCTTTCGTTCTCCCGTTAGACTTAAAAAGGCTTCTCGTTCTAGATCCAGCAAATACTGCTCTGACACTTCTTGCGGCTGACTCAAATCACCACCTGCCATTACGTAGGCTAGTTTGTTAGCAATTTTCTTATCGTGTTCACTTATATATTTTCCGGCCTGCATTGCGTCTGTACCTACAAGAAACATTCCTAGTGCTTGTTGTCCTAGAACCTTTATTGAGTTGTTAGGAGGTGGTTGCGTGTATCCCATATCCGCCAGCATGCGCGCTTTACTTTTAGCAGTAGCTATCTGGTGTGATTCATTAACCACAACGATATCCTTACCGGTTTCAAAAATCCCCAGATTATAGGCTTCATAGGCGCTTGTAGCTACTTTAGCTTGTCCTATAGTAAGGAAGTATTCTCTCAAGCGATTTAATTCTACATCCCCTTTATCAAAACCTTTAGCCGCCCGCAGGGTCATTTCTTTTGAACCACCACCGCCAGGGATGACACCAACGCCAAATTCTACCAGACCTATATACGTTTCTGCATGAGCAACGACCGCATCTGCATGTAAGGCCATTTCACAACCGCCGCCCAGAGTCATTTGTCGAGGTGCCACTACCGTAGGAATGCTTGAATACCTCAATCGCATACAAGTCTTTTGAAATTGTGCAATTGCCATGTTCAACTCATCATACTCTTGCTCTACTGCCATCATAAAGATCATTCCTATGTTAGCACCTACAGAGAAATTAGCTCCTTGATTTGCAATAACAAGACCGTCATAGCTTTCCTCAGCTAGATCAATGGCTTTATTTACTCCAGCAAGAACATCACCACCTATAGAGTTCATTTTACTGCGGAATTCGCAGTTGATAATCCCATCGCCTAGATCTTGAATCGATACGCCAGAGTTGCTCCATATTTCTTGAGATTTTCTGATGTTATCTAAAATAATTATGGAGTCCTGACCAGGCTTTTTAACGTAGTTCTTATCTGGAATAGAGTAGTAGTAAGAAGCACCATCTTTAATCGTATAAAATGATTGGTGTCCGTTCTCTAGCATTTCTACAACCCATGATGCGGGTTGTTTGCCTAGATCTTTCATTAATTCTATTCCTTTTTCTACACCTATGGCATCCCAAATTTCAAACGGGCCATTTTCCCATCCAAAGCCCGCGCTCATTGCATCATCAATACGATACAATTCGTCAGAGATTTCTGGGATCCGGTGCTGCACATAAGCAAATAACGAAGAAAAAGATTTACGATAAAACTCACCCGCTTTATCCTTGCCATTTACCAGAACAGGGAAGCGATCAGGTACATGATCAATACTTTTAGTTTGCTCTAGCGTGGCAAATTTTGCTTTGGGTTGCAAGCTGTATTCCATAGTCTCTAAATCCAATCCATGGATCTCGCTACTACCGTCTTTACCCTTTATTTTTTTGTAGAATCCTTGTCCAGATTTGCTCCCCAGCCATTTATTCTGCATCATGGTATCGATAAATGTAGGCAGCTTGAAAGTATCACGGTGTTCGTCATCTGGTGCATTTTCATAAACGCCATTAGCCACGTGTACCAGTGTATCTAGTCCTACTACATCAACAGTTCTAAAAGTAGCAGATTTGGGTCTTCCTATTACTGGACCAGTAAGCTTATCTACTTCAGATACGGTTAATCCCATTTCTTTTACCGTGTGAAATAGACTTTGTATAGAAAAAATCCCCACACGATTACCTATAAATGCCGGTGTGTCTTTAGCAAGAACTGCTGTTTTTCCTAAGAACTTCTCGCCATAATGCATTAAAAAGTCGGTAACGTCAGGATCACAATCAGGTCCTGGAATCACTTCAAACAATTTTAAATAACGTGGCGGGTTAAAAAAGTGAGTCACAGCAAAGTGCTTGCGGAAATCCTCACTGCGCCCCTCATTCATAAATTTAATGGGGATACCAGACGTATTTGAAGTAATCAACGTACCAGGTTTGCGATGCGCCTCTATTTGTTCAAATACCGATTTTTTAATATCTAATCGTTCTACGACCACTTCAATAATCCAGTCTGTATCCTTAATTTTATTAAGGTCATCTTCCAGATTACCTGTTTTAATGCGGTTAGCAAACTGTGGTGCATACAATGGTGCAGGTTTACTTTTAATAGCGCTTGATAGACCATCATTTACAATTCTATTGCGCACTTGCTGGTCTTGCAAGCTCAAACCAGCTGCTTGCTCTTTTTCATTAAGTTCTCTAGGAACAATATCGAGTAACAATACCTCACAACCTATGTTTGCAAAATGGCAAGCAATACCACTCCCCATAATTCCAGAACCGATAACCGTTACATGTTTTATCCTACGTTTTCCCATTTTTATTTTTTAGCTAGTGCTTGTTCTTTAGTATAAATCTTTTTTGAATTGATCAGCTCATTAATTTGCTGTGCCACTTCCAGAAAGTTATTTAATTTCTCAGGTGCAATTTCTGTTTTAACAACATTGTCAAATGTTTTTACTACATGTTTTGAAAAATCGCGCATCTCTCTGCCATAGTCGGTCAAGTGGATCAATACACTGCGTCCATCCTCTGGATTGCGGCTTCTTTCAATCAACCCTTTTTCTTCCATCGCCTTCAATGTTCTTGATAAAGATGTCGCTTCCATCCCCATCTTAGGTCCTAGCGCTGTGCTGGGTGTTCCTGTTTCTGGATCGATGCTTATTAGAGCAAATCCGGTAGCCATGGTGCTGTTTTTTACGCTGGCTTGTTCGTTGTACATTTTTGCGACAGCCATCCATGTGGAACGCAATACATAATCAATTGTCTTATCTTTCATATCTCTTACTCAAAAATATAATTATTTTATTATGCACGCATAGTAAAATTGTTAAATTTTCTTATTGTTATTGCAAACTTTTGAGGTCTGGTCAAAGTAATTCTAGCGACGATGATTGATCTGATTACGCTTACGCGGAAGCGTGATTATTAGAACTCTTTTATTTTAATAAGTAAGATAAATATAACCTGTCAACTTTTCTACACTAGGATCGTCTACCACCAATGTGTAGAAATAGGTACCCGCTGGAAGAAGGTCACCATTAGTACCCGCAACATTTGCTGTCCCGTCCCAGTCCTCACTTTCTTGATTGCCTTCCCAAACCAGGCGGCCGTATCGATTAAAAATCTGTAGTTGAAATTGCTCGTAAATAAGGCGCAAATTGTCAATTGCTAGACTTTCATTAGACCCATCACCGTTGGGCGTTAAAACATTAAAAACCTGAATAGGACATCGCTCCACCGTAAGTTCGTAAGGGAGGATTACATTACAATTAGCATTTTCTACCCTTACATATATATACTGTTGTGGCATGTTGCCAGGGTAGGGCAGGCTTGTATCGATCGCGTTTATTTGATTGGTGGCATTTTGCTCAGTAGGATATAGGGTTACTAATTGGTCTGGCGTGGTGCTTATCGACCCTGGTATTTGAGATAGGTCAAAGAATGTTAAACCCGCACCGCGATCACAGATGGTTTGTTCTAGTGCTATATCCTCGATGGTTACCTGTGGAAATATGGTGACATTCCTGCGTTGAGTGATTTGTTGAAAAGGCGTGGTTATAACTGCTGTTATTTGATAGGTGCCACTGCGATTGTAGTTAATGCTACCTGTTTGATTGACAGATTCATTTGCGGTGCCTAATCCTGGATCGCCAAAGGTCCATTCTACTTCAAAGTTATCAGTATTTGCCTCGAGTACGTAATTGACTGGATCACTTAGACATGCGTCATTTACCTCAATACTGAAGGTTTCAAAAAAACTCTGTACAAATATAGGAAGGCCATAAACGCTAGTCCTGCCTGGGGTTAAGGGTATTGCATTAAAGCGGTAAGTAGGAGGCACGCCATCATCATTAGGATTGTTCAATACGCTTATGGCATTCTGATCAATTCTTGCGTGATAGATATTACCATCTAGACCCAGCTGCAACGCACCCCTGAATAGTTCATTGCGATCCTGATAAATGGTTTGTTTTGAGCTTGCAACATCAGTTGCAGTCAAATCAAACTGGGCTATCTCTCCTCCTAAAAATTCATATATGAAAAATTGCGCAGGCTCTAGATAATCGATTTCGGCATAGAGGTATTTTCCATCTGGAGAAAACTCGACCCCATAAAATGAACCGCGGTCTTCTTTAGTCATTAAGGCTATAGGGTTGCTTACCACACCTGTAGAATTGTCAAAGTCATAGAGGTATAACTCTCCACCCTGTGCAAAGGCGCGGCTGCGTGCCTCCAGCACACTGCGCACACCATCAAAGTCTGACAGATTATTGTTGGAAAAATGTGCAGCGGCAATTTTAGTACCTGTATTGTTTACTTTGATATAACCGCGCATAGCGGCGACGTCTACATTTGTTATAAAATAATCTAATAATTCTATAAAAGGCGGTACTTGAGAGACTACAGGCTGCGGATTGAGTCCTGTCGCTAACAGCTCATAGCTGTAAAATTGATCTTCAAACTGAGTGATAATCCAGAATCCAGTACCGCTATTATTTTCTACGGCGGTCAGTTTTTCTGAGGTACGCCCCAGCACGGGTGTGTTTTTTGAATCTGCAAGCACCGCACCGTCACCATCATTCAATCTCATATCGACAATGCTATATTGCAAGCCTTGTGCATTGCGATAGACCAGGTCGTCGGTATCTACTGTAAATATGTAATATAAATCATCTGATTCTGGCAATGGTACAGCCACTGCGCTACTGGTACTGGAGGAGTCACCTTGTAAGCCCTCACCATTTTCCATAATTTCATGATTGCCATTATACACAGTAGATCCATCCGTATAAAATAGCAAGTTTCCCGTAGCGTCAGATATAGTTGCACAGCCTTCTCCTGTTCTCATCACTCCACGGTCTGTGGCGATGGCTTGTCCCGTTCTAAAATCAATACCTGCACCTTCCCCAAAATACCACTGTGATGATTCTAATTGCGCTTTCGCGAAAGCGAAACACAACAACATCAATAGAACAAGCCAGGCTTTGCTATAGGGTATGTGATGTGTCATTCCCAACCCAGACCTAGCGTTTTAAAGAGAAGTTTGCACTAAACTCTGTGCCGTCTGTCAAAGTCGCCTTGAACCAATAATCAGAAGAGGGCATGGGTTCCCCATTAAATGTACCATCCCAGCCATTACTTCCAGGATCTAATTGTTTCAATAATTTACCGAATCTGTCAAAAATGAAGATCTGCGCATCAGGCTCAAACATAGGATTAACCCCATCTAGTTGCCAGGTGTCATTAAATCCATCTCCATTAGGAGTAAAAAATCGCGGGTATCCCACAATACTGAAATCTGCAGACACCTCTCCACAACCATTTTTATCGTTTACATATAGCGTGTAAAATCCAGGCTCTAAATTGTCAAAATCTGGGCTGTTTTGAAAACCAGCATTCAAGTCAATGCGGTACTCATAGTCGCCCAGTCCACTAACGACAGCTCGAGCAGATCCTGTTGCGCCGCCGTTAGCATTAATAACATCAATGCTATTGATGGTTGCTGGCTCACTTATAACCACAGTGATTGTGCGATCGCTAGTACAACCATTTGCATTGCTTACAATCACATTGTACTCGCCGCCGTCTCTTACATCAATGCTGTATGTGGTAGCTCCAGTATTCCATAAGTATGAATAATCGGCTGAAGAGCCATTTAGCGGTCCAGCGTCTATAGTTAACGGCTGTGGATCGTTTCCACAGTATTCTACAAAGTCTGTGGGCTCTACAACAGGTAAGGTATTTACCGTAAGAGTCACCTCACTTATCCCAAAACAATTACCGTCTGGTGATTCTGCACGAGCATAAATCGTTTGTTGATCAGGGATGTTGTTAGTAAACTCGTCACTTAGACTGTTTTGCTCTGCAAGAGCATCTGCCAGACTTTCATAATAATTTACGGTTACATCTGCTGGTGCGCTTGTTAAAACGGCAGCATCTGCCTCACGCAAGTTGAACATGCGCATCCCATCCTCGATACCGTCATCGTCACATTCTTCTAGTGCTGCGTTTTGCGCGTCGCTAGCACTTACACTTAACGTGAGTGTACTGGTATTAAAACAACCCGTTGTTGTGTTCGTCACTCGTGCAATAACGGTTTGAGTAGGCGATAGGTTGCGGTAATTGCGCTTGTCTAACGCATTAGTTCCAGCAGCGGCATCTGTAGGGGTGAGGTAGTAAGTCACTTCGACATCAGTTGCATTATTGGAAATACTGGCATCAAAACTGGATAGATTAAAATTTGTCAGACTGTCTGCTAATCCATCTTCATCACATTGGAATCCTGTGAAATCAAGGGCTTCTGGTCGCTCCTCTACAATAAGCTTAAATGCTATGGTATCTACACACAAATTTTCTATGCGATTTTCTACACGGGCATAAATGGTTTGTTCAAAGGCTGTAGTATTTCTATAATTGAGAGGTAGGTTATTCTGGCCAGAAAGGGCGTCTGTTTCATTCAAATGATAACTTACATTGAATAAAGAAGGATCTTGATCGAGCAATAAGTCAGCATTTTGTACATCTAGATTAAAGGATTCTATACCGTCAAAATTATCGTCACAAGCCCTTAAGTCGTTCAAGGTATTAGCAACAGGTTGCTCATAAATATTGATGTTAAAAGACGCAATTTCAAAGCAGTTATTGTTTTCTATGTTGTGAATGCGTGCATGTAGTGTAGTTTGTGGTACGCTCATAGTAAATGGCAGTTCTATAGGATCAGCGTTTGCTACGGCGTCTGCTAGTTCTGTAAAATAAAGTACCTCAAATATGGCTGGATCTTGTGTGCCTAGAATTTCATTAGTCGTATCAACTAGATCAAAAGTCACTGATCCATCTAGATCCTCATCGCAGGCAACTAGATCTGTTGCGGTATTGATAGCTGGACTGTCATAAATAGTAATAGTTTTTCTATAGGTGCGAACTGCTGCGCCCACTGTTATGCGCAGGACAACCTCATATTCTCCTGGTGAAGCATAGGTATGTGTGGCATCACGATTTGTAGAGGTAGCGCCATCACCGAATTCCCATTCTACAGCCGTAGGAATATTATCGGTATCAAATGAAAATTCAGTTACTTGATTGAGGCATACATTCTCTACCTCAATTAAGGCAAAGAAACTTTGAATAAATGGTGGCAACCCTTGAGAAGAGAAGCGACCATTTAAATCGACCGCGTTATGCTGATAGTTGGCCCCACTTCCTCTAACATCAGGGTTATTGATTCGTCCTAAAAATCCAACCCCATCATCAAAGGTACTTGCTAATGCGCGATAGATTTTACCATCAATACCTAATTGTAGTGCACCGCGGTAACCCACCCGTGAATCTAATAAAAAACGCGACCCTACGATATCAGCAGCGCTCAAGTCGTATTGGTATAGGCTGGTAGTAAAGCCGGTTGTACCACCACCACCTGCGCTGTTTGCGGTTGTGATATACATAAGCTGACTGTTAGGAGAGAACTCTATCCCGTAGGCACTATTGTTGGGTGCGGGAAATAATAAGCGTCTTTCATTACTAGCAAGTCCAGTAGCACGATCGTAATCGTAAATGTAGGATGGATCACCAAAATTACAATTGACTAGAAACTCCCCATCTGGCGACAATTTTAAATAACCGCGTCTGTCTGTCGAATTAGTAGCCTGTGGCGAGGCTATGGGTGTTTCAATAACACCAGCGCTAGTAATTCTAAAAGTGTAAAAAGTATTAAAACCAGCCGTACGACTATCTGTACCATAAACTATTACTAATATATCGTTGCTTGTTGGATCGTTAATAGCTGTTATTTTTTCAGAGCAGGTAGCAAGTAAATTGTTAGGGTTTCTAAAGTCTGTAGTTACGGTACCCAGACCACCGTCTCCAGTCATATCTACCTCATAATAATTAAGTCCTGCATCTGATCCACCGCCGGCAACACCAGTATCTACCGTAAAAATGTAATACGTATTAGGGTCTTCAGGTTTAGGAATGATAATCGCACTTTGTGTACTGCTGGCATTACCTAGCAGTCCAAAGCCACGATCCATCAAACGATGATTGCGATTGTATACATTACTACCGTCTGTATAAAACAGTAAGTTCCCATCAGAGTCAGATATGGATGCGCACCCCTCATTTGTGCTCATGACTCCATCTGTAAGTGGGGTCACATCACCAGTTATTGGGTCAAAATTGAGACCCGCTCTAAAGCCAAAATACCAATTTGCAGCCTCCAGCTGCCCATAACTGTAAGAAGATAGTAAGAACAGTATGAGGAAAAAAGGAAAATATTTTTTTATCATACTGCTAATTTAAATGATTAGGATTATAAATCCCTACGCTTGACTATCCAGAATGACCAATAAATAAATAAGCTGGTCCATAGCAAAACTGAAAATACATCGACCCATTCTATAGCGTATTCAAATTGCATATCTCCTGAGCCTAATTGATTAAGTCCAGAGTCGATTAGACTAATTCTTGTAAACGGCTGTTTGATCAAATTGCCCATCGCATTTAAGGGCAATACATGAGACAGCAAGGTGGTAATGTCCAGTTCGTAATAATAATCCAGACCTCGCGCTGCTAGATTAAGAATACTTTCAAAGATGTACCATACAAATACAAAGCCCAAAGCAAAGGCACTGCGTTTTAATAAAATACCCGCAAAGAGACAGAAACTAAAAAATAGGAGGTGGCTTAAAAAGAACGCACCTACAAATTGCAAATCAGAAAAAATGATAGCTAACTCGTTGTAGTCAGAATAGATCAATCCCAGAATTAATGAAGCAATAAAAACTACCATCGTAGTGAGCAATGCGAGCACTAAAACAAAATAAAACTTTGATAAGATCAGTTCCCTTTTACTTAAACCGTCAATTAAATTTTGTTTGATGGTACGGTTGCTGTACTCACTAGCCGTAAGGGATACAATGACAATCGCAATAAAAATTTTCAAGAAACTTGTAAAATAAGTGCTTACATGCCATACCAATGGGAAGTTGAAAATCCCTAAGTCAGATAGCGATCCCTCAAAATCTATAAAATTAACGCGCACCACTCCCAAAAACATCATCGCAACCACGATGCATAAATAAATGATCGTTAATACTTTACTACTGCGACTGTATTTAAATTTGTGAAATTCAATCTCTAATAAACGTTTCATGCAGGCTGGATTTAGTTTTTGGTCAGTTCAATAAATTGGTCTTCTAGACTTTGTTTTTTATGCATCAGTCTACTTAAGACCACACCATGATCAAAGGCGTCTTGATTGATGCGAGAAGTATCTACATCTTTCAGTAATTTTACTTCATACCCATCAGTCAATTCTTTAATTGATCCCGCGTACTCCTGGGTTTTTATAAAGGTTTGCAGTGCCGCTCTATCTTTTGCATCAATTAATATAGAGCCGAAGTTTTTATTCATTTCTTCCACTGGGCCGCAATACAGCATGTGTCCTTTTTGTAATACAATAACATGAGAACATACTTTTTCTACCTCGTCCAGTAGGTGTGATGCCAGTAGGATTGTGGTTCCTAGGCTTGCAATGTGTTGAATGATATCTCTAATTTTTCTGATCCCCTGTGGATCTAATCCATTGGTAGGTTCGTCCAGTATTAATATTTCGGGATCATTAAGTAAAGCACTAGCTATAGCTAGCCGCTGTTTCATCCCTAGAGAATAAGTTTTAAAAGGAGACCGCTTTCGCGAAAGCAAATCTACAAGAGCCAATTTTTCATCAATTCGATCTGTAGAGATGTTTTTAATCTTACACACCAGCTCTAGATTTTGCACTGCATCCATACTAGGATAAAAATTAGGACGTTCGATAATCGCACCTATTTTTTTCAATGCATCGTGATTGTTTGCTCTGCCCTCAAACCAGGTATAGGTGCCGCTGGTAGGATTAACTACATTTAGAACCATACCTAATGTGGTAGACTTGCCGCTGCCATTAGGGCCTAGAATACCGTACACATGGCCTTTTTCAATGGTAAAACTCACATTATCTACAGCCTTAAGAGCACCGTAATGTTTAGAAAGTTGATTAATCTCTAGTATTTTTTCCACGGGTGGTAGTTTTGTTGTATTATATGACTGCAAACCAATTAAAATGTTACTAGGTTTATGAATGAGATTGTTGAAGATAAATTGTTATCTAAGAAGAAACCTGTATTTCCAGTCAATGAAAAATTGACAACTTACCTCAAAAAATACCGTCGCGACTCTCGTATCACCGTCTCTTACGATGATCTTTTACGCTTTCAAGGTGCCGTCACGGTCTATGATAAGGATGATGAAGACACGCTGTGGATACGTTGTTATTACCCAGATCACGAGCGTGAGAATATTGATCGCGATTTAAAGCATATTTATGACGTTTTACATAGCGATGGGAGGGATCAATCGCTGGAGTTTTTAACCGTAGATGCGGTGGACTACTGCACATTTGGCAATACTAAACCCTTCCGTATCAAAATAAGAAACGTTTTGAACGATGGGCACACCTATTTTTATGTGAAACGAGCCGACTCATCTCGTATCTATGGTCTAGAATTAGAACATTTATTGTCGCCACACCGCATCAATTTTCTAGTAAATGGTGATACATTGATTGAAGAGCACATTGCAGGCATTCCTGGTGATGAGTTTATTGAGGATTACCTAGAGGCTTGCAGCAGGCAAGAACGTACGCAAATCGCAAAAGAATTTGTAAAGTTTAATGAGCGATGTCTTATAAGACTGCTGGGCGACATGCGTGCTTATAATTATGTGATCATTCCCACACACGATTTTGACCGTGTAAGCTATGCCATACGAGCCATCGACTTTGACCAGCAAAGCTATGAAGGTAGGCTCAAAGTGTACCGACCGCAGTTTTTTAAAGAAAATGTGCCCATGGTCTTGAATGTGGCCGATTGCTTAAAAAACGAAAGTATAGAACAATACAAAAAGGAAGAACGAGCCCTTATTGCAAAACGTTTGATAAATACCCAGTCGCGTTATAAGGCATTATTAAAATGTATGCGTACTGATAATTTGACCTCTCATGAAAAATTGAGGACACTCAAAAGAGAGCTTTTAGATTTTACAGGAGACATAAAATTTAAAAACTGTCGCAATATGGGGGGCGTGCTCAATGCTGCACTTGAATTTGTAAAACGCAACTACAGCAATGAGATTTAAAGCCTATTTTTTCTCCTCGCGGTTAAAGTACACGAGGTAGTAATACATCTGGCGCTCTTCATCCCAACCTTTTTCAATAAACTTCTCTGCACTATCGCTATTTGTAAAATCCATCTTTATCTGTACGTGCGTGTCTAGATTAATAACGCTTTTAATACCCTTGCGGGCTGCACTTACTGCGGTATTTGAGATAGGAAAATTAGAGACGTCTTCTATACTGTATTTAGGTCCTTTTTCTGTTTTATAGTGCTTAAATTCTGGAATGAGATCTGGATTTTCAAATGTCTCATTAAGAAAGGCTGTTTCTTCAAAGTCATCATTTTTTGCAAAATAATTGACTGATCGATTCATGAACATCACTTCTTCTTTCTTGTCTTCGGCGGGTAAAACCACATCCTTTGCAAAGTCCTGACAAAATTTCAAATACTTTTTTGTGAAGAAATTCTCGTCCTCAAAGACATCGACTCCTAGAAAATCCTCCAACCAGTATTTTGCATCATAACGGTTAGAATCGACTGATAGAATTTTAAATCCATTCTCTTGCTCTGCATTAAAAATTAGAGCCCCTTTATCTAGTTTATTTAGATTTACACCTTGCTTTAATATCATTTTGAGATCGGTCTCAGTTTCTTCAAACTGTAGGAATTCTTGTTTGATCTCACTTTTAAATATCCCTATGGCATCTACTTTGTTATTATCCAGCATGACATTAGTCAAATGACACACATAAATCTCACCGCTTCTTATATGTGGGTGGACAGATTGCTGATACAGGTGTTTCGCTATTTTTTTAGAATTATCAAGTAGAGTGGCTGGGGTATTGAATATCGCTTTCGCGAAAGCGAACATCTCATGAAACTCTAGGTCTTCATCGTGATGAAAGCTATAATAAGCCTCTTCTTTTGAACGGAAAGGCTTTAAAAAGTATTCTTTTAGCAAGGAATGCATCTCGTCATCCAGCTGTGTGCTGTTGCTGGAAGTTAGTAACATCTCTCCTTTGTTTTTATTGCCCACGCGATGTATGGCAATGTCTTCAATTCTAGTATTATACAGGTTGATCATTTGCTATTAGTAATAGTCGTTATCGTCGTAATCTTCATAAAACTCGTCATCATCATAATCATCTTCGTCCTCATCATCTACAAACCTGGGGTCTGCTTCAAATTCTGGATCTGGCGGAGCGTCTGGAAGTACACCCATATCAAAAATTACTTGTGGATAGGCCGCACCATCAACAGGCCCAGCGATATCTGCTAGCTCGATCATAAAAGTCCACATGTTGAAAAAATCATAGATGTATATCATGCGGGTGTTGCTCTTATCCATGGCATCACTCATGAGGGTCTCGCTCATTTTTTTTGCACCTGTGCTATGATCGCCCATGTCAAATAAAGAATATTCCTCACCTTGATTCCAGTCCTCGTCACTAGCATAAAAACTAGCCATCTCATCACCAGGCAATTGAAATGACTGGGTAATTACATTATGTAGGTCCTCTAGGGTGGCGTCTGCAGTGATTTCAATATCTCTGAATACGTCTTCCGTAGCATTTAAAATCGCTCGTAATCGATAAATCATAAGGTGAAATTTATGGGTGGGCAAAGATAGGATTTTCACCCATTTATAAGTTCCTGTTTGTAAGTAAAGGCTTGATTTTAATCTGCAGTTCTAGCAGTACGCAGTCGCATCCATAAATAGAACTGCAAACCTAAAATAAGTGACGCTACCACTAGGTGTGTTGCCTGTGAGGCAAATTTAAAGTCTAGATAATTCATGATAACACCGCTTACGATAGTTAAAACTAGCAAGACTGCCAGTACTATATAGGCCCTGCTGGGGTGCCTCCATATTTTTATGGCTCTATAAATAAACCAGGCATGCAGCGCGAGTAAAGCAATTGAAAAACTGCGATGAACTAAGAAAATTACAGGACCATTTTCTAACCATTCTGAACTGAGTGGGTAACCTAAAAGATCCACCTGGTGGTCTATATATTGTCTCACCTGGGTACCCATCGCGACCTGTATTAATGTGAGAATAATAATCACAAAAGCTACTTTACTTAACCTACCATCATTTTTATAAGTAAGGTTTGTAGGTAAAACTTCATAAAGTAAATAGATGAGCAGCCCCACAATAAGTAGTGCGACAATCATGTGGATGGTAATGAGTACTGGAGATAATAAGGTGTCTACTACAATTTTGCCTATTACCGCTTGTATCAACATGGCTAGGAGCGCCACTACAGTGAGTATCGTGATTTTAGGTCTAGTTCTTATAAATTGCAGTGATAATAGGGCTGCAATAAGAACCACGAGTCCACCCAATGCACCGATTAGCCTATTGATATACTCTGTCCAGGTATGGAATTTATTAAATACAGCATAATCGTGTTTTGTATAGGGTTCCCAGTCTGCTGCGTTATAAGAGTCTGCTGTAAAAAAATCTTCTTTAGCGACTTGTAGTTCCTCATTTACAATGATAACCATTCCCTTTTTGAAGGACGTATTAGGCATAAATTCAAGTTGGGAAGCCTCTGTAGGAGGAATCCAGTAGCCAAAACATTTAGGCCAGTCAGGACAACCCATACCGCTACCCGTCATGCGTACCACAGCACCCGCAACAATGATCAAGTAAATTACTAGGATGCTCAAACGTAACCATCGCCTATAATTCTGGGTCGTAAATAAGGAAGGTGCTAGCATAAAAGTTTTGTAATTACTATGGGTTACAGACATACAAAGATCGTGGTAACCATTGAATTTATAGAATCACAGTCGATAAAAATAGCATGATTTTACATTTATTCTGAGGACTTAATTGGCATTGTGCATTGTCATCTCCATTTACCTGACCATACAATTAGGACCGTGCTATAATCATATATTTTACCATTTTGTTAAACGAAATCATTAGGGAATCTCTTTTTTTGGTCATCGGTTAGGCATATTATAAGTAACCATATGCAAGCCTATTAAATAACAGTACCTTTGTCATTCAATTTATTACATGACATTTAAAGAATTAGGGCTCAACGAGTCCATCCTGAAAGCTTTACAGGACCAAGGATATGAGAGTCCAACACCTATACAAGCACAATCCATTCCCGTTTTATTAAAAGGAAAAGACCTACTGGGCGTAGCCCAGACAGGTACAGGAAAAACAGCAGCTTTTTCCATTCCTATTTTACAACAATTATTAGATGGAGAGGGGCCCAGAAAAAAGCGCCAGATACGCGCGCTTGTAGTCACCCCTACAAGAGAACTTGCTATACAAATAGACGAGAACTTTACGGCCTATGCCAAGTATACTAACATCAAAAACACCGTTATTTATGGGGGTGTTAAGCAAACAAAGCAAGTATATGCCTTGCATCAAGGAGTAGATGTGCTGGTGGCTACTCCTGGTAGATTGCTCGATCTGATAAGCCAGAAATATATTTCTCTGGCAGATATCGAATATTTCGTACTGGACGAGGCAGACCAGATGCTGGATATGGGTTTTATTCACGACATCAAAAAACTATTAAAACTGTTGCCTAAACAGCGCCAATCTCTATTTTTTAGTGCAACCATGCCCGCAGCAATAGTAGATCTTTCTAGACAGATTTTAGGCGATTTTGAGCGTGTAACTATACAGCCCAAACAAACTACCGCAGAGAAAGTAGAGCAAGCCATTTATCACGTTAATAAGAAAAATAAAACAAAGCTATTAACGCACCTTTTAGAGACGCAAATGAAGGATGCTACGCTCGTTTTTTCTAGAACAAAGCACGGTGCTAATAAGATTGTCAAAGATCTAGACAAGGCTGGAATTAAAAGCGCAGCGATCCATGGAAATAAATCTCAAGCAGCACGACAGCGAGCGCTGGGGGATTTTAAAGAGGGCAAACTTCAAGCTCTTGTAGCAACAGATATTGCAGCGCGTGGGATCGATATTGACGAGTTAGCCTTCGTAATTAACTACGACCTTCCTAATGTATCAGAATCTTATGTGCATCGTATAGGTAGAACTGGTAGGGCAGGGGCGAGCGGTCTAGCGGTAAGTTTTTGTATGCTGGAAGAGCGACCTTTCTTAAAAGATATAGAAAAGCTTATCCAGACAAAAATTCCGGTAATCGATGATCACCCATTTGAATTTAAAATGGAAGATGCTGCAGAGCCTAGCTTAAAAAAACAAGGTGGGCGCAGTAATAGAAAACCTAGACCTGCAAGCGGTAATTCAAAAAATAATCGCAATAAAAGCCGCAATCGCAGTCGCAATACTAATTCTTAGTTTTAGGGAAATAAGTATCATTTTCAAGGTACAGTAGATAGAATTATGGCGGCTATATGCCGCCATATTTGTACTCTAATTTTTAAACTCTATATCATGAGAATGTACATCAAGTCAGTTTTTAATTTAATCGAAATCTTTTCTCAATCAAATCATCAAACAAATAAGCAGATAACCAATACACAGGAACACTGCGAGTCTAACAGTTTACACGATTATTATTGTGATCCTGTAAAGATTCAATAGACCAGAGCAGAGCTGTGGAATGTTCGCTTTCGCGAAAGCTGACCATTTTCACCTTTCAATCGCTTTTTGAAACAGCTGATTTGTAGACCACTCTGTAGATACTTTGCCTGCGGGCAGAAATCCAAGATTTTTATAATAATTACACAAATCTGTATTTGAGGCATCGCAGTCCAGCCGTAAAAAATCTTTATCTCCTTTAACGGCCCAATCTTGAATCATATGGATGATTTGGATCCCTAGCTGTTGGCCTTTATATTTTGGGTGTACGATTAAAGAGTGTATGTAATACGATGAATCGTCTTTATTACCCCAGTATTTTAAATCTTGATCCATCAACCTAAACATTGCAATCACTCTATGGTTATAATCCACCAGAAATACTTGATTGTTTTCAAATCCTTCACGCAACCAGGCTAGTCGTTCTGCGGGAGGGGATAGCCAGTATTGCCACTGGCTCTGCCCCATGTCTTTAAGTCGTTGTGCAGCAACTTTAAGCAAGTGTAGCGCCGTGTCAAAATCTGCTAGGCTTGCCTGTTTTATGGTAAATGCTTCTATTTTTAATTTTAGAGAGTCATCATGCATTGTGAGATACTAGAATTTATTATTGTGGCGCTTCATTACAAATTTATATACTGCAATTATGTAAAGGTATTTCTAAGATCTGGTAAAGTAATAACAAAGCCTATCTTTGCACGCTTAAATTTTAAAAGAAAATGAAGTTTTTCAACAACTTTGTGGGCAATCTTAAGAATGATATTCTAGCTGGTATAACGGTATCACTTGCTATGATACCAGAAGTAGTGGCATTTGCATTTGTTGCCGGCATTGATCCATTAATTGCTTTATCTGGGGCTTTTATTATAGGTTTGATCACTGCTTTATTTGGTGGTCGTCCTGGGTTGATATCTGGGGCAGCTGGCGCTGTAGCTGTGATATTTGTTGATCTCATTATCAAGGGAAATGCGAGGGGATTAGCCTTTGACAACCCCATTGACAATATGGGGATTTATTATCTTTTTGCGGCAGTAATTCTTATGGGAGTCATCCAGATAATGGCTGGTGTTTTTAAAATAGGAAAATTCGTACGTTTAATACCTCATCCTGTGATGATGGGATTTGTCAATGGTCTAGCGATCGTCATTTTCCTAGCACAGGTAGAAATGTTCTCACATAAAAGCCGAGTAATCGATACAGAGGGAAATGTGTCCTATATATCTTCTTACATGCAGGGGACAGAATTATGGACCATGATCGGCCTAGTATTGCTAACGATGGCTGTAATTTTTGTATTGCCTAAAATCACGAAAAAAATTCCTGCGGCGCTTACAGCAATTCTAGTAACTACTGCTGTGGTTGTTTTTGGAAATATTGAAGTAAGTACAGTAGGCTCCTATATTATAGAAGGTGGTGGTACGGGACTTAAGGGTGAGTTGCCAACGCCTAATATAGCCTTATGGGAAAACTTGCCCTTGGGCTATGACACTTTTAAGTTTATACTTCCTTACGCATTTCTTGCTGCTGCGGTAGGGTTAATTGAGTCCTTGATGACTATGAGTCTTGTTGATGAGTTGACGGAAACCCGTGGTAGTGGTAATAGAGAATGCATCGCTCAAGGAGCGGGTAATATGGTAAGTGGATTATTTGGTGGGACAGGTGGTTGCGGTATGATAGGTCAGACTGTTATAAATATCAATTCTGGTGGTCGTGGGCGTCTATCTGGCGTTATGATGTCTATCACTCTATTGATATTCCTACTGTTTACTGATAAATTGATAGAGCAGGTGCCTATTGCAGCACTTATAGGGGTGATGTTTATGATGGTGATTGAAACCTTTGCATGGTCTAGCTTTAGGATTTTACGTAAAATCCCTATTTCTGATGCGTTTGTTCTAATAACTGTATCTGTAGTAACGGTAATATTTGATCTCGCTATAGCCGTATTTGTAGGAGTAATTATTTCTGCGTTGGTATTTGCATGGGAAAGCGCAAAACGTATTAGAGCACGCAAAAGCATGCGTGAGGATGGAACAAAGGTTTACGAGATCTGGGGCCCCTTATTTTTTGGGTCAGTAACAGATTTTAATAACAAGTTTGATCCTAAAAATGACCCTGAAAAAATCGAGATTGATTTTATTGAATCTCGAGTACAAGATCACAGTGGTATAGAAGCATTGCGTAATGTGGCCAATAAGTACCTGGATCTAGGCAAACAAATAAGATTGACACATTTAAGCCCAGAGTGTAAGGCGCTGCTCATGAAGAGAAATCCAGAATTTGAAACCATTATCGAGACCAGTATCGATGATCCTAGATATCACATCGCTACCGACCTATTAGATGCTGAGGTTTAAAGAAAAATATGCTTGATAGGTAACTTAAAAATGTTAGCCTACTTATTCACTCTCATACACTAGTTTCATGGTGATGCTAGCCGTTTTTTCTTTACTACTGGTATTGTAAGTGCCACCCCAGGAATAATCCTCGGCACTGTTCTGACCAGTAATTTGAAAAACACCCATTCTTGCAGACTGTAAGTCTCCTAGCTCACCACCAGAGTTGATGGCAATTTGTTCTGCACGTATACGAGCATCCTCTGTAGCTCTAGAGATCATTTCTATTTTTAGGTCTGCTAGTTTTGTGTAGTAATACCTAGGCGATTGTGAGTAGAATTGAACCCCCTGGTTTAGTAATTCTGTAATCTCTCGAGAGATTTTTTCTACTTTTTCCACTTCTTTAGATTCTACGTTAATACGTTGTGATAATTCATAACCTTCAAAACGCTCACCTACATAAGTCCCATTTTCTCCATAGATGGGCGTGGTTTTTCTGTTGGTTTGCACCGCGCTAAAAACAAGTATAGAGTCTGCGATTCCTCTGGACTGCAAGTAGCTTGCTATGGTTTTTTTATTTTGTTCTAGCTGGTTGTATGCCTCGCCTACGATCGGACTGCTAGTGCTGTAGCTGCCTTCCCACACGATTAAATCGCTGGTAAAGTCCTTGCTGCCCAGTCCGGTCACTTCAATCTGACCGTCTGGCTTATTGCGGTTTACATAAGCATTTCCTAAAAATGCAGCAGCGACAACGATGGCAATGCCAAAAATGATGGCACTAATAGCTTTATTCATGATAGTTGGTTTTGATTTTTAAATGTAGTCAAAATCCAGAAATAAGATATGTTGATACTATTATTACAAATCAATTGTTTTTCAATGCTTTATCGATGTGGTTTTTCATTTACTTTATTTTGAAATGCTGGTGGGTCAGTTCGCTTTCGCGAAAGCGATAAAAACCCCTCATCTTCACTAACAAAATCCCTATTTTTGAGCAAATACTACATCGATGGATCTAGACTTCAATAAAAACGAAGATCACAATAAATTACTGCTATCACAATTGCGTCAACGACTTGCTAAAGTAAGCTTGGGCGGTGGTGAGAAGCGCATAGAAAAGCATCATGCAAAGGGCAAGATGACGGCGCGCGAGCGTATTGATTATTTGCTAGATGATCCTGATAAAGCTATTGAAGTTGCGGCTTTTGCAGGGGAGGGGATGTATGCAGATCACGGTGGTTGCCCTGGTGGTGGTGTTGTGGTAAAAATAGGTTACGTTCAAGGTCGTCAGGTTATTGTCGTTGCAAACGATGCAACCGTCAAGGCGGGAGCCTGGTTCCCTATTACAGGAAAGAAAAACTTGCGAGCGCAAGAAATCTCTATTGAAAATCGCTTGCCTATCATCTACCTGGTCGATAGCGCAGGGGTGTATCTACCTATGCAGGACGAAATTTTTCCAGATAAAGAGCATTTTGGCCGCATATTTAGAAACAATGCGGTGATGAGCAGCATGGGAATCACCCAGATTGCAGCTGTTATGGGCAGTTGCGTGGCTGGTGGGGCTTATCTTCCTATCATGAGTGATGAGGCGCTTATCGTAGATAAAACGGGCAGCATTTTCCTAGCGGGAAGTTACCTAGTTAAGGCAGCTATAGGTGAGAGTATTGATAATGAAACTCTAGGCGGTGCCACAACTCACTGTGAAATAAGCGGTGTTACAGATTATAAGGCCAAAGACGACAAGGATGCTCTGGACAAAATCAAATCCATATTTGATAAAATAGGAGCCCAAGATACCGCTGGATTTAACCGTGTTAAATCGATTAAACCGGCTCTAGATCCTGAAGAACTTTTTGGAATATTGCCACGAGAGCGCAGTGCACAATACGATATGATGGAAATCATTAATCGTGTGATTGATGCAGACTCCTTTGAGGAGTACAAGGCAGGCTATGGTCAAACCATCATTACTGGATACGCCCGTATTGATGGTTGGGCTGTGGGTATTGTAGCAAACCAGCGCAAGATTGTTAAGACTAAAAAGGGAGAGATGCAATTTGGCGGTGTGATTTATAGTGATAGTGCCGATAAGTCTACCCGGTTTATAGCCAACTGTAACCAGAAGAAAATACCCCTTGTTTTCTTGCAAGATGTTACCGGTTTTATGGTAGGTTCAAAAAGTGAACATGGTGGTATCATAAAAGATGGTGCCAAAATGGTTAACGCAGTTTCTAACAGCGTTGTGCCTAAGTTTACGATTGTAATAGGTAACAGCTACGGTGCTGGTAATTATGCAATGTGTGGAAAGGCCTATGACCCGCGATTGATCGTTGCATGGCCTAGTGCAGAGCTAGCCGTGATGTCAGGAAACAGTGCCGCAAAGGTTTTAATGCAAATCGAGAAAGCATCCCTAGAAAAATCAGGCAAAAAACTTACTGAAGAAGAAGAAAAAGAACTCTTTGCAAAAACCAAAGACCGCTACGACGAGCAGGTATCACCTTATTATGCCGCTGCTAGAATCTGGACGGATGGTATAATCGACCCACGAGATACCAGAAAATGGATTTCTATGGGAATAGAGGCAGCAGATCATGCGCCCATTACAAGAGATTTTAATCTTGGGGTGATACAGACGTAGCACCTAATTTTTTGTCGAAGCCTGGGCTGGCCTGTTGTGGATGGTATAAAAACAGCAGATAGCGTTTCAAGAGTGGGCCATTTGCCTGAGATGTTCAAGCGCGGATATTATGGATATAGATTTAGTTGAAAAAACTAGAGCAGTCCGGCCATTTGCTGCTGCATTTCTAGTGCCTTAGCTCTGGCCGCACTAGCAAAGTCTTTCTCTCTTGATGCATAAATGATTCCACGAGAAGAATTGACCAGCAATCCAACTTGGTCGTTTGCGCCATGCTTAAACACTTCTTCTAGGCTGCCGCCTTGAGCGCCTACACCAGGAACGAGTAAAAAAGAATCGGGTACTATTTGTCTTATTTCTGTGAGGTATTCTGCTTTGGTTGCGCCTACCACGTACATAAGTCGGTTGGCGTTCTTGTATCGTGACGCGGTTTTCAAAACCTGTTGATAGAGCGGTTGGTCATCTGTCATCAAAGTTTGAAAATCAAATGCACCAGTATTTGAAGTTAGTGCTAGCAATATGGCAAACTTATCTTCAAACTCTAGAAATGGCTCCACACTATCCTTACCCATATAAGGCGCAATAGTCACACTGTCAAAATTGAGGTCTTTAAAAAACGCCTTTGCATATCGTGAGTTTGTGTTGCCTATATCACCACGTTTGGCGTCTGCTATGGTGAAATGGTCAGGATAGCTCTCGTTCAGGTATTTTACGGTTTTTTCTAGGGATCGCCAGCCTTTGACACCATAGGCCTCAAAAAAAGCGGTGTTAGGTTTATAAGCCACGCACAGATCGTGGGTGGCGTCGATGATCGCTTTTGCGAAAGCGAACATAGGATCTTCATCCTGCAACAAATGTGGTGGAATCTTCTCTAGGTCTACGTCAAGACCTACACATAGGAATGATTTTTTTGTTTTTATTTGACTGGATAAAAATTCGACTTTCATAATCGTGTATGGATGAGATTAAAAGAACAAAACACTAAATCCCCTCATCATTCATCTGCATCTTCTCAGTATTGTCGACTAGCTGTAGCTCGTCAATTATTTTTTGAATATCGCCGTTAATTATATTATCTAGGTCATATAATGTCAGGTTGATGCGGTGATCTGTCACCCTTCCTTGTGGGTAATTATAGGTGCGTATTTTTGCACTACGGTCACCAGAACTTACCATCGTTTTACGCAGGGCACTGTCGGCTTCCATTTTCTTGGCCAGCTCAATTTCATAAAGTCGGGAACGCAATACTTTGAGTGCCTTCTCAAGGTTTTTGTGGGATGATTTCTCGTCCTGACAGCTCACGATCATTCCTGTAGGCTCGTGGTGTAACTTGATAGCAGAATAGGTCGTGTTTACAGACTGACCACCAGGACCGGTAGATGTGGTACGTTCTATACGCACCTCGCTCATGTCTAGTTGTACATCAAACTCTTCTGCTTCAGGTAAAACCATTACGGTTGCCGCACTGGTATGTACACGACCCTGGGTTTCGGTTTGTGGAACGCGTTGCACGCGGTGTACACCAGCTTCAAACTTTAAGGTTCCATAAACGTCGTCACCATTTACCTCAAAAATGATTTCTTTATAACCACCGCTGGTACCGTGACTCGTATCTACTACATTGGTGCTCCACCCTTTACTCGAACAGTATTTTTCGTACATCCTGTAAAGATCTCCCGCAAAAATACTGGCCTCGTCACCACCAGTACCGGCACGTATTTCCATTACTGCATTCTTTGCATCTTCTGGATCTTTAGGAATCATCATCATTCTGATTTCTTCCTCCAGTTTAGGGATCGCCTCATTAGCCTCATCCAGTTGCATTTGAGCCATTTCGCTCATGTCTGGATCGCTGCCATCTTTGATAATTTCCTGGGCTTCTTCTTTATTTGCAGTCAGGGTGATATATTCTTCCCTCTTATCCATCAGATCTTTTAAGTCTTTGTACTCTTTTGTTAGAGCGACATATCTTTTTTGATCTGCAATAATATCAGGTTGAATGATCAGGTCATTTACCTCGTCAAACCTGTTTTTTACTATGTTTAATTTATCTAGCATCTTCTTTTCTCAAGTCCTGCGAAAATACGGAAATTGCATTGAAGATTAAACGACTATTTTAAAATGAAGTCTCTCTATCAAATAGGATTAGGTGGTGGTTGCCACTGGTGTACCGAGGCTGTTTTTCAGCAACTGGATGGCGTGCTACAAGTACATCAAGGTTACATTTGCAGTGCATCACCTTATGAAGATTGGAGCGAGGCGATCCTTTTAACTTACGATTCGCAAAGGGTATCCCTAGAAGAGATCGTTGAGGTTCATCTGGCTACACATGCCTCTACTGTGGCTCACAGTCGCCGTACGACCTATCGCAGCGCAGTTTATTTTATGACCATTGAGCAGCAATCTTTACTAGAGGTGATAATGAGTTCGCTTAAGCGAAAGCATCATAAAAACTACATCACGCAAGTAATACCTTTTGTGGACTTTAAAGCATCGCGAGAGCAAATACAGAACTATTATAAAACCCGACCTGATGCACCGTTTTGCAAGCGTTATATTGAACCTAAATTGCGAATTGTAGATCAATTCAAGTCAAAATACCTTAAAACAAATTGATTTTACTGTAAAATTAAAAACCCCACAAAAAGCAGGGTTTCTAAATAACTTTATTTGATAATTTCTAATATTCAAAGGTGCCAAACTCACTTTTGATGGTAAGTTTCTTTTTATCGCTTGACTCCACTCGACCTACAATTTGAGCCGGAACATTAAATGATTTTGAAATCTTAATGATTTGGTCTGCAATAGATTCATCCACATACAATTCCATGCGGTGTCCCATATTAAATACCTGATACATTTCTTTCCAATCGGTTCCAGACTCTTCTTGAATCATTTTGAAAAGCGGCGGTAATTCAAACATATGGTCTTTTATAATGTGCAGATTTTCTACAAAATGTAAAATTTTGGTTTGTGCGCCACCACTACAATGTACCATGCCATGCAAGTGATTTTTATCCACGTTGTCTAAAATCTTTTTGATAATAGGGGCGTAGGTTCTAGTGGGAGATAGCACTAATTTACCAGCATCAATGGGACTGTTTTCTACCTTGTCTTGTAAATTTTTACTACCCGAGTAAACCAAATTTTCTGGTACCGCGGCATCATAGCTTTCTGGAAAATCTGCCGCTAGTGATTTATTAAAAACATCATGGCGGGCGCTGGTTAGCCCATTGCTTCCCATACCGCCATTGTATTCATTTTCATACGTCGCTTGACCGGCGCTGGCAAGTCCTACAATAACATCGCCAGCTTTAATATTTGCATTATCAATGACATCCTTGCGTCGCATGCGAGCTGTTACGGTGGAGTCTACAATAATCGTGCGCACTAGATCACCAACATCTGCAGTCTCACCACCCGTAGAAATAATATCGACACCATGCTTTTTTAGATCTGTGATGAGTTCTTCTGTACCATTGATAATCGCACTAATTACCTCTCCTGGAATAAGATTTTTATTACGCCCTATGGTGCTTGATAACAATATATTATCGGTAGCACCTACACACAACAAATCATCGATATTCATGATTAGCGCATCTTGTGCAATACCTTTCCATACACTTAAGTCGCCTGTTTTTTTCCAGTACATATAGGCCAGGCTGGATTTAGTACCTGCACCGTCTGCATGCATAATCAAGCAATGATCATCACTGCCGGTTAAGTGATCTGGAACGATTTTACAAAATGCCTGTGGGAATAGACCTTTATCGACATTTTTAATAGCCTTGTGCACATCTTCCTTGCCAGCACTGACGCCACGCTGTGCGTATCTTTTAGAAATTTCTTGACTCATAACGCAAAAATACTATTTATTGTAGGATGATAATGACTCCTAGTAATTAATACATGCACTAGTCAGGCTTTCTAAAACTACCTTGACTTTTAAGAATACTATCAACCACTTTGAGCCGGGCTGGGCTGTATCTAAATGCCATTTTCATTTTATTTTCTGTTGTTACAGGTACTTTCATGGTATCTTTAATGACCTGTTTTAATCTGTCATTTAAACCTGATAGGATACGCTGTTTCAAAAGATTATTGTTTGTCGAGGATCTTAACTCTTCTACAAGTTTATAGGGGCGTTTAATACCTGCATTATGACTTATTATTTTTAGCTCTTCTGCAGGGATCAATACAGACCAGCTGGCTCTTTCCCAGGTATAGCACAAATGTAAAGTTGCTGTACGAACATCTTGCGCGTTTTGCAACTCATTGCTTAATATAACTTTGAGTGAATCAGAACAGTCCATTATGTTATCGGGCCTAAAACGAAATTCCGTTTTCCATTTCTCAAATTGATCGCTGGTAACTGTAGGTTTTAAGTCTGCATCTAAAAACTTGTATTTATAGGTAAACCAGTCCGTAGTGGAAATAGATTTTTGCTCTTGAGCATTGATTGTACTACACTTTAAGGACAAAATGAGAATTATAATTATAGATTGTATGGACGTCATGGCAATTTTCATTCTGGCATGTCCTTTAAATTAACCCTTGTTGGACGAGTAGACAAGGTTTCCAAAAAAGCAATAACAGCCTGTATCTCTTCTTGATTTAACTTTAAAGGTTTTAATAGGGGAGAGGGCTGTGGTATGAGAGAGTCTCTGGCTACACCTGTGTATTTTTTTTGAATAGGCGCTGGATTTCCTAGATTATAAAATGTAAGAACATCATTTAAGTTAGGAAAATGTCCGTGATGAAACCACGGCCCAGTACGAGTAACTTCTCGCAAGGTAGGTGTTCTAAACTTTCCTAAATCCACCAGATCGTTTGTCATATAATAACGTCCTAGATCTTCATCTGGAGTACCGTATAGATGTTGTCCATCATTGTGATATTTATTGTCACTAAAGTAGGGCGTGTTGTGGCAGTTGAGACATTGAGCTTTTGTTCTAAAAATATGCATCCCACGTAACTCACGGTCTGTAAATAAATCTTTTTCACCGTTGATAAATCGGTCAAATTTACTGCGTCTGCTGGTTATGGTACGTTCAAATGTTGCAATTGCTTTAGTAATGCGATCCATGGTAACAGTGGGACTGTCAAAAGCAGCCTCAAATAGAGGAGCATAACCATCTACATTTTGTATGTTGGAAACCGCTATTTCTAGATTAGAATCCATCTCTAGACTGTCGGGTATGGGAAAGTGTGCCTGATGCTCTAGATCTTTTGCCCGACCATCCCAAAAAAGCTCGTGCGCATAACCGCTATTAATGATAGTCATTGCATTGCGAGGCCCTGTCCGTCTCATGCTACCAAAAGACCGAGTTATATTGTCCGTCCACGCTAGCTCTGGATTGTGGCAAGAGGCACATGCAATCTGACCTGATTTTGACAACCTAGGATCAAAAAATAATAGTTTACCCAATTTTTTTTTAGCCTCAGAATATGGATTGTCTGCTGGAAAATTCATTTCTGGCAAGGTTCCAATGTCTTGAAAACCCTGCTCACGCACGCTTACATCTATAGTTGGCTCTGGCCATAAACTGGGGTCAGGCTGTGAATATACAGCCCGTAAATCCTCTATTTTTTGATATCCATCGCTCTTATTATGAGATTTACAGGAAATCATTAGCGTCACCGCAATTGCTAGGATTAATTTCTTCAAGATTTGTGTGTTCCGTTTCAGTTGATTTGTAATTAATAGGGTTAATTTTAGTTCGCTTTCGCGGAAGCGTACTTACATTATCTATGGTTTTATAAACTCACTGGCATACTGCAATTGCGGTTGATAGTTGCAGGTTCTACAAAATTACTAGTATTGTAAATTTTATATCGATCGGTTCGTAATCCTCCTAACACTCTACTGTTGAAAAGACTAACCTCTATGTCGATTTCAAAAATACCAGGAGCAATCTCTACATATGTACCAGAACCACTCAATTCAAAAAATTCAACCATCCCTCCATTACTAGCTGTAGTGCCTATGGTGATCGTTTGTGGAATAACGTGTACAGCACCCTGGGTGGTACTGGTTCCATTTTCAGGAAAAAACTCGATCGCAGGAGTAATATTGAACCCTGGCGAGGTGTCTGCATTAGTACCTTCATTAGTGAACCACCGCCGCAAATTGAAAGGATTTGTGGTGCGGTTGGCAAGATTTGAATTAAAATTGATTCTAAATGCGTGATAATAAATATCGTCGCTAGGATCACTTGTCCCTCTATCATCGCCTAGTATCGCATTTGGGTCGTTCTGATCTACTATTACAGGATTGGTGAACGTGTTGAAGTCTACCCACTCACAGGATCCATCAGCATTAAAATCAAACCAGTGAACCCCAAAAAGGCGGTAAAACGCATCGGAAGTATCGTAAAATTGACTTGCCGTATTGATTGTTTTGTCCCGATCTGTCAATGGATCTCGTACAAAGGTTATTGAAGGGTTGCCAGTAATTTCGTAGCCAGGTATTTGGTTCAAATTAAGTCGTGTTTGATACTGTAGGTCGTCATTAGTCAAGGACTCATTTAGTTTAAATAAAAAAGTTATTTCACTAGAAGAGGTGAGAGGTTGCCTTTCAACTACAAAATCAAAATTACTTTGTGAACTCGTGAAGAAATCAAAATTATCAATGTCTTCAAGTAGATATCCATTAGGGAAGTTGACAATTACTTCATACTGCTCGTTTGCATCGCTAGATATGTCTACTCTACTAGGACTTCCTATGTTATATTTAAGGTCAACACTTTTATATTTTATCAATAGGCTGCGATTTGAAATGTCTTGATTAGGTATTCCCAGCTTTATGTCTGGGTTACTACTACTTGTGAGGGTTAACTCTATAGAAGGCTCAATGCTGCTATCCCATAGCTGGGTAGTCGTTATAACAAGTGTGTCTACTAGTTTTGTTCCTGAAAAGCTTAAGACTTGTGGAGGATCGAGGATGACGTTGTCAATATTTTGTAATGTGGCGCTGTAGTTGATAGTAACAGGCTCTTCTAGAACTTGTGAGGTTAATGCCACAGGGATTTTGAGAGGTTTAACATTAGCTTTGTTATAGGTTTCTGTCGCAATGATACCCAATTCGACAGCAGGAGCAGTGATAGGCTCTCCGTTACTATCTAGTTGCAAGAAAAAACGAGCAAACCTACCTTGGTCATTGTTATAAATACCTTCGTTATTGTCCTCGCATGCAATCAACAATAGCACAGGACATAAAATAAGTAAAGTTCTAATAACCTTCATTTTGCACCATATTTTCATTATTTCTTACGCTATTGTTGGGTATAGGGAGTATTAAGAATGGGGAAGGATATGTTATATCGCAAGTTGCTGCAATACACCCTAGGTTTCTGGACACGTCTTTCTGATAACGTAAAAGATCAAAAAAACTGTTATTTTCAAATGCAAGCTCGCGTCGCCTTTCTTGAAAAATCTCTTCTAAAATATTGGCACTATTGTTTAATAGTGTCAAACCGGCACGTTGTCTAATTTGATTGAGGTTTGTTAGAGCTATAGGGTCTCCTGGATTGATGCGTTGTAAAGCTTCCGCTTGTATTAATAGCACCTCTGAGAGGCGCAAGTATAATGTTTCATTATCGGGCTGAAACTTGCGACTAAACACAAAGGGTAGGACAACACGCTCGCCGTTGACAACTGCATCTAGCTCTTGCTCTTGATACAATTCCAATCGTAAATCATTAGCCTCATATGCGTTGAGTAAGTCACCACTGGCCACTAGACTTTTATAATTATTTGTAGAAATGAAGGTGTAAAACTCTGCAAAGCTTGAGGAGACACCACCGTCTGAATCTCTGGGAGCAGCAAACGATAAAATTGTCTCGTCTAAATCACCATTAGTAAGCCATTGATTTACGTAATCATTACTAGACGTAAGTTGTATTCCAGATGTGTTAATAACCGTACTCGCATAATTTGCTGCCTTTTCCCAATCGTTAAATTGTAGAGCAATTTTTGCATAGATTGCAGTAGTCGTTAACGTATTAAAATAGCTACTCGATTCTCCCACGCTCAATATTTGACGATCTGTAAAAAGAGCTAGTGCATTATCGAGGTCTTCTTGTATCAACTCATAAGTTCTTGCTACAGTTTCCCTAGCAGGAAAATCAATTGTAGGTCGTATGCGTTGCTGATTATAAATTATACCAGGATGAGAGCCGTCTGGTGTAAAGTTAATGTTTTGAGCAAATAGTAGGCTCAAGTTGTAATGGGTAAAGGCGCGTATGGCAAGAAGTTCTGCCTCTAGTTGTGAAAGTTCTTGTTCTGTTAGAAAGTTAAAAGATGTTTTTAATTCTAGCAATAGATTGATCTGATTAATCAGTTCATAGCTATTATCGTAAAAACTCTCATATTCCAGATCGTCAGGTGTATTTTCAAATTCATAGGTGTTAGCTATACGAGCCTCACTATTGGTATTTATTTCCCCTGTTGTTATGCTGGGTGCAAAGGTGTAATTTCCACTTAAAATACCTGAATAAACATGGAAATTACTGGATTGTAAAGTTTCTAAATCTTTGTAAATACCAGATACTGCTGCGAGCAGGCCATCCTTGCTGCTCAATTGTTCATCAATTGAAATTTGCTCAACGGGCTCTGTGTCGAGAAAATCCTCGCAACCGTATAAAGCGATACTTATAAAAAATATAGAAAAATAACGTCTCATTAAAAAGTAGCATTTAAACCTATCGAAAACGTACGTTGCTGCGGATAAGTATTATTAAACTCTGCAATTCCATTTCTACCATCAGGACTTTGCTCTTTATACCAATAATAGAGATTTGATCCATTTGCATTAAAAGAAAGTGTTTCCAGTGGAAAATTCCATCGATCAACAGGTGCATTATAACTGAAGGTAATAGACCTTAATTGAATGTTTGAATTATCATAAACATGGCGCGAGCTATTGCGTATACTTTGCGAGGTTGTAGGTGCGGGATAGCTCGCAAGATCCCCAGGATTTCTCCAGGCCTCAAAAAATGCATTAACATTCAAGTTGCGATTTGTTAAAACATTGTAGCCGTCGATTATTGTGCGGTCAACTAGTTGATCTGCACCCCAGGAGAACGACGTTATAATCCCCAGATTGAAATTTTTGTAGCTTAAATTATTGCGTAGACCACCATAAAAGTCTGGTTGTGAATCTCCGATAACTTGCCAGTCACTAGGGTCAAAATTTTGACGTACGTACGCCTCATCATATATATTGCCATTGACACGGAATAATTCTCTGCCTGTTGCAGGATCGATACCTATAGAATCAAAACCAAAAAAGGACGAGGTACTCGTGCCTATTTGTTGCGCTCTTGCCCGTTCTGCTGTGGAGAATGCAGAACTAGCACCTACCAGTGAAAGCACCTCGTTGCGCAAAGTAGCTATGTTGAAAGAACTGGACCAGGAAAAATCAGCCTGTTTGAACCAATTTGCTTCTAGAGTAAACTCTACCCCACTATTGCGCATGGATGATCCGTTTATTTGTATCGTATTAAATCCTGTCTCTGGTAAAACAGGTCTGCTTACGATCTGATCGGTAATTAAATCATTAAAGTATTCTACTATCATGCGAAATCTACCAATAAAATTCCAATCAATACCTACATTAAATTTATTGTTACGCTCCCATCCTAGATTAGGATTAGGAGCAGAGCCTGCGAGGGTTGCACTACCAGACGGGTTTCCATTGTAACCATCAAATGGATCGTTATTATCAAGATTGTACAACCCTAGAGCTGCATAACTTCCTATACGTGAGTTGCCCGTTGTTCCATAGCTTACTCGCAATCTTAAAAAATCGGTAAAAGAGGAATCAGAAAGAAATTTCTCATTAGAAAGTACCCAGCTCAATCCAGCGCCAGCGTTAAAAGCCGTATTGTTATCTTCTCCAAATGCAGAACTTTGATCTATCCTAAAATTTATTAACGCAAAATAGGTCTTGTTCAAATTATAATTTGCTTGAGAAAAAAAGGAACGTCCATAATTTTCTGAGGTATCAAATTCTTGATCTAACTCGTTTGCTGCTGCAATAGGCTGTACGCTAGTAAAGTCTTCAAAACCTCTAGCATTAGTAAATGATAGATCTGCCTTACTACCTCTTGTTTCTATTCCCGCAATGATATCTACAGCATGTTTATCTATAAAGCTGTTTGAATAATTAATATTTGCACTCCAGTTCCATGAACGGTTATCGCGACCTCGTAAAAGCCTTCTACCCAGATTACCGTCATTTAAAATTCCTGTTCCATTTTGTCCTGAGAAAAATCGATCTTCCGACTTATCAGAAAAGTCAACTCCATATATCATGCGTGCTACCCAGTTATCGTTCCAGGTGTAACTTAAATTGAGACTCCCTAACAATCCAAAGGTTTTTGCTTCAGAACGATTTTGTTGTGCAATAGCTACTGGGTTACCGATCGCGGGAAATAATGTAAAATCTCCCTGATCATTACGTACTGGTATAGTGGGGTCTACTGCAAAGTTGTATAAGGTATTTGGATTATTTTTAGTAACCCAGGAGGGCGTCAAATTTAAGGTAGCATTAAATTTGCTACCAGCATAGGATAGAGAGAGTGAGGTATTCCATTGCTCAAAGTCGTTTGCAATTTGTGCTTCTTCTCTGTTTTGGTAAGTTACGCTTCCGCGAAAGCGAAATAAATTACTTCCCCCAGTTGCTCCTAGGGTATATCTATTAAAAATACCTGGATCGTTAAGCAAGTCAAACCAGTCGGTATCAATGCCATTCCATTCTCGTACATTTTCTGGATTACCGTTATTGATATTATACTGATTGCGCAATGCGTTGAACTGCTCGCCATTCATGTATTTTATCCCATTGAATGCGGTTGTTACTCCCGTTTGAAAGTTTGCATTGAGCTTAATTTTTCCAGCTTTCCCTTTTTTTGTGGTTATTAAAATGACGCCATTTGCAGCATCAGCACCGTACAATCCTACTGCTGCAGCATCTTTCAGGACTTCAATCGACTCGATATCTTGAACTCCTACTCGAGCAAGAGGATTCAAAAAGTTTTCACTGAAAGCACCTGTTCCTGCATCAAAAAAATTGTTACCCTCTATTCCTATTTCTTCTGTAAGCAACACGCCATCAACAATTATTAAGGGTTGTGTGCTTGTTCCTGTAAGATTTGCATTGAGTGGGGTAAGGGAGCCTTGTCCTCGTATATTTATAGCAATAGGCTCTCCTAGGTTAGGGTTACCCTCAATAAAAACTCCAGCTACTTGCCCTTGTAATAATTCATCAACACTGGTCACGGGTTGCTCCAGTCCTAGTTCTGCTGGTTTGACAGAGCTTATGCTGCCTACTACTTCTTCTCTTCTTTTTTTTGTTCCATATGAAGATGTTATGACTATAGATTCTAGCGACTCCACATCTTCCACAAGACTAATAGTAAAATTGTTTTTTTTACCTACTCTTATTTCTTTAGACAGATAACCTATATTAGAAACGACAAGAATTACATTTTCTACATCATTAGATTTGATCGTATAGGTAAATTCACCATCAAGATTTGTGACAGCTCCCTTGCTAGTACCTTTTATTAAAATAGCGGCATTTATTAATGGATCACCACTAGCGTTTGTCACCTTACCAGTGATAACTCGTGAGGATTGTGCGCTAGCAATATGGGCAGCAAGAAACAAAACAATAAATAGTACTTTACTCATAAAAAGTTTCGGTAAAAAAACTGCTCCATAGATATGGAGCAGTTTTAAAACTAAATAAAAATATATTACTCAATAATTAGCTTAAATGGAGACTGGTACGACTCCAGAGAAATAAAATAAATACCTGATGGTAAATTGGTGTCAAGCTGGTAGTTGTTAAGCGACCCACTGCGCACTTTGCGACCACTCAAATCATTTATCGTAAAGTTATCTGTAGAATTATCCAGACCACTAAAAGTTATTTTTCCATCTCTTGTAGGGTTAGGGTACATTACAACAGCATTGCGATTTACGCTTTGTAGAGTTGCAGTAGCTGGATTAAAGGAATAAAGCTCGTTTCCTAAATTAGCGTTTAAATCTTCGCCCTCAAAATATAAAATATTGTTCAGCAAAGTGATATCGTCAATATCCTTTACTGTATTATCCATTTGCTCAGTGCCTGCACCATCAGTACGGTACAAAAACTTCTCACTACCATTATCACTGGATCCACTGTAATACACATTATTACCTACTGTGGCATAATCACCTGGATTGTGGTCTTGACTTGTATTTGCACTCAATTGGGTGATATTCCCGTTTGATGTATTTAAAATAAACAGTTGATCTGTCCCGTTAATATCACCTTCAAACAATAAGTTTTCATTAAAATTATAAAGCGACCTTACTCCATCAATTCCTAGGGTTGTTGCTGCAGCGACTGGAATTGTACCAGTGGTAGTTCCATCTGTTTGCCATAAATTGTTTGAGGTTTCAAAATACAATAAATTGTTTGCAACGGTAAACTCTGAAATACCAGAACTGTTAGCTCCTGGAGCAATATTTGCAATCAAATTAAATGTATCTGAGACTGGGTCATAAGAATACAGTTCTCTTCCTATGGTAGGGTCGTCTATGCTGGTTTCTAAATATCCAAAAATCAAATTATTATAGGCAACCAGGCTGCTTGCTATAATTATTGCTCCATCATTTGCCGCATTAGGAACAACTTGTGCTGCATTTGTTCCATCCCATTCTGCCAGTTGCCCATTTCCGTCTGGTAAATTTACTGTCAAAAATACGGTACCGTTCAAGACTACAGGGTTGTTAGGTACATCTCCTGCAACGCTAGGAAAAAGATCTACGAGTGTGGTTCCAGCCTCAGTACCGTCCGTCGTCCATAATTCTGAGCTACCGGCATTTGCATTGAAATAAAGATTACCATTAAGTTCAAAAAATGCAAATGGGTTGGACCCATCACCATCTCCTGGATTGATGTCTGCAACTATAGAGGTGCCAGATGCTGTCCCATCAGAAACCCATATTTCTGCACCAGTGTCCGTACCACCAGAATTAACACCAGACGAGTCATCTGCACTAAAATATAGAGAGCCATTGAAGACAAATAAATTTCTAGGATTAGATCCGCTTGTGCCGTCGTTAATATCTTGTATTAAGATAGGAGTTTGCGCCATTACAGCGATTCCCATGAAAAGTGTTGTAATAGTAGAGTAGATTTTTTTCATAATTTTAATTTGATGACAAAGATATGTTTTATTTAGAATAATTAAAAATAATCAATTTGATTATTGTCAAGTATTGTTATTGTTGAAATGGTAGAAGAAAAAAATCCCCATCATCGATGGGGATTTGTGATAGTTATTCTTTTATCTGGTAAATAAAAGCTCCCTATATTTAGTCAACGGCCATAACTCGTCGTCAACTAAAATCTCCAACTTATCACAATGATATCTAATCTGATCAAAGAACGGTTTTACTTCATCGCAATAGAGATGAGCGGTCTCGACAGAGTCCTTGGCATTGTTAGCTTTCTTACGAGCCTCGGTCATTTGATTAATGCCTTTATTGATTTTTGCAATGTGATCAGAAATTTCCTCGATCAATTCCATTTGCTCTTTAGCAACTTTTTTGAAGTCGTCTCCATAGATTTCTTTAAGACCACGCACATTTTCAATAAGTGTGTTCTGATATTTGATACCGGTAGGAATGACATGATTTCTAGCAATATCTCCTAACAACCTTCCTTCAATTTGTATGCGCATGGCATAATCTTCAATCTCTATCTCATACCGTGCCTCAGACTCTACTTTGCTCATGATATTGAGTTCTTCAAATAGAGCGATTGTTTTCTTTGAGACTTTTGCTTTTAAAGCAGTAGGTGTTGTTTTGTTATTGCTCAAGCCTCGTTTTGCTGCTTCTTTCTCCCAGGCCTCACCATATCCATCTCCTTCAAATCTAATTTTTTTAGATTGCTTGATGTATTCTCTTAAAACATTGAAAATAGCCTCGTCCTTTTTGAGCTTTTTGTCTTTTATTAAAGCATCAACTTCGGTTTTAAAGTCAATGAGTTGTTTTGCTACAATCGCATTGAGAACGGTCATAGGATTTGCACAGTTTGCTGTTGATCCTACAGCGCGCAGCTCAAATTTATTACCAGTAAATGCAAACGGGCTGGTACGGTTGCGATCTGTGTTGTCTAGGATTACCTCTGGAATCTTACCTACTACATTAAGTTTAAGGTCTGTCTTTTCTTGTGGTGTAAGTTTACCATCTGTCACTTTTTCTAATTGATCCAGAACATCAGTTAACTGTGAGCCTATAAATACGGATATGATGGCTGGTGGAGCCTCATTTGCTCCCAGGCGGTGATCATTAGAGGCACTAGCTATGGTAGCTCTGATCAATTCTTCATGATCGTGTACTGCTTTTATGGTATTTATAAAGAACGTTAAAAACTGTAGGTTCTTCATAGGCGTGCTGCCTGGTCCTAGTAGGTTGACTCCTGTGTTAGTTGATAATGACCAGTTGTTATGTTTCCCGCTTCCATTGATGCCAGCAAATGGCTTCTCATGAAAAAGGACTTTAAAGTGGTGTCTTGCGGCTGTCTTGCGCATTACGTCCATCAACAAGCTATTGTGGTCAACAGCAAGGTTTGCCTCTTCAAATATAGGAGCTAGTTCAAACTGGTTAGGTGCTACTTCATTATGTCTGGTTTTTACAGGAATACCTAGAAGCATACACTCGGTTTCCATATCTCTCATAAAGTTGAGGACACGTGATGGAATGGATCCAAAATAATGATCGTCCAGCTGTTGTCCTTTCGCGGAAGCGTGACCTAATAAAGTACGGCCAGATAAATCAAGATCTGGGCGCGATGAAGCTAGTGCGCTGTCGATTAGGAAATATTCTTGTTCCCATCCTAATGTGGCAATTACCTTATTCACATTTTTATCAAAATACTTACAAACCGCTGTAGCCGCTTGATCAATTGATTGCAAGGACCTTAATAACGGAGTTTTATAATCTAGCGCTTCACCAGTATAAGAAACGAAAACAGTAGGGATACATAAGGTTGTTCCCATTATAAATGCAGGAGAAGTAGGATCCCATGCGGTGTAACCACGAGCCTCAAAAGTATTTCTTATACCACCATTAGGAAAAGAGGAAGCATCTGGTTCTTGTTGTACGAGTTGTCCACCACCAAATTTCTCTAACACCTCGCCGTCCATTTCTAATTCAAAGAATGCATCATGTTTTTCGGCAGTAGAGCCTGTTAACGGCTGGAACCAGTGTGTGTAGTGCGTTGCTCCATTTTGAATGGCCCACTCTTTCATCCCGGTAGATATATGATCTGCTATATCGCGATCAATCTTGACGCCTGTTTCCATAGCAGCCATAACACTATTATAGGCTTGCTTTGTCAAGTGTTGCCTCATAGCAACCTTATTAAATACGTGTTTACCAAAGATACTGCTGCGTCTTTCTGGCTCAACGACATCAATAGGTTTGCGGTTAAGGGTCTCTTTAATTGCTTGAAATCTTAATGTAGACATTGGTGGTGTTATATAAAATTATATAGCAAAAGTATAAAAATTAATATAACACCCCCTAAAAAATAAGGGGTGTATATTGAAAAAATATTTTTCAGTAAGGATACCCCCTGTTTTTAAAGGGTGTCGAATAGAAAATAAATGAATGTACCGTATGCGATTAATAGTATAAGACCTTTCATTCTGTTAATCTCAAAAAACTTAGGAATAAAAGCGAGTGGTAAAAGTGCTCCTGCAAAACCTATCATCCAGTAAATATCATTTGTCAATAAGGATAGGCTATCAGATTGAATAGATATGGGATGAATTATTGCAGTTATTCCTAGTACAGACCCTATGTTGAATATATTACTTCCTATCAAGTTCCCTAATGAGATTGCTTTTTCTTTCTTAAGAGCTGCAATTAATGAAGCAGCTAGCTCTGGTACTGATGTGCCTATGGCAATCATCGATACGGCGATAACACTTTCTGGGATAGCAAGAGCAGTGGCGATTTCTACGGCTCCTTTAACCAGCCACTCAGAGCCCAGCCACAAGGCGACGCCACCCAGTGATAAAAAGACTAGAATTTTCCACCAAGGATTGCTTGTTTGTTTATCCACATCCAGGTCTAAATCTACACTGGTAGGTTGTTTACGTGCTCTGCGTATGAGAAGCACTAGAAATACAGATAATAAAACCAGTAAAGCAATTCCTTCCCATCTTAAAATATTATTACCAGTCCAGAGTAATCCATAGCATACAAAACTGAAAATCATCATCCATGGCCAATTGAATTTAAAGAAATCCTTGTCTATGGCGAGCGACCCTACAAGGGCGGTTGCTCCCAGAACAACTCCTATGTTGGCAATATTTGAACCTATTACATTACCTACGGCCAGTCCAGAGAGTCCATTTAAAGCTCCTTGTATGCTCACGATTAACTCTGGTGCGCTAGTTGCAAAAGATACCACCGTAAGGCCTATAATCATACGGGATAAATTGAGTTTAAGTGACAAGCCTACAGAAGATCGTACTAACAATTCACCACCAGCCACAAGGCTGATAAAGCCGATAATAATATAAAAAATGCTCATATTTCAAAGGTAATGGATTGCTTGAAAATCATAAAAAAAAGGAGCAACGATTGATTGTTACTCCTTTGTAATAGAAAATTAACTGTGGCCTTATTCAAATGTTACTTTTCCAGTCTCCATGTTATACGTAGCTCCCACAATCTTGATGGTTCCTTTTTGTGCCATATCATTTAGTGTAGGACTGCTTATTTTAATATCTTCAACAGTTTTGGAAACGTTCTTATTGATGACAAGATTCAGAAATTCCGTGTTTTCTGATGATTTGGTCAGGTCTGTTTCAGTAGCCGTAATCACTGGTTGTATCTCGTCTAATAGGTTCTGCAAGTTGTTCATGCCTAATCCTGCTGCATCAGTCTGATCAATAGCGTGCTTTACAGCACCACAAGCGGTATGTCCTAAGACTACAATCACTTTTGAGCCAGCAACCGCTGTAGCAAATTCCATGGAACCTACAATGTCAGCATTCTCAATATTACCTGCCACTCTCGCCACAAAAATGTCACCTATACCTAAATCAAATACATCTTCCACAGGCACTCTGCTGTCAACACAAGAAAGAACAATTGCTTTAGGGTATTGTCCTATGGCACTCAATCGACGTTGTTCAGAATGATCGCGCTGTGTAAGATTGTTGTTCACAAAGTTTTCATTCCCCTTTTTAAGACGACCGATGATCTCGTCTGCGGTCATGTTTTTTTGCTCTTCTGCCGTTAATACGCTGCGCACTGGCTTCTCAAGAATGAGATCATTACCATTATTGGCAGTATTTTCGGTTGTCGAATTTTCCGTAGCTGGATTGTTACAGCTGGTTAAGCCAGCGAGTAATGCCACGCTTGCCATCATTTTGATTGAATTTTTCATAGATAGTTGTTTTAAAAATTGTGGTGTAAACTGATTTGATATTGTCCCTTCCCAACGGAGACAGATTTCTGATTCATCCAGCCTAATTGGACTCTTATTTTATCAGTAATATGATACCCTGCACCTAGATAGGTACGGTTGCGGTCAAAAAGTTCTACCTGACGACCATTACCTATATCAGTCTGGCCATTAATAAAAAGCTCATTATAAAGCGCTGCATAAAAGGTTTTGGCTTTCATTTCCTTACTATTGAAAGGTACATTGAAGAATAGGTTGTACCGGTAGCGCGTTCTAAAATCTTGATCTTCCACAAATCGTTGTTCATACCTAAATCTATGAGTGAGATAGATCCTGCTACCTATTTTTGACGGAAATAAAGCTTCCTGATAGATGCGACTCTCGTTGCTAGTTGCATCTGAATCGCCAAAGGTGCCCGTTGTGATGTTAGCATATCCTAGCGTCAACAATAAGCTTGTATTGTCTGGCTTGTAGGTTACCCCAGATCGCAAAAGTAGCTGCTCTAGATCGCCTAGTCCTTGCCAATCCCGATACTGAAAGTCACCTTGTATGCCCCAGTTTGAATCTCCCAATTGAGCATAGTAAAAATACATATACCAGGCACCTGTTTGTGAGGATTCTATCTGTGCCACGCTGTTTGTAGCAAAGACTAGGCAGAGCACTAGAGATATAACAATTTTTTTCATGGCAGATTTTGCGATGACAAATTTACATCCTGATGTTCTGTTAGGATAGTATTACTATCACAAAGTATTGTTATAGTTATTTGTAAGATAATAAAGCTATCATTCTTTATATTTGACGTGATTTGAATTAGCAGTCATGAGTAGGGGAATAAAATTTTCATTATCAAAAAAACTTTACGTCCGGGATCCACAAGAAACTAAGTACGGCAAGAGATTGCTGCGCCACAGCATCATCCTAATGGATCAGTTAGGGTTGGAGCAGTTCACTTTCAAAAAACTAGCTAGTGAAATGAAGTCTACTGAGGCGTCTATATATCGATACTTTGAGAATAAATACAAGATGCTGAGCTACCTGGGTTGTTGGTATTGGGAATGGGTACACTACTTAATCGATATCCACACATTAAATATAAAAGACCCTAAACATCGTTTGCAGTTGACGATTCATCAATTAATACATGCTTCTAATGAGTCAGTCATGACAGAATACATTAATGAAAATGCCTTACACAGATTGCTGATTAGAGAAGGGGTAAAGGTCATTCACTTTCAAGACGTTGATCAGGCTAAAGAACAAGGACTTTTTAAGAGTAAAATCAATTTGATAGAAAAAGTAAGCGACACTCTATTGCAGCTCAATCCCGATTTTGCATACCATAGAACATTAGCTAGTACCATCATAGATATGGTAGACAACCAGATTTATTATGCACATCATTTACCGCAATTGTCCAGCTTATCTTCTAGTGAAAATACCTTAGAACACCTAGAACAGATTGTAAATGACTTGACCTTTTCCACGCTAGCATCTTCAAAAACTGCCATGTAGCTTATCGTAATTTACCTACGACTGCACATCTTTCATGATAAAATCATCAATGGCGTGGTCATCTGTAGAGTGTAATACACTCACATCTCCTGTAGTTTCTAGGACAACTGCTTTTACCTCACTTAACTTGATAACATTTGCTTCTCGCAGCTTACCGCGCAACTCGTCATGGGTAACTTTAGTTTTCTTTAAATTTTCCTGGATAATAGTGCCATCTTTCATCAACAACATAGGAGAATTGTCTATTATTTGCTGGGCCTTATCACTCTTAAATGTGGCTAGAGTGACTAGATAGTTAAGTAGGTATAAAAGTCCTATGAGCAATGCGCCTACAAACAATGAGGGAGAACTCGTTGCAGCACTCATGGCTAATAAATTTCCTATCGCTACAGTATTTAGAAAATCAAAACCAGTCATCTTGCTGAAGCTTTTGAGCCCAAATATTCGGGTGTATGCAATGAGCATCAGGTAAATCACGATAGTGCCTACTACCACTTCTGGCATTATTTCAATCTTTTCAGTAAAGTGTTTCCATTGAAATTCCATAAGAAAATTTTTAAGTTAATGTGATAAATGTGTAATCGCTTTCGCGAAAGCGTAATTAATACACCTATATATCACAACTATTGAGTTTGCACTTATTCACAATTTAAAGGTATAGCTCAATGATTTAAGAGACTATAGCTGTACTTGTTGGTAATAGGAGGTTGATAAGTTCCTCTCAAAAATAGGCTAAACTATGTTCTACATACTCGTAGAGACTTGTATTTTTGTGCAAAATATAAGCTCTTCTTTATGAAATTTTTTATCGATACCGCAAACCTTGAACAAATAGCAGAAGCACAAGACCTAGGTGTTCTGGATGGAGTGACCACAAACCCTAGCCTGATGGCCAAAGAAGGGATCACAGGTGCAGAAAACATTATCAATCATTATAAAAAGATATGTGAGATTGTCGACGGCGATGTCAGTGCAGAGGTTATCTCGACCGACTTTGATGGTATGGTAAAAGAAGGTGAAAAACTTGCAGCTCTCAATGACCAGATAGTGGTTAAAGTGCCTATGATTAAAGAGGGAGTAAAAGCTATCAAATACTTTTCAGATCAAGGCATTAAAACCAATTGTACTCTAGTATTTAGTGCTGGGCAGGCGCTGCTCGCTGCAAAAGCTGGTGCTACTTATGTATCTCCTTTTATAGGACGTCTGGATGATATTAGTACAGATGGTCTTAATTTAATTGCAGAGATACGTTTGATCTATGACAACTATGGTTTTGAAACAGAAATTCTAGCGGCATCTGTTAGACATACCATGCACATATTAGAATGCGCAAAACTAGGTGCAGATGTTATGACTGGTCCATTATCTTCTATCGAGGGCTTGCTTAAACACCCATTGACAGATATAGGTCTGGCAAAGTTCCTAGCCGATTATAAAAAGGGAAATTCATAAGTATAGAAAACTTTCTTACAAAAAACGCAGCCGTTAGGCTGCGTTTTTTGTTTACGGTCACCGCATAATGGCTATAGCGGTTATGTTTTAACGATCAAGACTTCCTAGAAGATTATCTATTGATATAGCCTAACAAAGTTGTTTCTATCTTGTAATGAAATAGGTTGATGTTAGGATCAATAATGGTAAGATCACTATCTACTACCAGACTACGGTTACTGTTGCGCAAGGCTAGTTGTCTGTCCAACAAGGATTTTGAAACAATTTGAAACTCACGTGTATTTTTTAAGTCGTTCATTGCAATCGCATCCTGCCACTGGTCATAGTCTAGATTGTCTATATTAATACCGATAAATTCAATATCTGGATACTTCCGCTGTAAATCTGCCACTTGATCATGGATGCCGTAGGCATAATTCTTATCATCTATAGACCAGAAAAATAGTACTGAAAGTTTGCTTATCTGTTTGCGCAAGGCCACGGTTTCATTATCGATATTGCGCAAGAAAAAGTTGGGGATGGTATTACCTGGGTCTAAGTTTGCATAAGTTGCAGCCAGTTGTGCAATATTTTCATTGAGCCCTTCATTTGAAGAAACTTCTAGAAAATCGGTTACTAATTTGTTGATATCCTCTGCATTCTTACGGCCTCTTATAAAATTGCGTATTTCAATGCCAGCAAAATAATTTTGTAGCTGGTCATTTTTAAAAATACTGTCAATGATCTGTAGACGGTGTTTATTGTAATCATAGCTTTTCAGATCAATTTTACGAACCTCTTGTGCCGACATTTTTTTTAAAGCCATGTTTGAAACCATCGCATTAACAAAGGGACGGTAGGCATAGTTGTTGAGTAGTTTGGGCTGGTTAACATCTATTTCTTTGCGATGGTTAAAAAAGCCATCAGGGAATTTTGCTTTAGTTTTATATGGGTTAGAATCGCTTATCAATGGGTACCGCTCTAGCTCGTAATAACTATTAAGTTGTATAACTTGTTTGCTGTAGTCAATAAACCTCTTGCTGAAATCGTATTTATCACTCGCTTTTTTTAACTGCTTAAGACGCTTTTCTTTAATCTCATCCACTGCGTCCAGAAATGCAGCTGGTTGAGCATTTTTATATTTGAGCAAGCGCATGTTAGATTTTTCAATCTGCCCGAATAACTTGATGAGATAATCATTTTCTTTATTGTGTGAACCTGTAAATGCCAGGGTCTCATCAAATGCCTTAGTATTTGCTCGCATCCCCAGGCTGTCACCTGTTTCTATATAGAAAGATTGATACTCGCCCGGATAAGAGATGCTGTAAAGTCCAGAGGCTAGTTGTTCATAGGATCTTGCAAAATTTCCCTTGCGATCCAGATGGACGGTATCTCTTAACTCCTCATAATCGGTAAGAATCACATAATCCGCCTTTGGATTAATGATTTTACCATAAATGTAGGTAGTCCCGCTAGGCTCTTGATCCTTGCAACCTGATAGTGTCAGTAGGGCAAGGAGCGATACTGCAAGAAGAGGAGGAAAGAAAGTTCGCTTCCGCGAAAGCGAGGTACAATTAATCATAGGGAACACTCTAATGAAGTCATTACAAAAAAAAGCGTTCTTGCTGGTCAGGCTCGTTAACAGCCTGTTAAAAAGGAAGCTGGTGGGAATCGTTTAAGTGTGCGATTATGAGTATTTTTGCAGCCTTAAAATTTTAGCTATGTTAACGGTTTCAAATCTTTCAGTACAATTTGGCAAGCGCGTGCTTTTTGACGAGGTCAACGCAAAATTTGGCGGTAGTAATTGTTATGGAATTATAGGTGCAAATGGTGCGGGAAAATCAACTTTCCTTAAAATAATGACAGGAAAAATGGAACCCACCAGTGGTCATGTACATCTAGAAGCAGGCAAGCGCATGAGTGTCTTAGAGCAAGACCACAATGCACACGATCAAGATACCGTGCTAGAAACGGTGCTTAAAGGCAACAAGCCATTACATCAATTAAAGACAGAAATTGATGCGCTCTATGCAGATTATACTGATGAGAATGCTGAGAAGATAGGAGAGTTACAGGTGCGTTTTGAAGAAATGGATGGGTGGAATGCAGACAGCGCAGCGGCCTCGTTGTTATCAAATCTAGGAATAGGCGAGGAGTATCACTATACCCTCATGCAGGATATGGATAACAAGCTTAAAGTACGTGTGTTGCTGGCGCAGGCCTTGTTTGGTAATCCAGATGTATTGATAATGGATGAACCTACAAACGATCTAGACTATGAAACGATCAACTGGCTTGAAAATTTTCTGGCCAATTATGAAAATACCGTTATCGTAGTTTCTCACGACCGTCATTTTCTAGATGCGGTTTGTACCCATATTGCAGATATTGATTTTGGAAAGGTCAATCAATACAGTGGTAATTACACCTTCTGGTATGAGTCTTCCCAGCTCGCAGCAAGACAGCGCCAGCAAGCCAATAAAAAGGCAGAAGAAAAGAAGAAGGAACTGCAAGAATTCATTGCCCGTTTCAGCGCTAACGTGGCTAAATCAAAACAAGCAACGTCTAGAAAAAAAATGATTGATAAATTGGACATAGCAGAGATCAAACCCTCGTCAAGACGTTATCCCGCGATTATTTTTGAACGTGATCGAGAGGCTGGTGACCAGATTTTAAATGTCAAAAAATTGACAGGATCTGTAGATGGCGAGGTATTGTTCAAGGATATTGACCTCAATCTGGCCAAAGGTGATAAGGTAATTTTATATTCTAAAGATAGTCGTGCGACCTCATTGTTTTATGATATCATTAATGGCAAGGTCGCTGCAGACCAGGGCAGCTATGACTGGGGTGTAACTACAACACAAAGCTACTTACCAGTAGATAATTCAGAATATTTTGATGTAGATATGAATTTGGTGGACTGGTTGCGTCAATATGCCCAGACAGAGGAAGAAAGAGAAGAAGTATTCTTGCGAGGTTTTCTAGGTAAAATGATTTTTTCTGGAGAAGAAGCTCTCAAGAGTGCTCGTGTTCTATCAGGAGGTGAGAAGGTGCGGTGCATGTTATCAAGAATGATGATGAAGCGTGCTAATGTACTCATGATTGATGAGCCTACTAACCACCTGGACCTAGAGTCTATACAGGCGTTTAACAACAGCTTAAAAAACTTTAAAGGCACGGTTTTGCTTACAACGCATGATCATCAATTTGCTCAAACCGTAGGTACCCGTGTGATTGAGTTAACTCCTAATGGTGTCATCGATCGCTACATGACCTTTGAGGACTATATGGACGATAAGAAAATCAAAGAATTACGTCAAAAGATGTATACTGTCTAGCAAATTCTATTGTTGATAGATGGGCACCATCTTTGTACAGACACTAGCAATTTGTTATTAACTTTGTAAAGACTGCAAATTATGGGAGTTCTATCACGTCGTAAAAACAAGAAGTATTCTTACGAACCGCGTTATTATAATAACGAGGATAAGAACGGACATCCTTTTGAGATCAAACATAAATTTGATGATTATCGATCAACCATCGATAATCGTGGGCTCAAGAAAAAATTCAATAATGCGATGCGTGATTACAAGGAAGGTACGGATCGTACAGCGCGTAAACGCATTTATATTATTGCAGCCATCTTACTCTTATTGTTTTTGTGGTTTATAGATTTTGATTTATCCATTTTTAGCTTCTAATTGACTCTATGTCAGATATAATTAGGTTATTACCAGATCATGTGGCAAACCAGATTGCCGCAGGAGAGGTGGTGCAAAGACCCGCCAGCGTGGTAAAAGAATTATTAGAGAATGCCATAGATGCAAATGCAGGTTCTATCATTCTTATTGTTAAAGACGCTGGTAAGACACTGGTACAAGTTATTGATGACGGCAAAGGCATGAGCACTACAGATGCTCGTATGGCGTTTGAACGTCACGCTACTTCAAAAATTAGTACGGCAGATGATTTATTTCAACTAGCGACAAAAGGTTTCCGTGGGGAGGCACTTGCATCTGTTGCAGCAATTGCGCACGTTAATGTCAAGACAAGACGAGCACAAGATGATCTGGGTACGCAATTGACAATAGAAGGAAGTAAGGTAGTGCATCAAGAGCCGGTTGTTACACCGCAAGGCACTATTATAAGTGTGCGTAATCTATTTTACAATGTGCCGGCCCGTCGTAAGTTTTTAAAATCTGACACCGTGGAGCTGCGCAATATCACAAATGAATTTCACCGGGTAGCTATGGCTCACCCACAGATTGCTTTTAAATTTGTCAACAACGACAGCGAGTTATTTAATTTACCAGCTGGGTCCTACCGGCAACGCATAGTTAATATCATGGGGTCCCGCGTCGATGAAAAACTGGTTCCTATAAAAGAAGAGACAGAATTAATACGTATTCATGGCTACATAGGAAAACCAGAGTTTGCTCGTAAAACTAAAGGTTTGCAATACTTTTTTGCTAACGATAGATTTATAAAGCATTCTTATCTACACCATGCGGTTGTAGCTGCTTATGACGGGTTACTGCCTGATAAAGCAAACCCCAGTTATTTTTTATATCTGGATGTACCACCAGAGAGTATTGACATCAATATACACCCAACCAAAACTGAGGTAAAATTTGAAGATGAACACAGTATTTATGCTATCGTTAGAGCTAGTGTCAAGCACGCGCTAGGACAATTTAGTATTGATGCGATTGATTTTCAAAAGGACACAGAATTAGATCTTCCTTATGAAAAAGCTCGCAGCAATGCACAAGCGCCGCGTATTGAGGTAAATCCTGATTTTAACCCGTTCAAAGAACAATCATCCTCTTCCCACAAACACACCACCAGCAATAGGAGTTATAAATCATCACCTAGTTCATCATGGGAGGCTTTGTATGCAGGACTAGATGAAGAATCTGTGTTGATCGATCAAGCATCTACAGGGGCCGTAAATGGAGAGACCTTATTCTCGCTGTCAGAAGCAGATAACTCTACTAATATTTTCCAACTGCAACGCAAGTTTATTATCAGTACCTTAAAAAGTGGATTACTGGTAATTAATCAAAATAGAGCTCATGAGCGTATTTTATACGAGCAGTTGTTGCGACAACTAACAGTGCAAAATGCCGTGAGTCAGCAGTTGCTATTTCCCATTGAACTAGAAAGACCTGCAGAAGAGGTTTTGATCCTACAACAACTGCAAACAGAACTAGAAAGTGTAGGTTTTCTTTTTAAAAATTTGGAAAATGCCAACATTCAGATTGAAGGATTACCTTTAGATTTGAAAGCAGTAGATGTGGAGCCATTGCTGGATTCTATCATCAGGTTCCAGCAAGAAGATTTGCCAGAGGATAATTTTTCTCAAGTTGATCGTCTTGCGATGCGCATGGCTTCAAAGATGGCAATAAAGACAGGAGAATCTTTGCAATTGCAACAAATGGAGCAAATCATTAATGAATTGTTTGCCTGCAAGGAGCCAGAGCTTACCGCTCAAGGCAAGAAAGTTTTTATCAATATAACGGGAGAGCATCTCAATTCAAAATTTAACTAGTACATGTTCAACAACCTGACACCAGTCGTCAAAAATATTATCATTTTAAATGTAGCTATTTATATAGGTACCGTTTTTATAGCCCCAGCGTTATATGACGACTTGAGTCTGTGGTTTTTTAAAAACCCCAACTTTCAGGTATGGCAGATTGTTACTCACATGTTTATGCATGATGCATCTAGTTTTATGCACATATTGTTTAACATGTACGCTTTATTATTATTTGGTCCGTTACTAGAGCGGTGGATGGGTAGCAATCGATTCATTTTCTTTTATCTAGCGTCTGGAGTAGGTGCCTATTTATTGACAACAGGCATAAGTTATTATCAGTATGTTGGCTATGTGTCAGAGCTTGCAGAGCAGGGAGCAACAGCTGCAGAAATTTCTCAAATGATCTTTACAAGAACCAGCCTAGCCGTCCCCATGGTAGGTGCTAGCGGTTGTATTTTTGGCCTTATGGCAGGTTTTGCTTATTTATACCCTAATATGCCTTTTCAAATATTATTTATACCGTTTGATATCAAGGCAAAATGGCTTATCGGTGCTTATGTGTTGTATGAAACCTTAAGTACTTTCGGTATTTTACGACTTCAAGATAATGTGGGACATGCCGCGCATCTAGGTGGTGCGATATTTGGATTTATTATGGTCTGGTACTGGAAGCGTAATGATATGGATGGTTATAGAATTGATTGATGGAATTTGTAGATACGATTAAAGCAAAATATGCACAGCTCAATACAGGTGGTAAGCTAGTAGCGGTTACCTCAATAATAACTATTGCTTTCTGGATACTAGAGTTTTTATATCCTCCTATTAATTCCTGGTTTGCACTGCCTGCACGTTTTTTACCAGCCATTTTACAGCCCTGGTCATGGCTTACTTATGGGTTCTTGCATGGCGGTATTTTTCATCTGTTTTTCAACATGTTGATTCTATACTTCACCGCCCAGATGATGCTCAATTTATTCAATGGGCGTCAGTTTTTAAGTTTGTTTTTTGCTGGGATTCTAGCGGGTGGATTAACCTTTACACTAGTAAGTGAATTGTTTCCTGGCTTTTTTTCAAACAATCTTTTAGTAGGAGCAAGCGCTGGAGTTTATGCCACCTTATTTTTTGTGTGCACCTATCTCCCAGAAACTGAGGTGCGTTTGTTTTTCATCCTCAATGTAAAATTAAAATACCTTGCTATAGGGCTAGTAGTGCTTGATTTATTTGGTGTAGCAACCCAGACCAATGCCGGCGGCAGCATTGCACATCTTGCTGGTAGTGCACTGGGATACTATAGTGCTACCCGCATGAAATCTGGTATTGATATACTAGAAGGTTTTGCTGGGATGGGAGATTCTATTGCAAATTTATTCAAATCCAAGCCTAAAAGCGCCAAACGATCACGTATGAAAACCGTTTATCGCAATGCAAATCAAGCTAGAAAGTCACCACCTGCTACAAAGGCCAGCGATCACCAGCAGCGCATCGATGCGATTCTAGACAAAATTTCAGCTAGTGGTTATGAGAGTTTGAGTCGGGAGGAAAAAGATTTTTTATTTAAAGCTGGTAAGGAGTAATAGATTATTCGTTAGTTCGCTTTCGCGAAAGCTTACATCCTACACCTGCCTTATTGCTTCATTATTTGATCGTCATTGCGAGCATAGGGCGTAGGGAGTTGCAGTTCAAATACTACCGCCAAAATGCGAAAAAGAATAACAGCAACGCCTGCAATAAAGAAAGCCCAATTTTCTAAAAAATTCCATTTAATAAGTAAAAAGTAAACCCCACCACCGGCAATACATGCGGTAGCATATATGTTTTTTCTAAAAATAACAGGAATCTCATTAACTAATATATCGCGTATAACCCCACCAAAACATGCAGTAATACACCCTAGTGTGATACAAATAACAGGGTGCAGTCCGTTATTGAGGCCCATCTCTATTCCTACTACCGTGTATAAACCGATGCCTATGGTATCAAACAGGAACAATGTTTTGCGCAGTCGTAGCAACCATTTGCGGAATATAAGTGTGACCAGTACGCATATAAGAATAGTGTATACCAGATCCATATTGAGCATCCAGCTTACAGGATTTACACCTACTAATACGTCACGTAAGGTGCCGCCGCCGGCTGCCGTCACAAACGCAATTATAATAATGCCAAAGGGATCTAGCTTTTTAGACAATGCAGCGAGTGCCCCAGATATGGCAAAGGCTATAGTTCCTAGTAAGTCGGTAATTTCTATAAACGTCATCTAGCGGCCTTGTGTAAGATAGGAGTAATCCTTGAGAACGGTGCGCACAAAAACACCGTCTCGCAGGTCGCTGTTCATGTTTAATAAAGACTCAATACGCTGGCGTAGCAATTTGAGAGTCTCATAATCCCTGCTTTCTCCAGCTAGTCTATAAATTTCTTTTATTTCATTTACGTCTTTATCGGTAAGCAAATTGACGTTTAAAAAGGTAGGCTGATAATTTTGTTCTACATTTTCAAGAATTGTATGGCTTATTTTAACTTTTTTGCGAGTATCGATTACGATAGTGTCCGCCGCCATATCGCCTAGTCGTTGATTCCTATCGCTAAAAACGATCGCCATAACACCTATGCCGGGACTTATTACCCATATATCAACTAATCGCAATACCCAGCATACCAGGTAATCACTCCAGGTGGCAGGTGAACCATCCGCCTTGACCACTTTAGTGCCTACAATAAACTTACCAGGTGTACGTCCATTAAAAACAATATTGAAAAACAGTGAATAAAAAGCAACAGGTAAAAATAGCAGTTGGCCTATACCTAGAGTAGTAAACCTATCAAACACCTCTTCCATACCGTCCTCTATGTAACTGAGAATAATCAGGTAAACCAGCATTATAATTATATCAATTAATATGCCTGTCATGCGATAGCCTAAACTAGAAATGCGATAGTCGATATTGACATTTTGCGCTGTATTGATAGAAGTGTTTGACACCGAGGTATTAGTTTTTATCTTTAGCCAAAAATCACTTAATGCGCGAGGCTGCTTTTGTCAAACAAAATAAAGAAAAATGGGTGGCATTTGAAAAGGCTTTGGATGCTAATTCAAATATAAATGCTGATCGCATTGCAGAATTGTACATACAGCTCACAAATGACCTGGCTTATGCACAAAGCTATTATCAAGACAGCAAGACTTTATTGTACCTCAATTCTTTAGCAAGTCAAGCCCACCAGAAGATTTATATTAATAAAAAAGAAAAGGGCAATAAGCTGGTGCGTTTTTTTGTAACAGAATTTCCGCTATTCTTTGCAGACCATCAAAAAACTCTAGCTTACGCCTTTCTGATCTTTATAGTTGCTGCTGCAATAGGTGGCATTAGTACCATTCATGATGACTCCTTTACACGTCTTATACTGGGGGATAGTTATGTAAATATGACCTTGCAAAATATTCAAGAAGGCAATCCTACAGGAGTTTATCAACAAGATGGAGCACTAGGCATGTTCTTGGCAATTACCCTTAATAATATACGTGTGGGTATGCTATGCTTTGCCCTAGGCTTGCTTACCTCTATAGGTACTGGCTATATTTTATTTTCAAATGGAGTTATGGTGGGTGCATTTTTTGGATTATTTGCTGTAGAGAATGTTGGGCTAGAGTCATGGAGTGTTATCATGCTGCATGGTACCATAGAACTTTCTGTAATTGTAGTTTGTGGTGCTGCTGGTATGGTCATGGGCAACGCTATATTATTTCCTAAAACCTATGCCAGACGATTATCTTTTGTAAAAGGAGCCAAAAACGGAATTAAAATAATGGTGAGCACCATACCACTTTTTATAATTGCTGGTTTTATTGAAGGTTTTGTTACTCGCTATGCTTTCATGCCAGCCTTTATAAAATATAGCATTCTTATAGCAAGTGCTGCCATCATCATAGGCTATTACATCATATATCCACGTTACCTTAAAAATAAATATGAGCAATTACATAGAGCCTAGACTGCGCCGTGATTTTGGAGGGATAGTTACCGCTTTTTTCAATTTCTTAAAGGGAAATTTAAAAGGTCTGATCAATGTTTTTGTTGGTTACAACGGTCCGTTTTTCATTCTCTTTCTGGTAAGCGTATACTTTATGGTTACAGGTCTAATTGAATATTTTGTGATTCAAAACTCTACAGTTTTAGGAGGGGCAGACGCTACTGCTACTAGTTTAACAATAGGTTTTTCAGCGATCTTACTGTTATTTTTTATAGCTCTGGCGACTATTTTTAATTATGCTATATCCAGCAGTTACATGTCCTTGTATGAATTAGAGAAAAAAAATAATATACCAAAGGCTGTTGTGTGGCAAAAAGCAAAAAGCGCTTTCTGGGGTGTTTTCCTGTTAGGTTGTTGCGCCGTGGTGATGTATTTTATTTACTTTATTGTACAAATCGTTCTGGCTTTTATCCCTATTGTGGGTACAATCGTATCAGTGGTCATAGGGCTGGGCTTCAATGCATGGATTAGTCTCGCTATATTCAGCTATGTACATAATAATGATAAAAATATTATAGAAGCTTTCGGTGAATCCTGGCAGTTACTTTTCAGTGGTTTCTGGAAAGCGATAGGTGTAAATTTTGTTCTGGGTTTTCTAGTACAAATCTCTTTGTTTGCACTACAAATAGGTCCAGCGATTATCGCAGGGGTCATTATTTTTCATGCTGTTGATAATTCTGGAGACTTCAGTGAGAGTACAATCAGCCATATTTTAATTATCGCTATTGTCACCTTATTCTGTGTTCTCATTATGTTTTTACAAATGATTTCTCAGGTTATCAATGCTTTTGTATATTTTAATCTTCACGAGTTTAAACACAATGTTTATTTGCGCGGGCGCATAGAAAAAATAGGTTCTAACGCATGAGAATCTTTTTAACCTCAATCTTTTTTCTATTGATCAACTCAACGTCGTTTGCCCAGGCGCTAGAAAATATGATCCCACAAATAGAGCAACGCCCCAGACAAATAACAGATACGCTGGGACGTGATTATGATACCAGGCCTATTGATGTGGCCGACCTGCCAGATGATCTAGCCGATCAATACACAGGTGATGCTTTTAATTATGAAGAGACCACAAAAGAGGCTAGTAATTTCCTATCAGATTTTTTTGATTGGTTATTCAAACAATTAGGCCGCTGGTTTGGTATTGATATTAGCCCGTTTTGGGCCAGTGTATTGGAATATACAGTTTATGCGGTTTTTGCAGCAATTGCTATTTACTTGATAGTTAGAATGTTGACTGGTGCAAAAGCCGACAGTGTTCTGTCTAAAAAAACGCAGCATCGCAACCTGGTAAATCTAGAAGAGAAGGACATACAAGAGATTGACCTCTCTGTTTATATCAAAGAATCCATCGAGAAGGGCAATTATCGCAAGGCAGTGCGATACATGTATTTAAATGCTCTCAAACAACTTAGCGCCGTGGGGGCAATCGACTGGGATTTTCAAAAAACAAACGCAGATTATTATCGCGAGATAAAAGATCAAGAAGTTCGCACCCAGTTCCAAAAGGTTTCTTATTTGTACGACTATATATGGTATGGTGAGTTTTTTATAGATGAGCACGCTTTCGCGAAAGCGCAATTAGAATTTGACACTCTCAATAAAAAGCTGGTCTGATGGATAAACGCGCTAAAATAATTTTGTACACACTAGCTGCGGTGCTATTAGGTCTGTTTATAATAGAAAGCAGTCGACCTAGACCGATTAATTGGAGAGCCAGCTATACAAGCGGCGATAAAATACCGCTAGGAGCTTATGTACTGTACGATAATCTGGATGAAATCTTTAGTGATTCTAGGATTGAAAGTGTTGATCAAGTCCCTATTGAGTTTTTAAGAAATCACGAGAAGGATTCTACTGCGACTTATTTCTTTTTGAATGATTATTTAAATTTTGATAAGACAGAGACGGAGTATTTACTGGACTTTGCAGAACGTGGTAATAAAGTGTTTATAAGCTCTTCTTACGTTTATGGTCCGCTTGCAGATACGTTAAATTTAAAAACCAGCAGTTCTAGTTTTTATCCAGCAGGAGAGGACACCTTGCGCACACGTCTTGTAAACCCAGCCTTCCAGGATCGCAGTTACGTGTATCATAGAGCTGGAGCATATCGATATTTTGAAAGTTATGACACCTTGCGTACCAAAATACTGGGAGAGGTCCTTTCTTTCAATCCTAACTCGAACTACTTTGAGACACTTTTTGCAGATGATAGGAGTGCAGAAGAGCTGGATTCTATCATAGCACAAAACCCTACCGGATTTGAAGCTACCCAGGCGGCCGAGTTAAAAACGAGAAAAACGCCACAAGTAAATTATATCGAGGTAAGTGTGGGCAAAGGGTCGTTTTATATAAATTTAAATCCTGTAGCTTACAGTAATTATTACATGCTCAATGGCAAGCATCAATATGTTACAGAGAGCTTGTCTTACCTAGACAATGAAGTAATTTATTTTGATGAGTATGGTAAATCAGGGCGTAAAGTAGTGACCTCGCCCATGAGATTTGTGCTTTCTACACCTGCTTTATCATGGGCTTATTATCTTGCTGTAACCGCCTTGCTGTTGTATATGATTTTTGTAAGTAAGCGAGAACAACGCATTTTACCTGTTGTAGAGCCTCTCAAGAATGATACTATTGATTTTACTAAAACCATAGGTAATTTGTATTATCAAAGTGGCGACTACACCAGCATCGTCGATAAGAAAATTTTATTTTTTCTAGAACGATTGCGCAGTACTTACTACCTAGATACAGAGCAGTTAAATGAAGCTTTTATAAAAAAGTTATCGGTAAAAGCTGCTGTCCCTCTACAAGAAACACGAGAGTTGATAGAATTAATCAATAAGCTGCGACTACAACCGTTGCATAATCAATACGAGCTACAAGAACTTAACAAACGCATTGAAGCGTTTTTAAAGAAATAACAGATGGAAGAAAATAACAATGCAACACCTGAAGAACAAAACCTACCAGAATCAGCACAGGAACAATTTATAAGTGATCCTGACCAAAATAATGCGGCGTCTGCAGCAGCAGACGCTGATATAAGTGATGCAAAACCTACGGAGGATTTAACGTTTACTAATAGGGTCGATTTAACTGACCTAGCCCAGGCAGTAGCTCAAATAAAAGAGGAATTGCGCAAGGTAATCGTAGGTCAGGAAGAAATGATGGATCTCCTAATAGTCTCTATACTTGCTAATGGTCATTCCTTAATAGAAGGAGTTCCTGGAGTGGCCAAAACGGTAACAGCAAAGCTGCTAGCAAAAACAATGCAGGTTGATTTTTCAAGAATACAATTTACACCTGATTTGATGCCTAGTGATATTCTAGGAACCTCTGTTTTTTCCATGAAGTCTAATGAGTTTGACTTTAAAAAAGGCCCACTATTTTCTAATATTATTTTGATTGACGAGATTAATAGGGCACCAGCTAAAACTCAAGCTGCTTTATTTGAGGCCATGGCAGAGCGACAAATTACCATTGATGGTAAAGAGTACATCATGGAAAAGCCATTTCTTGTATTTGCTACGCAAAACCCAGTAGAGCAAGAAGGAACCTATCGCTTACCAGAGGCACAGTTAGATCGCTTCTTATTCAAAATCAACGTAGACTATCCTAATCTCGAGGAAGAAATTCAAATTTTAGAAGGTAACCACGTACGTAAAAATTCAAACCCTGAAGATTTGATTGAGGGGATAATGAGTGCCTCCCAAATTTTACAACATCAAGAAACGGTTAGAGGTATCGTAGTAGAGAATCATTTGATCAAATACATTGCAGAAATAGTATTAAACACTAGAAATAATGCCAATCTATACCTGGGAGCATCGCCTAGAGCTTCTATAGCTATAATGAATGGATCAAAGGCCTATGCCGCCATAATGGGGAGAGATTTTGTCACGCCAGATGATGTAAAATATATCGCAAAAGCTGTGATGAGGCACCGTATTATATTAACGCCAGAGCGAGAAATGGAAGGGTTTACACCAGATCGCGCTGTCGATCAAATACTTGAAACTATAGAGATACCTAGATAGTGAAGCGTTTTTTGAGAACATTATATTTAAGTCAGCGGTTGTTTCAGATAATTCTGGGATTGATTGTGCTGTTTATCATTTCCTTTTTCTTTGAACGATTACTGCAGTATGCCATACTTCTCACTGCTGCGATCTCTATATTGTTGTTAATAGATCTTATGCTTCTTTATAGCAGCAAACTAAATTTAGATGCTAGCAGAATTGTACCAGATAAATTTTCTAATGGCGATGAGAATCCTATAGCTATTAAAATTGCGAATAAATACCCATTCAAGGTAAAACTGCGAGTTATTGATGAGTTGCCTGTACAATTTCAAAAGCGTGATTTTTCAATGACTACTTCAATGTTGCCTAAAGAATCAAAGACGCTAGGGTATAACGTTAGACCAGTGGATAGGGGAGAGTATAACTTTGGTGCGCTACATGCTTTTGTAACAACCTCCCTAGGACTTGTGTGGAGAAAGTTTACCGTAGAGCAAGATGTTATGGTACCTAATTATCCTTCTTTCCTTCAAATGCGCAAGTATGAGTTAATGGCCTTTACCAATAGATTAAAAGATTATGGAGTAAAAAAAATCAGACGTCTAGGTCATACGATGGAGTTTGAACAAATTAAAGACTACACCCTAGGAGATGACGTGCGTAATATCAACTGGAAAGCAACGGCCAAACGAAATGATTTAATGATTAATCAATTTCAAGATGAAAAGGCGCAGCCCGTATATAGTGTCATTGATAAAGGCCGTGTAATGAAGATGCCCTTTAACGAGCTTAAACTTTTAGATTATGCCATTAATGCTACACTAGTTATTTCAAATATTGCCTTAAAAAAAGGAGATAAAGCAGGCATGTTTAGTTTTTCTAGCAAGGTAGATAACCGGGTAATGGCACAGAAACGATCGTCTCAAATGAGCCTTATTCTGGAAACACTTTATAATCTGGAGACGGACTTTCGCGAAAGCGATTTTTCTCGATTGTATATAGATATCAAACGTAAAATTACTCAGCGCAGTCTATTATTGCTTTATACAAATTTTGAAACCCTTGATGCCCTACATAGACAGCTGCCCTATTTACAAGCAATTGCAAAAAATCATTTGCTAGTGGTTGTATTTTTTGAAAACACAGAGCTTACTAAAATGATACAGGAGCCTGTTGCAGACGTTCAAGATATTTTTACCAAAACTATTGCAGAAAAATTTGCTTACGAGAAACGTCTGATTGTAAATGAGTTACATAAGTACGGTATACAAACCATTCTTACACCACCACAAGAACTTACCGTTAACACTATTAATAAGTATCTAGAGATTAAAGCAAGAGGACTGATTTAAAATACTTAATCTTGTTCCATATCTAAAGCTACACGGGTATCGATAATATCTTCATATAGCTGGATAGCCTTGTTGTGCAATTGTGATGCAAGAGATCTATCGTTTAAAGAAATTTCAAAAGATTTGCGCATTAACTCGCTGTATTGCTTTTCTTTTTGATTTAATACTTTTTCAGCGTGTTTCAACTCTATTTCAGTCATTACTTTAAAACTAATAAAAGATACAAAAGTAAATATACCTGGGCTCTCAAACTTTTAAGAGAAAGCTAATAAACGTTAAGGAAAGTTCAATAGTTTAATCCTGTAATGCAAAAACTTGTTTCAATAAGACAGTAGATCTAGCACTTACTGAATTTCTTATCTGAATTTCCTCTTGTGCAATCATTGTAAAAACACCATTCAAAGCTTGGGTGGTCACATAATCTCTCAGGTCTGGATTAACATCGTTTACTAATGGTAGATTATTGTATTTGGTAATTGCATTGCTCCATAATTGAGTGGCACCTACCTTACTTAAATTATCATCGATAACTGGAGAAAATTTTACATACAGAGCATCTTGGGTTTTATTTTCAAGATAGGAGGTAGCGGCCCGTTTATCACCTAGTAAGATGTTGCGTGCATCTTCAAAGCTTATCTCTTGAACAGCTTGTAGAAATATAGGTAAGGCTTCTTTAGTAGCGTCTTCGGCTGCTCGATTCAATAATTTAAGGCCTTCATCTGCGACACTGCCTAGACCTAACTTGCGTAAACCACTGTCTACTTTTTGCAATTCTTCTGGAAGTAAAATCTTTACAGCTTCATTTTTATAAAAGCCATTCGTACTCATAAGCTTGGTCACCTCTTGATTAACTCCCAGTTTGAGAGCCTCTTTTAACCCGTTACCTATTTGGTTTTCTGTAAGACTGCCTCCTTGTGGCAATTGATTGGCAATAGTCTGTAGCTCTGCACAACCAGATAATGAGATGCTAGCAATTAGAATAAATAATATGCGTTTCATGAGATAGTTTTGTCAAATATATGCGATTGATAGGTTTGAAAGCTGATATTTACGGTCTTTTGGAATGATGCTTGATTAAGTTTTTTAATAACCTTCCATATGAGAATCTTATTACTACCTATTATAATCATACTAACTACCTCTTGTTTTTCTCATCGTGGGTTGAGTCGCAATGCAGAGTATCTTGCAGAGCCATTTGCCATTTCTATGTTAAACGGATTGTATGAAAATGTGATTCCTGGAGATCCTGATAATAGCTTGTGGGAAGATTTATACAAAAATAAATCTCATAAAGATTTGATCTTCAATTCATATCGTACACATGTGGGGTTAGAAATGCTATCGGATAAAGAATTAAATGTCAAACTATATCGCAAGGGAACGCTAGAAGATCAATTTACTTTGAAGGGCCGGGTAAAGGATGGCTATTTTGTCATTTATAGGCGTCTCAGTACATTACCCATACCTTTTGCATTTTTTTGGGCAGAAAATAAAACTATCATCGGGAATGATGATCAAAATAATCTAGTACTTGTACAGGGACAGAGCAATAGTTTATTGTTATTCTTTTGTCTTACCGGTGGTGATAGTGACACGATCAATGCACGATATGCCCGGCTTTAAGTATTTCAGTAAAAAACAAAAAAAGTCCTTAATTAGGGAGTTAAGGACTTTTGAGAGATCAAAAGATCTATTATTGATCGATTGAACCCATTACTTTTTGTGCAAAGGCATTTGCGGCTTCTATACCACTCATACCTTGATCTACGTTGTTGTGAACCTCAATGGCGCCACAAATATTTGTTATTAGTTCGCCCACCACATCCATTTCTTCATCAGTAACAGAGCGATGTTCTGTAAAATGTTCTAAAACCTTTAGAGTTGTCTCTAGTTGATCTTTGCTAGCGCCTTTATGCAAATGTCTAATTACTGGTAACTTCATCTACAAGTTCTTTTAAGTTTTCAAATTTGTTAGTTTGCGCTTGATTGACAAATTTCCCATCCTTAAACGTTGCAAACGTGGGTAGATTATTTACGGTTGCAAGTTTTCTAGACTCTGGAAATTTCTCTGCATCAGCTAGTACAAAAACTGCTCCTTCATTTTCTTGAGCTAGTTTTTTAAATTTTGGCTTCATGACACGACAATTGCCGCACCAGCTCGCCATGTATTGCACCACTACAGTAGCATTATTTGACACAATATCCTGTAAATTATCTTGATCTAATGTTTGCATATTATTTTTTTTAAGAATGTTAATCAAGTACAAGAACTAACGTCCTTGTACTTGAATAGAAATTAGGGATTGTATTAATTCTGAGACAGGTATGCCGCAGTAGCTTTGCGATCTGCCTTCATAGCATCTTTACCTTCTTCCCAGTTTGCTGGACAAACCTCGCCATTTTTCTGTACATGGGTATATGCGTCAATCATTCTTAAAAATTCATTCACATTACGACCTACGGGCATATGATTTACACCTTCATGGAAAACAGTACCTTCCTCGTCAATCAAATAAGTCGCGCGGAATGTTACATTGTCTCCTTTAAGGATATAACCTTCTAGATCATCATTGTATTCTTCATCTGCATCTAGAATATCTAGCATGGTAGATAAGTTGCGGTTTGAATCTGCAATGATAGGGTAGGTAATACCTTCAATACCACCATCATCTTTAGGAGTATTTAACCATGCAAAGTGTACTTCTGGTGTGTCCACAGATGCACCTATGACAATGGTGTTTCTTTTTTCAAATTCTCCTAGTGCCTCTTGGAATGCGTGTAATTCTGTCGGGCATACAAACGTGAAGTCTTTTGGGTACCAAAACAACAATACTTTTTTGTTGTTATTTCTTGCCTCTTCTAACACATTGATTTGAAAGGTATCCCCCATTTCATTCATTGCGTTTACGTTTAAGTCTGGAAATTTTCTTCCTACTATAGCCATTGTTAGTTTATTTTTTAATTATGGTGCAAATATAAGTTTCGCTTTCGCGAAAGCGAACCATTTATAATCTAATCGCTCCATTGCGCTATAGAGTAAACTAATAGTGGTTATGTGTTGTAATAACTATAAATGATATTACCGCTCTTCAGGTTTAATCTCATTGAGTTCTTTGTTTTTGAGAGCGGCATAGTTAAAGCCACTTTCCCACCAGGCGGTCATTTTTCTCTTATTAAATATTAATGAGTTAGTAGTGAGAACCGTAGGGGTGTAATACATGTTTATAATAGCGTTGTTGTGGTTTGCAGTAAATTTTCCAATGGCTATATTCTGTTTTTCAATACGATCCATCATAAACCCATGCAGATTAGTCAGTAATGAGAATGCATTACTAGAGGGTAAATTGTTCAAGTGGTTGATTTCAGTTTCTAGAACGATCACGTCAACTGTAGTTGCTCCACGTTCAATAGCCTCTTTTATAGGTACCATACTGCCAAAACCTCCATCTGCCCATTCACAGCCGTCTTTTTGCACGATGCTCATAAAAGGAACGTAATTGCAGGAGACCCATATCCAGTCGCAAAAGCTGTCATAATTATAATCCTTGATCGATTTATATTCGGTCTTGTGCGCGCTTAGATTTGATACGGTGACTACAACGTCCTTTCTGGAGTTTTTAAGCTGCTGGAATTCATTTTCTGTAAAAACCTTACCTATTAATTTGCGTAGGTTTTTACTCTCACCAAATGTTTTCTTGCCTTTTAAAAATCGGCGTAACACGTTCCAGTGATTGATGCTTATTTCTTGATGGTCATGACGTCCCTTTTTTATAATAAAGGGAGACTCGCTAAAAATGGACCGTTGATTTACATTAGTGTAAACCTGTTTAATTTTATCAATCTTGCGTAGCGCTAGATGGGATATGAGTAAACTACCAGTACTGGTTCCTATATAGATGTCATAATCATATTCCAATTCTTCTATAAGATATTGCGCCACACCGCCAGCAAATGCTCCCTTACTACCACCGCCAGAAATTACCAATGCCCTCATGAAACTAGTCTGTTATGCTGGTTTTCAAACTTTCATAGATCGTCGCTTTTATACGTTCACTACTTATAAATCCATCGCCATAACCTAGTTTATCATAATAGGCCGTTGTGCCTGCGTCTGCAACGATCTGTTCTTTACTTTGTTTTTTACTCATTTGCAAACTGATAGTGCTGCGCAAGTGTAATAACATATTCAAATGATCTCGCAAATCATCGATGGTAGCTATCTTACCATGGCCTGGTATAAGTATAGTGTCTTCATTTATCGTGTCTAGTATTAATTGTTGTGCTGTTATATAACCATTGATCGACCCACCACTATTTAAATCAATAAATGGATATGCGCCATTGAAAAACACATCACCTAAATGGGCGACGTTTTTATCAACGAGATACACAAAACTATCACCATCTGTATGTGCCTCGTGTACATGAATAATCATCGCCTCATTAGATTCTTCTAATTGAAGATTTAATTTTTTATCTAATGTTATTTCTGGTAAGTAGCCTATGGGTTTATTATCTTCTTGTAACCTTCTCAGTACGTTGGATTGAGCGATAACAGTGGTATTATCGTTATTAAAATTCTCATTGCCACCGGTATGGTCGCCATGATGATGCGTATTTACCAGGTACTTGATCGGTTTATCGCTTATAGTGGTGATGCTCTCCTTGATTTTGTCGCTCAATGGTGCAAACTGAGAATCTACCATTAAAATATCATCCTTATAAACCGCAATCATGATATTACCGCCACGGCCTTCTAGCATATAAACATCCTCAACAACCTTTATGGTTTTGATAGTTACTGTTGATGGATCAATTTGCGCAGCTGCATATGTAAAACTCAATGCAATTAGAGTAATTAAAATAGATAAGCACTTCATTAGATTTATTTCTAAGGATTTATTCTCTCAAATATACCCGAAACATTCACAGAATTAACAATACTAGAATCCTTTTGCAAGGATTGTTATTCCTTTTGTCGTTGTTCCAATAGGTGTACCCATTGTAAAAATTACATCATATTATCTGGGCAAAATTGACAGGTAATAACCGCATTGCTGTTATAATTAAACCTTCAAACAATTGTGAGGATAAAATAATTGTACCCGTTATTTCATGGCGTTATCTAGGATGTCAACGGGTCATGTAAGTATTAAAAAGGTTATTGATTCTCTTGTTTTTCTATTGCAGATTGTAGCATGAACACTTCATTACCTTGTTGAATTTTGTGAAAATTTATAAAGTAGATTTATTGAACAAGACTCATACTCGCTTAAAGTATCGCACACTATAGGTCTTTTGTTTATTAGAGCAGATTAGTGCATTACAAGAATTTCTTTTTGAGATATTAATTATATCAAACTAATTATCAAGGATCAAGTTGTTAGAACGGAGTCCTTTATAAAAGCGTAATTTTCTAGATGCGTGAATAGTCATTTTCCTTAGGAAGCAATAATGATCCGGAATGACTTGTTACTTCTCTTTTAGCTCGGCTATTTTAATACGGAATGCGGCAAATAGCAGCGTCATGAATGGAGAAAGCCAGTTGAAAATAGCATACGGTAAATAAGCAATCACATCTACTCCCAGGGTTGTACTTTGGTAAGCGCCGCAAGTATTCCACGGAATTAAAACGCTAGTAACCGTACCTGAGTCTTCTAGCGTTCGTGATAAATTTTCTGGAGCTAGACCCTTGTCTTTGTAGGCCTTGGCATACATTTTACCAGGTACAACAATGGCAAGATACTGGTCGCTGGCGGTAACATTAATAGCAAGACAACTTACTACGGTACTTGCAAATAACCCAAAAACCGAATCAAATAAGTGTAGTAATGCTTTACTGATCGTGGCTAGTGCCCCTATAGCATCCATAATTCCACCAAAAACCATGGCGCAAATAATAAGCCAGATGGTTCCTAACATTCCAGCCATACCGCCAGCTTCAAAAAGGCCTGCTAATTTTTCACCTATTTCTACATTATCTGTTATTGGAGCGATTGCTGTATCGATCGTAATAGCGTTCATGATGCCTTTATAACCAGATTGAAATCCCCATTGATCCAGACCGCTTGCGGCTAGCACAAGATCAGGTTGAAAGAGTAGGGCAGCAGCACCCGCCAGTAAAGTCCCTACAAGTAATGCAACAAGGGGAGAAACTTTTTTTATAATCATTGCAATGACAAGCACTGGCACTACAAATAACCACGGCGATGTGTTGAAGGTGTTGTCAATAGCATTTTGATACACAGTAATATCTGCATTACCAGATGTTTCCAAAGAAAAACCAATTATCACAAAAACTATAAGAGTAATAGATATGGTAGGTACGGTGGTAATCGCCATATACTTAATGTGAGTAAATAAGTCTGTTCCAGCCATGGCTGGAGCTAGGTTTGTGGTATCACTTAATGGAGATAGTTTATCTCCAAAATAGGCACCGCTCAACACGGCACCAGCCGTCATACCAGCGTTAATATCTAGCGCACCCGCTATACCTATAAGTGCAATACCCACGGTAGCGCTAGTCGTCCAGCTGCTTCCTGTAGCTACAGATATTACCGCACAGATAATAACACAAGCGGCGAGAAAAATGGAAGGATTTAGAATATCCAGTCCATAGTAAATCATGGTGGGTATAATACCGCTAATAAGCCAGGTTCCTGCTAGGGCGCCTACCATCAATAAAATAAGAATAGCACCAGTAGTCGACTTTAAATTCTGTGCCACTTCCTCGATCATGGATTCATAAGAAACCTTGTTGAAATATCCTACAATTGCAGCAACGCCAGCACCCAGTAATAAGATAAATTGATTAGATCCAGATAATGCGTCATCACCATAAACAACTAATACATTGTAGGCTAGCATACCTATTAAGGCAAACACAGGAATTAAGGCCTCCCATATATTCAATTCTCGATTTTCAGTTATTTTCTCTTCCAGTGGTTGCTTTGTTGATTCTTCCATGTATAAATGATCGGTACCGTAATGTTACGACATTGTGATTATTGTTGCAACCTCAATCCTGATAGACATAGGTACGTAGTAATTTTTTCTCGTAACCTAGCTTTCGCGAAAGCGAATACATCACACGCAATAGTGGACTCAACAGCTTGAACAATAGGCTATCAACTTGTGTATCGCCCCATTGTAACAAAATCACCGCATAAAATGGATTGTATGGAATTTGATTGCTTCCAAATGTTTTTCCAGCGGACACGAGACCAAATAAAGCAGCCATAAAATTCTCGAAACCCGGTTGTCCAGGCTCGAGCCGTGCTCTAAAAACGATAGGTTCACTTGTCGGGTTGTAAAACCGATGGTCATCCATGACCGGTACTTGAAATCGATCCTCTGGGGACAGCCGTAATTCCTTTCCTAGGTAATGCACACCCAGGGTGCCTACAACTGGTTCAAACTCTTCTGTAAATTGTTTGTGGTAATGAACAGGATTACCGCCATTGGGTTGTAATTCTACCTCTATATAAGTATAGCGACCATTAGTAGCGGCGCTAGTTTCTAGAATGGTAGCTTTTTCACGAGTGATAGGATTGAGGTAGGTTTTTGCCATGCACAAAATTACTGTCTTTAATATCCATTTGTTTGATAAAGTGATAATAAATCCTAATAGCAAGACGTCTTAAACGCCATAGAATAACCTTATTTTTGTTATAAAATACCTAGAAATGTCAGAGCAAATAGAACGAATTAAATGTTTAATTATAGGATCAGGCCCAGCGGGTTATACGGCAGCAATCTATGCAGCGAGAGCTGATATGAAGCCTGTGATGTATACTGGTATGGAACCGGGTGGTCAATTAACTACAACAACCGAAGTCGATAACTTTCCTGGATATCCTAAAGGGATAGATGGACCAGCGATGATGAAGGATTTGCAGGAGCAGGCAGAACGATTCGGCACTGAGGTGCGTCTGGGAATGGTAACTGAAGTGCAGTTTGCCAAAGAAAAAGGAGGAATTCACAAAGTGGTGGTTGATGGAAAAACTCATCTGGAGGCCAATACCGTGATTATAAGTACAGGAGCCTCTGCTAAATATTTAAATATTCCTAGCGAGCAGCGTCTGCGCGGTGGTGGGGTAAGTGCTTGTGCAGTATGTGATGGCTTTTTCTACCGCAATCAAGAGGTAGCAATAGTAGGTGCAGGTGATACTGCCGCAGAAGAAGCAAGTTACCTTGCTAATATCTGTAAAAAAGTAACCATGCTAGTGCGTAAAGATTATATGCGAGCATCAAAAGCCATGCAGCACAGGGTTAATAACCTAGACAATATAGAGGTATTGTATAATAGTGAGGTTGATGAGGTCCTAGGTGACCAGGTGGTGGAAGGTTTACGTATCGTCAATAATAAAACAGGAGAAAAACACGAAATTGAAATTACTGGACTATTTATAGCTATAGGCCATAAACCGAACACCGATATTTTTAAGGGTCAATTAGATATGGGATCTGATGGTTATTTAATTACCACTCCAGACACAACCAAAACAAACATTCCAGGTGTTTTTGCAAGCGGTGATGTACAAGATAAGGTATATCGACAGGCGATAACGGCAGCGGGCACAGGTTGTATGGCGGCACTGGATGCAGAGCGTTATCTAGCAGATATAGGTGTTGTAGAAGAGGTTAAGGCAGGAGATTACAGCATTTAATTTCTAAGTAATAAAAAATATCCCCATGCTGGCGCAGCCAGCATGGGGATATTTTTTTGCCTTTAGGTCTACAAGCTGGTTACGAGGAGAACTCTATTTCTTTACCCATACGCTCCTCGTTAAAAATACCATTGTCATAGACTAGATTTCCATTGACAAAAGTTTGGTGCACTCTAGTAGTAAAGGTTGTACCCTCCAGTGGCGACCAGCCGCACTTATAAAGCAGGTTATCCTTTTGCACAGTCCATTGATCATCTAGATCTACCAGCGTTATATCTGCATAATACCCTTCTTTTATAAAACCACGGCCTGTCATTTTATAAAGTATGGATGGATTGTGGCTCATTTTTTCTACTATTTTTTCTAGCGATATACGACCTTGTTTATAAAACTCTAGCATGCAATTGAGAGAGTGTTGTACCATGGGTGCCCCAGACATGGATTTAAAGTAAGTCTGTTTTTTTTCTTCTAAAGTGTGTGGAGCGTGGTCTGTAGTTATCAGGTCAATTCTATCAACCAGCAATGCATTAAATAATCCTTGTTGATCTTTGACTGTTTTAATAGCTGGATTCCATTTAATTAACATTCCTAATCGGTCATAATCTGTATCATTAAACCATAAATGATGTACTGATACCTCTGTAGTGATCTTTTTTTCCTCGAGTGGAACGTCATTTCTAAACAAGTGGGTTTCTGCTTCGGTGGTGAGGTGTAGGATGTGTAATCTAGCACCATGCTTTGTGGCTAGTTTGATAGCTCTTTCAGTCGCTTCATAGCAGCCCTGGTCGCTACGTATAATTGGGTGAAGCTTTGCAGGGATATCCTCGCCATATTTAGCCTTATAGAAAGCTTCATTTTTTTCAATCAACTGCTCTCTTTCTGAGTGAATCGCGATGATGTTGTCACAGTTAGCAAATAGCTTTTCCATCGTTTCTGGATTGTCTGCCAGTAGGTTACCTTTTTGGGTAAAATATAGGCCATCATCTGATATTCCTATGATTTTGCTGGTATCTGCATTAAGTACATCATCGATGTTGTCACCATTAACTCCTAGAAAGAATGTATAGTTAGCTAAGGATTTAGTGGCAGCAAGGTCAAATTTATCGCGCAGACTTTCTACCGTTAAAATATTAGGAACCGTATTAGGCATATCGATAAAAGATGTGACTCCTCCAGCAATAGCCGCTTTACTTTCTGTATATAAATCGCCTTTGTGCGTCAATCCAGGATCTCTAAAATGTACCTGACCATCGATAACGCCTGGCAATAAGTGTTTGCCAGTACCATCAATCAGTTGGTACTCTGCCAGATTTTCAATGGCACCTATACGTTCAATGATCTGGCCATTAACTAGAACATCACAAACCTTAGTTTGTCCTTCATTAACTACTGTGGCGTTTTGAATCAATATTTTTTTACTCATGTATGCAATTTCGTTTGTAGAGCTAGCAATTTATTAATTAAACGGCAGAGGATAAAAAACGACGCTGAAGTTTTAATAACTTATCAAGTTGTATCCATGCGGTGCTGCGCAATCGTTACATATAAAAAATGCTGGCTTTTTAAAAAGCCAGCATTTTTTAGAAACTCCATACGTGTTCCTTATTTTTTCATCAATACGGCACTCCCTGCAAATTCTGCCATTTCAATAGTCGGGCTGTTATGCAACTCCACTTGAGCGTCACCACTTGCTCTTAACTCCAGATCGCCTTTTACATTGATACTGGCAATCGCGTCTCTGGTTATGTTTAATTTAAGATCGCTTATCTCTAGATTTTCTGCGGTCAATCGAGCATCGCCTTCTAGAACCATGGTGGCATCACCAGCATCGCCTTCTATGCGAGCCTCAGCGCCATCGGTCATTACAAAATCAATAGTAGAATAATTCATTAAAGCCTCTACCTCAGCATTTCCGTTTATATTTACTTGTGCTATTTCACCACGCAAATTACACTCAGACTCACTGTCCGCCATTGCATTAAAAATAAGGTTACTCGCGCGTCCTGTTAAAAATACTTTGGCATCGTCTTTCACGTTTATTTGAAGGTTTTCCAATCTCAAATCGGTGACGCTGCTTATTTCGGCCTCGTCATAAGCGGTCAGTACGTTAAGTTGTGGGGTATAAGTGATGTTAATGCGCAATTCTTTACTACGGCGTATTTCTGCAAGGGTACGTACGGTAAGCACACCATTAACTACACGCACCTCAATAAATTGATGCAAATTAGAGTCGGTCTCAACGGTAACTTTGGGGGCCAGCCCTTCCGAGATGAACACCTCTAGTTCTTCTCCTACTTTTATTTCTTCAAACTCTTTTACTTCAATTGCTTGTATAGTCACATCTCTGTTGCCTTTTATTTTTGAACGATCTTGCGCTTTCGCGAAAGCGAAACATATAAAAAACAGAGAAATAGCTAGGTAATTTTTCATTTAATTGATCTTTTCTTGCAAATTTAACTAAAAATCGCCCCAAACTAATGGAGCGATTCTTAATATATTGCCTAAATTACAGCAATAAACCGTGGAGCAACCAGTAAAAAAAGGCGATCATGGTGCTTGCTTTTTTATCACACCATCCTGACCATCATATTTCCAGTCGCCGTCATTTTCTGGTATGTTGGTGCTAGAAGATGTATCTATACTGTCAATAGCAACAGCGTTTTTATCTGTGTCAATCTTCCTATCTTCCTCTAATTCTTCAATCACGGGACAGTCGATACAAACCGCTTTGCCATCTGTAATTTGGTAGAGATACTCTATATTGTTACCTAGCTTAAAAGCATCCTTGCTTATGTAGGATCTATATCGCTCACTGAATCGATCACCGAATCGCATCTGGGTACCTTCAGGCAGATAAATCATTACTTCTAGATCATTCAAGCCTGTTCCTGCATCTTGTGGCACAATAAAATAATCTGGAGCTACAAAAGAACTGTCCGTTAGTTTAAATTCATATTCGATTAATCGGGCATTACTTTTGGCATCTTCAAAACTGGCTCCTTTGCCTTTGCGTATCAATTCAACACGGGCCAGAGAGTCTGTGGTACTGCCCACGGCAATGCGCACGTCATAATATTTGATGATAGGTTCACCATTAATCTCATCCATGAATATACCCACCCCATTACGGTTAAATTTAATAGTCTCATGGGTGTCCTCTAGTTCTAGAGCAAAGACTTTTTCTTGATTGATGGAGAATTTTTCAGTTTGTTGCACACTGGCGTCTATCGCTCGGCTAGCCACTATGTTTCCTATCATTATACTCATTGCAATTACCGCAACAATCCATACAGCACTTATCGCTAGATAAGTCCGGGAGCCCATGGCCTTCATGTTACTTACAAGAAGTTTTAAGCCTAGCACTGCCAGTAGAAATAAAGGAATTCCCGCTACCAGCACTACAGCAACCACCAGCCATGTGGTTGTCTCTCCTGTAGGTACCGCAAGATCCATTAAATTGAGAAGGCTGTACCCCTCTATGGATACCGCGCTAGCAGTAATAGTTGATACAATCAGAGCGACTAGTGCAATGGTACTTACAAGAAATAATAGCAGACCTATCAGTTTTACTAAAGCTTTACAAATACCTAGAATAAAACGTCCTGTGGCATTAAAAAAGCGAACGGTTGCCCGCTTTCCTTTTTGACCTACAATATGGTGGCTGGCGTCGGTCTGCCCGTCAACCACAGTCTTAAAACCCGCTTTAAAATTTTCTTCTATATTGCTTATGTTGACGTCTTTCCCCATCATAGTTAAACGTTGATTGGTCGTGACCGCATCTGGCACAAAGATCCAAAGTAAAATATAGATAGGAACTGCCCACCCTACAGTAATAAAGGCAAATAATAGCCATAATAGCCGCACCCAGATGGCGTCTAGACCTACAAAATGCCCTATACCAGCACTGACACCACCTATATAGCCATTCTGACTATCGCGAAATAATTGTTTATTTCTCTTATAATTATAGGTCGATTTAGATCGAGAGGGTCCCTCGTCAAAAATATCCTCATCTACCTCATAATCCTCAGGTTGCCCCATGATCTCAATCACATCCTCTACATGGTTGATAGAGATGACTTGCTGGTCATTTGCCCTTTTCTCAAGAAATAATTCAGCTATTCTAGATTCGATATCAGACATAATCTCGTCTGCACCGCTAGTACCAGCAAATGATTTGCGCACAGCAGCCAGGTATCGCTGCAATCTATCAAAGGCGTTCTCGTCTATATGAAAAAACAGCCCAGCAAGGTTTATATTAACGGTTTTGTTCATGATCTTGTAGTTTTAGGTTTGGTAACAATGTTTACAGCATTTTTTAAATCGTCCCAGGTCCCAGATAATTCGGTTAGAAAAATCTTCCCTGTTTCAGTCAGTCCGTAATACTTCCGTGGCGGACCACTCGTACTTTCTTCCCAGCGATAATTTAAAAGTCCTGCGTTTTTCAATCGAGTAAGTAGTGGATAGATGGTACCTTCCACTACCAGCAGCTTAGCATCCTTTAACGTATCAAGGATTTCTGCAACATAGGCATCCTCTTCTTTAAGAATGGATAGAATGCAGTACTCGAGCACGCCCTTGCGCATTTGCGCTTTTGTGTTTTCTATCTTCATATTAATTTGTATTTGAATCTTTTTCTACCGTGGTGTGGTGAGGGATAAAATTGATGGTAAGCGGGTAGGTGTATGCCTGACCATCATGGGCCTTTACTGCCGCTTTTATGGTACACACTAGATCTACTACGGCAAGTGCAAAAATCAAAGTGCCACATATAATACCGCTTGCTACTATGGTAGAAAAAATGCCCATATTTTCAGAAAAAGGGAAGTAATCCCTGTCAAAATGTTCCCACAATGCCGGACCGCCGGATATCATGCTACCTATAATGACACCTCCACCTATCAATGCCAGTATAGCGGTGTAGAGAGTGATACTCAATTGAAAATTAATTGCCTGTTTACCATGCCGGTCTATAAAATCTGATTTCTTTGAATTGACCATCCGTAATAATATGGGAAGGATAAAATTGCCTAATGGCAAAATCCATTTGCCAAAAGTGGCTAAATGAATCCCCATGGCGATGTTGTTGTGATTGTTTGATAAGTTTTCTTCCATGACCTAATATTTTCTTATGCAAATATATATCTAAAAGAAGGTATTATGCAATACAAAGTACCATATTATTTTAATATTTTTGATTGTGATTGAGTTACGCTTTCGCGAAAGCGTAGTAATAACAACCTTTTGAACGTATTTTTAGGTTTGATTTTAAAAAAAAGATGCTGAGTTAAAAAAAATCGAAAAGGAAGAAATCATCTAGTGAATGGAAGAAACGGTGTTTTCTAATATCATAAAAAAAGGCTAAAATGGAATAGCAGACTTAAATAGGTGAAAACACCAAAAAGTAAAATATGCCTACCTTAAATAAAATGAAGCAAAACAATGACTGTCCATATTGCTGTACGCCACCAGTTGGTAGTGTCTAGTCTTTTACACAGTAGTACGTCAAATTTTTTGACTACAAGCTTTTCATGTAATGGTTTGTAAAATAGCGCTGTAGAAAGCCACATGGAACTAACAAGGATAAAATCAATGATAGGAATTAGCGCAAAATTACTAGTGTAAAGCAACCATCCTGAACATACCAACTGACCCAGCATTAATGGGAGTACTATGTATGTGATATTTCTCATATAAATGACATGCCAGCGATGAAAACCAGACATGCTATAATGGCAAAAACTAGGGTAAACCACCAGTTGTACCATCCATATAAGGACTAAAAGCCCCACATCTATACATAATTTAATTAATTCCCACGTAGTAAAAGTCATGATATGATTTGAGAAACAAAGGTAAAAAAGCTAGCCTTACCAGTTGTGCGAGTGTTAAGTTAACGCTCTCTTTTTTTTAGATGATCTCTTATTAGGTTTACTCGTGCCAGGAATGCTATAAATATGCGTGATCTCTTTATCCACGACTCAAAATAAATTAAACTTGCAATCGTTACAGTTGTGCAACTCACCACTTTTTAATGCGCCAGTCCTTAATAATCTTTTTTACCACTTGCTTTTATACTGCTGTTATGCAAGCACAGATAGGAGGTAGGGCTACCTATCAGTTTCTTAATCTGGTTTCTAGCACTAAGCAAGCTGCGCTAGGTGGTCGTGTGTTGACCGCTGTGGGCTACGATCCTACCACAGCTATTTACAACCCAGCCACGATCAATGCCAAAATGGACAACCAGTTACAAGTTAATTATGTCAATTATCTAGGAGATATTAATTATGGAACAGCTAGTTATGCCTATACCTGGGACCGCCGTGTGCAAACCATTCACGCAGGGGTAACTTATCTTAATTATGGAACATTTGATGGTTTTGACGAGCAAGGTAATAGTACAGGAGAATTTGGTGGGAATGAGGTAGCAGTATCTGTGGGATACGCTTATAATATTCCGTTTTCTGATTTTTATGTAGGAGCTAATGTAAAATTGATCAGTTCACAATTGGAAAACTTTACATCTTTAGGCGGTGCAGTAGATTTAGGTTTGCTTTATTACGACGAGGATAAAGCGATACGTGGTGCGTTGGTCATGCGTAATATAGGTACCCAGTTTACCGCTTATAATGAGGTGTATGAAAAATTACCATTAGAAATTGCGGTAGGCTTTTCAAATACCATGCGCACATTGCCCTTGCGATTGCACGTGACTTTAGAAAATTTGCAACAATGGGACCTCACGTTTACTAACGATGCCATTGCGCAACGGGATCTTGATGGGAATGTCTTAAGCGATGAGCCGGGCTTTTTTAACAATGCTTTACGCCACACGGTACTGGGAGTAGAAATTTTTCCCGAAGATGATTTCCAGCTGCGGCTAGGCTACAGTTTCCGCAGGGCAGAAGAACTGCGTATTCAAGATGTTCGTGCATTTTCTGGTTTAAGCGCTGGTTTTTCATTAAAGATCAATAAGTTAAGATTTAGTTACTCGCATGCACGGTATAGTCTGGCCTCGCATACTAGTTTTTTAGGTGTAAATATTAACTTGCAATAATTATGAAATGCAAGATTACCATAGCCATTGATGGCCATTCTAGCACGGGCAAAAGTACCGTTGCAAAACAACTTGCCCAGGAGTTGGGTTATTTGTACGTCGACACGGGTGCTATGTACAGGGCCGTAGCCTTATTTGCTCTTCAAAATGGATTAATCCATCATAAGACGGTAAATAAAGAGCTGCTGATTGAAAAGCTAGAAAAAATTCATATCGCATTTGAACGCAATCCCACTACTGAGGATAACGAGGTTTACCTGAACGGGCATAACATAGAAAAAGAGATACGTACGTTAGAGGTAAGTGGTGTTGTAAGTCAAATAGCAGCTATATCTGCCGTGCGTTCAAAACTTGTAGAACAACAACAAAAAATGGGTGCGGCAAAAGGCGTGGTCATGGATGGTAGAGATATAGGAACCGTGGTTTTTCCAGATGCCGATTTGAAAGTCTTTATGACCGCCGCACCACAAGTAAGAGCACAGCGGCGTTATGATGAGCTTAAAGAACGTGGTGATGCGATACAATACGACGAGGTCTTAGAAAATGTAATTGAAAGAGATCGCATTGACTCTACAAGAGCCGATAGTCCACTGGTACAAGCGCCTGATGCCTTACTGCTGGATACGAGCCATATGGACCGCAAAACCCAATTCAACACATTGTTGCAGTGGGCTGCTTCTAGAATGGGTTAAAAAACACTAGTTTTCTAGCTCCTCATCGGTAGTATCGTTAGGTAAAATAATAGGCATCTTTCCTGGTTTCTTTGCAGGGAAAAATTCGTGTATACTATCGTCTCCTAAATATTTAAACCTCAATACATTCCTATTGTTTGCAATAATCTCGTAGTGTAAAGAATCTCCATCGCGTATCAAGTGTAAATAGCTTATGCCTTGATCTGCATAGTCTTTCCCTTGATAGGTTTGATTTACCACATAGTCATAATAATCGTCAATACTATCTTCTTCAGACCGATAAAAAAGATTGATTTGATCCTTTTCAATCGCCATACCCGCATTAGGGTCCAGATCGTTTAAATACACATCTTGTTTCAGTACTTCCATACCTTTTACCCTGGCCGTCGTATCTACTTTTTTATAAAGTTCTGGGTGATTGCGAGGGTCGTCTATAACAACGGGTTTTTCATTGCATGATGCCAGTAAACCTATTAAAATAAAGCTAGCGATAAGCGAGGTGTAATTCATAATCATTATTTAATACGGTAAAAATACAAACAGAAATAATGCCATTAATAGAACTTAAGTAGTTGCTATTTGTTGAGAAAGAGCTAGGTTTATTTTATGATGGTCCCGATGGTTGCACAAAGTAATATCGTCATAAAATAAGAGACTCTTGATAGATAAGGTTGTTAGGAAGTACGCTTTCGCGAAAGCGAATTCAATAGACGCCTTAGAACATGTAATGTTGTGAAAAGAGGAGGCTAGATGGGAATATGCTAAAACATGAGTAGGAAATAATTAAAAAGAGTTGTAATTTTGCACTCCCAAAACGAGAAGACGAAAACCGTTTGGGAATCAAATCATTATAAAAATCTTCTAGGGAAGTTTCTATAAGTTTTCGGCAGACCCTAGAATACAAATTTTAATCAGCAACAAATATGGCTGAAGAAACAACAAAAAAAGAGCTTGAGGCAGCACAAGAAGGTGCGACTGAAAACCAAGTTCAAGAGCAGGTAGAAGCATCAACTCCAGTTGAGACAAAGCCTGCACAAGACCCTCAAGAATTTCTAGACACTTTTGACTGGGAACGTTACAGTGAAGGTATTGAGAAAGTAGATGAGGATCAACTTAAAGCTTTTGAAAAGCTAGTTGCCGAGAACTTTGTAGACACCATCGATAACGATGTGATCGAAGGTAAGGTGATTAAGATAACAGATCGTGACGCGATTATTGATATCAATGCAAAGTCTGAAGGTGTTATCTCTCTTAACGAGTTCCGTTACAACCCACACTTGAAGGTAGGTGATACGGTAGAAGTACTGGTAGATGTACGCGAGGATGCCACAGGTCAATTGATCTTGTCGCACCGTAAAGCTCGTTTGATCAAAGCATGGGAGCGTGTTAACAATGCACATGATACTGGCGAGATCGTTAATGGTTATGTAAAATGCCGTACGAAAGGTGGTATGATCGTAGACGTATTCGGTATCGAGGCCTTCCTTCCAGGATCGCAAATCGATGTGAAGCCTATTCGCGATTATGACGCATATGTAGATAAAACAATGGAATTTAAGGTGGTTAAGATCAACCACGAGTTTAAAAATGTCGTTGTTTCTCATAAAGCACTTATCGAGGCAGATATTGAAGAGCAGAAGAAAGAAATCATCTCTCGTCTAGAAAAAGGACAAGTACTAGAAGGTGTAGTTAAAAACATTACTTCTTACGGTGTATTTGTTGATCTAGGAGGTGTTGATGGACTGGTACACATTACAGACTTATCATGGTCTCGTATCAACCACCCTAACGAGGTTGTAGAACTAGATCAAACTCTTAACGTGGTAATCCTTGACTTTGATGAAGATAAGTCACGCATCCAGTTAGGATTGAAACAACTAGAAGCGCACCCATGGGAGGCATTGTCTGATAAGATCAAGCCAGGTGATAAAGTGAAAGGTAAGGTAGTTGTTATTGCAGACTACGGTGCATTTGTAGAGGTAGAAGAAGGAGTTGAAGGACTTGTTCACGTTTCTGAAATGTCATGGTCTACGCACTTAAGAAGTGCTGGTGACTTTGTTAAGGTAGGAGATACTATCGAGGCACAAGTATTGACTGTGGATAGAGAAGATCGTAAGATGTCTCTAGGTATGAAGCAATTGACACAAGACCCTTGGACAGATATTACTTCTAAGTATCCTGTAGGCTCTAAGCACACAGGAGTTGTAAGAAACTTTACAAACTTTGGAGTTTTTGTTGAGCTAGAAGAAGGAGTAGATGGATTAATTTACATCTCTGACTTATCCTGGACTAAGAAAATCAAACACCCATCAGAATTCTGTGCAGTAGGTGATAAACTGGATGTAGTAGTTCTAGAGCTAGATGTAAATGGACGCAAGCTATCATTAGGTCACAAGCAAACTAAAGACAATCCATGGGATAAATATGAGGCTGAGTTTGGTGTAGGTACTAAGCATGAAGTCGAAATTACCGAAATGGTTGACAAAGGTGCTGTAATCAAATTTAACGATGATATCACTGTATTTATTCCTACGCGTCACCTTGAGAAAGAGGACGGTTCTAAGCTAGGTAAAGGTGAGAAAGCAGAAATCGAAATAATTGAATTCAATAAAGAATTTAAGCGTGTCGTAGGTTCTCACATGGTGATTCACAAAGAAGAAGAAGCTAAAATCGTCAAGCAAGCTGCAAAACAGCAACAAGAGGCAGACAAGCCTACGCTAGGTGATGCAAACTCAAAACTTCAAGCTTTAAAGGATAGAATGGAAGGTAAAGCTCCTGCTGCACCAGCCAAGAAGTCTAAGAAAGCTTCCAAAGAAGAAGAGTAAGCTACAGCTTGATTCTATAATTTTCAAAACCCTTGCAAATTCTTGCAAGGGTTTTTTATATCTGACATTTTTAAATCTTACTTCAATTGCCTAATATCCTACATTGCCAGAATCAAATACTTTATATTTGTACGCATTACCAGCATCAATGAGTCAGAAAATACTTCTCAACGCAGCACAGATCGATATTATTTTACATCGACTCGCTTGCCAGCTTATTGAAAATCACAACGATTTTAAATCTACAGCGCTCATAGGTATACAGCCGCGTGGTACCTATCTTTTGAATCGCTTGAAAAAAATGCTAGTAGAAAATTATGATGTTTCTAATCTTAAAACAGGCTTATTAGACATCACTTTTTACCGTGACGATTTCAGGCGTGGCGATCAACCACTGCGAGCAAATTCGACCGAGATTAACTTTGTCGTAGAAAATATGAATGTAGTGATTGTCGACGATGTGCTTTATACGGGCCGTAGTATAAGGGCCGCATTAACAGCGTTACAGTCATTCGGCAGACCCAATACCATCGAGTTATTGACACTTGTAGATCGTAGATTTTCTAGACATTTGCCCATCCAGCCAGATTATAATGGCCGCCAAGTAGATGCCTTGGGTAATCAAAAAGTAAAAGTTTCCTGGGTTGAAAATGCAGGAGAAGACGCCGTATATTTAATTAAAACGGAAGATTAATGGATCAATTAAGTGTCGACCATTTATTAGGGATTCAACAGCTTACCCCACAGGATATACAGTTAATCCACACCACAGCAGATCAATTTAAAGAAGTTATTAATCGACCCATTAAAAAAGTACCTTCTTTAAGAGATATTACGATTGCCAACTTGTTTTTTGAAAACTCAACTCGTACAAAACTTTCATTTGAACTGGCAGAAAAACGACTTAGTGCAGATGTAGTCAACTTCAGTGCTGCTCAAAGTTCAGTAAAAAAGGGAGAAACTTTAATAGATACAGTAAACAATATCCTTGCGATGAAGGTGGATATTGTGGTCATGCGCCATCCTAATCCAGGTGCAGGAGTTTTCTTGTCTAAACATATCAATGCTCGAATTGTTAATGCTGGTGACGGTGCCCACGAACATCCTACACAGGCCTTACTTGATAGCTATTCTATCAAAGAACGTCTAGGATCATTAGAGGGAAAAAAAGTAGTTATTGTAGGTGATATACTACACAGTCGTGTTGCTTTATCTAATATTTATTGCTTGCAAAAACTAGGAGCTCAAGTGATGGTTTGTGGTCCAGCAACTTTGATCCCACGACATATTAAGGATCTGGGGGTGCTTGTAGAGCTAGATTTGAAGAAAGCTTTGCAATGGTGCGATGTGGCAAATATGCTGCGCGTACAGAACGAGCGTATGGACATCTCTTATTTCCCTAGTGTAAGAGAATATGTGCAACAGTATGGAGTGACTAGAAAACTGTTAGATAGTCTGGATAAAGAAATCGTAATAATGCACCCTGGCCCTATCAATCGCGGTGTAGAAATCACGAGCGAGGTGGCAGATTCCAGTCAAGCGATTATCTTAAATCAAGTAGAAAATGGGGTGGCAATACGCATGGCCGTTTTATATTTGATCGCTTCAAAAATTCAGCATCATGACTAGTAAGCAGACAGATACTTATACTTTACTTCAAGACGATCAAGACGATGTTTGCAATTTTGCAAACTTTCTAACTCAGATAAGAGATAAATTTGAGGATCAAAACCTAGTGATTGATTTATTAAAGTACGACGCACTTAACTTACAAGAGTTATTATGCTTTCTCACTTTAAGTAATACCCACCGTGCCTCAAAAAGATCTTTTGTCATCATCAATAAAGCCTTGCCTGCAGACGAGATACCTAATGAATTACTGGTGGTTCCTACCGTTCAAGAGGCTCAGGATATCATAGAAATGGAAGAAATTGAGCGAGATCTAGGTTTTTAATATCGGCTACAATTTATTTAACCCCATAACTTTACTTATTTGAAACTTACAATAATAGGTTGTCACAGTGCTTCACCTAGAGATAATGCCAGACCTACGGCACAACTTTTAGAAGTTAGAGGGCATCTATTGTTGATTGATTGTGGTGAGGGCACACAAATGGCATTGCGACAGCATCGCGTTAAATTCTCGCGCATCAAACATATATTTATTTCTCATCTGCACGGTGATCACGTGTATGGTCTCGTGGGATTGGTTTCTACATTTTGCTTATTGGGCAGGAAAGAGCCTTTACATATTTATGGCCCGGCAGGTATAAAGCAAATGATAGAGCTACAAATGGAGCTGGGTAATAATTATATGCCGTTTGAATTGCGCTTTCGCGAAAGCGTAGAAACAAGAGCCACCCTGCTTGTAGAAAATGATGAAATTACAGTGAGCACTATACCGCTGGATCATAGAGTTTACACCAACGGTTTCTTGATAAAAGAAAAAGTGGGCGACAGGCATTTAAATCTTGCCGCGTGTGAAAAGCTTCATATTGAGACCGCTTATTACCGTAAGATTAAAAAGGGTGCTGATTATGTAAAGGATGATGGTGAGATAATAAAAAATGAATTACTCACAACGCCAGGTAATGCCCCAAAAAGTTATGCTTTTTGCAGTGATACCATGTATAAAGAGGATATCATAACTCATATAAAGGGGGCGACCGCTTTGTACCATGAGAGTACCTTTTTAAAACCGCATGAGCATTTATGTAAAAAAACAAAGCATAGTACTGCAGCGCAAGCCGCTACTATTGCAAAAAAGGCAGAAGTAGGTATGCTTATCCTGGGGCACTATTCCTCCAGGTATAAATCTTACGATATGTTTACTGATGAAGCACGACCTATTTTCCCGAACAGCCATTGTGCTCTAGATGGGAAAGTTTTTGAGTTTTGATATAAAAAAAACCTCTAGAAGAGGTTTTTAATAATGGGTTTTAGATTTTTTTCATCTGTTGCTTCATCATTTTAACTTGATCAGCAAGCATCCCTTGTTTGTCTAGTTTTTTAGCCTCATTAAGTAGGCTAGTGGCCTCGCGTTTACGTCTTTTAGACATAGCTATTCCCGCTAGATTTAATTTTGCTACCGCTAGATCTTGATCCATGCGCAAGCCAGTTTTTACCGCCTTACGGAAAAACTTCTCTGCTTGGGTCATATTCGTCTGTGAGATCATGAGTCCATGTAGGTAATTGTAATAACCTTGTTGCTTTGTAACTAGAGCAGCTTCTGGATTTTTTATTTTACCTAGCCATTTCTGCGCACCCGCAAAATCTTGTTTTCTCAAACGTAAAAAAGCGAGAATAATCATTTCATTCCAGAAATATAATATGACGAATATTCCTGAAAAAAGAATAAGCATTATCCCTGTAAGTATTTCATTTCTAGTAAACTGATAAATAGCATAGGCTATTACAAGTGCCGCTAGTACCAGTTTGATATTTTTATTAAACATGAATTATCTAATTTGGCTGCAAATATAGGTAACGCCATAGATATGGCATCCCTCGTTTGTGGTATAACCATTATAAAACTTAATAAATGAAATTACAGCCCTCTATTAAACACTTGCCATCACAGAAACTGGTAGCTTTACAAGTGGTTGGTTTACATAATATCCCTCACGCATTTCAACAATTATCACATTGGAGTGTGGAAAATGGTGGTACAGAGTCACCACAAAGAAAAATGTATACTATTTATCAAGATAGTGCAAAAGAAGTGGCTCATGATCAAATTAATCTCATCACGGGTACTACGATAATAACACCTATTGATTTTGTACCGCAGCATCTTATGCTCTACAACATGGAGGCCTGTAAATGCATTGTTGCATCCCTAGTATTGAATCCACAAGATTTAAGTAAAGCATGGACTGCTCTGTATCAATGGAAAAACGCACAAAATTTAGAACTGTCAGATGCTTATCCTTATGAAATTTATCATACCGATTATCGCAATCATCCAGACGGTTTATGTCAGGTAGACTTGTGTATACCCATCAAATAAAAGTATTCTAAAGAATATGCATGTTTGAACGAGAAAAAAATAGGTGAAACATTGTGTAATACTAAAGACTTCCTATCTTTGCACCCGATTAAAAAAGAAGGTTAGTCCTTTATATTATATATTTAAGCGATGGCACAAAAAAGAACATATCAACCTAGTAAGAGAAAGAGAAGAAACAAGCACGGTTTCAGAGAGCGTATGGCATCTGCAAATGGTCGTAAAGTTCTCGCACGTCGTAGAGCAAAAGGACGCAAGAAATTATCTGTTTCTACCGAAAGAAGACATAAGCGATAATGAATCGTTATCTATAATTCATAAGCGTTACTTTTTTGAAAGTAACGCTTTTTTTATGCCCAAGTACCAATTAAATTTATACCACCCACAAAAACAAGAACATGCCGAAAAGAACTGATATCAAATCCATATTATTAATAGGTAGTGGGCCTATCATCATAGGACAAGCATGCGAGTTTGATTATGCAGGGTCGCAAGCTTTAAGATCATTGCGTGAGGAAGGAATAGAGACCGTTTTAATAAACTCAAATCCTGCAACAATCATGACTGACCCATCGATGGCAGATCATGTATACTTGTTACCCTTAACAACAAAATCCTTGCGTCAAATCTTAAAGGAACACCCACAGATAGACGCAGTACTCCCTACCATGGGAGGACAAACAGCGCTCAACTTGTGTATCGAGGCAGACGAGAAAGGTATCTGGGAAGAAAACAATGTAGAAATTATAGGGGTTGATATTGACGCAATTAATATCACGGAAGATCGAGACCAGTTCAAAGCATTGATGAGCAAGATAGGGGTTCCTGTAGCTCCTGCTAGTACTGCCAAATCTTTTTTACAAGGAAAGGAAATTGCACAAGAATTTGGTTTTCCACTCGTCATCCGTCCATCATTTACTCTAGGAGGGTTTGGTGCTAGCTTTGTGCATACAGAGCCAGAGTTTGAAGAACTATTGACACGCGGTCTAGAGGCTTCTCCTATCCACGAGGTCCTTATCGATAAAGCTTTATTAGGTTGGAAAGAATATGAACTAGAGTTGTTGCGAGACGATAACGACAACGTCGTTATTATTTGTACTATAGAAAATATGGATCCTATGGGAATCCATACGGGTGACTCCATTACGGTAGCGCCTGCAATGACTTTGTCAGACCGTACCTATCAAAAAATGCGTGACCTGGCGATTCACATGATGCGCAGTATAGGGGAGTTTGCTGGTGGTTGTAATGTTCAATTTGCTGTCAGTCCAGATGAAAAGGAAGATATTATTGCCATTGAAATTAACCCTAGAGTATCTCGATCTAGTGCTCTAGCCTCTAAAGCTACTGGATACCCTATTGCAAAAATTGCCTCAAAACTAGCTATAGGATACACGCTAGATGAGTTGGATAATCAGATTACAAAATCGACTAGCGCTCTTTTTGAGCCTACACTAGATTATGTTATCGTCAAGATACCGCGTTGGAATTTTGATAAGTTCGAAGGTTCTGATCGCACACTAGGATTACAGATGAAGTCAGTAGGAGAGGTTATGGGAATAGGCCGTTCTTTTCAAGAAGCCCTACACAAAGCGACACAATCACTAGAGATCAAACGTAATGGTCTAGGAGCAGATGGAAAGAGCTATACTGATTATAATCAGGTAATAGAAAAATTGACTAATGCAAGCTGGGACAGGGTATTTGCCTTGTACGATGCTATTGCGATGGGGATATCACTTTCACGCATACACGAGATTACTCGTATCGATATGTGGTACCTGCGACAATTTGAGGAGCTGCATCAGCTAGAAAAAGAAATAGGGAAATACGAGATAGGCACGCTCTCACGTAAATTGCTCCTAGAGGCTAAACAAAAAGGATTTGCAGATCGTCAAATCGCTCATATGTTAGGCTGTATGGAGTCTGAGGTTTATAACAAACGTGATGAGATGAACATCAATCGTGTTTATAAACTGGTAGATACTTGTGCAGCCGAGTTTAAAGCCGAAACGCCTTATTACTACAGCACGTTTGAGGCAGACATTGAAACACCAGATGGTAAACGTTACTCAGAAAACGAAAGCGTAGTAACTGATAAGAAAAAAATAATCGTACTAGGTTCTGGACCTAATAGAATAGGACAGGGGATCGAGTTTGATTATTGTTGTGTACACGGTGTCTATGCTGCCCAGGAATGCGGTTATGAAGCGATAATGATCAACTGCAACCCAGAGACAGTATCAACAGATTTTGACACGGCAGATAAGCTGTATTTTGAGCCGGTTTTTTGGGAACATATTTATGATATCATACGTCATGAAAAACCAGAAGGGGTCATTGTTCAACTGGGTGGACAAACGGCACTTAAACTGGCAGAAAAACTAGACCGCTACGGTATCAAGATTATAGGTACAAGCTATCAAGCTCTTGACCTAGCTGAAGATCGTGGACATTTTTCAAAACTCTTACAAGAGATCGATATTCCCTATCCAGAGTTTGATACTGCGACCACGCCAGACGAAGCACTTAAGGTTGCTGATCAATTAGATTTTCCTATCCTGGTGCGTCCATCCTATGTTCTAGGGGGACAGGGGATGAAAATTGTAATTAACAAGCAAGAGCTTGAAGAGCACGTGGTCGATATCTTGCGCAAGATTCCTAACAATGTCTTATTGCTAGATCATTATCTAGACGGTGCAATAGAGGCAGAGGCAGATGCGATCTGTGATGGAGAGAATGTGTATATCATAGGAATTATGGAACATATTGAACCTTGTGGGGTGCACTCTGGTGACTCTAACGCTACATTGCCGCCTTTCAACCTGGGTGACCTGGTAATGCAACAAATAAAAGATCACACTAAAAAAATTGCACTAGCACTTAAGACAGTTGGATTGATCAATATACAGTTTGCTATTAAGGATGATAAGGTATATATAATTGAAGCAAACCCGCGAGCCAGTAGAACGGTTCCTTTTATTGCAAAGGCTTATGGCGAGCCTTATGTAAATTATGCAACAAAGGTGATGCTGGGGCATAACAAGGTAACTGACTTTGATTTCAACCCACAACTCAAAGGCTATGCGATAAAACAACCTGTGTTTTCATTTAATAAATTCCCTAATGTTGATAAGCGTTTAGGACCAGAAATGAAATCTACTGGTGAGAGCATTTTGTTTGTAGACAGTTTGAAAGATGATGAATTCTATGAGCTGTACGCTAGACGTAGAATGTATTTGAGTAAATAGATCACATTTTGATCTATAAGCAGCGATAAATTTTTTATGAGATTCTTAATTCATGAATTCTGGGAATAACAAGACATTTTTGACACAACCTTCATTGCGAGTCATGTTAATCTTTTTGTTTTTGTGGTTGGTGAGTAATTCGCTATTGATATTAAGTACGACAGATTTATTTAGAGAACCTTTTTTCCAGGGCAGATATCTCGTGATTTATATGTTGATGGTAGGATCTACCATTGCAACTGGCAAGGTTGTTTCAAATTATTTGAAAAACAGATAGAGCTATATATAAAACCAAAAAAAGACCTGTTTTTACAACAGGTCTTTTTGATTTCAATCGGGCATAAGGCTGTGGCGACTTGATAAAAAGCTATAAGCGATTACTCATTATTCAGTAGGGCTCAAGATGTTTTTTATTCTCAAGAATCTAGAATAACGTTATGATTTTTCAATTGCTCGACAAATTCATCTGCGCTAAAATTTGTGGCCTTCATCTTTCTCGCGCTGTCATGTTTTATCGTTTTGCGCTGTATCTCTCTTGTAAACCTTCTTATGTGAGTTTCTGTGCTCAATTTTAAACCAGGAACGCCCACGCTGTTTCCCAGATCATCTTTTGCCACCATGGTTACATAACTGGAATTACAGTGTTTTTTTGCTCCACTAGGGATATCTTCTGCATCTACACGTATTCCTATAACCATAGATGTGTTACCCACATAATTAACCGTTGCTTTCAGGGTTACCATTTCTCCCACCTCGATAGGAGCAAGAAAGTCCACAACGTCCACGCTAGCCGTTACACAATAGTGGTGACTGTGTTTTGCGGCACAGGCAAAGGCAATTTGATCAATTAAGGACAAGATATGACCACCATGGATTTTTCCAGAGAAATTAGCGTGTGAGGGTAACATGAGCATAGAAAGTGTTACTCGTGATTCTTCTGGAGTTTTAAATTGTTGTGGCATATTATTTAAGTTACAGTAAGCAGATTGTAAGAACTCTTTGTTTTATTATGAGATAAGGGTTTTTGGAGTGTTCGCTTTCGCGAAAGCGGAATTAACTTTCAAGCATAAAAACATAGTACTCAACGTCTCAAATGAGGGGATTGCTCGAGCACGACCTCGGTGATAAAATATTTTGTATCACCCCAGAAAAAGAAAGTCCCGAACCGTTCTTCATACTTCACCTTGACGTACCTACCTTGATACTCTTGTAGTTTTTGAATCACCTCTTTCTCTTCATCCATCACTGAAAATGAAAATATTTGAGCTCCAGATATCCCTTGAGATATCTCGCCCTCCCAGGTTTTTACAATATATCCCTTGCTAGAAAATTTTATAAGTTCACCGCTGCGGTAACCGTCGGAATAGGTCGCAAAATATAGAAAAGCGTACCACAAAACCGCCATGATGGCAATGGTAGCCAGTATTATACCTAATATTTTTTTCATAGATTAATTAATTGTTGATAGGCAAGACCTGTAAGGATTGCAATCCCAAAGCTAAGCAATGTCCCGATCAATACATATTCTGTCAGTTTCATATTATCCTCTCGATTGAGATCGCCAAATCTAAAAACGGACTTTGCCGCAAGTAGAAACCCTACTGCGCTAAACTGTCCCACAACTATAAATGTAAAGACCAGCAAACGCTCGATAATACCTATCCACTGGCCAGCGTTTTTTAACGAGTCAATTCCAGAATCTTTGGGATCCAGTTTCCAGCGTGTAAAAAATATTTTGAGCCCAAAACTTATAGGTGTAGAAAGAAATATCAAGCACAATATAAACATCCAGAAAGAAGCAGGTAATTTAAATGGGAAGCTAAGTAGTGCTGGATTTATATGAGTAAACAATGCAATGATTACCGCTACATGGCATATTTGATCGATCAGGAAAACCCAGCGTTTGTTACGCTTGTTGGTAACATACAATTTGACCGCATCTATAAAAAAGTGGGTGGTCATAATAATTATCGCGATGTACCACAACCGTATTTCCCATAGGGCAATCATAGCTAGTAAACCGTGAATTAATGCATGCAGATATAGAGCGGTAGATTTAAGCTTATAGTTCTCCTTGCTCTTGACACTTTTTGTGGTTTGAAGGAAGAAATCACCTATCAAATGTGCAATGAGCAATTTATATAGTATTACCATGGCTTACGTCTTTATAATATTGCTGAAATAATTGCAGTAACACCTGGGTTTCTTTCCAGTTAGCTCGATCTAGTCTACGACTAGCGGTTGCTTGTTGTACCCCCAGTTTTTTACCTAGTTCGTTTTGTTTAATATCAGGATGACACAGTAATTCATACACCGTTTCTGCGCTGTTTGTGGTCCAATTATCCATGTATAATAATGCAAATTTTAAGGCAGCATTCATATAGTTATCGGTAGATTGACCAGATGACACCATTAAATTTTGTCCTAAAGATTTTAAAGAGTCCAGCAGCTCGCCAGATCGTTTTAGTGCACTTCCAGTAGAAACTGCTATTGCATTGTCAATAATGTTCACATCGCCTAATCCTATAGCAATGCGTACATCTAGAGATCCGGTTTTTCTTAAGGCTGCTTTAATTTTGAGACTAGCGTATAGAGCATTTTCTGGTTGTGCTATCATCGCCTGGAAACTATCGCCACGATAGATCTGCTGCATGTCTTTTTGAGAATATTCTCTCAATATATCTCGCAGTACCGTCAAATATAAATTAGGATCATTTTGTTGAGAATTGATAATATCTCCTGCGATAATGGCCTTCATAATATGCTATTGAATAATTCAAATATATTACATAATTACGTAATAATTAAAAATATTACTTAAAAGCGTAATAATACGGATAGCCTAACGTCTCGATCTACTGTTCTCCTAATGATTACTATAGAGTGTTATTAGTAGGCAGTACGGTGTCAACTAGCGGTTCACTTAGTTTTACTGATCAGGATGATCCTCTGGCTCATTGCTGTCTAGCTCTAAATAATCTGGATCATTATCTACAGCGCGACGTACTAGTTTTTCATTAACCGCTTTATTTGCTTTTGCACCTAATTTTTTGAGGCGTTCCACACGGCCTATTAAATTTCCAGATCCTTCACTTAACTTATTCATGCTGGACTTATAGGTTTTTTGAACGGTATCCATTTGCTGTCCTACCTTGATTAAATCGTCAGTAAGGCCAACAAACTTGTCATATAATGCACCAGCTGCTTTTGCAATGTCCAGAGCATTTTTTTGCTGTTTTTCATTTTGCCACATGGTATCTATGGTGCGTAGAGTAGCCAGCAATGTGGTAGGAGTAACAATAACAATGTTTTGTTCAAATGCATCTGTGTAGACGGTAGAATCTGCATTGAGAGCTGCAGCAAACGCTGGCTCAATAGGGACAAATAATAAAACAAAGTCAGGACTTTCAATAGCATACAGATCGTGATAATTCTTACTAGATAAATCTGTAATATGCTTTCTCAGCGCTGTAATATGATCTTTTAAATGCCGCTCTTGTAGTGCGGTGTCCTCCTCATTCACCCATCGTTCATAGGCGTTGAGTGACACTTTTGAGTCGATTACCATTTTATTTCCACCTGGTAAGTGTACCACAACATCTGGAAAATAAGTTTTACCCTCTTCTGTCTTTACACTTTGCTGCACCTCATATTCTGATCCTTTTTCTAGACCTGATTTTTCTAGAACACGCTCCAAAACAAGTTCTCCCCAGTTTCCTCGCATCTTGGCATCTCCTTTTAATGCTTTTGTAAGGTTACTAGTTTCCCGGCTCATTTGCTCGTTTAACTCTTTCAGACCTATGATTTGCTGGCGCAAGGAGCTCTGGCGATCGATGGTATCTTTATGTGTATCCTCGACACGCTTTTCAAAGCTCTTTATTTTTTCTTGTAGCGGATTTAAAATTTGCTCAATATTGGTTTTGTTCTGTGTGGTAAATTTGGTGCTTTTCTCGTCCAGTATCCGATTGGCTAGATTTTCAAATTCTTTAGTAAATTTTTCATTCAATTTTTCCAGCTCGCCTTGTGATTCCTTGTATTTTTCTTCAGCTTTTTCATGGATAGTTTGCATTTGTGCCAGGTGTACACTCAATTGTTCCTTTTCTTGATGCAGTTGTGTGATAGTTTCCTCCGTTTTTAAGAGGCGATCTTTCAGTTCACTTTGTGTTTCTACTTTTTGTTGCAGTTGCGCCTGTAGCGAGCTTTGTTCTAATCGCAACTGGTCGCGTTGTACGCTAGCCTCTTTATATTGTTCTATTTCTTGTGATAACCTATTATTTTCATTTTCTAAAAACCGTAAGGGAGAAGAAAATTTATTTTTTGCAAGAAACCAGCCTATTAAGGCCCCTACGATTGATCCAGCGATCAATAACAGGATCGCAAATACATCTGCACTCATAAAAAAGGATTTATGTAAAATTACAAACAGATCTCTCTAGAATGAGACGGTGACATCGTCAGTTATCCACATTTAAGTGTAAAACTCAACTGGTCATTTATTAAATCTCTCGTTTCAATTTATAATCGCCGCCATTCCATTGCAGGAAAGGGGAGGGGAACAACTGTTCTAGAATGTTTTTCTCTTTAAAATCTGCAGCTGTTTTAAAACGTATATTTCCCTGGTTAAAATAAACAATTTGATCTGCTAGGCTTGTAGCCATTGCAATCTCATGGGTGGAGAAAATAATCGTCTTTTGATGTTCTGTGCAGTAATTTTTTAGCTTAATCAATAGCTCTGCCTTATGATGAATATCCAGATGGCTTGTAGGCTCATCCATCAATATATAATCCGTTTCTTGTACCAGTGATCGAGCTATAAGTGCACGCTGCAATTGCCCGTCACTCAAAGTATTTAATTGCCGCGATGCGAGTGATTCTAGATCAAAATGAGTTAAAACATAATCAATAACCACACGATCGCTAGCTTGTATTTTACCTAGTAGATTCGTGTAAGGCGACCGGCTTATTTCTAGTAATTGTAGAACGGTAAGCGATTGACTTAGAGATCGCTCTGTTGTCAATATTGCAATTGATTGCGCGCGCTCATGGACATCTATTTGCTGTATCAAACGGCCATTTAAGGCGATTTTGCCATTTAAAATATGCTGGCCACTTGCCAGGCTGCGCAATAGGGTTGACTTACCCGTACCGTTAGCACCTATGATGGTTATAAATTTCGCTTTCGCGAAAGCGATATTCCCCACACATCTAGCAATCGCCTGGTCACCATAACCTATCTCAATATCTTGCAAGACCACCATTAGAATTTAAGATAACGTTTTTTTACAATAAGCCATATTACTAGTGGGGCGCCTACAAGTGAGGTGATCGCATTAATGGGTAAGGTATAATTAGAAAACGGGACCTGCGCGATCAAGTCACAAGCTAATAATAAAGACGCACCGATAATCACTATAAGCGGGATCATTTTTTTATGATCCATATTATTCATAAGCAATCGCGCTATATGAGGCACTGCTAGTCCTATAAAAGCAATAGGACCAGCAAAGGCTGTTATACTTCCAGCCAGCAAACAGGTGATGATAATACAAAACCAGCGAGTTCTTTTAATGTTAACGCCTAGACTACGAGCATATGCTTCCCCTAATAAAAGGGTATTGAGAGGTTTTACTATCCAGAACAGGGCGATGAGTGAAAATAAAGTTATCACACTGATGATGAGTAATTGTGTCCAGCTTATATTTCCTAAACTACCTAGCCCCCAAAAAACGTAGCGACGCAATTGTTCACTAGGACTGAAATATTGTAATACTCCTACCAGGGCACTGCTCAAACTGCCCATCATGAGCCCAATAATCAACAAACCCATAGTGTCTTTGATACGTAACGACACCAGCAATATCAATAGGAAAACAGCAAAACTTCCAATAATACTGCTTGCAATTATTCCTAATCCAGATACCAATTGAAAGCCTAGAAGAGACCCTCCCATGATAGACAATGCAACACCCAGACCAGCACCGCTCGAGATTCCTAGAACAAATGGACCTGCTAGCGGATTCCTAAATAAAGTTTGCATGAGCATCCCGGCAATGGAAAGTCCAGCGCCAGTCAGCAATGCCATGATAGCACGAGGCAAACGCAATTGCCACAATATATAACCATGCGTTGATGTTTCTGGGCCTATTAAAGCATGCCATACCTCCTTTAACGAGATATAAACTGAGCCCAACAAAATATCTGCAATAAATAACGCAATTAATACAGTAATCAATATGAAATAAGTGCGAGTTCTCAAGGTGCTAAAGGATCAAAAAAATAAAGCTCATGATTGATCGCCCCAGGGTGGAGTATTTGAATAAGATCCTTGAGAACTATATCTGGTCTCATTGACGCCTCCTCATAATACAGTACACCACCACCAGCACCCTTGTTTAAAGCAAACGTATAAACTTGCTTTTTCTTAAAAGGCTCAAAGAGTGCATAAGAACTATTGTCTGCTTCCATAGCTTGATAACTGGTGTATTGACCTGGTGCAATCCAGTAATCTACTTTTAAGCTGCTTTGTATGACGGTTTCTATATCATAAGCTAGTGATCCAGAACCAGTGGTATTTTTATATAAATAATCACCACCAGCATCTGCAATCAGTTGACCTTGCCAGGAACTGCCATGGGGCAAGTACCAGGTATTTTTCCAGGCGGCTCCTGCCATCACCTTAGGTTTTTGTAAGGATTTTGCTAGATTTTTTGCAGTGTTATAGTCTGACTCTATCTGGTTGAAAATTTGAAAGGCTTCTTTCTCTTTTCCTAATAATACTCCAAAAACCTTTATCCACTCTGCGCGGCCCAGTGGATGGTTTTCTGTCCAGTCTCCATTCAATAGGACTGGAATACCAGCGCGTTTAATTTGATTTAAAGATGCCTGCTCTCCATCAACAGCAAACCCCATGACAAGGTCTGGTTGCATGCTTATAGTGCGTTCTACATTAATGGATTCGTTTGCACCTAAGTCAATGATACTCCCATCGTCTATTAGGCTTCTTACTTCTGGTGCGCTGATGTAAGAGGTATCAGGAAATCCTACAAGGCTCCTTGCTTTGCGCAACAAGACTAATGGTGGTATGTGAGTGGTAGATGTGGCGACTAGTTTATCTATTGGGATTGACACAACCGTATCGTTTTTTAAATCAATCCCTGTGGTATGTTGGTTATTTTTTTCTGGGTTCATTAATAGATAGCGCGTCACACTACTATCTCCAGGAAACGGGTTTTTTAACGTGAGTTGGTAACCACTTTTATCCTGCAGTCTTGCTATTTCAAACCCTGTAGCATAGGAAACTTCTAGAGACTCCCCTACAACAGTAGTCTTATTATTTGTTGTGCTGGGCTTTTCTTTACAACTGCAGAAACAAATAAGCACAAGTATTAAATAACTTTTAGTCCTCACATTCATCATATGTCAAAAATAGAGCTATTCCATCAATGGCTTAAACAAAGAGATACAAGAATTTTTAAATCGGTAAGTATAAGTTAAGAGAATACATTTACATTTGCGGCTTGTTATAGGTTATGTTTTATTGTTGGATTATTTGTGTTTTTACCTAATAAACATTTCTACCGCTTTAAAACGTATTAAAAGGGAATCTGGTGAGACTCCAGAACTGTTCCCGCAACTGTAATGAACTAGCGCTTGATGCGCTATCTAGATGAGTCTAGAATTTAATGAGTAGCCACTGAGCAATTGGGAAGGCCATTAAATGTTCAAGTCAGGAGACCTGCCATAACAAATTAATTGTAACCTTCGGGATAGAGGTGGCGATGAAAATAGGCCGATTTTCTGGCACATTATGGTGATGCTTTTAATTAAGCATGACCCTTATGTTTTTTTCTTCTCGCTCTGTACCGGTCTAAAAACTAGATCGATGATCAAAAAATTTTTAAGTCTAGCCACATTGCTAGCAGCAAGTGTAACAAGCGTTGCACAGATTGACAGCACCACTGTCCAACTAGAAGACGTTGTTATTACCGCCTCGTCAAAATTTGAACAAAAAAGAAAGGACAGTGGTAAACCCGTTATCCTTATCACCCAGGAAGAGATAGAGAAACAATCCGTTTCTAGTCTTGCAGACCTACTCAACCAGTATGTAGGTGTTGAAATCAATGGTGCCCGTAGTAATGCTGGTCAAAATCTAAGTTATTTTATACGCGGTGGGAATAATAGACAGGTCTCATTTCTAATCGATGGAGCCCAAGTGAATGATCCCAGCCTTATTGCTTCAGACTTTGACTTACGGTTAATTGATCTAGGACAAATTCAAGAAATCGAGATTTTAAAAGGAGCGTCCAGTGCTCTTTATGGAGCAAATGCAAGTACAGCCGTTATCAATATAAAACTTAAAAAAGCCTCTCGTAAAAAAGTTGCGGTTCGTATAGCATCCTTTGTAGGAACTAATACAAGTGCAGAGGATCAAGAGGTAAGCCCAGATAACGTATCAAATTCCATAAATATCAACGGAACTTTAGACAACGGACTCACTTATGGAGCTGGTTTCCAGCATGAGTATGTTTATGGATTGAGCGCTGCAGAACCGCTTGACGGCAGCGATGCGCGCGGCGACAAATTCAACCGTGTCAATGGACTGGGGCGTATAGGTTATGATAACCGTAAAAATTTTAAGCTGACCAGCTACGTCTCATTTGACGAGTATAAAACCGAGTTTGACAACTTTGATTTTACAGATGCAGATAATGAAACCTATAGCCGTCAAATACGATGGGGTACAAACATGACTTACAAATACTCACAACAGGGGTCAATTGTTTACAACGATGTAAGTACACATACCATAAGAGATACACGTGGTGGGTCGCCTACTGTATTTGATGCAGATGGATATTCCCTTGACCTATACCATAAATACAATTTTAACCTAGATGCACAAGGCAACAATCAATTGAAAACCATTGTTGGCTTTAATTTTAGAACCAATCGTTTTGAGAGCGAGGCGGTCCCATTTGGTGAGGATGGGTTTATAGAAACGGCAAATGCAGACGATACTAATTTTCAAATTTATGATCCATACGTCAACCTTGCCCTAGAGACCGCATCTGGCTTCAATTTAAATGCAGGAGCACGCTATAATTTACACAGTGCCTACGATGGCGAGTTTGTTTACAGCATTAATCCATCGCAGCAATTTGATTTACACAAAGGGACTTTAAAAGTATATGGTAGCTATAGTACAGCCTACATTACACCTTCATTATTCCAATTATTCGACCGTAGTTTCAACCTAGGTAATCCAGACCTACAACCAGAAAACAATCGAACACTAGAGGGCGGTTTTGAATATTTTTATAAAGCAACCAGTCTAACGGTTTCTGTTTTTGAACGTCTATCAGAAAATGAAGTGATTTTTCTGACAGATCCAGATACATTTGCTAGCACCTATGCCAATGCTGATGGGAAGACTAAGGTTTTTGGGTTTGAAGTGAGTATGCAAACCAAATTATCAGATCGTTTTGACCTGACCGCAAATTATAGTTTTACAGACCGTATAGATAATGTTGTCCTGCGACGGGTTGCAAAACAAAAAGTCAACGCCTCCCTGCGCGGTTTATTATTTGATCGCACGTATGCCACATTGCGCTACCAGTATAATGACCCACGACAGGATGCATTTTTTAATAGTACAACCTTTGCAACAGAGGCGGTTACACTTGATGCGTTTCAGCTGGTGGATTTAGATTTTAGTCATAAACTAGCACAAAAGGACATCACCTTTTTTGCCGCTGTGACTAATTTATTTAATGAGGATTATCAAGAGTTGTTTGGGTTTCAAACCAGGGGGCGCAACTTCCGTATGGGCGTGCGACTAGGGTTTTGAAAAACAGGATAATATGTTACAAAAGGCGCCTTTATTAGGCGTCTTTTTTGTTTTGACAATGGTGTGCGGGCAAAATAGCTTTTGGATTCTTTAGAATTTAGGCGGTGTTTACGCTTTCGCGAAAGCGTACATTCCAACCAACTATTCCTTTAAACCAAATTTAATCGCAAGCAGCAGAAGGAAAAATGCAAGAAAACCAATTAAAATCCAGCGTACGCCTTTATAGTTTTTACGGTGTAACGACTTATCACGACCGTACATAATGCTTACGATGACGACAAATACAACAAAAAAACAGATCCCGAAGATGATTTGACCTTGAGTGAACATAGGATCTTTAATCATTGCTAGCAGAGTCATCATAATGGTCATATTTTTTGTAAAATTACAATAGAAATGATCAATAAACTATGAAGAAGCATATCCAGGCCGTAGAAGAATTCCATAAAGCATTCAAATTAAATATTCAAAAAGATCCTACCATCGCTATATCGCTAGAACGCAAACTATTGCGCTATGAATTAATGCGAGAGGAAAATGAAGAATATCTAGAGGCTGCAAAAAATGACGATCTAGTAGAGGTAGCTGATGCGCTGGGAGATATGCTTTATATTTTGTGCGGGACAATCATTGAGCATGGTATGCAAGAAGTGATAGAAGAGGTATTTGATGAAATCCAAAGGTCTAACATGAGCAAGCTGGGTGCAGATGGAGAACCTATTTACAGAGAGGATGGCAAGGTTCTCAAGGGTCCTGATTATTTCAAACCAGACTTTGGGGCTATTTTAAAAAAGCATTTGTAACATGACAAACGAGCAGCTATTTCCTGTGGATCTACCCGCGGTAGAGGATTCCTTTTTTGAAAAACACCCCAAGCGTTTTTTGAATAAAAAGCTCATCTCTAGATTCATCTATTTTGTACCGCTCTTTATAGGCGCTGTCGTTTTTACTGTTTTAGTGGATGACATGCCATATAAATGGATAGCATTTCCTGTACTAATTGTGCTTTTAGGACTATCTTTATTTTTTGCATATAAGGAGTACTTTGTGCGCGGTTATGTGCTGCGCGAGCTGGACATTACCTACAGGCATGGCTGGATATTTCATTATGAAACCACGGTACCCTTTAATAGAATACAGCACACAGAGATTAAAGATGGTCCCATCGATCGCCTCTTTAATTTATGTGAGTTAGAAATTTATACAGCCGGTGGTAGCTCCTCTGACTTGAATTTGTCAGGGCTAGATCCAGATGACGCTCATAGACTCAAAGAATTTATTTCAAAAAAGACGGCTGCCCATGCTTAACCTGCAGGAACCTAGAAGGCAAAGTCGCAAGAGCATTTTACTGTATGTATTTAAAAACATTCGTGGGCTTATTGGTGTAGCGCTGTATTCTACCTTTGGCGCTAGGGCTTTAGATAATTGGTGGGTTGTTTTGAGCCTTTATGCTATTGTAGCGCTGCTATTGCTGGTATCGCCCCTTCTCAATTATTACTTTTTTACCTTTCATGTAAAAGCAGACGAACTGATCATACAAAAAGGGGTACTTAATAAAGAACGCAAAGCCATCCCACTAGAACGCATCCAGTCTGTGAATATCAATCAAAACCTGATTCAGCGATTACTACAAATCGTGTCGGTCGAGGTAGAAACAGCGGGATCAAAAGCAAAAGAGTTAGAAATTCCTGGCCTGGACCGATCCTTTGCCGAGAGCTTTAAAAACCTGTTGCAAGACAAAGCAAAAATAAAACAACAGCAAGCTAATGAAGAGGTTGCTATAACTGACGATGAAGACGTAAGTCATGAAACGCCATCAAAACCAGCGGCGGCAAATGAATTACTTACCCTAGATATCATAGACCTGCTTAAAGTAGGAATAACTCAAAATCATTTGCGTAGCGGCGGGATTGCACTGGGAGTAACCGTTGGTTTTTGGTACAATATTAAAGATTTTGTAGAGCAATTTTACGGGAATGTCTTTGAAGGTTTTGAATGGGAAGAAATAGCAGGGTATGCTACTCTCAGCTTGTTTGTTCTAGGTGTACTGGCTTTTTCTATCTTCTCTGTACTGGTAAGTATGGTGCTGGTCATCAATAAATATTACGGCTATAAATTACAACGACAAGGCAATTATCTAGAAATTGAAATGGGGTTGTTACAGCGCAAAGAGATTAAAATCCCTATTGAAAAAGTACAGATTCTTGAGTTTCACACAAACCCGTTGCGACGTTTGCTCAATTACAATACAGCGCGTATGTTCCAGGCGCAATCGGGAAGTGCGGCTATAACCAGCGCAGAAGTTCCTGCTTGTACCCCAGCCATGGTAACATTTTTACAAGAATTGATTTTTGAACAACCCGCATTGAAAGACCCTGAGCAAATCAACTCTTTCCCGTTATCTCACGCTAGGTTGACTTTTTATTTTATAAGTATTCCTTTGCTTACAGCGGTGGCTGTTGCTGCTTATTACAGTCTTTACGTGCTATCTGCTATTGCTTTATTGCTCTACGTTTTTTTATTGTATAAATCTTATCGTGATGGTGCAGCAACACGCATTTTATCTGATGACCACCTGGTCGTGATGCAGTCTGGATGGTTATTTCATACGGTTCGTATGGTGCCGATTTACAAAATGCAAGCGGTAGAAAAATGGCGTAGTATTTTTTTAGTACGGCGCAAACAAATCCATTTTAATTTACACACCGCAGCGGGAACAAGGGGGTTGCGCTATTTCGGAGAAAATGAAGTGATCGCACTTAAAAATAAACTAAATAATCAGGTGCTGTTATCCCAGCGTTACTGGATGTAATCAATACAGGCGAGTATCTGCTAGCTGAATGATTTTCCATTCATTACCTACAGAGATTAAAGTGAAAACATTGCGACCCACGTGTGATAGACGTTCATTGATTAAAAATTTATAATCGGTATGGATGGTAGCGATATCATTGCCTGCAATGATCTCTAGGCTTGTAAGTTGTTCTTTAAAAGCAACAGTAGCTGGAATTTTTGCGATCCCATTTAAAAATTCTTCAACGGTACTTGTGCTTACCTCACGTTTTTCTTCCTTAATGGATAGAGAGTGCAAGATTGCTTTATCATCAAAATATTCTTTAAGAGCTACTGTGTCTTGAGCATGAAAATCTTCAAAAAAATGTTTTACGACAAGACTTGCAGGATGATTGTAGAGTATCGAGTCTGTTGTTGCTGTGGCTGGGGATTCTTGAGAATACGCTTTCGCGAAAGCAAATAAAAACAGAGTTATTCTAACATATAGTTGCATAGGTATCGCTGTTGAAGTGTTTGTAATATTAGTATTTTTACCATTCAAAATACATTTATGTCCACTGCAAAAAAAGAATACAAGCGCATCACCGTCAAGTCCCTAACTGAAATGAAGGCGGCAGATCAAAAAATTAGCATGTTAACGGCCTATGATTACACCATGGCAAAGATTATCGACAGTGCTGGTGTGGATGTAATTCTAGTAGGGGATAGCGCGAGTAACGTAATGGCGGGTCATGAAACGACTCTACCAATAACCTTGGACCAGATGATTTACCACGCTAGTAGTGTGGTACGCGCTACAGAGCGTGCATTGGTTGTGGTTGATTTACCCTTTGGTAGCTATCAAAGCGATCCCAAGGAAGCGTTAAGATCAGCAATACGCATTATGAAAGAAAGTGGTGGGCACACGGTAAAACTAGAGGGTGGAAAGGAAGTGATGGAGTCGATTAAACGTATTTTAAATGCAGGTATACCGGTGATGGGGCATCTAGGGTTGACACCACAGTCTATTTATAAATTTGGTACATATACCGTAAGAGCTAGGGAGGAAGAGGAAGCTGCCAAATTAAAGAAAGATGCTCTAGCACTAGAAAAGCTAGGTTGTTTTGCCCTGGTTCTAGAAAAGGTGCCAGCAAAACTAGCACAAGAAGTAGCAGAAAGTCTTTCAATACCAGTAATAGGCATAGGGGCTGGAGCCGGTGTGGACGGTCAGGTACTGGTCTCTCATGATATGTTCGGTATGACTCACGAGTTCCATCCTCGATTTTTAAGGCGTTACATGAATCTTTATGAAGATATGGGTAAGGCAGTGTCGCAATATGTGAGCGATGTAAAAAGCACAGATTTTCCTAATGAAAACGAACAATATTAATCAGAGAGCCTAGCGTAAAGATTCTTTACTACCTGGGTGTCAACCTGGTTAGTAATAACCTCTTTACTGTCCTCTAGTAACAGGCGCGCCTCACGCTGAATGATCTCATAATAAGATGGATCTTTCGCTTTTTGTTGTTTTAGATGAATCAACATGGCAAATAATTGCTGTGTAACGGTCATATCATGTTTACAATACGTACGGAATGGCGCCATGATGTTGTAAATAAGAACCTTAAAATCAGTCGCTTTTAAATTGATTACATTTTGATTCTCTTCGTTTTTGACGGTATGCGTGTCGTTTTTTTGCATGCGTAAAGCCAATAATTCTGCTATATAGTTGATCGCATCCAGTGCCGTTCCTGGATCGTTTATACCAGGTGACATCGCTTTTATGCCTATTTCAGCGATTTGTTTGAAGCCTAATATATAATTATCACTTACCAGCTCAGATTCAGAATAATTGAAGTTTTTAAATAGCTCTTTTATTTGATCCTCCTCCAGTTCTTTTTCTGATTTCACAAAAGGAGCGTTGAGGTACACATAAGTTCCTTTTATGACAAGGACGTCAATCCTTGTGTCAGCATCTTTAACAAATTGCAGCAATCCAGATATACTTATATTCTGAATGGTTCCGCTTTTCAGTGTATTATAAGTGTACCATTCGCTGGTATCTGGAAAATCATCGTTATCGTCAGAGTTTTCTATCAGATGCGATAGCCTATCGTGTGATGTATTGAATATATCCCGTAAAATATTGTTGATTTGAATGCTAGTAGAAATACTGTGAATGAAATAAACAAAAGCTGCCAGTGCGATGATGGAACTAGCTATGCCTAATAACAATGAGAATCCAGGTAATTGATATGCTTCTTTCCCGGTAGGATCGATCCCTATGATCGTAAAAACGTTGTATAGAATAGAGCCTAGAAAGATTCCTAGGATGGTTTGATGCTTGCGGTTTGATATAAGGCTGGGCAATACCCTAGGTGAATAATTTGAGGCTGCCTGACTTAACAATAGCATTACCATAGAAAATGAAAACACGAGCATACTAATACCACCCGCAATAAGTGTGGTCAGTATATTACGTGCTGTATCCACATCGTTTACCACCATGGTGGCGGCATTTTTTTGCAAAAAGGTAGAGATCCCTTTACTTTCTGCAAATTTCATCATGAGGCCTAAGGTCACTGCAGTGATTGCGTAAAGAGTGGGGTAAAAAGCAATGCTGCTAGTGATAGGGTTGAGAAACGAGCGCAGTCGGGTAAGTATGATCATATTTTAAAATTAGGCAGCAGCATGCTAGTCACAGGTTAATAATTTCATAAGTATTGATTATTTTAGATCATGCAAAACCTATCTATGAGTTATACTATACAAGAGCGTACAAATATTTTGAGAGAATTAATAGCGATGGCCTATGCAGATGAGCATCTTAAAAGAGAGGAAATTGAGTTTATTAAAGCCATTGCATCACGCATGGATGTAGGAATGGATCAATTACAAAAGATGCTAGAAAACCCAACTAGTAAACCGGTAAAACCGCCGCAGGAGTTTACAAAACGCATCATTCACTTTCATCGACTCATGTTAATGATGCACATAGACGGCAAGGTAGAGGATAGCGAATTGCAATTGTTACACGAGATTGCGTTGAGTTACGGAATACGTGGGGTAACCGTCAATAAACTGCTCGCCACAATGAGTCGTTATCCACATGGGGAGATACCGGCACAAGAATTACTGAGCATCCATGCTGCAACCAACAACTAGACAATATGTCATCTTTTTAGGTTAATTTACTGACAAAAAGACATTTTTATTGTTTGGTATTTCGTTTGACTATTGATAGATGTTAACTTTTAAAATTAATATCATGAAAATAGCACAGAGAACAGCAAACAATTGGTTGCCTAGTTTAATAGATGAAATGTTTAACAACGATTATGCAGGTGGTACTGCCATGCGTACGACCCATCCGGCGGTAAATATTTCAGAATCAGAAGATCACTTTAGCCTAGAGATGGTGATTCCAGGTTTTTCTAAAGATGATGTCACTATCGAGGTTGATAAGGATATCTTATCAATTTATGCAGAGGTAGAGAATAAGCAAGAAGAAACGACCGAGCAGTTTACCCGTAAGGAGTTTGTAAAGAAATCTTTCAAACGCAGCTTTAATTTACCTGATACTGTTAATCAAGATGCGATTAAAGGGTCTTATAACAATGGCATCCTTAGCCTAGCGCTACCTAAAAAGGAAGAAGCGCTGCCTAAGGCAAAGCGTACCATCGCCTTGCAATAAGGAAACTTGATTTCTTTTGATATATACTTAATAACGATAGGATCTAGAGAAACTGCTTTCGCGAAAGCGTGGTCAACGACCATCCATTTGCTCCGCTGAATTGAAATGTTGATAAAAGCATTCATACAAACACCCAACCGAAAGGCCGGGTGTTTTATTTTACCGTATTATCTGGGTCTAATCAACAAATAGGCACTTGATAGTTTTGCATTGCTGTCTGATCCACTTACTAAGCCACGCAGTATAAATTGAGAAATTCCTGCGGTAGTGCCTGCGTCATAATCCTGCCAGGTGGAAGTGACAAACCCACCAGATACGTTATCTTGATAATTGAGATCTGATTGTACGATAGGAGTGGACTGGTTGCCGGTGCTGTCAAACGCTAATAATTCAAAATTTGTAGTACTGGCATATTCAGTTACCCATATTACAAGTTTGATTTGAAGATTACCACTCGCAGCGATATCTGTGGCCTGTATAATACTTTCTATTCCTACAAGATTTGTCAAGGTATTGAGATTATTGATATCATAAATACCACCTTGCCATAAACTCAACTGTATAGGATTTATCCTTGCATCTTGCCACTGTACCGTTCCTGATCCATTTGTGGTTAGAACCTGGTCAGCTGTTCCATCGCTTGTAGGTAACTCATAACCATCGCTATCATCCTCGTTGCGTATCGCAAATTTATCCCCTTGGAAATAACCAGAATAATTATTTTGCGCATCGCTACCTCGGGCTATACTTAATATTCCATAACTATTAGCATTACTAGAGGATGTACCTATCTCTGATCGGATTCCTATGTTTGTAGAGCTTGTTCCCGTTGTTGCGCCCACCACATTATTGATTCCTATCACGCCTTTATTATTACTCCCGCTGGAGGAGGTTACATTATTATAAATTCCTACGCGATCGCTGTCGCCGCTGCTGCTTACATCAGATCGCAAACCATACTTGACACCGGCGCCACCTGTGCTGCTGTTGTTTTCAGAAAATATTCCATAGGTATTGGTGCTTCCTGTACCCGTATTATTATTCTCTACTTTAATTCCGATAGGGTCAGCAGAACTATTAGCACTAACTACGTCTATATTAAGTTTTGCAGAGTTAAGCCCGCTGCCTATGCTTACATTTCCTTGTCTTTCTATATTATCAGTTGTTGTGCTTGTAAAGATGGAAGTTCCTTGATTAAAAAAAGCACCGCTTGCAGATGCTGGTTCTAGTTTGATGTAATCACTTCCATTGAACAAATAAACACCACGAGAACTATCTATAGTATCTAGATAAAGTAACAATCCAGATTGAGTAGCGGTGGGGTACTCTGGACTACCTACCACTGGTAAGGCAGCTACTTTAGGTATAATAATACCATTGTATTTGTCAACACCAGGAGAAGAGTCTGCTCTTATTTCTAGGTCTGCTGTGGGTACAATTGTGTTAATACCTACTTGCCCTACCATTATACTAGACCATAGGTAGACCAGCGAGACTATTGTTAATAGTTTGCGGTTCATAATTCAGATAGTTTGGTCCTTTAAATATAGCCAACTATCCGATTGATATATAAGGCTTTAGAGTTTTGCTGTGTTTTTAGCGATGTATTGTGCTTATGATCAGATATTAACGATGACCACACGAATTAATTCGTTCAAACGATGTTAATTTTTGTTACAGTTCGCTGATTTTTTCTTGTAACATCTTAATCTGGTCACGCAATCGAGCAGCCTCCATAAAGTCCAGTTCTTTTGCCGCTACCTCCATTTTTTTTCGATTATCACGTACTTTTTTCTCGAGTTCTTCCTTACTCATATAAGTCGCTTCTTCTTCGGCAGCCTCTAGGTTTAAGGTTTCTTCAATAGCATAAACAGCTTTCTTCTTCCCACTTAAAGCGCTTTCTAAACTTTTTTTAATAGCTGTAGGAATAAGCCCATGGTCACTATTGTATTGTATCTGTTTTGCCCTCCTATATTCTGTCTCATCAATCGTTTTTTGCATGCTGTCTGTCACTTTATCTGCATACAAAATGGCGAGACCGTTTACATTTCTCGCGGCGCGTCCTATGGTTTGTGTCAACGACCTATTGTTGCGCAAGAAACCTTCCTTATCTGCATCCAGTATGGCAACCAGCGAGACTTCTGGTAGATCCAGACCTTCCCTTAATAAGTTGACTCCTATCAAAACATCAAATATTCCACGACGCAGGTCAGACATAATCTCGACACGTTCGAGAGTGTCCACATCGCTGTGAATGTAACGGCAACGTATGTTGATGCGAGAAAGGTACTTGGTCAATTCCTCTGCCATGCGCTTAGTGAGCGTGGTCACTAGAACGCGCTCATCACGTTCTTCTCGCAGTCTTATCTCTTCCACTAGGTCATCTATCTGGTTTTGACTGGGTCGTACCTCAATGACAGGATCCAGTAGACCTGTGGGTCTTATTATTTGTTCAACGACTATTCCTTCACTCTTTTCCAATTCATAGTCTGCTGGTGTTGCGCTTACGTATATAACTTGATTTTGAAGTGCTTCAAATTCTTCAAACTTTAAGGGTCTGTTGTCCATAGCAGCAGGCAGTCTAAAACCGTAATCCACAAGATTTACCTTGCGCGACCTGTCACCGCCATACATAGCACCTACCTGGGGTACGCTCACGTGGCTTTCATCAATTACCATGAGATAATCCTCTGGAAAATAATCCAGCAAACAAAAGGGGCGTGTGCCTGGCATGCGTCCATCTAAATATCTGCTGTAGTTTTCAATCCCAGAGCAATACCCTAGCTCACGTATCATTTCCAGATCAAACTCCGTACGCTCTTCTAATCGTTTTGCTTCTAGCGGCTTGCCTATTTCTTTGAAATATTCTACCTGTTTTACTAGATCTTCTTGGATCGCGTGAATTGCTCCTTGTAAACGATCTGGCGAGGTTACAAACATATTTGCAGGATAGATTGTCACTGTGGTGTACTTTTCTATTACACGTCCATCGGTAGGATTGAAACGTTCTATCTCTTCAATCTCATCGCCAAAGAAGTGGATTCTAAACGCGGTATCTGCATAGCTAGGGAAAATATCTAGTGTGTCTCCATTGATTCTAAAGTTACCGCGGTTAAATTCTGCTGTTGTACGAGAATACAGGCTTTGTACTAGCTTTTTTAATAAATCTGTACGAGCAATGACTTGATCCTGCTCTAGTCGTATCACGTTCTTTTGAAATTCTACGGGATTTCCTATACCGTACAAGCAAGATACCGAGGCAATCACAATAATATCCCGACGGCCAGAAAGTAAAGAGGAAGTAGTAGAAAGCCGCAGCTTTTCTATTTCTTCATTAATGGATAAATCTTTTTCTATATAAGTTCCACTTGTAGGAATAAAAGCTTCTGGTTGATAATAGTCATAGTATGAGACAAAATACTCGACCGCATTATCTGGAAAAAAGGTTTTGAATTCTGAGTATAGTTGTGCCGCTAGGGTTTTATTATGACACAAGACTAGAGTCGGTTTTTGCACGCCCTCAACCACGTTTGCAACGGTAAAGGTCTTACCACTACCAGTCACTCCCAGTAATGTCTGGTACTTTTCTTTACTTTCTATCCCAGCAATTAGCTTTTGGATAGCGTTAGGCTGATCACCAGTAGGCGAGAAGTCAGAAACTATCTTAAAATCCATAGAGTGCAAAAATAGATTTTTTAGAAGCCCGCTTTCGCGAAAGCGTCGTTAAAATCGACTTGAGTATAGCCGTACCATAAAAAAAGCCTCAATTAAGAGGCTATTATTTTAAAGTCGGACTAACCAGTTGTGTTTATCTTCCACACGGTTGTAATGGATGTCGACCAAGGCCTTTTTAAGCATTGTTGCATAGCTGTCCTGCACATCGGGCAGTTCATGCTTGAAGTCTTCATGCTTGTAACCTTTTATAGGTACGATGACCGCTGCAGTACCTGTCCCAAATATCTCCTTAAGTGACCCATCTTGAGCAGCTTGATTCATTTCTTTAATGCTCACGCGGCGTTCTTCTACTTTAATATTGTGATCTGCAGCTAGCTGCATGATGCTACGTCTGGTAACACCATTAAGAATACGGTCATTGTTAGGAGCCGTGAGTAGGGTGTCACCTATACGAACAAATATGTTCATGGTGCCCGCTTCCTCTAGGAATTCATGGCTTGCAGCATCTGTCCATATGATTTGTTGGTAACCCTCTTCCATTGCTAAATTATTAGGATAAAAACTCGCTGCATAGTTACCTGCAGCTTTAGCATATCCTACACCGCCGTCTGCAGCACGAGAGAATTTTGACGCGATAATAACACGTACATCTCCCTTGTAATAAGCTTTTGCAGGAGACATGATTACCATAAATTTATATTCTGTAGAAGGCGCAGCTGCCACGCCGTTCTCACTTGCAATCATAAAAGGACGCAAGTACAATGATAATCCATCGCCTTGTTGTATCCATTCCTTATCTAGACGTACCAGTTCTTTTAGACCATCCATAAATATTTCTTCTGGTACTTCTGGCATGGCCAGACGCTTTGCACTAGAATTGAAGCGCTTCCAGTTATCTTGTGGTCGGAATAAATGGGCATTTCCATCTACATCTTTAAATGCTTTCATTCCTTCAAAAATGGCCTGACCGTAATGAAATACTTTAGAACTGGGCTCTACCTGCATAGGCCCGTAAGGTTTTATATGAACATCACCCCAGTTGCCATCACGCCAGGTACATTCCAGCATGTGATCTGTGAAACTTTTACCAAAAACAAGCGTATCAAAATCTGTTTGTCCGATTTTTGACATTTGAATTTTATCTACAACGATGGAGTGCGTCTGTGTCATTAGATTATCTAAATTTTTTGCAAATATACGGGTAATGTATCGGTCGTTTTATTCATGAATTCTTAATTTTACATCAAAATATTACAGATGAAGTATTTAATTCCCTTTTTATCGATCGTATTGTTAATGACATCTTGTCGAGAAACAAACGAGGTAGAAGAAGTCCCAGCAGTTAATGAAGACCAGCTGGAAGAGGTTGCCTATTTATCCTATGGTGACGATTTAACAAGTATGAAACAAGAGGCTACAGAAAATCTGGAAGCCGTTTTTGCTCAACTGCAACCTGCAGATACAGTAATGGTTAAGGTAAAGACAGTGATTAACGAGGTTTGTGCAAAAAAAGGATGCTGGGTAGAGGTACCCGTGGGACAGGATCAAGCCGCACGCGTTACTTTTAAAGATTACAGTTTTTTCCTGCCTAGAAATAGTCAAGGAAAAGAAGTTATTCTATCTGGCAAAGCGTTTAAAAGCGTTACAAGTGTAGAGGATGCAAAACATTATGCCATGGACGGTGGTAAAAGTCAGGAAGAGATAGATGCTATTACAGAAGATCAAGTGACCTTAAGCATTATTGCAGACGGTGCTCTTGTCCAGTCGTATGAGAATCCAGATGTTTATGGTCAGGAGGACGCTATAAAGAGCGAATAGTGAAACGAGAAATTATGACTACTGGTGATGGGTCAAAAACGATCCACATGCCAGATCTAAATGAACAATATCATTCTAAACACGGCGCGCTTCAAGAAGCGCGTCACGTGTTTATAGAAACTGGGTTGCGGTATTTCAAAAAAGAAATCCATACAGATGACACGCCCATACGAATTTTGGAATACGGATTTGGTACTGGGTTTAATGCCATGCTTACCGCACAAGTACAGACCAATGACCCTATTCACTATACGGCTATAGAGGCTTATCCAGTCAATGATGTAGAGATTGAAGCCATGGAATACGGCCAGTTGCTAGGCGACCAGAGTTTATACAATAAACTGCACCAGGCGCCCTGGGAAAATGAAGTACCAATAAATAGCGCTTTCACTCTAGTAAAAAAGCAGACAACATTTGAGACATTTTCTGCAACTGATGACTTTGACCTTATATTTTTTGACGCTTTTGGCCCGCGTACACAGCCAGAATTATGGACTGCTGCTATTTTTGATGCCGCATATAAAGCTTTAAAAACACCAGGAGTTTTAGTTACCTACTGTGCGGCAGGTCAAGTGCGTCGCAATATGCAACAAGCAGGTTTTATTGTAGAGCGCCTGCCTGGCCCGCCTGGAAAACGCGAGATGTTGCGAGCAGTAAAGAAGTAAACATCGACATGACTTTACAGTCTATCGACGTTATTAATGGTGTAATAACTTCAATTTTTTCAAGTAGCTGGTGCTCTACAGCGATAGCTAACTTTAATACAAGGTTTGCATGGCTTAACACCAGGAGCCCTAGCTTTGTTTTTAATACAAATAATATTTTATGAGTGATGCAGTAAGACAATTAGAACCACGTCATCTTTGGAATCATTTTTCTGATTTGAATGCAGTACCGCGACCTTCAAAAAAAGAAGAGCGTGTACGTCAATTTATGATTGATTTTGCAAAGCAGCATGATCTACAGGTGCAAACAGACGCTATAGGCAATGTGATCATAAAAAAGCCCGCCAGCGCCGGTATGGAAAACCGCAAAAGCGTCATCCTGCAGTCGCATCTTGATATGGTGCATCAAAAAAATAACGATACGGTATTTGATTTTGATCAGCAAGGGATCGAGATGATCGTAAATGGAGATCAAGTAACCGCAAAGGGCACCACGCTGGGTGCAGATAATGGAATAGGCGTTGCAGCTATCATGGCGGTATTATCGTCTAATCAAATGAAGCATCCTGCCATTGAAGCGTTGTTTACCATTGATGAAGAAACAGGAATGACAGGTGCTAAAGAGCTGGATAAAAATATCCTGACCAGCACCATATTATTAAACCTAGATACTGAGGAAGATGACGAGATCGATATAGGCTGTGCGGGCGGTATCGACGTTACAGGTGTGCGATCCTATCAATTGCATTCCCTAGCTAATGATTATTTGACTTATACCATTACGGTCAAAGGACTCAAGGGTGGCCACAGCGGTATGGATATTCACAAGGGGCTGGGCAATGCAAATAAAATATGTACTCGTCTTATGGATGCCATGCAGAATAATGGCGACCTGCACCTTGCACAATTCGCGGGCGGTGGTTTGAGAAATGCTATACCTAGAGAGGCGGGTAGTGTAGTTCGCTTTCGCGAAAGCGAGAAGAAATCCATCCTCGATGCATTCAAACGCTGTAAAGTAGCGATCGAGAAAGAGTACCATAGTCTAGAGCCTAACCTAGAAATTTCCATAAAAGAATCACCCGCTCAAGATGTGTTAGATACACAAGACACTCAAGGATTTCTTTATATGTTGCTGGGAATACCCAATGGAGTTTACCGCTGGAGTCCAGACTTTGAAGACCTAGTGGAAGCAAGCAACAACCTGGCACGAGTCGATCTAAAAGAGGGGCAGCTAGAGATTGCTTGCTTGACCAGATCGTCTGTAGAGAGTGTTAAGGATGATTTGAAAGGTACAGTGCGTGGCGTCATGCGTTTGCATGATGTGCAGGTCAATTTTTCTGGAGATTACCCGGGCTGGGAGCCTAATTTGAATAGCGAGATGCTCTCTATTGCAAAACAATTGTATGCCGATTTATTTACTGAGCAACCACGAGTTGTTGCCTGTCATGCGGGATTAGAGTGTGGTATACTAGGAGAGCGTTATCCAGGGATAGATATGATTTCCTTTGGCCCCAACATTAGACGGGCACATAGTCCTGATGAATTTGTAGAAATTTCATCGGTACAGAAATTTTGGAAATATTTGAGTGAAATGTTAGCTCATATTCCGCTTAAATAATTCATTGGCAAGGGTCTTCATTGATCCATCCCTAGATTTTGTCAAAAGCCGGTTTTTAACCGGTTTTTTTATATTCTAAAATCGTGGATCAGGTTGTTTGCGCTGGTCGTATTTTATATCGCTCAAGGCTCCTGCTTTAATTCCTATAAAAAAGAACCAGCTGTTGTTGGGCCCTATAGGATTCCAGTTAAAACTCATCCGGAAACTTTCTAGATCTCGCTGAAAGCGCAACGTGGTAAACGAGATCCCATTACCCACAAAATCATAGCCAGTACTGCCGCCTATGCTCCAGCGTGGGGACAATTCTACATCACCGCTCAACATGATGCTATTACCGGTGATGGCATTTTGTCTTCTTGCATTACCATAGGCAAAGGTATAGGCTACATTTAAACTCCAGGGGATTTTAAAACGATAACGGCTTTTATCAAGATCCACATCTTGTTGCTCTGGCTCTTCATCTTCTTCATAATAAATACCGTCTGCAGGATCTATACTAGCACCAAACAAATCGTCATCGCGACCACCATTGCGCAGGGACCTACTTTCCTCTTTATCCTCACGATCATCATCTTTACCGTCTTTTTCAAAATCCTTGCTGTCCAGTTTAAAGTTAAAACGTGCACCAGCGTTAGTAAGTCGGAAAAGGCTACCCCCATTTTCTATATTGAACGTATCGATTCTGTTATTTTCTGCATCTAGAGCATAAGGATCAAGGTTTGCATTAAACTGCAAATCAACACTTTTGTAAATAGGAATAACACCACTTATATTCAATGGGCTCAATTGCAAAGAGTCGCCAGCTAGATTGTAGGCCGTGCTTACATTTAAGCTTTTGATCAATTGTATTTTTTTGAGTTCGCCATCAGGATTTTCTTTGTCTAGCACCTTGGCCTCTAGATTGTTTTGCAAATTAAACCCTAGATTACTAGAAAAAATTCTTCCTGGGGCACCAAACAATGTATTCTCAAAACGACTGAAAAACTCTTCTTCTTCTGATCGCATCATGCCGTTTTCAGTCTGCAACCGCTCATAATATTGATTAAAGCTAGGATTGATAGTATAAGATAAGGAGGGTCTCATAATGTGTCTTATCGCTTGAATCTTCTGCTCTGGATTAGAGTTGGTGTAACTACCATAAACGGTAGTACCTACACTAGCTGCAAAGTTGTATGTGCGATAGCTGGCAAAACCACTTATGGTGTCTCGTCTTACTTGCAGGGATCCATTTTCTGTAGGTACCAGTGTCTGGTTGAATGTTTCAAATACCCAGTTTTCTTCAAAGTTTGTACTTGCACTAACGCTGAAGTGTTTAAATACCTTAAAGTTTGTGGCTATGGGAATACTGTGCTGTACTCCCGCACGTGAATTCTCAAATACCTCCGCAGTAAAGAGATTGTCGTTTGTAGTAGAGGCGCGATTTTCTGCCCTCACATTATACTGCAGGTTGATGTTTTGTAAAATACCTTTTTTAGCACCTGTTTTAGGGGCAAAAGGAAAAACTCGCGAGACACTTCCTTGAAAGGTAGGCAGTGTCAGGTCTGTAGTGTTGGTATTAACATTCTGATTGATAGAGATTGTAGTGTTCAAGTTTACTTGCGGCTCACCAGGGAATGTTTTGGCATAACTTATAGAACTGCTCAAGTTGTTGATAAGCGTCGCACTCTGATTGGTCTGATTAAAGGAATTTCTAAAAAAATCTGGGCTTCCCACATTTACGCTAGCGCTAAATCTACTGTTGGGGTTTGCACTGGCATCCTGGCTGTGCTGCCAGTTGATGTTGTAACGTCCTGTCTGTGCAAAATCTGAAAAGCCACGCTCGCTGCGTATTTGCTCCTCCAGTAAAAACCTAATACTTCCATTATACTTATAACGTTTGCGGTAACTACTTTCCACCCTCACACCATAACTACCATTAGTAAAATAGTCGCCTAAAACAGTAAGGTCTACGTAATCATTGATAGCAAAATAATAGCCACCGTTTTGCAAAAAGTAACCGCGATTATTATCATTACCGAATGAGGGTATGATAATCCCACTGCGCCGCTCCGTTGTCATGGGAAAAAATGCAAAAGGCAGCGCTATAGGCGTAGGTACATCTGCAATATACATATTTACCAGGCCAGTAACGATCTTCTTTTTAGGAACAAACTTGATTTTACGAGCCAGAAAATAATACTCAGGATTTTCTGGGTTAGAAGAGGTGGTAAAGCGTGCATTGCGCATAAAGAACACACTATCGTTGACTTTTTTAGTAATCTGTGCAACTACATTAAATTCGCCTTGTGCAGTTCTAGAGTTATAAGTCAGCGCTTTTTGAGTGTCTTTATTAAAAATTATGCTATCCGGTTCAATGACATTAGCGCCCTGGGTAAAAACAGGTTTTTGAATATAAGCGTTTGTAGAATCCTCAATAATCCCATAGGCATAAACGTCCCCAGTATTATTGTTGATAATGATCTTCCCAGCCTCCAGTTTAATATCGCCATAAATTACAATCGCACGATCATATAGCTCCAGCGTGTTGTTTTTGCGGTTTGCTTTGGTATACCCCATAGCATTAGCTTCTAGGATAAATTCTAGCGCGGCTTTACTCTTTGTGGTGTCTCTTGCAGTAGAGTCTTTAGGTTTTATTAAACTCTTATCAATCAGTACAGGCTCTATTAATTTTGTAGAGTCCTCAAGTGCTGGTATAGGCTGTTGTTTTTCAGGAATTTCCTGTGCTATAACGTAGCAGGCTCCTGTTAAAAAAACTATTAAAAAAATGATATGCCGTAGTAAGGGATACAATCTAGACTGGGGTATATTCGTTAAAGAATTGGTCTGGTTTTTGAAAAGTCAAAACTACATATAATTTCTAAGGGATTGTTTGATAATTACGCTTTCGCGAAAGCGAACTTACCGATACCTTTTTTGCAACAGATGATGCTCTTTATGAAAACGAAAATACTGCTACTTATTGTTTTTATTACCATACAACTATATGCTCCCGACTTACTGGGCAGTACACTTACAGACCCACCCACAGACAGGAAGTTTAAAGTAGTGCTAGATGCGGGTCATGGGGGAGATGATGGAGGCAATTCTAAACATGGCGTGTATGAAAAAGATGTCGCTTTAAAAACGGTGCTAGCCGTGGGCAAAAAGTTAGAGTCTCACAAAGATATCGAGGTTATTTACACGAGAAAAACAGATGTATTTGTTAAGTTAAATGAACGCGCTAATATCGCTAACAAAGCACAAGCCGATTTATTTGTATCTATTCATTGTAACGGTTTTCACAAGGAGCAGGCAAATGGTAACGAGACCTGGGTACTGGGGTTGACCAAAAGCAAAGACAATCTGGATGTGGTAATGAAGGAGAACAGCGTTATCCTATTAGAGGATGATTATGAAGAGAATTATGATGGATTTGATCCTAACGACCCTTCTTCATATGCAACAAGCGTCTTGACCCAGGAGGTGTATATGGAAGAGAGTATTGAGCTTGCTGCTATGATCCAGGATCAATTTGCTTCTAAAGTCAAACGAACAAATCGTGGTGTAAAACAAAATTGGTTTGTGGTACTCCTAAAGTCTTACATGCCTAGTGTCTTAGTAGAAATAGGATTTCTATCAAATCCAGAAGAACGTAAATATTTAACCAGTTCTACCGGTCAACAGCAAGTCGTAAATAGCATTTATGAGGGAATCATTGCTTATAAGAATACCCGGGATGTAAATGTGTCGGAAAACATAACCGATAAAACGCCGCAAAAAAGGTCTGAGAATACTGTGCAGGAAAACTCCACAATCTATAAAGTGCAAATAGCGGCTGGTAGTCGTGCTATAGAACCTAAATCGTATAATTTTAATAAGCTACCAGACATTTCTCGAGAAAAAGATGGGGCATTGTATCGATATTTTACAGGCAGTACGAGCTCCCTCAAGGAAGCAGAATCACTCCAGAAACAAGCTAGAGAAAAAGGATATCCATCTGCTTTTATTATCATTGAGGAGAATGGTGAAAGACGCCGTTTGTAATTTGTACTAATTAATTGTTAGGCCTAGTACAGAGCCAAGTCTTATATTTACATTTGTAGAAATCACAAGTGAATGAAATTTACTAAGGAAATTAAAGTTGGGCTTCTTACGGCAGGTGCCATTGCACTTTTCGTTTTTGGATACTCTTTTTTAAAGGGACGCAATCTACTTACCCCAGACCGCTCATTTTATGCAGTATATGATAATGTAGAGGGCTTGACAAAATCTGCCCCTGTGACCATTAATGGTTTAGTCGTAGGAAATATCGATGATATAGATTTTCTTGACTCAAAAGGTCGGTTGATTGTAAAATTTCACGTAGATGAAAAGTTTAGTTTTTCAAAGGAAAGTGTTGCCACCGTTTACAGTACAGGTATTATAGGCGGTAAAGCACTAGCAATTATTCCAGATTTTGATTCTCAAAAAGGTATGGCAACACCTGGTGATACCTTACAATCTAAAATTGATAGTGGATTAGAAGGTCAAATCATGAGTGAATTTATACCTCTCAAAGAGAAAATTGAACACATGGTGGTTAGTGCTGATAGTGTTCTTACCGCTGTAAATGAAACCCTTAATCCTAATACACGCAAAGCGATTGTTCAAAGCTTGAATGAAGTCAATAGTACATTGATAGAAATACGAGGGCTTTCTGGCAATGTCAACCGTTTTCTTGTTAGCAATGAAAAAGATCTTTCAAATACCATCAAAAATTTAGATCGTACCTCAGAGAATTTTGCAAAAATATCTGATACTCTTGCGCGGCTAGAAATAGCTAGCGTTGTTAAAGATCTGGAAACTACAATAGGAAATTTTAATGTCGTCCTTGAGAATGTGAATGAAGGTGAGGGAACCCTGGGTAAGCTCATGACAGACGACCGACTATATACAAACCTAGAGCGCGCCACTAGACAAGCAGAAATGTTGTTGCAAGATGTCAAATTAAACCCTACACGATATATCAATATATCATTGTTCGGGAAAAAGAATAAAGAATACGTAGAACCAGAAGACCGTAAGTTATAATTCATGGAGTATATCCCTAATATCATATTTGCCATCTTACTCATAGGAATGGTAAGTTATTTTGCCAGCAACATACGTAAGATGCTGCGCAATATTAAACTAGGTAGAGCGATCAATCGTTCTGATAGAAAAAAAGAACGCTGGTCTCAAATGGCCAAAATTGCTTTAGGACAATCAAAAATGGTACGCAGGCCTATTGCTGGATTTCTGCATGTTGTGGTGTATGTAGGATTTGTTATCATCAATATTGAGGTTCTTGAAATAGTGATTGATGGACTTACAGGACAACACCGCATTTTTGCACCATTTCTAGGTAGTGTTTATGATGTACTCATTGCCACATTTGAGATTTTGGCATTTCTTGTTCTGGTTACCGTTGTATTATTCTGGACCAGAAGAAATATAATGAACATACGTCGTTTCCTTGCTAGAGAACTGAAAGGCTGGCCTAAAAATGACGCAAATTATATTTTGTATTTTGAGGTAATCCTTATGGGACTTTTCTTAACGATGAATGCTACCGATCTAGCGATACAGCAAGGAGTCCTTAACGGTACCTTTACTAGTGAGGCAGCTATGCATTACGTGCATGGAAATTCAATTACTGGTAGTTTTCCTATAAGTAGTTGGATGACCCCATGGTATGAAAACTTGAGTTTTGAAAGCCTCTATATGATCGAGAGAGCTTGCTGGTGGGCACACATTGTGGGAATCTTGATTTTTCTTAATTATTTATACTGGTCTAAACATTTGCATATAATGCTGGCATTTCCTAATGTGTGGCTGGCAAAACTCACACCTAAGGGACAGTTTACTAATATGGAAGCGGTAACTGCCGAGGTTAAATTGATGATGGATCCTAATGCAGATCCGTTTGCAGCTCCAGATAATGACACCCAAGATGAAACGCCTGCGGCCCTAGGCGCGCAAGATATTTTTGATTTGAATCAGGTACAACTGTTAAATGCTTACACATGTACAGAATGTGGTCGTTGTACAGCAGAGTGTCCTGCCAATATCACGGGTAAAAAACTGAGTCCGCGTAAAATAATGATGGACACGCGAGACCGACTAGAAGATGTAGGTGCCATCATTAATAAGGAAGGATCATGGAAAGATGACGGTAAAACATTATTGAATGACTATATTACTACAGAAGAATTGTGGGCTTGTACTACCTGTAACGCTTGTGTCGAGGCATGTCCTATAGGGATAGATCCGCTTAGCATTATTATGGATATGAGGAGGTATTTAGTACTAGAGAATAGTGCGGCCCCTAATGAGCTTAATGTGACGATGGGTAATATAGAAAACAACGGTGCACCATGGCCGTATAATCAAATGGATCGTTTAAACTGGGCAAACGAATTATAATGAGCGACGATAACTTTATTGAAACAAAAGACAAAAGCGGCGCATTAATAAGTCCTGTGCTTGCAGATGGTGTGAAAAATTATTTGATCGATATAGACGGTACCATTACAGATGATGTGCCTAACGAGGAGCCGGAGCGAATGGCCACTTGCCAGCCCTTTCTAGACGCCCTTAAAACACTCAACGGGTGGTATGATCAAGGTCATAAAATTTGTTTCTTTACTTCTCGCACAGAGGAGCATCGTGAGGTAACCACTGACTGGTTAGACAGGCATGGTTTCAAGTATCACAGTTTGCTCATGGGTAAACCTCGAGGAGGGAATTATCACTGGATCGATAATCATATTGTACGTGCTACTAGGTATAAGGGAGAATTTACAAACCTAGTAGAGAAAGAAGCAACTATAGAGGTTTTCAAAGGAGAATAAAGAATGTGCCGTTATCCCACAACTAAAAATGCAACTGCTTAAACGCAACATAGAAATACACAACAAACAGTTTTGATTTAATTCAAAACTTCAAGTCATACTGATTATGAGTGAAAGAATTAAGGTTCCTACAGTAGCAGAGTTTATCGCACAAGATAAACAGCCAGAAGTATTGTTCTGGGTGGGATGCAGCGGTAGCTTTGACGACCGTTCCAAAAAAATAACTAAAGCATTTGTAAAATTATTACACAAAGCCGGTGTGGAGTTTGCTGTTTTAGGGGCAGAGGAAAGTTGTACAGGAGATCCAGCAAAAAGAGCAGGGAACGAATTCCTATTCCAGATGCAGGCAATGATGAATATTGAGACCTTGAATGGTTATGAAATCAAACGCATAGTGACTGCGTGTCCGCACTGTTTTAATACCCTTAAAAATGAATATCCAGAACTGGGAGGTAATTATGAAGTGATTCATCACACTTCGTTTCTCAAAGATTTGATTGCTACTGGACGTTTAACAATAGAAGGAGGAAAATTTAAGGGTAAGAAAATCACTTATCATGATCCTTGTTATCTGGGTAGAGCAAATGAAATTTATGAGGCTCCACGTGATCTCATAGAAAAACTGGATGCTGCACTAGTAGAAATGAAACGCAGCCGTCGTAATGGTTTGTGTTGTGGTGCTGGTGGTGCCCAAATGTTTAAAGAACCAGAGGAAGGTAAAAAGGATATCAACATCGAGCGTACAGACGAGGCACTAGAGACCGGTGCAGATATTATTGCAGCAGCCTGTCCATTTTGTAACACCATGATGAGTGACGGTATAAAAGCTGCAGAAAAAGAAGGAAAAGTTGAGGTTCTAGATGTTGCAGAGTTGATTGCAAATGCAGAAGATCTGTAGAAAGTTAGTTGTGCTGTAGATCGAGTCAAATTTATAATGATGTGCTGTCCGTTTTGTTAATCAAAACAGTTGGAGATCATAGAGTTATTGATGCTATGACTTACCCTACGAGTTGACTATTACCACCTTTATAGACTTACCAACCATACCTTTAATAAAAAACTTGAATAATGCTCGTTGATTTTAAAAGTCTTCCAGATGATGCAAGAGTCTGGATCTATCAGGCCAATCGTCCTTTTAAAGAAGAGGAACTATCCATCTTACGACCGCAATTGGATTTATTCTTGCAGCAATGGACTGCACACGGTAAAGATCTCAAGGCAGGATATGACATGCCATATAATCGTTTTATAGTTTTAGGTTTAGATCAGACAGAGGCAGGTGCCACTGGTTGCTCGATCGATTCCTCGGTACATTTTATTCAGAGAGTGGAGAAGGAGTTTGATATAGACCTGATGGATAAGATGAATGTAAGTTTTAAAAATGGCCCTTACGTAGCTTATAAGGATCTTGCAGATTTTCGTAAAATGGCAAAAGCCAAATCAGTTAGTGCAAATACCATTGTGTTTAATAATCTAGTACAAACAGTAGGAGAGTACAAAGACTACTGGGAGGTTCCGGCATCAGAAAGCTGGCATGCACGTTTCTTCAAATAATTTGCGTGATACATCAATCAACACTAGGTACAACCTGTGGAAAATATGATGTTTTTTACCACAAAGTTCGCTATAGATCCTTGCTAATTTCAATATATTTAGAAATAGGAATTACAAACCGATTTCTGCAAGCCAGTTGTAATTGAAGACTATGATGAAGAATGTATATAGGTTGATTATGGTTCTCGCTTTCGCGAAAGCGTACTCTCAACAAACCTCACACCCATTGATTGCGCCCCAGATTGAATCTCAACAACAATGGGTGGATAGCGTGTATCAATCACTTACCCTGGAGGAGCGAATAGGTCAATTATTTATGGTGGATCTTTTTTCTAATAAAGAAAAAGCGCATGTCGATCGTGTACGCAAACTTGTAGCAGAGTATAAGATAGGAGGGGTGATTTTTTCTAAGGGAGGTCCTATCCAGCAAGCGCGCTTGACTAATGAGTTGCAACAAGCTTCTAAAACCCCTTTATTGATCGCAATGGATGCAGAGTGGGGCCTTGCTATGCGACTGGATAGTGTTTATGCTTTTCCATGGAATATGACGCTAGGGGCAGCTCGACAATCTACCACCAGCTATGAGGTAGGTAGACGTATAGGGGAACATTGTAAAAGACTAGGGGTGCACATTAATTTTGCCCCAGATGTAGATATTAACACAAATCCAGATAATCCAATTATTGGGAACCGCAGTTTTGGTGAGGACAGAGAGAATGTAACACAGAAGTCATTTGCATTTATGAAAGGCATGCAAAGTACAGGTACACTGGCTTGTGCAAAACATTTTCCAGGACACGGTGATACAGATCAAGACAGTCACAAAACCTTACCAACAGTTGACTTTACTGCTGCACGCATCGATAGTATAGAGCTCTACCCATACAAGAGATTGATCAAGCATGGACTTTCCAGTGTCATGGTTGCCCACCTCAATATCCCTAGTCTAGAATCTAGGTCTGGTTATCCCACGAGCATCAGCCAGAAAGTGGTGACCACCATGCTTAGGGATAGTTTGCAATTTAACGGGTTGATTTTTACAGATGCCCTCAATATGAAAGGCGCCAGTAACTTCAGCAAACCAGGAGATATTGATCTCGCTGCTTTTAAAGCAGGAAATGATGTTTTATTGATATCAGAAGATGTCCCTACAGCAATAGCAACAATTAAAAGAGCCATTGATACGGGCGAGGTAAGTCCAGAGCGCCTTGAGTATAGTGTGCGTAAAATTTTAATGGCAAAGTATAAGGTGGGACTCCATGATTATACTCTTATAAATACAGAAAACCTTATCGCAGACCTTTCAACTGAGGAGGACGAGATAGTCTATGAGAACGCCATGGAGCAAGCAATAACGCTTTTAAAAAATGACAAAAAGCTGCTGCCCTTGCGAGACCTAGAAATTAAAAATATCGCTTATGTCCATCTGGGAGATGATACAGGTGATGAGTTTTTGAAAGAGCTGAATCGTTATACCGCCGTGGATAAAATAGAGGCTGCAGACTTGTCGTCACTTATGTCACGCCTTTCTAGTTATAACACAGTGATTATAGGATTCCATCGCAGTAATGCCTCACCGTGGAAGTCCTATCAATTAACTACCAAGGAGCTTACGTATTTATATGAAATAAGCCGCAAGCACCGTGTGATTGTAGACCTGTTTGTGAATCCTTACGTACTAGGTCAATTGAGAACCATTACAAACATTGAGTCGTTACTCGTGTCTTATCAAAATAGCTCGTGGAGCCAGCGATTGAGTGCTCAAATGATTTTTGGAGCACGAGATATACAAGGTAAACTGCCTGTTAGTGCAGGTAAATTTAAGGAGGGTCAAGGCATAAAAATAAGTGCTATCAAGCGTTTGTCTTACGGCAATACACCAGCTAGTGTAGGTTTAGATGCAAGGCAGTTATCTAGAATTGATTCTGTAGCGCAGTATACGATTGAAAACAAAGGAGCACCAGGGATGCAAATACTAGTTGCTAGAAAAGGCAAAGTGGTTTTTAATAAGTCCTACGGCAATTTTACTTACGATAATAGTGTGCCTGTAAATTCTGAAAGTGTTTATGATGTAGCATCAGTAACTAAAATACTAGCTACGCTACCCTTAATTGTAGAGCTGGAAGATCGTAAATTATTCTCTTTAGATGAACCTTTAGGAAGATTAAGCGACAAGTATCTTGCAAGCAACAAAGCGAGTATTACTCCACGAGAAATGCTATCACATTATGCAGGATTAAAACCATGGATACCATTTTATAGATATACCCTTGATTCCATTGAGGCAAAACCACTTAAAACTTATTACTCTCCCGTCAAGACTAAACAGTATCCTGTCGAGGTTGCTGACCATTTTTATGCCAGTCCAATAGTCTACGACACTATTTTTAATAGAATAGCCACCAGTGATTTGCTCGAGAAGCGTCGATATAAATACAGTGATTTACCTTATTACATATTTAAGGATTACATAGAAAGTTACTACAAAAAAAACCTGGACGAGCTAACCCAGGATCATTTTTACAAGCCTATGGGTATGAATCGCACTGGATACCTTCCCATCAAAAAATTTGATAAAAAAGATATAGTACCTACGGAAAATGATCAAATATTTAGAAACCAATTAATTCAAGGCTACGTTCATGATCAGGGTGCCGCCATGCAGGGAGGAATAGGTGGTCATGCGGGTTTATTCTCAAATGCAAATGACGTGGCAAAAATGATGCAGATGTATTTGCAAAAAGGGACCTATGGCGGGCGTACCTACTTTAAGGCAAAAACCTTTGATAAATTTAACCACCGCTACTATGAAAGTGAAAAAGTGAGACGAGGTTTAGGGCTCGATAAACCTTCATTAGATAACGTCGGTAATACATGTAATTGCACGAGCGACAGCAGTTTTGGTCATAGTGGTTTTACAGGAGCCTATACATGGGCGGATCCAGATGAAGAACTAGTTTACGTTTTTCTATCAAATCGCGTCTATCCAGATGCTAATAATCGGTTTTTAATTGAAAAAAATATCAGAACAGATATCCAACAAATTATTTATGATGCGATCATTGATTAAACAAATAACTTTATGAAAATCGCTATCGTATGTTATCCCACATTCGGTGGGAGTGGTGTAGTGGCCACCATGTTAGGTACAGCACTCGCACATCGAGGACATGAAATTCATTTTGTGACGTATAAAATGCCAGTACGACTGGAATTACTGTCTCAAAAAATATTCTTTCACGAGGTTAATATAGAAGAATACCCATTATTTCACTACCAGCCCTATGATCTTGCTCTAAGCAGTAAACTGGTCAATGTGGTACAAGAACATAAAATTGATGTATTGCACGTGCATTATGCGATACCACACGCTTATGCAGGCTATATGGCACAGCAAATGTTATCAGATCTAGGTATCTCATTACCCATGGTTACCACATTACACGGTACAGATATCACACTTGTTGGAAGTCATCCAGGATACAAACCATCAGTAACTTTCAGTATCAATAATAGCGATGTGGTAACCTCGGTTTCAGAAAGTTTAAAACAGGATACACTCGATATTTTTGATATTAAGAAACAGATTGATGTGGTTCCTAATTTTATAGACATGTCTGCCTATAAAACTACATTTACAGATTGTGACCGCAGCATCATGGCTTTTCCAGAGGAACGTATCATTACCCATATAAGCAATATGCGACCTGTGAAACGTATTCTAGACGTAGTAAAAATCTTTGAAATAATACACAAGGAGGTTCCTAGTGTTTTGATTATGGTGGGTGATGGTCCAGAACGCGCCATGGCAGAAAAATATGCACGCGAGAATAACTTACAAGTAAGCATCAAATGGCTAGGTAACAGTACTGAAATTGATAGGATTTTATGTTTTACAGATCTCTTTTTACTTCCATCTGAGAAAGAGAGCTTTGGGCTAGCAGCGCTAGAGGCTATGGCTAATCGTACTCCAGTCGTATCATCAAATACTGGTGGTTTGCCAGAAGTTAATGAAAATGGAGTTACTGGATTTACTAGCGATGTGGGAGCCGTGGAAGAGATGGCGCAGCATGCGATTCATATCTTAAAAGATGATGAGGTTTTAGATAGATTTAAAAAAGCCGCTTTTGCGAAAGCGGAACAATTTGACATCAATCTTGTTATCCCACAATATGAAGCCCTTTACAGGAAAGCTTTGCAAGAAAAATAAAAAAAGCGATTCCTTAAAGAATCGCTTTCACAAGATGGATTAATATCATCTCGTCTAAAATTGATACCTAACCCCTAGCGAGAAGTTAAGTTCTAGACCATCACGTCTGGAGCCAAAATATTGCTCTAGAGTGGAGTCGAGAGAAAGCAATAATGGAAAATCAAAAGAGTACTCAATACCCGCCTGGCCTCCTGCAAGAAAAAAGAAATCATTATCATCATTCTTATAATCAGCATTTCCTAAACCAGCCCCAGGGCCTATGTACCAGTTAAATCTATCCTCAAGTGGATATACCCATTGATAAAACCCGGTGGCTTTAATACCGTCAAAATTATTGTTATCCTCTATTCCTAGATTAGCCTCTAACCGATTAGTGCCATTGAGAGCTCGCTGGTAAGAGATCTCAGTGCCAAAACCGCTACCACCGCCCAATCGCAGTCCGATCGCATTATTAGAAAGTTGCTGAGCATTCACGCCCATTGCGCCGCATAGCGCAAGACAAAATATACTTAGGTATGTTTTCATTATAGAATAGTTATGATTGCTGTAAAGATACTTTATTTTAAAAAGTACAAAGCTTGCTAGAAGCTACAAACTTACAACTGATCGGTAGGTGTTTCCTTACCAGACTCCATCAAGAAAGCCTTTAAAAAAGCGTCGAGATCACCATTAAGAACGGCATCAACATTGCCTGTCTCGTGAGCTGTTCTTACATCCTTGATTAGTTTGTAAGGATGTAAAACATAGTTACGTATTTGCGATCCCCATTCAATCTTCATCTTACCAGATTCAATCTCATCACGAGCGGCGTTTTGTTTTTGTAGCTCAATCTCATAAAGTTGCGATTTAAGCATTTGCATTGCCTTTTCTCTATTTTCAAGCTGTGATCTGGTCTCAGAGTTATGAATGATTATCCCTGACGGGTGGTGGGTTAGAATAGCTTTAGTCTCTACTTTATTTACATTTTGACCTCCAGCACCGCTAGATCTTGCAAAGTCCCATGAAATATCTGCCGGATTGATATCAATTTCTATCGTGTCATCTGCCAGTGGATACACATAAACAGACGCAAAAGAGGTATGGCGTTTTGCATTAGAATCAAATGGAGATATACGCACGAGACGGTGCACACCGTTTTCACCCTTTAACCACCCAAAACTGTAGTCGCCCTCTATCTCTAGCGTTACGGTTTTAACACCAGCAACGTCGCCTGCTTGAAAATTCAATTCTTTAACCTTGTAACCGCTCTTTTCTGCCCACATGATGTACATGCGCATCAACATTTCTGCCCAATCGCACGACTCTGTACCGCCTGCACCTGCCGTTATTTGTAGGACAGCACTTAAATCATCACCCTCATTTGAAAGCATGTTCTTAAACTCCAGTTTTTCTACCAGCTCTTTTGCAGCATTATATTTTTGCATGACATCATCTTCACTCGCTTCATCCTCCTTATAAAATTCGTAAAGAACTTCTAGGTCTTCATTTAAAGATATCGCGGTCTGATAATCTGTAGTCCATGCCTTTTTATTACGCAATTGCTTCATGATGGCTTCTGCATCTTTAGGCTTATTCCAGAAATCAGGAGAGAAAGTCTTTTCTTCTAGGTTACGTATTTCTATTTCTTTAGACTCAATTTGCAAATAATCTTTTAATGATAGCGTACGCTCTTTTAAATTGGCAATTTGGTCTGCTGTAATCATGAAGTATTGTTGTATTGAATTACAAAAATACACCTAATTGCACTCAAATTACTATCTAATTACTGCGATCGTCACCTGCTTTGAGGGATGTTTTTGAGTTCGCTTTCGCGAAAGCGGCACCATCAACCACCCTGTAATTAAGGATAAAGTAAGGGTAAATAAAACTCTATGTATCACAAGGTAAATAGCGCCTATCACCGAAAGTGTTTTTAATAATTTTAGTTCCCATTCATATATTACTTTTATGTTTGTGGACAAAGACCTTAAGTAAATTGCTATGATCGATTTGAGAAGTGATACAGTGACAAAGCCTAGCCCGGGAATGCTCCAGGCGATATTCAATGCCCCAGTAGGTGATGACGTTTATAAAGAAGACCCGACTGTTAATGCTCTGGAAGAGCGTGTTGCGGCAATGTTTGGTATGGACGATGCGTTGTTTTTTCCTACGGGTAGCATGGCAAATCAAGCTGCCATAAAAATGCATACGCAGCCAGGCGAGCAACTTATATGTGATAAATATGCGCATGTTTATAATTATGAAGGCGGTGGTGCTTCTTTCAATAGTGGTGTTTCTTGCAAATTACTAGATGGATCGCGTGGTATGGTTACTGCCCAGCAAGTAGAAGAGGCGATTAACCCGCCAGACTTTTATCACAGTCCCTTAACAACCCTAGTATGTTTAGAAAATACCACTAATAAAGGTGGTGGTGCTTGTTATGATTGGGATGTGGTAAAAGAGATCAAGCAGGTAACTGATAGACATCATCTGGGGTTGCACCTGGATGGCGCGCGACTGTGGAACGCACTGGTTAAAAAGGGTCAAGACCCAAAGGAATACGGGCAAATTTTTGACACAGTATCCGTATGTTTTTCTAAGGGTATGGGCACGCCACTGGGCACCGTGCTCACTGGTAAGGCAGAAATCATGAAAAAAGCAATGCGAGTGCGCAAAGTACTAGGTGGCGGTATGCGGCAAATAGGCTATATGGCTGCAGCGGCTCTTTATGCACTAGATCACAATATAGACCGATTAAAGGAGGATCATAAAAGAGCAACCGAGTTAGAGCAGTTTCTAGCAGCGCAATCCTGGGTAAAAAAGGTAGAGCCTGTAGAAACTAACATCGTTATTTTTGAGGTGCATGATGAAATTGCAGTGACACAATACTGCGCCAAAAACGAGATCATCATCAGCAATATGGGACAGGGTAAATTGCGTCTAGTGACCCATCTGGATTATACACAAGAACAGCATGAGCAATTTATGGAGCTCATGGGAAATTTTGAGAGCGTTGAGAAAGCAAAAATTTCAATGTAAAATTTAAAAGGCCCTGCACTGCAGGGCCTTTTAATCTCATCTTGATGTTTTCTTGTTTTGTTATTTAAACATATCCATACCAGGGATATTAGGCATGCCCTGGGATGCCACCGCTGCCACTTCTTTATCATAAATGTCGCTAGCGCGAGCTAGTGCTTTATTTAAAGTTAGTATTATATAATCCTCGAGCTGCTCTTTATCTTCCAATAGGGCATCTGCGATATCGATCTTTTTAATTTGTCGATCGGCTGTGACAGTTACCTGTAGCAATTGATCGCTAGATTGCTCGTCGATCAATACATTATTCATACGCTTTTTTGTCTCTTCTACTTTTTGTTGGGTTTCTTTCAATTTACCCATCATACCCATCATGTCTCCTAGCATCTTTTTTATTCTTTTAAAATTTACTCAGCAAAAATAAGTAGCATTTTTAATCTAGGGCATCCTAGACTCATTGATTATCTTGCGCCTCCTAAAATGAGCCTAAGACTATGTCAATAAAAGCCCCTGTAGCAAAAAAGATTCCTTATATACATGAGATTCACGGTCACCAGCGACTGGACCATTACCACTGGATGAAAGAACGGGATGCGCCAGAGGTTATCGATTACCTCAATCAGGAAAATGAGTATTATGAGCAGATGACGGCTCATACCAATGATTTAAAAAATGACTTGTTTGAAGAAATAAAATCGCGCATTAAAGAGGATGACGAGTCCGTACCTTATTTATACAACGGTTACTGGTATTTTACTAAAATGGAGGTAGGAGAGTCCTATCCTTATTACTATCGTCGTAAGGATGGCAGTGACAAGGTACAACTATTGTTCAATGTAAACGAGATGGCTCAAGGCCATGATTTTTACAAGCTAGGAGGTATTAATATCTCTCCTAACAATAATCTAGTGGCATACGGTGTCGATGTCGTAGGTAGAAGAGAGTATGCGCTGTATGTTAAAAACATTGAGACAGGAGAAATTAAAGCAGACACCGTAATTGGCACAACAGGCAGTTCTGTCTGGGCAAATGATAACCACACGTTATTTTTTGTACGTAAGGATCCGCAAACCTTGAGAGCCAATAAAATTTTTAAATATCGCTTAGATCAAAAAGTTGACGACGCCGTTGTTGTATTTGAAGAAAAGGAAGATACCTACAATTGCTTTGTCTATAAAACTTTATCTGCAGATTACATAATGATCAAATCCTCGTCGACATTGAGTGATGAGATATGTTTTATTCCCGCTGATCAACCCGACAGTAACTTTCAAGTGATTCAAGAGCGACAACCAGAATTAGAGTATAGCGCTTCTCATTATGGCGATCATTTTTATATCATGACAAATAAGGATGGTGCGTTCAATTTTAAGGTCATGAAAACTGCTATTGAAACCCCACAAATGGAAAATTGGGTAGATCTCATTCCACATGACCCTCAATCTTTACTAGAGGATCTAGATATATTCAAAGACTTTATGGTGATTACAGATCGGTTCAACGGTCTTAATCGCATACGTATCAAGTCCTGGGAGGGCACAGTAGATTATTTTTTACCCTTTACTAGTGAAACTTATACGGCTTATACAAGCGCAAACTATCAGTTTGATACAGAACTATTGAGATATAGCTACAATTCCTTGACCATGCCGCCATCGGTAATTGAATTTAACATGCGTACCAGGGAAGAAAAAATATTGAAGACACAACCAATTGAAGATCCTGACTTTAATCCAGCAAACTATGAGTCTAAGCGAGTATGGGCTACCGCTAGTGATGGAATAAAAGTTCCTATAAGCCTGGTCTATAAAAAAGAGTTGAAACGACCAGACGGGAATCCATTACTACAATACGGTTATGGAAGTTATGGCTCTACAATAGATCCTTATTTTTCCATCTCACGTCTCAGCTTGTTAGATCGTGGTTTTGTTTTTGCCATTGCTCATATACGCGGTGGAGAATATTTAGGTCGGGAGTGGTATGAGCAAGGTAAGATGTTCCAAAAGATGAACACATTTACAGATTTTATTGCTTGTAGCGAGTATTTGTTGGAGCATTCTTTTGCAAAGCCCGGACACCTTTACGCTAGCGGTGGATCTGCTGGTGGATTATTAATGGGAGCTATCATGAATATGGCGCCGCATTTGTATCAGGGTATATTGAGTGCTGTACCGTTTGTAGATGTAGTAAGCACGATGCTTGACGATAGCATTCCGCTTACAACGGGAGAATATGATGAATGGGGTAATCCTAACATCAAGGCGAGTTATGACTATATGTTAAGTTATTCTCCTTATGATCAAGTAAAAACCCAAGCATATCCTAACACACTTGTTACAACGGGCTACCACGATAGCCAGGTGCAATACTGGGAACCGGCAAAGTGGGTTGCACGATTAAGAGAATTACACACAGGCAAACAGCAAATATTATTTAAGACAGACATGACTAGCGGTCATAGTGGGGCCTCTGGGCGTTATGATGCTCTCAAAGAAGTAGCTATTGAATATGCTTTTTTGCTAGATCTCGAGTCAAAAACGGCCAACTGATAAATTTGTTTAAATTTGCAACGTTTTGCGTCATTTGCAACGTGAGACAAAAACAAACTATATGAGCTCAACCATACAGGCGTATAACAGTGTGCTGGAACTGATAGGAGAGACGCCCCTTGTAAAACTATCGACAACAGTAGCTGGTTTTCCCGGTAATTATTATGCAAAAGTTGAATCCTTTAATCCTGGACATTCTTCAAAAGATAGGATTGCATTGCATATTATTGAACAAGCAGAAAAGAAAGGTATTCTCAAACCAGGTGATACTATTATAGAGACTACATCTGGTAATACTGGATTTAGTATCGCTATGGTAAGCCGTATCAAAGGCTATGATTGTATTCTAGCGGTAAGCTCAAAATCAAGTGCAGATAAGATCGATATGCTCAAATCAATGGGCGCTAAGGTCTATGTGTGTCCAGCACATGTAAGCGCAGATGACCCACGCAGTTATTATGAGGTTGCAAAACGTTTACATGAAGAAATTAAAGACAGTATTTACATCAACCAGTACTTTAATGAGTTAAATACGGAAGCTCATTACTTGTCAACTGGACCAGAGATCTGGAAACAGACTGCCGGAAAAATTACTCACCTAGTAGCCTGCAGCGGCACGGGAGGTACAATATCTGGAACCGCCCGATTTTTAAAAGAACAAAATCCAGATATTCAAATCATGGGTGTGGATGCTTACGGTAGTGTACTTAAAAAATACCACGAGACTCAGGAATTTGATAAAAATGAGATTTACCCTTATCGTATAGAAGGTCTAGGGAAAAACTTAATACCTACAGCAACAGACTTTGATGTTATTGACAAGTTTACTAAGGTAAAGGACGAGGATGCCGCCCATATGGCGCGTCGCATATCACAAACTGAAGGTATGTTTGTAGGATATACAAGTGGGGCTGCCATGCAAGCTGTAAAGCAACTAGTTAAGGAAAATACATTTAAAGCAGATGATGTTGTGGTGGTCATTTTTCCAGATCATGGCTCACGTTATATGAGTAAAATCTACAATGATAAGTGGATGGACGAGCAAGGCTTTTTTGACTCGGTTTCTATTGCAGAACAGCAGCATATAGAGTACGTTAAATAAATTTTAATTAGGCCTTACGACTACTTCTCCTTGAAATCTCTGTGATTTTTTAGTAGGAACTTCTTTGATTATTTACTCTACCTTAACGATAGGGTAAATCGTTGACTTTGTTTTAATTACCTAGTATTTTACCATGTAAAAGGTTCTATCCTTGTGTATTAAATCACTTATTTTTCAAATTATTACCTGTATCCCGACTATAGCGTGTGGCTTACTTACATAGGAAATTAATAGGGCTTATCGTATATTTGTCCACTTAAATTGAACCATGAAAGATTTATTCGATAAGATTTATAAAGACAAAGGACCACTAGGTAAATGGGCATCTGTAGCTGAAGGTTATTTTGTATTCCCAAAGCTAGAAGGACCTATTGCAAATCGCATGGGTTTTCATGGCCGCGAGGTCATCACCTGGAGTGTGAATGATTACCTAGGTCTCGCTAATCATCCAGAGGTTCGCAAGGTAGATGCACAGGCCGCTGCAGATTATGGTAGTGCTTATCCTATGGGAGCACGAATGATGAGTGGTCACACAGATTTGCACGAACAATTACAAAATGAGCTGGCCGAATTTGTAAATAAAGAGGCCGCTTATTTATTGAATTTTGGATACCAGGGTTGTATGTCAACCATTGATGCGCTGGTGTCAAAAGATGACGTTATCGTATATGATGTTGATGCACACGCTTGTATTATTGATGGGGTGCGCTTGCACCAGGGTAAACGTTTTACCTACAAGCATAATGATCTAGAGAGTATAGAGAAGAACTTGCAACGTGCTACAAAAATTGCTAGCGAGACTGGTGGTGGTATTTTAGTGATTTCAGAAGGTGTATTTGGGATGCGAGGTGAGCAGGGTAAACTCAAAGAGATTGTTGCCTTAAAAGAAAAATATAACTTCAGACTGTTTGTTGATGACGCTCATGGTTTTGGTACGTTAGGTAAAACAGGTGCTGGTGCAGGAGAAGAACAAGGGGTTCAAGATCAGATCGATGTATATTTTGCGACATTTGCAAAATCTCTGGCCAGTACAGGAGCCTTTATTGCTGCTGATCAGGAAATTATCGACTATTTAAAATATAATTTGCGTTCACAAATGTTTGCAAAATCTTTGCAAATGCAACTGGTGGTAGGAGCTCTGAAACGCCTGGATATGCTACGCACCATGCCAGAACTCAAAGATAAATTGTGGGAAAACGTAAACGCTTTGCAGTCAGGACTCAAAGCGCGAGGCTTTGATATAGGAACTACACAAAGCTGTGTAACGCCTGTTTATCTAAAAGGTAGTATTCCAGAAGCGATGGCGCTTGTCAAAGACTTGAGAGAAAATTATGGTATTTTCTGTTCGATCGTCGTTTATCCAGTCATTCCTAAAGGGCTCATTCTGTTACGCTTGATACCAACGGCTACACACACCATGCAGGATATTGAGGAAACACTGGACGCATTTGACGCTATTAGAACCAGATTGGATTCTGGTGTTTACAAGCGTTTGAGTGCTGCTGTAGCTGAGGCTTTTGCTTAATCCATATGAAATTTTCGCTTTCGCGAAAGCGAACTAAATAGAGATCCCGCTTTATAGCGGGATTTTTTATTACTAGTCAAATTTTATTTACTCCTTATACAAGGTGGCGCGCTGCATGATGGTCACAGGATAATTTTTTACAATAGCGCTAGAGGAGTCTCCAGTCGTGGTGCTGTCATTAACTTTAGAAAGTGCGATCATAAACTCCATGCGGTCCTGATAAAATATCTCGGTACTATTTAATAAGTTCCCTTGAACCTCATAAGTGCTGTATAAGGTTTGATTTGCATAACTGCCTTGCAGAATGATTCCGTTATTTTCATCAATCATAAACAAGTTAGGGTCGCTAGTCCTTTTGAGATTGTAAAGGCGCGGCTCTGTATCTCCATAAATAATGGTGTAAGTAAATAGGTCTAGTGTTTCGGTAGCTTGCATTTTAAATGTCATGGGGACCTCTTGCTTTCCAGAAGGAGCAGTTATTTCAAGGGTGCCCTTATAAGTGCCTAAAAAATCTTCAGGAAAATTACTGCCTGATCTATCCATTTCAATTCCAGTGTCGGTTGCGGTTACTGGCGTTGTTCTCGATTCATTACAAGATGTTATGATTAATAAAATAACTAATAGAAGATAGGTGTTCTGTATTCTCATGGGTAGAAAATGAATTAAAGATAATATATGATCCTATAAACGAGGAAATCCCGAGTGTCAAAAGACGACTCGAGATTTCCCACTAACCAACCAAAAAACTTTATGAAAGAAATTTACTCTTTACATAAACAACTTCTATTAGTAAGTATCAAGTCGTGTGCCAAACTTTTTATAGCACAGGACAGTTTAAAGCCATTTTTTCCATTTGAAGAAGCCTAATAACACGATAAACATGACACCACATACAATCCAGAAATAGCTGTAACCATTCTCATAGTGTAGGATAGGTATGTTGTCAAAATTCATTCCGTACACACCTGCAAGAAAAGTCATAGGAATAAAGATAGAAGACATTATTGTGAGAACTTGCATGATTTGATTCATCTTGTGACTCACGCTAGACAGGTACATATCTCGTAGACCTGCATTTATCTCTCTAAATGACTCTACTGTTTCTATAATTTGAATACAGTGATCATAGGCATCTTGAAAATAATTTTTGATCTTGGGATCTATATATTTAGAATCCTCTTTTAGTAATCTACTTATAGATTCACGCAAAGGGAAAATAGCACGACGTAAAGAGAGTAACAAACGCTTGTTTTTTTGAACTTTTTCTAAAGATGACCTTTCTGGGTTATCAAAAATTTCATCCTCTAGTGAGTCTAGGTATTCTCCTATTTGTTCTACTGCGATAAAATAATGGTCTATAACGCTATCGATAAGAGCATAAAAAAGGTAATCGTTGTTGCTGTGTCGTATCCTACCTCGTGATTGCTCTATTCGTTCTCTTATGTTTTCAAAAACATCACCTGTTTTTTCTTGAAATGTGATTACCGCAAGATCTGTTATGATAATACTCACCTGTTCTTGAATAATTTCATGATCTACAGCGTCATAATTTATCATTTTTATGCATTGATAAATACATTCATCGTAGAACTCGGTCTTGGGTCGTTGCGTTGTATTAGCAATATCTTCTAGTAGCAGATGGTGCAGGTGAAATTTGTTTCCCACTTGTTCCAGTAAATCAATTTCATGAACGCCATCAATATTGAACCAATTTACCTTACTGGAATCTAGCTTCCCTTGATAAATACCATCGGTTTTGATATAATTTGTAGAATCATATAGAATAGTTTCAGTATTTACAGCCTCAGTCCGGTCTTCTCCTACATAAGCAATAGTTCCAGGCGGCTGGAATACGCTCGCGCGCGATTTAGGCGATGCTTTGCGTCGCAGTCTGGGTCTTTTCATAAATCTGATTTAAAGATTAAGATAGTTTTTCTGCAATAAATGGGGCAGTGATACTTTTTTTATATTGGGCAACTTCCTCTGGTGTTCCTGCTGCTACTAGATAACCACCCTGTTGTCCGCCATCTGGCCCTAGATCAATTACATAATCAGCACATTTGACTAGATCCATGTTATGCTCTATGACAATTATACTGTGTCCTTTTTCAATAAGAGCGTTGAAACTATCCAACAATTTTTTAATATCGTGAAAATGCAGTCCCGTTGTAGGCTCATCAAAAATAAACAGAGTCTTATCGCTGGTTGTTCCTTTTACTAAAAAGCTAGCCAGTTTAATACGCTGGGCCTCGCCGCCAGACAGGGTAGAACTGCTTTGCCCTAGTGTTACATAACCTAGACCTACATCTTGTAAAGGTTTTATTTTTCTAGCAATCTTATCCTCTCCGTGAGCATTGAAAAACTCCATAGCGTCTGCTATGGTCAAATTGAGAATATCGTCTATATTTTTCCCTTCAAAATGAACCTCGAGAATATCCTTTTTAAACCGTTTTCCATTACAGGTCTCGCACACCAGTGTAACGTCTGCCATAAACTGCATCTCTATAGTTACCTCGCCGTCTCCTTTACAGGTCTCACAGCGACCGCCATCCACATTAAAAGAGAAATGTTTCGGTTTGTAGTTGCGTATTTTGGATAATTTTTGATGCGCAAATAGATTGCGTATATCATCATAGGCTTTGATATACGTAATAGGGTTAGATCTAGAGCTACGACCTATGGGGTTTTGATCAATAAACTCAATGGATTTTACATTTTCAAATTTACCTGAGATGTCAGTAAACTGGCCAGCTTTTGCTCCGTAGCCACCTAACTTTTTAAGCATCGCAGGGTAAAGAATTGATTTTACCAGGGTAGATTTACCACTACCAGATACCCCAGTTACCATGGTAAGTACGCCTAGTGGAAAGGTGACGTCTATATTTTTTAAATTGTTTTGCCTCGCCCCTGTAATATGTACCTGGTGTTTGTAGGGTCTACGCTTTCGCGGAAGCGGTATTTCCATACTACCATTAAGGTATTGAGCAGTAAGACTTTTTGATTTTAAAACTTCTGCAAGAGTGCCTGTTGCTACTACCTCGCCACCGTGTGTTCCAGCCTCTGGGCCTATATCTATAATACGATCTGCGGCTTGCATGATCTCTTCGTCATGCTCTACTATAATAACGGTATTTCCTAGATCTCTCAAATTTTTGAGCACCTTGATCAATCGTTTTGTATCACGAGGGTGCAGTCCTATACTGGGTTCATCCAGGATATACATACTTCCTACCAGGCTACTGCCCAAAGAGGTTGCTAGATTGATACGCTGGGACTCTCCACCAGAAAGAGTGTTCGATTTACGATTAAGCGTGAGGTAATCCAGCCCTACATCAGATAGAAAGTCCAAGCGACTATTGATCTCTTTAAGTAATCGCTTTGCAATGATTTGCTGTGACTCGTCCAGTTGAAGATCAATGAAAAAAGTTCTCAGATCTTTTATGGGCATCTCCACAAGATCTGTAATTGTTGTGCTGTTGATTTTTATGTAATTGGCCTCCTTACGCAGTCGTTTTCCTTTACATACGCTACACCTGGTTTTACCACGGTAACGAGAGAGCATTACACGATTCTGAATCTTATATGCTTTTGCCTCTAACTCTGCAAAAAAGTCGTGAATACCTGTAAAATATTTATTGCCGTCCCAGACTAGGTTTTTCTCTTTATCGGTAAGTTCAAACCATGGCCTATGAATGGGGAAATCAAATCGTGCAGCGTTATTTATCAATTGATCTTTATACCAGCTCATATTGTCGCCACGCCATGGAAAAACTGCGTTTTCATAAATGGATAATGCTGTGTTAGGAATCACGAGATCTTCATCGATGCCTATGACGTCTCCATATCCCTCGCATTTAGGGCACGCACCATAGGGATTATTAAAGCTAAATAAGTTGGGGTTTGGTTCGACAAACTCCATCCCGTCTAATTCAAATTTATTAGTAAACTCTCTGCGGTGCTCTCCATCTATGGACTCAATATAAGCGACCCCTTTTCCCTCAAAGAACGCCGTGTCTATAGCGTCTGCCAGACGATTGTAAAAATCGTCATCATCTCTTTTAATAATGCGATCGATTACGATGTAGACTTCATCCTTTGCTTTTATTGATAGATCTTCTTGATCTATTCGAGTAACTTTTCCATTCCATTTGATTCTAGTAAATCCCTGTTGTAACAATACAGCCAATTGCTCTTTTACATCTCGCTTACCTTTAATTATAAGTCGCGTGGTAAGAAGTAATTTACTGCCTTCTTCTTGATTCTTTATATGATTTATTACATCTGTGACCGTATCTTTTTTTACCTCGTTTCCTGAGATAGGGGAGTAGGTGCGTCCTACACGAGCAAATAATAATTTTAAATAATCATAAATTTCTGTGGTGGTCCCTACGGTACTGCGTGGGTTAGTTGAGTTGACCTTCTGTTCTATGGCGATAGCTGGAGCGATACCTTTGATGTATTCAACTTTTGGTTTATTTAACCTTCCTAAAAACTGACGTGCATAGGATGATAGACTTTCAACATAGCGTCGCTGCCCCTCTGCATAAAGAGTGTCAAAAGCAAGTGAGGATTTCCCACTACCAGACAATCCTGTGATAACCACCATCTCATTTCTAGGGATCACAGCGTTGAGTTTCTTCAGGTTATGCAGTTCTGCTCCCTTGACAAGAATATTCTTTTTAGGACTTAGGGAATCTATGTTTTCAAATATTTGCGTATGTGCCATGAGAACAAAGATAGCAAGCGATCAAGCCTATTTGAAAGCAGGCACACTCATTAATTTGTTAAATTGTAAAAGCACTTATTGTATGTTTGGAATAAATGTTGTTATCTTTAACCCGTTAACATTATTTAAACACCTGCGTATACTATAACACTACTTTAATTAGATCTGACTTTAAAATAGGCTTAGATCATTAGTTGTAATAGTATGATCCATAAAGACGCAAGCGATGCTGTACTTGTAAAAGAGTACATGAATGGTAAAGAATCTGCACTAGAGATTCTTATCGAAAGACATCAACAGAGAATTCACGGTTTTATTTTTTCTAAGGTACTTGACAGAGACATCACAGAAGATGTGTTTCAAGACACCTTCATTAAAGTAATCCGCACATTGAAACGTGGGAAATACAATGAGGAAGGTAAGTTTCTACCATGGGTCATGCGCATAGCACACAATCTTGTCATTGATCACTTCCGTCGCAATAAACGTATGCCAAAATTCCAGTCACGTAATGACTTTGATATTTTTGATGTCATAAGCGATGGAGAGGATAGTATAGAGTCTCTCATGATTACAGATCAAGTGCATCTAGATGTTAAACGACTGGTAGAGGAGCTGCCACAGGACCAGCGCGATGTATTGACTATGCGTATTTATAAAGAAATGTCCTTCAAAGAAATCGCAGAGATCACTGATGTAAGTATTAATACAGCACTAGGTAGGATGCGTTATGCATTAATCAATCTGCGCAAGGTGATTGAAAAGCATAATATTGTTTTGACTTAAAAATTAAAATAGCGCATACTATTTTAAAAAAAGTCTCGTTATGTGTAATATAAAAACTTACACATGCCAAAACTTTACAATTATTCTACCTCACCTTCTTATAAATCAATGGGAGCTAGACCAGAAACCATCAAGCGTATTTTGTCTTTCTCTAAATCTTTGAAGATTTTGAAAGGCAACCAAATGACATTTGAAACATTTAATAATTAAGTTTCGTTTTTAGATTTGAGAGGCCTGTTCTATGATTTAGAACGGGCTTTCTTTTTATAGTATTCATTAAGAACTGATTTTCTTCCTACAGTTCTTGTTATAATATCTTTCTCTAGATCCCACCCTCTTGCCGGACTATATTCACGACCATACCATATAATTTGTAAGTGTAGGTCATTCCATCGTTCTTCTGGAAATAATCTTTTTGCATCCTTTTCTGTTTGTACTACATTTTTACCGTTAGAAAGATTCCAGCGGTACATCAAACGATGGATATGCGTATCTACAGGAAAAGCGGGTACATTAAAGGCTTGCGACATCACCACAGCTGCTGTTTTATGTCCTACCGCTGGCAGTTCTTCTAGCGCCTCAAAGCTTTGGGGGACTTGTCCATTGTATTTATCAATGATGATCTGGCTCAACCCGTGAATTCCCTTAGCCTTCATGGGCGACAATCCCACCGGTTTTATAATTTCTCTTATTTCATCAACGCTCATGCGTATCATGTCATACGGGTTGTCAGCTTTTTCAAACAACAATGGGGTGATCTGATTTACTCGCACATCTGTGCTTTGCGCACTCATCAGTACCGCGATGAGTAAGGTATAAGGATCTTTATGATCTAATGGTACAGGAATTTCTGGATAATATTCTTCCAGGGTGTTCATCACAAAATCCGTTCGTTCCTTTTTTTTCATTTTGTATCTTTAAACCTTAAAAACTAATTATGACTACATTAAAACCTGGTGATAAAGCACCTGATTTTTCAATACCTAACCAGGATGGAGACATGGTATCTCTTTCAGATTTCAAAGGTAAGAAGTTAGTTCTATTCTTTTATCCTAAGGCGAGTACACCTGGTTGTACTGCTGAGGCGTGCAATTTAAGAGATAATGTATATCGCTTTCGCGAAAGCGGATATGAAATACTAGGAGCCAGTGCTGATAGCCCAAAGCGTCAATCTAATTTTAAAAATAAATATGAATTACCATATGATCTGCTAGCAGATGAGGATCACAAACTACTGAATGCTTATGAGGTATGGGGTCCTAAGAAATTTATGGGCAAAGAATACGATGGCATACACCGCACCACATTTGTAATTGATGAGAATGGGATACTGGAGGATGTGATCACTAAAGTCAAGACTAAGGATCACACGGCTCAGATTTTATAATTCTAGTTATTGCTGTACTATTTTAAGGCTGGTTGCATACCAAAAAAATGATGTTTCTCTATCAACTGCGGGATTCCATCTGGTAGCATGTCTTGCCAGCCTTCTTCTCCTGCCTCGATCATGCGCAGCACTTCTCTAGAAAATATATGACCTATTGTTGGGTCATAGTTTTCTATATCAATAACACGACCGTTGTATTTAAAGAACTTATACAACTCCTTCATACGTGGGTGTACCTTTAGGTTTTCACTAGTGGTAAGTTCACCAGTCTCTGCATTTTGCATAGGGTATAAGTAAACTCTTAAATCTTTAAAGAATAATTTACCGAAAGCTTCTAGAATCCCGCCGCTTAAATGGTGGTAATAACTGGTATCAAAAATATCAATGAGATTGTTTGTTCCCATGACCAGGCCTATGCGCTCTTTGGTATAGTTATTCAAGTATTCTACCAGTTTGTAGTATTCTTTGAAGTTAGAGATCATTACTGTTTGCCCTAGAGAACACAGCAATTCTGCACGATGCATAAAATCTTCCTCATCGATCTCTCCAGAGGCTTTGAGATTGCTTAGCGTAATTTCAAATATAGTTTCCAGTCGATCCTCTTGCACTTTTCCAGATTCAATAAACATCGCCTTGGACTTTTTATACATGTCCATGTTAACTTTGGTCACCGGTCTAAAGCTACCTCGCAATGCGAGTACATTCTTTTTATAAAGGATGCGTGCAGCGAGTATGTTTTTACCGTCTGGACCGAACATGACGGCCTCAGTCATTTCATTGCGCAGTAATTGTAGACTCATCAATCGATTATCCACTTGTCTGAAACGCGGGCCGTCAAAATGGATCATATCTATCTCAATTTTATCTTTATCTATATGATCGTATAAATATTTCAACAACTTTTTAGGGCGATCATGTTTGTAGAAAGCACCGTAAATCAAGTTTGTACCTAGTATCCCTAGCGTGATCTGTTGCAACCTGGCATCTCTTTCTTTAAAACGCACATGCAAAATAATCTCGCTGTACTCCTCTCCAGGAGCCGCTTGAAACTTTATGCCTACCCAACCATGACCTAGAAACTTTTTTGCAAAATCTATAGTGGCTACAGTATTAGCATACGTAAAGAATAATTTATTAGGATGTTTTTCTCTAGAGATGCGTTCCTCGATAAGATCTGTCTCATGTTGCAGCATCTTACGCAATCTAGATTCGGTCACATACCTACCGTCATCTTGCACGCCATAAACGGCATCTGAAAAATCCTTATCATAGGCGCTCATCGCTTTAGCAATAGTTCCAGAGGCTCCACCCGCTCTAAAAAAGTGCCTTACTGTTTCTTGACCAGCGCCTATTTCTGCAAATGTTCCGTAAATATTACGGTTCAAATTGATGCGCAGCGCTTTGTTTTTTAACGATGGTACAGATTCAAAATCGTTATCTCCAGGTAAGGTAATCGCCATTGATTCGTCTTTATAAGAATAGAACAAAGGTAACGAACGCCATAGCAGAACAAAAAAATATCAATACTTTTAACCATAATTAATGAACGTAAAAATCACCATACTGGGAACAGGCACTTCACAAGGAATACCTATTATAGGTAGTGACCATCCTGTTTGCCATAGCGATGATTTTAAAGACAAACGTTTGCGAGTAAGTGCAGCTGTAGAGGTAGGGGATAAGCGGTTTTTAATTGATTGTGGCCCAGACTTTAGGCAGCAAATGCTGACTAATAACATCAAAAGTTTTAACGCTCTATTATTTACCCATGAGCATGCAGACCATACCGCTGGACTAGACGATTTGCGCCCTTTTTTCTTTAGGCAAGGTGCTATTCAATGTTATATGACCGCTAGAGTGCACGAGTCGCTCAAGCAGCGATTTGCCTATATGTTTGTGGAAGAGGATAAATATCCAGGTGTGGCAGATCTCGATATTCATTTATTTGATAACGACGAGATTGAAATTGATGGCGTTACTATCACACCAGTCCTGGCTAGTCATGGTTACATTCCAGTCCATGGATTTAGGATAGGAAATGTTGCTTACATGACAGATGTTAAGACTATAGAAGCCAACGAAAAAGAAAAGCTGAAAGGTCTAGACATCCTTGTGATAAACGCCTTGAGGCATGAAGAGCACCGTACTCATTTAAATGTTGATGAGGCCTTACAACTTATTGAAGAATTACAACCTAAACAAACCTATTTTACACATATAAGCCATCATCTAGGATTCCATGAAGAGGTAGAGAAAAATCTGCCCGATAATGTTTTTCTAGCTTATGATACTTTACAATTGACATCCCCTTTATGAGACGCAGCTTATTTTTATATCTATTCATTTTTGCTTCCCTTATTGCATTAATTCTTTACGTGAACGGTAGGAATTATCAAGAAGTTATTGAGAAAGACGTGGTCACGCTGCGTCAAAAAACAATAGAACAAGAGGCACAACTTGATAGCATACGCAATGCAAACTTTAATCAACCGCTCAATTTTACGCTGGAGCAGCATCAAGAAGCCAAAAATTATTTTGAAAAGCTGGGGTGGACCTCAGAGCGTGTACAACAACAAGTCACTGACCAATTGCTGGAGCTTAACCTGCAAGAGGGCGGGAATCCACTAGTGCCATACATAGGCGAGGGCAGGGGTTTTCAAATAAACGACACTCGCTTTATCAACCATAAATGGGTGTTGGTCAACTTTGCCGATAATAATCAATGGGGCGAGTTGTTGATCACTTATACTATAAAAGATGAAAACACTATAGAGCTAGAGACTACTGCTGCGGTGCTTAACGATACCTATCGCTAATCACACCCGCTGGTCCAGCCACTTTTTCATGTCATGAAAATTTTCAGGAGATACACCATGTCCTATAGGATACTGTTTAAATAGGTAGTCAACATTTAAACGTTCTAGCACTGGTTGCACTTGCATCGCCCATGAAAAAGGAATTACTTGATCCATGGTTCCATGAGAAATAAAGAAGTTTGATTGGAATTCGCTTTCGCGAAAGCGTGACTCTAAACGATCCATATCTTCTACTAGGTCCTCATTGAGATATCCTGATAATGCTATAACATTTTTAAAATAGGAAGGACGGGAGAAAGCGATCGCCAGTGACAAGATTGCGCCCTGCGAAAAACCTAGAATATTGACGTTGTTGCCATTGATATCGAGCGTTTGCTTCAATTCTTCAATAAATTGTTGAAGCAGTCGCATGCTTTCTCTGGCCTGATTTAAATCAGAAAACTTTCCCTTTTCTGCTGTATAATCTATAGCGTACCAGGCAGCGCCCTGTGGTGGCAGCTCGTAGGGTGCTCGTACAGATACCACACAAATCCGCGGATCTATTTGTCCTGCAAAGGAAAATAAATCCTGCTCGTTACTTCCATATCCATGAACTAATAAAAGTAAAGGAGCCTCTGACTGTTGTGATGGCCTTATGATATAGTTGAGACTCAAGTCTGTATTCATATTATTTAATAAAAGAAAACCATTGCTGGAATTTAGTTCCAACATAGGGTAGTGGGGTCATTTGATTTTTATAAGCGTCTACAAAACCTAAAACAGCTAGAAAAACGAGGGAGCTAATTAATAATAGCGCTGTCCAGTTATTGGGTAAAATATTTCCAAAAGCTGTAATTAACAACGCAATACAGCCTATACCTACCATTTGTCGGTGATGGAAAGAGGCAAATGGCTGATTTTTATTGAGGTTTAATAAAATAGCCACTCCTAAGGTTGCAATAAATAGTAACAAATGGATGTATAAAAACAGCGCACTACCATATGCTATTAATGCCAGTGATTTACCTTGTGGATCTTTATTCATTCCAGATTAATTTTTGCTGATTATAAATTCCTAGTACTTTTCCTTTCATCCGTTTGTTGAGAAATATATTATTTTTTGATGTACTGCGCAGGTGCTCTTTTTGTAGCATATGAGAACCAACATTTGTAAAAAGGGTAAGGTTTGCTATCGCTCCTTCTTTAATTTCAGGTTTATCCTTTGAAAATATCTTGTATCCTCCAGTAAGCGCATTGATAATGTCATCTAAATTGTATTTATCTAACAGCGCGCAAAATGCAGTTTCCAGTCCTGTCGTTCCACTATCTGCTTGATCATATTCTACATTTTTAGATTCAATAGTTAGAGGGGTGTGGTCGCTAGTAATCATATCTATGGTGCCATCTGCCAAATATGATTCTAATTGAGCTACCTCATCTTCTTCTCTTAATGGTGGTGTTACTTTATTATTAGTATCGTACCCTGCAAGCTCCTTACTGGATAGTAGTAGGTGATGAGCAGTTACACTACATGATACGGATAGACCATCTTCTTTTGCTTTTTTAATGCGTTCTAGAGCCGCTACTGTGGTCACGGTAGGAATGTGTAAGGAAGTATCTACGTATCTGGCAATTTCTATATCTCTTGCGACGCGTAACTCTTCCGCAAATTTAGGAATGGTTTTGAGCCCTAGCTCAGTTCCTTGTCGGTCTTCATTGACAATACCTTTACCAGCAATTTGTGCATCCTGGGGGAACGATTGTAGGATGCCATTAAATGGCTTGACATATTGCAGGCCTACCTTCAAAAGATTGGCGTTTTCTATCGGTTTTTTGTAATCATAAAACGAAACAGCACCTGCCATATTCATATCATACAACTGTGCAAGATCTTTACCTTCTTGATTTAATGAAAAATTACCTACCGGTAGCAAGCGAGTCGCATGATTGGCGCACAGAGACAGTAAATAATTTACCCCTGATGCATCTTGCGGATTAGGTTGATTATTTGGATTGAGCATGATGGTTGTAAAGCCACCAGAAGCAGCGGCTGCAAGCCCGTTGTCCATTGTTTGCCTTTCTTCAAAACCCGGTTCGCCAAAGGATACACTACTATCAAACCAGCCTATTGAAACTATTAAATTCTCATGCTCTATTACCCTTCCATGATCTATTTCTAGCTTTGTTCCTATAGTTTTGATAATACCTTGATCTATTAAAAGGTCAAGTCGCTGGTCATGATATTGTCCTTCTGGATCGCATATCAATACATTTTTAAATAGTATCATTTCAATAGTTTTAATGCGAGTAGTTCACAAATTAAAAAGAATAGAGCTCCCGCTGCCAGAAATTTCCATAAGGGTAGCTTGTTGCGTCCTTCTTGTAAAATCTGAACAAATGTACCTATGTCATTTAAAATCTCGCCAGGTAATTGATCGTCATCAAAGTAATCTAGGTGGTTTTCTTCTCTAGATGCATTAAAGGCAAGTGTTTGCAATGGGTTACCCTTTGATAATACCTCGTAATTTCCAGGTGTGGTTAATTCTGTTCCTGTCATTAAAGCTACATATTTATCATAGGCTCTCTGTTCTGGAATAAAGCGAGACACTTCTAGTTGCAACTCTAGAATACCATCTGCCTCTAGTTGTTCTTTTACAATAATCTTGTTGCGCTTGCCTAATAATGCATACAATTCTGAAGACTTTGTATTGCGCAATCCCAGCTGATAGAAAACAGGAACAACTAGGGGAGAAGCTTGAAAATTTGAATTATCGGCATCAAGAGATGCAGTAAAAATGAAATAATCGTTCTTTTGAGTTAAGAAGGGTTTGCCATCCTCATAAGTTAAAATAGCATCACCTTGATCAACAAGCTCCCACGAATTAGAAACTGTAGGGTACTGAAAATTTTTAACACGCTCGCTAAATACTCCAGCAAGTAAGGGGTGATCAAAGTTTATTTCAGTTATTTTTTTATCATATACTGACTTTTGCTGCATCGTAATTGACAAACTCCTATAATCAGCATTGTTGACATCAGGTATCAGTATAAGTGTGTTGCCATTTTCTGTGAAGATTTGCAACTCCTTGGCCAGGGGCGGCGGTATGTTTGATAAACCGTTAAGAATTATTACGCTCTGGCTAGTTATACTGTTGTAGTTAAAATTATCTAGGGAGACCTCTCGATAGTTAAACTCATCAGGAGTATAAATACGATTTAAGAAATCATTCTCTGTATTGTTGACATGCAACACATTAATCAAATCTCTCTCCTTTCTTGAAACAAATAATTGATTATCAAAGGATAATCCATCATCTTCTATTTTTAAAACCGCATTTAAAATCTCACTGTCAGGCCATAAGAACTGAGCGTAAGCCTTTTTCTCTTGAAAATTTACGGAAGTTTTTGCTATCAGAACATCTTGATTGTAAAGGCTCAATGATACGGGTGTATCGTTATTTTTTTTACTGCTTAAAGCTACCTGTATGTAAGAAGCAGTGTTTTCCTGAGAAAAAAAGGCACTATCTATAGAGATGTTATCGTAATCAAGTGGATTAAGTTTTACAAAAGTTACATTCCATAAGCTATCAAGCACAGGGAATTTCCTTTTATTATGTTTTTGAAAATCTGATATCCATAAAAAATTACTACGGCTTAATTTATTTTTTAACGTGTTTGCTTTAAGAATGACTTCATCTGGATCTAGTGCGGTCGCTGCATAGTCAGCAGTTGCTAATTTATTAGCAATTTCTTGTTTGTTGACGTTGCCATATAATTGATCGTTTGTAAATAAAGTAAATTTTGATTCTGCTGGCATTTTACTTATCAAATCATTTATCGCACTTTGATACAATGTCCCATCAGCACCAGGTGATTGCATGCTGTAGGAATTATCTAGGTAAATAACCAGGTCGTTATTTGTACTAATAGATTTATTTTGTGGTAAATAGGGTTGAGCAAAAGCAAGCACAATACAAGCGATGGCGAGTAATCTGGTGATTAAAACAATCCATTTTTTTAAAGTGCGGCTTTGTCTTGTTTGAGATAGTAGTGGTTTTAAAAAAGCAACATTCGAGAATGGAACTTTTTTAAATCTTCTCAATTGAAAAAGATGAATAATAATAGGAATCGCTAGTAATAAAAGCCCGTAAAGTAGTAAAGGGTTCTTGAAAAGCATTGATCAACTAGGATTAATCAAAGATAGTATCTTCCCTATGATTAGCCAATAGATTTTGCAACGGTAAATGTAAATGTTGTACCATGGCCTAGTTTTGATTTGCAAATAATAGTACCGCCCAGCTTTTCCACCAGAATTTTTACAGTGGATAGACCTATACCATGTCCGCGTTTGCCGTTTCTATCTGTGTTCTCAAGCGTAGAGAACAATTCAAAAACTGCACGCTGCTTATCTTCTGGTATACCTACACCATTATCAATAACAGAAATACGATAATGCGAGTCAGTTTCGGCAGCGGTAACTTGTACACGCATACAATCTTGATCATTGTATTTAAGGCTATTGCCTATCAGGTTTAACAATATTTGTTCGACGGCAGCCTCATCACATTTCATATCCAGATTTTCCTCTGGTATTACAAATTGTATGTCGTCTCGATGCATACCTAGCATTTCCTCTATGTGTAATAGTAGAGAGTTGAGATCAAAAACATCCTTTGTATTTAAGGTCATCTGCTCACTTTCGTAATGGGTGAGGATGTTTTCTATATAATCCCTCATTGAAAATGCAGCAGATTTTATACCTGCTAGGTATTTCAGTCCATCATCCTCTAATCGGTCTTTATATTTTTGTCGTATCAAATCACTAGAAAGAATCATGCTAGCTAGGGGCATTTTCATATCGTGTGATACGACATGCGCAAAATTTTTGAGCAAGGCATTTTTCTCTCGCAACACGATTTGTTTTTTCTCCAGTTGTCTCTTCTCTTTATGCAATTGCAAGTGTCTCATGATCATCTTACTGACTAATATCAGGGACTCTTGCTGGTCCTTTGACAATTGACGTGGCTTGCTGTCGATAATGCAAACCGTGCCTAATGGCAGGTCATTCTCATCTTTAATTGGTACACCAGCATAAAATTTAATAGGATCAGGTGCCGTAACATAAGGGTGATTTTTCAATTTTTCATCCTTTGTAGCATCCTCGATGTAATAAATTTCTTTACCGCTAGCGATGGCATAGGAACAAAAACTTAGTTTTTTATTACCCTTACCTAATTTGAAGCCGTACTGGGATTTAAAATCTACCACATCTTCTTTAACAATCGATATAAGACCTTTAGGAACATGAAGCATGCGGCAGGCTAGATCCAACATTTGATCCAGATCTTTTGTGGCTAGTTGCCAATCAACCTCAAATGAATCGAGGTACTCAAGTCGTTCACCCTCAAGAGGGTGTAGATAGGCTGGATACATTTTTTGATTGATAGTTTGTCTTTAAAGATAGATTAAATCTTTTAACCTTGTAGTATTATACCTATTAATTTACAATTCATTAAAGGCTCCTAGCCCAAAGAGGGCAAAGTCATACTTGACAGGGTCTACTGGATCCATCTTGCGTAATGACAAATCCAGCTCCAGTACTGCTTTTGCATCATTCTGTTTGCGCTTGAGAAGTTTGAGTTGACGCGATACATTACCTGTATGAACATCTAGAGGCAAGGATAATTCTGACATGGAGATTTTATCCCATATCCCAAAATCAACATTATGAGCATCTTTTCTTACCATCCACCGTAAAAACATGTTGATTCTTTTTGCACTACTATTTTTAAGCGGATCGCTCACGTGTTTTTGGGTTCGTTGTAAATGATTTATTTGAAAAAACCGCTGCTTAAATTTTGATATTCCTTCTTGCAAATGGGTGGATGATTTGTTCGCTTCCGCGAAAGCGTTCTCTAATCCATCATCATGCTTTTCTATATCTTGTAATGCACGCATGAATGTCTTGCAATCCTCGCTATTGAACGTGCGGTGGACAAATGAGTCAAAACGATCCAGGTCATGATCTTGAAAATCTCTAATAAAAGATGCAGGTGCATTGTCCATCAATTCCATCAATCGACTAGCATTATTAATGATTGATTTACGATTGCCCCATGAGATGGTAGCGGTCAAAAAACCTGATATCGCAATATCTTTTGGATCACTATATCGATGCGGTATTTGTATAGGATCATGAGGTATAAAATCTGGGGTATTGTATACCGATACTTTATGATCTAGAAATTCTTTAAGCTCCCGTTTATTCATGCGCTAAAAATCTACCATCGCTCATCGTTAAGGTACGATCTGCCAGCGAGGCCAGTTCTTTATTATGAGTAACGATTACAAAGGTTTGATTAAAATTTTTGCGCAATTCGAGAATAAGCTCGTGCAAATTTGCTGCAGTGCTGCTGTCTAGATTACCAGTAGGCTCGTCTGCAAAAATAACTTTAGGGTCATTTATAAGGCTGCGAGCTACTGCAACGCGTTGTTGCTCACCGCCACTCAACTCATTAGGCTTGTGATGTAAACGATCAGCTAGATCTAAATATTCAAGCAGTTCTTGAGCGCGTTTCTCTGCAACGGCTTTTGATTTTTTATTAATAAAAGCAGGAATACACACATTTTCTAGTGCTGTAAATTCTGGAAGCAATTGATGAAACTGAAAAATAAAGCCCAACGATTGATTACGGAAATGACTCAATTGCCGTGGATTTAATCCCATTACATTGGTACCGTCTATGTATAAACTGCTCTGTTTGTTACGGTCTGGCTTTTCTAGTGTCCCTAAAATATGTAAAAGAGTTGTTTTACCAGCTCCAGACGATCCTACAACACTGACAATCTCTGATTCTTTAATAGTCAAATCAACCCCTTTTAAAACGGGTACAGTGTCATAGCTTTTGTAAATGTTTTTTGCTTCGATCATTAGATACAAAGGTAGGATCTTTATGCAGACCTAAACCATTTTTTTGCATCGTTAGCATCTAGGAAATAGGTGATGCGTAAACTCAGGTTGTGTCTTACAGGCTGCATAAATAAATCGCTTAGACTATTTTCAAAACCTATGGTGCCATTATCATCAAAGTTGAAAATGCTATTGCGATACAGCAAACTGGCCTCACTACCAGGTGCAAATCGCCAACGATATGATAAATCCAGATTCCAAATATTAAAGTTAGCATCTGGATTAGATCCAGGTTCTATCATCATGTTGCTGCTAGCAGTAGTGCCATCGGATTGTAATTCTTGTAAATTCCTACTAAAACTCGCTCTGTTCCAGAAATTCCTAAATGATAAACTTAAAGCTTCTCTATTGTTGAAATTGAACGTTCCAGAGACCGAGTTTTCTACAGAATGTGTATTCCTCTTGCTTACTATGGCGCCCGTGCGATTGTTAATAGTGCGCACATAACTCAGGCGGTCATCGTTTTTGCTCCAGTCAAATCTATAGATTAAAATAAACTTATCAGAAAATCGATATCGAGGCGATACGTTATAACTGTATCCTTGCTCGCTATCGTCAAACCTATAGAAATAGTTTGCCCTCAAGTCAATGGCAAATTTTTTCCTGTAATCGGTAGAGATAAAACCTCCCATGCTATGGCTAGGAGCATATCTTACATTGAGACCAGTAACTCTAGATTCAAATCGATCCAGTGTGCGCGTGTCTATACTGGTATTCACCCCAAAGGAGTTGCGTTCTCTTGTATTAAAGCGAGCACTTAACCGCACATCGCTAGTGATATGAAAATCTGGATCTGCAGAACGTCTGTGACGCATCCCCATTTCTATATTATAGCTATTAAAAATACCACGAGGTATAAATTCGCGATATTCCATCTCTCCATAAAACTGATGAAAATTTGTACGGAAGTTACGCCCCAGATCGTTTGGGTCCCATTGCAAGCTTACGAAATCATAAGATAGTCTAGGGCGCCAGTTTCCACTGGTCCTGCGCCAGTCCATCTCTACAGCGGTACCAGTATCTGTTCCATCTGGAGTAAATCTGTTACTCATTTTGAGCTCTGCGCTATAATTGTTGCGCAGGTTTTTATCGTTGTGATCGATAACAAATGCAGTGACATTTGCATCAGTAAAGCTACCGCTGCGCAGTGTGCTGGCATTTGCAAGCGAGAAAGAGCTATTACTACCGTATTGTTGATCTAGAACAAACATGTTGTAGTTAGTAAAGGGCTCTGTCACCGCTTTACGTTGTGATCTGATGGTATCGTTAGTTGTTGTGATTTCTGTACGCTCGATAGTAGCTTCCGTACGTTCTGTAATAGCATTTAAAATACCTATTCCTAAGCCATTGCGGTTGCGACCGGTTACTTTAACCGCATTTAATAAATTTGATTTATCTGGATTGTCAATGATATCCTCATTATCAAAAAGCTCAATGTTGCCAGCGCCAGTAGGGCGTTGACCTATCCTTCTTGAAAAAAATATGTCTCCTTTATTAAATAGGTCTGTACCTTCTGAAAAGAAAGCTCTATTCTCGCCAAAGAGTTGCTCAAAAGGTCCCAGGTTTAATTCTACTTGATCAAATGCTACCTGGCCAAAGTCTGGTATCAATGTCGCATCCAGGGTAAATGCCTCATTGATTCCGTATTTTATATCCATACCAGCGCTGAAATTGTACTCATCCACGCCATCAAATCGATCCACAGCTGCTGCTGCAAATGGATATAAATTAAGTCGGAGGGGTGGATTAATATTTGTTACACCAGTCAACAGGGCATCATATTGTGAAGATGCGCCAGCAGTTCTATCAATAAGGTTATAGGAATAGTCCTCATTTAGGTGACGTATTCTTCTAAAAATTTGAAAACTCCAATCCTGTACAGGTGCATCATTAAACCGCAAGGTGCGATAAGGAATTTTCATTTCAACATACCATCCCTGGTCATCGATGCTTGTTTCTGACCTGAAAACGACATTAAAACTAAAGTCCTCGCGGCCATTTTCTGAAATCGCATCACCCAGTGCATTAGCGCTGGTAGCGTAAAACCTGGTCTGATTAATTTGATTATTATACGTGTTAATAAAAAAGCCAAACAAATCTGCTTGAGAAAACACTTGATCTCTTTGTGAGAATTGTCTTAAGATATCATCTGGGTTGTTATCGTATAAATAAGCCGCCACATACAATGCATCGTCGTCGTAAGCAATTTTAAATTTTGTTTGATGTGTTTCACGCTCATCCAGACCCACGGTAGGCTCGATCATTTTAAAGTTTCCATCTTCAGGGATAGCCTTCCAGAAATCTTCAAATGGTTTCCCATCAATTACTGGTGTCGTTGTTACGCGGGTGGCTTTATAAGTTTTGCGCTGGATTTGTGCAGTATCTGTAGCGGTTTGCGCTTTCGCGAAAGCGGAACAAAAAAGAAACAATACAGTACTAAAGAACCTGGTTAAGGTGAAAAATTTGAACATTCCGCAAAACTAAAAGCAATTTGCATTTATAAGATTAAAGAGTTGTTAAGAAACCCCATAAGAAAGGGTCTATTTGTAACTTGTCATAAAAAATAGAATGATCGCAATATTTGCTGGTGGCTGTTTCTGGTGTACAGAAGCAGTTTTTCAACGTGTTAAAGGGGTGGGAGAGGTGACCCCTGGATTTTGTGGAGGCTTTATAAAAAATCCGCCTTATCGAGAGGTGGTTCAAGGACGCACGGGCCATGCTGAGGCCATCAAAATAAATTTTGATCCAGAGGTTGTAAGCTACAAGCAATTGCTAGAGGTTTTTTTTGCAACACACGACCCTACCACACTTAATAGACAAGGCTATGATGTAGGGACACATTACCGCAGCGCCATTTTTTATACGGATGATTTACAACGTCAACAGGCGATTGCAATGATTGACGACCTTAATGCAGCAGGCACCTATAATGATCCTATTGTTACCCAGGTGGCAGAGGCTACTGCTTTTTACGAGGCAGAAAAAGAACATTATGATTATTACAATAACAATCGCGAGCAGGGTTATTGTCGTGTAATTATAGATCCTAAAATTAAAAAACTACTTACAGATTACAAGGATCTTGCTGTTACTTAAAAACTAAGCCTCAATCGATTGAGGCTTAGTTTTCTTATTTGTAGACTCTTTTTTTATAATATAGGTGTATATCCAGGTAAGGGTAAATGTGGGGATGATATCCAGTCCTGGTACGAGTTCTTCTATGGTAGTAAGTACTCCAGCGGTTTTACCTGTTTTTCCAGGATAAACTTTGGTCATTAAATAACCCGCAAGTGGCGCCCACAAAATATCTACAAACTCTCCCACCACTGGGATTATATAGGAGGCCATACCTATAAGATCAAAAATGATCCCATAAAATAATTTTGAAGATTTTGATTCAAACATATAATTGACTTATGAAGTTTTGAGGATCAAAATCTATTCCATAATAATTTAATGCAAATCGCTGGCTATTAAGTTTAAAAACTCAGAGCGTGTTTCTACTTTTTCAAACTGACCACGGAAACCACTAGTGGTAGTAGAGCTGTTTTGTTTTTGAACCCCACGCATCATCATGCACATGTGTGACGCCTCTATAACAACGGCAACACCTTTAGGTTGTAATGTCTTGTGAATACATTCAAGTATGTCGTGTGTCAAACGTTCCTGTACCTGCAGCCTGCGAGCAAAAATATCTACTATTCGTGGTATTTTTGATAGACCGACGATGTGGCCATCAGGGATATAGGCAATATGAGCTTTGCCAAAAAATGGTAACATATGGTGCTCACACAAGGAATATAGTTCTATATCCTTAATAATCACCATGTCGTTGTAATCTTCGGCAAACATGGCTCCTTTGAGTACTGCTGCTGGGTCTTGATCGTAACCACTGGTTAAGAACTGCATAGCTTTGGCAGCCCGTTCTGGGGTTTTAAGTAAGCCTTCTCGATCTGTGTTTTCACCCAGCTCTGTTATTACATCTTTATAATTTTTACGAATGCTATCTGTGACTTCTATATTGTACTCTTCAAAAAATTTGTAAGGCATTTCTTTATAATGTTAAGGTTCAAAGTTACTGCAAATATCCTGGGGCTTATAGATTTTAAACTCCTTATTGACAAACAACTGCCTAGTGGTCGTTAGGTTTATATAAAACTTAATAAAAACTAATTCCAATCTACAATACTTGCTTTTGTAGGTATGCACATTGTAGCATTGTGATAAGTTATAGCTCATCTTTCTGTCATATATATATTTTATGGCTATTTTAGTTTCGAAATTAACAATGGTGATAACTCACCGTTATTTATAAACAATCACAAAAGATGAGAAAAATTTTATTCTGTGTTTTATGTCTTGCGGCGGTCCCTGCTGCCCATGCTCAAGATTATCTTGATATTTTGAAAGTAACTCATAACAATGCCACCCTAGGCAATGTGGATGACGCGCAAGAAACAGATGTGAGCAATACCCTGGTCGAGGGTTATTTCCCGCTTCCTTTGTCTGGTAAGGCGACTATAATAGGAGGCTTTACCTATGAGAATACTCGTTTAGGACTGCAGTTTACAGATGTTCGTTCCAATTTAATTATGACAAGGCTCAATGTAGGGTTGAAATATACGCACGGTAACAATTGGACAGGTACTTATGTGGCGTTACCTAAATTTGCTTCTGATTTTGGAGACTTGGGCAGTGATGATTTTCAATTTGGTGGACTGGCTTTGTTAGAAAAGAAGTATAACAGTCGTTACGGGTTGAAATTTGGTACATACATATCTTCAGAAAATTTTGGAACAACGATTACTCCATTAGTAGGATTGTGGTATAAATCTGATAATCGTAAGTTCTATATAAATGCAGTCTTGCCTATACGTACAGATATCAATTATTCTTTAACAGACCGTTTTAGTCTAGGTGGAAACTTAATTACATCTATTAAGTCTTATAATTTGACTGACAGTAACTATGCGGGTCAATATGTGCAGGAAGAGTCGATACGTTTTGCGCTGTTTGCCGCCTACGGCTTCTTTGACGACGCCCTAATTTTAAGAGGAAAAGTAGGTTTTGATACTACAGATTATGGATTGTACAATCAGGGTGACACGGTAGGGGCTCAAATCTTGACCTTCCAGCCTGGTGGTGACGATCGGGTGCGCCTTAATGCAGAATTTGACAGCTCTTTGTTCTTTGGTTTTGACCTGATCTATCGTGTAGATTTATAGAAATAAAAAATCATAGTTTTATCTATTAATGAATGCCTCCATAATGGAGGCATTTTTGTTTGACGTTTGATGCACCTCATATGTTCAGCTTATTTCATGTCGTTGGTTATAATTCTTCAAGCAGATAAGTGGCTTTAAAATTCTAAATGCATCAAATCGACGTGTTTTAAGATCAAACCAGGCGCTTGTAATAGGGTAGTCAGAAATGAGAGAATGCTAGATAAACTTTTAAAGGAAGATAAGAGGTTTATATATCGTACTGGGGATAAGTGTCCGCACTGGGAATATCTAGAAATCTGACGTACTACCGTTTTTAATATCTCTGTACAAAAAAACGCCCAAGCAATATGGGCGTTTTTTCTTAAGATACTTTTCTTTAGTGATCGCACTAGGATTCGAACCTAGGACCGCCTGCTTAGAAGGCAGGTGCTCTATCCAGCTGAGCTATGCGACCTTATTCATTATTACGGTAATGAATCAACCTTAGTTTGTTCCTTTTACATCTTCCTTAAGACCTCACAAAAAGTCCACTTTGAAAAATCACAAGGGCTTTGGAACAAAGGATTGATGTTTTGAAAACATATTTAATCTATCCTCTTTTTCTAAGCGGTTGCAAATATAATGTAATTTTAAAAAGTTAAAAGCTTATCCGCTTTTTTATACGGCTGTTTCAAATCTTTATACCAAACCTAGAAAGCATCTTCTTTTCAAAATCCCAGAAAAATTCAAATTGACCGAAGAGCCATCCCATAAGTACCAATAATATTTGATAGAACGGGAATATGATTAACAATCTAATGGGCCAGAAAATCCATGGGTTAACGGTCTCTCGGGTTACACCTATCCATTCTAGAACAGGACCAGATACTTTTGCAGATGCAGACCCTGTAACGGCAAATACAAGAAAAATAGCAATAAGTTCCCAGCGATAGGTAACATCCCACCGGCTTTGTAACTTAACAAAAAGCCACATACAAATGCGATAAATTATATAGGCACTTATTGCTGTGACGACTATCATAAATAGATACTCGTACAATACATCTTCAAATTTTGAAGGCAATAGACGGAAAGCCAGATAAAAACCACACGCAATCAGTCCAGTGATTCCTAAAATGATATAAATAAATTGCCAGTTTTCTTGAATTTCCCAGCGTTCTCTTATTTTTTGCATGCTGCAAAAATAAGTTACAAGCGTTGATTATACCGCTGCTCAAAAAAATTAAAATAATTGAAAAGTAGATAAGTTACCTCATAGCCATAATCAGTTCTAGAATCGTAGTCTATAGGGAATGGATATAGTTGAGGATCAAATCGTAATGGCTGGTTCACTCTCAAATTGTACTCTATAACCTTCCTGTCATTTACAATGTCCATGGCTGCTTGAGAACGCACACCACGTGGTAATTGAGAAATAAGCCAGGTGTTAAAACCTGGCTCTATTATAATTATTTCATAGTCTAGGCTATCATTTGCAATGCGCACTGTGTCACCTTGCATTACAGTCTGCTCTTCCTGTGGTATAGAAACTGCCGTACTTCTACCACAGCTGCTTAAGATTATTACAAAGACAAAAATGAGCAGTCCTATAAGATAGCGGTAGCTATTCATATTATTTAAATAAGCCTCCGATCATTCCTCCTAGACCACTCTTCTTCTTATTCCCACCCATGACCATTCCTGCAACATCATCGACAATGCTGCCATCGCCATCTGCATCTAGTATAGAAGTTAAAAACGAGTTGTCGTGCGTTCCTGATTGTCCTAGAACCGAGCCTAACAAACTGTCGATACCACTAGAATCGATTTCTTTTTCTTGTTTTTGTTTACCCAGCAAGCTCATAACGATAGGAGCCGCAATTTTAATAATTTGACTAACAGACTGGGCATCTACACCACTGGATGTGGCAATCGCATTCTCAACAACTGGTTGTTTGTTACCCAGTACATGTCCTAATATCCCAGAGCCTTCATTAAGTAAATCATCTGCGTTATTGTTCCCGTTGCCCATTAAATCTCCTAGCATATTCAATAAACCGCCATTATGTTTTTCTTCACTCAATGCGTTGTTTAAAGAAGCCGCACCTTCTGGAGTTTTTGCATTGCGCTGCATAGCCCCCAGTATTAAAGGCATTGCCTGGGACAGCACTGTTGCTGTTTTATCAGGATTTGTGTTTGTTTTTTGAGCCGCACCGTTAATTAAGGTTTGTCCCATTTCTGTTTGTAATAGATCTAGTATAGATGCCATGATAGTGTTGGTTTTAAAGCTTTCAAATTAGGAAAACTTGAGGATATTACTACGTAATGCTTGGTATTTTTTCGCTTTCGCGAAAGCAAAACATCAAAACCTTTTAAAATCTAGAGTCGATCAAGAATTGCAGGCATCATTTTTTGTACAAAAACCTGATTGTAATGTCTTCCTGCGCCATTAGTTAAAGCGATTATTATCGTTTCTGATGGTGGATGGATGAAACAAAAAGATTGATATTTGAGAGTACCGCCGGAATGTCCTATTAGTGATTTACCTTTATAAGATAGCTGCATTATTCCAGAGGCATACTTATTAATTTCTCCTGAACCAACGGGAATAACCATAGATTCCATCGACCTCCAGGAGAGCATTTTTTGCTTCGTAAGCTCATCAAGTAGTTGATCTTTAATAAAAAGAAACTTCATAAATTTTAATAATCCTGCTGATGTTGCACTTACATCACCAGCAAGACCGTAGACCTCTTGAATTTTACTGAAATCGTTAGAACGACTTCCATCCTGTGCAAAAAAAGCTTGATTAACATCTGCTATGTTGGTTATTTTAATGTCATCTAACTCATTAGACATATAAAAATTATTAAAGTAAGAACCATAGCTTTTCCCTTCAATATGTTCTATCACCTTCTCTAGTATCAAATAATTACTATTACTGTAGTTAAAATGTCCTGTGGGCATCATGACGCTATCGATAAGGGCGTATCTCTCATCATAGCTAGTAGGCGTATTGTTATCAAATACCGCTTTGATCCATCTGGGGTTTTGAGTATAGTCTGGTATTCCAGACAGGTGATTGAGCAAATCTTCAATAGTTACTCCTTGATTGAGGTTTTTAAGACTTAGGTACTTTGAGACTGGATCGCTGAGAGCTAGTTTACTTTGACTTACTAGATTCATTACAGCAACTGCCGAAAGTAATTTGCTGGTGCTTCCTATTCTATAAACGTCAATATCCTCAACTTCTGGATGATGATAATCTATAAATAAAGAGTTTTTTTTTATTCCACACCATTACTTCTAGCGTAGGAAGGTTGCTCTCTTTCGCAAGTGAGATGAGCTCTTTTTTAAGTGATTTTAAATCAGACGGCTGGGCGTGGGTATAAATGGTGGCTAATAGCCAACCTAGACTAAAGCAGTAAATTATGCGACTCATTTATTCAACGGTAAAATTACTTTTTAAATGTAGTAATTCTACACCCGAAAAAAGGTCGGTAAACAAAGCTTGCCCAAGTTGTAATAAAACTAATTAGAGATACTTGTTTTTGATTTTATTAAAGAATCAAACTGTTCTTTTTTTTGTGATTCCTCTACTTGTGATGACGATTCCACAGATTTTTTCAACCAGGCGACCCCTCTATGTTTGCGATGTTTTGCATAGGCTCTCAATGATACAGAGGGCAATAAATTAAATTCAAACAACAATCGAGAACGCAAGATTACCGCGTCAGATGTAGCCACGATTTTATCAACTCTATTAATTATAAAGCCAGCATTTGAATGGATCATGCCCCAGTGCTTAAATGTTCTTTTGAATGTAAGTACTCCAAAATCACCGAATTCTACATACAACAGGACTTTCCTATTATGACGCTTGTAGGTGGTTTCTATAAGACGCAGCATCCACTCAACATCTTGCTTTTCTAGCTCTTTTTCTACATAAAATGTCAGGACACTAGGGATAATGTCAGGCACGTGTTTAACCATAAGTAGGGACTCAATCCATCTAGGATGAATGGCGTTAACAATTTATTAAGAGCAAAAATAGGATTAATAACTCGTTTAAAGGACTAAAAACGAATTATCAAATGTTAAATTATTAGATGTTAATCTAAAACTATAAAAGTTCCTACTTGTTGGTTTTAAATAGTTCTTTTAAGCTAGAGCCTTAATAATTTGATCGGCTAGCTCTACACCTATACGGTCTTGCGCTTCTACAGTCGCTGCTCCTATATGGGGTGTTAGGCTTAATTTACTATTCATCATCAATGTAACTTCTGGAGTAGGCTCACTCTCAAAAACATCTAGAGCAGCAAAGTTTAAGTGCTCTGTCTCTAGAGCCTCGACTAGAGCAACCTCGTCTAGGACACCACCACGGGCAGCATTAACAATGGCAGCACCTTTTTTCATTTGTTCAAATTCTTCTTTCCCCAGCACATATTGTTTTTGTGCAGGTACATGCAGCGTTATAAAATCTGCCGTAGTTAATAAGGTTTCTTTACTGACTAACGGTATTTCAACAGAAATCTCTTGTCCATCAAATAGACTTAAGGTGATTTGGGGCGAGCTGGTGGCATGACTATCATGAGCAATCACATTCATACCTACACCTGTAGCGATTTTTGCGACTTCTTGTCCTATTCTGCCTATTCCTATAATTCCTATTGTTTTGCCGCGCAACTCGATACCTTTTGCATATTGTTTTTTGAGTCCTTTAAAATTGCTATCTCCTTCTAGGGGCATGTTGCGATTGCTGTCATATAAGAATCGCACACCTCCATAGAGATGGGCAAAGACCAGTTCGGCAACACTGGCACTGCTCGCTGCTGGTGTGTTAAAAACGGTGAGACCTTTCTCTCGCGCATAATTGACATCAATATTATCCATTCCTACACCACCACGGCCTATCATTTTAAGACTAGGGCAGTTGTCTATCAATTCTTTGCGGGCAGTGGTGGCAGATCGTACAAGCAATACCTCGATATTGTGCTTGTTGATGTAACTCTCTAATTGATCTTGTGCCACGTTAGTAGTAATCACATCAAAGCCTGCCGCTTCTAGTTTTTCTATACCACTTTTTGATATGCCGTCGTTTGCTAATATTTTTCTGCTCATAATTTTAAATTTGGTGCAATAAACTTGCAATAGTTTACTGTGTATTTTAAATGGTATGGGGATGTTTTTAGTTACGCTTCCGCGTAAGCGAACTTCTCATAACTATACCGTTCTTTCTAATTCTTTCATGACGTCCACCAGCACCTGAACGCTCTCTAATGTCAAGGCATTATACATACTTGCGCGATACCCGCCTACAGATCTATGTCCATTAAGTCCATTGATACCTGCCTCTTTTACTAGATTATTAAAGCGATCGGTTAATGATACATCATGCAGGGAGAATGTAGCGTTCATCATGGAACGGTCTTCTGGCTGGGTTACAAAACCTTTAAATAATGGATTGCGATCAATTTCTTGATAAATTAGAGTTGCTTTTTGCTGATTGATTTTTTCAATCCATGCAATACCACCGTTAGCTTTAAGCCATTCCAGTGTAAGCATGGTTACATAAATGGGAAAAACTGGGGGCGTATTAAACATAGAATCTTTACTAATATGCACCTTGTAATCCAGCATGGAAGGAATCTTGCGAGTAAGCTTGCCCAAAATTTCTTCCTTTACTACCACCAGTGTGGTGCCCGCAGGTCCCATATTTTTTTGAGCCCCTGCATAAATCAAATCATATTTTTCAAAATCACGCTGGCGAGATAATATATCACTGCTCATGTCACAAACCAACGGTACATTGACCTGTGGCGTGTGCTGCAATTGAGTACCATAGATGGTGTTGTTCGTTTGAAAATGGAAGTAGTCAACATCATCTCCCACCGTATAATTTTTAGGAATATGATTGAAGTTATCTGATTGAGAAGAGGCTACCACCTCAACTTTACCAAATATTTGAGCTTCTTTAATGGCTTTTACAGACCAGGTGCCGGTTTCTAGATAGGCAGCTTTATGCTCTAATAAATTATAGGCAGTCATTAAAAACTGCATACTTGCACCACCACTTAAATAAAGCGCTACATATCCTTTATCTGTTAGACCTAGGTGTTCCAGGGCTAGTGCACGAGCTTTTTCCATCACACCGATAAATTCTTTACTACGGTGTGATATTTCTAGAATACTTAAATCATTGAAATCCAGTACAGCCGCTGCCGCCTGTTTAAATACTTCTTGTGGCAAGACACAGGGTCCAGCGCTAAAATTGTGTTTCAACATGATTTATAATTTGTGATAGAACACAAAGTTGCAAAAATACTGGACGAACCAGTGTTAGGGAATTGATATCTTTTTAAGATAATGTCAACAGAAAATGCACAACATCTACACCATCTGCATAATCTGTAAGCAATGGCTTTTGCGTCTGTCCAAAGTCTACTAACTGTGGTGCTTGTAGCTGTGCCATTACTGGATGTAATTTATCCTGTATGTCTTGATTTGCCACTACACACTGCAATTGCATGCTATTCTCTTTAATTTCATTTTCTAGTTGTGCCTCATCCATGTAGTAGCTGTATCCTAAAGAGGCAATAGGAGACGAGTAGCTATCGCTCTCTTCCTTTAGGATAAGAAATTCGTTGTCCAGCAAGTTAAACTCGCTCATGAGGTAGACCGCTTTATTGTAATCGTAATTATTGGAATACTTAATAAAGTTGATTAAGTCTCGTTTTTCATACATGGCTTTAAAAAATGCATCAAAATTGTATCCCTCTGGTACTTTTAAATGACTGACACTGCGGCAACCTAGCCCAAAAAATAAAAACACATCATCGCTTAAGGCAACCAGCTCCTCATGTGTCTCATTACCCGTTAGGATAGCTAGAGAGTTTCTGTTTTTTCTTATGATGTGAGGCTTTTTACTGAAATAGTGCTCAAAATATCGAGCCGTATTATTACTTCCTGTAGCAATTACAGCGTCAAAGTGGTCTAGACGTTTATCTGTAAATTGATAGGAGTTTTTTAGGTCTGGTAGCTTTTCACTAGCAAGGTTTAACAGTAGAGGTAATAAAATATCGTCATTACCACTAGTTTTTATGAGCGCATAATGTCCAGTCAAAATTATTGAAAGCACGTCATGAAAACCCACTAGCGGTATGTTACCTGCTGCAATCACCGCCACTGTTTGTGGTTGTACATGATCCAGATGGTATTTTGCCAACCACTGTGTAAGTTTTGTTGATGTAAGAGCGGCAGACCATTCTTTTAAAGCAAACAGTAGATTGTCTAAAGTAAACCAGGAGTTTTTTTGTTCTGCTAGTTTTAATGCTTGATCGATAGTAGCAGACCATGAACTATTTACTGATTTATCTGCCTTTTCTCTTGCTTCCAGATATGTAGACAAAATACGTCCTGCATTTGCAAATGCATTAATTCGATCATTTAACGAGGTATTAATTGGCTTGATTGGCACTGGTTCTTATTTTTGCACAAAAGTAAAGAAAACAGCTATGGCGATCATCATCACTGACGAATGTATCAATTGCGGCGCTTGTGAGCCAGAATGTCCTAACACGGCTATTTATGAAGCGGCAGACGACTGGCGCTATGCAGATGGCACTGATCTGGATGGCAATGTGGTATTACCATCTGGTAAAGAAGTTGATGCTAATGAGACCCAGGAGCCTGTAAGCGATGAGTTTTATTATATCGTCCCAGATAAATGTACAGAGTGTGTAGGTTTTCATGAAGAGCCGCAGTGTGCTGCAGTTTGCCCGGTAGATTGTTGTGTTCCTGATGAGGATGTAGTGGAAGACGAGGCTACCTTGAGAGCCAAGCAGGCATTTATGCATAAGAATTGATTGCTTTAAAATCATAATTACCGTTGATGCTTCTGAGTCTTAACGAACACTTAACTAATTAGTTCGCTGATTTTTCATAAGTTTTAGGGACTTAATTCATTAATTATGAAAAATTTTATTTTTTTTTTATTGAGTGCTGTATTTGTAATCTCCTGTTCAACCAGTAAAAATGATTCATCCGTTGAACCAGACAATCTCAGTTCTTTACAAATCAAAGTAGACCAGATTCAAAATTTGCAAAATTCAGAGTCAGTTTTAAATAGTCAACTTGAAAAATTTACCATTGGTAAAAGTCTTAATAATAAAACTAGCCATACCTATTCTAAGGATTTAGAGTTAAATAAGGAATTTATAAATGTATTCGGGTATGATTCCGATGGTAATTCAGTTGCATATCGACAAGAAGTTACATCGGTCATAAAAGACGATGGCAGTATTATTTTAAATTTTGTTGAAAATGGTATAGGTGAAACCTGTACAGGCGTTAACTGCTCACATTGTGAGATAAAAGAAGGTGGAGGCTGTGATTGTAAGCAGGCTGGCGATCCTGACCCATCCAAGGCCACTTACTGCAATCATAAAGTTTCTACAGATCCACCAAAAGAGGGTATCTATTAAGAATGAATTCATATATTAATTATGAATTTTATATCTATAATTGCTTTTGCGTTCTCAATGCTTGCACTGAGCCAAGTCGAAGTGGTGGAATCACAACAACTCACTGCACAAGAAATCATCGACAAATCCATAGAATATCACGATCCCAATTACAGTTGGCCCACGTTTCAAGGTGAGTTTGAAGTCCTCATGCGCATGCCGGATCGCCCAGAAAGGCTGAGCCACATAGATATTAATTTGCCTAAAGAGCGTTTCATACTTACTAGCATGGTAGATACCGTATCACAACAATACCTAGTCACGCCAGAAAAAGTGATTTATAGAAACAACGGCGAGCTGGTTGCAAATCCAGATCAAAACAGGATAGATCGTGGATATTTCATGCGCGATTATTACACATATCTATACGGACTACCCATGAAACTCAAGGACCAAGGTACGATGGTTCATGAAGAAGTAGAAGAGGTGACCCAATGGGGTTCTGAGTATTTGAAGATCAAAGTCACTTATGATCCAGCGGTAGGTAGCGATGTCTGGTTTTTCTATTTTGATCCAAAAAATTACAAGCTCAAGGCCTACCAATTTTATAAGACAATAGAAGATGGTACCATTGATCCACAGTCTGGTGAGTACATTCTACTTTCTAGGGAAGAAATTATTGACGACATCAGAATCCCAGCATATCGCCACTGGTATTGCAACAAGGACACTAGTTTTCTAGCGCTGGATATGATGAAAGCTATAAAGCCATAATAAGTCATAAAGTAAAGGCGGTCGGACCTAATGAAATCCTTAAAATTATTTTGTGGTGTATTAGCACTATTTGTAATCGCAAGTTTACTCGTCGTATTTCTAGTTCCAAATTTTCAATTACGGACATATGAGATGAACAGAGCTTATGGAGTTGCTTTCGGGATTTCGTCTACAACATTATTCTTTCTTTTATTTTGGATCATTAAAGAGATAAAATCCTACGTAATGAAAATTTCATTATTCTTTATCAACGGATTCGCATTAATATTTGCAATTGGAAATTTAGCTGTTTATTACGCTAAAATTGATCCAGATATTCAATATCGCGATTATAAAACTTTGTATGTCAATAAGGAGAACACTGATGAAAAAATTCTTCGTCAATATAATGTGAATTGGAAGACTCTTAAATATGAATATCAAAATAATCAGGTCGAAGATTACGGAATTTTTCGATACTATAAGTTTTATAGGGTCGATACACTAAAACTGCATAAGAATAAGTGGAAAAGAGTAGATTGATATAGGAGAATTTGCAAAAAAAAGCAAAAGTCTATAACCATCATTCTGAATAAATTATTTGAACCCTCACTTTTACTATCATTTACTGAGACTCTAATTGCAAATGACTAAGTTTTTTGTTGACGACAGTTTTTGAATTAATAATTCTACTCAGTAACCAACTCAATCTTGTCAATCAAAAGATCAAAAGGCTCTTGTTTCTTTTTGGTGCCTATCAAGATGCGCACCTGACTGATGTGGTTTTTATTAAAATTGGGCTCGTTAACCGAGCGACCGCGATAGGTAGGGCGCATGTCTGAAAGTTTAATTTCTACTGTTTCCCATTCTCCTGTGGTAGGAAAATCTGCTACATAGCTATAATAGGTGCGCTGGTAATCTTTAATGCGCAGCTGAAAATTATGTCCGTCACCTTTCAAGCGTATTTTCATGACATCGCTAGGCTTTACAACTAGATCATAATTATTGTTTTGTACGGAGCTAAAACCACCGTTACTCTCTACAGTGACAATCCCGTAAAAATGTCCATGTCCCTCCTTGTTCAATTCAAATTTGCCTTGAGAAATGCCACCCATCACTCGATCGTCTTCTATGCGCCAGTTATTGATATCAGCATCTTTTGAAAAATCAAAAACTAGTATAGGTGAAATACTCATGGCTATTGAAGCTATAAAAATTATTAGAGATCGTATCATAAGAGTTAAGACGCTATTTATCAATAGAGTTTACTTATATTTTCCGTTTTAGCACAATATTATAAGTTAGCCTGATGGACTCTCGCGATATGCCCTTCATGTTTTTTGCGCTATGGTTGCTCTTCACTAACGTTTGAGCGTAAAATTTCCAGAAAACACCCGTCCATCCTCTAGGGTCACTTTAAACCAGTAGTCGCTTGATGGTAAGGGGTTGTTATTAAAAGTACCATCCCAGCCTGGTTCTTGTGGGCTTAATTGTTTAAGCAATTTTCCGTACCGATCAAAGATGAATATATCACTTGCTGCCTGATTGAAGGCGTCAATACCTTTAATACTCCACAAATCATTAAATCCGTCATTGTTGGGAGTGAAAAATCGTGGATAACCTATAACCGCAATGGGTACGGATACTTGACCACATCCCTCTAAGTCATCGATAATTAGATTATAAAATCCAGCATCTACATTATTAAAAACAGGATTGTTTTGGAAAGAAAAACTCCTATTAGGATCATTAGAAACTAGAGAAAACTGATAATTACCTAGTCCTAGGTTTTCAGGATTTATAATGCTCACTCTATTACGTTCTTGTAAATCTTCTATAAGGATGTCATCTAGTGTAATTGTAGGTAATTCTGATGCGGTTACTATGACCTCTCTACTGCGCGCACATGATGTGCCATCTTGTTTTATTAAGGTAATTGTATAAACACCAGGAGAAGAGACAGTAAGTGTGCTTTCATTTGATATGACACGACCATCAAGTTCCCATATATAAGTAAATACCTCAGTCGAGTTGAACTCTATCGGGTCTAGAGTCACACTGGATAGTGGGCCTTGTCGGCATACTGTTTCATTCTCATTAATGCTAAACCTAGGTAACGGGTTAACTACAAAATTAAATGTGGTAGTCGCTCTACAAGCAGGGTTGATAGGGTTAAAGACCTCTACCATTATTGTTTGAGATGCCGTGATAAAAGAATTAGGCAATGCGGCTTGTGTTACTGTGTTGCCATCCAACTCGCGATAGGTATAGCGTATCTCCATACCCGCTTGTGTACCTAAAATTTGCGATGTTATATTACTGGTATCAAATTCATACAAACCGTCATCATCTACACCACCATTTTGACCATCACAAACGATAATGTCTCCGATAGAATTTGCTACAGGTTGCTCATCAACTATAAAATCTATATTGATCTCATCAAAACACGCACCATTAGGGTCTGCAGTGCTGCGATTTGTTAACCTTGCGGTAATGGTTTGAGTTTCTGTCACAAATGGGTTGGGTAGTGGGCTAGGTAAGGCGTTTCCATTTGCATCTGTAAATGAGATGTCTACGGTTGACGGGTCTTGTGCGCCTAACAACTGGCTGTCAACCATACTTGTATCAAAAGCAAAATTGACTATCGTATCGCTGGTATCTTGATCGCAAGCCCTGGGTATAGTTACTGGGTTTGCAACTGGTAAAGACTCTACTATAAGAGTTACATAAGGACCAAAAGCTTGACAATCGTTACCGATCTCACTATCCACTCTTATATAAATATCTTGTCCTCCTGGGTATCCTATATTACGGTAATTAGATAGATTAGTTATCGGATTATTTTCCGCTAGTGCATCAGACTCATTTCGGTAAAAAGCAATGGTGGGTGTTTGAGGCACAAAAAATCCAGCTACAAGAGGTTCGAGATAGCTCAAATCAAATGAGGCAATTCCGTCTCTATCATCATTATTGGCATTATCTAAGCCATTGATGTCGAGAAAATCATCACACGCGCTTATAGTCTCTTGTATGCTGCCCGCAGGAATCTGGCTGGTTCCCACTCTCAAGTCTAGTGTTGTTATTGCGGAACAGCCTACTGCAGATGTTGCTCTTACAAACACTTGATCGACATTAGGACTTGTGTCATTTGAATACGTGGTAGGGTTTGCTATAAAATCGGGACTAGTGGTGTCCCCAGCTTGTGCAGCAGCGATCGATCTATAGTAAGTAAAAGTCTCATTTATAGCATTGGTTGAAACTTCGTTATTAGCTTCTGTTAAGTTGAAGAAACTAATACCATCAATGTCATCATCACACTGTATTAATTCCACCCCACTATTTAACAATGGCAAGGGATTGACCTGTAGTAGTACTTCATCGGATAATAAATCACAGGCGTTACCTGCACGAGTTAAACGCACTCGGTACTGATAATTATTAAAAGTAAGAGGTGTGTTTGATATCGTTAAATTCTCTGTTTGACTGCCACTATAGATAGCATCATCACTAATCAATGACCAGGAGGTACCATCTGTGCTCGTTTCCCAGTTATAGGTATCTGCATTTGCTGTAATAGAGATAGTTGTAATGGAGCCCTCGCAGGTCGTCATATCTACAGGAGGAGACGTGATGGTAATAGGCGCTGCAGTGAGATAATCCTGATTAGGAATTTGATACCCATCTGAGGCATTATTTACCCTGCCGCGATTATCTACCACTGGATTTGTGTCAGCTAAATAATTGTCATTGTTTGCATCGCTGTAACCTGCCTCGATTACATCACTGCAGTTATCTGCATCACTATCGCTGTCCCGATAATCAAATAAAGCATCGCCATCTGTATTTCTTAAGATATACCCTATGATATTACTATCGGCTGCGCTCTCAGCATTATCATCCCATCCGTTTACACCTCCTACGGTTAACATATTATCAACTATCCCGTCTAGATTTGTATCAATAGAGGGACTCCCAGATTCTTGTAAATCATAAATCCCATCGTTATCGCTATCCAGATCGTAAAAATCTGGCAAACCGTCAGTATCACTATCTATGGCGACTTGATTTAGATCAAATACATCGTCTAGACCATTGAAATCTGCATCAATGTTAGACAATAAAACTAAAGTACCTGTATGCTCAGCTCTATCAGGAATACTATCATTATCACTGTCTTGATCTATAGCATCTGCCACACCATCTCCATCGGTATCTTTTGAAAAACAAGTAAGCGATAGTATAGCATCAAAGGCTGCTGTACTGGTAGTAGCAGCGACGCGGTGATTAAAGGTGAACCCTGTTATCTGGTCGGCAACAAACTTAAAAGGTGTTGCCCCATTAGGATTAGGGTTAACTATAAATTGGATTTCAGATCCAGAGATTTGAGCAATCCCAGCTTCATAAACTCCGTCAAAATTAGAATCAATTAATAATCGATTATCTGGATCTACCAGCGTGATATTTTGATCACCAGGAGAGATTTGTACTATATAGGTAGTCCCTTCAACAATATTTGCTGCTGTAACGGTATTTTCTTCCAATTTGAAATTGACAGGTTGAGTAAAAGACAGTTCAAAAGTGTTCTGAGAATCTGTTGATGCTTCAATACTGCTAGTGAAAACACCAGTACTAGAACCGGTCATTAGGTTAGTAGATCCTAGCCCGCTGGTAGCACTTTGACTGCTTGTGATCAGTGAATTATTCGTACTACCATCTGTAAAAGATAATTCGGGCTGATTCAAGTCGGACAGATCTAGGGAGACATCTCCTAATGACTCGGTACAATTTAAGATACCATCATTGTCTTTATCGATATCTAGATTGTCTATAATGCCATCATTATCTCCATCCCTGGGGCACAAGCTTACCGGGATTTCTGCAGATTCTAGTTGCAATCCAGAGCAAGCGATAGTGCCAATTAATTTATAACGTCCGGGTAGGGTAGGGCTTATATCAGTTGTAGTGATACCAGTATTTACAAAACCAGAGCCATCATCATACCACCAGGCGATACTATCAAAATTTTGAAAGTTTGCGGCATCAAGAGTAAGATTAGGAATACAATTTCCTAGGGTTGTAAACTGGGTATTAAAATTAACCTCTGGAGGGGAAGGAAAACCCGAATAGAAACTGCCAGAAGTGGCGGCACCATTTAAATTGAAATATGCACAATACAATTCACTGCTACTTTGTACAGATATATTACCATTTAAATTGGAAACTTTATAGGTAACATAATTTGGATTACCAGGAACAGTAAGCGGCCCCACACTTGAGAAATTTGTGATAGGTGTATTATTGATAGTGACCGTTGCACCCGTTCTTGTTACTACGGTAATCCCACCTGTGTACGACGTATTTCCTATACGGGTGATGGCTGCAATATTATCCAGGTCTCCTCGTGATTCACAGTTAAGCGGTGGCACAAAAAACATTCCTTGATTTGCCTCAGCACCAGGATTACCACCTACACCTTGATAGGCAAATACATCGCGGCTCGTGCTTACGAACATATTATTATTTGTGCTGTATTGATCCCCTTCAATAAGGTAATACTCGCCCGCATTTATGGTCGCAATAGGGGCGTTTCCATTTATTCTTATAGAGGTATTATTATAATGCCCTACGATTAGAATATTTTCCCATCCATTACTGCCGTTACCTTTTACAAAAATATATTCTCGACCCACCTTAGAAAGGTCAGCGATTTGATCTATACCATAATCCCTGCCGCCGCCATTATGAAAACTCCCATTAGCAGACCCACAATTTACTACTATCGGTAAGTCAGATTGTACCAGCGTGCCTATAAGCCCGTCGCGGTTTATTACAGCATCTGCACTATTAGTTGCTATGGTATAACTCTCTCCTTTATTAAGAGCAACTGATATAGGTGTGGTACCATTGTAATTTTTAATTCGCAATCCTGCTGGAAGGTCACTAAAGGTGACTTGGGTATTGTCCTCAGTCGCCATGACTGATACAAAATTTAAATAATTAGTTTGTGGATTTGCATTTGTATAACTCCCCACACGGAAGGTTGTTCCCAGTGCGGCCAGACCTTTACTAACCAGTGCACCTGCCTGATCCCTGTTTCCTGCCTGCATGCGTAAAGAAACGTACACGGTACCTTCTGCCTCAATGATATAACCACGATTATTAACCACGACACTTGTTTGTCGTGATGGGATAAATAATTGTCCATTTCCAGTACCTAAAAAGACCTCACTCGAATTAGTTCTTGAGACGACACCAGTGATATAACTAGACTCTGGTTGCCCCACAGGTTTTATAGTATATCTTACATCACTAACGCTGGGCGTGGAGATATAAAAGTATTGGTTCTCTGGATTTGCATTGCCAAATTCTGCACTGGTCAACGGTGGTATATAATGCGTTTTGCTTAACTGTGCTAATAGGGTGGGAGTATATAAAAGGATCACCCCCCATATAAAATATCTCAAAACTGTACGGTCCCTCTTTTTTCTAATTAAAAGCAGTGGCTCATTTATTTCTCTCATCAATTGCTACGGTATAAATATGTAGTCTGGTCATACTATCCTTACTGTATGTATTTTACATCCCACAGTATAAAGCTAAGCTGTTTTTGTCAATAATGATCAACTTTCTAGCATTACAAAATAGATTGTTGTTATTAAAGGCACAATAGCTGTAGAAAAGTAAATCGTCGCCGTATGGGTTTTGGTATTTCGCTTTCGCGAAAGCGAACGCAAAAAAAGCTCACTACAACAGTGAGCTTTTTATAGTAATGGTATCAAGGTATTCGTTTAAAACTGAGAAAGAGCCTCGACAAGATCTGATTTGCGATTGCGACTCAATGGAAGCACTTCATTATCTAGTTCTACCGCCTTAGAATTGAATTTTTCAACCCTTCTTAAATTTACAATATATGATTTATGAATACGTAGGAAATCCTCATCTGGTAGCTGCTTTTCAAAGGCTTTCATAGTGGATAAAACTACCAGGCTTTCGTTCTCTGTAATAAGTTTTACATAATCGCCTAGGGCTTGGATAAATTTTAAATCTTTAAGATAAACCTTTCTTTTCTTTAGATTGCTTTTGACAAAGATAAACTCGCCTTTGTCCTCTACCATTTCAGTTCTCATCTTATGAGCTAGTAAAGCACGCTCTACCGCATATAAAAAGCGATCCTTTTTTATAGGTTTTTGTAGGTAGTCTATAGCAGAATAATCAAAGGCTTTAAAAGCATATTTTGTTTGCCCTGTGACAAAAATAACACCAGGCTTTTCTGTGATATCATCTAATAGATCAAAACCAGTAAGAATAGGCATCTCAACATCTAGAAAAATGAGGTCGACTCCTGCATCTTTAATAGCAGTCTTTGTTTCAATAGCGTTGCTAAATTCACCAGCCAACTTTAAGTTGGGATGATTTTCGATTAATTTAACGATCGCCAGGCGCTGTATGCTGGAGTCGTCGACTACAAAACATTTGAGTACAGTATCCGTCATAAGAGATTGGTTAAGTAAATATAGCCAATATTAATACCTTTATAGATTAAATGCAAATAAAATGGGTCATTAATCGATAATTTTGCATTTTTAACGAATCGTCGATGATTCGCATGAGAATAAAATCTCCTTATAACAGCTCGAGATGCTATTGTGTGAACAATTTAAAAAGACTATTTTTGCACTCGTTTTAAAATAATGTAACATGAATCAATACGAAACTGTTTTCATTTTGAATCCCGTTTTATCTGATGATCAGGTAAAGGAAACAGCAAAGAAGTTTGAGAATTTTCTTACTGAGCGCGGTGCCAAGATGGTAGCTAAGGAAGATTGGGGTCTTAAAAAATTGGCCTACACAATCGACAACAAGAAAAGTGGTTTTTATCACTTATTCGAATTCACCGCACCTGGTGATTTAATTAATGACTACGAGACTGAATTTCGTCGTGACGAGCGCGTGATGAGGTATCTTACTGTAAAGCTTGATAAGTACGCGATCGAGTGGGCAGAAAAAAGAAGAAGTAGAATGTCTAAAAAATCTCAAGCTTAATTATGGCAACATTACAACAACAAGCTAAAGGAAAAAAAGATGGTGACATACGTTACTTATCACCTTTAAAGATCGAGACCCAAGAAAGAAAAAAATACTGTCGTTTTACTCGTTCAGGTATTAAATATATCGACTATAAAGATCCAGACTTTTTAATGGGACTGGTAAATGAGCAAGGTAAAATACTTCCTAGACGTTTGACAGGTACAAGCCTGAAATATCAGCGCAAGGTAGCGGTGGCTATTAAAAGATGTAGACACATCGCTTTAATGCCATTTGAAGGAGATCTTTTAAAATAATCAAATCAGACTTACACAATGGAACTAATACTAAAACAAGACGTAGATCATTTAGGTTTTACTGATGACGTGGTTACTGTTAAGCCTGGTTATGGTCGTAACTTTTTGATCCCACAAGGAAAAGCTATCATGGCTACTCCAGGAGCTAAAAAGCAGCTGGCAGAAACTATGAAGCAACGAGCCCACAAAGAAGCTTCAAACATTAAAGCGGCACAATCACAGGCAGATAAACTTTCTGCTCTAGATTTAAAAATGGCTGTTAAAGCTGGTGAAGGCGATAAACTATTCGGCTCTGTGACTACTGCAGATCTTTCTGATGCTCTTGCAAAAGAAGGTATCGAGATTGATAAGAAATTTATCTCTATCGCAGGTGGTAATATTAAGAGATTAGGTCAGTATGAAGCTACAGTACGTTTTCACCGCGAGGTGCAGACGTCACTCACATTTGATGTGGTAGCTACAAAAGGATAATTTTCTTTAATTATTTGAAGGCCGTTCCAGAATATGGAACGGCTTTTTTATGAAATTACATTACTAGATCTCACGTTAGTTATTGATATCTAGTTGAGCATTGAAGTATGGGTTTATGGACAAGCCCAAAATTTTCTTATAATTACAAAAGCACCATGAAATATAGAAGATTGACTAAAGAACAGCTGGAAGAAATGCATCCAGAATTTATTAATTTCCTAGCCACTCAATCCATAGACTCTAGCGAGTGGGACACCATTAAAAAAAATAAACCTGAAGTTGCTGAGGAGGAGATTGATGTATTCTCTGATCTGGTCTGGGAAGGTGTGCTGAACAAAGCAAAATTTCTAGAACACATAAGTCCCCAGACCATGAATCTTTTTGAATTGCGTGAGAAAGACATGGGGCTTATTTCCATAATCGTAGGGGATAATAAAATTGACATTACTACACCTACAGGTTATAAATGGCTGCAAAACAATCTTCTTGATGAGCAGGTAAAAATTTTTACAGCTTCAAAGGCCTATGGAGAAGACCCCAACGCAGACAAATTTAAATTAATCGAGTCTGGTGCGATAATCACAAAAGGGGATTTGTACCGTTACTTTGACGATCTTATGGAGATGGGAAAAGAGAAAAATGGATTTTAACGACTTTCTTTTTTAAAAATGTAATTTTTTATAAGTACTATTAACAAGATTCACAGGACGTGAAGGTCAATACCTGTAAGATTTTCAAACACGATTTTAACAACAAGTCATATTTAAGGAACCAACAAAATCACAAGTGGTTAATCAGGTTGATCAATAAAAGTTGCAAAATTTTTGAAGATGAATCAAACAAGTATAGTCGCACAATAGACTTATAAGTAGTCTTCTACTGCTTTTCTATATGCCCAAATAACCGACAGAGGCTACCACTTTGAAACGCGACTGGAGTTAAATGTTAGTTACTCGTAGCGCAGTGCTTCTATAGGATCTAGTTTTGCGGCCTTAATGGCAGGTATTATACCAGAAAATATCGTGATTACTATAGATATAATTATGGCCGCAACAATGGCATTCCACGGTATTTCAAAGGGAATTTCAAATCCAGTAGAAACACCGAAGCCTATAAGCATCCCTAATACTATGCCTAGAAAACTCCCGTACTGACTTACCAGTAAAGTTTCAATAAAAAATTGCCAAGAAATAGTAGACCTTTTGGCACCTAGCGCTTTTCTTACTCCTATTTCTCTAGTGCGTTCTGTAACAGAAACGAGCATTATATTCATTAGCGCAATAGAACTACCAAAAATGGTAATGATACTTATGATAATGGCCCCAGCATTTAGTGCTACACTTATCTCGTCTACACTAGACAATAATTCATCCCGCTGTACAATACCGAAGTTGTTTTCTTCCATAGGAGTTAATCCCCTCACGTTTCGCATTAATAATGTTGCTGCATCTTTTGCAGGATCCATCAACTGTTGGTCAAATACTTTGACACTTATGTCGTAGTTTATGTTAGGTAGGGAATAAATACTGCGGGCTACGTTAAGCGGAATGAGTACTCGCAAGTCCACATTGTTACCAAAAGTAGAGCCTTTTTCCTCTAGCAAACCTATCACTGTAAACTTGTTACCACGTATACTAATGGTTTGACCTATGGGATTGATCCCTTGAAAAAGAGCATCTTCCATATCGCTTCCCACTAGTGCGACTCTTGTGTTATTCAATATATCACTAGCCGAGAAACCGCGACCCTGTAATATCTTTGTCCCGCTGTTATCAATAAAATATTCATTGACTCCAGTGACGATAACTTTAGGCTTTGTTTTGCGGTCTTCGCTTTTAACTTCGGCTTGAGAGGTGGCGGTAAATGATATGCCCACTTGAGACCCAGGAAAGTCATAATCAGATTCAAACGCGCGAACGTCGTTATAGCCAATGAGAGGATTTACCTTGCGTTTCTCACCACTACCGCTGCGCTGAAAGCCGACAGCGTATCGTTGGATATTAAAAGTATTTGTCCCAATATCTGAAAATCCATCATCAAGTGTACGCTCTAACGCATTAACTGCACTTAAAATACCTACAAGTGCGGTAATTCCTATAGCTATGATAAATACAGTAAGAACAGTGCGTAGCAATTGTCCTTTAATATTTTGTTGCGCTATGCTTAGGTTTTCCTTAAATAATCCTCTCATGACTTATATGACTCGCTGCAGGGTGAAAAGTTACAATGGTTGATAGGATTTTTAGCAGAGATGCTCCAAGCATTTAAATGACTTAAAACTTGTATGCTTTCTAGTTTACCCATAAGTGTTCTGTGCGCAATGCTGCTCAATTACATCAAGTTTATTATCAGTTGTTAGAATAGCCAGATCTAGAACGGTTTATATTACTAGTAGTATCCGTCAATGATATAACAGCAACACTTTATATTTGCAGCAATAAAATCATACATGGCACAATTACCTTCTATACCTAAAGGAACTAGAGATTTTACACCTATTGAGGTGTATCGTAGAGAATATATCATTAATACAGCCAAGAAGCATTTTCAGCGTTATGGATTTATGCCTATAGAGACTCCTAGTTTTGAAAACTCAGATACCTTATTAGGCAAGTATGGAGAAGAAGGTGATCGATTAATTTTTAAAATTCTCAATAATGGGGAGTTTCTTAAAAAAATAGACGATACCATTTTATCTAATAAGGATGAGCAACAATTGACTCCATTGATAAGCGAGCGCGCCTTGCGGTACGACCTTACGGTACCATTTGCTCGCTATGTAGTTCAACATCAAAACGATATTGCCTTTCCCTTTAAAAGATATCAAATCCAGAACGTGTGGCGCGCTGATCGTCCGCAAAAAGGGAGATTCAGAGAATTCACACAATGTGATGCAGATGTAGTAGGAAGTGATTCATTATTGCAAGAAGTTGAGCTTATAAAGCTATTTGACGATGTTTATACTGATCTGGGTCTTAAAGGATGTACTATCAAAATTAATAATCGCAAGATCCTGGCAGGAATTGCCCAGATGATAGGTGCGCCAGATCAACTTATCGATTTTACAGTTGCGTTAGATAAACTAGATAAAATAGGGGTGGACAAGGTAAAGGAAGAAATGATTGCCAGAGGTATATCTACTCAGGCCTTAGAAAAATTAGCACCTGTATTTTCCCTGTCGGGCACATTTGATGAAAAAATAGAGCAAATGAAGGCCTTGCTTCACGATACATCAATAGGTTTAGAAGGGATCCAGGAGCTAGAATTTATTAAGGAACATCTGGCTAATGTACCGCTTAAAAATACCAACCTAGATTTAGACATTACTCTGGCTCGAGGCCTGAACTATTATACCGGCTGTATTTTTGAGGTGGCGCCACCAGAGGGAATATCCATGGGAAGCATTAGTGGTGGTGGTAGGTATGATAACCTCACAGGTATTTTTGGACTTTCCGATGTTAGTGGGGTAGGTATCAGCTTTGGTCTTGATCGCATCTATCTCGTACTGGAAGAATTGCAGCTCTTTCCAGATAGTGTAGACGCTGGGGTGCAGGTGCTGTTGATCAATTTTGGAGCTGTAGAGGCGCGTTATTGTATGGAATTGATGTTCCGCTTTCGCGAAAGCGGAATAAAAACAGAGCTCTATCCAGATCCAGCCAAAATTAAAAAACAGATGACTTATGCAGATAAGAATAATATTCCATACGTTATTCTGGCAGGTGAGAATGAAATAGCTACAGGAAAATTGACGCTTAAAAACATGAGAAGCGGCACGCAGCAGTCATTGACGGTAGATGAATTACTTACCCTACTTTTACAATAATTACTGCAGTATAACTTTACGACTGTAACTATTGTGAGGGCCTTTCATTTGTAAAACGTAGGCCCCACGAGCCATTTGATCTGCTTGTATTACCGTTTTTAAACCATTAGAGTCGATAGGTCCAGTAGTTACCCGTTGACCCAGCATATTGAATAGAATATATTCAGATATAACAACCTCGCTGTCCGTTTTATTGATAACGATCGTTCCATCTGTAGGAGTGAATATATCGATACCGACTGCACCGTCCAGCCTTTGATTACTCAAGGTTTCTGGATTTTTAAATATCAATGAGAACCTAGAGCGGTATTCCCCTCTAAATAAAAACGGACTTTCATAGGTGCTTTCTCTCAAATTGTGAACTGTTTCTGCAATGGCATCTTTAAGATATACCGCCTGGTTTGAGTCTAAATTTTCAATGTGATCTAGACCTATTTTTATGGTTCCAAAATTAGTCAAACGCACATGTAAGGGTAGCTCAGTATTTTCTGAAATTGCTGGAATTCCTTGAATAGAAAGTCGGCTGCCTTGTAGATCAAAAGCCATGTCATCATTTTGACTGTCAAATTGAATCCCGTCATAACCAAGATCGTATCCCTGACTAGCGCCTGGGTCAATCGTTAATAAAAGCTGGCGATGAACTAGGCCTGGGGAATCAAAACCTATGCGCAATTTTGTTCTAGTGTCTTCCTGCTGCTCGTACTGCGCCTGTGCAGCGTTGAAACTCCTGCTAGGTGCAGACATAAATACCCCATTGCTCTCATTTTCTTTTTTAAACACGCGTTGACTATTATTAAAAGTGATGTTGCCGTCATCTTTAACAATCACAAAAAAACCTTGAGCCACAGGGATAAAAGGCCCTGGTATTTTTGCTATGCTTCCATTTCCATTAATTAATGCACTACCACTTCCTAAAGTAGCATTAGGAACCCCACCAGAAAGGTTGTACATGGCATATGCTCCATCATAGTCATTTACATCGTGGCTATTGCCAGGTTGGTGTTCCCAGTAATACAGCGTTCCTTCAAGAGCAGGGTTGTCTTTTATAAATTGATCAGCGCTCATGGCGCTAGGATAGGGATTGCCTATTAGGTAATCGTTGCCCGCATTTGCTGGCAGATTAATAGGTCCATTATTGGGCATTCCTACAAACGTATAATTTTGATCAGATGAAGAGCCTGTACCTTTCATGGAGTAGCCTTGTCCCAATAGCAAAAACCCTTCCTGACCTACAAACTGCCAGTTGCTATAAATCCCAGAGGGTTCATTTGCATAGGTATAAATCCATTTGCTTGATACCGTCGCAGACTGATTGTCGCGGGCAGGCGCTCCATTTGAGATATCAGGACCAGTAAAATTGAGTGGTCTATCCTGAGTAGGGTTGGTACCATCACGTTTTACCTGCTGCAGTTGGAAACCGCCATTGACAACGCCCAGTCCCGTATTACTTACAGGTGAACTCCAGTAATTATAAGTATACGTATTGCCAGATCCCTGTTGACTGCGCTTAATAACCCCAGCGCTGCCAGGATCCAGCAGGCTGCCTTGTGGCTGGATCAATTGAGATTCACCTCTCAAATTAATGCTACCATTTATAAGGAGGTAGTTGTAAATCTCTAGTGCACTGTCATTATTAAGGGTTAACGAATACCCTTGTTGTGATAAGGAAGTTAACGATACGTTGTTGCTTACCTCAATATCATGATTAATACTAACAATATTCCAATTGACAGTAATGTTTTTACCGTTTATAACGCGATTGCTACTTGGTAAAAAATTAGCTGATCCATTATTCCAGTTATCCTGATTATTCCAATCGCCATGATTAATCGATTGATAGGGTAGTGGAGCCTGCTGGGCTTCTTTAGAATAATTAAATAAACGGGTGTCTATATCATATGTATTTGAGGAATGATCAATAATAGCTGGCTCTGGATAGTTTTCATTAAAATTATAATAAGCCTGTAAGCTGTTCCATTCTGGTAAGTCCATCATCGAGACTGGAGCTACAATAACTCCTATTGCTTTACTGTCCTCCTGTATGACCTCTTGATTCATAAAGTAACGCAATTGATTGACTGATAATGCATCAGTATAGAAAAGTAGCTCATCAATGCCTCCTTTAAAAAATTGTTCTGGTTGTGTGGTATTGTCTAGAGCCCCAATTGTGAGCTTGCCTCTGGTATCATTGAAGCCAGTAGTAATATTTTGTCCTATAGGGATTCCATCGATGTATAATGTGGTTTCTCCAGAATTATGAACCAGCGCAATGTGTCTCCATACCTCATTACTTAAGTACCCATTTGAACGGAATGAAGCAGCGAGAGTACTGGAGTTCATTACCACCTCTAATTGATTATTAGCAAGTAAATTAATCGCCCAGCGGCTATCATCACCAGCTTTTGAAACAATGGTCTGCACACTTGTGCTCGTTTGATTTGCTGGCTTAATCCACAGGGTGACCGTAAAATCTCCAGTACTGTTTTCTATGGTGGGCGTTTCTAGATATTGATCGACACCATTAAGCAACAAGGAACCTCTATCATCACCTCCTATCTGGGCTAGACCAGTCAGGTGACATAATATGATGATTACGTTAAATAAGGTCTTTGTGTGCAAAACAATTAGTTATTAAACCAAAGTTAAAATCTAAACCTTATTAAATCAGCAATAGAGCGTTATTTCACTCTTTTTAACTTATATTAATGCACTTTATCGATAAAACTATAGATTACTTACGATCTAATTTTTGTCAATTTTGTTATTTAGCTAGGTGTATTATTTCGCTTTCGCGAAAGCGCTACTTTTTCATATAAATAGTAAAAGAATTACCTTTAAGAAAAATTACAGGGTGAAGAAGAATAAAGTCACGTTAAGCCACTTAGCTGAAAAATTAGGTCTTTCCATATCTACCATTTCAAAATCATTAAAAAATAGCCAGGAGATAAGTGAAGAAACAAAGCAGCTAGTTGTTGATACTGCTAGATCGATGGGGTATAAGGGAACTGTGGAGCATCCTAACGCACATAAGGTGATTGCGGTAGTTTTACCTGATATTCTAAATGGTTTTTTTGCACAGGTTTTATCAGGAATTGAACAAATTGCTTCTCAAAGTGATTATAAGGTAATTACCTGTTTGACAAATGATCAAAAAGAAAAGGAAGTCTCTTACCTGGAGGTCTTAAATACAGATAATATCGATGGTTTTATTGTCGCTGTTGCAGAGGAGACGCAAGTGAGCGGCGATTATTCTCACTTGCAGAACATCCTGGATAGAAATATTCCGCTGGTATTGTTTGACCGTGTAGTGGAAGAGCTGGAATGCGATAAAATTACTAATGACGATCTCTTGTCTGGATTGAGAACCGTACAATTTCTAGTAGAAAAAGGGGATAAGCATGTATGTATGGTCAGCACAATAAGCAATACAAGTGTAGGTAAATTGAGAGAAGAAGGAATAAGACGTCAGATCAAGCTTTATGACGACGTACTGCTTAATATTATTACCAATACTGATGAGCAGCAATTTGAAAAACGTATTGAAGATGCCTTGAACTATGACGGTATAGACGCCATCATTGCGCTAGATCAAATGGCAGGAATTATTGCATTAAACAAAGCCAAAGAACTGGGAATAAACATTCCACAAGACCTACAGATCATTTGTTACAGCAATGGGTTGTTATCAGAATACTCGTATCCCAAAATGACGGTAGTAGACCAACATGCAAAAGAATTAGGTAGTAAGACATTTATAAGACTTCAAAATCTAATTAATAATGAGGAAGATATTAAAGTAACTAGAATCCACACCTTAAAAACTTCACTACTAGAACGAGGAACTACTAGAGCATAAAAAAACCCTTCTTTGTAAAAAGAAGGGCTCTTTAAGTAGCGTGAGGCGGGCACGATCCGCCGACCTCAGCATTATGAGTGCTGCGCTCTAACCAGCTGAGCTACCACGCCAACTTGCTTAAAAATTAATTTGTTTAAGCGGCTGCAAATATACGTGTAATTTTCAAACACGACCAAATACTTACTTGTAAAAATTTCATTCAAATATTTTTCTACACTTAACAGGTTTACGTTATATTGCCATCAAAGAAATACGTTAATGCAAGATCCTATTAAGTTTGAATTAGAGTTTATAGTACAAGTATCCCCTAGCTTACTATATCAATATATCGCTACACCATCGGGCATGTCAGAGTGGTTTGCAGATAATGTCAATAGCCGCGGTGAATATTTTCGATTCATATGGGATGGACAAGAAGAAAAGGCAAAAATCATAAAGCGTATAGGAGAAGAACGGGCACGTTTTCAGTGGGATTATGACGAGGATACTAAAAAGTTTTTTGAACTGCGTATAGAGGTAGACGAAATAACCAAAGATGTTTCTTTAATGATTACCGATTTTGGTGATGATGAAGACGAGGTGGAAGAACAAAAGATGTTCTGGGAAAACCAGATAGGTGAATTAAAAAAAGTGCTAGGTTCTCGCTAGTAGCCCTTTCATAAGTTTTAAATTTGTGCCCTGAATTTCAGGGCTTTTTTTATGGTATTACTTAACGATGAATTACTAGAAAATAATCAGGCGCAAATTGCCTATAACAATCGCGGTACTTATTATGGTGATGGTGTATTTGAAACCATACGTTGTTATGATAAGCAGCCTATATTTTATGAGTCCCATTATTTTAGATTGATGTCTAGCATGCGCATTTTACGTATGGAAATTCCGCAAAGTTTTACTCCAGAATTTTTTGAAGAGCAAATTTCTAGATTGCACAAGGCTAATGGTATTGATAGTGCCCACTCTAGAATAAGAATTACTGTATGGCGCGACACAGGTGGTTTTTATACACCTACAGCTAGCGGTGTGTGTTATAGTATGGAACTCACAACCTTGCAAGATCCATATATTTATCAATCTAAAAATGAGGTAGAGTTATTCAAAGACCATCTGCTCCCTTTAGGTTTGTTAGGATCTTTAAAAACAGCAAATAAAACCATTAATGTACTAGCGGGAATTTATAAGACAGAAAATGATTATGACGATATGTTGCTACTCAATCAAAACAAAATGGTTGCAGAGTGCATTAGTGGGAATTTGTTTTTGAGATCCGGCGATACGATAAAAACACCACCCATAAGTGATGGGTGCCTCAATGGAATCATGAGAGAGCAGGTGATCGCTCAAATCAAGCGTATGCTCAATTACAAATTTAAAGAGGAGAGTATCACACCGTTTGAACTGCAACGTGCAGACGAATTATTTTCTACAAACGTGATTCAGGGGATTCAATCCATCTCAAAATACCGCAAAAAAGAATACGAGCATACTGCCGCTACAGAATTACGAGATTTCTTTAATGCAAAACTTTTTCAATAGGAAGCGCCTTATTAATTGTAACTAGGATTTTCTGGTGCATTAGACCAGATCTCATAACCATTACCTAGAGCCCGCATTTTTATTTTCCAAAAATCATGAACCTCGTCAGATAAAACTTTAACGCTGTCAACGTTATCTGTTACAATCCAGGAATTACTAAGCAACTCGAGATCTAACTGGTTGCGTTCCCAGCCAGAGTATCCTAGAAAGAATTTAATCTGATCGTTTTTGATTTGATTGGAATTGATAAGAGTACTTACTGTTTCAAAATCGCCGCCCCAGTAAATACCATCGTTTATATGATGTGAGTCTGGTATTAATTCAGGGATGCGGTGCAAGAAGTACAAATTATCTGTACTTACTGGCCCACCATCATAGACTTCAAACTCTTGATTTATTTCTGGTACCAGCTCGTCTAATGTAAAATCTAGAGGTTTGTTGATAATAAAACCTACAATCCCATCATCATTATATTCAGTCAATAAGATCACAGATCTAGAAAACGAAGCGTCTCCTATAATGCTAGGTTCAGAAATTAATAATTTTCCACGATCTGGTAAAAGAGCCTCCATAATTTTAAACGTTGTTTAAACATAATAAAAAAATAAAGAGCTTAACATTTTTTTATAATATTTTTCGGCTCTTAAATCTCATCTACAAAAAAACCCATTCTAATTAAAGAATGGGTCGTTTTTAATAAAGGAGTAGTTACTTAGTTTACAGCTTTCTGTAAATCACTACCTGCTTTAAATTTCACTACTTTTTTAGCAGCGATTTTGATGGTTTTACCAGTTTGTGGGTTTCTACCTTCACGAGCAGCTCTTTTAGAAACTGAGAAAGAACCAAAACCTACTAAAGATACACGGTCACCCTTTTTCAAGGATTTCTCTACGTTACCTAGAAATGACTCTAATGCTTTTTTTGCTGCTGCTTTTGAAATACCAGAAGCCTCTGCCATTCCTTCGATTAAATCTGTTTTGTTCATAATAGAATTTAAATTAATGTTGGTTAAACTAAAACTGGAAACAAATTTATACGGATTATGCTAGGAAGCAAGGAATAGTACAAGAAATGAGAAAAATTGTTGATAAACCTAAACAATTGTTAATAAATACTTGCTGTTCTAGTCGTTTTATCCTTAAGCCACGTCAAATCTAGCATCAGCGCTAAATTGATACCCATTTAATAAATCTGTTGTTTCCATTCGCTTTTTATTGGGTAATTGTAACTCATGGATGATTATAAATCCCTCTTTGCAGGCTACCATTAATTGACCTTCATCAATAACAATGCTACCAGGTTGCATATGATGTCTTTTTGATAATATTTCTGTTTTAAACACCTTAATAACCTGCGTATTTTCTTCCATTAAACTGGCCTTTGCTACTGGAGAGGGATTTAAACCACGTACAAGCGCGTGCACCTGGGTGGCTGTTTTGTTAAAGTCGATAGTGGTATTTGTCGCGTCTAGCTTTGGCGCTTCCTTGATATTTTGGGCGTCTTTTTGTACGGTAGTACTCACGCTACCTTGCGCTATTTGATTTACAATGTCTAGGCTCAAGTCTGCACCTAGTACCATTAACTTAGCATATAGAGTTCCTACGGTTTCATCTGGCTCTATATCGATCTCGCGCTGATGGATAATTGCACCGGTGTCAATCTTTTCATCAATAAAGAAAGTTGTTACGCCTGTTTTCTTTTCTCCATTGATAATCGCCCAGTTTATAGGTGCAGCGCCTCTATATTGTGGCAGCATGCTAGCATGTAAATTAAAGGTGCCTAGTGCAGGCATTGACCACACAACTCGAGGCAACATGCGGAATGCGACAACCACTTGCAGGTCTGCATTTATTTTTTCTAGCTGCTTTATAAAGTCTGCCGATTTTAAATTTGTGGGCTGTAAGAGTGGCAAATTTTGTTTCAAAGCATATTTTTTGACATCGCTCTCATGCAGTTTTCTACCACGACCTGCGGGTTTATCTGGCGCAGTGACGACACCCACTATTTGATGATGGGACTCGTGTAGTACTTTGAGAATGCCCGTTGCAAACTCTGGAGTACCATAAAATATAATTCTTAAAGATTTACTCATTGATTTTGTATTTATTATCATCAGTAATTTGAACCTTACCAGACTCAATTAACATTCTAAGTTTTGTAACTAATCGATCATCGGTCCAGTTGCATGCACCTGCTATTTCATTAAAACTTCTAGAACTCTTTAAAAACTTAAGTATTTCAAAGCTGTCATGGGCAGCAGTGCGCTCTACACGCACACAATTAGAACAATGACCACATCTAGCTCTAGCAGGCTCGTCAAAATAGCTCAAGATATAATTTTGAAGGCATTCTTCTCGCTCTTGAACAAACTGCATCATCTGTTCTAATTTTCTTTTTTTAAGATTGTTTTGTCGCTCCAGTAAATGGCTGAATCGATTGATCGTGCGATCATTTTCTCTAGGAACTAGAAAAAGTACCTGTGTATCCTCTGTCTGCAGGTTTGCTTCAATTACTTCTTGCTGGTGCATTTTTTTAAGAACTGTTATCACTTGCTTTTCTGTGCTATTACTCCGCACAGCAATCAGTCCTATATTTATAACAATATCTTGCTCTTGACTGCTTCCATAAGCTCGCAGTATGGCTTGCATGATACTGCTAGCGGTAGTGTTATTGCTTGTATATTGGTTGATGTTTTTTGCGCTTTCGCGAAAGCGTATACTCGATTTTCTCTCTGTTCCTTGTTCCATTTTAAGCACACCATAACGATCTAGAACGTGGAGTGCGTTGTAACAAGCCACAGCATTGAGCTCGTTATGTTTACAAAAGCTAGAGAATGAAAATTGAAATTGTTCTTCCATTCCCTCATTTAAAGAGATGTGTAAATAATTACAAAGGTGGCGGTACACCTGTTTTACATAGGGAACGCTAGGTAGGTTTTTTACAAACTGGTTGTGCGCATGATTCAGGTCGTTTACGTTATAAATAAATTGTGCCCTGCTGGATTTACCGTCCCTACCAGCACGCCCTGTCTCTTGATAATAACTTTCTATACTGTCTGGGACTTGTAGGTGTACAATCGTGCGCACATCTGGCTTATCGATTCCCATACCGAAAGCATTTGTCGCTACCATTACGCGCTGCTCATCGCGCATCCACCGCTGCATGGATGTATCTCTCTGTTTGATATCTAATCCACCATGATAATGGGTGGCTGCGATGCCGTTTTGTTCCAGATATTGCGCGTATTCATAACAATTCTTACGGCTGCGCACATAGGCAATGGAACATCCAGGATAAGTTTTATAAAACGAGGCGATTGCCTGGCGTTTATTTGCCGTATCGATAATATGGTAGCTTATATTACTGCGCTTGAAACTATTTTTATGAATATCTGGTTGCTCTAGCGCTAGTGATTGACATATATCTTGTTGTACTGCTGCTGTTGCTGTTGCTGTTAAAGCAATCATTGGAGCGTTAGTAACCCATTTCTTGAGCATGACGATATCTCTGTATGCCGGGCGGAAGTCGTTCCCCCATTCACTGATACAGTGGGCCTCGTCTACAGCGATTAAATTGACTTGCATTTTGGCAATGCGTTGCTGGACTAATGGGTGCTTTAAACGTTCTGGGCTGCAATACAAAAATTTATAACCCCCATAAATTGCATTATCCAGCAAATTGTCCAGCTCGTTCATCTGGATAGCTCCTGTAAGTCCTATTGCTTTAATACCACGTTTTTTAAGTTGATGGACCTGGTCTTTTATCAAAGCAATTAATGGTGATATAACAATACATATACCTGGCTGTTGTAATGCTGGTATTTGATAGCAAATCGATTTTCCACCACCGGTAGGAAGTAATGCCAGAGTATCTTTTCCAGACAAAACAGATTGTATCACCCGCTCTTGAGCAGGGAGAAAGTCCTTAAAGCCGTAAACGGAATTTAATATGCGCCTGGATTGTTCAATCACCTTGTATATGTGACATTATAAAATCATATCGCTCTTGCACTTTTCCTTTGGGGACCTCTATTGGAGTATAGTCGTATGTATGATAAAAATCTAGTAACACACTACTAATTTTTACAGCTTGTTCAAAAGATTCATACCGTTCATTATCGGTCTCATAAATTTCTTCCCATGGTGGTAAGAAAAAAACGATGTCATAACGATAATGCTTTACTGCATAGGTGTAAGCATCTGGTATAGGGTCATTTGTATATAAATGATAGGCGGGCACATCTGGGATCCCTCGATCATAAAAGTTATATCCATCTGTAGCTTGCTCGTATTGTTCCATCCTGCGTTTGAGTAATTCATTACTGAAGGCGAGGGGGTCCGTCAAAAACAATTGTTCAACCCCTTGTTCTCTAGCTCTTAAAGTGACCTCTCTAGATACCTCATGGTGTATGGTATGCCCTTGTTTTTCTATGCAGTGGATTAAGGTGGTTTTACCAGAACCTGGGCCACCTATGATTAAAATACGCTTTGTTTTTTCCATAAAAACACAATTGAAGCTAATTTACAGCTATTTACTGCCGGGTCGGAATGTTTATCTTTGTTATCTTTAAAAATGCTATGAACGACCCTAAATCAGAAGAATTTTACGCAAAGTTAAAAATCCAGTTGGCCGATACGAGCATATGGCCTACAAAATATTTATATAAATTTATAGTACCCTCTGATCATAAAAAAATTGAAAAGATAGAATCGATTTTTGATAACATGGGTGCCGTTATCACTACAAAAGAATCTAGTAAAGGGAAGTATACTAGCATCTCTATATTAGTTAAAATGAAGAATCCAGAACTAGTGATTATTAAATACAAACAAGTGGCTACCGTAGACGGCGTTATCTCTTTATAAACCGGCCAGATCGTTTATTTAAACATTTTAATAATATTTAGTTGCATTTTGTTTACTTTGCATCACTTCACAACATCAATTATATTTCATTTTGATATCATCATTAGAGTACAATACAGAGCGTAATCAGCTTAATATACCCGAATATGGCCGCCATATTCAAAAACTAGTAGAGCATTGCAAAACTCTGGAAACTAAGGAGGAGCGCAACCGTATGGCCAACGCCATTATAGGCGTCATGGGAAATTTGAATCCGCATTTAAGAGACGTGGCAGATTTTCAACACAAACTGTGGGATCAGTTTTTTATCATTGCCGACTTTGATCTGGATGTAGACTCTCCATACCCGCTACCTAACAAGGAAGATTTGCAGGCTCGTCCACCTAGAATGCCTTACCCACAAAAGAAACCTCGTTACCGTTTTTATGGTAATAACATACAAAGTATGATTGATGTCGCTTGCTCATGGGAGAAAGGAGAAAAAAGAGATGCTCTTACATTTATTATTGCAAATCACATGAAAAAGTCATTTCTCAACTGGAATAAAGACAGTGTAGATGACGCCGTAATTTTCAAACATCTTTATGAGCTGAGTGATGGGCAAATCAATATGGCTGCAAAAGATGAAGACCTGTTAGAGTCTAAAGATTTGATCTACCGTAACACAAATACAAAACGTAACAATAACAACAATCGACCTCGTTCTAAAAAAGGTGGGCGAAACAATAACAATAATAGACGTCGCCGCAATTAAACATCTTTAGTAACCAATTAAAACTAAGCGGCACTTTATAAGTGACGCTTTTTTTTGACACCTCATTTGCGATAATCCATACCTTACTGTTAATTACTTCTGGATACTTCTCTCGCTTTTGTAAAAGTGAATCCGCGCAGATGATTAAATTTATTTTTTATAGAAAATTACAATATGGGAACATTTATTATTGAGGGTGGTCATGCTCTTAAAGGAGATATACAGCCACAAGGCGCAAAAAATGAGGCACTTCAAATTTTATGCGCCGTTTTATTAACAGCAGAACCTGTAACAATCAATAACGTTCCTGATATTATTGATGTCAATAAATTAATCGATTTGTTATCCCACCTAGGCGTAAAGGTGACAAAAAACAGTACCGATTCCTACACCTTCAAGGCAGACCAGGTAGATCTTGATTTTTTACAATCTGAAGAATATAAAGTCCTGGGAAGAGGCCTGCGTGGATCTATTATGCTCGTGGGACCGCTACTAGCAAGATTTGGAAAAGGGTATATACCGCGCCCAGGAGGTGATAAAATAGGCCGTCGTCGTCTAGATACCCATTTTGAAGGCTTCATAAAATTAGGAGCAAAATTCCGCTATAATAAAGAAGAATACTTTTACGGAGTAGAGGCAGAAGAGCTTACAGGGACTTATATGCTACTGGACGAGGCCTCTGTAACCGGTACTGCAAATATAGTCATGGCTGCCGTAATGGCTACAGGAACCACAACTATATATAATGCTGCATGCGAGCCTTATTTACAGCAATTATGTAAAATGCTTGTGCGTATGGGGGCAGATATAAGTGGGATAGGTTCAAATTTGCTCACCATAAAAGGGGTAGATTCCCTGGGCGGTACAGAGCATAGAATCTTGCCAGATATGATCGAGATAGGCAGCTGGATAGGTCTAGCAGCGATGACTAAAAGCGAGATAACCATTAAAAACGTAGCATATGATGAGCTAGGACTCATCCCAGCTACCTTCCGTAAATTAGGAATTACACTAGAAAGAAGAGGGGACGATATATACATACCTGCTCATAACGATGGTTATGAAATTCAAAATTATATTGACGGTTCTATCTTAAGTATTTCTGATGCACCATGGCCCGGTTTTACACCAGACCTATTGAGTATTGTATTAGTGGTGGCTACACAGGCTCGTGGTAGCGTTCTTATTCATCAAAAAATGTTTGAAAGCCGCCTATTCTTTGTTGATAAACTGATTGATATGGGGGCAAAAATTATCCTGTGCGACCCTCATCGCGCTAGTGTAATAGGTCACGATTTTCAGTCCAGTCTCAAGGCAACCACCATGACCTCTCCCGATATACGCGCCGGAATATCTCTGCTTATTGCTGCCTTAAGTGCAAAGGGAACCAGTACCATTCATAATATTGAACAAATTGATCGTGGTTATCAGAACATTGATACCCGTTTAAAGAGAATAGGTGCTCGCATACAGCGAGTAAGTTAAACGGTTGTTATTTAAGATGTAGTTGAGTTCGCTTTCGCGAAAGCGCAATTCATTCAACAAGGTCAACTATTGATTATTTTTGTACTTACCTAGCACACAAATCAAGAATTGTGTAAGTTAGGCAAGGATTTTGCTACATTAATAGTATGAAAAATTGGCTTTTTCTTTCTGTTGTCATGTTAGGTGCTCTTGCTGTTGCGCAAGAAAAGCCTAAGACCAGTACGGTCAAAGTGAATCCTGTGGAAAAAAGGGTAGAAGACCCTAAAGAGTCTGGTTCGCTACTTTTCCCTAAAAAGGAAGAAGAAATCACTCCATTTTTCTCGCGTACCAGAGAAAAACCAGAATTCAGTATGAAAACTACTACGGATTTATTGGATCCTGGTGTTCAATTTACCAAGACTAAATTCAAAAAAGATCAAGGTAATTCTATAGGATTTGTAAGCGATACTTTTCTGGGTGAGATCAGGACTGGCAAAAATGTGCTTGCGATGGTTTGCAGGGATCATCAGTATGAAGACGGAGATCTTGTAAGGGTATGGTTAGATGATAAGGTGCTGGTAGAGCAAATATACTTGCGCAACGTTTTTCAAGGGTTTGATATCAATCTCAAAGAAGGTTTTAATAAACTAGAGATTGAGGCATTAAATCAGGGATCATCTGGACCTAATACTGCCGAGTTTAAAGTGATGGATAAAGAAGGTAATGTAATATCTCAAAACGTTTGGAATCTGGCTGCTGGAGTAAAAGCAACGATGATTGTCATTAAAAAATAATGGATCGCAGTTCTTGATCTTGTAATTCTCTGACTGTTTTGCCTGTTAATGAGTCAATGGTATAATTACCGATTCTCACTCGCGCTAGACGTAAGGTAGGAAAACCTACAGCACTTGTCATTTTGCGCACTTGTCTAAATTTACCCTCTTTTAACGTAATGGATAACCAGCTGGTAGGCCCGTGACGGTCGTCTCTTATTTTTTGTGTTGTATCTCTTAAATACGGTGTTTCATTCAAACGCCGCGACTTGCATTTTATGGTGGTATAGGCTTCTCCATTGACGGTAATTTCTACGCCACGCCGCAGTTGCTCAATAGCAGCATCAGTTACCGCCCCATCTACTTGTGCAACATATTCTTTTTCTATTTTCTTAGAAGCATTTAGGCTGTGGCTCAAGTTCCCATCTGTAGTTAGTAATAATAATCCTTCACTATTTTCATCTAACCTTCCTACTGCCATTAATCCTTCAGGAAAATCAAACAATTCACCTAAAAAATGTTTGTTACGTTGATGCCTATCATTAGTAACAAACTGACTAAGCATTTTATACGGCTTGTAAATCAAAAAATGCCGGTGGGCCATAAATAGATATTGATATAATTAGTGATTTGTAGGAGTTAAGAATATTAATCAGCTCTCTAACTTCTATTTTATAAGAGCAATCGTATTTAAAACCTCTATAACTTAAGCGAGCTGTATTACCGGCAAAAATAGGACCACCTTGAGCTCTAGACAAAATCTATCTTGCAATAAAAAAAAAATCGGTCGTCATGGACGCCGATTTCTACTTGTGATATAAAATTAATTATTTAAAGTGGACAGATGAATAGATCATAACAATTTACAGGTATCGAATCTATTAGAACCTTGTCTATAATTTGATCTTTTTGTAAGCTACGCTAGCCATCGCTTTGCCCTGGGGGTTAGGGTCAAGATATAATTCAAAACCTTTAAGTAATGGCACTTCTTTGACCTCATTTTTAAGGATAGGTATTGTTCTGATAACACTATCATTTTGTTGCACGCGTATGGAAAATTCTAATTCCCCCAGATTTTTTACAACCGCTATACAGCCCATTCCATAATATGGATTAATTGTAGCATCCTGACCTTTTCCTTTACCTGTCATGATCATACTCTGTACTGTATCGAGTGTGATGATGGTTTGTGCCTTACTGGTTACAGCGATTAAACTTAAAAACAAAATGAGGTTGAAAGCTTTCATAGGACTAGCGCTTTGGTTTCTTTAGATATAATCATTAATCGAGTTACCCATTTAAAAACTCCAACAGATGTTGATGCAATTTTTCCTTGTGCGTTAAATAAAGCCCATGGGGAGCATCTTTTATAATTTTGAGATCAGAATCTTTAACCAGTTTGTGTCCTGCCTCTGAGGTAGGTTTCAAAGGAACAATCTCATCTGCATCCCCATGTATAAAAAGGGTAGGAACATCGATAGTTTTCATAGGGTCTCTTAAATCTGTGGTGCCAAATGCGTCAATACAATCTAAGGTGCCTTTAGGTGATGCAGCTGCAGCTATATTAAAATTATAGTCCAGTTGCCCGTCTGATACGCGTTCTATATTTTGTTCGTAATTCACAAAATTCTCACCGAAACCTTTTAGAAATCCACTGCGATCCTCTTTTACCGCAGTCTTCATATCTTCAAATACCGATGCAGGAACACCATCTGCATTATCATCTGTTTTAAGCATATAAGGAGCAATCGAGCTGATAAATATGAGTTTTGATAAATTGCTAGTCCCGTATTTATCCACATACTTAGCAATTTCTCCACCACCCATTGAAAAACCAACCAGGGTAACACCCTCTAACTCTAACTTTAAAATAAGTTCGTGCAAATCGTGCGACATCGTGCTGTAATCAAATCCCGTGTAGGGGCGAGACGACTTTCCAAAACCTCTGCGGTCGTAAGTAATCACGCGATAACCAGCATCAATCAATACAGGGACCTGGTATTCCCACATAGCTCCACTCAATGGCCAGCCATGTATTAAGATAATGGGCTTTCCCGTTCCATAATCTTCATAGTAAATTTTTATGTCAGATAAATCAGTACCTGTAGTTCTATCTAAATACGGCATATTTTTTTCATTTTATATAAGTTATTGATACTAATACTAGTTAGGTCTTTTGCGGTATAACCCTAACAATTTTACAGCAATAGCACTCTCAAAGATTTTCAATCGATCTATAGATCAATGCTTCCTTTCCCTTCTCTAATCAATGTAGGTTCTGGTGTTGTTAGGTCAATCACTGTGCTTCCCACATTACCTCCATAACCTGCATCGATCACAAAATCTACTAGGTGATCCCATTTTTCTGCAATTAGACTAGGGTCAGTGGTATACTCAAGCACTTCATCTTCATCTTTTATAGAAGTACTAATAATAGGATTGCCCAGTGCTTTTACCAGTCCAGTCGCAATGTTATTTGCTGGCACCCGTATTCCTACTGTTTTTTTCTTTTTAAAAATTCCTGGCAAATTGTTATTTCCTGGTAATACAAAAGTGTACGGACCTGGCAGGTTGCGCTTTAAGATTTTAAAAGTAGCACTGTCAATTTGTGCGGTATAGTCACTTAAATTACTCAGATCTTCACAGATAAAAGAAAAGTTGGCTTTTTCTGGCTTTACATTACGTATGCGAGCAATTTTTTCAACTGCTGCTTTGTTAGTTATATCACACCCCAGTCCATAAACTGTATCTGTAGGGTATATGACCAGCGCGCCATCACGCATTGCTTTTGCGATACGGTTCAATTGTTTCTGGTCGGTTTTATCTTCATAAAGTTTAATAAGCTCTGCCATATTATGATCGGTTTAAAATAAAATCAAGTGGTATAAAGAGAACGCTCGCAACGACTATAAAAATTGCAATTTTTATCCAGGTTGGAAATAACTTTTTATCATCTGTAGGTACTCTGTGATAATCTCTAGTGCCATCTTTGCGCAATTTTATTGCAGTAAGACTATGGCTATCATTCCACAGTTCCCAGCCATAGAGCACAACTCCCATGATAGCTGCAATAATTATAAAATCTGTAAATCCAGCGGTAGCAAGTAACGTCATAACAACATCTTTAAGAGTCTGCGCGTTCCACCTCGCTCTCTAGTTTAAGAACCGCACTACCATCATCCTGTTTTATATAAAGGGCTTTATTTCCTTCTTCACCTTCTCTGGTAACTTCATTACCGTCTATGGTGCGAGTGACTTTTTTGGTAAATGTGGATTGCACTTCTCCTGTTGCTGTACCATTACCCCATTCCCATCTTACTTTTGTTCCTTCTTGTATCATTTTTTATTTTAAAGATAGGATAAGTTCGCTTTCGCGAAAGCGAAATAACATCAGCTTAACCGCATTTTATGATTTTATAACTACCCGCAACCATAATAAGGGTTGTTTAAAGCCATTTGAACACTTTTTTGAGAAGATCAACGCTGATATTGTAAGGAGGATATTTAATTTTCAAATCAAGCCATGTACCACGGTGGACCACGCTTTTATAATGACTAAAGGTATTAAAGCTGTGCTTTTCATGATAGCTGCCTATACCGCTGTTACCAACACCTCCAAAAGGAAGGCGGCCGTTAATAAATTGTACTATTGCGTCATTTACAGCTCCACCACCGAAAGAAAACCGATTTATAAACCATCGTTCAAACCTGGTATCTTGTGCAAATACATAAGCGCCTAGTGGTTGCTCATAACTTTCTATCCACTGTTCTATATCTGCTGTATTGGTATAAGCAATAATGGGTAGAATAGGTCCAAAGATCTCGTCTTGCATCACTGTGCTCTCACGGTCTGGTTGATCCAGTAGGGTAGGTTCTAGGTGACGACTCTCTTTGATAATTTGACCACCGCAAATAATTTGTTGTCCCTCTAGTAAATTAGAAAGTCGCTCGAGATGCTGCGGTGTAATAATTTTTGAATAGTCTTTAGACCTTGCGGCACTACCATTATAAAATATTTGCAGTTCTTCTTGCATTTGCGTTATCAATCTGCTCTTGATGGAATGATGCACCAGGATATAGTCTGGTGCGATACAGGTCTGACCAGCATTTAAAAACTTTGTCCATACAAGCCGTCGCGCAGCTACTTTTAAATTTGCTGTGGGATGTACCACAGCTGGATTTTTACCACCTAGTTCTAGAGTTACTGGTGTCAGGTGTTTTGCGGCTGCCTGGTATATTTTCTTACCTACACCTGGACTGCCTGTAAAAAATATATAATTCCACGGTAGTGCTGTCAATTGCTGGGCTACATCTGCATCGCCTTGTTGTACACTAACATGCTGTGGATCAAAACTATTTTTAATAAGTTCTTCCAGTACATTGCTTGTAGAAGGGGAGTGCTCGCTAGGTTTTAAGGTGACTGTATTGCCTGCCGCAACAGCTGCAATTAGTGGCATCATAGCCAGTTGAAAGGGATAATTCCAGGGCGATATGATCAAAGTATTCCCATAGGGCTCTGGGTATTGTCGCGCTTTTGAAGGGAAATTCATGAGCGAGGCACGAACCTTTTTAGGTCGCGCCCAGGAAGCAGTTTTTTTTAAGAATAGTTGTAATTCTTTTTGTACTACTTGAATTTCTGTAAGATATGCTTCTATATCGCTTTTACCTAAATCATCTTCTAATGCCTGAAATATTTTAGGCTCGAAAGTTTCTAGATTTTCGTTTAAACGATTTAAGGCTGCCAGACGCCATTTGACATCATGGGTATTTCTTGTTTTAAAAAAGTTTCGTTGTTTACTATGTAATTGTTCTGGTGTCATAAATCTTTCTCAATAGCATTCCAGATGGGGTCGTGACTTGGCACGGGTGCAACAATCGCAACCGCTTCTTTTCTCACTGGATGTATGAAAGATAATGATCTTGCGTGTAAATGAATGCTAGCATCCTTATTACTTCGTCTAGCACCATATTTTAAATCTCCCTTTATTGCATAGCCTATTTTGCTTAACTGGCTGCGTATTTGATGATGCCTACCGGTCTCCAGTGTCACCTCTAGCAGGCTATAGCGATCTAATCGTTGTATTAATCGATAATGCAGTACTGCTTTTTTAGAATTAGGTACTTCATGATCGTGCGCATAGCTCTTGTTCTGTTTAGGGTTGCGCACCATAAAATGAGTCACTGTTTGCTTTTCATTTCTTACTTGTCCTTCTACTACCGCCCAATAAACTTTTTGAGTATCATGACTAGCAAACAATTTATTCATTCTTGTAAGTGCCTTTGAAGTGCGTGCAAAAACTACTACACCTGAGGTAGGTCTATCCAATCGATGTGTTACACCCAGATAAACGGCGCCAGGCTTATCATAAGCCACTGCAATATAATCCTTGATCAAATCAGGTAGTATTACATCTCCTGTTTTGTCTCCTTGAACAAGATCACCAGATTGTTTATTGACAGCGATTAAATGATTATCCTCAAATAAAATGCGTTGTTGTTCTAGTTTATTCAAGACAAATTTTTACGATATGTTCGTCTTCTTTTATGCAGTATGGGATCGTAATCTTTCCAGGAGGCTTGCACCGCAAGATTGTCTTCTAGTTCTGGATTGGTCTCACACAACTCCACACCATAGTCCATAAAATTTTGCGTGATATTACGGAACATCATTGCAGTTACTCCCTTGCCCTGTAGTTTAGGATGTATGCCTATTAAATAGAAAGCTGCACGGTCGTTGTTCTTTTTTGCTCTTAATAAATGTAAAAACCCAAACGGCCAGAGTTTTCCATTTGCCTTTTGTAAGGCTCTAGAAAAAGAAGGCATAGTAATAGCAAAAGCTATTAATTTACCATCTTTATCCACTACACATTCTAGGAAATCTGGATTGATAAAGGGGAGGTACTTTTCTTTATACAGATCTATTTGATATTGCTGTATAGGTACGAACGTGACTAGATTGGAATAGGTCTGATTGAGCAACTCAAACATTCCGTCTACGTAAGGCTCTATTTCTTTAGTGCTTTTAAAACTAAGCTGTGTTAGCCCATACCTTTTTGCCACAAGGTCAGCAAATTTGTTAAATCGTTCTGGTATGGGGCTAGGTGGTTTGAACTTAAACTCAACCCATTCTGCAGCTTTTTCATAACCCAGTTGCTCCATGTGTTCCTTATAGTAGGGATAATTGTACCAGGTGATCATAGTGGCTAGTTCGTCATAACCTTTTATAAGCATACCCGCTTTATCCATCAGTGTAAAACCTACAGGTCCTTCGGCATATTCTAATTGATTTTCATTTCCTATACGGTTTACCTCTGCAAGCAGTGCTCTAGTGACCTCTATATCATCCACCATATCCAGCCATCCAAAACGCATCTTAGGCTTGTTTTGTTCTTTTACCTCTATATGATTGATAATGGCAGCAACACGCCCTACAACTTTGTCCGCACGATAGGCAAGAAATAACCAACAATCGGCATTTTTGAAAACCTGATTTTTTTGGGGATCAAAGGTCTCCATCTCATCCTTAATGATTGGCGGGACGTAGTAAGGGTTTCCTTTGTACAATTCCATAGGAAACGTAACAAACTTTTTTATATCTCTTTTACTGGATATGCGTTGAACTTTAATGCTCATGAATAGGTATTAGGGAAATATTACAGTCTTGTGATTACCGGATCTTTATGGAAATCAAGTCGATAACTCATGCCCAGATTAACCTGATAAAGACCTGGTGTATCTTTAAAATTGATGGCTGCACTAGCATCTACCTGCCAGTTCTTATTTATCAAATAGGCCAATCCGCCTCGAGCGATATCATCGCTATAAAAATCTGATATAATCGTTTGAAACTCACCGAAAGCAGCCCAACGATTGTTGATACTATGAGTCAATGTAAAGATCCCGCCGTAGGATGGGAAATCTGTGCTTACTCGATCGACTATAAAGTTTGAAACAAATACCCAGCGTCCCATGTTGTGTTGAGTGATTAGTTCTAATCTAGGAGAAAAGGTAGGATTGTCAGGCGGCAACAAGCTGTTAGGGTCTGCCAGATCGATATTTGCCCCAGCAAAAATAGAGACCGCAGGAATTAAATCTCGCCATTTTAAGCGGCGATTTGCGTGATAACTGTACAAATCAACTTCTCTTTCTCCCCATTTTTTTATAGGGTCAAAGAGCAGGTATTTAGCCCCTAGTGTGCTTCTTGAAAAGTTAGAAAAATTGTTTTCTTGCGGGCCAAATCCTTGGTTAATGGTTTCACTTATACTTTCAAAAGTTCCAAAATAGGAGATCTCCAATTCTTCCCAGATCAGGCCATATCGCAATTGAAAGGCCGTACCACCTATTTGCCGTTGATAATTGAATAAATCATGATCTTCATCTCGATAAAATACAGAAGCCTCTACTTGAGCTACATTTTTACCTACTGCAAAAGCACCTTGCGAACGTCCTGGATTATTAGTATTAATAGTTTCAGTATACTGTGCGCTAAGGGTTAGACAGTTTGCAAGAGTTACAATTAAGACAAGAAAAAAAGTGTTATTGTTTTTCATAAGAGCTAAACATAATCAAATTTAAGATTTATTAAAGAGTCCCAAATACACAGCGACGTAATTTTATAGCAAAGATTTGAGAACTTGAAACTATTACAAGCCATACTTATCGTTGCAGGAGTTTATCTAGCAGTACGCCTGATAGTTCGTATTTACGGTAAATCAATACTGCAATGGGCTGGTAAAAAAGCGCTAGAGCGTGTTCAAAAACAATTTGATCAACGTAACGAGGCAAATTACCACAAGCCAAATAATGGGGAAACCCAGGTAGAATATCAAAATACAGGACCCGCTAGAAAAAAATCAAACACTAATAAAAGTGTTGGTGAGTATGTCGACTATGAAGAAATTGACTAATTTTCAATTTCAAATCATCATAGTTCTTTCATGACCTTTTCATTCAAGAAAATTCTTCCACATCTCGCTGTTTTTATCATTTTCATTCTTGCTTCTCTGGCATATTTTTATCCGGTACTGAGTGGTAAAAAGCTATATCAAAATGATATTGTTCAATATAAAGGAAACGCTCGACAACTTATTGAAAATAGGGAGAATACAGGAGAAGAGCTGTACTGGACAGACGCTGTTTTTGGAGGGATGCCTACATATCAATTAGGCGCTCGTTATCCCTATGATTTTATTGACACTATGGATCGAGCCATACGATTTTTACCACGTCCAGCGGACTACCTATTTCTTTATTTCATCTGTTTTTACATTTTGATGTTAGTGCTCAAGGTGGACTGGCGCCTAGGTTTATTAGGGTCACTGGCTTTTGGTTTCTCAACCTACCTAATAATTATTCTGGGTGTAGGACATAATGCCAAAGCTCATGCTATCGCTTATTTCCCATTGGTTTTAAGCGGCATATTATTAGTTTTTAAAGGGCGGTATTTATGGGGTGGTATACTTACAGCCCTGGCGATGGCTTTAGAACTACAAGCAAATCATCCCCAGATGACCTACTACCTGTTGTTTATTTGTATTGTCCTAGGAATTGCTTATTTCATCGATGCGTTTAAAAAGAAAATTCTACCTCATTATTTTAAATCTGTAGGCATCATGATCGCGTCTGTAGTGCTGGCGCTAGGGACAAATGCTGCAAACTTGCTAGCTACCCAGGAATATAGTAAGGAGAGTACACGTGGCCCATCACTGCTGACGATTAACGCTCAAGGCGAAAACATAAACGCAACAGACGGTTTAACATACGATTACATTACACAGTACAGTTATGGCATTGCAGAAAGTATTAATCTGATTATTCCACGTTTTGCTGGTGGTGGCAGTGGGGCACGTCCTGACGAGGATTCAAATACAGTTTCATTTCTAATGGAAACTTACGGTATACCTAAGTCTGATGCTGTAAATTTTGTTCAGCAAAGTGTTCCCTTATACTGGGGAGCGCAGCCTATTGTAGAAGCACCAGCTTACCTAGGTATAACTGTTTTCTTTATTGCATTGATTGCTTTATTTTTAATTAAAGGTCGTCTTAAATGGTGGACCGTGGGAGCTGCCATACTTGCATTATTATTGTCTTATGGTAAAAACTTTGCAATCTTAACAGACTTATTTATTGATTATGTACCGCTTTATTCAAAATTTAGAGCGATCACTTCCATACAGGTAATAATAGAGCTGTGTGTGCCTATAATTGCAATCATAGGTCTTCAACAATTTTTAAGTGATAAACGTTCATCAACAGAAAAATTGACGGCTTTAAAATATGCAGGAATAGGAATGGCTATTTTACTTGTAGTCGTCTCCTTTTTGGGCAATCAATTTTTTGATTTTTCCGGTCCCTACGACGCTTCCTATCGAAATAATGAGCAACTAGGTCAGTCTTTTGTTGATGCTCTGCGTAAAGATCGCTTTGATGTGATGCGCAGCGATGCGCTACGATCGTTGTTATTTATTACTGGTATAAGTGCTGGTCTATACGTGTATTTAAAAAACAAGATTTCAAAAAACATACTTTTAAGTGGTCTGGGGCTTTTAATTCTTATTGATCTAGTAGGATTCAATCAAAACTTTATTACTTACAAGGACACAAGGCAGGAGCCTAGCAACTTTGTCTCTGGCAGTGACTATGACCTGCCGTTTTTAGCTTCAGCTGTCGATCGTAAAATTGCAGAAGACCCAGAAATATTTCGAGTTTACGATCTAATTCAAGACCCCTTTAATTCAGGTCGTGGGCCTTACTTTCACAGGACACTAGGAGGATATCATGGTGCAAAACCAAAGCGCATTGCAGCGCTTGCAGACTTTTATTTACGTGATGATAATGGTTATTTCATTACGCAAATGACAGCTCGCAATCAAGAGATCCTTAATATGTTCAATGTAAAGTATGTATTAGTACGTGATGAGGCAGGGATTAAAACCATCGTCAACGATTCCAGGATGGGGAACGCATGGTTTGTTCACAATGCAGTTATTGTGAACAATGCAAATGAAGAAATACTTGCTTTACAAGATCTTAATGGTGATGAAAAAGCGTTCTTGCAAAAGGAAGCAGCAGATAAAATCAATCTAGGCAAGATAGGTAAAGATAGCACTGCCACTATTGAACTCACGAGTTACGACCCGCAACGCTGGGTTTATCAATCAAAAAATAGCATGGACGGTCTCGCTGTATTTTCAGAGGCTTATTATCCTCATGGCTGGACTGCTATTGTTGACGGTAAAGAAGTTCCTATTGCTGCTGTAAACTTTGCCTTGCGAGGTATAAAAGTACCAGCGGGAACACACGAGATCGTATTTACCTTTGATCCACCAGTGGTAGAAAAAGGCTCCAGTATCATGCTGGCCAGTAATCTGCTTTTAGGATTGTTTGTAATAGGAGCCTTGTTTTATAGTGCACGTAAATCCAGCTAGTTGAAGCACAAACTATATATCATCGCATTTTACTGGCCACCTGCTGGCGGTCCAGGTGTGCAGCGCTGGTTAAAATTTGTCAAGTATCTATCGCAAGAGGAGTATCAGATAACCGTTGTGGTTCCAGAGTCTGCTGATTATGCTAGTACAGATCATTCAATGATTCATGAGATACCTCAATCCATCAACATTTTAAAAGTTCCTATTAAAGAACCCAGCAGATGGGTCAAGCATTTTTTCAATAAAAAAACAAAAAAACTACAGCGAGGTTTCATTGATAAGCAACCTGGCTTTTTAGAAAAAAAATTGTTGTGGATACGTGGTAACTATTTCATCCCAGACGCCAGAGTAGGGTGGGTAAAAAGGGTAGTGGCTATGCTTGATAAGGATTCCGCTTTCGCGAAAGCGAACACCTTAATTACAACGGGACCACCACATTCTGTCCACTTGATAGGTCTTGAGCTGTCAGGACGTACACGATATGCGAATATGGAATGGATCGCCGATTTTAGAGACCCGTGGACCACCATAGGCTATCACAAATCACTAAGACTTACAACTGCCTCTCAACAAAAGCATGAAAATTTAGAAGTAAAGGTATTGCGCAGTGCTTCAAAAATTATCACAACCAGTCCCAGTACAGCCGCAGAATTTAGGGAAAAAACCAACACACCTGTGCAGGTAATTACAAATGGTTATGATCTCACTCCTAATGAGGTAAAACAACCAGAGGGTAGCTTTGTCATCAGTCATGTAGGTACGCTGTTAGCAGATCGCAATCCCTTGCTTTTATGGCGCTGTCTGACTGATTTATGCGATACTCATCCAGATTTTGCTGCAGATTTTCAACTGCATCTAGCTGGCAACATTAGTGACACTATTAAAGAATCAATTGCCGCAGCTGGACTCGAGCAGCAAGTTCATTATAAGGGATATGTAAGTCATGATACCGCGGTGCAATTGATAAATCAATCGCAAGTATTGTTATTGATAGAGATTGATACGCCAGAGACTACAGCAATTATTCCTGGTAAAACCTTTGAATACATGGCAAGCCGCAGACCTATCATCGCCATAGGTCCAGATGGGTCAGATATTGAAACATTACTGCAGCAAAGCGGTTCTGGAACCTATTTTAATTATCAAATGCAAGGTTTGAAGAATCACCTTTTAAACTTATACCAGGCGTTTAAACTGGGTCAATTAACGGGCAACCCTAATGATGTAAGTAGGTATCATCGCAAAAATTTAACTCAGCAATTAAGTCAATTAATCAAGAGATAGAATGGGGATTGTTGTAAAACATAGCAGTTGGAATCTTGTAATTACTGTGTTAGGTTTTTTATTTGGAGCCTTTAATACATTACAACTGGCTACAACCTATCTAGACGATGATTACTTTGGTCTATGGGGTTACGTCCTTTCCAGTGCTTTTCTATTATTCCCTTTAATTTCTTTTGGGGTTCATAACACGATTGTCAAATATTACAGCTCATTTGCCACAAAAAAGGATCGTGACAACTTTTTAACTCAAATGTTATTATGGCCATTGCTAGGCCTTCTACCATTTTTAGGGATACTGTACTTTTTTAATGACAACATTAGACTGTGGATGTCAAGTAAAAACCAGATGGTAGGGGATTACTTGTGGGCTATTTTATTGGTTGCGATTTTTCAGGCCTATTTTGAGATTTTCTATGCGTGGACAAAAGTGCATCTCAAAACTATAGGAGGTAATTTTTTAAAGGAGGTTTTTTATAGGGTGGCGGCTACTATTACATTAGTGATGGTGGCTATGGGAATCATTACCCAGGTACAATTTATTTACAGTCTGGTACTTATATATTTTCTACGCATGCTTGCTATGGCAATAATGGCCTTACAAACTTACCGCCCAAATTTCATAATTTACAAAATTGAAGCTACCAGGGAGTTGTTGTGGTATTCTATTCTTATGATCATTGCGGGTAGTGTAGGCACGGCACTGATTGATCTTGATAAAACCATGCTCAATCAATATGTCAATATTGAAAACATAAGCTACTATAACGTTGCTGTATTTGTGGCCACGGTGGTTGCCATACCTGCCAGGGGAATGGCTCAAATTGTTCACCCTCTTACGGCAGGGTTTTTCAATCGAGGTGATATCGCTTCGGTGGAGCATTTATATAAACGTAGCTCCCTTAATCTGGCTATTGTGGCTGGCTTACTAGTTGTTTTAATTGTGTGCAATGTAAATCAGTTTTATCAATTCTTACCGGCAGAGTTTTCTGTGGCCATTCCTGTCGTGTTTTTAATCACAGCGGTAAAATATACAGAGAACTTACTAGGTAGTAATAACGCTATTCTATACAATACCAACTTATATCAGTGGACGCTATGGCTGGGATTAGTCTTTGCCATTGTTGCCGTGCTGCTCAATCTATGGTTGATTCCAGCCTACGGGCTTATCGGCGCAGCAATTGCTACCTGTGCAGCTTATTTTGTTTACGCTTTCGCGAAAGCGTATTACGTTTACCTTAAACTTAAAATTCATCCATGGACCAAGCAGACTACTATATCACTGCTTCTGGTAACTGGCTGCATTGCGCTTTTTTATTCTTGGGATTTCAATTGGAATACCTATCTTAATATTGCTGTAAAAAGCTGTTTAATAACGATTGTTTACGGTTTGCTGGTTTACTTTACTAAAGTTTCAACAGAGGTGAATGCCACCATTGAAAAATATCTAACGCATAAAAAACGTCCGCAATAACTGCGGACGTCAGTAAATACTCTGGCTAATTAAATTATCCTCGTGATGAGCCTCTACCACCACTGCGATTAGAATTACTTCTACTGCTAGAACGTGTCGACTCAGTTCTTGTGCTAGTGCGCGATGGGCGAGACTTTGCTTGCGACCTGCTGGATGTGCGGCTGGATGTAGCACGACTTCTAGCTGGCGCTGTGCTGCGAGAAACTCGTGATGGTGCCTCGCTTCTAGTTACCTGTCTTGCTTGCCTTGCAGGAGCAGCCTCTCTAGAGGATCGACTACTGCGCGTGGCACGCACCTCTCTATTACTATTAGAACGATTGCTAACTATGGGTGCTGTAGTACGTTCAGTACTTGTTCTCATGCGGGATGCTCTCTCGCTACGTGAGTTTGCACTCCTGGTGCTTGATCGTTGCTCCCTCACAGATCGTGGTGCCACTGCACCATTATTGCGTCTAGAGTTTTCTGTAATTGCGGCTGCTCTCGTACTGCGTGATGTAGCACTGCGCTCTAGGGATTGTCTACCTCTAGCGATATCATTTCTTGTAGCACGTACATTTCTGGCAGCGACGAGTCGACCTCGTGAATTGCGGCGGCCCTGTTCAAAATCTCTGTAATCAAATCTATCGTTAGGTCGATAAAACTCACGGTAACCTCTATTATGGGCAAACCTGCCGTTATAATAAGTAGGCAAATTCCAGTGGTTACGGTGATAATTCCATGAGAACCTTATCGGATTATAAAAATTTCTATAAGGACTAGCAAATACAATGCATCTATTGAAAACGGGAGGTGCATAAAAAGCATGCCATGGTCTGTTTACATAAAATCGATTAAAACGATTTACAAACCCACGATAACGATATACCACTCCTGGTCTTCTATAGGTTACAAATAGATTCCCTATGTTACGGACATAACCATTACGGTAATTGATTTGCACATTTCCTGCTTGAATTATACGCCCATAAGGATCATAAAAGACAGGCACATTTTCTATTTGAATCACCGCACCATATGCATCATATTGTACAAATGGGTCATAATTGAACCCTGTATTAAAACTAAGATTCACATGAGGTGTCTGTACACCTGCATAAAACAGGGGTCCATTATCTAGGAAATTGAAATCAAACTGACCATCTGGGAAAATGGCAAATTCAACACCACCTTCCACAAAAATGAAACTATTGATCGTACCTGGATAACCTAAATTATCGGCTGTAGTTGCTGTACTATTTCCTCCTATAAGAAGGGAAAGCACAACTAAAAGGGTAGATAGCTTTTTCATATTGAAAGGTTTTAATGCAAACATCATTGTTTACCCTTTATACAAATCAACCAGCGTGCCAAACGTTAAAAAGGCTCCGAAAGGAGCCTTTATACATAACATAATATGTAGGTCAAATCACTTTAAAACAATTAGTTATATCTAATTCCACTTATCTTAGTAAAAACTAGATACTTCATCGTTTTCTTTAAAAACTTACTAGAATTCAATCAGCATGATTTCTGTATCGTCATTAAGATCTACAGGTTCATAAAAACCATGACCTGCATTCATTCTAAAGCCTATGTCATCTATATGCACATAAACTCGGCCTTCAATTTCACTACCATAAGCAACAGGATTTTCATAGGTGTCCTTCAAATCGCCATAGGTTCGTTCTGGTCCTATCATGGCATCTGGTACGCCACTAGGATGAATGATCTGGATGGTATTAATAAATTGATTTTCATAATAGAAGTAAGCCAATTCTATGTTTCCCTGAGTCACTAGAACATAGGCATCAAATGTCCCGTCACCAGTCTCGATCACTATAGGCTTGATAAGATCACCATCTCGTAAATTAGCATTGAGTAATTGATCGACTGTGCGGGTTTCTTCTTGACCTAACATTCCCAGATGCAGTCGGTCTAAAGCTCGCTGTACATTAAAATCTTCATAAACAAAACGGGTGTTGGTATCAATATTTTCCTCCCATGTCTCTTCAAGCTCATCCACAAATGAAGAATCAGTAGCGCTTGATGGTGCAGGTATTTTTAGCTCCTGCGCGTTTCCATAAGAAGGATCTGTACCGGTCGAGTCTATTTGATCAACAGTTACACTGGTTGTTTCTACATTCTTACAACTGGATAATGCTGTTGTCATTGCCAGCAGAAAAATGGCTGTTCTTGATATCATAAGATAGTTTTAAACAGCTAAGCTACAGCTTCCTTGTAAGTTTTCAAACAGCGTTCTCGTGCTTCCTTATGATCGACCATCATATCAGGATAATCTTTACTATCATGCTCTGGTACATACTTATCGATATAGGCCCGTTGTTTATCAAATTTATCTTTTTGGGTAATGGGATTAAAAATTCTAAAATACGGTGCAGCATCCACACCGCTACCAGCGGCCCATTGCCAGTTACCTACATTGCTAGACATCTCATAATCCAATAATTTTTCAGCAAAATAAGCTTCTCCCCAGCGCCAATCGATTAATAAATGCTTACATAAAAAACTAGCCACTAGCATACGTACTCTATTGTGCATATAACCGGTCTGGTTAAGTTCTCGCATTCCTGCATCAACCAGTTTGTAACCTGTCATACCATTTTTCCACTTTTCAAACTCATCCTCGTTATTACGCCATTCAATGCGGTCATATTTGGATCTAAAAGAATTATCTCTAGTTTCTGGATAGTGATATAGGATCTGCATAAAAAACTCTCTCCAGATCAATTCTGAAAGAAACACCTTGTTTTTGGACTGCATTCCTTTTTTAACCATTTTGCGTGGACTGGCTACACCAAAACGCAGGTAAACACCCAGACGCGTCGTTCCCTCCTGTGCTGGATAATCGCGAGTTTTCTCGTATTCTTCAATTGTAGTAGGGGTGACATCATACTCGGGAATCTCGATGGAAGATTTTTTAAATCCCATATCTGCCAGAGTAAGGTTAGGCAATCTGGAGTTTTGAATACAATGGTCCAATAAAGAGCTGGTATAATATATTTTTAAATGGTCAGCATCCTTATGTTCTTCCTCAAAACGCTCGAGCCACTTATTTTTATAAGGTGTGTAAACCACATATGGATCTCCATCATTTTTGACCACGTCATCCTTTTCAAAAATCACCTGATCTTTAAGTGTTTTGAAATCAATAGAATTATCAGCAAGCAGTTGCTCTATTTTTTCATCACGTTCTTTTGCATAAGGTTCATAATCACGATTAGTATAAACGGTTTGAACATCATGGTCATTTATGATTTGTTCCCATACATCTGCTGGCTTGCCATAATACATGGCTAGCGAGCTACCATGCTGTTCTTGCAACTGGTCCCTCATGCGTTGCAGTTCCTCATAAATAAATGTCACGCGAGCATCATCTTCCGGTAATTTATCCAGTATCTCTTTATCAAAAATAAAAAGAGGCACTACAGGCAAACCCGCCTGTAATGCTTCATAAAAACCTACGTTATCATCCAGTCGCAAATCACGACGGAACCAGAAAACGTTTACTTGATCTGCCATAACTATTTATCCTATAGAAAGAGACCCTTTACCACCATTAATGCCTAAAACTTGACCCGTCATCCATCCTGCATTTTGCTCCAGCAGGTAGACGGCCAGCCCAGCGATATCTTCTGGTGTTCCTACACGTTTTAGAGGGTGCAAGTCACCCATTTTTTCTTTTTTGGCATCATTATTAAGTAATCTGCCAGCTAGAGGCGTATCTACTAGTGATGGGGCGATTACATTAACGCGCACAGTAGGGGCATACTCTGCCGCTAGTGCTTTTGCAAATCCTTCAATCGCACCTTTTGCCGCTGCTACACTGGTGTGGAATGGCATACCAGTTTGAACTGCAACCGTAGAAAAGAACACCACGCTGCTATTACCGTCTTTAGTCAATAACGGCAGTACATCTCTTGTCACTTTAATCAATGAAAAGAAGTTGATGGCCATATCTTCTTCAAACTGCTCTTGTTTAAGCATTTTAAAGGGTTTAAGGTTAATACTTCCAGGACAATATACAAAGCCGTGCAACGCCTCTGGCAGTTGACTGGTATCTAATTGATCAGTGGCTGCATCAAAAGTGATATGTGTGACGCCATCAGGTAGATTTTCATTGTTTCTAGAGGCCACATACACGTTATTCCCCTCATGTAAATGTTGTACGATTGCGTTTCCTATACCGTGGCTTCCGCCTATAAGTAGAATGTTTTTTGACATGTTAATTGAGTATATCTTGTTTTAAATTACTTTGATCTTCGGGTGTGGTATATGCACCAAATTTTTTGATAAGTGCGCTTTCGCGAAAGCGGAATATTTCCTGCAACTTAGGCTCCACCAGCAAAGGATGCATCATCTTGCCTAAAAAGCCCAGCGGCAAGCGGTAATGTACGATGTCTTCCATAAGTGTACCACCTGGTATCTCGCTTACAAAATGTTTGTGATGCCAGGTAGCGTAGGGGCCGTACATTTGCTCGTCCACAAAAAATTTTTTCTTCTCTACTTGTGTGATGTGTGTCACCCAGTTGGTTTTAAGAAAGGGGAGTGGCTTTACAGAATACTCGATAAGCTGGCCGGGATACATCCCTCGTTCTGTTCCATAAAGAACAGTCATTTCCATCTCTGGAGGGGTTAATAATTTAAGATTATTAGGGTTGGTTAAAAACTCCCATGCAGTGTCTAGAGAAATGGGTAGTTTTTGCTGGGTATGTAGTTGGTATAACTTCACTTGTTTTGTTTAAGGTATAAAAGTAAAGATTCAACAAAAACAAGAATACCAATCCTTTGTTAATTGTCCGCCTAATTATCCACTCGCAACTCACCACTCGTGTATTTGCGACCCAGTGCAATTTTTACCCCTACAGACAGCGCCAGTCCAGATAAATCAATGGACTGATTATATCGCGGCTCTAGAGGGCCGATGATACTTAGTTTGTCAAAATCAAAGTCTGCAGATACATTATAATCGATAGGTTTACTGATAGTAGACTGGTACTGTACAGAAAAAAATAATTGCGTACTACGACGGAAATAGTAATTGAACCTCAAGGCAGCATCTGCTGTAAAGGCGGTATTGATTTCTTCAGGTATAATTAAGGTTTCAAACATAAAGAAGCCTCCTAGAGACTGGTTTAAATCGAGAAAACCGATCCCACCACGTGCCAGTGCGTCTATTTGAAATCTATTCCATTGAATAGAGAGCACAGGGCCCAAAGTAATAGAAGTAAGTCGTTCATTATCAAAAGAGCTGCCGTCTATCCTGTCAAAAGCGCTTTGATAGGATGCATGTCGTGCACCTACAGATATTCCCCATTTGTTGTCCAAATAATATTCATAGTCTAGACCCACTGCAAGACCAGACCCTGCAATGCTTTTAAAATCCCCTAGTGGTTGTGCAATTCCTAGACTGGCGCTCAATTGATGGCGCGGTAGTTCCCGCAAGTGCAAGGGTATGGAGTCGCTAGCCTGGTTTTGTGCTGTTGCTATAGTGGCAAACAACAGTAGTGCTGTAAATAGTCTCATGCAGTAAATATAGAAAAGTCCTTAAGAGTTGTTTAGGGAAGATTATGATTTTGTTTTGTTCGCTTTCGCGAAAGCGAACTACCTTTAAGATATTACAAACATTAAAACATATTGATTATGAGCGACAAGGAGATTAAAGGAAAAATGGATCAGGCAAAAGGAAAAGTAAAGGAAGGATATGGTAAATTAGCCGATGATAAATCTACTGAAGCCGAAGGTAAAGCCGATCAAGTTAAAGGTAAGGCAGAGGAAACCCTAGGAAAAGCAAAACGTAACATTAAAAACGCGCTGGATAGCGATAATTAGTATGGAAAAATTAACAGAGGCACAAATTGAAAAACATCTAGAACAGGTGGAAGGATGGGATTATTACGACGATGCGATCCACACCACGTTTGAATTTGATAATTTCATGGATGCATTTTCAGTAATGACCAGAATCGCCATGGAGGCCGAAAAAATGGAGCACCATCCAGACTGGCATAACGTATACAACACGCTAGAGATAACGCTTCATACACATGATGTGGGTGGTCTGACTGAAAAAGATTTTAAACTTGCAGCTGCTATAGAGCATATAGTAGGAGATGAGTAGTTGAAATTTTAATAATCATTTTAAAACCCTTTGCCATTTCAAAGGGTTTTTATGTTTTAGAAAGGTTTTAAGAATTTTCTCACGATAAGCGGTTATATTAAAAACAAAAACATGAAACGATTATTTTTACTTATTGCAATCATCACAGGTATGTTTGCAAGTGCACAAAATTATGTAGCGCCAGAACCTACCCAGTTGCAAATCGAGGAAGCCAAAAAGCTTACCCTAAAACTGGACGACGCCCTGTCCCTGTCTGAAAAGCAATTATTGCGAATTGAAAAAATAGCTGGCGAGTTTATCGCGAGGCGTGATGAGATACTAGCAGATCAACAGCTTGCCATTAATACAAAGAATGAATTACTAGAAGCCATTTATGTGGAAGAGGGTAACGAGATGGCAGATGTACTGGTTAGAGCGCAAATAGAGCGGTATAAAAAAGTACGTGGTGATTTGCAGCCACTTATTGTTTTGACTAGCAAATAGCAGATAAATTTAAAAATGATAAACTGTCCATTGAGGCAGTTTTTTATGGTTGCAAGAGAGGTGTAAGAATGCTAATTTTACAATTTCTAAATCAAATTTTTTAATGGGAAGAGCATTTGAATTCCGCAAGGCTAGAAAGATGAAACGATGGAGCGCTATGTCCAAAGCGTTTACACGTATAGGAAAAGATATTGTCATCGCGGTTAAAGAGGGAGGTCCAGATCCAGATGCTAATGCAAAGCTACGTGCCGTTATTCAGAATGCTAAATCGGTCAACATGCCCAAGGCAAATGTGGAGCGTGCGATTAAAAAAGCAAGTGATAAAGACACCAAGAATTATGAGACGGTGCTGTTTGAAGGTTATGCCCCACATGGGATTGCAGTACTGGTAGAAACTTCTACCGATAATAATAACAGGACTGTGGCAAATGTGCGTAGTTATTTCACAAAATATGACGGTAGCCTAGGTACGAGCGGTTCTGTAGAGTTTATGTTTGATCATAAATGTCATTTTAGAATACCTGCTGCAGGTCAAGACCTAGAGGAGTTGGAGCTAGAATTGATTGATTATGGCGCAGAGGAACTGTTCCTGGATGAGAAAGACGAGGATGATGATAATAGTGTCGATGGAATCATGATCTATGCAGAGTTTCAAAATTACGGAGCTTTACAGTCGGGACTGGAACAGCTGGGCTTTGAGATTTTAAGTTCTGGTTTTGAATACATTCCTACAGTGCAAAAAGAACTCACTGCAGAGCAACGAGAGGACGTTGATAAACTATTAGAAAAGCTGGAAGAAGATGACGATGTCAATAATGTATACACCACATTAAAAGATAGTGAGGAGGGCTAGCTATATCTGACATCTATAATATGGACCGCTCTTGCAGCGGTTTTTTTGTGTTCTAAACTAATTAATTGCGTGTAAATTGGTATTTTAAATTGATTCATATTTTCAAATTGGTTATCATTCCTTTTATCTTTAAAGCTTAATATAAAACCAACTATCATGGTAAAGCAAAAGTATCAAAGTGTCCTAGATCTAGGTCAAAAATTAAACATTCACGGTGGAGATGTGCAGGAGAATGCAGGTAAATTGAAAATTTCTGGAACGGCCAGCACTCCTTATGAAAAAGACCTGTTATGGGATGAAATAAAAAAAGTAGGAGGGGAAAACCCTACAGATATTGAGGCTGATATAAAAGTAGCAGATACCTCCATTTATGCCTTGCACACCGTTGAAAAAGGAGAGTCCTTAAGTTTGATTGCAAAACATTATTATGGCGATCCTATGAAATACAAGCAGATATTTCAAGCAAATTCTGACAAATTACAGAATCCAGATGTCATTCATCCGGGTCAAAACTTGGTAATACCTGTAAAATAAGCTAATTTATTTAACCTTTGTTAAAAGCCTTAGGTAAATAAGGCTTTTTTTTGTGAAATTATTGAAAATAAATAGGTTATATCTTGTCCATAAATTAGTTTTGTCCAATAAATAGGTCGTTCGTCCATGAATAAAAGTGGATTGATAGACTTGGCTAACTATCTAATAATGGGAACAACTATACCAACCACCGCTATAGCAGCGGTATTTAGGCTATCTGTATGGAAGCTTTCGCTATTATCCTTAATTTTTCTTACATCGTTGTATGTTGATGGGCAATGTACTGTCAGAAACATCGGTAATCAAAATAATGCTGATGAGATATATTTTAAAAGAGTTCAGTTTGGAACAATTGATAATGTACAAGCATTAACAGGTACCAATAGAGCTTATACAACTGCCTCTCCATATGGTTATCAAAATTACACCTCAATGTCAACCGACGTCGTTAGGGGTGAAAATGTCGTGTTTACGTTTACTACAGATGGAGATGCAGATAATAAAGAACAACAAAGTCGCTTTGCAATTTTTGTTGACTGGAATAATGATGGAGATTTTACTGATGCTGGCGAGCGTATTTTTCTTGATCAGACCGAGTATAACACTACCTTTTCTTACACCTACAAAATCCCAAACGACGCGCCACTGGGAGCCAGAGTAATCAGATTTAAGGTTAGATACGATTGGATGTCAAACAATCCATGTCTAGAAACTTGGGAAAATCAAGTAGAGGTTGAGGATTATACAATGAACATTGTACGTCCTGACAATGATACTTTTATAACATCCAATAATATATTAGTTGCAGACGGTTCCACAGAAATCTCTGGATCGAACAATACAAATTTTGGGTCCTTTGACATTAGTGCCGGTGCTGTTGATAAAACTTTTACTATTATTAATGGTGGATTAAATACTTTAAATTTAACAGGTGCTGGTTCTGCTAAGGTAACAATAACTGGTGATCCTGAATTTACCATAGTAACACAGCCTACTGATTTTTCATTAACTTCTGACGAGACTACCACCTTCACGATTCGCTATGATCCAGCTTCTGTAGGTACGCATAACGCTGTTGTATCCATACCAAATAGCGATCCTATCAAGAACCCATATAATTTTGCAATAGGTGGCGAAGGAAAGCAAACATTTCCTGATACTGACGGAGATGGGATCACTGATAATATAGACATTGATGACGATAATGATGGAATACTCGATAGTGTTGAACAAACTTTATGTGAATTAGTTCCATCGTCAACTAGCGTAACTATAAAGTTCCTAGAAGAAACATTCGGTCAGGGTACTACAAAAGTGCGTATCAATGATAACAATCCAGCGGTCACCACAACCTATCCTTTTGAAGATAATATAGAGGGAATTAGTCCAGACGAGGTTGACTCTGAAATTAATGTAAATGACGGTGAATATACGGTGACAAATTCGGCTCAAATTACTTCATGGGCTGCAGATTTTTGGCACTTAGGAGGAGACCATACAGGCAATACTAATGGAAGGTTTGCTTTGTTCAATGCAGCTATTGATGCAGGAGAGTTTTATAAAACCGAAGTAGATGGCATTATAGCTAATGTTCCTATTACTTACAGCTTCTGGGCCTTAAATCTTGATACAGATGAGGCTCCTTGTTTAAATGGTTGTCCTGGTGGCGACACATGGGACGATGATCCTAGACTACGACCCAGAATACGTGTTGAATTCCGTGATGAATTCGGCAATTTAATTGCGTCAAAATCTACTGGAGATATTGCGCCTACCGATAAGGATAACCTTGCCGGTGACTGGTATGAATATTCCGAAACATTTACACCAACGGTTACTAAATTCACCATTACCTTCATAAACGACCAGCCTGGTGGATTAGGAAATGACTTAGGAATTGATGATATTTTGATCACTCAACAACTATGTGATGTTGATGGTGACGGCGTTGCAGATGTTATTGATATAGACAACGATAATGACGGTATTCCTAATGTGATTGAAATAGGTAAGCCTAGCGCCGTTACAACTATCGATCCAGACAACGACGCCACTACGTTTAATTCTAATGGTGGGACGGAATGGAAAGACACCAACAATGATGGATTGCATGATGATTATAAAGATTATGTACCGCAGGATTCTGATGGGGATGGAATCCCTAATTACCTAGATCTAGACAGTGACAACGATGGAATATTCGATGTGCTAGAAAATGACGGTTTTGGTGATCTAGATACGGACGGCGATGGCCGTGGCGAGGGCTTAGATATAGAGGACGGAGTACTTAATGATGGGACCGATGGTGATGGTTTTTTAAGTGGTCGATTGTCGACAGATATAGGAGATGAGGGAATCTTGACTGACTTTGATAATAACGATGAAGATGCTGGTGGTAATAGCGATGATCATGGAACAAGTTCTTACAACTTACCTAAAGATACCGATGGAGACGGCATACCAGACTATCTGGACTTGTATAGTGATGATGCCACTAACTCTGACCCTACAAAAAGAGATATCCTAGACAGTTATTATGCTGCACTAGATAACGGATCAGGGCAAATTACCGCCACTACAGATACAGATAGGGATGGGGTCAACGATTCTAATAATGATTTTGATACCACCATTTATGGAGCTCCTATTAATTTGAACGACTCTTATACGATCGACTTTGATGGTCGCAATGATTATATAGAGCTAGACAACCCTCTCTTAAGCAATACTAATGCATTTACTCTTATGGCATGGGTACTCATTGACGAGGCACCAACAAATCGTGCTACTATCATGTCTGGCGGTTCTTTAGACCTGGACATTAATAATCAATTGAGAGTAAGAGCTCGAGTAACAAATGCTGCAGGTAATGTATCTGCTGTAAACTTAAATGCTGGTGATGCCTTAAGTATTGGTAAATGGTATCACGTTGCTGCGATGTATGATGCTCCTAACGAGCTGTTCAATATATACATCAACGGAATGTTGAAAAAATCAGTGAGTATCGCAAATGCTGCTACGGCGACAACAACAGATCCATTACGTATAGGACGTAGAGCCGCTAGTACTGCTGCTGATCAATATTATTTTGATGGTAGCATTGATGAAGTACGTATTTTCAATAATGCGATTGATGAAGAGGATATGCGTCGTATCGTTTATCAAGAAATTGATCAAAACGGAACTAAGATCTCTGGTAAATTTTTAGTAAAAGACGTAGATGTCAATTATACAGATCTATTGGCTTACTTCCCTTTTACCGAGTTTATTAGATCTAAGATGAGCGATCAATCGGTTAATCTAGAGAATGCGACTATGTACAATATAAAGTCCATTTTACCTCAGAGCGCCCCTTTACCTTATGTAACTTCTCAAGACGGTCGTCTGGATGTTGCTAGTACTTATGTTTATGATACCGTATGGGATCCAGCAGACCTAGAAAACACAACGGCTGGAATTGTTCATGTAAAGCACGATGTGACACAACGCAGAGATTATCAAATGATAGGACTGCAAATTGATACTGATAAAACAGTTACGGTAGAGGCAGATCATTTGATAGAAAACTCCTGGCAATTGAACCTTGACGGCACCCTTGAGTTATTAGGTGACTCTCAATTAGTTCAAACGATGGAGAGTACTTTAAACGCTGGTTCTAACGGTAAATTATTAAGAAGTCAGTCTGGGTTAACCAGCCCCTATTCTTATAATTATTGGAGCTCGCCTATTGTAACGCAAGAGCTCAATACATCTGCTCCATATTTCTTCTTAAACGAGATGCTGGACGGACAGGATGGAGCGCCAGTAAACTTTACCACTAATAAAACGCCGGGCGCATCAGACCCTTTGACGATTAGTTCAAACTGGTTGTATACGTTTGTTAATGGATTAACTTACAATGACTGGACTAGGGTAAATCCCAGCACTACTAGAGTTTATCCCGGTATAGGTTGGTCTCAAAAAGGTTCTTCTAACAGTGTCACATCAGATGCGGTTATGTTGTTCTCTGGTAGGCCTAACAACGGTACCATCAGCATTAATGCTGCGCACCCAGGTGGACAAAATCCTATAGTGGATAACGTAACTTCTCTAGTAGGAAATCCGTATCCGTCTGCTATTGATGCGAGGGAGTTCATAAAGGATAACGTAGATGCAACAGACCCTACTCAATCTGTAATAAACGGTACCTTATACCTGTGGGAGCAATTCCGTCCTACCAGTCATATTTTGACGGCATATGAAGGTGGCTATGCTACCATAACAGCCTTGGGTACTACCGCTGCTTCACAGTATGATGGTTACGGTCTAGGTACTGGTAATACAGGGGAGACCAGTCTGGTTGCACCTACATTTAATATACCAGTAGCGCAAGGATTTTATGTGACTGTGAATGCCCCAGGTACGATTAACTTTTATAACAGTCAGCGTACGTTTAAAACACATATGGCGGACAATACTGTGTTTTTTGCTGCTCCTGGCTCTGACGCCCACGCTGTCCCTCAAGACCGATCTAACAAACAAGATGTAAACGTGGAATTAATACGCCTTAACTTTGAGTCCAATGCAGGCGCAAAGCGCGAGGTATTACTAGGTTTTGACGATCAATTTACAACAGGTCACGATATGGGATATGATGGTCTAATGGCTGGTGCTCCTGGTGAGTCAGACTTGTACATCACTTACCAAAATAAGCCCTACGTTATTCGAGCTTTACCTACTATATCATCAGAGCAAATAATTGATTTAGGGGTACATGGTATTGCAAAAAATAACTATCGTATCGAGGCAACAGAATTTCAAAATATAGATCAAACACAGCCGGTTTATTTATGGGATAAGGAGCTAGGCGTGTATCACGATCTAGGAATAGATGGTGCTTACGAGTTCACATTGACTACAGATGGAATAAACAAATCCCGCTTTGCACTGACTTTTGCAAAAGGAACTTTGTCTTCTGATACGCTTTCGTCCAGAGAAAACACTACTGTTTATCAAGAGAGTGCTAGCGGTAATTTATATCTCAAAACAAATGACAATACCATTACCGAAGTGGTTATATTTGACCTGACGGGTAAGGAATTGTTACGCTTTCGCGAAAGCGAACTAGATCGAATAAAATCTGGATACAACGTCTCTGGAGTGGCGACCGGTATCTATCTAGCACAAATTTACCGCAATAGCGATTACACGGCTGTCAAATTTGCTATCGAATAATACCAAAATAAACCAAACCAATATCTAATGAATACAAAATTACTCGTGGCTGCACTATTGCTGTGCAGTGTATTATTTGCTCAAAGAAAGGAAACGGATGCCAGCGAATGGACTGTTACCAAAATTGCTAATCAAAATCAATTACTCAATAACCCTAACGAAATTACAGTAGGCCCAGACGGATGGTTATGGGTGACAGAAAGACGAGTGCGTAACGGTAATGGGGAAAGCGTCGTGCGGGTTAACCCAGATACTGGGGCAAAAGAGGTAATGCTAGACTTGAGATCAAAAGTATACTCTACAGCAGGACAAGATGGGCTTATGGGTATGGCAATTCACCCTAGTCTGTATTCTAATATCAATGATACGAGCAATCCATACATCTGGGTAGCTTATACTTATGACTCTGGTAACTCGGGTTCTAATGCCTATACGACAGACCGTAAGAGGGAATTAAGAATTGCGCGTTACACGTATAGAGCGGCTAGCAACGACTTTGATCCTAATTCTGAATTAACGATCATTGATCAACTGCCAGCAAGCAATGATCATAATTCTGGTCGTTTAAAGTTAGGTCCAGATAACAAGTTGTATTACACCTTGGGTGATCTAGGCTACAATCAATTTGCTAATAAATGTGGATTGATACAATCACAATCCTTGCCCACTCAACAAGAGGTTAATAACAAAGATTATAAAGATTACAAAGGAAAAATCCTTCGTTTGAACCCTGATAATGATGCGGTTCCTGCTGACAACCCATTTTTTTTCCCACATGATGTTGTTTCAAATCCTACCAATTATACTTTCTCTGATCAATCCGTAACTAGCGGAAAAGTACAGAGCCATATTTTTACCTATGGTCATAGAAATGCACAGGGTATTATTTTTGGCTCGGATGGTACTTTATATTCATCAGAGCATGGGGACCGTGTGGATGATGAGGTGAACATCATTAAAGCTGGTGGTAATTACGGCTGGCCTTTTATTGTAGGAGATCGTGATGGGTTAGGTTTTACACACTGTAAAAAAGCAAGCATTTGCGGCCTAGGTAACGGTTACGAGGGTGGAGACTTTGGTAGTTTTAACGAATGTGACTGGGTTTATAATAATGGTAATAGTGTCGATGAGTCAGATAAGTTTCCAGAGCTTAGCTTCCCCAGACCGTCTGATCTTGAAGACCCCATTGCAAACTATAATTCCGGTGCTACTACAAACCCTACAGGAGGATTTAGAACCTGGCCATCTGTTGCTCCATCTAGTATTGATATTTACGAAGGTTCTGCAATCCCATGGGGTAAAAGTTTATTAATACCTTCGTTAAAATCTGGTAGTATATACCGCTATGAGCTTGATGAGACTGGTAAGGCCGTAACGGGTGACTTTACTATTTTTCATTCTAGCGTAGACCGTTATAGAGATATTGCCATTGCGCCAGATGGAAAAACAATTTATGCCATTATTGATAGCGAGGGACAAACTTCTGGACCATCAAACGATCCAAACGGTCTTCCACAACAGAATGCAGGCGCTATTTTTAAATTTGAATACAATCCGTTGCCTTATCAATTATATATAAGTGAGGTAGCGCATCCTACTGATGCCCGCGGTAACTTTATTGAGATCTATAATTATGGTACCACTACCATCAATTTTGATACAGAGAACATACGACTAGGTAGACAGCGCAGCGGTAATGCTGCTGATACAGAAGAAGCAAAACTTACTGGATCCATCGCTCCTGGGCAATATTACGTAATAGGTCGTAATGCATTTAATGAGGTGTATAATACACAGCCAGATTTTATAGGAAGCGATGCCCTTCTAGGTTCTGATGGTGATGATCCCTATGCGCTAGTATATGGTGCAGACTTTACTACAGAGAACTATATAACCATAGACACGTATGGCGTTTTAGGAGAAGACGGTACTGGAAAGGACTGGGATTTTACAAACAATATACGAGCTACCCGCAGCCGTATCCAGCCTAAGAACAATTCGCTTTTTGATATCAATGAGTGGACCTTAACATCTACAGGTAGTGTCGTTGCAGACAATACCCCATTCCGACCAGATGGAGTAACCTTTATTTACGCAAGCAACGATATCGCGCCATTCGATCCAGATGGAGTAAGCACTATATATGATAACCTTGAAGTTCAGAATGGTACCTATCAATTGAATAATGCCCTAACTTTTCAAAATGTTACTGTAAATACTGGAGCAACTCTTGAGTTTACTAACGCGCAATTGCAAGTGGCTAAGGATTTTATAAATAGTGGAACAGTTACTACTAATGCTAAAATTAGATTTACTAACGACAATCCGCATCGCATTGCCGGTAACGATATGGAGGTTGCTAGAATCGTTACCAATAATGATTTAACGATAGAAAATAATGTGAGTATCAACGACCTCTTTAAGGTATTAGCTGGTGATGTTACTATAAATACAGGTCAACAACTGGTATTTAAAAGCAGTGCCACTGCAACAGCCTATGTGGACGAGATTCCATCGGGAAGCACGATTACCGGTGACGTAATGATAGAACGTTATCTACCAGCTCGCAGAGCGTTTAGATTTATAAGTTCGCCTGTGTCATCGACCACATCTATTTATGCCAACTGGCAAGAGGGTGGTAGTGAAGTTGTTGGATTAGGGACTGATATTACAGGATCTGCAACGGGTGCTAATGGATTTGACATAACTCCTACAGGAAACCCATCCTTATTCACCTTTAATAATAGCAGTTCGCAATGGGAAGCTGTAGGTAATACAGATACCAACACCATCGTTGCTGGTACTCCTTATAGAATGCTGGTGCGTGGGGATCGAACCATCGATTTGAACGATAATGATACGCCTGCGACAAACACAACCTTGCGCATGACGGGAACATTACAAACACAAGGTTTTACAGTACCTAGTTTAAACGGGACTGCTGGATCTTTCAATTTTGTAGGTAATCCTTATCAAGCGCCAGTTGATCTGGAGACCTTATTGCAACGCAGCACAGGAGTAAATGATCAGGATGTGTTTCTATGGGATCCTACGGTCAACACAAGAGGTGCTTACATAACGGTAGATGTTCAAAACAATATTACTACAGTTACAAATAGTGGGTCTACCTCTGGAACTAGTGTCAATAAGTTCCTTCAACCTAATACAGGTTTCTTTATTGTGACTACAGGGGCATCGCCTAATATCGCTTTCGCGGAAGCGGATAAAAATGTCAATCAGCAAATCTTATCAGTTTACAACGCTACTGAAATATTGAGAGTCTCCTTAAATAAAAGAGGTACTGATGGATCGCAGCAGACTATTGATGGTGCCCTGGCATACTTTGATAATGTATATGATGCAGGTATTGACTTTAAAGACAGTTACAAATTTGCTAACCAAGACGAGAATATTTTCTTTATGAATGGAACAAGCAAGTTGAGTATCGACCGTCGTCCACCACTAGCTAATGATGTGATGATGCCTATTGCAATGAACAATATGAGAGGACAGCAGTATACGTTAGAGTTTAATGCAGCAAGAATTTCTCAGCCGTTGTATCTATACGATGCCGTGACAGAAACTTATATTGACCTAGTTCCGGGCGATCAGACTTCTGTTGATTTTGAAATACCAGCAGGTGAGGAGCAAATGACAGATCGCTATTTCATAACCGCATCAAAATCTACGTTATCTAGCATAACAAATGAGCAACTATCGTTGAGCATGTATCCTAACCCTTATACCGGTGGCATTTTAAGTATAACAAGTACTGCCGCTGTAACTTCAGTAGAAGTAACAAATATGTTGGGGCAAAGAGTATGGAGCACTAATGAAACGCAGGTGAATGGTAATGTTGTTGAGATGCAGCTCCCAGAAAGTATTGTTACTGGTACCTATATCATCACCATTGAAACTACCGAAGGGCGAACTAGCGAGAAATTGATAATACAGTAATCTACTCTAATTGTTTATAATAAAAACGCCACTCAGTCGAGTGGCGTTTTTGCTATAGCATCTTTTGCAAATACCTGCAATTGTGAATAGAATTGTTTAAAATGACTTTCAAGCTCCTGGTAGTGTGTCTTGAGCTCTATAGATGCAAGCGACATTTTGCTCTTGTGACGCGTGCGTTGATCCATTTGTTCCAGGATACGACTCATTCCTTCTACCGTGCGGTAACTGTATATCCAATTATTTTGCACCATAATAGGATAAAAGCGTTTGATGCGCGGCGGTAACACATCCCAGTATTCTTTTAAATCATTATAAAATTCGAGCGTAAATAACTCTAGACCTTGATGATGATAATCAGCCCAATTTGCTGCTAAAAAATGGTCATAATACAGATCAATAATTACACTGCTCCATAAACCATATTGTGGTCTAATGAGGTTTTTACTCAAGCTAACAATAGGGTGACTATCTGTAAAAGTATCGATCATGCGATGCACTGTAATTCCCTGAGCCATGCGATTGGGGAACCTACTGAAATCTTTACCACGCACAGAATCTGCAATAAAATTACCTATGCGTAATTCTTTATCATCACCAGATAGTAAAATGTGTGCGAGATAATTCATGATTGTAATTGCGGTTGAGCAGGTAGAAAACTACATTTGTTGTAAATGTAACGTATAAATAAAGCATGACACTGATAAAATCAATTTCTGGAATACGAGGAACTATAGGTGGACAGCCTGGCGATAATTTAACACCGCTAGATGCCGTTAAGTTTGCAAGTGCCTATGGTATGTGGATTAAAAAATCATCTGGTAAGAAACAACCTATCGTCGTATTAGGGAGAGATGCACGCATCAGTGGTGCGATGATACAATCGCTTGTTCAAAACACGCTAGTAGGTATGGGCTGTCATGTTATTGACCTGGGTTTAAGCACGACACCTACGGTAGAGATTGCAGTACCTTTAGAAAATGCTGATGGTGGTATAATTCTTACCGCTAGCCACAATCCTAAAGAATGGAATGCTTTAAAATTACTCAATCACAAAGGAGAATTTTTAGACGGTGATGAAGGACAAAAGATTCTAGATGCTGCAGCATCTGCAACTTTTGATTATGCTACCGTGGATGAACTGGGCAAAGTCACCGTCATCGACGATTATATAGAACGTCATATTGATCATGTATTAAAATTACCGCTTGTACAGGTTGAGGCCATTAGAAAGGCTTGTTTTAAAGTAGTCGTTGATGGTGTCAACAGCACGGGCGGTATTGCAGTACCTGCTTTATGCAAAAGACTAGGAGTAGAAGTTATAGAGTTATATTGTGATCCTACTGGGCATTTCCCTCATAATCCAGAACCATTAAAAGAACATCTGGGGGATTTGTTCGCCGCTGTAAAAGAGCATCAAGCTGATTTTGGTATTACAGTAGATCCAGATGTAGACCGCCTTGCTTTTATAACTGAAAAAGGAGACATGTTTGGCGAGGAATACACTTTAGTAGCTTGTGCAGACTATGTGCTGAGCAAACAATCTGGTAATACTGTTAGTAATTTGTCTTCTTCCAGAGCTTTACGGGACGTTACTATAAAACATGGTGGTACTTATAAAGCAGCAGCAGTAGGCGAGGTAAATGTTGTTCAACAAATGAAAGATACTAACGCTATTATAGGTGGCGAGGGTAATGGTGGTATCATTTATCCAGAAAGTCATTACGGTAGGGACGCACTGGTAGGTATTGCCTTATTTCTTTCATTATTAGTTGATACGAATAGCGATAGTGTAAGTGCCCTGCGCGATAGTTACCCTAGCTATTTTATGAGTAAAAATAAAGTGCAGCTTACACCTGGCATGCCTGTGGATCGTATTCTAGAAGATATCGCTGACACCTATAAAAAGGAAGAGCTTACTACTATAGATGGTGTTAAAATTGACTTTGAAAATGAATGGGTTCATTTGCGTAAATCAAATACAGAACCTATCATAAGAATTTACACCGAGTCTAATAGTCAAGAAAAAGCAGACCTGCTAGCAACCCGATTTATAAAGGAACTCGAGGCGATAGCTCAACAGTACGCCTAACGTTAGAAGGATCTATTTTCCATCGTTTGTGGGACCATAAATAATAGGCTGGCTGTTGCTTGATTTGCTCTTCTAACTTTTCAAAGAAAGTATCTGTAACATACCAGTCTTTTTCTTTTTGCGCATTGTCTGTGATTTTCTCAAAATAAGCCTCATAATGACCTCGTTGTTTCTTCTCAATGCGCAAGAAATAAACGGGCATTGCATATTGATGTGCCATGCGTTCACCACCTAGAAAAACAGGGGTTGTCTTATTAAAAAACTGGGTAAAAAATTGAGCAGCGCTAGGTTTAGGAGACTGATCTGCAACCAAAGCAAATAGTCCAACTTCCTGATTTGATTGCTGACTCTTTTTGAGTAAGGCATAGGCCCTTTTCATTGGAACCAATGTGGTGCCAAATTTTGATCGTATATTTCTTATAAACTGATCAAAATACTTGTTTTTTATAGGCTTGTATACGGCGTAACTCTTAAATTTTAACAGGTCATCTAGCGCTATAGTCCATTCATAACTTGCCTGGTGTCCTAACATCACTACTACAGGTTGGTTCGCTTCCGCGAAAGCGTTAATTTCACCTACTTCCCTGCAAATGAATCGCTTTTTAAGCTGTTGTTTTGAGATGGCGGTAGATTTGATCATCTCGATAAACAAATCACAAAAATGACGTGTGCTTTCACGTGATAATTGTTGCAGCTGCGATTTTGTTTTTTGAGGAAATGCCAAGGCTAAATTTGCAAGAACGGTCTTACGTCTATACTTAATGACATAATAAAGGAAAAAATAGACCACATCGCTGATCATATAAATCACAGAAAATGGCAGTCTAGCAATAAGCCAGATTAAGGGATAGGCAGCATAAAATGCGAGGGCTTGCATCTAGCGATTTTTGGCAAATATACTATCTTGCCAGTTAAGTCATTTTATATGTTTTCAGACATCGATCTAGTAACCGCTATCATCATCATAGCTACGGCAGTGGTTAGTTATAAGGGTTTTCAAGACTTTGGTTTTTTTGATAAATACAAATTCAATATTCTAGGAATACAGCGAGGAGAATCATACCGCTTTATAAGTAGTGGGTTCTTACACCTGGACTGGCAGCATTTGATTTTTAATATGCTCACCTTGTATTTTTTTGCTTACATCGTTATTGCTTTTATGGGTAGTATTTCATTTGTCGTGCTTTATTTCCTTAGCTTGTTGGGAGGCAACTTTTTAAGTTATATTTTTCATAAAAACGAGTATCAGTATAGTGCCATAGGGGCTAGTGGCGCGGTATCTGGAGTTATTTATAGCGCAATATTATTGCTTCCAGAAATGATGATTTATGGCATTATTCCAGGCTATATCTTTGGTATTGGTTATTTGATTTACAGTATTTACGGTATTAAAAATAGAGTAGGTAATATAGGGCATGACGCTCATTTTGGTGGGGCGGTTGCAGGCTATCTTACCACTCTTATCTACGACTATACCATTATATTACAAGAGCCTGTAACCGTTATAGCTTTACTTATACCTATCGTGATTCTATTTGTTTTGATGCGATTAGGTAAAATTTAGGGAAGTAGTTCTTTTAACCTTGATTGCAATTCGTTCCCATATAAGTTTTTATCGATAATAATGCCGTTCTCGTCAAGTAAAAAATTTGAGGGAAGGGATCGTACCTGATATAAACTTGCTATAGGGTCGCTCCAGTGTTTTAGTCTAGACACATGATACCATGTCATTTGATCATCAATAATTGCTTGTTCCCAGTCTTCTTTGCCGGTAGGTAGATCTAGTGAGACGCTCACAATAGTAAAACCTTTATCTTGGTACTGATTGAATGCTTTTGCTAGGTTAAGATTCTCCTCCCGACATGGCTCACACCAACTGGCCCAAAAATCTACTAAGGTTACTTTATTTAACACTTCTGGTAGTTTATTGATTTTGCCTTCAGTATTTTTTCCTTCAAAGTAAGGAGCTGGAGACCCTATAGCAACCATCTCTATTTTTTTAAGAGCATCGTCTAGCACTTGGCTTACAGCAAGCGCTTTTTGAGCATCATTCCATTGGTTGTACAAATTCCTAGTGTCAACAGGATTAATGTAATTTACATTGTATAAATATGAAGTAATAACAGGATGAACAAAACGATCTGGATTTAAGGTCGCTAGTTGGTTCAATTGATCGTATAAAGAATCCTTAGTGGCTGCCCACGATTCTTTGAGCGCATCATATGCTGATTTATTTGCTTCTCTAAGGAGCTCTTTTTGACGGTTTCTATACTTTTGAAAACCTACAGCCTCAGCGATTCTTAAATTGCGATATTTATTAAATATTTTGTTTTCTATACCGCCGTTAACCTCGCTATATATCAGGCTGTCTTTTTTAAGAGTAAGTTCGATAGGTTGCTCTTCAGCTAGAAACAGTAGCGTGCCTTGTGAGCCATCCAGCTCTAGTAAAATACGCTCATTGATTTGTAAGCCATCGACAGGGCCAAAATCAAAGCTCTCATTCATTACTACCGCAGTATCTATAGGCATCATTGTACCGTTTTCATTAGACTGCTTTAGGTAAACTCTTAATCCATTGAAGACCCCTGGAGCAGTACCACTTATGACTGGGGATGTGTCTTTTTGACAAGCAAGCAACGATAAAATACAAACGACAATTAAAAGACTTTTTTTCATTTCTTAAAAGCAAACTAAAATTCAAATATTATAGGGTTAAAGATATCCAAAACATGGCGATATCAAAGGTATTGTGAGCAGAAGCTGTATCTTTAAAAAATGAAAAGGAAGAAGAATAGAGATGCGCAACCACCTATGGATGTGGTATTAAGCTTTGATAAGTTACTCAACGCCTATGCCTCGCGTATAGAGGATGAGAAAAATAACTTCAAGAAACTTTATTATTCGGCTTTATTGCAAGCAGTTGCCAAAGATGATTTTCCTAACATTTCCCTTACTGAGGATAATGTAGATCAATATAAGGAAACTATTAGTCTTGTACTAGCAGAACTGTTTCCCGAGAGTCTCACACATAATGAGATAAAAGCAGCAACCATACCTTTTTCTTCAAAGCTTTTCAATTGTACCCAGCGCTTAAAAAATATTATTGATGCTGCGGGACCCGACTTTGATTTTGATTTTCTCGAGGCAGAAAATTTTGACCGATTCCGTTTGTCGTGTGGATTAGTGCTCAATAATTGCTACGGTAAAAAATTAGATTTAGGTAAGTTAATGCATGCTAAAATACCTGATGCAAATGGTAGCATACGAACTTATCGCCTGACCTACAATGCAGATTTTGTCGATGTTTTTGTAAAAGATGAAACGCAGCGGTTGACTGATGAGGAAATAAATATGCTCCTACGGTTTCCAGAAGATGAACAACGATGGAGGGATTTATTCCCGCAAGGCGCTTATCAGTTTAAAGGTTTTGGGATTGTTTCTTTTACGGATATTACGGTAGATGCTGCGATATCAGATTTGAAAACAGCTTTATTGAACCAGCCAGGTTCTAAACTGGCAAAGCAAGAAAACATACGAGACATTTTTAATAAGATGTTTGGCATGGAAAATATCCATGCTGGTTTTACCAGATTTGATTCTTATGAGAGTTCGTTTGAACAAATGCATTTTTCTGATGCTAAAAGTTACATACTAGGAGATAGTCACAATAAGCACTCTCAAAACACACTTTGTAAAGATGCCTATAAACAGCTTATTGAGCTTAGAGAAGCATTGATTATTCCTGATCTAGAGGATTACCACCAGCGTCAATCGATTAATTTCATGACAGGAAACTTGCTTAAAGCAGGTATGAAAAGTGCCATCTTATACCCAGTTACAAAAGGCAAGAAGTTGCTGGGCGTTATGGAATTAGGAAGTGAGAAACCCTTTGGTTTAAACAGCTTTAACGCTGTAAAGATCGAAAACATTATCGATTACATAAAAGCAGCCGTAGTGCGCGGTGAAGAAGAAGATCAAAATAGAATCAAGGCCATTATTCAGACAGAATGCACCAGTATTCATACCAGCGTGCAATGGAAGTTCGAAAGGGAGGCCCGCCGTATCTTAAAAGCAAGAATTGAAAATAAAGATGAAACCTTTCGAGACCTAGGTTTTGAAGATGTTTATCCACTATACGGTCAGATAGATATTGTAGGTAGCAGTGACTCGCGCAACGAGGCCATTAAGGAAGATTTAATTTATCAATTAGATCAAGTTTGTGATCTTATCGCTTCCGCGAAAGCGAAAGAACCACTGCCTATATACGATCAGATTGCCTATAGGGTGCAAGAATATAAGCGCGATTTGCGTGAAAAATCTATCGATGCAAACTCAGAACGCGGTATTATTAAACTATTGACAGAGGAAATAAACCCTGTCATGGATCATATTAAAACCATTTCTACAGATCTTGAGGAGCGAACGATGCAGTACATGGAAAAGTTAGACCCGTTGAATGGTGTTGTCTATGAAAAACGCAATAACTACGACAATACGGTACAAAGCATCAACCAGGCGCTGTCCAGTTATATTGATAAACGTCAAGAGGAGGCACAAATGATTTATGCTCATTTCTTTGAGCGCTTTAAGACTGATGGTGTAGAACATAACATGTACGTAGGTCGCAGCATACGTGAGGATACAGAGTTTAATGTGGTGTACTTGTACAACTTGCGTTTATGGCAATTGCAAACGATGATCGAGATGGAGGATAAGTTTTATTCGATACAAAAAGACCTTCCATCGCAACTTGACGCTGCATCGATGATTCTGGTTTTTGACAACACTTTAAGCATTCGCTATCGCATTGATGAAAAGAGGTTTGATGTAGATGGAACCTACAATGCGCGATATGAAGTTATAAAAAAACGTATCGATAAAGCGCACATAAAAGGCACCGACGAGCGTATAACTCAAAAAGGGAAGATTGCCATTATTTATACTAATAAGGAAAATCAACGCGAGTACATGCGATACATTAATTACCTGCAGCACAAAAAATATCTAGGGGATCAGGTGGAGCATTTAGAACTAGAAGATGTGCAGGGAGTGATAGGCCTTAAAGCCATACGAGTTAATATTTTATATGGTTTTAAAACCAGTGAGGAGCGCATGACCTATGATGGCCTTATCCAGGAATTATCCCTTCAACCACTGGATACTCATAAGTCGTAAAAGCAATCACAAAAGCTACTACCGAGGAAATAATCCCTATCATAAAAATGGTATAGGTCCAGCGCAGTAAGCTATATTTTCTATTGAGTACAACGCCCAGTAGCCATAGGTCTTTCAATAAACTTTGATACACTTCCTCCTTATTGTCTAAAAGACTCATTAAAGCTTTCTCATAGCGTTCGAATGAGACTTTATGAAAATTCCCAAAGAACAATAAATTAACCTCGCGTTTTTGAACCTGCTCATCTGTAAACTCGCCACTAGTTACATTAGGCCTGGTTGATAGAATACTTAATATAATACTCGCTACAGAAAATAGAATCAGGATAAGGGTAGGGTATAGGAGGTGACGATTACTTATTTGATCAAGTTTAGGAATAAGATTTGCCAGTGCCAGCGATATAATGATCGCATTTACAGATAATAGGATGTTTGCCTTAGTATCTGCAATGTCACTCAATTTTATATGATTGCGCAATGTCGTGCGGAATAAGGTTTGTATGGCACGCTCTGGGCTTTGATTTTTGAGTTCTACTTTTAATTTTTCTTTCTTGAATTTTGCCGTTTTTTTCTTTTTCTTTTTAAAAAGCTTCATCAAGTTTTCGTTCTTCTTGACATTCCAATTTTTTACAGCATAGTCACTATAGTAACGGTGTTTTTCTGTAAAAACGGTGATGTTTTCTTTGCGCCATTCTTTATTAGACTTAGGTTGACCGCGCAGTTCGAGTTCCTTCTTTAAAAGTTCGCTAGTTTCAAAATAGTAATCTTTGGCAAAGTGCGAAGCATCTGCATCACGCAGTATTTCTTCCAGTTTACCTTTGGGCTGGTCATTAAATTTTGTAGCACAAATAAGTTGCTGCACTAGGTTGATCGTCTCTTCACCTACCTGTTGTTTTTCAAGGAAATCTCTAGCGATTTTTGCACTTGCTTCCTCGTGTCCATCAGCGCCATAAATGTATCCCGTATCATGCAGGTAAGCCGCTAGTAGTAAGGCTTCTTTCTCTTTAACATCTATTTCAGAATTGTCGATAATTTCATGTGTACTTTTAACAACACGCTTGGTATGAGTATAGTCATGATAGACGTAAATATCGTCTAGTTTTTCCTTAAACAGTTGTAAAACAAAATCGTCTGTGGCTTTAATAAGATCAGTCATAAAGGCAAGTAAAGGTTTAAAATTACCACGAATAGCTTATGTATGATTAAAAATAACATTCTTTTATTATTGGTTCTATTGACCATGGGCGGCTGTGCCACCTACAAAGCCCAATATAAGGAAGATCCTGAAGAAATTGATGTTTTTCCAGATCGCCCAGAAATTAAAAAAAGTTTTTATTTAATAGGAGATGTAGGCAAATCGCCCATGGGTGGATTGAGTGATGGATTACTATCACTGCAGGATTATTTAAGAGATCAACAAACAGAGGATGATTATTTAATCTTTTTAGGGGATAACATTTACCCAACTGGAATGCCGGAAGAGGGAACAGACTTCCGTCCTGTTGCAGAGAATCACCTGGATGCACAAATTGCGGTAGCTAGACAGTTTAATGGACAAGTCTATTTTATACCTGGCAACCACGATTATTACAATGAAAATCTTGTAAATGTCAAACGTGAAAAGGACTATATAGAGCAAGCATTACAAGATCATAGCATCTGGCAGCCGCGGGTGGGGTGTCCTATTGAGAGCAAACAAATAAGCGATGATATTCAACTTATTATCATTGATAGCCAGTGGTACCTCGCTCAATGGGATAATATCCCAACCATAAATGACGACTGCGATCAAATTAAAACCAGAGATCAATTTTATTTAGAAATTGAAAGCGAATTCAAAAAAAATCAGGACAAAACAATATTAGTCTCTCTGCATCATCCCATATTTACAAATGGTGTGCATGGCGGACAGTACGCAGCAATCAAACATTTGTTTCCTACCCAGCGCAAAATCCCTGTTCCTGTATTCAGCTCATTGATTAATTTGATAAGAACCAGCGGTGGTGTAAGCGCTCAAGATAAACAGAACAAGCGCTATCAAGAGCTGGCAGATAGGCTCACCACACTTGCCATCACTTCTACAGCACCACGCATCATATTTGCCAGCGGTCACGAGCACACCTTACAATACATAGAGAATTCTGGTGTGCGGCAAATTGTTTCTGGTTCTGGGTCAAAAAAAAGTTATGCAGCCCTAAGCAATGACGGTCTATTTTCTTACGGAGGTAATGGATTTGCGCGTCTAGACATCATGCATGACGGCAGTTCCTGGGTGCGGTTTTACGGTCTTAAAGAGGGGCGTCACCAATTATTGTATACTAAAAAAGCGATTGAAGAGCCTAGGGGTTATGATCTTGAACAATTGCCTGTGGATTATCCCGCTTTCGCGAAAGCGAACATATATACAGACAAAAGAACTAATAAGTCAGAAGTATTCAAGGGGTTATGGGGAGAAAAATACAGGAAATTATACGGCACAGAAATTAATGCCAAAGTCGCCTTGCTAGACACGTTGAAGGGCGGGCTAGAGGTCGTAAGAGCTGGTGGCGGTCACCAGACAAGATCGTTGCGATTAAAAGATAAAAGCGGGCGTGAGTACAACCTGCGCGCTCTTAAAAAAAGTGCTGTACAATTCTTGCAAACCACCGTTTTTAAAGATCAAGATATAACTGGTGGATTTGAAGAGACCGCAGCAGAAGATTTACTTTATGATTTCTATACTGCCGCGCACCCATATGGCGCCCTTACTATTCCAGTGCTAGCAAATGCTTTAAATATTTATCACACCAATCCAGAGATTTATTATGTACCTAAACAGCCTGCCCTAGGGACGTACAACAATAATTATGGCGATGAGCTGTATATGCTGGTAGAGCGTCCCGAGAAAAATTTTAACGAATTGGAAAGCTTTGGCAAGCCAGAAGATATTATAAGTACTGACGAGTTGTTTGAACGACTGCGCCGTGATGAAAAGTTTAAAGTAGATCAAGAGGCTTATATAAGAGCACGTATGTTTGACATGCTTATAGGAGACTGGGACCGCCACCAGGACCAATGGCGCTGGGCAGCGTTTAAACAAGATGATAACAGAGTGCTTTATCGACCTATACCGCGCGATCGGGACCAGGTATACTCAAATTTTGATGGGGCAGTTTTTGCTACGTTGCGTACACTTACAGGTATCACAAAGCAGTTTGCCACCTATGATGGAACGCTAGACAATACAAAGTGGTTTAATACAGCTGCTACCTATCTAGATCGTAGCCTGGCTCAAGAATCTGGACGTAGCGCCTGGATTGAGCAAGCACGATTTATACAAGAAAATTTATCGAACGACAAGATAAGAGAAGCCTTTAATGCCTTACCGCCCTCTATCTATGCAGACGCATCTACCGAAAGTATTATCGAGAGTATGATGGCTAGACGTGATCACCTAGTCGATATTGCCACGAGGTATTATCAACATTTATCAAAACTAGCTATTGTTACTGCCACTGACAAAGATGATATTATAGAAATTAATCGGCGCGATAAGGGTAAAACTCAAATAACAATTTACCGCAATAAAAAAGGTAGCAAGGCCGATTTGATTTTCAATCGCATTTTTGATCGATCTGATACCAGGGAGATCTGGCTTTATGCACTGGATGATGATGATATCATACGCTCTAGCGGTAAGGCCAATAACCCCATAAGAGTGCGCGTAATAGGAGGACAAAATAACGACATCTATGATTTAGAAACTGGTCGCGCCATTACAGTTTATGACCATAAAAGCAAGAAAAACACTATTGTCGATCTCGATGGTGCACCAAGGAGACTTTCAGATAATTATGACATTAACCTGTATAATCCCAAAAAGAATATTAAGGCAGTTAATGTACTTACACCAGCAATAGGTTTTAACCCAGATGATGGCGTGCGCATAGGTTTACAAAACACCTATACGGTTGATGGATTTAACCGCAACCCACATACACAAATACATAAAATAACGGCTGGATATTTCTTTGCCACTCAAGGGTATGCGCTAGGTTATTCTGGAGAATTTGCTGGAATCTTTGACAAAAGCAATTTACTAGTCAATTTAGGGATTACAGGCCCCACGTTTGCAGAGAATTTCTTTGGTTTTGGGAATGAAAGCACAAATAATGATGGCGCGTTAGGTTTTGATTTCAATAGAGTCCGATTAAGCACTTATAGTGGTGGGCTGGGCATGTCCTATCGCGGTGAGTATGGATCTAATTTTACCATAAGTGGTACGGTTAGAGGTATTGAGGTAGAAGAAGATAGCGATCGATTTATATCTGTTTTTGCAAATAATCAGGGTGACCCTAATTTTTATGATCGCAAATGGTTTGGTGATGTTAATATAAAATATAATTACAGCGCTTATGATAATGAGCTTAATCCTACAAGAGGGATGTTGTTTGAGGTAGACACTGGTGCGATAAGCAACCTCAACAATTTTGACAGAACCTTTATGTATTTTAATCCCAAAATGGGTTTTTATAATGCCATAACAACCAATAGAAAATGGGTATTAAAAACGCTTGCGCAAGCACAAATAAATATTGGTAACGATTATGAGTTTTATCAAAGTGCGCAACTAGGACAGAATAGTGGACTGCGCGGTTATCGTACACAGCGATTTTCAGGTGAAAGTGCCTTTGCTACTAGTGCAGATTTACGGTATAGCTTTGACGAATTTAGAACAGGCTTTGTACCCTTACAAATAGGAGTTTTTGCAGGTGGAGATGTGGGTAGAGTGTGGCAGGATGGCGAGCGTAGCGAGAGATGGTACAACGATTATGGTGGTGGTATCTGGATCAACTCTGCAGAGGCGATAGGAGCCACATTTAATTTATTTAATGGAGCAGATGGATTGCGATTTAGCTTTCAAATAGGTTTTAATTTTTGATCTTTCTATTTTTGAACGCTTTATCGTTACACAAAGTATTTTCTTAAAAAAGTATGATCAATCCTAAAACCGCTATTATTTTAATCGCACTAGGTAGTGTGCTCGTTATAATAGGTATATTATTTTACTTTACTAATATTTATGGCGCCACTGGTATGATTATTATGGGTGTCACTGTAGAGCTAGTTGGTGGTCTCAGCTTTTTAAATACTTATCGTAAATATAAAAGGCGTAACAAAGACAAGTAATCTGTTTACTTCACACAATTAAGATTACTGTGCTGTTGCAGAACTCTAGTTTGCTATTGCCCCTAATAACAGGAATAAGACTTTTTTAAGATCTGTTAGATTTTAGATCACCTTTCATGGGGCTTTGTGGTATGTAGGACACGAGAAATGATACCATCATCTTCAAGTGCTTTTAATGGAAGGTCTAGGATGCATTATGCAATAGTTGGGCTTCGATTTACATAAATCACGATAACGCAAAGAATCTTTCATTAAATGATACAAAATAACTGTTTTCTACTTACCTCCTATAATGTCTGTGGTAAGGCTAGAGCAGCACCGGTATTATAAGGGGATTATGGTCACCATCTTTGATAGCAGACGCAAAGTAGGTACAGGTGGATCATTTAGTTCAAGGACTTTTTGCTTGCAATAGATAAAAAAAAATGCGCCCATCGGGCGCATTTTTCGTTCAAATTGTATGATACACATTATAGATTTCTATGTGTATCACTTTTTTTCATTCTCCATGCATCGAGCATCCAGCTGGTGGTTTCCAGCTCTCTTATGTATGCACCTATTAGATCGATGGTACCTTCATCCTCTGCTTCTCCTGCTACCTCTATGACTTTGGACATTTGCTTTAATAAAAGTCCATGATCGTTGAGTAAAATGTCAATCATTTCTACATCTTCTATAGACGATTTAGACTCCTTTATGCTGGAAGTTTCAATATACTCACTATAGTTAGAGGTAGGTTGATATCTTAAGGTCAGTATGCGCTCGGCAATTTCATCAATTTTTAAAACTGCGTCATCGTACATTTCTTCAAACTTCACATGTAGATCAAAAAAATTGTGTCCCACAATATTCCAGTGGAAATTTCTCAATTTTTGATAGTACATATGATAATCGGCTAGCAAGACGTTCAACTCTCTAGAAGTGTTCTTTGCTTTTTCAGTATTAAAGTTTAGGTAACTCATTTAATTTATTTGCTTTTATTGTCTTTATCTTTTTCTTTGTTTTTCTGGTTTAGAGTATCTTTTTCTAAATCAAAATCTTTTGGTTTAGAACGATCTCCCAACTCGCCTAGCGGCGCATCTGTCTTTGTTCTTTTAAATTTGCGTTCCATGGTTTTGTTTTTCTTAAAGATAAGCAGCAAGCTTTCGGCTTGTGGAAACACAATGTTAAATCATACCTAAGACTTTGATAAAGCGCTCACCACAAAAAAACTCTCCATTCCCAAATCTTCCTTTTTCATCCATACTAGGGGTGCAAATCCCCTTTTTAGGCTGTCTTGTACCAGCGGTAAGACTTCCTGAAAAGAATAGCTCTCTTGTAAGGGTTGAGCCATCATTTTCCATTGCTTTTTCTCTGGTAGGTAATAGGTATGTGTTGTTTCCGCTTTCGCGAAAGCGAACTCATCCATATAATATCCCTTAATACATCGTTTATTGAGGTATTTGAAATCATGTGACCACATGGCTCTAGGAATGTATACATGAGCTAGAAAACACACCTGCTGCTCCATGGCGGCTGCCTCAATTTGTAAGGTTTTAAGATGAGCCTGGGTTTCTGGAATAGACAATAGCGGCAATTGATTATTCTTGAGATGCTCAAATTTTTTTATGAAGTAATCCCGTCTGTTAGGTCCCACATAACAGGCTAACTCTCTATTTTGAGCGGGTGTCAAATAATTTGAATAATAAGGTTTACCAGGTTCATAAATGTAAAATTTGTAAACCAGCTCTACATGAAGAGTGCGTTTATTGTGCAGATCATACAAAATGTAATCGAGTTCGCCTAGAGTGCGGTTACCGCGATATATTTGCTCATTTGCGAGTAAAACCTTGTAATTTGAGCTTTGCTCTGCACAAAAGCGGAAAAAATATTCTGCACGTTTGCCCAGAACAGTTCCTGCAGGAATAGCGGGTAACTCTAGGGTCTCTGTCCTTTGACCTAGGTGATTAAAGTTGAAATTACTTAACGGGAACTGCTTCAAACCTCCCAGAGTACCCTGCCAGAAACTGGAGGTCTGATAGAAGGCTTTGAAACGGTCAAAATCGGTATTCACTTAACTTTTTGTTCTTTTAAGTAAGCCCTAGCGGCTGGCCCTAGGTTAAAAAGTAAATCCAGTCCAGACAAGGGATGTAAAAAACCGTGTTTCTCTTGAAATACTTGTGGGTACGGCTCTAGTGCTGCTTGCTCCTTTTTCTTTGCAGTAATTAAAAAGGTAGCCATAGGGTCTTGTTGATACGAGTCAGTAAATGCAAATGGTGTGTCCAGATATAGTTGGTGTAACAGCCATTGCATGGTCTTGAGATTCCAGTCAATCAATTTGTCGGGAATATGCTCATACAATTTCACAATATCATCCTCATAATATTCAAAATAGGGACTGTTTTTATAAGCACTCGCGATACTCTTTAAATGATTGCTAGCCCAGGGCTGTGACTGGTCAAGATAAACATCTTGATACAAGGTGGACTGACCAGTACCATCATGAATAATAGGAATATTGAGCGTTAATCTACCATTTGACGCCGCTATGTAGGCCCTGCTGCGGTAGGTTTGTTTGACATAGCTATCATGAATATCGATCTCAAGTTTCTTATGACGATAGACCTGCAGGACTGTGTATACATCCATAAAATAGCTAGGATGTATGATAAGAGCCATTACTTACTTTTTGCCTTTCGATTTTTATAAATCTTTCGCCCTGCAAAATAAGCGATAAGCGCCACGATAAAGTAAACAAAATAGGAGGTAGGTTGACCTGATCCATTGACGGTAGTGAATAATCGCTCCCAGCGTATCATGTTTGTAAACGATTTTGTCCAGTCCAGACTCATCCAAACAAAAACTGGCTTCCCTACTACGTGTGTCATAGGAACATAACCCCAAATACGACTGTCCTCGCTATTGTGTCGATTATCTCCCATCAACCAATAATAATCTTGAAGAAAAGTATATTCCTTGAGGATCTTACCGTTTAAATAGACTTCATTTCCTTTAAGGTCTATGGTATTAGAAATTCCCATTTCAAAGCCTTCATAAACCTCTATTATCCTGCGATAATATTCAATGTTATCATAGGATATAGGCGTTGTCATTCCCTTTGCAGGAATTAAAAAAGGCTTCATGTTATCATAGCTGCTCGCAGCCATCCCTTCATAAGGAAAATACCTTTGTGAGGCAGCATCGTTAAAAACTTGCTGCTCTGCACTAACAATATTACCAGTTGCTTTTAATTGTTCAATAGCCTCCTGCGTAGCTGCTTTGATTTGCATTCCAGGTTTATTAGTGCCTGCTAGTTGTCCTTGCTGGTATCCATCCGTTATGTCTAATTCATTCATTTGCTCTGGAGTGTACTGTACTCCTTTGGTTTCTAGCAAATAGGAATGTTGCAATCGCGCTCGCTCTGGAAGTTCCAGCGGTGTACCGTTGATATGAACTTTACCGTCTATTATAGATAGCGTGTCACCTGCAATTCCTACACATCTCTTTACATAGTTAGATTTTTTATCGATCGGCTTATAATGGTACATGCCATCGTTATAAGGAAAAGCATTTACTGTATCTACTGGCCAATTAAATACAACAATATCATTGCGCTTTACCTTACTCAAACCAGGCAATCGCAAATAGGGTAGTTGTGGACGGTCTAGATAGCTTTTGACTCCTAGCACTGGTATCGTGTCATGAACCATAGGAGCCGCTACTGGTGTTAACGGGAATCTAGGTCCATAGTGGAATTTTGATACAAATAAAAAGTCTCCTGTGAGGAGGGTTTTTTCTAGTGAGGGTGTTGGGATTATAAATGGCTGCATCACGTACGTATGAACTATTGTTGCGGCAACGATGGCAAACAATAGAGAGCTGGTCCATTCCCCTGCAGAGGTACGTGGTTTGAGTGAGCGATCCTTTACATGTTGTAAAGGTTGGGTATAATTTATAAAATATAAATACAGGCCTAAAGTAAGCACTGCAAGTGCTGTATCAACAGCTCGGTTGTATTTAAACGATCGTAGCGTCTCCACCCATATCACTATAAACATGATCAGATTGACCACTGGCAGAAACAAAAGAATGGTCCACCATACTGGCCTGTTTATAATTTTCATAAGCACAACGGCGTTGTAGACCGGGATAAAAGCTTCCCATGCATGTCTACCTGCTGCTTTGTAAAATTTCCATGTGCCTAGACCGTGTACTATTTGAATGATTATAAAAAGAATAATCCAACCTGTCCAACTCATACTGCTTTTTCTTGTTGTTCTTGTTTAAATGTCTGGTTGTTATTTACTAGATACCCAGCACATCTTTCATGGTAAAACTACCTTTTTTATCTATAACCCACTCGGCAGCAATTACCGCACCCAGCGCAAACCCATCTCTACTATGGGCTTTGTGAGTGATCTCAATTTGATCAACAGGACTATCATAGGTAATCACGTGAGTACCTTTAACATCGTTTTCTCTCAATGCCTCAATGGCTACGCTTGTTCCTTTATTAGAGGTACCTAGATGCCACTCACTATAGGATGTTTGTCTCATAATTCCTTCTGCCAGCGTAATCGCGGTGCCGCTAGGTGCATCCTTTTTCTCTGTATGATGAATTTCCTTAACGGCGAGCTTATAATCTTTAAAAGGCTTCATCAACGCTGCTAGTTTTTCATTAAGCTCAAAAAACAAATTTACACCCAGACTAAAATTAGAAGCATGTACAAGAGCGGCGTTTTGCTCCTTAACAAGGCTATAGATTTCTTCTATATCATTATTCCAACCTGTTGTACCACAAATAATTGGAATACCTTTATTAATGCAATACTTTAAGTTTTCAATAGCACTTTCTGGAGACGAAAACTCTATAACTACATCACTTTTTAAAAGCTCCTGTTTGTCATCATTTCTATTGATGCGGGCTACAATCTCATGGCCACGTTCTTGAGCAATACGTTCGATCACTTTCCCCATTTTACCGTAGCCTAGTAATCCTATTTTCATGTGTTAAAATGTATATGATAATGTGAAACCATAGCTACTGCCCGAAGTTGATTGATTAAAATCCATGTAAGGCAGCAAGCTTAAATTTCTATCAACGTCAAACTGGCTTAAATGGCCATCTACATTTGCATCGATAATTTGTATGGCATAGAAAGCTGCAGCAATTAGTAAACTCAATTCTTTATTGCGTTGTGATACTTTTTGTGCTCGCTCTAGACCGTTATTACTTATAATAGGTGTCCCGTCAGGTCTAGAAAATTCATCATCTGTTCCCCCAGCAAGACGTATTTGAAAGGCAGTGCGCAGCCGCTGGTATTCGTTATCATTAGTAATGTAGGCAAAAACAGAACCGCCTAGCGCGGCATATACCAGCGGTATTTTCCAGTATTTTTTATTGTAGGCTTGCCCCAGTCCAGGCAATACGGCACTGTAGAATGCTGCTTTTGAAGGCCTATTAGCATCGTACAGATAATCACTGCTCAAAGGCACTAGCGTATCTGTAACAGCATCTATTTGTAAAACGTCACCCGTTTTTTGAGCTAGACCTATACTGCTCGTGATAAAAAAAAGAATAAAAGGCAGTAGTCTAGCCATTGATTAACTTAGTGATTCGCTCTAGGTCTTCTTTAGAACGGAAGTTGATCGTCAATTTCCCTTTGCCTTTTGAGGTAGTACTCGCGGTGATTTTTGTGTTAAGCCTGTTGCTCAATGTCGCTACGCTACTCTCTACATAAGCAGGTAATGAGCTTTTTTTGCTTGTTTTTTTCGTTACCGTATTCCCCTTGTTTTCCTTAACTAATGCTTCTGTATCGCGTACAGAAAGGTTGTCAGATAAGATTTTTTGATAAATCTCAAGTTGTTCGTCTAGGTTTTCCACTGTAATTAATGCACGACCGTGGCCCATAGATATAAAATTATCACGCATCCCTGTCTGGATGATAGGATCCAGTTTTAATAATCTAAGGTAATTTGCAATAGCGCTACGACTTTTACCCACACGCTCACTCATTTGTTCTTGTGTTAGATCGATCTCGTCAATCAGGCGTTGATAGGATAGTGCAATTTCAATAGGATCCAGGTCCTGACGCTGGATGTTTTCTACCAGTGCCATTTCTAAAGATTCTTGATCGTTTGCTATACGCACATAGGCTGGAATCGTTTCAAGTCCTAATAGTTTTGAGGCACGACAGCGGCGCTCGCCAGAAACCAGTTCATATTTACCAAATCCTTTCTTACGAACTGTAATAGGTTGTATGACACCTAATTCTTTAATAGAGCTTGCCAGCTCGCGCAGTTGCTCTTCATTAAAACTAGTACGCGGTTGAAATGGATTCATCTCAATATCTTCCAGCGATAGGTCTACCACATTACCGACAATCTTATCGGCATTTTTATCTTGTGCAGTACTTATATCGTTGGATGGATCCTTGAGTAAGGCAGATAATCCACGACCTAAAGCTTGTTTTTTAGTTGCTTTTGCCATGTGATTAAGAGTTTTTTAGGATGAGTTCGTTAGCTAGGCTCAAATAATTTTCAGATCCCTTGCTAGCGGCGTCATAATTAATAATACTTTCCCCATAAGAAGGTGCTTCACTTAAACGTACATTACGTTGAATAATTGTTTTAAATGTAAGTCCTTCAAAGTGCTGATTCACCTCTTCCACTACTTGATTTGAAAGTCGTAACCTGCTGTCATACATAGTAAGTAGCAATCCTTCTATATCTAGATTATTGTTGTGCAAATTCTGTACACTTTTAATCGTGTTCAACAATTTACCTAGACCTTCCAGTGCAAAATACTCGCATTGAATAGGGATTAAAACGCTATCGCTCGCTGTTAATGCATTAAGGGTTAAAAGCCCTAGTGATGGAGCACAATCTAGTATGATGTAATCGTAGTTTTCTTTTACAGGAGCAATCGCTATGCGCATCATATCCTCACGATCAGGTTGGTCTACCAGTTCAATTTCAATAGCAACCAGGTCTATATGCGCAGGAATAATGTCTAGGTTAGGAGATTCTGTTTTTAAAATAAGATCTTCTGCCTTCATCGTATGCTCCAGCAATTGGTACGTTCCAGCTTCTACCTCGTCCACGTTAATACCCAGTCCAGAGGATGCATTTGCTTGTGGGTCTGCATCAATTAACAACACCTTTTTTTCTAGAACACCCAGCGCTGCCGCAAGATTGACAGCCGTTGTGGTTTTTCCAACGCCTCCTTTTTGATTTGCTATTGCAATGATTTTACCCATAAAAATCGTGAAAATTTAAGACTGCTAATGTAAATATTTCTACCCGTAATCTGGCGATATATATCCATACTTATCCCTTATTTATGTACAACATTGTAACCTAACTTTGTAACATGAACAAGCTGCTTGTAATAGGACAGATATGGCCCCAGGTGGATAAAACTGCCGCCAGCTATCGATTAATTCAGTTAATCGATCTTTTTGCTGATCAGGGTTACCAGGTGGTTTTTTGTAGCGCTGCCAGGATGAAGGGATCTGTGTGTCCTGCATTACAGGCCAGAAATATACCCATGAAATCCATTAGCTTAAATAATGATAGCTTTAATGATTTCTTATTACTAGAACAGCCTAACATAGTATTGTTTGACCGTTTTCATATGGAAGAGCAGTATGGCTGGAGAGTACGCCAGGTATTACCGCAAGCGCTAACTCTTCTAGATACAGAGGATCTCCATTTTTTAAGACAAGCCCGCCGTGCAGCTGTAGAACAAAATGTGGATGTGGAGCTGGGACTAGGTGGGGAGACTGCCATCCGTGAAATCAGTAGTATTAATAGAGTAGACGTAACTATCATTATTTCTAGTTATGAGGCACAACTGCTTGTCGAACATTATGAGCTACCGGCACATCGATTGCTTTATCTACCTTTTCTAGTAGATGAAAACACCATAGCAGATGGCATAACACGTGCTACCTCTTTTGAATCTCGTCGTGATTTTTGCACCATTGGTAATTTAAAACACGCGCCTAACGTTGATGCTGTGGTGCGTTTAAAAAACCAGCTGTGGCCACAGATAAAGAAGCAATTACCGCATTCTAACCTATTTATTTATGGTGCCTATGCTTCTCAAGCCATTCTAGATTTGCACGATCCAGCATCTGGAATTTTTATAAAAGGTCACGCCACTAGTGTGGATGTTGTTTTATCAAAACATCGCGTATTACTCGCTCCTTTACGTTATGGCGCAGGCCTTAAAGGGAAAATATTTGACGCTATGAAAAACGGCTTGCCTTGCGTTATGAGTCCTACTGCAGCCGAGGGTATGTTCCAATCAACTGAGACTTGCGGTCCTATTACTACCACTGATGCTGATTTTGTTGATCGCGCTGTTTCATTATATCAACAGCCATTGCAATGGGAACAATACCAACGACAGGGTTTTGCTATTTTAAAAAAGGATTATGAGAAGTCCGCTTTCGCGAAAGCGTTTTTTCATCAACTACAAAGGCATAACTGGGAAGATTTAAAAGCAAGAACCTTTACAGAGCGCATAGCAATTTATCATGCAGACGCTCATTTCAAATACTTAAGTACGTGGATTCAAGAGAAAAATAAGTAGGCTTTTATTCTTGTCTGTCCAGTAATCGCTGGGACACTTTAAAGTCTGCTCGATACAACATCCCTTTGTGAGCACGTTTAAATTTGCCGAATGCACTTTTATACCATTGGGGCTGTGTCGACTTTTTGCGGTAGGTCTCATGATTTTCAGTGCCATAAAGCTTACCGTCTAGATAGGCCTCGATATTAAAAAGTCCCAGCCCAAAATGCTCTGCACGCAGTAAAATGGAAGCAAAATCGTTCTCAGAAAAATAATTTTTATCAGGGTCCAGTCCACTGTTCTGGTTTTCTAGGTCATAAAATACATGTCGTACTAGAAAGCTTTGTTGCCTTATGCTTGCGTCGTCTGGTTGATCGATAGCTGTCATTAACGTTTGATTAAGTTTTTAATATTGAAATGCGCACTTTGCGCTTTTTAATTTTGCTGTTATTTAAGGTCGTTGCAAGGGATTGCGCCTTGTTATAGGGCACAGCGATAAAGGCGCAGTCGTTTTTGAGCTCTATAAGTCCCAGTTCTTCTTTTTGTAGCATTCCTTGTTTAAAAAATAGTCCAGCGATATCACCCTTAGATATTTTATCCTTGCGCCCTCCCGATATATACAAGGTTTCCCACACCGGAAAAATAGGGTTTGATGTTGCAGATTTTACTCCGTACTCTGCTGCAGATGGTATAAAGTCTGGTAAATGCTCTTTGGTTTCTACGATCATGAACGCGGCACCGCTTGCCTGCATGCGAGCAGTACGCCCATTTCTATGAATAAACTCATCTGGTCTACTGGGCAGTTGATAGTGAACGATGTAATCTAGTGCTGGCACATCGATACCTCTTGCCGCTAGATCTGTTGCAAGTAATATGTGATGACTCCCGTTTCTAAACTTGATCAAGGCTCGTTCTCGATCCACTTGTTCTAAACCACCATAAAATAGAGAGTGATCGATACCTACAGTCGATAAAAAATCGCTTACCACAACAATGGTTTCCTTGTAATTGCAAAATATAATACCGCGTTGCTTTGATAAATCGAGCAACAAAGATTGTAACGTGTTCAATTTGCTACCAGCATCACTCAAGATATATTTTAAGGCCAACAGGGCATTATCTTTTTTTAGAAAGTTTAATTGCACGGGTTTCTTCATCTCCATGAAATGAGGAATGCTTACTTTTTCTGTGGCAGACGTCAATATTTTCTTATCAACTTGTGATAAGCTTTGTGCGATTTCTTTCATCTCTTTTTCAAAACCAGTTTCTAGAGATTTGTCAAACTCGTCCAGAATTAGTGTGGTTATATGCTTGATTTTGACGGTACCTCTACGCAGGTGATCTGCAATACGGCCAGGCGTACCTATAAGTACAACTGGCGCTGTAGAGAGTAGCAACCTGTCGCTGGAACTGGACCTGCCTCCATATACCGCATTGACCTTGTAACCGCTACCCATATCGCGCATGACCTGCTCTATTTGAATCGCTAGCTCTCTGGACGGTACAAGTATTATGGCCTGGGTTTCTTGTATATCTGTTTTAATAATTTGTAATAGAGGTAATAAAAATGCTAATGTTTTACCCGTTCCCGTGGGTGAAAGTAGGACCACCTCGTCACTGTCCATAATCGTATTAAAAGCCTCAACCTGCATGGGGTTTAGTTGTGAGATCCCTAGTTTATCTAGAATTTCCTTTTGATTTTTAATAGCATGATTCATAGGACAAAGGTAGCAGTTGTAAGGCCGTGGTTTTTGTACTTAGAGAAAATAAAAACTTCTTTTTTCTATGTTTCAGATTATAAATTAATATTAAAAATCTTGCAAATTGATTATTACTACTGATAGATTGTTTAATCTTACACGAACATCGTTAAACAAATCTTACTATCATGAAATCAATTTTCTTCAAAATAGCAGCAGTTGGTCTCATTTGGCTGTTTCTTCATAGTCCTGCCCCAGAATTTAATGGACAAGCTTTTTATTATTCTAAACAAAAAATGGAATTAGGCGATTGGGGAGCAAGAATGAGCGAAGCTCAAAAAAAACAAGTCGCTGCACGATTAAAAAACAGGTTAGAAAAAAATTACATACTTAATTTCAATAAAGAGGAATCCTTATTTAAGGAAAAAGAAAAAATTGATGCTATATCTGGAGCTACCGACTCGTGGGGAGCTAATTTCACGAGAGGCGAGCAATACAAAAATGTGAAAGAAAATTTGCTAGTGCAAAGTCAGGAGTTTTACGGTAAAAAATTCTTAGTTAAAGACAAATTGCAAAAGATCGACTGGCAAATGGGATCTGAAACTAAGCAAATAGGTCAATACATGTGTTTTAAGGCATCTGCATCAATTCCTACTCAAGAATTAACCTGGTATGATTTTGATTGGGATGACTTAAATACAGATGATGACGATAATACAGACGCTGCTGTAGCCATGACTCAAGTAGAAGCGTGGTACACTCTTGACATACCTGTGGGTCACGGGCCTGGCGAGTTTTATGGATTGCCAGGGCTTATACTAGAGGTGAGTGCGGGTAACACTATAATGTTGTGTTCCAAAATTGTTTTAAACCCTAAAGAAGAGATCACTATTGAGGCACCAGACAGTGGTAAGGAAATTACCAAAAATGATTATATGTCCACCGTGCGTAGAAAAATGCTAGAAATGCGAAATAATAGAGGCCGTCGTCGCGGATAGTTATTGCAAACTTCCTAGTAAAATTCATCCTCAAAATGATCTATGAAAAATATTATTCGTTTGCTACTAGTCTTAGTGGCCACTACTGCTGTTGCACAGGTCAAATTAACCGGAACAGTTAAAGATAGCTTGAATATTCCACTAGAATTGGCAAACGTTGTAGCTATAAATAAAGAGACAAAAGCTTTACAATCCTACGGTATCACAAATGAGCTGGGAGAATTTAAGTTAGAACTAGCCAAAAACGCCACTTATGAAATGAAGGTTAGCTACATAGGAATGGCGCCTTTTATTGAAGACCTTATTGTTGTAGAAGAGGACATAGTTAGAAATTATATCCTCAATCCAGAGAATAATCTAGATGCCATTGAGCTTACTTATGAAATGCCGGTTACCATAAAAGGGGACACGCTTATCTACAACGCCGACTCTTTTAATAATGGTACCGAAAGAAAGCTGGAAGATGTTTTAGAAAATTTACCAGGAGTAGTCATTAATGAGGACGGGCAAATCGAGGTAGAAGGTAAGGTAGTTAATAAATTGATGGTTAATGGTAAGGACTTTTTTGATGGAGATACAAAGCTGGCTACCAAAAATATTCCTTCTAATGCGGTAGATAAGATAGAGGTGTTGCGCAATTATGCAGAGGTAGGTCAATTAAGTGGTGTGACTAATAATCAAGATAATATTGCCATGAATATCCGTCTTAAGGAAGGAAAAGAGGATTTCTGGTTTGGCGACATCACGGCGGCGGCTGGTAGCTCACCAGATGATGAGCTGTATCTTATCCAGCCTAAATTATTTTACTATAGTCCAAAGTATAGTATCAACTTTATAGGCGATTTGAACAATACAGGTGAAGTTGCATTAACTCGCCGTGATATTCGTGGTTTCGGTGGTGGTTTTAGAGCGCCTAGCAGGGACAGTGGTACCTCTATTAACTTAGGAGATAATAGCCTGAATTTTTTAACCAATCAAAATAATGCTGTCGAAATCGAGAATAAACTAGCAACTGCAAATTTTAGTTATTCCCCTAACAAATCTTTAGACTTAAGCGGCTTTGTTATTTACAACAGCAGTCGCATCTTATCGAGAGAGACCAGTTTTATCCAGTATACAAATACTGAATTAGGGATACCAGATGAATTGCAGGAACAAACCAGCAAAGAGCGTAGCAATCAAGGATTACTCAAATTGAGTGCCTCTTACAAGCCTAATTTTAATAACCAGCTGGATTATGATGTTATCGCTCGTACATCAAATGACTGGCAAGATCAAAATCTCTTTTCTTCTGTGCTGGGAAGCACAAGCCAGCGCGACGAGGTGTCCCCATTTAGCATCAATCAAAATCTGAATTATTATTACACGCTGGACGAGAATAATATTTTTGCTTTTGAGGCGCAGAACCTCATTAAAAATGAAGATCCATTTTATAATGCGATTCTAGTTAATAATCCCGACGGGTCAGACCCTTTTGATAGTACAGCAAACGCTTTGGGCCTCGATACTACATTAGATAATTATAGCCTGGGCCAGAATCGCCGGATAAAGTCTAATCAAACCGATGCCAAGCTGGACTATTACTACATTATAAATCCTGTAAGCAACATCAATGTATCTCTAGGTACTATCTTGAGTAGACAGCAATTCAACTCAAATATTTTCCAGTTTCTTGAAAACGGTAATGTCTTTGATCCCACGCCTAACATTAATAATGGACTCTCAGAAAACGATACAGAGTATAATTTCAGCGATGTATATCTAGGTTTTCAATACCGTTGGAAAACTGGAAAATTCACTTTCTCTCCTGGTTTTTCATTACATGCTTATGGAAATAAAAACATACAGTTTGGGGAGACCTTTAAGGACAATTTCTTCAGGTTCCTGCCTAGAATGGAAACTAGGATTCAGTTTAAGAAAAGTGAGGCCTTGACCCTAAGTTATGATATGCGCAACCAGTTTACAGATGTTACTAGGCTAGCACAAGGATTGGTGCTTAATAGTTTTAATAGTATCCAGTTTGGTGAGCCCGATTTGCAAAATGCATTATCTCACAATGTAAGTTTAATTTATACCAGTTTTAACCTGTTTAATTACACAAACGTTTTTGCAAGGGCAGCTTACAGCAGTAATGTTGATCAGATAAGAGGGTTGACAAATTTTGACAGTGTGGTGCGTACCAGTACCTTTTTTAATTCAAATTTTGCCGATGAGAATGTAAATGTATCTGGGCGGGTACAACGCACCTTTGGAAAAGTGCAAGCCAGTTTAAACGCAGGGTTCAATTACAGTAAAATCAACCAATTTATTCAAGGACTGCAAACCGTTAATGAAGGCTATTCACAAACGTATACCCCTAGTTTGCGTACTAATTTTAAGGTTGCTCCTAACGTGACATTAAGCTACCGCTATAGTGTGACTAATAACAATCAAGGAGATCGTGAGACACAATTTATTACGCAGTCACCTAGCATTGATTTTGACGCCTACATCCTCAAAAAGTTTACGTTGCGTTCCAATTACAGTTATACGGTTCAAGACGACGGTAATAACGAGCAGTCGTTTCAAACGTGGGATGCGACCTTATCTTATAGAAAAGACCGCGATGCAAAATGGGAGTATGAGATACGTGCAACCAATATTCTTGACATCGATTCCCGGGTACGTAATAGCGCTACAAACATCTCGGTATTAAGTCAACAGACGTTCATACAACCGCGTTTTGTGACCGTACGATTTATTTATACTTTGTAATGCATCCTTAAAAATAATTGATGGCGATTGTTGCTTTATACTTGGCCTATTACCGCTTTCGCGAAAGCGTAATAAAAAAAAGCCCTGTCAAACGATAGGGCATTTACATTTACGCAAACTGATCTACAAATTGCCGGAATACTTTTTTATGCCGGTCCAGATCAAGATCTGGTGATAAGGACGCTCTAACGATGTAATCTTTATCGCCTTCTTTTGTAGTGCCTTGTGTGGATGTAGCCGGAATGGTCCAGTAGCAGCCCTTAAGTTGACCATAGCTCACGCAAAATTTGCTCTCATCTGGAATCTCATTTATCATAAGGTTTATCAACTTTAAGTTAAGTGAGCGTTTGTAAGACTCTTTCTGCTCTGCAGTGTTGCCACGAGTGGGTAGATCTAAAGAAAATACCGAGGGTGTAAATCCTTGTTGTGCAAGGTCTTGAGATACAAAATTAATTTTGGCAGACGGTAGCTGTTCCTCAATGTAAGCCACAAAATCTCGAGTATTTTTATAAGCCGCAGCGATACGCGCATTCATAGAGGGCAGCTGTTGCGCTAGAATTTCATATTGTAACCCGGTGGCTTCATTATCACAGCCTACAAGGTGCTTTTCTATTTTATCCATTAACACAGCGGTCTGCTGGTTTCCTACACAGTAGCCTGCAGTACAGCGACCACCACTAGGAAATTTTGAACCACTTGCATAGGATATGGTTTGCACGTCGCCTAGGATACCTTGATCTGATAAAAAATGAACATTAGGACAAAAAGTTTGATCCAGTATAAAAACAGGGGCTATTGCGCGCGATCCATCTGGTGTTAATCGCGATGTAATCAGGGCTTTTTTTAAAGCATCAAGATCTGGCACCTCAACCCGAGGATTAGTTGGAATTTCTGCAATTATATAAGGGACGGCATCTTCTATAGCTAATCGATCTAATACGGTATTTATACTTTGTACCATATCGTTATCCCCATCTACAGGTAAGTCTACTACTTCCACATTTTTTAAACAGACAGCAACACGGCGCGCTTGATCATTTGTACCGCCATAACAATTAGGAGGAACGATAAATTTAATAGCCTTGCCTGGGTGGTGTTCTATAGCATGGTCTACAAGTCCCATCATAATAGCATACTGGATGGAAAGGCCACTAGAACCTACTAACGGTTTTAATGGTGATAATGTGACTTTCTGTATTTCCTGTTCTACTTTTTGCTTATGTAAATTATGATGGGTCGGCTTGATTGTAATGGATACATCATTGACAAAAGATTGTAAAGCGGTCATTGTATGAGCAGGCGTCATTGCAATCGTCTCGCGTCGTCTTACATGCTGTATATCGTTGACATAACTATAATCAAGACCCGTTCTTAAAATGAGAACACAGCCTAATGAATCATAACAATTTAATACAAAATCCACGTTTTGAGACATGGGTGTAGCATGTACTACTGTATGGTAATTGATCCATATGGTATCGCCATTAAATCGCTCCAAAGTATTTGTTGAGTCTGTTTGAAAAAGTTCGTAATTATAACCATATACAGACTTGATGGTCTCAGATTTTAAAAATTCCGGCAATTCTCCAGTATAACAAATGCGAGTGGCACGTTTTTCTAGCAAGTTTTTTCTTAAAACAGCAAGCACAGGAATTGTTTTTGAAGAAAAACTGATCACATGCGATGCGGGAATATCTATCTTTTTAGCAAAACCCCATTCTAGTAAGCAAGACAAGGGGTGTCCTAGCCTGATGTAGTCATAAGCAGTAGGTAATTGAGCAAGTGCACTCTCGCTGGTGTTTTGCTCCTCATAGAGTAATTCTAATTGCTCAAGAAATTGGCTTTTTGCAAATTGCTCGTTATATATATCTAGGCGATGGGTAGTCAGGTCGATCCAATCTCTAGGAATGTTCGGAAGGACTTGTTTGATGTATTTTTTTGAATCGTTGTAAGACATGCTTTTATCGGGAACTATTTGTTGTTGGAGCATTAAACAGACGCTCTAACCTTTTGTTTAAAATATTTTGAAAATCAAAGGTACAATAGGAGCTACAGAGTCTCTGTTTGTAAGCTATTCTTTACAGGATTTTATGAGTTTCTATTCAGGTCTCTCGATCTGTAAGCCTAATCCTTTTTAAAGAGTGCCTTAATTAATTTGAAAACTCCTAGTGCTATAAAGCCTACCGTAAGGCCAGTAATAAGCTCGCCAAGTATAGCGGGCAGGCCATGTAGCCATTCTTCAATCAAATGAAGGTTGTGAACAAAAATACCTCCGGCAACTAGAATAAGGGCAATAGTGCCTATAACCGATAAACTCTTGACAATCTTAGGTAATGCTGCGACGAGCAATGAACCTAGTTTATAGAAAAAGCCTTTTTCATTTGAGTTGATCTTCATTAAGCGCCATCCCAGATCATCCATACGAACTATTAGTGCAACGATCCCATAAACTCCTATGGTTGCAATAATTGCAACAATCGAAGTCACAAGTATTTGATTAAGTAAGGGTTCCTTTAAAACTGCTCCTAATGCAATGATTACAATTTCGACAGACAGAATGAAATCTGTCACTATAGCCGACTTGATTTTCTCTTTTTCTAATTCTAGGATTTCTTCTGGGGAGAGCTCTTTTGTGGCGACAGTTTGATGGGTTTTTGCATGAGGTACAATCCATTCATAAATCTTTTCTGCACCTTCAAAAGCTAGATAGACAGCTCCTACAAGTAATATAGCGGTAACCGCCCACGGTATAAATGCACTCAACAAAAAGGCAATAGGCAATATGATCAACTTATTAATAAAAGAACCCTTAGTAATTGCCCATAATACGGGTATTTCACGAGAAGAAACAAAACCAGAAGCTTTCTCTGCATTTACCGCTAGATCATCCCCTAATATACCAGCGGTTTTCTTTGTCGCAACTTTGCTCATTGCCGCCACATCATCCATCAACACAGCAATATCGTCTAGTAAAGCAAAAAAGCCAGAAGCCATAAATTCAATTTTTGAAGAGGTGCCAATTTACCAAACTTTTTTATAAGAGAAGTTTTAAATATTTTAAGGAAATACCTTTAAAATTACCGAATGATTACTACTATGGTGCTATTGATCGTTGATAAGAGAGTCTGTATCGGTTCTTTTCTCATATTCATTGTGAATCAATATGATTAAAAGACCAAAAATTACCGCCATTACTATTAATACTGTACTGATAAGACCACTAACGCCAAATGACATACGTATTAAAATAGTGGAAATTACAAATCCAGAATTTCGTATGATCTTATGAAATTGATCGGTATAAAAAAATGAAATTAATAGCAGTACTACATCAACTAAAATGAGCACAGAAAAGAACTCATCAAAAAATAGATTATTGATGTCTTTAAAAGAAGGAACCTCGTAATTTGTTAAAGATAGTGCGCTGGTCCAATCCACTAATGTATAAACTGCCATGCAGAAAAATACAGGTATTAAAAACACAGCGACAACTCGCTTTGTAGTTATAAATCGTTGAATATTTGCCTTTATGTCTTGATGCAAGTGCGGTTTGCGACGCCCTTGTTTTTGAAATTGATAAATTAAATAAAATAAAACAAGTGAAGCCAGGACATCATATGTGAATTGCAAATCACCTTGTATCTCAAACCAATCAGAAGAAAGTTTTATTGACGATAAATCATTAAATAATTTTCTAATGATTATTAATGTGATGATCTCATATTGTTTTGTGATGTAGGTGGTAAAAGATTTGGGCAGATAAAAAATAAGAAGATAGACCTCGTAAATAAGTATAAATGAAAACGGAGTGTAAATCGCAGAAATAGTACTGGAAAGCAACTCGGAGTTCTCTGGCATGGAAAGCACATCAAACCGAATAAGGTAAATGATGCCCAGGTGGATAAAGAAACTAACCAGAGCAATTTTTAGAATAGCTCGCTCAATTCTCTCACGGGAAGATTCTGAAAGAAGAAATTGATACAGTTTTTGATGTAATGCCTCGAGCTTATTCATAGAGTGTAAATCAATTGAACCGATGGAACCAGTCCACTTTAAAGGTAAGATAAATGCTTGCCGTTGATTATTAATGTTATACGAAAAAGGAGTGCCGTTAATTTTATATACTCGGCCGCAGTCCATTTGATGCTGCTGAGTAATAGAGCAAACAGGCTTTGTATTCAATTAAATAAAATAATGAGTATCGAGTTTTAGACTCAATACAAGTAACTACCATTCTATTATTCTGCTATGTGGCGTGACTCATTAAAGTTATATTTGTGAACATTTAAATACAGATTTTGCTATGACAGAAGCGCCTAAAAAAATTGAAGCCATAAGCGTTTTCGATATGCTTAAAATAGGGGTGGGTCCCTCAAGTTCGCATACATTAGGACCCTGGCGTGCAGCTCGGAACTTTCTGAGCAAACTGAGAGATAAGGACCGTCTAGATAAAGTAACCTCTATAGAAGTAGATCTCTATGGATCTCTTTCATTAACCGGTAAAGGGCATGCCACTGATATTGCCGTGTTGATGGGGCTTACTAATGCAGATCCTCAAACATGTGACATAGCAGAAATCCCAGAAACAGTTGACTATATCACAAAACAGCGTTTACTACAACTAGACGGTGTTTACCTTATTGATTTTGATCCTGCTACTGCAATCCGTTTTAATAGAAACTTCTTGCCGTTCCATCCTAACGGTATCAGGTTTAAAGCTGTTTTAAACGACTCTAAGGTGATATTTGAAACCTATTACAGCATCGGCGGTGGTTTTTTTGTACAAAAAGAACGTAAACGTGCAGCAAAACAGCGTGCTATATTTGAGTGTTTCCCAAGACCTATATTAAAAGCGACCGAGCTACAAGCATATTGCGAGCGCGAGAACAAACCAGTCTCACAAATTGTGCTGGAAAATGAAGAATATTTAAACGACCCAGCCGAAATTGATCACAGACTTAAAGATATCTGGGACGTTATGCTGGATTCTATGTATATAGGTTGCCATACAGAAGGTATACTTCCTGGTGGTTTAAAGGTACGCAGACGTGCGTTTGACACGCATCAACGACTTAAGAAAGGAGCAGAATATTCAAATAAAGAAGAGTGGATCGATGCCATAAGAGGTACTGAAGTTAAATTCCGCGAGATCCTTAAGTGGGTATCGTGTTTTGCCCTAGCGGTCAATGAGGTAAATGCGTCATTGGGTAGGGTGGTAACCGCACCCACAAACGGGAGTGCCGGTGTAATTCCTGCGGTACTGATGTATTATCTAGTTATTGAAAACCATCAAGCAGATTTTACTCACATTAAAAAATTCTTGCTTGTTGCTGGCGAGATAGGTGCCCTGTTTAAGAAAGGAGCAACAATTAGCGCAGCTATGGGAGGTTGCCAGGCAGAGATAGGTGTGAGCAGCGCCATGGCAGCAGGGGCTTTAACAGAGCTTATGGGAGGTTCTCCTGCACAGGTTCTCATGGCTAGTGAGATTGCGATGGAACACCACCTGGGCCTTACTTGCGACCCTATCGCGGGACTTGTTCAAGTGCCTTGTATTGAGCGCAATGCCATGGGAGCAATAAAAGCAATCAACGCTTGCGAGATGGCTCTGGATAGTGATGCAAAAAATGCCAAAGTCCCACTAGATAAGGTAATCGATACCATGTGGCAAACCGCCCAGGATATGAATTCAAAATATAAAGAAACTAGCACTGGTGGTCTTGCTGTAAATGTTGCTCTTTCCGATTGTTAGAAAGACTCATTAGTAATTCTCAGGTTCAATGAATGAGATAGGGTAGGTGAGTAGTTTGCTTTCGCGAAAGCGGTACACTTATTCAACAGTATAGCTAGTTACATCGATCACTAGTCACACTTATCTTGCGTGCACTTTGTCCAAATAAATATAGGTGTACCAATAATTTAATACGAGTTTGTTTGATGGTGGATAGCAAATATAGCAGGGCGTTTATGAAAGTCCTCTTTGTTATTTTTCCACCAGCGCGCGGGTTGCGTTATGATATACTCTGTAGGAAGCGTGATGTCACAAGCCACACAAATCAAGGTGTCTGGATGCAGTACCGTCGTAAGGACGTCAATCATCTTCATATTGCGGTAGGGAGTTTCAATAAACAATTGTGTTTGTTGCTCCTGCTTTGATCGCGTCTCTAGTTCTAACAACTTGTGCTTACGTTCCTTATTATCTATAGGTAAATAGCCGTTGAATGCAAAATTTTGACCATTAAGTCCACTCGCCATCACAGCCATAAGAATACTACTGGGGCCTACCAGTGGGACGACTTTTATACCTTTTTGATGGGCAATCGCTACAATCTCTGCGCCTGGGTCTGCCACACCAGGAACACCTGCCTCACTCATTAATCCCATATGCTTGCCTTCTAGACAAGGTTCTAGAAAAGTGGGAAGCTCGTGCTTCTCTGTATGTTTATCAATAATGGAAAAGCGCAGCTGTGACTGTACTTTATCTGCTACCATTTTTTTAATCGACCGTCTGGCGGTTTTCTCATTTTCAACAATATAATCATCGATTAAATCAATAATTCTAGGCACGCTGGCTGGAATTACTTGCTGTGAATCCATATCGCCTAGTGTTACTGGTATCAAGTATAAAACCCCTGTTGAAGTTGACATAAATATTTAGTTTATGATGTAGATTGAAATGAAGTAGCTACTGTTATTTATTTTTTTGAATCTCAAAAATCAATGACTCGGTGGACTTTTCTTTGTCTCAAATAACTTTGCACAATATGCCGCGCATCAGGATCTGCTGGGATTGTAGTTATTATATTTTTTAAAATGGCAGGATCAGTAAACTGTATTTGCAGATTTACAAAACCGTATCCTTTTACCGTGCCATTTTCAATCAAAATAACACTACGTTCTGTAGCTTCACGACCACGATCGATAAGTAACCTGCGCGTAAAATTAAAGTGTACCGTATCTATTAAGGCCTGTGCTTTTATATTGTAAGCTTCAATAGATTCTTTATCAAGGCACGCGCCATCGCATTCTTCTGGATAGCTAGAACAACTACCGTCACCAGGCTTTTCAATACCGCATAATACAGGGCATAGTTGATGCTCACGCTGTTTATTTTCTAGAAAGGTTCTAGCAGATTTTAAATTGCTAAAACTGGTTAAATAGTTTTTATCCCTGCGTGCGGATTTGACATAAAACGTGATATAACCCGCTTGATTTACCGCAGTATATATTCCATAACTGGGCAGGATGCGTCTAGGTTTTTTGTTTAATAAGGGCTTACTTTTTTTAATTTCTAGATGCTCCTTGAGCAAGGCGATCAAATCATTTCCTGTTTTTTCAAACCTCAAATCCTGTGTTTGCAGTGCTAACTCTTTCGATTTTTTTCGCTCGCTGGTAAAATGACTGGTGAGGCTTTTACGCATGTTGCGACTGCGTCCTATATAAATCAATTCGTTATCTGTATTATATAAATAATATAGACCTGTAGACGCCGGTAATTTTTCTAGTAGTGTCTTAAGATTTGTAGGTACTTTAGGCTTAGGGAATGATTTTAAACTCTTTTTTAAAATTTCTTTGCCAGTATCCTTGTTAAGTAAAAGCTTGAACAATTGAACTGTCGCCAGGGCGTCTCCTGTTGCACGATGTCTGTCAGTTATAGGTATTCCCAGGTTGCGTACTAATTTACCTAGGCTGAAAGTCTCTTGTTCTGGCAGTAGTTGTTGTGCCAGTTCTACCGTACACAACGTTTGCATGTCAAAATCATAACCCAGACGCTCAAATTCTAGGCGCAACATACGGAAATCAAAGTTTGCGTTATGCGCTACCAGAACGGTGCCGTCTAGGATTTCAATAATACGTTTAGCAACCTCATAAAATTTGGGTGCTTTGCTCAACATTTGATTATTAATGCCAGTAAGCTTTACTACAAATGGTTGTATGGGCTGCTCTGGATTAATGAGGCTAGCAAATTGATCGATGATCTCATGTCCATCAAATTTATAGATTGCAACTTCTGTAATTCCTTCTTCATTAAACCTACCTCCGGTAGTTTCAACATCTACAATTGCGTACAAATAATCGGTTTTTAATGCTTTATCGCTTAATAATAACGATATTTCTATTACTATTCTTTCTGATTGTAACTACCTTATAGTAGTATACAAATATGAGGTTAGTTTATTTAAACCAAGTCCGTTTTTAAAATTAAACTATTTAATACATTTCTGTAACGACTTGATATCTATTAAAAAGGCCGCCATTAACAGCGACCTTTTAATTTTAGATTTTCTCATTATAAATCTTATTGTAAAGATCCTTGTAGCGCTCCTTAATGACGCGCCGTTTTAATTTCATGGTAGGAGTGAGGTGTCCTTCTTCAATACTCCATACCTCACTTGTTAATTCAAAACGCTTAACCCTTTCCCATTTACCAAATTTTTGATTGTACTCATCTACCTCTCGCTGGAAGCGATTGATCACTTGTTCATTTGCAATAAGTTCATCAAAATTATTATAAGCAATGTTTTTACGTTTTGCCCAGTCTCCTAGAAATTCAAAGTTAGGCTGTATAAATGCGGCTGGCATTTTCTCACCTTCTCCTATCACCATGATTTGTTCTATAAAACGGCTTTGTTTCATAGTGTTTTCAATCAATTGAGGAGCCACATATTTTCCTCCGGAGGTTTTGAAAATCTCTTTTTTACGATCTGTTATTTTTAGAAATCCTTCTGCATCGATCTCGCCTATGTCCCCTGTATGGAAATAACCGTTCTCATCGATGGCCTCTTTAGTTTTTTCTTCGTCTTTATAATAGCCTAGCATACGCTGTGGACCATTGATAATAATCTCACCATCTTCTGCAATTTGCACATCAGTTTCTGGCAACATTTTACCTACTGTGCCTATTTTGAAACCACCATTGCGCATATCGTTTACTGAAATTACTGGACTAGTTTCTGTTAATCCATAACCTTCCATAACTGGAACGCCTGCCGCATTAAAAACTCGTGCTAGTCGTGGTTGTAGCGCTGCACTACCGCTAGCAATAGCCTTTAAATTACCACCTAGTGCTTCCTGCCATTTTGAAAAAATCAATTTGCGAGCTAGTTTGAGTTGTGTCTCGTACCACCAGCCATTTTTACCATAGGGCTCCCATTGCAGGCCTAACTCTACTGCCCAGAAGAACAATTTCTTTTTAACGCCTTCAAGATCAGTCCCTTTTGCAATGATTTTATCATATACCTTTTCTAACAAACGCGGTACGGCGCTCATTACTTCGGGCTTTACCTCCTTTAAGTTGTCCGATATAGTCTCGAGCGATTCTGCAAAATAGATACCACAGCCTGTGTAGATATATAAATAGTGCAGCATGCGCTCGTAAATATGGCATATAGGTAAGAAACTAAGAGCGGTAGAAGTACCGTGGATGATAGGCAATCTAGTTTCAGAATTGATTGCATTACTCGCAATATTTTTGTGAGACAGCATCACCCCTTTTGGTTTACCTGTTGTTCCAGAGGTATATATTAAGGTAGCCAGATCATCCTCATCAATAGAATCCATCATAGCATCAAGAGCAGCATCCAGCTCCATAGACGCGCCCGCTTTTTTAACTTCTTCCCAGCTGGCACAACCGGCAATATCATCAAAGCTATAAACCGCTGTGAGACTAGGTACATCTGCCATAATTGATACCACCTTGTCATAAACCTCCTGGTCAGAGACAAATACCATCTTTGACTCACTGTGATTGAGTACATAGGCGTACTCTTCCTTAGAAATTGTAGGATAAATAGGCACATCCTGCGCTCCAGCCTGCATTATCCCTATATCCATAATATTCCACTCTGTACGATTAACACTTGAAATAAGCGCCACTTTATCGTTCTTTTTGATGCCTAAATGCATCAAACCTCTAGAAACTGCCCTCGCTTGATCCACAAAGGACTGAGTGGAAGTTTTTTCCCAAATACCTGATTTCTTTGTTACTAAGGCATCGGCTCTAGGATATTTCTCAAGCTGATGATATGGGAAGTCAAAAAGTCGTTTGATTTGCATAAATATGGAATATAATATGCAAAATAGTGAAAGATCTGCAGTTGGACAACGCTTATTTTATAAGGTCATAAATATCAATAATCGCAAAAATTTTATACCTAGATAAATGCAAATAGTCTGAATCAATTTGACAAAGATTCAGGCTATTGATGCGTTATGATTGAATCACGCTTTCGCGAAAGCGTCATTCCCACCACTTTTTAATTAATCTACAACTACGTTTTTACTTTCATTCCTAAAAACAATCTCGCTCTCAAATGCGTCAATCAAGATGATATCATCTGCTGTGACATCGCTAGAAAGGATCTTTTTTGATAGCTCATTTAATATAAGTTTCTGTAAGACTCTTTTTACTGGTCTTGCTCCATATTGCGGATCATAACCTAACTGAGCTAGTAATTGAATCGCCTGGGTTGTGGTGTCAATAACAATTCCCTGCTGGGCTAACATTTTTGTAACTCCTTTAAGCTGTAGTTCTACCACTTGAGTGATATCGCTCTCGGTCAAAGGGGTAAACATAACAATGTCGTCTATACGGTTTATAAACTCAGGGCGAACTCTTTGCTTTAATGCCGCCAAAACTTCAATTTTTGCAGCTTCCATTGTACTTTCTAGATCTCCATTATGATTTTCAAATTTTTCTTGAATGACATCTGCACCCATGTTTGAAGTCATAATGATGATGCTGTTTTTAAAGTCTGCCACCCTACCTTTATTATCTGTCAAACGGCCCTCATCCAGCACTTGAAGTAATATATTAAACGTATCTGAATGCGCTTTTTCAATCTCGTCCAGTAAAATGACGCTATAGGGTTTGCGTCTTACAGCCTCTGTAAGCTGTCCGCCCTCATCATAGCCCACGTATCCTGGAGGGGCACCTACTAGGCGACTTACACTATGACGTTCTTGATACTCACTCATATCTATACGTGTCATCGCGTTATCATCGTTGAATAAATACTCAGCTAGCGCTTTTGCAAGTTCGGTTTTTCCTACACCCGTAGTACCTAGAAATAAAAAGGACCCTACAGGTTTTTTCTGGTCCTGTAATCCAGCACGGCTGCGTCGTACTGCATCACTCACCGCAATTATCGCTTCCTGCTGTCCTACGACTCTTTTATGTAATTCATCCTCTAGTTTAAGAAGTTTTTCCCGCTCACTTTGCAGCATTTTTGTAACGGGTATACCCGTCCATTTTGCAACTACCTCTGCAATATCATCATAGGTAACTTCCTCTTGAATTAAGGATTTAGATTGATCGCTGTTTTGCACTTGTGATTGCAGTGCTTCAAGACGTTCTTGACTTTCTTTAATCTTACCGTACCGCAGCTCTGCTACTTTACCATAATCCCCCTCGCGCTCTGCACGTTCTGCTTCTAATTTATAGTTTTCAATATCAGTTTTGGCGTTTTGAATATTATCAACGACTTCTTTCTCATTTTCCCATTGTGCATTTAATTCATTGCGTTCCTCTTTAAGATTAGCTAATTCACTGCGCAATGTTTTGAGTTTTACTTCATCTTTCTCTCGTTTGATAGCCTCGATCTCTATTTCTATTTGCATGATCTTTCGGTCCAGCACGTCTAACTCTTCAGGCTTTGAATTGATCTCCATACGCAGTTTTGAAGCAGCCTCGTCCATTAGGTCGATCGCTTTATCTGGTAAAAATCTGTTTGTAATATAACGTTGTGAAAGTTCTACAGCACCGATGATCGCCTCATCCATGATTCGCACCTTGTGATGAGTCTCGTATTTTTCCTTTATACCGCGCAGTATAGATACCGCACTTTCGGTATCGGGTTCACTTACTTGCACTTTTTGAAAGCGTCTCTCTAGAGCTTTATCCTTTTCAAAATACTTTTGATATTCATCAAGCGTGGTGGCACCGATAGCTCTAAGTTCTCCACGCGCGAGCGCAGGTTTCAAAATATTTGCAGCATCCATAGCGCCCTCGCCACCGCCGGCACCCACTAGTGTGTGGATCTCGTCTATAAATAAAACGATATCACCATCGCTGCTGGTCACCTCTTTAATTACCGCCTTTAAACGCTCTTCAAACTCACCTTTGTATTTTGCTCCGGCGATAAGCGCTCCCATGTCGAGCGAATAAATTTGCTTGTTTTTTAAGTTTTCTGGAATATCACCAGCGACGATGCGATGTGCAAGACCCTCGGCAATAGCGGTTTTACCTACTCCAGGCTCGCCCACAAGCATGGGGTTATTTTTAGTACGGCGGGATAAAATTTGTAAAATTCTACGTATTTCCTCATCACGTCCTATTACGGGATCCAGCTTTCCTTTGTCTGCTAGTTCATTAAGATTTTTAGCGTACTTATTTAAGCTGTTATAAGTTTCCTCAGCACTTTGTGAGGTGATTCTTTCTCCTTGTCTTAATTCATCAATCGCTGCTTTTAAATCTTTTTCTCGCAATCCTTGATCTTTCAGTATTTGTGCTGTTTTTGACTTGCTATCAAAGATGCTCAGCAGCAAATGCTCAATAGACACAAACTCATCATTCATTTTGTTAGCGATGGAGATAGCGTTATTTAACACTTGGCTCGATTCTCTTGAAAACTGCAAATCAACACCTTCCACTTTAGGTAAAGACTGCAACTGACTCTCAATTAGTTTGTTAATTAGAATTAGATTGACGTTCAATTTTTTAAACAAGAAAGGCAGTACATTTTCATCTACCTGAGTTATAGCCTTGAAAATGTGTGAGTTTTCTATAATTTGATGTCCTAATTCTTGTGCGATTTGTTGCGCTTGCTGCAACGCCTCTTGCGATTTTATAGTGAGTTTATTTGTATTCATAATTTTCGTTTTCTTAACTAAGTCAAAGCATGTACCAAACGATTGATTGACAAATAGTCAGTTGATTTACAAGTCAAATCAGACATAATGTCGCTTTATTAAAGAATTAATAATTTTAAATCTGCCATCATGTATATTTGTTATCGCTAAAAGTAGGATTGTTATGGGATTCATGGACAAATTATTCAAGTCTCAACGAGACATTGCCAAGGAGGAAATTAAAGGCATTCAATGGGAGTCCCTTGAATCTATCGATCAATTACATAATCTTGTTAAGAATTCAAATCTTAAAACCAAGGTTATATTTAAACACAGTACACGTTGTGGTATTTCAAGAATGGCACTTAATAGCTTTGAAAGTGGGTATGAAAACCTAGATCAAGATGTTACTTATTATTTATTAGACTTATTGTCTTATAGAGAAGTAAGTAATGCGATAGCAGAGGAATTAAATGTAACCCATCAATCCCCTCAAGTAATTGTGTTAAAGGATCAACAAGTTATTCATACAGAAAGTCATCATGGTATTGATGTAAAAAAAATCCAACAACTTATCTAATATTCCCATTTATGAAAATCACTCGTATAACTCTGTTAACAGCTAGCTTGCTGTTATTTTCTTGTAAAACTAATGTCTTTACGGGAAAAAAGACCTTCAATTTTGTAGGTAATGAAAACATATTTCCTACCGCCTTTGCTCAATACAATCAAGTACTAGGGGAGAGTAATGTGGTACGCAATACAGAAGAGGCAGCTATGATCAAGCGGGTAGGTCAAAATATTAAAGTCGCAGCCGAAAAGTGGCTCAATGCTCTAGGTCACCCAGAATATTTAGATGGTTATGAGTGGGAGTATAATTTAATTAATGACGATCAGGTCAACGCATGGGCCATGCCAGGCGGGAAGATTGCTTTCTACACAGGAATTCTTCCAATAGCAGAGACAGAAACTGGTGTTGCGGTAATCATGGGACACGAGGTGGCACATGCACTTGCAAATCATGGTGCACAACGTATGAGTAGAGCACAAGCAGCTCAGATAGGAGGGGCGCTGGTGTCAGTAGCTGCTAGCGGCGAAAGTCAAACCACCCAAGCAATTATAGGACAAGCTTATGGGCTAGGGGCACAGTATGGCGCTATTTTACCTTTCTCAAGAGCCAGCGAGGCCGAGGCGGATAAAATAGGATTAATTCTTACTGCAATTGCAGGATATGATCCCTATGAAGGAGCAGAATTGTGGCGACGTATGAAAGCAAATAGTGGTGGGCAAGCACCGCCTCAATTTATGAGCACTCACCCATCAAATGATTCTCGTATTCAAAACCTTACAGAACTGGCACCTATCGCCGCAGCCGAGGCTGCAAAATATGGTGTGACTAGTTTCAAATAGTTCTGCCATAAAACTATACTTTTAAAGGGTTCTTAACGACCCTTTTTTTATGCAATCAATCTACCCACGTGGCCACCGTAAATTATTAAATGCTTGGGCATTTTACGACTGGGCAAACTCTGTTTATTCTCTAGTTATTGCTAGTGCGATATTCCCTATCTATTATAGCGCTATCAGCAATGCTGCTTATACATCTGGAAATGTTCCTGTTGTTTTTCAAAACATGAATAATGAGACTATAATTATCATCACCACTGCGCTAGCTTTTTTGATTGTAAGTTTCATATCGCCCATACTTTCTGGGGTTGCAGATTACTCTGGAAAGAAAAAACAATTGCTCAAACTTTTCTGTTACATGGGTGGGATATGCAGTATAGGTCTGGCTTTCTTTAGCTTTGATTATTTGTGGTTCAGTTTATTGCTTTACCTACTGGCTCTAGTTGGATTTTGGGGGTCCTTGGTATTTTACAACTCTTATTTACCAGACGTAGCTTATCCAGAGCAGCAAGACCGCGTAAGCGCAAAAGGTTTTTCTATGGGGTATATAGGTAGTGTTCTCTTACTTATCATTTGTCTGGTCTTGATACAAGGAGGATTTTTTGATGATGCTGCCTTACCTACACAAATATCATTTGTGTTAGTGGGGTTATGGTGGATAGGTTTTGCCCAGTATACCTATGCTTATTTGCCAGAGGGCACTAAAAAAGATAGCAGTAAGGTGACTAACATTTTTACAAATGGCTTCAAGGAGCTTATCAAAATCTGGAGGGAGTTGGGAAATAATCTTCAAATGAAGCGCTATTTGTACGCTTTTTTCATTTATAGTATGGCGGTACAAACAGTGATGCTTGTAGCGACCTACTTTGGTACTGAAGAGGTAGAATGGGGAGAGGGCGGAGCCACAACAGGTCTTATCGTTTCGATTCTACTTATTCAACTGGTGGCAATTGCAGGAGCGTATATCGCTAGTTCGCTTTCGCGAAAGCATGGAAACATTAACGTTTTGATAGGTATCAACAGCGTTTGGGCGATAGTATGTATCTACGGATATTTTGTAACCACACCCATGCAGTTTTATATTACCGCTGCTTTTGTAGGTTTTGTTATGGGTTCTATCCAGTCTTTATCGCGCAGTACCTACTCAAAAATGATTCCCGCTCAAAGCACAGATACAGCCTCTTATTTTAGTTTTTATGATGTAGCAGAAAAAATAGGGATCGTTATAGGCATGCTCTTATTTGCAGTAGTAGGGGAATGGACCGGGTCCATGCGAGGTAGTATTTTATTTCTGGTGGTATTTTTTGTGATAGGGATTATACTCTTGCTGCGTGTTCCAAAGATTAAAGCAGTCCTAGTAAAACAGTAATTTATTTAAGAAAAATTCTACGTATTCCTATGAAAACTGCTATAAAACCTGTCATAGCAAGCAAAACGGGTATGATAAAATGGGGCAAATCGATTACTAACAATAGAGCCATGATTAGCAATTGAAAACCCAGTCCGTATACGGATAAGAGTGTCATAAACCAGCTAGGAAAAGGCTTTGATTGGGCTGCATGGCGATCCAACTTAAATATAATCCAGTCAAATGCGCCGTATAAACTGCGGTAAAGTGTATGAAAAAAAGTGACTGATCGCTGACTTTCACCAGGTAAGGCTACGGGCCTTACATTTTCTCGCACACGGCTGGTACGATCCCCCTGTACTCTATTGCGCAAGATTACATAATAATAATTGTACAACGTGCCTTGCAGTTGTAAGCCTACAAAAGCGAGTACGGTCCATAAGTACGATGTGTTTGTTATATAAGTAATGGTACATAAAAACACCAGATTGAGCAACAAATCACAAACGGAATCTAAATACCGGCCTACGTAAGACGGCGTGTTTTTAAGTCGTGCCAGCTCCCCATCTGCCGCATCAATTATCGATTTTAAAATTAAGAAAAAGGCGGCCTGCGAATAAAATCCATTAAGCATACAATACACCGCGATAACTCCACTCAATACAAAAGTAAGAGTCACATGAATAGGGGTAAAGCGAGTTTCTTGTAAGGCCTGTGCAATCCATTTACCGCCAGCGCGGCCATAATCTGATAAATCAATGAACTGGTATTGTGGCGGTAATTTTGACATTTGAATGGTTGGGTTTCAAAATGCAAAAATAAACTAAATAAATTGTTAAAAGTACATTCAGCAGTTCTGTGCATTATTGTGTTAACCCCAAAACAAAATGCGTGCAAGAGTTATATTCACTTACACGCATTTCTGAATGACTTTTCTTAAAATCCAATTACATTTTTGTAATGTCACCGCTTCCCATGATGCTCTTTTTAATCCCGCTGGTTTTCCCTTTATAGCGCAAGTCTCCAGACCCTACAATACTAGCTTGTAAGTTGCCACCATTACAAAATACAGACACATCGCCACTACCTGCAATACTTGCCTTTACATTATTAGCTTTTAAATTATAAGCGCTTATATCACCGCTGCCTGCAACATTTGCATCCAACTGCTCTGTACGGCCAGCAACTTTAAGATCACCGCTTCCTGCTACAAATAAAGTAAGCGCTCTAGACTCTGTAGTAAGGTTGATATCGCCGCTTCCAGCAATCGATAACTTTAAATCATCGTTACGTATGGTAAGATCGCTATAAATATCGCCACTTCCTGCTAGACTTATAGACTCTACATTTTCAACAGGGATATAAACCTTAATGCCTTTACGTGTACTGATGTTTACGTTATCTTTCATTTCAACAACAAGGTTTCCTCCCTTACTGGTGACTTCAATGTACTCCTGTAGATTAGATTCTGCCTCTACTTTTATCTTACCTTCTCTTCCATCAATTAAAATAGCATCCATGGATCCTTCTATCTTTATAGAATCATAGGTATCTGTGTTTATATTTTTTGTTATGACATCGCCATTACCGCTTACACGTTTGTTCCCAAACCACTGCGCGCTCATTAGGTGTGCGTTACATATGACGATGCATACTACTATTAAATTTTTCATGATATTGATTTTTAGTTATTAGATTTTAAAGTGACAGTACCAAAACTGCTATCAATTTCTACGCTGCTTTTAGCACTTTTGTTATTTAGATATCCTATGTATTGACTTTCATTAATGCCACTACTGGAGTTTACCGTGGTAAGGCCAGCGTCCAATTTAAGATTGCCGTACTCTGTACTTATATCATAAACAAATGCCGCATCTGGCCGATAATTCAGCGAAATAGTGGTGTAATCTGATTTAATTTTAAGTACATCAAATCCAGCATCAATATTTCTTATTCTTAAGCTTCCAAAATCTGCTTTAAGAACGGCTCGTTTTTCAAAACTCTCTATTTCTACCGTGGAATAATCACCGCGGCCATCGATGCTTACTGACTCCTCTATTTTCAAAGTGGAAAAATCACTATTGTATGTTAGTTGATTTACTTTCTTTAAATTCATGGTGGTGTAGTCACCACTAAAATCTATAAAATCAGCACCGTAAACTTTAAATTTACTGAAATCAGCACTTATTGTTCCTCCTTTGAAATAATCAATATGTGATTGCTCTGTATAATCAAATGATAGCTCGTTATCAGTGTGTAATAATTGGCCTATTTCTAGTCTGCCAAAGTCACAATTAAGTTTGAGTGGTGCATTCATACGATCAATAATTACTGCGCCATAATCGTTTGTTAAATCCATGGTTGCCATGACAGGAATGTTAATCGTCATGTTGACCTGAGTATTAGTACCGCTGCTCGATTTGAATAAATCGAGGAAACCACGACTTTCACTAGGAATATTACTTATTACTTCGATTTCCTTACGGCTCGCTTTAAAATCGACATCTATGCGCTGCAATCGATCATTAACATTCTCCTCATCGTTCCCACTTACAGATACATGCACGTCAATACTCACCGTGTTTTTATTCCATAGATTGACCGTCACGTTTCCAAAACTATTGTTGACCACTACCATTACATCGTTATCGACCGTATAGGTTTTATTGATTTTCTTATCTTTCTTATAGCGATCACCGGGTGTTGCGCTTAAGGTTAAGGGAAGAGTAAGTACCAGGATAATAAAACTTTTATAAAAGTTCATTGGTGTTTTTTTTAAGTTGTTGATTGCTGGTGTTGATTTGCGCACGTGCATTTTCTAGCAATAATATTCTAGTTTTTAAGTTTTGAATCATGGCATCGATCACGGCAGGATTGTCGCTGTTTGATTGAAAATCCTTTATGATTTTTTGATAATCGGCTTCTAGTTTTTTCAAATTAAGTTTAGCATCTGCTATGATGCGCTCATTTTCTGGGGACTGGAGTTTGTTAAGCAAACTCAACTGCAACTCAATACTATTACTGTAATGATCTTGAGCGGCCGCCAGGGCAGGAGATAATTTTTTATGATCTCGAGATTGCATTTGACCGCCTATAAATCCTGTTAAACCAATAATTATAGCTATAGAGGCGGCAATACTCCATTGTAACATATTTTTCTTAGATCGTCTTGTAGGATGCACCAGTGATATAACGCTTCCACCTTCAATATTTTTCAACCTATTTTTAAATCTGTTTGCGTGATCAGACGGCAATTGATATATATCATATCTTGACTGCGCCGGTATGTTATGTTTCTGATTTTTCATTGCTGTTGTAATATGGTTCGTAGGTTCAACTTTGCACGAGATATCGCGGTTCTACATGCGCCGTTTGAAATTCCCATTATTTGAGCTATTTCTTCATTGTCCATTCCCTCTATAAGCGATAAGGTGATTATTTCTCTATAATTGACGCTCAATTGTTGTATTGCTGCTATAATGTTTTGAACGGTATAGTCGTCTGCCTTTACTTCAATAGAGCTGGGATCTTCCACTTGCTCGTGGTAATCCTCTAGCGTTGTGAGTGGCATTCTGTTTGCCTTGCGCAAATAGCTTAAACAATTATTGATCACAATACGTTTCAGCCAGCTGCCATAACTTGCCTCTCGATTCCATTGATCCATTTTTTCAAAAGCTGTAATCATACTCTCTTGCATTAAATCTTCGGCTAGGGCGCTATCATTGACCAGTCTCATTGCGACATTATACATCCCGTGTGCATAGTCATTATATAGCTGTAACTGGGCCCTGCTATCGCCTTGTTGACACCTCTCGTAGATGTCTATTTTAGTTTGGTTTAGGATCACTTGGTTAGTGTTTCTGTTTTAAAGATGCAACTTTCCTAGACTTGTTACAGTGCCTGGCATTAATTTTGAAAAATGTTATCAGTAATAAGGCAAATTATTGTTTGCAGACTACTCGGTTTGAGCAGTAGTAGCACGATATAAAGCTGATTTATAAAGGATTGATGTAGAGGAGTAACGCTTTCGCGAAAGCGTGCTATCCATCCACCTTTTATACATTACTGAAGCAATTAAAATAAAAAGCCACATTACCTGTCAATGTGACGATATAAACATTTATGAATAATTCAAAAAAATTCCATTTAGACATTATGTCATCTTCAGACTTTGATCAGGATGCAGAGTTTATACCGCTGTTAAGTTCTAAGGATGAGGAGGAGATGAATGCGGAAGCAGTTCCTGAAACCCTGGCTATTTTGCCATTGCGCAATATGGTGTTATTTCCAGGAGTGGTCATTCCTATTACCGCGGGAAGGGATCAATCCATTAAATTGTTACAAGATGCTAATGCTGCAAACAACGCCATAGGGGTGGTAGCTCAGAAAGATGAATCTGTGGAAGATCCTTCACAAGAGGACTTACATTCTACTGGTGTGGTTGCTCGTATTTTAAAAGTTTTTAAAATGCCTGATGGCAATACCACGGTTATCATTCAAGGGAAAAAGCGTTTTGAAATTGAAACGATAGTTGAAACGCAACCTTATTTAAAAGCGACTACTAGACCTATAGACGAATCCAGACCAGCGCTTGATAATGAAGAGTTCAATGCGATCATTGAAAAAATTAAAGAGTTATCCCTAGAGATCATCAAGGAAAGCCCTAGCATTCCTAGTGAAGCTAGTTTTGCCATTAAAAATATAGAGTCCAATAGCTTTCTAGTCAATTTTGTTTCTTCAAATATGAATTTGAGGGTAGAGGATAAACAGAAATTGCTGGAAATAAATGATCTTAAAGATCGCGCTTTGGAAACGCTCCGGTTTATGAATATTGAGCGTCAAAAGTTAGCATTGAAAAATGATATCCAGTCTCGCGTGCAAACGGATATTAATAAACAACAACGCGAATATTTCTTGCACCAGCAAATGAAAACCATACAGGAAGAGCTGGGTGGCGGTGTAAGTTCTCATCAAGAAATTGATGAAATGAGGCAACGTGCCAAGAAAAAGAAGTGGGATGACAAGGTTAAAGAGCACTTTGAAAAAGAACTGGCCAAAATGCAGCGCATGAATCCGCAGGTGGCAGAGTTCTCTATACAACGCAACTATCTTGATCTTTTTCTTGATCTACCGTGGAATGAATTTTCAAAAGACAACTTTGACCTGAAGCGTGCCATGAAAATTCTAGACCGTGATCATTATGGCCTGGATGACGTGAAAAAGAGAATTATTGAATATCTAGCTGTTTTAAAACTGCGTAACGATATGAAATCGCCCATTTTGTGTTTGTATGGTCCACCTGGAGTAGGGAAAACCTCACTAGGTAAATCCATTGCAGAGGCGTTAGGTAGAGAGTATGTACGTATTTCTCTAGGCGGTTTACGTGACGAGGCAGAAATAAGAGGGCATCGTAAGACTTACATAGGCGCAATGCCAGGCCGTATTATTCAAAGCATTAAAAAGGCTAAAACATCAAATCCTGTTTTCGTCTTGGACGAGATTGATAAGTTGAGTAACTCCCACAATGGCGATCCATCCAGCGCAATGCTAGAGGTATTGGACCCAGAGCAGAATAATAGTTTTTATGATAATTTCCTAGAAATGGGATTTGATTTAAGTAAGGTGATGTTTGTAGCTACTAGCAATAGCCTGCAAACCATACAACCTGCTTTACGTGATCGTATGGAAATTATCAATGTTACTGGGTATACTATTGAAGAAAAAGTAGAAATAGGAAAACGTCATTTGTTGCCCAAACAACTCAAGGAGCATGGACTAAATAAAGACCAATTAAAAATAGGTAAGCCACAAATCGAAAAGATTGTTGAAGGGTATACTAGAGAGAGCGGTGTGCGATCATTAGACAAACAAATTGCCAAAATGGTACGCTATGCAGCAAAAAGCATTGCGATGGAGGATGATTATGATCTTAAAGTGAGTAATAGCACCATCACAGAGGTTCTAGGTGCACCACGTATGACTAGAGACAAGTATGAAAATAATGATGTTGCTGGTGTAGTTACAGGCCTAGCGTGGACTAGAGTAGGTGGTGATATTTTATTTATAGAATCGATCCTGAGTAAAGGGAAAGGACAGCTTTCAGTTACTGGAAACCTGGGAAAAGTGATGAAAGAGAGTGTCACCATTGCGATGGAATATATCAAAGCGCACGCAGAAGAATTAGGGATTAAGGATGATGTTTTCAGTAACTACAATGTGCACATACATGTGCCAGAAGGAGCTACACCTAAGGACGGGCCCAGTGCTGGTATTACCATGCTTACCTCTTTAGTCTCTTTATTCACTCAGCGCAAAGTAAAAAAGAGCATTGCGATGACTGGTGAGATCACATTGCGCGGTAAAGTCCTTCCCGTTGGCGGTATAAAGGAGAAGATTCTCGCAGCAAAACGAGCTAGGATTAAAGAGATCTTGTTATGTGAGCAAAATCGAAGAGATATAGAAGAAATTAAGGCAGAATACTTAAAAGGCCTCACCTTCCACTATGTGAGCGATATGAGCAACGTGCTTGAGCTAGCCCTAACAAAACAGAAGGTTAAGAATGCTAAAACGCTATAATAAAAAAGGCCAGTAACTCTGGCCTTTTTTGATTATTGATTTGATTCAGTAGATAGATGGTAAGCCCAGTATATTAAGAGAGGGTGAATAAGTAAAAGCCGTACCCATGCGATCCAAGGGGCAATGCACAAATCACCAGCACAACTGCCTATTTGTATAAAATATACATGAGAAATGGTAAAAGCCAACAGCATTGCGATGGTTAGGTAAGACGCCCATACGCGTGTGGATTTAAAAAGCACAAGCAATGCTACAGCAATCTCAACAAAACCAGCTAGATAATTAATAACCAATGGGTCACCTAACCACGCAGGAATTACTGGAAGGTAACTCCCTGGTGTGACAAAATGTATGATGCCAGCAAACCCATAGAATAGGCTAAAGGCTATTATAGACAGCTTTTTAAATTTCATTTTGCTTATAATTATTTTTAAAGATACTGCACGATTCTAGTAGATTAAAGGACTACTTTTGCCGACCCTTAAAATGAGGAAGTTATGAAGCGTATCAATCACTACAAAAAAATGTTTCAAGTAGAAGCAGCTATAGATTTAAAAGAGCTAAAAAAATCGTACCGCAATCTGGTAAAGGAGTGGCATCCAGATAAATTTCAAGATGGCGACGCAAAGAAAGAAGAGGCCGAAGTAATGAGTAGGGATATTATCGATGGCTATCACTTTCTAGTAAGCATCGCACCAGAAACTAAAGCCGCAAATCTAGATGCCTACACTGAGACTACGACAAATACGGGTATTGAAGATTTTGATCATAAAGGACAAGTTCTAGAGATCACCTTTACGGATGGAACTACCTACGAATATTTTGGTGTGCAAAAGAACATTTTCCAAAAACTGATCAATGCGCCCAATCGTTACCGTTTTGCCAAACGTAATATTTTCAACAATTATCTATATCGCAAGAGTAAAAAAGATCAAGAATTAGCATAAAAAAACCGCTAGTAATAGCGGTTTTTGTTTTAAAGTAAATTCGATCAGATCTTAGAACTGAAATAATACCCCTACATTAAAATTACCCCAGGTTGCATCACTATCTGAGATGCTTTCGTAAGAAACGTTTAACTCTATGGCGTCTGCAAGATCAATTCCTACCACCGGTCTTAAATAAAGCCCACCATCGACACCATCGCTCAAGCCTACAGCATATCCTACATCTGCACCTCCTGATACGATACCAAATAACTTTAATCGTGCCGCGGCTGCAAGGGGTAGAAATTGGGCGTCCTCTACATCAATTGTTAGACCCAACGCTTCCACTTCATCACCAAAAAAATTACGAAATCCCGCAGTAGCTCCCACCTCTATAAAGGAATCAATATCTGTGAAATAGTAATAAGCATCGACTCCTATGACAAGATTTGAGATATCCTCAGCATCTGCTGCTGGAACCCCCACAGAGGCTCCCAATTTAAAAGTTTGAGCATTCACACCAGCTGAAATGATAACAGCAAAAATGCTGAATAAGAAAAACTTCTTCATGATAATTTGATTTAATAGTTTGATACTAAAATTACCATTAAATTCAAAATACTATTAAATATTAAGAAAGATTTAAAGCATACTACAAAAGTAATGCCCAATAAATCAACAAGCTCTTGAGAAAACTAGAGCTAAGATGTTTAAAACGTCGCGGTGATTATGGGGACTCAGATAGTTTTTCCGGTCCAATTATCATCGATTTAATACATATTGCCTAGCTTTTATCCTGATGTTGTGCTAACCATTTTCTAGCATTAACAAAAGCCTCCAGCCATGGAGTGACTTGATCATTATTGCGATCTGCGGGATAATAAGCCCAGTTCCAAGGGAATGTAGATCGCTCTAGATGTGGCATCATCACTAGGTGACGACCATCCTCACTGTTAAGCATTGCGGCGTTATAGTCAGAGCCATTAGGATTTGCAGGGTATCCATGATAACCGTAAGTAGCGGGTATTTGATAGGCGCTGCGCTCTTTGGGTAATTGAAATTTTCCTTCCCCATGAGCTGCCCAGATCCCCAGTCGACTGCCAGCTAGTGATTGTAGCATGATGCTATTATTTTCAGCAATATCTACACTTGTAAAATGACACTCAAATTTGCCAGAGTCGTTATGAAGCATTTTAGGTTTAACATCATGCTGTGGATATATCAATCCTAATTCTACAAACAGCTGGCAACCGTTGCAAACACCTATACTCATGGTATCTGGCCTTGCAAAGAAATTTTTCAATGCCTTGTTTGCTTTATCATTATAGAGAAAAGCACCCGCCCAGCCTTTTGCGCTGCCCAGGACATCACTATTTGAAAAACCTCCTACAGCAGCAATAAATTGCACATCTTTCAGCGTTTCTCTGCCGTGTATCAAATCGGTCATGTGAACGTCGACAACTTCAAAACCTGCCAGATGCATGGCTCGAGCCATTTCTCGCTCGCTGTTGCTGCCTTTCTCACGTATCACTGCAGCCTTAATGCGCTGTGCTGGTAGCGCAGGCAACTTCCCGTCAAATTGTTGTGGGAATTTATAATGTAATGGCTGCACTTTATAATTTGCAAAGCGCTCATCAGCCTTACCATTTAATGATTGCTGTTGATCCAGTAAATGTGAGGTTTCATACCATATATCCCGTGCCCGATCGATGTCAATTTTATGCCCATCAACGGTAAGGGTGTTGCCAGGGACGGCGTGACCTATGTTATAAAACTCTATACCGCTGTTTTTCAAAATGTCTTCGGCGCTGCTATCTTTTAGCTGGAGTAGGATCCCGGCATTTTCGGCAAATAACTTCTCAATAAGATTGCCGTTCAATGCCTCAAGTTCTACATGCATACCTACACCTTTTGAAGGGAAGCACATCTCCAGTAAGCTTGTTATCAGACCTCCACTTGCAATATCATGACCGGCAAGAACCATGTCATCGTTTATTAATTGTTGTATGGCGGTAAACGCTTTCGCGAAAGCGGAAACATCCACCACATCTGGACAATCAACACCTATTTTATTCAATGTTTGAGCAAAGCTGCTACCACCTAACGAAGGCTTTGTACCGCTCATATTAATATAGTAGATAGGAGCGTTATCTACAGGCTGCAATACAGGCTCTACAACTCGTGATATGTCATGACACGATCCAACGGTACTAATTATTACAGTCCCTGGAGCAAGGACATCCATATTAGGATATTTTTGCTTCATTGACAGGCTGTCTTTACCGGTAGGTATGTTTATACCTAGGGCAATAGCAAACTCACTAACCGCCTGAACCGCGGCATATAAGCGGGCATCTTCACCTGGGTTGTTACAAGGCCACATCCAGTTTGCACTGAGGCTTACGCCTTGAAGACCTTTCTCTAGAGGTGCAAAAACAAGGTTAGTCAGCGCCTCGGCTATGGCATTGCGTGAACCAGCGGCCGGATTGATAAGCGCTGCAACAGGGGCATGCCCTATTGTGGAAGCCACGCCATTCTTACCGTTGTAATCCATGGCCATAACTCCTACGTTATTGAGTGGCAATTGTAATTCTCCACAGGTTTGCTGTTTTGCAACTTTACCGGTAACACAACGATCTACTTTGTTAGTCAACCAGTCCTTACAAGCTACGGCCTCTAGTTTAAGTACCTGATCGATATAGTCCTGTATTTTTTCTTCATGATAAGAAAGGCCATTGTACACTCTTGTGATGCTTTGATCTTCCATGATGGTTTTGGGACTAGAACCGAACATATCTTCTAGCGCCAGATCCATGGGACTGCGTCCATCTTTCTCACTGAACACAAATTTGTTGTCTCCAGTCACTTTACCTACTTTATAAAGAGGCGCTCGTTCTCTTGCGGCTATTTCTTCTAGGATATGGCTGTCATTTGCATCCATAACGAGTCCCATACGCTCTTGAGATTCATTGCCTATAAGTTCTTTACGCGATAGGGTAGGGTCACCTACTGGCAAGGCATCGACATCGATAGTGCCACCAGTCTCTTCTACAAGTTCTGACAGACAGTTCAAGTGTCCACCAGCGCCATGATCGTGTATGGATTTAATAGGATTATGATCGCTTTCTACCAGTCCACGTATGGCATTTGCTGCGCGTTTTTGCATTTCAGGGTTAGAGCGTTGCACAGCATTGAGTTCTATACCGCTGTCCATTGATCCTGTATCTGCGCTTGACACAGCGGCACCACCCATACCTATACGGTAGTTATCACCACCCATCACTATGATGTCATCGCCAGCAGAAGGAGTTTTTTTAAGGGCCTGATCCTTTTTACCATAGCCTATACCGCCCGCTTGCATGATAACCTTGTCATAGCCTAGGTTTTGATCACCTTCCTGATGTTCAAAGGTGAGCACAGATCCAACGATAAGCGGCTGACCAAACTTATTTCCAAAATCGCTTGCCCCATTAGAGGCTTTGATTAAAATGTCCATGGGCGTTTGATAGAGCCAGGCTCGTGCATCAAATCCTTGTTCCCATGGTCTATCATTTTTTAAACGAGAATAGCTAGTCATGTAAACGGCTGTTCCGGCTAGTGGTAAGGACCCTTGACCTCCCGCAAGACGATCTCTTATTTCTCCACCCGATCCTGTAGCGGCTCCATTAAACGGCTCTACAGTGGTAGGGAAGTTGTGTGTTTCTGCTTTTAATGAAAGGACACTGTCAAAAAGGCTGGTCTGATAAACATCAGGTTTGTTAGCACTTTTTGGAGCAAACTGCTCGGTTTGCGGTCCATTAATAAATGCTACATTATCGCTGTAAGCACTAACAATCTCGTTGGGGTTTTGCTTACTAGTTTCCTTAATCAATTTGAATAAAGAAGTGGGTTTTTCTTCACCGTCTATAATAAAGGTGCCATTGAAAATTTTGTGACGGCAATGCTCTGAGTTTACTTGGGAAAAACCAAATACCTCACTGTCAGTTAATTTTCTATCCAGTTTTTCAGACAATTGTACCAGATAGTCAATCTCGTCATCACTAAGCGCTAGTCCCTCCTGCATGTTGTAGGCAGCTATATCATCTACTTCAATAATCCCTTCTGCCTCTACTTTGATATCAAACTGATTCTGATCGAGTTTCTCAAACTTTTGAAGCAGCATTTTATCATAGGTAGAATCTTGAGAGCAAGCCACAAACTCCTCAATTCTAGTGATACCCTTTATCTCCATATTTTGGGTAATCTCAACTGCATTTGTTGACCAGGGCGTTATCGTGGTTGCACGTGGACCGGTAAAATAACCATTGACTGTATCTGCCTCGATTTTATCGGCTTGTGCAAATAGCCATTGTAATTTTGCATGATCTTCTTGTGATAGGTCGATCGTTGCTTGTACTGCGTAGACTTTTTCAGTGGGATTTCCGTAAAAATGGATCATTGTGAGCGCGTTTATGAGCTGCCGCAAAGATAGTTTTTTAGGTTTTTATGAAATGGGTTTCCGCTTTCGCGTAAGCAGATTTACCACCACCTTTTCAACATTCCTCTAGCACTTGCAATTCCAGCAACATACGTATCATACCACGATATTCTGGACGCATATTGGGTGAGTCCAGCTTGAAGTGTTCTAGAGGTTTATACCCCATTCTCGTATAGAAATTAAGTGCCTGTTGTTGCGTATCCATAGATTCTAGCCATATACTATGCTGTCCATGAAGGTTTGCGTGGTTTATAACATGACTCATCAATTTTTTACCGTAGCCCTTGCCATGTAACTCTGTTGTCAAGTATAATCTATGTAGTTTTAAACTACCTTCTTGCGGTAGGCCAGGCGTGGAACAATTTTCTATGTAACGTATAATTCCCTGTTCAATGCCTTGATATTTCACAAAATAAAAAAATGAACCTCGCTCATTTAATTCTTTTTTAAGCTGCGATAAGTTAAATTGAGAATGTACATAGGACGAACCGTCGTCAACCCATAAGTGACCGTAAACTGGACGGTAAACTCGCAACATCAACTCGAGTAATTTAGGTTGATCTTCTTCCTTAATAGGTGCTAGGACTAAGTGCTGATCTAGGGAAATCATTTGTCTTCATCTATAATTTAAAAAATTGGACTGTATTTTGTCTATTTAAAGGCAAGATTAATAATTTCTTGTCTTGTAAATATAGGTGATCACCAACGGATGGCTGTGATTTTAAAAAGACTACAACATCACCATTCTTTGATACTTTGTAAAGGATTCCAGCGCTCCAGTCAGAAATTAAAAAATGGTTCTGATCATAAGTCTGTAGTCCATCTAGATTTCCTTGAGCGGTGGGTGTAATAGCAGTAATACTTTGATCTAATAAAGAAACTTTAAGAAACCTACCTGAAGCTCGACTCTTTTTGTTTTTTTCAGGAAGACCCCATGCCGCAACATATAAAGTATCGTTTTGTACAAGCAGTCCATTAGGATTTTCTAGTAAGGGAGTTGAGAGCCATTTTGTATAATTTGATTGCGTATCTAATTTATAAATGGAAGAAGATCTCATGTCTGACACATAAACCTGGCCCTGGTCATCTATCGCAACATCATTTAAAAAAAGTTCATCGCCTGCATGATACTTATTAAGAATCTCACCTGTTGCAAGTTGGATCTCTACCAGTTCTTTTTGATCGCTTACGTAAAGTTTATTATTGAAGATGGCAATGCCTTTAGGGTTGTTTAATCCAGTGACATAAGAACGGTCTTGAACAATTCCTTCTAAATTGAGGGTAACAATTGACCCGTCGCCTGGTTGTTGATCTGCTTGAACAGAAACATACAAAAGCTGAGTAGAGTCGCTGTAGGCTACTGACTCAACATGTGCTAGATTCTCAATGCTGGTAACTAATTGAATTTTTTCTGTACCATTTAATTCAAGATTTTGAGACAATCCTATCGCACTTATTAAAAGTGTACTACATATGGCATATAGGTATCTTCTCATAGAGTTTGTTTTACCATTCAAAGGTAATAGATGCGTTTATTATTTGAAGGTTTTAAGAAAATGATGACAAAATGCAATGGATGTAGTTAAGCTTGTTTTAATTGCAGTAGATAAAATGTAATGCTCGCTTATATTCATAAAAAACAAGAATTATGAAAGCAGCACGATTTTTAGAAAAAGGCGGCAATTTAAAAATTGTCCAGATGGATAAACCTAGCCCAGAAAGCAATGAAATTTTAATTAAGGTAGAAGCTTGTGGTATTTGTCATAGTGATGATTTTGTGAAGCAAGGCGCTATGGGTAATCCGTTCCCACGTACTCCTGGACATGAGGTTGTGGGTGTCATTGAAGAATTAGGAAGCGATGTGTCTAGTCTTAAAAAAGGGCAGCGTGTGGGAATAGGCTGGCACGGTGGGCACTGCTTTACTTGTGATCCTTGTAGACGAGGGATGTTTATCAATTGCGAGAATGCAAAAGTATCTGGGATATCTTACGATGGTGGTTATGCAGAATATATGACAGCACCTTATGAGGCTGCTGCTGCCATACCAGACGAATTATCAAGTGTAGAGGCTGCACCATTGCTATGTGCAGGGATCACAGTGTACAACGGTATGCGCAATGCTGGGTTGCGTGCTGGTGATACAGTCGCTGTACAAGGTATAGGTGGATTAGGGCATCTAGCTATTCAATACGCTAATAAAATGGGCATGCGTACCATTGCAATCTCAACAAGTGCAGATAAGAAAAAGCTAGCTCTGGAGCTAGGAGCACATGAGTTTATAGCAACAAATGAGGTTGACGCTGTAGAGAAATTGCAAAGTATGGGTGGTGCTGATTTGATTGTGGCTACTGCACCACATGCAGACGCGATATCTAGTGTCATCGATGGATTGGGTATTGAAGGTACTATGCTACTCATCGCAGCAGCTGGCGAGGAGGTAAAAGTGTCTCCTTTACAATTGCTCATGCAACGTAAAAGTTTAAAAGGCTGGCCTAGTGGTACAGCACCAGACAGCGAGGATACTTTAAACTTCAGTGCTATGACTGGAACAAAGCCCATGATAGAAGAGTTTGCGCTAGATGATGCACAGGAAGCATTTGAAAAAATGATGAATAATAAAACGAGATTTCGTGCCGTACTTAATATGAGTTTATAGCCCTATAAAAAGCCCTTAACTTTGGTGTTAAGGGCTTTTCTATACGTTTGAAAACTAAAAGTTTATTTTTTGATTAATCGCGCCATATAAAAACCATCAAAACCATCCTTGTGAGCAAGTAATGACTGCGAATCGTCTAATCGGAATGAATTACCCGATTCGGATTTTAAAAATTGCTCTACTTGATCCTGATTTTCTGATGGTAGTATCGAGCAGGTTGCATAAACTAATATTCCGCCAGGCTTCAATACACGACTGTAGGATTGTAAAATCTCTTGTTGTGTTGCTCTTATTTTATCTAAAAATTCTGGCTCAAGCTTCCATTTAGCATCAGGATTCCTACGCAGTACTCCTAGACCACTACAGGGTGCATCGATTACTAATCGGTCCATTTTGCCATTTAATTTTTTGATGACCTTAGTGCTGTCAATTAATCGGGTCTCAATATTATGAGCTCCTGCGCGTCGTGCACGACGTTTCAATTCATTGAGCTTGTTTTGATAAATATCAGTCGCTATGATTTGACCTTTATTTTCCATTAGGGCTGCAAGATGTAGTGATTTACCGCCAGCTCCAGCGCAGGCATCCATGACTCTCATACCTGGTTCTACTTGTGCATAAGGGGCAATCAATTGGGATCCTGCATCTTGTACTTCAAAAAGCCCGTTTTTAAATAAATCAGTTTGAAAAACATTTGCTCGTTCCTTAAGTACTAGGGCATCTGGAAAGCGATCTGTAGTATCGGTTTGAATTTCTAGTGCCTGTAGTTTTTCTTTTAAGGTCTTTACATCTGTTTGCAACAGATTGGTTCTTAAAACAACATTTGCTTGTTGATTGAGAGCATGAATTTCTTTCTTCCATAGCTCTTCTCCCAGTTCTTTTTTTCCTAGCTCATCCATCCAGTCTGGTATGGATTCTTTGTATGGAGTCAAGGCAGAAAGCTCGTCAAACTTACCTTTAATACGCCGTGTGGGTGTATTGTAATATTCTTCCCAGGCCGGCACATCATAGCCTTTAAGGACAATCCATACAGCGGTCATGCGCCACAAGTCTACTGGTTTATAGGGCTCTTTTACTCCAGCAATAGCAGCATACAATCGCTTGTATCTTACAATATCATAAGTAGTTTCTGCAATAAAACCACGGTCTCTAGAACCCCATCGAGTATCTCTTTTAAGAATACGTTGGATCGCTTGGTCGGCATACTTGCCCTCGTTAAATATATTGTGCAAAGCATCTACGGTAGCTTGCACTAAATTGTGGTGAAATCTCATACTGCAAAAATACAGTTATCTAGTGGCTTGCAAGGGGATATCCTGTTTGATTTTTTAGTCGATTATAATGGTGTGGTAAGGGTGTTCGCTTTCGCGAAAGCGAACTTATTTACTATATTATCGCTTTTAAAATTCAAACGTACTCCTATGAGATTCATTACAACAAGCCTGGCATTGCTATTACTGGTTTCCTGCAAAAACTTTGAACGGACCGGACGTGTGATACATAAGATCGAGATGGAACCTGTAGCAATTGATTCAACCAGTATAAGAGCTTTAGAAACGCGAGATGGAAATTATTGGTTTGCTGGTAGTAAAGGGGTCTACGGTCAGATTGATCAGGATGTAAACACGGGAGTTATAGTGTACGAGGATAACAGGTCCTTGGAGTTTCGATCTATTGCGGTGACGAGTCAATTTACATTTATACTTACTGCTGGTAATCCTGCATTGATTTATAGAATTGAGCATGCAAACGACTCTATAGCTCTTGTTTATCAAGAAGAAGGAGAAGGTGTTTTTTATGACAGCATGAAATTCTGGAATGATAAAGAGGGTATAGCTATAGGCGATCCACAGGAGGGTTGTTTTAGTATAATCACAACGATCAATGGTGGTGATACCTGGAATAAGATGGATTGTACGATGTTACCTGAAATAATTGAAGGAGAAGCAGCCTATGCAGCAAGCAACTCTAATATCGCTTTGTATAATGATCACATCTGGATAGCGACTGGGGGACAAGCGGCGCGCATTTTACACAGTCCAGATAAGGGAAATACCTGGGAAGTACAGGACACGCCTATCATGGCTGGTGGCACAATGACGGGTATTTATGCTATAGATTTTTATGATGAAAACCAGGGAGTTGTTGTAGGAGGTGACTGGGATAACAAAAATGTGAATACATCAAATAAAGCGATAACCTACGATGGTGGTGCAACCTGGGAACTCATGGCAGACGCTAGCGGCCCTGGTTACTGCAGTGATATAACATTCATTCCAGGTACTGACGGTAAGGAATTACTTGCTGTAGGCAGCCCTGGGGTATGGTGGTCTGGTAACCGCGGCACAGATTGGAAACAACTTACAACAGAGGGGTTTTATACGGTAGCTTTTGAAGATTCCTCTCAAGGGATGCTTGCAGGCCCCTACAAATTAAGCCGATTCAATCTGCTGTCCGGTAGCTCAATCGATTAACGGTATTTTTATTGAAAATACAAATAGTTGAAAAACAATAACTTATTTATTTTTAACCGATGTTACGTAAATTAATACAGACAATCGACTCGATTAACTAATCGGCGACTTACTTTTATATCGGTTTAAGTAAATAAGCAGTCATTGCAAAACATGTTGTTTATTGAAATATAGCGGTGGAGACCGCTAGTTAAAAGAGCGGTGGAGACCGCTCTTTTTTTATGCTAGTTTTTGAGTACTATGCAGGATTTCTGAAACGGCTGCATTGTAGCTTCTCGCATTGCTCGCCTTTTTTATTTTCTTAAAAGTTTTTTGTGGGTTTTCAAATTGTTCTGAAAAATAGCCCCAAAACCCCTGCATTTTCATTTTTATAGGTGTGGGACCCTGTAAAAAGTCTGCATAGTGTGTGTAAATCTGATCATGAAATGCCTTAAATATTTCCCAGCGGTGTTCTGGATAATCAGTCAAATCGTTTTTGATCATATGTGGTAGCCAGGGATCTGCAATTAATCCACGTCCTATCATAAAATGTTTGATGCTAGGAAATAGCAGTTTTCGATCCTTAAAAATCTGAGTGGTTGTGATATCACCATTATAATACAATAGGTGAGGGGACTGTTCTATGCATTTTTGAAAAGCATCAAGGTGCACCCCTCCTTTATACAACTGCTTACCCGTTCTAGCATGAATAGCGATGTTTTTGAGTGGATATTTTTTTAAGATATCAAAAGTATCCAGGATTTCTGAAGTGCTTTCATACCCCAGGCGCATTTTCATCGATATTGTTATATCGGTGGTAGAGAGCACGTGATCTAAAATATGATCTATCTGTTGCGTATTGTCTATAAGACCAGAGCCCATCCCGCGCTTTGTCACCATTGGATAAGGGCAGCCTAGATTCCAATTTATTTCGTTGTATCCCAGCGACTTTACGTAATTCGCTGCCAGCAGGAACTCATCAAGACTTGCCGTCATGACTTGAGGAATCAATTCGGGTACCTGGTTATTATCTGGATTTAAGTCACGTTGATAGGATGATTTGATCTCTAACTTTCCGTTAAACCTAATGTACGGAGCATAAAAAACATCAATACCACCAAAAAACTCATGAAAAGCATTGCGAAATCTGAAGTCTGTAAACCCTTGCAGAGGCGACGATATAAGTTTAAAATCGACTGACATTAGCGTTTAATCACCCGTGTTAGATCTAGCATATTGACAGCATTTGTTTCAAGTCCGGAAATTTTATGATCAATAAACCGCACACTTTCATCGTAATACAGCGGTACGATCGCTGCGTGTTCAATGATAATGGAGTCCATAGCTATATATAGCCTTTCGCGCTGTGCCGCATCAGGATTATTCAAAGCCTTCTCATACAGTTGATCAAAGGTACTGTTATTAAACTGTGTGTAATTCGAGCCACCTGGCGCAAAATTGCCAGAATAAAAGAGGGATAAATAATTTTCTGCATCTGGATAATCTGCAATCCAACTAGAACGAAAAACATCTAGATTTCCTGCACTGCGCGCTTGCCGCAGTGTACTGGGTGGCATTACATCTATACTTACCTCTATGCCTATTTTCTCCAGTTCCTTTTGTATAAATTCACATAGGTCTAGATAATTTGCATTAGTGCTTATGGTTATGTTAGGATTTGAATCACCTGTTTCCTCTATATACTTATTTACTAATTTTTTAGCCAGGTTAGGGTTGTATAGATAACCAGTTATTTTACCACCTGCTGGTAATCCTACGGGTATAAAACCACTTGTGGCAGGAATTCCTATATTATTGCGCAGGTATTTGATCATAAGCTCCCTGTCAAATCCATGGTTAATAGCTTTACGCAGGTGCACGTTTTGTAGTTCTGGTTGGTTATTATCTAGTTTAATGCCTAGATACTCCGTGTTGAGAAAGGGAGCTTTTATCAATTTGACAGAAGACACATATTTCTTTTTGAGATCGCCTTGTGTGGTTAATAGCTCATCTTTATAGCTAGGGTCAATGGCGTTTATAAAATCAAGATTTCCTTGCGCAAATTCGAGAAACTCTGACTGTTTATCGTTTTTAAATGTGATGGCAACAGCCTCAAGATAGGGCAATGAAATCCCAGTGCTGTCTTTCTCATGATAGATATCGTTTTTCCTCAGCACGAGCTTTACATTTTCTTCCCATCGCTTCATATAAAAAGGACCTGTGCCTATAGGGTTAGAACGTATGTTATAAGAATCTATCAGCCTATCTCTATGCGGAATGACCGAGCAGAACTTCATACTTAAGATTCCCAGGAATGCAGGGAATGCTTTTTTCAAAACAATAACTAATTCTTTATCGCTGGGGGCAGTAATGCGATCCACCAAATTCATAGTCCACGCACCAGGTGAGGCAAGATCAGGATTTTTAAGACGTTCTAACGAATACTTAAAGTCTGATGCTGTAACTCTAGCACGATTAAATTCATGAGAGTTCAAATCATTCTTAAAAGCCTTATTTTTTTGGAAAAAGATAGAATCCTTAAGAGTAAAAGTATACTGCAATCCATCATCAGATACAGACCAGTTCGAGGCAAGGTCTGGCACTACATTTAAATTTTTATCTAGCTTGACTAGTCCATTGTAAATAAGATTACAAGGCCAGATATTACGTTGATCTTTTGCAAAGGCAGGGTCAAGACTTGTAATATTAGCATGCTCGTTGTATCGAAAAACTGTAGAATCATCAATAGAAGTTTTACCCTGCTGACAAGAAAAAGTTATCACTAGAAAAATAAGGAGCAATGCACTACGGTTCATGACCGCAAATATACTTCAACCCAAAATCAATTAATCAGGGAAATGTAACGCACAAATAGTTTAAGTGATAGCAAGGCCTATTTTAAAAAGTTTTTCATACTTGGTTTAATTCAATTGTGATTTGAGCACCCTGTGATTTACAAGTATCTTTGCACATTATTTGAAGCCCATGAATGTTGTAGCACAAAAAAAATCGGTTGCTTTCTATACCCTAGGGTGCAAGCTCAATTTTAGCGAGACTTCTACTATTGCTCGCGATTTTGACACGCACGGTTTTGAACGTAAAGAATTTGACGATGTAGCAGATATTTACGTGATCAATACCTGCAGTGTTACAGAGAACGCAGACAAACGCTTTAAAGCGATTGTAAAACGGGCTCAGAAAAAAAATAAAGACGCCTTTACTATTGCTGTGGGCTGTTATGCACAACTCAAACCGGAAGAGCTTGCTGCCGTTGATGGCGTTGATCTGGTACTAGGGGCTACAGAAAAATTCAAAATAACGGACTATATCAATCAATTGTCCAAGGATGAACCTGCTCAAATACACAGTTGCGAGATCAACGAGGCCGATTTTTATGTCGGGTCATATTCTATAGGTGATCGCACACGAGCTTTCCTTAAAGTACAAGATGGCTGTGATTATAAGTGTACTTATTGTACCATTCCTTTAGCACGTGGTATTTCACGTAGCGATACCATGGATAATGTGATACAAAATGCAAAAGATATAGCCTCTCAAGATATCAAAGAAATAGTACTTACAGGAGTAAATATAGGAGACTACGGCAAAGGGGAATTTGGTAATAAAAAACACGAGCACACCTTTCTCGACCTAGTTGAGCAACTAGATAAAGTAGAAGGCATTGAGCGCTTGCGCATCTCTTCTATAGAACCCAACTTGTTGAAAAATGAGACGATAGATCTGGTATCGACATCGCGAGCTTTTGTGCCTCATTTCCATATACCGTTACAGTCTGGAAACGATGAGATGCTAGGCAAGATGAAACGTAGGTACCGCCGCAACTTGTATACAGACCGCGTGGCTCGTATTAAAGAAGTGATGCCAGATAGTTGCATAGGGGTAGATGTTATTGTAGGTTTTCCAGGAGAGACAGACGCTCATTTTATGGATACCTATACTTATTTGAGTGAGCTGGACATATCCTATTTACACGTATTTACATATTCAGAGCGAGACAATACAGAGGCCGTTTTGATGGAAGGCGTTGTACCTCAAAATGTTCGGAAAAAAAGGTCAAAAATGCTACGTGGTTTGTCTGTAAAGAAACGTAGGGCTTTTTATGAAAGCCAACTAGGTAAAGAGAAAACAGTGCTCTGGGAGGCCGAAAATAAAGAAGGGTTTATACATGGATTTACAGAGAATTACGTCAAGGTTAAAACATTTTATAACCCACACCTTGTGAACCAATTGCAACAAGTAAGCCTAGACTCTATTGATGATGATGGAATAGTAAGGGTGACAGTTGTTTAATTACGCTTTCGCGAAAGCGAAAATTAGTTTACATTTATACCTAGCTAACATAGGTATGTCACAATCATCACTTTACAAAGGAAATCTTACGGCGATCCTCCTGCAACTGTTAAACAAAGAGGGCAGGATGTACGGCTATGAAATTACTCAAAAAGTAAAGGCAGAAACTAATGGAAATCTCATTCTAAAAGAAGGAGCATTATATCCTGTTTTACACAAGCTGGAAGCCCAAGGATGGCTCACTGTAGAAGCAGAGCGCGTTGATGGTAGACTGCGTAAGTACTACAAAATAACGGAGGCTGGTGATAAAGAACGTGTCAATTTATTGCAATCTTTACAAGAATATTTAAAAACGATGGAACAATTGTTCCAGCCTAAATGGAGTTATTGATGGCACAGTTAAATCAAGATCAGATCGAGTCATTGTACCGTTTTACACGACAGCATTTTGTGGTGCATTATGATTTACAAACAGAACTGGTAGACCATATGGCGAGCGGTATAGAGCGATTATGGGAAAAAAATGACCAATTGACCTTTGAGCAAGCACGAGATCGTGAGTTCAAGAAATTTGGTGTCTTTGGATTTATGGATGTTGTTGAAAAACGCCAAAAGGCCATGAACAAAAGATACTCCCGACTGGTCTGGAAGCATTTTATAGAATATATGAAGTTGCCCAAGGTTGCTGGTTTTATCTTGATTACGTTCCTTACATTTTTAACATTAAAATTGACCTCTTATAGCGAAGCCTTTTTTCTAGGCACCATATTTACAGTGCTAGCCGTTTATATCTTTTGTTTGTATAAAGCCAGAAGGAAAGTTAAGAAGGTAAAAACAGATGATGGTAAACAGTGGATGTTACAAGATATTATTTATAATCAAGGAAATATGGGTGGTGCTATAGCATTGTTACCCTTGCATTTTTATAATATTTTAGGATTGAATAACTTTCATCAATTAAGCGATTTTTGGTTTGCCATTCTCAGTCTTGTTATTTGTGGTTTGTTCCTATTTATGTACATCATGAGTGTGGAAATACCCAAACGTGCAGAAGAGTATTTAAAAGACACTTATCCAGAGTATAAATTGTCTTAAATACAAGGCAGTTGAAGTCAATAAGTAACGTTTATAGCGAATGAGCTTGTTCTGGTTTCTTGCAACGTTTCATACATCTGCATATCTCTCAAGAGCCATGATGACGTGCTTCCAAAACTGTTATCTGTTGACATTTTTTTGAGCTGCTTTTTAAGCTTTTCCTTGTTAAATGAAAGCAAACCTTATATTTGCTCATATGGCAGGAAATACATTTGGCAAGGCTTTTAAATTGACCACCTATGGTGAGTCTCATGGTGTGGCAATAGGAGGAATCATCGATGGCTGTCCTGCGGGAATAAAACTCGACCTAGACGCCATACAAAACGACTTAGACAGACGTAAACCAGGGCAAAGTAAGATTGTGACTCAACGAAAAGAGTCCGATACCGTGGCTTTTCTTTCTGGAATCTTTGAAGGAGTTACCACAGGCACTCCCATAGGGTTTCAAATCACCAATGAGAATCAAAAATCTAAAGATTATTCTCACATCGCAAATACCTACAGGCCCAGTCACGCAGATAAGACGTATGCTGATAAGTATGGTACTAGAGACTATCGTGGCGGCGGTCGCAGTAGCGCAAGAGAAACAGCGAGCAGAGTGGTAGCAGGCGCTATTGCAAAACAATTATTGAATGCTGTGCAACTGCATGCATTTACCAGTAGTGTAGGGGATTTACATTCTGATATTCCTTATGAAAATTTAGATTTCAATTATATTGAGAAAAACGCAGTGCGCTGTGCCGATCCAGATTTTGCCAAAGCCTGCGAGGAAAAAATAATGAAGGTGCGCAAAGCCGGCGACACCGTAGGAGGCATAATTACATGTGTTATAAAAAATGTGCCGGTATCATTAGGCGAACCGGTTTTTGACAAATTACATGCAGATCTGGCAAAAGCCATGCTCTCCATAAACGCTGTCAAGGGGTTTGAATACGGTAGCGGCTTTGCCGGTAGTGCGATGCTAGGTAGCCAGCACAATGACTTGTTTAACACAGACGGTACGACAAAAACTAATTATAGTGGTGGTATACAAGGGGGCATTTCTAATGGTATGGATATTTACTTTAGAGTGGCTTTTAAGCCTGTTGCTACTATCATGCAATCACAGCCTACGATTGATGCAGAGGGTAATCCCTCACAAATGCAAGGTAAAGGGCGGCACGATCCATGTGTGGTACCTAGAGCTGTTCCCATTGTTGAAGCAATGGCGGCACTAGTACTTGCAGATCATTATTTACGTAATAAATCCGCTAAGATTTAATATATATATTCGCTCTTGTGACAGCGAACTAAACACATTTACATTAATGAAAAAATTAGCATTACACTGGCAAATATTAATCGGTATGGCGCTGGGAATCCTATTTGGGTTTGCCATGGTACAGTTTGATTGGGGTAGAGGATTTGTGGAGGATTGGATCAATCCTTTCGGTACTATTTTTGTCAACTTGCTCAAATTGATAGCGGTACCTCTTATCCTTGCCTCTTTAATTAAGGGAATTTCTGACCTAAAAGACATTGCAAAATTCCGTAAAATGGGATTACGCACTGTTTTGATTTATATCATGACCACGGTAATAGCCATTACATTAGGACTAGGTCTGGTTAACTTATTAAATCCAGGCGCAGGAATATCTCAAGACACCATAGACAACTTGAGTGCCACCTATGAAGGTAATACGGGAATTACAAGCAAGCTAGAAACCGCAGCTTTACAGAAAGACGCTGGTCCTTTGCAAGCATTGGTTGACATGGTTCCTGATAATGCGGTTACTGCAATGTCTAATAACAGCCTGATGTTGCAAGTGATTTTCTTTGCAATATTTCTAGGTATTTCAATGCTTCTTATAGGTGAGAAGCGGGCTGAACCACTTAAAAACTTCTTTGACTCTCTTAATGATGTCGTTTTAAAAATGGTGGATTTGATCATGTTAACAGCTCCATTTGCTGTTTTTGCCTTACTAGCAAACGTAGTTGTGAGTGCTGATGACCCTGATATATTACTGGCTCTTTTATTTTATGCGGGTACAGTAGTAATAGGCCTTCTATTGATGATTGTAGTGTATTGTCTGATTTTTACTTTGTATGTCAAGAAGTCTCCATTCTGGTTTCTTAATAAAATTGCACCAGCGCAACTTCTAGCTTTTTCTACAAGTTCTAGCGCAGCTACCCTACCAGTCACCATGGAACGAGTGGAAGAGCACATGGGAGTGGAAAAAGAGGTTGCCAGTTTTGTGTTACCTGTAGGTGCTACTATAAATATGGATGGTACGAGCCTGTATCAAGCGGTAGCCGCGGTATTTGTTTGTCAGGCACTAGGAATCGAGCTAGCCTTATCATCGCAATTAATGATTGTTCTTACTGCTTTATTGGCAAGTATAGGATCTGCAGCAGTACCTGGCGCTGGAATGGTCATGCTCGTTATCGTTCTAGAATCTATACAGTTTCCTAGTGAGCTTTTACCAGTAGCACTTGCTTTGATATTTGCGGTAGACCGCCCACTAGATATGTTACGCACTACGGTAAATGTTACTGGGGATGCTACCGTTGCATCGGTCGTTGCAAAATCACTTGGTAAATTTGGTGAACCAGATGTTAAAGAATGGGATGATCATTTGGACGAGGTAAGTTCTTAAACAGTTCTATTTGAAAACAAAAGGCAGGTTTCACCTGCCTTTTTAATTCTTCATCTTTTCAAATAGAAACTAGCCTTAAAAAATTATTGTCTTTGATGTTACCAGTTTATGGTAGGGAATGTATTGCACAATATGTGTTATGAGCAGACTTTTACAATAAATTCGGATGGGTCGAGTCGCTATGAGTAATCTAGGCGCTGTAGTTTAAGAACAGGTCCTAATCTTAGAGACACTTTACAACATAATTATGGAATTATTATTGATGATTCATGCTGTTGAACACTATATTTAATTTGAAAACAGATATGTAAAACAAACAAGCCTTCTTAAGCATAGTTGGTATAGTTTGATGTCTTAGTCGACTTTATATGAAAATAATCATCGCCTTTTTAGTATTTATTTTATCCATTTCGTTAGTTCGAGCGCAGTTTTACGTTCCGGTTTATGTGACTACCTCAAGCTTTCCAGACGCGACCGAAGAACCTAAAATCATCGCATATCCTGGAGTAGACTATGGGTATAATAAAGTAGATACCGCCTATCGCGAGGCCTATGAAGGTTTCAATGTGATTGTGGTGGATTCTAAGGCATACCCGATACACCTAGAGTCCTATGATGATTTTAATGCGGCATCATTTATTACCTCAGACACAGTCAACATCACCTATAGTGGTGCTCAAGGCGCGATCAAAAATGACTTTTTATTAAAGAGGCATCAAGCCTTTACTAATTTTACGAACAATGCTCAAAAGCTATCAGAGGATGAGATAGAATTTAACAAGCAACTGGATAGTCTCACCACCTACTGGAAACAAGAGTTGGACAAATATCCATTCAGCGAGATTTTTATTGCTGACGAGTTGATGTTTTATAAAAGCTACACAGCTTTTTACGATCTTTATTTCAAAATGTTGAATAAGGGATCGCGCTATCAAGATGCTTCATTAAACGATTATCCTGACCTAGATTACAAAAGCGAGCGATACTACGACATGCTCCCTTATTTTAAGGTGCTTGCCCGCAACTATCACTTTAAAAAAGTACTAGAATTATCCTCTGTAGGTGCAGCTAGATCCTACCTTAACAACTTACCCGGCTATGCTATGGCTAATGATGTAAAAGGCAAAGCTCTCATTTATGCGACAGAACATCATCCTAGGGCTCGAGACTTGTATAAAATTTCAAAACCTTTATACATGCCGCATTCTTCCATGGATCGACGCTTTTACCGCAATAGCAAGAGGCAATCGATAGGCGATAATTTTAAGTTTCCAGATGCATTTATGGTAGATAGTAAACCATTTGATTTGCAATCTATTGAAGACAAGCAGATTTACCTTTTGATATATGATATTTCAAATCCTAGACTAGGAGCAGTACTAACTGCTTGGAATAAATTTTCCCAACAAAACAAGTCTACAGACGTACAATTTGTAGCCTATGCTATCAATGGAACTCGCAACATTGACTTATGGAAATCGTTACAATTTAAAGCTAGTATTGCTGGACTCAATGCCGTGGGGCCGCCAGGAAAAAGCGCTTCGTACCTTGAAGATATAGGTACCTACTTATTACCGCGTATTATTAAAATTGCACCTGATGGTAAGATTTTAAATCCCAATGTAGATCTAGGGTTGGACAAGCGTAACGTTTTTGAACCTAATAATTTTACTAGGAGCGAGTGAGTTGTTGGTGTTTTCGCTTTCGCGAAAGCGAACCAAATCAAACTTTCTGCCTATCATTGCAGCCCAAAGTTAATTAATGTCTGCACTGCAAAAACAACTCGAAGAACGATCTGGAAATAAATGTGAATTATGTAACAGTACCAATGCACTAGTTGTTTATCACGTTCCTGACTCTCCTAGCGATGTAAAAGAAACCAGTATTCTAGCCTGTTCAACTTGCGTGGATCAACTATCTGATCATCAATTGATAGAGGCAAACCACTGGCGCTGTCTTAATGACTCGATGTGGAGTACGATACCTGTTGTCCAGGTAGTAGCTTACCGCATGTTGTATCAATTAAAGCATTTAGGCTGGCCAGCAGATTTACTAGATATTATGTTTCTAGAGGAGGATACGAGAGCATGGGCACACGCAGGAATATCACAGGGAAATACAATAATTCATCGAGATACAAATGGAAATATACTTGCATCTGGTGATCATGTTGTGTTGATCAAGGATCTAGTTGTAAAAGGCGCAAACTTTACTGCCAAACGAGGCACGCCCGTGCGTAATATTTCCCTTGTTGCTGATGATGAAAATCAAATTGAGGGTAAGGTAAATGCACAACAAATCGTCATTCTTACACAATACGTCAAAAAAACAAGTTAGATTTTACCTTCGTCAATAACTATAAAGTTCTACCGAGCATATTTTCTTTTCCTTGCGGTTAGAAAAATAGCGCCAAAACTCAAAACCATCGCAAGTGGTACTAGAATATTGATTGCCTGGTAATACAATCGGTTGTCATAACTGCGCTTTACATCTAGGGTAGGAATTTTGATTTTTTTGTTGCGCAAACTCAATAAGTCTGTGTCTCCCAGCATTTGATTAACCACATTCATAAGAAATTCCTTATTGCCGTAATACTGCCCAGTGCGCATGTCGTATCCTAAATCCTGAGGCTGCCCACGGTCTATTTGATTTTTAATGATGTCGCCATCTGCCGCTAGAAAAACAGACCCTTCCTTACTTTCATCTTTATGATCTGAATATGCGAAAGGTTTAATTCTATTTTTATAAGCGCTAGTAAAACTACCCTGAGATAGCACAGCAAGCGGCTGGGGTCCTGATCGATATAAAGTTGGATCTATATCGTCTTGCAATTCATTTAAAGAGATAGGCGCAGGTAGAGTAACTATAGCTGTCTGATTACTTGTTGATAGTAGGATTTGTTTCCTAGAACTGCTTTTTAAAGTATCCAGCGTTCCTGTGTATTCAAATTTTACTGGATCTATATTATTTGTCATGGCACTTGTAGTATCTCCAGCTGCAAGAGGGTAGTAGGGCCATTGAAATGCCTCATACTGCGTGTTTCTACCCATACCTGTGGCCAGTGCCATTGCACCGCTTTGAACATCCTTAACCAACCCACTATTAAGTCGTAAACCATAACGGAATAACATATCATCAAGCTGCAGTTCTCTAGCTATTGCATAGGCCTTACGATCTGAATTTGCTAGGCTATCATTTTCCATAATGATAGGATCAATAGTAAACAAAAGGTTGCCGCCGTTCATTAAGTATTGATCCAGCACGTATTTTTTTGTTTCTGAAATGGGTACGGTTGGTTTTGCTTCAACCACCAGGTCGTATTTTTTAAGTTCTTCAAGAACTTCCACGGGTGCAATGCTATCACTCTGGTTGACAAACTCGATACCAAAAGGAGCAACGCGATAATAGGATTGTAATGCTTTAATAAAATCTGCTAGTTGTAAATCACTCAACTCGCCGCTATCTCTCAAAAACGCTATTTTTTTGCTTTTTTCTACGGTGACCTTGCGCAGTCCATCTGCAATATGATATTCTAGCTGATTGATCGACGCATTAATACGTTCTTCTGTAGTGGACTGCGCTACAGTTTTGAGCAGTGGGATAGCAGTACGTTTACCGTCGTATGCTACGATTGCATAGGGAAAAACAGTGATGGTTGTTTGTTTTCCCTTCTCCATAATATTTGCCACGGCAGGTTGTACACCCTCTCGCGCTAATTGCTGTATTACTTGTGCCGTTTCTTGTTGATTTAAGTTTTCAATAGGATTTAAAAAATCAAACTTAAAATTAGGATGCACCGCTGCAAACTCCTCCAGTAGTTGTCTTGTCTCCTGCTTGAGTTTTAAAAACTCTGCCGGAAGTTCGCCATCTAGAAAAACATCAACATAGATAGGTAGCGCTGCGTTATCCAGCAATTCTTCGGTAGGAGAGGATAGGGTAAACCTTTTGTTTTCAGTTAGATCAAAGCGTTTGTGAAATAAACCAGATACATAGTTGACCGTTACCATTGCGATCGTTAAAAAAAGTATATTTCTTATAAACTTGCTCATGGGTTGTTTTTAATACTGTTTTTTAATGACATTTCGCTTAAAGCGAAAAAGAAAACCGACAAACTAATGAAATAGATAACGTCTCTCGTGTCTAGTACACCACGAGCCATACTTTCATAATGGTACTTCATTCCCAACTGATTGATAAAAGTATCGGTATTGATGTAGCCCGCAACACCTTCAAATCCAAAATACATACTAAAACAAATTAAGGCCGATATAAGAAAAGCAATAATCTGATTTTTTGTGATGGTAGAACAGTATAGGGCGATGCTAGTATAAGATAACGCAAGCAGAATAGCACCTATGTAACTCCCTAGAGTGCTTCCTAGATCTATATTATTAAATTCCTTTCCCAGGCTTGCTATGGTAATAACGTATAAAACAGTAGGCAACAATGCCAGTAGCACAATGGTAAAAGCCGCTAGTAATTTACCGCCTACAATACCTCGTATGGAAATAGGTCTGGTTAGTAAAATCTCAATGGTACCTAGGTCTCTTTCTACAGTAAAGCTGCGCATGCATATGGCAGGAATTAAAAACATAAAAAGCCAGGGAACCAATAAAAAGAATGGAGTCAAATCTGCAAAGCCATAATTAAGGACGTTATATTCTCCATCAAAAACAAATACAAGCAAACTGCTGACTAATAAAAAGATACATAAAACAAGGTACCCACTTAAATTGCTGAAAAAACTGCGCAATTCTTTCCAATATATAGCTTTCATGGAAGACTGTGTATTTTGTGAACGCTAGTGGCTTCAGGTTTTTGATCAAACATGGCTTTCGTTGCTGGCCATACTTGCTTGAACAATGAAGATTTTCTATAGTTATCAAGGTCAGCAGCGCTACTCCAGTAACTGTAGGTATAAAACATTTGTGGATCATGCTCTCCTTGATAAAGTTCTAAAAAAGTACAGCCAGGCTGTACTCTGATAGATTCCTTAATCTCATCAAACATTTTAAGAAATTCTGGGACTTTATTTGCGGCAAAATGCATCTTAACTATTCTTACAATCATAAATTTTCAAAGTTAATGATAACAGGAGCATCTATTTGAAGGCCAAATAAAGTACTCGCACTACCCACTGTTAAAGGATTTGACCGGTATGTAGCTATCTCGATCATTCCAGCGGTGTTAAAAATAACCAGTCCCTTACCGTCCACATCCCTGCGATCTGGACTCATCTCATAATTAACGATATCAGAATAACGATCATATATACGTTTGTGGCGCTCATTGCGTGCAGACAATAAAAAACTACGACCGCGACCCACTTGCTGGAATAGCTCTTTACTTATGTTAGTCACGCTATTGCCATAATTATCTATATAAATCACCTGTCCATTGATGTAATTGCCATTATCAGAGACATTAGGGTGAATTCCTGTTATAGATCTCAAACTTTTAATCGTTTTGCCGATCACCTCTAGGGTGCCACCGCGAGCAATGTGACAGGCTGTTTTTACAAAAACATCCAGGGTTGTAAAGTTTGATGATATACGATCGTGTATGTTGATTTCTACAATTTTTTCTGGCTTTAACCTGCTCATGATCAAACATAAAACTCCGTTGTCTGCACAAATAAAATAATGGCCATTTAAAAAGATAGCAACATGTTTATTTTCAGGAGTATGCTCTGCATCAACTCCTATAATATGTATGGTTCCTTCTGGAAAGGAATCGTAGGCATTTTGAATAATATAGGCCGCTTCGGCAATATGAAAGGGCGACACATCATGAGATATATCAACAATTGTCGCGGTTTCTAATTCTTTATAAATAGCGCCTTTTACGGCACCAACATAAGGATCTTTCCAGCCAAAATCTGTAGTCAATGTAATTATGGCCATAAAAGTAAATAGCGTTGTTAATTAAATAATGATATAAATTTTACCTTAGGACAGCCTCTCGTGATTAGAATTTATTAATTTCATAGATCGCTAGACTAACCCTAGCAAAACTAAAAAATAATAGACGCAAATCGTCACTTAATCTTTCGCTTTTGAATGAACTTATAATCGATCTCGCAGACACGAATCCACGAGAGTTTTTTGGGGCTAAAAATAAAAACCTTGCTTTCTTAAAACAGCACTATCCTAAACTTAAAATCGTTGCACGAGGTTCTGTAATGAAGGTTTATGGAGATGAAGAGCAGCTGGCAGAATTTGATAAAAGACTGGAAATTCTTCTCAAGCATTTTGCTAAATACAACAAGATCGATGAGAATGTCATGGAGCGATTGTTAACAACAAACGAAACAGAAAACTTTGATTCTAGAGGTGTGAATGACGTTCTTGTGCATGGGAATAACGGTGCGCAAATACGTCCTAAGACTCCCAACCAACGCAAACTGGTAGCACTTTGTAGACAAAATGATATGGTGTTTGCGATAGGCCCTGCCGGTACGGGAAAGACTTATATAGGGGTAGCACTAGCTGTGCAAGCTTTAAAAAACCGTGAGGTCAAACGCATTATCATTACCAGACCAGCCGTTGAAGCTGGAGAAAATCTAGGGTTTTTACCTGGTGACCTCAAGGAAAAATTAGATCCCTACATGCAACCTATTTATGATGCATTGCGCGATATGGTACCTGCTGAACGTCTAGCAAGCTATATTGAGAAAGGTATCATTCAGATTGCGCCACTTGCCTTTATGCGTGGCCGTACTCTAGATCAAGCATATGTCATTCTGGATGAGTCACAAAACACGACACACGCACAAATGAAAATGTTTCTTACCCGCATGGGTAAGGATGCAAAGTTTTTTATTACTGGTGATCCAGGGCAGATCGATCTGCCACGTCGTACGATATCTGGACTTAAAGAGGCGCTACTTATTTTAAAAGATGTGGATGGGGTAGGAATCATGTATTTAGATGACAGCGATGTGGTACGTCACAGGTTGGTCAAAAAGGTTATTGCCGCATATAAAGCCATAGAAAATCGCAATTAATTATGTGCATTGACCGTGTTACTTGTAATGGGTTATTGCTTTTAAGGTAGTTTGCTTTCGCGAAAGCGGACTCTCTATCAACATGGTCAATAACTACTTAATAAAATTGATCTACTACCACTTATTTACAAGAAGGGTTTTTGCAACTTTGCCAATAAGATAAAACTGACGATCATGTTTCTTTTTGATACCATAACAGACACAAATTTTAACTTTCCAGGGCAACAATCACTCTACAAAGGAAAAGTGCGCGAGGTGTATGGTTTAGAAAATGATCGACTAGCGATGATTGCGACAGACCGTCTTAGTGCCTTTGACGTGGTGATGCCGCGCGGTATTCCTTTTAAAGGACAAATCCTCAATCAAATCGCTACCAAAATGATGGCAGCAACCGAAGATATTGTTCCTAACTGGCTCATTGCTACACCCGATCCTAATGTGGCGATAGGGCATAAGTGCGAGCCCTTTAAAGTTGAAATGGTCATTCGAGGTTATTTAAGTGGTCATGCGGCAAGAGAGTACAAGTCTGGCAAGCGTCAATTGTGTGGTGTTTCTATGCCAGATGGTATGAAAGAGAATGATAAATTCCCAGAGCCAATTATAACGCCAGCGACTAAGGCGGCTTTGGGAGATCACGACGAGGATATCTCACGAGAGGATATTCTGGCACGTGATATCGTTTCTCCAGCAGACTATGAGATTCTTGAAACCTATACCCAGGCACTTTTTAAACGTGGCAGTGAGCTAGCTGCAGATCGTGGGTTGATACTCGTAGATACTAAATATGAATTTGGTAAAACAGCAGACGGAACAATTGTTTTAATTGATGAGATCCATACGCCAGATTCCTCTCGCTACTTTTATGCAGATAGCTATCAAGATTTACAAGACAGCAATGAGCCACAAAAACAACTGAGCAAGGAGTTTGTGCGCCAGTGGCTCATATCAAACGGTTTTCAAGGTTTAGAAGGTCAAAAGGTACCAGATATGAGTGATGAATACATACTGTCTGTAAGCGAGCGCTACATTGAACTTTATGAAAAAATCACTGGTGAGACCTTTGTAAAAGCAGACACAAATAATATTTTAGATCGCATTGAGAGCAATGTGAACTCGTGGCTCAATACTCACTAGCAGCGTTTAGCTTTTGAGGAATAGCTGGCCTATTAATCAATTTATCAAGGTACTTTATTTACCTACCAGCTTTACTTGCCTAGATTTTTACTCTCTCAAGATAGTTTGATGTATTCTATCTACCCACCACCTAGAATTTATATCGACCCTGCTAATGAATGGAGTGATTACAGCATTCCTTTATCTGCCATAATTACACCTCATTCATCTATTGTGCCGTAATGGCATAAAACTGCTATATGCATTTTACATTTTTTTAGTAAATGTATTTTATTGTAAATAAGTTAGATACGTGTCAATCTCTCAACAATTTGCAATTAAATTAACTCAATGGCACCATCGCATGGTACTTGCGCTCTTGTAACTAACATTAATATAAATACAGTTACAAAATGAAAGTACTTGTAATAGGAGCAGGTAATATGGGGCTGGCTTATGCAAAAGCCCTGGTAAAATCTGAATACCTAAGTAAGGACAACTTAATGATTTCTGATACCAGTCCTGAAAAAACAGTAGAGCTCAAAAAAATCAGCCGTTTTGATGTTTATACAAATCTAGCAGATTGCTTGCCGCAAGCAGATATCGTTTTTATCGCCGTAAAGCCTTACCATGCTGGAAAACTGCTAGAAGAGCTCAAGCCAATGATGAAGGAAGACCAGCTTGCAATATCCATCATGGCGGGTGTAACTATACAAACCATAAAAGAAGGGCTGGGCATTACTAAAGTAGTACGAGCGATGCCTAATCTACCTGCTCAAATAGGTAAGGGGCTCACCTCTTTTACAGCATCCCCAGAGGTTTCTAGACTGGAACTATCCACAGTTCAAAAGCTATTAGATACAACAGGTAAGTCTGTTTATCTGGATACAGAAAATGATATAGACGCATCAACAGGTATCTCAGGCAGTGGACCGGCTTATGTATTTTACTTTATGCAATCCATGATGGAAGCTGCTAGTAAAATGGGATTTTCAGATCATGATTCAAAAGTACTGGTAAGCCAGACTTTTGAAGGTGCAGTAGAACTATTTAATCAATCTGATTTGAGTCCAGAATCATGGATGAATCGTGTTGCTTCAAAAGGTGGTACCACTAGAGCAGCACTAGATTCTATGGATGATAATAATGTAAAAGATTTGATTGAAGAAGCTGCTTATGCCGCATTTAATAGAGCTGTAGAATTAGGAAAATAACTCATGATAGACATAGATCAAACCAGAAAAAGACATAAGAAACGCGTTGTAGTAAAAGTAGGGACTAATGTAATGGTCAATAAAGACAATCGCATTGTACGCCCTATTTTAAAGAAATTAGTAGATCAAATAGCGCGACTGTATGAAGAGGATATCATTACAGTACTAATTTCTTCAGGATCTGTAATTGCTGGAATGGAGGTCCTTGATGATAATGATATTGAGGACATTACTATAAGGAGACAAGTCTATAGCGCTGTAGGTCAGCCTAGAATGATGCGGCATTATTACAGCATATTTCATGATTATGGTATGCGCTGCGCCCAGGTACTTGCAACAAAACGAGATTTTGACGAGGGCGTCCATCGTGAAAATATGATCAATTGTTACGAGGGGCTGCTCAGTCAGGGGATTATACCTATTGCAAATGAGGACGATGCCGTATCTCTATCCATGTCCATGTTTACAGACAATGACGAACTCGCTAGCCTGGTTGCAGAGTTGATAGGGGCAGACATGCTCATTTTATTGACTGACATCGATGGCGTATATGATGGTAACCCAGCAGATGAGAGTTCGCGACTCATAAAATCAGTTACTACAGATCAAGCGGTAGAGCAGTTTATTCAATCCTCTAATAAAAAAGAAGGAGAAGGAAGAGGCGGCATGATGTCAAAAATTAATGTAGCAAAACAAACTGCAGAAAAGAATATCCCTACGTTCATTGCAAATGGTAAACATGATAATTGCATCATTGATATCGTCAATGGTAAAGATATAGGCACTAGAGTTTTTCAAAATACAGAAACGGAGGAGTCCTTTTAATTAAAGAGACCTCAAAATTTAATATTGAATACAAACGAATGATGAAGTTACTAACAGAAGAACATAAAAATAATGTGTTGCAATCCATGATGGATTTGTTAAACGAGCGAAAAGAACAAATTATAAAAGCTAATCAAAAAGACTTGAACCAGTTTACCGGTGAGGATCAAGCCCTATATGATCGATTGATCGTCAATAGTGACAAGGTAGATGATATGATACGGGCAGTACGAGAGGTAAAAGAGCAAGAAGATCCCGTAGGTAAAATAATAAGTGATAATACGTTACCTAATGGACTCGATATGGTAAACAAAACAGCACCGTTTGGTACGATCATGATTATTTATGAATCAAGACCCGATGTAACCATTGAGGCGGCGGTGCTCGCTTTTAAAGCCAATAATAAAATTTTACTCAAGGGAGGGAAAGAAGCTCATCATAGTAATGAGGAGTTAGTTGATTGCTGGCACAAAGCGCTAGAATCCAATCAGCTGGATAAAGAATGGATACAATATCTCAAAATGGATCGTGAGGCAACACAAGAGTTTTTAAAAGCGCCAGACCAGCCGCTGGATCTTATTGTACCACGCGGTGGCGAGCGGTTGATTCAATTTGTTAAACAACATGCTACCTGTGCGGTATTGGTAAGTGGCCGTGGTAATAATTTTGCTTATGTGGCACCAGATGCAGATATGGAAAAGGCAATACCAGTCATTGTTAATGCAAAAACAAATAAAATATCTGGTTGTAATGCATTAGACAAAATCCTAATTGATACGAATCACCCGCAACTAGAGCAGGTAAGCCGAGATATCGAAAAGGCATTGGTGCAACACAAAATTTCTATCGTTGCAAGCGATGAGTTATTGCCTATGCTGGAAACTGATCAAGCTATCTCAAACGATAACCTATGGTTTGAGGAGTTTCTTGCACGTAAAGCCGCGATAGGAACGGTCGACGGTTTAGAAGATGCTATCAATTTGATCAATAACTACTCTGGTGGTCATTCCAATATAATTCTGACAGAAAGCGACCAGGCTGCTGCTCAATTTATGGAGCAAGTGGATAGTGCTGCTGTATATCACAATGCATCGACACGTTTTACAGATGGTGGTCAAATGGGTGTAGGGGCAGAGCTTGCCATAAGCACTGACAAGCTACACCATCGAGGTCCTTTAGGCTTAAAACAGCTGGTGACAAATAAATATTATGTTTCTGGTAATGGCCAGGTGCGTCAATAAACTGCTTACTAATAAGCACTTTCTAAAAAGCTCAGTTGTCGGACTGAGCTTTTTATCCTTTAAAAAAATACAAACAATTAATAAATAAATTATCTGACATTTTACTGATAGCCAGCGGCCTGTAAATTGAACAGACGCGCATAGGTTTGTGGTTGGTTCATCAATTCTTCATGGGTTCCTATCTCGGCAATTTTGCCTTCCTTGAGCACTAGTATGCGATCTGCCATACGTACGGTCGAAAATCGATGAGAAATGATGATGCTAGTTTTACCTTTAGTTAAACCAATAAATCGTTCAAACACATCATATTCTGCTTGAGCATCTAGCGCACTGGTAGGCTCATCTAGAACCATGATATCTGCGTCTTTCATGTAGGCTCTCGCAAGAGCTACTTTTTGCCATTGCCCACCACTTAATTCTTGTCCTTTCGCAAAACGTCTGCCCAGTTGCTGGTCAATTCCATCAGTCATGTCGGCAATTACCTGACTGGCTAGACTGCGATCTGCGGCATTTACGATCATGGGATCGTTATCAATTTGTGCAATATTCCCCACAGCGATATTTTCTCTCAAACGGAATTCATATTTGAAAAAGTCCTGAAAAATCACCCCAAAGCGGGCACGGTAGTCTTCTTTAGAAAACTTATTGATATTAATTCCATCCAGTAATATTTCACCACGAGTAGGCTCATAAAATCTAAGAATCAATTTAATTAATGTAGTTTTTCCTGCGCCATTCTCTCCTACAAAAGCAATTTTTTCACCGGCTTTAATGTGAAAACTTACGTTTTCTAAAACTGGAGTTGCACTTCCAGGATAACTGAAACCTAGATTACGTATTTCAAACCCATCCTTGATATGATCGGGTAGAGGGATAGGGTCAATCGTATTTTGCTCTAGTGGAATATCTAGAAAATCAAAGTAATCCCTTAAATAAAGTGCAGCTTCTGAAATACGAGTGAATCGACTAAAAAACTGCTGTAGATTAGTACGCAATCTATTAAAAGAACCCGATAAAAAGGTCAATTCACCTATGGTTAAAAATCCAGAAATAACCTTGATAATGATAAAAATATAGGCGCCGTAATAAGAGGCAGTTCCTAGTATGTTAAACAAGGACCCATAAATACTTTGTCTGATCGAAAGATTTTTATTGATCAAATAATATTTATGCGATAAGTTTTTAAAACGTAAAGCGATATAGTCGGTAAGCCCAAATAGCTTTACCTCTTTGGCAGTGGTATTATTTGCTCCCACATAACGCAAATAATCCAGCTCGCGACGCTCTGCCGTCCAGCTGCGTGCCAGTGAGTAGCGGTGTGAACTGTATTTTGCCTCGTTGATAAAGGATGGAATAATACTTAAAATAAGTAAAACGATAAGCCATGGCTCAAAATAGATTAATGCAGCGATTAATGATACAATTGAAATCAAGGCCTGTACTTGTCCTAGGGCATCACTCATCAAGTTCACACGTCCATTAGTTTGCTGTCTAGCCCGTTCTAGTTTATCATAAAAATCTGGATCTTCAAGCTGCTCCAGCGTTAATTCATTGGTTTTTCTTATTATTTTTTCAGAAGAGGCGTTGGAATATAAATCACCTATCAAACCATCTGTCAAGGTCACTAACCTGTTTAATAATTCAGTAACGACAACTATGGCCAGCTCTATACCTACAAAAGTCCACAAGCGAGTAAGGTCTTGCTCCTCCAGCGCCACCTGGGTAATGATCTCGTCAATTATGATTTTACCTATCCATAAGGTGACTACAGGGGATAGCGCCGTCAATAAACGGCCTAGACTATTAACTGTGAATAGTCGAGGGCTTACACTCCAGATTTCCTTGAAAAACCTTGGGATGGCCGATAAGGAATCGAGAGAAAAAGCAGAGGTTTTTGATTTCTCGGTTATAGATTGTAATTGGGGTCGTGCCATGTTACAAAGATACTTTACATTGTTCTGATTGCAGAGTGCAATACAAGGTATTGTTATGTTCGCTTTCGCGAAAGCGAACTGTCCACAACCTGCTTATTTTTATGACAACTACGGTAAAAAACTATAGCAGCAATAACACCAAGAAACATAAACACGGCACACATCGTAAAAACGTATTGATGACCTTGCTCACCGGGCCAACCATCGAGAAAATACCCCATAAGAGGCCCCATAAAAATATCTGGAGTATAGCCCACTAAAGAAATTAACCCTATAGCCGTTCCTGTCATTAATAAAGGAATGTGCCCTTCTTGTAAAGCTGCAAAATAAAGTGTTCTAAAGGCATATATGCCGGTGGCAACAATTAGAATGGATAACAGGAAAAGAACTGGTGTGTTTTGATCCATATAACCGCTAGCAAAAATGATGCAACCAATCAACGAAAGAATAAAACCTAAAATCATCATTAAGGACGTTTTAGTTTTATCTGCAATCAGTCCTACCGCAACACCTACAAAAGGGCGAATGTATAGTAAATAGGTCCCTACCTGCGCAGATTGCACATCACTATATTTAAGCACATCGCTTGCGTACAAAGAAAATACGTCAGTTATTTTATAACCTACATAGGCGCATAAAATAATGACCATAAGCAACCACACCGCTGGAATTTTTATAACTGTTCTAAAATTTGTAATCAACTCGCGCCAGTGTGTCGCTTGTAAGGGCTCATTTGTTGTTGGTGTTTCAAAAAATAATACAATCAACAGTCCTACTGCAATTACTAATGTGGCACAAACAAGAATGACATAAGAAAATGCCTCTTGCGGATTGTCACCAGCAGTTGCGACTGCATCATTAACAAATAGAGAAAATATATAAATACCGATTGAACCAAAACCTGCAGCCACAAGACCACGACCACCATCCAAAAGTCCAAAAGCAAGACCTTGCCTGTTGCTACCGCCTATGACCCGAGTCGCTTTGAGCATGGCTGCCCAAAAAAGGAAAATCGTTGTAAACCCCCAATAACCGTACACCAATTGTAAAGCCCAAAAGCCTGGTCTTAAAGCGATGACTATACCGCCTAGAGCAGTCAAAAATAGCGACACCGCTATTAGGTATTTAGGTTGATAACGATCTGCAAGAGAACCTCCCCATAGATATGAGAAAAAAGCCACGATCCCATAAGTAGAAAAACAAATGCCTAATTCGACATTAGAAAGATTAAAAAAATCTAGAAATGTAGGTCGGAAAATGCGTGCAAGTACAAAGGGCAGTATAAAAACTGCCTCTCCCGCTAAAACTAGCAGCAGGATGTAAATCCACTGATTGAAATTTGTTTTGATTTTTTTTCTAAAACTAGGCATTGAAATGTAAAGTTTAAAGAAAAAGACAACTCTAGTATACCTTTCTTTTAAACTTTGAGAAATGAAATCAATAGCTCAAGCTTTTTACAAGTTAAATAGTCTTGCTTCATATGCTTACTGAGAGGAGGTAAAATAGGAAGAATAACGCCAGGAACTATAGAGCCATGGTTGACCAATTCGGCAATAAAAAAACACCACAATCCATTTATATAATTAATTTTTAACCTGCTACTTTTTAAGAAGTGGTCCCAGCACCTGCCATACATTTTGAGCCAGGATTTTATGTCCCGCTGCCGTAGGGTGAATGCCGTCACTTTGATTGAGCGCAGCCACACCGCCCACATCTTTTAAGATAAAAGGAATCAAATGAATATCATTTGATTGTGCAAGTTCAGGAAATATCTGCCGAAAACTCCTTGTGTAATCTTGTCCCAGGTTAGGAGGTAATTGCATACCCGCCAGAACAATCTCTATCTGATTGTCCTTTTTCTGGACTGCGTTAATAATATATTGCAAGTTTGCTTTTGTTTCGTCTACTGCCACACCGCGCAAACCATCATTAGCTCCTAGTTCTAAAATAAAAACGTCAATCTCTTGATTTAAAATCCAATTAATCCTACTTCTGCCACCGGCGGTAGTTTCACCACTCACTCCAGAATTAATGACCGTATAATTTAAACCTAGAGAATCTATCCTTTGTTGTAGCACTCCAGGAAAAGCATTTTGCATATCATCCAGACCATAGCCCGCTGTAATACTATCGCCAAAAAATAGAATTTTTTTAGTGCTGGAATCTTGTGCCACGCTCATATCCTCTGTAGTGGTGGTAGTAGTTACTTGTTTCTTGTTACCCGATTCATCGCCGCAAGAAACAAGCGTTAACGTAAGAATGGCAAAACAAACTTTTAAGAAGTTAATAAGGTTTATCGTGTGGCGATTCATCAGGTAAGTTATAGTTTTAACAATCTGCACAGGATACACAGATTTAATTGAGCAATACATGTCAAAGATATTAAAGATTCACGGGTTAGAGAAAACATATACAAGCGGTAGTAAAGAATTAACGGTACTTAAGGATATCAATTTTGAAGTAGGACGAGGCCAGACTTTTTCTATCATTGGGCCGTCAGGTAGTGGTAAGACGACACTACTAGGTCTATGTGCTGGACTGGATCAACCTAATGGTGGTACAGTCGAGTTGTGCGGTGTCGATTTAAGCACACTTAATGAAGACGAGCGTGCTGCACTGAGAAATCAAAAAGTAGGATTTATATTCCAAAATTTTCAGTTATTGCCTACGCTTACGGCCCTAGAAAATGTAAGTGTACCGTTAGAATTACAAGGCAATAGGACTGCTGCCAGTCGTGCCGCTTTATTATTAGAAAAGGTAGGGCTAGGGGATCGTATGGACCACTACCCATCTCAACTTTCGGGAGGTGAACAACAACGTGTAGCGCTAGCTAGAGCTTTTTGCAATCAACCCGAAATATTATTTGCTGATGAGCCAACAGGTAATCTAGATGAAGAAACAGGAGAGAAAGTCATACAATTATTGCTTGATTTAAATAAAGACGCAGGGACTACATTAGTAATCATCTCTCACGATCTAGATCTGGCCGCACGTACTCAACAAATTATAAGATTAAAAGGTGGCCAGATTTTAAGCAATCAACCTACATCAACTGTAGATTATGAATAAGTTGAGAACAATATCTGGAGTCTTTTGGCTCTTTAAAATGGCGTGGAGAGATGCCCGAGCTAGTTACACAAGGTTGCTGTTGTTTATGTCTTCCATAGTTCTAGGTATTGCGGCAGTGGTATCCATACAGTTATTTAGTGAAAATCTAACTAATAATATTCAGCGCCAGTCAAAGGCACTCATGGGAGCTGATTTTGTAATAGAAACAGATCAGGTACCTAACGAGGATGTACAGAAGGTCATAGACTCTTTAAATGCCGATGCTAGCGAAGTAAGTTTTTTATCTATGGTTGCTTTTCCCAAAAATAATGGCACCAGACTCGTCAATGTGCGTGGTTTACAGGGAGCTTTTCCATTTTATGGAACGATAGAAACTCAACCAGAGAATGCATACCAGCAATTAATGCAGCAGGATGCAGCCGTGGTAGATGCAACTCTATTGCTGCAGTACCAGCTGCAGCCTGGGGATTCTATTAAAATAGGTGCGATAACGCTACCCATCGCAGGATCAGTAGAAAGCATACCAGGCAGCAACGCTATGTCATCATCTGTCGCTCCTACAGTAATCATACCTTACAAGGTAGTTGAAGCAACTCAATTATTACAATACGGAAGCCGCAAGGAGTATAAGTACTATTTTAATCAGCCAGAGGCAGACTTACAAGCTTTGGAACAGATTATAGAACCACAACTAGACCGCCAGGATGCAGATTTGGACACGCATGTAAGTACTAGTAGACGACTGGGCAGGAGGTATGAAAATGTGGGTAACTTTCTCAATTTGGCCGCATTTATTGCTCTGCTATTGGGATGTGTCGGTATAGCGAGCTCAGTCAATATTTATATTAAAGAAAAATTAGCTGCTATTGCGGTTCTCAAATGTATAGGAGCATCCCGCAAACAAAGCTTTTTAATTTATCTAATTCAGGTTGCAACTATAGGATTACTAGGCGGTATTATAGGCACAGCGATAGGTGTAGCGCTGCAGGGGATCATACCTATAGCATTGAAAGAATTCTTACCCTTTAATGTTGAAATAGGAATCACATTACAACCGCTTATTACAGGCATAGGATTGGGGCTGATTATAGCGGTACTCTTTGCACTTATCCCGTTGATCAAGACTTATTATGTGTCACCACTGGAAGTACTGCGTAGCGGTAAAAGCAGCAAAGTAGGAGTAGGCGCTCAAATTAGCATTGCAATAATAATAACGGCAGTTCTTTTTGTTTTTACTTACTGGTTAATGGATGATCAGCTCAACGCACTAGGTTTCATACTAGGTGTAGGGTTCACCTTTTTAATTTTACTAGGATCGGCATCATTAATGATGCGTCTCATCAAAAAATACTTTCCCAGAAATGGGACATTTACATTAAGACAAGGTTTGCTTAACTTGTACCGACCTAATAATCAAACAATTGTATTAATCATTGCGATAGGCATCGGAACATTTCTTATCAGCACATTATATTTTACAAAAGATATTTTGCTCTCAAAAGCTGATCTATCAGAAACAAAAAGTACAGCAAATTTAATATTGCTAGATGTGCAACCAGATCAGGTCAACCTAGTACAAGAAACCATTAGGTCTAGCGATATGCCTATTCTTGATAATATACCGCTGGTAACCATGCGATTACACAGCATTAATAATAAATTAGTGAGTGATTTACGTGTAGATACCACAACTACAATAAGACGCTGGATTTTAAATCATGAGTTTAGGACAACTTATAGGGATAGCCTGGCAGATACAGAGCAAATTTTGCAAGGGGAGTGGGTAGCAATTCATAACCCATTAGAAACGGTAAAAATTTCTATAAGCGATAATTTAGCACAAGATGCACAATTAACTGTAGGCGATCCGGTCGTGTTTAACGTACAGGGGGTACTTATGGAAACCGTGGTGGGAAGTATACGCCAGGTGGACTGGACAAATTTGCAACTCAATTTCTCTATTGTATTTCCAGATGGAATCTTAGAAAATGCACCACAATTTAACGTGTTGACAACAAATGCAGCAACACCTGATCAATCCGCGCGCATGCAACAAAAAATGGTCCAGGCAGTACCTAATGTGACTATCATTGATTTGCGGCAAGTATATGACGTGGTAGAGGATATTTTAAATAAAGTCTCATGGGTGATCAATTTTATGGCGTTTTTCAGTATTCTGACGGGTATTATCGTTCTGATAGGCTCTGTACGCACCAGTAAATATCAACGTATTAAAGAGAGCGTACTGCTGCGCACCATGGGTGCTAGCAATCGACAAATACTCAAAATAACCGCGTTTGAATATTTCTCATTAGGAATATTAGGTAGCTTATTAGGTATTTTACTCGCGCTTATCAGTAGCTATTTGCTGGCATTACTCGTATTTAAAGAACCATTCATTCCTTCTATAATACCATTTGCGGTATTCTTGCCAGCCATCTCAATCATCGTAGTGATTATAGGACTTAGCAATATTGGTAACGTACTTAAAAGTTCGCCATTAGAAGTTTTACGTAAAGCAGCTTAAATAAAAGCCAGAAAATTTTAATCTTCAGATTTGTAAGATTTGTATCATAAGTTCGCTTTCGCGAAAGCGATCTGTAACACAGGCTATATTTCTCGTTATTGATGTTATGCTGGTCAACAGGATTATACACGTTGATTTTATCTCTACACAATTGAACCATAATTTATATTATGTCAAATAGAATATTTGGAAAACAATAACAGCTCACTTTCATCCTATGATGATCTAAGCAAATATTATTCACTCATTGACTCAAGAGTTCCTTGATACTCAATCCTTGTGCGTGTGACACTAGAGATAAATACAGAGGCCGTCCCGTTGGCAAAAAGAGTAATCTCAACATCAAAAGATTCTGTGTCCTTTTGAGCGTCAAACGTAATTTTGTAACGCCCGCGAGCTTCATCCAGAGTCATTTGATAATCTTTAGGCTCTGTATCAAATGATATACCGGTGTCATTACTATTGTAACCGCTGCCGCCTTGACGACGCTCTCCATAAAACGGTAAATCTGCGACCACCTTTTCTTTACTTATCGTTAAATAATGACCGTCTCCATTTAAATCTATTCGGTTTGCAGTATCACCTGTATTTCTCATCACTGCATTGATCACCTGCTGTGATGCAAAGGTATTCATAGGGAATGCGGCGGTAACCTCAATCTTTAAAGGCTGCTCACTATTGACTCGTGATTTCAATTGATTCAAAGCTGCCGGTGACACTTCTTTTTGTGTACTACAACTTATGGCCAGAACGATGCTACTCAATAAAATTAAACGATTCACGATTCTTAAAACATTATTATTTTTCATTTTTCTCAAATTAAGCATTTTTATAAAGGTAAAGCTTTACTTTATATTATCTATATATCCACTACTCTATCAACGTTTTAAAGAAAAATTACCGCGAAATTCCTGCTCCTCATTAAATACACGATACCAGTAATCAGCACTAGGGAGCGGTTCGTTATTCAATTGCCCGTACCAGCAGCTATTATCGCTAGTAAGAACACGCAGTGGTTTACCATAGCGATCATAAATTTCTATTTGCGTTGATGGGAACGCACTTATGTTTTCTATACACCACCCATCATTAAAGCCGTCTGCATTAGGTGTAAAAAATTCTGGAATTCCTAATCTATTAAATATTGTTGTAACCGTGGTACAACCCTGCAAATCTGTTATTTTAATTGTCACTTGCAGTAAACCAGAAATATCAAAGGTATTTGAACGCTGGATGGCACTATCATTAAATTGAAACATAAAATCACCATCGTTTGTAATTACCTTTAGACGATCATTGATCTCTACGACTTCAATTATTTCTGGTGCGGTACTTTCGGTCACCGTAAAACTTGTGGTGGCACTACAGCCTGACACCGTAGTAACCGTACAGCTATATCTCTCTGGTGTATTTACGACAATTGATGGCGTTGTTTCACCCGTGTTCCATAGATATGTGGCACCAGGATCTGTAAATTGTGTATCCAGCACTATCATTTCTGCTGGGCAAATGATGAAATCCTCTTGATTGAGCAATGGTATAGGCAAAATGGAAAATTCAACGGCACTGCGGTTGGGGCTTAAACAATTGGTAGATCTATTTCTTGCTTGTGCATAATATAGGCCTGGTTGGTTCACTACAAGTTCATTTGTGTCGCTAGCGATTAAGGTACCATCGATTGGTGCTGTATACCAATCAATGGCTGTCCCTGGTCCTGCTGTTGCTTGTAATGTACCGCTCTCTCCTGTACATGCTGTGACTTGACTATTTATAACCACCGCATCTGTAACTTCTTGCACCAAATATTCAAATGTTTGCGAAAAATTAGAACACTCTGTACCAGCCAGGTTGACCTGATCCTCTGCTATTTTTACTCTGAAGAAAGTTGTTTCTGTAAGGGTTGCTGTTATCTCTGCTCCTGTTGCGCCAGCTATGTCTTCAAAATTTATAGCATCCCTACTGGATTGCCATTGATATACTGGACTGTCAAAAACACTTTGTGTGGTTGCTGCGCTTAAGCTTATGGTTTCTACTGGGTTTGTGTCGCAACGTATGCGCTGTGTATTATCTGCTTGATCAATTATTTGAACGACATCCCCACAGGTGCGGAACTGGATATCATCAATTGCGAGATCATTACCACAACCACCAGGAGCCTCATTGACCATTTTTAAAATACACCCGTTCTCCCCTGCCGCTGTGGTAAATGTTAAACCATATTTCTCCCAGGTAGGCGTCGTTGTTGCAAAGCTAGGTTCCATCACTCCTTGTGCCAACCTGTTGGTATCAGTAATGTCCCATATTTCAAATCGTACCTGTACGGGAACCTCTCTCCCAGTGCATACATTATTAGCCCCATCTAACAGATTGATGATCCATGCGCTAAATTCGTAGTTAGTGTTCTCACACAGCCCGGTGATTGTAGTTTGGTAAAATTGTCCTGGATCAAATGAAGCGTTCACGATAAGTGCCTTACCATTTTCATCTCCTGTATGATCTGCAGTAGCGTGAAAACTGCTCAATTGTCTCAAGTTGCTAGACACCGTATATTCTCCATCCTGAACGCTACCGCTAACATAGGTATAGGTGGTCTGCCCTGGGTCTAATTCTGGACCGCTAGAAAGTCCTGTGCCAAAGGTTTCTGTAAAAATAGCCTCACTAGACGCACCGTTGCAAAAACCTAATTGCGCTTTCGCGAAAGCGGAAACCAATACAAGCAATAAAACTAAAATCTGTCTTTTCATACTGGGCTAAGATACGCCTGCTAATTTTTAATGCATAAAAATGAGTATTTCATTTGTACCTGTGCAAAACCTGTGAACGGATTCTCTCGAATCTAAGCAGTTTCTATAATTACATGATATTAAACGAGTTGTAAAAAATGGCATTTCAAATGCTGTAAAATCCCTTAAATTATAACTAAATCATTGCTAAGAATTAATTAAATTAGAGAGCAGAACAGTTTGTGAAAGCTATATTTAATCAAAACAATACGAATATGTCTATAAACTTCAATTACCAACACGTAACAGGCAGCGAGTCGCTAGAAGCATTTACAGAAGAGAAGCTCAAACCTATTTTTGAGCGATATAACTGGGTAACCAGAGCTGATGTTTTTTTTAGAACGGAGAATACCTCCAGTAGAGAGACTGGAATGATTACAGAGATACGCTTGAGTGCCCCTGGACCACGATTATTTGCTGAGGAATCTCATGATACCTTTAAGGAGTCAGTTGCGAAAGTTGTGTCGCAATTGAAAAAGCAATGCGAGAAGCGCAAGGCACAAATGACAACACATTAATATGGTATCTCTAGCAACAGATAAACGTGAACTAGTATTGTTGTACAACAGTACCATAAAAAATCACAGGGAGATCCATGCATATGCAAAAGCAGCAGATACAAATCTCAATGCGATAGATGTATCGAAAGATCGTGTTACAGGTACTATTTATAGCGAGGTTGCAGATCTTTTGAATATCGAGGTAAAGGATTTAATTCCCACAGATCATGCTACCTTTGTGCAAAAACACGGCAAGGATATTACACTTGATAATGATGGTGCGATTAAAATCTTACAAAATGAACCAGACATGTTGATCTATCCTATTGCAATGCGCGGTAAAACGGCAATTGTTGCAAAGATTTATGGCGACATGACAAAACTTTTTGATCCAGATACTGCGGCCATTGATATACCGTGAATGTATTTAATGTATTAATTAACTGGGCTGTAAGGAGATGATATCATCCTTACAGCCTTCTTTATAGAAAAAAATCTTATGGTCGTTTGGGTATCTTTTATCATCCTTGTTAGTGTTTTTTTAGTTTTAGATCTCTTTGTTTTTAATCGTAAAGCGCACGTAATAGATACAAAAGAGGCTTCAAAGTATACGGCGCTGTGGGTAGGGATTGCGCTAGCTTTTACTGGAGGGGTTTATTTGATTTATGATAATGGATGGATAGCAAATCCTGACAATCTTACTGCAGGCAATGCTGCTTTAAAGTATGTCACAGGCTATTTAATTGAGCTGTCTTTGAGCGTCGATAACATTTTTGTCATCGCTGTAATATTTCGATCATTTGCTATTCCTCTTAAGTTTCAACACCGGGTACTATTTTGGGGAATTGTAGGAGCTCTCTTTTTCAGAGCTGTAATGATCATTTTTGGTGTTGCATTGATCAATCAAGTAAGCTGGATGACTTACGTCTTTGGAGCGTTTTTATTGTACACTGCGTTCAATATGCTGACCAGTCATGATGAAGAGTTTGATCCAGAAAAATCCCGTGTCTATAGATTTGCTAGAAAACTTTTCCCTGTTACTGATCAACTGGATGGTCAAAAAATGTTTGTAGTAAAAATGGGTAAGCGTATCGCTACTCCATTGTTTCTTGCTCTTATTGTTATTGAACTTACAGATATTCTCTTTGCATTAGATTCTATTCCGGCTATTCTTGCGATTACTGCAGATCCCTTTCTAGTGTTTTCTAGTAATATTCTAGCAATAATGGGGTTGCGCAGTATGTATTTTTTCTTGTCTAATTTGCTCGACAAGTTTCAATACATTCATTACAGCCTGGTAGCGATATTAGCATTTGTAGGTGTTAAACTTATCCTTGTCCATCACGTTCATTTCCCTGAGTGGTTATCTCTTGCGGTTATTTGTGTAGCCTTAGGCCTGGGAATGCTCTTTTCAAGCCTTTACAAAACAGATAAAAAGGATCGATTAGACGTTAAAGAGTCACTAAATACGAAAAAAACGGGTTAGACATCGATTATTTGGTCGTTTATCGATATTAAATTGTGTTTAAACGGTATATTTGATTTAAACATTTTTTATATGGTACACTTCAACTATACACACTTGACAAGGAGCAAGAAGTTAGAGGAGCACATCACCAGCTCGTTGGAAGATCTCATGGGAGATGATTCTCATATTTCAACGGTTTATTGTTTTTTAAGCAGGACTTTTGATAACCGTGATAAACTTATCAGCACTTTAAAAATGCAGATACGTTTAAAAAGTAATGATAGCGTGGTTATCGAGCAGTCTGGTTCTAACTTTAAAAAAGCTTTTGCCACTATTAAACCTGAGTTGGCCTTTATGTTTAAGGAGCACGAAAAATCTTTGGCATCTGCCTGATTGGATCGTCTTAGAATAAGGTCAATCTTAAGGGTGGTACTCTGAAATAAGTAAGAATACAATTTCAGAAATTAAAGCGCCCCCTACTCTACACATTGCCTATTATAATAAAAGGCCCTGACGTTTATGTCAGGGCCTTAATTATTTGATAAAGTAAAGTTCTACAGGCTTCTGTCTAACTTTGGTCTATTTCGGCGCGTTGTACATAATCGCCATTAAAGATAAATTCATCTTGCTTTTTGCGTTTACGATCAGACTTTTCTTCATCCTTTAAATCTTCTGGCAAATCCGACAATTCTCCACCGTAATAGCCTACAGCGATTGCAGTGGCCACATGATATGTATCTGGAAATTTAAATTCTTTTAATGCTCTTTTGTGGTCGATTCCAGCCATTTGATGAATCGCAATTCCCATGCTTTGAGCTTGTATAGCCATTGTAGCAGCAAACTGACCTAAATCATGCAACGCATGAAAATTATCCTCACCTTTAGGATTTTTAGTGTCAAAAACCCCTAGCATGAGTACCGGTGCATTTTTGGCCCAGTTTTGATTGAATTCTACCATCACGTCAAGGATGCGATCGTAGACGGTACTTCCTTTTTTACCCCACACGATATTCCACGGTTGCCAGTTATTACAACTAGCAGCCCATCTACCTGCCTCAAATAAAGATTGTAAGTCGGTATCGCTTACCGGAGTGTCTGCAAATTTTCTAGGGCTCCATCTATTTCTAATTAGGTCGTGTATTTTATGGTCGTTAGGTGTATTTTTCAGGACATCAGTTTTTGCACTGCTCATAGGTTTATTAGTTTTAGTTTTACTTTCTTTAAAAATACAACGCGATGCTGAGCAATGATCTGTTTTTAAGAATACTTAAGGAGGCATTGGTAGCAATTTAACGTTACAAATACTGCGTAATCATCCAGTGGTTTTGGTTTTTACAATTTGTATTGCATCATCAACTGTTTGCATAGCTTCCATATCTTTTTCGTCCAGTGTGATATCAAAAGCATCTTCTACATCGAGTGCAATATCTACCAGGTGAGCGCTATTAATATTTAAATCATTCATGAGATGACTGTCTTTATTAATGGCGCTTGCATCGACATCTTGAGGGAGGTATATTTTTACTATGGCAAATAATTGGTCTTGAATTTCAGTTGTTGTCATTTTCATTTTATGTAACGGCTATATAATTATATTGCTATGTTAAGATTCGTATTTTTTAAGGACCACACAGGCATTTACGTCTCCGAAACCGAAGCTTGCTTTCATAAGATATTGAATATCTAAATCTATTGTAGTGGTGGGAATACGACCTGGATCTACCACGGCTGCAATATCTTTATGCAAAGAGTTAATATTATTATTTTGATAAATGGTGCCACGCTGCAATTGCAAAACACATCCTATTAATTCGATCGCACCAGCGGCAGCGAGACAGTGACCTATAGAAGATTTAAAGCTATTCATCCATGGAAATGTAGACCCTGATCGTTCTAATGCTTTGACCCAATTGTTAACTTCATAGGCGTCTTTTCCAGTGGCGGTCATATGTCCATTAATTACATCTATCTGGTTTGCTGCAACATTTGCATCATTTAGAGCCATGCGTATAACGCGCTGTACTGCTGCACCATTAGGCGCTGTCATACTGCCGTCACCACGATGACCGCCAGCATTTAAAGCCCCTCCAGAAACTTCTGCATAGATTGTTGCCCTTCGATCAATAGCAGACGATAGACTTTCTAATACTAGAGCGCCAGCACCGGATCCTGGGACAAAGCCCGCTGCATCGCTAGAGAACGGCCTGCTGGCTGCTGTAGGATCATCATTATAACCCGTTGGTAAAATACGCATGGCATCAAAACCACCCCAGATGTATGGGCCTGAATCGCTAGTGGCTCCTACTAGCATTTGTTTTGCCTTTCCTTGTCTGATGCGCTCATAACCCATGATTAAGGCTTCTGTACCTGTAGAGCACGCACTAGAATTGCTGGTCACCAGATTACCAGCACCCAACTCGCCAGCTAGCCAGGCACTTATACCGCTGCTCATGGTTTGTATTACACTTGTGCTACCCAGCCTGCGCACCTTACCTTCATCAATTAAATGAATGGCTTCTCTATATTTTGCACCGCCGCTTTGACCGGTACCCATGATAATACCAAAATCCATCAAGGCATCATCCTGAGCAGCTAGAGTGAGTCCAGCATCTGCATAAGCCTCTTTTCCAGCAATAATACCATATAACATACCGCTGGCATTAAAACCACGCTGTTGTAATGGCGTAAGATGAGAGTTGATCAGTTCTTGTGAGAGCTGGGGCGTACCCGCTACTTGACACCCAAAGTTGAGCCGCTCTAATTCTTTCACATGGCGCAAACCACTGGTACCTGTCTGTAAAGCGTTGTGAAACTCCTCTACATTGACTGCATTAGGAGCGACTACACCCAGCCCTGTAATTACTACACGCTCTAATTTACGATTGCTCATAGGATACTAATCTATAAAACAATTTGCCGGTGTCGATAAAAAATGCCGATCTATTTATGAATTAAACAACAATCGCTCATCCATACAGATATGCCCGTATTTTTACAATAGATATAGCAGTTATTCTCTGATTGCGATACCACTCATCCAGCCTTCGGCAATTTTCTGCCCATGTTCATTTACCATCTGGGTAATGATTTTGAGCTTGCCAAATCTGAAATATTCTTTTTTTGCAGTTACGACAACCGTTGTTTCTGGTGGGACTTGACTCAAAAAATTTATATGAGCCTCAGTAAATACAAAACCCTGGTACTGTTTATCATCTTTAGTAAGATAACTGCCTAAACAGGCAAGCCCTATCTGCGCCATGCATTCTTGCAAGATTACACCAGGTGTTATAGGCTGATGCTTAAAATGATGTTTGTAAAAAAACTCGCTTTCGCGGAAGCGGTATACTCCTATAACATGACCTTCGCTTATTTCCAGTAGTTGATCAACAAATTTAAAGCCCTCGCCATAAGGAAGGTTTGCTACAATTTTATCTAGTTCTGATAACAGCATAAATTATTGTAATGACTCGCCACCGTCGACTTTAATAATAGTCCCGTTGATGAAGTTTGACTCTGGACGGCACATGAGATACACCACATTTGCCACATCTACTGGGGTGGTTAATCGCTTCATGGGGTTACGAGATAACGCATTTTCTATCAATAGCTCTACCTGTGGAATACGGCGCAAACTAGCGGTGTCTGTGATACCTGGCTGTATGCAATTTGCCGTAATTCCCAATCCAGCAAACTCGATCGCCATGCTACGTGTTATAGACTCGAGTGTATTTTTTGCAGCACTTACAGCCGCATATCCAGGCATGGGTCGGTTGTTTCCCTCGCTGGTAAAACTTAAAATACGTGCCGGTCGTGACAACATATTTTTATCAACAAGTATTTTTGCCCAGTGATATAGACTGATGCCCATTGAAAATACTGTTTGTTCAAAGTCTGCACTAGATAAGCCTTGATCACTTATCATGGGTTTTACATTACCCTTTGAGATGCTATGCAATAGCAGGTAAATGCGATCGCCGTTCAAATAGTCTTCAATTTGATCAATTATGTTATCAACTTTGGTAGGATGAATAGCATCTGCATTGAGAAATAAATGCTGGTGGTAATTTTTTAATCGTTCAAAGGCAGTTGTTATTTCTGGCATTTGCATACGCGAGGCACGGTAAATTATAATCAGGCGCATACCGTGTTGTGCACATTTTACTGCAGTAGCATAACCCAAGCCACTACTGCCCCCTAGAATTAATCCGTAATGCTGCTGTAAATCTGCTACCATTCTAATAATATACGTTGAGCGGTGAACCCTGGGCCGAAGCTAAGCATCAATCCCTTATCTCCTTTACACACCGTGTCACTATTCATAAATCGATCCAAAACAAATAGTACGGTAGCACTACTCATATTGCCATAAAGGCGTAGGACTTCTTTTGTATCATTAATATTTTTACCTAAATCACTGAATAGAGCTTCTACTGTCTGAACAATTTTTTTACCTCCAGGATGAAAAACCAAGTGATCAATGTCTGCAATTGTTAAATCAAATTGTTTTAAAAATGGATGAATGATAAGCGGAAAATGATTTGCTATAGTCTGTGGGACCTCTTTATCCAGCACCATTTGCAGGCCACTATTGACCAGATCAAAACCCATCATGCGGGTAGCATTTGCAAAATGATACATCTGGTGTCCCACAATTTGCGGGCCTTCATCCTCGATGTTGGAACTAAGCAGTACGCAGGCACATCCATCGCCAAAAATCGCTGCACTTACCATATTTGCCATAGAATAATCATCTAGCTGAAAGGTGGCGGTAGGCGCCTCTACAGCAATGACAGCAGCGCGCTTTCCTGGATTAGCTCTCAAAAAATTATCGGCATAGATCAACCCAGAAATTCCAGCAACACAACCCATTTCAGTCACCGGCAATCTTACTATATCATGGCGCATGTCCATTTCATTAATTAAGTAGGCATCAATACTTGGGATCATAATGCCAGTACAGCTTACTGTAATGATGTAATCTAAATCCTGAGGCCTCCATTGTGCTTTATTAAGGGCATTTTCTACAGCTCTTTTAGCCAGAGGTACTACCTCTCTTTTGTAAATATCATTGCGATCTTGAAAAGAGGTTCTAGTGAAAACTTCCTGTGGATCCATGATGGAATAACGGCGGTCTACAGCTGCCCCCTCAAATATCTTAAGGGTTTTGCGGCGCAGGCGATCGTCCTGATCTGACAACCACGTTTCCACAAAGGGCAATATATCCTTAGTCTCTTTAAAATAAGGCGGTGTTACCGTAGCAACGGTTTTAATTGTTACGCTCATAAGTTGGGATGATCCATATAAACCGGAACGACCACTTCCATTCTACTAGGTCATTTTGAATTTGTAGTTGTTGCGCGTAGCGCTTAAAGTCTGACCGCTTAAAACCAGAAGCAATTGAAATTAATCCATCGTGAATAGAAATTTCATTTCTTATAAAAATAGGACTTAATAATTTAAAAAAGGAGTAGGCAATGCGGCTGCGATGTAAATCATTTATAACGATTCCTATTCGAGCCATTTCTTGAAAACGAGCTATAAATTTTAAGATATCCTCTTCAGCAAAATGGTGCAGCGTCAGACTCAAAATAACGATATCGCATTGTATGTCTTGTAATGGCGTGGTAAAAATATCGCTTACGCGGAAGCTAACATTATCGTACTCCTTACTTTTCTCACGGGCCTGTTCTATGGATCTAGGGCTTAAATCCAGTCCCAGCAGATCCAACTGTTGCAGCGGAAGTTGTTCACTTAAATAGCGCAACATAGCACCATCGCTACAACCTATATCAATAATGCGATAGGAATCTTGCTTTTTTTCATCCATAAGACGAGCCACTGCGCTTTTTGTAAAGCCATAACCACCTAGCCAGCGGTTACATTTATTGATGTCTGCTACTGCTTTATCTAGAAGGGTTGGATCGATATGAGGGTCATCCATCCACTCTTTTTGCGTGTTGCGCTTGTGATCAATATATCTCAAGGTACAATCGATTTTCCGTGGGTCTTTTTAATAATTATCGGTAATAAAAAAGGCATGTAAGAGAGTATTTTATACATCCATAAGGAGCTTTTCACACGGGTTAATATCGTTTGTATATAACTACCATAGCGCATTCTGGAGCTGAAATGTTGTTGCCATTTATTACTATAGTTTTTAATCATTTCACTTCTTGTATTTTCTCCATTTAAAAAAGGGATCAAGGCATTTGCTGCCAGGTGTGCACTGTGCAAAGCCATAGCCATACCATTACCACATAATGGATGAATCAATCCTGCCGTATCGCCTATATAAAGGAAAGGAGTTTGCGTTATTTCTTTTTTACCAAATGCGATTTGCGAGATGGTAATAGGCTGTTCCCATAAAGGGGTTGCGTTATCAAAGAAATCCTTTAATTGAGCATTTTTTGCAAGCACCTCACCTTCAAAAGCTTTAATGTCTTTTATTTTTTTAAAGGAATCAAAATGTGTCAGATAACATAAATTAACCGCACCATTTTCTACCCTAGATAGACCTGCATAGCCTCCTTCAAAATTGTGTAGCTCTACTCGATCCAGTGGCATATCGTATTTATAGTGCATCTTTACAGCAAGCCACTCTGATTTTGATTGAATAAAATCACGATGTAGTTTTTTATCTAAAATAGAACGTTTACCAGTAGCCACGATAACTTGCCTGCAGGTAAATTGTTTATTAGTGGTAATTACGGTTTGACGGGTGTCCTGTTCTTGTAAGTCAACAACTTTATCTTCTAGAACATCACAAGTCGCTTGAATTTTCTGGTACAAGGAATAATCAAGACAGTACCTAGAAATGCCATAACCACCCAGAGGCAATGGCGAACTCATCTGCTTACCGTCACGCAAGGAAATCTCAAAACGGTCAATTTTTACATCAGTAAGTTGATTGATATCGACGCCTTGAGAGGCTAGCAATGGTGCTACCTCTGCACTGAGGTATTCACCACACATTTTGTGACGTGGGTAAGAGTCGGGATCAATTAAAAGAATTTTATACCGTCCAGACAACTCGACAGCACACCACAGGCCCGATAGACCTCCTCCACAAATAATAATATCATAATCATATTGCACCCTTCAAATATAGAGGGTAGTCGGTAACTATTGAGAAGAAATAGTTAAGATTGTAGATCGTCAGAGGACGAGTTTGAGTAGTACTTTTTTTGAATCACTTTGAGAATCAAATAAATCACCAATAAACTGGCAAAAAGCCCCAGTAAAAGTCGTCCTGTTCTACCCAGTGAACCCTCGCTAGGCCCAAAATATACTAGAAAAGAAAACAGAATTGTCAGGAACCATAGGACGTATCTAAAATTGTCCGCTTCATCCATAAATTTCATAATCGCTGTCTTTTATTATTAAAGGTTTCTACAGGGGATAATCAAAGTTAGAAAAATGTATGGTATCATCTTAATATTCTAATAAACTTTTTATGGCATTTTTAATTTCTAAATGTGGTAAATATTGATCTTCCAGCTCTTTATGAAAGGGAATAGGAGTGTCGATACTCCCTAGTCTTTTTACCGGTGCATCTAAATATTCAAAGCACTCCTCTCCTATCATTGCAGCAATATCACTGCTTACGCTCCCTGTTAGATTGTCCTCAGAAATTAAAAGTACCCTTCCCGTTTTCTTAACACTTGCGATAATTGCTTCTTTATCTAGGGGTATCAATGTGCGTAAATCTAGAACGTCAAATGTTTCATCAAACATGCCGATAATCGATAAAACCCACGATACCGCCTGACCATAAACGATAATACTAGCGTCACTACCAGTACTAGCTAGGCTTGCTTTACCTAAATCGATGGTATAAGGTGCTACCGGTACATCTGCATACTGGGATCTATACAGCGCTTTATGCTCAAAAAACAAAACAGGATTAGGGTCTGCAATGGCGGCCAGCAAAAGCCCTTTTGCATCTACAGGGTTTGAGGGATATACAATCTTAAGTCCAGGAGTCGTATAAAACCATGCTTCATTTGTTTGTGAATGGAATGGACCAGCGCCCACACCTGCTCCACAAGGCATTCTTATCACGACATCTGCCGTTTGTCCCCAGCGGTAGTAAGTCTTGGCCAGATAATTGACAATAGGATTGAAACCGCTACTTACAAAATCTGCAAATTGCATCTCTACCACAGCCTTCATTCCTGCAATGCTCAATCCCATTCCTATTTCTACTATGGTACTTTCACAAATAGGTGTATTGCGCACCCGTTCGCGACCATATTTTTCTAGGAATCCCTCGGTTATTTTGAATACACCTCCATAGTCTGCAATATCCTGTCCCATTATGATCAGGTTGTCATAAAAATCCATGGCATGCTGTAGACCATGGCGTATACTATCAATCAAGCGTATGCTTTCAGTAGGCCCAGTAGGCTCTTGAATTATTTGTGTGACTGGCGCAAACACATCTGCTAATTCTTGTTGTGGGGTTGAGTTGGGTTCCGCTTTCGCGAAAGCGGTTTCCAAATGGTCCTCGATTTCTTTTTTATACGTAATACGCAAATCTTCCACTGTCGCTGCACTTATAAGATCTTGCTTAAGCAGCTGATTTTCTAACATTAATAAAGGATCTCGTTGCTCCCAATGTTCCATCAGGTCGTCGGGAACATATTTTGTTCCACTTGCTTCTTCATGACCACGACGACGAAAAGTTTTGAACTCTACCAGGACGGGTCGTGGGTTTTCCCTGATACTTTCAAGAATAGAATTTATTGTCTCAAAAACAACAACAGCATTATTGCCATCAATAATATGCGATTCCATCCCATAACCTGCTCCACGATCTGCCAGATTTTCACAGCGGTACTGCTCCTGCGTGGGAGTGCTTAAACCATACCCATTATTCTCAATACAAAATAATACGGGCAAGTCCCAGACGCTAGCCACGTTGAGTGCTTCATGAAAATCGCCCTCGCTAGTACCTCCCTCACCAGTAAAAACAACAGTTGCCTTGTTGGTCTTCTTCAATTTCTGAGCAAGTGCGATACCGGCGCCCACTCCCATTTGCGGTCCCAGGTGCGATATCATCCCTACAATATGGTACTCTTGTGTCCCAAAATGGAAACTACGATCGCGCCCCTTTGTAAAGCCATCTGCTTTCCCTTGCCACTGGGCAAATAGTTTCCATAAAGGAATCTCTCTTGTGGTGAAAACCCCCAAATTTCTATGCATAGGAAGAATATACTCACTGGATTGCATGGCCTGCGTGACTCCCACTGCAATAGCTTCTTGACCTATACCAGAAAACCATTTTGAAATACGTCCCTGTCGCAGTAAAATGAGCATTTTTTCCTCTATAAGGCGCGGTAAAAGCATGCCTTTATACAATTGTAGCACACGCTCGCGTTGGGAATCCTTTATCGTGGGTAAGTGATTTACTGGCATTACTGTAAAGTTATACTCAAATGTAAAGGAAACTAAGGTTATTTCGATTAGCATCCTAGAACGTAATCTTATCAACTCCGATTAGGTAAAACAGCCTGACATCTAAGGACAAACAATTAAACCAGATATAAAAGTAAAGGTCTTATTAAAGGTGAGAATTATAAATTAATGGTTTTATAATATGTTGATCTCACACGGTATCAATCGATTTGAGACGCAACGACGCTGACCCGACAATCTCAATAAAACTAGCGAATACCCTATTACTGTGCACAAAGAATAGTATCTTTATTTTTGTTATTAAAGGAGAAGCAAAAGAGGGTTTATCACAAGCTGTGTAAGTTTATTACAAAGCATTTTTTATCAATTATCACTTCTTTTAAAACTATAAAATATTCATCATGACAAATATACCTAGTGTAGATCTCGCCGATTTTTTGAGTGAAGATCCCGCACGTAAAAAACGCTTTATAGATCAAATAGGAAGAGCCTATGAAGAAATAGGTTTTGTAGCTCTTAAAAACCACTTTCTTACAGAGGATCTAGAAAAGAAATTATACGATCAAGTGGAGAAGTTTTTTCAATTACCACTGGAGATTAAAGAAAGCTATGAACGCCCAGAACTAGGTGGCCAGCGTGGTTATGTATCCTTTGGGAAAGAACACGCCAAAGGAAAAAAAGAAGGAGATTTAAAAGAATTCTGGCATTTTGGTCAGGAACCTAGCGATGATGCTCAACTGTCAGAGGAGTATCCAGACAATGTGATTGTAAAGGAGCTACCAGATTTTAATACTACTGGTATGGAGGCCTATCGCATGCTAGAAAAAACTGGGATTTATGTCTTACGTGCGCTTGCATTGCATGTGGGTTTACAAGAAAACTATTTTGATCACTGGGCGAGCAATGGCAATTCGATTTTACGCCCCATTCACTACCCTCCTATCGCCAGCGAGCCAGAAAATGCGGTACGGGCTGGTGCGCATGGCGATATCAATTTAATTACTTTATTGATGGGTGCAAGCGCCCCTGGATTGCAGGTACAACGCCGTGATGGTGAGTGGCTGGACGCGATTGCACAAGAGGATGAGCTGGTAATTAATGTAGGCGACATGTTGCAACGTCATACTAACGATAAGCTTAAATCAACCATTCATCGTGTCGTCAACCCACCTCGAGAATTATGGCACACACATCGCTATTCCATTCCGTTTTTTCTACATCCACGCAGCGAGATGCCGCTGGATTGCCTGGAAGAATGTGTTGACGCAGAGCACCCTAGAAAATATGACGATATAACGGCAGGAGAATTTTTACACCAGCGCCTGGTAGAGATAGGTCTGATTAAAAAATAAAGTATGCGTTTGATATTTAAAGCCGGTCTTGAATAAAGGTCCGGCTTTAATGTGCCATTAGTTAGCCGACAATAACTTTATTTTCAATTTTATCGATGATCGCCTGGGCTGCTGCCTTACCATTAAGCATCGCGGCGTTAAGTGAACCATTACTTAAGTGATCCCCTGCAAGGAAAACATTTTCAGTTAGTTGAGTCTCGGTAGAGCTCATGCTATAATTGATATTTTTTAAATTGGGCAGTGCTTTTTTAATCCTTTTAATATCAATTAAATCGTCTAGGTGTATGTCACAATGTTGTTTCATTTCTTGTCGTACCTTTTCTTCTATGTTTTGAGAATTTGCAGGACGATCCCCAACTATTGAAATACTAATTGCCTGCGGATGATCAGGAAAGACGTCATGTAAGAAATGAAAATTATTGACTAAGGTTTCTGGCTCTGATAATAGTCCGATAATGGGTTTGTTAAACGATACCTGGGAAACTTTAAAGTAAAGCACCGTTACCTCATGCCATTTCATATTTGATAAAGGTAAATTAGGAACGATTTGATCTGCTCTAGTAGCAATTAGCGTATAATGAGAGGTTGTTTTACTTCCATCAGCAAAAGTTATCTCACTACCCACAACGCGTTCTACCGCTGTATTAAGGGATATACTGCCCTTCTCAATGCGCTGCTCTAGTTGCTCTGGAATAGCAGCAATCCCGCGTGATGGTAGGGTTGCACTACCCGTAGCAAACATTTTAAATACAAACTCAAACATGCGACTGCTTGTTTGCAAATGAGGTTCTAAAAAGATGCCCGCATAAAAAGGTCTAAAAAAATGTTCAATAATTTGATTGCTGAAACCTTGCTGCCGCAAATAGTCAAGGGTCGTGGTCTCTGGAGCTTCAAATATGTCTTTGAGACTCTTTTTTTTCAGCTTTCGCGAAAGCTTAAAAATCCTCAACTTATCGGTAACACTACCTACCCTGGATATTACAGTAGCAAATAAAAGGCTAGCATCTCTTGTAGGATCTCCTACTGTTGATTTTTTACCCTTGTGAAAAATGTGGGCGCCTGGAGCAAACTTGATCAATTGTAGCGCCTCTAGATCTAGAAATTCCTGCGCTGCTGGGTAAGAATCCAGCAAAACCTGGAACCCATGATCCAGTATCATTTTATCCCGGTAGTCTGTTCCTAGCCGCCCGCCTATCGAGTTACTAGACTCGTAAATATGAGCCTTATACCCGTTATTTTTCAAATGGATGGCAGCACACAGGCCGCTCACGCCAGCACCTATTATCGAAATGGTTGGTTGTTCTTGCATGTTACAAAAATAAAGCAGTCCTAGCGACCATCCTGACTTTTATGTAAGCTTAACATTTAAAGCAGCGACGGGTGGTATTTTTACAATAAAAAGATGCAACACTTATTACTAGTGCAAACTACATCCTTTACAGACCAGGTAATGGCTTCAATTCATAATTATTATGACAGGTTGATCGATATACTTCCACGATTAGGGCTAGGCCTTATTGTGGTCATTCTAGGATTTCTTATCGCTGGATCTATAGGACGATTTGCTAGCAGCCGGGTCAAAGCAAGAACTAATGATCCCTTAATGAGCCGTTTTTTGGGCCAGGCGATACGGTTGTTGCTATTGCTTGCCTTTGTTGTTCTCGCACTAGAGGCAGCAGGATTTGGCAATATTAGTGCTGGTATATTTGCAACCGCAGGAGCCAGCGCAGTTATTCTAGGTTTTGCTTTTAAAGATATAGGGCAAAACTTTATTGCGGGTGTAATCTTAAGCTTCAATAGACCGTTTAATGTAGATGATACGGTAGAGATAGGCTCGAATTTTGGTAAAGTGAAGGCGCTTGAATTTAGATACACAAAACTTAAGACATTTGATGGAAAGGATGTTTATATCCCTAATAGTGATGTGATCACACAGCCGGTCACAAATTATACAGAGGATGGTTTTTTCCGCTGGGACTTTATGGTGGGACTGGATTATGAGGATGATATTAACAAGGCAAAAGATGTCATTTTACAAACCCTGGATGCTGATCCTAAAGTTATCAGTAGTGAAGAACACAGTAGTTATGTGGCAGAAGATGAGCTGGCCACCAGCACGGTTAATTTGAAAGTAATGTTTTGGGTAGATACTAAGGATTATAGCAAAGTTGCGACACAGACTAAAGGCCGAGTTATAGGTAATGTCAAGAAGGCATTAATGGACGCAGGCTTCTATCTACCGGCAGATATACAAGAAATAAAACTTTACGGTCGCGAGACTGATTTACCATTGTCACTTAAAGAAAAATATAAGAATGATTAAAATTTTTAGATACTTATCCATTGCAGAGGGTTATAGCTTCCTCCTGGTATTATTTGTTACCATGCCACTCAAGTACCTAGCCAGCATAGGAGAGCCTAACAAAATTGTAGGTATGGCACATGGTGTTTTATTTCTAGCTTACGTTGTTATAGCGATCCTAGTCGCACAGATATTAAAATGGAATTTTAAAAATACAGCGATCGTGGTGTTGATGTCTGTAGTTCCATTTGGCACTTTTTGGATGAAGGACAAATATCTGCCGGCACAAGATTAACCGCCTATACCGCGGCTTTTCATGCGTTCTGATTGATACTCTGTTCTGGTCTTGCCGTGTGGTAAAGGTTTACCATTTTCGTCCAGGTTTACCAGGATAATGGTTTTAATTGTAATGATGGTCTCATAGGTCATTTTATTGCGTACCACACAATTAAGATTTATTGAGGTTTTACCAAAAGAGTTGACCTCCAGCCCTATTTCAATAATATCGCCAGTGCGGGCACTCGCTTTAAAATCTATATCACTCATATATTTTGTAACTACACGCGAGTTTTCAAATTGAATGATGGTGTATAGCGCAGCTTCCTCATCAATCCAGTCCAGCAAGCGACCACCGAAAAGAGTGCCATTAGGGTTTAAATCCTCTGGTTTGATCCATTTTCTAGTATGAAAATTCATAAATAAGGTTTTATCAAAATTACACAATGTGGTGCGGTGCCCTCCTATTAATGTAACTTTGTTACTATAAAATTAACAAGTGAAACATATTTCCAGCCCACATAATGCGATCATACGCTATGCAGAGCAATTGCAGCGCAAGAGTAAAATACGCAAGAAAGAAGGCTTATTCATAATTGAAGGTAAAAGGGAAATTCTTCTAGCCATCGATGGCGGTTTTGTACTGGATCAAGTACTGGTATGTGGCGCCATATTATACAACAATCTTGATTTTACAGAGCAACAAGTACGTCAGGACTTACAATTGCCCCAGCAGACTGAGATTATTAGCGTTAGTGTAGAAGTGTATGAAAAATTAGCGTATCGCACCGGTACAGAGGGTTGTATCGCTATTGCAAAATCAAAACCAGCACAGCTATCTAATTTACCTGCAACTGACTGCCCTCTTTATCTAGTAGCGGAATCTCCAGAAAAACCAGGCAATGTAGGCGCCTTGTTACGTACTGCAGATGCCGCAGGAGTTGATGGAGTGATACTAGTAAATCCTACCTGTGACTTGTATAATCCCAACGTGATCCGGTCCAGTGTGGGCTGTGTATTTACCGTTGCAATAGCGATAGCGACCGTTGAAGAGTGTCTAGAGTTTTTTAAAAAGGAACAAATACATATGTACGCCGCTACCTTGCAAGACAGTGAACGATATGATCTGGTAGACTTTACTGGCCCCACTGCCATTGCGGTAGGTACAGAAGCCACGGGACTTACCCAGCCATTGCGAGATGCTGCCATGGCAAAAATAATCATCCCGATGCACGGCAGTATAGATAGTATGAATGTAAGTGCAAGCGCAGCCATATTGCTTTATGAAGCAAAACGCCAGCGTGGCTTTATTTAATTTAAAAATTCAATTTTGGGTTTAATTTGATAAGTCCCTCTCAACTTAACTTTACATTAGCGGCATGAGTCCACAAATCCTTTTTAACATCATCATTTTTATCTTGATATTTGAGTTTTTACTAGAGCGTACGCTTAGTTTTCTCAATTATACATGGTATTCAAAAGCTGTCCCTAGTGAGGTGAGCGATGTTTATGATAGTGAGGGATACGAGAAATCACAAGAGTACAAGAAAACCAATTTTAAATTTGGTACCATCTCTGCCACTGTATCACTCATTGCGACCTTAATGTTTCTCTATCTGGATGGGTTTGCAATAGTTGATGGATGGGCGCGATCTATCGCTCAAGACCCTATTATGATTGCCATTGTCTTTTTTGCCATTATTGCGATAGCTGGAGAGCTAGTTTCCTTGCCCTTCTCCTATTTTGGAACCTTTGTAATCGAAGAAAAATTTGGTTTCAATAGAACCACACGTACCACTTTTTTTACTGATAAATTAAAAGGATGGTTACTCACTGCATTATTAGGCGGTGGTCTTCTAGCAGTGGTCGTGTACTGCTATGAATGGGCAGGAGAAAACTTTTGGTGGTATGTCTGGATACTGGTTTTTATATTCTCGTTGCTGATGAATATGTTTTACGCACGACTTTTCGTACCTATTTTCAACAAACAAGTACCATTAGAAGAAGGAGCGCTTAAACAAAAGATAAGCGATTATGCAGCTACAGTAGGCTTTCAGCTGGATAAAATATATGTTATTGATGGCAGCAAGCGATCTACAAAGGCAAATGCCTATTTCAGCGGTTTTGGCAGTGAGAAACGAGTCACTTTGTATGACACCCTTATTGAAAAATTAAGCCATGAAGAAATTGTGGCTGTACTCGCTCATGAGGTAGGACACTATAAGAAAAAACATATTATTTATAATTTACATGCTAGCACCATCACTACAGGATTTACCTTGTGGCTCTTCTCCTTGTTTGTGGGCAGTGATTTACTAGCGCGAGCGCTGGGCGTTCCCATTACGTCTTTTCATGTAGGGCTGGTTGCCTTTGGACTGCTGTACGCTCCTATATCTCGCATCACAGGATTGATCATGAGCAGTCTGTCCAGAAAATTTGAGTATCAAGCAGATCATTATGCCAGTACAACCTATGAAAGTAAACCTTTAATCAACGCCCTTAAAAAACTATCCAGCAGCAGTTTAAGCAACCTTACACCGCATCCTGCATACGTGTTTTTTCATTATTCGCACCCCAGCCTGTACCAGCGTATTATAGCCATGAATAACAGCAAAGCAACCGTTTAATTTTTATTGCGGCGGCGCTTGCGACGATCTTTACGTGCCTTTTTCTCTAAATATTCTTTGCGCAGAGCTGCGCGTTCGGCTAGTTTGATCTTGTCATAATCGGCTGGCAAATTTGCCTCATATTCTTTCCATAAAGACCGACCGGCATAATAATCAATAGAAATGGCAGGCGATTGCAGTTCTAGAGTATCGCGTTTAAACTGCTGTTGTAAGATATCTTCAATATAAAAGTCTTCCACGTCTTCCATAGGACGGAATTCTTCTTTTAAGGAGATGTCAAAAAAGCTGGCCGTATTATTGAACCAGAAGGCACTCCAGCCGCTGCGCAATCGTTTGATCAAGGCAAATGCAGTATCGCCGGTTTGCCGGTGAATTAATTTGATAAGGATCTGACCTTCACTTTTTGTCAGTTTTTTTAGTTCTTCTTTAAACTCGTTCTCAATGTAATCCTCCACCATTTTGGCATAACGGCGGCGGTCCCCTTTATTATCGATTAGAGCCAGGCGACGATCAAGCTCCTCCAAACGCTCTGCAGCCAGTCTAGCATAGGGCCACACTCTTTTTACCTTGCGCTGCAAAATGAGATAGCGTATACGCTCGTAACGACTGGTAAATTTAAGATCTTGAATCAATAGAATTTCATCCAGTTCTACCGCGCTTACGCTGTCTCCATCAATGTAATAGTAATCAGGGGTTGCGGTTTTACTGGTATCTGTGGGTTGTGTTGAGGGTGTTGTTGTTTGCGCTTTCGCGAAAGCGGAACAGATCACAACAAAAATTACAAATAAATGACTTTGATACATAAAAACTAGGCGCCAAAAAGCATTCCAAAGTTAAGAATATGGGGGCAAAACGAACGTAAACTGATGCCCGATTATTATCTTCACAGCAAAATTAAAAACATGGCAGACAAGAGTATTTTGACCGATGGGTCTATGAAGTTTTTAGAAGAATATTTAAACACGGCCTCTCCTACTGGCTATGAGTGGAATGGGCAAAAAGTGTGGATGGATTATTTAAAACCCTATGTGGATGAGTTTATCACAGATAATTATGGAACGGCGGTAGGCGTAATAAATCCAGATGCTAAATATAAAGTGGTTATTGAAGGGCACGCAGATGAAATCTCCTGGTATGTTAATTATATTACCGAGGAGGGCTTGATATATGTGATACGCAATGGTGGGTCTGATCATCAAATAGCGCCGTCAAAACGAGTCAATATACACACCGCAAAAGGAATAGTCACGGGCGTTTTTGGCTGGCCAGCGATACATACTCGTAATAAATCAAAAGAGGAAGCGCCAAAACTGGATAACATATTTATTGATGTAGGCGCCGAAACCAAAGAGCAGGTCCTAGAAATGGGTGTCGATGTAGGTGCGGTCATTACCTATCCTGATGAATTTATTGTATTGAACGGCAATAAATTTGTTTGTAGAGCACTTGATAATCGAATGGGCGGCTTTATGATTGCCGAGGTGGCACGACTGCTAAAAGAAAATAACAAGCAACTAGATTATGGATTGTACGTGACAAATAGTGTGCAAGAAGAAATAGGCTTGCGTGGTGCAGAGATGATCACGCAAACAATTAAACCTAATATTGCTATTGTGACAGACGTGACACACGATACTACCACACCTATGATTGATAAAAAATCAAATGGAGATGCAGCCATAGGTAAAGGTCCTGTCCTGGCATATGCACCGGCAATACAAAATAGATTGCGCAATATTATAATGGAAACGGCCACTAAAAATAATATCCCATTCCAGCGACGTGCTACCAGCAGGTCTACTGGAACAGATACAGATGCGTTTGCTTACAGCAATGGCGGCGTGCCTAGTGCCCTTATATCATTACCACTGCGCTATATGCATACCACGGTAGAGATGGTGCACCGTGAGGATGTAGAGAATGTCATCAAGATGATTTACGAAAGTTTACTTGTTCTAAAAGCGGATCAAAACTTCTCTTATTTTGATAATCTCGATACCAGATTGATATAGTTGCGGGTCATCCCTTTTTACTTACAAAGCCTCGCTCCTACAGCGAGGCTTTTTTATAACCAGTTGTAGGATCTTGATCTTGCCGTTTAACAATACCTATCAAGACATTGCTTGACGTATTAAAGGGATAACTGCATTGAAAACGCAAGTTATCATACAAGAAAGTATACCAAATCAAGATTCTCTAAGGTTGTTCTAAAGCTTGTTGCAGCGGGATTGTTTAACGATCGAGCATATTGTTCGATGATAGATTAATAAAGTTTGAGCGAATGACTAGGCTATAATGATGGTTTGTAAGCTCGTTGACAACGACAGTTACTTGATTAAGGTTTAAAATTTGCAAATACATCAAACTGAAAATCTGCAATCATTTTTATAGGTAGGCTAGCGCTAGCAACTAATTTATACGAGGTGTTGAAACAAGTATTTTATAAAAATTTATTTTCTACTATTTACCAATCAAACATTTCTCCAAATTCGGAAAGTATTTTTGGCTCTGTATTAAATTTCAAAATTTCAGTTTTTACTTCTTCTTGGGATATATTCCCGGTCTCAGATATTAATTCCCCCTTTTTAAAATCGTATGTATCGTTTACAAAATTTCCGCTCGCAGAATGCACACCGTAACTTTCTGCAATAATGATTTTCATTTTATCATCTATTAATTCAAAAGTATAAGACTGATTGAAGCGAGTAAATTGATAATAAATAGTCATTAAACCGTTTTCAATAAATAATTCAGGTTCTAAATAGGTTAACATCCCGCCATCGTCGCCACGAGCTATAAATTGATTATTTTGTATGATAACTTTGTCGCTATCATTCTGATTAAGAAGTATAAGAATTATTCTAGGTTTGGTTTTCAATAATTTACAATTGGCGCATCTTTTCTCGAGAATGCTGTCTTTTGATTCGAGTATAAGAGCAAAATCATTAAGCCCGTCTCTATTTAAGTCTCCTGTAGATTTCTGTAAAACTTTCCAGTCTTCATTATTCTCTATTTTATCAAGTTTCTGGCCAATAAAATTCGGATAAAATGATGTGGTATTTTGAGAATAACCCAAAATACAAAAACTCAAAAATAGGAACAACAGAACTAGTTTTTTCATGGTTGTGACGGTGATCTTTTATATGGCGCGTATCGTGTAAATTAGCGATTCATTTTCGGTTCAAGTCCAGCTGATTTTTAAATTTTACAATAATCTTTTTTATTGTGAACCGTCAATTTAAAAATTTGGGTATTTTCTTAAAATACCCAAACCATAGTGTTTAACAATGACTTGCGCTATTATATTTGCTACCTAAGTTTGTTTTCTGATAAAATAATAAATTTATAAGATAAAGTAGAAGGAACATAAGAGAGATATAGCAATATTATCAACCCAGAGCCCTGGATCTCCTGTACATTTAAAATCACTATCTTTTTCTAAAAAGAATATGTAAAATTCAATACGTCGTTTAAACCTCGATTTTGAGACATTAAAACTTGCATAAAAAGTTTGTACAAAAAATATTCAGTAGAAAAACACATGAAATTTTATGGAATCGATATCAGTCATTTAGTTTTTGCTTAGCGTAAAGTCGATAACAATAAGCCCCAGTTACTGTTATAGCCTATTTGATAGTTTTCGTTAAATTCCAAGTTAATTTCTACTGCCATAAGCAGGAATATACCACACTTGCCCATCACTATCTTTTATAGTTAAAAATTTAAAAGAATTCACACTGCTTGGCAGTCCTGACCTCTCTGGGTCAGGGGTAGGTAAATAAAACTCGCCATTAAATACATTTGGGTCAAATCTTTCATCGAATCCAGTTGGAACTCTAACTTGTATTCCTTGACTTTCACGAATATCGAAAGCCTTAGCACTTATACCTAACTTAAATATCGCTTTTGAATCAACATTAGCAGAAAATAATGGAGGTGCAGACCCTGGTAAATTATGATAAGTCATAATTGAATTGGATTGAGCATCGAACATTTGCATTGGATTTGTACCAGGGTTAGTTCCATTAGTATAAGCTTGAAGACCTCTATCGTCTAGTGCGACAAGAGTTGTAATTCCTTCCCCAGGACTACCTTGTTGACCAATTAGGTTTTGGGTGGTAAAACTACTTCCGTCGCTAAAGTTTAAGGTAAATGTGCCATTGTCATTATCTATCGTAGAAATAATTCCTACGCCAGCTTCACCTTGAGGACCCTGTGGACCGCGCGGACCAGTTTCACCTGTCAAGCCGATAGGACCTTGTGGGCCTGGTGCACCATCTTTACCTGCTTCACCTTTAGCTCCTGGTGGGCCAGTTTCACCCGTAAAGCCCATAGGACCTTGTTGACCAATTAGGCTTGGGGTGGTAAAACTACTTCCGTCGCTAAAGTTTAAGGTAAATGTGCCATTGTTATTATCTATCGTAGAAATAATTCCTACGCCAGCTTCACCTTGAGGACCCTGTGTACCGCGCGGACCAGTTTCACCTGTCAAGCCCATAGGACCTTGTATGCCTGTTGGACCGATTTCACCATCTTTACCAGCTTCACCTTGAGGACCTTGTGGGCCTGTTGGACCGGTTTCACCTGTCAAGCCGATAGGACCTTGTGGACCAGTAGCACCATCATTACCTGCCTCACCTTGAGGGCCTTGTGGGCCAGTTTCACCCGTCAAACCAATTGGACCTTGTGGACCTGTTGGACCGGTTTCACCATCTTTACCTGCCTCACCTTGAGGTCCTTTTGGTCCTTTTGGTCCTTTTGGTCCTTGTGGGCCTTGTGGGCCTGTTGGACCAGTTTCACCTTTCAAGCCGATAGGACCTTGTGGACCAGTAGCACCATCATTACCTGCTTCACCTTGAGGTCCTTGAGGTCCTTGTGGGCCTGTTGGACCAGTAGCACCATCAGCACCGGCTTCACCTTGAGGTCCTTTTGGTCCTTGTGGGCCAGGAGTTCCGTTTGCACTAAACAAAGCATAAGGAACACTCATTAACTCGCTGGTACCTGTAATTGTGTATGTTATTCCTCCTGTTGGGTCGGCTTCTGTTTTAATATAATAAGGACCATTTGCCCAGTCAATAGCTGCAAAAGAACCTGTAATAACTGTACCTGTACCTATCTCTAAAGATACTAATCCATTGGCATTACTAATCGGAGTTTGTGTTTCTACATAAACAGCTGTACCATTTGGACTACCTTGCAAAACACTTATTTGCATACCCACAGGAGCAGATGTTATTAATGTGTTATTACTATTACGAATTACAGCTTGATAACTCATTTTTTGTGGGGCTTGGGCAAATACGCTCACTGTTAATGACAGCCCGGCGATGATTGAATAAATTATTTTCATTTAATTTATTTTTTCATTATCTTAAAAATCTTCAATTCGTTTTTGTTTTTACTTATCTTCAAAAAATAAGTGGCAGCAGGTATATTTTCCATAGCAATAGTTTCGATATTACTTTTTATTTTTCGGCTTTCAATTAATCTTCCATTGGTGTCAAAAAGTTGAAAACTTAAAGCGGAAAGCTCAGTTTTACCCACATTAAGCGTTAAATAATTAAGGGTTGGGTTTGGAAAAGCGGTTAATTCTAGATTAGCAGAATGATTAGCGATACTAAGCACAACAGAAATTTCATAAGGTTGCTGTACACCTTGTGTTAACGAGACTGCGGTTCCTGTGTTGGTGTTATAAACGATTTGACCTACCGAATAGTCAATATTTCCTCCACTTCCCGAAGCAACTCCACCTGTGGCGGTAGTTACTTGTTGTGCATGTGCTGTTATTCCAAATACTAGCAACCAAAAACTCAATTTTACGTTATTGTGTTTCATTCTTGTTTTTCACTATATGGCATAATGTACCTTTATGTGGCTCTTAGCTTGCAAATTAGCTAAATAATTTTTGAGCTAAACATAACCTATATTATCTATTTTTAAAGTTTTTTCAGGTATAATCTTTAAATTGAAAAATATACAACTTTTCAAAAACGTCTAAACTTTGGTTTAGACAAATGCCTATCTATGGATTATATGGGTTGTTGCCTACAGTTATTCTAAGTAGAATCATATGATGATACTATAAATATTCCATTTTCTTTAATTTGGATTTCTAAGTCTTGAGTTGCACCTGCTCCATCAAATTTTATAGTATTTCCTTCTTTGCCTTGAAATATTGGTATCCAAGTGTTATTATCGCTCATTAATCCGTAATAATCACTTACCATTTAGTGATAAACTTCACTTAAAGTCAAGTTTTTATATTCGTATACCTGGTCGAAGCATCCGTCCCAACTCGTATAGACATATGATCCATTGTCGTAATATTTGTATTGAAGATATTTTGGGAAAATTCCATTCTCGGTTTTTATCTGCTCTTCTTCAGATTTTTCGCTTATCAACTTGCCTTTTAAATTGAGACTTGTTTTTCCATATTGATTAGAATAAATATCAGCTTTTTTGTCAGTTAAGTCAGAGCTGAAAACAAAGCCATTTATCCCAACTGGTTTAATCCATTTACCAAATAATGAAAAATTATCGCCAATTCTATATCGTTCTTTTGTCTCAATAGATTTTTCAACAATTATATTTTCTCAAAAAGGCAATTCGGATAATGTTTTTGAGTCAAAAGTTGGTTTTTCATAAACTCTTGCTCCTAAACTATTTATTACACAAAGTTTGCTTTTGTTTACTGTGTTTTATCCATAAGTGAAGTTGATAAATAAAGTGTGAATATTAATGTTAGGTAGTTTTTCATGATTGTGGGTAACGGTTTTGGCTGTACATAGTACAAACTTATAAGTTGACTTAATGTACGTTTATTGAAAATTTTGTGTGTTTTACACTTTAAACCGCATCACATATATCTAATGTAGGCACAGTTATTCTTTTATCACTTTCTTGGTCAATCTACTTTCATTAAATTCGAATTGAATGAAATATAAGCCTTTTGGCTGATTAGAAATGTCAATTTGATAGTTTTCAATAATAGGTACTGCAACTTTCTGACCCAATGTATTAAAAATATTAATATTGACAAGTTCATTATGTAACTCACCTAAATCGATATAAATGTTGCTCTGAGCTGGATTGGGATACACTTTAATGTCTTGATGATTATTAGGAAAGTCAGTATTAGATAAAAGTGTGGAAGCATCTCTTTTGAAAAGAAATGCATCTGTATTATATTGGTTGGTGTCTATCGATTCAAAGAATGACCCTTCTGTATATCCTGAAATGTACACTTCGTTATTAAATACGCGAACGCTTGAAAAGTGATCTTCCTTTTCAGTTCCCATCTGCAAATTAGCTATTTCATTTAGATCGTTGTCTAGTTTCACCAAAAATCCGTCTGCATATTTACCAGGCGTGGGATTTGAAGCATATAGACTGCCATAAGTATGACCAACAATGTAAAGTTCATCATTTTCAATAACCATAGCTACTGCTTCATCTGACCAAGGCGTCCCTATAAGAGTAGCTTCAACAACACTATAATTAATAGGGTCAACTTTGAAAACTACAATATCAGAAAAACCATTATAAGTCAAATTTGGAAAATCAGCCAAAGGTCCATGAATTACACCTGCTATGTACATAAAACCTCTACTGTCAAACCTAACCTGCCAAGCCCATCCTGGATCATCATCTGCATCGGTAAGCTCTACATACCTCAATAAAGTTCCTGCATCGTCCCAGATTCGTAACCAAAGAGCATGATGATTTTGAGGTCCTATCAAGTACCATCCTGAATTAGCAACAAGTCCAACCCCAGGAGTTGATGATGTTGACATGTAATCTACTCCACCATGTCCTTCATGATAGGAGGTATTAGGGAAACCACCGTCCACCCAATCAATCAAACCGCTTGAGCCTGATGAAATCAAAGACTGGTTTATTTTTTGAAAATAAGGACCTGGGCCTTCGTTCACGCTTGAATTAGAACTACCACTTAAATAGATATGTCCAGCATTATCATGAGTAATGCCCGTGATATTATCCACACCAATTCCTGGGTTATATTGATACAAACCTACCTGTTTACCATCACTAGCATCAATCTTAGCAACCTGATAACGACCACCTGCATTTGAATTCCCTTTGAAAATACCGAGATAAAAGTAACCAGAATCATAAACTGCATCGAAAACACGAGAAGTTTCACCTACAGATAACCAACGACCATCACCATAATTCCCTTGCCAAATAATATTGCCACTTTGATCATATTTAATGACGATTAGGTCGCACCCACAATTTGGATTGGCGTTAGGTGATATGGTTTCTGGACTTCTTACTGCCATATATATGTTACCTGCATCGTCCAAATCTATTACGCTCCAAAATTCAACAGCATCAGTTGTGAACTGGTCAATTCCATTTTGATGAAAAACAGAAGATTGAGGAGCTACAGCGTATTCAAAATTTATAGAATTTGGCTGAACATCATTCGCATTGACATCGAGTAGTATAGCAATTAAATCGTCATCTGTGGCATTTGGACTTCCTTTTTTAAGGAATAGTGCTGTGCCTTTATAAGGCTGTGTAACATCAACAACTATATAATCTGTTGGCGAACCATTTAAATACAGTTTACTTTCTCCTGGCACAAAAAACTCAATTTAAGCAAAGTCTGTATCTATTTGAGTATCTGTACGACCAGCAAAATATGCTCTGGTATGATCACCTAAGAAAAAGCGATCTCCAGGTTGGCTTCCATCTGGTGAACTTGCTCGAAGTCGATGCGTACCATCGTAAAAGTGAACTTCATTTTGTCCAGGAATTGAGGTCTTAGGATCAACTGTCATAAAGGTATCGAAACCACCAGTTTCGCCGTCCATTGCCCGCCATCCTGGATTTGGCCAAAAATCATCATTTGAAAGGCCATAACCAAATTCGTAACTTGGAGGAAGTAGGTTGCTCCCCAAGTCAAAAGTGTTTGGCGAATTTGTCATCGCCTGTTCTGCAATCGATTTATGCGTACTTATTTGAGAAAATGCAGGGTAGCCTAATGTGAGAAACAAAAAAATAATGTAAAGTCTTTTCATTGGATTTGTTTTTTAAAGGTATCTAGTATTTGATGTGTAAAAAACGAAAAAGGTTTGGTCGTGCATTATTTTGATAGTCTTCAGCGCGTATACCAATAGCATGTATTGTAGGCTTCCTCAAAAATCCGACAGTTATTAATAAGAAAGTTCTAATATTAAATATTAATTGTCATTATGAAGAAAAGCAGATTTATAGAGACCCAGATTATCAGGGCGCTCAAAAAAAATAATCAAGGTAGATCCGTTGGAAATTTCTCTAGAGAATTAGATGTCGATGAGAGTATGTTTTACAACGGCTCCGTATATGAAAAGTAGCAGATTTATATGCGTTAATTTTCCATTAAAAACAAGGATAGCAGCAAAGAACTAAACTTAAGGTTTAGCCCTTAACTGCTATTTTTTATATACCTTGTTGTGAGCAGTACTATTCCACAGTTCCAAGGTCAAGAAAATAAAATTTAATATTATTATTATCTTTCCATATATTATATGTATCAAAGGTATGTTCATTGTATATTCCAAGACCTTTCATCCACATAAATATTATGACATATTCATTTTCAATAGGTTTTTTTATATCTTCTTTAAAAAAAGTACTTAGTTCCGAAATGTTCGGTAAATCCTTATGATATTTTTTTTTAATATTTCCAACATCTCCTTTACCACATTCTTTTATTTGAATGTCAAGCTTATGCTTTAATAGCTTACCTGTTGAATCAATTATGAACCATTGAGGTCTAAACCCTTTTTTATCTTCAAATACATTAACGAAACGATTAAAAGAATCTTTGTCTTTGAATATCACCTCATCAATGGAATCTTTATTGATACCAAAACTTGATATGAGGTCATCTTTATTTGTTTGAGAAAATGATAAAGCTGAAACAGATAGGATGACTAACAATATTAAATTTTTCATATTCACTATTTATAGTTTGTAAATATGACCTCATAATAATCGTAGTTTTCGTCGTAGATAAATTCGTATTCACCGGCTTTCAAAATAAAATTTTGCTCCACACCCAAATCGGTGCTTTCCTCTGGCTCAAGTAAATAATCTTCCTCTAAAATTAATTTATTACTACCGAAATAATATTGAACATAACCTAGGTTATCTTCATCAACTAAGAATGAAAATGCGTCACGACTAGGTGATACAGACACAAAAGCACTAATTTCTCTATCCTCTAAATCACTACCCTGATTTACATTAGCATTTTTTGTTTCAAACTTAATATATGGTGTAACCTCCTTTAATTTGCATAAACCAAGTTTAAAGCAATTTTTTGATTTTCTACCAATAGTCCATTTTGTTTTGACGCCTACTTCTTTGATTTTCGGCCAATCTGAATCAGACGATTTCATCAACTCCTGATTGTTTTCGACTTGCAACTGTTTTTCTTGTAATTGTTCTTCGCTACATGAATTCAAGCCTAACGCACCTAGTACGAAAGCTAAAGGTAAAATTGTTTTTTTATTGTCAAAATTTTTTTGATAAAAATATTCTGAGAGGTGTGAATGTTTTCTTCTAAAAAAGTTAATCTGTGTTAAAATTTTCACTTTGGGATTTTCTGCTAGTATTGCTCACAACGGTCAAGGCTATGATTTCGTTGCGAAAATGGTAAGCCAAAATTGTTGTCTAAACACTTACCAGAATTATTGCAACTTATTTACCTAATCGCTGATTAATCCTTTAGGTTAATGAGCAATAAATATAGAAATAAAAAATAGGTTGCAATAATGGCAATGTGCAAACCGACTTATGGATTTATGACTTTTAGTCGCAATGAATGATAGCCAATGTTACCTGTAGTGCTTTCTACGCTACTTTAAATTCGGCTTCATTCATTTCCACGCTAAATTTCACATTGGCTTTTAATGCTCTAAATACTTTTAAAATCGTTTCGATTGTAACGTTTTTAGTATTTCGTTCCAATTTGGAAATCTGAGATTTTTGTACTCCAATTAATTCGCCAAGTTGTTCTTGGGTTAAGTTTCGTTCTTTACGTACAGACTTAATCATTTCGCCCAATAGTTCCATTCGCAAGTCAAATTCGTACTTATCTCGCTCTGGTGTTCCTACTTTTCCAATATCCCTATCTTTTAGTTCGTCAAGGGTCATCATTTTCATTTTTTTATTTTTCGTTGCCATAATTTTATTGTTCAAAGTATTCTTTTCTAATTCGTTCCGCTTTGTCAATATCGGCTTTCGGTACCTTACTTACTTTCTTGACAATTCCGTGTGTTGAAATCACGAGCGTTTCAGATTTGTCGGTTCTGTCCCAAAATGCGAAAAGTCTGTATTGCAATCCACTATATTTTGTTCTGAATTCCCAAATATAATCAGTCAGTTTTTTGAACAACTTAGGGTCAAGGCCGAGTTTGGCTTTGTCAATATTGTAATAGATTTTCTCTTTAGTTTTTAAATCGAGACTATCTAAAAAATCAATCGCTTGTTCAAGAAAAACGACTTCAAATCTTCTGTTCATTCAGTTTCTTTGTTCGGTTAATGATACAAAGATAACTAAAAGTTGAGTTATATGGAAACTTTTGAAGGTGTGGTTTGCATTACAGGTAACTGTTTTGTGTATGGCTCGTTGCGGGAAATCAGCTATGATTTTCCGCCGTAAAACAAAGATAGCGAATAAGAGATGAATTCCGATTAGGAATTCAGCCGCAATGAGCTATACACGTTGTTGCCATTAGTTATTTCTTTCAATTATTTTGGATAAATATTCTTCATAAATTCCGACACAAGTTTCATCCTTTATTTCAATTGTTTCATTTCCTAAAGATAAATAGTAGTAAGTTCCAGGTCCACATCTTCTCATTGCTGAATTCAGTAATCTTAATTTCTTTTCGAACATTATTAGATTATCAAGGTCATTTTTATCAAGTTTAATTACCTTTTTTTCCTTGGTTTTTTTTCCACTTCGTTCTTCAACATATTTATATTTTAGGATAGCACCATTTTTATCAGGAATAATTTTAATCTCTGTATCTGTATACACAAAACAGCTACCTCCAGACAATTTTAATTTCCAATTCTTATTTTCCTCCAGACTTTTTTCAATAAAGGTCTTAATTTCATAATCTTTCATTTTTTCGACACACAAAAATAATTTTTGAGTTTTAGGTGTAATGAAAAATGTTGTGTCTGTTTTCTGATTATAAATATTATTATATTCGATTTTGACTTTGTTTTCAGAAGTTTGTAGCCTAAATAAATCAAATTTAGATTTAGTAGTCTGACTAATAACTTTGTGTTTAGTCAATATTTCAAATTTAATTTCTGAAATATCTCTGTTCGATTCTCTATCCTTAATGCAGTCATATGCGATTAATTCAATTGTATTTTGACAAATTGTTGAATTACTGTTAATGAGTATTAGAATTAACAGGATTTTCTTCATAATTAATGGCAACGGCTCCGTATATGAAAAGTAGCGCTGTAAATAAGCGATAACTTTTCGGATTAAACACAAGCCGAATTTTTAAATTTTACTATTTATTTTTTTACTTGGAAATCGTCAAATTTAAAAGTTTGGCGACTTCCTGAAAATACCCAAGCCTTTGTGTTGGCAAAGACTTGCGCTATTTTTTATATACATTGTTACCACACGTTTTTCTGCGCTATTTTAGGAATTCGGTTTCTCCGTTTAGTTCATCTATATTCCATTTAATTGGCTCTTCAAGTTCGTAATCCGCAACTTTATATAGTTCTATTTCATTGATACTTGAGAACGTCATATTTACTCTAAATCTTGCATTCGGAAAGTAATGATGATTTGCTACAAATGTTGCTTTTTGTTTTGCTAAATTCCTTAATTCATTCGATTTTAAATCAATCTCAAATTGCCTCGTGTCCGAGGGTTGTGGTTTGATGATGACTTTATATGTTTCTTTATCTAAGTCGTAAAATTCGCTAAACACATTTTTATCATACGTCTTATTAGCATATTGTAAAATTCCAGCGATTGGTATTATTAGAGCAAGTACGCTTATCGCAATTCCAATTTTCTTTTTCTTTTCAAATATTAGTCTCGTCCCTACGATAGCTATCATAAGACTTGCGATTATCGGTAATCCTATAAGTCCAAAAAGCGCAATATTTTCAGGCTCAAAAGTCAAAAACCAACCTAATATTCCAGCCATTTGTATCAACCAAAGTATTGAAATACCAATAAGTGCATAAATTCCGATTTTTTTAGTTGCGAAAAATAAAATAAATCCAACAATAGTTAAAATCCACAACGGAATATAAAGCATTTCCTTTGGGTCAATTGACCAAGCTAATGAAGTCATTGAAATTGAAAATCCAATGACTATTAAAACTATGGTTGATATTATGACGATTGTTTTTTTCAAATGTGTGGTAACGGTCTTGTGTATGAAACGTAGCGTGTTAAAAGACGCTAACTTTTCGGATTAACACAGAGCCGAATTTTTATATTTTGTTTTTAACTTATCAATCTTAAAAGCCAAATTTAAAAATTTGGCGGTCTTAGCAAATAAACACAAACCTCTCGGAAAGCCTTTATTAGCTATGTTTTATACACGTTGTTGCCCACAGTATTTTTAATCCGTTACTTTTCCTTGTAACTTGATTGGCTGTATTCCAACAACTTTATCTTTGTCATCAAATATTATTTTAATTAATTCATTCGGTGGATTTGAAATATCATCTTTATATTTAAATTGAAGCATAGTAAAAACACTTCCATCAAGTCCAGCTTGGATTCCGCTATAAATTAATTCCGTTTCTCTATTAAAGTCCAAATTGTCAATCAATATGTTTAACTGCTCTTCAGTTACAGTTTTTAGTATTAATTCCGATAAATATTCTTTTGACTTTACTAAATCTTTATTTCTTAAAGTTTGAATAAATTCTTGCGATATTGCTTTTAAGTTGTCAAGCTTTTTCTCGCTTAATTTAGGTTCAATTTTCTCTTCTTTTTTATTGTTTCTTATATAAAGTCTAATTCTATGAGTTGGTGCAGTAGTTGCCATTCCTCTTTTTTCGTAAAAATTAGAAACAACTGTGTACATCTCAATTTCTGTACTGTCATTTGGAAACCATTTATCATTCTTTTTCAAACCACCTTTTTCATTAGCTCGCTTTAAGTCAGATAAGTCTCCTTTGGATTGAGGTTTGCCATAAAGTTCAGTTAACTTTTTTTCTAATTCATTAAATTTTCGAATGAGAGTTTTCTGGAATTTCTTCGATTGCTTTACATTCAGTTCGTTAGTTTTTTTAAAATGCCTAACATCCCATTCGTAAAGTACTTTGGTCATTGAAGAGTCTTTGTCTTTGAAATAGAAATAGGATATTAAGTCAGGAATTATTTTTTCTTTCCGTTGAAATTTAATCGGTTGAGCTTCTCCGCTAAAAGAGACGTGGTTTGAAGTTGTTGGTATTCTTTCGCTACCTAATTTTTCTTCCATTTGGATATATTCTTTCAACGAAGTATTATGAATATCAAATCCAAAATCTTGTCCAAAAACGGTAATTCCGATTAATAAAAATCCAAGTGTTAGTTTATTTCTCAAAGGTTTGTTCATATTGTGGGCAACGGTCGTGTATATGGCTCGTAGCGTGCAAATTAGAGATAACTTTTCGGTTAAGCACGAGCCGAATTTTTTAATTTTCTTATTATCTTTTTTTCTCAATAAGCCAAATTAAAAAATTTGGCGGACTTGCAAATATGCCTTAGCTTCGATTAAGCAACTAACTAGCTATGAGCTATATACGTTGTTAGCATACGTTTTTATTGGTTCAGAAATATATGGTCAATATAATCCTCATCTCTATTTTTTAATCTTTTTTTTGTAAAACCATCTATATTTTCCAATTCAAATTGTTCAGTATTGATTGAACCTTTAAATGGCTTTGAATAAACTAATTTGTCATTGGTTCTAAGTTTTAATCTCATTTCAGTCTCAAATGTTCCTTTATATTTTACTTTTTTTAAAGTCAAAATGTCATTTGGTCCTAAAGAGGTATAAGCATAGCTATTGCCACAAGTTGAATATATCCAATATTCTATTGGTTTCCATTCTCCCATTTTGTTTTTGGCCTCTTGAATTAAAAATAATGCTCCATCTTGATTATCAATATGTATTGTGTCTTTTGATGTGTTTCTAATAAAAACAGGATAAGCTTTTACGTAATTTCTTGGTCTTTTTTTCCATATTTCAAAAACAGAGTCAGTTTTAATTTCGTCAATTTCGAATCCGTCACTTCCTTTTAGTGCTACTGGTGGTGGCGGAAAGGAAAAATTTTCCAAATCAATACTTAATTCTTGTTTGGGATTTGCTATTAAATCAATTTCTAACACATTTTTTGTAGTGTCAATTTCAATATACTCTGAATAATACGAATTAATATTTAGGCTGTTTTTTGTAATCTGAATTGTGTCTTTTTTTGCTCCAATATATAGTAGTTGATTAATTGGATTTCTGATATATTTTGTTTCAAAGATTTTGTCAGCTGTTGGTAATGAATCTTTAATTACTGGAACATTCCATTCCATAATAGGCTTATCTTTTTCGCTATTACACGATAAGATGATTAAAGAAAGGAATATTGTTAATTGCGTTTTCATCAAATGTATGCTAACGGCCCTGTATATGGGAAGTTGCGATTTTTGATTACTGTCTTTTGGCATTTTAGTAATTTGATTTTTTTTACTGGTCTTTTGGTTGGCACTTAATTGAGCAATTTTCTATATACATTGTTGTGCATAGTGTAATTTTCAGTATGTTTGGTTTATGACACCAGAACAGATATTAAGAGAACACCTTAACGAGGCACAAGATCTTTTTGATAAAGCTAAAGAAAGCTTGGAAAAACATTTTGATGAAAATAAAGATTCTCTGCAAAAAGGTGAATTGAGAGATTTGTTAGTTTCAGATGCTCTTCGCAATGAATTTACTGACAAGTATCCTCCACATAATACATACTTGGTTGACCAAAACGGTAACGCGAGGTATAATAGTATTGAATTGGACAGATACATATTTAAACTATATTATGAACTACTAAGACTTCCTGAAAATCTTGTTAATCGGCTTGAATAGTTTTTACAAAATTACCTTTTAAATACTCGGCGTTTTCGTGCTCCATGTCTACAAAATCAAGGTTGCCGTAGTACTTATCTATTCTAAGGGGTAAATCCGCACCCGTTATCATTTCGAGGGTCATGCCCATATCTCTCTGTAGGTATTTTAATATTGTTTTTTGGGTCTTTTCTTTATACCATCTTAACTTTTTTACTTCTTTTTCGAGTTCTTCATAGCTTGGTTTATCTTTTGTTGTACTCATAGTTCTGTTTTTACATTATGCACAACGGCTTAGTATATGAAAAGTAGCGCTGAAAATAAGCGGTTACTTTTCGGATTAATCTCAAGCCAAATTTTTAAATTTTACTATTTATCTTTTTTATTTGGAAATCGTCAAATTTAAAAATTTGGCGACTTTCCAAAAACGTCCAAGCCTTTGTGTTTGCAATGACTTGCGCTATTTTTTATATACATTGTTCTACACCGTTTTTTATCCGCTGTTGTTAGTTTTAAACGTTCTCAAACATTGGATTAATATAGCCATATTTTTCTTTAAGTCATCAGTTTGAGATGCTGAAGCAGTCAAATTGTAAAACACTCCTTTAGTTTCACTTTCTACAACGAAACTTATGGTTTCAATTTCGCCGTAAGTTCCAGTATCCGATTTTGTGTGCAGAAAATAGGCATCTTGATTTAGCAAATCAGTTTTGCCTGTTTCAACAACTTCCGCATCCCAATTCGTTTCCAGCAATTCGAGATAATATTCAAATTCAGATTTTAAATTCGTTTTGTTTCCAAAACTTTTAATTTTCTGCACTGATAGTAAATCGACAAAACCATCATTGTCAGGATTTGAACCTGCGTCAATTCCCAACAAGATATTTTCGTTTTCGTAGTTTTCTACTTTCCATACCCAATTAATCGGAATAGAGAATGAAAAGTCGCCATTCGGATATTCAATTTTTTGTTTAGCAATCTTTACGGGATAAGTGGCATAATTATTTAGCGTGTTTTGTTGATTTGAACAGGAAGCTGTCAAAATCAAAAATACTAATGCTATTACGAATGTTTTTTTCAAATGGTGTAGAACGGCCCTGGCTATGGCAAGTGCGGGATTTTGAAACCGTATCTTTGTCCGCCAGACCGAATGTTATCTAGTTGCAATATCTTCATTTTTAAGCAGTCAGCCCGCATTTGCTATAGCCGATGTTAGCCACAGTTTTTTATTTTTAATTCACTGAAATTCTGTCAATTAGTGCATTTGGTTTTGTAATTCCTTTAAATTCAGGTTCAGATTGTTCATAGTCGTAGTCAGCAACTCGTGTAGTGTCGGTTGTCAGAAATTCTGGTCGATATGAAATACTTGGAACATTTAAATACTCATATCTCTCGTCAATCATGTCAATATGAACCGTTGCATTGGGGTATTTATCCATGAACGATTTTAAAGTCATTCCAACGTGCACATTGTCGTCAATTACGATTGAGTCTGAAAGTAATGTCATTCCGTGTATTTTATCTTCTCCTTGCATTGTCCATACAAAGAAGAGTCTTTCGTTATTCTGCTTTACAACTAACCCTTTCGATTCGCCATCAATACCGTATTCATAAACTGGCTCTTCAATAAATTCAGCATTTTCATAAGCCTTCTTTAATTCAGTAATTGTCATTCCAATATGTGCTTTGTCGACTTTGATTTCCGATTCTTGTTTGGATTTTTTGGTCGTAGTTGTCTCTAATTGGCTTTTGGATTCTTCTATTTTCTCTTCCTGCTTATTAGTCTTTTCATTCTTACAGGAGAATAATGTCAAAATTACTATTGCAATTATTGGTAGATTTTTCATTTTTTCAAATTGTGGCTAACGGTTAGTATATGAAAAGTAGGCGATTTCGAAGCACCAAATTTTCGGTTACACACAAAGTTTGATACGAGCCAAAACCCTTGATTTCACTACTATTTCGCCTATTTTTTATATACATTGTTACCTGCTGGCTTTATTCTTCGGTTTCAAAATAGTTCGTATCCCATATTTTTTCACAAATCCGTTTCACAAGTTCTTGTCGTTCGGAAATGTCCTCTTTCTTAAAATCTTTATGCGGTTTAAAGTCCAATTCGTTAATAATAGGCGACTTTAAAAAATTTGGATTTTTCTCGTAATAATGGGAATGCAAGGTTTGTGCGAAGGTGTTTTCTTTGATATAATGCTTTAATTTGTCGGCATATTTGTCGCTATTAAAAGATTGATTTGTTCCGTTCGGAAGTAAAATCAAAGCTCCTACGGAATTTCGCCATTCCTGAAAATCTTCTTTTTGGTCAAACTCGTCTTTATGTTCCTCAAACTTATTTCCCCAAATATGTTCTATCTCAAATTGTCTTCCTTTCGGGTGGTGATAAGAAACGTAATTCGTGTCTTTACCAACCAAATTATCAACATAACTCGAAACTCGGGATAAAAGATGTTTAACAAATTTTCTATTCATTCCGTGCAGACGGAAATCGTCAACCGCTTCCCACTTTTGGTCAAGGTCAAGAATTTCTTTTTTAAGGTTCTGTCCCAAAGTTTGTAAATCGTTATTTCTAATTGATTTGATGATACCAAACATTGTGTATTTAATGGAAGTTTGACCAAATTTTCTATAATTCACAGCTCGTCTAACTGTAAAAGTCTCAATGAAACGAGCTACAAAATCAAGTTTCTTTTTTATTGTTGCCTTGTCGTCATCAAATTTTATTGATGCAAGTAATAGTGGGTCTTGAAGCGATTCGGCAATTCCCCAAGAATTTATGTAGTTCAAATGTGATAAGTCACTTTCAAAATCGGCTTGTGCATCCCAACTTTTAGTGTACCATTTTACATAAAACGGGAATTGAAGTTTAAAGAAGTTGTAGAAATCATCCGAAGTTTTAAGTTTGAAAAGTTTTTTATGATTGTCTTTAAACCAATTATGAAAACGAGTACCGATTAATTCAAAATCTTGGTTTTCCGAACCTGCTTTTCCTGGTCGAATACTTGTTGCGTATTTACCTCTAAACCAAGCTTGAAAAAATGATTGGTCAACCGTGTCGCCATATTCGTGTAGTTTTTGAATTTCGTTTTTCCAAATTTCGTTGATTTCCGTTCTTTCCTTTTTGTCGGTTATTTTTGAAAGAACAAAACCTTTTAGCATTTCTGTTGGCGTCAAATTTAGACCTCTGTCGTTCATTGTCTCGAAAATGGTGTAAGCGTTTTCGTCTGAATATGCTGTAATCTCGACTATAACAACATTTCTAATGAACCAATCAATAAAATAGGGAAGTGCTCCATTGCTCAATTCTTCTGGGAATGTTTGAGCAATATCTTCATAACGCTCCACCATATTATGAACAGTTTCATCATCATCTTCTTGGACAGAATAAGTTCCTGTTTCAAATAATGCTTTTAAACAAGGCTCTCTAACTTCGTCAGTCATATTAAACGATTTCTCGCCATAAGATTCCGAAAATATAAGGTCGCTTATGGCAACTTTATCACTTGAATCCGATTGTAAATGATTGAGATAAATTAGCAAAAGAGTTATAGAAGTAATTCTTTGTTGACCGTCAATTATTGATTTTTTTCCGTCATCTGTATTTACGCTAAAAACTACAGGTCCCAAATAATAGCTTTGGTAATTCGCAACCGCTGGTCTTTTGTCAGTCGGTTTGTAGGATTTTAGGAATGTCGAAGTTAAATCTTCGACAAGCAGTTTTATGTGTTTTTCTTGCCAACGATATTCTCTTTGAAAGTAGTCGATATAAAATTTTTGGTCTTTTAGAATTGAACTGATGCTTATGTCAGTCGCATCAATTTTATTTTTCAAATTTTGATTCATATGTGTTCGTTGGTTTTTTTAGCTTGCAGGTAACGGTTTTGTATATGAAAAGTAGCGGATTTTAGCACTAATTTTACGGATTATAACTGAACTTTAATTTATTCATTTTCTTTAGATTAAGCGATTAAACCGCTATTTTTTATATACGTTGTTGCCTGTAGTTTTTTATTCTTAATTCTTTAATTTATTTAAGATAATTTTCAACTCTTTGTCTGATGGCGATGGTGCATTGTAGTTAATGATTTTTCCATTTTTGTCAAGTATTATATATCTTGGTATTCCATAAACGCCATATTCTTCAAAGAACGAGTGATTATAATTATCTGCTAAAAGCTGATTTCCGACTAATTCTTTTTCTTTAATTACTTTTCGCCATTTATCTTCTTTATCTTTCCAAGCTATATTCAAAAATTCAATCTCCTTAAATTCTTTAGTCAACTCTTTTAGAGCTGACATCTCGCCATAACAATTACCACACCAAGTTGCCCAAAGATTTATGTAAATGGGTTTTCCTAAAAAGTCATCTAGCGAGTTGGTTCCTCCATTGTAATTTTTGTAGTCAAAAAATTTAGGTGATGTGCTACCTGTTTCTAATTTTGTTAGACTTGTGTACAAATCCAACATATTATTAATAAAAATGGTATCACTACCTGTATAGTAAGATTTAAAATCATTGTAATATTTTTTTAAATCTTTTGCGTGTTTAAAATGATATAAGGCATTGTTTGATATCATACCATTCTTGATGAATTCATTTGATATTTCAGTAGCATAAAACCTCAAGGCGTCTTGATTTGCTGAATAGGTCGTGTCAATATTTTTTTGTTTTAATTCGTGAGCACTCAAGAGGTTACTGTAATGTAAATCAATTAGACTACTGTATGGTCCATATTTTTTATAATGTTCTTCATTATTATAATCAATATCTAATTCTGTTAAAGTTTCTTTGGATGGATTTTTAATATCAGCGTAATGTAGAAAGAGTATGAGGTCATACAAATATTGATATTTGACTTTATTCTTTTCATTTTGTTTTAAAGTATTAGATAATTTTGAGTTTTCTATTGCTTCGACTTGCACATTCTTTATTGTGTTAAGATAATTTCTAAATTCTTGTTCCTCTTTTATAGAGGTTGGGTCTATAAAAACTCTATTTTGCGATGTTTTGGTGTAGTACTTATTGTAATTAATATCATTTCCTGATAGTTTAATTCCTTTTTCCCTAAAACTATTTGCGTCGTAATTTATGATATATTCTTTGCTGGGCTTTAGATAAAATCCAATCATATTTTTTCCGTCGAAAAAGTTATATAAACCTTCTTTGGTATAGATTGTGTCTTTGAATGTACCATCATTATTAATCGATATGAGTTTGTTTTTATTATTTGTTCCAAATGATGCGTTAAACGTTAACTGTTTCGCATTCAGCACTTTTCCGCTTATAATTGCATAGTCGATTTTTTCGTTTTTACAATTATAGCATATTAAAACATAAAATGATATGATTACTTTAATTAGGTGTTTTTTTATCATTTTGCAGATTTGTAATGATTTCGTTTAAATTACAGGCAACTTGTTATATCAAAATAAATATAGCTCTATTTAGGTAATAAGTGATGGATAACCCAACTTATTATACTACTTTATCCGCTTTTGATGATGGGACACCGCAATATCTAGTGGGTTGCTTATCAGCATAAGGTCCTTACGAGCAATATGGGTATAAAGCATCGTTGTCTCAGGTTTGCTATGCCCCAGCAACTCCTGTATATGACGCAATCCTACCCCATTCTCTAGCATGTGTGTTGCATAACTATGACGCAACGTGTGCGGTGTAACATTTTTTTGGATACCAGCCTTACGACAGGACTGCTTGATAAACGATCGTACACCAGTAGCCGTATAAGCCTTGCCCTCACGCCCCTCAACTAGATAATCCTGCGGCTGGTAAGTGGTTAAATAATTGCGTATCAACCCCTGCATGCTATCGGCAATACTTACATAACGATCCTTCCTTCCTTTGCCATTTTTAATCAATACCTGCTTACGCTTTAAATCCAGGTGCGCCGTTTTCATCGACAGCAATTCATTAATACGCAACCCACAACTATACAGCATACCTATTATAAAACGATGTTTCAAGTTAGCAGTGACCTGCATCAATCGTATAACATCCTCCATCGCCAGTAGCTCAGGCTTGAACGCACTGCGTTTAGGTCGTTTTAACACATCCAGGGATAAAACAATCGATGGATACAAAGACAAAAAATGTTTAAACGCACTTATCATTTGACGATGCGTGCTTACACTATAATTTAATTGTTCCACACCATGCTGCAAGAATCCCTGAAAATCCTTGTCATTAATACGTAACAAAGACTTATCACGCAAATAATAGGCAAACGATGTAATAAAACCACAATACACCTTGATCGTACTGTCACTATAACGCATCCCTACCAGATAACCGTGATACTCCCCTAGGCACCGCTGGTTTTCTGCAAGAATATAACGCGCTGCCTTATACCGTGTCATATCAACCGGGTACCCCTGCGACTTTAATACATCTAGTAATTGTTGCAAGTACGATGCACTCTTATTGAAATACCAGCGCTTGCGGGATTCACTATACCTAGTAAAAGAAAGGTTTTTCAATAACCCATAAGCACCACGATGATAGTTAAAATGCACCATCACCACCTCTTCCTTACGGTGCGTCGTACTCACAAGATATAGAATAGGTAGGTCCATACATCCATAAAAGTAACAGTAATAATTATAAAATACTGTGAATCAATAGGATTATATTCAAAAAAAATACCCGTCACTGTGGTGACGGGTATTTACAAAAATTAAATCCTTTAAGGAGATTTAAAAAAACAAGATGCAGTAGTACTTAAAGTACCTTTACATTAACGGCATTTAATCCCTTGTTTCCTTCTTTAAGATCAAACGATACTTCATCGCCCTCACGGATCTCATCAATTAGTCCTGAAATATGTACGAAGTGATCCTTCTCTACACCTTCTTCAGTGATAAAGCCGAATCCTTTTGTTTCATTGAAAAATTTTACTGTTCCTGTACTCATGGTAATTGTTATAAATATTAAGTTACAAAGATGCGTTTAATATATCGGCTAGATGTTAAATATGTTAACTTAGTTTAAAAGTATAAATCGTTGTTCTATAGTGTATTAAGTCTTTTTAATAAATTCAATACCTCTTTTGAAAAATTAAAACTCATTACAAAACGCAGATAGCTCCCTACCAGGTCACCCGTGTTATACATATTATAGACCACTATAAAACCCTATTAATTAAATAAATGCAGGTTGATTATATCGCTTTCGCGTAAGCTGACACACCCACAACCCCTTGATTACATGCAGCCATCTACTACCACCCATCACACAGCAAGCTGGCATCAACAACCCCACAGAAAGATTTAAACTACAGTAGAAATTTATATCTTAACACAATAAAACAAATACCCATGAAAAAACACAAACTTTTAGTCGCTGGACTATTACTTTCCACCAGCGTCCTATTGGCACAGCAAAGCGATCCCGTGGTTGATGCTATCGTAAAAGAAGGTAATGAAAACTCTCAATTAGAAAACCTGGCGCATGAACTTATGGATGTAGTGGGGCCTCGCCTAGTAGGATCACCACAAATGAAGGTAGCTGGCGACTGGGCTGTGGATACATTTAAGTCCTGGGGTATCGATGCAACACTAGAAAATTATGGCGAGTGGCGCGGCTGGGAACGCGGTATCACCCATGTCGATATGGTATCCCCACGCGTGCAAAGTTTGCAAGGCATGCAACTAGCATGGAGCCCCAGCACAACAGCAGATGGCGTACGTGGCGAGGTGGTCACCCTGCCCACAGTAGCAAACGAGCGTGAGTTCAAAGACTGGCTCAAAACCATCGATGGAAAAATCGTGTTGACCTCCATGCCACAACCTACCGGTCGCCCAGATGAAAACTGGGAAGAATATGCCACGCCAGAATCTTTTGAAAAAATGAAAGCAAACCGCAATGCCATGAGCGATGCCTACCGCGATAACCTGCGCAATATGGGCGTGAGCAGCCGCGAGCTAGACAGCGTACTGGAAAAAGCAGGCGCCATTGCAGTCATTTCGTCTAACTGGTCACGCGGTTTTGGAGTCAACAAAATATTCAGCACCAGCACCCAGTCCATCCCAGAGATCGATATGGAACTCGAGGATTATGGCATGCTGTACCGCCTGGCGCAGTCCGGTCACAAACCACAAGTCCATCTAGTAGCTCTATCAAAAGATCTAGGGGCACAACCTACTTTTAACACCATTGCAACCATCAAGGGTAGCGAGAAGCCAGAAGAATACGTGATCCTTTCAGCACACTTTGATAGCTGGGATGGCGGTACAGGAGCGACAGATAATGGGACAGGTACTATTACTATGATGGAAGCCGCGCGACTACTCAAGAAATTTTACCCTAATCCTAAACGCACCATCATTGTGGGCCTATGGGGCAGCGAGGAACAAGGATTAAACGGTTCTCGCGCCTATGTGGAAGACCATCCAGATGTGGTAGCTGGCGTACAGGCCGTTTTTAATCAAGACAATGGTACCGGTCGCGTTGTTAACTTATCAGGTGGTGGTTTTTTAAATTCTTATGATTACCTATCCAGCTGGCTCAGCGCTGTTCCTACAGATATTACAAAACACATAGAGACTAGCTTTCCTGGAGCACCTGCACGTGGTGGGTCAGATTATGCCTCGTTTCAAGCAGCTGGAGCACCAGCTATTAGTTTAAGCTCTCTCAGCTGGGATTACTGGAACTATACCTGGCATACCAATAGAGATACCTATGATAAAATCGTTTTTGACGATGTGCGCAACAATGCTATTCTTACAGCTATTTTAGCCTATAAAGCTAGTGAGGATCCAGATTTTGCCTCACGTGAAAAAGCCGTGTTACCTATAGACAGACGCACGGGCGAGCCTAGAGAATGGCCCAGCCCACGATCACCCATTAGATCTGGTGGCATGTAAAAACCTTTTCATGCAATACAATAGCCCGGCAATGCCGGGCTTTTTTTATATCACTACTTTTTGTAAATCTTATGGTACACGACCCACCTATTGCCGTGGTATACGGCTTGATTCCCTTATAAATAGGTCGCAATTCATACAGCCAGTGCGATATCAACCTGTCAACCAAATAGTATCTGGCCTGGGGTTAAGACATAAAAAAACCACCCAGGCGACTGGGTGGTGGTATTATAGACGCTTAAATAAATTAAGCGTTATTTGCTTTTTCTTGCTCTAGTTTTTTTGCTTCTTTTTTCATCTTACGCTTTTCTAATAGCGTACCTGTAATCCAGTATGGGATCGCAAAAGCTGTTAAAAATATCATTAACCAAAATCCAATCACAAGAATGATGGCAAATGCTAAAAAGCCTAGGTACTGATCAAATTCAATGGGCATAACTTCAGTTTTGAAATACAAAGATAATAGCTATGCCCGTAATATTAAAAGTGCAGCAGCAGTTTATTAACAAAAATTCCTGCTGCTCTTGTGAATAACTCTCCCGCAAGAGGGCTGTGTGCATCAAATAGGCATATAGTAGGGTACTAATTATAGGGGTTATCGCTTCCGCGCAAGCGCACTGACCCAGCACAACAGGCTGACTTACTGCATTATTAAGAGTTTTTTATTGGTTGCAAGCCCACGGTACCGCCCGTGAATGCTATATTTGTTGTAAAATTAATATTCATGAAATACCGTGTAGAAAAGGATACCATGGGCCCTGTAGAAGTCCCTGCAGATAAATTGTGGGGAGCGCAAACACAGCGCTCTCGAGAAAATTTTAAAATAGGCGCAGCAGGAAGCATGCCCCTAGAGATTATCTATGGATTTGCCTACCTTAAAAAAGCAGCAGCCTATGCAAATGAAGAGCTAGGTGCTTTATCCACTCAAAAAAGAGACCTTATTGCTCAAGTGTGCGATGAAATTCTAGAAGGAAAACACGACGATCAATTCCCACTAGTCATCTGGCAAACTGGGTCTGGTACGCAGTCTAACATGAATGTAAACGAGGTCATCGCAAATCGTGCCCACCAGCTGGCCGGTAAAACTATAGGTGAGGGTGAAAAAACCATACAGCCTAATGACGATGTCAACAAGTCACAAAGTAGTAATGACACCTTCCCTACAGGGATGCATATTGCCTGCTATAAACAAATTGTTGAAAATACCATTCCAGGCATCATCCAGTTGCGCAATACATTGCATGATAAAAGCTTGGCTTTTAACGATGTAGTAAAAATAGGACGCACGCACCTTATGGATGCCACGCCGCTCACACTGGGTCAAGAGTTTTCTGGTTACGTATCCCAGCTCGATCACGGGATCATCGCACTAGAAAATACACTGGACCATTTGAGCGAGTTGGCACTGGGTGGTACGGCTGTAGGTACTGGACTCAATACCCCACAAGGATACGACGTTAAAGTAGCAGATTATATAGCACAGTTTACTGGATTACCATTTAAAACAGCAGCTAATAAGTTTGAGGCGCTCGCCGCTCATGATGCGCTTGTAGAAACACATGGAGCCTTGAAACAAATTGCTGTTGCTCTTAATAAAATTGCTAACGATATACGCATGCTGGCAAGCGGTCCTCGCAGCGGTATAGGCGAGATTACCATACCTGCAAATGAGCCTGGTAGCTCTATCATGCCAGGTAAAGTAAACCCTACACAATGTGAAGCCATCACCATGGTAAGTGCACAGGTAATAGGTAATGATGTGACCGTAGGCGTGGGAGGCATGCAAGGCCACTACGAGCTCAATGTGTTTAAACCTGTTATGGCGGCTGCCGTGTTGCAAAGCGCACGATTGATAGGTGATGCTTGTAAAAGCTTTGAAGAGCACTGCGTGACGGGAATTGAGCCTAACCATGATCGCATTAACGAATTGGTCAACAATTCACTCATGCTGGTCACTGCTTTAAACACAAAAATAGGCTACTATAAAGCTGCAGAAATAGCAAACAAGGCTCATGACGAGGGCACAACTCTTAAAGAAGCTGCTATCGCAACGGGTTATGTCACCGCTCAAGAATTTGATGAGTGGGTAAAACCGGAAGACATGGTAGGCCGCAGATAATTTCTATAGCTGCTATAAATTAAAATGCCCGATCTTTATGGATCGGGCATTTTTTATATAAAGTATGGGATTACTTCAACCGCTTGAAGCCATAGACTTTCTTCTCTCGCCATCGTGCTACGCCAGCAAGTAAACCTATCACTACAAAGGATATGATAATCAATTGGTACGAGATGATTTGATCCCCACTAGCATAACTATGCAATCCTGACAGATAGAAGTTCACACCAAAGTAAGTCATCAATACACTATAAAAGGCGAGAATTGACCACAGGTTAAAGGTCCACCTACCTTTAAGCCCAGGTACTAATCGCAAGTGCAATACAAAGGCATAAATAAAAATGGTAATCAATGCCCAGGTCTCTTTAGGATCCCAGCCCCAATAACGCCCCCAACTCTCATTAGCCCACATTGCTCCTAGAAAGTTCCCTATGGTCAACATGATAAGTCCCACCGTAAGGGAGACTTCATTAACATAAGTAAGCTCCTTAATATTGAGATCCATTTTTTTCTTGTTCGTCTTTGTAGAAAAGATCATTAGAATCAAAGTGACGATACCTAGAATCATTCCTAGTGCAAAAGGACCATAGCTACCCACAATTACTGCCACATGTATCATCAACCAGTAAGAATCTAGAACCGGTTGTAGGGTAGTAATCGATGGGTCTAGCCAGTTCAATTGAGCAACCCATAAAATGATCGCTACCACAAATGCCGTACTGGCTATGGTCATCTCACTCTTACGACCGAACATTAACCCAAAGGCCATGGTCGCCCAGGCCACATATATCAATGATTCATAAGCATCAGACCACGGCGCATGACCACTTAAATACCAGCGCACAGCCAGGGCTAGGGTATGTACCAGAAATATTCCAAAAATGGCATATTTATGGAACGCAATAGACCAGCGTATCTCCTTCATGGGCTTCAATATCTGTACAATAAGCAGGATAAGCATAACCACACCAAACCAAACATACCACTTGTAAAGACCTTTAAAAACATCATACTCGTTGTATAAAATCTCTGCCTCAATACGATCTTCAGACGGCATAACATCTGCACCATAGGCTTTTTGAAATTCAAACAGGCTATTCAGTGCCGTGTTAGCTCTCAAATAGTCTCCTGTCTCATTACCTTGTGCAAGCAATGTGGTGTAAGCAGGTATAAAATCGCGTACAAAATTGTAATCTCCTTCTCTTTCAAAACCTGCATCGTCCAGCTCTGGTCGTGCAAACCATTTACTGTTTTCGGCATTAGGATTAGGGAAAATTTTAAGAATAGTACCACTGATTACCTGATCGAGCAAACCTACACTAAAGTTGATATCAATCACCTCGTTCTGGATGTTTGTCTTAACATCAGCACTATTAGCATCGTCCAGAAATGGGCTTAATTTATAACCGCCTATCTCTCCATTTTCTTTTCTAAAGAAATCCATCCCACTAGCAAAAGTTCTGCTTTTATCAATTCCTAAAACCGACTTGATGGAGTCATTCTTGCGATTCATTTTTATCATAGGTACCTCAAACCACAACTGCCCCATTTGCATCATGCTTATCAAGGTCTGTTCTGGGCTCAAACGCACAATAGAATCGCCTACTTTCGCCTCATAATAATCACGCTCTGAGATGCGTCGCAGTATTTCTGACGCCAGCGTGCTCATAGGTTTCATCCTACCATTATCCTGTACCACTACTCTACCAAAACGGTCTGCCTGTGCCTGCGGTACCATGTTTGCCACAATTACACTGTCCAGAATACGCAAGGGAATTTCTGGTACAATTTGCGGTTCAATAGGTCGCTGTGCTTCTGCTGGCATCGCATCTGCATCCATATTGGTACTCACACCATCCCGACCTTCCATACTGGTATCTCCACTGGTCGTATTGTGGTCATGACCGCTATGATCTTGTAAGATATCATGCTGTCCAGGGGCATGATTATGCCCTGCATGATCGTCTTTAATAACTTGCTGAGAAGAGGTGGTATGATCGTGGCCACTGTGGTCCTCTTGCGGTGATTGTGCATAGGCTACAGATGTTGCTAGCATGATAACAAGAACTGATAAAAGCTTGCTTTTACGTTTTTCAACACGATTGATCAATCGTCGCAACTCACCAAATCGTGTGTTCTTATCAAAAATTAATGCCATCATCGCTATATAAAGTAATATGTATCCTATGTAAGTGAAGGTTTTCCCCCAGAAATCATAATTAACAGACAGGTGGGTTCCTAACTCGTCAGGATCAAAACCAGATTGAAAAAAACGATAACCGCTTTTGTCCAGTACATTATTCATGTAAATACGCTCGTTAGTTTTTGTGCTATCAGCATCATTTACAACCACTTGGCTTTCAAAAGAGGAATACCCTTTCTCTGTACCTGGGTATTTTGTAGCGATAAAATCTTTAAGCGTGATGCTGAAGGGTAATTCACGTTCTATAGAACCATACTTGATATAAAATTTAAGTCCATTGATATCTGCACTAGCATAATCAGTGCTTATTCCTTTACCGCCGCGCAATTCTATGGGGCGCTCTTCATCCCCACTGCGCAGTGTACCTATAAGTCCTAGCGCCTCTGCAGATGTAGGCTCTGGACTTTTAATAATTCCTATTTCTCCCTGCATGATAGGCTCTGGAATAACAAACTGCATTCCAGCCATATTGTATAATGAGCGTAATTGTAAGGGCTGGATGGAGTCTGCATAAACTTGACCTTCCTTTTGATCTGCCATACGTAGATAGTCTCCTGTATACGGCGACTGTATTTGATATCCGTCCCAGTTTTCAATTATATTGATCATCCCTTTTTCTGCAGCTTCCTGCGGGTCTTTATTTACTGAAAATAAAACACCATGAATACTGGCTTCCTCTCCATCCTTAATTAGGTGATCATGGCGGTTACCACCGCCAGCCTCGACAATTTTTATGTAACGATCGCCAGACTCACTGGGCTTAAGACCTTCTACCGCATCATATATCAGGCTGTCAATAGTAAAGGTGACTTCCTTATCATAAAATTCAAAGCTCTCAACATGATCATAATCATAACGTGTAATAAGTACCTCCTCTTTTACCTCACGTTGCATGGGATTACCGTTAGGATCCTCGCCTTGTATTAAAACACTATAATAGGTCTCATCACTTAAAAAAGTATTTTCTGTCTGCCCCTCGCGTATTAACATCATACCCTCGTAAGAGATATAACGAGTAATCCCAGCGCCTATAATGATAAAGATCCAGGACAAGTGCATGGTAAGTGTCGCCCATTTCTTCCATTGCCATAACTGGTAACGTTTTATGTTTCCTATAAAATTGAGCATGAGCCATAACATCAATAGGGAAAACCAGTTGGTATTATACACCCATAGCTTTGATGTAGGGGTGTCGTATGAGTTTTCAATAAAGGTACCTACGGCCATTGCAATGGCAAAAACGATAAGTAAAACTGACATGGTTCTTGTGGAGAAAAGAATCGCTATAATCCTGTCTTTCATAGTTGTAATTAAGGGACGGCAAAGATACTTTACAAAAGCTCCATAGCCATACCTTGTAAGTCGCATATTTGACCGTATTTTTACAGTATGATCAAGGTTTTTATAGTCGGTACTGGTAACATAGGATCCCACTTATGTAGGGCAATTGAGACGTCTCAAAACGATCAAATAAAGCTTGCTGGCTATACAAATAGCAGCGGTTACATCATGCCCGACATACGGGCAGCATGGTATGATAAAACACCTGAAAAATGCAACCTTATTTTACTAGCCTTGCCCGACGATGCATTGTCTAACTTTAGTAATAATTTAACGACTGGCGCAACCGTAGTCCACGTGAGTGGTAGTGCTCCATTGAGTATTTTGAATGCTCATAAAAATCATGGTGTTTTATACATTCCGCAAACCTTTAGTAAAAATCGCCAAGTAGATCTAAGCGAGGTCACACTTTGCCTAGAGGCAAGTAATGATTTTACAATGAAGCAGTTAGAGCTGGTAGGGAGTACGCTTTCGCGAAAGCAAAAACACATCAACTCTTATCAAAGAAGTAAGCTACATGTAGCTGCAGTGTATATGAACAATTTTGCCAATCACTGTTTTTACAAAGCCCAGGAGCTGCTACAGGATGCACAGCTAGACAACCACTTACTGGACGCATTGATGCAAGAAACAACCGCCAAAGCTGCTGAGCTGGGTGCAAAAAAAGCCCAGACTGGACCAGCCCGACGCGGTGACCAGAAAACACTAGACCGCCATTTATCGTTAATTGAACCTAGCGATCACGACATGTATAACGCAATAAGCCGATCGATAAAAAAAACATATGAAAGCTAATTACAAACAATTATTGACCCGCGTTAAAGCCTTTATTTTTGATGTGGATGGAGTGCTTACAGACGCCCGTCTGCTTATTACAGAAAGTGGCGAGCTACTGCGCACCATGAATGCAAAAGACGGCTATGCCCTCAAAACTGCCTTGAACAATGGTTACCAAGTTTGTATCATCACGGGTGGTAAAAATTATGGTGTCAAATCAAGGTTGCAAGGCCTGGGCGTTACTGATGTTTATATGGATGCTCACGACAAAATGGTAGAACTGCAAGAATATCTTTCTAAAAATAATTTGCAACCAGAGGAGGTACTCTATATGGGCGATGACATGCCTGATGTACCCGTGCTTCAATATGTGGGGCTCGCTGCCTGCCCTCAAGATGCTATCCCAGAGGTGAAAGCAGTTTGCGATTATATCTCACACCGCGGTGGTGGTGATGCCTGTGTGCGCGACGTTATTGAGCAAGTGATGAAGGTTCATGGCAAATGGAATGTGGATCAAGGAGTTAACAGCAGTAGCATTTGAAATACTTACAGCTAGCCAGATGGCCTAATGTATTGATGACCGTTTTTACACAAGCGATCATCCTGTATTCGTTCCTACCGCAAACGGGTGCGTCATTATCACTGGATCTACCGCAGGCACTCTTGTTGATCATGGCAACGGGATTATTAACGGCCAGTGGTAATGTAATCAATGATATTTATGACGTGCCGGTAGACATAATTAACAAACCGCATAAGGTGATCGTAGGTAAAAAGATCACTGAAAAGAAAGCCTTTAATTTTTATATTATTTTAACCTGTGTTGCAATTACAGCAGGGTTTATAGTAGCTAATGCGGTAGGAAAACCAGGGCTTGCAGGGATCTTTATAGCTGTATCTTTTGGGTTGTACACTTATGCCACTAGCATTAAGAAAAAATTACTTGCTGGCAACTTACTTATTTCTTTGTTAGTTGGGCTGGTGGTCGTGGTTACTGCACTATTTGAATTATTTCCTGCCATAACAGACCATAATAGATCTTTACAACTGGCTGCTTTTAAACACTTACTAGTCTTTGCTCTGTTTGCTTTTTTAATTAATTTATTGAGAGAGGTGATTAAAGACTGTATAGACTTTGAAGGTGATAAGGCGACAGGTAGAACTAGTATTCCCATCGTTGCCGGTATTGCCAAGACTGTAAAAATTGCCTCAATATATACCTTTTCACTAGTGATCGTTACTGGGTATTTGACAATTGAGTGGTTGTATCAAGATCGCATCAGTGTATATTACACCGTTTTTTTTATCATCGCTCCCCTGCTATTCGTGGGGTTAAAACTATGGAGTGCTAGAACTAATAAAGAACTGATCAGGCTTTCCTTACTTTGTAAACTAATCATGATAACGGGTATTTTAGGGATTGCCCTGATTAAAACAAATTCATAATGTTACAACATCAATTGCAACATGTCGATATCATTCTCGCCTCACAGTCACCACGCAGACAGGAGTTACTTAAAGGCCTAGATCTAGATTTTAAGATTGAAACCAGACCTGTAGACGAGGTGTACCCGACCACTTTGGTTGGCGGTCAAATCACTGCCTACTTATCGGTTTTAAAAGCAAGTGCTTTTGCCGATTCTCTTAAAAAAAGTCAATTAATTATTACCAGCGATACCATCGTCTGGGTGGATGATCATGCGTTGATGAAACCAGAAAGTCGCCAGGACGCCCTAGAGATGCTTACCGCAATAAGTGGTCGTATGCACGAGGTCTATACCTCTGTAACTTTTACTACAGCACAATTACAAGAAACGATCACAGATCAAACACAGGTTTATTTTAAGCCATTGAGTCAGGAAGAGATCAGTTATTATGTGGATAAGTATCAACCTATGGACCGTGCGGGTGCCTATGGCATACAGGACTGGATAGGTTATGTGGGGATTGAAAAATTAGTAGGTTGTTATTATAATGTCATGGGATTACCTTTACCATTAGTTTATCAATGGCTTAAAACAAATGCCAATCGTTTATGAAAAAAATAGTCACTGCAGGAGTTTTTTGCCTCTTATTTCTTGTATGGAGTTGTAAGAACGATGAAAAGGTCTCACTAGAAGATCAAGTGATAGAAACCCCTGAATGTGATCTGGTAAAAACAGGGAAATTCAAATATGCTAACCCTGCCTATGGCGAGTGGATCATCGATAGAAATGATAGCACTAGTATAGAAATAAGTAATCAAACAGATCTTAAAATCTACAGCAGCGTCAACTGGATAACCGACTGTGAATACGAGCTCACCATTACCGATACTGAGAATCTTGATAATATGAAGGTGGTCTCACAAGTAGTGCGAGTGGTCATCACACAGGTCACTGATTATGGCTATAAATGCATTTCTTACACCGTAGACGGTCCAGAGGAATTTGAAATGATACGCATTAATGAGTAAAGCCATTCGTCTGTTTTTGATTCTTGCACTATGCACGATAGCTATAAGCAGCCTTTTTTATGCGTCAGACATTAATTTTGATGTGGAGCGACTGGTCTGGTGGGACTATTTAAAGATGTTGGGTTTTACTACTACTCCTATTCTATTGATGCTGGTGTGGCAAGGTAGATCACAAAAAAGAGACGGTACAAAGCCATAAGATGTACTAGACAATAAAAAACCCATCACGATTTATCGAGATGGGCTTTAAAATATTTAAGACCGCATGAGGCATGCGCAATCATAAAGCTGTGTTAGAATAGCTCACGACCAGCAAAGTGGAATGCCGCTTCTATTGCTGCGTTCTCATCACTATCACTACCGTGTACTGCGTTTTCACCTACGCTCTTTGCAAATAATTTTCTAATGGTACCGTCAGCTGCTTCTGCTGGATTAGTTGCGCCGATCAACGTGCGGAAATCTGCTACCGCATTTTCTTTCTCAAGAACTGCTGCAACGATAGGGCCACGGGACATAAATTCTACAAGCTCTCCATAGAAAGGACGCTCACTGTGCACCGCATAAAACTCTTGCGCATCTGCTACTGTCAACTGCGTTAATTTAAGAGCAACGATTTTAAAACCGCTACTTGTAATTTTTTCTAGTATCGCGCCTATGTGTCCATCCTCGACAGCATCTGGCTTGATCATGGTAAATGTTCTATTAGTTGCCATTTTTGATTTTTAAAATTGCGCTGCAAAAATACGGCTAATTAAACCTGTAAACACAAGCAAATAGAGGTTTTGTTTACTTTATGAAAGAGAAAAACGCCATAATGAAGCACAAGGAGGCTGTTAATTGATATTTTTGTAGGCTATGCAAGATCAACAAATAAAAGAATTAAAAGAGTTACTTTCTAGCCCTAAAAAAATTGTAATTGTCCCACACAAGAGCCCAGACGGTGATGCTGTAGGGTCAATAACTGCGCTTTACGGCTATTTGAAAAAGCAAGACCACGATGTGGCGATGATATCTCCTAACGATTTTCCTGATTTTCTATCCTGGATCTCCTACAGTGACCACATTATGAATTATGAGGAAACTAGAGAACAATCAAACGCCCTAATCGCACAGGCAGACATAATTTTCAATCTGGATCATAATGCTTTGCACCGTACAGGTGATATGGAACAACCCCTATCTCAAGCGTCTGCTGCATTTGTCATGATTGATCATCACCAGCAACCTGATGATTTTGCTAGATTTATGTACAGTGATACCAGTATGAGTAGTACGTGCGAGATGATGTATCATTTCCTAGAAAAAATGAATGGTCTAGACGATCTAGACGCAGCAATGGCTACTAGCTTATATACTGGAATACTTACAGACACTGGAAGTTTTAAATACCGCTCTACAACGGCAACCACCTTGCGCGTGGCCGCTCAACTAGTGGACCGTGGTGCAGACAGTGAATCAATTAATCGTAAGATATATGATGTGAATACACCATCGCGTATGAAGCTATTAGGGGTCGCCTTACAAAACTTGACCGTTTTACCGCAACAGCGCACAGCTTTTATTACTTTATCGCAAAAAGAACTGGATGAAAACAATTTTCAAAAAGGAGACACAGAGGGTTTTGTTAATTATGCATTGAGTTTGAAGGACATCGTATTTGCTCAAATATTTATTGAAAAAAAGGATGAAAACATCATCAAAACCTCATTGCGTTCTAAAGGTGATTTTGATGTCAATCAAATGGCTCGAGCCCACTGGAATGGCGGCGGGCATACTAATGCTGCCGGTGGTCGATCAGAGTTATCGATGGATGAAACTAAAGCAAAATTAATCCGTATATTAAGCGATTATGAAGAAGCACTTAATGCAACTCAAATATAGCATTGCCCTAGCCCTACTTATAAGCGCGTACAGCTGTAAGAATCTAGAAGCTCGTGAACCCATCAACCCAAAACCGAGCACGACAACAACAGATTTTTCAATAGAACTCAATAAAAAACGTAATGCTGCAGAGGAAGAGTACATCGAGCAATTGATCGCCGCAGATAGCCTTAAATACGAGCGCAGCCCTAATGGTTTTTACTACCGTTTTATCGTGCAAGATAGTGTGGCTGGTGATCGTCCCGATTATGGAGATCGCGTCACTTTTGAATATAACATTACCACACTAGAGGGAGATGTCATTTATAGTAAAGAAGAACTATCCCCAGTAACTAAAAGTCTAGAACAGGAATATGGTATTTTTAAAGGCCTACGAGAAGGCTTAAAATTGATGCAAGTAAATGACGAGGTGGTTTTTTACTTTCCCTCCTACACCGCATATGGTTTTTACGGTGATGAAAACCGCATCGGCTTGCACACACCTATAAAAAGTCACGTAAAATTGTTAGAAGTTAAAAAGGATTAAAGATCTTACCCAGACTTTTTTTAAGTTCGCTTCCGCGAAAGCGAAAACATAAACAACCGCAATACTATTTGAAAGAAATTGCCTTATTAACAACAACTGAACATTAAAAATGAAATCAATGAAAAAAATTCACGGCTTATTAATCGTACTAGCCATTATACTAACCGCATCGTCCTGTGAGGATAAATATCCCGATATGGAAGATGGGATCTATGCCGAGTTTGAAACCACTAAAGGGACCATGCTTGCAGAATTGTACTATGAAGCCACTCCCATAACAGTAGCAAACTTTGTTGCCCTTACTGAAGGGAATCACCAGTACATTGTGGACTCTCTTAAAGGAAAACCTTATTATGATGGTTTAATTTTTCACCGTGTGATCGATAGCTTTATGATACAAGGTGGTGACTATACCGGTACTGGTGGAGGTCAGGTAGGCTATCAATTTGATCAAGAGATCGTGGATACGCTTAGACATGACGAGAAAGGAATATTATCCATGGCAAACGCAGGTCCAGATACTAATGGGACTCAGTTCTTTATTATGGATGAGCCTAATGCAAATCTTGATGGTGGCTACAACGTTTTTGGTAAAGTTATCAAAGGTCTAGGGGTGATTGACAGTATATCAATGGTAGCTACAAATCCACGCGACAATCGACCGTTAGACAGCGTTGTGATGAAAAAAGTAAGCATCATAAGAAAAGGAAAAGAAGCTAAAAAATGGGATGCTGTGCAAATCTTTAAAGAAGAATATGATTTAAGAGAAGAGCGCCGCAAGCAGGAGGAGCGCCTAGCAGAAGATCGACGCATTGCAGCGCCAGCCATAAGAGAAGCAAAAGCAGAAGAGCTAGCCGATTTAAAAACTAAAGCAACGACACTTCCTAGTGGTGTAAAAATCTATTCCATTGAAGAGGGCACCGGCAACAAGCCTGCAGATGGTAGTATGGTACAACTGGACTACTCTGGATTTTTAGAAAATGGAAATCTCTTTGATAGCAGTGATATAACAATAGCACAAAAATTTGATGCCGTCAATCCTAATAAAGAAAGAGCAAACGCCTACCGCCCTATCCCGGTACAATACAGCGCACAGGCTAGAGCGATACCAGGATTTAGAGACGCAGTGCTTTCTATGAGCTATGGACAAAAAATTGTCGCATTCATTCCTTATGAGTTAGCTTATGGTGAGAATGGATCTGGTCCTATCCCGCCTAAGTCAAATTTGATTTTTGAAATGGAAATGATCAATCCTCAATAGGCTGGAAAACGCTAAAGATTTTGTAAAACGTGCCGTTATGCGGCACGTTTTTTATGCACCCTATCTAATTCTACTATCTTTATAACTATGAAAGAAATTATCTACACAAAAACAGCTCCCAACCCTATAGGACCCTATAATCAAGCGGTATTATGGAAAGGTCTGCACCAGCACACTTTATACACAAGCGGTCAGATTGCTATTGATCCTGCCACTGGTGCTCTAGAAACAAGCGATCTTAAAAAAGAAACGCAACTGGTAATGGAAAACTTAAAGGAAGTATTGCGAGCGGCACATATGACCTTTGATCATGTGGTAAAAACAAGTATTTTCTTGAGCGACATGAATAATTTTGCTGTCGTAAATGAAATTTATGGTAGTTATTTTGATGAGAAAACAGCACCAGCCAGAGAAACGGTGGAAGTGGCTAACCTTCCCAAATTTGTGAACGTTGAAATAAGCGCAATAGCTATTAATGGATAATCAAAAAATTGCCGATTCAGAATTGATCTTAAATGATGATGGTAGCATTTATCATTTAAATTTAAAACCAGAGCAGCTTGCGCCTATTGTAATTACAGTAGGTGATCCAGAGCGAGTGGCACAGGTATCTGCTTATTTTGACCATATCGAACACAAGGTGGTTAAAAGAGAATTTCATACGCATACAGGTTTTTATAAAGGCAAACGTCTCAGTGTTATCTCTACTGGTATAGGCACAGATAATATAGATATTGTTTTTAACGAACTGGACGCGCTGGTCAATATCGATTTTAACACAAGAAAGATTAAATCACAGCTACAGCAACTGGATATTATTAGGATAGGAACTACTGGTGCCGTACAACCGCATATTGCTATTGACTCGTTTTTAATTTCTCAACGTGCAGTAGGTTTTGACAGTTTGTTGCACTGGTATAAGAATGACATACCGCAAGAGACATTTATTGATGCACTACTTGAGCAAATTAACTTTGATAAAAAGCTAGGGGTGCCCTATCTCGTATCCTGCCATAAAGAACTTTCTAACAATTTTCAATCTATAGAAATTCTTAATGGGACGACAATAACTAATGTAGGTTTTTACGGTCCACAATCCAGACAGTTGCGCTTGCAACCATCACAAAACCAGTTGCAAGAAAAACTAGCGGCATTTGAGCACGAGGGTCATCAGATCACAAATCTAGAAATGGAAACCTCTGGTATATATGCTATGGCAAGCCTTTTAAGTCATCGTGCCGTCTCTCTTAATGCGGTACTAGCTAACCGTGCTACTGGCTCATTTTCTAAACATCCAGAACAGACGGTTGATAGACTGATTCAATTCACGCTGGATCGTATCGCGACAGACAACTATAAATAAGTTACTTAAACCTGTGGAAAAGCTTAAAGATTACCCATATCAACATCGCGATATCAACTGGCTGAGCTTTAATGATCGGGTTTTACAGGAAGCAGCTGATACGAGTAACCCTTTATATGAGCGATTAAAATTTATAGCGATTTTCTCGTCAAATCTTGATGAATATTTTAGGGTGCGAGTGTCACAATTGCGGCAATTAAAACGTATCGACAAAAGCTTGCGTAAACGTCTGGCCTTAAAACCATCAAAATTTGTAAAACAACTGCTTCAAAAAGTAAATGAGCAGCAACAATGGCTAGGAGAGATATTTTTTGAACAGATTGTTCCAGATCTGGCGGCACATCACATTCACCTGCTAGATCTACCTAGTATGCGAGATGGATTCGAACAGCAAGCTAGCACTTATTTTGAAAAACACCTTAGTAATTTAGTGCAATGCACGACTGTAGTTGCTAGCAAGACAAGTGATATTTTCCTAGAAAATCAGCGACTTTATTTGATAGTTACTTTTAATGATAATACCCAGTATGGGGTGGTCACCATACCGTCACACCAGCACAAACGATTTGTAAAACTACATACCAGCGGCAACGATCACTATCTAGGATTTATAGACGATATTATAAAACTGCAATTACCAGGTTTGTTTCCAGATAAAATAGTGACTGCCAGCTATGCTATTAAACTTTCAAGGGATGCCGAGTTGTATCTAGATCAAGAACTAGAAGGAGAACTGGCTGATAAAATTTATGCGTCTTTAAAACAACGATACAGTGGACAGCCCACACGCTTTTTATATGATCAATCTATGCCTAAAGCAGTGCGTAAAAACATCAGGAAAAGCTTAGGCTTAGGTAAAATAGATATGGTAGCAGGTGGTCGTTATCATAACTTTGATGACTTTTTTGCGTTCCCTGATCCGTCAGACAATAAGCAATTACACGCATCCCCACTTAAAACTATTACACACCGTAATTTAAAAGGGGATTTTTTTAAAGCTATTGCGCAACAAGACCAGCTGGTTCATTACCCCTATATGTCGTTTGATTACGTCCAGCAATTTATCGATCAATCGGCGACTGATAAAAATGTCACAGAAATTAAAATCTCTCTGTATCGTGTGGCAGATGAGAGTGCGCTCACAGATTCTTTACTTAACGCTCTCAAGAATGGTAAGAAAGTTACCGTATTTGTGGAAGCCAAAGCCCGTTTTGATGAAGAAAATAACATCAAATGGGGGCGAATTTTTGAAAAGAGTGGCGCTACAGTAATTTACAGCTACCCGCGCATAAAAGTACACAGTAAAGTATTGCTAGTCCTACGTAAGGAGCAAGATGAATTGAAACCTTATGCTTACATAGGTACGGGTAATTTTAATGCAAAAACCTCACAGATATACTGTGACCACGGCTTGTTTACCGCTCACAAGCAAATAACCAAAGATCTGGCACGTGTTTTTGAAGTTTTAGAGGGTAACCTTATTATACCCAGGGCAAATCATTTGCTGGTCTCCCCTTTTTCTACCCGTCATACTTTTGAAAAATTAATACGATCAGAAATAGCAGCTGCAACAGATGGAAAAAAAGCCAGTATAACGGCAAAAATGAACCAACTGGAAGATCCAGGTATCATCAAGCTGCTTTATCAAGCCAGTCAGGCAGGGGTTAACATACGATTGATTGTACGTGGTTTTTCTTGTTTAATACCACAATTAGAAGGTATAAGCGACTCCATCTATATCACTAGCATTGTGGATCGCTATTTGGAACATGGACGCCTTTACAAATTTCACAACCAGGGAAAACCTTTACTTTTCATGGGTAGTGCAGACTGGATGACGCGCAATCTAGACCGGCGTATCGAGGTGCTCACCCCTATTTTAGATGCAGAGATATTTAGAGAGCTGGACGACATTCTCAACATACAACTGGCAGATAATGTAAAGGCGCGTGTACACACATCCCAAGAAAATAATCCTTTTGTAACGCCAGATAAGGGAAAACCTGCTGTACGGTCACAGCACGAGGTCTATGAATATTTAAGGAAGAAACACAAAACCCATTAATATGACAACAATCAATATAGGCGGTGTTCCAGAACATTTTAACCTTCCATGGCATCTAGCAATTGAGGATAACGCTTTCGCGAAAGCGGGTATCAATTTAATCTGGCAAGACATACCAGAAGGTACGGGTAGAATGTGCCAATCCCTGCGCGATGGAGAGCTGGATGTGGCTTGCATTCTTACAGACGGTATCATAAAAGATATCACCGCTGGAAACCCTTCAAAGATTATCCAGGTGTACGTAGAGTCTCCTTTACTATGGGGTGTGCATGCACCTGCAAGTCTAATTGCAGAAGATACGGCACAACTTAAAGATCCTGTGATTGCCATAAGTCGCTATGGTAGTGGATCGCACCTTATGAGCTATCTGCTTGCTAAAAGACATGACTGGAATCCAGAAACCTTGAAGTTCGAACTGGTAAATACGCTAGATGGCGCCGTAAAAGCATTGAGTGCTGACCAGGCACAGCTATTTATGTGGGAACGATACATGACACAACCTTATGTAGATCAAGGTATTTTTAAACGCTTGGAAACCGTTGCTACACCATGGCCTAGTTTTGTGGTTGCTGCAACCACCAATTGTATAAAAGAAAAAGAGGAAGCTCTGGTAAAAATGATGCAAATTATAAATAAGTATACTGCTGATTTTAAAGAGATTCCCAGTATTGACCGTACTATCGCTTCACATTATGACTTGCAGGTGGGTGATGTACAACAGTGGTTACTGCGCACGGAGTTTTCTACCGATCAATTAGATGAAAAAACCATCAAAAAAATAAGCGAACAATTCATGAACGTAGGGATCTCGCAGGAGCCTATACAACAAGACGACCTGCTACACTACCTACCCTTTCCTGAAGAGGAAGACGAGGATGACGTAAAGCCGGATATCCAGTAATTCTTTACCAATGAATGGGAGTCATACCGCGCTCTTGTAAATATCGATTGCATCTTGAAAAATGCTTGTTATCAAACCAGTAACCACGATTTGCACTTAAAGGCGATGGATGGCCAGAGGTAAGAACAAAATGACTCTTTTCATCAATTAATTTGAGCTTACTTTTTGCAAAACTACCCCATAGCATAAAAACCAGTCCTTGTCGTTGATCGCTAAGGGTTTGTATCACGCGGTCTGTAAATAGTTCCCAGCCTTTTTTTTGATGACTACCTGGTTTGCCCTGTTCAACCGTAAGAGTTGTGTTGAGAAGCAGTACGCCCTGGTCTGCCCAGCGCTCTAAATTGCCAGATTTGGGATAGGGTAACTGTAAATCTATATCGCGTTGCTGTTCTTTAAATATATTAACCAGCGATGGTGGGTGTGGTATCCCGTCTGCTACAGAAAAACACAGACCATTTGCCTGTCCTGGACCATGGTAAGGGTCTTGACCTAAAATTACCACCTTTACTTTTTCAAAAGGAGTGCGATCAAAGGCAGCAAATATCTTTTTACCTGGTGGATAACATTGTTTATCCTGATACTCTTGTTTGACAAATTCGATTAGATTTTCAAAATACTCTTTATGGAACTCGTCACGCAACATCTCCCTCCAACTGGGCTCAATTTGTACTGGCATGTGTAAAGGTTTGTGGTAAAATTACAAGCTATGTTTTACATAGCTCAAGACATCTTTATAAAAGTATAAACAAGCACGTTTTTAACTGAACTTAAAGCCGTTAAAAAACAAACAATCAAACCTAGGAAAACACACCGCTACCCTATTTTTGTAGACCAATATGAGAAAGATTTCAAAAAAGACAATTCAAGACATTGAGTTTGATAAAGTCATTGCACAGGCAACTGTTTACTGTAGCACTGATGATGGTAAAGAAGCCATGGCGCGCGTCACACCATCACAAGATCCTAAGAAAATCACTCGCTCATTGTCCCATACCAGTGAGTATCTTGAATCATTTGGGTCTGATTATTCTATTCCCAATCATGGTTTTGAACCCATAGACAAAGAATTACAGCTACTGGGGATAGATAACAGTGTTTTAGAAAAAGATAGCATACGACGACTGGTGACCCTGCCGCGGTCGATGAATGAACACATTAAATTCTTTCAGAAAACAGAAGAGCATTTCCCAGAGTTAGCAAAACGCACATACAACATCGAGCTCAATACTCAAATCCCTGATCGTGTCGATAAGATTCTAGACCGTTTTGGAGAAATAAAGGATGACGCATCGCCTGTATTAAAAAACTTGCGCAGAGAAATGAATGCCGTGCGAGGTCAATTAAACGGTAGTTTCGGTGCGGCACTTACGCATTACCTCAAACTGGATTATCTAGACGAGATCAGAGAAACCGTTGTAGAGAATAGACGCGTGCTAGCGGTACGTTCCATGCACCGCCGCAAGGTAAAAGGTAAGATAATGGGCAGCTCAAAAACCGGTAGCATCACGTACATAGAACCAGAGCGTGTGTTGACGCTTTCGCGAAAGCTATCTGAGCTAGAAATTGAAGAACACGAGGAAATACAGCGTATTCTCAAAGAGCTAACAGATTTTATGCGCTATTTTATAGAAGATTTTGAACAGCAGCGTAAGTATCTTAAACATACGGATGTGATCGCTGCAAAAGCAAAATATGCACGTAAAATTAATGGCCTTTTACCCATTATTGTTGATCATCGCGAGCTGGATCTAGTCGATGCCTATCATCCATTATTACTTGTAGCAAACCGGGAACGCAATGAGAAAACATTCCCCCAAAGCATTCGTCTAGCGCCAGACAATCGTATTATCGTGATTTCTGGGCCTAATGCTGGAGGTAAATCGATCACGCTCAAAACAATAGGACTATTACAAGTCATGTTGCAATCTGGAATGCTGCTGCCCGTACATGAAAAAAGTAGGGTGTGCTTTTTTGATACAATCTTGACCGATATAGGGGATAATCAAAGTATTGATAATCATTTAAGTACGTATAGCTACCGTCTTAAAAACATGCGTAGTTTTTTACGTAAAGCAGATGATAAAACATTGTTTTTGATTGACGAATTTGGTACTGGTTCAGATCCAGAACTGGGTGGAGCGCTGGCAGAGAGTATGCTTGAAGAGCTCTACTCCCGTAGCTCTTATGGGATCATTACCACTCATTATACAAATTTAAAAATGCTGGCAAATGAATTGCCAGAGATGAATAATGCAAACATGCTATTTGATGCACGGTCGCTAGAGCCTATTTATCAATTGCAACTGGGTGAGGCTGGTAGTTCATTTACTTTTGAAGTAGCACAGAAAAACGGCATCCCCTACTCCTTAATCAACAAGGCAAAAAAGAAAGTGGAGCGTGGCAAAATAAGATTTGACAAATCTATTGCTGCACTACAGAAAGAACGATCAGACCTGCGTCGCAATAATGCCTCGTTGAGAGAAAAAGAGGTGCAAGCAACACAACGCTCTAACAAGCTGGAGGACACGCAAGAACGCGTACAACAAAAACTAGAAGACTTTCAAGAGCTTTATGACACCTATCAGCGCCATATACAACTGGGTAAAAAGTTTGATCAACTAGCAAAAGACTTTCATAATAATAAGAAAAAACGCTTGCTGCTGGATGAGTTGATGAAACTGGTAATAACTGAGAATATTAAGCGTCAACCTAAGCCTAGCAAAAAGGCAGAAGCCAAAAAAGAAAAAGGCAAACAAAAACAAGTCGAGAACGAGGTAATTCAAAAGGTGACTAAAATCAGGAAAGAGCGTCAAGCCTCAAAGCCTAAAGAAGTAATCATTGAGAAACCGCAGCATACCTTTAAACTGAATGAACGGGTGCGACTTATTGATAGTAAATCGATAGGTACAATCGATAGTATAGAAAAAGGTAAAGCGGTGGTCAATTATGGAATGTTCACCACGTCTGTCAGTCTAGAGCAATTGGAACCTGTAAATAAATAATGGAAAAACGTATTGTCCTTTTTGATGGAGTGTGCAATCTGTGTAATCAGGCGGTTACTTTTATCATTAAAAGGGACAGCAAAGATGCCTTTAGGTTTGCATCGTTAGACAGTGATGTGGGAAAAAAATTGCTACATCAATATAAAATTGACCCTAATAAAATTGATAGTATTATCTTAATTCAGGAAGGTCAGGCTTATATAAAGGCAAGCGCAGCATTACGTATTGCAAAAAACCTGAGACCACCTGTTTCCTGGCTTTTTTGCTTTAAAGTATTACCATTATGGTTGACAAATGGGGTTTATGATTTTATAGCTAGAAATCGGTACCGCTGGTTTGGTAAAAGAGATAGCTGTATGATACCAACTAAGGATCTTAAATCTAAATTTCTAGACTAATAATCAATATGTTGAGTGACATATTGATATAGCTAGTATATTTATACAAATTTTTGAAGTGAAAGGTTTTCTTACAGGATTGTTTTTTTGCTTGCTATACGCAGTGTGCTGCGTATTTATCCTTTCTTACACGTTTGACACCGTTGTTCCTAATATTTCTTCTAGTCAAGAAATAGTAGCTGAAACACCAACAGGAATTTCAAAAGCGACGCAAATCGATTCAAATGATCAAGTTGCTCAACCAGTTATCGATGAACCGCTTGCAGATGAAAAAATGGATCCTGCTGCACAAGATCTTCTAGAGCAAATGAAAGAACCTGCGGACGGATTATCTACTACTGTGGATAAAACCACATTATCTTCACTCTCCACTGATATTGCCAATAGCGATATCGCAAAAACATCATTTAGCATCATACTACCTGATGGTGAGAATTTACTTTCCTGTAATAGCTATGCTACCGTTTTTAAAGATAGAAATCAGGTAAAAATACCTTACGACTGCCGGGACTACGGTATTGTTTTGAAATCATACCTAGAAAAAAACGAAAAATCCACTTTAAAAATAACAGGGATTTCTGATCCATCAGAAGATTATGCTATTGGAAAGCAACGTGCCACCTACCTCAAAGATTTGCTCGTTAACATAGGCGTTTCAAAAGATCGCATTCTAGTAGCTCAGGCCATAAGTCTGCTCAACTTTACCGCTGGATCTGCTAATGGAGGAATTTTAATGAAAATAGAAGATTTTTCTTCTAAAGCTAGACTGAGCACAAACGAACGATCTGCAATACAGGAAACAAATACGCCTTCTACCAGAACAAAAGCCTTGATATCTCAAAGGTTTACAAGTGGCTTTCAAGGTGACTATTATTATGGGGATCAAAAATTTACTTCTTTTATTACAACCGTTAAGGAGCTTTTAAAGAAATATCCGGAAGCAAAGGTTTATGCCTACAGTTACACTAAATCAACAGGGAGTGCAGAGGATAATTTTGCCATTTCAAGAGATAATGCCAGTACCGTGCGTAAATTAATGATTCAGGGAGGTGTTATAGCAGGAAAAATTAAGGCGATGGCGAGGGGAGGAAAATCGTCTGGGTCTAGTGGAAATGAACCTAGTATAGTAATTGTAGTTAAATAACTTATGGTTGAACACATCACAGCTAACTGGAGTCTATACCTACTACTTGTAGGATTTATCTTTGGGGCTTTCCTGTTAGGGTATTTTTTTGGAGGTGCTGGGAACCGCTCGGTTGTCGTAAAAACTGAAAGGGTTGCCGTACCATTATCGCAAAGCAAGGCAGCAGCTACAGGCTTACCTAATAAAGAAAAAACACAAGATGCTGCGCGGTCTAAACGTGTAGATATAGAAGACCTGGTAAAACCTGGTCCTGTACGTGCTCAAAAAACCAGGGAACGCTCTGGGTCTTTAAGTGACGATGCAGTAATAAGAATGGCAAAAGAAAAACTTAATTTCAATTCTTTAGGTCAGGCAGATATTGCTAACAAAGATGACTTTAAAAAACTGACGGGAATAGGTCCATTTATAGAGGAAAAATTGAACGCAATAGGCATCTACAATTACTACCAGCTTGCTAATATGACTGAAAGTGATATGGATGTAATCACTAAATTGATTGACTTCTTTCCTGGCCGCATAAGAAGAGATGATTGGAAAGGTCAGGCTAAAGAACTAATGAACAAAAAAAATCAGGATTAAATTAAATTAATCCTGATTATACTGTCAATTCAAGACGACTTATTGATCGCCTAGGATGATAGGTAATCCATTGCTGCCAGAACCTACCACAATAACCTTTGAGTTGGGAGATTGAGATAGTTGTAAAGTGGCTTCAATACCTTTTTCTGTAAGAATTTTATCAGTTAATGAGGCGCTTAATATTTTATTGGCGACCGCCTTACCTTCTGCATCAATTTTTTGTCTCTCGGCTTCCTTAGTAGCTTTTGCTAGACGGAACTCGTATTCTAGTGCTTCTTGCTCCTGCTTTAATTTGCGTTCAATAGCTTCTTTAATTTTAGGAGGTAAAGTCACGTCCTTAACCAGCACTCTATTGACTTGTATGTATTGTGTTTCTAACTCGCGACGCACTTCTTCCAAAATTTCTGCTTGAATCACATCACGCTTGCTAGAATACAACTGCTCTGGAGTATACCTGCCTACTACACTACGTGCCGCAGCACTTATTGCAGGTGCTAAGATTTCTGACTCATAATTACGCCCTTTCTCTTGATACAAATAAGGTAGTTTGTCATATTCTGGTTGGTACCATACCGTGGCATCAACAGATACCTCCAGTCCATTTACAGAAAGAACTCTCATCTTGTCACTTATAGACAGTTGTCGTACTGGAAAAATAATCATATCATTCCAAGGTGCAATAATGGCAAAACCCTCGCCATAAGTACGTTCTGTCTCTACCCCATCGCTGAAAGGCCTAAACAAAACCCCAGCCTGACCGGCTTCTATTACGACAGAACTTTTAATCACTATAATAATAAATAGCACAACACCTATGATTATAAATATTGCTGCTCTTGATAATTTTTCCATAATAATTTTAAATTTAAATCAGTCCGTTATATTTTCTTAAAAACCACTCTAATCCTACTAAAAGTGCTATCAGAAAAAGAAGAAACTTCCAATCGATAAGCGATTGATAAGTAAGTTCACTACGCTCGATATCGGTTAATAAAGGATCATTCAATAAGGTGGTCTTTAAACCTTGCATTTCCTTTCTCAAATATACCTTATCATTTGTTGCTATAGGTAGAAGACCATCAAAACTTGCGTTGACAAATTGCTTTTCTATATCAAACTTAAGAACTGTAAAACTTCCAGATCTTTCTAGATTTTCATTTACTGTACGGACAACATAATCGTATTCTCCAGACTCAATGCCACTCAAATCTACCGTGTATGAATTACCAGATTTAATAAAAGGTTGCTCTATAGTCGCTCCTGTCTCTTTACTTTTGAGCGTAATGTTAAGAACTCCATCCCTATCAAATTCATAATTTTGATCCAGCAATTGAGCACTGATGGTGATAGGATCATTTTCATAATAAAATGCAGCTGCATCAATCTGCAATCTATCGCGACGACTTTTACTAGCAAGCAGCTGTACCTGCGAGTTAATTAAGTCATCAAAATTGGTAAAATTCTGAGCATCCAGATAGCTTTGTGACCTCCAGCGCCACAACCCACTTCCTAGAAAAACGGCATGCCGTGAATCGCCCTGGTCGTAAGTAAACCAGAGTGGTTCATTAGTAACTACAGCACCTATCTTTTTATAAAATAGAGTTTCATAGGGCACATTGATGGTTGTCTGTCCAAAGGGTGATCTTACTGGTGGATAATCTTCATAATCATAAGAAGTAAGATCAAAACGACTATAAGATTCATTCATGGCTGGCTGCACTTGATCCGTTTGCTTATACTCCTCCATTTGATAAGCATCTTTTTGTTGATTCAAGTAATTTAAGTCTGGTTCAGGCCCCAGTAGTAACCAAGTGTTTTTTTGCAAATCGGTTATGGTTTTATTTGCTTTCGCGAAAGCGGAACTCAAACCGTACTGAATTATCAGATCATAAGCATTGTAATCAATAGAGTCTGTAGGATTTTTTATATCAACCGTGCGTTGTCGATTGCTCGTTATAGCTTTTTTCAGAGCGCCAATGTCGGGATGGGAAAGATCACTCAACAGAAGTATTTTTGATTGCTCATCTATAACCTCGATTGCAAAATTGCGGGAATTGTTAATTGTGTTGCGCTCGTTAATAAGAGGTTCTATACGCGCGGTCATGTTTTGTACACCTACTTGCTTACTGGTCAGTGTGGTGTTGATGACGATAGAAGACTCATTTTTTGACAAGGTGATAGTTTTTTTGAAAACCACTTGACTCCCTTGTTCTATGGTGAATAATGAATTTACGTCCTTTTCTCCTTTGTAATTTATAAAAATTTCTATGGGATAGCTATTATTGACATAGCTATAGCGGTTCACATTAAGCTGGGAAATGAATACATCTGGGTAGCTTGCTGTATCCCCATAGACCACGGGATATATATGTGATTTATTGTCTATCGTGCTGTACTGATAATTTTGCCCTATTGTTTGATTTCCATCAGTAAGGATTACCAGTGCCTTGTTTCTGTCTTTAAAAAGCTTTTGTGGCCTCGCTATGGCAGTAGCTATATCTGTTGCACTACCTTCAAAGCTTAGTGAATCTAGTGGATCAATTTGCTTACTAAATTTATAAGCTATAATATCAAATTTATTATTTAAGTCTGCATCATTAAAAAGCTCTTCTACATCGTTTTTTAAAGCTGTGGATGCTTGCAAAGCCTTTATAGAACGGCTGTCGTCTGCTAGTAGTATAAGCTGTGGCCTAACCGATGTGTAGGATGTTTGCTCAAAACTAGGACTAATTAATAGTAATAAAATGCAAAAGACCGTGGCGGCTCTCAATAGAGCCATCCACGGTCTTTTCTTTTGATTGTTTGTACTTAAAATGTAGTTGTACTGGATTAGAGCGATAGTAATAGCAACCACCGCTGCTATAATTAGAGTAATCCAGAAGGTCAACATAATTAAGTCAACATACCACCATCAACGTGCAATGTTTGCCCAGTGATGTATGAACTTAAGTCACTTGCAAGAAAAACGCACGCATTTGCGACATCTTCTGGGGTACCACCACGTTTAAGAGGAATGCCTTCTCTCCAGCTTTGGACGGTTTCTTCATTTAGAGCGCCCGTCATTTCGGTTTCTATAAACCCAGGTGCAATGGCATTGCAACGTATATTACGAGATCCTAACTCGAGCGCAACAGACTTTGTAAAACCTATGATACCTGCTTTACTCGCAGCATAATTGGTTTGTCCTGCATTCCCTTTTACACCTACAATACTACTCATATTGATAATGCTGCCGTGGCGTTGTTTGAGCATGGTGCGCTGGACCGCCTTGGTCATGTTAAATACTGATTTCAAGTTGACCTCGATCACCTTGTCAAAATCTTCCTCACTTATACGCATCAACAGATTATCTTTTGTGATACCAGCGTTATTAATTAAGACATCTATCGAGTCAAATTCTTTAGTCACTGCATCGATTAACGCTTGAGACTCTTGGAAATCTGCAGCATTACTTTTGTAAGCTTTTGCCTTAACGCCCAGTTGACTCAACTCGTTTTCTAACTCTAATGCGGGTCCCTCACTACTACTATACGTAAAAGCGATATTTGCTCCATGCTGAGCAAAAACACGAGCGATACCACTGCCTATGCCGCGGCTTGCACCAGTGATAATTATATTTTTTCCTTCTAAAAGCTTCATTAATTTGTAGCTATTTTTGATTTGTATTGTTCCTTAAGCAACCCTTCCCTCTCGTACCAATCTTTGAGGCCCATGTATTTTGTACGAGAACCTTTGATCGCAAAATTGTCAATCTTGTCCTGCTTTGTTCTTAAAACAAAGGCTGCTGCGATGATCTTTTTGCGAACTTTCTCAAAAGTAGTAGGGTCTAAATTTTTGATAGCAATGGCATGACTCGTCATGTCGTCATAAGACATAGGTGTACTGGTTGCTTTAAGTCTAGACAGAATAAATTTACCCCAGATGGATTTGCGTCCAGGTTTCTTTTTATATTTTCTCTTGGAAGTTTTCTCTGTCTTTGAGCTTTTTTCCTCAGGAGACCGGGTCTCATTTTGAGAATAAGTTTCTAATCCAGAAGTCTCTACACCATTTAATTGATCTAGAATACTTTTGAGCTCTGCTAGTTTCTCTAGCGTCTGCGAGTACTCTTGTTGATAGTGCAACTTCATTTTTACTGCAACCTCTTCACTAATCTTATAATCTGCCATAGGGGGAATTTTAGATATAAATTATTGAATATAGGAATTATTTAGATAGCACCTCTGCCACCTTTTTTCCTATTTCTGCTGGAGAGTCCACAACATAAATTCCAGATTCTCTCATGATTTTCTTCTTGGCTTGTGCTGTATCTTCAGATCCTCCTACTATTGCACCAGCATGTCCCATGGTTCTACCTGCAGGAGCCGTTTCACCCGCGATAAAACCTATTACAGGTTTTTTATTTCCTGTTTCTTTGATCCATCGGGCAGCATCTGCCTCTAATTGACCACCTATCTCACCTATCATAACGATAGCCTCAGTTTCTGGATCATTCATGAATAACTCTACAGCTTCTTTAGTAGTAGTTCCTATAATAGGATCACCACCTATACCTATTGCGGTGGATATTCCATAACCTTCTTTTACAACTTGATCAGACGCCTCGTAAGTTAAAGTTCCCGATTTTGAAACGATACCTACTGTTCCTTTTTTGAATACAAAGCCAGGCATGATACCTACCTTTGCCTCACCAGGAGTAATTACACCAGGACAGTTAGGGCCTACCAGACGGCAGTCTTTATCTTTAATATAATCTGCTGCTTTGACCATGTCTGCCACAGGGATACCCTCTGTAATAGTGATGATAACTTTAATACCAGCATCTGCAGCCTCCATTATAGCATCTGCTGCAAAAGCAGGTGGTACAAAAATGATCGTTACATCTGCACCAGCCTTGTCTACTGCTTCTTTAACCGTATTGAACACTGGTTTGTCTAGATGTGTTTGCCCACCTTTACCAGGTGTCACACCGCCTACTACATTTGTCCCGTACTCAATCATTTGACTGGCATGGAAAGTTCCCTCACTACCGGTAAAACCCTGGACGATTATATTAGAATCTTTGTTTACTAAAACGCTCATTTATATATATTTAAATTGACTTTATTATTTCTATTAATTTGCTGGATGACTGGTTTGATGACACACAGCGAGCTTGTTATCAATAATTTTCCATATACTGATAAAATATCCTATAGGAACCTCTTCTCCTGGATTTTCTATGGTTCTGGTGTACAAAGTATATCGTGCAGTCACCTCATTCTTATCACTTAAAATATGGCTCACATCATATCGTATGCTTTCATACGACTGGGATGCAGACTCGATCAATTGCCAATAACTATTAAAATCATAGACATTATATCCCGTACTACTGTGCCAGTAAACTTCAAGATCTGGATGGATATATTGTTCAAAAACACTCTTTTTTTTAAATGCTTCTGATTCAAAAAATGACATAACCAACTTTTTGGCAGCTGCAGACATATTATTTATTATTTTTTATAAAGTTAGGTAGCATTCGTACAGCAGCCAACTCTTTAAACTTTTCTTTGGAATTTGACGCTGGCGTTCCAAAAACGGTGGCTCCAGCAGGAATACTTTTTGATATACCGCTTTGCGCAAGCAACTCTGCCCCTTTACCTATTGTGACATCACTACGTACGCCCACCTGTCCCCATAATTTAGCTTCATCTTCAATAACAACGCATCCAGAAATACCTACTTGACTGGCAACTAGAACATGTTTTCCCAGGACCGTATCGTGACCTATGTGTACTTGATTATCTAGTTTTGAACCATAGCCTATGGTGGTGTCGCCACTTACACCTCTATCAATGGTACATAGAGCACCTATTTCTACATGATCTTCAATAACCACCCTACCGTTACTCAACAGCTTATCATAACCATCCTCGCGACGCTTATAGTAAAAGGCGTCTGTGCCTATAACCGTACCTGAATGAATAATAACGTAATCACCAATAATACAGTCATTATTTATACTCACGTTGCTATGTATGATGCAGTGATCGCCTATTTCAACGCCTGGTGCAATAAAGGTATTGGGTTGTACAGTACTGTTTTTACCTATTTTGTAAGTTTTTGATTCCGCTTCCGCGAAAGCGATAAACGGTTTAAATTCTTGAGTAAGTGTATTAAAATCACGGAATGGATCGTCTGAAATTAACAAGGCTTTCCCAGAAGGACAGGCTACTTTTTTATTAATCAGGATAATCGTAGCATGACTGTTAAGAGCCTTGTCATAATATTTAGGATGATCTACAAAGACAATGTCCCCTGGTGTTACTACATGAATTTCATTCATTCCTGTAACGGGAAAAGTAGGATCGCCGATGTACTCGCAATCAATTATAGATGCGATCTCCTGCAGTTGATATGTGCGTGAAAATTTCAATTACTGCTTCATGCGTTCGTGGTAGGCTCCTTTTTCTGTATCGATACGTATAATATCGCCCTCATTTATGAAAAGAGGTACATTAACAGTAGCACCTGTTTCTACTGTTGCTGGCTTTGTAGCGTTTGTCGCTGTGTTTCCTTTCACACCAGGCTCTGTACCAGTTACTTCTAGCACTACATATTGTGGCATATCTACTGACAATGGACTGTTATCCTCTGTATTGATTTGAATGGTAACATTCTCTCCTTCTTTCAATAACTCTGGTGTATCAAGAGAGTTCTCAGTAAGACGTATTTGTGTGTAATCATCATTATTCATAAAATGATAAAACTCGCCATCATTATATAAGTATTGAAACTTCTGACTTTCTACTCTTATGTCTTCAATTTTATGTCCAGCGGAAAAAGTATTGTCTATAACTTTTCCAGAGGTTACACTCTTGAGTTTTGTTCTTACAAACGCAGGTCCTTTCCCTGGTTTTACATGCAAGAATTCAATGATTTTATAAATGTCGTTATTGTATCGTATGCACAATCCTTTTCTAATGTCGCTAGTTGATGCCATAATTTAGTTACTGCTGACGTATCCTCTCATGATACCTCGTTTTGAGTTTTTAATAAATTCTAATATTTCATCGCGCTCTGTAGTGGCGCTCATTTCTGCTTCTATTATTTCAACAGCTTGAGAAACGTTGTAATTTTTCTGATATAATATCCTGAAGATATCTTGTATTTCTCTGATCTTTTCTAATTCAAACCCCCTGCGTCTCAAACCTACGCTATTGATTCCCACATAGCTTAGTGGTTCACGACCCGCTTTTACAAAAGGCGGTACATCCTTGCGCACTAGAGAGCCTCCTGTAACAAACGCATGACTACCTACTTGACAAAATTGCTGTACTGCAGACATTCCTGCAAGTACCACATGATCACCTACCGTTATATGGCCTGCAAGAGTGCTGTTATTAGAAAAGATACAATTATCTCCTACGATGCAATCGTGAGCTATATGGCAATAGGCCATAATCCAGCAATTCTTTCCGATGATGGTTTTCATACGGTCTGATGTACCACGATTAATAGTCACACATTCTCGTATAGTCGTCCCATCGCCTATAATAGTCTGTGTATCTTCATCATCAAATTTTTTATCTTGAGGTATCGCAGATATTACAGCACCCGGGAAAATACTTACGTTTTTACCGATGCGTGCACCTTCCATTATAGTCACATTAGAGCCTATCCAGGTACCCTCGCCTATAACCACATCATTATGAATGGTTGTAAATGGTTCTATTACAACGTTTTTGGCAATTTTTGCTCCCGGATGTACGTATGCTAGTGGTTGATTCATTATTTAACTTTAGAAATTTGTGCCATCAGTTCTGCCTCAGCACATAAAATACCGTTTGCATAGGCATAGGATTGCATGTGTGCAATACCGCGACGTATAGGGGTAATAAGCTCTGCTTTAAAAATAAGCGTATCACCTGGAGACACCTTGCGCTTGAACTTTACGTTGTCCATTTTCATAAAAAAGGTCAAGTAATTTTCTGGGTCTGGTACTGTACTTAGGACTAAAATTCCACCATTTTGTGCCATTGCTTCTACAATCAAAACTCCTGGCATAACTGGCTGATCTGGAAAATGACCCACAAAAAACGGTTCATTCATCGTAACATTCTTTAAACCAATGACCTCAGTATCTGTCAGCTTAAATATTTTATCTACCAGCAAGAAGGGCGGTCGGTGTGGTAACACCTCCATAATTCTAACCGTATCCATAAGGGGTTCTTGATGTATGTCTACCTGTGGTACGTTGTCTCTTATCTCCTTCTTAATCAGCTTAGAGAGTTTTTTGGCAAACTGAGTATTGACAAAATGTCCAGGTTTAGTCGCTATAACTTTACCACGTATGCGATATCCCGTAAGTGCAAGATCTCCTATTACATCAAGCAACTTGTGTCGAGCTGCCTCATTAGGATGGTGCAATGTTAAGTTATCTAAAATACCATTAGGTTTGACCGATATGTTGTCTTTATTAAAAGCTTTCTTAAGATTGCTCATTGTTTTTTCAGAAAGCTCTTTATCTACATAAACAATTGCATTGTTTAAATCTCCTCCTTGAATCAAGCCATGTTCCAACAACATCTCGATCTCATGCAAAAAGCTGAAAGTTCTAGAGCTGGCAATCTCACTTTTAAAATTAGAAAGATGCTCCAGTGTGGCGTTTTGAGTTCCTAATACTTTAGTACCAAAATCGACCATAGTCGTTACTTGATAATGATCTGCTGGCATGAGTAAAATCTCACTACCTGTATCTTCATCTTTATAACTAATGACCTCTTTTACGACAAATTCTTTTCTGAAAACATCCAGCTCGACTTTGCCTGCTTTTTCTAAAGCTTCCACAAAAAACTTTGAAGATCCATCCATTATAGGAGGCTCACTACTGTCTATTTCAATTAAACAATTGTCTATCTCAAGACCTACGAGCGCTGCTAGTACATGCTCGCACGTATTAATTTGCACACCGTTTTTATCGAGCGTAGTCCCTCTTTTTGTGTCCGTCACATAGGAGGCGAGAGCCTCAATTATAGGCTCCCCTTCTAGATCTACCCGCTGGAACGCATAACCATGGTCTGCTGGTGCAGGCTTAAAGTTCAATTTTACAGGCTTCCCTGTGTGGAGGCCAACACCGCTAAGAGAAACCTCGTTCTCTATTGTGGTTTGCTTAAATTCTGTTGCCGTCATCTATGCATTATTTTTTTCTAACTGGGTTATTCGTTTTTCCAGTTTTGGCAAGTTTTTAAAGTTCACATAAGATCGATTCCAGTCCCCATAATCAAATGCTGGTGATCCTTGAATATTTGAATTTGATTTTATATTCTTTCCTATTCCAGATTGCGCTTGTATTCCTACATTATCGCCTATAGTCAAGTGTCCCGCAATACCTACTTGACCACCTATACGGCAATTTTTACCTATTTTGCTGGAGCCAGCTATACCGGTTTGTGAGGCAATTACTGTATTCTCACCTATTTCTACGTTGTGAGCAACTTGTATCTGGTTGTCTAATTTTACACCCTTGCGTATGATCGTACTACCTAGTGTGGCGCGGTCAACGGTGGTCAATGCTCCTATATCCACGTGATCTTCTATAACCACATTCCCTATTTGAGGGACTTTAGAATAGCTGCCATCTGGGTTAGGTGAAAAACCAAATCCATCTGCTCCTATCACACATCCAGAGTTAATGACCACATGGTCACCTAAAACCGTATCAGACATAATTTTTGCGCCAGAATATATAATACAATGATCGCCTATGGTAACATTTTCTGAGATGTGAACATTAGAAAATATTTTGACATTACTTCCTATTTTCACATTTGCTGATATGTAACTGAATGCCCCTAGATATAGATCGCTCGCATGTTGTGCACTGCTATCAATATAACTAGGTTGTTCAATGCCGCTTTTATTGAGTTTTGCCGCTTGATAATACTCTAAAAGCTTAGAAAACGCCTTGTAGGAATCCTTTACTTTTATAAGGGTAGGCTTTACTTTATTTTCTGGAATAAAATTATCATTTACAATAACGGCAGATGCCTGTGTACTGTATAAATAGTTAGCATATTTAGGGTTAGACAAAAAGCTTAAACTACCTTCTGTCCCCTCTTCAATTTTTGATAATTTGTACACTTGAGTATCTGGATTGCCATCGACGCTCCCTTCAAGAATATCTGCAATTTGTTGCACATTAAATTTCATCTTGGCAAAAATACTAATTTAAATCAATCTTGAATCTTTGGATAACAATAGTAATATTTAGTCACTACTTTATTCAAGGCTTTAAAGCTTTCCTCGTTTGCAGCGTCGGTCAACTCTACAATTTTTCCTTTTTTATTTAAAATTAAAATGGGTTCCGCTTTCGCGTAAGCGGAATTACTGATAGTCCCATTAAATATAAAGTAGCTCGCCTCATGCTCTGTAAAATCATAAGACCGCATAAGTTTGTCTCGTTTTTGCTGAAGTTTTTTTTCAGACGCTGGTTTTTTTGCAATCTTGATCTTTAATAGCTGTCGGTCAATAATCATCGTGCACAACTCGCGTAAAACAACATCGTTATTGTCAACATTTGATTTGAGTAACTGTATAATATCGCTATCATCGATGCGTGAAAAATGGGCTAATAAATTTGCAGGATCAGTAGTAGAGCTATTGAGAAAATAGGCTAAGGTGTGTGGTATTCTTACAGGAAGTTTTTTTTCAAGAAGCTCTTTAATACGTTTTAAAACACTTTGTAATAAATGCTCTGCAGCTATCCCTGTTTTATGGAGGTACACCTGCCAGTACATTAAACGTCTATTATTTAAAAAACTCTCAACGCTGTATAACGCCTTCTCTTCTACTACCAAGCGGTCATTTTTTACATTAAGCATTGATATCAATCGCTGGCTATTGATATTTCCCTCTGCAACACCCGTATAAAAACTATCACGTTTCAAATAATCCAACCGATCCATATCCAGTTGACTCGACACCAGCTCTAACATAAATGGACGATGATACTCTCCTTTAAATATCTGGATTGCTGTAGTAAGACTGCCATTGAATTGCTGGTTCAAATCCTCCATAAAACGCAGTGACAATTCTTCATGACTAATACCAGGAACAATAAGGTTTTCTAATGCGTGTGAAAATGGGCCATGCCCCAGGTCATGCAATAGAATGGCTTTATAGAGAGCATCCTCTTCCTGCGGGCTAATTTTTACCGCCTTAGAACGCAACACCTGTACCGCACGCTGCATTAAGTGCATACAACCTATAGCGTGGTGGAAACGAGTATGATGCGCACCCGGATAAACCAGGTAGCTCAACCCCATTTGAGTAATGCGTCTCAACCGCTGAAAATACGGGTGTTCAATTAATTCATAGATATCATTACTGGGAACCGTAATAAATCCATAGATAGGATCGTTTAATATTTTAAGTTTGTTCTGCTGTTTCAATAGATGCAAGCGTTTCAACAAATATACAGATATGGCGACGATCAAAATACTATGGGTAGACGATGAAGTGGATTTATTAAAACCACATATTATATTTTTAAAAAGTAAAGGCTATGAGGTAGATACCAGAGTTTCTGGTACTGAGGCTTTAGAAGCTATCGACAATTTCTTTTATGACATCGTTTTGCTGGATGAAAACATGCCAGGTCTCACTGGTCTAGAAACCTTGCATGAGATTAAAGAAAAACGCGCCAACCTTCCCGTGATTATGATCACAAAAAGTGAGGAAGAGTATATTATGGAAGAAGCTATAGGGTCAAAAATTGCAGATTACCTAATCAAACCAGTAAATCCTAACCAGATTTTATTGTCACTTAAAAAAAATCTGGATCATTCAAGGCTTGTTAATGCAAAAACTACCAGTGATTACCAGAGAGAGTTCCGTAAAATTGCAATGGATATGTCCATGGTCAATAGCTATGAAGAGTGGACACAATTATACCAGCGATTAATATACTGGGAGCTTGAGTTGGAAGATGTAGATGATCCAGGAATGTTAGAGATTTTAAAAACTCAAAAAACAGAGGCCAATCATCAATTTTGCAAATTTATTGACAGCAACTACCCTAGCTGGTTCAACGATAATGCTGCAGAGACTCCATTACTAAGTCACCAATTATTTAAGGAACGAGTAGCCCCTTTACTGAGAAAAAACGAAAAGGTTCTTTTTGTAGTCATTGATAATTTAAGGTACGATCAGTTTAAAGTATTTGAAAATGTCATTAATAACCATTACAAAAAAATAGAGGAAGAAACCTACTGCTCTATCTTACCTACAGCTACTCAGTATGCAAGAAACGCAATTTTTTCTGGGCTCATGCCGGCAGATATGGAAAAAAGACATCCTAATTATTGGCTCAATGACACAGACGAAGGCGGAAAAAATATGCACGAAAATGATTTTTTAGAAGCCCAGTTAAAACGTCTAGGATTACAAATCAAACATCAGTATCACAAAATCACTAGTGAGTCCAATGGAAAAAAGCTAGCCGACAGTTTCAAGACACAAAAAGAAAATGATCTTACCGTTATTGTTTACAATTTTGTCGATATGCTTTCTCATTCAAAAACAGAAATGGAGGTCATTAAAGATCTGGCTGGAACTGACAAGTCCTATCGTTCACTTGCGTTAAGCTGGTTTAAAAACTCACCCTTGCTAGACATGATACAACGCGGTCAAGAAATGGGAATGAAACTTGTACTGACCACAGATCATGGAACTATAAATGTAACCACGCCCAGTAAGGTGGTAGGTGATAAAAATACCAGTCTCAATTTGAGGTATAAAACAGGGCGCAGTCTTTCTTATGTAGACAAAGATGTTCTTGCTGCTACCGACCCTAGCACCATTAAACTACCTAAAATAAATATGAGTAGCAGTTACATATTTGCTAAAGGAGATCTATTCTTTGCTTATCCAAACAATTATAATCACTATGTAAGCTATTATAGAAACACGTATCAGCATGGTGGGGTATCTCTAGAAGAAATGCTAATACCCTATGCTGTATTTAATCCTAGATCATGATATATACTCTAGACAAGATCAACGATGCAGTTACCTATATTTTAGAACGGAAAAAAAGCGATACTCTCTTTTTTGATGCTCCTATGGGTTCTGGTAAAACTACATTGATCAAGGCACTTTGCACATCGCTAGGTGTGATAGATACGGTAAGTTCTCCCACATTTAATATTGTCAATGAATATCAGGGCAGAGACCAAAGGATATTTCATTTTGATCTCTATCGCGTTCGATCAATCGATGAAATACACGATATAGGCGTTGAAGAATATTTAGACATTAATGCACTTAAGCTAATTGAATGGCCTGCAATGATTTTACCTTTAGCAACTGATTACCAGACTATTGATATTTTAACAGTTTCGGAGGCCGAGAGAGAAATCCGAGTAAGTGATGTCGTTTATCGATAAAGTAATTTGCTTTATGTTAATTGATAAGAAGGTTTGACATGTGTTTTTAAGTTCTTAAACGGTTTTTTAGTTATTTAAACTACTAGTCGATAGTAAAGAGAAAAAAAAATGATCATAACGCTAGTTTTATCTTACTTATTTACTTAAACCATTTATTTAAACTTAAACTCAATTATCATGAACAACAAATCACTCAAAGCAATTGCACTAGTTTCTCTTTTTGCAGTATCTTTAGCTGCAACAGCGGCGACATCATTCGCTCCACAAGATACTGATGGAAAAACAATTGATAAAGCGTGGATCAAAATACCTTCTCGTGGGTAGTATTGTAGCGGTCACTCTGGCCACTACACCATACTTTTTTTATACTTATGAAGTTGTCCCTCCTGAAAAGATATGGGACAACTTTTTTTTTACATATAGTTCAGGTTATTATGAAAACTCTCAGGTAAGTATCTGGACTATAATGGCAAAATTTATCCCGTTCTACCTGATGGTGATCTGGTTTTTAACATGCAAACATTGGTGGTACCACTGTATTCTTATACCTATGGCTATGTATGGATTCCAATTATATAGCTCTATCAACGACGATATCAAATTCATGGATCAAGGAGATGAATTAGCTTACATAGTACCAGTAGTAGTAGCTTCTTTATCTCTCACTTACCTGGCTAGAACTAAAGTCTTTGACAAGGTCCACGGCATCGATATTTCAGAAATTGAGAATTATGTAAAAAAACCTAGCGATAAATTCTTTAGGTAATAGTAATTTAGAGGCTCTATACACTAACAATGAGTCACATTCTCAGCCCATTCACGAAAGACCAATTGATACCGCAAGAAGAGCGGTTGGAAATACAAAGATCAAAACAAGATCTTTTTATAGGTATTCCTAAGGAAGATCAACAGGTTGAAAAACGTATCTGTTTAACTCCAGATGCCGTTGCAGCATTGACCTCTAACGGTCATCGCATTATCGTTGAAAAAGGTGCTGGCCTGGGCAGTAGCTTTCCTGATAAAGAATATCTAGATGCTGGAGCAGAATTAACTGCGGATACCAAGAAGGTATTTTCCTGTCCTACCATTCTTAAAGTGGCACCACCGTCACTAGAAGAAATTGAGCTTATTAAACCGCAGACTGTTTTAATTAGTGCATTGCAGCTCAAAACCCGTGACAAGGTTTATTTTGAAAAACTAGCCGCAAAAAAAATTACTGCACTGGCTTTTGAATTCATTGAAGATGACGAAGGTAATTGTGTGGCCACCACGGCTCTAAGCGAAATTTCTGGTGTAGCCTCCATCCTTATTGCCAGCGAGCTTTTAAGTAGTGGCAATAATCGTACAGGTCAGCTATTCGGTAATATTACGGGAGTTCCTCCTGTCGAGGTCGTGATTATGGGAGCTGGTATTGTAGGAGAGTTTGCCATCAGAACCGCACTAGGTCTGGGAGCTAACGTAAAGGTTTTTGACAACTCCATCTCAAATTTGAGGAAAGTAAAAAACAATGTAAGTCAAACCATATTTACCAGCACGCTACAGCCTAAATATTTATCAAAGGCTTTAAGACGTTGTGATGTTGTTATCGCAGCATTGGCTGGTAAAAACCGGGCACCTGTTGTAGTCTCTCAAACCATGGTAGAAAATATGAAGCATGGCGCAGTAATTATTGATGTGAGTATCGATATGGGTGGATGTTTTGAAACCAGTGAATTAACCACACATGAAAACCCAACTTTTGTGAAATACGGCGTTACCCATTACTGCGTTCCTAACCTGCCGTCTCGATATTCTAAGACAGCATCGATATCGCTCAGCAATATTTTCACACCCTATATTCTTAATATCGCAGATGATGGCGGGATCGAGCATTCTATACGTATGGATAAAGGATTGAAAAAAGGCATTTATATGTATCACGGTATCAACACAAATAAATCTGTTGGTGAGTGGTATGATTTACCCTGTAGCGACGTAAATTTGCTTATATTTTAAATTCGATTTATGAATTTCATGAAACGCCTGGGTTACTATATGGGCGGTTTTTCTATAGGCCTTGTTTTTCTAATCTTTTTTTTAACTGGTAAACGTGCTCAATGCAACTGGTTTCCAGAGGATCGTGTGATTGCAGATATAACGAGAAAGAACTCAGTGCGCTTCTCACCAGAGATACGTGAATTACTCAAGCAACGCAAACTTGACACCCTAAGCGTTCAACTGATCTTAAAATATGGTGATGTAGATTTTTCTAAATCGAACACAGACACCATACCGTGCAACCAGTATTATATAAATGGTCGCCAGGAACTTGCCAAAACAGCTCTTATCGTAAGCAATTGTGACCGATTTGTGCGCGTTGAGAAAATGGTAATAGAGGATTAAAGTCCTCTTCTTTTCAATTCTTTATTAATTAAGGTGAGTTCTCGCCCAGCTTGTCCAGCTACCGAGGTGTTTTCCTGTGCTCTACGTATTAAATAAGGCATGACGTCATTTATAGGGCCAAAGGGCAAAATCTTGAAAACATTATAATTTTTGCTGGATAGATTAAATGTTAGATTATCACTCATACCATACAACTGTCCAAACCACACATCTTCCGTTCCAGGGGCTATTCCCTTTTTATCTAGAATACGCATCGCCTCCAGCGTACTCTCTTCATTATGGGTGCCTATACATAGTTTAATGACCTCTAGATGGTCTAGAATAAAATTCATGACGCTATTAAACATATTGTCTGTGGCAGCTTTATCAATGCAAATAGGCGATGGATAATTATACTGTTTTGCTCGTTCTCGTTCTTTTTCCATATAGGCACCGCGTACAATCTTTGCACCCACAAGAAAGTTGTTTTCTACAGCGTCCTTATAAAGATTTTGTATATACTGCAGTCGATCTGTACGATAACACTGGACTGTGTTATAGATATATACCTTCTCCTTATTGTACTGTAACATCATGTCACGTATTAAAGCATCAGCAGCGTCTTGCATCCAGGTTTCTTCACCGTCAAATAAAAGTGCTACATCACTATCAACGGCCGTTTTGCATAATAGGTCCACCCTATTTACAATGCGTTCCCACTCCAGTTGTTCTGGTTCAGTAAGTTCTTTTCCTTCAGATAGTTTTTGCCAAATATAAAACCTACCTATACCGGTAGGTTTTACTACCTCAAAGGGCAAGGCTTCATTAAGCGCAGCTGCATGAATTAAGGTAAGTTTCTTACCTACTACATTATCAAAATCGGCCTCATTAGACTTTCCTTCTACAGAATAATCTAGTATGGAACTAACGCCCTTGGCATACATTTTATCCACCAGTGGCATGCATTCATCCTCTGTAGTACCACCACAAAACTGATTGAAAATGGTATTTTTAATAAGTCCTTTGATAGGTAGGCCTAATTTGAGACCCAGCATAGTAGCCTTTGAGCCTAAATCGACAAGCCACTGCCGTCCCATTGTAGAAAAAATAAAACGAGACTTTTTCAATTCGGCATTTGATTTCAATGCAAACGCAGTCTCTGTATCTTCAAAAAAATGTCTATCCATGTCGCAAATATAAAAGTCAAATACAGCTCGTTAATGATAGAGTTGGTACTTTTGAACCTTATTTAATAAACGTTTAAGGGTATGGTAAGTTCGCTTTCGCGAAAGCGAAATTACCACTATCAAAACAACCCCTTAACGGCCGGTAAATATAATAGGGAACCCATTACAACGATGCCCATGACCTCTATAATAAATGATTCATATAAGATACATTTTGGTGAAGAATGTTACACCCAAATTAACACGTATATCGCGGAAAAACAACCCAGTATAATTTTTGTTCTTGTAGATGAAAACACTATGGAGCATTGTTATGCTCGGTTTATCTCTCGCATTGAAACACATGCAGAGATTGAAATCATAGAAATTGATGCGGGTGAAGAGCATAAAAACATCGATACTTGCACAGGCGTGTGGAGCGCTTTAATAGAATTGGGCTGTGATCGCAACAGTTTATTTATAAGTCTAGGTGGTGGTGTGGTAACAGATCTAGGAGGGTTTGTAGCCAGTACAATTAAAAGAGGGATTGACTTTATACATGTTCCTACCAGCTTACTCGCCATGGTAGATGCTGCTGTGGGTGGTAAAAATGGTGTCGATCTAGGGCATCTTAAAAACCAGATAGGAGTTATCCACCCTCCTGTTATGACTCTGGTAGATCCAGCGTTTTTACAAACCCTGCCGCAACAGCAATTGCGCAATGGCAGTATCGAGATGTTTAAGCATGGATTGATTGCTGATCGCATCTACTGGGAAAACATGATTGACTTACAATTTGACTTTGATAATTCTGCTTTTGAGTCACTTATATATCAATCCATTATTATTAAAAACGACGTTGTGTTGAGTGATCCCTTTGAAAGAGGCGCTCGCAAATCATTGAATTATGGCCATACGGTGGGACATGCCATAGAATCCTATTGTATGTCTAGCGATAATCATGCGGAATTGTTACATGGAGAAGCTGTCGCGGCTGGAATAATTGTAGAATCTTATTTGAGTAAACTCCATACTGGATTAACAGATGAAGATTTTAAACAAATTAATAAGTTCTATCAATCGTTAAACCTATCACTTTCATTTAGTAATGATGATGTAGAAGCTATAATAGGACTCATGTCGCATGATAAAAAGAACGTCAATGGAGAGGTGCGCTTTGTACTGTTGCCTAGTATAGGAAATTATAAAACTGATTGTGTGGTAGATATAGAAGAAATCACGGATGGTTTTAAATTATATTTACAATAGAATTGATCCTTAAATAAATTGTTGAAACACTAATATTTTTATATTTTCCCTAAAAATTGAAACCCATTTTTTCTCATGAGAAATGTCATTGTAGACTATAAAAAATTAACACCAGACGTGCTGCAACTTTTAGTAGATCGTTATCCAGACGGCTATGGCGATGATGATGTAATCAGCTTTAAGAATCACAAAAATGAAACCATTCACGCGGTAGAGGTAAAAACGACCGATGTAAAATACCTGGTGAAAATCTCTCAAAAATTAGAGATGCAGATGGAGGCATTTGATGTTGACGATTATGACGAGCATGAAATGAGTGACCCAGATGCTTTACCAGAGATGGATCCTAATGCTCAGGCAGATGATATTGCAGACGAGGAGTCTGACGAGGAAGAAGATTAATTACTACAATAATTGTATTTAAAACAGCCACTGCGATGCAGTGGCTGTTTTGTTTATCCTATAAAATACTCTATTACCAGCCTGCTTACATACCCAGCGTTATAACTCCAACTTATTAATCTTAAGAAAAATTAAAGCTCATGGGAATGAAACTGTGGAGCTATCTATTGATGACAAATTATTTATCTTTAATAGGAATAGACCTAAAAGAAAGCAATTGTCTATCCATGGCAACCACAGATTGAGGTACACTGGTAGCCTTAGTAATTGATAATAAATAAAAAACCACGCTTTGTAGCGTGGTTTTGGTCTCAATAATAAATCTTAGTGTTTAAGCAAGTACGGCTTGTACTTTATCTGCTGCTTCTTGAAATTCAATAGCGCTTTGTACATCCATCCCGCTATTATCGATAAGCTCTTTTGCAATCTCTGCATTTGTACCTTGCAAACGTACAATAAGCGGCACATTCATCGCATCACCCATGCTTTTCTTTGCATCAACAATACCTTGTGCAACGCGATCACAACGTACAATACCACCAAATATATTGACAAGTATTGCTTTTACTCCTTTATCTTTCAAAATAATTTTAAAGGCTTCTTCCACTCGTTTTGCATCTGCTGTTCCACCTACATCAAGGAAGTTTGCAGGAGAGCCGCCCGCTTGTTTGATAAGATCCATTGTTGCCATAGCTAGTCCAGCACCGTTAACCATACAGCCTACATTACCATCTAGATCGACATAATTAAGTCCCACGGCTTTTGCTTCTACCTCAATTGGGTTTTCTTCTCGAGTATCTCTCATAGCCTCCAGATCTTTATGACGGAATAGGGCGTTTTCATCCAGTGTGATTTTACAATCTACCGCAATGATGCGCTCGTCACTAGCTTTAAGTACTGGATTGATTTCAAACAATGCAGAATCTGATCCTACATAGGCATCATAGAGCTTTGCTACAAACTTTGTCATCTCCTTAAATGCCTTGCCGCTTAATCCTAAGTTGAATGCGATGCGACGTGCTTGAAAACCTTGTAATCCATGTGCAGGATCGATTACCTCTGTAAAAATAAGGTGTGGAGTCTCCTCTGCTACAGTTTCTATATCCATTCCTCCCTCTGTGGAGTACATGATCATATTTTTACCTTGAGCACGGTCTAGTAATACAGACATGTAAAACTCTTCAACCTCTACCTCTCCAGGTTCATAGACATCCTCGGCAACTAGTACCTGGTGCACACGCTTACCTTCTGCAGATGTTTGTGGGGTAACTAGATCCATTCCTATGATCTCACCACTTATCTTCTTGACATCATCCAGACTTTTAGCAAGCTTTACACCTCCACCTTTACCACGTCCACCAGCGTGCACTTGTGCTTTAATGACGTGCCATCCTGTGCCAGTTTCCTCTGTCAATTCTTTGGCAGCTTGAACTGCCTCGTCTGCAGTTGTTGCTACTTTACCACGTTGAATGGTAACACCGTAACTGGCCAAAATTTCTTTCCCTTGATATTCGTGAAGATTCATAGTTGTCTTTTATGTGTTTTAATGCGTTAGCAAAAATAACAAAGCAACCTGCTAAACGGAAATAATTATGACTAAAACGAACGATTGCATAACTACGCAATCCTCTAGGTTCTCTTGTAGATTGTTTTTGATAGCTTCAACTGGTCATACGGCCTAAAATTTTACAGTAAACAGGTCGAGAAAAGATAGCGCTAGGGATCGTAGTGTAAATCCTTTATTTGCTTGCAAAGCAAATAAAGATTGTAGCGTAGAGCCCGACCCCTGTGGTAGCGCCACATAACAAATAGAATTAGAATGAAATAATAATTGAGAACGGAATAAATACGGGATGCAGTTTATTTACAATCTTCTTGCATTAAGTTACGTTTTTAAGGGATCTCCTATTATTTTTGTATGCTTAAACAAAATTTAATCGCATAACTAATGAATGCACAAGATTTATTAAACATTGCACAGGAACACGGTAGTCCTGTCTATGTCTATGATGCTGGGACTATTGTCTCGCAGTATGAACGTTTGACTCATGCTTTTTCTAAGGCAAAAAACCTAAGAATTCACTACGCAGTAAAAGCATTGTCCAACCTATCTATCTTGAAGCTATTTAAACAGTTAGGCGCTGGACTCGATACCGTGAGTCTACAGGAGGTACATCTGGGTCTTGCTGCAGGCGTAGATCCTAAGATGATCATTTATACGCCTAATGGGGTTTCTCTAGAAGAAATTGAGCAAGTGGCACAGATGGGCGTCCAAATCAATATTGATAATTTGAGTATCCTAGAGCAATTCGGTACTAAGCATCCTGATGTACCTGTTTGTGTGCGTATCAATCCGCACGTGATGGCGGGTGGAAATGCTAATATTTCTGTGGGACATATTGATTCAAAATTTGGTATCTCTATCCATCAAATACCGCACTTGTTGCGCATTGTTGAAAATACAGGAATGACTGTAAATGGTGTGCACATGCACACGGGTAGCGATATTCTAGATATAGGTGTCTTTTTGTACGCCACCGAAATATTATTTGAAACGGCAGCCAAGTTTAAAGATCTAGAGTTTATTGATTTTGGCTCTGGTTTTAAAGTGGCTTATAAAGAGGGTGATGTCGCTACAGATATTGAGGAGCTGGGTGACCAGTTGAGTGATCGTTTTAATGAGTTTTGCAAATCCTATGGCAAGGATATCGCTCTAGCTTTTGAACCTGGCAAGTTTTTAGTGAGCCAGGCGGGTCATTTCCTTGCAAAAGTCAATGTGATCAAACAAACGACCAGTACGGTTTTTGCTGGCGTGGATACTGGTTTTAATCACTTGATACGTCCCATGATGTATGGTTCCTACCACGGAATTAAGAATATTTCAAACCCTGAAGGCAAATCAAGGTTTTACAGTGTGGTAGGCTACATTTGTGAGACAGACACCTTTGCTAATAACCGCCAGATCGCAGAAATTAAAGAAGGGGACATTCTTTCCTTTTCTAACGCTGGTGCCTACTGTTATTCTATGGCCAGTAACTATAACAGTCGCTATCGCCCTGCAGAGGTGTTATGGCATAATGGCACGGCCCATGTAATAAGGGAGCGAGAAACGATGGAGGATATCCTTAAAAATCAAGTCGATGTAGAATTAGAGCTGCGCCCTGTTCTAGAAACGGCGGAATAGTTCACCAATAATATAGTAGTATTATAAAATCCCTAAAGTTTGATCTAGGGATTTTTTGTTTCCGCTTACGCGAAAGCAAAACAAGTTAGATACTGAAATTGCAAGGATGTCATATAAATGTAAGGAAACCCGCAGGAGTAGCTAGTCTTTTAATGTCGCCGTTTGCACTTGACTACAACTGTGCCCGTTATCATCGATGGCTGGTTAATGAGATAACTGATCTAGATGGGCTTTTTTACCACTCGATCTTCTGGATAGCGCTTGCGGCTATTGATAAAGTAAACCCCAGTAAGCATTAACAATGCGGCTAGACCTGTTTGAATACTCAATTCTTCCTCTAGAAAATACCAGCCCAGAAGTATAGCAATAAGCGGGTTGATAAGGCTGGAGGTAGCGACTTTCTCTGGTGAAACATGCTTCAACAAATAATTGAAAGATGTGAAAGCAGCGATACTACCAAAGAGGATTAAACATATCAAAGCAATTTGAGTATCTGACTGCCAGTATAAAGGGGATTTCCATGGTTCATTAAACGCAAGGCTTGCTATCACTAGAATCGCTCCAGCGGCTAGCATTTGATAAGCGGTGGCAACAAAGAAATTTTTTGGTAGATCTGCCTTTGCAACAAATAGACTTCCACTACACCAGGCAATTAAACAGCTCAAAATCATTGTAATTCCCAGTACCATACCCTCTTTTGCTATAATATCGTTTTGAGACACGAGCAAATACATACCTACAAAACCTAGAACCACACCTATCATGGATTTCCACTGTAGTTTTTTACGCTGTATAAGGCGCATCATGATGAGGATAATTAATGGTTGTAAGGAAGCCAGCAAAGAAGCGAAGCCTGTGTCAACCCATTTGAGCGCCCAGACAAATACACCATTACCGTAAGCGAGAAATAGAAATCCCGCTAGGACACAGTTGAGCAATTGTTTTGTAGTAATAGCAAGGCTTAATCTTAATAAACGTGCCATTGCAAATATTATAGTACCAGCACTTAAAAAGCGTATAGAAGCAAGGAAAAAAGGAGGTAATTCAGTCACCGCCATTTTATTCCATAGAAAAGTGCTGCCCCAGAATACATACACACAAAAAAACGCAAGAATTAGTAAGGCAGTACTTCTAGAAATTTTCAATTAGTATCATTTTAATTTACAAGTCCGCAAAACTAGAACAATCCTATTGTTTTAAATAAGGTTAAAAAAGAATTATAAAGAATTCCATTTAGCTCTTATGGAATCAAGACTTAGATTATGAATACTACCGGTATGTGTATGTTTTTTTGAATAATCTGGAGCATAATTACCACTGGCCACCTGGCTACCTATAGTTTGATAGGCATCCCTGAAGCTTACTCCCTCTACTACTAGATTGTTGATACTATCCACGGTAAATAAATATTGATATTTAGGATCATTTAAATCCACATCTTTGACAATAATTTGTTGAATCGAATAGGCCATTATCTCGAGACAATCTTGCATGTCAGTAATAGATCTTACGACAGATTCTTTGAGTAGCTGGTAGTCCCTGTGGTATCCACTAGGCAAATTATTAGTCATAAGAACCACCTCTTGCTGTAAGGACTGTATGCGATTGCACTTGCCACGTATCAATTCAAAAACGTCTGGGTTCTTCTTGTGGGGCATGATACTGCTGCCTGTAGTAAGCTCGTCTGGGAAACTTATAAAATCAAAATTTTGACTCATATACAAACAAATATCCATAGCAAATCTTGCAAGCGTATTTGCAAGACTGCCCAAAGCGTAGCTCAAGGTGCGCTCACTTTTACCTCGCGACATTTGTGCCGCTACCACATTAAATTTAAGAGTTTCAAACCCCATAATATCTGTAGTTGTCGAACGATCTATAGGAAAAGAACTGCCATATCCCGCTGCGCTGCCTAGTGGGTTTTGATCTACGGTTTTTAAAGCAGCATCGAGCAATAATTTGTCGTCTACCAACAGTTCTGCATACGCTGAAAACCACAGTCCAAAGGATGACGGCATGGCAACCTGCAAATGTGTATATCCTGGTAGTAATTGATCGCTATGCTTTTCTGCAAGATCAAGCAGTACTTCAAACAAGTGATGTGTGGATGTTTTTATTTCCTGTAATTGCTCTTTATAAAATAAATGCAAAGCAGTAATCACCTGATCATTTCTTGATCGTGCGGTGTGTATTTTCTTACCTACCTCGCCATAACGTTGCGTTAATTCAAACTCAATTTTTGAATGTACGTCCTCAAATGTTTCTTCAATCACAAACGTACCGTCTTTAATTTGCTGCGCTAATATTTGAAGGCCTTCTTGCAATTGCGCTAACTCTTGTTTATCGATTATACCTATCGATTTAAGCATTGTTGCATGCGCCGCAGACGCCTTAATGTCGTATATAGCAATATGTAGATCAATCTCGCGGTCATTACCTACGGTAAATTTTTCAATACGGTCATCTATACTAATGCCTTTATCCCATAATTTCATAAGCTCTTTTTATAATATTTGTTCTAGCACTTGTTTGTAAATATCTATACCCTCTTCTATCTCTTTTACATAAATAAATTCATCTGCCGTGTGTGATCGCAAACTGAGACCAGGACCTAGTTTAACAGATGGACAACTTAAAATAGCCTGATCTGACAAGGTAGGCGATCCATACGTCTCTCGACCTATTGCAATACCTGCTTTTACAATATCATGATCCATGGGAATGCTGCTAGAGTTGAGACGCAAACTGCGCGGCACAATTTGATCGCATGGCGACTGCTGCTGTAACAAATCGGCTATTTCTTGATTAGAGTAGGCATCATTAACACGCACATCTACAACAAGTGATACTTGAGATGGGACTGCATTGTGCTGCTCACCAGCACTTATTTGTGTGACCGTCATCTTTACATCTCCTAACGTATCGCTTGATTTTTCAAATTTAAAATCTTTAAACCACTGCAAGACCTCAACACATTTGTAGATCGCATTATCGTCATTAGGATGCGCGGCATGACTAGCAGTACCCTTAACTAGGGCATCAAAAACTACTAGACCTTTCTCTGCTACTGCTAGATGCATTTGTGTTGGTTCTCCTACAATAGCCACATCAATTTTGGGAATTATTTCTAGCATGGAGCAGAGACCGTTGGGACCGCTACTTTCTTCCTCGGCACTTGCAACCATCACCAGGTTGTAATTAAGTGACTCCCTATCATAAAAATGCACAAAAGTAGCTAGTAAACTTACTAGACATCCACCTGCATCATTGCTGCCCAGACCATACAACTTGCCATCTTCTACTGCAGCAGTAAATGGGTCGCGTGTATACGCCTGATTAGGTCTTACCGTATCGTGGTGGGAATTAAGTAAGATGGTAGGCTTTGATTTGTCATAAAATTTATTGGTCGCCCAAATGTTATTTTGACATTGTCTGGCCTGCACCTGATGATTTTCTAACCAAGATTTGATTAGTGCCGCCGTAGCTGACTCCTCACCAGAAAATGAAGGTATTTCAATCAGGTTTTTTAAAAGTTCGATAGCGTCTTCTGTCAGTGTTTTCATAAGGTAACTGTTGTATGTGGCGTATTATTATGGATCATTATAGGCAATCCTAGATGTACAGATGCAACACCATGATTTAAAGCATGAAAGCAATTATGCAGTTTAGGTAGCATCCCATTTGCTATAATGCCACGCTGTTGTAATTCTACGTATGATTCATGATTAATTCTGGTAATCAAGGAGTTATTGTCATTAATATCCTGCAAAACACCTTGCTTTTCAAAACAATAGTATAGCTGAGTATGGTACGCTTTCGCGAAAGCGGCACTCAAAACAGCCGCCACAGTATCTGCATTTGTATTGAGCAATTGCCCAGCTGCATCGTGCGTTATGGCGCTGAAAATAGGGACTAAACCGGAGTCTAATAAGGTTGTTATAGTTTGCGTATTAATGGTGATAGGGTCGCCTACAAATCCATAATCAATAGGTTTTACATTTCTTTTTACCGCTGTAATACAATTACCATCTGCACCGGTCAATCCTATGGCATTACAGTCTAATGCCTGTAAACTTGCGGTTAATTTTTTATTGATACTGCCGGCATAAGTCATCACAAGAATATCTAGCGTTTGTTGATCTGTAATGCGTCTGCCCTCAAGCATTTTTACTGGAATACCCAGTTGCTGTAGTAGCTGCGAGGCGATAACGCCGCCACCGTGAATTAGTATTTTGGGTGTTTTTATGGATGCAAAGTCTTGCAAAAAGATTTCTAGCGCAGCTGCATCGTCTAGGAGGTTCCCTCCTACCTTTATGACTTTCAATTCTTTCATATAGACCTTCATTAATTATTCGGCTAGGTGGTCTAACAATAATTTTAATACGGCTTGTGCCGCAAATACACGATTCCCAGCTTGCTGTATCACAACGGACTGTTCACTATCTAGTGCTGCGTCCTGTATGACCACATTGCGACGTACGGGTAAGCAGTGCATCAATTGAGCATCACCCAATTTTTCTAAAGTAAGCATCCAGTTAGTATCGTTATGGAGCACTTGACCATAATTCTCAAAACTGCTCCAGTTTTTTACGTACACAATATCTGCATCCTTAAGAGCTTCCGTTTGATCATCAAGCACAGGAGTAGCGCCTGTTATAGACGGGTCTAGGTTGTAGCCTTCTGGGTTTGTTATTACCAGATCTACTGGTAGTTGTTGCATGGTTTTAATAAAGCTATTTGCTACAGCGTGCGGTAGGGCTTTAGGATGAGGTGCCCAGGACAACACTACCTTTGGCCTTTTTTTAGCCGATATTTCTTGAATAGTAACCGCATCAGTCAAGCCTTGTAAAGGATGCGCTATCGCACTTTCCATATTAACAATAGGTACACCAGCATATTTTATGAAGGATTGTAGCACCTGCTCCTGTTGATCCTTTTTTTTATCCTTCAAACCAGGAAAAGCTCTCACTGCTATGATATCTGCATATTGAGCGATGACTTGTGCGGCTTCTTTTATATGCTCTGCCGTATTAAAATTCATCATGGCACCATCCTCAAACTCTATCTGCCAAGAGTCCGTTACATTGAGAACCATAACTTTCATCCCTAGATTGTGGGCTGCTTTTTCTGTGCTTAATCTTGTGCGCAAACTGCTATTAAAAAAAAGCAATGCGATGGTCTTGCGTTTGCCTACATCCTCATACAAGTACGGCTTCTGTTTAAGTAAAAGTGCCAGATCAATAGTCTCTTGCAAATTTTTTAAATCAGTTATATCTGCATAATGCTTCATTTGTTGCTGTTTTTAAGCGCTTGCTTTAGGGCGATGATAAAGGTGTCGACGTGGTGGCGTTGCAATGTTAGCGATGGTAAAATGCGTATTAAATTAGGGTTTTTAGAATTCCCGGTAAATATGTGATGCTTTGTAATCAACTCTTTGCGCAAGTCTGCAATAGGAAAATCAAACTCTATTCCCAGCATAAGGCCACGACCTTTTATTTGACGCAATTGAGGGATATCTCTTAGTTGACGAATAAAGTAAGCTGAAATATCGCTAGCTACCTTCATCAAGTCATTATGTTCTATAACATCCAGGACTGCAGTTACTGCAGCACATGCGAGGTGGTTACCACCAAAGGTAGTTCCTAGCATACCATAACTTGCTTTGATGTCGTGATGTATCAATACACCACCCACAGGAAATCCATTACCCATACCTTTTGCTATGGGAATTAAATCTGGTGTCCATTCATGCTTTTGAAAAGCAAAAAAATCACCTGTTCTACCAAAACCAGATTGCACCTCGTCTGCAATAACTAGACAATTATGCTTTCGCGAAAGCGAATATAACTGGTGAAAAAACTGCGTAGTAGCCTCATCAAGGCCGCCTACACCTTGTATGGTTTCTATGATTATCGCACACACACCTCCTGCAATTAAAGCCTGCTCGACCGCTTTAATATCTCCTAATTCACAAAAAATAACCTCTTGCTGTGCATTGATGGGAGCGATGATTTTTTGATTATCTGTTGCGGCAACTGCTGCAGATGTACGCCCATGAAAGCTGTTTTTAAATGCAATAACTTTATGCTTTCCCGTTACAAATGATGCTACTTTAAGAGCATTCTCATTAGCCTCTGCACCAGAATTGCATAAAAACAAATCATAATCATAACATCCCGATAGCTTTGCCAGTTTTGAAGCCATCTCTTCCTGTAATGGATTCTGTATAGAATTGCTGTAAAATGCAATTTTTTGAAGCTGCTGTGTGAGCCTTTCTACATATAACGGTTGTGAATGACCTATAGAGATTACAGCGTGGCCACCGTAAAGATCTAGATACTCTGTGTCATTTGCGTCATAAAGGTAAACATCCTGCGCTCTTACTGGAGTAATATCAAAAAGAGGATATACGTTAAATAGTCCCATGGTTTAGAAATAATTAGCTTTAAGGTCGAGGCCTAAATTTTCCTCCAGACCATAAATAAGGTTCATATTGTGAACTGCCTGTCCTGATGCCCCTTTGAGCAAATTATCTATTGCCGTAGTGATCAGTAAGAGGTCATCATGTTTCTCCAGATGAATCAATGCATTATTAGTATTAACCACTTGTTTCAAATGAATAGGGCGCTCACTAATCGCGGTAAAAAGCGCAGACTTGTAAAAATCATGATACATCTGTTGCGCATCCTGTAAGCTGCCATCAAAGCTGGTGTAAGCGGTGGCAAATATGCCTCTCGAAAAATTACCACGATTGGGAATAAAATGAATTGCCTGGTTGCATGAAGGTTGCAATTGTTTAACAGACTGGTTAATTTCTGCTAGATGTTGATGATTAAAAGCTTTATAGTGGCTATAGTTGTTATCTCTCCATACAAAATTTGAGGTTTGTGACAGCCCTGCTCCTGCCCCTGTGGCGCCAGTAACAGCGTTTACGTGCACAGATTTTGTAATTTTATGATGTGCCGCAAGAGGCAATAACGCTAGCTGGATTGCTGTGGCAAAACAACCAGGATTTGCAACACTATCTGCTGTTTCAATAGCTGATTTATTCAATTCTGGTAGTCCATACACAAAGTTTCGATCTAAAAGTTGTGATGTCTTAGCTAATCTAAAATCGTTGCTGAGATCAATAATTTTTGTGCTTTTAGAAAATTCATGTGCCTGTAAGAACGCGCTACTGTTGCCGTGGCCAGTACATAAAAACAATACGCCTACAGCTGTATTAACCTGGTTTGTAAAACGCAGTGGTGTTTGTGCATATAAATCTTCATGAACATTACTGACCGGTTGACCCTCTTTTGAAGTGGTGTATACAAAATCAATATGAACCGCTGGGTGGTGTATAAGCAAGCGAATAAGCTCTCCTGCAGTAAATCCGCTACCACCTACTATTCCCGCTTTTATCATGAGTCTTTATTTACGTGTTGATATACTTTTTGAGCATTACTATAGATTTTAATAAAGCCTTTAGCATCCTGAGCATCCCAGGCTTTATTTTCCTCGCCATACGTACCAAAACCAGCATTCATTAAATCATTCTCTGATTGAATACCATCTAGTGTAAAATGATATGGTTTAAGGGTGACAAACACGCTACCAGAAACAGTGGCCTGGCTCGATTGTAAAAAAGCTTCAATATTGCGCATCACGGGATCTAAATAGAGACCCTCGTGCAAATGCATCCCATAAAAGCTAGACAAATATTCCTTGTGTTGCAATTGCCATTTACTCAACGTATGCTTCTCTAGCAAGTGATGCGCTTTAATTAAAATTAATGAGGCTGCCGCCTCAAATCCTACCCTACCTTTAATTCCCACAATGGTATCTCCTACATGTATATCTCTTCCTATGGCATATTTTGATGCTATAGTATTTAATTTTTCAATTAAAACCGGCGGCGTGGAGTGATCGTCATCGAGCCCGATTAGTTCACCCTTTTCAAATTTTAAAGTAATTGATAGCGGGTCTTGCAATTCAAGCGGTGATGGGTAGGCCTCTTCAGGTAATGGGTCACTAGAGGTCAACGTTTGTGCCCCTCCTACGCTAGTCCCCCACAACCCTTTATTGACAGAGTATTGTGATTTTTTCCAATCTAGATCAATACCATGTGATTGTAAGTAAGCTATTTCTTCTTGCCTGCTTAATTGTTGATCTCTGATAGGGGTTATTATATTGAGGGTGGGTGCAAAAGTTTGAAATATCATATCAAACCTTACTTGATCATTACCTGCACCTGTTGACCCGTGTGCAATGGCATCGGCGCCTATTTTATTTGCGTATTGAATAATTTCTAGGGCCTGTATAATACGCTCTGAGCTTACAGATAATGGATACGTGTTGTTTTTAAGCACGTTTCCATAAATTAAATACTTAACGATCTTATCATAAAAAGCAGGTACAGCATCTATGTTTTTATAAGTCGACACACCCATTTTATAGGCGTTTGCGGCAATCGCATCAATCTCTTGTGCAGTAAATCCACCAGTGTTTACACTTACTGCATGGACTTCATACCCAAGATCTTTGGTTAAATGAACAGCACAGTAAGAGGTATCTAAACCGCCGCTGTAGGCTAAAACTAACTTTTTCATAACTCTTTATTTTTTTTGAAAAGAATTGACTTTTTAATGTTTTGTAGGCGCTCGTGTAGTTTTTTACTAACGACTTTCTTTTCAGGTTGTTTGATTTTTTTGTTGGGATCATAAAGCATACCCGTACACAAGCACATTTTGCGTTGTGTGCGGGTAAGTACGTCATAATTTTTACAGGTCTGACAGCCTTTCCAGAAAGCATCGTCTGTAGTAAGTTCTGAAAATGTGGTGGGCTGATAACCCAGCTCATAATTGATCTTCATGACGGGCAAGCCTGTGGTGATACCAAATATTTTGGCATCGGGAAATTTGGTTCTTGACAGCTCAAAAATCTTTTCTTTGATCTTTTTTGCATATCCCTTACCGCGATAATCGTGATGCACAATCAAACCAGAGTTTGCGACATACTTACCGTGATCCCAGCGCTCTATGTAACAAAAACCTACAAAATTTTCACCATCTAATGCGATAACAGCGTTACCGTTTTCCATTTTTGTTTTAATGTACTCTGGTGTTCGTTTTGCTATACCTGTGTCTCTTTCTACAGCAGATTTATTGATGGTCTCACAAATTATCTCGGCATATTTAAAATGAGATAAATCGGCAATTAATATTTTCATTGCAATGATTTAAAGAAATAAGTAAAATGATTCTGAAAAAGCGGAAACGGACTCACCTGATTCCTAAATACCGTAGACGCCTATTGGCGGCGGCGTACTAGACGACTATCCCCATGACGGCGATAAATAGAAAAGGAAATTAAAAAAAGGGAAATGTTCAATGGGTACAAATTATATGAGAAAATAATGAAGGCGGTCACTAGCGGCGGCGGCGGCGTGTCCTTATTTTTCTCAATATAGTTTGTCTGTTTTTCACGGTGGTAAACCTACATACTTTCTTAAAAGCCTGCAAGAATTTTTTATTTTACTTCTCTTATCTCGATATTAAGTGGTTGTAATAGTGCGCTTTCGCGAAAGCGAAATAAACTCTTTTTTCTAATAAAATATAACAAACGGTCAATAACAGATCTACTTTGCAAGATTGAAAAGCTAAGGAAATACCGTAGCACCGTCTACCGGGTAGTTTTCTATAACCAATGTCTGATCGTCCATGCGTTCTATACGATAGGAAAGCCCTTTATCATGGTGCAGGATACGAGTTACTCTTACAATTTTACTGGAAGGGAATCGATTATCGATTATGTGACGTATTTCAATAGGCAGATCGCTGATCTTTACACTATTTTCAGTTTGTATCCATAAACCATTGCGTTGAAAATCGGCACGGTAGCGATTGCCGTCCAACATAAAACGAGCTTCCCAATAGCCTGACTGATCAATAACCCATTCTGGATATTTTATAACTGGATATTTTGCAATGAAATTTGCAGCTACAGATTGAGGCACTTTAATGGTTTCTGTATTCTGGCAGGAGTTGTGAGTAAGGAGAATGATGAGAATAAGCAAAAAGAGCCCCCTTTTCATATTTTTATTTTAAAGATACTATCAGCGACACAACGATTATCTTTAAGATAAATCAATTAGCAAATGTTTATCGTTTAAGGCTGTAATCTACACATTATGTTTTATTTACTTTAAGAATAGATACTGTAAATAGGTTGTCTAGCCCTACAAGTACGTTTTAATTGTACTGGTTGCTTATTTTCTTTTGTGAATTAATTATCATAATACAAATCCTACCTTTAAACATATTATATTTTATTTGCGTAAGAGCCATTTTATGATAGTAGCCCCAGTATTACCAGATGAGAAACAACGTCAACAGGCAGTTGAAAAATATGCCTTGCTGGACACTATGCCAGAGGAAAGTTATGATAGTATAACAAGTATAATTGCTGCTATATGCGAGGTTCCCGTCGCTTTAATTACCCTTATTGATAGAGATCGTAATTTTTTAAAATCACGTCATGGGGTTGAAGTAAGTGAGTCACCACGTGATATTTCTTTTTGTTCTCATGCTATAGCGAGCGATGACGACATTACTATTGTAAAGGATGCTAGAAAAGACCATAGATTTATTGACAATCCTTTAATTGATGCGGCAGACGCCGTTTTTTATGCTGGGGTTCCTTTAATAGACAACAATGGTTATAAACTAGGTACCTTATGCGTGTTTGATAACAAACCTAGACAACTTACAGACCATCAAAAGAAAGCTTTAAAAAGTATGGCAAAACAAGTCATGGTGCTTTTTGAGGAACGCTACAGGAACGCACAGTTAATGCGCGTGCAGAATGAATTGAAGGAGCGTAATGAGGAATTAAAAGATTTTGCTGGTATCGTTTCTCACGATTTAAAAGCTCCTATGTCTAACATATTGATGATTGCAGAATTACTTGCCAAAGAGAATAAAGGTAAAATAAGTGATCGATCAATGGAGTATCTAGAGCATTTAAAAAGCGCCAGCAAAAGTTTGAGTAGGTATATAGACGGGATGCTCACATTTTACCGCAGTGATGAACTTGCTAGTGAGGAGTATGAAGAGATAAGCTATGTAGATCTGGTTGAGGACATTATATCTATGACTGTTACTGATGAACAGACAATAGTTACTTATACTCCAGAAGTAGACGTAAGCCTTGTCACAAGTAATGCAGCCTTGCACCAGATCTTACTTAATCTGGTGACTAACAGCGTTAAATACGGTGATAAAGAGATCACTAAAATACATATTGACCTTCAAGAACTGGATGAAGCTTATGAGATTTCAGTGCGAGATAATGGACGCGGAATTGAAAAAGAAAAGATCAAACATGTCTTTAAATTATTCTTTGTTGCAGACGATGAAGACCGCGATGGTAAGCGAGGTACTGGAATAGGTCTGGCCACCACAAAAAGATTACTGGACGAGCTTAATGGTTCTATTACTATAGAGTCAGAACCTGGAATAGGAACGCACATCACCGTAAGAATACCTAAGCATTGACAAAAAACAGGTCTATTGTTGTGCTATGGTAGGTTTTATGACAAAGGGTGTAAACCAGTCCCATGTAATCCCTACAGAAAATCGTGTAAAACTGTCCAAAAATCTATAATTGTAATTATCTCTTCCCATAGATAATTGTGCCATAAACCCAAAATCATTACTAAATGGGAAGACTAGAAATCTAGTTTCTGACCTTAAGGGCACACTAGATGGATGAGATCCAAAATGATATTTCAACTGCTCACTGATAATGTAGCGTACACCCTTAAAATTAGAAGTGTACTCATAACCTAATTCGATACGATGACGCCCGTAAATATCAATATCTTCTGGGTTGTAACCGCCAAAATCTGCTATTCCTAAAAACCGATTGTGATACAATTGGTAGGTTGCAGTAAAGGAATGTATGGTTGTAGGGATGTTTTTATCATTAAATTTATTGCGCCGGTAATTTAAACTGAGACGGGTAAGATTAGTAGAAAAATTACCTGTTTGCCGGTTGAGCAATGCAGCCAGGTCTGTATCGTCTGTAAAGGTTTCATACAGCGCTTGACTTTCTGGCGATCCATCATCAAATTGAGTGCTGAAGGCACTACCAGCCTGACCGTTACTGTAATGTCCGGTTTCAATAGCTGCCGTAAAAAAGTTATCCTCGACGGTTTTAAATATTTTTTGCCATCCTATTAATAATTTGTAGCTAGGTGTTTTTACTGGTTTTGACTCTTCATTATAAATCCTGAATTCTGGTTGAAAGGATAGATAAATGGCATCGCCAGTTGTAATCGTATCCTTGTTAAGAGCACTGCGCAAATCATTATAAACTCCGTAATAAACCACAGGGCGAGCTTCCAGCAAAATCTCTTCATAAGAATTATTACCCAGACCAGCAGACAATTCTGGTCTTACTGATATGGGATAGTATTCTTTAAAAGCATTGGTAGTATCATCTTGTGCTGTAATGGATAATGTTGCCAGTAATAAAAGTAAGACTATAAGGCGCATAATAAATTTTAAAAACAAAAAAGGAAGGCTTTATAACCTTCCTTTAAATTAGAATATATTAGTTTTTTAACGACTCCATATCAATGACAAAGCGGTATTTTACATCACTGTTTGTCACCCTGTCGTAAGCCGTATTAATTTGATCCATTTCAATCATTTCTACGTCACAAGTAATATTGTTCTCACCACAAAAATCTAACATTTCTTGTGTTTCCTTAATGCCTCCTATTAGGGAACCAGCCAGACGCTTGCGACCTATGATCAAGTTACCGCCGTGTATGGGCTCAAGTGGTTCAATGGCACCCACCATGACCATAGTGCCGTCTCTTTTAAGCAACTGTAAATAAGGATTAACATCATGCTTTACGGGCACGGTGTTTAGAATAAAGTCAAATGAACCACGGTGCTCACCCATGGCACTATTATTTTTAGAAATTAAAACGCCATCAGCACCCAATCGTTTAGCATCGTCTGCCTTATCTGGTGATGTAGTAATCATTATGGTCTCTGCACCCATGGCAGCGGCAAATTTTATCCCCATATGGCCTAAACCGCCCAGACCTACCACACCTACCTTGTCACCTTTCTTAATGTTCCAATGATTGAGAGGCGAGAACGTAGTAATCCCTGCACATAACAAGGGTGCCACGGCTTTCAAGTCTAGATTTGACGGTATTTTAAGGACAAAATGCTCTCTTACGGTAATACTAGTGGAGTATCCACCAAAGGTGTGACCGCCTAAATGTTTATCTTTTCCATTGTAAGTACCTACCATGCCATTCTCGCAAAACTGCTCTAGGTCATCATCACAGGCACTGCACTTGAGACATGAATCGACCATACAACCTACGCCCACAATATCACCAGTAGCAAACTTTGTAACCTCACTTCCTACCGCCACTACTTTACCTACGATTTCATGACCTGGTACTATAGGGTATTTTGCATTACCCCAGTCATTGCGGGCAGCGTGTATATCGCTATGGCAAACGCCACAATATAAAATATCAATCTTTACATCGTTAACATTTAAATCACGACGCTCGATCGTCATTAGTTCTAAATCTGCTGTGGGATTTTGCGCTCCGTATGCTTTAATTTTTGTTGCCATTATTTATAATTAAAATCTTATTTGGTTTTTTAAAAATACCCTTATTGACAGGGCACCACGGTTAACTTGTCGTTAAAGATCTTCTCAATAGTAATTTCTAGTATAGATTGCAGTATGTTTATGTGATGGCTCGCTTTCGCGAAAGCGAACATTTCAAAAACGGTCTTATGTCTCTACTCAGTTTGTTGATTTACTTCAGCAGCATTTCATTCTTATTTTTTGGGGTCACTTGTTTAACGGCGCCACGTATGCGATTGGAATTTATACGGTTTGGCCTATCTACCTTACAGCGTCAAATCACGGGAGTGCTGCAAATCATAGGAGCTATTGGACTGCTTGCATTTACAATAAGTAAATGGCTAGCTGCTACTGCCGCAATAGGGCTGGCTATATTGATGCTATTAGGATTTATAAAAAGAATGCAAATTAAGGATTCTATATATGAGTCCTCTCCTGCTTTTATTTTTATGGTTCTTAATGCTATTCTTGCTTACAAGCTTTTCTTGCTTTTATAATAGGATCACTAATAGAGAAAGAATTAAAAAAATAGCAGCCGGCAATGATTTTTTTGCTGGGTCACCCACTTTTACATGCATTGAAATAGCCCCTGCCATAAGGATAGCGATTCCCGCTGCCCCTATCCATTCCAGACTAGGAAACCCACTGCCAGAAGAAAAAATAGAAAGCAGCAATAATATAGCAAAGCCACATTTAAGAGTACCCACCACAATCATCATACTTTTAGAAAAACCGTAGATTGAGAACTCTTCTTCCATGCTGCTGGCATTTTTTGCACGCCAGGGCGTGCTTTTATTGCGATTAATAAGCCAGACATTTAGAATACTGAAGCCGATGATCAGTTTTATAATCAATTGTAAGATTTGAATGACTGTGTAATCCATGACTATTATTTTTAGGTGGTATCTTCTAATTTAAGCAAGTGTATGCTTAGTTTTCCAAACGATTTCATAAAATAAAACCATCAGATCACACGACTTGATGGCTTTAACTACTTTGCTGCTTGTGGACTTATTGTTTGACTTGTTGTGAGGCGTCCTTGCGCATTTCTTCCCCTGCAACGATACCTATTTCTACCCGTCTGTTTTGCGAGCGCCCTTCGGCGGTTTCATTAGTAGCTACTGGACTCTCCTCGCCAGCGTATGTTACTGCCATACGACTTGTATCAATACCTGCAGTAACTAGGTAATCACGTACGGCAAATGCTCTACGTTTGGATAGGTTCATATTATAATCTGCTGCGCCTGTGTTATCTGTATGTCCAGAAACTAGTATTTCTGTGCCTGGGTAGTCTTTCATTACCTTAACTAATTTGTCTAAAGTAGCCTTACTTGAAGCATTTAATGTAGATTGATTGGTAGCAAATTTTACCCCACTACCTTCATCAAAAGTTACAACAATTCCTTCTCCTACCCGTTCTACCTGAGCTCCAGGGATCTCGTTCTCAATTTCTTGAGCCTGCTTATCCATACGTTTCCCAATAACATTTCCTGCGACTCCACCTAGTACAGCTCCTATCACTGCACCTTCCGTTTGATTATTTCCATCACCTATATTATTACCTATAATAGTACCTAGAATGGCTCCACCTGCGGCCCCTATTGCTGTACCGCGCTGGGTTTTGTTGGTATTTTTAACAGCCTCGCAACTAACTAATAATAATAGGATTGCGGCGACTCCTAATAATCTGTAATGTGTTCTCATATTTTACTCTGCTAATTTTCTAAAATTCATATTCACTTTTATAGTCTTCCCATTTACTAACACACTTTGTGTCCAAGTCATGGTGTTTTCTGTCAGGTTATTCACGTTAAGTCGAAATCCTGCATTGGTATCGCTTTTATAATTGTCATTTGTTGGCTTTAATAACAGGTCACCCTCAATGATATCTTTAGATCCTGGAATTACCCATATAAAATAACGTGTACCAGTGTCACAGGATGGCGATTCTATTTTATAACTCCCACGATTATTGTTTCCTACAAAAAACCACTGACTGCCTTCAAAACAAGCAGCACTGACATCTTGTAATAAAGTAGATTGAAACTCGCCATTACCAGAGTAAGTTACTTCATCAATAACCCAGTTACCGCTCACGATGCGTTCTGTTTGCTTAATTACATTCTTTGTACCACTGCATCCTGACAACAATGTGATAATGACGATAAATATGGGTAAATACTTTTTCATAGATAATCCATTAATTAATGATAGCAAATTAACATAAACCTTTAAAGGAAATTAAATATTAACGATGTTTAACTTTGCTCGTTAAAATAATCTAACGCCTGTGACAATCTACTTTTTTCATGGATAGGCCTAACACAATTGCTATCTTTGTAAAAAAAATATGCGACCGTTTTGCGTTGTGTTATTTCTCATGCTTACAACAGCTTGTGAGTCTCCTAAAGATTCACCTACAACAGCAAATAATAGTGCTGGAATAGCACATAGTGAGAAAACAGAAACATCAATCGATAACAAGTTAGAGCTGGATCAATCATTTAAGGATTACTGGTATGCTGGTCTTGCAGAGATTTCCAGTTACAACCTAATACAGTCTCGTTATGGTGAACCTAGAACTGGCGATGCAGTGCTTATTTATGTCACAGAGCCTTTTGACCCTATAGCGCTTATTAAAGCAGATCAAAGCAAGCCCAACAACAGATCGGTATTTAAATTAAATGCAACTCGCAATTTTGAGACAGGTATCTACCCTTATCACATTATGAGCAGTACGTTTTTACCTCTTGATTACTCTCAAAACGCCTTAAAAGTAGCTACCTCTATCCAGGAATGGTGCGGCCATACTTACATGCAGCTGGACCGTCAAGAAGGATTTTACAATGTGAGCCTACACAGCTACTTCCAACAAGAGGGAAACAAAGAATTTAAAGTTTCTCAAGCGATTCTTGAAAATCAAATACCGCTACAGTTGCGACTAGATCCTTCCTCCTTACCTACGGGCACCATAGACATAATTCCTGGTACTGAATATTTGCGTTTAATGCACCAGCCGCTGCAAATTGAAAAAGCCATCGCTCAATTATCAAGAACAAGCAATACATACACCTATCAAATTACATACGAATCGGGACGCAGCCTTTCTTATGCGGTAGAAGCTTCCTTCCCTTATAAAATATTAGAGTGGCAGGAGACCTTTACCACCCGTAATGGAGTGGCGACTACCATCGCAACACTTAAAAAGACCTTGCGCACCGCGTACTGGAACAAAAACAGTAATCAGGATAGCATTTTAAGAGACAGTCTAGATTTATGAAGAAATTTTTAATGCAGGAAGAGGTTGTTTTATCTCTCATCATCATCATTATCGCTGTAATCATTCATAGGTTTGTCATCTGGAGTGCGGCAAAGTTGAGTAAGCGTGTGGAGCGATCTGCATTGCGCAAACAATACATCAATAGATATATAGGCTATATTATTTACACGCTTACGGTAATTACCGTTATTCTTGTCTGGGGTATTAATAGAGATGGTTTTTGGGTTGCACTAGGCTCTACATTTGCAGTAGTAGGTGTCGCTTTATTTGCTAACTGGAGCATCTTGAGCAACGTTACTGCCAGCTTTATTTTATATTTTGCTTTTCCTTTCAAAATAGGTGACCGCGTGCGCATACATGATAAAGACCTTCCAGTAACTGCTGTTATTGAAGATATTAAAGGATTCTTTACCGTATTACGTACGGCAGATGGCGAGCTTATCACCTATCCTAACAACCTATTATTACAAAAGGGAGTAAGTATTTTATACGACAGGACAGAGTCTGTTTTTGACCTAGATAAACATGAAGAAACAGATCCTACCGCACGTTAATTATTTGATTATGGATTTGAAAGATCAACTTAAAAACCTATTTCCAGAGCATGAGGTGCCACAAGAACCGATGGAGGAAAAGAGTAACGTCTGGTTACAAGAAGAACCACTAGAGTGTCGCTTTGAAAAACGCAAAGGAAAGGTCAATACGATTATTGCAGGATATAATGGCGCCAGTGACGACTTTAAAATTCTAGCCAAAGAACTTAAAATAACACTGGGTGTAGGAGGCAGTTTTAAAAACGACACTATTATTATACAAGGTGATTACCGCGACCGCATCATGTCATTGTTAAAAGACAAAGGTTTTAAGGTCAAACGCGTGGGCGGTTAATTGAACGCCGCGCCCTATTCATTATATCCATTGATGAATAATTTTAATGCTGGTAAAGTTATTTACAAGTCCCAATCTGTTTTTTATACACAGCAATCTTTTTTCCGCAACCGCATAGCCTGGCGACCTTTTTGCGATGCCTCATTCCTTTATATAGTATTATTTGTTGTTAATATAGTACGATAAAAGTTCGCTTTCGCGAAAGCGAACATCTAGCAGACCTCTATAAAATACTCATCACGCTGTCAATAATGAATGCTTGATGGAACAAATAATGACAATACCCGTAGATTTATGACAGCTTGTCATTATGGGTGCACTGGCACAAACATTGACTTTAGGGTCATGTATAAAACAAAACAGCTAATTAAAATACATAATAATGAGTAAAATAATAGGTATTGATTTAGGGACTACAAACAGCTGTGTTTCTGTAATGGAAGGTAGCGAGCCAGTAGTTATTCCTAATGCAGAAGGGAAACGCACTACTCCATCTGTGATTGCATTTGTAGAAGGTGGTGAGATTAAAGTGGGTGACCCTGCAAAAAGACAAGCAGTAACTAATCCTACTAAAACCGTTGCGTCTATCAAGCGTTTCATGGGGAATAAATTTAGCGAGGTATCTAACGAGGTAGACCGTGTTCCTTATAAAGTGGTAAAAGGTGATAACGATACACCACGTGTGGATATAGACGGTCGATTATATACACCGCAAGAATTAAGTGCTATGATTCTTCAAAAAATGAAGAAAACGGCAGAGGATTACCTAGGTACTGAAGTAACAGGAGCGGTAATTACTGTACCTGCGTACTTTAATGATAGCCAGCGCCAAGCTACTAAAGAAGCTGGAGAAATCGCTGGATTAAAAGTAGAACGTATCATCAATGAGCCTACAGCAGCTGCACTGGCTTATGGTATGGATAAAAAAGATACCGATCAGAAGATTGTGGTATTTGATTTTGGTGGTGGTACACACGATGTATCTATATTAGAATTAGGTGATGGTGTATTTGAAGTACTTTCTACAGATGGTGATACCCACCTAGGTGGAGACGATGTAGATGAAAAGATCATCGACTGGTTAGCAGATGAATTCCAGAGTGCAGAGGACATTGATTTAAGAAAGGATCCAATGGCACTACAGCGTCTAAAAGAAGCTGCAGAAAAAGCTAAAATTGAACTTTCATCAAGTGCTCAAACTGAGATTAACTTGCCGTACGTTACAGCAACTGCAAGTGGACCTAAGCACCTCGTTAAAACATTAACTAAGTCTCAATTTGACAAACTTATTGCTGATCTAGTTAAAAGAACTATAGAGCCATGTGAGAAAGCGCTCAAATCAGCAGGACTTTCTACCAGTGATATCGACGAGATCATTCTTGTAGGTGGATCTACCCGTATTCCTGCAGTACAGGATGCTGTTGAAAAATTCTTCAATAAAAAACCATCTAAAGGAGTTAACCCTGACGAGGTGGTAGCTATAGGTGCTGCTATACAAGGTGGTGTACTTACTGGAGATGTTAAGGATGTACTATTGCTTGATGTAACACCACTATCGCTAGGTATAGAAACCATGGGCGGTGTGATGACAAAGTTGATTGAAGCAAATACTACCATCCCTACCAAAAAGTCACAAGTATTCTCTACCGCAGCGGATAATCAACCTAGTGTTGAGATTCACGTCCTACAAGGAGAGCGATCTATGGCTACAGACAATAAAACCATAGGAAGATTCCACCTGGATGGTATCCCACCTGCACGTCGCGGTACACCACAGATTGAAGTAACCTTTGACATTGATGCAAATGGGATAATCAAAGTAAGTGCAGAGGATAAAGCAACTAACAAAAAGCAAGATATACGCATCGAGGCATCATCTGGATTAACTGAAGAAGAAATCCAAAAAATGAAGCAAGATGCTGAAGCAAATGCTGAAGCTGATAAAAACGCTAAGGAAAAAGCTGATAAGCTAAATCAGGCAGATCAAATGATCTTCCAGACGGAGCAGCAGCTAGAAGAATTTGGTGATAAGCTAGGAGACGACAAGAAAGCACCGATTACAGAGGCGCTAGAAGAGTTGAAGAAAGCTTATGATACTAAAGAAATAGCACAGATAGATCCTGCGTTAGAAAAATTAAATACAGTATGGACCGCTGCTAGTGAAGAAATGTACAAAGCACAAGCAGAAGCTCAAGGTGGACAGCAACCAGGTGCGGATGCAGGCGCTGGACAGCAAGCTAGTAAAGACGATACTAGCGATGTCGAGGACGTAGACTTTGAAGAAGTCAAGTAGCTTGTGCTGAGCTTGTCGAAGCATAGACTTTGAATAATTGAATTAAGCCATGCATATTGGATACATCAGTCTTATTTTTAGAAGACTGTCACATTTAAAAAAAAGACTCTGATTGATTTCAGGGTCTTTTTTGTTTTAACAAATACGTCTATAGCATCAAAACAATTTCTTTTATCTCACAGTTGTCCTCAAAATCCTTTGACCTACTTTATCCCAGAAAAGTTCTCGTTTTTAAACCAATAAAATTGCTGAAATGAACGAAGAGAGAATAGAGTTAAATTTGTCAATCATATATAGACATAGTGATCACAGCTCAATTTATAATACATTATAGCTTGCACTTGATAGCACCCGCGGCTATAGCTTATTTATTTTTCAGAAAAGACTGGCAGCGTGTTTATCTTATCTTTTTACTAACCATGTTGATTGATTCAGATCATCTTCTCGCCCAGCCTATTTTTGATCCAGCACGTTGTAGCATTAATTTTCATCCATTACATACCACAGCAGCGGCTGTGCTATATGGATTTCTAATAGGCATACCTGGTTATTGGCGATTTATAGGCATCGGCTGTTTATTTCATTTGTTGACAGATGCGATCGATTGCACGCTCATGGGCACCTGGTAGGAATGGGGAGTTTAAATACGCTTTCGCGAAAGCGAACTTCCTATCTTTGCACAATAACACCAGAGTTTTATGGATAATAATGATATTTTACGACGGTTGCGTTACATTCTTAATCTAAGTGATGATGCGATGATGGATATGTATGCAAAGGGTGGCGAACCCGTGTCTAGAGCCGAGGTGAGTGACTGGCTCAAAAAGGAAGATGATGAGGCATTTGATGTAGTAATCGACGAGAATCTAGCGACATTTTTAAACGGAGTCATTGTAAATTACCGTGGTAAAAAAGATGGCCAGACACCAGTAGCAGAGGTTGTACTAGACAACAACATTATATTACGCAAATTAAAAATCGCATTCAATTTTAAAGCCGAAGAGATCGTTTATATCATGAGATTAGGAGGGCAAAAAGTTAGCACTACAGAGCTGAGTGCTTTTTTTAGAAACCCAAAACACGCAAAATATAAACCGCTGAATGATCAGTACCTGCGTAACTTTTTAAACGGATTTCAAAAACAAAGAGAAGCACAACGACAAAAATTAGAGTCATAGCAAATCAAGTATCAATTGAACAAGAACTACTTAACAGGACCAATTAAATCCTTTTTAAATATTTACCTAAATAAAATAGATTACATGAGATTTTTCTTACTTAGCATAATCATTTGTTGTTCTCAATGGGGTCATTCATATGACTGGGGACAGACAGGCCACCGCACGACTGGAGCGATTGCACAAAAATACTTATCAAAAAAAGCGCAGCGGGCGATTGATAAATTACTTGATGGTGAATCACTTGCTTTTGTTTCTACCTATGCAGACGAGATAAAAAGCGATAATGCTTATAGATCCTACGGGCCATGGCATTATGTAAATGTACCGTTTGACAAAACATATGACACCCATGAGCACAGCGATAAAGGTGATCTAATTCAAGGAATTGACACCTGTATAAATGTGTTAAAGTCTGATGAAGCCACACAGCAAGAAAAATCCTTTCATTTGCGATTGTTAGTTCACTTAGTAGGTGATTTACATCAGCCCATGCACACTGGTATAAGCGATGATAAAGGTGGTAATGACTTTCAAGTGCGGTGGTATAATGATGGCACTAACTTACATAGCGTATGGGATACTCGTATGATTGAAAGTTACGGAATGTCCTATACAGAACTAGCTAACAATATGCCTGAATTGAGTAAAACGGAGCGACAAATAATTGCTGGTGGGACGCATCGGGACTGGATGGAAGATAGTCGCAAAGTGGTAAAGGAAATTTATGCCACGACGGAAGTAGGTGACAAGTTGGGTTATAGGTATATGTATGACCATTTTTCAACGGTACGATCCCAGTTGCAAAAAGGAGGAATACGCCTTGCCAGTATGCTTAATGAATTATTTGGTTAACAAATAAACTAAAAGAGGAAAAGGGGCAATTCTTAGATAGAATTGCCCCTTTTTAAATTAGATCGTATTTGAATTATTTCAAATCAAATCGATCCAGATTCATGACCTTAACCCAGGCATTCACAAAGTCGGTTATAAATTTGTGATGTGCATCATCACTTGCATAAACCTCTGCAATTGCTCTTAACTCGCTGTTAGAACCAAAAATTAAATCAACCCTAGAGCCTCGATAAAGTTTTTCTCCTGTTGTGCGATCACTACCATCAAAAAGCAACGCTGCAGATGATACTTCTTCCCATGTAATGCTCAGGTCTGTAACAACATTGAAGTAATCCGTTGAAAGTACTCCTGGACGATTTGTAAAAATACCGGTATCGCTATTGTCATAATTAGCAGCCATAGCTCTCATACCTCCTATTAAAACCGTCATTTCTGGGACTGATAAGCTTAAAAGATTAGCTTGATCGATCATCAGCTCCTCTCCTGCAGCTTTTTGATTATTAGCAATATAATTTCTGAAAGCATCAGCTTTAGGTTCCAGATATCCAAAGGATTCGACATCAGTTTGCTCTATGGAAGCATCTGCACGTCCAGGATTAAATGGCACCTCTATTTCAATACCAGCACTTCTAGCTGCTTTCTCTATACCCACGCTACCGGCCAGCACGATTATGTCTGCCATGCTTACTTGTTTACCTCCACCTGCGTTAGTATTGAATCCCTCCTGTATTTGTTTTAATACATCAAGTACAGCATGTAGCTGTTTAGGGTTATTAACTTCCCACTGGTTTTGTGGTGCTAGTCTTAACCTACCTCCATTAGCACCGCCACGCTTATCTGACGCACGGAAGGTAGACGCAGCCGCCCAGGCAGTTGATACAAGCTGCTGTATTGTAAGAGCGCTTTGATCAATCTGTTTTTTTAGATCAATGATATCTTTTTGATCGATTATATTATAGGTGATAGCAGGTATAGGATCCTGCCACAGGTAATCTTCCTTAGGTACATCTGCTCCCAGATACAACGCTTTAGGTCCCATATCGCGGTGCGTCAGTTTGAACCATGCATTTGCAAATGCTTCTTCAAAATCAGCTGGGTTTTCTTTAAAATGCTGCGATATTTTTAAGTATTCTGGATCTGTTTTTAAGGCAATATCTGCGGTAGACATCATGAGTTCTTGGGTAGCATGAGCATCACCTGCCATAGGCGCTCTCATTGCATTGGACGCAGCGGTAGGCCTCCACTGGTGAGCTCCAGCGGGACTTTTAGTTAATTCCCAATCATAATCTAGAAGAACTTTAAAATAATCGTGGTCCCATTGTGTGGGGTTAGGAGTCCACGCCCCTTCCAGACCACTAGTGATGGTGTGATCACCTTTACCAGATTTATAAGTGTTTCTCCATCCCATTGACATTTCTTCAATACTGGCTCCAGCTGGCTCTGCGCCTACATAATCATCTGGATTTGCAGCTCCATGCGCTTTTCCAAAGGTGTGTCCTCCTGCAATCAAGGCAACAGTTTCTTTATCATTCATTGCCATACGACCGAATGTTTCTCTGATATCCCTGGCAGAGCCTAGTGGATCTGGTTGTGCGTTAGGACCTTCTGGATTGACATAAATAAGACCCATGTGTGTAGCACCTAGAGGCGCCTCTAACTCGCCAGATTCATATCGAGCTTCATTTCCCATCCACTCCGTCTCACTACCCCAGTATATATCCTGCTCTGGTTCCCAGACATCTTTACGACCACCAGCAAAACCTTTAAGCTTGAGGCCCATGGACTCAATAGCCATATTGCCGGCAAGAATAAATAAGTCTGCCCAGGATAATTTTTGGCCATATTTTTTCTTCACAGGCCATAAAAGCAAACGTGCTTTATCTAGATTTCCATTGTCTGGCCAGCTATTCAATGGGGCAAAACGTTGATTTCCTGCTCCCGCACCACCGCGGCCGTCACCTATTCTATAAGTACCAGCGCTATGCCATGCAAGACGTATCATTAGTCCGCCATAATGACCGTAGTCTGCTGGCCACCAGTCTTGAGAATCTGTCATTAATGCTTTTAAATCTTTCTTTACCGCCTCTAGATCTAAGCTATTAAATGCATCTGCATAATTAAATGTAGGATCCATAGGGTCTGATTTGCTTGCATTTTGCCTCAAAATGTTCAACTTTAAAGCATTGGGCCACCAGTCTTTATTGATAGTGCCGGTGCCTGCTGTACTGGTAGGGGCTCCACCCATAAATGGACATTTTGCAATCGCCTTACTAGAATTATTTATATCCCAAACGTTTGAATGTTTTGCTCCCATATCTTTTCTATTACGTTCCATAATTTATTCAATTTGTACGGTTTAAAGATAAAATTGATAGAGCAGCTGTCGACTGTTTTAATAATGATTACACAAACACCACTATAATCATTATCTATTCAATATTGATTTACAAATGTTTTTACTGATCGTTAGTTCGCTTTCGCGAAAGCGAACTAATAACATACATACTGCGCTAGAAAGTATTGGTCAATGAGATAAACTAATGTATTTTTACTAGGATGACAGAAGCCGCTACAAAAGAAGAGAACAGGCTGATTGCTAAGGCCTATAAAGATTTACTGAAGATAAGCTATCAAGCCTTGTCTACAGATGATAAAAAATTGATACGCAAGGCGTTTGATGTTGCTGTGGAAGCGCATGCACCACAACGACGCAAGTCTGGTGAGGCTTATATATTCCACCCTATTGCGGTAGCAAAAATTGTAGCAAAACAAATAGGTCTAGACGCTACAGCTATTGCAGCTGCATTATTGCATGATGTAGTAGAGGATACAAAGTACACGCTGGCAGATATTGAAGAACTTTTCAATCCTACCATTGCCCTTATTGTAGACGGGCTTACAAAAATCATGCATTTAAAAAAGGATGCAGACATTTCTTCACAAGCAGAAAATTTTAGAAAAATGCTGCTTACCCTTAATGATGATGTGCGTGTTATCATTATAAAAATTGCAGATAGGCTGCACAATATGCAGACAATGGATAGCATGCCGCCTGCAAAACAGGTGAAAATCGCTAGTGAAACTTTATATATATACGCGCCTATTGCTCACAGGTTGGGCTTGTATAACATCAAAACTGAATTAGAGGACCTAGGACTAAAATATACCGAGCCAGAAGTATTTGAGGACATTCAAAAATCCATTAAGGACAGCAAGGAACAGCAGGATGAGTACATCAAACAATTCAGCAATATAATTGACGATAGTTTAAAAAAAGAAGGGCTTGAATATTATATTAAAGGCAGGCCTAAATCTGTTTTTTCTATACGCCGCAAAATGCTCAAACAGAATGTGAGCTTTGATGAGGTGTATGACAAGTTTGCAGTGCGCATTGTTTTCCGTGGGGATAGGGCAAATGAGAAATTCCTAGCTTGGAAAATTTACAGCGTTGTTACAGATCATTTCCGGCCTAATCCTGTACGATTAAGAGACTGGATAAGCTCTCCTAAATCAACAGGTTATGAAGCGCTACATATCACGGTGATGGGTCCCGATGGTCGCTGGGTAGAGGTACAGATACGCAGTGAACGTATGCACGAGATAGCAGAAAAAGGCTATGCTGCACATTATAAATACAAACAAGGTGATCAAGAGGATGGTCTCGATGAATGGCTCAACCGCCTACAAGAGGCACTGGAGAATGCAGATTCTAATGCGGTAGATTTTGTTGAACAGTTTAAATTAAATCTGTACAGCAAGGAGATATTTGTTTTTACGCCCAAAGGTGAGCTTAAATCTTTGCCCAAAGGCTCTACCCCTCTTGATTTTGCGTTTGCCATACATACGGAAGTAGGGCTGCACACTCGTGGTGCTCGAGTAAATGGAAAACTCGTGCCTTTATCTCATACCCTGCACAGTGGTGATCAAGTAGATATAATCACCAGTGAAAATCAAAAACCTACTAAAAACTGGCTGGATTATGCCACTACTGCCCGAGCAAGATCCAAGATCAAAAGCGCTTTAAAGGAAGACCAGAAAGATATTGCTGCAGAGGGAAAAGTGGTGCTTACCAGAAAATTGCGCTCGCAAAAAATCAAGCTGGATGAAAACACGGTCAATGAAATGGTTACCTTTTTCAAGGTGAAAACCAGTCAAGATTTGTTTTATCGAGTGGGCATAGGCAATATTGACAATAAAATGATTAAGGATTATGCTAACAGTCGCAGCAATGCACTGTACTCCTTTTTCAAGAATAAGATACGTCGTGCGCCAGAAAATGCAGACCTGCACAAGGAAGAGGTCACTCAAAATTATGATGAATTGGTCTTTGGTAAAGATCAAGTACAGCTAGATTACAGTTTATCTAAATGCTGCAACCCTATTCCTGGCGATGCTGTCTTTGGTTTTACAACAGTTAGTGATGGTATCAAAGTACATAAGAACAATTGTCCTAATGCCATAAGTTTGCAAAGCAAGTATGCATATCGCATCATCAGTGCAAAATGGATCGATAGTACACAAAAAGAACATCGTGCCGATATTAAATTAACAGGCATTGATAGAATGGGGCTTGTACAAGAAATCACACAACTGATATCTCAAAATATGCACGTTAACATTAGAAATATCAGTTTTAGTAGTGATGATGGAATATTTAAAGGAGATATTACGGTCGTAGTACCTAATATCAATATGCTTACAAAGCTGATGCAAAACATAAATAAAATTAACGGTATCGATAAAGTTACCAGATCTTAAGACGCCATGAACAAAATTATTAACAATCTAGAAAAAGAACAGGAGATCGTACGCGGTGTCTTTACGCAGTTTTTGAGTGATAATAAGCATCGTAAAACTCCAGAGCGCTATGCAATCCTGGATGAAATTTATGCGAGCGAGGAGCATTTTGATGTAGAGTCTTTATACATTAAAATGAAAGAACAAAACTATCGCGTAAGCCGCGCGACTCTTTACAACACCATCGAGTTGTTATTGGATTGTGGACTCGTGCGTCGCCATCAATTTGGTCAGAATCAATCACATTATGAGAAGTCTTATTTTGACAGACAGCACGACCATTTAATTCTTACAGATACTAACGAGGTGATTGAATTTTGTGACCCTCGAATAGAGTCAATAAAAAAGACGATAGAAGAGGTTTTTGATGTTAAGATAACCGCTCATTCTTTATATTTTTACGGCGTTAAAAACACAACCGAAAACAACACATAATGGCAGTAGATTTATTGCTCGGTCTTCAATGGGGCGACGAGGGTAAAGGAAAAATTGTAGACGTTCTTACCTCTAATTATAATATTATAGCGAGATTTCAAGGTGGTCCTAATGCTGGGCATACCTTAGAATTTGATGGTATCAAACATGTTTTGAGAACTATACCATCAGGGATCTTTCATGAAGAGTCGATCAACGTTATCGGTAATGGTGTGGTCATCGATCCTGTTGTTTTTATGCAAGAACTTGATGGACTGGATCAATTTAACATTGATTACAAGAAAAAACTCATTATATCTCGCAAGGCTCACATCATACTGCCTACACATCGATTGCTCGATGCAGCGTCTGAAACATCAAAGGGGAAAGCAAAAATAGGTTCTACCCTTAAAGGTATAGGCCCTACATACATGGATAAAACGGGCCGCAATGGAATACGCATAGGCGATCTTGAGCTAGATACATGGAAGAAAAAATACCGTGCTCTTGCAAATAAACACGAAGCCCTGATCAATTTTCACGATGTAGATATCCAGTACAATCTGGATGAAATGGAAGAAGAATTTTTTGAAGCAATAGATCGTTTGAAAGAATTGACTTTTATTGATAGTGAGGAGTATTTGCAACAAGCACAAAAAAATGGAAAAACAATCCTAGCAGAAGGTGCTCAAGGCTCTCTGTTAGATATAGATTTTGGTACTTATCCGTTCGTAACTTCCTCAAACACTACAGCAGCTGGTGCATGTACCGGTCTAGGAGTTGCTCCTAACCAGATAGGCGAGGTCTATGGTATTTTTAAAGCCTATACGACCAGAGTGGGTAGTGGCCCCTTCCCTACTGAACTATTTGATGAGGTGGGAGCAAAAATGGCAAAAGTAGGTCATGAATTCGGTGCCGTTACTGGGCGTGCTAGACGCTGTGGATGGCTTGATCTGGTTGCTCTCAAATATACATGTCAGGTCAATGGAGTAACTCAATTGATGATGATGAAGAGTGACGTCCTATCGGGATTTGATGAACTTAAAGTTTGTACTGCTTATACCTCAAATGGTAAAACAATAAATCATTTACCCTACAATATTGAGCCAGAAAATGTGACTCCTGTTTATACATCCTTCCCATGCTGGAAGGAAGATCTAACCATCATGCGAGATGCATCTTCATTCCCTAAGGAGCTCAATAACTATATTGAGTTTTTAGAGAAAGAGTTAGAAATTCCTATCAAGATAGTAAGTGTAGGTCCAGATCGTACTCAAACGATTCACAGATAATAGCTTAATCTTTTAAAGATCTCGCATGCCGTTAAAAAATAGAATTAATGTATTTATTAAAGGCATGATGATGGGAGCTGCAGACGTGGTTCCTGGTGTGTCTGGTGGAACTATTGCGTTTATCACAGGGATTTATGAAGAACTGATTAAGACCATTGATGAGCTAAGTCTTACGATTATAAGTGATTTCAAAAAAATAGGTTGGCGATCCACTATTATCAAGTATAATCTCTTGTTTTTAATCACCCTATTCTTGGGGATCGCCACCAGCGTTCTTACCCTTGCTAAGGTGATTACGCATTTATTAGAAAGCTATACCGTTTTAGTATGGGCGTTCTTTTTCGGCCTTGTTCTAGCGAGCATACTTTACATAGGTAAACAAATAACCCGCTGGAATGTGGCGGCGGTAGTTATGATTTTACTAGGTAGTGTGGGCTCCTATTACATTACTATTGCAGAACCACTAGGAGCACCAGACAGTTGGTGGTACCTTATTTTTTCTGGTTTTATAGCGATTATTGCAATGATATTGCCAGGAATATCAGGCGCATTTCTATTGCTCCTTTTGGGAAGCTACCAGACTGTCTTAAATTCTATTACCGGACTTGTTGAAAGCGTGGTACAGGGAGAATGGTCTGCAACGGTTACATATACCTCAAATCTAGCCTCGTTGGCCATAGGGGCCATAATAGGAATCAAGTTATTTTCTAAAGCGCTTACCTGGCTATTTGAAAATAAAAAAAATCTAACGCTAGCGATTCTTACTGGATTCATGATCGGGTCCCTTAATAAATTATGGCCATGGAAACAAGTACTAACCACCCGTATAAATTCAAAAGGCCTTGAGGTTCCTTTTCTTGAAAAAAGCATATTGCCTACTAATTATAATGGGGATCCACAGCTGTTATGGGTACTTGTCTTGGTGCTTGCTGGATTTTTCCTTATTCTTATGATGGAGCAATGGGCCATTAAAAAACAAGAATAGTGCGACAACCTACACGCAATTTAAGCGATAAGTTTTTTCTCATTCTTAAAGGAATGGCTATGGGGACCGCAAATAAAGTTCCTGGTGTTAGTGGTGGGGTGGTTGCTTATGTAGCTGGGTTTTATGAAGAGTTTATATACAGCTTTCAAAAACTCAATTTAAAAGCAGTAAAACTATTGCTGGCAGGACGCATACGCAGTTTTAGTTATTATATCAATGGAAGATTCCTAGCTTTACTTCTTTTGGGTGAGTTGATAAGTTATTTTACAATTAGTGTAGGTTTTGATATACTTATTGCTCACTACCCCATTACAGTCTGGGCAGCATTCTTTGGCATGATCCTGGGCTCTATCTATTATTTGGCTCGTAGTTATGAGCAATGGAACGCAACAAACCTGTCCTTTCTAGCCATAGGAGCCATAATAGGCATAGGTACTTCCTTGCTAGACCCAGCCACAGAAAACCCTAACTTATTGTTTGTCTTTTTTTGTGGAATGATAAGTATTTCTGGAATGACCTTACCTGGATTAAGTGGCAGCTATCTACTTATTTTATTGGGCAATTACGTTTTGCTCATGGTGGATAGCGTCAACTCATTTCTCAATGCGGTCGTGTTGTCGCTACAAGGTGATTTGAGCTGGTGGCATGATCCAGAACAAATGAATTTGTTACTCATCCTAGCAGTTTTTATAGCAGGATCGATTACAGGATTAATCAGTTTCTCACATTTGCTAGGGTGGACTTTTAAGCACTACAGATCGCAGACTAATGCAACAATAATAGGCTTTATAACTGGCTCCCTGGGTGTCGTATGGCCATGGAAAAGAGAAGTGTTTAAAACAAACGAGCAGGGAATAATGCTCATAGATAATAATGGGGATCATATCATCGAGAATTATCAACGATACTGGCCACCGCTAGATTCTCTAAATACTTGGGTAGCAATTGTATTTGTTGCAGTAGGCTTCCTGATTGTTTATTTAATAGATCATAATGGAAACAAAGCAAATCCCGCATAGCATTTTTGGGCTCATCGGTAAACGTTTAGACTACAGCTTTTCACGTGCTTACTTCACTGAAAAATTTGAGCAGTTGCAGCTTAAAGATCACCAATACCGCAATTTTGAATTGAGCAGTGAGGAAGAACTAGTTCGCTTTCGCGAAAGCATGACATACCAACCAGCCACAAAAACAACCTCTGGAAAACCTGAAATTTTAAGAGGGCTTAATGTAACCATACCCTATAAACAAAGTATGCTTAATGTAGTCGATGTTGTAAGCGAAGAAGCTAAAGCTATAGGCGCCATTAATACCGTTGTAATTGAGGATAACGTGTGGACAGGACACAACACAGATGCCTATGGTTTTGGCAAAAGCCTCCAGCCTTTCCTTCCCTTTTCAAAAAACGCTTTAATTCTAGGGACAGGAGGCGCATCAAAAGCCGTTGCGTACACGCTTGAGTCTTTGAGCATACCCTATTTGTTTGTAAGTAGGGATGCAGATAAGGAGAATACTATAGGTTATCCCACAGTAAATAAAGATGTTTTAAATCAAGTGTCGCTCATAGTAAATACGACACCACTAGGCACACATCCAGATGTAAATAATGCACCGCCTATCCCCTATGAACATTTAACTAATCAGCATGTTTTATACGACCTGGTATACAACCCCAGCCTTACCTTGTTTATGAAAAAAGGCCAGCAACATGGAGCCCAGGTGTGCAATGGCTATCAAATGCTTGTACAACAAGCTGAAAAATCTTGGGAACTCTGGAATAAGTAGTACCAGCATTATTGTCACTACCGTAGATTCTAATTATCTTGCTCTCTTTTTAAAACCCATTTTTATGGAACCGAATGATAACCTGACTAACAAAGCAGACGGAATTACAACACCACAACCTATTGAAGATAACACGCATGAAAATGCGATTGTTGAAGAATCACAATCTAATAAATCTCCAGAGCATATCGAGGTTGAAAAAGAATCTGAAGAGAATGTGAAAAAAGGCAGTAATACCGCTGAACCGCGCGTTGATGAGGATGATGTTGCTCATGAGAAAGCGATGGTACAGGAGAATGAAAAATCAAAATCTAGCGTTACTCCTATTTTAAGTGCTGATGAGGATCAAGAGGAAGATGACGATATCGATGACGATGAGGAGGAAGATGATGATGAAGAATCAAAAACTCCAGATCAAAAAGACTACTCGGTTATGTCTATTGCGTTACTAATAAAAGAGTTGCGCAATCTAATGCAGGAATATCCAATTAATAAAATTAAAGAACCTGTAAGAGAGCTAGAAAAAGCTTTTGAAGCTACTTATAAAGAGCTTGAGGAAGAGCAGCGAGAAATTTTTGAGAAAGGCCAACTAGAGCTACCAGAGGAAGAGCGCACTACAGACTTTCAATTTGAACATAAGGATAGTAAAGAATTTAGAGAGTTACATGCGTTATATCGTAAACAACGAGGCGAGTTCCAGCGACAGGTGCGTAAAGAAAAAGAGCAGAATCTAGAAAAGCGCCGCGCAATCATTGAAGGTATAAAAAACCTAATCGATGAAGAAGAGAATATAGGGACTACCTTTAAAAAGTTCAATCAACTGCAGGATGATTGGAAAAATACAGGAAGTATTCCTCATGATGCTTATAACATCATCTGGGAGGATTACCGCCTGCATGTTCAAAACTTTTATGACTATATCTCATTGAGTAAAGAATTGCGCGATAAAGACTTTGAGCGCAATCTGGAGTTTCATAAAAAAATTATCAAGAGAGCTGTAGAATTAGCTGACGAACCGGATGTGCATAAAGCACTGCGAGAATTGCAAGAATTGCATCGCATGTGGAAAGAAGATACAGGTCCTGTAGCTAAAGAAATGAGGGATCCTATCTGGGAAGAGTTTAAAGCAGCATCTGATGTTATCCATGAAAGAAGACAAGCCTATTATGCAGAACGTGATAAACAGGCAGCTTCAAATCAAACCATTAAAGAAAATATTATAGCAGAGCTGCACCGTATAATAGAGCGTGGCGGTAAAAACCATAAAGACTGGCAAGAAAGTCTTAAGGAGGTTAATGCCCTGCGAGAATTGTTTACATCGACTGGTGGTGCTCCTAAGGCTAAAAACAATGAATTGTGGAATAACTTCAGAGAAGCGACGCGTGCCTTTAATAAAGTCAAGAATCAATTCTACAAGGGTTTGAAGCAAGAGCAACAGGAGAATCTAGACAAAAAAATGGAGCTCATAAAAATTGCAGAAGAACACGCGACAGCCGGTAACTTCAACGAGTCACTCGACACCATGAAGCGTATACAAGCCGACTGGAAACAAATAGGCCACGTGCCACGCAAGGACAGCGATAAAATATGGAAACGTTTTCAAAAAGCTTGTAATTCATTCTTTGAGCAAAAGAACGCACAGCGTAAGACAGAGAGCAAGGAGGAGCTAGCAAACTACGATCAAAAGGTGGTTATATATAATAAGATAAAAGAGCTTGTACCACAAGATGATCAAGAAGCAATGAAAAAGCAAGTCCTTGATTTAATGGACCAATGGTCTGCGATAGGTCGTGTGCCACACTCAAAAAAGCAACTACAAGATAAGTTTGAAAAATTAGTTAAGGCAAAACTTACTGCTGCTGGTCTATCCTCTGTCGATGCAGAAATGCTCAAATACAACAACAAACTGGATAGCCTTAAAGAAGGTGATGTTCGCGATTTTAAGAATGAGCGTTTTTATCTGCGCAAGCGTAGAGACGAGATTCAAGACGAGATGCGTCAACTAGAAAATAACTTGCAGTTTATTAATGCGAAAGATGATAAAAATCCGTTTTTAGTACAGCAACGTAAGAATATAGACAAGTTGCAAAAAGAACTAGACATCATAAAAGAAAAACAAAAACAGTTGAATATTCTACAACGACAAATGGAAAAGGAAACTGAAAGTGCAGAGAATACAACTGTTGAGGATCAAGTGGCAGAGTGATACACTACACTTTTTTTAAATGGAAGGCATCACATAGTCTAGGCTTGTGATGCCTTTTTTAGTTTGCATTTAGAAATAGCTAATCGACCTCTGCCTTGTAATAAATTACCTAGATTGTTCAAGGTTTCCTAGCAGCGTATTAAGTCATCATAATTATTATGTGGAATTTACTTCAAAGAATTATAGGTAAGTCATCACCCAGGCAAGAATGGCTTATGAATCGATTGGGTCGCAACAAGGCAATTGCCTCCATCACTATTGACAAAGCTGTTGAACTTATACGCCCTCTAGGGAAGCCTTCATTTGATTTAGATTTAAATACTGACAACAACTATCAATTACCGACTTCTGTTTCTAAAAAAGATAAAACAAAACGATTCCCATTTTACGGTACGGTGGAAGCTCAAGGGTATCAATGGTTTCTTTATGTTGATCTTAAAAAAGCTGGAAGGGATAGCAACTTTATAGATGTGATCGCTGGATCACATGGTGAAGCAACAAATAGCGAATTGCAGAGAACCTCTTATCCCATGTGGGAGTCAATTATACATCTGGATACCGTGATCCACCATAAGCTTGTAGCACTTGCACCTACACGTCCGTGGACTTTGTATAAATTAGCAAAACAGAAAATTACCGCAACGACTGGTTTTAACAAGTATCTAGGTTATCCGCAATGGCTGGTAAATGACATTGATTATCGTGACATAAAAGATTCTGAATTTTTATTTCAAGTTGAAATACCTGATATTGAGGGTGTTATTTTTGTTTTTATAGATAAAAGGGATGATTCAACTCAAATCTTTTTACAAAAAATGTAGAATGCAAAACGAGCGTGTTATATTTAAATAACCAGAACAGTAAATCAACCAATGTACTTAACAAAACCACAAGAAATTTTCTTTGATGAGCAAACTAACGATAACAAATGGGTCGTATTTTCAGACCAAGTAATAGGTGGTCTTTCAAAAGGTGAAGTTCTTCAACATGAAGAGTTTATAGAATATAAGGGGCAAATTAAACCTATACTAGAAAAGGGCTGGTGTGCGTTGAGGTCCAAAAGAGAGAATCATGACCTGCAAGATTATAAATTCATAGAGCTCAAGATAAAAACTGATGGTAAACCATATCATTTTCAGTTAGAATATGATCCAGCATGGCAGGGAGAAAAATTGAGTACTGAAATAGATATCGTTTCCAATCAATGGAAAACGATGCACATTGAAATTGAAAGATTAAAACTGTTTAGCTTTAACCACGGATATCTGGAAAGAAAGCCTAAGCTAGGAAAGAAATTACCATACATTCAACATTACAACATCGTCTCCAGCAGCAAAGAAGCTACAACCTTTAATTTCCAAATTGAGTATATAAAGTTTCATTGATCTGCTAGGCAGGATTACCTAACTTTTTACGGTGGTATTCTACCAGTCCTTCTATAGGGCGTCGTACAATGTTTCCTACCTCATAATCAAATTCATCTGCGACTTGTTTGATACGCTTTGCAGCAAAATGAGATATACTACCTACAAAATGAACTTGATGAGATTTTATTTCCTCATGAAACTGTAATATCATATTGCGAGAGAACTTGCGCAAACCACGGCGCAATAACTTTTTAATATATCGCTCATCCAGATGCTGAAAAATAAACTCGGCATGACTGGCGAGGTAAGCATTAGGATTGGGTTGTTTGTAAAGGTTGTACTTAATATGGTCGTCACTCATATTATAGCTTTTTGAAAATTCGTCTCTTAGATTTTCAGGCATATTTTTAAAGTAGAAATCTCGTATAAGTTCTTTTCCATACCAGTTACCACTTGCTTCATCCATAAGCGTGTAGCCTAAAGATGTCACCTTTTGATAGACTTGTTTACCATCGCTATAACAACAGTTAGAACCGGTACCAAGTATACATACAACACCAGGCTCATCACCTACTGCTGCATATACAGCTGCAGCAGTATCTTCCTTTACGACCACATTTGCATTTGAAAAGTAGCTAGATAGCAAAGCATTCAAGGCCATGCGTGGCTTCTCTGTACCACATCCTGCGCCATAAAAATATATTTGCGTGATTGCATCTCTATTGTTAATTAAGTCCTGGCTCTCTTCAATTCTTTCTTGCAACTCCACTACGGTTAAAATAGCTGGGTTCATACCACGCGTGCGCGTTTTGAATAATTGCTCGCCATCCTGTGATAATGCAATCCAGTCGCATTTTGTTGAACCGCTGTCCGTGATTAAAATCATAGTGATGTTTTAGTTGGTTTCAATATACAAAAAGCTAATCAGCTCCAGATATAAAAAATGGCGCATCTAATGAAATTGGTATTGGAGTTTTCATTCGTGCCAGTTGCAAGTGCGACCGGTCGATATCTAGAATATACTCATCAACAATTTCATTAAACGCACCATCCTTAAGTACCTAGTAACAAAGCTTTTTAAAGATTAATTGTCTTAAAAATTATAGCGCGTTTATTTTTTCTGCTAGATCAACTAGTTTGCTAGAATAACCGAACTCATTATCGTACCAGCTTACAAGTTTGTAAAAGCTAGGATTAAGTTCTATCGCTGCGCTAGCATCATAAATACTAGTGCGACTGTCGCTCACAAAGTCTTGAGAGACTACCGCTTCTTCTGTATATCCTACCACTCCTTTCATGTGTCCAGATGCCGCTTTCGCGAAAGCGGAATTGATCTCTTCCAAAGAGGTATCTTTTGAAAGTTTAACGGTAAGATCTACCACAGAAACATCTGCCGTAGGTACTCTAAAGGCCATACCCGTCAATTTTCCTTTAAGTGCTGGGATAACCTTTGTAACGGCAACGGCAGCTCCCGTTGTAGAAGGTATGATGTTATTTAATGCGCTGCGCCCTAGACGGTAGTTTTTCTTACTAGGACCATCTACAGTAGCTTGTGTTGCAGTAGCTGCATGTATGGTGGTCATTAAGGCCTCTTCTATGCCAAAGTTTTCATCAAGTATCTTTGCCATAGGCGCCAGACAGTTGGTTGTACAAGAGGCATTTGACACGATCTTGTGATCTGCTGTCAACTCGTTGTCATTAACGCCCATTACAAACATAGGAGCTGTTTTTGATGGTGCAGATATTACTACTTTTTTTGCGCCAGCATCAATATGTGCTTGCGCCGTATCAAGATCTGTAAAAATACCAGTACAATCTGCCACAACATCAACGCCTACCTCGTCCCACTTTAGGTTTTTAGGATCACGTTCTGCTGTGACACGTACCTCTACACCGTCTATGATTAGGTTACCATCTTTTACCTCGATCGTACCGCCATAACGACCGTGAACAGAATCGTACTCTAACAAATAGGCAAGTTGATCCACATCAACTAGATCGTTTATTGCTACTACCTCTACATTCTCACGCTCTAGAGTTGCTCTAAAAACAATACGACCGATGCGTCCAAAACCGTTGATTCCTAATTTTAATTTATTGCTCATAATATTTAATTTAAAATGATACCGACTACCAGCCGGCGTAACTTATTATTTTTCTGATACCCACTCATAAAAATTAGAACTTTCGTTCTTTACAAAACCAGTAGTGGGATATAACTGGTTTCCTATATCATTCGTTTTTTCAGTTTCTAAATAAAGACCTCCAGCATTTGTTTCTAATGCTAATTGTTTAGCCTTTTCTATCAAGTTTTTCCCTATACCGCGACCTCTGTATGATTTTTTGACATAAAGATCATTTAATAACCACATGCGGCACAAGCGTACCGAGGAAAATGAGGGGTAGCATTGCGTAAAACCTACTAATTGATCCTTTATTTGAGCTACAAAAATTACAGCCTCCTGTTGTTGTAAACGCTCTTTTAAAAAATATCTGGCCACATCTATATTTGAGGGTTGGTCATAAAAGACACGATATTGATCAAATAGAATCGATAACGGGTCCAGATCCTCCATAGATGCACGCCTACAATCCATCATCAAGTAGTCATGATATCACTCACACGTATAAGCTCGACATCTATATCTGTCTTGCCTTTTACAGCTTGATCAAGCGGACATAGAACGATTTGTGTATCTCGTATACCCACCATCATATTAGACCGACCTTCCATAAGACTTTCTACTGCCTTTACTCCCATACGACTGGCAAGTACACGGTCCCAACAAGATGGTGAGCCACCACGCTGCATATGTCCCAGTACAGAAACTCGTACTTCATACTCGGGCAGGTTTGCCTCTACATAATCTTTAAGTTCAAAAACATTATCACCTGTTTTATCACCTTCGGCCACAACGACGATACTAGAAGATTTCCCAGATGCGCGACTGCGTTTGAGACTTTCCAGCAAGCGATCTTTTCCTAGATTCTCTTCAGGAATAAGAATTTCTTCGGCGCCTGCTCCTACTCCTGCATTTAAGGCTATATTCCCTACATCACGACCCATTACCTCTACAAAAAACAAACGGTTATGGGAGCTAGCTGTATCGCGTATTTTGTCTATCGCTTCCACCACTGTATTAAGTGCGGTATCGTAACCTAAAGTAGACGAGGTGCCATAAATATCATTGTCAATAGTTCCAGGAATTCCCATAACAGGAAAATCATTCTCTTCAGAAAATATCATCGCACCTGTAAAACTCCCATCACCTCCTATAACCACAAGTGCGTCTAGACCTTCTTTAATAGCATTTTTATAAGCTATATCTCGACCTTCTTTTGTTCTAAAATCTTTGGACCTAGCACTTTTAAGAATAGTACCTCCTTTATTAATAATATTGTTAACGCTGCGCGCATCCATTACCTTAAAATCGCCCTCTATTAGACCCTGATAACCACGGTAAATGCCTACACAATCCATCTGGTGAAAAGCACAGGTACGTACTACAGACCGTATGGCTGCATTCATTCCTGGAGAGTCACCGCCAGACGTCATTACTCCTATCTTGCGTATTTTGTTACTCATTCTCAATTTTTGATAATAATTGCTAATCTATTAAAGAATCTTCTAGCTGCGTACTGATTTAAATTATATTTAGCGATCAGTAGAAACTAAAACGTTTTCGTTAATAACTTTAATTTACATGGTCCTAGAAACGATCGACTTTTTAATTATCATCAGTTTTTTTACAATTTCTCTCGTGGTAGGAATTGTTGTATCTCGCAGCAGTTCTAAAAATGCAGACTCTTTTTTTCTATCCGGTCGCAACATGCCGTGGTGGTTACTAGGCGTATCAATGGTAGCCACAACCTTTGCAGCAGATACGCCTAATCTGGTTGCTGGAATTGTACGTACTACAGGCGTGGCTGGTAATTGGGAATGGTGGGCTTTCCTATTAACCGGTATGCTTACTGTTTTTTTTTACGCTCGATTGTGGCGCCGCAGTGGTATCACAACAGACCTAGAGTTTTATGAATTGCGTTATGATGGTAAAAGCGCTGCATTCTTGCGTGGTTTTAGAGCCATATATCTAGGCGTGGTCTTCAATGTAATTATTATGGGTACTGTATGTCTCGCTGCTATTAAAATAGGTCACGTGATGTTTGGTTTTACAGCTGGCCGCACTCTTATTATTGCCAGCATTGTAACTGTGGCTTACTCCATGCTAGGTGGTCTTAAAGGCGTTTTAATTACTGATTTCATTCAATTTATTATCGCAATGGTGGGTTCTATCTGGGCAACATGGTACATTCTAGATCTACCACAAATAAATGGATTGCAACAGCTTATCGCACACCCTAATGTTGTCGATAAAATATATCTACTTCCAGATTTTTCAAACACAGACCTGGTTCTAGGTATTTTTATCATTCCTATTGCCGTACAGTGGTGGAGTACCTGGTATCCAGGTGCAGAGCCTGGTGGTGGCGGCTACGTTGCCCAGCGTATGCTAGCTGCAAAAGATGAAAAAAATGCTACCGCAGCAGTGCTGTTTTTTAATCTAGCGCATTATGCCCTGCGACCATGGCCCTGGATCATAATAGGCCTTGCTTCTCTTATCATTTATCCTAATCTAGAGGCTCTAGCTACTGCTTTTCCTGGTTTAGAAAGCCAATTTATTAAGAATGACTTGAGCTATCCTGCCATGCTCACTTTTTTACCAGCCGGCCTTTTGGGTCTTGTGGTAACATCACTAGTTGCTGCTTTTATGAGTACGATCTCCACGCACCTTAACTGGGGTAGCAGTTATATTGTAAACGACTTTTACACCCGTTTTATCAACCCTACCGCTACAGAATCCCAAAAGGTAATCACAGGACGCATCTCTATCATTATTCTCATGGTAATAGCAGGCCTGTTATCGTTAATTCTGGAAGAGGCAAAAGATGCTTTTGATCTAGTAATTCAAATAGGAGCCGGCTCTGGTTTGCTTTTTATCCTACGCTGGTTCTGGTATCGCATAAATCCGTGGTCAGAGATTACGGCTATGGTTGTCTCTTTTTGTATGGCACTTCTCTTTTTTATCAATACCAGACTGGACGGGCTATTATTTGAAGATATCGCTAGCTATGAAAAAATATGTATTAATGTTCTCATTACCAGTATAGCATGGCTCACGGTGACTTTTCTTACCGTGCCTAGCAGCAAACAAACGCTGGAACGTTTCAATGCTGCTATTTTTGGAAGCGAGTCAAAGTTTCACAATTTTCAGTACAAAACCATCGCCTTTTTATTAGGTGTTTCAGGGGTGTACAGTTTGTTATTTGCAATCGGCAAGATGCTATACGGCCAGTTATGGCTAGGATGTACGCTCCTGTTGGTTTTTGCTATGTGTAGTATTGGAATTTTTGCGATGCGTAAAAAACTGTTTTAAAGATGTGGTAATTACGCTTTCGCGAAAGCGAGGTCACCCACAACAACATCAATATTAACTGACATAAAATCACAAACCATCCTGTTTGCAAGATTATCTCTATTTTTAAATCAGAAAGAGCAAACGAAATACATCGCCTTTAATCATACCAACAATTATATAAATCATCCATCTATGAACCGATTTCTTGTCTTACTGCTGCTTATTGCCTTAACCGCTTGTAAAACTGAAACTTCTCTAAGTGAAGAGCAACGCTGGGAACAACGTGCGGCCAGTGTAGAGATTATTCGAGATGATTATGGCGTGCCACATATTTATGGAAAAACTGATGCCGACGCTGTTTTTGGACTTCTATATGCTCAATGTGAGGATGATTTTAATCGAGTAGAAAGAAATTATATCTGGGCGACGGGCAGACTTGCCCAGGTAGAAGGTGAGAAATCGCTCTACAGCGATTTGAGGGCCAACCTTTACATGACTCAAGAAGAAGCCATAGAGCATTACAATAACGCCCCAGCCTGGTTGCAAGAACTGTGTATCGCCTTTGCAGATGGGGTCAACTATTATTTAAAGACACATCCAGAGGTACAACCCCAGCTACTTACTCGATTTGAGCCATGGATGCCCATGTATTTTAGTGAGGGGTCGATAGGTGGCGATATTGAGCGAGTTTCTACAAAAAAGATCAAAGATTTTTACGGCGATCCGCAACAAATGCTAGCTGTAAATGAAGGACTCCTGCGTATTGCAGATGATGAACCTCGCGGCTCTAATGGCTTTGCTATTGCTGGATCAAAAACTAAATCTGGAAATGCTATGTTACTGATCAATCCGCATACTTCTTTTTATTTCAGAGGAGAAGTTCATGTGGTAAGTGAGGAAGGCTTAAACGCTTATGGCGCAGTTACCTGGGGCCAGTTTTTTGTCTATCAAGGATTTAATGAAAAGACGGGATGGATGCACACCTCTACCGGTACAGACATTATAGACGAATTTGAAGAGACTATCATAAACACAAAACAAGGACGATCCTACAAGTATGGCGATCAACTGCGACCCATAGATTCGCTAGACGTGACGCTTTCTTATAAACAAGGGGATAGCATTAAGGATAGAACATTTACCATCTATCGCACCCACCATGGGCCTGTAACGCATGCAAATAATGATAAATGGGTATCTACCGCCTTAATGTGGAGCCCTGTAAAGGCACTGGAGCAATCTTTTACCAGAACTAAAAAATCCAATCATGCAGAGTTTTATGAAATGATGGACATACGCACCAACTCTTCTAACAATACAGTATACGCAGATGCTGATGGAACTATAGCCTATTATCATGGGAACTTCATTCCTAAACGCAATGAAGATTATGATTATACAAAACCAGTCGATGGCAGTAATTCAGCTACAGATTGGAACGGGCTGCACGAACTGGAAGAGAATATAATGGTATTGAACCCACCTAATGGGTGGATTCAAAACTGCAACTCGACCCCATTTACTAGTGCCGCACAATACAGCCCAAAAAAAGAAGACTATCCTGCGTATATGACTTCTTTTCCAGAAAACTTTAGAGGAATGCACGCCATCCCACTGCTTACCGAAGCAGAAAATTTGACTCTAGATTCCTTAATTGATTTGGCTTACGACACCTATTTACCCGGAGCAGAGATTCTGATAAAAGGGCTTCTTGACGCGACAGAAAACTCAAGTATTAATGATCCTAAAATTGCAGATGCCTTAAACGTCTTAAAAAACTGGGATTATCGAGTCTCAGAAAGCTCTGTTGCAATGACACTTACTCAATTCTATTTATATGCTTACTATAGATCTGGTAAGATTGAGAATCCAGCAGGTACTACCTTTGGCGCATTTGACTATATGACTATCACTGCTCCTGCAGCAGAACGACTAGAGGTTTTTGCAACTGCCGTTGAGAAACTAGAAAGCGATTTTGGCAGCTGGCAAACTCCCTGGGGAGAATTTAATCGCTACCAGCGTAATGATGGTTCTATCCAGCAGGTTTTTGATGATGCAAAACCTAGCCTTCCTATAGGAATGGCCTCTGGATTCTGGGGCGCGCTTGCATCCTATGGAACAAAATTTGGCAAGGATACAAAACGACAGTATGGGACTTCTGGCAACAGTTTTGTTGCCGTAGTAGAATTTGGCGATAAAGTGGTTGCAAAATCTTTACTTGCAGGTGGTCAAAGCGGTGATCCTGCATCGCCCCATTTTGATGATCAAGCACAAGCCTATGCAGAGGGTAATTTTAAAGACGTGGCCTATTATAAAGAGGATGTCGAGGCTCGAGCCACTTCAAAATACCATCCTGGTGAAAAGAAGTAATGTTGACATGAAGTAAAATAGGTAATTTGCATAAGCCTATTTGAGCAGGCATAGCGATCAGATTGATAACACCTGACAGGTCAAGGACCTTGCTATTCCTTACCTCCTAAAAACGGGACGAATTTAAACTCTCCATAGGTGGTTTTAACAAAGCTGGTCGCGCTCTCGCGCACCACTAGAGTCATTACTTGAGCCTCACTGCCTACTGGTATTACTAGCCTACCTCCTACCTTAAGTTGATGGAGTAAACGCTGGGGTATTTCTGGCGCGCCACAAGTCACGATAATCCCATCGAAAGGAGCCTCGTCTGGCAAGCCTAAGTAGCCGTCTCCAAATACAAATTTGCGTGGTCGGTACCTCAGTTTCTTAAACAATGTGGTTGTTTTCTTGAAAAGCTCATTCTGCCTTTCTATCGTATAGACTTGTAATTTCATCTCCAGTAGCACGGCACATTGATACCCGCTGCCCGTTCCTATTTCTAGGATTTTATCACCTGGCTGTGCCTGTAGCAATTCGCTCTGGAATGCCACCGTGTACGGATGAGAAATCGTTTGATCTGCACCTATCGGAAATGCCTTGTTTTGATAGGCATGCTCTAGGAAAGAACTGTCTAAAAACAAGTGTCTAGGCACGGTATTAACAGCCTCTAGCACACGACTGTCGCGTATACCTTTATCCCGCATCAATTGCATCAAATGGCGGCGCTTTCCTTTATGTATAAAATCGTCTTTGATAATGGCAAAAGTAAAATGATTTGATACAAAATCTTTAAATCGATCTGCAATTAATCACACCAATTATTCACAGTAAAAAGCTTTAAAATAATGATGAGAAAAACCACCATTAAATCCCTACTTTTGTAGGAAACACAAGCAATATGTTGAAAGCTGGCGTTCTGGGAGCAGGACATTTAGGAAAAATACACCTTAAACTCTTACAGCAATCCTCTCGTTATGAGCTGGTAGGTTTTTACGATGCAAACCAGGAGTATTCCCGGGAATTAGAAAGCCAGTTGGGATATACATATTTTGACAATGCAGATGACCTGATCGCTGCTTGCGATATGATTGATGTAGTTACTCCTACCACCTACCACCACGAGTCTGGTAAGAAGGTTCTAGAGGCAGGAAAACATTTATTTATCGAGAAGCCCATAACGGTAACCGTTGCACAAGCAGAGGAATTAATTGCGCTTTCGCGTAAGCATAATGTCAAGGGCCAGGTAGGACAAGTGGAGCGTTTTAACGACGCCTTCAGAAGTGTGCATGATCGCATCGACAACCCCATGTTCATTGAAACACATCGACTTGCCGAGTTTAATCCTAGAGGAACTGATGTAAGTGTGGTTCTGGATTTAATGATTCACGACATTGACGCTATTTTAAGCGTGGTAAAAAGTCCTGTAAAATCTGTAAGTTCTAGTGGAGTGAGTGTCATTAGTGAGACGCCTGACATTGCAAATGCGCGAATTGAATTTGAAAATGGCTGCGTCGCAAACTTAACCGCTAGCCGTATAAGCCTTAAAAAAATGCGCAAAGCCCGTTTTTTCCAGCGTGACGCATACATATCTGTAGACTTTTTGACTAAAAAAGTAGAAGTGGTGCGCATGAAAGACGCCCCAGAAGTACCAGGAGATTTTGACATGATTTTACAAAATGCTGAGGGTATTAAAAAACAAATTTATTTTGACAATCCAGATGTAAATGAGTCCAACGCTATTCTCATGGAACTAGAAACATTTGCAGATGCGATAGAAAACGATAGCAGGCCTATCGTAAACCTAGAAGACGGTACCGCAGCGCTAGATGTTGCCATGCGGGTCATTGAAAATTTTAAATCATTATAAATCATGGACACTCTGCAATTCTGACAGAAAAAAAAATGTCCTTTCTAAATTAAAATATCATGAAAAATATAACAGTTATAGGTGCCGGTACGATGGGTAACGGTATAGCACACACTTTTGCACAATCTGGTTATCGAGTGTCTCTAGTAGATATTTCTCAAGAAGCAATCGATCGAGGACTTGCGACGATTAGCAAGAATCTAGATCGCATGATTGCAAGAGAGAAAATAAGTGAAGCTGATAAAACAGAAACTCTTGATCATATTGAAACCTTCACAAGTCTCGCAGACGGTGTGAAAAGCGCAGATCTTATAGTTGAAGCAGCTACAGAAAACCTAGAATTGAAACTCAAGATTTTTAAACAAATGGATGAGGAAGCGCCTGCAGATTGCATCCTAGCGACAAATACCAGTTCTATTTCTATAACTCAAATAGCAGCGGCAACCCACAGACCAGAAAAAGTGATAGGCATGCACTTTATGAACCCTGTACCTATCATGAAACTTGTAGAAATCATACGCGGTTACTCTACAAGTGATCAGGTCACTCAATCCATTATGGAAATGTCTAAAAAATTAGGTAAAACACCTACTGAGGTGAACGATTATCCTGGTTTTGTTGCTAATAGAATTTTAATGCCTATGATCAATGAGGCTATTGAAACCTTATACAATGGTGTTGCTGGAGTGGAAGAAATCGATACTGTTATGAAACTGGGAATGGCCCATCCTATGGGACCATTGCAGCTGGCAGATTTTATAGGATTAGATGTATGTCTGTCTATTCTTAATGTCATGTACGATGGCTTTAAAAATCCTAAATACGCTCCATGTCCATTGCTAGTTAATATGGTTATGGCAGGTAAAAAAGGAGTGAAATCTGGGGAAGGGTTTTACGATTACAGCGAGTCAAGAAAAGCCGAAAAAGTTTCAATAGCATTTAAAAATTAGTCCTCTGAAAAAGATAGTCGCCCTTTTACTGCTGATCACCTGTTTAAGTTCTTGTCTTGATACAGACCGTTTGAAACGAGCGCTAGGAAAAGATGAATCTCCAGGGTCACCAGAATTTCTAGTAGACTGGACCGTATTCTCTAACGAATTAGAGGATGCCGTCCCTACCGAAGAAATCAAACATGGTTACAAGTCTGGAACTGATGAAAATGGTGATTATGTAGCTTTTACGATTACTTTTAAGAATCCATTATTTGCTTTTGATGAGGAGGAGATCATGGATAATCATGTTAGTACAATCAACAGCCTTGTTTTCAAACATGTAACTAACGCAGCAGATTTTGACTTCTATGAAATCAACTTTGAAAAGAGCGAGCTTACCGATAATAAAGAAGAACGCCATTCCATAATTATCACTCAAGATTTAAACGAAAGCATAGAAGAATACCCATAATTCATTTATTGCAAGCGCTTTAACCGATTGATAAATTCTTAGCCACCTATTTATGCCTGTCATCAAACCATTCAAAGCCACCAGAGCGACACCAGAAAAAGCAGCGCATTTAATATCTCGTGCCTATCAGGATTACGGCGAGAAAGAACTCAAGGCACAATTGCGTTACAATCCATTTAGCTTTTTACAAATATTAAATCCAGGCTACAAATTTAGCAATGAGGTCACTGGAGCAGAGCGCTTCAATCTAGTGCGCAATCGATTTTTAGAATTTAAAGAGGAAAATCACCTGATGCAGGAATCACAACCCGCATTTTATATCTATGAAAATCGAGACCCGCATCACCGCTACACTGGTATTATTGCAGCAACCAGCATCGCAGATTATGCAAATAATAGAATAAAAAAGCACGAGGATACGATCAGTGCACGGGAGATTCTTTTTAAAGATTATTTGCGTATCGTGGGCTTTAATGCAGAGCCTGTCTTGCTTACTTACGAGGATGATCAAGACATTGACCAACTTATAGCATCAATAAAACAAAAAACACCAGATTATAACTTTACAACCACTGATTATAATTGTCATAAAATATGGGCAGTTACTGATAGTAAAATCATCGAGTACATAGAAAAAGTGTTTGCTGGCAAGTCAGAACTATACATTGCAGATGGCCACCACCGTAGCGCCAGCGCAGCATTACTGGATCAAGAAATGGGAAGCACCCATCCCAGTTACAATTATTTTATGAGCTTTCTTATACCAGAAAGTCAATTGAATATCTATGAATTTAATCGTCTGGTAACCGACTTGAATGGGCTTAATAAGGAGGATTTCCTCATTAAATTAGATCATTATTTTAGAATTCAGAAACGCGGTTTAGAAATTTACAAACCTTCAAAAAAACATCATTTTTCCATGTACTTGGATGGTGATTTTTATAGCTTATATTTAAGAAAAGGAATTTACAATATTGATACACCGCTGGATGACCTAGATACAAAAATGCTTTACGACCTGGTCCTACAGCCCATACTAGGAATAGGCGATTTGCGCAGCGATAAACGCATACATTATAGCTATGGAAAGTCTGACCTGCTGGTAATGAAAGAAAAAATAGACCGGCATGAATTTGCAGTAGGCTTCGGTATGTTTCCTGCCACAGTAGAGCAAATGAAATCAATCGCAGATGCAGATTTAAGAATGCCTCCTAAGAGTACTTTTATCCGGCCTAAATTACCTAGCGGCTTAATTATATATGAATTTGAAAATGAATGACATAGCAAGTAATATAGTACGCTTTCGCAAAAGCGTATCCCCCTCTACTACACTGGTAGCCGTGAGCAAAACTAAACCTATAAGCGATTTGCAAGAGGCTTATCAAGCAGGACAACGGCATTTTGGAGAGAATAAGATTCAAGAAATGACCGAAAAATGGGAAGAACTACCTAAAGATATTCACTGGCACATGATAGGTCATACCCAGCGCAATAAGGTAAAATACATGGCGCCTTACGTGCATTTAATTCACAGTGTAGACTCGCCTAGACTGGCCAAAGAAATTAATAAACAAGCGGTAAAAAATGACCGAATTATCAATTGTTTGCTTCAAGTATACATAGCAAACGAGGAAACAAAATTTGGTTTTGAAGAGCAAGAGTTGATTAACTTTTTAAAATCAGAAGCTTTTAAAAGCCTAGAGCATATCAACATCAACGGGCTTATGGGTATGGCAACTTTTACAGATAAAGAAGAGCAAATAAGGGAGGAATTTAAGTCACTTAAAAATTTATATGACAAGATAAAAGCCGACCAGTTGCTTGACAGCCGCCATGATTTCAAAGAGCTTTCTATGGGGATGACTGGTGATTACAAAATTGCACTGGAAGAAGGGAGCACCATGATACGTATAGGTAGTGCCATCTTTGGTAGTAGAAATTAAAAGCGCATCTATGGAACTTACTCTAGGTATCCCTGCATTATTATTTCCTGCCATATCGCTTACCATGCTGGCCTATAACGCTAGGTATCTAGCTATCGCTGCACTCATACGTAATTTACACAGTCAGTATGAAGAGTCTGCATCAGAAAAAGTGAGACTACAGGTACAAAAATTGCGCAAACGATTGACCATTATTAAAAATATGCAGGCAGTGGCCATTTTGAGCTTCTTACTAGCTGTGATTACCATGTTTTTACTTTACATAGAACACGCTTTATGGGCACAAATAGTCTTTGGTATAAGTCTACTGGCCTTAATGGTTTCTTTGATCCTGTCGCTCATTGAAGTACAATTATCTACTAAAGCATTAGGAATTCAATTACAGAATATCGAGAATAAAAAGTGAATCAAAAATAAAGCCCAGTCCTGCGACTGGGCTCTACATTATAAATAGTTACTGGTTTGCTAATCTAATATGCGGCTCAAATCATAGCCGCCAAATTTTTTCATGTAGCCACGTACGGAGCTACCGTAGGCATCGCGACTGCGACCCAGGCCATTGGTACGCAAGTATTTTTTTACACTCCCCACACCACCCAGATGGGCCGCAGCTAGTATACCACTTTCTGTCACGGTAACACCTCCTACCTCTTTGCCTTCATACTTTTCAATATAATCCTCTAGAAGAGAATGGTTGTATTTAAGATTTTTCTCAAATACACGTTCCTGCATTCTAGGAGAGTTTAAAAAAGTAATCGAATCATTCACTCCTAAAGTGCGCAATGTGGTCATACCAAATTGATATTTGCCTAGGTACCCTAATGAATTTACTACACCATAATCTCCCTGCGATTCTTTAAATGCAAGTGCTTCTCTAAAAGAGATGTAGGATTTAGGACGCGAGGTAGCTAGGGAATAATTTTTTAAGTCTGCTGTATAGGACTCAAAAGTTTGCTCATAAGGACCATAAAGGACACTTGTAGTGGCACTGGTCAAAAAAGTCATTTTTGACTCCTGGTGCGCTTGAATACTTTTATAGCTAGGTTTTTCATTTTTAAAGATTAAAAAACCACCGATTAACACCACCGGGTAAGCTAGAAAGTTTACAAAGTTTGTTCTCATAGTTTACTATTTCGAAAGCTGCTGTCACCCTTTCTAAAAGCGCTGCAAATTTACGACATAAAACAAGTTTGTACACAAAAGTTTGTTAAACAGTTACTTAACTCATTTTAAATTGTTCAAAACAGCGCTAACATACCATAAACAGGGCGATAGCAAGCCTGCTAAACGATATGAGAACTACCATTTATTGTATAAGAATTACTTTTTTTTAAGAAAATCGTCTTTGTTCAAGAGGTGTAAAACGTCAAATATCCCTACCTACTAACTTTTTGTGCAGAAATCCATCGTCTATAAGCGGCAGCATTTGCATTGTGCTGTGATAAATTGCGAGCAAACTTATGATAGCCAAAGTTTTCTATATCTGCTACGAAGTAATAGTAATCGTGTTTCTCATGATTGAGAACAGCTTCTATCGCAGATAGGTCTGGTGTAACAATAGGTCCAGGGGGCACACCACGATAGATGTAGGTGTTGTAAGGATGATCCAGTTCTAGATCTTTATAAAGAACACGTTTGATTACCTGATCAAAATTTTGTTCAGCTTTCTTTTTTGCATAAATCACCGTTGGGTCTGCGTCTAGCTTTATTCCGTTATTCAAACGATTAATGTATACACCAGCAACGGTGGGTCGTTCATCCACTTTAGCAGTTTCCTTATGCACTATAGACGCTAGTGTGATTACCTCTTCTGCAGTCATGTCAATTGCTGCAGCTTTTTTAAGTCGTTCAGCGGTCCAGTACTTTTTATAGAAGGATAACATGCGATCTCTAAATGTGTTTGCGCTTGTATTCCAGTAAAACTCAAATTGATTGGGTAAGTACATGCTTAAAACATTGTCGACCGTAAAACCATGTTCTTTTAAGAATTGAGGATCACGCATACTGTTCAATAAAGTAAGGCTGTCTGGTTCAATCTGGCGCGCAATGCGACCAGCAAGATCTTCCAGCCGTTCTTGATTATTAAACCGCACTTTTACTGGTACATTGCGCGATCTAACGGTATTTATGATGTCGTTATTTGTCATGCCAGGCTCAATAAGATACCGCCCTGGCTTTACATTATTAATGTACCCCTTGCGTACCGCTGTCTCGTGCAGGTCATCTCGATCTACTACAGCATCAGCTATAAGTTTAAAAGCAGTATTATAATCGGCCCCAGTAGGAATTAGAACTTGATAAGTACCCTCGCTGAAATTTGTATTTGGCGTAAAAAAGGTGTTGTATACCCGGTAGGAGAAAACTGCCATGATTACCAGTCCTATTAGCAGGATTCCTAGGATGATTTTCCAGTATTTATTCATTGATTAATTGATAAATGATCTCATTTTTATAGTGATTCTCGGTTGCAATCCAGTCTTTTTTAATTCCGCTTTCGCGAAAGCGTAATTTTTCAAATAATTTTCTACTCGCCTCATTATCCTCTGCAATACCGGCATACAGCTGGTGCAATCTTAACCTCTTAAAACTATAATCGATCATCATTTGTAACCCTGCACTCGCATAACCTTGCGATCGATCTAGGTCTTGAGGAATGACAATACCTACCCCTGCTCTCTTGTGGTACGGATCAAAATCATATAGATCTACTACCCCTACAATACTATCGTCTTTTTTACAGATAGCCAGTCGCAGTTGTTTTACTTCATAAATGTCTCTATGCGCATTTTCTAAATATTCTCTTATCGTAAATTTAGAATATGGGGTTAACGTGTGGCCTACATCCCATAAAGATGGATTATTTTCTAATTCATAGATGTATTGAAGATCTTCTGGATCTACAGCGCGCAACTTGCAAATGTCAGTTTCTAACTTCATATATCTATACTGCCTTTAAAAACCTGGGTCGCTGGACCGGTAAGCCATATGTTTTGATATCCATTTTCTACCGGCTCAAAGCTTACTTTTAAAATGCCGCCTAGAGTTTCCAGTGCTACCTCATGGGCGGTAGTTTGACCTGTTTTGTGCATAGCTAGTGCCACAGCTGTAACGCCAGTGCCACAACTTAAGGTTTCATCCTCTACACCGCGCTCGTAAGTTCTCACTTTAAAGCTGTTAGTGGTATCTGGCTGTACAAAATTAATGTTTGCTCCCGCAGCACCGTACAGGTCGTTGCGCAACTGGCGGCCTTTTGCAACAACATCTATATGATCCACTTGATCTGTCAATTCAACATGATGCGGTGATCCTGTATTTGTAAAAACATGCTCATCAAATACCTGCATTTGTTGAACGTCAATCATATGTAAACTAACGGTGCCGTCGTTAAATAGGCGAGCTTTATGTATACCGTCAATGGCTTCAAATGTCGTGTTGTCACTTGCAACATTTATGAATCTAGCAAAACTAGCTATACAACGACCGCCATTACCGCACATGCTGCTCTCTCTACCATCTGCGTTGTAATAAACCATTTTAAAATCATGTAGTCTATGTTGTTGCAACAGGATTAAACCATCTGCACCGATTCCAAATTTGCGATCGCACAAACGTTTGATAAGTTTGGTATCTTTTTTGGAGAATAGTTCCTGTCGATCATCTATGATGATAAAATCGTTACCAGTACCCTGGTATTTGTAAAATGAAATAGCCTGCATGATGCAAATGTAAGGGCTAGATTAAAATTATTTTGACAAATGAAAAGGAAGTTACCTACGATTGTAGCTGAATAAAAATTAATAAACATTCATAAATCATAATCTATGAAATCAATACTTAAATCTCTGGGCGTCGCTATTCTAGGTGGTGCTGTTGTTCTGGGTTCTTATAAAGTCTTATTTGAACCTGAAACAAATAAAAATCTAGAAACAAGCCCTGCCACATCATTGATAACAACGCCTGTTACTTACAACGAAGATACCGCAGCACTTACAGGAACAGATTTTACAGAGGCGGCCGAAAAAACGGTGCATGCTGTGGTTCACGTCAAAAACTTGACCGTCTCTAGAGGCAATCCTACCATGCAAGATTTTATGTACGGTCGTGTGCCATTGCGTCAATCTATAGGGACTGGAAGTGGCGTTATCATTACAAAAGATGGATATATCGTCACCAATAACCATGTGATTGATAACTCTAGAGCGCTAGAGGTTACACTTAACGATAATCGTACCTATCCTGCAGAGATCATTGGGACAGAGCCTGGGTCTGATATTGCATTAATCAAAATTGAGGTAGACGAGGATTTACCGGTAGTAGCCTTTGGAGATTCTGATCAAGCAAAAATAGGTGAATGGGTACTTGCTGTAGGTAACCCATTTAACCTTACCAGCACGGTCACCGCAGGAATTATAAGTGCTAAAGGTCGTGATCTTAATACCACTGATCAAACGGCACAAAGCTTTATTCAAACAGATGCTGCGGTCAACCCTGGTAATTCTGGTGGTGCGCTGGTAAATAACCGTGGAGAATTGATCGGAATTAATACGGCTATTCAATCACCCACCGGTTCTTATACCGGCTATTCTTTTGCGGTACCCTCAAATAATGCCCGTAAAATCATACAGGATTTAATGGAATTCGGTTTTGTGCAAAAAGGTATGTTAGGTATCTCTGGTGGCGCACTTAATGGGCGCTTTGCAGCAAATGAAGGTCTAAGCAGTGCCGAGGGTATTTATGTCTCTGAGGTTGTTGATGACAGCGGTGCAGATAAAGCAGGACTGCGCAAGGGTGATATTATTTCCGTCATTGACGGGATTCAAATTAAAACATTTGCAGATTTGAGCGGCTATATAGGTAGTAAAAATCCTGGAGACCGCGTGAATGTTACCATCATGAGGGACAATAAACAAAAAACCCTTTCCATTGAAATTACTAAAAACAACACGGTATCCATCCCAGAGCTAGATATGGATTTTAGGGACATGACACCTGATGAGCGCAAGCAGTATGGTATTGATAAAGGAGCACTTATCGTAGGTACTCGTAATGAACTAGCAAAGACAGATCTAGCTGGCTATGTGATTGTTAAGGTAAATGATCTTGAGGTAGAAAATGTAGACGACTTGAGAGGAATTATGTCTAGAGCACAAAGCAATCAACGCTTGATTCTCGAGGTAAGAAACCCCCAAGGAGTTACAGAACGCTGGAGAATGACGGTTGATTAATTCTCATTGCGGTAATTGAAAAGAAAAGCCTGCTTTCATGTAAAGCAGGCTTTTCTTTTATGACATTTTTTTTTTGATAAGGGATGGGTTTGTTACGCTTTCGCGAAAGCGATATCTACCACAACTATCGAGAATAAAATAGCGTGGACACTTTACGAAAACGTTTAAGTAAGTTATTTTTGCAAAAAAATAAACGTCCATTTCTATGAGCAAAGTAGATATCTACGAAAAAGAATTAGCCTTTCAAACAGATCGCCGTCGTGCAGCGGTAGCTTTTATAAAAGCAGTAAGCGATTTATGGTACGACAAATCCATTGAATTAGTTCTTTTTAGAAACCAGTTGATAGACCGCAATGTCAGCGAAATCATCAACTTGCATGAATACGCTGGTGAATTCGTTCAAAAACCTATCTCCATATTTGATAGCGTAGAAATTGCTCAAGCCATTTTGTCTCTTGATTTACCACCGGCCAAACTGGACATAGGTAAATTAACCTATGAATATCATCTAGAGGAAAATGAGTTGCAAGATGCGACCGCATTTGTATCTCGCAAATTGAGTGAGGCCAGTGGTACAGACGAAATACTTCCTAAAGATGTCGTGCTTTACGGTTTTGGACGTATAGGTAGACTGCTCGCTCGCGAGTTGATGAGTAAGGCTGGTAAAGGCAGCCAGTTGCGTTTACGAGCGATAGTGACTAGAGGTGCTATCACCGAAAGCGTTCTAGAGAAGCGGGCATCATTACTTGCGCAGGACTCAGTACATGGCAATTTTTCTGGTACGGTATCATACAATGTAAGTGAGGGAGCGCTTATCATCAATGGAACAACGGTAAAATTAATAAGTGCTAACGCGCCAGAAGATATTGATTACACCCATTATGGTATTAACGATGCTTTAATTATTGACAATACAGGAGCTTTTAGAGACGATAAAGCGCTTGCAAGACATCTTAAAGCACGAGGTGCTCACAAAGTACTACTTACAGCACCTGGTAAAGGTATTCCTAATATAGTCCACGGTGTAAATCACAAGGAGCACCACCCAGATAAGGTAGATATATTTTCTGCAGCTAGTTGCACGACTAACGCTATCACACCCGTGCTAAAGGCTATTGACGATAGTTTTGGCGTGATCAACGGTCACTTAGAAACCATTCATGCTTATACGAATGATCAAAATCTGGTCGATAACATGCATAACAAATATCGCCGTGGTCGCGCTGCTGCTTTAAACATGGTTATTACAGAAACTGGTGCCGGTGGTGCGGTAAGTAAAGCGTTGCCATCTTTTGAAGGTAAACTGACATCTAATGCGATACGAGTACCGGTACCTAATGGCTCTCTTGCTATTTTAAATCTAGAATTAGAGAACACCACCAGCAAAGACGCTCTTAATGCTACCATCAAGAAATATGCGCTAGAAGGCGATCTGGTAGAACAAATTAAATATAGCATAGATAATGAGCTTGTATCAACCGATATTGTAGGATCAAACGCCCCTTCCATTTATGATTCTAATGCCACAATTGTTAATGCACAGGGCAATAAAGTGGTAGTGTACGTATGGTATGATAATGAATACGGGTACAGCCACCAGGTGATACGACTGGCAAAATACATTGCCAAAGTGAGACGATTTACTTATTACTAGATCCTTTGCTATAGGAACCACTGCCATGAATTGCTAGAACTGCAACTCATGGCAGTTTTTTTATGCTATATTTCGGCTGTTGCCACTACTAACCGACTTTCAAATGCATATCAAACCCCTCACCTCTTTACGATTTGTATTTGCGTTAATGGTACTTCTATCGCATTTAACGTTTTTAGAAGACAGTACAAATGAGGTGTCGCGATGGCTTTATAAATTTTGGTTTTCTGAAGGTTATATAGGGGTGAGCTTTTTCTTTATGCTTAGTGGGTTTATATTAAGTCACGTTTATCACAATAGATGGCACTCAACCGGAATAAAAACTGGACAGTTTTATCTGGCTAGAATTGCTAGGATTTACCCTTTGCATCTTATTACTCTTGTGATCGCTATACCATTAGAATTCTGGAATCTAGAAATTGATTTCAAACAGATTGCAACAGGTATAATGCAGCTGACTCTTCTACAGGCATGGGTGCCTGTAGAAAATATTTATTTCTCGTTTAATGGCCCAGCATGGAGTTTGTCTGTGGAAGCTTTTCTTTACTTGCTCTTTCCTTTTTTGTCCATTGCAATTTATAAAGTTCCCCAGCGCTGGATCAAAATAATATTTGTCCTATTAATTGCCTGTATTCCCCTATTAATGGTAGTTGTACCACAACAGTGGACTCACTGGTTTTTTTATATCAATCCAGCAACAAGACTTGTTGATTTTATAATAGGTATTGCAGTTTATCAATGGGTTAAATCTTCAAATTCATCTGTTTATAAAGGCACGAAGGCAGAAATAGCTGGCGTCCTCCTACTGCTCATTGCGGTGGCATGGCACCATGAGATACCTAGTTTATACAGGTATTCTGTCTACTACTGGCTACCTATGGCATTTTTAATAGCCGTATTTTATCATCAACAAGGTGTGTTGAGTTCGTGGCTTTCTAGCTCGATAGCAGTACAATTAGGTAAAATTAGTTTTTCCTTTTACCTCTTCCATCAATTAATATATAGATATGTATTGTGGATTGTCAACGATTATAATTTTGAAATAAACGATTGGTTGTTTACTCTAGTGATATTTATAATCAGCCTGGTGATTTCTTATGGCAGCTTTAAATTTATAGAAACACCTACAAATCGCTGGCTGCGCAACAAATGGCAGGTTTGATTTATCGTACAGATAATTTTTCCTTAATCACCTTGCTAGCTTGAGTATATCCCCCTTGATCGCCATCTAGAAAATGGATATGGTAATCATCAATTGCTGTGACATAACAAGATAAAATACTGGTCTTACTAGAAAAGTAGCCATAAACAATTTGATTGTTGCGTTCTAGGTGATCCAGTAGCTCAAACAACCGCTTACGTTTTTCAATTGAGCCTGTGATAACTGTATTTATAGAGCCGTCTATTAATAAAGTTTCAGTAAGCTGAATAAGTTCCTTTAGATAATCGCGACCTTTTTGCGTAAACTTTATATAAAACCTACCCATTAAGGATCGTGCGATCGAGCTTACCAGTCGTCTAAAACGAGAGGTAGCATATTTTAATCCTACCTCGTTTTTAAATTGATTCAATCTGCTAGCCATACGCAGGCGTTTCATAGAGACTGGATTGCGCACGGCATCGCCACCGTAAATACTGCTTATTTCTTTTAAAATAATGCTGTACAACTCGTGCTGGTGGTTCACATCACAAGCCCTAATAATAAGAGAGAGCACTTCATTCTTCAAATCTAGAGGCGGGATACGGTCCCATTTACATTCCATCCCGTTCAGGTTGAGCAAATTTGCTTTAAGGGCAGATAATTTGAGATCTTGCGGACCCGTAGATTTGATTTCATTTTCTGCTCTTTGCAGTGCATCCCCTTGAATCAAGGGCATGATATGAAAATTATTGCGTTGATACTTTGTAATGTATAGGCTACCGCCTTGCTCTTTCATTTGCTTTACCGTGCGATACCCTACACGCAGATAAAAATCAAAAGTACTGTAGCAACGCTCCTGATGAAAAGTCAAGGCTTGCAAGCAATCCTTCAAAATCTCGTTAGGCATGAGCAAAGTGGCGCCATCTCCACCAAAAAAGAATGGAATCTCAATACCTGCATCGCGTGAAATATTTAAACAAGCCACAATACTACCCGTTGCAGCTAGGTTAATTTCTTGTTGTTTTCCTTGGTGTACGGCAAGGGTTGAATTTTCAACATCGGTGACTACAATATTCCAGTCGTCTGGAATCTCACTGAAGTGGTTTGCATCAGCATACACTTTTTCTAGCGCGCCTGCATGCACTTTGAGTTTACTGTAAAAATGTGTCGATGGCTTCATAAGATTCATCAAACTTAGTTAGAAGTAGTCATATCCCCTACTTTGCTCCTGAAAAAAATAGCCTTACCTTACCTGTACAGTTCGTTGGGGTCGTTTGCTGTAATCAAACTATTAACATGAAAAAAACACAGATAGGCTGGTGGGTTTTTATTCTTTTCGCTTTCGCGAAAGCGAACTCACAAATACTAATAAACGAGATAGATGCAGATACACCCAGTACAAATGACAAACAATTTGTAGAATTGAAAACAGAGAATCCCTACCAATTGCTGGACGGATACGTACTCGTTTTTTTTAACGGTCGTGCGCCCAGTGATATGAGTTATGCCGCAATCGACCTGGATGGGCTGCGGTCTGACAATAATGGTTTAATTGTTCTAGGAAGCTCAAAAACTGTCCCAGCGGTAGATCGACGCATTATCGAGGCACAAATACAACTGGGTGCAGATGCTGTTGCTGTTTATTTAGGGGACGATATAGACTTTCCTGAAGGCACCATACCTACTGATGTTAACTTAATAGACGCTCTGGTTTATGGTACTGATGATGCAGATGATATAGCCCTGATGCAGTCTTTAAGAGTGAGCATTCAACACAATGAAAATGCAAACAATCGCAAAACAGAGGAGTCCATCCAGCGAAATCTAGACGGTAGTTTTTCAATTAAAGCACCCACACCTCACTACGATAATAATCTAGAAGCGCCGCCATATATAGGTCTGGATTTTAACATAACTCCCACTGGCAACCTTAAAGAGGGTGATTCATTTACCATAAGCTTTCAATTGGATCGTGAGTCGACCGTTGACATTTCTACCACCTTTAGCCTAAGTAATTCTGGATTTAACCAGGAAGATTACACAGGTACTACACAGCTGTTGATTCCCGCAGGAACCACCACACAAATGCTAGATTTTACTATAATCAATGATTCCTTTGACGAAGGCGATGAATTTCTAGAAGTAAACCTCTCAAACAATCTTCCAGATAACTTCAAACGATTGTCTGATAACCAACGCGTTCTTGTTATCGATGATGATTTTACAATGGCAAGTTATGGCAATCCAGATCAACCCACCTATCAATTAGTCGCCAGTACAGCACCCGTCGATTACTACGACCGGCTTATTGATAAATCTGCCAAGGCACTAGAGGATGAGATAACGGCCATCATTGCAGAGCGAGGTGTTGTACGTCATCATAATTATGCCGATATGATTGAAATTCTTAAAAAAGCCGATCAAAGCGCGCTTAACAGCAATAAAGTCTGGTTACTTTACACAGAAGAAGAACGTAGGTCTGTCAATTTTCAAGGGCAACAGCGCAGGGAGAGTCAATGGAACAGAGAGCATATTTATTCCCGCAGTCGTGGTGGCTTTGATAGCGTACAAGATCTGGATGATGTAGCAGACGGTATCACTATCTGGGAAGAAACTAGTGTTGATAGTTTGCGGCATGGTAACAGTGATGCACATCATTTAAGAGCTACAGATCCTGGAGAAAACTCCAGTCGTAGTGCGCAAAACTACCCAGAATACTCTGGCCCAACTGGCACTCGTGGCAGTTGGAAAGGTGATGTCGCCAGATCTATTTTTTACATGTCCCAGCGATACAAATATTCTACTGGCGAGATGTTACAAATAGTCAACGGGAATCCATCGACGCGCATGGGGCTAATAGGCGATTTAAATACTTTGCTGGAATGGCACAGGCAGGATCCACCAGACGACTTTGAAATGCATCGCAACAATGTGATCTATCAATGGCAGCGCAACAGGAATCCGTTTATTGACCTTCCAGAACTGGCAGAATATATCTGGGGGAATCGTCAGAACCAAGCTTTTACTTTATCTAATGCTCGTGCAGCCATCTCGAGGGTGAGCATCTTCCCTAACCCAACTACGGGCTCTTTTAAAATTGTATCCATCAATCAACCCACCATACTATCTATCATTGATATGACGGGCCGCACGATAACAAAACAACTTATCGCAACAGACAAGCGGCTAGAAATGGATCTTGAATCAGGAATTTACCTCATCCATTTGAGTAACAATGAAGGCCAGCAGTCGATCAAGCTGATTAAAAATTAGTTGCTCGTATTACTTTACTATAACCGAAACTAATAACAATCAACGTCTATATTACAGCGCACAGCGCGGTATTGTTTAATGGATTCAAAACTTTTTTTAACTCTTGATATAAATCCTTTAATAGTTTCTGGAGCGTGAGTTTTACCTAATTTCACGATTACATGAACATGATATAAATTTCGCACTCGAGAGACAGGCGGGAATTCTGGTCCCAATACCTCTACCCCTTCTTCTATTTGTTGTAGCGCGCCCACAAACCATTGTCCAGCATTTAAAGTGGTGGTGTAATCCCGATGCTTAAAAGTGATTCGTATCAACCGCTGATAAGGTGGGTATTTAAACTGATAGCGTTCCTCCAGTTGTTCCTTAAACATTGTTTTGTAATCATATGTGCTTACTTGCTGTAAAATCATATGATGCGGGTTGTAACTCTGTAATAACACCGTACCTCTCTTTAAAGTTCTACCAGCGCGACCTGCAACCTGAGTAAGTAACTGGAAGCAACGCTCATGTGCACGGAAGTCAGGAAAATTGAGCATAGCATCTGCATTAAGAACACCTACCAGGCTTACATGTCTAAAATCGAGACCTTTAGTAAGCATTTGAGTTCCCACCAGGCAGTCTACCTCGCGATTTTCAACCTGTTCAATTAAGTTTTCATAACTGTACTTGCCTCTAGTGGTATCCAGATCCATCCTAGCGATTTTTTGATTAGGAAAAATCTCCTTGAATTCGGCTTCTATTTGTTCTGTACCAAAGCCTTTTGTGTCCAATGCTGTACCGCTGCAAGCAGCGCATTCCTTAGGTATGAATGTATGGAAACCACAATAATGGCAGCGCATTTGAGCACGGTGCTGATGTACCGTTAGGCTAACATCACAATTAGGACACTGCGGCGCATGACCACAAGTATTGCATTCCATGATAGGTGCATAGCCACGCCTATTTTGAAATAGAATAACTTGTTCTTTATCATTGAAAACCTGTGTCATTGCCTCTATCAAAGTATCAGAAAAATGACCCGTCATTCGCTTTTTACGATGCTTTTCTTTGATATCTATCACATTGATTTCCGGCATCAATATATTCCCGTACCGCTTTTTAAGTTCAACCAATTCAAATTTTCCAACAGTCGTATTGTAATAGCTTTCTATAGAAGGTGTTGCACTACCTAATAAGATGTGAGCGGCCTTCATTTTTCCTAAAATAATCGCAGTATCTCTAGCGTGGTAACGTGGTGCTGGGTCAAATTGTTTAAAGCTAGTCTCATGCTCTTCATCTACTATAATCAAACCCAATTGAACAAAAGGTAAAAGCAACGCACTACGAGCGCCTATAATCACATAAGGCTCCTTTGCTTCTAGTACGTGAGTCCAGACTTCCTGTCGCTCATTGAGGCTATATTTAGAATGGTAAATAAGCACGCGGTGCTTAAAATAATACTGCAGCCTACCTATTAATTGAGTGGTTAGAGCAATTTCTGGTAATAAGTACAAACACTGCTTACCTTGAGCTAGATATTCCTCAATTAACTTGACATATATCTCTGTTTTTCCACTGGATGTCACTCCATGTAATAAACATACTTTGTCTTTTACAAAAGCATTTTTAATACCCGTATAAGCTTCCTGCTGTTGCAGCGTAAGTTCATACAAATCGTTGCCGGCTTGTGCCTCCATCAACATGCGACTTACCTCTTGCTCTGTCTCTTCCAGTATTTCTTTATCAATTAATGATTTGAGAACAGCTCGTGAGACACCAGCACGTTTTTCTAATTCTTTTGATTTTACACTTTTTTTTCCTGCGCTCATCATAAAAAGTGTCATTAACACCTCGCGCTGTTTGTGCGCTCTAGTCATAGAATCTAGCAACTCCTTGAGTTGTTCCTCGTCGCTGTAGATCGGTGCGAGCTGGATGTAACGCTCTGTTTTGGACTTATACGTGTTGTTGAGCTCTTCTTGTAAGATGATTAATTTTTTTGCCAACATCTTTTTTAAAATGGGCAAGACGGTTTTTCGATCTAGCAAGAGTGTTATATCATCAACCTTGAGCGCTTGACGGTGCTCTAGAGCTTCCAGAATCAAGTATTCATGATCTGTGAGATCGCTCTGGTCTAGTGAGGCGTCATCGTGAGCCTGGATCGTGGTTTCACTTTCTAATAAAAGAGACTTAGGTAATGAAGCTTTCATCACCTGGCCTACACTACACAAATAATAAGAGGCAATCCATTCCCAAAACCTAATCTGATCTTTATCTAAAATTGGGGCCTCATCGATTACAAATTCAATATCCTTGACCTCATAAGCAACGCTTATATTTTCTCGTACCTCAACAGCTATGCCCGTGTATAATTTAGATTTTCCAAAAGGAACCGCAACCCGCATCCCTGGCTTTATAAACTCAGCTTCGGCAGCATTAATTTTGTAAGAAAAATAACGCTCCAGCGGCAGGGGAAGAATGACGTCAAGATAATAGGACATAAAAAAATCGGTTATGTAAAAATAACCGATTCGTTTTTTTTGCCTGGAGTAGACGCCGGTAATTTATTAAGAAATTATAGCCGCTCCCAGGTCTGGGTGCGATACAAAAATAAGATGTAACCTCGCACCATTAATAAGTCGGGATTGTCCTCGTTGAGCCATATTTTACAATCATACTCTTTGCCGTTTTCCGGATCTAGTATGGTCCCGTTCTTATACATACGACCGTTTTTTTCTAAATCCCTCATAATAACCAGTCCTTCTATTGGGGCATCTTTAAGTGTTCCCTCACAGGCCACGCACAAAGGTTTTTCTGGCGCATCCTTTGCTAGCACTTTTAATACCTTACCATAGTATTTATCGCCTTTTTGATAAACTTGCACGTGAGACTTTACCTCACCGGTACTATCATCGATGGTTTTCCATGTTCCTACTACCGTTTGTGAGTTCGCTTTCGCGAAAGCGAATAATACCCACAACATCATACCTATATATTTCATTTTATCAAATTAGAAAGCCCATGATCAACACGGGCTTTAGTTTCTAGTAAGTGATTTGCCTTATAAGCCTAACAGGCCGTCTTTCAGGTCTTCATCTGCTGGATATTTTCCTAACCAGATTCCGAAAAGTGCTTTTTTAAAGTCCAAACCTTCAATCGTACCTAAGAATTTTCCATTCTTGTGAGCCATGGTTCCTTTACCTGGTACGTAGGAGATTTGAAATTCATTCCCCTCTACAATCTCTTCATTAAAAAACCCTATGAATTTTTCAATACGGGACTGGATAGCCTTGCGTTCTTTCTTAGTAGTACTTTCAAAAAAACCTTCTGTTATCGACTCCTTCATGTTATCTTGAGTCACCAGTTTACTTACTATGTCCAGGGTGATTGCCATAGGCTCATCTGCATTAACTAGCTGCTCTCCATCTGTTGTTTTTTTCATGGTGTATAATCCACCGACATAAAGATCAAAAACGATTTTTTCTCTCAGGCCTGCACCATTCAGTATGAGTTCCTTACCATCAACCGTAAGGTTTTTTTCTACCTTAATACCTTCAACAGTAATCTGGGCAGTTGCAGTAAAGGTTCCTAAAAGAGCCACTGCTAAAACAAATATTTTTTTCATAATCGTGTTTGTTTGAATGTTTAAATATAGTATTACTTATCCAAATTCCGTGCCTTTAATGAGCGTATGGATGCATTAAGCTCATAACCTAGTAGCAAGACGTTTGCTGTAAGCCATATATAAATCATCAAAATAAGCAGCGCGCCTATTGAACCATAAATTTCATTGTAGGAAGCAAAATTGTCAATATAAATCCCGTATAGATAAGAAGACAGTAGGATCAAAATTGTTGTCATTAAGGATCCAGCCGAGAAAAAACTATTCTCCCGTCCCTCTTTTGTACCTGTATAATACAAGGTGGATACAAATAAATAGAGCATTACAATTACCGAAGCATAGCGCAGTAGCTTCAATCCTATTTGTGATGAGGCATCTGGCATAAATTCTTGTGCCCGTAACATACCTATCCAGTATTCTACAATACCAAACACCACAATTGATAACAGTAAAAATAAACTGAGTAATAAGGAAACCGCTACCGCAATTAAATACTGGCGCAACATTCCACGATTGAATGAGGTGTGATAGGAACGCTCAAACCCGTTAAAAACAGCATTTATTCCATTGCTCATAAAAAAGAGTGAGGTGATAAATGCGATGGTTAAAAGGCCAGTGTTCTCTTGTAAAGCTATTTCTTTAAATATATAATCAAAGGATCCTGCTGCTTGCGCTGGTAACAATCCATTTACAAAATCTAGAAAGTCTGTTTGAAAATTCTCTACTGGTACAAAAGGTATCAGGTTGAGCATAAATAAAATAAAAGGAAATATAGCCATGAAAAAGCTATAACTAATGGCGCTGGCACGTAATGTAAACGCCCCTTCTAGAATACCGACGCTGTAGGTTTCCCATAAATCATAGAGCGTCATCCCTTCAAAACCAGGAATTTTTGCTCTGCTGGAGACACTTACAATCCAGCTTAAAACGGGTATGCGAGCCAGTATTTCTTTAAGCCTAGCCATTCATTGCCTTCAAACTCAAATCCATATTATAAACACTATGAGTTAACGAGCCGCTAGACACGTAGTCCACACCACAATCTGCGTACTCTCGTACGGTATCTAGAGTGATGCCACCGCTACTTTCTGTAAGACAGCGATCGCCTATTAGTTGCACCGCTTTCCTAGTATTTTCATAGTTAAAGTTATCTATTAAGATACGATAGACATGGTCTGATTGGAGTATTTCTTCAATTTCGTCTAGATTGCGAGCCTCCACAATAATTTTAAGGTCCTTGTCTTTATCTTTTAAGTAATTAACTGTTTTTTCTATTGCTTTTGTTACTCCTCCAGCAAAGTCTATGTGGTTGTCCTTGAGCATGATCATATCGTATAAACCATATCTATGATTGACTCCACCACCTATAATGACAGCCCACTTTTCTAACAAGCGTATGCCTGGTGTAGTCTTACGAGTGTCCAAAATTTTTGTTTTAGTTCCCTCCAGACGATCTACAAACTCTCTTGTTTTTGTGGCGATAGCACTCATACGTTGCATGCTATTCAATACCATACGTTCTGCTGTTAAAATAGATCGCGAGGCTCCACTCACATAGAATACCTCATCACCATATGACACGCGGTCGCCGTCATTTTTAAGTGTTTCTATTTGTAAAGATGGATCCACATGATGAAATACAGATTGTGCAAATGCAACACCAGCGATAACCCCTTGATCCTTTACTAATAAACGTGCTTTTCCAGTAGCTTGTGCTGGAATACAAGCGAGACTGCTATGGTCGCCATCCCCCACATCTTCTCGCAATGCATTAGTGATGATGCGATGTACTTCATTTTCAAATTCAGGGCCCGAGTATTCCATAGTTGGTTTTAAGTTGACGTGCTTCAAATTTAAGATTCTCTAAACAATCTGTCGGAAAGCTAGAAAGAATTTACCTTTGAATTATGAAGATAACATTACTAGCCGTGGGTAAAACAGATGATCCACGCATTGAACAGCTGGTTGATGTATATACAAAGCGATTGCATCATTACGTAAATTTTGAATGGATACTCCTACCAGATTTGAAAAAAACTAAAAATCTGAGTGTTGATCAACAAAAAAGTAAGGAGGGAGATTTAATTCTTAACGAGTTACAGACTAGTGATTTTGTAACGCTACTAGATGAAAAAGGAAAAGTATTGACCAGCATGCAATTTGCTCAACTTATCAATAAACGCAGTCTATCAGGTATGAAAAGACTGGTGTATGTTATAGGGGGACCTTATGGATTTTCTAAAGAGGTCTACGATCGGGCCAACTCAAAATTATCCTTAAGTGCGATGACCTTTTCCCATCAAATGGTTCGTTTGTTTGCAGTAGAACAAATTTATCGAGCTTTTACGATTCTTAAAAACGAACCCTACCATCACGAGTAAAAACTCACCCTTAGGTAGAATAATTTAAATTGAGCTATAACCGCCGCTGTTCATACCGTTAGCACATAATTTATACAAGTTTTCCTTCTACTAGGAAGACTTACCAATAAATTTAAAGATAAAATACAGCGCTGCGTAGCGACTCGATTGTGCTTGTTCCTTATAAAAAAATAGCAAGAGCCTCTACTAAATTCTCTGTAGTTTAAATAAGCTATGGCTAATCAATATAAAATCAACACCATAACATCCACGGTAAGATCCCATGCTGATGTTCTATGATTTGATTACAAGACAGTACCTTTGCCATTTTAAATTAGGCTTATGTTAATTCTAGGAATCGCCGGTGGCACGGGATCAGGAAAAACCACTGTAGTTAATCAAGTAGCTCACGAGTATCTCGATACCGACGTTACAGTAATATCTCAAGATTCTTATTACAAAGACACCAGCCACCTTTCCTATGAGGAACGAGTTAAAATAAATTTTGACCATCCTAATAGTATTGACTTTCAACTATTAAAAGAACATTTGATAGAGCTGCGTAAAGGCCACTCTATTCAACAGCCCGTGTACTCTTTCAAAGATCACAATAGAACGAAAGAGACCGTGCTTACAAAGCACAGCACCGTTATAATAGTTGAAGGTATATTGATATTAACTCTACCCGAGATTAGAGATTTGTTTGACATTAAAGTTTATATAGATTGTGATAGCGACGAGCGATTGATACGTCGTCTAAAAAGAGATATTTCAGACCGTGGCCGCGATTTGAATGAGGTTCTAGATCGATATCAAACCACATTAAAGCCCATGCACCAGCAATTTATTGAGCCCACTAGAGCCTATGCAGATGTTATCATACCGACTAATAGATTAAATCGTGTAGGAGTAAAAATATTACGTTCCATTCTAGATCAAAAGTTGGCTTAAATTCTTATCTTGAAATCATGAAATGGAACCAGATTAAAAACAAGTGGTACTTTAATAAATACCTGATTATAAGTTTTTTATTCGTTATTTGGATTTCTTTTCTGGACGATAGCGCCTGGTTTACAGCACATCGCGCACTCGATCAACAAATAAAAGATAAAGAACAAACTGCAGATTTTTATAAACGTGGTATCGCTGCAGATAAAGCACGCATACAACAATTGCAAGATTCGGCAGGGCTAGAAAAATTTGCGAGAGAACGATATTTAATGAAAAGAGAGAACGAAGAAATCTACATAATTGAGCATGCAGATTCTATAAAAAAAGAAGAGTAATGGCCTCTAGATTATTTGCAGATTTTGATCCGGTTAGTGAATCCCAGTGGAAAATGAAAATCCAGATGGATTTGAAGGGCGCCGACTACAATCAGACTCTAGTAAACACCACTGCAGACGGTATTCATATAAAGCCTATCTATCATAGGGATACCGCACCACAAATACAAGTACCGTCCCATGCAAATGATAGCAATGATTGGTATGTTTCACAAAAAATATATGGTGGTAATGCGACTGCAGCAAACAAAAAAGCAATTGACGCCATCCATCGTGGGGCTCAAGGGATTGCTCTGTTAATACCTCATGCAGATGTTGATCTGGAAGAGTTATTTAAAGACCTACCCCAGCATGGAATACAAGTGCACTTGCCTTTTTTTGATCTTAACTTTATTGAAAAGGTATACCATTTGCGACCACAGGTTTATGTCCATATAGATGTCATTCATCAACTAGCACGCTATGGCAACTGGTTTGTAAATAAAGATCAAGACCTACGTGACTATGGCACATTTCTCAAAAAATTTGATCGTTACTTTTCAAATATTACAGTCAACACATCAACCTACCAGGAGGCTGGCGCTACTGTGGTTCAAGAACTAGCTTATTATTTAGCTCACTTGAATGAGTACCTCATGGCCTATTGCGATGGTGTATCAAGGTACGGTGTTGATTTAAAATACGCTTTCGCGAAAGCGGAAAATACCTCAAACAAGGCTGCAACAAAGCCGCAAAAACGAGTAAACATAGACACCACGGTAGGTTCTAATTATTTTATAGAGATTGCAAAATATAGAGTCTATCGCATTTTAACTAAAACATTAGGAGATGCCTATGGACTACATCTGTCCTGCTATATCACGGCAACTCCAGGTTTACGCAATAAGTCGTTGCTGGACTACAATGTCAATATGTTGCGTACGACGACGGAGTGTATGAGTGCTGTTTTAGGAGGGGCAGATACCGTTCACAACCTGCCGTACGACTCCTTTTTTAATAAAGAAAATGAATTTGGTGATCGAATAGCACGCAACCAGCTGCTTATTTTAAAAGAAGAGGCTTATTTAAACAAAGTATCAAATGCAGCAGATGGTGCCTATTATATTAATGCATTAGTAAAAGAACTTGCTGATAAAGCACTCGATGTTTTTAAGAGTTTAGAAAATAGTGGAGGATTTATTAGTGCTTTATTTGAAGGTACTATCCAGAGAAAAATTAAAGAAAGTGATCGTAAAGAACGAGAAGCTTTTGACAATAAAGAGAAGATACTCGTGGGTGTAAATAAATTCCCTAATGAGGCTCAACCCCTGCAATCTAGCTATGAGATTCTACCATTTCAAAAAATTGAAACGCGTAAAACCTTAATTGCACCTATTGTGCCTAAACGTATTGCTGAAGATTTAGAAAAATCAAAAATGCCAAAAGAATGAGCAAAAGGAAAAACATGGACTCACTTAAAGTAGAGTGGGACAACTTTACGGCTACCATTCAAGAGCAGGATTTGAATGCAGAAACCTATGAAACTGCAGAGGGTATCTCACTGAAAAAAAAGTATAAGTTAGATGACATAAATGATGTAGAGCACCTAGATTTTGTAGCTGGTATCGCTCCTAATTTGCGCGGTCCCTATTCTACCATGTATGTAAAAAGACCCTGGACGATAAGACAATATGCTGGTTTTTCTAGTGCTACAGAGTCTAATGCTTTCTATCGCCGTAATCTTGCAGCAGGACAAAAAGGCTTGTCTGTGGCTTTTGATCTTGCAACACATAGAGGTTACGATAGCGATCATGAGCGCGTTGTGGGTGATGTAGGTAAAGCTGGAGTTGCTATTGATACGGTAGAGGATATGAAAGTGTTATTTGATCAAATACCTCTTGATAAAATGTCCGTTTCAATGACGATGAATGGAGCTGTGTTACCTATAATGGCCTTTTATATTGTAGCCGCTATGGAACAGGGAGTGGCTATTAAGGATTTAAGTGGTACCATACAAAACGATATTCTTAAAGAATTTATGGTGCGTAATACGTACATCTACCCTCCTACTCCCAGCATGCAAATTATATCAGATATTTTTGAATACACCAGTGCTCACATGCCTCGTTTTAATTCAATATCAATAAGCGGTTATCACATGTATGAGGCAGGTGCCACCAGCGATATAGAGCTGGCTTATACGCTTGCGGATGGATTGGAATATGTGCGTAAAGGAATAGAAGCCGGTATGGACATCGATAGTTTTGCACCACGACTATCTTTTTTCTGGGCCATAGGCATGAACCATTTTATGGAAATTGCCAAAATGCGAGCGGCACGCATGTTGTGGGCAAAATTGATGAAACCGTTCCAGCCAAAGAATGAAAAATCACTTTCTTTACGTACTCACTGCCAGACCTCTGGATGGTCTCTTACTGAGCAAGACCCGTTTAATAATGTTGCTAGAACAACGATCGAGGCCACTGCTGCTGCTTTAGGAGGCACACAAAGTTTACATACCAACGCACTAGATGAAGCGATTGCGTTGCCTACAGATTTTAGTGCACGCATTGCAAGAAACACCCAATTATTTTTACAAGAAGAAACAGGTATTACACAAACGGTGGACCCATGGGCTGGATCTTATTATGTAGAGTCACTTACCCATGATATCGCACACAAAGCCTGGGCCCTGATCGAGGAGGTTGAAGAACTAGGTGGAATGACAAAAGCTATTGAAGCTGGAATTCCCAAAATGCGCATAGAAGAAGCCGCTGCAAAAAAACAAGCCCGCATTGATGCAGGGGTTGATACCATCGTAGGTGTCAACAAGTATCCTAGTCCTGACGAAGACCACATAGATACTCTAGAGGTCGACAATGCCGCGGTACGTAATGAGCAAGTAAAGCGACTGGAACAAATAAAAAAAGACAGAGACAATCATAAGGTGCAAGCCGCACTGGAAAACCTCACAAAATGTGCCGCAACAGGTAAAGGTAACTTGCTAGAACTTGCCGTGATAGCTGCTAAAGAGCGCGCTACACTAGGAGAGATTTCTGAAGCACTAGAAAAAGAATTTGGTCGCTATAAAGCTAAAATCAATAGCGTTCAAGGCGTGTATAAAAAAGAGATTATGAATGATCCTGCTTTTGCGAAAGCGCAACAACTAGCCGACTCGTTTGCAAAGAAAGAAGGACGCCGACCGCGTATCATGATTGCCAAAATGGGCCAAGACGGTCACGACCGTGGTGCCAAAGTAGTCGCTACCGGTTATGCCGATGTAGGCTTTGATGTGGATATAGGACCATTATTCCAGACACCAGCAGAAGCTGCAAAACAAGCTGTAGAAAATGATGTACATGTGCTGGGCGTTTCCTCACTGGCTGCAGGGCATAAAACGCTGGTACCTCAAGTCATGGCAGAATTAAAAAAATACGACCGTGATGATATCATGATTATTGTAGGTGGTGTAATCCCACGCAAAGACTATCAATTTTTATTTGATGCTGGGGTTGCTGCAGTTTTTGGACCCGGTACTAAAATTAGTGAAGCTGCGATTGATATATTGACATTACTGGACAGCTAAACCTGTAAACTGATGATCAAGCCACGGGAAATAATGAGAGTCAAATACTCGCAAGCATATGTCAGTAAAAAGATAGGTATTGGGTTTATCATCTGCTTTGCCGCTATACTGATATATCTAATAGAACCTAGAATGGTAGGGCTTGCACAGACCCTTGGCTACCCGGCGGTTTTCTATACCTTATTGGGACTAGCCCAGTGGAAATGGGGATACATAACGATCAAAGAAACTCAAATAAAAAAAGTCAATAGCTTCCATAAGGCAATTGATTTAAAACAGATTGAGGTGTTGAATAGACAGGGTACAGACATCATTTTAAAAACTGCTGATCAATCACTATCAATTGATACTAGTATTATTAAGGAAAATGCACTTAAACAGTTGAATATGGTTTTAAAACCATTTGAAAATACTTTAAATTCAACCAGAACCGAAAGCGTTTTGTAAACCGTATTAGGTTTTCTTAATTCACTGATATTATGAAAACTGTTTTAATTACAGGAGCTACAGGAACTGTAGGTGTAGAAGTTATAAGAAACCTTTCACAACAGAGCTATCCTGTAAAAATCATCGCTGCCGTACGTAATGTTGCAGACGCCAAAGAAAAATTTGGCTCGAACGATCAACTGGAATATCGGCAGTTTGATTTGCAACAACAACACAACCATTCAAAAGCTTTGCAAGGCGTAGACATTATATTTTTGCTGAGACCACCCCAAATTACTGACGTCAAACACGTTTTTAAACCCTTCCTAGAAGTCGCCTTGCAACAGGGCATAAAAAAAGTTGTTTTTTTATCAGTTCAAGGTGCCGAATCAGTACGATTCATACCTCATCGTAAAATAGAAGATTTGATCATCGAGATGGGGTTTGACTATATTTTTGTTAGACCTGGCTATTTTATGCAAAATCTAACCGCTGCCCTGCTACCCGAAATAATTGAAAAACAAAAAATCACACTGCCAGCAGGAGATGCCCGATTCAATTGGGTTGATGTACGAGATATAGGCAAAGCAATAGCGATCTTTCTTGCATCATTTGACCAGCATTACAACAAAGCTTTTTTTATCAACGGTCCAGAAAATCTATCTTTTGAAAAAGCGGCTAACATCATTACACAAGTGACCGGTCAACAAATTACTTACCGCTCGATTAACCCACTGTCCTTTTATTTTTTAAAAAGAAAACAAGGTCTTGATCGCTCCTTTGCAATAGTAATGACCTTGCTTCACTTTATACCGCGTTTACAATCAGAACCTACTATCCATAAGGATTTTGAACTACTCACAAAAATCGAGCCCTCAAAACTGATAGACTTTATAGAACGAGAAAAAGAGCAGTTTTTATAAAATTGCTGCTTATTATGTAAAGGTAGATATGATCACCTAGGGATTTATGGCTGCTACGAGCATCTGCATGAACTCTTCTATTTTATTAGGCTCTAGCCAACGGGTGACCACGACAAGGTCGTTACTACGATCCACCACGATAAAATTACCACCAAACCCTGCTGCATAAAACACATTTTCATCCATACCTTTCCAGTGTCTGGGGCCGTCCTTAGAATTGAGCCACCACATAAAACCATAGTTTGGATTAGCGCTCGATGATTGTATAGCTTCATCGATCCATTGGGTTGAAATAATTGAGGTATCATTCCAGGTCCCGTTATTTAAGAATAGCAGCCCAAAACGCGCCATATCTACCGTATTTATAAAAAGTCCTGCACCACTGTGACCGCCGCCGGTAACACTTTTCATTTGCAAACCATCAACGGTCTCCCAGGCATCATCATAACCGTACCAGCGCCAGGTGGTGGTTGCTCCTATTGGGTCCATAACTCGTTCTTTTAATACTTGTGGTAAGGGTTTACGCCAGACTTGTAACAAGCTATAAGCTAGAACATTGACTCTAACGTCATTATATTCCATTGTTGTTCCCGGTGTGGCAGGCCTTGCATATTGCCAGTCGTCAATATCTCCAGTTCTGGGCGGGCGATCTGCCCAGTCCTTACCGCCATATAGAGTCCCTTGCCATGCACTTGTTTGATCTAGCAGTTGTTGCCAGGTGATTTTTGAATTATGTGCACCTGCAAAAGTTCCATCCCAGATATACTGGGCAACAGTATCATTAACACTAGCAATAAGACGGTCATCAATTGCTAGTCCTGCTACAGTTGATAAGAAACTTTTAGTAACAGAAAATGTCATGTCCACACGATCTACATCACCCCACTGAGCGAGTATCTTACCGTTTTTGAGAATTATTCCTGCCGGACCACCGCGCTTTTTGGTAGGTCCCAAAATTTCATGAAATGGTTCGCGCTTAAATCCCTCAAGAATAGCAACTCTCAAATCTCGAGACCCGCTGTATTCGTTCGCTTTCGCGAAAGCGATAACCCCATCCAGCTTTTCTCCATTAAATTGAGCCTGTACTGGTATAATTTTCTTCCAGTCCTCATGCCGATCTGGAAAATAATAGTCCTGCGCTGTCATTATCGATGCTAGGGCACCACATAAAATGTATAAAAATCGTTTCATGAGTTTAAAGATAAACATCATTTAGAATAAATTAGATATTAAAACCAGGTGTGAACGAGACGCGGATTATCCATAAATTTACACCATGATTAAAGAGCTGCAATTGCGTGTAAGTCTTCCTGAGGAAGAACAGGATAATGATTTGAAAAAAAGGGCAGCCACCGCCCTAGAAATACCTGTTTCACAAATAACAGGTATTGTCGTATTGCGCAAATCGATTGATGCTCGTAAAAAGACCGTTGTCTTTAATTACAAACTGGCAGTTTATATAAATGAGCCCCTACCTAGTGAGTCTGCATATCAATTTAACTACAAGGATGTAAGCGATGCCGCTCCTATTCACATTATCGGTTTTGGTCCTGCAGGCATGTATGCCGCTTTGCGATGTATAGAGCTAGGCTATAAACCAGTAGTCTATGAGCGTGGTAAGGATGTTCAAAAACGACGCCGTGATATTAAAGCGATTAATCAAGATCATGTGGTAGATGATGATTCTAATTATTGTTTTGGCGAGGGTGGCGCAGGAACATATAGTGATGGTAAATTGTACACCCGCAGTTTGAAGCGTGGAGACGTACGACGTATTTTTGAAAACCTTGTATTTCATGGTGCTACGAGCGAAATTCTGGTCGATGCACACCCGCACATAGGCACCAATAAGTTGCCTAAAATTATCCAACGCATACGGGAGACCATTTTGCAATACGGTGGTGAGATTCATTTTGAAACCCGTGTAACCGATTTTGAAATATCAAAAGAGCGTATTACTGCATTACAATTAAATAACAGCCAGGAAATACCCGTTACAAAGGTTATTCTAGCTACGGGACATTCTGCTAGAGATATTTTTTACCTGCTGGACCGCAAGAATATTGCGATAGAATCAAAGTCTTTTGCTATGGGAGTGCGTGTAGAGCATCCACAGCATATTATTGACTCCATTCAATATAACTGCAAGGGCGAGCGCAGTGAATTGCTACCAGCCGCATCCTATAGTCTCGTAGAGCAAGTAAACGGGCGCGGTGTTTATTCATTTTGTATGTGTCCTGGTGGCTTTATTGTTCCCGCCGCGACAGAGTCAGGCGAGGTTGTGGTTAATGGTATGTCGCCCTCCCGACGCAATAATAAATTTGCTAATTCTGGTATCGTTGTAGAAATCAATGCACAGGAAGATTTGCATGCCTTTGGAAAATACGGCGCACTTGCGGGATTGGAGTTTCAAAAAAGCCTTGAGCACACCTCATACACCGCCGGCGGGAGAACACAAACAGCACCAGCACAGCGTCTTACAGATTTTGTAGAAGGAAGGTTGTCTAGCGATTTAAATGAAAGTTCCTATCAACCTGGATTACACAGCGCACCATTACACAGTTTGCTCCCTAGACATATAGGCAGTCGCTTGCGTAAAGGTTTTGCGGCTTTTGGCCATAAAATGCACGGCTATAATACAAATGAAGCCAATATCGTAGGGGTAGAATCCAGAACCTCGTCACCAGTTAAAATACCGCGCAATAATAAGCTAGAACACCCTCAAATAGTAAACCTATATCCCTGTGGTGAGGGCGGAGGTTATGCTGGTGGTATAGTGAGTGCCGCCATGGATGGAGAACGGTGTGCAGAGGCAGCTGCAGGATGCTAGTTAGTACCGTCTAGATGTTGACTACTACTTTGTTTAAAAGAAATTAAAGAAACAATCTTCCATAATTCCTTTCTAATCTTTGTTACATACCGCAACTGCCTATAGGGCTGCCGTCTGGTATTTTTAATACGGGTATCTCCTCAAGATGCTCTGGATGTTTTTCAGCTTTATTAATTAAGGCAAGTAACGCCTTGTCAGTACTGTCTTTAGAACGATCTAACTGACCTTTTATGGTATCTATTTGATTGAAAATTTGTGCTTTTACAATTACATTGAGGCGACTGGAGTGACTAGCAGTCAGTAACCTGTTGATGTATAATTCTTTTATACGTGAGTGTATTGTTTTTTCATAAAACCCTGAATACGACTGATTAAAAATAACTTGCGTTACATCATCCATAAGCGACTCTAGAGACAGGTAATCACCATAGATTTGCTGCTGTGCCACGCGATTTAATCGTGTAGAATTCATTATAAAATCGAGGGTCACTTGAGCGCTGGTCACAGCTGCTGCTACAGGGTCAAAAGCCACACCCACCGCAGACTTGAAGCTCTCACGATCCCTGCCATAGCCATAAGCGCGTGGAGGAAAGTGTTGAAGTATTTGTTCTGGAATTGTCAAAAATTCTGGATCAAGCGTACTTAAAAGAGCTTGTAAGGTTTTTTCTTGTTCTTTTTTAGGAACATAAGTAAAGTTTGGATCTCCTTTTATCGCATACGAATAACGCATGCCTCCTATCAATTTTGAAGCAGCCTCTACTTGATAGCGATGCGAGAAATACACTGGTACAAAGACGTCTTCTAGTACACTAAGTGGTTGTTCATCTGGGATATTATCAGTACTAAAGTTATTCATAGCTATTTTACGTACCTCTAGCATATGTTGCAATTGATCTACTGCATGTGCACCACCATCCCACAAATGAGCATCTGCATGTGCACCACTAGCATCGCGTGCATCGCTATCGCTTATAAACTGAATATTTTGTTGTCTAGCTTGATCAATGATATTGCTTAAAAATTCTTTTTCGGTCTGCCCAGTGGCAGGAACACCATAGGAATATTGCACTGTTAATTGATCCCACTCTCCTATACCTGTGTCATAAGCATCATTTAACGATATAGTCCCATTATCAATAGTGTATTTAGGGTGAGGGTAATCCATAACGCTAGCGCGATCGCTAACGCTAGCAGCAAAATTGTGTGCAAATCCTAAAGTATGACCTACTTCATGCGCACCTAGCTGCCTTATTCTTGCAAGAGCCATTTCCATCATTTTAGTAGATTCTTGTCCGTTTGCAAAAGGGCGTTCAAGAATTCCTTGTGCTAACATAAAATCTTGTCGTATTCTCAAACTACCTAAGCTTACGTGCCCTTTTAAAATCTCTCCAGTTCTAGGATCTGTAATAGAGCCGCCATAACTCCATCCACGAGTACTGCGATGCACCCACTGGATCATATTATACCTTAAATCCATGGGGTCTGCCCCTGGCGGTAAAATTTTTACTTGAAATGCGTCTTTGTAACCAGCAGATTCAAAGGCTTGATTCCACCAGCTGGCTCCTTCAATAAGTGCGCTGCGCACAGGCTCTGGCGTTCCTGGGTCTAGATAATAGATGATGGGCTCTATGGCTTCACTCAACGCCTGTTCTGGGTTTTTCTTTTCTAACCGATGGCGAGTAATCCAGCGTTTTTGCATGGGCGTACCCACGGGACTGCTGTAGTCATAATGGCTGGTAAAAAATGAGCCAGAATTAGGGTGAAATTCACGCGGCTCGTAGCTATTATCGGGTAATTCTACAAAGCTGTGATGCTGTATTACCGTAACGCTTGTCGCATCTGGAGCCACGCTGCGCAGCTCATACCCTTTAGGATCGCCAGTAAAGGTAAGTAAGGCCTCAAATTCCACATTTTTAGGAAAAGCTTTTGTGTTTTCTAACCATAAACTACTGCGGGATTTATCAATTTTATAAGTCCCTTGATTGCGAGATTTTAAACGATTAGCAACACCATGAGCATCTTCCATTAAAAAAGAAGTGATATCGATCGTGTAGGTATGATCAACTGTTTCTTTTATTTCAAAGCCATATAAAACTGATCTTGCAAATGCCTGTTCAACGGACTTTTTTTCGGCATTATTAGTACTACTTGCACGGTATTTCAAATTAGGTTGTACCAGTAGTAATTTATTCCCGCTCTTGATCCATTTGACCACCACACCGTCACCCAACTGGCCTCTATCCAGACCTATATCGTTAGATCCCAGCCCTGTAGACAGTGAGTGCACATATAGAAACTCCTTGTTTAAATCGCTTACCTCTAATAGAATACTGCCTTTTTTATCGTCATAAGTAAAATTAAAATAACCTTCATACTCTTTAATGGAGTCTTGTTTTGAGGTGAAGTTTAGTTCGCTTTCGCGAAAGCGAGATTCCCCTGCTCCTATCAAGGAACTTGCTGCAATGCTTGAATGAATACTGAAAAGAAAGACGAGATAGGCCAGTGTATGTTTCATAAAGTAGTTCTAAAGCTCCTAAATTAACAAATAAAGTATTTATCTTTTAGGTGGCTCAAAAAACCTATAAACTCATGAGAACTACATTCCTATTAATAGCGATTATATTGCTCACTGGTTGCACGAACAAATTTGAAGATGACCCTGCGCTAGGAGGTTGGAGACTGGCTGAAGTACTTAATGACCCTGGGGATGGCAATGCAACTTATGTAGAAGCAACTAGTGAAAAAACGCTGTTGTTTACCGCCTATGGGACCGTTATTTCAAACCAGTCTGTCTGTATAGGTAATAATCATAGTGATAAAACCGTTGCAGAATGGCAACCTGAATTGAATCGTATTGTAGAGGGAGAGTGTTATGGTGTATATGAAATAGACGAGAATGCAGATGTATTGACGGTCACTTACAACTGTATGGAATCCTGTGCAGAGCGTTATACAAGAGGTGGCTAGTCTTTACGAAAGCGTGCGGTTTTTTCAAACACAGCATCGAGTATATCAATGTCTTGCTGCTCAAGATCAAGACCACGGCGCTGCATCACTACAGATGCAACCTCGTAAGCTTTACTGGTTTTATAAGTCATCGTACCTTGTGCGCCACCCCATGAAAAACTAGGAATAAAATTGCGCGGGTATCCTGCCCCATAGATATTGGCGCTTACACCTATTACAGTTCCCGTGTTGAACATGGTATTGATACCACATTTTGAATGGTCGCCCATCATTAGACCGCAAAACTGTAAACCCGTAGGCGCAAAACGACCTGTTTCATAATTCCACAGTCGCACCTCTGCATAATTATTTTTAAGATTACTAGTGTTTGTATCAGCCCCTAGGTTGCACCATTCGCCTAAAACACTATTGCCTAGGAATCCCTCATGCCCTTTATTGGAATAACCAAATATTACTGAATTATTGACCTCACCGCCTATTTTAGAATGTGGGCCTACTGTTGTGGGGCCGTATACTTTAGTACCTAGTTTTGTAGTGCTGGATTCACATAATGCAAAACCACCGCGTATGATGCTGCCTTCCATAATTTCGGCATTTTTACCAATGTAAATAGGTCCGTTAGTGGCATTGAGTATGGAAAAATGCACTGTGGCACCTTCTTCAATAAAGATGTTTTCTGGATTGATGACTTGAACCCCTTCTGGAATGGCTTGTGAGGTCCTACCGTTTGTAATCAATTCAAAATCTGCTTGAAGAACCTCGCCGTTTTTAGAAAATATATCCCAGGTATTTTCTATCGCAATAACGGGTTGTGCAGTAAACTCAACAGGAATGAGCTCATCAGTCGAGCTTAAAACCTTATCACTACGGTAAGCCAGTAGGCGGTTATTAGAAATAAGTTTTTGACCAGACTTCAAATCTAGAATGGCATCAGTTAATGATTGATTAGCCACCACATGACCAGCTATAACAATAGTATCTTTTGCTTGTACTAGGGGATACTTCTCCTGCAAATAGTCTTGCGTCTGGTAACTCACGGATTGTTTTAAAAATCGCTCCCAGCGGTCTGCCATGGTTAGAATGCCGCAACGTATATGAGATGTGGGTCTGGTATAAGTAAAGGGTAACAATCGCGTGTGGAAATCAAAGTCGGCCAGGATGATATTCATGTAGCTGTATTTTGAAGCAAAGGTCGTCAAAAGGTTTTATATTTTGCTTTGAAGATGCTCATGTTGTAAAACCGCAGGAATAGGGTCTAATAAACTTCTACTATCTAGTTGTAATCTAATTTTACCTAAAAGAATATTCTATGAACTAACATTAACACTGCCTTTTAAATCCTATTTTGATAAAAAAATTGATTCCTTTTTTATACTAGGGTGTTATTTGAAATAAAGCATTCCTATTTGGTACGATTTCTATCAACGATTACATTTACAACATGAGAAAATACCGGGCTCTTATAGCCGTTATTATTTTTTTAATTCTTCAATGCACCGGCTATAATTTGCTCAAAAATTACCCAGCTTTCATTGAGACCTATTATAGCTCTGGAGTGTATCCTTTCATAGGAAAGATATTTCGCTATGCACTGGGATGGATCCCGTTTTCTTTTGGAGATATTTGTTACGTACTCGTTATCTTTCTATCTGTCAGGTGGTTAATTATTCATTTAAAGGAAGTAGTCATGCTTTCGCGAAAGCGGATATACCAAATATTTCTGATATTAAATATAGCCCTACTCTATTTTCATCTGGCCTGGGGATTTAATTACTACCGCTTACCACTGAATGAAATCTTACATCTAGAAGCTACTTATACTGATGAAGATCTTGTAAAAGTGACGCAAATGCTGGTGAATAATTCCAACCACTTGCATGAACAGCTGCAGCCTAATGATTCCCTTGCTATTGTTTTTGAAAGGTCCCAGCAAGAGTTATTCAAGCTAGCGCCTAGAGCATTTAAAACGTTGCCTAAATTAAACGCTAATTTATCCTACGGCCCCTCTAGTATTAAAAAGTCATTACTTACCTGGCCTCTTACTTACATGGGGTATAGCGGTTATTTAAACCCACTTACTGGTGAGGCGCAGACCAATGCAAATATTAATAACTATAAAACACCTGTACTTATACTACATGAAATGTCCCACCAGTTGGGATTTGCTAAAGAAAACGAGGCTAACTTTATAGCCGTGTTAAGTGGAATTAATCACCAGGATTTACATTTTAAATATAGTGCCAGTATTTTTGCTTTGCGTTATTGTCTTAACGATTTGTATCGAAAAAATCCAGAGCAAGCCATGGCTTTGCGAGACCAGATGCATCAAGGAATATTTAAAAATTATCAAGAGCTTACTGACTTCTGGGAACCCTACCAGGATAATATTATTGAGAAAGTATCGCAATCTACATACAATAAATACCTGGAGGCCAATAATCAACCGGACGGTATGCGCACCTACTCGTACGTAGTAGCTTTGTTAGTAAACTATTATAAATAAAGCGCGAGTGCAAGATATTTGTAACTAGCGTACTCCCTTTTTTATTACAACAGCATTTCCCTATTTGTTTTATAATGGTACCACTTCAATATAAATCATTAGGGCACCTTGTTATGCGTTAGGGATTGTAGTGTAAATCCTTTTTAAATAAGGATGTCATCATTATTTAAAAAGATTGTAACGTAAAGCCCGCCCCCACCGTAGGACAGGGGAACGCCCATAACACCTAGCAAAGCAGTAGGCTTAAAACTAATGATGTAGCGCCACAAAAGCAGTGCTGCTACGTATAGATTCTCTATCTTTAAAGTTTAAATTTTTATGCATATGAAAAAAATACTTTTTTCGCTCTTTGCAATAGCTGCTATAACGGCTACTGCACAGGAGTATTTTCCTAACAATGATGATATAAGCGCTGTGAGCAATGCGACTCGCGTGATTGCTAATGCTACTATCGTTACAAGTCCAGGGAAACAATTAGAGAATGCGTCTATCGTCATTAAAGACGGTAAAATTGTCGACATAGGCAAGAAAGTGACTATTCCCTCTGGAGCATTAATTGAAGATGCTAGCGGTGCCTACATCTACCCTTCTTTTGTGGAGGCTTATGGTGACTTTAGTATGAAATCGCCAGACAGAAGCTCGCGTGGCGGACAGCAGTATGACGAGGGTCGCGAGGGGTATTACTGGAATGATCACATTCGACCAGAGCAAAATGCCATAGACTTTTATTCCTATGACTCTAAAGCCGCTGAAAAAATGATGGAAGCGGGTTATGGTGTGGTTCAAACCCACCTGCATGACGGCATCGCTCGTGGTACTGGGATGTTAATCGCTTTAAATAATAACGGTAGTGACAACACACGTATTTTAAAGGATAAAAGCGGTCATTTTTACAGTTTTGATCGCAGCAGGCAAACGAATCAGTCCTACCCTACCTCACTAATGGGAACACTAGCGTTACTGCGCCAGGCGCACTTTGATGCAGACTGGTATGCTGGTGGAAAAGCTATAACAAGAGATCGATCACTAGAAGCGCTTAATGCTAATAAAAACCTGGTTCAAATTATCGAAGCCGGTGACAAGAAAAATGTATTGAGAGCTGACAAGCTAGGTGATCGCATAGGCAAACAATTTGTAATTGTAGGTGGTAAAGATGCCTATGAAATGATGGACGATATTGTGGCCACAAATGCGCAACTTATTTTGCCAGTAGATTTTGAAGATGCATATGATGTGACAAATCCTTATCTAGAAGATTTTGTAAATCTAGGTACCATGCGTGACTGGAAACAAGGTCCTGCAAACCCCATGATGCTTCATAAATCCGGTGTTAAGTTTGCTATAACTACCCACGGACTAAAAACAGCTGGTGATATTCACGTAAAAATCGAAAAAGCTATTGAGTATGGATTGACAAAAGAACAGGCACTTGCGGCTCTTACCACTATTCCTGCTGCAATGTTGAACGCATCAGCGATGATAGGGACTCTAGAGAAAGGTAAACAAGCTAACTTTATTGTAACCTCTGGTGAGTTGTTTGAAAAAGACACTAAAATATATGAAAACTGGGTACAGGGTTCTAAGCATGTTATCAAAGACCGCAATGTTATTGATGCTGATGGAACGTACACTGCTCAATTAATGGGAGAAACCTACTCCATTACCATTAGTGGTAATTCCAAATCAATAAGTGTTAAACAAGACAGCATAAAACTAGGAAGTAAAATTTCGAGAGATGGTGACTGGATAACCATTACTACGTCACAAAAAGATGCTACAGATGATAGCTTTACCAGATGGATGGCAAGGCTTGATGCTGATAACAGCGCCTTAACTGGTAAAGTGTACTTGCCAGATGGCGAGCAGCAAGCTTTTACAGCTGTCAAGTCCGATGCAGCCGCAGATAAAGAGGAAGAGGACGAAAATGAGGACAAAGATGCTGTAGTCGATCTAGGAAAAATGACTTACCCTAATATTGCGTTTGGTTCTGAAAGCAAGCCCGTGGAAGAAACTGTGTTGTATAAAAACGCTACAGTATGGACTAATGAGGAGCAGGGTATTGTAGAGAATACAGATGTACTTGTTAAAAACGGCAAGATTGAGAAAATTGGTATCGGTCTGCGAGCCAGTGGTGCACGAGTTATTGATGCAACAGGCATGCACTTGACTAGTGGTATTATTGATGAGCATTCACATATTGCGATCGATCAAGGCGTGAATGAAGCGGGACACAACTCAACTGCCGAGGTTACTATAGAAGATGTTGTTGATCATGAAGATATCAATATTTATAGAGATCTGGCTGGTGGTGTGACTACCTCACAATTACTGCATGGATCTGCAAATCCAATAGGTGGTCGTAGTGCTATTATCAAATTAAAATGGGGATATGCGCCTGATGAGATGATCTATGATAACTCTCCAAAGTTTATCAAGTTTGCGCTGGGTGAAAACGTAAAGCAGTCCAGATATCAAAATGGCATACGTTTCCCACAAACTAGAATGGGCGTCGAGCAGGTATTTGAAGATTATTTCACAAGAGCTCAAGAATATGAAAAAACAAGAGGAACAGATAACTTCCGTTATGATGAAGAAATGGAAGTTATTTCTGAAATTTTAAAAGGAGAACGTTATGTTTCTTGTCATTCTTATGTACAAAGTGAAATCAATATGATGATGGAGGTTGCAGAGCGTTATGGTTTTGTGCTCAATACTTTTACTCATATTTTAGAGGGATATAAGCTGGCAGACAAAATGAAAGAGCATGGTGCTGGTGGTTCTACTTTTTCTGACTGGTGGGCTTATAAATATGAGGTGAATGATGCCATCCCGTATAATGGAGCGATCATGCACTCTCAAGGAGTGGTAACTGCCTTTAACAGTGATGATGCAGAAATGTCAAGACGCCTTAATCAAGAGGCGGCCAAAGCAGTAAAGTACGGTGGCGTGAGCGAGGAAGATGCCTGGAAATTTGTCACGTTGAATCCTGCAAAATTATTGCATATTGATGATCGCACAGGTAGTATTAAAGAAGGCAAAGATGCAGATCTAGTGCTATGGAATACAAATCCGCTAGATGTAACGGCCAAAGCTCAAATAACCATGATTGACGGTATTGTGTTTTTTGATATTGAAAAAGACAAAGAAATGAGAATTGCTGTAAAGAATGAAAGACAGCAACTAGCAAATGAGATGATCAAAGCAAAAAACAAAGGCCTTAAAACGCAAACGCCTAAACAGTCTACAAAGACATTGTATGAATGCAATACGTTACACTGGTAAAACATTGATTATGAAAAAAATACTTATTATAGTGAGCTTTTTACTGGCATTGCCTGTATTAGCTCAACAAGCTCCAGCACCTCAACAAAATAAAGCTTATACCATCATCAATGGTACTGCTCATATAGGGAACGGTAGCGTTATAGAAAATGCTATCATTGTATTAGAAGACGGCAAAATAACTAGCATTTCTAGCGGTCAAGCAACTAATACAACTACAAAAGGAGAGGTAATCGATGCTGCAGGGCAGCATGTATATCCCGGTCTTGTAGCGGCAAACACTACCCTAGGACTTGTAGAAATTGACGCAGTAAATGCAAGTGATGATCAAAATGAGATAGGCTTATTTAATCCACATGTGCGCAGTATTATTGCTTATAATGCAGAGAGTCGTGTGGTAGAAACCATGAGGCCTAATGGCGTACTAGTAGCTCAAATAACGCCACGCGGCGGTCGCATATCTGGAAAATCTAGTGTGGTACAAATGGATGCATGGAACTGGGAGGACGCTGCCGTAAGAATCGATGATGGAATTCACGTCAACTGGCCTAGTAGCTTCTCTAGATCTGGCTCCTGGCCTAATTATGGCCCGATTGAACCTTCAAAAAACTATGAGGATCAAATAGAAGAATTACAACAGTTTCTAGATAAAGCAAGGGCATATCATCAAGTAAAAGCGCCCGAAAATATCGATTTAAAACTTGAAGCTCTTAAGGAGGTTCTTGCAGGAAACGCAAATTTCTATGTACATGTAAGCGGTGAGAAAGCGGTTATCGATGTGCTTGCTTTCGCGAAAGCGAACAACCTTACAAACAATCTCGTATTGATAGGTGCAGAAGGTACTCAAAACATTGCTGCAGATATTGCTGCTGCGGGAGTCCCGATTCTTGTTGCACGAGTCCATAGTCTTCCTACTAGAGAAGATGAGGATTACGATATGCCTTACAAGCTTCCTAAATTACTTGCTGATGCTGGGGTTCTTGTAGGTATTGAAAACTCTGGAAGTATGGAGCGCCACCAGGTGCGTAATGTACCATTTTATGCTGGTACAGTAGCTGCTCATGGTCTCGATATGGAGGCTGCCTTGAGCATGGTTACTTTAAATACTGCAAAAATATTAGGCATCGATGATCAATACGGATCACTAGAAGAAGGTAAAAGTGCTACTTTATTTATTTCTGAAGGGAATGCCCTTGACATGAGAACCAATAAATTAACACGAGCTTTTATCGATGGTCGTGACATCTCACTAGATACAAGGCAGAAAGATCTCTATGATCGATATATGGAAAAATATTCTCGAGAGGACTAATTGTTTCCAATTAATACAACAGCCGATTCCTATTGGGAATCGGCTGTTTTTTTTGCCCCTCTTTCTCTTTTAATTAATTATTGATGATGAGATTATCTACTATGTATATCCATCGCATATTGCCATAAGTTGGTAAGTAACACATCAAAGACAGTGAGCTATTGTTGAAAATTGGCTACTTCCTATTTAAGGTTTATTAAATTGTGAGAATAGCTCATTAAATTCTTTTAAAAAAGGTCATTGCTCTAGGGACTTTGAAGAACAAAAAAGCAGGCCCAGGGGCCTGCTTTTACTTTATCATCGTATTTATTTTCTTCTATTCTGGATTGAGAATGTTATCAATTCTTGCCATTAAATCCTCATAGTGGTATAAAGTGATTGTATCGTTAGTTCCACGTTTTTTTCTAGCAACCGTACGAGAAAGATTGTTTAAAGCCCCACGTACTATAGATCGTACATCACTTTGATTTACATCATAATAATCACCGCTACGGCCTCTTCTTAGTTCTCCAGTCATTAAGTAATTTAAACGGTCAACATATGCACGTTGTAAGTTGCGCTCATAAATGTCAAGCTTACCGTCAGGAGAGAAAATTCCTGCCTGTACATCCTTAACTAGATCTAGTGCACTGTAGTAATTATCGCTTACGGTCTCTGCGTTTAAGAGTCTTCCTAGACGCTCAAAATCTAAAAGATTATTAAGATGACGGGTTTGTGCAGATCGCATTTGCTCTGCATAACCAGAATATTGCACATTTTGAATTAATGCAGGGTCAATGAGCCACTCTGGCGTATTGAACACATTGTTATTAAGCCACTCTACAGATTCTTCTTGCGTTTTTTTGTCTACTGTACTATAAACAGTGCCCTCTTGATTGGGTTTCTTAAGGTCTTCATTCACACCGCCTACATTTGTAATAACATGACCTACATAACGGCTCCATACCCCTACCATTTCTCCATATAACTCTTCTAGATCTTCATAATCATTAGTATCACTTGAGGTCCAGTCGCCAAGGTTTTTTGCAACATATTTCAAGTTTTTAATACCATAAGTACTTGCCTTTACTGGATCGTTACCAATGGCTTCCGTTTGTGATTGAGGATCAAAACGACTGCTCTGTCTACCAAATTTATATCGTGGATCCCCAGCTTTTTCCATAATCCATTCGTTAAGTGTATCCACCTCAGCTTCTGGTGAGTCTGCACCTGGAATAACTCGATAACCCCAGTTTACAGCATAGTGATCGTACGGTCCCATTTGTCTTACAAAACGAATATTTTTGTCACCAGGTTGAGCGATATAGTTATATCTCGCATAATCCATAAGGCTTGCAGCAATACCGTTTTTCTGGGTAAATTCTCCGTCTCGATAATCTTCTACATCGTACGCAAAACTTGCGGCCATATTATGTGGAAAACCTAGGGCATGCCCCACTTCATGAGCAATTACCTGACGCATCATCTCTCCTATCTCATCTGCAGGAGTATCCAAGGTACGGGCAGACGGGTTTGCAGCACCCGTTTCTAGTAAATATCTATTACGATACGATCGTAGGTGATTATGATACCAAATGATATCACTTTCTATGATCTCCCCACTGCGTGGGTCACTTACACTGGGACCAACTGCGTTGCGAGTAGTGCCGGCTACATAACGTACTACAGAATATCTTATATCTTCCGGACTAAACTCTGGGTCCTCCTCTTTGCTAGGAGCGTCTTTTGCAATAATAGCATTTTTGAATCCAGCGGTTTCAAAAGGACCTTGCCAGTCCTCTATACCTTGTTTAATATATTCCTTTAAATTTTCTGGAGTTCCAGGGTCTAAGTAATAAACGATAGGTTTTACTGGTTCAACTAGCTCACCTCTAGCATATGCTTCTGGATCTTTGGGCTCTAGTCTCCATCTGCGTATATAAGTATTCTCATCTGCTTTAAGTGCGTCACTAGAGTAATCAATCTGGTTGATTGTAAAAAAGCCTACTCTAGGGTCATAAATACGTGGTTGCATAGGATTTTCTGGCAACAAGATCATGGATTGATTCATTTGCAAACTGATAGATCCTACACTACTGTTAGATGGCGGATTTGCCGCGATATAAGTAAAGTCTTGTTTTACCTCTATATTCTCTGGAAAACTTTTGATAGAATTGATAAAGCTGCGATCCCTGTCCAGACTGCGTACCTTATAGCTACTGCGCAATCCATCATTAAGTCCACTTAAAGCAGGAATATCAGAGCTGAAGAATTTTGTGACATCAATAACTGACGCAGTAGAGTCTGGTGAGACAGACATGATATCAAATGCATATAAAGTAGGTTCATAATTATTTACCCTAACAGAATTTGTAATTGCTGCGGTAGAGTCTCTAGTGATTTCTGAATATGATTTTACCTTTAGAAGAATTTTATCTTGAAAACGAGTCCATTCTACTACTTGTTGGTTCGTTTTACTACCTGCGTTCAGATAACCGCCACCTAGATTAGAAGGAATTTGAGCAATACGGCTTACGAGCAACATTTCTTTTCCTAATGTTTCATTGGGAATCTCATAATAATAGCTATCGCCAACCTGATGCACTTTAAAAATTCCGTCATCAGTTTTTGCTTCATTAGTAATCACCTTGCTATAAGGTTTCATACCATTATCATTTTTAGACTGGGTTTTTTCTGTTGCCGAACCCTTAGAGGGCTCTTTCTTTGCTTTACAACCAGATAAAACTAATGTACTGGACAAAAGTAAAGCGAGGTAGATTGATTTGTTCATGTAGTTTTAATTAAGGCTTAAATTTAGTGAAATGGTTAAAAAACTATTTATCCCTGCAGTTTTCTTAACTAAGTCTTATAACTTGTATAAATGAAATCATTTAAAATAAACCACGAAAAAGAGGTGTACAGCGGCTTTTTAAAAGTTTTAAAAGCAAACGTTCAATACGATAAACATAACAATGAGGGTGAAATTAAAGCAAGCAGAGAGTGCCTAGAACGCGGCGATTCGACCGCAGTACTCTTGCATAATATTGATAACAACTCATTCCTCTTTACTCGGCAATTTAGATATCCCTCTGCGCGTAGAAAAGATCCATGGATGTTAGAACTAGTAGCAGGATCCATAGATGAAGACGAGAGTGCAGAACAATCAGCGATCAGGGAAACACGTGAAGAGGTAGGATATGACATTCATGATCTTGAGCCTATCAGTACTTACTACCCATCGCCAGGTGGTTGCTCAGAGCAAATACATCTTTTCTATGCCAGGATAAGGGATCATCAAAAAAAATATATTGGTGGTGGGAAAGCAAATGAAAAGGAAGATATTGAGCTTGTTTCAATAAAAGTATTTGAAGCAAAAGAAATGCTCCGATCTGGAGCATTTAATAATAGCATTATTCTTATAAGTCTACAATGGTATTTTTTACAGCAAGTTTAATAATGCTGGACAACCACGGTTTTTATATTGACAAATTCGCGGATACCATAGCGAGAAAGTTCCCTACCATAACCTGAAATACCTGTACCGCCAAAAGGCAAATTAGGATGACTGCTCACTTTCTCATTGATAAATACTGCTCCGTCCTTAAATTGAGGAACTAGCTTTTCTAAACGATCTGTGTTCTCTGAAAATAAACTTACCCCCAAACCAAATTTTGAGTTATTGACAAGCTCAACAGCCTCCTGTTCTTCTTCAAAGATGGTTACTGCTAGTAAGGGGCCAAAAGTTTCCTCCTGAAACACAGGCATATCGCTTGTAACTCCAGTTAAAATAGTAGGTTCAAAATAAGCATGGTCTCGATGTCCTCCCAGGTGCAATGTAGCACCCATCTCTATAGATTTTTGTAGTTGTTCTTGTAGCTCTTGAGCAAGGTCCGCACGTGCCATTACACCTATATAGGTCTCCTCTTTTAGAGGGTCGCCAGATTTGAGATGGCGTACTTTCTCAGTTAATTTGGTTAGAAAATCATCAGCAATAGCTGACTGTAGAAGTAATCTTTTTCCAGCGATACAACTTTGACCCGTGTTTTGATACCGCGCATTTAAACAGGTATCTACTGCCTGGTCAATTTGGGCATCATCAAAAACAACTAGCGCATTGTTCCCCCCTAATTCTAAAACCGATTTTTTTATCTCACTACCCGCTACCTGTGCAACGGCGCTTCCAGCAGGTTTTGATCCGGTCAAAGTAACTGCTTTTACAATAGGATTTTTTACTACGGGCTCGATTTTGCTACCTGATATAATTAATGAGGTAAAGCATCCCGTGGGAAAACCAGCTTCTTCAAATAATTGTTCTAAAAGTAAGGCACAGCCCATGATACTGCTTGCGTGTTTTAACACTCCCACATTGCCTGCAATAAGGGAAGGAACTATAAATCTCATCACCTGCCAGAAAGGATAATTCCATGGCATTACAGCAAGAACAACGCCTATAGGCTCATAGGTCACATAAGATTTGTAGTATTCTGTTTCAAACTGCTCATTATTCAAAAAACCAGGCCCGTGGTCTGCATAATAGTTGCACAACCAGACACATTTATCAATCTCTCCCTTACCTTGAGAAATAGGCTTTCCCATCTCTAAGGCCATTTGACGAGCGTATTGAGATTTATTTTTATCCAGTACGCTTCCTAAATTACGCACCAGATCAGTACGTTCTTGAAAACTCGTGCTTTTCCATGAATCGTACCGCCTTTGAGCTTTCTGCAATTTAGCTTCAATAGTAGCAGGCGTATCTTCCTCATAAGAAAGTAAGTTTTCTCCTGTATAAGGATTTACAGTCGTAATCATCTTTTTTATTTAAAAATACAACCTTACACCGGCTCGCACGCCTCACTTTAGACCGGTTTAACGCAATTGTGTTGATAAGGTTGTGAAGAATGTACGCTTTCGCGAAAGCGAACCCTATTTTATCTTACTTACATTTAAGAAATTGTAGGTTATGAAAAATAGAGATGAATATCTAATAGCGTTGCGACCAGAGATTGCAAGCGCCCAGGTAAATGACCAAATGAGTGACGAGGAACAATTTCAAAATCGCACTTTGAGACCGATTGCAAAACTTCAAAACGATTTATTGATTGAAGTTTTTAAAAACTACATCAAAAAACATAAAAATGTTTTTTACGGGCTGGATGCTAGCAAGAGAATCGATTACATAGAAAATGCTGTGAATAGAGATCAAAAATTTCGCAATAGTTTGAAAGGGGTTTTACTAGGCATGTTCACAATAGCAGAGTTTGATACTTATATCAAAAACTCAAGCGCGCTCAACAAACGTATGATGAATTTAGTACGCGAGCGCTTGATTAGCAACATTCAGGTTTTTGAACGTCCGTCTGTTGACCTATAGCAGAATGCTAAATTTTAATTAAGTCCTCGATATTGACCCCTCGCGCCTGATATCTTTACTACAAAAGACAAGCGCATGAAACATTTGAAGATGGCTGCTGTAGCAGCTTGTAAACAAGAATTGAAAGATCGGATTAAAGTACATCAAGAAAAGCTAGATGAGATTAATGAGAGCATTGAATCTAATGATACTAAGCATGGTTATGAAAACGATGATAGTCAAGGGGAGCTGCTAGGAGATTTTGAGCGTTACGCACAACTAAGGGAGGAACATGAAGACATGCTTATTGCCTTTAATAACATGGATTTTCATGGTGGTAAAACTACGGTACAAGAAGGTGCTATCGTTAGAACACAGGACAAACTGCTCCTTATAAGTGTACCGATGGGACAAATAGAATTGCGCGAGCAAAATGAAGACTTGTTTGCAATCTCTAATAAAGCCCCAATTTTTCAAGTCATGAAAGGATTGAAAGAGAATGACACCTTTATTTTTAATGATAACAAGCACCACATCAAGGAGGTGTATTAAGTTTAATTTGTTTAGTGTGTCGTCCTAAAATAGATTGACAGTTATTAAAAAAGCCTGATCTTGCGATCAGGCTTTTCAAGTTGGGCATTCTTAATAATTATTGAACGATTAATTTTCTTGTGGATGATCGTGAACCATCAGTCACTTTTACAAAATAGATACCGCTATTGACACCAGAGATGTCTATTTGCTCATTGAATGTTCCATTATTACTAAATTCTTCCTCAATCACAATCTGGCCTAATGTATTATAAAGCTGCACTGCAATAGAGTCTGATGCCGTAGCAGCATTTAATGTTACATTGAAAATATTGCGGGCAGGATTAGGAAAAATACTCAATCCCTCTAATTTTTCCGAATTACTAGAAGCAGTTTGAGGGGTTCCACCGTTAACAATAAGAGAATAGTCTTGTGGCTCTCCATTAGCTAACGCGCCCTTGTGTGTAATTTCCACACGGTAATCGCCAGCTGGGGCATCGATGTGGATTATTTCGATATTATCTACGTTATTGACACCAGTAGAAGCTGCTTTGGTAGGCTCAGAGGGATCTAACTTATAAGGAAAATATTCGGTACCATCAGATGATACTACTTTTAGGTCCAGATCGTTTACTATCATGGGTGTACTGTCATCTTCTACAGCATCATCCCCTAGAGGGGTTCCTGGCAAGTCAGTCCATGACAGGGCAAAACTTATTCTATCATTGCTCTTGGTTGTAAAAGTTTGTATGTAATTGCCTCCTGAGTTAAGTGTGTTTTCTTGAATGCTACTGCCGTTATTAAGATCAAGAATGGCTTTGGCTGCTGCCTCTACATCTAGCAATCCCCAACCAAATCGATAATCAGGACCAGGGTTATCTCCAGCTTCTTTAGTGGTCATTAAGGCAAGACCTTTTAAAGTTGCCGACTTCATAAAGCTAGACTGCTCTTGATTGTAGAGCTGTTGGATTAACATGAGGCCACCGCTTATCATCGGTGCAGACATTGAAGTTCCACTTTTCATATTACTAGCCGAATCGGATTCTTTACTCAAACTCAAAACAGAAACTCCCATCGCAACAATATCCGGTTTTATTCTTCCATCATCTGTAGGTCCAAAAGAACTAAAATTACTCATTTTAACATCGGAAGCTTTAGAATATGTGAAGACGCTTTCTACCGCTCCAACTGTTATAACATTTTTTGAGGTAGACCTATCCGTTAATAAATCATAACCTCTATCTTCAAAATTCAATCCTTTACCTCTATCATTACCGGCGCTTACGATAGGCAAATAGTATGGATAGGTACTTGTTATATTGTCAAACGAACTAGCCACAGCATCATATCTACCGTAATACCAAACAGGAGTATCGCTATCCACTGCAGCTCCATAACTGTGGTTGGATATTAAAAAACCTTCACTTGCTTCAACAACCATTTCCGTGATATCATTATCAAAATGATAAGAAGTTATGGTGGCATTAGGAGCCATTCCAATAAGAACAAAGGTAGGCCCGCTGGCAATCATTGTTCCTGCAACATGAGTTCCATGATCACTCTCGAGCTTCCCTTCCTCACCATAAGATACCCTTCCAGAAAATCCATTATGTGTTTTCCTTGCGTAACCACCGTCCCAAAGAATTAGATTCATTCCTTGTCCCTTTAGATCTAGCCCCAAATTACCGTTATTTTGTACTTTATTAACTCCAATTGTTTTTGCACCAACAAAATTATTATAAGGAACCAAAAATACTGGATTACCATTACTATCAATACGTTCTAACCAGCGCTCGTCGCTTCCTGAGTTCAAAGATTTAGCTAGCGACGGATGACTTTTTAGGTATTGAGCAACCTCTTTCTGGTTTTTATTTGCAATTTCAGTCAAACTCAAACGCAACTGCCTTTTCTTGACAGGATCGGTTGCTGATTTTATAATCTCTCTTTCCAATGCTGTTTGAGCAAATAGGCCTGCTGAAAAAATGAAAGCAGTACTGAGTAGGAGTAATTTTTTGATCATTATTTTTGACAATTAGAGGTGTTTTGTTGATAAGTAAATGAGGAGATACCTATTATAAAAAATATCTTTGCACTGCAATTACAGTCGCAATTTAATAGTTAAATTACAAATTTTATACTATGATCGCATCAAAATGAGCATAGTAGTAAATTTTAATCAGATACAATGAAGTTTATAGTTTCAAGTTCTTATTTACAAAAACACCTTCAACTTTTAGGTGGAGTTATTAATAGTAATAACACATTGCCCGTATTAGATAATTTTCTATTGGAGCTATCAGGTAATGAGTTAAAGGTTTCTGCGTCTGACATGGAGACGACTATTATAAGTCGTTTACAGGTAGAAAGTCAGGACGATGGTCAAATTGCTATTCCCGCCAGACTGCTTCTAGATACGCTTAAAACCTTTCCTGAACAGCCACTTACTTTTCACTCAGAAAATACTGTGATGACGGTAAGTCATGATAAAGGAAAGTCTGAAATAGCCTGTGCGCCTGCTGAGGAATTCCCTAAGGCAGTACAGCTAGAAGATCCTAGCAGCACCTCCATCATGGGTGACACGCTGGCTACCGCCATCAATAAAACAATTTTTGCAGCGGGAAATGATGATTTAAGACCAGTCATGAGTGGTGTGTTCTTTCAATTCGGTAGTGATTCTCTCACTTTTGTCGCTACTGACGCTCACAAACTAGTGCGTTATAGAAGGGAAGATTTATCTGCAAATCAAACGGCAGAGTTTATCATGCCTAAAAAACCACTTAATTTATTGAAGTCTATGCTTCAAGGAAGCGAGTCTGACGTGCTTATTGAATACAACGATAGCAATGCGCAATTTACCTTTGAAAATACTACGGTAATCTGCAGACTTATCGACGGTAAGTACCCTAATTATGAAGCGGTAATACCTAAAGAAAACCCAAATAAACTTACCATAACTAGAACTCAGTTTTTAAATAGTGTAAGACGTGTGAGTATTTTTTCAAATAAAACTACTCATCAGATACGTCTGAAAATGGCTGGCGCAGAGCTCAACATATCAGCTGAGGATTTAGATTACAGCAATAAAGCAGATGAACGACTTACTTGTGATTATCAGGGAGACGATATGCAGATAGGCTTTAATAGTCGTTTTCTTATTGAAATGCTCAACAACCTCAATTGCAACGACGTGTCTCTAGAAATGTCCTTGCCTAATAGAGCGGGTATTTTAACCCCTGTTGACGGCTTGGATGAGGGCGAGAACGTCACTATGCTTGTCATGCCAGTAATGCTCAATCAATAAATTAAAAAGCCCGCAAATTGCGGGCTTTTTTCATTTTATAAAATTGAATTAAGCATGTTGTTCTTCGTGTTTGCCTTCGTACAACTCTTCTACTATTTTCCTGTTAAATGCAGGTAGGTCATCTGGATTCCTGCTAGTTGTAAAACCACTATCGACAACCACTTCCTCATCTACCCAATGCGCTCCAGCATTTTCTAGATCCCTTCTTATCGAATGGTAAGAAGTTAAACGTCGACCCTCAACGACATCTGCATCAATTAAAGATTGCAAACCATGACAGATGGCACTTACTGGTTTTTGCTGTTTAAAAAACTCCTTAATTAAGTTAATTGCTTTATCGTTAGTTCTTAATTGGTCTGGATTTATAACACCTCCAGGAAGTAATAAAGCATCATAATCGGCTGCTTGTACCTCGCTTATATGCTTATCAACGGTATAACTCTCTGACCAGTCACCATTTTTCCATGCCTTGATCGTCTCTTTTTCCGGACTTATTATGTGCACTATAGCACCACTTTCTTCTAGTGCTTTTTTGGGACTTGTTAATTCGATTTCTTCAAAACCGTTAGTGGCCATAATTGCTACTTTCTTTTTCATGTTTTTATTTTCAAGATAAACACGATAGCAAGCAATCGACTGTTAAGCGATGCTAATTCTTTCCTTAAACTTCCCTAAATCTAGGTGCCAGACTTAAAAATACGGTCAATAGTAACTCTCTAAGATCGATAGATGGTGTTTCCAGTGGCCACAAACTATAAAAGGAATTGCTTTCACAGCCATACTTTTTCCGTTAACTACACCTACTTTCTCAAGCGCCTGTATAGATGCATTGCGGTATAAATCGATGGTTGCTGCACGTGTTATTTCCATAGATTGTAATAAATCCGCTTTCGCGAAAGCGAACACATCAACAGACTGTGCAAATACATCTTGATCAAATCCAGCAAGTTTGTGTGTAGCACCTCTCATTATAGATAAAGCTCTATACTGAAATATACGCTCTGTATCGATGCAATGCATCAATAAGGCACCAGCACTCCACTTACCCACTGCATAAGAATAATTGAGCGATTTATCAAAGGCTTTGACACTCGCTAAATTTTGACTGAGATGGTCATTTAAAACAAAATGCATATCGTCTGTAGGCGATATGCATTGTATATATTTTTCAAAATATGAATCGTAATCCGTAATGGACAAATCTTTACGGGCAATCATTATAAGTCTTGAAAAACCTTGTGCAACAAGCGCTTTTTATCGTTGATGCTTTCTTCTAGACTTATCATGGTTTCTGTGCGACTTACACCATCAATATCATCTAGCTCAAAAATCACTTTTTTAGCATGTGTGGTGTCACGTGCTCTAATTTTACAGAATATATTGAATTTTCCAGTGGTAATGTGCGCTACGGTCACATACGGAATCTCTGCAATACGGCCCAACACAAACTGAGTCTGGCTCGTACGCTCTAAATAAATCCCGATGTATGCAATAAAATTATACCCTAGTTGCTGATAATCAACCGTTAGTGAGGAACCATGGATGATACCAGACTCTTCCATTTTTTTTACGCGTACATGTACCGTACCTGCAGAGATGTTTAAACGCTTTGCTATGTCTGTAAAAGGTGTTCTTGTATTCTCAATCAGAACATCAAGAATTTGCTTGTCTATATCGTCAATTTTAGCTCTCATTATCTCTTAAATTTTGCACAAAAATAAAAGATAGATTGTATGAAAGCCTAATTAAAATGATGAATTAATACTTATTTAGTAAAACTACTGATTTTTAAGGATTCAGAATAGACAACATGGTCATCAAAAATAAACAGATCATGGTCGTAGTAATTTATTGCTGACACATCAATTACTCGATGTCCATACATTATAGTAGAATCGTTGATTGCATAGATCATAGGTATAAATTCCAGCCTACCATTTGATGTAGGCTGCTCATAATACATAATAGCTACATTTTTAATACCTGTTACGGTAGGTACATTGCGCAGCAGTATGTCTGTATAATTTTTAATCACTGGAGGAATGGACTCATACTGGAAAACGATGGAGTCAGTGTCATAGGCTTGCTGTACAGCCGCGGTACGTAAAACAGTTTTAAGACTTGATAGAATAAGACCCTTCACTTCTGTCCTATCATAATCATTACTGTTGTGACCTGCCTCAAACAGAATAGTAGGAATACCGTTACTTTGACAATAATCACCCCAGCAGGCTGGATTGAAAGTATCATCATATCGCCCTATTGCGGCTTTCATTTCCAGTTTTAGAGTTTTGTCGATTTCAGTGACTAGATGCATGGCTTGTACACGATTGTCATTCACATCCTTTTGTGTATTAAATGCAGGAACGAGAAACGAAACCTGACTTGCCATCGAACTATTAGCCACCCCAAAGATGGTGCGCTGACCGTGCAAATTGAGCGCCAGATCAGGTTCAAAAAAGTCTATAGCATCTTTTAGGATCAAGCTTTCAGGTTGAGACAACTCCTGTGCGTCTCTATTTAAATCTACATTATTGGCATTATTGCGTGTCCATGCTTGCAGTCCATCTGGATTTAAAACAGGAATAATGTACAATGATATTCCAGACAGCAATTCCTGCAGATTATCATCCTGTAATAATTCAATTAGAGCCCTAGTGGTGGTAGATTCATTTCCATGCATTTGTGACCACGCTAATATTTTGAAGTTACCGTGACCTAATTTAATTCCATAAATGGATCGATTTTCTACAGAAGATCCTAAATAGGAAAATGTATAAAAGTCAGGCGATATTGTTTTTACCACATCTAAAAAAACTTGCTCAAAAAGTTCATAAAAAAAATAACGTGGCAAAATAGGGGTGGAAATAAAGGCATCTTCTTGCATGCTACAAATCTATACAAAGCCACACATTAATTACAGCATATTTTACTGTTTAACTTTGTAAACTTGATGGCGTTTTCATTTGTAAACATCAATAAAACTGATAATGTTTTCAAATGTAAACACATCGTCACTGTTTTGTATTCAAATACAGAGACAGGACAACCATAATATTCAAACAACATTTTAATAATTCTTATAATATTATTTACCAATTATTTAATAGCTATTATATAAAGTAATAATTGATATAAAATAGGTCAATTTAACGGATGACATAGGTAGAATACGATTATAGTTTACAAAAATAAACAGGTTTATCCTTTGGTAATGTTTATATTTGTAACATGGTAAAATCTGGAGAATTTTCTAAACGTCTAGAGCAAATTATGGAGCAACATGAGCTCAATGCGTCTAGTTTTGCAGAAAAAATAGGTGTAGGACGTAGCTCCATTTCTCATATTATATCAGGTCGCAATAAACCTAGTCTTGATTTTATATTAAACATTCTTAAAGCTTTTCCAGAAGTTGATTTGTACTGGTTGCTCAATGGAAAAGGCACTTACAAATCACCCACTCTTGCACCTCAAAAAGAGCAAGTGAACCTACCTATTGCGACCAGTACTGATGAAGATCTCTTTACACACACTACTGATGGTGCTTTCGTGCCGACTGCCCCTACCACTAATTTTGCAAAAAACGATGAGAGTGATGTCTTGTCAAGGAATTTTAATAAAGGGAAAAATATAACAAGAGTTCTTTGGTTTTTTGAGGATGGCACATTCAAAGAATTTTTTCCCTCACCCACTGGGAATGATGAATGATGGTTTTGAATATGTATGTTCTGCCATTAGAATGAACTTTGATATAACATTTAAAATATTTGAAGGTCTGGAAGAATATTCTCATAAATGTCCTAATTATTTCCTAGAGGTTCTTCCTGCTATTATTTTGTGTCTTTACTTTGTATAAATTATTTTTTGATGCGGTATTCTTTCCTATTTTTTACACTGTTATTACTGACTAGTTGTTCTAATTACATTAATGAACGTAGCTGCGCAGATTTTAAGACAGGTACGTTTGTATGGGAACAGGAATCAGGTGGTAAACTTCTCAAGACAACTTTTGAACGTACAGACAGCTTACAAATTGAGCGCTTTGAAAATGAAATAGACACCGCAAGAGTAGAATGGGTAAATGAATGCGAGTGGCGCGTTATACCGATTAACCCAAAGTCAAATGCAGACAGTAGGGCCTATCTGTTTAAAATATTGCGTACCGAAGGGGACTCCTATTATTTTGAATTTAAGCAATCGGGCCGCGATCAAATTTATTATGGTACTGCCATAAAAACGGACTAATTGATAACCGCCCACATATTATAACAAAACGCCAGAGTTTCCTCTGGCGTTTTTATTGGTCTATTCAAATAAATCTAAAATGAAAACTTTATCATTCATCTGAAGGCTTGGCTAAAAACCTCCATGGCGTTGTCTTCTCGTTTATGACATTAAAGATTCAAAATAGTTTAAATGAATGTGTTGGTTTTCGCTTTCGCGAAAGCATTATAATAAAAAATCTAAGACGTAAAGAATTAAAATCATTGTTTTACAAGTATTTATGATTACTTCCTAGATAAAATATTATTCTGCTCTTGCATCAGCTCTTTTAGATCGTTAAGGAGTTCAATGTCCTTAGGAGTGACCGTTTGTTTGTTTTTTGGGTCTTCTGCGTTTTTGCGCAAGCGGTTCATTAACTTAATAACAACAAATACTACAAATGCGATCACTAAAAAATCGATCGACACCTCAATCAGCTCTCCATAGCCTACCGCTACCTCGGTTGCTGGATCATCATTAATCATACTTTTAAGAATCCATTTTTTTTCACTGAAATTGACACCATCCGTCAACATAGATAGCGGCGGTAAAAAAATCTTTTTTACAATGGTTTGAACTACGTTATTAAATGCAGTACCAATGATTATACCCACTGCCATGTCAATCATGTTGCCTTTGACGGCAAACTCTTTAAATTCTTTAATCAACGACATATCTCTGTAACTTGAATCAAATCTCTACAACGTGTAGGTGCTATACTTTTAAAATAAACTGCCTTGCCCTTTTTCATCAATCGTCACATCATTGCTACCTACATCTGTCACGCCAGGTTTTTGTTCTTTTGTGTCTTCTTGATCCACAGTAGCTGAGGCTTCATTTTCTTCAACTACTTCAATGTCATCCACTTCTGGCTCTTCATAAGGGAGAGGCTCTAATAAATTGATTTGCTTGACTTTTTCTTTAGTCAGCATATTTCCTTGTGCACCAATTCCTTTAATACTGATAAATTCTTCTAGCTCAATCTCGTCATTAGGTGGTTGCTCTTTCCCTCGCGGCTTATTGTAAACTACTTCTGCCACTGGTCGATATGCGGTTGAAACAATTTCTAAATAACTGTCTTCATGATCTGAAATAAACGCTTCTTCTTTATCTGCATTTTCAATTAAAAACCGTTTAACATAAAATAATTGCTTTTCACCATTGTAATAAATAGCGCTAATAGGTTTTGAGGGTTGCCATTTTTCTAGAACAATCATATCGTCATCAAAACGGGTTGTCACCTCTGGAACTATGGTTTTTACAAGTCCTTTCTGATTGATAACCAGCAAGCGGTCCTCTCCTTTAAATTCTCCTAAAAGCTCACCGCGTCCATCAACATTAAGGCGCTGCACGGTATCATCAAACCATATTTTCCGTGGTTTGAGCGTGCTCACACCCTCCTCTTTAAGTTCTACTTTTTTTATGTTGTATTTAGTAACTAGATTACCCTTACTAGATCTTCCTTTAATCAAGATGTCAGAAAAATCGAGATCCCACTTAATTTTTTTGATACTTCCTTGCTGTCGCAAGTTAATAGACACAATCTCTGCCTCACCATTAGGATTAGCACTGAAATAGTGAACGCTAGTTCCTGCAGTACCGTATCCTATATTGTATTCTCGATCTCTGGTAACGCTAGTGACTGCAAATCGTTTAACATAACTAGGTCCGGTTTTACCGTCTCTATAAATTAAATTATAGATGGTACGTTTGTCTTTCTTTTTAAATACCGCAACATGTAAAATTCCTTTACCAACAAATGTCTTTGCATCAACTTTTGAAACCATCATGGTTCCCGTTTTAGTAAACACAATAATATCGTCGATATCAGAACAATCACAAACATATTCATCGCGTTTTAAACTGGTACCTACAAAACCTTCCTCTCGATTCACGTACAATTTTGTGTTGCGTATAACAACCTTGGATGCTACAATATCGTCAAACGCTTTCAGTTCTGTTTTACGCTCTCGACCCTGTCCATAGTCCTTTTTTAATTTTGAAAAATATGCGATGGTGTACTCAACTAGGTTTGCGAGGTTACTTTTAAGCTCTGCAATACGGTCTTCTAGTGCGTCGATTTTTTGTTGCGCTTTGTCTATATCAAACTTAGAAATACGCTTGATACGTATTTCAGTAAGTCGCACTATATCATCTACCGTAATGGCTCTTTTTAAATGTTTTATATGAGGTTGCAGTCCTTTATCGATGGCATTGATCACACCATCCCAGGTTTCCTGCTCTTCTATATCACGATAGATCCTATTTTCTATAAAAATGCGCTCTAGCGAGGCAAAATGCCATTGTTCTTCTACCTCGTCCAGCAAGATTTGTAACTCCTGACGTATCAATTCTACCGTATGATCTGTGCTGCGGCGCAGCATTTCAGTCACTCCAACGAATAGTGGTTTATTATCTTCGATCACACAGCCCAGTGGCGATACGCTTACCTCACAATTTGTAAACGCATACAGTGCATCCATAGTTTTGTCTGGTGATAATCCAGGTGGCAAATGGATTTGTATTTCAACATTTGCAGCGGTATTATCCTCGATTTTCTTAATCTTAATTTTACCTTTATCATTAGCTTTTAAGATCGAGTCAATCAGTGAGCTTGTGGTGGTACTATAAGGTATTTCTGTTATGACTATAGTATTCTTGTCAGGTGAATGCATCTTTGCACGTACACGCACCTTACCGCCGCGCATACCATCATTGTACCCAGATATATCAGCTTCTCCACCAGTAGGAAAATCAGGATAGAGTTTAAAACGCTTGCCCTGTAAATGCTTGATACTGGCGTCAATGATCTCGTTAAAGTTGTGTGGCAATATCTTTGTACTTAAACCTACCGCTATCCCCTCTGCACCTTGCGTGAGCAACAATGGAAATTTTACTGGCAGGTTGATAGGTTCCTTGCGACGGCCGTCATAACTGGCTTGCCACTCTGTAATTTTAGGGTTGAAAAGTACTTCCAGAGCAAATTTAGACAGTCGCGCCTCAATATAACGGGACGCTGCAGCAGGATCACCGGTGAGAATATTTCCCCAGTTACCCTGCATATCAATAAGCAAGTCCTTCTGCCCTATTTGTACCATCGCATCACCAATAGATGCATCACCATGGGGATGATACTGCATGGTATGACCTACAATGTTTGCCACCTTATTGTAACGACCATCGTCCAGATCTTTCATAGATTGCATGATGCGACGCTGTACAGGCTTAAAGCCGTCTTCAATAGCAGGAACGGCACGTTCTAGAATTACATAACTTGCATAATCCAGAAACCACTCTTTGTACATGCCAGTAACCCTAGTGATCGTTTCGGTTGCCGGTGCATCAAACTCTTCATTGATATTTTCTAGTTCTTCGTTCTCTTCGTTCATCTGCTATAAAATCTATCGGGTTGACACTCCATGCTCTTTAAAATTTGAAGTAATTGCTGGCTCCACTTCTCTCAACAATACTAGTAACTGTGTAGCGCTGTCGGTATTTGTTATTTGACTCAAATTGCGATGCTTGCCATCTGACAACAATAAATAAAAAACCTCCTTGTTCCAACTGCTTTGCTTCACTTGTACAATCTCACATACTGGCAATTGTGCTCTAAAAGTTTTTTTAAGCCCGGCCCAAACTAGCACACCTATACTAACTACAAAAAGGATTAAAAAAATAGTATCCATAAAGGTTTCTAGTGGCCAGTGGTTTATAATTTGCAACCCCATACTTATTGCAGTCAATCCAGTCGCTATGTAAGGCATGGCCAGTATTAACGCACTGGAGTCCGTCATTTTCAATAAACCATTTTCCGTTTTGTAATACCTCACTACTAGTTTTCTCTTACGTTCTTTATTTTAAAATCTTCAAGGCAACACGTGCGACTGGCTCATTACAATTTATGGAGTTAATAACTGTAAGTAATTCTATTGCAGTTCCGCTTTCGCGAAAGCGATACCCAAATTATCTATCTATTCAATACATCACCACCGCCTGCTTTTGCTGCCTTTACAATTAACAACACGCCTGCTATAAACCAAAAAATACTGCCTAAAACCATCAACTGCTCGCCACCAAAATAATGGTTGCTTCCATACGGTAGCGCCCAGTGTAATATTTTAAAAACTGCTCCTAAAACACAAAGTAGAATCGCTACAACCGCAGGAATGATCACGTGTTTGTACCTAATTACTGCCATCATTGCTCCTCTACCACGTCCAGTTCTACCTTTAAATTATCTATGATAAATTCCTGACGGTCTGGAGTATTTTTACCCATATAAAAATTTAAGAGTTCCTCTATACTCATATTATCGTCCAGCATAATGGGATCCAGACGTATATCCTCTCCTATAAAATGAACAAATTCATCAGGACTTATTTCCCCTAGCCCCTTAAATCTGGTGATTTCAGGGTTTTTACCTAGTGCTTCAAGCGCTTCTGCGCGTTCCTCTGGGGTGTAACAATAACGTGTCTCTTTTTTATTTCGCACGCGAAATAATGGCGTTTGCAAAATATACAAATGTCCCTTTTTGATCAACTCTGGGAAAAACTGTAGAAAAAAGGTAATCAGCAACAGTCGTATATGCATCCCATCCACATCAGCATCGGTAGCGATCACAATTTTATTGTATCGCAAATCTTCCATGCTATCCTCGATATTTAAGGCTGCCTGCAACAAGTTAAACTCCTCATTCTCATAAACAATTTTTTTGCTCATGTTATAAGAATTCAAAGGTTTACCGCGCAGTGAGAACACCGCTTGAGTATTTACATTGCGGGACTTAGTAATGGATCCACTTGCACTATCACCTTCTGTAATAAACAAGGTACTATCTAGATAAGCATCCTTTTTTGTATCATTTAAGTGCACCCTGCAATCACGCAACTTCTTGTTGTGCAAGTTGGCCTTTTTAGCGCGATCTTTTGCAAGTTTTCTTATACCAGAAAGCTCTTTGCGCTCCCGTTCTGCTTGGATTATCTTGCGTTGCAGAGCATCTGCGGTTTCTGGATTTTTATGCAGATAATTGTCTAACTGGGTACCAATAAAATCATTGATAAAGGTGCGTACCGTGGGCAGATCACCACCCATGTCTGTAGAGCCTAGTTTAGTCTTAGTTTGCGATTCAAATACCGGTTCCATCACTTTGATAGCGATGGCACTTACGATACTCTTGCGTATATCGCTAGCCTCATAATTTTTACCATAAAACTCGCGTATCGTTTTTACTATTGCCTCTCTAAAAGCAGCCTGGTGTGTCCCACCTTGTGTGGTATTTTGACCATTTGCAAAAGAGTGATACTCTTCAGAATATTGAGTTTTACTATGGGTTATCGCTACTTCTATATCTTCACTACGCAGGTGAATGATAGGATACAAACGATCTGACTCGTTAATGGTCTCTCCCAGTAAATCTTTTAGACCATTTTCTGAGAAGAATTTCTCTCCATTATAGATAATTGAGAGTCCAGGGTTAAGATAAACGTAATATTTGAGCATACGGGCCACATACTCTGGACGAAATTTGAAATTTTTGAAAATCTCATCATCTGGTATAAAAGTAATTTTTGTCCCTTTACGTCTACTTGTTTCGTCAAGTCGCTCTTGATTAGTAAGTTCACCTCGCTCAAACTCAGCACTGGCGCTCTTACCATCACGAGTAGATTCTACTCTAAAATAGGTTGAAAGCGCATTAACCGCCTTAGTACCTACTCCATTCAACCCTACTGATTTTTTAAAGGCCTTACTGTCGTATTTACCACCAGTATTCATTTTTGATACTACATCAACCACCTTTCCTAGGGGGATTCCACGGCCGTAATCACGCACAATGACTCTTTCGCCTTGTATAGAGACCTCAATAGATTTGCCCGTCCCCATTACAAATTCATCGATCGAGTTATCGATCACCTCTTTTAACAAGATATAAATACCGTCATCGGCACTGGATCCATCGCCCAGTTTTCCTATATACATTCCAGGGCGCATTCTTATATGCTCCTTCCAGTCTAGCGACCGTATATTATCCTCAGTATATTTAACTTCCTCGCTCATGCTGCTTCCTTGTGACCTAACCGGAAATATAATAAAGGTTGGGATTAGTTCGCTTTCGCGAAAGCGAAATTAATCAACAGTTATCAATTATAATTGTGGATAAAGCCCATTCTCATGGGCAACTTTACAAGTTTACCTATTTTTACACCTACAGAAAGAGCATATGAAAAATCTACTTATAGTTTTCCTACTTACCATAGTAGCTTGTAATAATTCTACAGGACAAGATGACGAAAAGAACACAGACAACATTACTACATTTTATTTCATCAGGCATGCAGAAAAACGACTGGATCAAGGCAAGGACCCAGAACTAACAGTAGAGGGCAAACAGCGAGCTCGCAGCTGGGTAAATTATTTTTTCCTAAAAGATGTGGATCATGTTTTATCGTCAGACACGCAGCGCACTCGTAACACTGCCGCACCACTCGCACAATCTAAAAAACTAGAGATTGAAATCTATGATGTAACAAACACAAACGGTAAAAATCTTCTTGAAAAATACAGGGGAAAAACTGTGGCGCTCTACGGTCATAGCAATACTATAAACACCTATGCTAATGACCTGCAAAAAGATCAAGTTTATCAAAAACTGGACGAGGCTGACTATAATTCTTATTTTATCGTGCGCATCGATGAGAAAGGAAATACCAGTGCCTCAAAAGAGACGATGGATCTTATTACCGACTGATGGAATCGCAACCTAACAATCCATTACACGGAATAAAACTTGCTACAATTATCGAGCGTCTGGTAGAGCACTATGGGTGGTACGAGCTAGGAGGCCTCGTAAAAATCAATGCTTTTAACACCAACCCATCTGTAAAATCCAGTTTAAAATTTTTGAGAAGGACGCCATGGGCGCGCGAGAAAGTAGAACAGCTTTATCTAGATACTTTTGTGAAATAAGCTGAGATACTCATCTGTATTAAACTGACGGCCTTATATAAAAGATTACTATTATTTTTAGTTAGTCTAATTATAAATACTTGATTAACAGATAATTATGTTTTTTAAGTGTTTTTGTTGTGTATCTTTAATGAAAACAAATCATTATGTCAATACGTATAGGAAATAGTTGTGTTAATTGCGAAAACCTCATGGAGAATGAGCAATGTAAAGTACATGGTGTGAAGGTATCAACCAGCTACACTTGTGATAGCTTTGAAATGAAAGCCGCCTTAAAAAATGATCCTAATTGTTTGACTTGTGCGCGTTATGAAGGTCCTACTTGTGCTAACCCACAAAAGGCAGCTCCAGGTATGTTATGTTCACACTGGGCACCACAAAACGCACAGGCTTAAAAAAGTAAACAGCATTCTTTCCCTTTGAGGGATTTTCTTGGTGGTCAAGCTGTAATTCAATTGGTATTATTGAATTAACCTTTTTTGATATTCAAATGAGCACTAAGTTAGACTACTTAAAAACCTTTATATAGAAATGCCCAGCCATTCTGGCTGGGCATTTTTTTTAGTCGGGATGACAGGATTTGAACCTGCGACCACACGGCCCCCAGCCGTGCATGCTACCAGACTGCACCACATCCCGATAATTTATTTTTTCTACTGCCTCAAGGTTATTCTCTTAACTTTTTGACTCCTACTTACCTGATCCTGGCGATTTATTTAAGTCTTTCATAGCCATACATCTTGCTACAGTGACCTTAAATCTTCTCTATTCCTATCAGTGTAATGAAAAACAAAGTCATTTTAACAAGAAATCAATAACCTTTGAGCGGGCAAATATAAAAACCTAGAGCGTAAAATCTACTTATGAAATCGCTATAGGATCACACGTTAAATAGAAAATGCATGATATCGCCATCCTGGACGATATACTCCTTGCCTTCTACTTTTAATTTACCGGCTTCTTTTACTTTTTGCTCAGATCCATAGCTTACGTATGTATCATATTTAATAACCTCTGCACGGATAAACCCTTTCTCAAAATCTGTATGGATTACACCTGCTGCTTGCGGTGCAGTAGCTCCTGCATTGATGGTCCATGCTCGCAACTCTTTAACACCAGCGGTAAAATAGGTTTCTTGATTCAATAATTTGTAAGCCGCACGGATCAATTTTGCACTTCCTGGCTCTTCTAGACCTAGATCTGCAAGAAATTCCTTTCGCTCTTCATAACTATCCAGCTCTGTAATATCTGCCTCTGTACCCACCGCTAGAACTAGTACCTCTGCGTTTTCATCCTTAACTAGCTCGCGTACTTGCTCTACATATTCATTACCTGTAACTGCAGCGTCATCATTAACATTACATAGATATAGGACTGGTTTGTCTGTAATAAATTGCAATGGTTTGATATACTCTGCCCGGGCGGTGTCGTCAACCTGCACCGTACGTACTGATTTACCTGCTTCCAGTGCTGTTTTTACCGTGGTAAGTACCTCATCTTCTCTTATAGCGTCTTTATTCCCTGTGCGCGCTGCTTTTTTAACTTTCTCGAGCTTTTTGTCAACAGTTTCTAAATCTTTAAGCTGCAACTCAATATCGATGGTTTCCTTATCGCGTATAGGGTCAACGCTACCATCTACATGTACAATATTATCATTCTCAAAACATCGCAATACGTGTATTATGGCATCGGTTTCTCTGATATTACCTAAAAATTGATTTCCTAATCCCTCTCCCTTACTAGCTCCTTTCACAAGTCCTGCGATGTCTACTATTTCTACAGTTGCAGGCACTACTCGTTCTGGATTAACAAGCTCTTCTAGCTTTTCCAGCCGTGGATCTGGCACGTTTACCACGCCCACATTAGGCTCTATTGTACAAAACGGAAAGTTTGCACTTTGCGCCTTGGCATTGGATAAACAATTAAATAAGGTGGATTTGCCTACGTTAGGTAAACCTACGATTCCTGCTTTCATAAACACTCTTTTTAAGCGGCTGCAAATATACGTTTATCACTCTAGAATAAATTTTTCATACATAAAAAAGCCTTCCATTGAACTATAGAAGGCTCTATGTTGCAATATGTAGTTGACTTACTCTGATGCAGCAGCTGGTGCCCCTACATCCAGCCCCATATTTTTCATCATGCCCATAACGCCGTTCACGTCTATATCACTAGAATTCATTTCTTGCATCATGGCCATAATAGCTCCCATATTCATATCGTCGCCTAGTATTCTTGCGACACCTAATCCCATTTTAGGAGAGCTTCCGTAAACAATAATTTCATCGATTGCGTCTTGTGATCCATCAAATAACACTTTCACCTTGACACCTTCACTATTGTGGGACATCAATAATTCGTACTTCTCATTTCCTAAAATACTTTCTAGTTGAGCGGTTTCTGTCTCCAATTGACTGACATTTCCTGCATCATAAGGTAACGCAAGCACATTGATCTTTTCAATTGACTGATAAGCTTTCTGCGCGTCTGCAGACAGCTTACTGTCATCTATTCCTACTATAGTTTTAGGAATGCTGGTGGTGATGTAGCCTTCTTTCTCGCTGCTATCTACATAGAATTGCTGTAATGATTGATTTGAATCACAAGAAGTAAGAATAGCTAGAGCTACCAGTGAGACAGCGATTATTTTTAAAACGATTTTATTCATGGTGATAGTGGTTTAATGGTTTATTTATTCTTTTTGGTGGCATTTTCGATCTGTTTTTGACCAGGCACATTCATTTTTTCTGTAATCTGGGCAATTTGATTTAGGTCCAGATCTCCAGAAATAACGAGCAACACGGTGTCTGCCATTGTTCCATCTGCATCTTCAATAAACATGACCAGGTCTTTTATTTTGGTATCTGTATTGCCTTTGCGCATGTGAAAGGTAAACTTTTGCCCATCTTCTTTGACACTCATCAACAACTCCATCTTATTGCCAGAGATAAAACGTTCTGTAAAAGCCTTTATTTTTGCAGCAGATCCTTTATCATCGGTGGTGTAAACTCGCAGGTCTTTTAAGTTACCTACAGTTTTCAATAATTCAGCCTCGTCACCATCTTTTTTGAGTCCTGCAATCATTTTAAACATAGCGCTGGTTACACGGGTTTCTGTGACATGATCAAGATTACCTACTTGATCAAAATTTTGAGCGATTGCCGTTCCTGCACTAGCAAGAAATAAGGCGATGTATAGTATTTTTTTCATATCTGTTACTTTTTATTCTGATTTATATTAAAAACTTGAGCTGTTTGTTTATTAATCTGGGTCAACGGCTGCAAATTATTTTTTCCTTTATTAAACTTGTTAGAAACTAACTCTAGCGCTGCCAGTGTGGCCTCATAGGCTTTTTCTGGATCCTCATATGTTCCTAAATCTTGCATAGGTCCTTGATTATAATATCCTACTCCTAGTGCTACAAATAATGACACGCTTGCAGCTACAAGTATGCTTTTCCAGGTGGTGGAAGTAAATTGCTTGTTTTGAGATTGTGTTTTGTTCACTTTCGCGAAAGCGTCAAAATCTTCATCCCCTCTGCTCCTTTCCTCCTTATAGGTTTGAAACATCACCCTATACATCTCGTGCTCTGGCAATACTTGATCACCGTGAAAGTAATCCCTTAAGGCCTGCTCCTCTTCAAGAGTCGTGTCGCCATCCCAGTATTTTTCTAGCAAATCATTCATGCCGTTTGACTTTTTAAATGTTCTTCTATTTTCTTTTTTAGCGCTTTACGTGCACGACTTAAAGTGACTCGTACCGCTGTGGATTTCATATCCATACTTTGCTCGATAGCTTCAAAATCATAATATTCTATATCTCTCAAATGTAGTATCATGCGATAAGTATCTGGCAACTGTGCGATCATTTGTTGTACCAGGCTCACTTGTGATTGCCGCTCTAGCTCCTGTTGTGCATTAGGCTCGTCAGATTCATAGTTGCTGTGGACAATTTTTAAATGACTGGCCTGCTTACTCTTTAATCGGTCCAGTGCATAGTTTTTTACCATTTGCATAGCATAAGCCTCCTTATTACGCACCTGTTCCAACTGCTCTCTTTTTCCCCATAGCTTCAATAAGGTCTCTTGTACTGCATCTGCAGCTTCCTCGTGAGAAGTAAGCAGGCGACGGGACACTTTGTACATTTTTTTTTGTACTAGGCTAAATGTTGCTATGAAATTTGATTGGTTCATTCCATCGGTTCTATAAGGGTGACGAGTCACTTATCGACTTGTTACAGGATATAAATTTTATTTTGAAATTATTTGCACGACCTTTTTTGGTATAGTTGTAGATAAAGTTACTGGGGAATCTACTCTCTTTACCTATTTTTATACCTTAACGTTTTGATTACATATGAAGATTTTAAAATACATAAGCGTATTACTTGTATGCTTACCCATATTATTAAGCTGCGCAGAAGATAATGACGATAAATTTGCTAGTGACACGGTGGTAAATAACTTTATTTATCGAGGGATGAATGCATTTTATCTATACAAACCAGAAATACCGGTACTGGCAAATGATCGTTTTGCTACGGTAGCCGACTTAGAAAATTTTCATGCTCAATTTAATTCGCCAGAGGATTTTTTCAATTCGCTACTTTTCGAACCTAATCAAGTAGATCGATTCAGTATTATCGTGAGTGACTACATTGCATTAGAGCAGCAATTATCAGGCAATACCTTAAGTAACGGGATGGAATTTGGACTGGTGGCTTACCGCAATGATCCAGTTAATGTTTATGGTTATGTGCGCTACGTGTTGCCTGGCAGCAATGCAGCGTCTCAAAATGTGCAGCGCGGGATGCTTTTTACAGAAATAGATGGTATACAGTTGACCCGCAGCAACTTTCGCACCTTATTAGCACAAAATGAATACAGTATAGCCCTCGCCGATTTCAATAGCGGAGATCCCATTGCCAATGGGCAGAGCATCGCTTTATCAAAATCTCAACTACAAGAAGATCCTATTTTAATAAATAAAGTAATTGATCTGGGTACTGCCAAAGTAGGGTATCTCATGTACAATAGTTTTTTAAGGCAATTTGATGAAGACCTTAATAATGTCTTTGCTGACTTTAAAGCGCAAGGAATTACAAACCTAGTGCTAGACCTGCGTTACAATGGTGGAGGCTCTGTAAACAGTGCCATCACTCTAGGAAGCTTGATTGCTGACAACCCTACAACTGACATATTTGCAACACAAGAGTGGAACCCAGAAATTCAAGCAGAATTACTCGCTAATGATCCAGACCGTCTGGTAGAGACCTTTGTAAACACAACTACAAGCGGCAGCTCACTCAATCGCTTAAACATTAACAAGGTGCATATTATTACCACAGGGAATACGGCAAGTGCTAGTGAGTTAGTAATAAATGGGTTAGAGCCTTACATCAATCTGGTGCAGGTAGGTGATGAAACCCTAGGCAAATTTCAAGCAAGCACCACTATTTATGACAGTGCAAACTTTCAACGTGAGGGGGCAAATCCAGCCCATCGTTATGCTTTGCAGCCTTTAATTTACAAAACGGTAAACAGTGCTGGACGTACTGATTATTTTGATGGATTAACACCTGATATTGCTATCAATGAAGATTTTGGTAATCTAGGTATTCTAGGAGATCCGTCAGAGCCTTTATTGAATGCTTGTTTAAATGATATAGCGTTAAATGGCAGTATTTTCCGACCTAGATCAACGTCTACTGATCAAAATTTAGAATTTGCTGGAAGCAATGACTTTAAAATATTAGGTCAAGAGATGTGGCAGCAACAAAAGCATATACCACAATTATAACGACAACAGCCTTTATCTTTGAAACCCTTGACATTAATCAAGGGTTTTTTTATGCATTCAAGGATTACTATACTAGGCGGTGGACTTACTGGGTTAACACTTGCCTATCTACTACATAAGGAACAATTAGACTATAAGATTATTGAGGCACGCCCACGGTTGGGCGGTCGCATTTTTACAAAAATGTCTGGCAACCACATTCCTATAGATCTAGGTGCCGCCTGGTTGTGGGAAAATAACCAGGCCCTCAAAGGGTTGATTAAAGAATTACAAATCAAAACATTTGTACAAAGGATGGGTGACAAGGCATGGTATCAACCTCAAGCAGGTAAAGACTTTGTGCAAATATCTATACCGTCAACCCAACAAATAAGCTATCGCTTGCACGGTGGTAGCACTAATCTTATTCTGTCCTTATCATCAACACTAGATCAACAAAAAATAGTTACCGGTACCGCAGTAAAAAGTATTGAACTGGATAAAAATCTTTATACCATTAACACAACAGCAGGTGTACATACTACAGATATAGTTATTTGCACCTTACCTCCTGCCCTGGCATCTCAATTAAATTGGTCCCCTGGACTGCCTGATAACTATATAGCCACAGCACAACAAACACATACCTGGATGCAGGATAGCATCAAATTTGGTTTGGGTTTTTCAAAGCAATTTTGGAAAGAAAAGCAAATCCCTATGACCGCTTTCAGCAGTTTTTCAATAGTTAGCGAGATGTATGACTATACAAGTGAGAATGAAGATAGGTTTGCTATTATGGGATTTTTAAATGCACAATTTGCAACAGGGTCTCCTCAACAAAGACAGGAGTCTGTGCTGGATCAATTAGAAAAAATAATGGGCCCAGAGGTACGAACTCACGTTTCTTATGAAGATTGCGACTGGTCTAGCGAGCCTTTCACAAAGTTGATAGCATCACAACCGTGCTATCCACATCAAAACAACGGGAATCCCGTCTTGCGTTCTTCTTTCAACAACAATACCTTGCACATGGCGGGATCAGAGACCAGCGCTATTTACCCTGGCTATATGGAAGGTGCAGTCAATTCTGCCTTTTATACCTATAAAAAATTGTTGCAGTAAAGTTGATGGTAGTCCGCTTTCGCGAAAGCGGAATCAATTCATATATTTAAACACTTAATAAGCATTCCATGAAAAAACATCTCGTATTACTCTTATTTATGTTACCCTTACTGGGTATTTCTCAAAAATTAGACCTGGATCTGGTTAAAAACATGAAACCTAGAAATATAGGTCCTGGCGGCATGTCGGGTCGTGTGACAGCCATTGATGTGGTAGAAACTGATCCAGATATAATGTATGCAGGCACAGCTAGTGGTGGCCTGTGGAAGTCAGAAAGCGGCGGTGTCAAATGGACACCTATTTTTGATAATGAGGTAACTGCGTCAATAGGTGCAGTGGCGGTCCAGCAATCCAACCCCAGCGTGATCTGGGTAGGAACAGGAGAAGGAAACCCTCGTAATTCTTTAAATGGTGGTTATGGTATTTACAAATCTCTAGATGCAGGAAAAACCTGGAAGTCGATGGGGTTAGAAAAAACTAGACACATCCACCGTGTGGTGATTGACCCCACTAATCCTAATGTGGTTTATGCAGCAGCTATAGGTTCTCCCTGGGGTGAGCACCCAGAGCGAGGTGTTTTCAAAACAACAGACGGTGGTAAAACATGGAATAAAGTTCTCTATACAAATGATAAATCTGGAGCAGCAGATTTAATAATGGATCCCACTAATCCTAATAAATTGATCGCCGCCATGTGGGAACACAAGCGCGACCCCTGGTTTTTTAAATCTGGTGGTGAGGGGTCTGGTCTCTACATCACCCATGATGGTGGTGATAACTGGAAAAAAATGACCGATGAGGACGGTTTGCCCAAGGGAGAACTGGGTCGCATAGGTGTCGCTATAGCTCCCAGCAATCCCAAAGTTGTCTACGCACTTATCGAGTCAAAAAAGAATGCCTTGTATAAATCTACCGATGGCGGCTTCAATTGGAAAATGATCAATGATAAAAGTGATATAGGTAATCGACCGTTTTACTACTCTGAAATATATGTAGACCCAGATAATGAAAACCGCGTATACTCTGTATTCACGTATGTCAATGTTTCTAACGATGGTGGGAAAAACTTTGAGCAATTAATGGCTGCCTATGGGGCAGATAATGGAGTACACCCAGACCACCATGCCTGGTACATTCACCCACAAGATGGGTCGTTTATTATAGATGGTAACGATGGAGGGTTAAATATCTCAAGAGATCGTGGAGAATCCTGGAGGTTTATAGGTAATCTGCCAGTAGCCCAGTTTTATCATATCAATGTAGATATGGATATTCCATACAATGTGTATGGCGGTATGCAAGACAATGGAAGCTGGAGAGGCCCTGCCTATACCTGGAGAGATCAAGGAATAAGAAATAGTTACTGGCAAGAAATCAGTTTCGGTGATGGATTTGATGTAGTACCAGATCCTGATAATAGCCGCTATGGTTATTCAATGAGCCAGCAGGGATCTGTACAGCGCTACGACTGGCAGACCGGTAATAACTACAGTATAAAGCCTACTCATCCAGATCCAGAGGTTGACTTGCGATTTAATTGGAACAGTGCCATTAATATTGATCCGTTTGATTCCAGCACGCTTTATTTTGGTAGTCAATTCGTTCACAAATCAACTGATAAAGGGTTAACCTGGGAGGTGATAAGCCCTGACTTAACTACAAACGACCCAGAAAAACAGAAACAAGCAGAATCTGGTGGTCTGACTATGGACGCTACAGGTGCAGAGAATCACACAACCATTCTAGTAATAGAACCTAGCCCGGTAGAACGTGATGTTCTCTATGTAGGAACTGATGATGGTCGTGTCCACGTAACCAAAGATGGTGGTACTAACTGGACTGATATAAGCAAAGGAATGAAAGGCTTGCCAGAAGGCAGTTGGATAGCACAAATAAAAGCATCTGCCACAAAAGCCGGGCACGCCTTGTTAATTGCAAACGATTACCGCAGATTTAACTATGAACCCTATGCCTACCGTACTACCAACTATGGAAAATCATGGGAGCGTATTGTAGATAGCGATGATGTAGAAAGTTATACCTTAAGTATCGTTGAGGCACCAGATGAGAATAATTTGATGTTTCTAGGAACTGACGATGGTTTATATATATCTATCGATGCCGGTGACAACTGGACAAAATATACTAATGGGTTTCCTACCGTATCAGTCAAAGACCTAGTGATCCATCCACGAGAGCAAGATCTAGTGATTGGTACTTTTGGACGGGCTGCCTGGGTATTAGATGATATCAGACCATTAAAGGACATAGCTGCAAAAAATGCATCTTATGATCAAGCAGTCACCCTTTTTGATCCACCTATCGCCTACCAGGCAAGATATCAACAACCTACAGGGTCGCGTTTTGGTGCAGATGCTATGTATCATGGAGAAAATAGAGGTAGCTCTGCTACTTTCAAATATTTCTTTGATAAAGAATTAGCTCAGCAAATGGATAGTACGGTAAGTGATACCCTTTATTTAAAAATTTATGACGGTGATCGATTGATACGCACCTTGGATACTAAAAAACCAAAAGAATCAGGTGTTTACAGCTGGACCTGGCGCATGCGAGAAAAAGGAGGTAATTACCCGTCTCGCAACTACAACACTAGAGAAAGAGAAAGTGGTGGCGTTACCGTACTACCTGGCACCTACAAAGCCGTACTGGAATTTGGCGATCTAAAAAGTGAAGCAATGATTACCGTACAAGACGATCCTAGAATTGATGAGTTGACCGCAGCAGACCGCCAGGCAAAATATGATGCCATGAAGAAGCTGGAAGACCTTTATAATCAATTATATGAGGTGTCACAGATGCTAGCAAAGAATAAAAAAACTGCCGAAACATTCAAGGCAATGCTCAAAGAGAAAGATAAGGAAGCGTATAAAGAGCAAATTAAAGCTACCGACTCGATTATTGATGCGATTGAAAAGGAACAGGCGGTTTATTTTGGTACCATAGATAAGCGTCAAGGCATTACCCGCAATCCAGAGGTTACCGTATTGCAGCGACTGGGCAGCGCGCGTGGTTACATCGCTAGCAGACAGGGGCCACAAACAGCAACCGAAACGCAACTGTACACACAAGCAGAAAATGCAGCCCAGGAAGCAATGAAAAATTCTAAAGAGTGGCTCAATACAAAATGGCCCGAGTATGTCGATGAGATGAAACAGGTGGAAGTAAACATCTGGGAATAAATTAAAAACAGACACCGAGGTGTCTGTTTTTTTTTGAAGATCTTTCCTTATTCATCCTATAAACTACCTTTTGCTTCATGGCTATGAATTAGATAGAATTAAAAAATTATACATTTGAGTTATAGGGCCTGGAAAGTATGTGATTCAGGGCACTCCAATTCTAAAAAAACGCATAAGTATGAAGACAGAAAAAGTAACTTTTAAAAATAGTACAGGGCACGAGTTGAGCGGGAAGTTGGAGTTACCCGCAGATCAAAAACCACACAATTTTGCGATTTTTGCACATTGCTTTACCTGTAGTAAAAATTTTACTGCAACGCGCAATATTACCAGAGCGCTTACACGCGATGGTTTTGGAGTTTTGCGGTTTGACTTTACTGGTTTAGGGGAGTCTGATGGTGATTTTGGAGATACCAATTTTTCTGGAAATGTAGAAGATTTGTCAGCGGCCATCGAGTTCCTGACCACCCGTTATAAAGCCCCTACTCTAGCGATAGGACATTCCTTGGGTGGAGCAGCTGTTATATTCGCTTCCGCGAAAGCGAATTCCATTAAAGCGGTTGCAACAATAGGAACCCCTAGTGATACCCAGCATGTTAAACACCTTTTTGGCGATCAAATAAAAGCAATAATAGAAAACGGTGAGGCTGTCGTGCAGTTGAGCGGTCGCCCTTTTAAAATAAAGGAACAATTTTTAAGGGATATCGACTCGCAAATGCTCACACAAACCTTAAAAAAAATGAGAAAACCTATACTTATTTGTCACTCACCGCAAGATGACACTGTAGGTATAGCTCACGCCGAAAAATTGTATCATGCTGCCATGCATCCCAAAAGTTTTGTAAGTCTAGATGGCGCAGATCATTTATTGACTGACAAAAAAGACAGCATTTATGTGGGTGGCGTTGTAGCACAATGGGCCATGCGTTACATAGAACAACCAGAGGCCATAAAATTACAATCTACACACGAGGTAGTTGCCAGCCTCGATGCAACCAGCGGCTTTACCACCGCAATTAAAGCTGGAAGCCATTATTTAACAGCAGATGAGCCACTAGAGGTAGGCGGTAGTAATTATGGCCCCACGCCATACGAACTGCTTTCTAGTGCTCTAGCTGCTTGTACTGTGATGACATTGCAAATGTATGCCGTTAGAAAAGAATGGACCCTAGATCTAGTGCAGTGCCATGTTACCTATAGTAAGCAGCATGCTGCAGATTGTCAAAACTGTGAGGATAGTGGTACAAAAATCGATACGTTTACGCGTTTTATTAAACTGCCTGAAAACTTGAATGAAAAACAGGTAAAAAGACTATTACAAATAGCAGATAAATGTCCTGTGCATAAAACCCTGCATACTGATACGCAAGTTATTACTAACCTTTTATGAGCTTTACCTTTTCAACTTCTATAAGTAACGATGGATGGATAGGGTCGGTTATCATTCCAGACGATATAGCAGCACAATTGACAGCTTTAAAAATCAAGCGAGTGGTCGCCTTGATAAGTGCAAATGATGTAGAGTTGAAGCTACATGCTGGAGTCATAAAGAGAAAAGGAGTGCTCTATTTAATGCTGTCGAAAGCAAATCGCAAGCGACTGCAAGTGCAGGAAGGAGATACGGTGCTGGTCCAAATGAACAAAGATACCAGTAAGTATCAAGCACCCATGACAGAAGAGTTAGAAGCTGTGCTGTTGAGCGATTATGAGGCCTATGAAATCTTTGAAAATATGCTGCCTGGAAAGCAACGCAACTTGATCTTTTTAATTTACGGTATTGCAGAGTCACAAAAGCGCGTCGATGTAGCTTTAAATGCTATGGAAAACTTAAAGCGTGGAAATTTGAACCCCATGCGGTTTGAGAAAATTTTACCCTATTAGTTTTCTTTTAAAAGAAACGCTAAATAGTTGTGTACCGTGACCGTCTTTCCTAATTTTAAGCAATACTAAAAAACAGATTACCATGAAAAGATTAAACATTGCTCTAATGGCATTTGCCGTGACTATAGCTATTTCTTGTAAGGACAATAATGCTGAAGGTACCGATGTAGAGAGTACCGAAATAAATGCAGAATCTACTGAGGAAGTAGCGGAAAACAAATCAATTACAGTACCTATGCAATCAAAAAGTGGTAGCAATGTAACTGGTTCCATAGCTTTCACCGAAAGTGAAGGTACGGTTCAAATGACTGTTAATTTAACGGGTCTTACACCAGGTGCTCATGCTATCCACTTACATGAAAACGGTGACTGTAGTGCTGATGATGGATCAAGCGCTGGTGGTCACTGGAATCCTAATGCAAAAGAACATGGAAGCTGGGCAGATGGAACAAATCACATGGGTGATATAGGAAATCTTGAGGCAGGAGATGATGGCACTGCAACCTTAACTTTCAGCACAGATGAGTGGTGTATAGGATGTGATGACGATTCAAAAAACATTGTTGGAAAAGGCGTCATCGTTCATGCATCTGCAGATGACTTTGAGTCACAACCTAGCGGTGCCGCTGGAGCGCGAGAAGCCTGTGGTGTGATTGAATAAATATGATATTCTGATTAATGAAATTAAGTCTACAGGCGCTGTGCGCTTGTAGATTTTTTTTGCATCTTTATGACACGTAAATTGACCTATGGATTCACAACCAGATTTATTAATTGCACGCTTGCAAGAAGGTAGCGAGGTAGCATTTAATAGAATATACGAGCGGTACCATGAGGCGCTGTACGGCATCATTTTTTCAGTAGTACAGCAAGAAGATGTTGCCCAGGAAATATTACAAGATGTTTTTATTAAAATCTGGAACAATGCCAGTAAATATGATAAAACCTCTGGTCGTTTTTTTACTTGGATTCTAAACATTGCACGCAATGCTGCCATCGATTATCTGCGTAGCAAACGCCATAAGAACAGTTTAAAAAACTCAAGTGCTGATAATTTCGTAGATATTATAGAAGACTCCATGGATCTAGAAGGCAAAACAGATGCCATCTTTATCAAACAATGGGTGCAAAAACTAGAACCCATGTGTATTAAAATTATTGATATTATCTTTTTTAAAGGATTTACCTTCAATGATGGAGCAAAAGAGTTAGACATGCCTTCTGGAACTCTCAAAACAAGGCATAGAAAATGTTTGAATAATTTGCGTGAAATGATGCTTAACTGATGGAAGTAGAAGAATTAAAAAATAGCGGTAATCTTGAAGCCTATGTGTGTGGTGTACTACCTGCAGATGAGGCTAGGGCTATTGCGTCAATGGTTGCGCAGCATCAAGAATTGCAAGATGAGGTGGAGCATATTGAAAATACCTATTTTAAACTTGCTGCTGGTATAGCACCTAGCTTTGACGAGGTAGCTCTTTACGATTCTTTACGTGAATATATTAAAGAGCAGAAAAAGGACAACGAGTCCTTTGAATGGAAACAGTATCTGGGCTGGGCAGCAGCTCTCATTCTTTTTATAGGGTCTAGTTATTTATTTTACCAGAATAATCAAATTAATGAACAACTGGTAAATACAGAGCAAGCCAACTCTTTCCTTAACGAAGAACTAGAACAACTGGATCAACTTAATGCTGATTATCAAGAGGCGCTGGCATTTATTAAAAAACCAGCAACCGTTAAAGTTTCATTGGCTGGTCAAGGGGATTATAAAGAAGCATATGCCGTGGCATTTCACAACGATGCAGAAAATAAAACTTATGTAGACATTAGCGGGCTGCCAGAGCCACCAGAGGATATGACCTATCAGTTGTGGTCATTGACTCTTAATCCTCTAGCCCCTTCTAGTCTAGGAATCATGGCGTATGAAAGCGATAACCTTCTTGAATTTGACAATCAATTCAACCCACAAGCTTTTGGGATTACTCTAGAAAAAGCTGGTGGTAGCACTGCTCCCACACTAGAAAGATTGTACACACTAGGGGTAATAGAATAACTTGATACAAATACAGCTTGCCTGGATTTGTACTCAATTATTTTGCACTATTAAAACATCTTTCTGTTTTACAATCATTTTGTAGCAACTTCAAACTATTTGATAGTGAAAAGCTCTACATGCTATTTTTAAAGTTTTTAGAAAGTACATGATATAATATGTGATCACTATGGGCTTTTGAATCCGAAAATTATCTTTCATACAGCTGCACATAAATAGCCACAACTTCATAGAGAAAATAGATACTCATCAAGAAATAGCGCAGCTGATAATAGGTGGTGTTTATTTGTTCTCACGTCTAGTTTCTTCTTTCAAAACTCAAGTTAAATCTAATAAATACTCGGCCTAGCATGGCGTGAGGGATAGTAGAGAAAAGCCCACAGCGAGGTACGAGCGAGGACTTGCAACGTATAGCCCGACCCTTGTGGTCACGCCCAGTATAATAACTTGCTAAGGCTACCATGACAGAAAATAACCCAAATAACGGATTACTATTTAATAAATTACTGTTGGTAGATATATGTAATGCCTTGTAGAAATTATGATGTAGGGTGGACCTAATGGCCTACATAAAACTTCTATGAAACTAGAAATAGTAAAGCATAAAAAATGCCCAACTCTCTCGAGTCAGGCATTTCAAAACTAACCAACCAATAGCTGTCTAACTTTCTCAATTTTAGACAAGCTAACTATCTATTACATATACGTAAGATTTGCTCGTGCGGTTTTATAAAGATTGAATTATTTTAAAATTATTAGGTCCCAGCTCGTATCGAGTCTCCAACAACTCTTCTTTTAAGGGTTGTAAAGCTGTTGTCATGTTGTTTGCTTTATAAATAAGAGCAGTATGTAACTGTGCGACTGGCTCATAGGTCTTACCTATTACATATTGCTGCTGGTGTTCTAGTGCTCTCTGGATTTCCCCAGCTTGTAATAAAGCATAACTATACAAATCATTTGTCTCTGGTGTGGATCTATTTTCTAATTCACGTGCTGCTAGGGCGACAGCTTCTTCTTTTTTTCCAGTATCAATTAATGCCTCTATAGCATATGCATTATATAGGGAGCCATAGGATGGATTTTTAATTTCCTGTAAAAACTGTGTTTTTAGTTTTTTTTCTCTGGTCTCGTCCCCTTGTGCGCTTACCATATCTGCAAGCAGCAAATCATAATCTGGTAATGGGTGGCGCTCTTTGAGTCGTTTGACAATATGTATCGCGTCGTCAACTGCATTATCGTTTGAGAAAGCAATCCATGCAATGCCTTTTAAAGCATAGGTGTTATGCGGATCTAACTCTAGTGTTTTGAGGTAATATTGATATGATTTGTCCAGGTCACCGTTGTGACCATAATAATCAGCAATGTTTGAATAGCTCCACAGCATGCGGGAGCGCTGCCCGCTCTCTTCGGCTAGTGTCATCGCCCGCTCCATAAGACTTATGGTCGTGGATAATTGGCCTATGTGGTCATTCCATTTTGCCGCTCTGATCAAATAATTGTAATCGTTGATATCACGTATATCACTTAATAATTGCTCTGCTACCTCAAAATTCCCTAACTCCATTGCTAGATCGAACTGTATCATTTTACTCTGCCCGCTGCTGTATTGCTGGGTAAAGCTAGACATTAACTGATATGCTTTTTTAAATTCATGCTGCTTGATATAGGCTTGTGCGAGTGATCGATAGGCGTTTTCTGGTTTGATATAGGTGTTGCGGGATACGCTTTCGCGGAAGCGAACTGACTCATTTAAATAATCCATTTGTCCAGTAAGATTGTACAACTCGTCTAGCGTTGTTGCAATCTGTGCTCCTACAACAATGCGTGTGGTATCTTTTTCAAATTGTAATTGCAAACCCTTCAATTCATTTTTTAAAGAATCGACTAGAATGTTTTCATTTTGTTTGAGATAGATTTGATAGCCTTCAAGATTTGTTATTTGTTGATGACCTGAATCATTTATTGTATCGCAACTTGCTAGTTGCATGATCAGTAAAATAGAGAGTATATATTTCATGTTTGGGTTGTTTTGAAATAAAACAGCCGATTCTTATATAAAAATCGGCTGTTTGAATTATTGAATAAGATTAAAATCTAGGCGCAGTCAAATAAGGAAATGCAGATTGTATAACGCCAGGCTCCAGCCCTACATTATCTGAAACTAGATTAGGAGTACCATTGTTACCGTCAAATCGAGCACCGGTATTTCCACCGAATAGTAAAATCAATGAAACATCGATAACATCATCTGATAATGCTCTTCCTGTAAGAGGAAGTCCAGTAGTAGGGTTAAAGTAATTTGTTGTCGCATTAGGAGCTACCTGCAATACATCCAGCGCCAGTGCTGTTGTAAGTGTAGGAAGATCCAGACCTAGAATGTTGTTCTCGTAGGTAAGCGTCGTACCTGCTGTGTTACTGTAGGCCGTGTAGAGGGCTTCCACTTTTGATTGAAAGGTAGGCTGCCATCTTGCGATACCATCTGCTGGTAATGTTGTATTGAAGGCATTCTCCTCTGCATCTGTAGTGGGAAAAACTGTGTTGATCCCTGGACGCCCCATTTGATCTTGTTGTACAAAAGTTCCTGTAAAATCTGTGGTGACTACATTGCCAGTAACATCGTCGTCATCACTACAGCTTACTGCTGCTACTGCCAGAGCAGCTACTAGCATTGCTCCTTTTTTATTGAATAGTTTCATAATTTATTATATTATTGTTTGTGGTATTACCTTCTTTTTGTTTCGACCCATACGTTATAAGCTACAGGGAGACCTGGTGCATTAGGCCCTAATAATTGATCAACTATATGTGGTGGTGCTGATCCTAAAAGCGCATTAGGAACCTCAATGACTAATGCATTTACATTTAAAGGTTCAAATGTATTGTTACCCGTGGTCCCGAAACCTGCTGCAGGTGCTGTACCTACTACATTATTAAATGCTTCAAAATCAAAAAAGAAAGCATCCTGGCGCAATCCTGCAAAATAGCTAACGCCACCCACTGTGGTACTACTACCTATATCTACAGAAGCTGCAAATGCATCTGGGTCAATAGTACTGTTTAATCCTGTTTGTGCGGGAGCGTAAGGGCCAAAGAAGTACATCTTGTCTCCTTGTCGTAAGGCTTGTATAACAAGATCCTCTACCACTCCAGGTGTAGATCCTTCCACACCCGTATTATCGATATTGATCTCGATCAATACATTTTCGTCAAATTGGGCATTAGCATCTGCAGCTGGCAGAGTGACAACAAAAGTTGTTGCATCGCTATTAGCGCCTTCAAAAGCATAAAAGTCTGCGATATCTGATGTGGTCATCGCAACCGCTGGGGCATCGAGGTGGTCTGCTGCAATAAAAATTCCAGCTGCGGCGCAAACCGCAATACTTGACCAAAGGGCAATTTTTTTCATGTTTGTTTTTATTAGTTATACCTTATAAACGAGATATAACATAGAGCGGTTTTGATCTAAACGTTAAACCAATCTTAATAAAACCAAACTTGTAAATTATCGAGAGCCTTCCAGCCAGCTTTTAAAGCCTTTTACGCGCTCTCTACTTACTATCAAATCAAACTCGGTAAACGAGTTTATTTTAACCTGCAATCGCGAATTTGAATAGGCAATAATATCTGTAATTGCATGAATCTGTACCAGCGCCTGACGGCTTATCCTATAATACAGTGCTGGGTCTACCTCTTGCTCTACTTGTTCTAGCTTCCTGTCGATTAAATAGTTGCGACCATTAGGCAGGTGAACATAAGTTCCTTTATTTTCTGAGTAAAATAAACGTATTTCTTCTACAGGAAATAATTTAATACGTTCCCCTACCCTAGCCGTATAACGATTTTTATAAGGCAGGTGAGATTCCTGTAACAGTTGAGCAACTTGTTGTAAATCCAGAGCACCCATCCAGTTATTCTTACCGCTTGTTGCCGGTGTAGTAACGGCCTGTTTAAAATGCTTGTAGTATTTACTTACTGCTATCTTTAACTCCTCCTGGTCAATAGGTTTAAGTAGGTAATCGATGCTGTTTAATTGGAAGGCCTTTAAAGCGTATTCGTCATAAGCGGTTGTAAAAATAATCCCGCTATCTATGGCAACGTGTTCAAAAATCTCAAACGATAAACCATCACTTAATTGAATGTCCAAGAAGATAAGACCGGGAGCCTCATGATTACTCAAATAATCTACAGCTTCCTCTACAGAGTGCAGTGTCGTCACCACATCCAGATCTAATTTTTTTAGCATGCGGCACAATCGTCTCGCTGCAGGGCGCTCATCTTCTATAATGATGGTTTTCATAAGTATTGATTAAGGGGTGTTATCTTGTTGTTCTAGCAGTTCTTTTAATTTGCGCTCTTCCCAGTTTTTACCAGTAAATGGATTAAGCCCAAAGGTCCCTATTCCATGGCTGAATAATCCGATCCCCCAACCCAATAACGGAAACAAAAACCAGGGAAATCTCCACTCGTTTGTGTAATAATTAAACCCAGCAAATAAGACGTTTAAAAACACATATATAATGACATGATTGTAAAACGATTTGAGTTCATCAACTCTAGCTTTTGCTCTGGTATAGCGCTCTTGGTAAGTTTCTTCAGTTTTCATATTAAAATTTTTTATCATTCATTAATTGATTAATTTTTCTTTCATCCCATTTTTTACCCAGTATTAAACCAGCGCCTATATTTTTTTGATAGTTAAAAAACAGTCCTAGCCCCATACCTATCGCAGGAAACAATACCCAGGGAAAATCTGTAGTAAAATAGTTAAGCAGCCCTAAAAACAGTATAAAAACAATTGTTTTAAAAACATCGTCATAAAAGGATTTAAGTTTTTTTACTTGTTCATGTGCCCGCCCTAGTTTTGTGATAGCGTCTTTTTCTTTCATCTTATTATTTTTTACACTGGCTACATGGTTAACATGGAGTAATGGAAGATGCACCTTAAAACTACCCTCTTTATCATCTATCATGACAGATTGATCTGTTAACAAAGCATATCGCGATATAATGTTTGTGAGCCCTACGCCTGTCCCAACGGCTACTGTAGCCTTCTTTTGTAAATTATTTTCTAAGATAAGATTTCCATTTTCAATATAAATTGAAAGTCTCAACGGTTGTCGTGGTCCGATAACGTTATGTTTTACTGCATTTTCAATAAGTAATTGCAAGGATAATGGCACCAGTTGCAAATCTGCTGGCTGCTCTCCAGTGGGCAGCATTATTTCAAGACTGTCCTCAAACCTCATCTTGAGTAATTGAACGTAAGTTCTAGCAAAACTGAGTTCTTCCTCTAGAGCTACCAGCGGTTTACCACGTTGTTCTAGAACATATCTATATACCTTTGATAACGAGGTAGTAAAATTTGTTGCTGCTTCAGGATTTTCTTCAATTAAACTGACAAGAACATTCAGGCTATTGAATAAAAAATGAGGGTCCAGCTGATTTTTAAGCGCATCAAATTGAGCGGTCGCTGTGCCAGCGATCATCTTCTGCTCTGTGTAACGTAAGTTTTGAATCTCTTTATAGAAGTAGAAAGCGTGAAATACCGTTGCCATGAATAAGGTAATCAGCACTCCTGTAAGATAAAAAGTTAATGATTGCCCGTTTATAAATTGATCCCATGAGTTACCATAAATCGCTATACTCACTAGAGCAATAAGAATAAAAAGCAATCCCATTGTGAGTATTACAGAGCCTATAACACCTAACGATAGTCTCAAAGCGGGACGCACGGACCACGGCAACCAGAGATTTAAACGATCAAAATAGTACTCATTACTTATGGTGATGGTAAAGGCAAATAAAAAATTGATAGAAAAATCAATCGCATATCGTTCCAGCGCATAGATACGACTGGAATAAAGCATATTAACTATCAATATTGCCGCTGCAATAGCAATAGAAATAATACCTAGGCGTAAAAGTTTTTTTAAAGACATGAATCGATGTTTGGCTCTTAAAAATACCATTTTCAAGAACGACACAAAGATGTCTCAAGCGATTCTTAAGGACAAAAAAAGGATACCCAGTTGTCAAATAACGACACTCAACTGTAAATGGTTATGGGTTCAAAATAACTTCTGGGAACTCTGTTTTAATCTCGCTCATTAGTATTAGTGATCCAGATTCAAATGCCTCATCCAGCTCGCTTAGTTCTACATCATTACTTGCAGGACGATAATTATTGTAATCCTGGACGATGACTCCCTCTAGGTTTCTGCGGTTTACGCTTTCGCGGAAGCGATACCCACAATCATCCTCACAATAAGAATAGGCTAGATAATCCACCAGGTGATCTTGCGTGTTGATCCAGTAAATAAATACATCCTCATGGTCCTCACCGCCTCCATTTTCCTTAAAAGTCACCTCAATTTTATGATACTGTTTGCCAGCAATACTAGAGGTCCCAATATGCTTTAAGTTTACTGCTGGACCATCCAGACTGTACGGTAATTGTGCAAAATAAATCACGCTATTAAGAGAAGCGCGATAACGCTGGGACAGAGAATCTGGTAGCTGTACGATAGAATCGTTGATGCGACGCGAGAAACCATCGTTATTCCAGCGATCCACTACAGCGGCATTATTTTGTTTAAAACGACGCTCATACACAAAAATGCCTCCCTTTCTATCCACGCTATAATCAATCCCTCTAAAATTAAAACTGAAACGAGCGTTTGCTGCAAGATCAGAACCATGCGCCTGGATGCTCTTGTCTAAAATAACGGATGCATCTTGAGAATCATCAACGCAGGAGAGTGTAGTAATTACTAGAAAAATATAGGGAAACAGGAAGCTTTTTTTCATTTCACAAATATATAACGATGGGCACAGACTCTTAAATTATATTTGTGTTAATGGATTTTAAAAACAACATACAAATCAAAAATCGCAAAGCGCGATTTGAATACGAATTACTGGACAAATATACAGCAGGAATCGTGCTGGGTGGTACGGAGATTAAAGCCATTCGTCTAGGTAAAGCTAGCATTGCAGAGGCGTTTTGCGAATTCAAGGACGGAGAATTATGGATTATTAATATGACTATCCAAGAATACTCACATGCCACGCATTTTAATCATGCTCCCAAAGCGGCCAGAAAATTACTCTTGCAAAAAAGAGAGCTCAAAAAACTGTATAAGGACGTGACTAATAGCGGAAATACCATTATTCCATTGGTTTTATTTATCAATAACCGCGGCCTGGCCAAAATACAGATTGCTCTTGCAAAAGGAAAAAAGTTATTTGACAAGAGAGAAACGATTAAAAATAGGGATAACAAAAAAAGGCTGGACCAAATCAAAAAAACTTACAACGCATAACCAACTTTTTGTAGTTTCTGTAGTCTATTTTGAGGAGTACTCTTTAATTGTATGTGACATACTGTTTTTGTCGATGCATAAACCAACCAGCTTATGAAATATTTCTACACCTCTTTATTTTTTTTAGTCAGCCTTACGGTTGCTGCTCAGATTACAGGAACTGTTACAAATAAAGAGGGAGAACCTGTTCCTTTTGCTAGTGTTTTTGTGAAAGACAGCTATACAGGAACCTCGTCAAATGCTGAGGGTGTTTACCAACTCAATTACAATCGCAAAGGGAGTGTCACGATAGTTTTTCAAAGCCTGGGATACCAGACTCAAGAAATTCAAGTGGACCTTTCTTCTTTTCCTCATTCCCTGGATATTACCTTATTACAAGAGACCACATCGCTAGACGAGGTTGTAGTGCGCAGCGATGAAAATCCAGCCATACGAGTCATTCAAGAAGCCATCAATCATAGAGAAGAGAACAGACTTAAAAGCTCTAGTTATACGGCAAATTTTTACTCCCGTGGTTTATGGCGCATGGAGGATGTACCTGAAAAATTTTTGGGTCAAGAAATAGGAGACCTCGATGGATCGCTAGACTCTTTAACACGCAGCGGCATCATTTATTTGTCAGAGACGGTAAGTGAGATCGCTTATCAAGCGCCCGATAATTTTAAAGAGTTTATAACTGCAAGTAAAGTGAGCGGTGATGATCGTGGTTTTAGTGCAAATAGTGCAGAACAAGCCGACTTTAATTTTTACAATAATAACATAGACCTCAATAACAAAATAATTTCTCCTATTGCAGACTATGCATTCAACTACTACAGATATAAGCTACTAGGGACGTTTTTTGACAACAACAATTTTTTGATCAATAAAATACAGGTGATTTCAAGACGTCCTAAGGATAACACCTTTAACGGTATTATTTACATAGTCGAGGATCAATGGGATATCTACGGATTAGAACTGACGACAACAGGTCAAAATATTAATGTCCCAGTTATTAAAGAATTAACCTTTAAACAAGATTTTTCTTATGAGTCTGCTAGTAAGGAGTGGGTTAAACGCACTCAAAATCTAACCTTTTCATTTGCTCTATTCGGTTTTAAGGGGAATGGGCGGTTTATTGCAAATTACACCAATTACAATTTTAATCCACAATTTAGCAAAGATACGTTTGGGCCAGAAACACTTGCCTTTCAACCAGAGGCCAATAAGAAAGACAGTCTTTTTTGGAAAAAAATAAGGCCCGTGCCCCTTACCGAGGCAGAGGTTACCGAGTATGTGCGTAAAGACAGTATTGCAGCAGTGAGAAATGATCCTCAATACAAGGACAGTATTGATCAAGTGAGAAATAAATTTAATCCCTTAGACGTACTAACAGGCTACAGCTATAGAAATTCAAATAAAAACTATCGTATATCTTACGATGGGGTCACTGGATTAGACAATTTTAACGGCTTCAATACGGTGCAAGGTTTTGTGCTAGGTAGCGGTTTGAGTTATTCAAAAGGATTTGATGATGACTATAACCAGAGTTTATACAGCGCTATTAATATTAATTATGGTACCGCAGATCAACGGGTGCGCTATGATGGAAGAGTCACGTATCGATTTAATAGAACAAATAGAAGAACAATAAGCTTATCTGGCGGTACACAAGTAAATCAAATTAACAGTACCCAACCTATATCTGGGCTTGAGAACACCCTATCCAGCCTGTTGTTTGAGCGCAACTTTGCCAAATTCTACGAGTCAGATTTTGCGCGCTTTTCTTATTCAGAAGAGGTGATCAATGGCTTTTTTCTAAATGGATCCATTGGTTATGAACGCAGGCAACCCTTGCAAAACACAACAGACCAGGTATGGTTCACACAGTCTGATGTTGATTATACCTCAAACAACCCTATTAATTTAGATCAGGGCAGGCTGGGCTTTGTAGAAGAACATGAACTTATAAAAGTGAGCGCCGGCTTAACGATACGACCAGGCCAGAAGTATCAAAGCTATCCCGATCAAAAATTTAATATTACAAACGAAAAATACCCTACCCTACGCCTTGCTTATGAAGGAGGGTTTGCGGCTAGTCAAGATCGCTTTAATTACCACCAGTTGAGTGCTAGTATCTGGCAAAATTTTGATCAAGGAAACCTGGGACGTAGCAGTTACTACATCAATGCTGGAACGTTTATCAATGGGGATGGTCTGTCGCTAATTGATGCGCAACATTTTAATGGCAACCAACTACGATTTAAATTAGAAGCGCTCAATCCTTATGGGTTTGGTTTGCTGGATTACTATGATTACAGTACTAATGATAGCTATGCACAGTTCCATATACAACACGACTTTAAAGGATTTTTGCTAGGTAAAATACCAGGGCTTAACCTTCTCAATTATGATTTGATCATAAGCGGTAAAGCATTAATGACGCAACGCAAACCTTATTTTGAAGCCAGCGCTGGTATCGATAATATTGGTTTTGGTAATTTCAGACCTTTTAGAATCGATTATGTACGCAGCATCACCAGTGATAGAAATTATGGTGCCTTTGTTATAGGGATTAATTTTGGCTTGTAAACAAGTCAACTTTACATGCAAAAAAATCAGATAATTTGAGTGTTTCAACGACTTACTGGCATCCTTGTCCCGCTTGTAAAAGTACAGGTAGGCGCAAACAAAAGATCAGTAAGAAAGTGCGCTTGGACTATCGTCTTGCTCTCAAAAAGTTTGACAACGGAGAGGTATCTACCAGACCATCTGTGCCTACCGTGCATTACAATTCTTGTAAAAAATGCAATGGATCTGGCATACAACCCAGTGATGTACCATGCGCCCCAAATAACGAGTGGCCTACAGTAGCTATCATAGGTGCCGGTATAGGAGGTATTGCACTAGCTGTAGCGCTTTCTCATCGCGGTATACCCTTTAAAATTTACGAAAAAGATGCGAGCTTTGATGCCCGCTCACAAGGCTATGGGCTCACCCTGCAGCAAGCAAGCAAGGCCATGAAGGGATTTGGTATTCTGCAGCTAGAAAAAGGTATTGTATCTACCAGGCATCTGGTTCATGATCCTTCTGGAAAAATACTAGCAAAGTGGGGCTATAGGAAATGGGTAGGCGATAACAAAACTATCGCTCGCAAACAAACCAACATACATATCGCAAGGCAACATTTAAGACAGGCCTTACTGGAAGAACTAGAGAAGACACATGCCGTTGAGTGGGGACAAGAATTTGAAGGAAGTACATTGAATGATGACAAGTTAATTACCATCCATTTTAATGAAAAAAATAAGATTTCAACCGCAAAAGCTGATGTAATTGTAGGCGCAGACGGCATACATAGTAAAGTAAGAGATCATTTTGTAGCAAGCAATCAAAGTAAATTCAACTACCTAGGAACCATCGTTATTTTGGGAATATGCGCATACAAAGATCTAGAGAATAACACCAATGAATTGTTAGATCAGGCTAGCGTTTTTCAAACTGCCAACGGACAGGAGCGTATCTATGTGATGCCTTTTGACAACGAGAATATCATGTGGCAACTTAGCTATCCACTTACAGAGTCACAAGCCATAGATTTAAGTCGTGCAGGAGCAAAAGCATTAAAAACAGAATCACAAAAGCGGGTACCCTGGCACACGCCTATCCCACAAATTATTGAAAAAACACCTGTAGCAAATATTTCTGGATATCCAGTATATGATAGACCATTGTGGCAACCACCAGCGGTGCCCCAAAAACAGGTGACCTTGATAGGTGATGCTGCACACCCTATGAGCCCTTTCAAGGGACAAGGCGCTAACCAAGCATTACTTGACGCGCTGGAGCTAGCGAGAACCTTATATTCTCAATGCAAATCAAAAAAATCAACATCCAGTGGCTCTCTCAAAACTACGCTTACTCATTTTGAAAATCAAATGATGAAACGCGTAACTCCTAAGGTTAAAGAGTCAGCCAGAGCCGCGGTATTCCTGCATTCAGAACAAGTTTTAAAAGAGAAAGATGCCCCTCGTGGCAAATGAATGTTTAATTACTGATCAGGGATTTAAAGGAAGTTTTAAAAAATGGGTATTATCTTTCTGTTCCAATAAGATCCTAATACAGCATGAGTGATACTACTCAAGAGAACGTTATTAAAGACTACACGCCTTCTAAGCAACGACAGATTCTAGTAAATTTCTTTCTAATTTTCTTAGGCATTTTTGCCATCTCTATAACTAGCTTTATATTATTTCAAATACAGGCGATCGGGAAATTAATGATACTTCTAGCCCTTATTCCAATAATCGGTGGAATCATTTTTGAAAATTTGAGGTTGTCTGGAAGTTGGAAAGAAACGATACTTAAACTTTGTATCGCGATTATAGGAAGCTCCTTATTCGTTCACATCTCAAAAGGTGAAAGCTACGATTCAGCCATTGCCAACTGGCCTTATTTCTTAATCATAGTTTACGGGTTTATTTCTATGGTATATCATGGAAATAAGACCATACCTATAGCCACTCGAGGAAGTACCCTATTACTTTCAATTTCTATGTGGTATTGGCTCATTACAATACAAAGTAATAAATCTACAGCAATTACAACTTTGTTGTGGATCGCAGCCATCGCAACGGTCTTCAGTTTTTTGTATTCGATCTCCTTAATAAAACTGGGCAATAGGACAAAATATTAGAAACCTTAATGGATTTAGCATAAATTCAAGTGGTGGTGTATCCATTTCCAACACAGGTAACTGTAACTAAAAAAACTTTAAATATGAGAACGATTTTCACTTTAGTACTTGGTATAATAATATGTAGTTCATCGCATAACTCATATGATTCCAAGAAATTAATCACTGATTTTTATAATGCAATATTTGATATTGAGAAATCTGACGAACAAATCATTAATAAATATCTAAGAGTCGATCCTATCCTTTACAATGACGATCTATTCAGAAAGAGCTTATCCAATGTATTTGAAATGTTGAGAGAAAAGGTTGAGAATCCATCAGATATTAATATACTATCTTATGATGAAGCCGAATCGCAACAGGTAAAAGGTTTTTATAAAATAACTGAAGAAAAAAAAACCGCAGAGGTTTATTTTTTAATTCATAATGGAGAAATTCTTCTACCGTTGAAAATATGCAAAAATAAAATATGCTCACTTACCGTCATGCAGAAGGGTTATTTGAGGTATTTTGTTTCTTATAATTAATACTTTACTAGTTTAGTTTTTCAACAAACTAAAAAAGCTAACATCTATTTCTTTTTCTATGTCAAAGTATAACACTGCCACAAAAAAGATCTTAGATACGTTAGAGGAATTATGTTCATAAAGACAATAAAAAAATACTCAATTCCTATTAATATTTTATTTGAAGTTTTTCGAAGTTTCTTCTTGATATACACGAATGACTAGGTGATCAGATTTGTAGAGCTCTTTACTTTTTCCTATTACTGTTTGTGATTGAATTAGACTTTCGCGAAAGCGAACTTAAAACCATCTTATTGCAGCAAATTAACATTCAGGAAAAAGCCAATAAAAAACCCCTAAAATTTTGAAAATTAGGGGTTTAATATTAATTAAGAAAGACTAGCTTAATCCCATTTCTTACCAAAGAATTTAGATCTTCCAGACCCTTTTTTTCCGCCTTTGGTTTTTGAATCGCGCCCTTTAAACGAGCTGTCGTCTTTTTTAGTACTACGCCCCTTAAAACCGCCTGATCGTGGTGCGCTACCAGCATCATCCCGATCTAATTTACCACGGCCTTTAAAACCGCCTCCGGCATCATCACGGCGACCCTTAAAACCGCCCTTACCGCCGCTGCGACTGCCACGATCTCTTGACTCGGTCACTCGACCGTTATGTTCATTTGCTCGTAGCTCACGACCATCGCGCTGCATGCCATTTAGTTTTTCCATCTGGTTGGCTACATCTTCTTTTACGTCTATAAAAGAGTGAGCACCATCAAGAACTATACGGCCTATCTCGTTGCCTGTAATGCCTGTTGCATCACAAACGAAGCCTAGTAGCGCTCCCTTGTTGATGTTATCTTTACGACCCAGATTGATAAAGTAGGTTTTCATGCCTTCCTCTCTACCCTTATCGTTCTTGCGACCACGCTCGCGCTTGCCACCACGGTCATCATCTCGACTTTTTGAGCGATCATTGACATCTTTGATAGAGTTGCGCTTGTAGATCGAGTTATATTCTTTAGTTAATAATCGAGCAATAAGCTCGTCCTTTGATATATCCTCAAAGCCTTCAATAACGCTAGCCATGAGGGCATCGCTTATTTTAGGATTTACTTCTTGATTTTTAAGGTTTTCAGACCATCTGGCAATACGTTTTTCTGTAATGGCATCTAGGGCAGGTATTTCTCCTGGCTCAAACGTAATTCCCAGTTTGCTGGCTATAAATTTAAGTTTGCGGTTATCTCCCTTTGTAATTAAAGCAAGTGACACTCCCTTTTTACCAGCTCTAGCAGTTCTTCCTGACCTGTGCGTGTAAAACTCTGGATCATCTGGCAGTGCAAAGTGTATTACGTGCGTTATATCGTCTACATCAATACCACGAGCGGCAACATCTGTAGCGATTAACAGTTTTAAGTTTTTATTACGGAAGCGTTTCATGGCTGCATCGCGCTGCGCCTGTGACATATCGCCATGTAATGCCTCGGTCGCATAACCATTATTATTCAACTCGTCTGCTACTTTTTGAGTGTCGCGCTTTGTACGACAAAAAACCACGCCAAACATGTCTTCATGATAATCTAGGTAACGCCGCAAGGCCTCAATTTTATCAGAAGCTTTTAACTGCACCGACTGGTGGTCAATATTTGTATTAACAATATTCTCCCGATTGATACGCACCTCTTCTGGCTGGACCATATAGGTGTCTACAATGCGTTTGATCTCTCTAGCCATGGTGGCACTAAATAACCAGATATTACGGCCCGTATCACTTTTTGAAAGTATGTAATCGATGTCTTCCTTAAAGCCCATGTTGAGCATCTCATCTGCCTCATCGAGTACCATATATTTCAACGCATCGAGTTTAACTTCTTTACGTTTCATCAAATCCATTAAACGTCCTGGTGTAGCCACAATAATTTGTGCACCACGACGTATGTCGCGTATTTGATTCATAATATTTGCCCCACCAAAAACAGGAACCACGTTAAGTTTGCCCATCTTTTGGGACATTTGTTCCATTTGCCCACAAATTTGCTGGGCGAGTTCTCTAGTAGGCGCAAGAATAAGAGCTTGCGTATCTCTTGAGTTTAAATCTATAAGATCCAGTAAGGGTAAACCAAAAGCAGCAGTTTTTCCCGTACCAGTTTGCGCAAGACCTATAAAGTCTCCGTCATGTTTCAATAAAATGGGAATGGACTGTTGCTGAATCTCTGTAGGGGTTTCAAACCCCATTTCAGCGAGACCGTCTAACAACGGTTGTGAGAGCCCTAAGGCTTCAAAATTTTTCAAATAATGGTAATTTAATTATTTTGCAAAAATACAATATTAAAGCAGATAAAAAAAAGGATTAACTTTTTGGCAATCAGTCTATAAAAGCCCTGTCCATTATTATAGTGCCACTGCAATATTTTATTTCACAAACAAGGTAAAATCTTTCACAGCCTTGCGCTCTGGTAGTGGCTGCTGGACATTATCAATCTGCCCCATATAAAAAAATCCAAGAAATTTGTCATTGACTTCTACCTGCAAAGCATCAAATTCACTCATGGAGGCGTACTCTTTAGGAGAGCTCCAGTAACCGCCGTAGCCTAAATCATGCAGCATGAGCCACATATTTTGCACGCTCATGGACACAGCTGCGATTTCTTCCCATTCTGGTATGGATTCTTTAGGATCGCGTGACAGAAAAATAAGAATCACTGCAGCTGATTGCTGCATTTTTTCGGCGAGTTTACGAGCTTTAATGTTGGATTTTTTATCACTGTTTTTATCAAACTGATCTATCATAAAATCGCCTAGTTTTTTCAATCCATCACCTTGAACGACGGCATATTTCCAAGGTTGCGTTTTTTTATGTATAGGTGCCCAGCGTGCGGCTTCTAATATTTGATCCAGGTCTTTTTGCTCAATTGTGCCGCCCTTAAAATCGGCAGGAAAAAGAGAGCGACGGGATTGTATGGTACTTAATAATGTTTTCATGGTTTCAAAATGGAAAACCGATACTTTTAACGGTTTGTATGACACCTTAAAATTAGAGAATAGTTTTTATTAAATTGTTTTTTTAATTAGAAAACCAGATTATCCCCTTCACTTGGTTTAAGGCAATCTGCCATTATTGTCGCAGTGCTTTCCTATTAGATAGTCAAACTTTTAAAGACAGCACTGCGAGCTATCGATAACGCCTTGTGTCATAAAGTTCAAGTTTTTAAGGATATAAAACTCCTCCTGGCTGCCGCTCCTTTTAATTGTGAATATTGGTTTTTTTTAACCTATTTTTAAACCAAACAACTATCTAATGCTTACTAAAGTATACGGGAGTGCTGTTTTTGGTGTGGAGGCCACCACTATTACAGTAGAGGTAAATGCGGCTACTGGTATAGGGTACCACCTGGTAGGTCTACCTGACAAAGCCATCAGTGAAAGCTCCTACCGCATTGCTGCAGCGCTATCTAATGTGGGGTATAAAATGCCCGGTAAAAAATTGATTATCAACCTATCACCGGCAGATCTGCGCAAGGAAGGTAGCGCTTATGACCTGCCTATTGCTATAGGAATCATGGTATCTGCAAATCTGATAAAGGCAGATCGCTTGAGCAAATTTGTCATTATGGGAGAGGTATCTTTAGATGGCACTCTACAGCCTATAAAAGGTGCCTTACCTATTGCTATACGAGCTCGAGAAGAAGGTTTTGAAGGTTTTATTTTACCAAAACACAATGCTCGAGAAGCAGCGATAGTCAATGATTTAAAAGTGTATGGAGTCGACAATATATCTGAGGTAATCGCCTTCTTTGATCGGTATGAACCTCTAGAAGAAACGATCGTTGACACTAGAGACGAGTTTTTTCAGGCGTTAGAGCATCCAGAATTTGATTTCAGTGATGTTAAGGGACAAGAGTCTATAAAGCGATGTATGGAAATTGCAGCGGCTGGCGGTCATAATATTATATTGATAGGGCCACCAGGCGCTGGCAAAACGATGCTGGCAAAACGATTGCCTTCCATCCTACCACCCATGACCCTGCTAGAGGCACTAGAGACTACAAAGATTCATAGTGTTGCTGGTAGAACATTAGAAAAAGCAGGCTTAATGGCCCAACGGCCCTTTAGGAGTCCGCACCATACCATATCTGATGTTGCTCTAGTAGGTGGAGGTGCCTACCCGCAACCTGGCGAGATCTCTTTGAGCCACAATGGGGTTCTATTTTTGGACGAGCTGCCAGAGTTTAAGCGCGGTGTGCTCGAGGTCATGCGACAACCGCTAGAAGATCGCGAGGTGACCATTTCTAGAGCCAAATTTACCATTACTTACCCCTCTAGTTTTATGCTAGTTGCTAGTATGAATCCCAGTCCTGGTGGCTATTTTAACGATCCTAACGCACCTGTGCAGAGCAGTCCCGCAGAAATGCAACGTTATCTCAGTAAAATTTCTGGCCCACTGCTGGATCGTATCGACATTCATATTGAAGTTACTCCTGTACCGTTTGAGAAACTCACAGAGGATCGCCCTGCAGAAAAGTCCACCGTTATAAGAGAGCGTGTTACTGCTGCTAGAGATGTGCAGACGTTACGCTTTCGCGAAAGCGAAAAAACGCACTACAATGCTCAAATGAGCACTAAAGAAATTAGAAAATACTGTGCTCTGGACAATGCGAGCAAGGATTTATTGAAAAATGCTATGGAACGCTTAAATTTGAGCGCACGGGCTTATGATCGTATTTTGAAAGTCGCGCGAACGATTGCCGATCTGGATAATAGTGAGCAAGTGACCGGCAACCACATAGCGGAAGCCATTCAATACCGCAGCCTGGATAGGGATGGATGGCTGGGTTAATTTGTAATACTATGAAAGAGGAGGATATACTAGAATTAGAACAACTGCGCGATAGCTTTGGGGAGGATCCAGAGACGTTCATTGCTGTGCTAGAAATGTTTTTACAGGAGGTGCCAGATGACTATGATGATTTGAAAAACAAGATGGCTCAAGAGGACTACTATGCCAGCGGCTTGCTCGCACATAAAATTAAAAGTAGCTACCGAATGCTGGGAATGGAGCAGGAAACACTATTGCTTCAAGAAATTGAGGATCGAGCAAAACGTCGAGAACATATTGAGGAAATACCTGCTCTCTACGAGCGTTACCAGCAAGGATATCAAGATGGACTGCAAAAAATTATACGCACCATAAAACACTTAAAAAATCAACTCTAGTATCAATCCTCAATATAGTCTTTAAAATCCCAATAAAAACTTTCTAGACGATCCATGTGATCATGAAAGAATGAATAGACTTGAGGCCAATCGGTCTTGCGGGTTATTTTTACATCGTTTAAAACGACATATACTCGAGAAATGATTTTTCCATTATCGAGTTGATAGTCTTGATCCCATATAAGATCTGGAGATACGGTGTCGATCATAACACTCTTGAGACTTACTAATTTGTCAAAGTAGTAATGCCTATAAAAGTCCTGAGCATGCTCCATATCAATAGATACGACGGCTCGACTATCTTCCATCGAAAATTTAAGAACTACGTCTTTAATTTTTGTAGAATATAAGGTCCACTTGCGGTCGTAACGCTTACCAAAAAAGGTCCAAAAATCCTGACGTACTTGTTTTGCTTCTTCTTTTGAAAACATAACTGCAAAATTAAGTTACCATATCAAGAATCTATAATAGAAGTAAAAATTGCCCAGTTGCAATAAAAAAAACGACCTCTTGATGGAGAGGCCGCTTTCTGAATGGATTGCACTAATCAATCCCATGTGGTCATACCATAAGCATCGATGGCTTGTTGGTTCCTGTTATTTAAGGTGAATGACAGGTCTGTCCAGGCAGTACCTTGTAATCCTTTAAGTTCCAGGCCATCTTTAGTTTTTGTGACTGTAAATAAAAAATCGGCGAGGTTTTCATCTTTTTGACTTGTAACCTTATTTAAATCGGTCATACCGTATTCATCAATGGCTTGTGGCACATTTTGCTTCAGGCTAAAAGACAAATCTATCCAGGCGCTGCCCTGGGCACTTTTCATCTTAATTCCCTTACTAGTGCGCTCCAGCAAGATTTTAAAATCTTGTAAATCAGTTTTCTCTTGAGCCATTAAAGAACCGGTTGTCATCATTAAAAACATCAACATGATGGCAGATGTATGTTTTAATATTATTCCTTCAGTCTTCATTAGTTCAAATAATTTAAAGGTTAAACAATCAATTTATCTACCGCAGCTGTTAGCCCTTCATTTTATTTTCTGGTACAATCTGGGCGGTAGTTGGTTTGTTTTTTACATATTTTTCTAGCCATTGATCCTGCTCCCACAATACGTGCAGTATGGACTCTTTGGCCGCATAACCATGGCTTTCTTTAGGTAACATGACCAGTCTGGCCGTTGCTCCTAGACCTTTTAACGCATTAAAATAACGCTCGCTTTGCAATGGATACGTACCGCTATTATTATCTGCCTGGCCATGTATTAATAGAATAGGTTCATCCACCTTTTCGGCATTCATAAATGGTGACATGGTATTATAGATATCTGGTGCTTCCCAGTAATTACGCTCCTCGCTTTGAAAGCCGAAGGGCGTCAACGTTCTATTATAAGCTCCAGAACGTGCAACACCAGCAGCGAATAAATCTGAATGTGCAAGTAGATTTGCTGTCATAAAAGCACCATAACTATGCCCGCCTACACCCACTCTATTGCGGTCGATGTATCCCATCTGGTCGACTGCATCAATGGCGGCTTTACCATTTGCAACAAGTTGTTTGATAAAGGTGTCATTAGGCTCTTCATCTCCTTCTCCTATGATAGGGAAAGAGGCATCGTCTACCACGGCATAGCCTTTCATTACCCAATAGACAAAGCTGCCATAACTAGGGTAGATAAACTCATTAGGGTTTTGCGTGTTTTGTCCAGCACTAGCTGCGTCTTTGTATTCTCGCGGATAGGCCCATACCAGCATAGGTAATTTTTCTTTACTCGATTTATCATAATTAGGCGGTAGGTATAACGTAGCGCTCAAATCCACACCATCATCACGTTTATAGGTAATAAGCTCTTTATGTACATTTTGTAATCCAGAGAAAGGATTTTCAAAAAAGCTTATTTGATCCAGATCGTTCTTTTTATTGATGTTGCGTATGTAATAATTAGGATATTGAGTAGGTCCTTCAATACGTACCAGTATTTTACCTTTATCCATATCTAGCGCCTCGACTAGCGTTTCTTTCTTGTCAGTATAGGCAGATTGATATTTACGACTGGTTTTTCCTGTTTTCAAATTAATGTCATCGATAAAAGGAAATTGCCCCTCATCAGAGTATCCATCCCCCATAAGGTATGCAGTGTTTTTATCTAATTTAAGGACGCTGTTTCCATATTCATTCTCTACAGTAACAAAAGAACCTGGATCAGAATAAACATCCTGGTAACTGCGGTCAAATAAGATTTTGGGCTCTTGACTAGCGTCTGATGGGTTAAAAACATAGGTTCTAGAGTTTCTAGTATTCCACCAGTAGTCATAAGCAATAGCGGTCTGATCATCACCGAATAGGATTCCAGAAAAACGGTCCTTAGTTTTGATCAATTCTGTTGCAGTTCCCTCTTCAAATGGAGCTTCCCAGCTGTAGACGGCATCGCGATAAGGCACCTCGATGGATGGATCTCCTTGATCCAGTGCCATAGCGTACATCAATGTGTGTGGTCGATCAGCTCTCCAGCTCATATCTCTTTTTCCTTCACGTTCTGCCATAAAACCTTGAGGCATTTCTTCAATAAGAGGAACATCATTTACCACGGTAATTAAATCACCATTTGCATTGTATACACTTGACTTTTGCGGGAACCTACCGTAAGTTACGATATAGGAAAACGGCTTTTGTAATTGGGTCACCATGATATGCGATCCATCTGGCGAGAACGATACAGCCCGGTACATGGCAGCTGGCAGAAAATTCTCCACATTGCCCTCAAGATCAACTTTTACCAGTTTGCTCAATGCGAGCTGTTCAAAATTGTGCTCGTCTGCCGGATTTTTTAATAAATCCTGATAGGTTCTGTTTTGTGCTTTTGACCCATCACTAGTAGATATGGTTGGGCCATCTGGAATAGCCACACGAGTATCAATTAATGGCTTGCGGTTATCATCCAGCATTTTTACGAGCAGTGCCTCGCCATTCTCAAACCAATCTATCGGGTTACCCATGTTTGCATTAACGCTATAAGGGGTCAATTGTCTAGCAGTAGCTTTTTTTACATCCAACACCCATACTGCAGTTCCCTCATCATTTGTATTTGTCATTGCGATCATGGATTGATCAGGTGACCAGTTGACATTAGCCAGTTTTGCCTTTTCTGGCAATCCAGATACCTCGATAGAGGTTTTACTGCCTATCTCTTGAATAGCAACTTTGTCATAAAAAGTAGTACGGCTGCCTATGTTTGTTTTAGGATTGATACGCAGTCCACCCAGTCTCATTTCTTCCTCAGACAAATCTGCGATGGATTTATAGGTATCACGATACATCAATACCATGGTAGTGGCTTGATCGTTGATTAATGCCCATGGCGGACGATCGTAATCCACCAGCTTCATAATCTCTTCAGAGGGTTGCTGGTAGGTTAATTTTTCTTGCGCATTTGCTTTCGCGAAAGCGAAACACGCCAGCAGCGATAAAACAATGTTGTGATATTTCATAAGACTTGGATTTTGAGAATTTTAAAGATAAGAATATGAACAAAAAATATCTAGAGTGTTCCTTATAGAATTTTACGAAAACCTTGTAGTAGATTTTAGGTGATTTTAATCGATAAATGCGGTTAATTATTCGATTAAAGTCGGTTTTAAACTGTTTATAGCCCTGTAGCTTCTCTCTATCTTTGAGTAAACTAACACTCTATCTTATGAAACAAATTTACATTTCGATAATGTTTTCGCTCTTTTTCGTTCCTATTGCTTTGGCACAAGCGACGTATAATGGCAATGGTAGCACAGGTTTTGGTGGTCCCGTAGGGCAAAGCAGTCTTCAATTAAGTGATGACGGCACTACCATCACAGGTGTGTTTACTAAAGGTACAAACGCCGACCTCAATAATGAGTTAGTCATATATATAGATTCAAAGTCTGGTGGTTTTAATTCAACTGCAAATTTTAATGATCCTGGTTCAGGAGATAAATTAAGACGATCCATAGCCGGTTATGGAGGTTTTGATGGCGCTACTCGATCTGTAGTAAATTTTCCTAGTGGATTTGAGGCTGATTATGCAATCGCTATAAATACAAGTTTTGGAGGATTATGGGAGCTGGTAGAAGGTGGTGCATTTCCCTTTGTAGCTGTTGTCGGAAATCCATCCAATGGATCAGATACGACCTTCATGTTTTCGTTTAAATGGTCAGAACTAGGTATACCGAATGAGAATGATTTTGATTTTATAGTTACCTACTTGGATGGTTTTGGTAATAACGGTGTCTTTAGAAGTGACGAAGGGTATGGTGCAGGTTTGCCATCAACAAATCCAGGTGGTGACGATGTAACATTCAACACTAGCTTAAATTTTGAAGGCGCAGCACGAACAGTTGCAGACGGCAACTGGAGCTCTAGTGCCGTATGGATAAATGGCAGTATACCAGGATCTGATAAGTCTATTGTTATCAATAACGATATTAATGCAGATCTACCTGTAACAATCAATAATTCTATCACAGTTAATAACGGTAATACTCTGACCATTGCCGCAGACCAGGTCATGAATTTAAATGGTACTCTTACTAATAAAGGCACTACCAGATTTGTGAGTAATGCGAGCGGTACAGCCCAACTTATTAATAGTGCAACTGCTGTAGTAAATGGCGCTATAACTGTGGAACGCTTTATACCTGCACAAACAAATGATCGTCGCGCTTTTAGGTTTGTGACCTCAAGTGTTAGTAATGCGGGAAGTATCTTTAAAAACTGGCAAGACAATGGCAATACCACAGCAGGTATAGGTACTCACATCACTGGTTCTGATAGTGGGGCTAATGGTTTTGACGCTACTGCCTCTGGGGCGCCATCCATGTTTGGTTTTGACAATCAAGCCAACTCGGCAAATCAACAAGACGATTGGTTTGCAGTGCCTAATACAAATAGCACAGATCTGGTTGCAGGCGTACCTTACCGCTTGTTTATACGTGGGGACCGCAATTATGATCTTACGTCCAGTCCGGCAGCGGCTCCTAATAGTGATGTAGTATTGCGAGCTACGGGAGATCCAGTGCTTACTGCAACGACAGTAAATACAATCAATGCAAATGCAGGAAAATTTAGTATGATAGGCAATCCTTTCCAGGCGGTTGTAGATTATAGGTTATTGACTAAAAACAACATCAACCCTAACTTTATCTACGTCTGGAATGCAAATGCTGGTACCAGCGGTGCTTATGAGACTATCAATGTAAACACCACAAACTCTCAAGAAATACAGCGATTATTCGTGCAACCGGGACAGTCATTTTTTGTGGCAACCGCAGCAGATGGAGCAGCAAGTTTGACATTTGACCTTGACGATCGGGCACCTACCTCTAGTAATTTGGTGACATTTTCTAGTCAACAACAACCGCGCATCACTGTACGCTTAACTAGCATTATTGAAGGAAAGGAATTGCTTCTAGATCGCTTACAATATATTTTTAACGATGGTAATGAGATCAATTTAAACGACTCGTTTAAAATCTTTAATCCTAATGAAAATCTTGCCACAATCACAGATGGTAATATGCTGGCTTATGAATCCAGAGCATTGCCTACAGATGGAGAAGAATTACCGCTACAGATTTTCAATTATAAGAATGAAACATATACCCTAGAACTTCAAGTAAGCTTGCAAGATCTTGAGACGACAGCAGTCCTTTACGATCGCTATTTAAATACATCCACTCTATTACAGGATGGCCTTAATGCAATTGATTATACAGTCAATGCAGATGCCGGCAGTACCGCAGCAGACCGATTTGTTATTCAGTTTTCAAAAAGTACTGCAAGTACTCCCACAACAGATCTTGCACCATGGAAGATATATCCTAACCCTAGCACTACTGGAAATATCACGATTACCGGCAGCGAGTTTGCAAACAAAGAGTTGTTCCTGCAATTGTACAATGTGGTAGGTCAACAAGTACTACAGACTTTACAAAAAGCAGATAATAACGGTACCACAGCCCTAGATTTATCACAATTGCCTAGCGGATTGTACTTGTTAAAGGTCAATAACGGCTCGTTACAAAGCTCTCAAAAGTTGCTTATCAACTAGTGATTATTGGCCATAATAATAGAAAAAACCGGTATCGATTGATACCGGTTTTTTTTATTTGCGGTTCGTACCTTTGGATATGTTTAAAAACGACACCATTGTAGCCCTTGCTACCCCTGCTGGTTCTGGGGCGATTGCAGTTATACGTCTTTCTGGTCCAGAGGCACATGATATTGCCAGCCGTATTTTTGTTCCCGCTTTCGCGAAAGCGAAATCAAAACCATCATCAAAACTATTTGAGCGATTGCATGCTAACACCGTTACCTTGGGTCGTGTGTATGACCAGGGCAGGATTGTGGATGAGGTACTGCTTACAAGGTTTGACGCACCACGATCCTACACGGGTGAGCATGTGGTAGAAATATCCTGCCACGGATCCATCTACATACAACAGCAAATAATTAAGTTGTGCTTAGAAAATGGCGCGCGCGCCGCCAAAGCAGGAGAATTTACCCTGCAAGCCTTTTTAAATGCAAAAATGGATCTGTCCCAGGCCGAAGCCGTTGCAGACCTGATTGCGAGCGAGAGTGAAACCGCTCACCAGATGGCATTGCAGCAAATGCGTGGCGGGTTCTCGAGCGATTTACAAGAATTGCGCAAACAGTTGCTCAATTTTTCAAGCTTGATAGAGCTGGAACTGGATTTTAGCGAGGAAGATGTCGAGTTTGCCAATAGAGAGGACCTTAAAAAATTACTTTCAGAAAGTCAGCAAACCCTACGTAAGTTGATCGACTCCTTTGCCCTGGGTAATGTTCTCAAATCTGGTATTCCTATTGCGATTGTGGGAGAACCTAATGTGGGCAAGTCTACTCTACTCAACGCCTTGCTCAATGAAGAGAAAGCGATAGTGAGTGATATTGCCGGAACCACGCGTGATAGTATTGAAGACGATATCAATATAGAGGGCATTCGTTTTAGATTTATAGACACCGCAGGAATACGTGAGACTACAGATACCATTGAGACCATGGGAATCCAGCGCAGTTATTCAAAAGCAGAACAATCGCGGCTGGTGTTATACTTACTGGACGCGACGCAGTTGAATAGCGATCCTAGAATTGTACATTGTTTAATGCGTATCCAGATTTTAAAGGAGAAGTTTCCTGATAAACCAGTAGTTGTAATACTTAATAAACTGGATCAAATAACAGGCCTGCAGCACGCAGAAATTACGAAACAATTGAACAAGCGATCGCCAGATACTATTGTCATATCATTAAGTGCTAAGTCGGGTACGGGTGTAGAAGAATTAAAAGAAGCTCTCGTTGCCAGTTTTCAAAGTGGGGCGCTCAGCGCAGACGATAGCGTTGTGAGTAATGCACGACACTATGATGCCTTACAAAAAGCCTATGCCTCGCTGCTGGAGGTGCAACAAGGCATAGCAAACGATATCTCTAGCGAGTTTCTCGCCATAGACATAAAAGCAATGGCAGAGTCTATCGGACTGATTACCGGAGAGATCACTAATGACGAACTGTTAGGAAACATATTCTCGCAGTTTTGTATCGGGAAGTAAATCCGTTTGTTGCAAGTCTGTAACTGACAGGTACACGCAACTGCCAGCTACAAGAGGTGGTGTGGCTTTAAAGTACGCTGGGTAGCAGCTGGCGTTAAAAAGTTTATTGTAATTTATCGATCTAGAATATTGAATTGGTGATGAAGAAGTTCGCTTTCGCGAAAGCGAGATCACACACGGCATTATTTTTATACATGAATCGCTATACCATGCTCAAACACTTTATTGTAAGACGCTTAACCCAAAGACAGTGCTGTAATATTGTTGCCCAATAGTACCTACGAGATCCTAAATGATCCATTCATTTACCTATAAAAAGAGTACCCTATCGAGGTCTAATACGTGAAATATGGGGTTAAGCGAATCTGTCCTATTGTTCTATTTTCTGAAGAATCCTGATCTTATATTTATTTAAATTACTTATTTTCAAATTGTTTTAGTCATGGTTTGAAAAGCACAAACGGCTATTTTTACGGCTTGAGTGACCAGATCATGAGATAAAACCAACTGACCTTTAAAACATTTTTTATGAAGTACAACGATGCCAGACTATCCCTGTACGCATTAGCAGCTTTTTTTACAGCTTCTTGTGGCACCGACAATTCAAACACACCTGCACCACCACCCGCGCCTGCAGTACCGGTTATTGAAATACCGCGGCAATCACTAACTACCTTTACCTCGTACCCTACCACTATAGAAGGAACTACAAACAGTGAGGTACGGGCTAAGATATCTGGATATGTTACCGATGTGCTGGTAGATGAAGGAGAGGCTGTAAAAAAGGGACAGCGATTATTTAAACTGGAGACAGAATCTCTTAATCAAGATGCCGCAGCGGCAAAAGCTCTTGTAAATGCTGCGCAGGTAGAGGTTAATAAATTGCAGCCACTGGTAGAAAAGAATATCATAAGTCCCATCCAGTTAGAAACAGCGGTAGCAAAACTAGAACAGGCCAAAAGTACCTATAACAGTGTTACTGCAAACATAAATTATGGCACCATTACCAGCCCTGTCGATGGATATGTAGGCACTATAAGATTGCGCAAGGGCTCGCTGGTAAGTCCTAGCAGCTCCATGCCACTTACTACAGTCTCGCAAATTGAAGATGTTTATGCCTACTTTACCATGAATGAAAAGGAATATTTAGACTTTATTCAAAACGCTGAAGGGGCCACAAAACAAGAGAAGATTGCTAACCTACCACAGGTAACATTAATGTTAGCAAACGGAACAGAATATAATTCAAAAGGAACGATAGAAACCATCAATTCTCAAATCAATAGCAGTACAGGTGGTATTGAATTTCGCGCTCGATTCAATAATTCCAGTGGTTTATTGACTAATGGTAGTAGTGGTACTGTTATGATTCCTAAGGTATATGAAAAGGCCATCGTCGTGCCTCAAGAATCTACTTTTGAGCAGCAGGGTGGCCGTTTTGTTTTTAAAGTAGTTGACAGCCTTGCCGTAACAACGGCGATTAGCGTTGCGGGCAAAGCAAATAATGTATACATGGTTGATACAGGACTGGAAGAAGGTGACGTTATTGTAGGAAGAGGCGTAGGAAAATTAAGGGATGGTATGAAAATACAAGCTCAAAAAATTGCTTTTGATAGTATTGCCCGGCCTATTCTTACAAAATTCAAATAATTAGTCTTGCTCTAACACAGTTTCTATGCTCAAAACATTCATAACCAGACCTGTACTATCTACCGTAATTTCCATAATTATAGTAATACTAGGAGTTTTAGGATTAAATGCTCTTTCTGTAACTCAATATCCTGATATCGCGCCACCTACCATACAGGTGACCGCTTCTTATCCAGGTGCTACCGCTGCCACCATATTAGAAAGTGTCATCATACCCATTGAAGAGCAAATTAATGGTGTGGAAGGGATGACTTATATTACAAGTACAGCCTCAAATGCTGGTACCGCAACTATCACAGTCTTTTTTGATCAAGATGTAGATCCAGACATAGCCGCGGTAAACGTTCAAAACCGAGTAGCTAGAGCAGACCCCTTATTGCCTCAAGCTGTGCGTCAAACGGGTGTACTGACTCAAAAACAACAAACCAGTGCACTGATGTTTTTGAGTTTCTACACAACAAACGAAGACTACGACGACACCTACCTACAAAACTATTTAAAAATCAATGTTGTGCCTGCCTTCCAGCGAGTGAGTGGTGTGGGTAATGTTACCGTATTTGGAGCTAAGGATTATGCCATGCGTGTATGGTTGCAACCAGAAAAAATGGCGGTCTATGGATTAACTCCATCTGATATTACCCTTGCGCTTAATGAGCAAAGTCAAGAAGCTGCTGCTGGGACACTAGGAGAAAATGATGGCGAGGCATTCTCTTATGTGATTACCTACGATGGTAGATATAGAAATCAAGAACAATATGAAAATATCATTTTAAAGGCGTTAGGTGATGGCAATTACCTGCGCCTTAAAGATGTTGCTACTATAGAACTAGATGCTCAATCCTATTCTACTATTTCCTATACAGAGGGTTTTCCTAGCGTGGCGATGGGTATTTTTCAAACTAAGGGGTCTGATGCACAAAAAATAATAGAATCGATTAAAGAAGAATTAAAACAACAAGAGAGTGATTTTCCTAAAGGGATAACTTATGAAATCCCTTATGATACTAACGAATTTCTAGATGCTTCTGTTGAAAAAGTAACGCATACACTAATCGAGGCTTTCGTACTGGTTTTTATTGTTGTTTTTATTTTCTTACAAGACTTTAGATCCACTTTAATCCCTGCTATTGCCGTGCCTGTTTCCATTGTAGGGACATTTTTCTTTCTCAATTTACTAGGGTATTCACTCAACCTTTTGACTCTTTTTGCCTTGATTCTTGCCATAGGAATTGTAGTGGACGATGCCATAGTTGTGGTAGAGGCGGTACATGCAAAAATTGATGAAGGGGCCAAAAACGTCCAGAAAGCTACACTAGAAGCGATGAACGAAATATCTGGCGCTATCATATCAATTACTTTGGTCATGGCTGCGGTATTTGTACCCGTTACTTTTATTAGTGGTCCAACAGGGGTATTTTATGAGCAATTTGGTGTGACCCTTATCGTTTCTATCATCATATCTGCTGTCAATGCGTTGACTTTAAGTCCAGCCTTGTGCGCACTTTTACTCAAACCTCATCAGGAAGAAGAAAAAAACAAGTCGTTTCTACAGCGATTCTACGATGGTTTTAATCGTGGTTTTAATGCAGTAACCTATAAGTATGGACAATCATTAAAATTTCTATACCGCCACAAATGGATCAACGTCTTTATACTAATTGCTGCCGTTGGTGGTATTTATTGGGCATCTACCACCACGCCCACGGGCTTTGTTCCAGAAGAGGATCGAGGACTCATTTTTGTCGATATTGAATTACCGCCTGGATCATCTATTGACAGAACTGCTGCTGCAACGACGTCGTTGTATCAAAAGGCAAAAGAACTTCCTGGTGTAGCGTCTGTAACGATGATTAATGGTCAAAGCTTGATAAGCGGTGCTGGAAATAACTACGGATTAGGGTTTGTAAAACTGGATACCTGGGAGGATCGTGAGAGCGACGATACCAGTATACAAGCAATCACTGGAAAATTGTTTGCCATCGCAGCGTCGATACCAGAGGCAAACATCATCTTTTTCTCACCTCCCAGTATTCCTGGCTTTGGAAACTCTGCCGGTATCGAACTTAACCTACTGGATCGTTCTGGCGGTAGTTTTGAGGCACTCGATCAAACGAATAAGGATTTTATCTCCAAATTATCCCAGCGGCCTGAATTTCAATATGCTCAATCATCTTTTAGTACGCAATACCCTCAATATAAGTTGGATATTAATGTAGCTCTCGCAAAAGAGTACGGCGTGAGTATCGATAACATTTTCAACACGCTACAAGGATATATAGGTAGTATTTTTGCAGCAGATTTTTCAAAATTTGGGAAGCAATACCGCGTGTATATTCAGGCATTGCCGGAAGATCGAAGCGATATCAATGCGCTAGAAAATATCTATGTGAGAACAAAAGATGGAGTAATGACTCCTATTAATCAATTCATAACATTAGAGCGTGTCTTTGGCCCACAATCAGTCACTCGTTTCAACCTATTTAATTCTACTAAGATTACCGGTGCCATAAATCCAGGCTACAGTACAGGCGACGGTATTACAGCGGTTGAGGAGATTGCTCAAAGTTTACCGCAAGGTTTTAGTACAGCCTATTCTGGTCTGACAAGGGAAGAATTGTCTGCCGGTGGTCAAACTGGGGTAATTTTAATCCTGGTAGTCATGTTTGTGTACTTCCTGCTAGCCGCTCAATATGAGAGTTATCTGCTGCCTTTTTCTGTTATCCTATCCTTACCATTAGGTATTTTTGGTGCTTTTATTACGACAAAATTAGCCGGGTTAGAAAACAACATTTATTTCCAGATAGCCTTGATCATGTTAATAGGATTGCTGGCAAAAAATGCGATACTGATTGTAGAATTTGCTATACAGCGACGTCATCAAGGAGAGACAATTCTGGATGCTGCCATAGATGGGGCAAAATCACGATTGCGTCCTATTTTAATGACTTCGCTCGCATTTATTTTTGGTTTATTACCCCTAGTCCTAGCTACAGGAGTAGGATCAGAAGGTAACCGGGCGATAGGCACAGGAGCCGCAGGCGGATTATTTATAGGTACCGCTTTAGGAATATTTGTGATTCCTATACTCTATATCTTGTTCCAATGGTTGCAAGAAAAAGTTTCTGGTAAAAGACAACAGACTGTAGAACAAGCCTAACCTTATAACGATGAAAAAAATAATTGTAAAGATCAGTCTCCTATTTCTATTATTGATAAGCTTGCAAGCCTGTTTTGTAGCAAAAGAGTTTACCACTCCAGAACTAGAAGAGTTGCAAGAAGAAAATTACCGCACAGAGAATATAGTAAGCGATACATTGTCACTAGCAGAGGTTTCTTGGAAAGAAATGTTTACCGATCCAGTTTTACAAAACCACATTAATAAAGGTCTAGAACAAAACAATGATATACGTGTAGCTATACAACAGATACTCGCCTCTGAGGCTTATTTTAAGCAAGGTAAAGCAGGGTACTTTCCCACCCTATCTACAAGAGCACAATATTCTCATCAAGAACTTGCAAGAAACAGTCAGTTTGGTTCTTTCTTTAATAACGCTATCGATCAATACGAGTTAACGGCAAATTTATCGTGGGAAGCAGATATCTGGGGGAAAATACGTAGTACAGAACGTGCTGCACAAGCAAGTTATTTGCAGACGGTAGCCGCTCATCAAGCGGTAAAAACAAAACTCATTGCAAATATTGCCTCTGTATATTATCAAATGCTTACCGTGGATAAGCAAATGGAGATTACCACGCGTACGATTGCTACTCGAGAGAAAAGCCTAGAAACATCTAGGGCCTTGAAAGAAGCCGGTACTATTACAGAGGTAAGCGTACAACAGACAGAGGCCTTATTGTATGCGGCACAAGCCATTCTCATAGATTTGAAAAATCAGGCCTATTTGCTGGAGAACACCATGTCGATATTGCTAGGAGAAATGCCGCATGAGATTGAAAGGACGGCACTAGAGAAACAACAGATAACAACTGATCTTACCGTGGGAGTACCTTCTCAATTACTAAGTAATAGGCCTGATATCATTGCTGCAGAGTTAAACTTGCGCAATGCCTTTGAACTGACAAATGTGGCACGGGCTAACTTTTACCCATCCCTTACATTAACCGCTGGAGGTGGGTTGCAAAGTCTGCAGTTTGAAGAGTTATTGAGTGCTAATTCTTTATTTGCAAATATTATAACCGGTCTAACGCAGCCTATATTTAATGGACGCAGAATAAAAACCCAGTTTGAGGTTTCAAAAGCACAGCAAGAACAGGCACGACTAGCTTTCAAACAGGCAATTATTGTTGCGAGCAAGGAGATATCTGATGCGATGTACTCTTATACTGCCGCTACAGAAAAGATAGAAATTAAAGAAAAAGAATACCGCGCTTACGAGCTAGCCACACAATACAGCGAGGAACTCCTTAACAATGGCCTGGCTAATTATCTAGAAGTACTGCGATCAGAAGAAAATACACTCAATACAAGTCTGGATTTAATAAGTGCACGCAATAGCCAGCTACAATCTGTGGTAAGTCTCTACGAGGCGCTAGGGGGCGGCTGGCGTTAAAAGATCCTTGTTATGTATCGATCTAGATTATTGAATTGGTGATGAAATGTGTTCGCTTTCGCGAAAGCGAACTTCTATCCCACCTCATTGCATATGATTTTTTCAAGTAAATAAAAGTACATCGGACCGTCTTTACATTACTGCTAGCCCGATAGCAGATGCTTGACAGATCCGTTAATTTGAAATGGATATGTACACGTTGAGAACTCTTGAAGTTTTTGAGGCTGCACTAGTTAAAAGTATAATTGATAAGAACAAGAGATATCGCTATAAACAGGCAAGGTGGAGACAATCAGCGATAAAAAAGAATCGATATATCGCTAGTATTGCCAAAACATTGCCAAATCAGAAAAGCTAAATCCATACATCCAGCCCTATGCATGAGAAGTTTAGTAAATTTAGGCAGTACTTTTTTAAATTGAATTTTTGATCCTATGAGTCAACCTACCTCAAACAAACTGAATATCGTCCTGGGACTAGTTGCCGTTTTTCTGCTGGTATTAGGGACTAATCGTATAGACCAGAGCCACTTTAACACCGCACAAGAAGCCTTGACAACCGTCTATGAAGACAGGGTGATCGCACAAGACTATCTGTATAAAATGAGTTTATTGAACCGGTTGAAGGAAGAGCAGTATAGAAACGATGCTGCACAATCTACCATTGAAAGAACAAATAAAGAATTTCAAGAGCTTATAGAGGCATTTGCTCAAACTAAGCTTACTATTAAAGAAACCGAGTATCTCAGTAATTTACGCAGCACCTTCCAAACGATAAGCGAGCAAGAAAGGGCTTACTTTGCCTCTAATAATACCGATAGAAGCTTGCTAAATATGAGTAAACTAGCTTCTAGGGATTTACAAGATTTACAACAAGTATTAAATGGACTAGCGCGCATTCAATTGTCAGAGAGTAAGAATATCACCTCTAGTGCTCAAAAATCCTTGTCGATGAATAATGTGGTTTCATGGCTGGAAATAGGCGTCTTGATTGCTATAGGTATACTTATACAATACATTATTTTTTATCGCACTAAAAAGAAAGTACGACGAGCACAGGCCATGTCCCCAGAAAATTAGAGGCATCTTTTAAATGCAGATTGACAAATAGCACAAACCTTTACTGACTCTACCGTTTACTCATACTCCATAAGCAGTACACATCTAAATAGTTATATGAAACAACGACTACTCACGCCCTTTCAAAAATTTGTAAAAATTGAAGGCCTAAGCGGAATTCTATTACTAGGAACAACCATTATCGCTATGTTGTGGGCAAACTCTGCTTACAGCGATAGTTATACAACCTTCTGGAATTTTAAATTAGGGATTCAAACCGATAGTTTCACTTTTACTAAGCCATTAATTTTATGGATTAATGATGGGCTTATGGCCATCTTTTTCTTTCTTATAGGTCTAGAGATTAAGAGAGAAATATTAATAGGCGAGCTTAACTCCCTTAAAAAGTTAGCTTTTCCCTTGGCCGGTGCTATAGGTGGTATAGCTGTTCCAGTGGCGCTGTTTATCATCCTTAATCAAAATATGGAAACCTTTAGAGGTTGGGGTATTTCTATGGCTACAGATATTGCATTTTCCCTTGCCATCTTAAATGCGCTAGGAAAACGGGTCCCACTGAGTCTCAAAATATTTTTAACAGCATTTGCCATTGTTGACGATCTAGGAGCAGTTCTAGTTATCGCAATTTTTTACAGTGGCGCAATAAATATGATTTTACTCTCTAGTGCAATAGCTATACTTGCCTTACTTTATGCTCTGTCTTATTTTAAAATCTATTCAAAATTTTTGCTTGCAATCGCTAGTGTTGCTGTCTGGTTTCTATTTCTTAAAGCAGGTATCCATCCTACCCTTGCAGGAGTTTTACTTGCCTTTGCTGTCCCTTTAAGGCAAGCAGTAAATACAAAAGACTTTGTAAGTTCATTGACCAGCATCACAAAAGATCTGGAAAATAGCAAGGTTGCGATCAACCCTATTTTAAGTGATGACCAGTTAGAGCATGTAGAACAGCTGGATGAATGGACTGAAAAATATCAGTCGCCCTTGCAACGCCTGGAACATCAACTACACAACTGGGTGGCTTACCTTATCATTCCCATATTTGCTCTAGCAAATGCAGGCGTTGCCTTTGCTAGCGACGTGCCTATTGAAACAATGCTGGTAATTAATATAATTCTATGCCTGGTATTAGGAAAAAGCATAGGCATAAGTGCACTCGTTATCGCAGTTAAAAAGCTTAAAATAATAGAAGTTCCAGATGATTTGACAAACATCCATATTATAGGGGTTTCTTTTCTAGCAGGTATAGGATTTACGATGGCAATATTTATTGCCAGCCTTGCTTTTTCTGAAACGCCCAATTATATAGCTTCCGCAAAAATAGGGATCCTTATAGGTTCTCTCATCTCTGCAATCTTAGGCTATAGTATTTTACGATGGCACAGTTCCCGTGGTGCCGGTCAAGAACAATCTTAATATTTAAGAGAAAATACCTGGAAAAGACTGCCTCGATTTACCTATTCTTATCTATTGAGAGGTAAGCATGTCAACGGTGGCTATAGTCCTAAATCCTAAATGATCCGATCCAGAATCTTTGCTCGTGCTCATGCGTGCACTTATGCGATAACTGGCGCAGTAAGATGCATGACATAAGAAAGAACCACCTTTCATAATCATTTCTACCTGATAAGGGTTTTGCGGGTTATAATAAGTAGTAGCGCCTTGGGGGTTGTAAATCGTGTCATTTGTAGCTGTTTGTTTATAATGGTTTGCATTGTAAACATCTCGAGTCCACTCCCATACGTTACCACTCATGTCATAAAATCCTAAGTCATTGGCAGGAAAAGACCCCACTGGTGCTACATATTCAAAGCCATCTTCTCCTGTATTGCGCACAGGAAATTGACCCGTCCACGTATTAGCATTTTCATTAAGCATTTTTAAGTCATTCCCCCATGTAAATATGCTACTCGTTGCCGTTCCTTGTGCGGCACTTTCCCACTGCGCCTCGCTAGGCAAGCGGCGGTTAGCCCACTTGCAATAAGCCAGTGCATCTTCATACGCAATGTGCACTACTGGATAATTGGCTTTACCTTCAATAGAAGAGCCAGGGCCATAAGGTTCTCGCCAGTTTGCACCTGTTTTCCAGGTCCACCAGGCACTATAATTATTCATATGAGGCTGCTCTAGTACATTTTTATTAAATACAAGAGATCCTGGTTGTAGGATGGAGTCGGCGGGTTTTGGCGTTCCTGGTGGCAATTCTTTTTTCATTTCTTCCCAGTCGATGGGTCTTTCTGCCACGGTAATATAATCGGTTGCATCTATAAATTTTTTGAATTGGTTATTAGTAACCTCTGTGGCATCCATAAAAAACCCATCGACAGCCACTTGCCTACCGGGCTTTTCTCTAGGCATGGCCATAACGTCACCAGCTTTAGCTCCTTGAATAAAAACCTTACCAGGTACCCAGATCATACCTGTAGGAACTGATACACCTACCGGCACATCTATTTGCAGCCCTATTTCAGTATCGGTCGTAATTTCCTGTGTAGAATAATTATCAGGAATATCCTGCGACCCGTTATCTTCCTGTTTACAAGAGGTCAACAGCAGGCTTATTAATACGATACTATTTATAAAAAAGCGTTGAGACATTCGTTTCATAGGTTACCACCTTAATGTAGGAGAAGCAATAGTACAGAATAATCTATTGATATTTTAAAAATGGTGTGGGATGGTTCGCTTTCGCGAAAGCGAACTCCAACTATTTGTGCCGTACATTTTATTTACAGAATTAATATGTTCTCTCTTGAAGCCAATTAATTTACCGGCTGATAATTTGGATTAGGAGTTGGGAATTTGGCTTTTAGACGTTTGAGCTCTAGATCCATTTTAGTTTTAAGATCTTCCAGCTTTTCAGGATAGTCTGTCGACAAATCATTGCTTTCTGCAAGGTCTTGATCTAAATTGAATAGCTGGTATAAACTATCTTCATAGGTGTAAATTAACTTCCAGTCGCCCTCTCTGTAAGCTGTGGAGGGTTTACTGCCTTGATGGTTGTAATGGGGAAGATGCCAGAGCAGGCCTCGATCTTCCATTGACTCACCTCTAAATAAAGGTAACAAACTGGAACCCTCTGCACGAGCGTTTGAACCCACCGCATCCATGATGGTATTATAAAAATCTTGACCAGTAACTGGTGTTTGCTCTACTTTTTTTCCTTCTATCACTGCTGGCCACTTAACAACAAGAGGCTCTCTTATCCCACCCTCGTAAACAAAACCTTTACCCTCACGCAATACTCCATTGTATGTAGGTGGTGTATGTTTAATAAATGCAGGAGTACTGATGACGTGCAACCCGCCATTATCTGAGGTAAACAGAATAAGGGTGTTTTTTTCTAAATTTAATTCTTGAAGCTGTTGAACGATTCGACCTACATTTTGATCAATGGACTCCACCATTGCTGCATAGTGAATATTAGGCAATTTTGTTACTGCAGAATCTGCACCACGCTTGCGACGGTATTTCTCTACTAGGTCCTCCTTACCTTCAATAGGTACATGAGGTGAGTAAAAATTAAGATTTACAAAAAAGGTGGTATCCTTATTACTTTTTATAAAATCCATCGCATGTGTTGTTAAAACATCAGTCAGGTAATCTCCAGGTTTTGCGTTGTCCTGTAATTCTGGTTTTTGACCAGGATCAAAGAATGGGTAGAAAAATGATTTAGGCAACCCATTCCATGCCCCAGCAATGTTTAAATCAAAGCCTTGATGATCTGGGGTGAACGGACCGCCACCCAAATGCCATTTGCCTATAAAGGCAGTCTCATACCCCACATCCTTAAGCGACTCTGCTATAGTAGTATGCTCCAGTGCTAACTGCTGCGCTATAGGTGGCGTCGCTAGCATTTGATCAGGCCCTGCTGGCGGATTACCATGAATATGTTCTGTAATATCTGTGCTTATAGGGTGTAGCCCTGTTATAATGGACGCTCTAGAAGCACTACAAAGCGGTGCAGGTGCATAGGCATCTGTAAATCTCATTCCATCTGCTGCTAGTTGATCTAAATGAGGAGTCTCGATAAATTCATTACCGTAGGATGACAAATCGTACCATCCTAAATCATCTGCTACGATAAGGATAATGTTAGGTTTTTCTGCAGTTTCTGGAATACTTGTTTTACAGGCAGTGAGCGATATCGCAAGTGATACCCACAAGAAGGGTTTACAAATTGTTTTCATTAAAATTAAAATTATTTAGTAGGTGTAAGAATAAGGTCATAGGTTCCAGAGGCAACGGTATACCTTCCATCTATAGACTTACTTGTGATGTGTTTATTATAATCATTAAGGTTACTGATCTCAAAATTTGATGGCAACACGATCTCTCCAGTAGTGTTAACGGGAATAGAGATTTTGTAGGCAATGGTTTGATTGCTTTTCTTTTGCCAGTAACTCTCTACCTTGCCATATAAAGTTTGAGTAGTTGCATGAACCCAGTCCAGATCTACCGTAATACCGGGTTTAAAAACTACAGGTGTAGAGCGATTGAGATCGATACTTATACCTCCTAAAAACTCATAAAGCCAGAAACCTATATTTGTTGCAAAAGGATGATGGCCGGTACCATAGCCTTCTGCATTTAAATTTTCTCCCATGGTACTACGTTCGTCTTCTACAAAATGCAGCCAGCCAGGGCTGCGCTCTTGTGTCACTAGGCGGTACATGAGTGGTAGGTCATCACCTTCTGACAGCAATCGAATTAATGGTCTAACACCTATAAAACCTACAGATGTATGATGGTCATTTGCCTCTATCCTGTCAATTAATTGCTGGTATGCCTGTTGCTTTGCTTGAGGTGGAGTAAGCCCATAATACAAAGGAACCGCCTGACCTGTTTGTGAGGGTTTTTCATAGGCACCAGTTGTGGGATCTAGAAACTGCCTGTTAAATGATACTTTAACCTGATTTGCCAAATCTTTATATCGTTTATGATCGGTCTTGTACCCCAGTTGGTCTGCAAAACCTGCTGTAATATCTAGCAAGTAATATAAACCAGCGGTGGAAGTTAAAGGAACCGATGTCAAACCTGGACCCCAACCGTTTTTATTATGCTCTAGGTCGAGCCAATCACCTAGAGACCAATATACAATATCATCTTCAGCAGTATTTAAAACAAAGTCTGTGTGCTTTTTTACTGCATTATAACTTTCTTTAATCACGGCTATATCGCCCGTATTCTTATAAAGTTGATCCACGACAAATGGCAAGGTAGCGCCCCACCATGGATCATCATATAAAATGACCGAATCTTGCTGTTGTGATCCTACCTCTGTAAAGCCCCACCCATTAGTAGGTACAATTGGTGGTATATGGCCATTTTCTTCCTGTGATTCGATCAAGTCTAATAAGTATTTTTTGTAAGCCAAAATAGCATCAAAACTGTATAAATAAGACTCCATAGTATTCATACCACCATCATAGGTCCACCCCATTTTTTCTCTCGTAGGCTCTTCTCCCGGCATGCCATGAATAGAATTGAGCAGTGTGCGGTTGACTGCACTGTGCAATTGATTCAATCGTAGATTTGATGATTTAAAATACCCTGTAGGAGCAATATCAGTATGTACAGACCTTGCAACGATACTGATAATGGAGTCAGTAGGGATTCCTGCTACTTCTACATATCTAAAACCATGGTATGTAAATCTAGGTGCAAAAGTATCTGTATCCTTATCGCTTAAAATAAGAGCACCTTGTTGAAACCTACCGAAGGTATGGCTTGCGCTATACCGCCGCTTTAATCTACCTTGTGTATCGATCGCCTCGTTGAAAAAAATATCCACTTTTTTTCCCTTAGGTCCTTTAATGACAACATCTGCATAGCCTGTCATATTTTCACCAAAATCAAATAAAGTTACATCATCGTCCACCGTCCACATACTATCAGGTTGTAAGCTGCGTATTTCTCTCATGGGCGGGACATATTGATAGGTCATAGCACCTATTGGTGCCGGTACCACCATGGCAGATTGCCACAAATCATCCTTATAGTCTTGTTGATCCCACCCATCCAGATTGATACGAGCATCGATGGTTTCTCCACCACGTATGCTATTGTAAATTATGGGACCATAGGACCACTTCCAGGTGTTGTTTGAAGTGAGTCGCTGCGTGCTGCCGTCCTTATAAGTAATTATAATTTCTAGCTTTAATTTAGGTGGTGTTTTCCAGTTGGCCTTTTCCATCTGAAAAAGGTCACGCTCTGTATGATTGTAAAATCCGTTGCCTAGAACAACCCCTAAGGCTACTGTATTACTATTTTTTAAGCGGTTTGTAACATCATATGCAGTGTAGTTAATACTTTTTTGATAATCTGTAAAAATTGGATCCATGATACGATCCCCTACCTTACTGCCGTTTATCATTAACTCATAATAACCTAGGCCTGAAATGTAAGCCGTAGCATGTTCGATTTGTGCTGATTGAACTAACTCCTCTTTACGTAGATAAACTGCGGCGGTATCTTCTTTGACATATTGCTCAGGGTTTTCATAAACGTTAAGAGGCGTGCGTTTTGAGCTTACCTCTTTAAATTTGTTAGAAATCCATTGAGCAGTCCAGTCTGTATCTTCAAATAGTCCGGACTGCCACATGCCTACCTTGCTGTAAGGGGACACCTGTCCAGACTGGTCCCATGCACGCACTTTCCAGTAGTATCTGGTGTGAGCACTATCAAACCGATGCGGCAGCTTGATATTAATACTTTGAGAGCTATTAACTTTACCCGAATCGTAAATATCATAATTCTCAGCTATCAAGTGCTCTGGTTTACTAGCAACAACAATTTGATATGCTGTCTGACGTGCGCCATTTTTGATACTGTTTAATCGATAAGAAAGCAATGGTTCTTTCTTATCAATACCTATAGGATCAGAGAGATACTCAACGGTTAAGGAATCTATGGTGATACTCGACTGGGAATATCCCGTTAGTACGATAAACAGTAAAAAGGTGAGTAAAAAGAATTTGTATCGCATAGTAAAATAAAAAAGAAAAATAAGAGTAAATCTTTTACATCGTATCCTGTACCATAGGCTAGGCCTGGATCTAGATCCATCAATACTTCTTGAAATATAAATCCTACTAAAGATGTAAAAACTATAGAACAGAAACCTTCTCAAATAATAACTGATCGTCAGCTATCATACCTATCGCTAGTCAAATAAGGGGTAGGTTTTTCAGATCGTTCAACTATTTATAGCTTTTTAAACATAACGTGTATAAAAGCATCAAAAAATACAGCCTTGAAGAAAGCATACAATCTTTAGATTATAGGTAAAAGACGATCGCACTAAAAGGATTATCAAATAAATAAGTATCGCTATCCATCGACAATCTGGTAATTCCATAATGTCGCCAGTGTTGCCATTCTAGGCATAATGAGTTTTTAGTAATAGAGCAAAAAAAAACCATCGCAGCCTGCTGCGATGGTTTTTCCTGCTTACTCTAATATAAGTTTAAGTAAGCATGGTAGTAAGTTTATAAAATTCACGGCATTTTTTACCGTAGTCTTTTAAGTAATTGAACAAACGTTCAACTAGAGAGACACTACCTTCTCTCTTAACAACTGGCGTTCTGTAAGGTCTCATAATATTTACTTTAGTAGGTAAATATACAAATTATTCAAACAGAGTTTACGTTAAGTTAACTTTAATTTTACATTAAAGTTTTATATTATTGATTTACAATTGTTTAATTTCTATAATTAGATAGTGCTATCTCCACAATCGTGCCCACACCGCCATCGGCTTCATTTGCAATGAATATGCGACCTGTAGGACTTATTGCAATACCTTCTGGTTGACGGAATTGATCCGTGGTGAATTCGATCACCTTTTGTATGATACCATCGGTATTCATAATGATCATTTTAGGTTGAATTCCTTCTAGAATGTATAATTCTCCTGTAATTGGATGAAATGCAGCATCTGACGGGCTGAAAGTGCGGTATGGTTTTTTCTTTAAAAATCCTTGAAACGCATCATCCTGCATATCTATCTCTATCATAGGTTGTACAACTGCCTGCGTCCCTGCCTGTGGATTGATACGATATAGTCCTTTAAAATTATCCTGGCTGTCTCGATCTTTGGGTACTGTGATCAGGGCGGTGCTGTCTTGCGATAACGTGAGTGTTTCCATGTTATTAGCCCGCGTGAACTTGGTTTCAATGATTGTAGTAGTGGGGTTTTCGCTTTCGCGAAAGCGTGCTACTTTATAAATTTTTCCATCGCTGCGCATCACGTAAGCGTCTGCTCCCATAACTGAAATGCCCTCAAAATCTCCTGGTCGACTGAATGGTATTTGATCTATAACTACCTGCTTGTTTAAATCAAAAATAAAAATAACACCATCCTCATCTTGTACACAAGCTATCAGTTGATCACCCAACCATGCAATACCACTGATCTCGTCAAGCTCTCGAGGCATTTCCCAGGACTGCAGGATTTTATAATCTAGACTGCGTACGGGTTGTTGCTGTGCGGACTGATAGGCACCCCATAATATAAGCGCAGTACATGCGACTAAAACGACAACGGTTACCGCTTTAATAGTACTGAGTTTAATTGTTGACATAACTTTTTACTTCTATCGAAATGATGAAACGTTCAAAATTGTGACTTCGTTTATTTGACAAATGATGTTTTAAAATTTAATTGATTTGGTATTTAATAATTGTAATATTCAGACCATCTATACATTAGTTTTAAATAATAAATTGAAAGTTGATGATCGTACCAGAGCGATGCCTGCTTTATTTTGAAATTTATACAATTAAATAAATAAGTATTAAAAACACTTATTAATTGGCTCTTATTTCACAAAATACTCCCGATGATCTTCTTTTTTATATTTAAGTCTTAGCCTCTAATTGCTACTATACCTGTGCGGCTTACTGCTTATATTTGAATGATGAGCAAGCAGAAAAACACAAAAAACAAAGGCAAGCATGCAAAGTTGATGCAGCGTAAAAAGAATAAATTGCGTCTGGATAAAATAGCTAGAGCCAAGCGGCTGAAAGAAATTCAAACCGCACTGCGAGATTCCAAAGAACCAAAAAGCAATACACAAAACACATAATTTACATAAACATAAAGCAAACAGATGGCCTGTAACTCGCGGTCGCTGTACTTTTACAAAAAGGAATTCTATGAAAAAGTTTTTAATCCTGTCCAGTTTCTTTTGTGCTTTGATATCCATGGCACAAAACGACTTGTTACAATCGGGTCCCATGTTGGGATACTCTGGTTATAGAGAAGTATTGGTCTGGACGCAAACCAGCGAGCCAGCAGCTGTAAAGGTGGCCTACTGGAAGGAAGATCAACCTCAACAATTTACAGAGGAGGTAACAACCACTGCCGACTCACAGCTCATTGCAAAATTATATCCTACTAATTTATCGTACGGGACTACTTATAATTACCAGGTGTATATCAATAATCAACCTGTTGAATTGCCGTACGAGACCACATTTAAAACCCAGGCCTTGTGGCAATATCGCACTGATCCACCAGCAATGCGCATTGCATTAGGTAGCTGCACATTTATAAATGAAGCTAGCGACGACCGTCCAGAACCCTATGGCGGCTCTTATAAAATTTTTAATGCTATCCTTGATAAAAAACCAGACATGATGCTGTGGCTGGGTGATAATATGTATTTACGCACACCAGATTTCTTAACGCTTACTGGCATCAATCACCGTTACAAACACACACGGTCTGTAAAAGAGATGCAACCATTACTAGCAAGCGTGCATCATTATGCGACCTGGGACGACCACGATTATGGCCCCAATGATAGTGATCGTAGCTATGCAAATAAACATTTAACTGAGGCTACTTTTAATAATTACTGGGGTAACTTGAATACAAATGTTGTAGGCAATGGCGGCATAACGAGTCATTTTGCCACTGGTGATGTAGAGTTCTTTTTACTAGATAACCGGTATCATCGTGCACCTAATAAGTTAGAGAAAGATGGTAAAGACTACTTCGGTCAGGAGCAGTTAGACTGGTTAATCGATGCGCTGGTGAGTAGTAGCGCTACCTTTAAAATTGTTGCGACTGGCGGCCAGGTAATTAGCGATGCTGCGGTATATGAAAATTATGCAACCTATCCAGAGGAGCGCCAGCAATTACTGGATCGGCTAGCAGAGCAAAGAATTGAAGGGGTACTATTTTTAAGTGGCGATCGCCACCATACAGAAATATCAAAACTAGAACGTGATGATGCCTATCCATTAATTGATATTACCTGCTCACCACTAACCGCTGGTACTCATACCGCTAGAGATGAAGGGAATAGTCTACAGGTAGATGGGAAAACCTACTATGAGCGCAATTTTGGAATTATTGATGTAACAGGCCCACTAAATGACCGTAACCTCAACCTGCAAATTTTTGATAATAAAGGCAAGGCTGTTTTTGATTACCAGATAAATGCCAAGGATTTAAAATATAAATAAAGAGCCGATCCCAATTATAAACTCCTTTACTGCGCTATTTAAAGATGTATAATTAAGACCTATTAAACAACACGGGTGGTATACTGCCTGTTTAATGCCCTATATAATAACCATACATTTGATATAGAAATAAGGCTATTCCAGCAATGACTAGATAAGTATTAACGGCCTTGTAAAAGGCTGGAAACTGAGTCCGCTTTCGCGAAAGCGTAATCACAAAAACTATAGGTATCAATGCTAGTATCTGGCCTACCTCAACGCCTATATTAAAAGAGATAATCTTAAGTAGAAATTGATCTTGCCCCAATTGAAACGATTGCAACCTGGTCGACAGTCCAAAGCCGTGAATAAGACCAAATAAAAACACCATCCCTAAAAGTGGTGGTGCTTTTACCCGCAATTTTTCAAAGCCACCTAGATTCTCAAACCCTTTATATAAAACGCTGAGGGCAATGACTGCATCTACTAAATGTTCATTTGCATTAATGCTCAAATACGTAGCACTAATTAACGTAAGGCAATGGGCTACCGTAAATACGGTAATAAATTTGATGATATCCTTAAAATTTTTAAGGTAGAAAACCACACCCGTTAAAAATAACAAGTGATCGTAACCAGTAAGCATGTGAGTAGCCCCTACATAAACATAAGACCATAAACTGCCAGAATTCAACAGTTCTTGATCAGCACTTGTTATATCATGTGCAAATAATAACGCTGGGGTGAGAATGCAAATGCCCGTTAAAATGGTAGCTCGATAAATAGCTTTCATTAGCTGGTTTTTTTACGAAATACCAAAAATAAAAGACCAACAATCAATAAACTACCAGCCCAAAAAATCCACGATGGCAACCCCTCTTCCTCATGATTATCGTGAGTATGTGTACTCGCATCATGTTGATGAGTTACTTCAAATGACAAGGTTGCCCAGTTAGAGACATGGGTTAAGTTTTCTTGATCAGAAGTTACCATGTGAATAGTACGCAAATAGTATAACCCGTCGTTAGGTAACTGTACGGTTATCATTCCGTTTTTGTCCGTACGCAATTGTTGACCCTCAGAGTGATTGTGAGAATCAGCAGCCATTACAGTGGTTGATTTCAAATTATCATCATTGTGAGAGTGCGTCTCTCCATTTTCATGCCTGTGGTTTGTTGTGTCATCATCATGAGAGTGGGTCTCTCCATTGTCGTGCGTATGGCTTGTTGCATTAGCATCATGAGAGTGCGTCTCTCCATTTTCATGCGTGTGGTTTGTTGTGTCATCATCATGAGAGTGAGTCTCTCCATTGTCGTGCGTATGGCTTGTTGTATTAGCATCATGAGAGTGGGTCTCTCCATTATCATGCGTGTGGCTGGAAGTATTAGCATCATGAGAGTGCGTCACTCCATTATCATGCGTGTGGCTGGACGTTTTAGCATCATGAGAGTGCGTCTCTCCATTGTCATGCGTTTGACTTGTTGTGTCATTATTATGTGAGTGACCTGCGCTTTGAGTTCGATGGTGAGCATATACCAATTGATTGGCAAGGGGTTGTCCCTCCTTGAGCAATTGTATGGTTATTTCATCACCGGTATAGGAATTATAAGGATTGCTTTGAGGCACAAATTCCAGCGGGTAGCCTAGAACAGTATTCCAATCTTCCGTGCGTTGATCTCCTACTTGTACAATTGCTTTTACATGTTTAGAATATTGCTCAACGGCATCTTGATCATCGGTTTTGTTTTTTTTGCGCATGGCAAGCATATCTAATACCCCATCATGCTCTAGATAATCATTAAATTTTGTGGCTGCCAGCTCTATCGTTCTAGCCTTTGTAGAAACCCCTACCACGTAAGTACCTGAAGCTTGAGTTTCTAATTGAAGCTGTGTTATTGTGGTATCTCTGTCTATCCAACTATCAGGATTTATAGACCTTTTTTTACCGTGAGCTAGGATAGATGCATCTTCCATACGGTCTCTATCAATTAAATTCTCACTTTTATCAAAAGTCCCATTAAATAAACTGATAACAGCCTGACTATTGGGAGCGATGAAGTAACTCTCCATTTTTAAATACAAGTCATGACTGCATAGTAACAAGAGTCCTAATAATAAAAAGCAGTATTTACGCATCTGTCAATTTTTTTTCAAATTTAGGTGATAACGAAAAATTGCGAAATCAAAAATGTCTTTTATAAATTGAATACGGCTTGAGATCTGCTAAGAAAAGGGTACGTAATGACCCAAGAAATTTAAAAATAGGAGAAATTCACCGTGCCCACTTTATTTTGATCTATCATCGCTTTAATGTAAAGTGTCCCGTGGCTATCTGTCCATTACCTAATTCAAGGCGGTACCAGTAATCACTTGATGGCAGTGGTTCACCATTGAACCTACCATCCCAGCTCGTATTATAAAGCGATAGTTCTTTCAGTAGTTTACCATATCGATCAAATACGAATAGCCTTGACGGTTGTTCCAGGACATCCAGACCTCTTACCGTCCATTGATCATTAAATCCATCACCGTTAGGGGTAAAAAATTGAGGTATTCCCAGGGTGATGACTTGTAAATTTTCTACATAACAACCTGACGTATCTCGTACCTCAATATGCTGCAGTCCATCCCCTGTTTCGACCTTATCAAACCGTAATTGAAAACGTCCGTTTATTAATTTCATAGGTTCCCAGATACCACCTTCCAGCCTGGCCTCATATCCTGTCAAACTATTGGCAGCAGGGATAATAACCACGTTTATGGTGTGATTATCTAGCGTTGAAGTCAAATCCGCCGTGGCTGTTGCTTCAAGAGGTTGAGACCCTATAGCTACCGCAGTAGTGGCAGTAGTCGTACAACCTGATAAGCGGTGAGTCGCTTCTACCGTATAAATTCCTTCTTGTTCAATTTCTAAAAAGCTATCTGTAGGCTCTAACAAGCTTGTCCCCTCGTCAGTTTTAATAAACCACTGAAAAGTATATGCGGTAGTGCTAAGTCCAGTGCTAAGCGTCTGGTTCTGAATATTCCCAGTAGAGTTGCAAAAAGTGACAGTTGCAGGCATTTGATTTATTAGGGGCGCTTCTATAAGGTCAAATTGCAAGACTGAAATTTCATAACAAGAATTGTTACTGCTGGTAGCCCTTGCATAAAAAGATTGCGAACTGGTTGAGATTTCAACATTTTCTGGTAACGGATTGCGATTTTCTATCGCTTCTTGCCTGCTATTGTGGTAAGTAAATACAACAGATGCATCCCCTAGTGCTATTTCATTATTGTAACTTGTTAGGTTGACCACATCACGACCTAGGCCCAATATTTCTGGATCATCACACCATACCACATCTAGTTGCTCCAGGATAATAGGTCCCTGATTGACTTCTATAGCTACAGATGCAACAGCCGTATTTACAGAATTGCGATTTTCCTCGTCTATAACCTGTAGATTATAGGTAGTAGATTCTAGAGGCATCACTTCAATTTGGCTCGTATTGCCTATAATTTCTGTACTACCTTGTTCTGTCCACTGATAGCTTAAGTTATCAGAGCGGCTATTAGAAATTGCAGTTAATACAATAGGCTGCATGTCATTATCGCAAATATTTGCTGTGCTAGCGTCTATAGAAACCTGTAAGTCACAGGCTGCAAAATCTATTGTAAATGCTTGTTGAGCTGCACAACCATTATCACTAACATCATAAATATAAATAGTAACAGGATTTGACGTGGTGCCATCCCATTCCAGCGTCGCGCCTGCCTCATACCGTTCTCCCCCACCGTCTGGTTGTGTAAAGTAAGCTTCATTCCCAGATAAGAACTCTCCATTGATCGTTGGGAAAATATAGCTATTGCATGCAAAAACAGGATCAACAGCTTTCACTACAGGAAGCGGATTAATTGTTAGGTCAAATGACTCTTGATCTTTACAAAATTCAGTTTCTGTAATGGGGTCGTATGCATATAGCGTTATCGGGTATTCCGTTTGTGGATGATAAGACAAGGTATCTCCAGGGAAAAATTGTGAACCATTCCCATCAGGCATTGTAAAATAGGCTTCGTTACCTGTAAGATTACTTCCAGTAATAGGAGGGAATAAAAAGCTATTACAAACGGTAGTGTCTTCAATACGGTCAATAGCTGTACCCTGGCTAGAACTGGTAACGGTAACAACGGCTTGCTTAACGGTTTGATTGCCATTTACATCGATCACAGTAATATTTACTACAGTTTCTCCCGCGTCTGCACATGTAAAAAACTCTTTGTCTAGACTGATGGATTCAATCCCGCAATTATCAATAGGATTACTCGCTAGTATTTCTGAAGGAGAGAGCGTCAATGTAGCATTGCCGTCCAGGTCCAGATCAATATTCTGAGTTTCAAACTGTGGCGCTTGAGTATCTCGTACCGTCACATTAAAGCTGCAAGAGCGCAAATTACCTGCTTCATCTAGACTTTCAAAAGTCACTAGTGTGGTTCCTACAGGAAAATAACAGCCTGACTCTAGACCAGATGTTTGTTTTACAGTCGTAGGGGTAAATCTAAAATTGTCAATACTGGTATCTTCTGCTCCACTGGTTTCCTCCCATGTCATTGACGTGATATTTTGCCACTCTGGAGTGTCTGGAAAATCAACATCGCCGGTTGTGGGTGGAATAAACTCTGTACCGCAGTTGCCAGTAGTAAACTTCATGTTTGTACTGCAAACGTACACACGCTCTGGAGTAAAAGGCTGCCCATTATTGTAGGTCCATGTGTTTCCTGTGCTTGCGTGTATAAGCGCACCTAAGCGATTATCGCAGGGTATAGGCCATGGTGCATCAATATGCTGACGATCAAAAGCTTTCAACAGCATCCCCTTTTCCAGATAGGTAGGTTCAAAGACTTTTTCTCCCTCAAAAGTTAAAATGATCTGTTCACTTTCACTAACTACCTCAAAAATCGGATCGGGAAAATTTACTATAGCACCACACTCGCCAGGCGCAGCATTAACCACAATATCTTCGGGACAAAAATCAACTAACGGTTTACTTTCTATGGAAACACGATCAATTGATGAGATGACAGGATCAGGCGACAATACTGCCGTCATACTTGCTAGTAGGGAAGTTGCAATAAAAGTAAAAATGTGTCTCAAATACTCAACCTTTTGCTAGGAATTCCGCTTTCGCGAAAGCATAACAAAAATAGGATTAAAGATACAAATCATCGATTAAAGGTTAAAAATAATGCTTTTTTAAACACTTTATCGATAATTAATCAGACGATTGACCAATATTGAGACCTAACTGAACGCTTCAATAATTCTTTTACATTAAGGCGATTGAAGAACCTATTTATAACGATCTACCATTGCAAGCGTAGCATCTGGGATCATTTACAACAAAGGATGCGCCAGCCATTTCTAGGAGCTGTTGCAATTAATTCAAGTAACTTAAAGTTACAGTTATTTAATTCACCTCCTTAAGCAGTTCATTTATAGCACGTTGTAGTTGTTGGTCAACACCTGCAGCTATAAGTTCTGGGCTGTTTTTTACTTGAATGGTTGGGGTGGTTTGGTTGTTTTCCATCCAGTCGCCATTAATGTCCTTTGCACTGATAGGTACCACACCCCAGCGCGATCCATCTGGCAAGCGTTCCCATCCTGCAAAGCTACAAGTACCAGGTGTAGGCATTCCTACGGTAGTTCCTATTTTAAGGTCGGTGTATCCAGCAGCAAAACAATGTCCATCGCTATATTGTGCCTCGTTGATAAGCGCTAGCGTGGGTTTTGTCCAACGAGAGGTGGGCTCCCCTCCTACTACCATATCCTCAGTCTCATAACTGATAAACGATTTACCTGTAAAAAAAGCTGCTAGATCTGCCACAAGATCACCACCACCATTGAAACGAGTATCAATAATGACAGCTTTGCGATCGTGGTATTTTCCCATCATTTTTTCAAAAATATCACGATATGGGCCATCACTCATGCCTGGTATATGCACATATCCTAACTGCCCGTTGCTTTTTGTATCAACTTCTTCTTCATTTATTTTCACCCATCTTTTGTAGAGTAATGATCGCTCCTCGCCTAATGTAATAGGTTTTACAGTGATCACTAGGTTTTCTTTCTTCTCTGGGTCGTTAATCTCTAGCAAAGTAAACTTATCGTTTTTGCGATTGAGATAGGCAGCTACATCTTTACTCGACGCTATGAGCTCTCCATCGATTTTTTCAATAATCATTCCTGGCTTAATCTCAAATGCTGATTTGTCTAGCGGTCCACCCTTTAAAACCTCGGTAATTTTAATACCGTTGCCTTTATGGTTGTAATCAATAAAGATTCCCAAAGAAGCTGTGGCATCTTCATTGTTTATACTGTATCCAGCACCCCTGGCTCCTGCATGAGATACGTTAAGCTCTCCCAGCATTTCTGAAAGTAACTCGGCAAACTCAATACTATTACCTGTGTAGGGCACGTGTTTCTCATATTCTGTTTTCATGAGATCCCAATCGATACCGTGGAAATTTGATGTGTAAAAGACGGCATTAGTTCTGATCCACACATGATTGAACATTGCCTGACGCTCTGCTACTGCATCATAAGTCATCTCACCAGAAATACTTACATTTTCCTTTTTACCTTTTTCAGGGTCAATTTTGGAAATCTTGCCACTGCTTAATAGAAACAGGTTTTTACCAGCTGCATCCCATTCCAACTTTCCTGAAGAGGCCCCTAGTTTTAATGTCATCTTTGTCTCCTTAGTCCGCAAATCTGTCTCCCATAGATCTAGATCATCCTCAAATCGAGTCAAATAATACAGTTTACTACCATCTTTAGAAAGTACCGCATCACTCAGGCTAGATGAGTGAATCGTTAGGCGCTTTGTACGTTCTTTCATACCATCCCAATCAAAGGTCAAGTCTTTTACCTCTTCTTCCTCAGCACCATCTTTGTCTTTTTTATCCTCTTTTGTCCCTTCTTTCTTATCGGCTAGCTTTTTAATCTCTTTAATCAAGGCATATTCTTCCTTGCTCAAATTGAATTCATCCCAAGCCTCTTGATCAAAAAACATACTGTACACATCACTTTGAGTAGAGCCGCTAGTTGCATAGGATCTTAAGCCATCTTTATTAGAAAACCATAACATCTGTTTACCATTATTGACCCATGTGGGTGCATAATCGTAGTACCCACTCTCGTTAAGGTTGATTTTTTTTGACCCATCTGCAGCCATCAACATAACATCGCTATTATTTAATGAGATGCCCCAGTTAATAAGTAGCCATTTACTATCAGGGCTCCATTTAAAATCTTCACTGCTCAACCCTACAACATCATTAGGCGCAATGACTACTTTTTCCTCTCCAGACTTTAGGTCTTTAATAATTAACGACTTTCGACCAGACACATAGGCGAGTTTATTACCATCTGGTGCATATTGTGGCATGTAATTGTCTACCGTTGTTTCAATAACGGGAGATTCTTGTAGTAATGTAGAGGCAAAAAAGAAAGGTTCCTCTTCTCTTACGATTTCGGTTTTGTATATACTCCATTTTCCGTCACGCTCGCTACTATATACAACAGATTTACCCTCTGGCCCCCAGGTAACATACTCTTCTGTTTCTGGAGTATTAGTTATTCTTTTAGTAAAAGACTCTTCAACAGAGGTTACAAAAACTTCTCCTCTAGCAATAAAGGCAATTTCCTTTCCATTAGGAGAAACAGCCATTTCTCCCACTCCTCCGTTGATGGAAATAAACTTATCATCATTAAGGATTTCTTGCGTCGTAATGTTAACAACGATGCGCTGTGGTTCCTGTCCTTCTCTCATGGTATACAATTTGCCATCGTATCCAAAACTAAGGATACCACTACCAAAGGAAAGAAATCGTACCGGATGTAATGTAAAATTAGTAAGAGGTGAAGCACTAGATGGGTTATCAGGATCCATCTTGTATATATTGAAACTTCCTGATTGCTCACTCAAATAATAAATTGTTGACTCATCGCTCCCATAAACTGGTTGTCGATCTTCCCCCATAAATGTAGTGATCATCTTATGTTTACCAGTCGTTCTATCGTACGCCCAGATATCTCTTGTTATGCTAGAAGTGTGATGTTTGCGCCAGTCGTTCTCTCCCCCTTTTTTATCTTGATATAATATGATTTTGCCGGAATCACTTATCTCTAATTCTTCTGCAGGTATTGTAAATACTTGATCTATACGACCACCGACAACTGGAACCTTGTAAACTTCTGGTTGACTACCAGTAGGGAATTGCCTGTGGGGCGCTGTATCCTGTCGCAAGCCACCGAAGTAGATCTCTGTCCCATCTGGAGAAAATGTGTAGGGCTCTTCATCATTTGAATGAAACGTAAGCCTTTTTGCAGCACCGCCAGTTGAAGGCATCACATAAACATCAAAATTACCGTATCGATCTGATGCAAAAGCAATTGAGTTGCCATCTGCACTCCAGGTAGCTGCATAATCATGAGCCGCGTGAAAAGTTAATTGCGTAGCATCACCGCCTACTGATGGCACTGTGTAGAGATCTCCTTTATAAGTAAACACAATCGTTTTACCATCTGGTGAGATGGCACTATGACGCAACCAGCCTGCGTCTGGCTGCGAGGATGCTGTGAAGTAAAGTGCCATTAAAGCAGCAGTTAACAGTATTTTCATGTCTAAATGTTTAGGCCAGCAATATAAATTTATTATTTGATACCATTACTGTTGTATAGAGGCTGAAGTTCTTTTACCTGAACACCCTAAGTTGTGATGATATTTAAAAACAGATAGCGCTAACGATGCGCCCGATGATGATACTTGCGCTTACTAGACCTTAATTGGGTTTCAAAAAAAAACCGCACTTTTTAAAGCACGGTTCATTGATTTTAATTTTTGAATAAAACTGCGATCGTATCGCAGATAAGCACCCCTTATTTCTTTGGAGCTTGCTTTACAGCTTTACCTTTTGAAGGAGCTGCTTTGGCGGTCGTCTTACTAGCTGTTTTCTGACCTGGTTTTGCTTTGTTTGCCATCTGATTATGACTTTAAATTATGTTGTAAATGTGCACTGCTTTTAATCATCATCGATTCTTTTTTTAGTTAAATATTTAAGCTGTTTTAGTTAAAAATATAAATTGCGTATCGTGTCTAGCTGCATCACTATCTTTTACATATATAATTGAATTTGAATGTTTTAATTTATAAAAGCTCTTTGTTTTTGCGAGGCTATTAAAGCTTCACTTGATATTATTTTCTATGCTGCATCAATAATTTGTAGGTTGTGTGCTATAGCGTGAGGGACGCGCCATAGTAAACGGATAAATTTTGGTCACTAGTTATGTTTTTTTTACAGCAGAGTTCTTACAATGGTTATTAGAACCACTTTATGATGATTGTTGCAGGAATTATTTAGTCGGTAGTTCGCTTTCGCGAAAGCGAACTCAAATCCATGCTAATTATAAATATCCTGGACAGCCAAAACACTTGGCATTTTGATCTACTGTATAAATGATTGAGAGCTCGTAAATACCCCCAGTTCGTCCCAGATTGCTCACATTTATATCGTAGGAAAGATTGAATTTAAACTTTTCAAATTGCAGACCACCTAGCAAATTTATTGAGGTCAATAAGTGTGCATTCTGCGTATTGCGATTAGGATTTGTAGCGGCAAGAGCACCGACGTAAAAATTGTCTAAAACTAGCATCCCTCCTAAATCCAATCGATTAAAATCGCCTTGCTGCATGTAATTACCTGTCAGTAATAATTTTGTTGAGTACGGTAAAAAGGTAGAATTTAATAGATCTGCAAGTTGTAACTCATACCCAGCAGTGATCGTACCCAGTGGTTGTAAAGCTACATTGCCCTGGGTTGTTAGGGAAATGTCTGGTCGGTTTAAATGCTTGAGCGACGCACCTAGCCATAAATTCTCGTTGTGAATTAATAGAGAGGCACTCAAATCAAGATAATTGACATTGTCATTAATCGATAATCCATCAACAGACGATGGGTTGATGGTACCACTAGCAAGATCGATTTGATCTTCTAGCAATAAATTATTAAAGTTGAAAGATTTAAATCCATAGCCTACCTCAACCCCTGGCCGGAAAACCCAAGTATCTGTTAAGTTGACTTTGTAGGCATAACTAACGTTAGCTTGAGTGAGGCTAAAATTTGTAAAACGCTCTCGCTGACTTAAAACGCTCACGCCTACACCGCTGTTCATTTTTTCTACCCAAGTATTGAATGTAGCAAAATCGCTGTCTACCCTAAAATCTAGGCTGGGCCACTGTGTGCGATGCAGTAATCCTATTTTAGTAGTTTCTTGAAAGCCAGTAAAGCCTGCATTGAGGGTTTCTGGAAAGAAAAAGTATTGTGTGAAAATGGGATCTTGCGCGCTTGCTTGTTGCACAAAACCGATACCCATTGCTAGTAAGAATAATATTTTTTTCATCACTTAGTCAATTTTGGTAAAGGCTCCCTCCGAAACTACCTCTGTACCATAAAATGTTTTACCGATAAGTTTGTAATAGAAATTTCCGTTTTCTGTATTGCGATTGTTCATCTCGCCATTCCACCCAGATATAGTCAAGCCTTCTTCTGAATAGATTAATGATCCCCAGCTATCATACACACTGAAACTTAAATCCTCTAGCCCTTCTTGAACGGGTCTAAAGACATCATTGACTCCATCTCCATTAGGAGTAAAAGCATTAGGAACGATTAGTTTATAACCTATAGTTACATCTAGTGTAATAATTGTTTTTTGAATACAGCCGTACCCATAGTCTACTGACTGGGTTACGACATATTGACCAGGCGACGTATACGTATGAGTGGGACTGAGCTCGTTAGAGAATGAACCATCTCCAAAATCCCATGTTACCTCTAGAGGTGTGCCCTGAGAAGTATTTGTAAACTGTATAGGGTCTAGTATGGAATACTCACCATAAGTGAAATATGCAAATGAATCAGAATCGAAAGAAGGCGTATCTAGAGTTTCTAAGTCTACATCAAACGTAGCCTGTCTGCGGCAGCCAACGGCATCAGTGACCGTTACAATTACTAATCCATTAAGCGTAGTACTAATGGTGTCACTGTTAGTTCCGATCGTAGGCTCTGTAGGTATTTGTACCCTACCACTAGACCATTGAAATGTGTATGGAGCTACTCCACCTACAGCGGTGGCTGTGATAAACTGCTCACTCACGCCTATCTCACAATCAACCTCTACCCTGTCGTTTAATTGTAACTTTATAGGAGTTGTTCCTGTTACATCAATTTTTGTCGATGCAGTACACCCGCTCGCGTCAACTACATTTACCTGATAGCTACCCGCTGTAATATTGTTCAAGTCTTCTGTGGTGTCGCCAGTATTCCAAGTAAATGTAAAAGGTGCTGTCCCTCCCGAAACAAGTAGATCAATAGCCCCACTATTAGGATTATTACAGTCCACCACTGGCGACACATTTGCATCTAATATTATAGGTTGAGGCTCTATTATAGTAAAGCTTTCGACAATACTACATCCTGTGGCATCTTTTATAGTGGCGGTATAAGTTCCTGGACGTAAATTATTACGAGTCGTACCTTGATCGCTACCATCACTCCACACTAGGTTGACTGGTGCAACGCCTCCATTCAAATTGAGTTGAATAAAACCATCGTTGGCTCCTGTGCACGAAATATTGCCTACAACAGGTTCAGTAAAAAACACTGGTGGTTGATTGATAACAACCGTTTTTGTAGCGCTACAACCATTCTCATCTGTCACCGTGATGGTATAAGTACCGGGTGCAAGATTGTCTCTAGAAAAACCAACAGCAAGATCATTCCACGTGACAGTATAAGTACCTGTGCCGCCAGTTACAGTTGATGTAATAGTGGCATCATTTGCTAGATAACAACTTACCTGAGATACGGCAAGATCGATAATTATAGGTGAAGGTTGAACGATCTCTAATCCGCTAATCAATCTAGAGGAACCGTTAGAGTCCGTTACACGTACGCTATAAATTCCTGCAGGCAAATCTTCAAACGTATATTCTATATCTGTAGTTGAAGCACTTGAATCAATTATATTACTAGAACTGTCCAAAAGTTCAAATAGGTAGGGTCCTATAGATTGTTGACTTATTGCAACCGTAAGCGCACCATCACTCCCATCAGCACAGGACACATTAATTCGATCGTCATTTATTTCTGCTATCGTCAAGTTAGCTGGCTCAGTAACAATAAACTCTAAAACTATGGGTGGACAAACCCCATCGCTTATAGAAACCTGATAAGTTCCTGCAGCAAGTCTGCCGATATCTTGAGAAGTGGCGGTAAAACCATTAGGCCCTGTCCAGTCGTACGTGAAGGAATTGGATCCTCCAGACACACTAAGATTTATCGCTCCATCTGCTGCTCCAAAAGAACTTACTCCGAACCCGTTATAGTCTGTGACCGTCCCGGTGGCACTAATCGAAGGAGATACCGTAATAGAATAGGTAGCGGTAGTGCCTGTACAAGACTGCGAGGCATTATCGAGAGTTGCAGTAGCAGTATATGTAACTGTAAGAGGCTGGTCAGTATTATTGATCAATGTTTGTGGCGGTATTTGATCCGTCCCCTGTTCAATAACACCTGATATACCATCTGGAACGTTAGCTGTCCAATTATAATTAATATTGTTTGTGCTAGAACTGGATAAAAATACAGCGCTTGTTGTAGAAGCGTTACAAATCAATTGATCGGGCTGATCAAAAATTACTATTGGGCGAGGTAGTACTTCTACATTGAGACTAAAAGGCACACCATCACAATTACCAGAAGTAGGTGTCACTGTGTAAACAATGCTTGCTACAGCATCTGTCGTGTTTATTAATTGTTGATTTATACTAGATTGAGGGCTGCTTTGATCTGTAAATCCAGTGATGGCATTAGCTGGTGCTGTCGAGGTAACAGACCATGTATAGGTAGTTCCCTCAGGAATAATATTGACTTCGTTGTCCTGTGGTGTAAATTGAAAGTCTTCACCACTACAAATAGTTAAGGATTCATCTGAAATTACAGGCCCCTGGTCAATAGTAATCGTAGCTACATCTGACATTATTGTAGAGCATCCACCAGAATTGAAGCTAACCTGCACGTAATAATAAGCAGTCTGTAAAGCAGATGGAGGATTAAAGGTAGACGCGTTTGCACCAGCAATAGCAATACCTCCTGCATTTGAGTTGACTGTATTTTCAAACCACTGATAGCTAGGAACCCCAGTACCATTGCTAGTTCCTACAGTCAATGTAGAAATGCTATCTCCCACACAGTAAGTTGCCGATTGAGGCTGAGAAGAAATAAAAGGAGACGGAACAACACTTACTAGCGAAGTATTTGATCGCACTTCGCAATCCAGTCCTGGCTGCGTTGCCACAACGTAATAATATTGATCCCCAGTACTATCTGTAAGTGGTTCATATGTATTTGATGTAGCTCCGTTTATAGGGCTTCCTCCTGTATTTGTATTGGTACTGCTTTGATACCATTGATAACTAAAAGAACCTTTACCTCCCGATGCAGTAACTGATAAAGATGTAGCTGTTGATCCTTGACAAATTTCCTGGGAAACGATAGGTTGTACATCTATAACTGGATCTGCGATCACTTGGATTTCTGCCACGTCACTTTTTACCGTAGAGCATCCGTTTGTAGAAAAAATTGCCTCTACATAATAAAAATAAGAACCTGATGTATTGAATACTGGAGGCGTATAAGATTGACCTGTTGCTCCAGTAATTGCGGTACCTCCGCTATTTGAGCCGATCGAGTTTTCGAACCATTGATAAGAAGCATTACCTGGTGTATTTGAGATGTCTAGAGAAAGTGGTAATCCACGAGACCCTACACAAACCTCTTGTAGTGCAATAGGTTGCGTATCAATTACAGGTTGAGGGTTCACCAGGACTCGAGCCGTATTTGAGGTTATACTGTCGCATCCCTCACTAAAAGAAACAATGACGTAATAAAATCGTTCTGAAGCAGTATCTGTCACAGGAGTATAACTAGCAGACGTAGCACCAGAAATGGCCGTACCAGTACTATTGTCGTCGACCGTATTTTCATACCACTGATAAGTAACCGTACCACTACCATTACTGAAAGTTGCTGACAAAGTGGAAGCCGGTGCATCGACACATAATTCTTGATTAGGCAAAGGCTGTGAGGTAAAGGATGGACCATTGCGCACTTCAAAGTCAATGGTATTCTCACAACCATTACTATTTGTGAAAGTGATTTGTGCTGTACCAGGAGAAATGGCTCGTACTAGCCCCCTATTATTTATTCTAGCTACTGAATTGTCTGATGACCGCCATGGCCTGGAACTCGCTGGTATTCCAGTAGCAAACAATTGCTCTGTTTCCCCTTCACATTCAGAAAAATTTCCGGTAATAACTGGATTGGCCGAAATAGAAAAGGTAACATCTGCAGCAGCTGTGCTACCACACTCGTTGGTTACAGTTAAAGATACTGTATAATCACCAGGTCCAGCATAGGTTATATCTCTTGGATTTGCTTCATTTGAAGTTGTAGTAGCCGCACCAGGGAAACTCCACGAATAATTGAGATTACTACCTGGTAAAGCGCAACTATTGACCATAGCTGTCGGATTAATTGTAAGTCCATCGTCCTCACATACATCGTTTATGGGGTTAATAGTTACTCGTGGCGGTTGCTTTACGAGTATTTCTTGTGCTGGTATGGGAACTGTACCACAGCTGCTACCGGTTATAGTTCCACTAATTGTATATCTCCCTGGCTCAGCAAAATTGAATTCTGGCTCTACACTAGATGCATCGGTTCCATTAATGAAAGAATATGAGCCCGTTCCATTAGCACAAAAGTCATCTGCATAATCTATAGTCCAGTTATAAAAAACATCACTACAAAAACCGGTCAAATCTGTCGTGTTTGTTACAGCCACATCAATATTCTCGCAGCCTTCTATTGTTGAATAGGAGATTGATGGCACCACAGGTGGCTCAATACAAATAGTCTCTTCATAAACATCGTCGTCACAAAACCCTTGTGCTGTAAGTCTTACGGTATAAGTTCCCGGTGCAGTATAGGTGTGATCGATATTAAGCGGTGGCGATGGAGCAGTTGTAATAACAGGAGAGCCATCGCCAAAATCCCATGTATATATAGCGTCTGTATTACAATTGCGACCATAACCAGCCCCAGATAGATTTGTAAAAGTCACCGGCGTATTTACACATGCTTCCTCTGGCGCTTCAAATAATGCTTCTGGCGGAGACAGCACCGTAATATTGGAGGCTGTAAACTCAGTAAATCCGCAAGCATTTTGAATATTAAGTCGAACTGTATAACTAGGCATTGGACAATTACTTTCAAGATACGAATACGGCACTGGGAAAGGTGCAGAACTTGAAGGATTACTAGAGTTGTAAAAGGCAGAAGCCTCTAATTCTGTCTGAGTGTAAACTACAGCAGGCGACCCATCACCATAATCAATGGTGTACCTGGTGTCGGCACTATTCGCCCCCCAGTTAGATATTGCAAAATTTAAATCAGGTGTAGGTGCGCATAAATTTTGAGTTGTACCTGGGCTGTTCAATCCTCCTTGTGGGTTAGAAACATTTTTAACGACATAGACTCGTTCTCCTGTACAACCATTATCACCATCGCCTAAAATTCTCAAATTAAAAGCTCCCGTTGTTGTATAGGTATGTGATAATGGAAACGTAGGGTTAGTCTCAATTGTTCCATCACCCCAGTCGATACGTTTATTACTTACACAAGTTGCTGGACTGGTGTCATCGATTGTTATCGTATAATTAGGACTAGAAAATACGCTGGAACAATTATTAAATGGATCAAACGGATTATCTACATCAATTAAAGATAGCTCTGGAGCCTCGTTAATGGTGATTTGTTTTGTAATTGTATCAGTACATCCGTTTCTAGTAACTTCCAGGGTGACGTCAAAAACACGAGTCCCGCAACCTAAAGCATCATAAACATGCACTGGATTTCTTTCAGTGGAACTATTACCATCGCCAAAATCCCAAACATAACTCACTCCTAATCCACTTGTACCACCGTTAATAAAAGGAACAGGACTGCCAGAGCATTGATCGTTTATAAAGGTAAAGTCGGCGACAGGTGGGGCTTCTGTACGCAATACAGCCTGCTGATCATTAACAGCAACTGGCGATCCATTATTGAACGTAACACTTGTTATACGATAGGTGGTGGTATTGATATTACTCGTGTCGTAGTTGATAGTAATGCTATCTTGACCGGTAGCGGTAGAAATTGAATCAGGACTACCGTTAACCTCATATTCAAAGGTGTAAAACCCACTACCCAGGCCACCTGCACCTGTTAATGTTACTGATGCATTTGCTTCATTCAAACAGAATGTCTGGTCCTCACTAATAGTAGCATTAGGAATTATGGCAGTGATGGACTTAATATTGTTCTCTAGTAGGCCAGCTGCTCCTGTCACAACCACACTCACAAGAAAAAAAATAAATAGTAATGATGAGTAACGTTTTATCATAAGCTCCTGTTTGATATAAAATTTTTGAGAGTACGGTTTTTAAAAATTTAAAAAGACCTCAAATATCATTGCTTTTGAAAATAACCTTTTTTCTATTAACTGTTCAATATTAACGATTAAAAGCATATCATATAGTTTTTTATAGTAAAAAAACAGCTTTTTATCGATGAACAGCATTTTGTTACTAGCTCAAAACAAATAACTTAAGAAGCCTTAACCAGAAAAATTAAGGTAGCATAAGATTTGCCGCAGAAGTTTAAATTTTTACGTGTTACGTGTTGTTTTAGTAAATATTAAAAGGCAGTTGGGTGCATTTAGATTGTTAAGTGTTCCGCTTTCGCGAAAGCGTCTTTTCAACAAATAAAAATCACAACAGGTAGATTAGTAAATAGAACCGATTTGTCGCTGTAATTCATTTGCAACACCGTGAAAATAAATACCAATCCTCAAAACAGATGTATTATCACGCGATGTAAAAGGCTATGTAAAAACTATAAGTATGGTTTAGGTAATTCCCTGCCTGCAATAAAAACGAGATTTATTGTTTTGATAATAATAGAATAAGCCTAAAATCTTACTCTTCCTCCTGTGCTGACTTTATAATCTCGCTGTTTCTCTTATACTCTTCACGGGCTACAAATCGTTCATGCTCTAAATGGGCATAGAAGTCTTTTTTGCGATTGTATAAACTTTTAATGCCATCTGCTTTACCATAAATTGTAACTATATCGTTGGGCAGTAGTTTGAATGGCCCAGAAGGAGATCCATAATACATATCTCCTTTTCTATATACTCCTAATATAGTTATCCCTTCCTCTCTTAAATTAAGTTCTTGCAAGGTGCGATTGCACATCCAGCCGTCCTGATCTACCCTAGCTTCACTTATTTTATAATCATCTTTAAGATGCAATACTGCGGCAAAATCTTGTACATCTAGATCTGTATAACGGCGCAGCATAGCGCTAATAACTCTGGATAGACCACGATCTACCCATTTACTGCGTATTGCCAGCCATAGCGCTGTAAGACCTACAACAACAATGAGCAATCCATATAGTCTAGACGCAGTGGTTTCTGGAAGGACAAAGGTTAAAATTAACGAAGACATTACTGTAACTATACCCGCATTACCTATGAGCATTAAATTATAGATAATTTTACGTCGTACCGGATGATTCATCACAAGTTCGGTCTCATTTGTGCTTAAACCCGCACCCGTATAAGCTGACCTAGCTTGAAATTTTGCACTCTCTGTAGAAAGGCCTGTGTGTATGAGAGCTATTGCTGCAATCTTTGTAATTAAAGCGGATAAAGTTATGATCAAAAAAAGAGAGATAGCGGCAATCATAAGGTTACAAATTATAAAACAAAGCTATCTATATTTTACTTGTTGTCTCAAGAAATAGGGATTGAATAACCGTATAATAAATCAGTCCTTACTAAAATTTATATCGCGTCTTGATCAAGCGACACTACCTGTTCCTTGTATTTAACTGCCTTGCTATTAGGAAAAATACCCTGACCATATCGTTGCGAATAAATCTTTACAAACTCTGCTCCATAAAATAAAATTAATGCACTGTAAGATACCCATAGCAAAAGCAATACAATAATACCTGCTGCACCATAAGCGCTAGCAGGTGAAGAACTTGTAAAGTAAAGCTCTAGTAAAAACTTACCTGCTTCAAAAAGTATTCCTGTTACTAAAGCGCCAGGCCAGATCATTTTCCAGCTAACATTAGCATCTGGTAGATAACGAAACATCAAGGCAAAAAGGACAGATATTACACCCAAAGCCAAAATGAAATTGAGCGCATAAACACTGTAAATTAAATACTCTGGCAAATTTTCTTGTATTAGGTCTTGTAGAATAGCAATGACAGCCGATAGAATGAAGCTAATTAAAATGAGAAAGCCCACTACTAGAATAAAACCAAAGCTTTTAGCACGATCAGTCAAGATTTTCCACCAGGGTGTTTTTGGGTTGATCTTAAGTCGCCATATTTTGTTTAGTGATACTTGTAGTTGATAAAATAAACCTGTAGCTCCAAAAATTAACGTTCCTATACCAACAATCGAGGCGATAAGCCCATTATCTGTTTCTGCGTTTTTTAAAATCTCGTTGACATCCTCAGCAGCATTCCACCCTATAAGATCTGCAAGATCACTTGTAAGTCTACCCGTTGCAATATCTTGATCCCAGATCAATCCTACTATTTGTAAAATAATTATAAGTAAGCCAGGTAAAGATAGAATTGCATAGTAAGCAATACTCGCACTTAACTGCCATACATCATCTTTATTCCAGGCAACTACGCTGTCCCAGAATAATTGAGGCAAGTGAGTGATCTTAAAAGAGGTAGATGGTACTCGTGATTGATTCATGAATCCTAAAGAAATAAAACTTTCTTTAATAGCTCCACAATTTTCAAAAAGTTAACTGTATTTCATGCCAAAAGGCAACAATGTAAAGGTTACGCTACCGAAAAATTTTGCTTACCGGTCTCATCCATAAAACGAATAGCCTCTACAGCATCCATAAGGCTTGAATAACGAATCATCGGTTTTTTTAAAAACATACGTTCAAAAACCAGGTTTGTATTTGCCGAATGTTCGTAGGTAATGGCAGAATAACTTTTGAATTTATCAATCTTAGCTTTGAGTGGTATTAATTCAATAGGTTTAAGAGAATAAATGTCCACACGATTAGATATATAATGAACCGCACTTAAATCGCCTACCTCTAGTATAATTGCGTCGAGAATAGGTAATATCTCACGTTGACCGATAATAGAATGACGTTTGATCTCAACAATGACTATATTGTCTATAAAAAATATTTCTGCACATGAGGTCTGGACCACTGTCTTTACGTTTAAATTTGAATTTATGGTCCTCATATGCTAAATATTGTAATGCACTTAAACCATAAAACTACAAATTGACGTTAAAGGGTTTAACAGCTCGATTTAATGCTCAAATATAAAATAATGATTAACAATTGTGAATTTATAGTAAATTTTTTAACAGTTTTATCGTTTAATCCATCCATCTATCTATGAGCAATATTCTTATAAAACCCTCAAAACAAATAAAATACCTACGCGCTGATGTTTTGAGGTCAAATGTTCCTAGACTGGTAAATGACGCTCACTACAGTTATGTATCAACTAAAAAATTTGATAATCCAACTATTATTCATCTCAACGATCGCCTTGCAAAAGAAATAGGTTTCACCTCTAAAGAGATTGCATCTATTGAATTTAAAAAATTGCTTGTGGGGAAATCTGAAAGCGGCATAGAGTCTTTTGCGATGAATTATGGAGGGCATCAATTTGGTCATTGGGCAGGCCAGTTGGGCGATGGTCGTGCTATTAATATTGGGGAACGTTCTTCTGCAAATCATACCTGGCAATTACAGTTAAAAGGTGCAGGACCTACACCCTACTCTCGCAAGGGCGATGGTTATGCAGTATTGCGTTCTAGTATAAGAGAACATTTGTGTAGTGAAGCTATGTATTATCTAGGTATTCCCACTACACGCTCATTATCTCTTGCTTTAACTGGCGAGTCTGTTTATAGAGACATGTTTTATAATGGCAATGCTGCTTATGAAAAAGGTGCAGTTGTTTGTCGTGTTGCTCAGTCTTTTATAAGATTTGGTAATTTTCAAATTCATGCAGCAAATGGTGAGATTGATTTACTTAAAGAACTTACAGACTATACCATAACGAATCACTTCAAAGGGATTGATAAAAACTCAACAGATAAATATTTGAGTTTTTTCAAGGCCGTTGCCACCAGAACTTTAGAAATGATAATGAACTGGCAACGAGTAGGATTTGTTCATGGGGTAATGAACACGGATAACCTATCAATAATAGGCGATACCATTGATTACGGCCCGTATGGATGGTTGGATAATTATGATACTGGATGGACACCTAATACTACAGATAATCAACACAAGCGCTACCGATATGGCGCTCAACCAGAAATAGGACTATGGAATTTATGGCAACTAGCAAATGCGCTGTTTGAGCTCGTGGACGATAGCAAAGCCTTAGAGGGTGTTCTCGATCAGTATAAAGAAGATTACGGCACTTCTCATATAAAAATGATGTCAAATAAACTGGGATTGATTCAAAAGCATGAAAGAGATGAATCTATAATAAATCAGATCCTAACATTACTGGAAGCTCATGAAACAGATATGACTATTTTTTATAGAGAATTAATCAATGTAAATCACTCTACCCCAGTAGATCAAGGATACACAACGATTAGTAAAGCTTTTTATGATCATGATGCTATGAGTAAGACTGTCAAAACGCAATGGATTGACTGGTTATCTACCTATATAAATCGATTGAAAAACCAAAAAGATGTTGCCGTGGAACGAATTGAAATCATGAGTAAAAACAATCCCAAATATGTCTTGCGAAATTATATGGCTCAAATGGTGATTGAAAAAGCAGAATTAGGCGATTATTCATTATTACAAGAAATATTTGACATGATACAAGATCCCTACACAGATCGTAAAGTAATGGATCACTGGTATGCAAAAAGACCAGACTGGGCAAGAGACAAGCCAGGCGTGTCTCAATTAAGTTGTAGCAGTTAAACTGTGATAGATATATGGGTTGCATGAAGTGATTTACAGCCGTTCATATCTGGCACGTTTTATTTTAACGCGTCATGCCCCCAGTTTTTGAGTGCATAATACCAGTCGCTGCTTTCAACATCGTTATTAGGTTTTTGGGACTCGTGCAAGTTTTGATGATAATAACCTACAGCCTCATTAATTTTATCCCAGTTAGCCTCGGTAAAATCGGCTTTATCTTTCTTCTTTATTTTTAATATACTCCTGCCACTTGCATGACCTACCGTCTCACCATTATCCATTTTTTTACCTGCATTACTAGAGGTATCTGTCGCTAGCCATATTTCTAGTTCTGACACAGTCATATTCTGCTTTGATTGAAATTCATCCCAGATTTCTTCCTTGTCATAATTTGCCATTACTATCTACTTTTATCGATTTCTTCTTGATATGTTGTAGCTAATTGCTGCTTATCCTTCTCATTGAGAGCTTTTCCTGCTAGTTGAAAAACTTCTTGCTCTTCCTCGTCTAGATGATGCTCAACTTTTTGGGCCAGTTGTTTCATATAAGTCAACCATGCCGGGCTACTCATGTCCGTATTTTCTAGCTTTTCTACTAACTCGTCCATCTCATGATGCTCTGCAATACTATGTCTTGCTTTTTCTTGAGTCAGATCTTTTTCTATCAATGGGATGTAGAAATGACGTTCCTCTGCGTCTGCATGGATCTCTAGTTCATGCTTTAATTTGTTGAACATATTTTTGCGCAGATCGTTATCGCCAGATGTATTCACTAGTTTATCAATTAAAGTGCGCTGTATCTCATGATCTGCTCTTAGTGCTTCAAAAATATTCATGATTACTTATATTAAAGATTATTAAGACTACCTGACTGGCCCACATCCATTTTTTCTCCAGTAATCGCTCCATAACCTAACTTGAACAAACTTACTAATGCATTAGACTGAGAATCCCAGTATTGACCAGATTCTGGATGAAAACTTATCACAGTAATTGCGGGATCATCCTTGCCTTCAAACCAGTTGTCATCTATGCTTTCATATAGATCATGTATTAGCGCTTTATCTCTAGTGATCATCGCCTTGCCATATACGCTTAAAAATTCCATACTGTGCTTTTCTGAAAAAAGCAATTGACAACGCGCATCAGTTTCAATATTTGCATTGTGCTCGCTCGTAGCATTACTTAAAAAATATGTAGTTCCATTGTCGTCCACTCGCTTTGCCTGCATGGGAATGGCGTGTAGTGGGGTTTGATCCAGATGGGTAACCATCATGGCATACTCAATATTTTCGGCTAGTTCTTTGTATTTCTTCTGCGCCTCATCTTGCGTAAAATTCTTTGTGCTCATATCTTTTTATTTTAAAGATAGAGAAGCTTCCATAGGAGCATAGCCAAGGAAATTCCAAAATTTATCTTGTTGTGCTAAATTCTGTTAAACGAAGCGTTGCAAGCGTTGTGAATTAAAGTAGGCTCGATATTCTGCCTTAAAAAAGCTTTTCGATTTATTGCAGTAGGATTGTTAATGAGTTCGCTTTCGCGAAAGCGTAACCATCAACCATTTTATCCTTATCCAGCACTGCCCAATACATTGTCTGAATATTGCTCTATAATTTAAAATGCAGTTGCCACTTAATTGTGCAATATCTATGGTGCAAGCAAGATCACGCCATTTGAGGCGGTGGTAGTTACCGTACCTTTGATGATATCTACTTGCTCTCCTGTATAATAATTAAACAAATGTTGCTGTTTCTTGAACACTTTTGAAACATTTATGGTAACAGGTCCATCAGGTAAATCAACACCTATAACAACATCGTCTTTTATATCATTCTTATCATAAAAGCGCGCTGAGACATATCCTGGGCCATCGTGATCTAATTCAAATGCATCGCCTGCTCCTACTGCCGGATGATCCCTACGGAATTTACCTAAACGCTGCCAGTGTTCTAGTGTGGTTGTATCTATTTGAGTCCAGTCCATCATTGACCGCAAGTTTGCATCACCCACCGCACCATCAATCTCAAGTGGTCTTGCAATCTCATCACCATAATAGAGTTGGGACTGTCCTGGTGTCAACAATAGTTTTGTTCCAGATTCTATAGGGCGCTGTCGCTGCGGGTCAAAAGGTTGACCATCGTCATGGGAGCTTATATAGTTCATGAAGGTAGCTGGATCATCTTTATCTTCTACCTGCAAACTGTCCCGGATCATGCTGTATCCAGCAAATAAGGTTTTGTAAGAAGATTGTGCATGCTGCTTGAACCCAAAATTTATCATCGAATCAAAACCAGAGTCAAAGTAATCTACTACCTGATCGTTAAAGTAATAGCCACGACCACCTTCTGCATAATAACCATATAATTCTCCCAGTATAAAGAAGTCGTCTTGATGCATCACAGCATCAGGGTTTTGTGTTTTCCAATCTTGATATGCAATTTTAGACTGTTCTATAAAAGTAGTCCAGACGTCTTCTTCTACATGTTTTACGGTGTCTACACGGTAACCATCCACACCTGTTTCTCTGGCATAGTCTGTCACCCATTTTATTACATAATTTGCTGGTGTACGTGGTAAACCAGACTTTTCAAAAAACGCATCCAATTCTGCGACCTCTTGTTCATAGCGGCCCTCTTCTTTCCATTTCTCTACTAGATGGGCAGGCAGGTCTACCTCTTGATCGCTATCAGTACGTATGTCTGGTAGATTATTGGTAAGCGTACAACTTACCGCAGTCTCTTGATCTTGATATGTGCAAGTAGGTTCTGTACGCACCCAAGATGCTGGCCATTTTGGATCTTGATCTGTCACTGGTCCTGTGTGATTTATTACAACATCAAGTAAAATGCGTATATCTTTATTATGAGCGAGTTGGACTAATTCTTTAAATTCTTCTAGAGTGCCATAACTAGGCTCTACAGCGGTCCAGTCCTTTGCCCAATAACCGTGATAGGCATAAGTGAATCCGGTACCTTCATCAACCCCACCGTGTACCTGCTCAAATATAGGAGTGAGCCAGATGGCATTAACTCCTAAGTCAGTAAAGTAACCCTCTCTAATTTTTTGACTTATTCCTGCAAAATCTCCTCCTTCAAAACCGCGTAATTTCCCAGTAGATTGATCGCGAGCGACAAGTCCATCGTTGCTAGGGTCTCCATTGTGGAATCTATCAGTAAGCAAAAAGTATACATTTGCTGCGTCCCAGTCAAAAGGAGCATCAACATCCATTTGATCAGTTCCCTCATGAGAACCTAACTTATTGCAAGAGATGGATACGAGAAGGATGGATAGTACCGCTACTATTTTTTTCATAAAAACTTATTGAGAGTCAAAAATAACAAAGAGATTTGTACTTATAATCTTTAAGCTTCACAAGCTACTGTAAAATCAAGGTTTGAATACCGACTTAATTCCTATGGAATCTTATTTTGACTTATTTATCAATTCCTTTGCGGACTATGCCAGTTACTTATGGAATGAGATAAGCCAGCCAGGATGGGACAATTATTTTTATTGGTTGATCGGTTTATCCTTACTGGTATTTGCACTAGAAATAATCTTACCATGGCGTAAAAACCAGAAAGTTCTGAGAAAAGATTTCTGGTTGGATTTATTTTACCTTTTTTTCAATTTCTTTATCTTTTCTCTTGTAGGTTACAATGCACTTTCAAATATAGGAGTACAACTATTCAATGATTTTTTGAACAGTGTGGGTCTTGAAAATATTATAGCTTTTGAAGTAGGCAGCTGGCCTGCATGGGCGCAATTGTTATTAATGTTTGTAGTCGCAGATTTTATCCAGTGGAATATACATCGCTTACTGCATCGAGTGCCATGGCTATGGGAGTTTCATAAAGTGCATCATAGCGTTAAAGAAATGGGATTTGCAGCACAATTTAGGTTTCACTTTATGGAAACAATCATCTATAAGAGCTTGCAATACATTCCACTTGCCATGATAGGCTTCAGCATTGAGCAGTTTTTTGTTGTCCATATGATCAGTGTTTTTATAGGACATTTGAATCATGCAAACTTAAACTGGGACTACGGTATATTTAGATATGTCTTGAACAATCCAAAAATGCACTTGTGGCATCATGCAAAACAAATGCCTGATGGTATAACCTACGGCATGAATTATGGCTTATCGCTTAGTTTATGGGATTACCTATTTGGCACAGCATATGTCCCTTATCACAATCCAGAATTAGAACTGGGATTTAATGGTGATGAAGATTTTCCTCAACATCTTGCGGGACAAATGAAACAACCTTTTTTAAAAAAATAGCATAGCCTCAATAGGCTTAACTAAGACCAAAATGTTTCTTCAACATGCGCTCGTAGGTCTTTTCTGGAAGAATCTTTTTCAACAAGATAGAAAACTTTTGCATGAAGCTTCCCACCTTGTAATGAATTCCAGGTTCTTTAGCTTCTATGATTTCTTTAATTTTATGAGCCACCTCTATCGGGTCACTACCATGATCAACATGCTCGTCTATCAGCTGTAGCGTTTTTGAATAACCAGCAGCATAATCACTATCTTTTCTAATGGGAGCATGATAACGTCCAGCCGCAATATTAGTTGCAAAATCACCAGGAGCAACGTTGCTAAAATGGATGTTTAAATGAGCACACTCCATGCGATAAGCTTCCGTAGCAATTTCTAGAGCCCCCTTACTAGCGCTATAAATACCTCGATATGGAAGGCCCATATATCCTGCAATACTTGTTATATTGATGACTCTACCAGTGCCGCGAGCTCGCATACCTGGAAGTACAGCCTGCAATACACGCAATGGCCCATAAAAATTAGTATCCATTGCATTTTTAACCTCTTCTATGGGCGTTTCTTCCATAGGGCCTGTGATCCCTACACCAGCATTGTTTATAAGGACATCTATTCTACCTTCTTTATTTGTAATGTGGGTTATGGCATTTTTGATAGAGGCGCTGTCTTGAACATCCATCGAGATAAGTGCAATAGGGCTTTCTGGGTATCGATCAGGATTTCTACTGGTACCATAAACCTGATAGCCCGCCTCTTTTAAATAAATAGCAATAGACTTTCCTATCCCAGATGAACCACCGGTGACGAGAACTACTTTTTTCATAATAAATTAAGGGTCAGTTAGTTATACTTGAGTATAAGGTACAAAAAAAGGCAAGCTACCTACATCACACCGCTACGACCGCTTACCTTTGCTGCGTTCCCGCCCTGGAGGAGTTCAGCAGGAGCTGGTTGTGTAGGACTTGCCCGCTGCAAATATAGCATCTTGTTTGAGTCCTTCAAAGGTTTGCTGCTGCATTTTTCTCACTATATTTCGGCAACTTAAAACCGTATCAATGAATAAGAAATACGCTGTTTTTATAGGATTGATAGCACTCTCATTATCAAGCTGTAAAACTGAAATTGACAAGTTTAAATCAAATTATGATCTTGAAATCATCAACGATAAAAAAGATTGGAACATCGATGATACGGTACAAATTTCTCTGGTAGATCGTGACGCTATGGGTGTAGACAGTGTCGTATGGTCACAAAATGCTCGTAGAATTGATGGCGTTGTGGGGAGCACGCTTTCGCGGAAGCTTACAGACCAACCACTTGGAGAACTCACTTTTAAGGCTCAAATCTATCGCAATGGCATGGTTACAACAGCAGCCACCAGCATTGAAAGAAAAAATAGCAGTGCGCCTGCTATTTATAGCTATACGGTAAAAAACACCTACCCACATGCAAGCGATGCCTACACGCAAGGACTCGAGTTTCATCAAGACTCTTTATATGAAAGTACAGGACAATATGGTGAGTCACAAATAAGAATTACTACGGTAGAAACTGGGGAGGTCCTAAAAAGCATGTCACTGCCTGATCATGTTTTTGGTGAAGGTTTAACTATTTTGAACAAAAAAATATATCAATTGAGCTGGCGTGGCAAGTATGGATATATATATGATCTCAACCTTAATCAAACAGGGGCTTTTAAGTACAATCAAAGTAAAGAAGGCTGGGGATTATGTAATGATGGAGAATTTTTATACAAGAGCGATGGTACCGATAAAATATGGAAGATTGATCCAGAAACTTATGAAGAGCTGGAGTACATCCAGATAGTATCAGATAAAAAGACCTTTAATAATATTAATGAACTAGAATGGGTTAACGGTAAAATATATGCTAACATCTATCAAGAAAATGCTGTGTTTATTGTCGATCCATTGACTGGAGCGCTAGAAGGGGTGATTAATTTAACCCGACTGAAAGATGAAATCCCTAACTGGGATAAAGAAGATAACGTTTTGAACGGCATTGCCTATGATCAAAAGAAAAAGCGTCTTTTTGTTACAGGTAAAAGGTGGCCCAAGATGTTTGAAATAGAAATCACAAAGTAAATGGATGAAAACCTACCCATCTTTGAGCAACGGCGACAAGTGACAAATGGTGAGATCGACGATTTGAATCACGTTAACAATGTGGTATACGTGCAATGGGCAAACGACATTGCGATCAAACACTGGCTCACGGTGGCACCTCAAGAAATGCTAGATCAATATGACTGGGTAATGATCAAGCATTGTATTGAGTATAAAAGATCTGCTGTGCTAGGAGATCCCATTTATATACGTACACAGGTAGGTCGTGCAACAAACGTACGTTATGAACGTTTTATAGAAATCTATCATGAGTCTACAAACGAGTTGCTTGCAAAAACAACATCTGACTGGTGCGCCATCGATAAGAAAGGAAAACCAGTACGTATATCTCGGGAATTGAGAAACATTTTTGAGATCAAGGAATGATTAAATACAAGATTTTACCCTTATTACTGGTTCTTTTTATTGCGATACTCTCGTCATGTCGTAACGATTTTGAATTTGAGCCTAGTAGTGGAGACCTAGGCTTTTCCCAAGACACAGTATTTCTAGATACCGTATTTAGTAATATAGGTAGCAGCACAAGAACTTTTAAGGTATATAATCGCAGTAGTAACGATATCGTCATACCTCGTGTAGCATTGCGACAAGGTAATGATTCTAGATACCGCCTAGCATTAGATGGTGTACCAGGGCAAATCTTTGAAAATGTAGAACTCCTCGCAAATGACTCCTTATTTGTATTTATTGAAACTACTATAGATATTGAAGATTTTACCAACAGCAAAGAGTTTCTTTATGAAGATGTGATTGAATTTGATAGTGGCAATAATCTGCAGGTCGTCCCCTTAATAACTCTTGTTAAAGATGCTATATTCTTATTTCCAGAGCGGGACGCTAATGGAATCACAGAAACATTATTACTAGGAGTGGATGAAGATAATAACGAGATAAGAATCTCTGGTTTTTTCTTGGATGATAATGAGCTCACAATGACAAATGAGAAACCTTATGTTATTTATGGTTTTGCAGCGGTACCACTAGGCAAAACGCTAACAATCGATGCTGGGGCTCGTGTTTTTTTTCATGCCAATAGCGGACTCATAGCTGCTAATGAATCTACAATTAAAGCTAATGGGAGCTTATCTGCCAGCGATGCGTTAGAAAGCGAGATCATTTTTGAAGGTGATCGACTGGATACCAGTTTTAGCAATATTCCTGGGCAGTGGTTTGGGGTATGGCTTACAGATGGTAGTCAGGATCATGAATTTGCTTACACAACAATTAAAAATGCAAGCATAGGATTGATCATGGATAACTTTAATCCCAACTCTAATGGTGCTACCTTAAAAATGAATAATTCAAAAATATTCAACTCCTCTACCATCGGGCTACTGGCTACAACGGCAAACATAAATCTTGAAAATACAGTCATACATAATGCAGGGCAATCTGCAATGATTGCAAGACTGGGAGGTTCCTATAAACTTAATAATTGTACCATTAGTAATTACTGGCGCAATGGAATAAGACAAGATCCTGCTCTAGTGGTTTCAAATACCATCCCCAACACCGAGTTAACAGCACCGCTAGAAAGTTTTGATTTTAATAATGGTATCATTTATGGAAATCGTGACATTGAGTTATTACTAGCGCCTGTAGAACAAACAAGTTTTAATTACCGTTTCTCTAATTCGCTGTTGAGATTCAATGATCGCTTTAACGATTTTGAGGAAAGTAGCTTTTATGACTTCGCAGACACTTCTATATTCAATAACATAATTCTAAATGAAGAACCGTTATTTGAAAACACCCGGCTCAATATCTTGCGTATTGATAATAATAGCGGTGCAAATGCAATAGCTAGTCCTTCTACAGCCACACAGTTTGATATTGAAGGAATCTTTAGGTCTTCATCTCCAGACGCTGGAGCATACGAAAGCACAGATCTAGAAATTGAATAAAAATACCTCTACCCCATAGTAAAAAAAGCAAATTACAACCCCTTAAATACCAGAGTTAATCGGCATGCTATCTCGAGCATCACAAGGTGCACTTTCCTGCAACAAGATCCATTTTACAATATTTAAAATTATAGTACCCGTTATACCTTGAATACTTGTGAATATAGTTGCAGAAAGCAGTTAATTACAATGACAGTTTATCAGAATAAAGATGTAAAATAACCGTTTAACGGTTAAAAAGCGCGATTTTACGATAATAGTGTGCTTTATACCGTCAAATCACTTCTACCTCTTTATATTTGTACATATATTTAGAACTAATAAAGCCAAGATAGAAACTCCCCATTTCTAGCTTGGCTTATTTATTTTAAGTCAGTTTAACCTGTTTATTACAGGTTACTGCAGTATGCAGTATGCGTGATACTTAATAAAATCCTATTACACTTGATTATTAATCGAAATATTAAATGACTCTTTGATCCTATAAGTTAGCTATCATTCCCAGTCTGGCATAAACGCATTACTGAAAAGGTCGACGCGTGGTTCTGCGATACTGCTATCTAGAAATTGAATAGAGCCGCCAGAATTCATGTCATTGGGTCTATTGGTCACAATAATTCTTGCATCTGTAGGAGAGTATCGTGCGTCTAGATCGTTTGTACCGTTAGGCTTATTAAAAGAAACATCTGTACTAGTATCTAGAGAAAAATTGTAAACAAAAGCACGCGAGTTAATTTGTCGGTACTCAGGATTTTCAAATCCTGTAATATCTCTTGTGTACAATAATTCTGTATTATCGATACTCAGTTCAATACCTCCTGCAGCTCCAGGTAATCCAGATAGCACGGTTTGCAGACGACGACCACCTTCATTAATAGTAAAAATTTCAACATTGTACCCGGACAGGTCATTTGTTTTCAATGCGATAATTCCATTATTATAATTTACCTCAGTAATTAATTGGTCAGACGCCGCTTGAAATACAAGAGACAATCCGCTACCATCTGCATTGATACGGTACAATTTATTTAATGATGGATAGTACAAACTACTACCATTATTTGCCCAAGAAAAATCTACCTCATCTAGATTAAATCCAGCCACTGGAACGCTGTTAGTGATTTGTGTCACATTGCGCCCATCAAAATCCATCGTGAATAATTGTGCATTTGCCCCAACATTTCTCAAAAACGCGAGTTTACCTAGTGTACGATTAGCTCTAGGACGCCAGCTATTTTTAGAGTCTGGTGTAAGTTGAACCTCATTACCTTCTCGATCAGAGCTAAAGATGACGTTGTTATTTCCTTGCTTACGAACGTAATGGAAGCGATTTGCTGGGAACGACTGTGTAGAAAAACTATTGACCACACTGTTCACAGGATCATTTATACCGTCCGTAGCGGTAACCTGCCAGAAGTAAGTCGTGCCAAACTCTAATGAAGTTTGCAACTCTCTTACCTCTATGTTTTCAAATACTTGTACCTCATTTGTGTTTGCATTGCGCAACTCTACACTGAATAGTAGAGAATCACCATCCACATCTACAGCTTCCCATTCAAATGTGGTGTTGAAAGGAACATTTGTAGCACCATCAGCAGGAGTAACTAGTGTGGGTGCAGGCGCTGGTCTATTGTTTGCTGTAGAAATTTGTAATTCAAAGACTACATTAACCTCTTCGTCAGTAACCACCTCTGCAGATTCAAAATCTACTAAAAACCCGTCCTTTTCGGCCCTAACGGCATATGTACCGTTCTCTGCTTGAAAAGAGAACTTTCCATCTGCATCGGTAAATACGGTATTACTAGTAGGATTAGTGCTGATCTTTACGTTAGATAATGGAGTAAAACTTCCTTCTTGAACAACGGTACCTGTAATAGTGCCCTTGCCGTTGATCTCAATAGTATCTTCAGTACAACCAGCGATTACAAATAGAAATGCAACCAGTAATGAATTAGATATGGAGCGCATATATTTAATTTTGATTTTCATTAGTTCGCTTTCGCGAAAGCGAGTCCGCCACAACAGTCGCTTCCTCTTTTAATTCTGCTTTTTTCAATCGTTTCAATTCTCGTGCTTCTCTGCGCTCAATATATTTAGGATTGTTTTCTTTGGCTTGATTATTACCTAAGTATATATTGATTCCCGCACCAAATTTGTAAAACTGGTCATCACGCTGCCCGCCAACAATATTATCCAGCTGGTCTGAAAATGCCACATTATATTCCCCATAAACTTTTAATCCTAGACTGGGGGATATGAGGTATTCAAGACCTACTCCTGCCTGAGTTTTAAAATCTATTACATCAAAATTATTAGCATAATTAAGACCACCGCCAGCATAGATAAACGGACTAAACTTATCATACGGCAATACGGTAAACTCTAGATTGAGATCTGTACTCGCAAACTCTCTATTGAGTGCTCCCGTATTTTTCAAGCGGAATTTATTTGCAGTACCATACAAACCTAGGAATGGAGAAAAGTTGTATTTGAGCCCTCCGGTAAGAGAATATTCATAGTATGGATTACTCAAGTCATTGTTTGCATAAGTACCACCAGCACCAGCGTCAATTCTCCACCTACTGCGGCGGTCCAGCAACTCTCGTTGATAAACATCAGTGCGCTCCTCCACATTTTTTTCATTGCGGTACTCTGTTACCATTTGAGTAGCTACTTCTGGCCCACCCTGTGGATACCACAGCCCTACTTCAATTCCCTCAATAATCAATGCTTCTACTGCCTTTTCAATGGCTTCTTTTATGGCTAACTGACCAGGCTCATTGCGGGTAAAACCAGTCTCGGCCTCAAGCAACCTTTTGAAATTAACATATCTAAAGAGACTTGCATCTATAGCTTGTGAGAAAATAGACTTTGAAACATAAACTGTCTTCATTATCTCACCACTTTTAGTACTCACTGCACGTAGATAGATGGTGACACGGTCTTGTCTATACTTTGTAGATCCTCCTGCACCAAAATAACGAGCACCTGCACCTCCTGTCAAAACATTTGTATCATATGAGACGATTCCTCCCTCGATCAACACTCCCGCATAAAGTAGTGATGGCAAGGGCTGCTGTACCGTGTTAGTCTGCGCTGCATAGTCCTTTCTTGTTGAGATAATAATCTGACGCTCATTGATAAGGTTGTCTAGATTTTCTCTCTCAATAGGCGTAAACCACTTAGAATCTTCAAGTGCTTTGATCAGAATGGTGGTTCCACCTTGAGTAACAGCGTTACTAAATGTAGAGCCATTTTCTGTATCTTTAAATTGACCCGTTTGATCTTCAAATTTGTATACTCCTACTACAGCTGGTGTTGTGGGTGGCGGTAAATTGCGTAAGCGCAATGTAGCATCTGTAGTCTCGCCTATACGTGCATTTTGTGTATCTAATGGCTGGCTAAAGTAAGAGCCACAACTAGTGATGAACAGGCATAACACAACCACTAGCCACAGTGGCCTTGTAAATTTTAACATGTAATAGGTATTAATTGCTAGGGATAACAACTTGTGTTGTATCACCTGTATTGGTATCTAAAATATTTACGATAAGCCCATCCACACCTTGTAATACTTCCACTTCTAAACTACCAAAGTTAAAAGTACCTGGTTCTAGGCCTTCATTAATATCGATTTGAGCGTTGAGTAGGGATCTAGAAAGTTGACTGAGCAATTGTCTATTCAACCCTTCTGAAAAAGAATCAAGTTCATTTTGCTCTTCAAGGTTTGAGCTTAAGGCAGGATCTGTAAAACGATTTTGAGCCTCGGCACTTTGAATAAGCCATTGGTAATTGAATGTATCACCACCAAAGGCTGGATTGATTGGACGATAAACCAGCTGTTGACCCACTGCCTCTGTACCGTAACAAAATGCAAAAAAGAAAAGGAACGGAATGGAAATCTTTTTGAACATATTTACTTATTTAATATCTGTTAATAGCGGCTTTCTGTGCCTTTTGATCTTCAAAATATTGATAAACTAGGCGGATGCAATAATCACCCACTTGCTCGATAAATTCTTTTGTTGGATTCATGAAAAACTCATAGACCACTTCTGTACCCACGACTACCTCTAGTCTAGTACTGCGACCTTGTCCAAATTTTTCATTAATAGAAACCACTTTATTACCATTGATGCGGTACTTCTTGTACTCCTTAAAAAAGTAATCGCAAAAATCACGAGCTGGAGCAGTTCTAACGTTGCGGGTTACTAGACCTCGTATTTCAATGTCATCATAATTCTCTACAACTTTCTTTTGCAGTTGCATTGTATTAGGCTGGATACGCTTTAAATCTTTACCTATTAACTTATCGTCCTCGTCATATATTAGTAACATGATAGTCAATAGGTCGGGAATATTTAGATTGACTTTAGTTTGAGAGAGCATTCCTTGAGATTTTGCCTTAAGCACTCCCCTCCCAGTTTGCTTTGTTTTAGCATTATTATTTAAACTATCCTTGCGTATCACCGCTAACTCATAACTTATCCCTTGATCAGAATCTGTTAAGTTAGATGCCATACCAGTGATATTTACAAAACCTCCCTGATCTTCCATAAGAACTTCCGCTTTTACTACCCTATTATAAAATGATTCCTGACTATAACATAAGTTAGTCAGCAACATCAACAGTAGTATGATAAAGCACCTCAACATAGGAAGAATTAATTATGAATTATGAAGGCTCTTTTTCCAACTCCCGTTTGATTGAGCTGCAATCGCTCTGATATACTATTCTTACCTACACTAATTACCTCATTATAATTCCCATCTTGTACTAGGTTAACTTTATGAGAACGAGCACCGTGCAAACTATAATCTAAAAATAAATTCTGATTTCCAATCTGGCGTACGTCTTGACGTATAACATCTGCTTTTAAGAAAATAAAAGACTGATTATTAAAACCATCTTGAAGAAGTTTAACCTGGCTATCATTTGAAGCTACAGAGACTTGAGCAACATTATCCTGACCTACTTGATCAATAAAAACAGAGTTGCGATTTTGTAAGAATCCAGCATTAGTTTGTAAATTATTTACATAATTCAACTGTTTTTCCTTTGAATCTAAGGAACTTGAGTTAACGACCTGTTTTTCTTCTTTATAGGTTTGAGCGGTCAACGACATCGAACAAATTAGAAAAACGATAAATATTTTTTTGTGTAACATAGTTGTTCCATTTATGTAAAAAAGGAGTGGCAAACTGCTTTTTTAACTGGGGTTAAATATAATTAATTAATTATAAAATTGATGTGATTTTGTTTAGTGTATTATATATCTACAAAAACGTACTTTTTGAAAATACAAAGGCTCGCTACAACTAATGGTCAAGAGTAGGTATATGGCCCAATAATTCTTTATTAACCACACTCAAAATAAAACTTTAAATTCACTAGAAGAGACTAGTTAGGTATAATGTGTATGTACCTAACCACTTATTCTTTTATGTTATAAAACAAATAGAGACATAAGAATCAACTTATGCCTCTATTGATAGATAAATAAAATGTTCTATATACTAGAATCTTCTTTTGGAGGCTTTAGCTCTTTGTGATTGTGGCGCTAAACTACCGTTACCATTTCTTTGGATTACGGAAGCACTATTAAACCCAGCTGGTCTATTGGCAGCATTTTGAGAAGCGTTTTGTCTGATTACACTTGTCTGACCGTTTCCTGTTTGATCTACGATAGCTCTATTTCTATCTAAGTTTTGTGTAATCGCAGAATAGTGATCATCACCTGACTGGATAGAAAGAGCAAAGTTTCCAGCTACTTGACCTGCACGTTGCATAATGATAGACTCGTGGTTAGTACCATACTGCTCTTGGAACGCTCTATGGTCTGTACCATTTTGATCTATGTACGCGCTATTGTCAGATCCATCTTGATACTGCTCAGCACGGTTTTCCCCAAATCTCTGTGGGTTTGTATTTTGCTTTACTTGAGCAACGTTATTTTCTCCCATTTGCTCCTGGAAAGCATTATTGTTTTCACCAAACTGAGTAGCATAAGCCTCATTTGCGATACCAGTTTGTACTTGCTGCACAAAACCATTGATTGCATCTGTAGTAGCATCACCTTGGTTAGACTCTGCATAGTTACCTACACTTGCTCCTACAGCAGGACCTCTTTGGATTTGAACTAAATCATTACTGTCACCATACTGTGTACCGATGGCTGTATGACCAGATGATAAGTTAGGATTTGCGGTTTGCTCTTGATAAGATCTATTACGTACGCCTGTGGTAGCATCATTCTTCTGGAAGATAGATGACTCGTTATTATCATAACGCTGTTGTACTTCTGCGTCGTTGCGTAAACCTTCTTGCGTTACAAGGGCAGTATTCATTTCTGCTTGTTGTGCATTCAAGTCTCCTTGCTGTACAAGAGCTGTGTTTCTATCTCCATTTTGCACTCCAAAAACTTCATTCTTGTCGCCCAGTTGTACAGAGTTGAAACCATTTCCTGCTCCTACTTGGCTGATTTCTGCATAGTTTTTAAATCCACTCAAAATAGTCCCTGGATCCACGTTACCGCGTTGCTCCACGTTTACAGAGTTTCTTACGGACTGACTGGTTCCAGTTTGTGTAATAAATGATGCTTGATCAGTTCCCTGCTGCTCAACCGTCGCGTCACTACCTAAACCGCTTTGAACGATGTCAGAGTAGTTACCTCCTTGAGTTGCCCCAGCTACCGGAGAAACTTTTTGTGTAGGTGCTGCTATGGTTGATTTTGTTGCCCCTGGTATGGTAGGCATGGGTGATTGTGCGAAAGCAAAGCTTCCTGCGATAAGTGCTGATGCACAAATAATCGATCTTTTCATAATTAAAATATTTAGAATTAATAAATACAGTTTTGTTGTTTAAAAAGATCAATAATGAACTTCTCAAACGATAATGACTATTACTCTAGGGACATTTTAAAACAGAAAAAGGGATCTTCTGTTATCAAACACTAGGGAAGGATTCTTTAGGGATGTGAATCACGTGTTTGTACCTTCCAAATATAGGAATGATTAATAAGTTGCAATAGACCAATCGATTAACTGCATGTCAAATAGCGACAAGATGAGGTTAAACTACATCATAATATGGAAAATAAAAATTTTGTTAATTTTTTCTAAATAGATGAACTACATATTAAAAGTTAGAAGAACCCTGCTAATAATTAACATTAGTTAATCATTTCGACGCCTTATTTGAAATACAATTCTTACACTTAAATCTTATAAATGATAAAAAAGTAATCCCATAAAAAAAGCCTTCACAATGGAAGGCTTTTTTATTACTACAAAAATGATCACTTGATCAATTCATAACTGCGGTTGACAAAATTTATCAAGGCTTCCCCTTTCAAAAGACCTTGGGATAATTTTGCTAGATCGACAGCTTGCTGAATTAAACGTGTTTTTTTCTTTTCTGTTTTGGTATTTATAATTTCCTGGACTAACTCATGGTTTGCATTGACCACAAGGTTAAACATGTCTGGCATATTACCCATTCCCATCATACCACCACCTCCTGTGGCTTGCATCTCCTTCATACGGCGCATAAATTCTGGCTGGGTGATTATAAAGGGAGCCGCATCACTACTCATTGCCTCTACTTGCACCGTATAATTTGTATCTGCAATAGTTTCTGTAATGGTTTTCTGCAGCGATTCTTTCTCCTCATCGCTTAATTTTGATATCTGATCGTCCTCCTTTTTAATCAAATTGTCAATATGGTCTGCATCTACCCTAGCAAAGCTTATCTTCTCTTTTGAGGTTTCCAGTTTCTGCATTAAATGGGATACGATAGGAGAATCTAGTAAAAGAACCTCATAGCCTTTTGCTTTAGCGCCTGCCAGATAGCTGTGCTGCTCTACTTTATTTGATGCATACAGCAGTACGGTCTTACCATCTTTATCTGTTTGTAATGGCTTTACTTTTTCTATCAATTCTTCCCAGGTGTAGTAAGAACCATCCACAGTAGGGTATAATGCAAAAGCATCTGACTTTTCAAAGAATTTCTCCTCGCTTAACATTCCATACTCAATAACGATTTTGATATCGTTCCATTTTTCTTCAAATGCTTTACGATCCTCATTAAATAAGGACTTCAATTTATCTGCTACCTTTCTTGTAATGTAACTAGAGATCTTTTTTACAGCACCATCTGCCTGCAAGTAAGAACGCGATACATTCAACGGAATATCCGGGCTATCTATTACCCCACGCAACATTGTTAAAAATTCTGGGACGATTCCCTCTACATTATCAGTAACAAAAACCTGATTTTGATACAACTGGATGCGATCTTTCTGGACACTTAAATCTTGTGTCATCTTAGGGAAGTAAAGGATCCCAGTAAGATTAAATGGGTAATCTACATTTAAATGTATGTGGAACAAGGGCTCTTCAAACTGCATGGGGTACAGCTCGCGATAGAAGTTTTTATAATCCTTATCTTCTAGATCTGATGGTTGTTTTGTCCAGGCGGGCTCTGGATTATTGATAATGTGATCTACCTCTCTAGTAGGTGCTGGATCATCTTCCTTGGCATCAGCCGGCTTTTCTAGGGTTTCAGTCTTAGTACCAAATTTGATAGGCACTGGCATAAACTTATTGTACTTAACCAGCAGCTCTCTAATTTTTGACTCTTCTAGAAATTCTTTCTCATCGTCTGAAATATGCAATATAATCTCAGTACCATACTGCTCCTTTTCTGCTGGCTCTATTGTGTAATTAGGTGATCCATCACATGTCCAGTGGACCGCTGGCTCATCCTTGTATGATTTTGTAATGATCTCTACTTTACTAGCTACCATGAAAGCCGAGTAAAATCCTAGACCAAAATGACCAATAATCCCACTATCCTGCGCGGTGTCTTTATATTTTTCTAGAAACTCCTCTGCACCAGAAAAAGCAATATCGTTGATGTATTTCTGCACCTCATCCTCTGTCATCCCTAACCCTTGGTCAATGATATGAAGGGTTTTATTTTCTTTATTTATTTTAATTTCTATTTGTTGATCGCCCAGTTCCACACTAGCCTCACCTATTCTAGCTAGGTGTTTCAATTTAAGCGTGGCGTCAGTAGCATTTGATACGAGTTCTCTCAAAAAGATCTCGTGATCACTGTATAAAAACTTTTTAATAAGAGGGAAGATATTCTCTACCGCAACATTAATCTTACCTTGTTGTGACATATGTGTTGTGTTTTAATGATTATGTGTTAGTACGCTTTCGCGAAAGCGAGAACGCATAGAGCCTCATTGCTCAAATCAAATACCAAAAGTAGTTATGTGACAACCTGGCATTTTATAACGCAAATTGACAGCATGTATATCACATCATGAGCTTTGCTAGCTTCATGAGAATTCATAAAAAAAGCCAGGACGATGCCTAGCTTTTTCTTGAGTATGCAATTCATTTTTTATTAAGGTAGTAGATAAAATCTAGAATAATCAGATCTTGCTTTGCCTAATGACTGGCGACTTAGATCTCCATCTCCATTTCTTTGTATCACTATAGCACTATTGCTACCGTTAAGAATGGCATTACCGAGACTACTGCCTGTTGCATTTTGTCTGATAACACTCTTGTGATTGTCTCCTAGTTGATCCACAATACTATTGTTACCATTAGCACGCTGACGTACGAATGAGTTAAGGTTATCACCCTTTTGAATAACCTGGACGTAATTCCCTTCGGTCAGACCAAATTCTTGAACCGTTCTAGAGTGGTTGTCCATACCTCTTTGTTCTTGCAGGGAGGTGTTATTTCCACCCGCTTGTACCGTTTCTACAAAATTATCATCACCACGCTGGTATTGTGCAGCGAAATTACCGCCTAGATCAGAGGCGCCAAATAAATTTTGTTCCACAACTGCGGTATTTCTACGGCCGTTTTGATCCTGGAATGCGTCGTTATCAGATGCCATCTGGTCAATGTATGCCTCTTGCGCAGTTCCTGACTGCGTTTGCTCTGCATATACATTTGTTGCCACCGCGGTACCATTGACATCACCCTGGTTAACCTCGCCATAGTTTCCTTTTATAGAAGTAGTTTTATTATCTTGAAATTGCTCAATATAATTCTCACCACCGTGCTGCGTGGTGATTGCTGTGTGCCCGTTGCGCTTGTCGTTGGTATTATAGTTGTACTGAGTTTTTGAGGCAAAATTACCTCGGATAGCATCAACCGATGAAATTTGAGTGCCTACAGCCTCATTATTAAAACCACCTTGCACTATAGTATAATAATTTCCAGAACCCGATTGTGATGATTCAATGTAATTGAATCGAGTAGGAGCTACGTCGACAGATGGGAAATTCTGAGTAAAAGCCGCATAGTTATTATTTCCTAACTGACTGCTCCATAACACATTGTCATCATCCTGCAAGGCGTAAATCGTATTGCCGGTCCCATTTTGTGTGAAGTCTGAGTAATTCCTGTCAGACCTATTTTCACTTCCTTCACCCTGAAGTAGGTACGCAAAATTATTTCTAAAACCTAATGTACCTGTTTGATGAATGTAAGAAGCATTTTCTAGACCTTGTTGAAATACTTCGGCATCGCTACCTATACCTACTTGGTCAATTTGAGAAAAGTTAGATCCCTTTATAGCGTCGTTTAAAACCTGTGATTGCTGCTGTTTTTTTACAACAACTTTTGGCGTTTGTTGAGCATGCACAAAACCTGCGGTAAACACAACAGCTATATATAAGATTGAATTTTTCATTGTGTTAATTTTTTATAGTGAAGCAACAAACCAAATAAGATTTCGGCAATTGCTCACAAAAAAACCGGCTGATATTAATCAGCCGGTTATTAATTACTAGATCTCTCTACTTCTTCTAGAGTAATCAGACCTTGCTTTGCCTAATGACTGGCGACTTAGATCTCCATCTCCATTCCTTTGAATTACTGTAGCGCTGTTGCTGCCATTGAGAATGGCATTACCCAGAGCACTACCCGTTGCATTCTGTCTGATAACACTCTTGTGGTTGTCTCCTAGTTGATCCACAATACTATTGTTACCATTAGCACGCTGACGTACGAATGAGTCGAGTTGATCCCCTTTTTGTATTACTTGAACGTAATTTCCTTCTGTGATACCAAATTCTTGAACGGTTCTAGAAAGGTTGTCCTTACCACGTTGCTCTTGCAGGGAGGTGTTATTTCCACCTGCTTGTACCGTTTTAACAAAATTATCATCACCACGCTGGAATTGTGCAGCAAAATTACCGCCTAAATCAGAGGCTCCAAATAAATTTTGCTCCACAACGGCGGTATTTCTACGGCCGTTCTGATCTTGAAAAGCTTCGTTGTCAGATGCCATCTGATCAATGTATGCTTCTTGCGCAGTTCCTGACTGCGTTTGCACTGCATAAGCATTTGTTGCTATTTCAGTACCATTGACATCACCTTGATTAATTTCTCCGTAGTTTCCTTTTATGGATGCTACTTGACTAAATTGTTCTTGATAAGATTCATTACGAGATCCATTCTGGTTAGATATGGCTGTATTGCCTTCTCTTTTATCATTTGAGTTGGTACTTATTTGATCTTGATAAGCTGTGTTCCCTTTAGAGCCATCATTGGCAGAAACTTGATTGTTAAGCGCCGTGTTATTCAAACCATCCTGATGAATTTCACTATCGTTTTTATCACCGGTTTGATTTAATTCTGCATAATTAAATTGCCCAAGTCTATCAGAATTTGGTCCTTGAAAAATATACCCAAGGTTTTTATCTCCGGTTTGTGTACTGAATGATTCGTTCTCTTGGAAGTATTGCTCCACATACATTTCGTTTTTCGATCCGTTCTGGTTCACATCTGCATAGTTTTGAGTACTGCTATTTGACATGTCGTGGCCACTTTGTAATACTTTAGCAAAATTTTGCTTACGAGCAGATGTCCCAGTTTGATTGATGTAAGAGGCATTTTCTAGCCCACGTTGTAAAACCTCGGCGTTACTACCTACACCTACTTGATCAATTTGAGAAAAGTTAGATCCTTTAGTTGCATCGTTTAACTCTTGCGATTGCTTAGTTTTTTTTGTGATGGTTTGTGGTGTTTGTTGAGCATGTACCACACCTGCTGCAAGTACAGCAGCCATAAATATAATTGAATTTTTCATTGTATTAATTTTTAATAATTATCAAATGCTATAATTTTCATTTCATGATAAATTAAATAATGAAGAAAACCGTTTTCTTTTCTTAAATAGCATTGCTAAATAATAATTGAAGAAAAGACTAATTTTTCATTATTAGAATTTCATATTTTCTAATTCAGATTTTATAGCATCAAAAAATGGTTAATAAACCAGCTGAAAGAAATCAGCTGGTTTAAAAAGAATTTATCGTTGGTAACGGTCCATATTTCTAACATTTCTCAAAGGCTCCTGAGAAGTACTTAAAGAGATGTTACCGTTTCTCTGCTTTACAGTAGCAGAATTGTTCCCTGTAGTTGAGAAATTACCACCTGTGAAACCTGTATTCTGGTTGATAACACTTTTGTGACCCGTACCTAATTGATCTACCATTGCCTTGTTACCGTTAGAACGCTGGTTGATGTATGAATCATGGTTGTTACCACCTTGTAAAGACTGAGCAAGGTTACCCATTCTAGTAAACGACTGTATGGTCAAAGAAACATTGTCAGAACCTAATTGTTGCTGTACAGAAGAATTTTTATCACCAAATTGATTAGTTACTGCTCTATTATCGTCTCCTAGCTGCAATTGAGAAACAAAGTTACCATCTTCCGTTAGTCCATTTTTACTTTGGTCAGCGATCGCTACGTTATCTGTCCCCACTTGCTTTTGAAAAGCAATGTTCCCTTTTTGTCGTTGGTTGATGTATGCTTCATTACGAGCACCAGTCTGTAGTTGCTCTGCATACGATTTGCTAGCCATATCTTGATTATCAGCGTCCCCTTGATTGATTTCTGCATAATTGCCTTTCTGCAAGAATCCATTGATTTGAACCTGTACTGCCTCGTTGTTAGTACCTGCCTGGTTGGAAATAGCTGTATTACCCTCTCTGGCAAATGTTGATAATTGGGATTGATAAGAAGTGTTCCCATTACGCGCACCATCAACAGACGTTTGATTGGAAATAGCGATATTATTATCAGCTATCTGATTGATAGTAGCATCATTCTTATCTCCTGCCTGATCTACTTGTGCATAGTTCTTATCAGACCTACCAAAGATGAAAGTTCCTTGTTGGATATTACTGGCGTTAGAATTTCCCTGTTGATTTACCCATGCATCATTCTCGTCTCCCAATTGAATGACATTTGAATAATTAGCCATTCCATTTTGGGTCTGGTCGGCATAATTTTCTTCGGCAGTTGTGATCAACCCACCTTTTTGAAGTAGAAATGCTTCATTGCGTTTACGCTGAGAAGTTCCTGTTTGCTCAATGTAAGATGCGTTTTCGGTTCCTTTTTGCTGTACCGTCGCATCACTACCGATCCCCATCTGGTCGATTTGCGAGAAGTTAGAACCTTTTGAGGCACTCTCTAATTCTTGAGATTGCTTTGCCTTCTTAGTCACGGTTTGGGGCGTTTGTGCGAAAACAAAACCACCTAGCATCAGTGCAGATGCACTTAAAATTACTCGTTTCATACTTATATATTTAGAAATTAAAAAATACTTATGGTTATTAAATGCTCACTGTAATATATCGGTGCATAAGCATCAATATATTTTGTCTTAACAGCCCTCCTCTGCATAAAACAACACATGAAATATGTGCTATTACAAGTATGTACATTTTACTTTTCCAAAATTATTTGAGAAAACAGGTCGAAAATAATCGCTTCGACAATTGGGAGGCTTATTTCAGTACCACCATTTTAGTAACAGCACTGTTATTAAGCCTTTTAGCACAATAAGTTAATATTATCTTAATAGATTATAGGACAACTTTTAAACTTTCACTCGATAACCAATTAACGGTTGTTAACTTTTTAAGGATGCTGCCTTCGATTAAACAAGCATGTTTTAGAGTACCATATAGATTAGCTACATATGTCAGGCGAGTTATTTTGTTTCTATCAGACAAAGCTATCTTACCGACACATAAATAGAGGACTTTAAATAGAACCGCCAGGGCAAATATTTGTCTTCACCTGCATAATCGATACCTATTCGTTCGCTCTCTACTATATCTATGGTTCTAGACGCTTGGTTATTTAGATCTTCTTCTTTTTCTTCGATCCAGATGGTGCTTGCTGTTAAATCTGTACCGTAATGGGTTTTATCAATCCCAAATGCTTTACTAAAATTTCCTGGCCCTGAGGTGAGTGATTTGTCGACTTTTACTTTGTGGCGCCTGGCAAGCATTGTAAGTATTCCATCAACGGGCTCTACTGCCCTTATAAGAACCGCATCTGCTTGATTTTCTGTGTTTGTTATGATATTAAAAAGATGATGTATACCATAACATAAGTAAACATAAGCAACGCCACCAGGTGCATACATAATTTTAGTACGCTCTGTAAACCGGCCTAAATGTGCGTGACAAGCTTTATCTCCATGTCCTCGATAAGCCTCCGTCTCGGTAATAATACCACTGGTGCGCTGTCCATCAATATGAGTAACTATTGTTTTCCCGATAAGGTCTCTGGCAATCGCTACAACATCCTCTTGCTGATAATAGGTTCTAGTAAGTTTTTTCATAGGCAAATAAGATAAAAACTTTTCAAGATTGAATTCTACTTCATAGTTATTCTTAGCAAAGGTTTAGCATCACAACCTTGTACCTTTGTAAGACATTTGATCTTATGAAATTTACCGATTTATCGCTTTCGGCAGCACTTATTAAGGAATTAGAAAGACAAAACTACCAGCAGCCCACAGCTGTCCAGCAAGCCACCATACCACCTATATTAGAAGGTAAGGATGTGATGGCCATTGCTAGAACTGGTTCTGGTAAAACGCTAGCCTATGCTTTGCCCCTACTGCAGCATCTTAAAATCGATCCACTATCAAATCGAGAAGTACAAGCTCTTATCATGGTTCCTACTAGAGAACTAGCTGTGCAAGTCAGCGAGGTCATTATTACATTTTCAAAGGCTCTAAAAAATCCGCTCATTACAAGGGCTGTTTATGGTGGTGTCAGCATTAATCCACAAATGATGCAGATGAATAGGGTTGATATTCTTGTCGCTACACCAGGTAGATTGCTTGAATTGATGGATAAGAATGCAGTTAAAATTGCTAAGACTAAAATTCTAGTCCTTGATGAGGCAGATAAAATGCTTTCTTTAGGCTTCAAGGTAGAGATGGATCAAATTTTACACAGATTACCTACAAAAAAACAAAGCTTATTGTTTTCTGCCACCTTATCCGATAGTGTGGAAAAAATTAAGGCAGATCTTCTTCACGATGCGGTGGTGGTAGAATCAACCATTGCAGAAAGCGATGTGTCGCTCATAAAACAAATAGGCTACCGTGTGACAGCCGAGAAAAAAGGAGTGTTATTACGTCACTTGATAGAATCAAATGATATGCAACAAGTACTAATATTTTGCTCGTCCACCTATCAAGCAGAACATGTAAATGACAAGCTTAATTCTAACGGAATTAAATCAAAGGCAATCCATGGTAAAAAAGCACAAAGTACACGACAAGGACATCTAAATGACTTTAAAGATCCTGACAATGAAGTACGCTGCCTGGTCACTACAGATTTATTAGCGCGTGGTATTGATATCGAGTTTCTACCTTACGTCATTAATTACGAACTGCCGCGCTCGCCAAAAGACTACATTCATCGTATAGGACGAACAGGTAGAGCAGAAAATCCTGGCACTGCTATTACTCTAGTCACACCAGAAGAGGCACATCATTTGAGGGTAATTCAGAAAAAAAACAATATTAAAATCTGGATGGAAGACCTACCGGAATGGAATTCCTAATCAACAGCAGCAATTTTTGTTTTTGTACTATCACGTCTATTGGACAGTACTTCATCTATTAAAATGGATCTACGCTTTTTTAAAATCCAGGCTCAAACTATTGACGCAATGTCTTCTTCCTGTATGAGTAGGTCCATCATTAAAGACATGGCCCAAATGACTACCACAATTAGAGCATAAAATCTCTGTCCTAATCATTCCATGCGTGGTATCTCGTTTGCGTTCTATGGCTCCTTCTATCTCGTCATCAAAAGACGGCCACCCGCAACCACTGTCAAACTTTGCTTCGGACTTGTAGAGTTCATTACCACAAGCAGCGCAAGAGTAAACGCCATCCTCATAATGCGTATTATAAACACCAGTAAAAGGACGTTCTGTACCTTTTTCCCTTAGAACGCGGTATTGCTCTGGAGTAAGCTTTTCTTTAAATTCTTGTTCTGTCATGATTAAGTCGGTTCAATGTATTAGTTACGTAAGGCTGGTAAGGCTTGTCCTTCTGGAACAAAATCCAGAGCAACACCATTAATACAGTGTCTTTTACCTGTAGTTGCTACAGGCCCATCATCAAAAATATGACCTAAATGACTCCCACAGGTTGCACATAAAGCCTCGGTTCTTTTGTAGCCTATTTTCATATCACTACTTAGTTTTACCTGACCTTCTATAGCTCGATCATAGCTGGGCCATCCTGTACCAGATTTAAATTTGTGTTCATTTTTATAGAGCGGAGCATAACATGCAGCGCATATTAAGGTCCCAGGGCTGGTCTCTTCATTTAAAGGACTAGTGAAGGGGCGTTCTGTACCAGCCTGTCGCAATACGTTAAATTCCTCGTCTGTCAGTATTTGCTGCCATTGTGCCTCTGTTTTGGACACCTTGTAAACTTCTTTACTGGTATCATCTTTTTTATTTTGAGCATTTGTCTGGCAGGAAACAGCGGCAATCGCTAGTATACCTAAAACTATATTTTTAAACATCATTATTATTTTACCTGTAAAATTAATCCACAACTCTACCCTAGTGTGTTGCAGGTATGTTAACATCAAAGAAACGAGTCTCAATGCAGTCACTTTATTAATGAGACCATCAAGATTAACAGCTGATTTTGCTAACTTTACCCTATGAATAAAAAAGTAGCTATTATCATGGGATCGACCAGCGATCTACCCGTGATGCAGGATGCCATAGATGTCTTAAAAGAATTAAGGATAGAAGTTGAAGTAGATGTAGTAAGTGCTCACCGTACTCCTGAAAAAATGTTTGACTACGGTCAACAGGCTCACAATCGAGGTATCGCGGTTATCATAGCGGGAGCTGGTGGTGCAGCGCATTTACCAGGGATGGTAGCCAGCTTATCACCCTTGCCTGTTATAGGTGTTCCTGTAAAGTCCAGCAATTCTATCGATGGCTGGGACAGTATTCTTTCTATATTACAAATGCCCGGCGGTGTTCCTGTCGCCACGGTAGCTTTAAATGGAGCAAAAAACGCTGGTATCCTGGCAGCACAAATATTAGGCGCAACACAAGACGAGGTAAGAGATCGTATTATAGCTTACAAACAAGGGCTTAAAGAAAAAGTTACAGCTGCTGCCGCCCAACTAAACAAAAATGAATAAAGCATACCAGCGCATGTCATTGCTGGTATTTTTGCTCACATTTATCTGGTGCTGTTTTGAATTATCAGCTCGACATTTTACTAAGTGGCATTTTTTGACCGCTGGAGCAATTCACTTTTTATGTGCGGTAATTATCAACCGCCAGTTTACGGTACAATCTGTTAATTATTTAGGCATCAGCCATACAGCGCTGGCTGTCCTCTTTTTTGTGTGGGGTTATTTCTTTTTGTAGTGCGTTTTGTTGAAGTGTTTTAACAAAACCCTAAACAACTCTTGTTTTTTCGCTCGTACATTTACAGTCATGAGTACAGAAAGAAACCCCCTACTACTAGATTTTGACACACCGTTTCAAACGGCACCTTTCTCGCGTATTAAAGAGGAAGATTTTGAATCCGCTTTCGCGAAAGCGATATCCCTTGCACAGGAAGAAATAGATCAGATTACTAGCAGCGTTCAACCTGCTACATTCTCTAATACGATTGAGGCGCTAGATAAAAGTGGCGATAAATTGAGCCGGATAAGTTCTATCTTTTTCAATCTCAATAGTGCAGAAACAAATGATGAGATTCAACGCATCGCTCGTGTAGTTAGTCCGCAGCTGTCAAAATTTGGCAATGATGTAACGCTCAATCAGCAGCTGTTTGATCGAGTCAAAGCGGTCTATGATAATCGAGAAAATTTGTCCTTAGATCCAGAACAATTGACTCTGCTAGAGAAACAATACAAGCGTTTTGCTCGTAATGGAGCAAACCTGACAGAGGATAAAAAAACAAGACTGCGAGAAATTGATGAGCAACTTTCCCAGTTGACGTTAAGTTTTGGCGAGAATGTTCTGGCAGCGACTCAAGATTTTGAATTACATATTACTGCCAAGGATCGATTGAGCGGTTTACCAGAATCTGCACTAGAAGCCGCTGCCGAAGAAGCAAAATCTCGCGATAAAGATGGTTATGTTTTTACGCTAGATTATCCCAGCTATATTCCTTTTATGACCTATGCAGACGATCGCGGTTTACGCGAGCAATTGTCCAAAGCATTTGGTGCTAGGGCATATCAGGGAAAACACAGCAATCAAGAGAACGTTCTAGAAATCGCACGTTTAAGATATGAGAGAGCTCAATTATTAGGGTACAAAACACATGCGCATTTTGTCCTAGAAGAGCGCATGGCAATGACTCCAGATAAGGTTACAGAGTTCTCAGAAGCGCTATTAGAAAAAGCAAAACCCGCAGCCATTAAAGAGTTTGAAACTTTAACACAGTTTGCACATGACTTTTTAAAAGAAACTAACCTCGCACCTATTGCACAATTAGAAAAATGGGATGCTGCCTACTTTTCCGAAAAATTAAAGAAGAAAAATTTTGAGTTGGATGATGAATTACTCAAGCCTTTTTTCAAACTAGAGAATGTTATCGATGGTGCTTTTGAAGTGGCACGACGTCTATATGGCCTTAGTTTTCACAAGACAGATACGATAGATACCTATCATAAAGATGTGATGACCTATGAGGTAAGACAGGAGGATGGGCAATTGAATTCTATATTTTATGCAGATTTTTTTCCGAGAAAAGGAAAGCGCAACGGTGCATGGATGACCTCGTTTAAAGATCAATATCTTAATGGGGATCATAACAGCAGGCCACACGTATCCATTGTTTGTAACTTTACTAAACCCACCAGTACAAAACCATCGTTACTTACCTTTAATGAAGTGACCACATTGTTTCATGAATTTGGTCATGCCCTTCATGGTATGCTGGCTAATACTAAATACCGCAGTCTGTCTGGTACGTCAGTATTTTGGGATTTTGTAGAGTTGCCCAGTCAGATCCTAGAAAACTGGTGTTATGAAAAAGAAGCACTAGAATTATTTGCAAGACATTATCAAACTGATGAAGTTATTCCAGCAGCATATATTGATAAAATTAAAAAGGCAGCAAACTTTCAAGAAGGTTTACAAACATTGCGACAGCTCTCATTTGGGATGTTAGATATGAGCTGGCATGGTATTGATCCTACTTCTATAAAAGATGTAAAAGAGCACGAGCAAAAGGTTTTTGAAGCGACAGACTTGTATCCAGATGTAGAAAGCAGTTGTATGAGTACGGCATTTGCACATATCTTCCAGGGAGGTTATAGCGCTGGTTATTATAGCTACAAGTGGGCAGAGGTTCTAGATGCAGATGCATTTGAAGTGTTTAAAGAGGAAGGGATTTTTAATCGTGAGGTAGGATCTCGCTTTAAGGATCATGTATTGTCAAAAGGTGGTACTGAAAACCCCATGTTGTTGTATACACGCTTCCGCGGAAGCGAACCAAAAATAGACGCATTGCTTAAAAGAGCAGGATTAATTACATAATAAGATTAACTGCTATTTCTAATTAACGGATAGCAGCAGAAATATAAAAACATGAAATGCCTGAAGTAAAACTGATACCAGAAAAATGGGTAGACCGCTACGGCGATTATCTATTCAATTATACCATAACCAGGATTAATGATCCTGTACTGGCGCAGGATCTTGTGTCAGAAACTTTTCTGGCTGGTTTGAAGAGCGCTCATCGTTTTCAAGGAAATAGCACAGAGCGCACCTGGCTGGTTTCTATCTTAAAAAGAAAAATCATAGATCAGTATCGCAAGCAAAACAGTAAAAAAGGCAAGGCAGAAGTTCGGGTAAGTTACCTAGAGACGAGCGATCAAGAGGGCGACTGGCTAGAAGAACGTGTGGGTGACATGCGCAACCCAACGGTTGAAGACGAGATTGAGCAAAAAGAATTAGGCGAGGCACTTAGTGCTTGTATAGACTCACTACCAGAACGTTATGCGACAATATTTGTTCAAAAATCCATCGACAACCTAGAAACCGAAACGATCTGTAAGGAACATAATATCACGGCGTCCAATTTATGGGTAATATTGCATAGGGCGCGTGTGCAGCTTATGGATTGTCTAAAAGATAAATGGTTTAACGAAAATTAAGAATGGCATTTAGATTTTTTATTAATTGTGATGATGCACATGTACTAAGTACACGTGATCAATATAAAGATCTTAATCCAAAAGAGCTTTTCCGACTCAATCTACACAAATCCCATTGTAACGGCTGTCGTAAATTTCATAAAACAAATGATATTTTTACTCGCAAAATGAATGGCCTTAAATGGATCAAGCTAACCCTTGAGCAAAAGCAAAAAATAAAGGCTCGTCTCAAAGAGCAAATGAAGGCTAAATAAAAAAGACTAGTAATAACCACCATATTACTGGCAGCGCTTCAACAAAAAAACTAGCGTAGTAATCAGCTTTTAATTTATTAGTACCTACAATCGCAAGCGCTATTATTGCTATCATGATGTACGTAATCATGCTTATGATGTACACTTGATCTATATAAACCATCTGTATAATCATCGCTACAAGTAGATGACAAACCCCCACTATTTTTGACCACCGCTCTCCTATTAATTGAGGTAGTGTGCGCAATTCTGGCTCGTCATATTTTAAGTCTCTTATTTCAAAAGGGATACATAATGCCGTTACAATAAGTCCATATTTGAGGATTTCAAGCAATGAGATCTTAACTATATCGTGGTTCCACTCATAATTTTCGTTGACTAATTGTGGTAGTAATACAGCCAGAATAGACCAGCAAAAACCTATAGTACCTAGTTTAAGCATGGGTATTTGTCTTAGGCTGCGTCCTAATAAATAAGGCAATGAATAAAATAAGGTTAATACGCTACATAAAGAGAATAAAATAATAGCGGACAATCCTAGTTTTAATATGGTTACAAGTGCTAATACTGCTGCAAGTACGGTACTTGATATAATCCACTGGCGGTATCTAAACGATAAGTGAATGACGTGAGCATATTTTGCTAGATTATAACCTACAAACGTAGCGCTACCTACTGCAATAAGTTCCATCATTGATGGCGACTGGTTCAAACCCGTTGCCACTACCATGTAAAAAGCTACATAGCAAATACTTACATGCAAACTGCTGCGTATGTAAAAATCAAAAAGCAACGATATAGCGTTCATTCATTCAAAGGTAAAGAGCGCGGTTAACAACTTGTTTAAAAAGGTTGAAAAAAGATAAAATCGCACCCCTTACTTATGTTAGTTTGTCCATCATAATCGACTACTTTTGCAATATTAATAGACCATATAAGTACTATGAATACAGATCGTTTTGCACTAAGACACATCGGGCCACGTCGCGCTGATTTAACAACCATGCTAGAAACCATAGGGGTTGACAGTATAGATCAGCTCATTCATGAGACCATTCCAGCAGGAATACGCCTGCGTGAAGATTTAAAACTTGACGACGCCATGAGCGAGTACGAGTTCTTAACGCACATTGCCGCACTAGGTAATGAGAACAAACAGTTTAAGACATATATAGGTCTAGGCTACAATGCTGGAATTACACCAGCCGTTATCCAGCGCAACATTCTAGAAAATCCAGGATGGTACACTGCATACACGCCTTATCAAGCAGAGATTGCACAAGGGAGACTGGAAGCCCTTCTTAATTACCAGACCATGGTGACAGACCTGACAGGTATGGAGTTAGCAAATGCTTCCTTACTAGATGAATCCACAGCCGCTGCAGAAGCCATGACGCTTCTCTTTTCAGTAAGAGATCGTGAGCAAAAGAAAAATAATGTCATTAAATTTTTTGTGGACCATGATGTGTTACCACAAACTAAAGAGCTTTTAAAAACCAGAGCAATACCGCTCGATATAGAGCTGGTAGAAGGAAATCCACAGGAGATGGATCTTACTGATGATTATTATGGCGTTTTACTGCAATATCCAGGTGCTAGCGGGAATGTTGTAGATTATTCCGCTTTCGCGAAAGCGTGCTCTGAACAAAACATTAAGGTAGCCGTTGCTGCAGATATTTTATCCCTTGTAGTGCTAGAGGCTCCAGGACACTGGGGCGCCGATGTGGTTGTGGGAACAACGCAACGTTTTGGTATTCCATTGGGATATGGTGGTCCTCATGCTGCATTTTTTGCAACAAGAGAAGAATACAAAAGACAAATACCGGGTCGTATTATTGGGGTAACTCGCGACATGGACGGGAAGCGCGCTTTACGTATGGCATTGCAAACGAGAGAGCAACATATAAAACGAGACAAAGCAACGTCTAATATTTGTACCGCACAAGTCTTGCTTGCTGTAATGGCAGGAATGTATGCCGTATATCATGGACCGCGTGGTCTTAAATATATCGCAAGCAAAGTGCACAAACACACTACCACACTTGCTGATGCCATTGAAAAACTGGGGATTTATCAAACTAATGAAAATTATTTTGACACCCTATGTTTTAAAACTCCTTCTAAGGATGTGCAGAAAATAGCTCTAGAGCACGAGATCAACTTTTATTATCCTGATAAGGACACCGTGCAAATATCTATCAATGAGACTACCTCTCTGGGCGACTTAAATGACATTTTAAAGGTTTTTGCTCTTGCGACTGGTCAAGAGTACCAACCTATTACTTCCCTACTGGAAGATACTCACCTAGGAACAGGACGTCAGACTGATTTCTTGAGTTATGATGTTTTCAATTCTTATCACAGCGAGACAGAGTTGATGCGCTATATTAAGAAATTAGAGCGTAAAGATCTGGCATTGAACCACTCCATGATCGCGCTAGGTTCTTGTACCATGAAATTGAACGCAGCAGCCGAAATGTTGCCGCTTTCTAATCCTCAATGGGGAAACATACACCCTTTTGTACCTATCGATCAAGCAGCTGGGTATCAAAAAATGCTCAAGAAATTAGAGTTACAATTGAATGAGGCCACTGGTTTTGCAGGGACCTCGTTACAACCTAACTCTGGTGCACAGGGTGAATTTGCTGGCCTTATGGCTATACGAGCCTATCACCATTCTCGTGGTGATCATCATAGAAATATTTGTTTGATACCATCAAGTGCGCACGGTACAAATCCTGCTAGTGCGGTAATGGCAGGTATGAAAGTGGTTGTCACAAAAGCATTAGATAATGGTAATATCGATGTGGATGATCTAAGAGAAAAGGCAGAGAAATACAAAGACAATTTGAGCGCCTTGATGGTTACCTATCCATCCACACATGGAGTTTACGAGAGTGCTATTAAAGAGATCACCTCATTAATCCATGAGAATGGCGGCCAGGTATATATGGATGGAGCAAATATGAATGCTCAGGTAGGATTGACTAATCCTGGAAATATAGGTGCAGATGTGTGTCACCTTAATTTACACAAAACATTTGCCATTCCGCACGGCGGCGGTGGTCCTGGTGTAGGCCCTATTTGTGTCGCACCACAATTAGTACCATTTTTACCTACAAATCCTTTGATTCCTACCGGTGGTGATCAAGCAATTACACCTATTAGCGCAGCTCCCTTTGGTAGTGCACTAGCTTGTTTGATATCTTACGGCTACATCTGCATGCTAGGATCTGATGGTCTTAAAAAATCTACTGAATATGCTATCGTAAATGCTAATTATATCAAGGAGCGTTTAAGCGGGAGCTATGAATGTCTATATGTAGGGGAACAAGGTCGTGCAGCTCACGAAATGATTATCGACTGTAGACCCTTTAAAGAAAATGGCATTGAAGTAGTAGACATCGCTAAACGATTAATGGATTATGGTTTCCACGCTCCTACTGTATCATTTCCAGTAAACGGAACAATGATGATTGAGCCTACAGAATCTGAGAGCAAGGAAGAGATTGATCGTTTTTGCGAGGCTATGATTTCCATTAGAAAGGAAATAGATAGCTGTGATAAAGATGATGAAAATAATGTATTGAAAAATGCACCACACACCATGTCTATGCTTACGGCAAATGAGTGGAATTTCCCATACACAAGAGAACAAGCAGCTTATCCACTAGAATGGGTAGCAGATAATAAATTCTGGCCTACCGTGCGTCGTGCTGACGATGCCTTTGGGGACCGTAATTTAATGTGTACCTGTGCTCCTATGGAAGAATATATGTAGAATGATATAACGGCCGATCAGTGATCGGTCGTTTATTTGTTATGCATGCATAGAAAAAACCGTTCATTAATAGGATTATTGATTAATTATTTCTTCTTTTACGGATTATTATAACTTTATGAAAGCGAAAATTACGGGCGTAGGAAGTTATATTCCTGATGTCGTGAGAAAAAACGAAGAGTTTTTAAATCACGAATTCTTGAACAACGACGGTACCTCCTTTGGCAGTGATAACGAGACCATCATAAAAAAGTTTGTCGCTATTACAGGTATAGAAGAGCGTCGTTACATTGACGACTCTTTATACACCAGCGATATAGCTGCTGCTGCAGCTAGAAATGCTATAGCTGATGCAAAGACAGATATGGAGTCGATTGACTTCATCATTGTTGCACATAATTACGGTGATGTAAAAGCAGATGGTGGTAGCAGCGATATGGTGCCCAGCCTGGGGACGCGAGTAAAGCAAAAATTAGGTATTAAAAATCCTGCCTGTGTTGCATACGATATTCTTTTCGGCTGTCCAGGATGGATTTTAGGCTTGACCCAAGCTGATTCTTTTATTAAATCGGGACTAGCCAAAAAAGTACTAGTCATAGGTGCTGAAGCTTTATCCCGGGTGGTTGATCCTCATGATCGAGACAGTATGATATATTCTGATGGTGCAGGTGCTGTAATTGTAGAGCCTAGTACAAATGATAGCGGAATCATAGGACAGGCTACTGCTACCTATACAGAAGAGGAGGCTTACTTTATTTTCAACGAAAAATCCTATAACATCAATCTTGATAATAAAACCCAGTACATCAAAATGTACGGGCGCCGCATCTATAATTTTGCTCTATCTAAGGTTCCTGAGGGAATGAAAACAGCACTTGATCAAGCAGGGGTTGATATACACGAGTTGAAAAAGATTTTTATCCACCAGGCTAACGAAAAAATGGATGAAGCCATTGTAACTCGTTTCTATAAATTATATGATATGGAAGTACCACAACATATCATGCCCATGATCATTCATAAATTAGGAAACAGCAGTGTTGCTACGGTACCAACAGTCATGGATCTTGTCATAAAAGGTAAGATGGAAAACCATAAAGTAGAGAAAGGTGACGTTGTCATGTTTGCCAGTGTGGGTGCCGGTATGAATATTAATGCTATCGTATACAGGTACTAATTTGATATAACAAGATTTACCTATTGCGATAGAATCACCTGTAGCTGGAGTGAGCCGACGCCTGTTCTTATATTATTAGAAATTATACTATTCGAGCACGCTCATTTCAATATAAACGTCAATTATAGGCCAGTCTCCAGCATCTGTATCCACTCTTGATATTTTTTCGGCCACTTCCATCCCACGGGTCACCCGACCAAAGATGGTGTGTTCACCATCTAGGTGGTCAGTAGCTCTCAGCGAGATAAAAAAATCAAACGGATTGTGCCACATTTCTGGATTATCTTCCCATTCCTTCGCGGCACTTAAAGTTCCATAATCATGTTTTACACCATCTAAAAAATGAGGAGGCAACTTATAATTACCAGCGCTACTGCGCTTTGCTGCAGTAAGCGGCGCATCACTATCCCCTGCCTGAACGATAAACTTTTCTAGGGTGCGGTGCACAACAGTTCCTTCATAGTAACCATTTTTAATAAGATAGATAAAACTGGCTCTATATAAAGGTGTTTCTTTAAACAGTTCCATTTCTATAGTGCCAAACTTTGTTTTCATTTCAACGCGAGTCTCAGGGTTCTCTTCTCCATACCTAGTAAAAAATGGAACAACGCTATCTTGGGGGATGTAACTAAGTAAGGTGTCACCATCTGTAGTAATCTTGGGAACGTAAAATTCGGCTAGACTGTTTTTATTTGCTTGATCATTGGCGGGCGTTTTCTCTTCTGCTTCAGGCTGATCAATTGCTACTGCTGGATTATCTTTACAAGATATCAATAGCACCATCATAACCATATTTAAGACCATCCAGTTTGAATTCATTTGCTGACTTTTTAAACCTAGCGCCAAAATTAAGTAAAATGCCACTGCCTGGTGAAAAAGTCCAGTTAGAAATGGCTGCGGTAGAGCGTTTGCAAGAATTACAGCACAGTAGATTAAAAGAAGTGAAGCCTAAAGAGGCAGCAACCATGATGCTGGTTTACCCTAAATATGATGTCCCATATTTTGTTTTAATTGAACGCATGATATCAAAGGGTAAGCATAGCGGTCAGATAGCCTTTCCTGGTGGACGGGCAGAAAAAGAAGACCCTGATTATGCACATACTGCCCTGCGTGAGACCGAGGAAGAAATAGGAATACCTATAAATCAACAGCAATTACTTACCGCGGGCACCCCTATTTACATCCCACCCAGCAATTATCTTGTTCGACCATTTATATCCTATGCCACATCAAACCTATCGTTTGTACCTCAAGCAAGTGAGGTGAAATCTATCATAGAGGTACCGTTGAAACAGCTACTAGACCCAACAAGAGTGACCAGCCACAGGCTATCTACCAGTTATATGGATGATGTCAATGTGCCTTGCTTTATGCTGTGTGACCAGATCGTTTGGGGAGCTACAGCCATGATGCTTAATGAGTTTAAATTTATGATTCAAAACACTATAACATCTCAGTATTCTTAAAGCGATCATCCTTTAAATAAGAGCGGTTGACGTATCAATTTTGTATCTTAGCTCTTCGTTCAAATTTGAAAAACACATGGGATTATTAAAGAAAAATCCTTTTGGTCATATCAATTTTATCAAGCTATGGTTGATACGCATTATGGGCGTTTTATCACACCGCCGTTACCGTGGCTTTAATGAACTAAAAATTGAAGGAAGTGAAATAATTAAAGACCTTCCACCGCAGGGAGTCCTATTTGTATCAAACCATCAGACTTATTTTGCAGATGTTGTAAGTATGTTTCATGTGTTTAACGCCTCATTATCAGGCCGAGAGGACAGTATTAAAAATATAGGTTACCTATGGCGTCCTAAACTTAATATTTACTATGTGGCAGCAAAAGAAACCATGCAAAGCGGGCTTTTGCCTAAGATAATGGCCTATGCCGGAGCCATAACTGTGGAGCGCACGTGGCGTGCTAAGGGGGAAGAAGTCAACAGATCTGTAAATCCAGATGACACAAAAAACATAGGTATTGCTCTAGACGATGGCTGGGTAATTACTTTCCCACAAGGCACTACAAAGCCTTTTAAACCTATACGCAAGGGGACAGCACACATCATCAAACAATACAAACCTATTGTCGTGCCCATTGTTATCGATGGCTTCCGTCGCAGTTTTGATAAAAAGGGATTGCGCATAAAAAAACGCAACATCCTTCAATCGATGGAAATAAAAAAACCACTACAGATTGATTATGAAAACGATACAGTTGAACAAATTGTAGAACAACTCGAGTACGCTATAGAACAGCACCCTTCTTTTCTTAAAGTGATTCCTATGGAAGAAATACAAGAAATGGAGGAACTCAATAAGATGCGTCGCTGGGAATATTGAGAGCATTTCATATCCAGGCTACCATTTATCTCTTTAACTCTGGATTTCTATTTTAAACCAAGTATTGAATTTTTTTACGCTTTCGCGAAAGCGGTATTCCCACTATCTTTGCCCACTTAATTGCAGCATTTATGAAGATTTCTTACAACTGGCTCAAGCAGTTCATCAATATTCCTGAAGATATTGATAAGCACACCGCACTACTTACCTCACTAGGTCTTGAAGTAGAAGGAGTGACGCCATTTGAAAGCGTTAAAGGAGGTCTTGAAGGTATCATAGTCGGCCATGTAACAGAATGTGTAAAACACCCTAATGCCGATAAATTAAAGCTGACTAAAGTCGATCTGGGCAACGAGATCGTTTCTATAGTATGTGGAGCACCTAATGTTGCCGCAGGACAAAAAGTACCGGTTGCTACCATAGGTACAACTTTGTACGATAAAGATGGTGAGCCCTGGAAGATTAAAAAAGGTAAAATACGTGGCGAGGAGAGTCACGGTATGATCTGTGCCGAGGATGAATTGGGACTAGGAACCTCTCATGATGGAATATTGGTCCTAGACAACGATCTAGAAATAGGGACGAGATTATCAGATATTTATGAGGTTGAAAACGATCAGGTGATCGAAATAGGGTTGACACCCAATCGTGCTGATGCAATGTCACACCTTGGCGTAGCACGTGACTTAAGAGCAGGCATAGCTGTTATGGAAGAAGCTCCAGAGTTTGTCACGCCATCTTTAAGTAGTTTTTATGTAGACTCTAGAGCAGGACGCATTGATATAGAAGTACAGAATAATACACTGGCACCTAGATATTGTGGCGTTTCTATAAGCGGAATTAAAGTTGCCGATTCTCCCACCTGGTTGAAAAACAGGTTGAAAGCTATAGGTATTGCTCCCAAAAATAATATAGTTGACATCACAAACTATGTAATGCATGAATTGGGACAACCCCTTCATGCCTTTGATGCGGCAAAAATAGAAGGCAAAAAAATCATCGTAAAGACCATGCCATCAGGAACGCCATTTACTACTCTTGATGGTGAGGTTCATGAATTGCATGAGGAAGATTTAATGATTTGCGATACAATCAAACCATTGTGTATCGCTGGGGTTTATGGTGGTAAAAATAGTGGCGTTACTGCAGAGACGACGTCTATCTTTTTAGAAAGCGCTTACTTCAATCCTGTAAGCATACGTAAAACTGCAAAACGTCACGGGTTTAATACCGATGCTTCCTTTAGATTTGAAAGAGGGATAGACCCTAATATTACAGAAGATGCGTTGAAACGAGCAGCCATACTTATAAAAGAATTAGCAGGCGGAGAAATTACAAGTGATATAACTGATTTATATCCTAATAAAATTGAGGATTGCGAGGTTTTTCTACCCTTTTCAAAAATCGATTCTTTGATAGGTCAAGTTATTGATCGTGCAGAAATCAAAGACATTTTAAGAACGTTAGAAATTAATGTAAAAAATGTAACTGAGACGGGCCTGGGTTTGAGCATTCCTGCCTATCGCAATGATGTAATACGCCCTGTTGATGTAATAGAAGAAATTCTACGTGTGTATGGCTATGATCGCATACAAACCTCAAATAAATTAAATGCTTCTATAGCAGCAAACTCTAGGCTGGATAGCTATAAGCTAGAAAATCTAGTAGGGCAGCAACTGGTGGCACAAGGTTTTGTAGAAATGATGGCTAATAGTCTCACTGCCTCAAAACATCATGAACTTACAGAGCAAATATCTCCTAAAAATGAGGTGAAAATACTCAACCCTTTAAGTGGTGACTTGTCTGTTATGAGGCAAAGTTTGTTGTACGGTGGGCTTGAAGCGATTGCTTATAATTTAAATCGCAAGCAAGAACGACTTAAGTTTTTTGAATTCGGTAATTCTTATCATGAGTATCAAGAACGCTCTTATACAGAACAAAAGCATATCTCACTGCTTACCGCAGGAAAAATCCATCCTAATACCTGGAACAGTAATGATCAACAAGCCGATTTCTACTATTTAAAAGGGGCTGTTATAAGCATATTCAATCGTCTAGGGATCGACTCCATCAGTGAAAAGCTGACCAAAATGGATTTTTTAAGCGAGGGGCTTGCCCTTAGTTCTGGTGGCAAAATAGCCGATATAGGACTCGTAAAGAAAAAAATAACCCGCAGTTTTGATATAGAAGTACCAGTTTATTATGCAAATATATACTGGAGTGAAATTTTAAAACTGGTTCAAAAAGAACATCACCCTATTAAATCTTTACCTAAATCACCAGTAGTAAATCGTGACTTGGCTTTATTAGTAGATCAACATACTACCTTTAAAGAACTGCAAAACATTGCATTGCAAAGTGAGCGCAATTTGTTACAGTCTGTAGAACTATTTGACGTCTACGAGGGTAAAGAACTTCCAGCTGGTAAAAAATCCTATGCATTAAGTTTCAAATTGCAGGATGAGAACAAAACACTTACCGATAAGCAAATTGATAAGGTGATGAAAAAACTACAAACACAACTAGAAAAGCAGGCACAAGCAAAAGTGAGGTAATACGGATAGATGTGTTTAATAAATTTATCATGTATTGATAGGTTGTAAGCATTCTTACGACCTACATAGCATAGTTGGGTATTATGTAATTAATATTTAACTTCCTTAATAAATCATCAACTATGCTGCGCAGGACTAACATTGAACAAAAATTACAGCAATCTCGTTCTAGAACGGTTCAAGAAAAAGATATTCTGGATCAAGTGCGAGAAATTTTGTCACAAGACGATTTAAAAGAAGATGCGATTATTGCTCGCATGAAGAGTCCACAAAAACCTACCCCTCGCAATACTTTTGATTTTGATCAGTTAGAGACAGATAAGATATATCACGTGGACCAGATAAGAGAAATCTGCATTAACTACCGTCTGCGATTTTTGGATACGCGATACTTTAAGAACGAAATTCCAAAAGAGGCGCTAAACAAAATCAAACAATTAGAAAAGGATCATGACACCACATTACGAGGGTTCAAAATCGTTGCTCCTTCAAAAATGTTTAAACTTGAAAATGCTGACGATCCACTTTTATTTGCGCCTATAGGAAACGGTTATTTTTATTTAATCCACAAATGGGGTAATGATTTAAATGCTTTTAGAAGAGCCTGGGCATGGCCTTTCAAATCATTTGAAAATCTTATTTTCTGTACAATTTTAGTCAGCCTGCTAGCGGCTTACCTAGTACCTAGTGGTTTGTTTTCTAAAGATACTACTGGGGTTCAATTTGTATTGATTTTCTTCTTTACGTTCAAATCAATCGCTAGTATGGTTTTGTATTATTCCTTTGCCGCCGGAAAGAATTTTAATACCGCTATATGGAATAGTAAATATTTCAACGCCTAGTAAACATTATTACACATTAATCGTGTTTGAATTGTTTGTTAATAATTTTTGATAGTAGCATGATTAAATTCTATTATCAAATGTTTTTTTGAAAAGATCATGCTTCAATGTAATGATTAGATTAATGTGTGAAACACCCCTTGAATAAGGGGTGTTTTTTTATCTTCACATGAATAACTAAAAAAGTTTTTATGCGTAAACGCAACCCTTTAATGGGCGGTATTTTTGCCTTAATATTTATAGGATTTGGTTCTTACAGGTTTTACATGCATTATAATGACCTAGCAGTGTTGCCTACATGGCAGCTTATAATGGCTGGAGCATTTATAGTTTATGGATTATTTGTGGCATATACCGTACTCACACAAAAATCTAACAACACAGATAACGACAGTGAGTAAATTGACTACTAGAACCATTTACAACCTTGTCCTTTCTTTGATTTTTATAAGTATAGGGGCATGGAAAATAATTGATTATTTCTCTGGTAATAATGAGATGGTACAGTATCAATTATACATTGCCATACTGCTGTCAGCACTAGGAGTTTATCAACTTTACCGCTGGATAAAATTTTACAGAAGAAATAATAATAACGACTGACTTTATAAGTTCTTTAAAGCTGCCATTTTAATCGCTGCGATAGCTGCTTCAGACCCTTTATTACCGTGAATTCCACCACTGCGCGCTACAGATTGAGCATGGGTATCATCTGTCAACACACAAAAAATAACAGGTATGCGCGTCTTATTCAAATTAAGATCCTTGATACCTGCGGTCACACCCTGACATACAAAATCAAAATGTGCAGTTTCTCCACGAATAACGCTACCTATAGCTATAACCGCATCTAGTGCTTGCTTCTCTCTCTTGCCCGGTATGCTATATGTAGACTCCTGTACCTTGCGACAACCATAAATTAATTCAAATGATCCAGGTACATTAACTCTTATAATGCTGCCTTGAGCTACACCACAATCCAGCAGCGTATCACGTGCACCGATAAATAGATTTTCTGTAATATTATCATTCCACTCTGACACAACAATCCCTATGCGCATCTTTGATGCGTCAGGTAATTCATTTTTATCGTATGCCGATAAATCTTTGCCAGCAGTTGCCATAGTTAATTAGATGCGGCTTGCGCTTGACCTAACAAAACACTTGCGGTCTGTGCCTCTACTGCGTCTGGAAACTCTTCCTCGATGCGTTCTAGGTTTGCAATAGCAGTGCTGTAATCACCAGTTAGGATTGCAGCTTGAGCACCTTTTAATAAATATTTAGGGGTAGTAAACTCGTTAATCACAACATTTGCTGCCTGATTGTAAAAAGCTACAGCGTCGTCAGCCTGATCTACTTGTACTAGGGCATCTGCGATACCTGCTTTTGCGTAAGCTTCCATGATAGACCCATCACCATCAAATGCAGTTAAATAATCGATAGCTTTTTGATAATTTGCACCACCTAGATTTAAATAAGCCATACCAGCCTGATAATTTGCAAGGTTCCCTGCATCTGTACCAGAGTAGTTTTGTGCTATTTTAATAAGACCGTATTTTCCCTCGCCACCTTCTAAAGCAAGATTGTAAAGAGAGTCTTGATCCTCACCAGTTGCATTGACTGCTTGCTCATAAAAGTTAAACGCTTGAGAGCTTTCTGCTAGCGCTTCTACTTCCTGTGGTGCTTTCACAAACTCTGTATACGCCCACAAGCCTGCCGCAATTACTGCGATGGCTGCGATGGTATACAATATAATGTTTTGATTTTTAGATACCCACTCCTCTGTTCTACCAGCACCTTCATCTAGCGATTCAAAAATCTCTGCAGTTGCAGACTCTTGCTCTTCGATGATTTCTTTCTCTTTCTGCGTTTTAGGCTTGTAACCTCTTTTATTATATGTGGCCATTATCAATTTATTGAACGCGCAAAAATAGAATTTTTATCGGTATTAAAAAACGGCCTTGTAGTTATTCTTCTAGCAATCAATCCTTAAATTTGCATGGCTCCTTTAAGGATAAGGGTAAGTTCGCTTTCGCGAAAGCGCAACCTCACACAACACACTGCAAAACAATAACTTACAATACAACTTTATGCATCTCAAAACGCTTAGTCTGGTGAATTATAAAAGCTTTGACAGCGCTGATTTTGAGATGGATAAAAAGATCAATTGTTTTGTAGGCAATAATGGTGTAGGAAAAACGAACGTTCTAGACGCTATTTATCATTTGGCTTTTGCAAAAAGTTATTTTAACCCCATTACAGTTCAAAATATAAAGCATCACACCGATTTTTTCATGATCAATGGATTGTTTCATAAAAATGATAGGGATGAAAACGTAGTGGTAAGTGCAAAGCGTGGTAGCAAACGTATGCTGAAAAGAAACGGTAAAGAATATGAAAAAATAAGCGATCATATAGGGTTGCTCCCGCTGGTAATCATTTCACCAGCAGATCGTGACTTGATTATAGAGGGCAGTGAGACGCGGCGACGTTTTCTTGATGGTGTGATCTCTCTTGATAATGCAACCTATTTGCAACGTTTGATTACTTATAATAAGCTACTTACACAACGTAACGCGTTGCTCAAGTACTTTGCAGCCAACCATAAATTTGACAGCGATGCTATTGCTGTTTATGATGAACAAATGGTGGTACTAGGGGCTCTTATACATAAATCAAGGCAAGAATTTCTGGATCGATTTACTCCTATTTTTCAGAAATTTTACGCTAGAATCTCTCGTAATGCTATCGAGAAAGTAAGTATTCACTATAAGTCAGATTTTAATGACAAACTACCAGAAGCTGCTTTTAAAGCTGCCATGCAGAAAGATTTACAAGTTCAATATAGCACAACCGGTACGCATAAGGATGATTTATTGTTCTCTCTAGACGGTTATCCAGTCAAAAAGTATGGCAGCCAGGGACAACAGAAGAGCTTCCTCACTGCCTTGAAGCTAGCACAGTTTGAATTTATAAAAAACGAGAGCGGCACGGTACCTCTATTGCTGTTAGATGATATTTTTGACAAACTGGATGAGAGTCGGGTTTCTCAATTAATAGAGATGGTTAATGATGAACATTTTGGTCAAATTTTTATTAGCGACACTAACCCAGATCGTACTGAAATGGTAATTAAAAATGTAAATCAATCCTACAAGATGTTTGAATTATGAAAAAAATATTAAGTCTTTGCACCTTATTCGTACTTACCAGTTGCACCCATCAAAAAGCCGAGGAGAAAATTGCATTTTTGAACGGTTACTGGAACATTGATCTTGTGGAAAAACCTGATGGCACAGTAAAAGAGTTTCCTTTTACAAATCACATGGATTTTTTTGAAACTAATGGAATTAAAGGTACAAAGAGTCGTGTAAGCCCTACTTATGACGGCGGTTTTATAGTTTATGGAGACCCAGTTGTATTTACCTGGGAATCTACTGACGACCAGGTGTTTCTAAAGTTTGAGGACGGTGATGGCGCTTATACCCAAAATTTACGCAAAGCGACAGAAACAGAGTTAGAACTAGTACACGATGATGGTACTATTTACTATTACAAATCATACCAAAGCGATGAGGAATAACAAAAAAGAAGATTTTGTTAATATGAGCGACGTGCTGAAAGACTTCAAGTCGCAAAGCAAACTCTCAGAAGGATTTTTAAAAGTAGATGTAGACAGCGCCTGGAAAGAAGTAATGGGACCTGGAGTAGTTACTTATACAACTCAAATCAAATTACAAGGTAACAAACTACTCGTCGACCTCTCTTCCTCTGTGTTACGACAGGAGCTATCCTATGGCCGTTCAAAGATCATAGCAAACTTAAATGAAAAGTTGGGTAGCGAGGTGATCAAGTCTCTTGTCTTGCGATAGATAATATTGAGTCATCACTCATTGATTCTATCGCTGTGCCTGCAGTTGACCATCTGTGGTTATTTGTCCATAAAAGACCTTGCGGTACAACTCTTTCAAGCTATCAAAGTCAATACTATACTCCAGACCTAGACCTTGATCATACCCTTCTTGCTGTCCTATTTGTTGCAAGGCGTTTTCTCTGTTGAAAATTTTGAGGGTAAGTGATCCTGTTTCATTTAATATAAACTCTATTTCTACATTGCCTATAACGGCACGCTCTGTGGCGGTTGTACTACCTACGGGCACCCCTAGTTTTCCATTAATAAAAACGCGATCGCTAATTTGAGTGGTAAGAGTAATGCCAAAACGATCTGATCGCTGTATATCAGAATTAGGATTACGTTCTGTAGCTTCATAGGTCACACCAAAATCTAAACGGCTATCGCCACTACTTACTATATCATTTACTATTCCTGAAAGGCTTTCTACAAGATTCCCGGTAACGGCATTCTGGCCTATACTGGTAGGATTGTAAAACGATCCCGTAGTTACCAGAGATAAAGCTTGTAGTTGACGTTGCGATTTGTCCTCTAGGCGGTATTGAAGTTCTGATTTAACGACTGAATTCGCATTAGGAAAAACGATCTCAAACTCTGGATCAAAAAAGCTTAAATCCCCTTCTAGACTGGTTACCACCTGCACAGGAATTTGTGCATTAAGATTAGGGTTGTCAAGTAAAACTGATGGATTTGCTCTTGTATTATAAATGGCTTGAACATCAATATTTGCATTTGTGGGATCTCCGTTCCAATCTACCGTACCTCCCGGTTCAATCGTAAATTCCTTATTTACTATACCTGCATATCGGAAGTTGTAGATCCCCTCTGTAGCAGTAAAATCACCATTCATTACAAACTTGCCTAGGGTATTAATTTCTAAAAGCAGATTACCCGTACCACTACCACGCAGGTAACTGCCATTTTTAGGGTCAACTGTTATCTCGACAGTTGCCGTAGGGGTAACTTCTAGGTCAAACCTTAATTCTAGACCGGTGAGTTCTTGTATTTCGGTCTGCTTGCCAGAAAGTCGTGCTTCTTTCTCTTCTGGGCTTAAAAAATATATAGCGGAAGTATCTGCTAATGATTCCCCATCATTAATAGGTATTTTAAATATTGTTCCTGCTCCTGTTGTCGCATTTACATCGATAAATAATTTATCTGTTGGACCGGTAATAGTGGCGTTCCCATCTATAAACGCGGTACCATAGTACAATGCTTCTGGTGTGAGATCTGTATCCAGCACAAGCAGACGATCAGAATCTAAGGCCAAGTCTAATTCCCAAAAACCAAAATTCTTATGATTTATTTGACCTTTTAATGTCCCAGTTGTATTGTACTTAGTATCTGTAATCTCAATCTCTCCAAAATCGAAACTGCGTTTTGAAATATCAACTAGAGCGTCTTCTTCAAAGCTGAAATCTGTATTAAGGTATGGCACTCGCAAGCCTGCATCGTTCAATGTTAGTTCTCCTGTAACTTCTGGCTCTGTAAGTTTACCATCTATGGTTGCCCTACCTGTAGCAAATCCACGTATTTGATCTACGACTACTCCACCCAGTGGACTCAAAGCAATTAGATTGAAGTTGTTAAAATTTGCATCTAGATCAAGGGTTGAATAGTCCCCACCCGTATTTATAAAACCATCTAAAGTAAACGTACGCTGAAAATCATTTTGCAGCAGTGCTCCTACGCTATACAGACTCAAGTCTTCATTTCCTTGAACTAAAAGTTCAAAATCTCCCAAAGGTGTCCCGTTTACTATAAAATCGGTTACATTAAAATTACTCGTAGGCGCATAATTACCCGCGATTTGTTTGAGATTAAGCTCGCCATCGATACGCCCTTGCATCTTTAAGCTATCAATAGGCTTGATCAAACTAGCAATACGCACCGCATCAAATTTGAGATTCACATCTTTTGTATCGCTACCGCTTATCACCCCTGCCATGGTGATTTTTTCATTCAAATGCTGGGCGCGCAATGTATCGAGCGAGAATTCTTTAAAGTCATTTGAAAAAACAAGTTTTACATCTTTCGCTGCAGGATTGATTTCCCATTTTTTTCCTTGATATTTTAAATCACTTCGCTTGATGCCAACAACAGACTTATTCTGCTCATTAATGGTATGATAAAAACTCAAATTAAATTTATCATCCGGGCGGTCGTCACTCACAAATTCTGTTCTAAATAGTAGTGTATCTTGACGAGTGACATTGATTAGCTGGAAATCTCTGATGTCATAAACACCATTATTGACATCGTCTATTTTAATATATGTATTAAAAAGTGGGTTTTGATTATTTACTTGCACGTTCACTTGTTTCAGCTCTACATCATAAGCTTGAATCTCTGGAGATCGAAAGGTTAATCTAAACTGTGCTTCATTACTTGCCACCTGGCCTTTTATGATTGTGTTTTCGCCCAGAGCGATATCAGGGAAAAATAAATCTACTATTTTGTCATAGATTTTGAACTCGTACTCAAGGTATTGATCTTTAGTTATTTTATCAGACCGATAATTTGTGTAAACATTTCCTAACGCATTTTTAAAAAGTTCTGGAATCTCTTCTACCTTAAAGCGACCGCGTACCTCACCCTCAATAATATCTGTACTATTAATTGTAATAAGACGTTCCTGATCGAGGAAGGTACTTTCTACTGTAAAATCTTCAAATAGATAGATGTTATTATCGTTTTGATAGCTAGCATCGGTAAAGTTGATTGTGCCCGCAACATCGTTAATATCTGTCCCATTCATATCAATAATTACATCTCCTTTCAATATGGCTGTACTATCTCTCGTAAATAGATTAGTAGCTTTAAGGTCTGCATAAGCAATGGTGGCTTTAAAGTCGTAGGTATTGATAGCATCAGAAATATCGACCAACCCATCAAACTCCATTTGTAAATTAGGGTCGTTTACTGTGACGGTACCATTAAAAACCGGCTTGCGCAAATCGCCATCTACTTGGATATTTTTATAACCATAGCCTCGATAATATAATTTTGACACCTTCCCATTAAGAGTCAATAAGGCATTCTCTGGATCAAATCCCCTACCATCAACATCCATGTCTAGGGAAATACCGCCCAGGTCTTTAGTGTTTGTAATTTTCCCTAGATTGAATCCTCTAGTTTTTATATTTCCAGTGTAGCCTATACGACCAGAACGTATCTCTGTCAATGAAACATCTGTAGCAAAACCGCCTAGACGAGACTCTCCGCTTAGTCTTGAAACTATTTGATCCTTATTTACACTTGCATAACCACTAGCAACAACAGTCCCTAATTGATTAAGGTCATCAGGCAGCTGATCGCCCAAAATTTGTGGCAACAGCATTTTTAAATCTTTATTACTTACTTGTAGCGCCTCAAAATCGCCCTCAATATTGAATTGATCCAGATTTTCCACCACACTTTTAAAAGTCATTGTCCCTTGAATGCTTAAATCGTTCAAAGCTTTAAGATCCAGGCGGGCCACCTTAAAATGATTGAGTGGACCGGTGAGCAACCCTGTTAAGTATATTGATTCGTTTTTGACAAATTCATCATAGAAATAATTCAATTCATTAGTTGCCAGTTGTGCTTCTTGAATATCAAAGGTCCAATCTACAGCATTGAGAAAATCTGCCAGGCCGCCACGCTCATAGTCAAAACGTAAATCTCCTGCTATCATAGACCCTAGAGTCTCGATGCGCAAATCAGTCGCTTTTATTTGTGTAGGAGAATAATAAAACTGTGCTGCAAAATTCTTTATTTGATAACCCAAGCCATCATTATTGCGGGCCAGCACCCCATTGTACATCATAAAATCACCCGACCGGATATTTGCATAAATCTCTGAGCCGTCAATGCGCAAATAATCTGCGATTAGGTTCAAGTCTTCCGCATAAAAAGCTAACGGCTCATCAATTTGCTCATCTGTGATTTTTACCCTTGAATTATTAATGACTAGCTTTTTTGTCGTCAATAGAAACGGCTCTCCGCTGGACTCGCCACTGCCGAACTTGTTTAAAAAAATATTTAAATTATCAGAAGTATCTTCTTTATACCTCTTCATATTCAAATAAAAATCATCAATAGTAACGTCACCTAGCTCTGGACTATTAGATAATAATTGAGACAATCCAGAAACGGCAGTTTTTAATTTTGAGAATGAAATAACAGTATCATTACGGTGGTCTAGAGCTACTGCCCCACCCAGTTCAATAGCCCCTTTATAAGTGACCGCGATTTTATCAATAGAGATTTCAGTATCGTAAGTGTCCTTAAGATAATTAGTAACCATGCTTCCTGCACGGGTCTGGACAGTAGGAAATGAAAATGCTATTACCAGAATAATAAAAAGTACCAGCAGTGCCAGTAGCAGTTTTCCCAGTATTTTAAAAATCTTTTTAATAATAGATCATTTACTTTTGTGATGATTACATATGCTTATGCTTACTACTCCCTACACCGACAATTGTTACCTACTTGCCATTGAATCGTCTTGTGACGATACCTCTTGCGCTATTTTAAAAAACGACCAGGTACTGTCTAATGTTGTAGCAAATCAAAAAATACATGAACAATACGGCGGCGTTGTACCTGAACTGGCATCGAGAGCACATCAATCAAATATCATTCCTGTAGTTCATGAAGCATTAAAACAGGCAAATATCGACAAAAAGCAATTGTCTGCCATAGCTTTTACAAAAGGCCCTGGATTGATGGGAAGCCTGTTAGTAGGCAGTAGCTTTGCAAAAAGCTTATCTCTTGCTCTATCCATACCGCTGATTGAAGTACATCATATGCAAGCCCATATTTTAGCTCATTTTATTGACAGTGGTCAGGAAAAACCAGAATTTCCATTTCTTGCAATGACCATAAGCGGTGGCCATACGCAAATTGTACAGGTTGATGATTATCACAAGATGAAAGTTTTAGGCACCACTATGGACGATGCTGTGGGAGAAGCCTTCGATAAGTCTGGTAAAATACTAGGACTAGATTACCCTGCAGGACCTATAATAGATACGCTTTCGCGAAAAGGAAATCCCCATGCCTTCACCTTTCCTATTCCTAAAGCTCCAGCATTGGATTACAGTTTTAGCGGATTTAAAACCAGCGTGCTGTACTTTGTACAAAAGCAACAGCAGCAAGATGCAAATTTCATTAAACAGAATCTAGAAGATATTTGTGCAAGCATTCAATACACGATAGTGGAAATATTGTTTCAAAAATTAAAAAAAGCAGTAAAACAAACCGGGATCAAATCAATTGCAATAGGTGGCGGCGTAAGCGCTAACAGTGCCATTAGAAAGCGATTACTTGATCAACAAGATAAAGGATGGAAAGTTTTTATTCCTCCATTTGAGTACACCACTGATAATGCAGCGATGATAGGAATTTCTGGATATTATAAATTTAAAGCAAAAGACTTTTCTTCCCTTGATGTGACTGCACAACCTAGAATTGCCATGTAATCATGCAACTTTTTTATTATCCACAACCGCAACAATTTGATGTAGAACTTTCTTTAGAAAAAGAAGAAACCAGACACATCACAAAAGTATTGCGTAAAAAAATAGGAGATCAAATACATATCACAAATGGCAAGGGAGACTTATTTGAAGGTACAATCACAGCCGTTACCAGCAACCGTTGCACCTTTGCACTAAAACATTTGAGATATGAGAAATTAGAAAGACCGCAGTTGCATATTGCTATCGCCCCCACTAAGATGAATGACAGAATGGAGTGGTTTCTTGAAAAAGCAACAGAGTTAGGTATCTATAGAATCACGCCTATTTTGAGTAGCAATAGCGAGCGTCGCAAGATAAAAATAGATCGCTTTGAAAAAATTATCGTTAGTGCTATGCAGCAATCACTGCAGTTGTACAAACCTATACTAGACGACTTAACGCCACTAGACCATTTTGTAAATCAATCATTTGATGGCATAAAACTTATGGCTCATTGTGAACCGTATGACAAAAAACACTTGAAACATTATATGCAATCTTCTTCAAATATTTGTTTACTTATAGGGCCAGAAGGAGATTTCACACCTAGCGAGATAGAAGGCGCTTTAAATAAAGAATTCAAGCCTGTTCATCTGGGAGAAACCCGATTGCGCACTGAAACTGCTGGTGTGTATGGAGCCAGTTTGTTTAATGCTTTAATGTTTTGAAAGGCTTAAGCGTTTAGCTGGGAGAGGGCAAAGTTACCGTTTGAATCCCTTATAAGTTCTGTCAACCTTCAACAGACATATCTATTCTAACCAGCCATAACACTTTGATATCGATTAACAGATGGAGTTCCTATATTTACACAATAATCTTCCTGTTTTATAATGATAAACATAGTTAGATCTTAAAACGCAACATCTTGATCAAACGATTTACTTACTTTCTTTCAATAAGCCTAGCATTATGCAGCTGGTCAGTATATGCTCAAGAAGTTGCTGTTCTCAAATACAATGGTGGGGGTGATTGGTACTCAAACCCTACTGCTATGCCTAATTTAATTGCTTTTTGCAATGAAAATATAGGCACAACTCTAGATACAGATATTCAAGTGGTAGAGGCGCAAAGTATTGACTTGTTTCAATACCCATTTGTGCACATGACCGGTCACGGCAATGTGGTTTTTAACCAAGAAGAGCTTGAAAACATCAAGAACTATTTGTTAAGTGGTGGTTTTCTTCATATTGACGACAACTATGGTATGCGGCCTTATCTAGAGAAAGAACTTAATAAGTTATTTCCAGATAAACCGCTACAAGAATTATCCTCTAGTCATCCTATTTTAAATAGTCACTTCAATTTTCCTAAAGGGCTTCCTAAAATTCATGAGCACGATGGCGAGCGGCCACAGGCTCTCGGTATATTTCATGAAAATAGGTTGGTTCTTTTATTTACTTTTGAAAGTGATCTGGGCGATGGATGGGAGAGTCCAGAGGTACACAACGATCCACAGGAAGTAAGGCTAAAAGCGCTACAAATGGGAGCTAATATTATTAAATACGTTTTTACTAATTAACACCTTCTATGGGTCATAAAATCACCTCGCGGGCAATTGCCTTTGGATTACTTAGAGCATTGCTTGTTATAGGAGGAATCACTCTGTTAATATGGTTGCTGTGGGAAATACAATCCGTTTTATTTTACATAGGCTTTGCCGCGGTGCTGTCATTAGTTGGGCGTCCTATCGTACTGTTTTTAAGAGACAAGTTGCGTATTCCTAATACAGTATCTGTGATTCTTACCTTGATTTTACTTTTTTCTTTTATCGTTGGTGCTATACTTCTAGTAATACCAGTAATCGCAGAGCAAGGAGAAAACATCTCAAAAATTGATATTGATGAAGTAAAATACAATCTAGAAATATTAAATGATGAAATAAGCGAGTATTTTGGTATTAGCAAAGTCGACATTTTAAAGCGTATTGAAAATCTAGACTTTGTAAAAGAAAATATTACGATGGACCTTGTCCCTCAATTTGTTAATGGCTTTTTTGGTACGCTGGGCAGCTTGATGATTGGATTGTTCTCCATCCTATTTATTACTTTCTTCTTGCTTAAAGACAGCAGGCTGTTATTAGAAGGGGTTCTTGTCTTCTCAAAGAAAGGTAATGAAGGACAATTTTTACGAGCATTTACAAAAATCAAGCAACTGCTTTCTCGTTACTTTATAGGTTTGATATTTCAAATACTTATCCTATTTGTACTATACAGCATCACATTACTATCTATAGGGACAGAAAATGCTTTGATAATTGCTTTTTTCTGTGCTTTGCTCAATTTGATACCTTATTTAGGTCCTGCCATTGGTTATTTTTTGATGAGTGCCTTTGTTATAAGTGATAACCTAGGAGCAGATTTTACTGAAATAATTTTACCTCAGCTAATAATTGTAGCCATTAGTTATGGTACCATCCAGCTGATAGATAATTTTTTAAATCAACCTCTTATTTTTGGTAAGAGTGTGAAGTCGCACCCTTTGGAGATCTTTCTTATCATTTTAATTGCTGGATTGTTGTTCGGCATCATCGGACTGGTTCTTGCTGTCCCCACCTACACCGCAATAAAAGTAATTTCCAAAGAGTTCTTGAGCGAATACAAAATTGTCAAAAAACTGACCCAAAACCTATAGCATATGAATGTAGCGCTCCTGCAGCCAGACGTGCGCGACTATTTAATGACACATTTGCACACAAGGCCAGCAGCGTTTATGCTTATGTCACATCAGTTTGAGATTGCAGCAAAAGATCTTACACAACAACTAGTAGGCTTACAAAAGGCACGTTACAAATTCCCATTACTTTTTGAAAATGAAGAGGTTTTGTATCCCCCTAAGGTACATATCGAACAGACCAGCAGTTGGCACACTGCTCGTTACAAAGCACAAATCACTAAAGGCAAATCGATGGTTGATCTTACTGGTGGTCTAGGAATTGATGGTCTAGCTTTTGCGGAAGCATTTTCACAAACCACTCACGTAGAAGTTGATCACAAATTACAAGCCATTGCCTCACATAATTTTGCCGCATTAGGCACTAGAATTAAAAGCTACAACGATGATGGCATAGCTTATCTAAAAAAAACCAATAATCGTTATGATCTAATTTATCTTGATCCTAGCCGTAAAACAGCGGCGACTCATAAAGCGATTTTGCTGGAAGATTATGAGCCTAATGTATTATCACATCTAGAGTTGTTATTTCAGAAAGCCGATCAGGTTCTAATTAAAACTTCGCCTATGCTGGATATTACAGCAGGATTGCAGCAATTACAACATGTAGCTCAAATACATGTGGTTGCCGTAAAAAACGAAGTGAAAGAGTTGCTATGGTTACTTAAACCTGGCGCCAACGCCACAAAAATTACGGCTGTAAATCTAGAAAGTGGTCAGATTGATTTTACTTATGATCACGACAAGACTTGTGATCCTATTATAGAACCGCCTGGCAATTATTTATACGAGCCTCATGCCGCATTAATGAAAACACAAGCCTATGGTGTTATCTGTGAACAATTTAATTTAGGTAAAATTGATACTGATTCGCACTTTTACACCAGTAATAAACTTATTACTTTTCCAGGCAGGTGTTTTAAAATTATAGGGATTCATGATTACAAACCTAAAATAATTAAACGCTTATATTCTAAAAGTGCGCGTGCTGTAGTAGCAAGAAACTTTCGCGAAAGCGTGCATCAATTGCGCACAAAATATAACTTTACAGAACATGAGAGTGATTACTTGTTCTTTACCTGCGTCGCGGGTCGAGGCGCCGTAGTCATTGAGGCTCAAAAAATTGAAACATGAAGCATATCGTCGTACTAACCGGTGCTGGAGTGAGTGCAGAAAGTGGAATTGCCACATTTAGAGATGCTAATGGGTTGTGGGAAGGTCATGATGTCATGCAGGTCGCATCACCACAAGGTTTTGAATCAAATCCTGGGCTAGTATTAGAGTTTTATAATCAGCGACGTGCACAGTTAAAATCAGTAAAGCCTAACGATGCTCATTACTGCATTGCAGCGCTAGAACGTAATTATAAAGTGAGTGTGATTACTCAAAATGTAGATGATTTACATGAGCGTGCTGGATCAAAACAAGTGATTCATTTGCACGGCGAGTTGTTGAAGGCCCGCAGCAGCGTTAATCCAGAGTACATTGTACCGTGGCACGACGATATTACAAGCGATCACCGCTGTCCACAAGGCTCCCAGATGCGACCACATATTGTATGGTTTGGCGAGGAAGTCCCTGCAATGGACATTGCAATAAACCACATCACAACCGCAGACGCAGTTCTTATTGTAGGCACATCATTACAAGTTTATCCTGCTGCTGGTCTTATGCATTATGCACCAGAGGGTTGCTTAATGTATCTTATTGACCCACAACCTACTCTTGATAGTGATGATGTATTTACCGTCATTACAGAAAATGCCAGCACCGGTGTTCCAAAAGCATGTGATTTATTGCATCTTGCAATGCAAAGTAATCCATAAGTGTTATGGATGATGTCCAGCTATATCGATCACTATTAGACTTAAAAGCTTACAAAAAATCACGAGTCGATCTAGGCACTTTATGTGTAACGCAAGGATTATTGCGACCATTGATAAGTTATTGCTATCCACATTTACCTTGCTCTCATCAAGCCTGCTGGACGCTGGAACAGTCTTTTTTATTATTTGAAGAGGACTGTCGTCCTTATCTTGATCAAATATGTTGGTTATTTACACTCCCTATCAATACATCAGGGATGCGTTCACTCACTAAAATTGCTTATGTACTGTGCCGGAAATTCTATAGTAAAAAAGAATTCCCTGTAAAAACTATACTTACAAAGCTCCTGCGAGAGCAATTACTCGAGGGATGCTTCAATCAGTTGTTAGAGGCTCATGGTAAATCTGCCAACCTATCATTTGCGGCGAGATCTGTACAGCTTATGGCAAGAGAATTTGACTGGGTGAGGGAACAATTGCCCGGTGTTATAGAAATCCATTTAGGCAATCCAGAAAATAAAGGTTTTCATACGGTAGGCAAAAAGATTTTAAACCAGCTTCAAAATAGCAAGCTAATAGAAAACTAGCCTTGAATATTAATAATCAACAGGTTAAATTATAAATGTCACTAGATTTATTTTACATTTAGATGCACGGTAGAGTGTAAACATCTTTAATAGTGCAATCACTTTTAAAATGAGGATTATGAAAAAAATATTCTATTTGGTTTTAGCCGCAGCGTCCCTGTTATCATGTAATGAACGAAATGAGGATCATCCTAGCATAGAAGACACCATTTTGTACGATGCGACAGGTACAAACATTAGTCTAGACGACCTGAAAAAAGAATGGCAAGAAATGGTTAACGATAATGAAACAGGAGCCCAGCGCTCCATAGGGAATCTAGAGATCAAGGAATATCTGGATGATACCACAGGTCAAAAAAGCTATGTATTGATAGCTATAAACACAGCAGATAACGTGCAAACTGCGGCCTTGTTATCTGATTATAAAGACGGTTATCAAATAAGCAATCGATCAGCGTCTTGCTATGATTGTGGACCAGATGTGCAGATTATGCTACGTGACGGTCATTGGTATTGTAAAGATGATGGCAGTACCAGTAGTCCGTGCACTAAGGTTTCTAGACTCGATTATTAAGGTGCACCTTTACTGTAATTTATTTACTGACAAGTTGTTCAAATAGAGTTTTATCTGTGATTCTTAAAGCTAGAAATCCTATTTTTGCATGCTTTAAAGTTACTCTATGTCTTTACAAGCTATTTCTCCTATTGATGGTCGTTATCACTCAAAAGTTAATGCCCTGGCCGACTATTTCTCTGAAGCGGCGCTGATTAAATATAGAATTTTAATTGAAGTAGAATATTTTATCGCTTTAAGCGAAAGCGGTATTCCACAACTACAGCCCTGCACAGCAGATGTAGCCGCACAAATGAGAGACCTTTATAACAACTTTACCCTAGAGGATGCTCAGCAGATAAAAGAAATAGAAAAAACAACAAATCACGATGTCAAAGCTGTAGAATACTTTCTAAAAAAACAGTTTGAAGAATTAGGGTTACAAGCCCATAAAGAGTTTATCCATTTTGGGTTGACCTCGCAGGATATCAATAATACAGCTATCCCACTTTCTATTAAGGAAGCAGTGCAAACAGTCTATTTGCCAGCAATAGAAAGCTTGATTAATCAATTGAGTCAACTTGCTATAGAATGGAAAGACATACCGCTGCTAGCACGCACCCACGGTCAGCCAGCCTCTCCTACTCGATTAGGTAAAGAATTACAAGTTTTTGTAGTGCGTTTGCAAGAACAATTAAAAGTATTACAATCAATACCACACGCAGCAAAATTTGGCGGTGCAACAGGAAATTTCAATGCACATCACGTTGCTTACTCTGATGTTGACTGGAAAGAATTTGGTCGTCAGTTTGTAGAGGATCGTCTAGGTTTAAAGCACAGTTTTCCAACCACACAGATTGAACATTACGATTATATGGCTTCTTTATTTGACGCTATGAAACGTATAAATACCATATTGATAGATCTAGATCGAGACATTTGGACCTATATCTCTATGGATTATTTCAAGCAAAAAATAAAAGCAGGAGAAATAGGGTCTAGCGCCATGCCACACAAGGTAAACCCTATAGATTTTGAAAATAGTGAAGGCAATCTAGGCATAGCTAACGCAATTTTTGAACATCTAGCGGCAAAATTGCCTATTTCTAGATTACAAAGAGATTTGACAGACTCTACTGTACTGCGCAATGTGGGTGTACCATTAGCTCACACCATTATAGCTTTTAAAGCAACTGGTAAAGGACTGGGCAAACTATTGCTTAATGCTTCAAAAATTCAACAAGATCTGGACGACAATTGGGCCGTTGTTGCAGAGGCTATCCAGACCATTTTAAGAAGAGAAGCCTACCCTAACCCTTATGAGGCTTTGAAAGAGCTGACCAGAACTAATGAAAAGATTACTGCCCAAAGCATGGCCACTTTTATAGACCAGCTAGATGTTGCAGAAAACATAAAAAGCGAGATGAGATCCATCTCACCATCTTCATTTACAGGTGTTTAACGTTTTTGTTTAACGTTAATGTGTACTTAATTGTAAAATGCTTAACGCGTTAAGGGTTGATGTTATTCTAAATTTGAATAACTATTTAATCAAAAAACATGAGCATTTTAACAATAATATTAAACATTCTATTACCACCACTAGGTGTAGCTGTTGCAAAAGGAATAGGTAAAGATTTTGTCATCAATTTAATATTGACACTTATCTTTTTTATACCAGGTGTGATTCATGCCTTTATTGTAACCTCTAAATAGAAATTTATAATTCAATTAATTATTAAACACCAAACGAAAACCATGATGAAGACAAGATTTTTAACCGTATTTGCCCTGGCCGCATTATTTACTAGCTGCGATATTAATAAAACAAGCGATGCAGAAATGCCAGAGCTAGATGTAGATGTAGAAGCAGAAAGTGGAGAACTTCCGGAATATGATGTAGACTGGATGGATGTAAATGTAAGCACCGAAACGCGAACTGTAGAAATTCCAAAACTGGTCGTAGTAATGGAAGAAGAGGAAGTAGAAGTTCCTATTCTAGATCTAGACATGCCAGGAGACAAATCAGAGCGCACTCTAACGGTAGAAGCAGAAATATCTGGAACTGATAAAGACTTAGAAATTGAACAAGTAAGAGCAACACGCAATAAGCTTTATGTAATTGCATCCTTAGAAAATACAGATATGGATCTGGAAGGAAAAACGGTGCGTAAGCAAGATCAAGTAATGATCAACGCCCCAGCACTAGATGTAGAATACATAATTATAGGAGAACGCCCCAACCGCGTTTTTAACATGAATAACCGCTATTTTGTAACCATGAATGACCTGGATACAGATATTGCAGAAGCAAAAGTTATCTACGAAGACTAATTATCTGTAATAAAAATTGCTAAGAAGAAGAAGAAGAAGAAGAAGAAGAAGAAATAGCGCCCTGACGGCGCTATTTTCTTTTTCTAATATAATCCACTACTGCTACATAAATTAAAAAAGCTTATAGTGCTACGTTTTCCTTCCTTTCAAAGACCCTAATCCCATTACAACTCCTTAGCCTCATTCCAATAAACATCCATCTGCGCCAGTGTCATGTCCTCAAGTTTTTTACCTAGTTCTTTTGCCTTGCTTTCTAGATATTGAAACCTCTTGATAAACTTTTTATTGGTACGCTCTAGCGCATCTTCTGGATTCACACCCAGATGTTTGCCATAATTTACTAGAGAAAATAACACATCGCCATACTCTGCCTCGATGGCGTCTCGATCGCCCCTCTCGACTTCTATTTGCAGTTCTTGCAGCTCTTCTTCCAGCTTCTCCTTGACCTGCTCTGGATGTTCCCAATCAAATCCTACACCGGCGACTTTATCTTGTATACGCGAGCTTTTAACCAGTGCTGGTAGACTTTTAGGCACTCCTTCTAAAACACTTTTCTTGCCTTCTTTCAATTTCAAGGCTTCCCAGTTTTGTTTCACCTCTTCCTCATTATTCACCTTTACATCGCCATAAATATGTGGGTGCCTTGAGACCAGTTTATCACAAATACCATGAGCCACACTTGCAATATCAAAGTGACCCGTCTCAGAGCCTATTTTTGCATAAAAAACAATATGTAACAGCAAATCGCCCAATTCTTTAGGGATCTCATCTAGATCATTATCCAGTATGGCGTCACCCAGCTCATAAGTTTCCTCTATGGTTAAATGCCGCAAGGACTGCAATGTCTGCTTTCGATCCCATGGACAACCCGCCCTTAGCTCATCCATTATAGTTAATAGTCGATCCAGTGCCTCGAGCTGTTCTTTACGGTTATTCATGCTATAGATTTAAGATGATTGCGATTGTTCTTACATTTGTTAATCTGGTGAATGGTTACGCTTTCGCGAAAGCGTAACCATTCACCACCTTTGGTATAAAATTAGATAGTACCGACTTAAATACGACCTTATGAGAATCATTCTTATTATTATTTGTTCACTATTTGTTTTACAGCATAGCGATGCACAAGATTTTATTACCGACGATCAAATGGCTGAAACTGCTGTAGCGGTTGACAACCAGATGAAAGTGCTTTACTTTACAGCGAGCTGGTGTGGACCATGTAAACGCATGAAACCTGGCATCGCAAAAATTTCTAACGATCCAGATATAGATGGGACGATTTATAAAATGGATATTGATACTAATATTACAGACGATATCGTGGGCGTACCTGGTGTGCCTACTTTTATCTTTCTAAAGAATGGAACAGAGCTAGGGCGGCATACCGGTGCCCTGTCAGATGCAGCTTTGAAAGCTCTATTTTTAAAGCATGAAAACATGCGACCCTCTAACAAATTGCTGGATTATCAGCCGGTACCCACTAACTTAAAACTGGTTGCAGGTGCTCATCCTAAGTTAACTCGAGCTAATCTGCAAAAAATGTGGCACAACAACGAGGCTCTAGCAAAATTATCTTATTCCATTCACAATAATTTGAATGATAAAAAAGATTTGCAAGCAGGTCTGGTCTTGACTCAACGTGCGATAGAAATAAAAGAAACTATTGATTTACAAATGCTTCAATCTAGTTTTCATAATAGATTAGGCCATTCTAAGGAAGCACTAGTGGCTGCTCAACGTGCTAGATTTTTAGTACAATCAGATAAAGGAGATACTTCTCAAATTGACACCTACATCACGCAGCTTAAAGGTTAATCTGTATTTTAATACCTGGATAGCGTTATCAAATAAAAGAGCGATGGATCGCCACTACGATCCATCGCTCTTTTGATATTTGCAATTTGTGTTATATCCCTTTTACAAAATCGCTGTAAAGATCATTAAACTGATAACCTTCTGTAAAGCGCTTTTTGCTTAGCTTATTGTACTCCACAAGCGCCCAAAGAATAAATTCTTTAAGGAAGTAACGATCCTCTTTCTTTGTTTCTGGCTGATATTTCTGGATGAGATCTTCTAGTGGCGTTACCTGATCGATCAAGGCTTTGTAGTCTGCATCGTTAAGTTCATCCAGCAGTTCTAAACCATCATTATTAAAGAACCATTCAATTAATTTGTCATAAGGTGTTGGCTCGTCTGGCTTTTTGAGCTTTTTAAGTTCTGGAAAATAATCCACAAACAAGGTTTTAATCGCGTCACCCAACAACTCGTTTGCCACAAAGGCGGCACCTTCTTGCTCGCCTTCATAGACAAGTTCGATTTTACCTGTTATGGATGGAATCACACCTGTAAAATCAGAAAGCCTTATACTGGTTTGCTCGTCACCATTCATTAGTGATCGTCGCTCTGCCGTACTCAACAAGTTTTCATAGGCAGTAATGCTCATACGGGCACTTACCCCACTTTTTTCATCTACATATTCTGATTCTCTGGCAGAAAAACTTATTTGTTCTAATAAATCCTTTGAAAGTTCTGACACATAGACCGTATCCTTTATACGCTCATCATTGCGAGCCTCCTGTTGTGTAATTGTTTTGGCTATTTCTATACTTTCCGGATAATGCGTTAGTATTTGTGAGCCTATACGATCCTTGAGCGGTGTCACGATACTACCTCGATTTGTATAATCTTCTGGATTTGCGGTGAACACAAACTGCATATCCAGGTCCAGTCTCAATTTGAATCCACGTATCTGGATATCTCCTTCTTGTAATATATTAAATAACGCTACCTGGATGCGTGCTTGTAAATCTGGCAACTCATTTATGACAAAAATACAGCGGTTAGCTCGCGGTATCATTCCATAGTGAATCACTCTGTCATCTGCATAACTCAGCTTAAGATTTGCAGCCTTTATTGGATCAATATCTCCTATAAGGTCTGCAACCGTTACATCTGGAGTAGCCAGTTTTTCATAAAACCGATCGTCACGATGCAGCCATGATATAGGCGTATGATCACCCTGTTCTTCTACTATTTTTTTTGCACTGCGCGATAGTGGCGCTAGCGGGTCGTCGTGTATCTCACTATCTGTTATGTAAGGGATATACTCGTCTAGCAGGCCGGTCATCAACCGCGCTAATCTAGTTTTTGCCTGCCCTCTCAGGCCTAGTAAATTGATGTTGTGTTTTGATAAAATCGCTCGTTCTAATTCTGGAATTACAGTATTTTCATAACCATGTATTCCCGTAAACGAGTCTGTACCGCTTTTAATATTTGCCTTTAAGTTGTCTCTTAATTCATCCTTAATGGACTTTGATTTCCATCCAGATTTTTTAAGATCGCCTAAGGTGTTGATTTCCGTGATATTCATAAAAAAATTTTGAAGTGTTTTAGAGCGATAACGTTCTATTTTTGAGTGTTTTCAAGGTTAAGCTGTGCTTTTACGTTTTTATCCACATTATAATTTGCCCATCGGGTCATGATATAGCCAAATGCAAAACCACCTATAGTCCACATAAATAAATTGATAATCACATATGCTGCATTTATCGTTGTACCTATCGCCCAGTTAAAAAGGGTCATAAAAACAAACATAAAACCAGCAAAAAAGAGCGAGAGCTTAACCATCTGTTTTGTAGTAATCTTTTTTGTGACTGGTGTTAAATCGACTGTTGCGTAACGTTGCGGCTGTTTTTCAAGCCAGCGCTTTTTCCACTTTTTTGTAAACGGCTTTGTAAGGATAAAAACTAGCGCGCTTAACCAATTGCGCAACGGTGGGATCACCTCACCACAGGAATCGCAGTAATACCCAAACCAGTTTTTATTGTGAGTATTGTTTTGCTTAGAGAATTTCATGCCTGGGTGCAAAGTGTCGCAATGCGGACAGGGTATAAATGTGCGCTGCGCGAGACCTTTGAACTTGTCACGCTCTATAAGCATGACTTTAGGAGTAATGATGCCCATAAACTCAGATACTGCACAGCCAGGATTAATGATCCAGTGCAACATGATCGGGTGCCTCCAGTTCCAGACCTTGTATTTTTTTTTATCGTATTTCATTTATGATTCAGTACTGTTTAAAGTTTAAAAAATGCTGTGCTATTTCAGGCGCTTTTTTCTATTAGCTTCATAATCGGTAAAGATCATTTCTCCTAGACCTTGTAAGCCTGTAAAAAATGCTTTTCCCTGGTTAGCTTCTGTAAACTCATCAATAAAGCGCTGCAAATAGGGATCGTTAGCAATCATAAAGGTGGTGATAGGAATATGCAACCTGCGTGCCTGCGCCGCCATGGTGTAGCACTTATCCACAATATACTCGTCTAGACCGTTTGAGTTTTTATAGTAACGCCCATCTTTTAACCGCAAACAACTAGGCTTACCATCTGTAATCATAAAGATCTGCTTGTTTGTGTTGCGCTTGCGTCGCAAGATATCCATAGCCAGTTGCAATCCTGCAACCGTATTAGTATGATAGGGGCCTACTTTTAAATAGGGTAAATCTGCTATTTTAATAGGCCAGGCATCATTACCAAAAACGATAATATCCAGCGTGTCCTTTGGGTATCGCGTGGTAATCAACTCGGCCAAAGCCATCGCTACCTTTTTTGCTGGAGTGATGCGATCTTCACCATACAAAATCATAGAATGCGAGATATCGATCATTAAGACCGTACTCATTTGAGCTTTAAACTGAGTATCCTCTACCACCAGGTCGCTTTCTGACAAGTAAAAATCATCCATGCCGTGATTGATCTGGGCATTGCGCAGGCTCTCTGTCATCGAGATGCGATCCAGCCCATCACCAAAACGGTAGGCTCTCAGGTCGCCAGTATGCTCATCTCCAGAGCCTAGTTTATTAGTCTTATGGTCGCCTGTGTTGCCCTTGCGCATGTTACCAAATATTTGATTCAATGCATGTTGTCGCAACAGCTGTTCTGTTTTTGCTGTAATAGAATACTTTCCTGGACCACTACCCTGCTCGTCGCCCTGGCCATCGCCACCTTGCTGCGGGTCAAACTCTTCTTGAATATAGCCACGTTCCTTTAAATCTTCTATAAAATCATCAATGGTATATTCTGGAGTGGTCAATTTATACTCCTTATCTAATTCCCTTAGCCAGTCTATTGCCTCATCAAAATCGCCCGACGTGTGGGTAATAAGTTCTTTAAAAATGTCAAAGAGTTTATCAAAAGGATCTAGCTCTTTAGGGTTAAAAAACTCAAATTTAAAACCGATGCGCTCTTGTCTTGTCATAGGTTAAAGATAGTCGTGAAAAAGACAGAACGTTTACTAGACTTGTGATTTAACACAGGTTTAAAAAGTCAAAAAACACCATCATTACTCAAAAAATAGATATATGCGACGAGTTTTGTAGAGAGTTCGCTTTCGCGAAAGCGTATAAGCCTTAAATTTGCAGCTTTTTTATAACCAAAAATGATGAAGATGAATCCATGGCATGATGTAAGTTATGGCGATAATGCTCCAGAGACCGTCACAGGAATAATAGAAATTCCTAAAAATACAAGAGCAAAATACGAGCTAGATAAAGAATCTGGAATGTTAGTACTGGATCGAGTTATTTACTCGTCAATGTATTATCCTACAAATTATGGGTTTATCCCACAAACCTATTGCGATGATAAGGACCCACTAGACATACTTGTTTTATCACAAATAGAAATTGTGCCTATGTGCCTGGTAGAGGCAAAAGTTATAGGAGTCATGCAAATGATGGATGGTGGCGAGATGGATGATAAAATTATCGCCGTTGCTGCAAATGATATGAGTGTTGCTCACTTTAATGATGTGTCAGAATTACCAGAATACTGGAAGAAAGAAATGCGCAACTTTTTTGAAGACTACAAAAAGCTAGAAAATAAAACGGTTGATGTAGAGGAATTTCAAGGGAGAGAAAAAGCTATGGAAATTGTTAACCAATCCATAGAGGACTACAAGAAAATGTTTGCTAAGTAGGCATAGATATAATATTAAAGTTATTTAAAAATCTGCTGGGATTGTTCCTGAGCAGATTTTTTTGTTCTTATCTTAGATAAAAAGGGGGATTATGAAAAAGGTGTTTAAAGTTTTACTCAAAGTACTACTTGCTATAGTAGGATTGCTAGTTATTGCGTTTGTTGCTCTTAAAATCAGTTTCAGTGAAGAGATTCCAGCGGGCGTTAAAGGACGTGATGCTGACGAACTTGCCTTAAAAATGCTCAATTCTCTTAATTATAATGCCTTTAATAATGCTGAAAAACTGGAGTGGTCATTTAGAGGGGTGAACCACTATTCCTGGGAACCGCAAAAAAACATAGTTACCGTAACATGGGATGATAATCAAGTGGAACTTAATACAAAAACGCCTGCAAGCAGCACCGTTTTTAAAGACGGCAATCAGGTAAAAGGCCAGGCGGCTACAGACGCTATTGAGTATGCTCAAAGTAATTTTAATAACGATAGCTTTTGGCTTGTAGCTCCTTTTAAGGTGATGGACCCAGGAACAGTGCGTGAAGTTGTGACAGACAACGGTCGGGATAAATTACTGGTACGCTATACCAGCGGCGGTACCACCCCTGGTGACGTGTATCTATGGACTCTAGATCAAGACTATCGCCCAGAAAGTTTTAAAATGTGGGTGCAAATCATACCCCTAGACGGTATCGAGGCACAGTGGAGGAAATGGCAAATGACTGATGCCGGTTTCCCTTTATCTATGGAAAAAACGATCTACGGTCTAGAAATACCTATTACCGACGTCTCTGTGGAATAATCTGTAAATCTTTCCTAGCCTTCCAGTAGTTATAATAATCTAATGAAAATTTATTGTGACGTATGGTAAATAGCAAACATAACTTTATTGCTACTGCATAAGATTGATACAGGGCTGCTTGCAAATCACCTAGAAGATGAAAAGCTAGCATAAAAACAATTCCTATTACAACAGCCCACTGCAATAATATTTTAGTATACAATCCGCTTAAAATCATGACCGCCAGAAAGAATTCCATAAATGGAATAACAGGCGTAATGTAGGACAGGAATGATAAAGAAGAGTGATCATTGAAGTAAGTCAATCCATTAGTCAGGTAGACATCTATAGCCATGACAGACTGTAGAGAATGGTACAGTAGGTATGTTCCTAGCGCGATACGAGTAAAAGCATAAGTTATCGACGAGAAGTTTGTTTTAGAGTTGTAGATAGTTTGCAATACGAGATAATTTGGGTTGCAAGATTAATAATAGTTACCCTATAAGTTTAAAAGAGTATATTAATTAATCTTAAATATTGTTAATTGGATGTACGGCATTGTCGTGACCTCTTTCTGGGCAAAAACATTGTAATTGACAGATGGTTTGTTGCCTCTTTTTGATATAACATTATAAAAAGTTACAAACTCTATGAGGTAACTTCGCAGCATTGCAATAACAACTATGTCAGATTACGAAGAGATTATTGAAGTCCAAGGAGCGCGTGTCCATAACTTAAAAAATATAGATGTAAATATCCCTAGAGAAAAACTTGTGGTAATCACAGGACTATCAGGATCTGGGAAAAGCTCCCTAGCTTTTGACACGATCTATGCAGAGGGTCAACGTCGCTATATAGAGACTTTTTCTGCTTATGCAAGGCAATTTCTAGGCGGTCTGGAGCGTCCAGATGTAGATAAAATTGATGGGCTTTCTCCAGTGATTGCCATAGAACAAAAAACCACCTCAAAAAGTCCGCGCAGTACAGTAGGTACTATAACAGAGATTTATGATTTTCTAAGACTACTTTTTGCTCGTGCCAGCGATGCCTACTCATTCAATACAGGCCAGAAAATGGTGAGCTATAGTGATGAGCAAATACGCGATTTGATAATCGAGGAGTATGAGAATGAACGCATCAACTTACTCGCACCAATTATACGATCACGTAAGGGTCACTATCGGGAATTGTTTGAACAAATAGCAAAACAAGGATTTGTTAAGGTGCGCGTCGATGGTGTCATTCTAGATATAGTTAAAGGCATGAAACTGGATCGCTACAAGACACACGATATCGAAATTGTTATCGATAGAATCCAGGTAGGAACTAGTGAGAAGGATATCAAAAGGCTGGATGAATCTATAAAAACAGCCATGCACCACGGCGACGATATAGCAATGATTGTCCCGCAAGGAAGTAAAGATGGTCGTTACTTTTCTCGCAATTTAATGTGCCCTACATCTGGTATCTCCTATCCAGAACCTGAACCGAACAACTTTTCATTCAACAGTCCCAAGGGCGCCTGTCAAACATGCAATGGTATAGGTACATTGTATCAAGTAAACCCTGATAAAATTATTCCCAATAAGCAGCTATCGATCAAAAAGGGCGGCCTGGCACCTTATCCAGACACAAAAAAGAATTGGATCTTTAAGCAACTGGAGTTGATTGCTACAAAATTTGACTTTAAACTAACAGATCCTCTAGATTCAATACCAGACGAGGCACTGCAAATGATATTGTATGGCGGGAAAGATTCTTTAAAGGTTGAGTCTAAAGAACTGGGGGTTAAACGCAATTACAACATTGATTTTGAAGGTATCGCAAATTTCATTGAGCAAACCTACAAGAATAACGATAGCGCTAGTTTACAGCGCTGGGCAAAAGAATTTATGGACAGGGTAACCTGCCCCACATGTGACGGCTCTCGATTGAGGAAAGAATCTCTTTACTTCAAGGTAAATGAAAAAAATATTGCAGACCTAGCTACAATGGATATCGTACAGCTGGTGGAATGGTTCAATGCTTTGGAGAGCTCGCTTTCGCGAAAGCAGAAACAAATCGCCACTGAATTACTAAAGGAGATTAGAGAACGCTTACAGTTTTTACTGGACGTGGGTCTGGACTATCTATCCTTAAATCGCAGTGCAAAATCACTTTCTGGTGGGGAGGCGCAGCGCATTAGACTTGCCACTCAAATAGGATCGCAACTGGTAGGTGTGCTTTACATTCTTGATGAGCCTAGTATAGGCTTGCACCAGCGTGATAATGAAAAGTTGATCAACTCTCTAGAATCATTGAGAGACGTGGGGAACTCTGTCATCGTGGTAGAGCACGATAAAGACATGATAGAACGTGCAGATCATGTAATAGATATAGGTCCTCGTGCAGGGAAACACGGTGGTGAAGTAATTAGTCAAGGTACACCGCAAGAGATTTTAGGCCACAATACGATAACTGCGCAATATTTAAATGGTATGATGAGTATTGCCGTCCCCACAAGCCGCCGCAAGGGGAATGGTAAAAAAATATCATTAAAAGGCTGTACGGGTAATAATTTGAAAAATGTATCAGTTGACTTTCCGTTAGGACAAATGATTGTTGTCACTGGCGTTTCTGGTAGCGGTAAATCTACATTGATTAATGAGACCCTCTACCCTATTATGAATGCGCACTTTTTTAACGGCGTGAAAAAGCCCATGCCATACAAGTCTATAAAAGGCCTAGACGAGTGCGATAAGGTGATCGATATTAATCAAAGCCCTATAGGAAGAACACCCAGGTCCAATCCAGCTACCTATACAGGGACCTTTAATGAGATACGTAGTTTGTTTGCAAAAACACCTGAGGCACTTATAAGAGGCTATAAGCCTGGGAGATTTAGTTTTAATGTAGCAGGCGGACGCTGCGAGACTTGTAAAGGTGGTGGTTTGAGGGTTATAGAAATGAATTTTTTGCCTGACGTTTATGTGACTTGTGAAACCTGCCAGGGCAAACGTTTTAATAGAGAAACGCTAGAGATACGATACAAAGGAAAGTCAATAAGTGATGTATTGAACATGACAATTAATGAAGCGACAGACTTTTTTGAGCCTATTCCTAAGATATATCGAAAATTGAAGACAATAAAAGACGTAGGGCTAGGTTATATAACGCTGGGGCAACAGTCCACTACCCTTTCTGGCGGTGAGGCACAACGCATCAAGCTTGCTACAGAACTGTCTAAAAGAGACACAGGTAACACATTTTATATTCTAGATGAACCTACCACAGGTTTGCATTTTGAAGATATTAGAGTATTATTACAAGTGCTCAATAAACTAGTTGATAAAGGAAATACCGTACTGGTTATAGAGCATAATATGGATGTTATAAAAATAGCAGATCATATAATCGACATAGGTATGGAGGGCGGCCGTGGCGGTGGCGAGGTCATTACAAAAGGTACTCCAGAACAAGTCGCAAAACACAAAACTAGCCACACGGCCAGGTTTTTAAGAAAAGAACTATAAGCACATGAGAAAAGAAGTAAATGAAAAAGGCTGGAACGACCTGAAAACAAACGACAGTTGGGCTGCCTTTAAAATATTGTCAGAATTTGTAATGGGATTTGAACGCATGAGTCGGATAGGCCCATGTGTATCTATATTTGGTAGTGCTCGTTTAAAACCAGACAATCAATACTACCAACTAGCTACAGAGGTTGCTGAAAAAATCGTTGAAAATGGCTACGGCGTCATCACCGGTGGTGGTCCTGGAATAATGGAAGCAGGTAACAAAGGGGCACATCTTGCTGGAGGTACCTCTGTAGGGCTTAACATTACCTTGCCTTTTGAACAACATGATAACCCCTACATAGACAGTGATAAAAGTCTAGATTTTGACTACTTTTTTGCGCGTAAGGTAATGTTCGTTAAATACTCACAGGGTTTTGTAGTAATGCCTGGTGGCTTTGGTACACTGGACGAGTTGTTTGAGGCGATTACTTTGATCCAAACTAAAAAGATAGCTAAATTTCCTATAATTTTAATGGGATCAGAATTTTGGGAGGGCCTTATGGACTGGATAAAAAGTACACTAGATAAAAAGTTCTTTACCATCAGTCCAGAAGATATTGACCTGTTGCATGTAGTTGATACCAGTGAAGAAGCTGTCGATATTATCAATGAATTTTATAAGAAATATTCCTTGAGTCCTAATTTTTAGGAACAACCAGTCGATTACAACTAAACCAACTATCCATCCAGACCTTATTAACCAATTATATTGCTAACTGTCTTAATTGTTTTACCATAAATTACAATACTTGAAACATTTGAGATTGCTTTTATTGTGCCTCCCATTAGGAATGCTTGCCCAGCACAAAACTAATATTATCGCCTATCTAGACACAGGAAGCGATGTATTGTCTATAGAGCAAGTAATAAATATTCATAATGATTCTCAAGACACATGGGATGAGATAGTGTTGATGGACTGGGCAAATGCATACAGCAGTCAGGAAACACCACTAGCAAATCGTTTTGCAGAAGATTTCAAGAATAGATTTCAATTTGCGGGCGAGAAAGATCGTGGTAAGACCGTAATAAAATCACCACCAGCTGATGCGCCTTTTACCCTACTGCGTCCATTGCAACAGCCAGATGTACTTATTTTAAAATTAAAAAAACCTTTACCCGCTGGAGAAACAATAAAGGTTACTTTAACCTACACGGTAAAACTTCCTAGTGATAACTTTACGGGATATGGCAAGACTAGTATAGGTGAATACAATCTAGATTTCTGGTATTTACACCCAGCATATTATGGCGTTACAGGATGGGAATATTATTCCCACAAGGATCTCCATGATTTTTATGGCAGTCGCATGGATTTCTCAATATCCTTGCACATTCCTACCTCGTTACACGCCACTAGCAATATCCCTTTAACTTACAAAGTTCCTACCGACAAATACAACAGTTATCTTTTTGAAGGAAACAACTATACACAAGCTAATCTGTTTATAAGAAATAAACCTGTAGACTTTCAAACTTATAAAACCAAGGAATTATCAGTCATCACAGATCTTAAAGAAAATGATCTAGCCCCAGAGATGAAGATGGTAGTGCTCCATAAAATTACAAGTTTTTTGACAGAGCAATTGGGCCCCTATCCACACGATCAAATAGTAATATCAGAGTTGTATTACAAAGAGAATCCTATCTATGGTTTAAGTTCCCTACCCGATTTTATCAATCCATTCCCTGACGGTTTTACCTATGAGGTGCGCATGCTCAAAGCAATGACTCGCAAATGGATTCAAGAAGGGCTGGTCACACACATGCGGGATGATTTCTGGATCTCACAGGCTGTTGCCGTTTATACCATGATCCATTATCAAGAGCGGTATTATCCTGATTTAAAAATAAGCGGCAAGTTGAGTCAGGTATGGGGAATTCGCAATTTTACGGCAGCTCAACTGGATTTTAACGACCGCTATGCTTTGTTATTTTTAAATGCGGCTAGACTTAATCTAGATCAATCCATCACCACGCCTGGGGATAGCCTAGTGAAATACAATCAAGAATTAGGTATTCCTTTTAAGGCAGGAATAGGCCTTGTTTATCTAGAAAATTATCTGGGAGATACGAGCCTTCAAACCACGATACAATCCTTATTTAAACAGCACGGTAAACAGCGACTAGACGTTGACAATTTTCAACGTGCTTTAAAATCTAACACGACTCAAGATATTTCTTGGTTTTTTGATGATTATATCGCCTCGCACGTCCGTATGGATTGGAAAATACGCTCCATTGATAAAAAAACTGACTCCATCACCATAAAGCTCAAAAACAAGTCTGGAAGGATGTTGCCTGTGCCTGTGCAAATGCTATATAATGATAGTATCACCCGTACCGTCTGGCTGCCTCCCTTTGTTCGAGATACAGTAATTACGCTTTCGCGAAAGCGAGCTAATCGAGTAGCCATAAATTACGAACAAGTCATACCAGAATTTTCACAGCGGGACAATTATCGCACGCTCAAAAACTTACCTAGTTTGAGTCGACCAATAAGCGTACGTTTATTTAAGGATGTAGAGAATCCAGAAAAAGCAGAGGTGTTTTTGATGCCAGATATAGGTTACAATCTTTACGATGGAGTAAGTCTGGGTGCTCGTTTTTATAATGGCAATCTACTACCTAAACCTTTTAGATATAGTATCAAACCAGCTTATGGACTCACATCTGGTAAGTTGATAGGTTCTATAGGTTTTGCATACACACATCCATTGCAGGATCGCAGTGAGCGTTTGTTTCAAGTACGTTATGGTGCTAGTGCAAATACGTTCTCTTATGATGATGATTTATTGTACCGCCGTGTTTCTGCTTTTATGAATTTATCGTTCCGTCCGGAGGATTTACGTAGCAATAAGCGACAAACCTTAAGTATAAGAAATGTTCTAGTTAATCGTGATCGTGATGAAAAAAACCATCTTAACGAGCCAGATTACAATGTTTTCAGTATCAATTGGAGACATAGCGACCCAAATTTTAAGCGATTTTTTTCTTATAATATAGGTGCAGAGATTTCAGACAAGTTTGGGAAATTAGATTTTACGGCAGAATGGCGCAAATTATTTAAAGACAATCGTCAGCTCAATTTGAGACTTTATGCGGGTTCATTCATGTACAATGACACGGGTAATGACGATTTTTTCTCCTATGCGCTAGACAGGCCCACAGATTATCTTTTTGATTATAACTACTATGGTAGATCAGAAAATTCCGGACTGTTTTCTCAGCAGCTTATCATTGCAGAAGGTGGTTTTAAATCGCAGCTGGAACCGGCATTTGCAAATCAATGGATAGGCACTCTCAATGCCTCTTACAGTATCTGGAAATATATTTTTGCCTATGGGGATATAGGTCTGGTAAAAAATCAAGGTATCAACCCCCAGTTTGTTTATGATAGTGGTATAAGAGTGAATCTATTGCAGGACTATTTTGAACTTTACTTCCCTGTTTATAGCAATAATGGATGGGAGATCGCACAGCAAAATTATGATCAACGCATTCGATTTGTAGTCACGCTAGACATCAATACGTTTGTGAGCCTATTCAGTCGTAGGTGGTACTAGTTTCCTTGTATCTGCATAGGGTTTCATTATCTTTGTGCAAACCCATTAATTGAGATATGCAAGTAGAAGAAACGACCCAGAATGAATTGCGCAAGGACGATTTTAAGAAAGAAGTCCTTAAGGATTATCGTATTGCGGTAACCAGTCGTGAATGCAGCCTTCTGGGACGACGTGAGGTGTTGACAGGCAAGGCAAAGTTTGGAATCTTTGGTGATGGAAAAGAGGTACCTCAACTAGCCTGGGCTAGAGCCTTTAAGAATGGGGACTGGCGCAGTGGGTACTACCGCGATCAAACCTTCATGATGGCTATAGGACAATTAAGTATTCAAGAGTTTTTTGCTGGGTTGTATGCAAATACAGATATTGAGCAGGAACCTATGAGTGCTGGCCGTCAGATGGGTGGTCATTTTGCCACTCACAGCCTGAACGAGGACGGCTCGTGGAAGAGACTTGTTGATCAAAAAAATTCTAGTGCAGATATTTCACCTACTGCTGGACAGATGCCACGATTATTAGGTCTGGCACAAGCATCAAAAGTGTTTAGAAACAGTAACGTCCTTGATAAAGAAAATCAGTTTTCAAACAATGGAAATGAAGTGGCCTGGGGTACCATAGGAAATGCTAGTACAAGCGAGGGGCATTTCTGGGAAACCTTTAACGCTGCTGGTGTTTTACAAGTGCCTATGGTGATAAGCGTCTGGGACGACGATTATGGGATAAGCGTGCATGCGAGACATCAAACTACAAAAGAAAACATTAGTAAAATTCAATCGGGTTTTCAACGTGATGAGCAAGATGCTGGTTTTGAATTATTTGAGGTTGCAGGGTGGGATTACCCAGAGCTGGTAGCCACTTATGAGAAAGCAGGAGCAATTGCCAGAGATGAGCATGTACCTGTAATGATCCACGTACAAGAACTCACACAACCACAAGGACACTCTACTAGTGGATCTCATGAGCGTTATAAAGATGCTGATCGTCTGGATTGGGAAAGAAACCACGACTGTAATGTAAAGTTTAAAGAGTGGATTCTCAATAGTGATCTCGCTACAGTAGAGGAGCTTGAAAAGATAGAAAAAGACATTAAAAAAGCTGTAAGAGAAGGGAAAAAAGCTGCCTGGGAATCTTACGCAAAAAAAACAGTTGCAAAACGTGACGAGGTGATCCCTTTACTGGAAAAAGTAGCAAGCTCATCTAACAACAAGAATTTTATTGATCCTATCATTACAAAATTAAAGGGTGAAAAAGAACTGATTAACAAGGAGCTGCTAGAGGGTGTGCGTAGTATTTTGCGCATGACCTTAAAGGAATCAAATAATGCTATTGTTGAATTGAGAGCATGGCTTACCAACTATACATCGCATCAAAAAAGTACGTATGGTAGTCATTTATACAGTCAGTCCCAATGGTCACCATTGAAGGTAGAAGCTGTAGCACCAACCTATGATGATAATGCAGAAGTTGTAGACGCACGTTTGATCATGCGCGATAATTTTGATGCACTTTTTGAAAAATATCCAGAGACACTCATATTTGGTGAGGATGCAGGAACTATAGGCGATGTCAACCAGGGCCTAGAAGGCATGCAGGATAAATATGGCGAGTTGCGTGTATCTGATACAGGTATACGCGAGGCTACTATTTTAGGGCAAGGTATAGGTATGGCCATGAGAGGTTTGCGTCCTATCGCAGAAATCCAATATCTAGATTACTTATTGTACTGCATACAATTGATGAGTGATGATCTGGCGACAGTACAGTATCGCACAGCTGGTAAACAAAAGGCACCGCTTATTATACGTACCCGCGGCCACCGTCTAGAAGGTATATGGCACAGTGGATCTCCTATGGGAGGTATCATTAACCTAGTACGCGGTATACACGTGCTTGTACCACGCAACATGACACAGGCAGCTGGTTTTTATAACACATTACTAGAGTCTGATGATCCAGCACTGGTTGTAGAATGTCTCAATGGTTACCGTTTAAAAGAAAAAATGCCTAACAACCTGGGGGAATTTAAAACACCGATAGGAAAGGTAGAAAAATTAAAAGATGGAGATGACATAACCATCGTTTCCTACGGTTCCACCTTACGCCTTGTAATGGAAGCAGCCACCTTGCTAGAGACCGTCGACATTAATGTAGAAGTAGTTGACATACAATCCTTATTACCTTTTGATCTTGCAAAAGAATGTGTTCAAAGCATTCAAAAAACTAATCGATTACTTGTAGTAGACGAGGATGTTCCTGGTGGTGCGAGTGCTTTTATTTTAAGTCAAATTGTGGACGAGCAGGATGCATGGCGCTACCTAGACAGCAAACCGCAGTGCCTCACAGCTCAAGAACATCGTCCCGCTTATGGTACAGATGGAGATTACTTCTCTAAACCTAGCATAGACGACATATTTGACAAGGTATATGACATCATGCATGAATTTAACCCTAGTAAATTCCCTAAAAACTAGGTATGTCAACCCTGCAAACAGGTGAAGGTAGTAACTGGAGAAAAAAACTACATGAAGTCATTTATGAAGCAGACACACGTGCTGGTAAATGGTTTGATGTAGTTTTACTCATCATTATTATAATTAGTGTCATTCTAGTTTTGCTGGAGAGTGTGCCCCAACTAGGCGCATTGTATCGGGAACAATTTATCGCGGCAGAATGGGTGATTACTATATTTTTTACCATTGAGTATGTGCTGCGCATTGTAGCGATTAATAAGCCCTCAAAGTATATTTTCAGCTTTTACGGGATCATTGATTTACTTTCAACCATCCCGCTTTATCTCACCTTTTTACTACCTGGTGGATTTAACGCACTTATAGCAGTACGCTCCTTGCGCCTATTGAGAGTTTTTAGAATACTCAAAATAACAAGATTTATAGGGGAATCCGATAAATTAAAGAGAGCCATACGCTCTAGCTTGCCCAAAATATCTGTTTTTCTCTTTGCCGTGCTCGTTATCTCCATCATCATGGGCACCGTTATGTACCTGGTAGAAGGTGCAGATAGCGGCTTTGTAAGTATTCCAGTTTCCATATATTGGTGCATTGTAACTTTGACTACTGTAGGTTTTGGTGACATTGCGCCAGTCACACCGTTGGGACAATTAATAGCAACCATAATTATGATTATGGGTTATGGAATTATAGCGGTACCGACGGGAATAGTTAGCGCTGAATATACCCAGAGCAGCGATTTAAAAAAGGCAGAAAAGGATCCAGTACAAGATCCTAATTATAGACATGTCAACACACAAGTTTGTCAAAACTGTAACCATCGAAAGCATCAGGATGGGGCACAATTTTGCCATAAGTGTGGGTATTCATTAGATGTTGAATAAAACTTTAATTAGCATAATAGGACCTACCGCTGTAGGAAAGACGGCTTTGAGTATCGCTTTCGCGAAAGCGTACAACACCCACGTCATTTCTTGTGATTCTCGTCAGTTTTATAAGGAAATGAATATAGGAACAGCAGTACCAGAGCCTGATGAATTAAATCAAGCGCCACATCATTTTATCCAAAACATAAGTATACACGAACCTTATACCGCTGGCGATTTTGAAAAACAAGCGATGGCAACGTTAAAACGTTTGTTTGAAAAACAAGAGGTTGTAGTTATGGTAGGGGGAAGCGCGTTATATGAGAAAGCGGTTACAGAAGGCCTCGACCATTTTCCAGAAGTACCATCAACGGTATTGGATACTTTAAATCAGGAGTTGGAAGATCACGGCATTGCTCATCTTGTCCAAAGGCTTCACCGTGTGGATCCACACTATGCAGAAATGGCAGATCTTGATAATCCACGACGCGTGATACGCGCGCTAGCTGTATATGCAGCAAGTGGTAATAAATATTCTGATTATTTAAATCAAGAAAAAGAGTCCCGACCTTTTCATACCATAAAAGTGGGACTAGAGGCTCCTAGAGATATTTTGTATACGCGTATAAACAATCGTGTAGACCGCATGATTGAGAGAGGTCTAGTAAACGAGGCCAAAGCGCTGCACGATTACAAGGACCTTCTACCACTTAAAACAGTGGGTTACCAGGAGCTATTCCCTTATTTTGAGAGCGAGTATGATCTACAAGAGGCCATACGACTTATCAAGCGCAACAGCCGCCGTTTTGCAAAGCGACAAATGACCTGGTACCGTAAGGATGATCAAGTAAAATGGTATTCCTACGACACCAGCCACACAAAAATTGTGCGGCAGGTGGCAGGATTATTTATGGAACCTTAAAGGAGTGTTTCTAGTAATCGACTTGATCTTTTACCAATAAACGGAAACCTTCTCCATGGATATTCACAATTTCCACATTATCATCTGGCTTGAGGTACTTACGTAATTTTGCAATATAAACGTCCATTGAACGGGATGTAAAGTAATTGTCGTCCCTCCAGATTTTTGTTAAAGCAAGCTCTCTAGGCATCAAGTCATTTAAATGAAGCGCTAGAAGTCTTAATAATTCATTCTCTTTAGGAGATAGTTTTATAGGCTCTTGATCGTTATAAGAAAGGAATCTCAATTTTGAATTTAAATGGAAGTTACCTATTTGAAATTCAAATTCCTTAGAATCAGCAATGCTGTCTTGCCCCTTGCGCTGTATGATTGCTTTGACCTTCATAAGCAATACCTCGCTATCGAAAGGTTTATTTAAGTAATCATCAGCACCTACTTTATAGCCTCGCAGCACATCTTCTTTCATGGCTTTGGCGGTTAGAAATACGATAGGCACATCCTCATTTTTCTCACGGATTTCTTTGGCTAGAGTAAATCCATCTTTATAAGGCATCATCACATCTAGTATGCACAGGTCATAATTATCCTTTTTGAACTTCTCAAATCCTTCCATACCATTTTTTGCATGCACAACATCAAAATCGTTCATGATTAAATAGTCTTTCAGTACCGTTCCAAAATTTGGGTCGTCCTCTACAAGTAGAATCTTTTTATTCTCAGTTTCCATAAATATTGATTTAGTTATTAAACAATTAGTGGCAAGTGTATAGAAAAGGTACTCCCTTTTCCTTTAACACTCTGTATAAAAATATCACCTTGGTGATCTTCTAATATTCTTTTTGAGTAAGCGAGCCCCAGGCCATGTCCTTTTACATTATGTATATCTCCTGTGTGCTCCCTGAAAAATTTCTGGAAAGCCTTGCGCTGTGCAGACTTACCCATCCCTATCCCCTGATCACGTATTTTTATTACTATTTTATTCTTTACGTTTTCAGTATATACATCAATGATGGGTGCTTCATCAGTATACTTGATCGCATTTTCTAATATGTTGACTAGAACGTTGGTTAAATGACTCTCATTACCTAGCACTACTGTGCGCAGCGCTCCTAAATGCGTTTTAATGGTGCCGTTTTTTTCTTCTAACAGCAACTGAACATGTGATATACTGTCCTCAATAAGCACATTGATATCCTGTCGTGACTTTTTAATATTTAAATCGTTTTTCTCGAGTTTTGATATTTGCAACACGTTTTCTACCTGACCATGCATACGCTTGTTTTCCTCTCGTATCATACGCAAATAATTCTTGACCTTTTCTGGATCTGCTGCAATTCTAGGGTGCTTTAAAGAATCGAGGGCAAGATTAATGGTAGCAATAGGTGTTTTAAACTCATGCGTCATATTGTTAATAAAGTCAGTCTTTATTTGTGAGATTTGACGTTGTTTAAATATCTGACTGATCGCACTGGAATAGGCAACAACAATTACTGTGGTAAATATTAAAGAAAGAAAGGCCATTCCTATGATAGAAGAAAAGATGACTTTCTTGCGACCAGGCATACTTAGATACAAATAATAGGGCTCTACACTATCAAAAGAAGTGCGGAATATGGGGTAATCCCATGTAGCTTCTGGAATGTATTTAAAATTATCAGATTGAATACGGGTAGCAAACCCATCCTGGTAAATGGCAAATTCAAATTTTGTATCGATCTGCCTGTTCTCTAATTCTGTTGCAATTAACGACTGGATCTCGTCAGTAGTTACTCGTTGAGGCAGTGGTAAAATACTAAAGTACTCGCTAGCCAGCTCTCCAGTTATCTTTCGTTGTATATCTATATCAGAATAACGAAATGGTTTACTCTTATTTTTATCGCTGCCACGCTCTGGCTCGATCTGTTCGTAACGCCCCTCAATAAGCCGATTGAGCGCAATACTGTCTAAATCAAGATCTGTAAATTGTGGATCAAGCTTGTAATCATCACTCAGCGGATTATTGTACAACCGACTGTTCTCAAGAAGGCTTTTGCTTTGTCTAGCTAAAAGTAAACGCCTCACTTTACGTTCTGGAACTTGTTGCCCTAATGAATCTGTCAGGGCTTGCTTTGCCATCTGATATTTTGCTATCTCTCTAGTTTCTAGATCGGTGGCAACACCTACCATGGTTTGTTTTACCGCAAATGAGAACTGTTCATCATTGTACTCGATACTATTTGATATCCAATATATTTGAACAACGATGATTCCTATAAGAGAAAGGCTCATCAAGCCTATTAAAATGTAGAGTAATCTTTTTTGCACTTTACAAATTTAACAGTTCAGCAAACTGTTAAATAGGGTTTAACCCAATCTTAACTTTGCATAATAGCTAATTATATATTTGATTTTAACATAAATTCATGGAAATTATTTACAAATAGACGAATTGATTGAAGATCTTCATTTATCATTACAAAATCTGATTTTTCCAATCGTTGTTTATCCGTCCATTGATTTTTCAGTCGCTGCCTCACCGCGCTTTCTTCTACCCCATCGCGTATTACTACACGCTTTATCCGGATATCCTCTGGTGCATAGATCAATAGCGTGGTATCACAATTTTTATAGCCACCGCTCTCAAATAATATTGCCGCCTCATAAATACAATAAACAGCATCTTGCGCTGCTTGCCATTGTTTAAAATGATCGTGCACTAAAGGATGTAAGATGTTATTAAGCTGTGTTAACTGCTCCTTGTTTGTAAAAACCTTTTGTGCAATTAACGCCCTATTAGCTACTCGACTACCGTCAGCATTATGGTGATAGGCTTCCTCACCTAATAATTGAATCACACGCTCTACTGCATCTGGATGAGAGTTGAGAATTTGTTTTGATGCATCGTCAGCTATGTATACAGGAATACCTATATCTGCAAAGGCTCTAGCCACAGTACTTTTACCGCTGCCTATACCACCAGTAAGACCTACAATTTTCATTGAATAACCAAAATTTGAATAGACGGCGGTTGCACCCTAGCTTCATTTACTCTAGCGTTGCTATATTCTAGCTGTGGAACTACAGTAGTCTCACCATTATCAATATCACTTAGGTCGACAGTTGCTTTGAAATCTTCTTTTAAAATACTGTCATAATCTGCTAATCGTGACGAGTACACGATAGTCACAACATCTGGAATTAATTGGACAGAGACGTCTTGAGATTTTCCTATTAAGGTAACAGGAATTTTAAAGCTGCCCTCTGTCATTTGATCTGCCTTTATAATGTAATTAACCGTTTCTGGATCTGCTTTTATATTAGGATACAATTTATTGAGATCAATGGTTACAATCTTCAAGGTATCATCAACTGTAACGTCCTCAATATTTACCTCAATCTTATCTAGGCTGCTTATTAATTGATCATTACCAGTGATTTTAACTACAGGCACATCAAATTTGCTCTTTCCTACCATCTGATAATTCCCTTGAAAGTTGATTTTAAAATCTTTGATCAACGGGACCGTTTTTGACTTAAAACGCTCGTACGGAATCTTTATAGAAGTGCTATTAATCTCTACGATATCAACATTACCACCCATAGAGCGATCGATAGTATTGCGCGCTGTTTGTGGCTCAAATATATAATCACCCTCTTTTTGTACCACATAATCGTCAAAGTTTAAAGTTGTCTCGATAGCAGTATATTTCATCCATAACAAGGTAAAACCTGAAGCTCTTATTTTAACAGGAACGTCCAGAGTGTTATATTCTTCTTGTAACTTAACATCTACGGGTATATTAGTCCATTTGATTCGTACTTCTGAATACTCCTCATATATATTATTGTATCTGAATAAGAACCACAACAGCGCCGCTACAACCACAAAGGCTACAAACAACAAAAAACTATTAGACTTTGATCGATTCATGAATTGAAAAATAAATGGGGAAAAGCCTTGCGCTCCTCTTTTCTTCTAATGTTAATTTGAATATAGCTATTTAAAAAGCCTAAACCATAACCCGTGAATTGAATAAATACAGCAAACATGCTTTTAGTACCCACAGCAAAACCACTCTTTATCACAGCATCCACCCACACCACAAGCATATAAATGGCCAGCGGTAGTGCCATCCACAAACTACCTAATAAAATAGCTACTAAGGCGATAAGAACATAAACTACAAAAATACTAGGAAGCCAGTAGGTCATCTTTGCACTGCTAGGATGCCATTTATTCAAAATAACGCGAACGGCACCAAATTTCTTTACCTGCTTAAAAAATAAAGCCCACGAGATGCGACGCTCATGATAAACAAAAGCTTTTTCAAAAAGAGCTGTTTCATACCCCAGCTGCCACAATCGCATACTTAGGTCTGGATCTTCCCCTGGATGGATATCGCTAAATCCACCGGTTTTTTCAAATGCTTCCTGACTCAACCCCATATTAAAGCTGCGAGGTTGAAATTTCCCTAACTGTTCACCACCACCGCGTATTCCTCCAGTAGTAAGAAACGAAGTCATCGTGTAATTAATCGCTTTTTGTAGATCTGTAAAGCTACTATGCGCTGCATCAGGACCGCCATAGCAATGCACAAACCTACGATTGAGCTGTTCATCCACTGTTTGTAAATAATCTGGTGGTAGGATGCAATCGCTATCTAATATCACGAAATAATCTCCTGCAGCCCGCTTCATACCGTAGTTTCTGCTATCCCCTGGGCCACTATTTTGTTTAAAAAAGTAGGAAATGTTTACGCTTTCGCGAAAGCGAGAACAAACAGCATCACTCCTGATAGTTGAACCATCCTCTACCACCACCACCTCAAAATCACGATTGAATTGTAACTCACTAAGGCTTTTAAGTAACTTTTCAAGCTCTGCTGGACGATTGTAAACTGGAATTATAAAGGAATAGTAAGGTAATTTCATGTAATAAAAAAGGCTGTCGATTAAACAGCCTTATTGATTTTAATTATTTAGCTATTTAAAACTTTTCAATAACCTCCTGGCTCACACCTGTATTTGAGAATCCACCGTCGTGAAACAAGTTTTGCATCGTGACTTTCTTAGTATAATCAGAGAATAAAGTTACCGTGTACTCTGCACAATCTTGAGCGGTTGCATTGCCTAGTGGGCTCATTTTTTCTGCATAACTTAAAAATCCGTCAAATCCTTTTACACCACTACCAGCGGTTGTAGGTGTAGGCGATTGAGAGATGGTGTTGACCCGCACTTTTTTATCCTTACCAAAAAAGTAACCAAAACTGCGTGCGATACTCTCAAGGTATGCTTTATTATCTGCCATATCGTTATAATCTGGGAACGTACGTTGTGCTGCCATATAGGTCAATGCCACGATACTACCCCACTCGTTCATAGCGTCATTTTTATGCAAGGTTTGCATGACTTTATGAAAGGATACTGCGCTCACATCCCAGCCTTTTTCTGTCCAGGCATAGTTTTGATCTGTGTAATGTTTGCCTTTACGCACGTTTACTGACATTCCTATAGAGTGTAGAACAAAATCGATCTTACCGCCTAGTATTTCAACTGATTTTTGAACTAAGTTTTCTAAATCTTTAATGCTGGTGGCGTCTGCTGGAATAATTTCGCTTCCAGTTTCTTCTGCCAGCTTATTTATTTCTCCCATACGCATGGCAACTGGGGCATTTGTAAGAACAAAAGTGGCACCCTCAGCATGTGCTAATTTTGCAGTTTTCCATGCGATTGAGTTTTCATCCAGGGCTCCAAAGATGATTCCTCGTTTTCCTTTAAGTAAGTTATATGACATATGTTGATTGTATAAAAAGCAAATATAATAAGGTTCTATTGAAGTAAAATGCGGGCATTCTCTCTAGCTGCGTCAGAAATACTCCCACCGCTTAACATCTGGGCAATCTCTTCTACCCTAGCCTCTTTTGACAATCGCTCGATAGTAGACACTGTGCGTTCTCCTTCATTTTTTTTACGGACGATCAAGTGATCATTACCCGCACTAGCGATTTGAGGTAAGTGAGTAATTGTAATCACCTGCATGGCACCAGACATTTGTTTCATAATCTGCGCCATTTTTTCTGCAATAGATCCACTTACACCGGTGTCAATTTCGTCAAATATAATGGTAGGCAACTGTTTGCAACGAGACAGCAGGGATTTAATAGCGAGCATCAATCGTGATAACTCTCCACCAGAGGCTGCTTTATCAAGCGATAGTAAAGTCATGCCACGATTTGCAGAAAAGGTAAATAAAACCTCATCCTTTCCATTATCATTGTACTGGCTAGTAGGCGTGATTTGCACTTCAAACTGGGCGTCCTTCATTCCTAACATCTGTACAGTGGTTACAATTTCTTGCTCTAGATTTTCTTTATAGTTTAAGCGTATTTTGTGTAAAATAGACGCATAAGAATCCAGTTGTTTTTCTAGCATTTCTATTTCTACTTGTACCTTTTTTATGGTGCTATCCATATTTTGCGAGGTCAAAACTTTATCGGCTAGCTCATCACGCAACTGCAATAGGTCACTGACGTTATCTAATTGATGCTTGCGGTATAACCGATCTAGAGCCGCTAGTTTCAAATTAACATATTCCAGTCGTTCAGGATCCTGTTCTATCTGATCTTTTAATCGCTCTGACTCATTTGATAGATCTTCAAGCTCTACCAGGACAGAGGTCAAACGTTCGTTCAATTCCTGATATTTAGGAGAAAATGAACGTATGTTTTTAAGTCCAGCATTTGACTCTCGCAACCCATCGATTACTCCATTTTCTTCATTTTGCAATTGATGTTCCAGTCGGGATAATACTTCTGTGATCAACTCGACATTACTCAGCTGCTCGTTCTCTAGTTCAAGCTCTTCCTGATTGACACCATCCAGCTGGGCTGCCTCTATTTCTTCAAGTAGGAAGGTATTATAGTCTTGTTCTTTAGCAAGCGCAGCTTGATTCTCTTGTAAGGATTTCAAATGCTTTTTCAGCTTTTTATACTCCTTGAGATGTGTTTTATATTGACGTAGTACTACATCGCCAGATTCCTCACTGCCTGCAGTCTGCTGGGCTACATAAGCATTGAGAGTCTCTATTTGAAATTGATCTGTAGCCAGCTGTAGTGTTTGATGCTGTGAGTGAATATCAATCAATCTGCTTCCTAGTGCAGACACTACGTTTAAAGTAACTGGAGTGTCATTTATAAATGAACGACTTTTTCCAGAGGGCAAAATTTCTCTCCTTATAATGGAATTGTCAAAATAGTCTAGATCTTCTTGATCAAAAAACTCTTTTAATGACAATCGTGATAAATCAAAATGAGCTTCCACAACACATTTCGTTGATGTATCTCTAATAGCAGATAGGTCTGCGCGCTTACCTGTTACCAATCCTAGAGCCCCTAGCAATATAGATTTTCCGGCTCCAGTTTCTCCAGTTATCATGGTAAGGCCCTCTGTGATCGTCAGATCCAGTTGATCAATAAGCGCATAATTCTGTATGTAAATTTGTTTAAGCAATTACGGTAGAGTTATTTAGCTAATAAAATAAGTAAGAATCCTTACCGTCTAAATCTAATCAAATTGCTAGCACTTAACAACTACTCTAGACCTTTATGCGACGCCATTTGACATTCTGGTTAGGTGCTAGTTTTTGTAATGATTCTTTAAATCTAGCAATATTTACAGTAGGGCCGGAAGTATAGATATCCATTATCTCATCTGCCTTTGCATCAAAAAAGGTACGTTGCAACAAACTATTAGGACGACGTTGATTCATCGCTTCAAATTTTAAGATAATATCTTGCAGTTGCTGTTTTACCTCTTTAGGATTGAGTGCAAACTGGTCCATTCCTTTAATATGGTACTCATACATCACCTCTCGATATTCTTTGAAGGTATCTAAAAGTAAATCACTATTGAGTCTAAATCTGGATATACGACCATTGCCATCACTAGCATTCCAACCTATATTGCGCGAGGTTTGTGCTAGATTTACAATATCTTGAGCTTCTTCATAATAGGATTGCCCCCCTTTAAATTCAAAAGTGTCTGCATCGATACCTAATATCGTATACAGATAAAATGTCACCAGAGAACTTAAATTACTTTCAAACTGATTCTTATTATAGAATAAAGGCTCGTTCTCGATGTACTCAAAACTTATATCGTTGTCTTTATAATTGAAAATGGTTGTAGAATAAGTAGAGTTGTAGACAGGTCTGCTGGCTGAGATTTGGAAATTTCCTTGAAATCTATTGCCATCAAAACTATTAACCACAAATATCAAGGAGCCATCGATACGCTCATGATCTTGATAATCTCTATCTGTCCATCTGGTGGAATTGATAAATTCTTGTAAGGCGTTCTCTAGTGTAGAAAACACACTTTGATCTGGTTGTGCTATATTTTGAGTATTTACCTGCACAGTCATGTTGAATTCTTGTCCATAAGTATGGATTGAAAAGCACGACACGACCAGCGCGAATAAATTAAAAAGTCCTTTTGATAATTTCATCAATAATATCTTTGGCAACCATTTGTTTAGACTTAACCGGGAACTTGAGAGTCTTTCCAGCCTTATCGATGATGGTAATTTTATTAGTATCCGTCCCAAAACCAGCACCCGCATCGTTCATAGAGTTTAAAATAAGCAGGTCTGTGTTTTTCTTTTTCGCTTTCGCGAAAGCGTTCTCTAGCTCCTTCTCGGTTTCTAAAGCAAAACCTACAAGAAAAGGCTTGTGCTGCATCATTCCAACACTGCCCAGAATATCTGGGTTTCTAATCAATTCTATATGTAACGTTTCGCTGCTCTTTTTTATTTTCTGCTGTGCAGGATTTGCCGGCCTGTAATCTGCTACCGCTGCGCTAAAGATAGCTACGTCCTGATGGCTTATGTACTTGTGCACCGCATCATACATCTCTTGAGCACTCACCACGTCAATACGCGTAATATTGACATGTTCTTGAATTATATTGCTAGGCCCCATAATCAAAGTCACTGCTGCGCCTCTTGACGCAAGGTCGTGAGCCAGCGCCATTCCCATCTTACCAGTACTGTGATTACCTATAAAGCGCACCGGGTCAATAGATTCATGGGTAGGACCCGCGGTGATTAAACATTTTTTGCCGTGCAGGGGTTGTTCAATGTGCAGCTGGTTTTCTATAAAAGATATTATTTCTTCTGGCTCTGCCATACGTCCTACACCAGATAGTCCGCTAGCAAGCTCTCCCTCGCCAGCAGGTATCATATAATTCCCATAGCAAGCAAGCTTTTCAAAATTATACCCTGTAGATGGGTGTTTATACATGTCTAGATCCATCGCAGGTGCAAAAAAAACAGGACATTTTGCACTGGAATAAACAGCAAGCAATAAATTATCGATATTGCCTGTAACCATTTTGCTCAATGTATTTGCTGTGGCCGGCGCAATGATCATAAGATCTGCCCATAAGCCTAGTTCTACATGGTTATTCCACAAGTCATTTTCATCATCTTCATTAGTAAAGGATGATATTACTGGATTTTTAGACAGGGTGGACAGGGTAAGTGGAGTGACAAAGTCACGCGCTGCCGGTGTCAATACTACTTTAACAGAAGCGCCTGCTTTTACAAGCAGGCGCGTCAAGAATGTAGTTTTATAAGCAGCGATACCGCCAGAAATTCCTAGCACTATTTTTTTACCACTTAATATGCTCATGGGAATCGTCTATTCAGAAACTCCCGTGTCTCTGTGATAAATTTTACCATCCATCCATTCCTGTACAGCAATGGCGTGTGGTTTAGGCAAACGCTCATAAAATTTTGAAACCTCGATTTGCTCTTTATTCTCGAAAATTTCTTCTAGAGAATCGTTGTAGGTTGCAAACTCTTCTAGCTTTTCAATCAATTCTTCCTTGATGTCTGTATTAATCTGTTCTGCTCGTTTTGCAATGATAGAAATCGCCTCATACATATTACCTGTAGGAGCCGTTAAAAGGTCTCTATTATAAGTAACACTGGTATTAGGTGCTTTTAGATTTTTAGTATCCATTTTATTGCTCTTGTAAATTATTATAATCGTTGATTTTTTGCAACAATTGTTCCGCTTGTTCTCGATATTCACTATCTGGAAACCGGGCTACAAAGGTATCATAATATTCTTTAGCAACTTTAATTCTTTCTGGAATTAAATAAGAAAAGCTTTTAATAGCATATTCATACTGAGAATCTAACATATAGAACTGTGCATCATCCTGAAATTCAGATCCTGGATGATCAATTATAAAGTTTTCAAAGGATGCGATAGCCGCTGTATAGCCGCCTCGTGAGAATGGTGCTCTTTTGTGGTAATTTTTTGCAATCTCGTAGGCTTTCTTGTCCAGTCTGTATTGCATCTCGTTAACCAGTGCATTTGCTTCGCTCAAATAAGCTCCATTAGGATAAATATTGATGTAATCTTGAAACTTTGCCAGAGCCCGTTGCGTAGGCTCTTGATCTTTTGAATAGATAGGAGCCATTTCATACAAACTTTTGCCTATCATGTAGGTAGCATATTCCCGCTTTTCATCGGTAACATAGCTTTTTCTAAAGGTTTCGTACTGATAACCACTTTCTGGGTAGCGTCCATCATTATACAAAGCATCTGCGTACGCAAGTGTAACTACCGCCGCGCTATCTGTTCCTCGATACTGAGTTACAACTTGCTCTAATAGGTTGATTGCCTTGCTATACTTTTCTGCAGCTATTAAAGAATCTGCGACTTGTACTTTAAAGCTTTTATCTGTTGCTTTAAGTGCTTTTTGATATTTTGAGCAAGCTGATAAACTTAATACTGTGAGAAAAATAAATACTCCTTTTTTTAACATATGGTGTTTTCTATATTGGGTGACTTATCGCCCCCTTTATTTATATTATCCTTTAAGATTGTCTAGAAACGACTTTAATCGGTTTGAGAGATCATCAGTTGCAGGGACTAAAGGCAATCTAACATGCTTTTCACATATATCTAAATGATGTAGCAATGCTTTAATACCTACAGGATTACCTTGCTCAAAAATCAAATCAATACTAGCCGCTACTTTATAATGCAGATGATAAGCTTCTTCAACATCGCCATTAAGACCGTAACGTATCATATCACCAAAATCTTGTACCATCGCCTGTCCTATAACAGATATGACACCGGCACCGCCAGCAAGCGTCATAGGTAATGCGATCATATCATCGCCAGAGATCACCAAAAAATCTTTGGGAGTGTATTGTATCATATTCATCGCAGCCACAAGATCACCCGCAGCCTCTTTAATACCTACAATGTTATCATAATCATGTGCCAGTCTTACCACCGTATCTACAGACATATTTGACCCAGTTCTACCAGGTACATTATATAGTATGATAGGTTTGTCTGTTGCTTGTGATACTGCCTTAAAGTGTTGGTAAATTCCTTCTTGAGAAGGTTTGTTATAAGCGGGAGAAACCGATAATACAGCAACAAAGGGATCTAAATCAGTATTTTTTATTTGATCCACCACCACGCGAGTGTCATTACCACCTATACCTATGACTAGTGGCAATCTATCATTGTTGACCTCGATAATATGCTGAATGACTTTATTTTTTTCATCTTTCGTGAGCGTAACACTTTCTCCAGTGGTTCCCATAACGACTAGGTAATCAATCCCTCCATCAATCTGATAATTTACCAGACGTTCAAGTGCCTTATAATCTACCGCACCATCCTCCTTGAATGGTGTTACTAGGGCGACTCCAGTTCCTATCAATTCCTGCATATTATTTGATAATTATATTTAAGTATTTTTTTAGTTCTTGAATAAATATTATTTTCTGCTCTAGCGAGGCATCTATAGCAAGGTCATAAAATGCTTCATGCTGTTCAGGCAAACCTACTTTTAAAGAGGCGTTTATAGCCGTGGCAATATAAGAGTTAAGTGGCGACACCGTATCAAAAAAATTGATTTGCAGGTCATAATCCGGTTGAAAAAACTCTTGAATCTCTTCTGTTTTCAATCCTCCAAACCACTTTATATTTTTCAACGTGACGCATTGATTATCAATAGTAAAATCTTTTTTATCGTTTTTAGAAAAACCCAACCATTGCACTCTTTCAATATCTAGATACGATCGCCATTGCTCTATAAAATCCAGAGATTTTTCTTGATCCGCATCATAAACAACGATCATCGACTGTGGCTTCTTTATCACACCTGTCCGCTCTTTTTGCATCAAGATACCCGTTTGTTTGCGCAGCCACAACCTCTTAAAAACGTTAAAAATCATTTACTTTTACTATGCGAACAAAGGTATAACAATAGCACATGAAAATAGGTATGACCGTGATATGTAGAAAAGGTTTAATTGTTCTCGCTTTCGCGAAAGCGGTACTCCTAACCACCTCTTGCAAGACAGATGCCTACACCACACACAGAGTGAATGCACAATTAATGCAAATAGATACCGCATTAAGTGCAGTGGACGATATAGAAAAAATCATAAAGCCCTACAAAGAAAGTCTTGACGCTCAAATGGGAAGTGCCCTGGCATATAACCCAATTGCGATGTCTAAAAACGATACGCCGTTAAATACTCGCATAGGAAACATGCTTGCCGGGATTGCTAGAGAACAAGGCGGACCTATTTTTGAAAAGCGTACCGGTAAAAAAATTGATCTGGTGTTATTGAATCATGGTGGTATACGATCTGCCATTCCAGCAGGGCCCGTCACCACACGAACAGCCTATGAAGTTATGCCATTTGAAAATGAAATGGTCATAGCGCAATTAAAACCTGAACAAATGAAAGAATTGATTGACTATCTAGTACAAGGAAGAAGGGCACATCCTCTTGATGGCATCGAAATTACCGTCCAAGAGAATGAGGTAAATGTCTTACTAGACGGCAAGGAGCTAGACTATAGCCGCAATTATAACGTCTTGACAAATGACTATTTATTAACCGGCGGCGATAACATGGAGTTTTTTACACGTGCCGTCAACAGTACCTCCTTGAACTATAAAATACGCAATGCAATGATTGATTATTTTAATAAAATCGATACACTAAAATTTGCCGCAGACCGTCGGTTTACAGTAGTAGAATAATAATTATGGAACGTAGAAAATTTATCAAGCATAGCGCAACAGCAAGTTTAATAGCAGGTACTGCTTTATGGAGCCCTATGGCCATAGGACACAACTTAATGGGGCCATCAACCACAGACCCAACTGCAAAAAAAATCACCATCCTACATACAAACGATACCCACTCTCATATAGAACCTATAACCGGTGGTCGTAATGATGGGCGCGGTGGGGTGGCTCGCAGGGCAACATTAATAAATAAAGTACGTCAAGAGAATGCAAATACCATTCTTCTAGACTGTGGTGATATTTTTCAAGGCACGCCTTATTTTAATTTTTACGGTGGTGAGCTGGAAATAAAATTGATGAGCATGCTGGGATATGATGCTGCCACATTAGGCAATCACGATTTTGACAATGGCATAGAAGGGCTATACAAACAGTTACCTCATGCATCTTTTGATTTTGTGATCTCTAACTATGATTTTTCAAACACTATTATGGAAGGACATACCAGTCCATACCGTGTCATTGTAAAAGATGGTGTGCGAGTGGGGCTTTTTGGTCTAGGTATAGAACTACAGGGGCTAGTTGCACCATCTATGTATAAGGAGACAAAGTATCTAGATCCTATTACGGTAACTCAAGATATGGTCGCTGCCTTGCGAGACAAAGAGCAATGTGATATCGTTATTTGTATGTCGCACCTAGGATACAGTTATCGAGGGGACAAAATAAGCGATATGGCTCTAGCGCAAAAAACCAGCGGTATTGATTTGATTATAGGCGGCCATACTCATACATTTTTAGATCAACCAGAAATGGTTTTGAATACAAAAGGTGAGACGGTTCTAGTTAATCAGGTAGGTTGTTATGGTATTAATCTAGGACGGATTGATTTTTACCTCAAACAAGGCAACCTGACGGCTAGTGACAAGGTGGTTTATGAGATATAGTTATACTTTTTGAGGTAGTTAATCGATAAGTCGCTCAAATCGTGATCCCTTTTTAAAAAGTCAGAAATCTCCTTTTAAAGCCTGATACGGGCATATAACTCCCCATAGTTGATCATGTGTACTAGCCCAGCATTTGTAAAAACTCTAGTTCATTGATCATCGTGATCCCTAGCTTTTCAGCTTTTTCTAATTTTGATGGCCCCATGTTTTCTCCCCTGACTAGGTAATCTGTCTTAGATGATAATGAACTGCTCACCTTACCGCCGTTATCTTCGATCAATTTTTTTAAATCGTTTCTGGACATTTCAAAAACTCCTGAGATAACAAAAGCCTTTCCAGCAAGCGTATCAGATCTACTATTCATTTCTTCCTCTGTAAGGGCAAATTGAAGTCCTGCCTGCTTCAATCGATGTACCATCTGCCGTTGTCTATCGTCTGTTATAAATTGAATTATAGAAGCTGCAATGCGCTCTCCTATTTCTGGTAAAGCGCTCAACTCTTGCATTTTTTGCTCTACTGCAAGGTTATCGTAGTTATGAAACAGGTCTACAGCAGCAGGGTTTTGTTGGGTAATGTCAGGCATTTCCATAAGTGCCTCCATGCTCTTGTAATGACGTGCAATCTTTTTGGCCACTGTTTCTCCTACGTATCTTATACCTAGTGCAAATAGAACCCGCTCAAAAGGAATTTGTTTGCTGGCCTCTATTCCTGCAAGCATATTTTGGGCACTTTTTTCGGCCATGCGATCTAGTGGAATTATTTGTTCGTACTGAAGTTGGTATAGGTCTGCATAATCATTGATGAGTCCTGCCTCTACCAGTTGATCTACAGTTTCTGATCCTATACCGTCAATATCCATTGCCTTACGAGAAATAAAATGCTGTATTCTTCCTTTTACTTGTGGCGGACATCCTAGATCATTCGGACAATAATGCTGTGCCTCGCCTGATTGCCTCACTAGTTGTGTACCGCATTCTGGACAATGAGTTGCATATAGGGTAGGTTGCGAGTGCTCTGGCCTTTTTGTAAGATCGACCGCTACAATTTTAGGAATGATTTCCCCTCCCTTTTCCACAAAAACGGTATCGCCCACACGTACATCTAATTTTTCAATTTGATCTGCATTATGCAGACTAGCTCTCTTAACAGTTGTTCCAGAAATTTCAACAGGGTTGAGATTTGCAACCGGCGTGATGGCTCCTGTACGCCCCACCTGGTATGTGATTTCTTCTAGGGTGGTTGAGACTTGCTCTGCAGTAAATTTGTAAGCCATAGCCCAGCGCGGTGCTTTTGCCGTGAACCCTAATTCCTCCTGGTTTTGCAAGGCGTTTACTTTAATGACAACTCCATCTGTTTCATAAGGCAATTCTTTTCTCTTGATATCCCAGTAATTAATAAATTCTAGAACACCATCGATTCCTTGTACTAACACTGACTGCTCTGGAACCTTAAAACCCCATCTGCGCGCTGCTAAAAGACCGTCGTGCTGAGTATTAAAAGGTAAATTATCACCGACAATTTGATACAATAAACACTCCAGCGGTCGTGTTGCAACAACTGCACTATCTTGTAATTTAAGGCTGCCACTGGCTGTGTTTCGTGGATTGCGGTATAACTCTAATCCCTGTTCCTCTCGTTCTTGATTCATTTTATGGAAGCCATCCCAGGGCAGTACAATCTCCCCACGTATCTCAAATTTATCTGGCACGTCATCTCCCGTAAGTTGTAAGGGAACTGATTTGATTGTTCTAACATTAGCGGTAACATCATCTCCTTGAGTGCCATCACCGCGAGTTACCGCCTGGACAAACTTCCCTTTTTCATAATGCAAGCTTATACTCGCACCATCATATTTAAGCTCGCAAACATATTCTATAGCTCCATCTACTGTCCGTCTCAACCTCTTTTCCCAATCCTGCAGGTCTTCCCTGCTGTAAGAATTGTCTAGTGAGTACATTCTATTAATGTGCTTTACCGTATCAAAAGTCTTTGTAACGGCTCCTCCTACCCTTATGGTAGGACTTGTAGGATCATAGAATTCTGGATGCGCTGCCTCTAGCCTTTTTAATTGCTCCAGTTTTTTATCAAATTCAAAGTCTGACACAGACGGATTGTCTTGAACGTAGTAACTGTAATTGTGTGCTCGCAGCTCTACTCGCAACTGTTCTATTTGATTTTTAGGATCCATAGTGGTTACTTTATTGAGGGTTTTGGGCTATCCAGCATTTCATCATGCGGTAATTATTATTCAAATCTTTTTTAAGGGTACTTTCAAACCCCATCTGGGCGGCTAATTGCTGCATACCTTTAGACATGTATTGATTGATCTCAAAATAAACTAAAGGTCTGGTTTGTAACCTAGCCAGTTGCAATATTTGTCTGTAAAAAAGTAATGGATCTTCATTAGAAACAAATAAAGCCGTACTGGGTTCAAAATCAAGTACGTTTTTATGTATTTCTAGCTTTTCTAATTCTCGCACATAAGGTGGATTACTAACAATAACATCATAATTTGCTAGGGATCTAGCTTGTAAAATGTCCTGTTTGATAAAATTAAAATTAACGGATGGAGCAATTTTGGCAGCATTACGTTGAGCGACCTGCAAGGCGTTTAAGGACACATCCATTAATGAAACTTGTAATGCGGCTGTTGTTGAGTTTGCTTTCGCGAAAGCGTGCCCTAAACTAATCCCTATACAACCCGTTCCAGTGCCTATGTCAAGCAAGTGAGGAATGGGTTGATTTTTAAAATCAGTGAGAATCCAATGAACTAATTCTTCAGTTTCCTGCCGTGGAATGAGCGTATGTTCATTTACTTCAAACAGATGACCATAAAAGTGCGCAAATCCAGTGATATACTGCACCGGTTTGCCAGTAAGAAGGTTCTCCAGAGAGCGCAATAGTAATTCTTCTTGCAAATGAGCCAATGGTTGATCATCATCTAGCATGATGTCGCGTTTTGACATTTGCAAAAGATCCTCACAAACAATATTGAAAATTGACAAGACTTCTTCTGGAGGATAAAGTGTCGTCAGACGACTTGTATACACATTGCGTAGCTGCTGTAAAGTCATCGCTACAAGCTTTTTATCATTTGTACAGGACAACTGTAATGACCTGTATTGCCTAATGGCTGGGTGAGTAGTTCAAAACCTACCCGTTGATATAGTCCTTGAGCATCGTACATATTATCCATAGTTTCTAGATACACCTTTTGATATTTGAAAGAGCGTGCTGCATCAAGGCATTTTTCTATGAGTTGCTTGCCATATCCCTTACCTCGCACGTGGGGCATAAAGTACATTTTTTGAAGCTCACAGTAAGAATCGTCATAGTCTAATAATGGTGCAATCCCGGCGCCACCACAAATAACCCCATCCACCTCGACAACAAAATAAATTGCTCTAGGCTTCTGGTAGGCATGGTACATGGATTGTGTTGCCGCATCGCTGTAGGCAGTGCCTTCCTTTGGGGCTTTATATTCTAGTATGGTTTGCTGTATAATATCTCGCACGGCTGGATTATCCTGCGGGCGTATTTTTCTTATATTCATAACTCAAAGATAATATGGCGATTTACTGCGTGCTATTTAAGTCCTCTTAAATTTATCACAGGTGCTCAAAATACTGATCGCCTTTACTTAAATTTGTTTACTCATGAATCACGATTATTTTATCAGAAGATGCTTACAACTGGCTATAAACGGCCTGGGAACTACTTACCCCAATCCTCTGGTAGGCTCTGTAATCGTAGATAAAAATGGTAAGATTCTAGGAGAAGGTTTTCATTTAAAATCAGGAGAGCCACATGCAGAGGTTCTCGCTGTTAATAATGCGCGCCAGCGCGATTATGACAACTCAGACTTTGCCGAATCTACTTTGTACGTCAATCTAGAGCCCTGTTCTCATCAAGGAAAGACACCGCCCTGTGCCTCCATGATCGTTAAAAACAATTTCAAGAATGTGGTAATAGGTACTCTAGACCCACACAGTAAGGTAGCAGGCAAAGGTGTAGAATTACTCAAACAGGCAGGAATAGAGGTTACGGTTGGAGTTTGTCAGGAATTGTGCAATGAGGTTAATAAAAGATTCTTTTCATACCACAAAAAGCGCAGGCCCTACATTATACTTAAATGGGCACAAACAGAAGATGGTTTTATAGCGCCTCAAGATAAAAAAGTAGCTGCTCCTATATGGATAACTAACCCGTACACTCGACAGCTTGCGCATAAATTGCGAGCGCAGGAACAAAGCATTTTAGTAGGAGCCCAGACCGTGGTAGACGACAACCCAAAGCTTACCGTAAGAGATTGGGCAGGGAATCATCCTACTCGCATCGTACTGGACTACCGTGATGAGTTATCAGACCGCTTTCAAGTTTTTGATAATGCAGCGGTTACTCAAATTTTAAAACGCCCTGTTGAGCAGGTAAAAACCATCGTCGATGATTTATTTTTTCTACATATTCAATCAGTAATTATAGAAGGTGGTGCACGGACTCTACAGCAATTTATCAGTCAAAATTACTGGGATGAAATCCACTTGTACACAGGTACAACCACGTATTTTAAACAAGGTCTTAAAGCACCAGAAGTACCGACCAGCGCATCACTCAAAGATCATTATGATCTAGACAACGATACAGTAAAGATATTTTTGAATAAATGATCTGGCTTTTATTATCTATTGCCACGTCCAGTTTACTGTACGCCATATTTAAAAGCTTTAAGGTGTATAAGGTCAATACACTGCATGCAATTGTAGTCAATTATTTTATTGCAGCACTTACCGGTATTTTCTTTTATCAAGGTGAAATAAGCATTAATGACATTATTGAACAACACTGGCTGTGGTACGCCGCCATTTTAGGAGGCTTATTTATCATCATTTTTAACGTGATGGCACAGACCAGCCAGCAAAATGGACTGTCAGTTGCAGCTGTGGCTAGTAAAATGTCGCTGGTTATCCCATCTGTTTTCGGTGTGTGGCTGTATAATGAATCACTAGGATGGTTAAAGATAGTAGGCATTTTGATCGCGCTGTGCTCTGTTTATCTGGCATCAATCAAATCAAAAGACGGCTTGTCCATTAGGTTAAAAAACCTATTGCTGCCTTTGGCTCTTTTTATAGGAAGTGGTACAATTGACACGCTTATTAAACATGCCGAAAAGAATTTTGTACCTAACGGTGATGAACCTTTATTTAGCGCCGTCTGTTTTTTATTTGCCTTTTCAATAGGAGTATGTGTATTGCTTTATGAGGCATTTTGCGATCGCAAATTACAATGGAAATCAGTAATGGCAGGAATAACACTAGGCATCCCTAATTATTTTTCAATTTATTTTCTCATGCGTGCTCTCAAAAACGGAATGGAGAGCAGCGTCTTTTTTCCGATAAATCATGTAGGAACAGTATTATTCACCACACTTTTGGGATATTTAATATTTAAAGAGCGTTTGCTGAGAAAAAATTACTGGGGCGTAGTCCTGGCTGTAGTGGCAATTCTTTTTATCGCTTTCGCGAAAGCATAACTATCCATGAACGATTCTTACCTGACCATTACCCAATCTACCCCAGAAATTCTTTACAAAGAGCGTGGCAGTAAGTTTTATGCTACAGCCTACCCTTTTAGTAAAGAATCCCAACTACAGGAAATCATAGACCACCTACGGAAAACACATCAAAAAGCAGGACATCATTGCTATGCATGGAAAATAGGGGCAGATGATAACAATTACAGGTCAAACGATGATGGAGAACCCAGCCACAGTGCAGGTGATCCTATCCTATCCCAGATAAATGCGCGAGAAATGAGCGATATATTGGTGGTCGTGAGTAGAATTTTTGGTGGGACAAAGCTAGGGGTGGGTGGCCTGATTCAAGCGTATAGAGAAGCTGCAAGACAAGCATTAGAACAAGCACGTGTTGTAAAGCGAGTAATTACAGTTAAGGTCAGTATAAGGTTTGAATACCCACAAATGAGTCAGGTAATGCGTTTTATAGATGAACATAATCTAACCATAGCACAACAGGAACTCACCACTTCCTGCGCTGTAACTGTAAAAGTGCCTCAATCAAAAGAAAGCAGCATCATTGATCAATTGAACGCCATGTACCCTATCAAAGCGAGCAGCTATGGCACAAGCCACTGACCCTGCCATTTATTTTCTTCTTTAGTATAAAGAGCCCTCAAATGGTTAGGCCGCTTTAATTGTAATAATTCTATGCTATGCGGAACAAGTAATAGGGGATAAAAATGATTTTCTGAGCGCTCTACATATTCAACAAGATCTGGATTCTTAATAGGTGAGCCTGGCGGTAACTGCGTCGTGTAGTCCTTAATAGCTTTTGAAGAAACCTTAGAGAACAAACGTTTTACCTCTCCAACCTCGGTAATGGGCTGCAATCTACCATCAATGCGTATTTGACGCAGTGCTTTGGGATGATAAAAAAGCAAACTTGCTTTTGCATTATGGTTCAATTGATGGACTTTGGTAGTACGGGAGTCCGTAAAAATCGTGATATCTAGATTTTCCGTTATTTCTCTAATTACTACCGTACGTGAACGCGGCTGCATATTTTGATCCACCGTAGATAAATAGGCATACTTAAACGGATGATTGCGCTTACTTAATGCACCACGCAAATCATGCTTCAGTTCAGAAAAATAATCGTTTAACATAAAATCTGCATCGTTTTAAAGTGGGTCGGACTGATCTGTGAATAATTTCTTACACGCTAGTAAAAATTCTGGAATAGGTTTTCTAGGTCTAAAAGTACTCGCATCTGTAAAGACAAGGGTCAACAGCGCGGTAGCACAAATTTCATTATTTGAATTAGTGATTTCATAATCAAAAACCACCCGAGTTGTAGGAATATTCTTAAGGGTAGTTTTAACTGTAATATCATCGCCAAATTTTATCGGATTTTTATACTTTATATCTATTTGATAAACAGGTAAAAGCACACCATCTGCTTCCATATTTTCATATGAAAAACCTAAAGAACTTAACCATTCAAGTCTACCTATCTCCATGTATAATAGATAGTTAGCATGATGCACAACTCCCATTTGATCTGTTTCGGAATATCGTGGTTTAATCTTAACAATTGAGCTTTTCATAGAATTCTAGTCAAAAAATTAGGTGGTAAAAAAAACACGTTGCATGCAACTAAATTTGTAAAAAATCAATGCTACAATAGGTTTTTTTTAAGGTTTTTTATACACATATTTGTACCACTCTTGAGGACGCATTATTAATGCTTGAATTCCCTCATCCATAAGAGTCAAATCTAACCAATTAAAAAAGATTTATGGCATCGACGGCAGAATCGGTATGGGGAAATTGTCTGGAATTTATAAAGGACAATATTAACCCACAAGCATACAAAACTTGGTTTTTGCCTATTAAGGCAGTAAAACTTACAGACACTGCTTTAAGCATTCAAGTACCTAGTCGTTTCTTTTATGAGTGGCTAGAAGAGCACTATATCAAACTATTAAAAACAGCCCTAACCAAGGAGCTAGGTGATGGTGCAAAGTTGATTTATGCCATTAGAATGGAGAATACCTTAAAAGGCATGGAGCCTTTTACAGAAAAGATCCCTAGTAGCAATAGAACTTTTCAAAACTCGCAAAATGTCGATGCGCCTGTTAGAAGTAAAAGTCCAGAACTTAAAAATCCCTTTGTCATACCTGGAATACGGAATGTAAAAATAGAGTCACAGCTCAATCCAAATTATAATTTTGATACTTTTCTAGAAGGTGATTCTAATCGTCTGGCGCGCAGTGCTGGTATGGCGGTGGCTAATAAACCAGGAGGAACCTCTTTTAATCCTCTATTGATTTTTGGGGGTGTAGGTTTAGGTAAAACCCACCTTGCCCATGCTATAGGGGTTGGGATCAAGGAAAATTACCCAGACAAGACAGTTCTTTATATAAGTGCCGAAAAATTTACTCAACAATTTATTGAATCGGTACGCAAAAATAATCGTAACGATTTCATCCATTTCTATCAGATTGTTGATGTTCTTATAGTTGATGACATTCAATTTTTTGCTGGTAAAGCTGGTACACAAGATGTGTTTTTCCATATTTTCAATCACCTGCATCAAAATGGTAAACAAGTCATACTAACCAGCGATAAAAAGCCTGTAGATATGCAAGATATCGAGCAGCGTCTGCTCTCTCGTTTCAAGTGGGGATTAAGTGCAGAGCTTAATCATCCCGACTATGAGACTCGTGTGAGCATCATAAAAAACAAGCTTTATCGCGATGGTGTAGAGATGGAAGAAGACATTGTCAATTATCTAGCAGACAACATCAAGACCAACATACGAGAGCTAGAAGGCGCGATTATATCCTTAATCGCACACTCCTCATTTAATCGTAAAGAGATTACCATAGAGCTAGCTAAAAAAATTGTTGAGAACTATGTAAAAAATACGAAACGTGAAATAAGTATAGATCAAATCCAGAAGGTAGTAAGTGATTACTTCCAGATGGATGTTGAAACCTTGCAATCTAAAACACGTAAACGTCATATAGTTCAAGCGAGACAACTGGCCATGTATTTTTCTAAGAAAATGACCAAGGCATCTCTGGCCAGCATAGGTTCTAAAATAGGAAAGCGCGATCATGCCACGGTATTGCACGCCTGTAAGACGGTAGACAACCTTGCTTCTACTGACAAACAATTTAACCGATACGTGGAAGAACTGCGTAAAAAACTAGCCAACTAGCATGGATAAAAAGACTTCCATCCTTATGGTTTGTCTAGGTAATATTTGCCGCTCGCCACTTGCAGAAGGCCTGATGCGTTCTAAACTTAATTTCACAAAGTTTACGGTAGATAGCGCAGGAACCTCTGGCGGCCATAAAGGTGAAGCGTCAGATAAGCGATCTATAGAGATTGCCATGCAGCATGACCTCGATATTTCTGACCAGCGCAGTCGTAAGTTGACCCAAGAAGATCTTGAAGAGTTTGATTATATCTATGTAATGGATAGCAAAAATCTAGAAGATGTACAGCGCATGGCAGTTGACGATACCCAGCGTTCAAAGATTAAAAAAATACTAGATGAAGCATTTCCTGGAGAAAATCTTGATGTACCCGATCCCTATTACGGAGGTAAGCAAGGATTTGCGAGCGTGTACAAGATGTTAGATCAAGCCACCGATATTATAGCAAAAAAGCTGCAATCATAAATTGCAGCTTTTTTATTTTACTTAGCGTGTTTTAATACAATGGTCTTACGATCGATTTTACCAGTGTGTGTCTCGTTAAATTTATCTACAAAAATAACTTTTCTTGGTTTTTCAAATCGATCTAATTTCGCTTTCGCGAAAGCGGCATCTGTATCAAATGAATCGCCCTCGATATAAATGACCACTTGCTGCCCTAGATCTTTTTCTGACTCGGCAGTTATAAAAAATCGCTGCTCGATAAAGCCCGATAACTTATCACTTAAGGCCTCTGGATGTATTTTTACACCGCCTGTTATGATTACATCATCCGTACGCCCTAAAATTTTAAATAGCTTATCATCTTTTACGACCGCTAGATCATTTGTGACCACGGTTTTATCTGCAAGATCGGGTGCATCTACTACCAAACAATCTGCCGCATTTAATCTTACTTTTATACCAGGAAGAGCTGTAAAATACTCTTCATAAGTAGGATACAACTCACGCACTCCTATATGGGTACTAGTCTCTGTCATTCCATAAGTGTGATACGCACGGGTGTGACGCCCCTTTAAACTATCTACCATCGCCTTATCGACCGGTCCACCGCCTATAATCGTCTTGCGACTCTTATACAGAAAGTTGAGAGAATGCTTTACTTGATAGGCTGTAAGCGCTGTAAAATCATATCGCTTTGTCAACTTTTCTAGTGGATTTTTTGATGGAGCTACCAGATCGATGTGCCATCCTAATTCTATAGCACGCACCATCATAAGCTTACCCGCTATATAACTTAATGGTAAGCAGCCCAATACATCCATCCCGGCAACGATTCTAAAACGTTCCCCAGTCATTCGTGCACTGTTTATCATGTGCTGCTTCTCTAGCCTGAACTCTTTAGGCTTGCCAGTAGAACCGCTTGTAAAAACAGTGTGGTAAGAAAAGTCATCCAGCCAGTTGAGTATAAAATCTCCCACCTGTCGTTCCCACAATTCTCCTTCTTTTACATAGCTGTAGGCAACGGTCATCAATCCGTTGTAGTCTAATGACCTACCATTTAATTGAAATTCTGGATGTACTTCAGGAGTCATAAAGGTTTATTTTGTTGCGTTTCTATAGCCGCAGATTCTCCTGCAAAGTAACTGCGATTTTTCACGCTACCAAATAGTTTTTGTCTCCAGTCTGTCCATTTATAAATACGTCCTAGAATGACCAGCAGTATGGGGTATCCTATAAAGATAGGTAAGGTATCCACCAGTGAGAATGAGGTAGGCTGTGACACGTCCAGATAAACGGAGTCTGTCTGGATGGCTGTCCACGATGCGGTGACCATCAACGCAGCCGTTATATTATTTGCTGCATGAAATCCTAGGGCCAGCTCCAGACCCTCGTCCAGCAGGGTCATTGCCCCTAACAGCAATCCTGTACCTATGTAAAAAATCATGACTGAAAAACCTAGCTTTTCCACCTCAGGGTTTGCGGCATGCATCAAACCAAACAATACTGAGGTCACTATCCAGCTCACTGCTCTACTTTTTGTAGCAATTCCTAGCCCTTGTAGTAATTGCCCTCTAAAAAGATACTCCTCAAAACTGGTCTGGAAAGGAAATAACATTAATGATATGACTAATAAGGGTATAAACTTATTCCACTCAAATTGTAGTTCATAATTTTCTGGAGCCAGATACACCGCTAGCAGAATACTAATCACAGAAAAAGCAGACCATAGTCCAAACATAAAAAATATGCGTTTCCAGTCGATACTTCTTCTGGAGGTCGTAAGACTGGTAATCGATTGTAGATTAATAAACTTTGTCCAGATCAAAATACCTATCAGACCTACCACAAATACTCCCAGATTGAGAATAAGAAACATATTCTTACCCATCTGGTCGATCATCTGTGTCATCATCTGCTCTACAGACTGGTCTCCATCTGCTACTAGGGCCTGGGTAGAAACATAATTAAAAGCCATAAGCCCCATAAACAGTACTGGAATTACAAAAAAGTTCCATGCACCTAGATTGCCCTTATAGCCTTGCTCGATATACATACTTAAAAGTTTATTAGGTTAGTATCCCACTGTTGCACATCGTTACAATATAGCTGTCCGTTCTTAATTTCTAGAGGCGCCTCTATATTATTAGTATACAGCCCGCCTGTGCCTAGACCTTGAGGCATGGTAACTCCCAGGGTATAGGTAAATTGTGCAATTGCGTTAAGCCCAATATTTGACTCTAGAGCGCTCGTCATCCACCAGTCTATTTGACGCGATGTAGCCAGATTAATCCATTCTCTACAACTAGCAAATCCTCCTACCAGTGCTGGTTTAAGTATAATATAATGTGGATTGATAGTGTCCAGGCAATTGCTGCGTTGCGGCCCGTCATAAAGACCTATTAATTCCTCATCTAGTGCTATAGGCAGCGGTGTTTTCTCGCATAATTTTGCCATTTCCTCCCATTGACCTTGCGCGATAGGCTGCTCGATGCTGTGTACTTGATAGGCGGCTACCCGGTCTAATTTAGCCAGCGCCTCTTGAGGAGAAAAAGCGCCATTTGCATCAACGCGTATGGTGATCTCGCTTTCGCGAAAGCGTGCTCGTATCGACTCCAGCAATTTCATTTCTGCATCAAAATCTATCGCTCCTATTTTCAATTTTATACAAGTAAATCCTGCGGCCAGTTTATCTTCCAGTTGACGTATCATAAATTTTTGATCGCCCATCCATACCAGACCGTTAATATTGATGGAATCCTGTTGCTGGGTAAATAGAGAAGGAAACAAAGTAAAAGGATCCTGGGACTGTAAGGATCGCAGTGCCATTTCATAACCAAATAAGATAGAGGGCCACTGCTGCAACGCCTGCATCATCTCTACTGGTTTTAACCCTATATTATCGCACACCCATTGCAATTGTTTCTCATATCCAGGGCGGTCATCACTGGACAAGCCTTTAAATAAATTGCACTCCCCTATACCGCGAGAACTATCATTATTGATTATCAAAAAGTAGGTTTCTTTGGTTTTTAAAATACCACGAGAAGTGCCTGCGGGCTGTTTGAATTGTAAAGTGTATTTTTGGAAACTTGCTTTCATGCCGGCAAGATAATCACGACAGCATTACCGCATTGTTATAAAAGATCAAAATAGAGCAAACCTTATTTTGCTTTAACCGTCCATTCAAAACGGAATTTGCTTACCATTACCCCATCTGCATTGATCCCGGTGGCTTCCATCCACAGCGTTTGCCCATTACCTGTGTTTATAGCATTTTGAATCGCTTGCTTTATCGCCAGACCATCATCACAGGTAAAGGAAAGCCGTCCCTTTGCCTTTTTAGTAAAAGTCGCTTCATTATTTGCTACCAGCATACTCACACTGGTATTGGATTCTTTGATGTACGACATGACAAGGGCACCAGTAGCAAGCTCTGCTGCCATCGCTTGTACCGCAAAATACATGCTGTTGAATGGATTTTGATTGAACCAACGGTGCTTTACCCTGGTGGTGCAAGAGGTTTCACTAATCGCTGCAACGCGTACACCTGCCCACCAGCAACTGGGTAACTTAAAGAACGTAAAAACATTAATTTTATAAGAACTTATCATGTGGCGGACGGTGAGATTAAAAGCTAATCATGCTAAAATAACAAATAAACCAGGTTTCAATCATAAAATTAACCGTTCTTGCGGGACTAGAATTCAATGCTGGTAGAGCGGAAAGTATAGACCAATTGCTTCTTTATTGAAAGTAAAAAGACTTGTTCCAGACCAATCATCAAAAAATCGAAATATGAAATTAACCTTACAATTAGCTACGATTTACAATATTTTATGGGGCGCATGGGTCGTTCTTTTTCCAGATATGTTCTGGAATCTTGTAGGCATGCAGCCACTCAATCAACCCATGGTGTGGCAAGGAATGGGTATGGTTATAGGGGTTTATGGTCTAGGGTACTGGTGGGCTAGCTACAACCCCATGCGTCACTGGCCTATTGTAGCAGTGGGCATGCTGGGCAAAATATTTGGACCCCTAGGCTTCATATTTAATTACGCACAAGGTAAGGTGCCTTTTGAATTTATTTATACCCTAATAACAAATGACTTTATCTGGTGGATTCCATTCTTTCTAATTCTCAAAAAAGTGCATACCGATTATAACTGGCAGCTTAATGAGACCTGACAATAAGTAGATCATTTAAATAATAACCTTAATAGATTTAAGTGAACCTAATAGCTCCAACACCATTGTAATTATAAAAAAACAGTTTAATGTCTTAAAAATTGTTGGTTTTAAAAAAAAAAAATTGCGATCTACATCGTGATAGTTCTAGGGATGGCTAGAAATTTCGCTTTCGCGAAAGCGAAATTTGAAAATCAATAATGTAACAAAAAACCACTGTAACCGACTAATAGATCAGTAGGAAAGCCGCACTATTACTGACCTGAATTGATGACAGTATGTAGGGCTTTGGTACGATTTTTGCTACTATATTTTTGGTTGTCAAAAGCTGACAGCCGCCTTAATTTTTAATCTTTTTATTTTAATGAGACAACTCAAAATCACCAAGCAGGTTACCAACCGTGAGTCTAAATCGCTGGATAAGTACCTACAAGATATCTCAAAGATCGATTTGATCACAGCAGAGGAGGAAGTGGAACTAGCACAGCGTATTAAAAAAGGTGATCAGAGAGCCCTGGAGCGATTAACAACAGCAAACTTGCGTTTTGTGGTTTCTGTTGCTAAACAATACCAGAACCAAGGGCTTAAATTACCCGATCTTATTAATGAAGGAAATGCAGGTCTTGTAAAGGCTGCCAAAAGGTTTGATGAAACTCGCGGTTTTAAATTCATATCCTATGCGGTATGGTGGATACGCCAGTCGATCTTACAGGCACTAGCAGAGCAGTCTCGTATCGTGCGTCTTCCATTGAATAAAATTGGTTCGATTAACAAAATCAATAAGGCTTTTTCACACCTAGAGCAATTGCACGAGCGTCCACCATCACCAGAAGAACTAGCGACAGAGCTAGATATGACGGTTAGTGATGTGAAGCAATCACTTAAAAATGCTGGGCGTCACGTATCGATGGATGCACCGCTCAAAGAAGGTGAAACCTCTAATCTTTATGACGTTGTACGTAGTGGTGAGTCTCCTAATCCTGATAAGGATTTATTACATGAGTCTCTCACGCTAGAAATCACTCGTGCCCTCGAAACCTTATCTCAAAAAGAGGCCGATGTTATCTCACTATATTTCGGTATAGGGAATCAACAGCCTATGAGTCTAGAGGAGATAGGTGAGACTTTTGATTTGACACGAGAGCGTGTGCGTCAGATCAAGGAAAAAGGTATCAAGAGATTGCGCCAGAACAGCCGCAGTAAAATCTTGAAGTCTTATTTAGGATAAACCATTTTACAATAGTGAATTATTGAAGCGCCTGAAAAGGCGCTTTTTTTGTTCCCGCAAATACTCTATCGCCCTGAACATACTTTGTGGTCTAACACCATGCAACAACCTGATAAATAAGCTAGAAGGAATTAGTATGACAAAACCCTAAGTGTCTGCTTGAAACTGTTTTTACCTCCCAAATAACAATTCAACGCAACACATAACTGTTGAAATCGAATGAATATCTTAGATAAGTCATTTTCATCCAGAATTTATCTTCAAACACTTGTGCCTTACAACGAGTTATAAATAAATACCTTACATTTAAAACAGTTTGGTATCTACCGATAACTCCACACTTATTAAAATTGAATTATGAGTTTAAGAAACCTTATCCTAGCCGTTTCAATGATGTGTAGCGGTGCTGCAATAGCACAAACAACAAGCACAAATCCGCCAAAAATAAATGGCTTTGTCGCTAGTATTGAACTTGAATTAAGCAATGCCGATGCGATCAGTAAATTTGACTGGAGTGCCGTTAAAGAGGTCTTTAAGGATAATGATCCCGACCAAGCAATCAGTATAAGCCTTGCTTTTAAAAAAGATCAAGAAAACAGCTCCACAGATAGCGAATATTTGCAAAAGGCTAAAGTCACAGGAATAACCAAAAATCTGGATGAATTGATCAACAATTTGAAAAAGATTTTTAAGGTTATTGATAAGTAATAGCCCATTGTTAGTGTTTTCTTTTAACGCTCCAACTATCGCATCCTCATAAAAAATGATCATTTAACTAAGAAAGGCTACATCTTTGTAGCAGAATCACAGACAGCTTTATCGTGGTTTATCTAATTTTGTTGTAGCTACGTTGCTGCACACCATTTTAATTACTCTACATGAATCTGAAAGAAGGAGACAAAGTGAATCTTACCATTGAGAATGAAACACCGCTAGGTTATAACGTGATTATCAATGGCGAGTACGAAGGGCTGCTTTATCATGACGACGTCTATGAGCCTATAGAGGAAGGTATGGAAGGAATAGGCTTTTTAAAAAAAATCAGACCTGACGGCAAAATCGATGTTTCTTTAAGACCTCAAGGATTTCTCAATGTCATAGAAACAGATGCCTCTACAATCCTAGAGAAATTAAAAGAAAGCCCACAAGGTTATTTGCTAGTTACTGATAAAAGCTCACCAGACTCTATAAGATTCCACTTCAATATGAGTAAAAAGGCCTACAAAAAGGCGTTAGGGTATCTATACAAGCACAAAAAAATCCAAATTAAAAGTGATATGATCACGCTAGCTACAAACTAGTAAGCGATTTAAGCATTCTATTTTTTAAAAGCACACTAATCACCTTACTTTTCCCGGCCACCTTATAAAAATGAGCGTCTCTGATCAATAATGATTTCAAGCTAGGTCTGTATTACAAATTCGTATGACTCCAAAAGTAATTGCCCTTCTAGGAATTAGTCCTAGTTAAATAGAGGCCATCTTTATCAATTTAATTGAGGATGAATTGATAACAAGTCCAACTCTAAGCATAGAAACCAATTAATTTGCACTAGACTCAAGCCTGGAAGAGTTGTTATATCTGTTGACTAACACACCAATATTTTCAAGAGGCACCAACATTAATTTTGCTTAAGCATTGTGACATGCGCACGGAGGCGCTTAAATTTGTTCGACAATCTTTTTGACTGGACAGAAATTAAATAGGCTATGGAAATAGCTCTATAACAAAAACTTCCTTATGACATCACTAACACTTGCCGTAGACTGGACCCCTAATATCAATCACATAGGCTTTTACACAGCACTAGATAAAGGCTATTATAAGGATGCCGGCTTGCATGTATCCATAGTTGATCCCTCAAAAGACAATTATAAAACAACACCAGCCAAAAAAGTAGAGCAAGGAATGGCGCACTTTGCATTGTGCCCAACTGAAAGTGTGATAAGTTATCGCACTAAATCTAAGGCCTTTCCCTTAATAGGAATCGCTGCAATATTAAAACAAGATTTGAGCGCTATCGCAGTTAAAAAAAGTAGCGGGATTTTACGCCCATCACAATTGGATGGTAAAACATACAGCTCCTACCAGGCCCGATATGAGGATATGATCGTGAAGCAAATGATTAGAAATGATGGCGGCAGAGGCGAGCTTGACATAGCCTATCCAGAAAAACTAGGTATTTGGAACACTGTGAGAAATGGCGCATTTGATGCGACCTGGATATTCTTAAATTGGGAAGGAGTCGCTGTAGAATCTTTACCAGAATCCTATACCTATTTTAAAATGGCAGATTTTCAAGTCCCGTACTCTTATTCTCCTGTACTGGTTGCCAATGAGCCCTGGGCGCATGATCATTCAAAAACCTGCAGCCAGTTCTTACAAGCTTCCAAAAAAGGTTTTGAATTTTGTCGAGATCATCCACAAGAAGCTATCCAGCTTTTTGCGCCACACGTGCCGATAGAGGATGCACATATCAACCTAGAAAAAGCATTACAGGTTTCACTCGATAGCTTTAACATAGGCGAAGATTGGGGCCATTTTGAACATAAAACGGTAGCTAAATTTCTTGCGTGGATTTATGACAACAACCTGGAAAAACAGCAAATTGAAGCAAGTGATTTATATACAAACACTTATTTGCCTTGAATCCAGCGACCTACTCAATTACAACAATTCGTAAAACATAGCTCTTTTCAAATGATAATGGCATGCATTAGAGCATAATGTATTGTATTGTAGTAAGTCTAATTCATTAAACCATCCCGTCATACAATAAAAAAAGCCTCGCAAATGCGAGGCTTTTTAATATAACTAGGGTTCTAGAATTACTTCTTGAACTTCTTGTATTTGTTCTTAAATTTATCAATACGTCCAGCAGTATCGATAAGTTTTGTAGTACCTGTATAGAAAGGATGAGAGGTTCTAGAGATCTCCAATTTAATTAAAGGATACTCAGTACCTTCTACCTCAATTGTTTCTTTTGTATTAGCAGTAGATTTAGTGATAAAAACCTCATCATTAGACATGTCTTTAAATGCTACTAATCTATATTGTTCTGGGTGAATTCCTTTTTGCATGATCTTGTACTTTGTTCTTTAGCGGCTGCAAATTTAATGTTTTTAATTAAATACGCAATATATAGACTGGTAAAAATACATTCATTTTACATATAATTTGCCACCATCATAAGGATTATATTTGCGTTTTAATTTTAATAAAGCTGATTGTGGATCAAATTGTAAAGAAAAATGCTGCTGTCCTAGGTCTTATAGGAGCTGCCATCACCGTCTCTCTTTATTTATATATATGGCAGTCTCAAGATTTTCAGAATAAGGCAATCGGTATTGTTACGCTTATTTTACCACTAGCAATAGGGATTGCAGCACAAGTTTACAGTAAAACTAAATTAGGTGGCATATTAACATTGAAGCAGGCAGTACTGGCTTTTTTCCTTTCTGTCTTGATCATTTTTGTGTCAGAAGCCCTGGTCAACTATCTAATTTATGTGGTGCTGGATCCAGGTGCCCAGGAGACCGTCCGCCTTTTACAAGAAAAAATGGTTGCTGCTCAGCGCGAGGCATCAAATGCAGCTGTTCAAGCAAGTGAGATCGATTATTCTGTCAAGGGATACATGATAGCAACCACCTCAAAGCTTTTGTTTTACACGGTTATAGGAATCATTACAGCGCTTTTTATCAAGAAAAACCCAGCACAGGTGTAGATGAATTTGTCTATTGTCATACCACTACTCAACGAGGCTCAATCGATACCAGAGCTACAAGAATGGATCGACCGTGTTTTAGATAAAACAGATCTTTCCTATGAGGTCATTTATATAGACGACGGCAGTACTGACGGTAGTTGGGATCTTTTGAGTTCGCTTTCGCGAAAGCATTCTCACCTCAAAGCCATCAAATTTTTGAGCAATTACGGGAAATCACAGGCCTTGCATGCAGGGTTTCTTGAGGCTCAAGGTGAGGTGGTAATCACAATGGATGCAGATTTACAGGACAGTCCAGAAGAGATTCCTGAACTATATCGAATGATTGCAATAGAAAAGTATGATCTGGTAAGTGGCTGGAAAAAGAAAAGGTACGATTCCATCCTGACAAAAAATTTACCGAGCAAGCTTTTCAATTGGGCCGCTCGTAAAACAAGTGGTGTACGATTGAATGATTTCAATTGTGGCTTGAAAGCGTATCGCAGGGAGGTGGTAAAAAATATTGATGTACATGGAGAGATGCATCGTTATATACCAGTGCTCGCTGCAAACGCTGGATATAAACGCATCACGCAAAAAGTGGTCCAGCATCAAGCGCGCAAGTATGGTCAAACAAAATTTGGCGCTGATCGGTTTATAAAAGGTTTTCTTGACCTAGTAACTATTGCATTTATATCCCGTTTTGGTAAACGTCCCATGCACCTATTCGGTGGTATAGGTTTTATCATGTTTACTTTAGGTTTTTTTACCGCTGCTTATGTAGGAGGTTCAAAATTGTATAAGCTTGCCTATGACTTACCTTATGAACTGGTTACGAGAAATCCGTGGTTTTATATCGCTCTTACCGCTATGATTCTAGGCAGTTTGTTTTTTGTAGCGGGTTTTCTAGGCGAACTTATTATAAGGACTGGGAATAATCAGTCTCGCTACAAAATAACCGATAAAACACCGTTATAGTGATGGTTTTATTGGATCACCTGTAAGCTTTACTAAATTAGAAGTCTCAATTTTTTTTATTATGAGCCGCTTCTATTCACTTTTATTGTTGTCTTTTTTTTACTGTGCCTGGTCCACGGCTCAAATTGACTATGGAATTGATTTCCCTAATCGCAGTAATCGCGCTGCACAGTGCAACTATTTTGAACAGGCGTTTCAAAATAAATCCAAGGAAACCTCTTTTGTTATCCAGCGCGTTAACAACAAACTATTTTTTGAAACTACAGACGAGCGCTGGTTTAAACAACTTTTTAAGAATGCGAAAGACGGTGTTGCCGTAGACATAGTTTCAAAAAGTCGGTATGATTGCGATACTCCAGCTATATCCAGCCAGATAAAAGGCAAATTACTTGCCCCTGTTTATGCTAGCGAGCTTAAACGAGGTTTAAAACCGCATGAACAAAATCGATATCGGGTTGCTGTGGGAGAAATCCCTATCTCTATGCTTAAAAATGATCTTGAATTCAACATACTGTTTTTAAACAACAACAGACTTTGTAAATACTATACCATATTCAATCTAGCTTCCTATCCCTGGGACCTGTTAGATATGGGAGTATACTTAGATTCTATAACTTACAGCAACGAGAAAATCACCAGTCTGCAGGAGCAGTCTGTGACCCAGTATAAAACACTCAAATTTGTCATTCCGTTTGAAAAAAACAAGTCGGTTTATGATCCTAGTGATATAAAACCACTTTATGACTCATTGAGACTGACCGATTTTAATATCAAAACAATTGACATTAAAGCTTATGCCAGTGTGGAAGGAAGCGAGCAACGTAACACGGCCTTGCAAAAAGAGCGCGGCAATAGTATCGCAGCATCACTTCAGACCTTTCAAACACCACAAATACAAACAAAAATTACCACCGCAGAGAATTGGGTAGAATTTTTTAATGATATCAGATCAACACCTCATGCGGATTTCCAGAAACTATCAAAAAAACAAATTAAATCTGCATTAACCGGTACCACGGCATCTGCACTAGAGCCCATACTAGCAAAACACCGTAAGGCAGTAGTCACACTACAGTTGGACAAAATTGATATCTATAAGGACCAATCGATCAACAATCTAACCTTCTTATTTAATGAAAAAATTGCTACAAATCAGATAGAAGAAGCCCGAATAATTCAGAATTCTTTGCTTGAAAAAATCAAAGAAACCGGGTCCCCTGATGCTATTGAAAAGATAGAAATCCCTAATGAAAGTAAGTATGTGGATTTACGAGGTAAAAATTACATGTACCAATACTTAATGGATAAACGACAAACGCTTATTGTTTATAATAAAATGAAAGCCTTAGAATCAATGGCTCCTAATAATTCTAGGATCCAGTACAATCTTGTGGTCCTCAAATTTATTATATGGCGCAATGATGCATCGCCAGTAGATCATGAGCAATTCAAAAAACAAATTAAAAACCTTCATAATTACGGTTTTAAAGCACATTTGATCGACCGCATGCTAGTGAATTATTATATCGTCAGAGCAGAGCAAGAAATGCGACTGCGCAATTACAAAGCAAAAGATCAAAACGTTTTTAATATATTGGGTATTTACAACAATGTACCACTTACTGATAGGGATTATTTAAGTCTGGCGCAATTTCTTACTTACTATGCGCAAAGTGGCGAGGCTACTAGACTATTAGAGCCCAGAGCAAAAGAGATTACCATCGATGAAGATTTGCTGTTTTATTACCTCAACTTGACCTTAATTGATAAAAAGCTTACAGAGACAGATGCCTATCGCAATATTATGCTCAACGCGGTTAATTTAAATAAGCAACGCTATTGTGAATTGTTCAACCCATCGCTAGAAGATGGTGTCACCTTTCAATTGTTAGAAGATGATTATCTTAAAAAAAGCTACTGCGAGAATTGTGTAGGGACAGATTAGGGCCTGTAATAGCGCGTTTAAAATACTACCTTTGCATCCTATTGATTTGAATCTTTATGGACCACAAAAAAATACGCGAGACAGCGTCAGTCTGGACGCAAGCCCCATTTGACCCTACCACTATTGAACAAACACTAGCACTTATCAAAGCAAACTCTGATGAGTATCTAGAATCTTTTTATAAGAATTTGGAATTCGGTACAGGCGGCATGCGCGGTATAATGGGCGTGGGTACTAATAGGATCAATAAATACACGTTGGGGAAAAACACTCAAGGACTGTCGGCTTATTTAAAGGAGTCGTTCCCAGGCGAGTCTCATAAAGTTGCGATCGCTTACGATTGCCGGCACAATTCTAAAGAATTGGCACAGACAGTTGCGCAGGTGTTGAGTGCAAATGATATTAAAGTTTTTCTATTCCCAGCGTTGCGTCCCACTCCCCTGCTCTCTTATACGGTAAAACGTAAAGGTTGTCATGCGGGTATTGTGCTTACAGCAAGTCACAATCCGCCAGAATATAATGGCTATAAAGTGTACTGGCAAGACGGTGGCCAACTGGTACCACCACAGGATAAAGAATTGCTAGAAACTATAGAACAAACCGAATTTGCCGATATTAATTTTGAAGCAAATGAATCTTTAATCGAATTGCTAGACGATAGCGACGATCAGGCCTTTATTGCAGACAGCGTTAAGGCAGGAAAAATTGCTGGAGAGGTAGATCGATCAAATGTCAAAATCGTATTTACCAGCTTGCACGGTACTAGCATTACCATGGTACCGCAAACCCTGGAAGCAGCAGGATATACGGAAGTACATATTGTAAAAGCACAGGAAGAACCAGATGGAGACTTCCCTACCGTTCAATCTCCTAATCCAGAAGAGCCAGAAGCGCTAGCTCTAGCAGTAGAGCTTGCCAATAAAATAGATGCAGACATTGTGATAGGAACAGATCCTGATTGCGATCGACTGGGAGTCGCAGTGCGCGATACAGACAACCAGATGTTACTGCTCAATGGAAATCAAACCATGATTGCGATGACCGCATTACTGTTAGAAAAGACCGATCTTGACTCCTTACAAGATCCTTTTATAGGAAGTACAATTGTAAGCACGCCTATGATGCAAGATCTGGCTAGAGGCTATAATATTGAATGTAAGGAGGGTCTCACTGGATTCAAATGGATTGCAAAAATGATCCAGGACCATCCACACCAGTCTTTTATAGGCGGTGGTGAAGAAAGTTTCGGCTACATGGTGGGTGATTTTGTTAGGGATAAAGATGCAGTTACTGCTACTTTATTAGCTTGTGAATTGATCGCTTACGCAAAAGCAAACCATACTACAGCCTATAAGTATTTATTAGATCTATACGTTAAAAACGGATGTTATGAAGAGCGGCTGGTGAGCCTGGTAAAAAAGGGAATCAATGGCGCAGAAGAAATAAAACGCATGATGGTTGACTTGAGAGAGAACACACCATCACACATAGCCGATAAAAAGGTGATTATCATAGAAGATTATTTAAAAGGAACTAGAAAAAACAACAACACTGGAGAGATTACGCCTATGGAAATACCATCAGGTAATGTATTGATTTTTTATCTAGAGGACGGCAGTAAAATTGCTGCAAGACCCAGCGGTACGGAGCCCAAAATTAAATTTTATGTTTCAGTAAATGCCCCACTGGATCATGCAGATAATTATCGCAAGGTGCGCACTACTTTGAACGGTAAAATAGACGCCATACTTAATAGTCTAGACGTACAATAATGAATTATTTTAAAGAGATTTTACAGTATGCGAGACCATACCGCCGTTATGGTGTTTTAAATATCATTTGTAATATTTTTTACGCCCTGTTTGGTACGTTATCGTTTGTGGCGTTAGTACCTGTTATGAAAGTTTTGTTTCAAACGACAGAGGACGAGTATGTAAAACCAGTCTGGCAAGGTATCACAAATGCAAAAGATTATCTAGAGAGTTATGTCAACTGGTATGTGACTGATGTAATGAAAGAAGATCAAGAAATGGCGCTAGTCATGATGATCGTACTGGTTTTGATCCTGTTTTTGCTTAAAAATCTATTTGGTTACTTGGGGATGTATTTTATCACATTTTTACGCAATGGTGTGATGCGGGATATAAGAGATGCGCTGTATCACAAAATTGTAAATCTACCCATCTCCTACTTTTCAGAGAAACGTAAAGGCGATGTGATAGCGAGAGCCACTAGTGACGTACAAGAGATCCAGACTAGTTTTTTATCCATTCTTGAGCTTATCGTAAAAGAGCCGCTCAATATTATTTTTGCCTTGGGGGCCATGCTGGTTTTCAGTGTAGAGCTTACCGTTTTTGTTCTCGTATTCATACCTATATCTGGGTTTATCATATCCCTTATAGGTAAACGACTTAAAAAACAGTCTGACAATGTACAGCGTGAGCAAGGCTTCTTTTTATCCCTACTAGAGGAAACTCTGGGAGGTCTCAAAGTCATCAAGGGCTTTAATGCGGAAGGCCGGATGGAAGATACATTTCAAACCAGCACACAACGTTATTACAAATTTGCCAACAAATTAGAGCTGCGTAAAGGCCTAGCCAGTCCTGTGAGTGAATTTTTGGGAATTTTAGTGATAGGAACACTCCTATGGTTTGGTGGTACAATGGTATTTCAAGGAGATATAGACGGCGCTATATTTATTTCATTCATGGGTCTTGCATACGGTATTTTAACACCAGCAAAGGCAATATCTAAAGCAAGTTATGGAGTAAAACAGGGTAATGCCGCGGCAGAGCGTGTCTTGCAAGTATTACATACAAAAAATCAAATACAAGATAAAGACGATGCTGTGGTGATTCCCGCTTTCGCGAAAGCGATATCATTCAACAACTTAAGTTTTGCCTATGAGGAAGAGGACGTACTTAAAAACTTCAACCTGACTATAGAAAAAGGTACTACAGTTGCACTGGTAGGACAGTCAGGAAGCGGTAAAAGTACGATTGCAAACCTAGTGACACGATTTTATGATGTCCCTTCTGGGAGTATTACTATGGATGGACAAAATATTAAAGATATCACCCTTAAAAGTTTGCGCAGTCAAATGGCTCTAGTGACTCAAGACAGCATTCTTTTTAACGACACCGTGGCAGCAAATGTCGCATTGAGTAATAAGGAAGCTACAGATCAAGAGGTAATTGAGGCGCTTAAAATAGCTAATGCTTGGGAGTTTGTAGCCCAGTTGCCGCAAGGCATATATACCAATATAGGTGATAGTGGTAATAAATTGTCTGGTGGTCAAAAACAGCGGCTCAGTATTGCTCGTGCTGTTCTAAAAAATGCTCCCATCCTTATTCTGGACGAGGCAACCAGCGCCCTAGATACAGAAAGTGAACGACTGGTTCAAGATGCGCTTGAAAAGGTGATGAAAAATCGCACCTCGATCGTCATTGCCCATCGCTTGAGTACCATTCAAAAAGCAGATAAGATTGTGGTGATGAGTCAAGGCAAAATAGTCGAGCAAGGGACGCATGAAGAGCTCATAGCGATAGAGGGCGTCTACAACAATCTTGTGCATATGCAAAGTCTCGCTTAGTCATGCTAGAATTAGTACAGTCTTTTGAAGAGGATATTTCACAGATAGACCCTCCTGATAAGTTTAATTATCCATTGTACTACAAGCCTCATAAATTAGCCCTGCTTGCTGCCAGGCAGTTAGAACAATTTATTCAATCCCAGCCCTGGTTTAAGCCAGGTGATGCTCAACAAGCGGGAAAAATGTTTGGCGTCCTAGTAATTGAAAAAGCTGATGGGTCACTAGGGTTTTTGTCTGGATTCTCTGGAAAACTTGCAGGTAAGACGAGTGTCCCTGGATTTGTGCCACCAGTCTATGAATTAAAACCTGTAGATGATTTTTTTGCCCAAGAGACTGCAAAGTTAGACCAGATCACCCAACAAATCACAGCGCTTGAAAACGATGCTGCATTTATAAAGCTATCAGCAGAGTATTTAGAACAAAAGAAACGCAACAAAGTCGTTTTAGAACAAGAACGAGATCGCATCAAAGCGATTAAACGGAATAGGCGTAAGTTTCTCAAACAGCAACAAACAGAGCTATCACTTGATGCGTTTGCACTTATTGAAAAAGAACAAAGACAGCTAAGTTTAAACAACAACTTTTTTCTTAAAGAATACGAGATTTACTTAAACTCAAAGATTGCACCGATAGAATCGCGCTATTTTCAGTTTATAGATCAACTAGAAGAATTGAAGAAAAAACGTAGGGATGGGTCCAACTGGCTGCAAGACTGGCTATTCAATCAATATAATTTTTTAAACGCACAGGGCGATAAAAAAAATGTCAAGCAACTATTTAAAGGGAAAACACCAGAGACACCTCCTGCAGCTACAGGCGACTGTGCTGCACCTAAGTTGTTGCAATATGCGTTTGAGCAAGGCTTAAAACCTGTGACGATGGCAGAGTTCTGGTACGGTCCAGCACCACCCTCAAAAATTAGAAAACAAGGGAATTTTTACCCTGCCTGTCGCAGTAAGTGCGAGCCTGTACTGGAGTTTATGCTACAAGGTCTAGAGGTAGAAGAAAACCCACTACTCACAGAACAAAAAAAGGTAGAAGAACTTCAAATAATCTATGAAGATGACCATCTAGCTGTAGTGAACAAACCAGCCGATTTTCTATCTGTGCCAGGCAAAACAATAAGCGACTGTGTTCAATCACGTATGAAAGAGCGCTATCCAGAAGCCACCGGACCACTAATTGTTCACAGGCTAGACATGGCTACAAGCGGCCTGTTACTTATCGCAAAGTCACTAGCCGTTTACCACCAGTTGCAAGAACAATTTGTAAAGCGTGTGGTTAAAAAAAGGTATGTAGCCTTACTTGACGGTATAGTAAAGCTGGACCAGGGTGAGATCAGTCTGCCCATACGGCTGGATCTGGATAACCGTCCTTCCCAGATGGTAGATTCTGTGCACGGTAAAACAGCACGTACACGTTACCAGGTCCTAGGGCATCCTGACGGTAAAACCCGTATTCATTTATTTCCTATAACAGGTCGCACCCATCAGCTGCGAGTACATTGCGCTCATAAAGATGGTCTGGCAACACCCATAGCTGGTGATGATTTGTACGGTACCTCAAGTAACCGATTGTACTTGCATGCTGAAAAATTAGTATTTAAACACCCGCTTACGCAAAAACGTACTACCATCATCGCACCTGCGCCATTTTGAAAAGAATGTGATAAAAGAGCCTTTGTAACAAGGGCTGAACTGGAAATTTTAAACAGGAAGGTTACAACGACAAGCTCAAAGCCAGTATTAATTGCTCTGGTCGCGTGTCAATGCGATTTGCATTAATCCCTGTAATCTCTACCTCGTTGTCATTAAATCCACGTTCATAACGCAAATCAATGCCTAATCTACCTAAATTAAGTCCTATACCCAGTTGAGCTCCTACACTAAAATCGTCTGCCACATCACCTATGGAAACCTCCTCTAGATCAGAATCAAGAATATATTGAAAGGATGGGCCAGCAAAAAAATGAAGAGGTCCAATAAAATCAATACCGATCAATACGGGCAAATCAATTTTTTCCAGTTTGAAATCTCCAATAGAATAGGTAGTGTTTAACTGAGTATAAATCAGCTCTGGCCTCACGTATATGGGGCCTAGATCTGCCTTTACAAATATACCAGCATGGAAGCCTATATCGCTATCTGGATTTTCAATCGTATTATTAATAGTAGACTCTAAATCACCCGATGATCCGTAATTAAGTCCACCCTTAATACCAAAACCTCTATCGCTTTGTGCATAGCCTACATAAGAAATTAGGACTAGTGCATAAAAAAAGAAATTTTTCATAATAGGAGTATTTTCTACTTAAACGCAAAACTAAGCTACTTATTGACTACTTACTTAAACAAACGAATTATAATGTATTTAGAAATTAGTATATAATATAAAATTTATATATATTTGTACCTACAATTATTGTTGTTGTATCAATGAAAAATAAAACTGTCCCTTTATCACGCCAGCTAGTTACTACCATCATAAAAAAGGGTACGGACTTTACTGAGGCTATAGGTGCCGTGCTGAAGGAAGAAAAAGTAACTATTCAACAATTTAATGTGCTGCGGATTTTGAGAGGAAGGAAAGGAGAGCCGGCTAGTTTGTTAGATGTGAGCAAAAACATGCTACATGCAAACTCAAATACTACGAGAGTTGTGGATAAGCTTGTGGCAAAGAAATATGTGGAACGCATGCAATGTCCGGAGGATCGAAGACAGATAGAGATAACTATTACCGACTCTGGACTAGAACTATTAAAAAAATTAGATCGCAAAGTAGATCAAAAAGAACAGGAACTGATAGAAAACCTAGATAACAGCCAGTTAGAAAAAATTATTACGCTTTTACAACAGATCTAATTTTTTTTAATAGTGTTTGTATGTACAATTAATGTTTAAACAATAGATGAATAACCATGAATTTAATTTTTAAATCAGCTATAATTCTTGCCGTTGTTGCAGGAACTAGCACAATCAAAAAAGAGATGAAAACAATTAAAACAAATGAAAGTAGTGCCGTCTGGACAGGTAAAAAATTTGGCGGCAGCCATACAGGGACCATTGACATAAAAAATGGGACTTTAGAATTTAACGATAATCTTTTATCAGGTGGTTCTTTTGTTATTGATATGAGTAGTATCAACGTTACCGATTTAACCGGAGAGAGCAAAGGAAAGCTAGAGGGGCATTTAAAAAGTGATGATTTTTTTAGCACAGAAAGTTATCCAGAAGCGACGCTAGAGTTTACAGATGTTAAGAAGTCTGCCGCAAATTTTTATGCAGTAACTGCAGATCTTACGGTAAAAGGAACGACCCATCCGGTAAATTTCGATTTGGCCATTTCAGATAATAAAGCCACCACAACAGTGGTTATAGACCGTAGCAAATACAATGTAAAGTATGGCTCCAAAAGTTTTTTTCAAGGTCTAGGAGATAATTTTATCTACGATGATTTTGAAGTTGATGTGAATCTAGTTTATTAAACAGATTCTTAATTGATGGAAAGGGCCGCAAATTGCGGCCTTTTTTATTTTAAGGATCACAAATAAGAACAAGCGTAAGATTTATCAGACCCTTATAATTACCTCAACTTATTTTAATAGCTTGATCACCTTGCCCATTAAACATGATAGAGTTGAATTTTAAAATTCTAGACCCGATCTTTGCTACATGAAAAAAGCAGTTTCCAAAACAACTCTTGGACTTAATTTACCGACCGACCCTAGATGGGTAGATCTTGCTGCTATGAGCCTGCAAGATATTCTGACAGATCACGCCTATTGTGAGCAAAAAGCAGCGAGCACTATGATTTCTATGGTGCAAATGCATAGTGATAAGCCCGCGCTTGTGGATGCTCTTGCACCCGTTGTGACTGAGGAATGGGGGCATTTTAGAATGGTACTGGCCGAATTGAAAAAAAGAGGATTAACCCTAGGACTGCAGCGACCCGACCATTACATCAAGGGATTGATGAAAGGTAAACCTAAGGGAGAAAGCCGTGACTTTTTATTTCTTGATCAACTTCTAATATGTGCACTCATAGAGGCACGCAGTTGCGAGCGCTTTAAAATGCTGTCGGAAAAGCTGGAAGAGGAAAATCTAAAAAAATTCTACCACCAATTTATGGTTGCAGAAGCAAGTCACTACAGGCTCTTTCTTGATCTTGCAAAAACTTATTTTCCAGAGGAACGTGTTATGAATCGATGGGATTACTGGCTGGAGTATGAAGCGGGACTCCTTAAGACAATGGAAGTACGTGGCGACCGCATGCATTAATTAAAAAACCGATCCGTAACAATTCAAAAGCAATATTAAAACAGCTATTTATACAGGCGGTACAGAAATTACCAACTGCCACTGGCACCACCGCCGCCAAAACCACCGCCGCCAAAACCACCACCAAAGCCGCCACTAAAACCACCACCAGAGCCGCCGCCAAAACTGCCGCCACCTCCGAAACCGCCACGACCCAAACTACTCAATACCAAAATGTCTAATAGTGATGGGCTTGCAGAGCGTTTGCCACCATTTTTACCACCGCCTTTGTTTTTGATAACACTCAAAACTATCATTAAAACGATGAAACCCAGAAATAACAAGGCCTGTATGGGGACACCTTCATTTTTAGAAAAAGTGCGCGTTTCAGTAAACTCACCATTCAATACTGCAAAGATGGCATCGGCGGCTTGATCAAGCCCTTCATAATAATTACCTGCTTTAAATTGAGGTATGACGATACGGTTGATAATGCGCTCGGCCATCAGATCGGTAAGTCGGTACTCTATACCATATCCAGTACCTATATCAATTTTTCGATCCTCGTATGCCAGCACGATAAGTATACCATTGTCCTCTTTTTCCTGACCTATACCCCATTGCTGGCCCCATTGTGCCGTAATGAGTGATAAATCCTCGCCATTTGTAGACTCTATAACCGCTACTACAATTTGCGTGCTGGTACTATCTGCATAACGCAATAGCTTATTTTCTAAGGCTTGTTTTTGAGTAGGTTTTAAAAGATCGATGTAATCATAAACCGATGTTTGTGCAAGACCAGCGCTCGGTTTCTGCGGTATTTCAAACTGTGCCCAACCTGGAGTTAAGCATAATAGAGTAAGTAAAAAAACAGCAATTCTTATCATGCTTAACTTGTGGTTATCTGGTCTGGTAGTTCATTTGTGTCATCCTCATCCCATGGAAAAAAAACGGCAAGCTTCTCGCCTACTGCCTGTATTCCTGCAATGAGACCATTTTTAAATTCGCTTTCGCGAAAGCGTGCTTGCATTTTATCTTTAATGGAGTTCCAGAAATCAACCGGCACCACAGCATCGATCCCGCGATCCCCAAGCACTGCAAACTGCCGATCCTCAATAGCTAGATAGAAAAGAATTCCATTTTCTTGTTTGGTATTGTCCATCTTGAGCGCGTGAAATAACTCTTGCGCACGAGCATATACATCTGTATGGCAACGGCGTTCCAAATGCACCCGTATCTCGCCACTAGTGCGGCGCTCTGCAGCACGTATACAATCTATAATCTCTTGTTCTTCAATCGCGGTAAAAAAAGACTCTACCTGACTTTCCATATTTAATTATTGAATAAATTATCTACTTGTGGCGCATTTTGAGCACCCTCATCTGCCTGGAAATAGGGTGATTCATCAAAGCCTAGTATAGATGCATAAAGCGATCCTGGAAATTTCTTGATCTGCAAATTGTACTCTTGCACGATACCATTATAACGGTTGCGTTCTACATTGATGCGATTTTCTGTGCGTTCTAGCTCATTGATCAATTCTTTAAAATTTTCATTTGCTTTGAGGTCTGGATAATTCTCGTAGGTTGCCAGTAATCGACCTAGACCACTAGATACCGCTCCTTGTGCCTGGCTGAATTGTTGTATTTGCTCTGCCGTGATATTACTCGCATCCACGTTAATACTAGTAGCCTTAGAACGTGCCTCAATCACACTGGTAAGAGTCTCTTGTTCAAACTGGGCGTATTGCTTTGCCGTTGCTACCACATTAGGTATAAGATCTGATCGACGCTGGTAACTGCTCTCTACATTTGCCCATTGAGATTGCACTGCCTCCTGTTTTGTCACAGTGGTATTATTCCAAGAAATTCCAGAAATAATCATGATAATAATTAGGATAACTGCGCCTATACCTATGATAGCGCCTGTTCCTAATGCTGCTAGTTTTGAATTGCTCATGTATAATAATTGTTTATTAATTTGTCGTATTTAAAAAACTATTGTTACTGTTTTTGACGATTTAATTTGATCGGTTTTTCATCGATTTTCTGTCTCAACTCTGTTAGATAATCAGGCGTTTTAAGCAATCTACTGCCGTACCAGGAGAACAATTCGCCGTCTACTATATGACATTGGGGTAAGGGTAAATTTGCTTTGATAAAAGCAGATTTCATCTCATCTACATCCATGGTGTTAAAGGCATAGGGCTCTGACGAGAATAAGATAACATCAGGCTGCAGTGCTATAATTTCTTCTATTGTAATTTGTGGATAGCGCTGATGGTTTTCTGCCACATTTTTTACGCCTATACGCTCTACCATATCATGAATAAAAGTATCATTACCTACTGTCATGTATGGATTTTTCCAAATTAAATACAAGGCTGTTTTTGAGACAGGATACTCCGATAATCTTGCAAATGCGGTCGCTATATCTGCATTAATTTGACTGGCATTTTGTTGTGTAGTGGTGAGCGTGCCTATATCTTTTATCATTTGCGTTACCTCATCTAGTACAGCAATATTTGAAACGTAAGTGGGCGCAATACCTTCGCACTGGGTAACCATCTCTTTTGTATTTTCTTCTTTATTGCAAATGATTAAATCTGGTTGTAGATCTTTTAAACGTTTTGCAATAATCTTTTTAGTACCGCCTACAACTGTTTTATCATTTATAGCCCGCTGTGGATAAACACAATAACGAGTTATACCCACAATCCTGGACTCTAGCTCTAGATCGTATAACAACTCTGTTAAAGATGGGACTAACGATACAATACGTTGTGGTGACTGGTGCACCGTAACAGTTCTACCACACTGATCAATGATTGAGATAGCCATTAATCCAGAGCATTTTTTGTTACCCAGGTTTTATAGCCGATTAATGCCATTTGAATTTTGGAAGCTTTAGAAAGGTCAAAATTGTGATCCTTGCTGTATATAGGAAGAACTTTTTTATTAATCGCTGCTAACGTTTTAAAAATGTTTTTTTTCATGCACTTAAAAATACAAATTATGACACCACAAAGTACTAACAAAAACAAAAGAGGATATTGCCACAATCAATTGCAATATCCTCTGTAAAATCTGATTGAGCTATTTCTAATATGAGTGTCTCAATATTGATTATTAATTGCCATTATTAATCTTCCCTTTTATTTCTTTCTTCATTTGCTTGGTAACAATGATAATAGCACCATCTTTTGCATCTTCGCCATATAAGGCAGTGGCTTTATCTCCTTTTAACACGGTAACAGATTCAATTGAGTCTGCGCCTATAGCATCCATTTGTTCCTGCTGTGCTACCTTACCATCTATTATGATATATGGGGCAGCACGATTACTACTCAAGATATTTTTATTCATTTCTTGCAGCGTTTTCAGCTGGATCGCGAGGACTCCATTTTTTGCCTCTTTTCCATACTTATTTATCGCCTCTTCAGTTTTGATTTTTTCAAAAGCCGATTGTTCCACCTTTTTACCATTTACATAATATAGGGGTGATTCTTTACCCTTAGAATCAAAACTTATAGTTCTAGATGATGCAGTATTGTCTGGCCGTTTAGTTGTAACGACAATAACCCCACGATTTCCTTTGTCACCATAAATTCTAGTAGCCGCTTTGTCTTTCAACACATTTATAGATGCTATTTCATTGGGATTTAGCGTATTTAACTCTTCTTGCCCCACTTCCTTACCGTCAATAATAAATAGCGGCTGGGCACCATCATAAAAAATAAATGAGTCGCTTTCTGATTTTGATTGATAGGCCCATATGTCTTGATCCTTTTTAGAGATTATACTATCCACAGTAATATATCCTCTCCCCTTTATTAGCCTAAGACTATCAAGGTAGCCTCTCATGGCGTCACGATTTTTTATGAAACCGGTTCTTAAAGTATCAAATTTTAAGTACCTACTCTCATATCTCCTCCTTGCAGAATCATGCATTTTTCTTATAGCTACATAATCGTAATCGCCTTTATAAGCTCCACGTTCACTTATTTTGTCTATATACAGGCTATCATACGTTTCCCTTGCCCACCGATCAGTTTTATTTTTCAAAACCTTTACCGTCATTGAGTCAATCTTGAGGGATAAGGAGTCAATCCTGAATTTTAAAGGCTCTGTAAAAGTAATCGAGGTAGGATCTGAGGAGGCATCACATGTCATAATCTCCCACTGAGAAAAATTCTCATTAAAGGTGCCGTTGATACAAACCGTTTTAATTCCTTTGTTGTTACTTACTGCATAAGAAACTTGAGATCCTTGATTATCATCCAGATCTAGCGATAACCTTACAATGCGATCGCCCTTGTATTTCAAGCGTTTAATTCTCAAATCAACATTGTATTCTTCTTTTAAGTTAGCTGCAGATTCCTCAATACTTTTCCTCGTCGTACTGGGTGGAAACTTGATGTAAATGCTTCCTTTTTTAACTGTATCAACTGGCTGTCGCATCACAGTAGAAGGTTGATGTAAAACCGTATTCTTGTCGGCCACCTTAAAATAAGTGCTCTCGCCATCAGTACGCACCACTCCGTTATCCTTATAAATTTCTACAGAAAAAACGCTTTCATCTTCCCATAGCACACTTAAATTTTTATGAAATGGCTCTTCATTAAAGCTAGTCAAGACCTCCAGAAAAGTATCTCCTTCCTTATTGATCACTTTCTTAAAAGCTATAGAGTAATTGGCATAATCGCTAGCTAGCTCAGCCATGGCGTTCAAATCGCTTTGCTCCGTTTGATGGTCTATCTTCAGGATAACAGGAGACTCTGATAATTCTGAAGCAAAAGGCAGCGGTGTGTTGGAGGTAATATATTCCGTTTTGGTGACGGTATTAAAACTGTATAAAAACAGTACAATCATGGGCAAAATCAACGCATACTTGTAGGCGTTCCATTTGTTAGAAGTTGTTTGTTGTAACATGTGTATGCGTTTTTTAATGAATGGAGTAAAAAAATTATTGGTCAGCGCAGGCTGCATGTGGCTGGCCGCACTAGAAAGCAACGCGCGCTCATAGCTTATCCCTGTTGCGTTTTCAATTTTTGCGCTGGCATCGGCTATAAACTCTAGGTTCTCTCCTATCTGACGTTTGAGCAGCCAGGCCAGTGGATTTATCCAGAATACAGCACGGTACATGTGAGAAAATAATAGATCCAGGCTGTGCCATTCTCTAGCATGTACTTGTTCATGTTTAAGTATGAGATCATAATCTGCCCGTTGCTCTGCACCCTCTGTAAAACATATATAATGAAAGAAGCTGAAGGGTGTCACTTTCCGCGTAAGCGATACCCTAGTAAACCCATGCTCTACAAAATGACTCCCTGTAGCTATCAACCTTTTTAAGGACAATAACTCAACTACCATTTTACCCAAGAAAAATAGACTGACGGCCAGATAAAGCATGAAAATAAACTGGGTGAAGTCAAATACCGACGGCACCGATGATTGATCCTGCAGAGCCATCATTGTGATCAATTGATCTGCTGTTAATGCCACAGGAGGTTCTTCTACATAAACAACTTGAGTAATCTCAATAAAGGGCAGAATAAGGCTAGCTAGCATACCAAACAATAAGAAAAACCGATTAGCTCTAAAAAAAGTAAGTCTGCGCAATAAAACCCAATAGCTAATCACAAAAATGGCGAGGACACCAGCACTTTTGAGCAGATAAGTGAAAAAATATTCCATGTTTTCTTACTTTTTTGATTCAATCATTTCCAGAATCTCGCGTAGATCGGTCGCACTGATCTTTTCTTCCTTGGCAAAAAAAGAAACCATATTCTTATAGGAATTATTGAAATAACTGGTAATGGCATTATTAACAAACGTATTGCGATAGCTATCACGGTCAATGATGGGATAATACTGGTGTGTCTTACCATAGGCCTCATAGGCAACATATCCTTTTTCTTCCAGCTTACGTACCACGGTAGATATGGTATTGTAATGATTAGAGCCTTCCAATTGTGGTACGATCTCTTTGACAAATGCCTTTTGTAGCTGCCACAGCACCTGCATAACCTCTTCTTCCTTTTGGGTAAGTTTTTCCATGATGTAATTTTTTATGGCGTTACCACTGCCCTAGGCCGTGGTCAGGCTATCGGCGCTACACGGTAGCACGCCTCTATCCTTAACGCAAGATAAACCTATAACTATTTTTTTAGTTACACAACTATTACGATAGTTAATTAACTAAAACAGTCGTTATGTTAAATAATGTAAATTTTGTTTTACTTTGTGTAAAGTTTGTTTTACTTTTTGATAAATCTAATAGCCTATGAATACCAATTATCTGTTCCCTAATTATGCAAAACGTATAGGATGGCTGCTAGCCGTGCCTAGTTTTATATTGCTTTGCCTGGTGATCATGACTGACTCGCCTGATTTTATGGAGTTCACTGTTTTTAGCATTATTCCAGATGATTTTCTTAACCAAGAAAACCCCAGCTACTGGGTTACTAATAATCTAGCCGACGAGGTATTGACCCTGACAACAATTATAGGTGGTTTATTGATCGCCTTTTCCAAAGAGAAAAAAGAGGATGAATATATTAGCGAGATACGTAAATCATCAGTAATCTGGGCTGTCTATGTAAACTATGCACTGTATATGCTCGCCACGATCACAATTTATGGATTTGATTTCTTATGGGTGCTTCAGTTTAATGTATTGACTTTGCTTATTGTTTTAATCGTGCGCTATGAGTGGTATAAATACCAATTAAAAAAATCACTCTATGAAGAATAATTTAAAAGTGTGGCGCGCAAAGTATTCATTTACACAACAAGACCTGGCAGATAAGATTAATGTGAGCCGGCAAACTATTAATGCCTTAGAAAAAGGGAAGTACATTCCCTCTACTGTGCTTGCCTTAAAACTTTCTGCTGTGTTTGAGACTACTGCACACGATATATTTGAACTAGAAGATCACGATTGGAACTGATTAAAATATGGATAAACCCTCATAGCGCCCTACCCGCTACATCGACAATCTCACCCTGATTATTGTACAGGGTAAGTATATAATTTTTGTAACTATACGTGCAATCAGAACCATTAATTACCACATTACCTGTTGCTGGTTGATCTGTCAACTCCTCTTCTATGGTAAGTATATTGCGGTGTGTTGCGTCATAAATAAGCGTACGGGATTTATATATCTCAAATAAATACTGCTGCGCATTAATGCAAATAAAATCACTGCTGCGCTCTGTTGATGTATTTCTTGTAGCAACTGTTGATAACAACGCTTTGGTTTGATTGGTTAAGGTGGTAGCTGTCTTTTCTAGTGGTAATTCTTTACTAATAGAAGTGCTGTCACACGATTCACAAACACCAGCATAGACAATTTGACCTGTCCTTTTGTTGATTTTTATAAGGTAGTCCGGAATCTTTAAATCACTAATTGCCCTCAATTCATGGACCGCGCCACTAGAGGTTGTCAGTTGCAGCTCTAGATTTATGATACCTGCATGGCCACGCTGCAACTGTTTAATAGTTGATGTGATGCGGTATTCCTTTTTTAAAACATTGAAAGTTTCAAATAAAGAGCGTTGTTTATCTGTTGCGCTTAAGTGCAGATTGTAAATAGAATCTGCCGTTACTAGATCTATCTGGCTGCTCGCGACATGGCATCCTGTGTAAAAAACAGCAACAAGTATGAAATGCAATTTCCCTATAATAGCATTCATAATATATAAGTTTGGTATTTAAATGTAGCATTTAAAACCTTGACTTATAGAAAGTAACAAATAAAATAGATCTACTACTGCTACTTGCGATTAACAGTAGATAAAAGGTCTCCATTTTCATTTACCAGGTTGCCGTCTGTATCTTTAACAAACAGCACATTACCTGTATACGTGTAATTAAATGCATCACCTTTTATCTTAAGGGTGACGCTTATGGGTTTCTCGCCCAGTTCTTGATTTATAGTAAATAGAAATTTCCCCAGACTGCTGTACACGATCGAGTATCCTGGATAGGTCTTAAAGCTACATTGTTCATAGGCAAATGTTAAATAACCCTGTGCGATGATTTCTTCCCCTTCGGGAGCGCCTAGTAGGGCTGTGCGGTAGGCTTTAAGGCTAGTAGCGGTTTCTGCTTTAAGCCCCTGATCTTCAATTACAGCTTGCTGCTGTGCGATTATCTTTTCATTCTCTGCTTGTAATTGTAGCGTCTCTTCTAGCTGCTGTTTTTGCAATTCCAGCTGGCGCTGTAGCCGTTCCTGCTGGGCCTTTAAACTGTCTCGCTTTGCTTGTTCACGCTCATTATTATAACGCAAGGTATTGCGCTCGCGTTGTGATTTATTCAATTCAATCTGCAGTTGACTCAACTCCTGTTTTTGAATCGATCGTTCTTGTTTAAACAGTTCTCGATTTTCTCTCAATCGTGCATTAACTTGCTTTGTTATCGAATCCTTTAGAGCAAGATCATCTGGAAGTTTTTCACTCTCCTCACTTTGTTGAAGGACTAATTCATTTTTAGAAGTTTTAATTGAATTGTTCGTAGCCTTTTCAGGTGGTGATACTGCTTCATTTAATTGAGCCAAATCTTTCCCGGCAATGGTGCTAGCTGGTATTTGTGCGTCATTTACCGCTGGAACTGTTTCATTTTTAAAAGCATTGGTAGCGGATCCTACAGCCTGTAATGGGCCATTTTGAGGTAATTGTGGCTCCCTTTCAAGCACCTTTTTTACCTTTTTAACCTTTTTAGCCTTTTTTATAGGTCCGGTAGAGCCTTCTAGGTTCTCTACAGCAGCAGGCTTTGAGTCTTCCTTAGATTCCGCTTTATCTTCCGCTTTAAACATCTCTGGACCTGCATCGATATTTACAACCCCAGACGGAACCTCTTCTCGTTTTACAGGCGCGTTAACCATTGATCCTTCGACCTCGTTTGCACGACCAGCCTGCGACTCTAGCTCTTCGTTTTCCTGACTTACGTCGCCTTGAGCTTTTGCATGTACAGTTGCCACAGGTTGTTGATCGGCTGTAATGATATCTGTAGCCCTATTTTTAATAGACGAATCAACCCTAGAAGTAGGGGCTGTTTCTGTATTTGTCATAGAGGCTGGATTTTTATCTTCCACCTTACCTCTATCAAGGTTTTCAAACTGGCCCTTGCGGCTTGTTTTTGCACTAGGCACTCCCTGTGGACACAGGGCTAGATCTTCTATAGCATTACCTTGAATAGCAATACATAATGGCGCGATGCCCTTATCATTTATACTTTCAATGCTTTGCCAGCTGCCGTCTTTATCTTTTAATGACAACCCCAGTTTATTGAGTCGCCCTGCGCTATGGCTGTAACTATCCATTCGCACTTCCAGCTGGTGCGTATTTTTCAATACCTCAATGGTCTCAAATACCTCAGTCCTATCAAAAGTTTTATCAATAGTGTAGGTAACGAGCTGTTCTTGTGGGGATGCTGGTTGTGATCTCGCTTTCGCGAAAGCGAACAAAACAACAATAGAGAAAATTGCAACTGATGCAGGTTGCCATTTAAAAGCATTCATTACAAGTGGTTTAAGTGATTCAATAATACAATTTTTTTAACCGTTCAAAAACTGTTTGTTTTGGTGGCAATAGAAGTTGGCAGTCTATATAAAGGGTTTAACTTTGCGGGTCCATATTTTGTAATTATGATCCACATTACCTTACCAGACGGGAGCGTTAAAGAATTTGACAAAGGCACCACTCCCATGGATGTAGCCATGAGCATCTCTCACGGTCTAGCGCGCAACGTTATCAGCGCTAGTTTTAATAAGCAAAAAGTTGAAACAAAAACACCACTAGAGACTGACGGCCACCTGGTTTTATACACTTTTAATGACCCAGAAGGAAAGCAGGCTTTCTGGCACTCGTCCTCGCATATTATGGCGCAGGCGGTTGAAGAATTGTTTCCACAGGCAAAACTAACCATAGGACCATCGATTGAAAATGGTTTTTACTATGACATTGATTTTGCTGGACGTTCCATTACCGAGGCTGATATACCAGCCATAGAAAAAAAAGCAATAGAGATTGCCCGCGGGAAACACGAGTTTACCATGCGAGAAGTGTCCAAAGCAGACGCTTTAAAAAAATACAAAGAGGAAGGTAATGAGTTTAAAGTAGAGCTTATTGAAAATCTTACGGATGGGGAGATCACTTTTTGTGATCACGATACTTTTACTGATTTATGTCGTGGGGGACACATTCCTAACACAGGATTTGTAAAAGCTTTTAAAATAATGAGCATTGCAGGTGCTTACTGGCGTGGGGATGAAAACAACCCACAATTAACGCGTCTTTACGGTATCTCATTCCCTAAACAAAAAGACCTTACAGAATACCTAGAGATGCTGGAGGAAGCAAAAAAACGCGATCATCGCAAACTAGGTAAAGAATTACAATTATTTACTTTCTCGCAGCGAGTAGGTCAAGGCTTGCCTTTATGGCTACCTAAAGGAGCTGCATTGCGAGAGCGATTGGAGAACTTCCTAAAAGAGGCCCAGAAAAAAGCGGGCTATGAGATGGTAATGACACCGCACATAGGTGCAAAAGAGCTTTATGTCACTAGTGGTCATTATGAAAAATACGGTGCCGATTCTTTTCAACCGATACATACGCCGGCGGAAGATGAAGAGTTTTTATTAAAACCCATGAATTGCCCACACCACTGTGAGATTTATAAAAGCATCCAGTGGTCCTATCGTGACTTGCCTAAACGCTTTGCAGAATTTGGCACGGTCTACCGTTATGAGCAAAGCGGTGAGCTGCATGGCCTGACACGAGTAAGAGGTTTTACCCAGGACGACGCTCATATTTTTTGTACTCCAGACCAGTTGGATCAAGAATTTATGAATGTGATTGACCTGGTGCTCTATGTATTTGGATCTTTAGGTTTTGAAAACTTTACGGCACAGGTAAGTATAAGAGATCCTAAAAAGCCAGAGAAATACATAGGAGATACAGCAAACTGGGAAAAAGCTGAGAATGCAATTTTAAGAGCTGCAAAAGCAAAAGGACTAGACTATGTAGTAGAAGAAGGCGAGGCGGCATTTTATGGGCCAAAGCTGGACTTTATGGTAAAAGACGCGCTGGGTAGAAGCTGGCAGTTAGGAACTATACAAGTAGATTACAACCTGCCAGAGCGATTTGATTTGTGGTACAAGGGAGGTGACAATGAGTCACATCGACCTGTCATGATTCACAGAGCGCCATTTGGTAGTATGGAACGGTTTATAGCCATTTTATTAGAGCATACAGGTGGTAATTTCCCGTTATGGTTGATGCCAGAACAGTGTACTGTGCTGTCTTTGAGTGAGAAATATGAAAATTATGCAAAAAAGGTAGCAAAAAGTCTAGAAAATCACGAGATTCGTACCACGACAGACCATCGTGCGGAAACTATGGGAAAAAAGATACGGGAGGCAGAAATGGCAAAATTGCCCTATATGTTGATCGTAGGAGAACAAGAAGAAAAAGATGGCACTATTTCTGTACGTAAGCATGGTGGTGACGATCTAGGTAGTATGACTGTAGAACAATTTGCACAGTTAATTAATGAAGAAGTTGCCAGCAGTATTCAAACATTTGAAGTTTAATTAAAATTATATAGCCATAGCAATAAGAAGACGCAGAAGCCGCGGACCAGCGCGGATCATCAAAGAAGACAAGCACGCAATAAACGATAAAATACGTGCCCGTAAGGTACGCCTTGTAGGCGAGGGTGTTGAACCACAAATTATCGACACTCGTGATGCGCTAGCCAAAGCGCAGGAAATGGAAATGGATCTAGTAGAGATCTCTCCTAACGCAGACCCACCTGTTGCAAAAATCATGGACTATAAGAAGTTTGTCTATGAGCAAAAGAAACGCGAAAAAGCGATGAAGGCTAATGCATCAAAAGTGGTGATAAAGGAAATCCGTTTTGGTCCTAATACTGATGATCATGATTATGAATTCAAAAAAAATCATGCAGAAAAATTCTTGAAGGAAGGTGCTAAATTGAAAGCTTATGTTTTCTTTAAAGGACGCTCCATTATCTACAAAGATCAAGGAGAAATACTCTTACTTAGACTTGCACAAGATCTTGAAGAACTAGGAAAGGTTGAGCAAATGCCTAAGATGGAAGGAAAACGTATGAATATGTTCCTTGCGCCTAAGAAAAAATAAGAATATTATTTTTTTCTCGTAAAATAAGAAAGACTGTTCCCGTAAAGAACAGTCTTTTTTCTATTAAAGCTTTATATGCTCTCATGTAATGAAACACACATCATATCTAGAGAGCATAATAACAACTCTTAAACAGAACATTCGTGCAACATAACATTCTTAGAATAGGTAACATGAGACAATAAATCTTTCATTGCCCTATCAGAGAAGATTATTTAAAGATTTTTCATCGTTCAATATGGTAATATTAATCACGAGTACAATAATCTCTGCATGAATAGTCGGTAGATTACAATTAAAAACCTATTTTTGCAGTCCTTAAAAATGGACCTGTCCAGGTATGGCTTTAAGGATGCGAGAATTTAAAAAAGGAACTTATGCCTAAGATGAAAACAAAATCAAGTGCCAAAAAGCGTTTTAAGCTGACCGGTACTGGTAAGATCAAAAGAAAACACGCTTTTAAAAGTCACATATTGACTAAAAAAAGCAAGAAACGTAAACTAGCTTTAACGCATGATACTACCGTGCATAAAGCAGATGAAGACAATATCAAATTACAATTGCGTCTTAAGTAAGACCGCATTGTAAACCTTGATGGTTTATTAATTCAATACAAACCCAGTTAACAGGCTCAAAAGAATTCAATAGAATCGCCTCTAACTAAAAAATTAAATTATGCCAAGAGCAACAAATAGAGTGGCTTCAAGAGCCCGCAGAAAAAAAGTCCTCAAGCAGGCAAAAGGTTATTTTGGACGTCGTAAAAACGTATGGACAGTAGCCAAAAACGCAGTAGAGAAAGCAATGTCTTACTCATACCGCGATAGAAGAAACAAAAAAAGAACGTTCCGTAGATTATGGATCACGCGTATCAACGCTGGTGCAAGATTACATGGAATGAGCTACTCACAATTTATGGGTGCTGTAAAAAAGAACAATATCGAGTTAAACCGTAAAGTTCTTGCAGATCTAGCAATGAATCACCCAGAGGCGTTTGAAGCTGTAGTAAACAAAGTAAAATAAAGGTGTAATCACCTCTCGCATTTTAAAATCCCGATCAGTAATGGTCGGGATTTTTATTTTCAACATCCTTTTTCTTAATCGTGATCTCCAGCAACTACTCCCACAATTAAAGGGCGCTATACAACCCTCAATTCAAAGTAACAAACTGGCACATGGTGGTAGTGTGACGGGAGTTTTTCAAAATCTTGAAGTGAACGCACTCCCAAAAATTTGAATCCTACTGATTTATAATATTCGATAAGTGCCTGGTTGTGACCGCAAGTATCCATACGCACCCAGTGCAAATCGTGAGCGATTGCATAGCTTTTGCACCATGAAACGATAGAATCCATAAGAGCGTATCCATCAACTTTTCTATTCCTGGCAATACGATGCAGATAGATGGCCTTATCTTGCTCACTGCCTAGCCATATGAATGGGTCTGTAAAAGAAATTGTCCAGACACCTACAACCGTCCCTGCCCGTGATAATTTATATAGGCGTTGCATTTTAATGTCTTTCTTGATAAGAGCGACATCAAATACGGGCCAGGTGTTTTCTGGAAAACGCTCCTGTTGATGTTTACGAGCCTGCTCGTATAAATCTAGCACCATGGACAAGTCATCTAGTGTACAGGTACTAATGCAAATATCATTTATAGCTTGGGGCATAAATTATAATTTAAATCGCACTCCTATCCCACTCTCTATATCTGGTGCGTTATTGACCTTTAAGTCTTCCTTAAAGTAAACAAAATACTGAATATATCGTCTGCCATGGGTGTAGTGCAAGCTCCAGCTGCTTAGATCTTCTAGTAATGTGGTATAAGCATTATGCCATCCTGCATTAATCTCAAAATTACCTTTCAGATGAAAATAATCTGATTCGCGTTTATTACGGTAGGGCGTTTGCTGCTGGTAATGGATTGCCAGACTGTTGTAGTTGCCTTGTGTCGTCATGTTAGTCCATTCTAGCATGACCTCTGTGCTGCCCATAAAAGGATTGTTGCCTAGAGAAACATTAGCATCGCGCGTTAGAATTTCCCTATACAAAACGCTACCGCCAGCGCCTAGCCGCAGCGCATCATCAACGCTTACATTCCATAATTTGACAAGATTGAGACTTAATCCCGCATCCACAGATCTGTTGAACTTTGTTAGGTTCCACCCTGTATGTAAGCCTGTATTTAATGTCATGGCATTGCGGGAGAGCCAGTTCCAGTCCATATAATAGTGATAGGACGCCTCGATACCACCTAGCAAAAGTCTGGCATTTTTTAAGGACAATGACCTTCCCTGTGCATCAGTATAATTAAAGTTTACTTGATTAAGGCCATAAAAACGGCGCCCAAACGCGTCATGCCCGCCGGCTACATTGCTGTGAAACCATTCAATCGTACTATCGCTGGAAAAATAAGACCATGGATAATTTCCTTTGACTGCGGTGAATCCACGTAGCCCTATCTGCAAATCACTTTTACGGGAAATGGGTATCTCTAGGTCTACCCTATACACCTTGAGAACCGCATCAAATTCAAATTGGTAGATCTGTGCAGGTGTAGTTTCTTGATCTATGAAATCAAAAGTTCTAAAAAACCAGGTAGTACTTGCAAACCGCTCACGCACTGCTTCATTTTCTGGCAAATAGGCCTCCAGTTGTGGCTGGAATACATTACCGCTTTGCTGCTGTAGCCGCATGCTAACTTGCTGCCTAGCTCGATCTTTAAAATTTGATGAAATACGGGTGTGAAAAACTCCTAAAGGATGCGTACTCAAAAGATTGAGTTTATCAATACCATTTTTTTCAGCCTTAATCGTGTCCATGGGTTGAGAAATTCCATAGGTAATTACAAGCATGTAACAGCAGTAAAATAGACTATATTTCATAAATTGGAATCCCGTCAAATATACTGTAGTAGAATTAGGATAAGCTTGCAATAGGTTAACTATGCTCTTAAAGCTGTTTTATTTGACGATGGTTGATTGGGTGTTCGCTTTCGCGAAAGCAAACTAAAAACAATGATTACCACTCCATAGTATTTGATGATTGCGCTGTAAATTAGTCTTCAAAATCTAGCGATATGTCAATTCTACTTGTACGTAATGACAATAACTATAAGCCCTGGTTAAAGGCATTTGCAAAGCACCCGGAGGCCCCTGTAATAGTCACACCACAGACGCAACATAACCCTGAAGATATCAAGATGATCCTGACGTGGAAAGCGCCTGCTGGAAGTTTTACCGCATATCCACAGGTACCCGCCATTGGTTCTTTGGGGGCTGGCGTTGACCATTTATTTGATGACCCGTCTTTACCTAAAGATGCCGTAATTACTCGTGTTGTAAACGATAAGCTATCTGGAGACATGCAAGAATTTGTGTTGGCGCATTGTTTAAATCATATTAAAAATCTGAATATATATGCAACCACTCAAAACCAGTGGAACCCCCTACCCTACAAAAGAGTGTCGGATATAAGAGTGGGTATTTTAGGATTAGGAACACTAGGACAAGCCGTGGGTGGACTGTTAAATAAAGTGGGGTTTACCGTAATGGGATGGTCGCAGCACAAAAAGAACATCGCAACTATTAAAAGTTATACCACGACCGAGTTAGATCTATTCCTGTCACAAGCAGACATCCTTGTATGTCTATTGCCTTTAACCGAAGCTACGCGAGGTATCCTAGATAAAGAACTTTTCTATAAGTTGCCACAGGGTGCTTATCTTATCAATGTTGCTCGTGGTGCCCATCTCAATGAGGAAGATCTAATTGAGGCAATTAATAACGAGCACTTATCTGGCGCAGCGCTGGATGTATTTGATCAGGAACCGTTGCCAGTTGATCATGTGTTGCGCAAGTTTTCAAAAATTTTGATCACGCCGCATGTCGCTAGTGTGAGTAACCCAGAGAGTGTGGTACCACAAATAATAGAAAATTATAAGCGTTTAATAGCTGGAAAAGCCTTGCTAAATGTGGTGTCAAGAGAGCAGCAATACTGACGCAATGATGGGGAAGGACTTATTTTTTAGTAGCTAGTTTTTTTATGTAGTCTCTAGCAACGTATTTACTAGACATGCCACCCTGGATATTGTTAACGTCAAATTCAATAATAAAGGCGTTGCTATCTATATCGTTAATGATGGCGTAGGTACGGCGTATATCAATCCTGTTGATCACGGTGTGTATGATTTCTTTCTCTGTCTGCAAACCGCGTTTTCCATAGCCTCCAGATCCTTTGTATAAAGTGGTACCTATATTGACATCATCTACGAGCTTTTTATTGATTTCGTCAAATTGATCAGACACAATCATAAGGCCTATGTAATCCTCAAACCCCTCTATCATAAGATCAATAACTTTGGCAGTGACGATAAAGGTCAAAATGGAATACATCGCTATCTCTAAGGATATGAGTATGGCCGTAGCTGCAAAAAGCAAGGCGTTAAAATATAAAATGACCTTTCCTATACTGATGCCTAATCTTTCATTGACAAAAATCCCCAAAATCTCTGATCCATCGAGTACCGCCCCATTTTTAATCGTTATACCTATACCAGATCCTAGCAGTAAGCCACCAAATATGGCTATGAGCAATTTATCATCTGTAATCGCATTGAAGTTTTCAAAATGAATAAATACAGCAAGTGCAACTATGGACAAGGTCGACTTGATTAATATACGCCTGGACAAATTGAACCATGCCAGTATTAAAAAAGGAACATTTACCGCGAGTAAGGTGTAAGAGATATCAAACTCAAATATCTCGCTCAATAGTATCGCAATACCTGTAACACCGCCATCTAGAAAACCATTAGGTAATAAAAACATCTTAAGACCTATACTGGCCAGAAGGATACCAAATGCGATGTAGAAAAACTCAGATAGAAGTTGTTTAATTGCTTTAAAAGTCATTCTTGTAAATAATGGTACTAAAATAGTCTTTAACCCCTTGTTAATACCTCCTTCTGATCATTATTACCTATGTAAAACGATACTCAATTTCTTATACAGCCAGCAGAACTCTTACTTCTTTCCATGGAGTGATGCCTTTTTGATCGTACTCCTTTGTAATAGAATGACTGTTTAATTTGATTGTTTTAACGCTCCAGATAAAGAGCTCTAAAATATTGAGATCGTTGTCCTGGAAGGATCATTTTCCATATATCCTTTTGAGGTATCACCTTTTTACTTGCCAGGCGTTTGCCATCGATAAAGGTGCGGTATACCAGACTATAAAAAACCAGAAGAATAGAAGAAGTTTTACTGGAGAGTAACTCTGCTTTAAATAGATAAATGATTACCGCCAATGGTGCGAGCATTGCGATGTAAAATGCACCTAAAGAACCTAGAAAATTATTCAACAATCGAATCATGAAAAACTATTTTGTATAAATCTACGTTTTATCCATAAAAAGTTAACTAATTATGAGATATATACGTCGTTGTAGGTAGTGATTTTCGAGTTCTGTTATGCGGTTTGTAATAGATTTATTCCGCTCAATTCCTGTCCAATTTGGTGTATTCCGATCAAAATTTTTTCGGTCTGTTTCGCCGATGGTTTTTTTGTTCCTGAAACATATTGAGAAAGTAGAGTAGCATTCATTCCAATTTTCTCAGCAAGAAACTTAGCATTTATAACCTTGTAAAATTTAAAGAACTGCTTAAAATCTATTTCAAATTTGATGTCGGTTGGGTCAACTTTTATTTTTTCGTCCTCAAAATGTAATTCTGTCGCCTCGTAGGTGTTGTTAATCAGTTCGGGAATTGATTTTCCAGTTGTGAATATTGGATAGTCCGCTGAAAAGGCAGAAAATCCAGTATTCGTTTTCTCAACAGTCATTGTTATTTTTTTCTTCTTTGCCATAATTCTATTTTTTAATTCCAGCGTCTTTTAGAATTTTATTTTCCAACCCTTTACCCATTTCTTGACTTCCGTGGTTTGGGAATATAATTGTTCCTTTTTTTGTTTCGTGTCGCATTTTAACGTGCGAACCTTTTTGCGATACTGCATACCAACCGTCTTTCGTTAATAATCGATAAAGTTGGGAACATTTCATCCAGTTTCGCTTTAATTTAGATTTCAAAGGTAAACTATTATTTACTTTTTTTTTGAAAACTAATTTTGTTGCGGAGACGGATTGTCAGCATTAATTAGAACAGAAGAATAAAAGAAGTTTTAGTGGAGAGTAACTCTGTTTTAAATAGATAAATTATTACCGCTAATGGCGCTACCATTGCGATGTAAAACGCAACTAAAGAACCTAGAAAATTATCCAACAATCGAATCATGAAAAACTATTATGTATAAATCTACGTTTTATCTATAAGAAGCTGGCTAAAAATCAAGGGTTATAAGTGAACCTTTAACCTTTTAAACACCTTCCTGAAAGGATGCAATAACAGCTGTAGCCTTGCGCAGATCGTACTCGTCAACGAGCAACTCTACATTCTCACGGTAGGATCCAAAACCAGCAAGCCTTGCTGACTCTTCATTATCCTTAATAATTGTGTCAATTTGCTTTCTTTCAAGTAAATCTGACAATAATCTTACAGTGATCGATGATCCCGTAAACACACGTTTGTATGTGCCCATATTTTCCCTCCTTTTAGATAGTATAGTTAGATAGTCTAGTTTAAAAGTAGAGATTAAATTTTAATGACCCAAAAAAATATCTTTTAGCTCCATTTTTTTTCGTAAAAACCCAATTGTAAAGTAAAATAATCCTAACGGCATCCTAGCAAATAGTATTAAAAAGAATGGCGCTGTACTATAAATGATTTTACAACTTTCTCGTGATTCATCCTCTAGATATTCTCAAGATATTAATGAGTAGCTCTTAATTTCTTTGATTTGATTGCTGATTCGTTTTGTCCAATTTTGAATGTTACTTGCTGCTATAGCAAACCTATCTCGGGACCAGATTTACTTGCTACGTCCTAGAGGATGTCATCTATGTTGATTGGTCATAACCTTAAACAACCACTACCATAAAAGATCATGATCACATAACAAGAGTAACATTGATCCTTGTTAACAGAAAATAATCCTCATTATAAATAAAATTACCACATAAATGATCTAAACCTATAGAAAAAAGTTTCCCTGTATTATTTTAAAAAACCTAAATAAGATAGCTTTTACTAATCGATTAAAAGATATAAACGTTTGCAAACGTAAATAAACGAAAGCAAATGATTAAAATGCTTATACAATTTTTGAAAGTCTACATATTTGCACCGTCTTCAATGTTGAATGACAAAAACTTTTTTTAATCCATACAAACTAATTTATTATGAGCAGTTTAAACAACAAAGTACAATTAATCGGAAACCTAGGTGCTGATCCAGAAATCATCAATTTGACTGACGGGAAAAAAATTGCAAAGTTTTCCCTAGCCACCACAGACCGCTATAAAAACAAGCAAGGCGAAATGGTAAGCGACACCCAGTGGCATAATATTGTTGCCTGGAATAAAACAGCAGATATTATTGAAAAATATGTCACTAAGGGAAAGCAAGTAGGTATTGACGGTAAGTTGACTACCCGTAAGTGGGAAGATAAAGAAGGAAATAACCGTTATACGACCGAGGTGGTTTGCAACGAACTTTTATTATTGGGAAGTAAAGCATAGACCGGTAATGCTATTTTTACTAATCGGCTTATAAACTTATTCTGCTTATAAGCCGATTTTTTTATTCTCTATTCTAGCTACTAACCTAAAGGTTTGATTACCCTAGTAGCATCATTTCATAGCTATCGCTTCTTTTGGATAGTTGCTACAGCAATATTTAAATACTTACTATTTCTCAATAGATCAAATGGTACCTTTGTATTATGTCACAAGAAGGAACTAGAATTAATAAATACCTGAGCGAACAAGGTTTTTGCTCGCGTCGGGCTGCAGATAAATTAATTGAACAGGAACGAGTTACTATTAATGGTACCGTGCCCGAGATGGGTACACGAGTCATGCCTGATGATGTTGTTGCTGTTGACGGTAAACGTATTACTATCAAAAAAGAAAAACCAGTGTATCTGGCTTTTAATAAACCAGTAGGTATTGTGTGCACTACAGACACCAGAGTAGAAAAAGACAACATCATAGACTTTATCAATTACCCCACTCGTATTTTCCCTATAGGCAGGCTAGACAAGCCTAGTGAAGGTTTGATTTTTCTAACTAACGATGGAGATATTGTCAATAAAATTTTACGTGCTCGCAATAATCACGAGAAGGAATATATAGTGACTGTAGATCGCAGTATCAACCCTAGATTTATAAAACGCATGTCTAGCGGTATACCTATTCTAGATACCGTAACTAAGGATTGTGAAGTAGAACAAATAGGGCGTAAGACCTTTCGTATCGTACTCACTCAAGGATTGAACCGTCAAATACGTAGGATGTGTGAATTTCTTGATTACCGCGTGACTAAATTAAAACGAGTGCGCATTATGAATGTAAAGCTGGACTTGCCCGTAGGGCATTATCGTGAGCTTACCACTGCAGAAATTACGGAAATAATACGTCTTACTGCAGATAGTGATAAAGAGTATCTAGCACAGGAAGATGACGATATGAACTAAAGAGTTCTTTTTAAGGGCTAGCTGATATACTTCCACAGGCCTTTCTTGTGCTGCAGGAAATTCATAACACGTCTTACATTGCTATTTTTTTCCATACCTATCGCTGGATCCTCCTGTAGAAAATTAGTGGCAGCTTTTCTTGCTATTGCCAGCAATTCATTGTCCTTTACGATGTCTGCAATACGCAGATCCATAACGCCGCTTTGACGGGTACCCATAATATCGCCAGGTCCTCTTAACTTCAAATCAACCTCGGCTATTTTAAATCCGTCCGTCGTAGCGACCATTGTTTCTAGTCTTGTTTTGGCTTCTGCACTCAATTTATGACCCGTCATTAGTATACAGAAACTTTGGTCTGCACCGCGCCCTACCCTACCGCGCAATTGATGCAGCTGTGATAACCCAAAACGTTCTGCACTCTCTATGATCATAACACTTGCATTAGGAACATTTACACCTACCTCTATGACTGTTGTAGCGACCATTATTTGTGTGGTTCCCTCAACAAATCGCTGCATTTCATGATCCTTATCCTCTGGTTTCATCTGGCCGTGCACAATACTTACCTTATATTCTGGCAAAGGAAACTCCCTTACTATACTTTCATAACCATCCATAAGATCTTTATAGTCCAGGGTTTCTGACTCTTGTATCAAAGGATAAACAATGTATACCTGCCTCCCCTTTTTGATCTCGTCTCTAATAAATTTAAAAACCGCTAGCCTGTTTTTATCATAACGATGCACTGTTTTTATTTCCTTACGTCCAGGTGGCAATTCATCAATTACAGATATGTCCAGATCGCCATACAAACTCATCGCCAGGGTACGCGGTATAGGAGTCGCTGTCATAACTAGCACATGGGGTGGTAACTTATTTTTCTTCCAGAGTTTGGCGCGTTGTGCCACACCAAAACGATGCTGCTCATCAACGATGGCCACACCTAGATTCTGAAATTTTACTTTGGGCTCAATCAATGCATGTGTACCTATTAAAATATCTAGGCTACCGTCTTCTAGCGAGGTATGAATTGCTCTACGATCTTTTGTTTTTACAGAACCAGTAAGCAACGCCACTTTAAGTCCTGTGGGTGCCAGTAAATCTGATACCCCAGCATAATGTTGCTGCGCAAGAATCTCTGTAGGTGCCATAATGCATGCTTGAAAACCATTATCAATAGCCAGCAAACAAGTAAGCACGGCGACAATTGTTTTTCCAGAACCCACATCGCCCTGTAGCAAACGATTCATGTGAGCACCATTTGCCATATCTGCTCGTATTTCTTTGACTACTCTTTTTTGCGCTCCAGTCAATTCAAAAGGGAGGTTATAATTATAAAAATTATTAAAATGATCTCCCACGATCGCAAACGCATAACTTTTAATCTGCGTTTTTCTAATGCGATTTTGTAGCAGCAGTTCTAATTGTATAAAGAATAATTCCTCGAATTTTAAACGTCGCATCGCCTGCTTTAGGGCTTGTGCACTGCTGGGAAAATGAATCTCCTGCATGGCAGCATTTTTTGTAATGAGTTGCTGCGCAGTCATCACATGCTCTGGCAGGGTTTCCACAAATGCCGTTTTAATCTCAGAAAACAATTGTCGCATCAAACGGACAAAATATCGATTAGTCAACTGGCGTTTTACCAGCATTTCTGTAGAGGGATACACCGGTGTCATTGCTGTTTGCTGTCGGTTTTTGTACTCTCTAGCCAGCTCTATATCTGGATGAGCAATGCTGTACATAGCCCCATATCGAGTTACCTTTCCATACACCACATAAATCTCGTTGATTTTAAGACTGTCTTTAAAATATTTTTGACCCTTAAACCACACCAGCTCCATACGGCCCGTATCGTCTGCTAGTGTGGCTACTAATCGTGTAGCCTTTCCAGATCCTGCATTACTCAAACCTATCAGTTTACCTATGATCTGTACCTGGGTGGTATCTGGTACCAGTTGATTTATTTTATGGAATTGAGTACGATCTACATATCGATTAGGAAAAAAATTTGCCAGATCGCCATAAGTCTCTATGCCCAGCTCTTTTTTAAGCAAACTGGCCCGCGCCTGACCTACTCCAGTCAAATAATCAATGGGTGTGTTGAGAAAATTTATGGGCACAGCTACAATTCTAGACTGTAAAGGTAGCACTGCAAGGAGGAACTGTCAAGACTAAACTTTGGCATGGCAAATGCGTCATATCAGCGCATTATTGATAATTTGCATTGCATGAATTGGACCTGTATTTTTTTATTAGCCTGTTGTTCCCTAGCGACAAGAGCACAAAGCATTGAACAACCTCATCTAGATTTTCTCAAGGCCACCGCTCACCTAGATCTAGATCCAGCACAAAAAACCATAGAAGGGACCATCACATTTGATATCAAGGTGCTGCAACCTACAGACTCTATTTTTATAGATGCAAAAAATTTGATCGATTATCAGGTAAGTTCCTCCACACATTCATCGCTTACACACGGCAAGAATGATGCACAGCTGTGGATCGCATCTCGCTTTCGCGGAAGCGAACTCGCCACCATCACCTTAACATTTGAGAGTCAACCTAGTAAAGCCATGTACTTTATCGACACAAATCTAGACGGGCTGTGGGAACAGGCGTGGACGCAAGGACAAGGGAAGTATACAAGCAACTGGATGCCCAGTATAGACGACATGAATGAAAAAATGGAGTGGGATATTCATATTACCGCTCCTAGTGATTTGCAAGTAATTGCAAATGGTAACCTTGTAGAGCGCCGCATTTTAGGGGATTTGTCGCTGTGGAAATATGACATGCTGCAGCCTATGTCTAGTTACCTTGTGGCGGTGGTTGCAGGTACATATGCCCTTAAAACCGAACTTTCTACCAGCGGTGTACCTCTAGATTTTTATTATTACCCTCAAGACAGTTTGAAGGTTGCACCTACCTACCAGCACTCTAAAGAGATATTTGACTTTTTAGAATCAGAAATAGGCATTGCCTACCCCTGGCAAAACTACAAGCAAATACCTGTTAAGGATTTTTTGTACGCGGGAATGGAGAATACCGGAACTACCCTATTTGACGATCAATTTGTCCAGGATGAGATAGGTGTGGTAGATCGCAGCTACGTTAACGTCAATGCTCATGAGCTGGCTCATCAATGGTTTGGGAATCTGGTGACAGCACAGTCTGGTGCGCATCACTGGCTGCAAGAGGGATTTGCGACTTACTATGCACTGCTAGCAGAACAACAGTTGTACGGTCGCTCGCATTTTTATGTCAACTTATATCAACAAGCAGAATTACTAGAACAACAAAATAATGAGGGTAGTACAGCCCTGCTTGATCCACAAGCTAGTTCATTAACATTTTACCAGCGTGGTGCCTGGGCAGTACATGCATTGCGAGAACTGGTAGGAGATCAAAATTTTAAAAAAGGAATACGAGACTTTTTGAAAACCTATGCCTATCGCAACGCAACAACAGACGATTTGTTACAAATAATGAGTCAAGTGTCTGGCAAGAACCTAGATACTTATAAAGAGACCTGGCTGGTAAGCGATCGTTTCCCCAGTGCGGTGGCGCTACAATTATTGCGCAAGGATCTGTTTATGGAATCTTATTTACAACTGCTGGCACGGCGCATATCATCATTTGAAGAATCCTATAATAGTTTTAAAGAAACCCTTATCGCACCGATTGAAAAAGAAATGGTGCTAGAGATGGTACGGCAGTTATCCTTGCACAACGAGCCAGAAAAATACGATCTTCTAGAGCGGGCTGCAGCTACAGGGGATATCGAGGTACGCCAACTTATATCCCTTACTGCTGGAGTAGTTAATAACAACAATAAAGAATTGATATCTAGCTTATTACTAGATGATTCCTATACGACCCGCGAGAATGTTTTAGTTTTATTGTGGAATGCTGCAACAGATAAAGCAAGTCTTCTTAGAACGGCACGCAAGGCATGGGACAGCACTAATGAGTCCCTTGACATGGCATGGTTGACCCTTGCTGTCAACACAACTGGCTTTACAGATCTGGATCGTACAGCCTTTCTAGGGCAATTACAAGAGTTTACAAGACCATCCTACAGCACCACAACACGGCAGACCGCTTTTGATTACCTGATAGCACTGGGCTATCTAGACGATCAAAATTATATCGATTTATATCATGCCGCCTTACATCATAATTATCGCTTTTATCAATATGCAAGAAATGTGATTAACAAGCAATATAAAGAAGCTGCTAACCGGCCTTTAATGGATAAAGTGCTTGAACTATTGTCTGACAGTGAGCAACAAAAGTTAAAACAGGTAACTGACCTTTAATCTTTAAAACAACTCTCTTACTTCCTTACGCAAATAGCTCAATGCCGTCTCACTGGGCGCGCCAGTATCCATAAATTCACTGATGATTTGTTGTCTCAGGTCATCTGCTGTTTGTGACTTGTCACTCATCGCTATTTGTCGTATTTTCTGGATGGTTGTGTTTTTTGCTGCTCGTATAACATTCCAGCATTCTTCTTGAAAATAAATTTGTTGTGCCACATTATGTTCAAACTCTTGCTCTATTGTAGCGACTAACAAGTTTTCATAGGCTTCTTTGGTCATCGTTCCTGGCAAGGTTCTTACCAGCAAACTATTAGGTTTCATACGTTCTAGGAACAGAGTTAAGCGCTCATAGGCTGCCATACGCATGGGCAGCACCTTAGGCTTAAGGGATTTTGAAGCAAGATATTTGCGACGTTGTTCCTCATTTTGTAAAAAGGACTTAATTAAATAATAAGCGATACCTGCTACTAACATAGCAGGAACCAGTGATGCGATTACCTGATAGATTAATTCATTCATATTGCAAAATTAAGCAGCATTTCCACCTATGTGAATGCATTTTTTCAAATCCTCCATACTAGAAAAAGGGACAGGTGTTTTTTGATAATTATAGGTATATTCTAACGTTTGAGTTATGTTTTTATCACCTATGCTCAAGTCTATATCACTCATGGTAAATTGACTAGGGTGTTCGTATCCCGCGGCATGGGTAACTTCTAGAACCTCCTTATTAAACTTCTTGAAATAGCTAGCAAGGCGTTCTGCTTTCTCTGGTACAACAATACCGCGTTGCAGCCATTTATTTTGGGTTGCCACACCTGTCGGGCAAGTGTTGTTGTGACACGCTTTAGCCTGTATACAGCCTATAGATATCATGGCTTCTCTAGCTACATTAATACAATCTGCCCCCATGGCAAAAGCCATAGCAGCCTTTGCAGGAAAACCTAATTTACCACTAGCGATAAATGCAATGTCTTGTGTCAGGTTTCTTGCTTGAAATACTTGATACAGTCGTGAAAATCCATACACCCATGGCAGGGACACATGGTCTGCAAAACTAGGTGGAGCTGCACCCGTACCACCCTCGCCACCATCGACAGTAATAAAGTCAGGACCGCGCCCAGATTCTTTCATAATATCTGCGAGTTTTTCCCAGTCTTCTAGTTTTCCTATGGCTGCCTTTATTCCTACAGGCAACCCAGTTTCTCTAGCGATATCTTCAATAAAGTCAACCATACCCTCAACTCCTTCAAAAGCGCTATGAGTGGGCGGTGATAATACATCCTGTCCCATAGGCACATTGCGTATCTCACTTATCTCTTTGGTAATTTTTGAACCAGGAAGCACCCCTCCTTTACCCGGCTTTGCCCCTTGAGAAAGTTTAAGCTCTATAGCTCTTATTTGTGGGTAATCTTCTACCAGTTGTTTTAACATCGACATAGAAAAATTGCCCTGATCATCGCGCACACCAAAATATCCAGTACCAATATGAAAAATAACATCGGCGCCACGTTTGTGATAGGGCGATAGACCACCCTCGCCAGTATTGTGATAAGCGTTTACCTTTTTGGCACCGTTATTCATGGCATCAATAGCCTTGGCACTTAAGCTGCCATAACTCATCGCAGAAATATTGATAATACTCGCTGGTCTAAATGGCCGTTTACGATTTTTTGAAGCACCGATCACCTTTGCACATGGAACATATGCAGGCTCCTTGTCAACTTGAGAATCCTTTTTTACTTTAAAGGGAATCATCGCATTATTAATAAAAATATATTGATGCGAGTGGATGTCGCGATCCGTGCCAAAACCTTCATAATTATTCTCATTCTTTGCACTGGCATAAATCCAGCCACGTTCAATGCGGTTAAAAGGTAGTTCTTCCCTATTATTTGCAACGATATACTGGCGCAGTTCTGGGCCAATACTCTCTAGCCAGTATCTAGCGTGTCCGACCACTGGAAAGTTGCGCAAAATGATGTGACGTTTCTGTAAAATGTCATAAATCCCTATGATGAGGATAAATGCTATCACATACCAGTACCAGGCAATGCTGGTCATAAAATCCCATATAACTTCCATTATTGATTGTTTAGTGCTTAAAAATACAAAGGCTTGTGTTCAAACAGTCGCAATTCTTATTTTTAAATCAAGTGCTGTTGAAAAAAGAGAAGTATTTAGTTCGCTTTCGCGAAAGCGAACTCCTATCAAACCTTATCTTTATAATCTAGAAAATGAAGTAGATTTTGGAAGATTATTTATCCCAATTAAATGAAGCGCAGCGACTTCCCGTCCTGCAAAAAGAGGGTCCTATGATTGTTATTGCCGGTGCTGGATCTGGCAAAACACGCGTCCTTACCCTACGTATTGCTTACCTCATGCAACAGGGTGTGGATCCGTTTAATATTTTATCGCTCACCTTTACTAATAAAGCGGCCCGAGAGATGAAAAACAGGATCGCTAGCATTGTAGGTGCCAGTGAGTCCAAAAATTTATGGATGGGGACCTTCCACTCGGTATTTGCCCGATTGCTGCGCATGGAGGCTGATAAATTAGGATACCCCTCTAATTTTACTATCTATGATTCTCAAGATTCCCAGCGCCTTGTAAGTGCTATTATTAAAGAAATGGGGCTGGATAAAGACGTTTATAAATACAAACAGATTTTTTCTCGAATCTCCTCGCTTAAAAATAGCTTAATTACCGTGCGCGCTTATTTTGCTGATGCTGACTTGCAAGAGGCAGATGCCATGGCACGTAGGCCTCGTTTTGGCGATATTTATAAAGAGTATGTAGAACGCTGCTTTAAAGCGGGTGCCATGGATTTTGACGACTTGTTATTAAAAACTAATGAGCTGTTAAATCGTTTTCCAGATGTATTAGCAAAGTACCAACATCGATTTCAATACATCCTAGTGGATGAGTATCAAGATACCAACCATTCCCAATATTTGATTGTAAAGGCACTGTCTGATAAATTTCAAAATATTTGTGTGGTGGGGGATGATGCGCAGTCCATATATGCCTTTAGGGGTGCAAACATTAACAACATTCTCAATTTTCAACGGGATTACGACAATGTAAAAGCCTATAGGCTGGAGCAAAATTACCGCTCTACTAAAAATATTGTAGAGGCCGCAAACTCAATTATCGAGCACAATAAGACTAAACTAGAGAAGGTTGTCTGGACGGCAAATGATGACGGCCCAAAAATTATTGTTCATCGATTAATGAGCGATGCAGAAGAGGGTAGGTTTGTCGCCAGTAGCATCTGGGAGAATAAAATGAACAAACAACTGGGCAATGATCAGTTTGCCATTTTATATAGGACTAATGCACAATCCAGGGCGATGGAGGACGCTTTGCGCAAAAGAGATATCCCCTATCGTATCTATGGAGGATTAAGTTTTTACCAGCGCAAAGAAGTCAAGGATGTGCTAGCCTATTTGCGATTGATTGTAAATCCTAAAGATGAAGAAGCCATAAAGCGTGTTATTAATTATCCTGCAAGAGGTATAGGCGCGACTACCATGGACAAATTGATCGTTGCAGCAAAACAATACGATCGCAGCCTATTTGAAATTATTGAAAATATAGACAAGGTAGAAAGCTCTATCAATGGTGGGACTAAAACAAAACTGCGCAACTTTGCCACCATGATAAAAAGCTTTCAAGCGCTGGAAGAAACCCAGAACGTTTTTGAACTAACAGAGTACGTTATCAAGAAAAGCGCCTTGCTCACAGAGCTTAAAAAAGATGGATCACAAGAGGGCATTTCACGCATTGAGAATATAGAAGAATTACTTAATGGTATGCGTGATTTTGTGGAAGGACAACAAGAGGTTGACGAGGCACGTGGCTCTCTGGCAGAATTTCTAGAAGATGTCGCCCTAGCGACAGATATGGATAAAGATACCGGCGATACAGATCGTGTATCTCTCATGACGGTTCATTTATCAAAAGGGCTAGAATTCCCTTACCTGTACATAGTTGGGATGGAAGAAGACTTATTCCCTAGTGGCATGAGTATGAATACTCGTGAAGAACTAGAAGAAGAACGTCGTTTATTTTATGTCGCATTGACTAGAGCAGAGCATCAGGCCTACCTCACTTATACATTAAGTCGTTATCGATGGGGGAAGTTAGTCGATGCAGAGCCCAGCCGATTTATTACTGAGATTGATGATCGTTATCTAGATTACACCACTCCTATGGATGATTATCAATATAAACCGTTACTTAATGCAGATCTATGGGGCGAGCCTGATAAATCAAAGTTGAGACAAAACAAACCACGCAATGGAACGCCACCCAGCGTAAACAAGCCCAGCGAGGAGCAGATTAGAAAACTGCGTAAAATGCGACCAGTAAACTCACAGAGCAATGCGCAAAGTCCTGGATTTGAAGGAGACCTACAACCTGGAATGAAGGTGTCGCATGCCCGTTTTGGACAGGGAACCGTTGTCAACCTAGAAGGGATAGGTGGAGAGAAAAAAGCTGAAATTAATTTTAAAGTCGGCGGTTTGAAAAAGCTACTCCTACGCTTTGCAAAATTGGAAGTTGTTGAATAAAAATTATGCCCTACAAAAAAGTTGGTCATCATATAATAGGCTAACTTATATAGAGCATTACTTCTGTTAACACCTTGTTAATATGGCACTTAGGAATTCTCTTATAATAAATAGCCTTGTTTGGGCATCGTGGTAACCCATTTTTAAATAAACATCCTTTTTCTGATTGGTTTTAGTTTGGCCACTATATTAACGGTACAAACACAAACCCGATTATTGAGAGTCATAAATGTGTAACATCACTCCTATTAGCAATAGGTGGTGTCTTACTCAAAGATCTCAATGGACTGTGTAGAAAAAACCTTTTATGGTCAACGCATTTATAAGTGGCACGGGATCTTATGCTCCGGCAAATATTGTCTCAAACGATTATTTTGATAAAGTAGGATCTAACGACGCATGGATCCAAAAAAATCTAGGTATTAAAGAAAGGCGTATCAGTACAGGTGAGACCACCAGCGACCTGGCAACAATGGCTGCGCAGCGAGCTATTGAAAATGCAAAGGTATCAGTTGACGATATTGATCTTATCATTCTAGCCACCGCCACACCCGATAAATTGGCTCCCTCCTGCGCGTGTTTTGTTCAAGAAAAACTAGGGGCAATTAACGCTGTAGCTTTTGATATATCTGCCGTTTGCTCTGGTGCTGTATTTGCTACGGCCACAGCGGTCCAGTTTATTAAATCGGGTATGTACCAGCATGTGTTAGTCATAGGAGCCGATACATTTTCAAATATTACAGACTGGGAGCGCAGGGATTCTGTGTTTTTTGGCGATGGTGCCGGCGCCATGGTAATCTCTAGAACAGAGGAAGACAAAGGTTTTCGCGATTTTTTACTGCATACAGACGGCAAAGGTAAGGATGCATGGCACATTCCTGCAGGTGGATCTGCCACACCTACATCGCCTAAAAGCATACAGCAAAAACAGCATTACTTCCAGATGGATGGACCTGCGGTTTTTAAAACGGCAGTAGACGTTGTACCTAGATCTATTCAAGAGATTTTACAACGCAATGACATGACCATAGACCAGATCGATCATATGATACCGCACCAGCCCAGTATAAGGATTTTAGAACAAGTAGCTCAAACCATAGGTTTGCCCTGGGAAAAGGTACATACAAATATGGATCGCTATGCAAACACATCTGGCGGCACGATTCCCATCATGCTGGATGAAACACATAAAGACGGACTGCTTCACAAGGATCAGTGGGTATTATTTGCAGCGGTAGGTGCAGGCTGGACCTGGGGAACGGCTTTGTATAAGTGGTAAACGACCTACTTTAAAACATAGGTTAAGGGCACATTTCATTACAAAACGCTGTGTTAACAGTGATAGAAAAATAGTAAAAATAAAATCTCAGGATAACTGAATACCATAATCTTCACCCTAAAAATAATTTATAACAATTGAGCAATGCTAGAAGGTAAAACATTTTTAATAACAGGGATTGCAGACGCACATTCCCTTGCGATGTACACGGCCAGAGAAATAATTAAAAACGGTGGCAAGGTGGTTTGTACTGGTCTGGGAGTGAGTCCACACCACAAAGATTTATCAGATAAAGCACGAGCTTTTTTAAATAAAAACTACCACGATTTTAAGGCAGCGGTACAACAGGAGTTAGGCGATAGCATGACCGCCATTCTAGATGTAACTATAGATGACAACATAGCAAGCTTTGCTCAAGAACTCGCAACAAAAAATATACAACTGGACGGTCTCTTGCACGCTATTGCGATGGACAAAACGATTAGAAACAAAGAAGTAAAGCCTTTAATCGATGTTACACTACAAGAGTTTTGTGAAACGATGGATGTAAGCGCTTATTCCTTAATCAGTCTTACAAGGCACCTGCTAGAGCATCAAGTTTTACAGCCTGGAGCATCGATATGCTCTTTAAGTTATATCGCAGCCGCTCAGGTTACCTTTCACCCGTATCGCAACATGAGTATTGCAAAGGCGGCACTGGAGCGTATTACGGTAGAACTGGCAGATGAATTAGGACGCAAACATCAGATACGCTGCAATGCTTTGCGATTTTCCCCATTTATGGGCAGTAAAGCGGGCAATGCCACCTTGCGCCAGGAAGATGTTGATATTTCTAGTGAAAAAAGTCCGTTAGGCAATGCCAGGCCAGAAGATCTAGCCTTTGAAATTGTCCATCTTTTTAGGCCGCAATGTCGCATCACAGGTGAAATACGCCATGTAGACGGTGGCTATCACATTATAGGGTGATTTGTTAATGAGTAGATGTAGTTCGCTTTCGCGAAAGCGAAATTATCCCCTACTTTTACCACAACAATCAACCTGTAATGCAAAACATACAGTTTCCAGTAAAATTTTCTTTTAAGATCACTACCTTAAGTAATGATTTTACAGCAACAGATGCCACTGGTACTACGGTAGCTTATGTGCGCCAGAAACTTTTTAAACTTAAAGAATCTGTTATCATCTATAGCAACGCTACAAAATCACAAGTACTCTATACCATCAAGGCAGATCGATGGCTGGACTGGAGTGCCGCCTATAGAATTGATGAAGCAGGTGGTCGCAACCTGGGCAAAGTCGCTCGCAAGGGCTGGGGCTCTATATGGAAAGCTACTTATAATATTATTGATGCCCAGCAGAAAATGCAGTATAAAATACAAGAGCGCAGCGCCTGGACAAGAATTGCCGATTCTTTTGTAGGGGACATTCCAATACTAGGCTTTTTTACAGGTTACTTCTTACATCCAGTGTATAATGTGATCGATGTAAATGACGTTATAGTAGCCCAGCTGCATAAAAGACCTTCATTTTTTGGACGCGAATTTGAAGTCGTACAGCTATCTGCTATTGATCCTGAGGCTAAAGAGCGAATGATTCTGGGTTTAATGATGATGATTTTATTAGAAAGAGAACGAGGATAATTGCTCCCTTATGTACGAAAATAACTACCCAACACGTCGTTTTAAAATTACGTTTGATTTCTTAAAACAACACACGGCTGTCACAGATCGCATCCTAGATCTAGGGGTGCCAAATCCATTTTCAAAAATTCTAGAGTCTAACGGGTATAGCGTTCAAAATACAGGTGGTGAAGATCTGGATGATGATTTACATGCCGTAGCAAATTTTGATGGAGAGGTCGTTACCGCCTTTGAAATATTTGAACATCTAGTCAATCCTTATGGGGTACTTAAAGCCATAAAAACGCCTAAATTGCTGGTAAGCGTGCCATTGAAACTTTGGTTTGCTGGTGCATATAGAAATCCTAATGATTTGCGTGATCAACATTATCATGAATTTGAGGACTGGCAACTAGACTATGTATTAAACAAAGCTGGATGGGAAATCAAAGACGCTATCAAATTCACAAATCCAGTGAATAAATTAGGGGTACGGCCCTTATTGAGAAAGTTTACAGATCGTTACTATCTCGTATATTGTGAACGAAAACAATCTTGAGAATTGCGTGTCGCTATTATCATACCTGCTCATAATGAGGCACCACTCATTACACAAACTTTACAAAGTCTCGCAAATCAAACTGTGCTACCCGCCAGCGTGGTTGTAGTTGATGACAATAGTACTGACGATACATTTACCGCAGCGCAAGCATACAGCGATATATTGCCGTTGCAGCTTGTAAGAAATAAGTCGACAGCTGAAAATATACCGGGAACCAAGGTTATTAATGCCTTTAAAAAAGGGCTTTCCCTGCTAGATATAGATCATTATGACATCATCTGTAAATTTGATGCAGATCTTATATTTCCGCCAGATTATTTAGAAAAAATCACGTCCATATTTAAAAAACAGAGCATCAGTAATGATTCAAAAGGACCTGGTATGGTGGCCGGTCATTGTACTATTTTGAAGAATGGAACATGGGAAATAGAAAATCAAAATAACCCAGATCACATAAGAGGAGCCTTAAAAGCATATCATACTACTTGCTTTAAGGAAATAGGAGGTTTGCAGTCTAGTATAGGCTGGGATACGATGGACGAGATGCTGGCACGTTATTATGGCTGGGATGTTGTTACAATTCCTCATTTGTTTGTAAAACATTTAAAACCTACGGGAGCTGCCTATAAAGCACGGTCTATGAGATTGCAAGGTGTTGCTTTTTATAAGATGAGATATGGATGGGCGCTTACTCTAATTACCGCCCTAAAAATGGCTCTTAAAGCTGGAAGCTTTTCCTTACTCTTTCAATACGTATACGGATACCAAAATGCCTATAAAACTGGTGTTACACCGATTTTTACTAAGGATCAAGGTAGGTTTATACGCACTTACCGTTGGAAAGGAATTTATAACAAATTGCGTCTTTAAAGATTGAATGACATTCCTATAGTGATATTGAATTGATTGTTCAATTCTTGAGCTGGCGTAAGAGAATCATTATCATATTTTGCAAATGGGACTTGCGCTTCCGTATAAATACCAAAACCATCTGAAAAGAAATATCGCGCACCCAGGTGGCCACCGAAGTTCTTAGTACCAAAACTCAAGCCAGGGTAAAAATCAAAATTCTCGCTTACATCTATCACGTTACCTATGTTGGCATTAAATCGTAAACGGAGGTCTGCTCGCTGGTCAAAGTCTGCATTAACATCGTCATTGATACCTAACAAATAGACCGTCGACAAACCAAAAGAAATATTTTCACCCACACCATAATCATAAGAGGCCTGTATGCCGCTACCGTTATTCTGGATGTTATAACCTACTTGAAATTTTTGATCGCCTTTCCCTTTATAGGCTTGGCCTAAAGCAATACTGGTAATAAAAAACAACGCAATTGTGATAGATAGTTTCATCATTATAGATTTGGAGCGTCAAATATATAAGGTATGATCCTGATTTATTCTAAAACTTTACTAATTGGACTACCCGTAGCACTATTAGGAAAGCTTATTTTGAGTAAAGATGCTATGGTAGGCGCTATATCAACAATATGGGTGCGCTCGCTAGTAGAACCAGGCTTTATCCCTTTACCATAAAACAATAAGGGTACATGTGTATCATAGCTTTGTGGACTGCCATGTGTGCTCCCCTGACGAGAATACACGATAGTCCCTGGGTCTAATATAAATATTACATCTCCACTACGCTGCTGGTGGAAACCTTTTTGTACAAGAGCAGCCATACCGGTTGTAAAGTTTGCATTTACTAATGCCTCACGAGTAAATGCTTTATTGACTCCCGGATAGTTACGTATTTCTCTGGCTAGATAATCTTGAGCATCTGCAAAATCAATGTCATTTTCTGCTAACAAGGCCGTGTCAAAAAAGATTTGATCGTTGCTTACCTTTTTAATTAAATCGGTGGTTTGGAATTTTTTGACTAGCAATGAGTCCATAGATTTAATAAAAGTCTTTTCATCAAAATAACCAGCAGCAAACTGCTGATCTGCTAGATAGGCTGGAACATTAACAGCACCGTGATCTGCAGATAGAAAAACGGTGTAATTGCCCTTCCCTACCTGGCTATCTAGTGCTTTCAACAGTCTAGCGATATCTTTATCCAGTCTTAAATACGTATCTTCTACTTCTACAGAATTTACACCGTATTGATGCCCTACATAGTCTGTACTGGAGTAGCTCACTGCCAGAAAATCAGTCACCTCGTCCTGTCCCATGTTTTCTTCTTTCAATGCGGTAATTGCAAAGTCTGTAATAATACTATTGCCATATGGAGTGGATTTAAGCAAACTGTATTGTCCATTTTGTGATGCTAGCTCCTTAAGGTCATAAGGAAATGTTGCCGTTTCTTTACCGCGAGGCGCTCTTTCATATGAATTTAAATCATTGCCACTAGCCGTATAACTTTCTATAGGATACATGGTTTCCCATGTGGTTAAATATGATTGTGACGGTGCGGCCTCATTAAATTCTTTAACCCATTGCGGCAGCTGCTCCATATAAAAATCACTTGTAATGAAAATACCTTCATCGCCTCCTCTATACCAGTATGCCGCATCTGCTGCATGTCCAGCTGGAAGTATCGCACCACGATCCTTGATAGAAATCCCTATAACCTTTGACCTACCTTGTGTGAACAACTCAAGCTCGTCAGTAACAGTAGAGCTTAACAGCCTGCGTGGGGACATCTTCCCCTCGTCACTTAATGTCCCTACGGGTGTAGCGTTTTCATCGCCAGCATTATACACATTCTGGTCTAAAAATTTATCGTACCATCCATTCCCTATTATTCCATGATCTGCTGGCGTAGTACCTGTATAAATAGAAGCATGGCCAGGCGCTGTATAAGTAGGCACAAAGTTGTAATGATTATTTGTAGCGTTAAATCCACCTGCAATTAATCGATTGAATCCATCCTCACCATAGCGATGTGCAAATCGCGTCAAATAATCATATCGCATTTGATCCACAACTATACCTACAACTATTCGCGGCACAGAGGCAGCCACAGCTTGTTGTTTTAAATTTTGATTGGACCTATTGCTAGCGTTAGTTCGCTTTTGCGAAAGCGAGATTTGACAGATCAGCATTACTATTAATAAGCAAAGGGAGCGCGATATATTCATGGTTTAAATTTTGTTCAAAAATACACATTGTAATTGCGAGCAAGTTTAAGAAAGGATTAAATCGGCAGTTGTAATTTATATATATATTTACCGTTTATGAAGATTCTAAGCCATTTCGGTAAGTACGTAATCATGATTTTTGAGGTCTTTAAAAGACCTACAAAAACAGTAGTACTTAAGGAATTGATCTTAAAGGAGATCGACGATTTGATTATAGGCTCTATAGGAATCACCGCATTTATCTCTCTTTTTATGGGAGCAGTAGTAGCCTTGCAAACCTCCCTTAATCTAGACAACCCCTTGATTCCTAAATCGCTTATAGGATTTGCAGTGCGTCAATCAATCATACTAGAGTTTGCACCTACAGTAATCTCTATTATCATGGCTGGAAAGGTGGGATCTTACATTACTTCTAGTATAGGAACGATGAATGTGACAGAGCAAATCGATGCTCTACGTGTGATGGGAATCAACCCACTTAACTACCTTGTATTTCCTAAAATTGTGGCTATGTTATTCTACCCACTTTTGATCGCCATTATAATGTTTGTAGGTATTTTAGGAGGATATATCGCTGCCGTTTATGGTAACCTCGTCAATACTCAGGATTTTATAACTGGATTACAAGACACTTTTATACCCTACCAGGTGGTTTATGCCTTTATAAAAACAACTGTTTTTGGGCTTATTCTCGCCACAGTTCCCAGTTATCATGGTTATTACATGAAAGGTGGTGCGCTAGAGGTAGGAGAAGCCTCTACCACCTCTTTTGTATGGACATGTGTTGCAATTATTGTTGTTAACTACTTGCTTACAACCATCCTACTATGATAGAAATTAAAGGATTACATAAAAGCTTTTCTGGCGAGGTAATACTGGACGGTATTGACGCAAGATTTTTACGTGGTAAAACAAATATGATTATAGGTTCCAGTGGTTCAGGAAAATCTGTTTTTCTTAAAAACATGCTGGGACTATTCAAGCCGGACGCTGGTGAGATTATTTATGACCAGGAACGTCTGGCAGATATGAGTGAGAATCGACAACGGGAATTGAGAGAGGAAATGGGCATGCTCTTTCAGCACAGTGCTTTATTTGATTCTATGACGGTAGAGGAAAATGTAATGTTCCCCCTACGTATGTTTACAAAAATGCGACGTAAGGAAAGAGAAGAGCGAGCTAACGACATTTTAGAGCGAGTCAACCTGATCAATCTGAATAAAAAAATGCCTAGTGAGATTTCTGGCGGGCAACAAAAAAGAGTAGCACTGGCACGTGCAGTGGTCAATAAACCAAAGTTTTTATTTTGTGATGAGCCTAATTCTGGGCTGGACCCAAAAACTGCGACTATCATTGACAATCTTATACAAGAACTCACTCACGAGGCAAATATTACTACGGTTATCATATCTCACGACATGAACTCTGTGCTAGAAATAGGAGAAACTATTATTTTCCTTAAAGATGGAGTCATAGCCTGGGAAGGTACTAATAAAGAGATTTTCAAAACCGACAACGAGGCTGTAACCGACTTTGTCTACAGCTCTGAGCTTTTTAGAAAAGTAAGAATTGCCCAAAATAAAGGACTCTAAACGATAACCTAGCGCACGCGCTGTACCGTTTGTACCAGCACACTATCTGATTGTATACGATACTTCAACCAGTTTTTTAATCGGTAATTAATATCATCACGATCTGACGGAGCAATCAGTGAATCCACATAAGTTACTGTAAATACATCTACAGTGTCTAGACGTTGAGAATTGAACTGCCTTGATAAATTTGCTGCATAAGAAATACTTTCAAGCTCTGGATAAAGCAGGTGAGCCTCATCACTTATCAGTTCAAATTTTCTATTAGCAGATCTTATGGCGTTCAATTCAGTTTCTAACTCAACGATTCTCATCCCCTGATCCTGAATCTTTTTTATTTCATCGATGCGTTCCTGCTGGATGGTAGCCATATCTTCAAAATTTGCATCTTTTGTCCAGTTGGCCCCTTGATAAAACTCTACATCAACACCACCCAGATGGGATACTGACTTAAATTTTGAAGTCCATTGATCTATAATAACATCAGGCACCGCGGCGCCAAATAAAACCACATCTAACTTAGCATTTTCCGGATCAAATTCAGACGTGCTGCGCACACCGTCATAAACAACATATTCTGCCATGAAGTTATTTACAGCGCTTTTTTGTAACTGCACTTGATACAATTGGTAAAATAAATAAATCGATGGAGCTAGAACTGTGATGCCTACAACCGTTGCAATGGTTGAAATTCTCTTACGCTTCTTCTGGTTTGCATACTTGACCATAGGGAACTTGAGAATTTTACACACTACAAATGTAGAGAGCCCTATAAAGACAGTATTGATAAAAAACAGGTACATCGCACCACTGAAATAGGCTAGATTACCCTCTGCAATACCATAGCCTGCAGTACACAAGGGAGGCATAAGTGCCGTAGCGATAGCTACACCGGCTATTGCGTTTGATATGGTCCCTTTTTTAGTTTTTGCAACGATTAAGGCTAGACCCCCAAAAATCGCTACAAGCACATCTAAAACATTAGGTGCGGTGCGAGCCTCTAGCTCTGGCGTAAATTCTGAAATAGGTGTTAGAGAAAAATAAAAAGTTGCAGTAAGCAATGATAATGAAACCATAACTCCCAGATTGATCAAGGATCGACGCAACATGCGATCATCATTAATCGCCGTACCTAGACCCATTCCTACAATAGGTCCCATAAGTGGTGAGATTAACATGGCGCCTATGACCACCGCTGTAGAACTTACGTTAAGACCCAGCGACGCTACAAAAATGGAAAATATCAAGATCCATGCGTTATGTCCCTGGAATGATATATCCCGACGTACAGATTCAATCGTCTCATTGCGATCAGACTCCTCTCTTATATCCAGAAGTCCATGCAAAAAAGCTTTTACATTATCCCAAATTCCCAGTATGGTCTGTTGGTTGTCCTCAAGCTCTGAGGTTTCTTTATCGATAGGGTTTTTATCCATTAGGCTAATTCATTACCTTGATTTTTTATTGTTTCTGCTCGCAAGTCTTTAATATCTTGATCGTCGCTCAAAGGCAAAATCATCAATACATCACCCTCGTCAACGATAATGTAATTTTTTAAGCCTTGTACAATTACTTTTTTTCCTGGTGCGGTTTTTATCATATTGCCGCCAGATTCTCTCGAGATCAAGGCTGCATTTACGACAGCATTACTCTGATCATCTTTGGGTAATTTTTCATAAAGGCTACTCCAGGTACCTAGATCATTCCAGCCAAAATCTACCGGCAACACGTATACCTTGTTGCTGCGTTCCATGATAGCATAGTCAATAGATATGTTTTTTGCCTTGGCATAATTTTCTTTTAGAAAAGCTTGCTCATCAGATGTGTTATAAACCGGGCGACCTTTCTCAAATAACTGGAGTAATTCTTGTTCCGCTTCCGCGAAAGCGGACAAAACCGCATCAACCGACCATATAAATGTCCCTGAGTTCCACAAGTAGTTCCCGGACTTTAAATATGCCTGAGCCGTCTCTAAGTCAGGTTTCTCCCGAAATTGCTTAACTTTTTTTACTAGCTTATCATCCTTTTCATACTCAATATATCCATAACCAGTATTAGGAGCGTCTGGAGCTATGCCCATGGTCATTAATGCACTAGTATTCTGCTCACAGAAAGAAAAAGCGGTTTCTAGATCCCTTTGAAATTGATCATTATGCTCTACATAACTATCACTAGGAGCCACAATCATTAGCGCATCTGGATTGCTTTTTTGAATCTTTAAAGCTGCGAGTAGAATACAAGGCGCCGTGTTGCGCATCGCAGGCTCTGCAACAATATTGGCATTAGTTACTGTAGGCAGCTGCTCTTGAACCAGCGGGATGTAATCTGTATTTGTTAAAATAAGAATCTGGTCTGCTGGAACTTGCTGCTTCAAACGGTCAAATGTTGTTTGTAACAAGGATCTACCCGTGCCTAGCATATCGTGAAACTGTTTAGGATAAGTCTGCTTACTCACTGGCCAGAACCGAGAACCTACGCCTCCTGCCATGATTACTGCATATTTATTTTTTAAACTTTTTTCCATAATTGTACTTGTACATTGGGTTGAAAAATATACGTGCGACCCGTATCTAACTCGATACACTCATATCGTTTGCGCAACTTTTTACCTTTTTTAAACCGGCGTCCTTGTGCTGTTATAAAATAACTGCCATATTCTAACTCAAATATATAGATATTATCGGTGGGTGCATCATACGATTTAAGGGCGATACTCATGGCTGCATCTGTATCACTGCTTGCGGTAGGATTTTTAAAATGCCTTGCTAGAACAGGCAATAAACTAGATGGAAATACCTCTGGCCTTAAAAAAGGAACCATTAAATGTTGAAAGGTTTGCTTCCATTCTATACCGTGTGGCTGGATTTTATATCCGTACTTTTTGAAAGCTACCAGATGTGCAATCTCGTGAATTAATGTAATTAAAAAACGGTACTGATTAAGATTTGCATTGATCGTAATTTTATGAGTACCATCGGGTAGTGGCCGGTAATCCCCATGCCTTGACTTACGTTCATTTACAATTTTTAAGTGTACTCGATACGTCTCTAGCAATGCGGTCAATGGATTAACCGCAGTTGCTGGAAGATATTTTTCAAGTACACTCATTGATTAATAATTCGGTCATTGCAAGCATCGCATGGTAAATAGAGAAGTTTTACTTCTTATTCTTTTTTTGTGCTTCTTGCTGTGCTTGCGCTTGCTCCATTATCTCTGCCATCTTTGAAGCAAAACGACCTTTCTTTTTCTTAGGTTTTGCTTTTGCTTTTTCAATCTTGGCAAGCACCTTATCCTTATCGATAATAAAATTCTTAATCACAAGCATGATACCTATGGTGATTAAGTTAGACACAAAATAGTACAGGGATAATCCACTCGCATAGTTGTTAAAGAAAACCAGCATAAATAGTGGCGACAAATACATGATAAACTTCATGTTAGGCATGCCAGGTTGCGGTGATTGCATGGCCTGTCCTGTGGTCATCTTCATGTAAAAGAAAATAGAAATAGATGCTAGTATAGGGAACAAGCTTACATGGTCACCATAAAACGGGATCTCAAACCCGTTAGGAAACTTATAAATGGTATCATAACTTGATAAATCATCTGCCCACAAAAAGCTTTTCTGTCTTAAATCAAATGCGGTAGGGAAAAATTTGAATAATGCAAAGAATACAGGCATTTGTAACAACGCCGGCAAACAACCAGAGAGCGGGCTAGCACCAGACTCGCTTTGCACACGCATAGTCTCTTGTTGCTTTTTCATTGCATTGTCTTTGTATTTTTCGGCAATACGATTTAATTCTGGGCGCAAAATTTTCATTTTGGCTTGCGTCAGGTAACTTTTATACAATACAGGCGATAGTACTAGGCGCACACAAATGGTTAATAGTATAATAGCTAGACCATAAGCAATGCCTAAATCAACTGTAAAAAAGGTAAATGCTGGGCGTATAGCATATTCATTAATCCATCCAAAAATTCCCCAACCCAGATCTACTACTTCATCTAGATTGCGGTTGTAACTATCTAAAATATCAAAGTCTGTAGGGCCAAAATACCAACCCATATTATAAGCAAGGTCACCACCGCTGTATTCCAGCTTTAGCTCTGACTCAAATTCTTTAGTAAACTCATCTTGCTCCTCATTAATTTCTTCAATATTTGCAGATTGCATTACACCGCTTTCAAACGGCGTATCAGTTAACAGAATGGACGAGAAAAAATGCTGCTTATAGGCTACATAAGTTATGGCAACTGCGTCCTCTTCCGCTCGCTCTCCTTGACCTGTATAGTCGTCACTACCCCCATCATACTCAAATTTAATTTCTGTATAACGGTTTTCATTCGTCATACTTTTAGAGCGCTTATAAGCCTTCATCTGCCAGTTAATAACTGGATTTTCTGCAGTACTTATATAATTTGCTATACCTTGGGTACGTATTTTGAAGTCCAGCATATAATCTTCTGGCTTCATCTCAAAACGATAATGCAAACTACCGTTACCCACTGGCGCAGTAAGAAGCAACACTTGATTCAAGCCGTTCATAGACTGCTGTGCATTAAAAACTAGATCCCTTGAGTTAATAATACGCCCGTCTGTTGTAGTTAGTTCTAGATTGAAAGCGTGATCATTTTCTTTTACTAAATAGACAGGAAGCGAATCAAACGTTTGAAATTTCTTAAGCAAGGCCTCTGTAATGAGCGCACCTTTTGTATTGATCTTCAACGCCAGTAAATCGTTGGAAAGATTTATAATCTTACCTTGAGGCTCTGGAGCAGTGTAAGTACTATCAACCACTGTATTATCTTGATCCTGGGTTGCGCTGCTTGTATTTGATGACGTCTGGGTGGCAACCTCAGTTTGTTCTGATGTTGCAGGTTCCTGTGGTATTTCGTCCTGATTGTAGACAAAGGTGAACATAAGAATACCAAAAATCAGGGTCATTCCCAGTAGTGTTTTCCAGTCCGTTTTTTTCTCTTCCATAGTGTGTCCCGCAGTGCGGTTGTATTAATGCGTGCTATGAGCACCTTATTCCTTTATTAGTAGGGGTTTCTTTTGATGTCCGCTTTCGCGAAAGCGAACTTAATTTTTCTCTTTTTTATAAGCCGCAGCAGCAGCAACAAACGACACAAATAATGGATGTGGTGCCGCTACCGTACTTTTATATTCAGGATGGTATTGTACACCAACAAACCAGGGATGACTTGCGATCTCTACTACTTCTACCAGTCCAGACTTAGGATTAACGCCTGTACAATCCAGCCCTGCATCTTGCAATTGTTGTAAGTAATCGTTATTAAATTCATAACGATGACGGTGACGTTCTGATATAAGATCAGCTCCATATATTTCTTTAATTCTTCCAGACTTAAGCTCGCAATCCCAGGCTCCCAGACGCATGGTGCCACCCATATCTAAGATATCTTTTTGATCCTCCATTAAAGAAATGACAGGACTGGCCGTTTGTGGGTCCATCTCTATAGAGTTTGCATCCTTTATGCCTAAAACATTACGACTGTACTCGATTACTGCCATTTGCATCCCTAGACAGATACCAAAAAACGGAATCCCATTCTCACGTGCATAACGCACTGCTTCTATTTTACCTTCAATGCCTCGCTCACCAAATCCTGGCGCTACCAGCAATCCATCCAGGTGCGATAGTGTTGCATCCATAACAGCCGCCTCTAGATGCTCACTGTGTATAGACTCAATGTTAACACTTACCTCATTTTCTGCACCAGCATGAATAAAAGCTTCCAGAATTGATTTATAAGAGTCTTGCAACTCTACATATTTACCTATCAATCCTATTGTCACTTCTGACTTTGGGTTTTTATGACGTTGTATAAACTGATTCCATCGCTGCAAATCAGGCTGCTCTCCTGTCTCTAATTGCAAGTTCTTTATCACAACAGTATCCAGTCCTTGCTCGAGCATTTTGTTAGGCACGTCATAGATGGTCTCTACATCAATCGATTGTATAACTGCCTCTGGCTTTACATTACAAAATCTTGCTAGCTTGATTCTTATATCATCTGACAATTCATGCTCTGTACGACAAACTAGAATATCTGCCTGCACCCCACTCTCCATGAGTGTTTTTACACTGTGCTGTGTAGGTTTTGTTTTCAGTTCTCCCGCAGCACTCAAGTAAGGAATTAAAGTTAGATGAATTACTAGTGAATTGTGCTCTCCTAGTTCCCAGCTCAACTGGCGTACACTCTCTATATAAGGTAATGATTCTATATCTCCTACCGTGCCGCCTATCTCTGTTATTACAACATCATAATCACCAGACTTGCCTAATATTTGTATGCGTTCCTTTATCTCGTCAGTGATGTGAGGAATAACCTGAACGGTTTTTCCTAAAAATTCACCACGACGCTCTTTTTCAATCACGCTTTGATAGATACGTCCAGTGGTTACATTATTTGCTTGCGAGGTGTTCACATTCAAAAAGCGCTCATAGTGACCTAGATCAAGATCTGTTTCTGCACCATCTTCTGTAACGTAGCATTCTCCATGCTCATAGGGATTGAGGGTTCCAGGATCTACATTAATATAGGGATCTAGTTTTTGAATCGTCACGCGCAAACCTCTAGCCTGCAGTAATTTTGCTAGGGAAGCAGCTATTATCCCTTTTCCTAATGAAGAAGTAACTCCACCCGTAACAAATATATACTTTGCATTTGCCATATAACCTCGATTCGCTTTTTAAAAACCAGCTGCAAAAGTACTTATTTTACGAGGAATTTAAGAATTGTAACCCTAGGAAAAACCATTAAAATAAAGTTGATTGCCCACCTATTGCAACGAGTAAGCTAAGATTGCAACAGTAGCGATATGTAAAGTAAGAAAGTATGTCCTGTTATATTATTCCCACAGGAATGATATATTCTTTACAATATCAGGATGTAAACTATTGTACACAGGGCAAGTCGTAGCTACACGTTCTAATATAAGTTGCGTTCTTTTATCACTACCCCCTTTCATAGTAACGTGAACATCTATCTGTGAGATACGGCGCGGCGCGGCAGCCATAGTTTTTATAACACTGGCGCTACTACCATCTATTATCACGCCCAGTTCTTGTGCTTTGATACCCATTACCGTTAACATACAGCTGGCTAGACCTGTTGCAACCAAGTCTGTAGGAGAAAATGCAGCCCCTTTTCCATTATTATCAACTGGAGCATCTGTTATAAAAGTGTCCCCACTTTTAACATGGGTAGACTTGCAACGCAAGTCACCATGGTATGCTACCTGTGCCGTTATAGGCTTATTGTTCTCCATTTTGTGAAATTTCTATAACACTAAGATCTGGCTGAAAACGCAAAATATAGCAAGCCTCATTATAAAATCCAGCTAGAAAACGCTTATTGTATTCAAAGCTATTCTCTACCATTACCGTTTTGCCGTTGCGCACCGCACTTTCATATAAATCGCTAGCACTTGCTTGTCGCAATATAACATCCATAGCTACATCAAAACCTCTTGTAGCAAATTCACTGGGTGTAATGCCATGCTTTTGAAAGTAGTGTGTAGAGAATATATTTTCGCTGCTGGTATTACGATTCATTTTGGGGTAGGTATAGCGGACTGCAGCAAGGCTCCTATTATTTAGCCCCATGTCATCATAATCATCCATCCCCACTACCGTAATTTTATATTTACGAGACATTGCTGCATAGTTAGGGATAGCACCAGTAAAGAATTTTTTTGAGTCCACCGCCATGATAACCACATTCTCCTGATCCTTACTTAAAACGCTATTGTATTTTGCATTTGATATATAATTCTCATCATTAGGAAATAGAATCCTAGCATTAGGAAACAAAGCAGCAAATTCTGCCTTGTAAGCTGGCTTCTCGTTATCTGTGATGATGATGACATTTTTTCCTTGTGCAAAATTGATCAGATAATTTTTAAGCCTGTTCATTAAAAACTCCTTATCTGGCCTCGCTTGAAATAAATTTTTATACAACTTTACACTTGTCGTGGTTAAAGGAGAAACAACTGGAATATCCTCTTCCTTAAGTTCTCTAGCAACGGCTACTACATTTTTTGCAACCAGCGGACCGATAACGCTATTGTATCTAGTAAAATCATTAGAATTAATAATACGCAATGAGGTCTGCTCGTCTTTTTGCGTGTCGTACACGTCATAATAAACATTGATCCCCAACGCTCTAGCAGAGTCTCTCGCAATCATCATACCGCTGTAAAAATCGGTCGCGATTCTTATAGTGCTACTACTTTGTAACTTTTCCTTATAGGCTTCCTCAGTCACATCACTAATAGAAAATGGGAGCATCACGGCAATGCGCTGCTCGTTGTAATTACTAATGCTATCAACCAGTCGTGCATAGGTAGCTGTACTATTCCACATTGCTGGGGGTACTTTCTCACCTATTGCTTTGTAAGGTACTTTGATGACCATGCCTTTTTTAACACCTTCCTTAAGGGCTGGATTGATCTTGCGTAAAGAATCTGCGGTCAATCCAGTCATTTTTTCTAGACGGTACATCGTCATTTTGGGTTCCACCTCGTAATCGATATACTTAACACCTACTTCACTTCCTGTAGTGACTGCAGGGGCAGAAACATAGACAATCATTCCTTCTTTAAGCTCTCCCAATCCTGGATTGTATTGTTCCAGTTGCTCTGTAGTAATGTTATTATTAAGGGCTACGCGATACTTACCTTCAGATTTTTTGACCGTGTATGTAAGTCGTTCCTGGGCAGCTTCTGGCACTACTTTTTTGATATCAGTCACGCCTGGAATTACTTTGATTTCCATGGATTGATCGGGCAAGCGTACCGTTTCCACATCCTTAAATACAGGTATTTTGATACGGGACCCTCGTTGTAATGGCTCTGCATACAACTCTTTATTTGCCTCTTTGATATCAATCTCTGTCACGCCATATTCTCTGGCTAGCGTGTACAACGTTTCTTTGCGTCGTACTTTGTGCTCTTTATAAGAGACAATAGGTCGCGCGGTGATTTCAGCCTGCGATTTTGGGATCAGTATTGTTGCGCCTGTTTTAAGGCCTAATTTCAAATCAGGATTTAAATCAAGTAATTGTGCTGCTGTGACGTTATAGGTGCTAGTAAGCTTGTACATTGTATCTCCTTGCTTAACAATGTGGCGCTTGTAGGATTGAAATGGTGATGAGTTCGCTTTCGCGAAAGCGAAACAAATAAACATCACTATAACAACGTATCGTATCATATTACTCCCATTCTATTGTAGCAGGCGGCTTTGAACTAATGTCATACACCACTCTATTAACGCCTTTTACCTTATTTATTATCTCATTACTGGTATCCTGTAAAAATTTATAAGGCAAGTCTACCCAGTCTGCTGTCATTCCATCAGTACTTTCTACAGCGCGCAATGCCACGCACTTCTCGTAGGTACGCTCATCACCCATTACCCCTACGCTATTAACTGGTAGTAAAATGGCACCTGCTTGCCATACTTTATCGTACAACTCCCATTTTTTTAAATTGGCTATAAAAATAGCATCAGCCTCTTGCAGCAGTCGTACCTTATCTTGATCTACACTACCTAAGATACGAATCGCAAGCCCTGGACCAGGGAAGGGATGACGACCTAATAGATTAGTTGCCATGCCCATTTCTGCGCCTACGCGTCTCACCTCGTCTTTAAATAACATGCGTAAGGGTTCTACCACTTTAAGTTTCATAAAATCTGGCAAGCCACCTACGTTGTGATGAGATTTTATAGTAGCACTAGGGCCGTTTACAGAAATACTCTCGATAACATCTGGGTATATGGTGCCTTGAGCGAGATAGGTTACATCTTTTATCGATGTTGCCTCATCATCAAATACTTCTATAAAAACACGACCTATTGCCTTGCGTTTCAATTCTGGATCCTCTATGTCTTTAAGGGCTTCCATAAATCGTGCCGTAGCATCTACCCCTTTGACATTAAGACCCATGTCTTTATATTGATACAGTACTTGATCAAACTCATCTTTGCGCAATAATCCATTATTAACAAATATGCAAAATAGATTTTTCCCTATTGCGCGGTGTAACAATATAGCTGCTACACTGGAATCAACCCCACCACTCAATCCTAGAACGACCTTGTCATCTCCTATTTTTTCTTTAAGCTCTGCAACGGTCATATCTACAAAAGCTCCTGGTGTCCAGTCTGGTTGCACACCAGCTATATTAATCAAAAAGTTGTGAAGCAGTTGTTTACCATCAGTGCTGTGATATACTTCTGGATGAAATTGAATGCCATAGGTTTGCTCACCCTCAATACGATATGCCGCATTAAGTACATCATGAGTACTTGCTAGGGTTACTGCATTATCTGGTAATTCTTGTATTGTATCACTGTGAGACATCCATACCTGTGAATTTTCTAGAATGTCTTTAAAAAGCGCTTCCCCATCTTTAATAATAGTCAGATTTGCTCTACCATACTCTCTAGTGCTAGAGGGCGCAACTTTACCATCGTAAAAATGAGCTAGATATTGAGCACCATAACAAACACCTAGCAAAGGGAGCTTACCTTTAATTTGTGATAAATCAGGGTGTGGCGCCTCCTCTGATCTAACTGAGAATGGGCTTCCAGACAAGATGACTGCTTTAAATGCAGTGAGGTCTTCTGGTACTTTATGAAAAGGGTGGATCTCGCAATAAATATTTAATTCACGCACTCTTCTAGCGATGAGTTGCGTGTATTGGGATCCAAAGTCTAAAATTAAAACACTGTTTTGCATGCGCAAATTTACCTCTTTATATGTAACCCTTATTAAGGATCAAAAGTCAATTTTTAAAAAATCTGTACAGGTTGTTCACACATTGATCACAGTAAAGTTAAAGTCCATCGGGTCCAGCGAGTCTTTGAGTATTTCTATCAATTTAGGTCCCAGATCTTTATAAAATTCAGAAAAATTAGTCTGGCGTTCCTGTAAGCTCTCATGCGGGAACAGATCTGACCGCAGTAGATGTACCCGATCGATAATATCTTTATACTTGCGCTTTTGAGCTTTGAGCAATCGCTTCTCAAGGTGCTCAAGTCCTTTTATTTGTTTGCGTTCCTGTGCCGCTACCGCACCTTTAAAAGAAGGGTCTGTATGGAGAGCGACCTGGTATAAGTGCTCAAACTGTTCTTTTAGATGGTCTTTTTGCTCACTCAAATCGATATCAATTTTAGAAAATTTATGAGCAATTTGCGCCTCTATTTCATGTGGTTTAAGGAATAGATCGGATATATTTAGGTCTAGTTTATCGAGCTTAGTTAATTGTTTTTGATTGACCAACAAAGCAGAATTACGCAATAATAAGATGGGAAACACTACATTTTGAGATTCAAAATATGATTTTAATTCAAGCCAATAAGCCAACTCGCCGCCACCTCCTATGTAACATAAATTAGGTAAGATTAATTCTTCATATAAAGGGCGCATAATTACATTAGGAGAAAAACGCTCTGGAAAATCATTGAGCTCATCAATTATCGACTCTTTTGTAAACTGTTTTTCATGACCATCTAGTAAATATGTGCTGTCATTTTTAACAATGCGGTAGCGCCCATCATCGACAAGGTAAAATAAATTGATCTCTCTAGGTTGAACCTGAATATTAAAATCTTCATTCCAATGTTCCAGTGTTTCACTTACATGATCATAGGAGGTTTGCTGTAATAATTCTTCTTTAAAATAAGGAATAGCGCAGCTTTTTAACTCTCGATCGTCAGCATCAATGATAACGAGACCTTCTTTTTTAAACAATTCATGAGCAAGTTGCCTGGTTGCAGCTGCAAGATCGTTTTTACTATACGCACGGTCAAAAAGAGCTGTCAGCTCGTCTGCATATTTGGATGAACCCAGCAGTATAGAAAGTTGTTCATTTACCTCTTTGAGACCATCCAGCTTCAGCCTGCCTACAGCGCCTTTTGCTTCTCGCTCATAAACCAGCTTGCGTTTATTTACATTAAAATATTGAATTTCTTCAAAATCATGATCCTCTGTTGCCATCCAATATACGGGTACAAAATTTTTATCTGGATAAGCCTCTTTTAACTGCTGGCATAAATTGATGGTAGATATAATCTTGTACAAAAAATACAACGGGCCCGTAAACAAATTGAGTTGATGTCCAGTAGTAACCGTGAACGTATTTTTTTGTTCAAGCAGTGCAATATTATGCCGGGTTAATTCTGCATCCTCTGTTTCTGCATATTGCTCCGTCAGTACTTTAGACAATAATTGACGGTTATCAGCTAAACCAGGCTGTAAAGATTTTTCTGCCATTTGCTCAGAAAAATTCTCTAGCAACGGGTAACGATGATATAAATGACGCACATCGTCCGATTGACCCACATATGCCTTGATTAATTTTGAAAAATACCTTAATTCTTGATATGGGATTTTTGATGTAATCATGCTGTTACAATGTCCTTTGGGATGGCTACAAGTTCGCTTTCGCGAAAGCGGATAAATTTAAAACTATTTACCACGCTTTGAGCTTTTGCTTACTACTGGGATTAAAGTATTTGTTAATTCACCAAATCCTATGGTTACCCCTTGGTTATAAGCATAGCCAGTCATTCTAATGGTATCATTATCCTCTACAAAATTACGAGTAGAACCATCGTTTAATTTGATCGGTTCTTTACCATTTGAGCTTAATTCTAATAAGGAGCCATAGCTTTCTTTAGTTGCTCCAGAAATTGTTCCACTACCCAATAAATCTCCACTGTTTATTCTACACCCATTTACTGTATGATGTGCTAGTTGCTGCGCCATACTCCAGTACAAGTATTTAGAGTTTGATTTTGATACCACAGTAGGGCTGCCACTCTCTGGGATGATCTCTACCTCTAGATTAATGTTAAAGTTTTTATCGCCTTTTTGCTGTAGGTATGGTAAAGGTTTTTGTTCTGGTTCTGGCCCGGAGCATCTAAATGGTTCTAGAGCATCCAGAGTTACAATCCACGGACTGATAGAGGTGGCAAAATTTTTACCTAAAAATGGTCCCAGCGGCATATATTCCCATTTTTGGATATCCCGCGCGCTCCAGTCATTCATCAAAACCATACCAAAAATATGATCCTCTGCCTCTTCAATACTAACGGGCTCTCCTAGTTTATTAGCATCTGTAGTTATAAATGCTGTCTCCAGCTCAAAATCAACTTTCTCTGAGGGTCGAAAGCTTGGTAATTCTTCATCTGCATTAGGAAATTGTCCCATGGGTCTATTTATAGATTTTCCAGATGGGATAATCGAGCTAGACCTTCCGTGATACGCTATAGGCATATGCAGCCAGTTGGGCGTCAAGGCATTGTCTTCACCTCGAAACATTCTGCCTACATTAGTTGCATGCTCCTTACTGCTGTAAAAGTCTGTATAGTCACCTATAAGTACAGGAAGCTGCATTTCGACCTCATTAATATGAAAAATAACACGTTCACGATGTGCATCATGGTCGCGCAATTCTGCATTATCTGAATCAAAAATGTCAGCAATACGATTGCGTACAAGCCTCCATGTTTTTTTTCCATCAGAAATGAAATCATTGAGCGTGTCCTGCATGAACATATCATCAGTCAATGGTACTTGATTAAAATAGCCCAATTCCTGCAAGGCTCCCAGATCGATAGCATAATCGCCTATACGTGTACCGATAGTGATCATATTTTCTCTAGTTAAAAAAACACCAAATGGGATATTCTGTATAGGGAAATGAGTTGATTTAGAGTAACTAATCCATGAGGTTCGCACAGGGTCGTTGGTATGATAAGGCATAAAATAAAATTTTTATATTCTAATTTTCCATTTAAATAAATGAAAATAAAGAACGAACATAGGTCTTGTCCCTTATTTTTGTATCTAAATTTTTCACAAATGAGTCATATGGATACAGAGATATTTGATTTAATTGAACAAGAGTCTCAAAGACAGGTGTCTGGTTTAGAATTAATCGCTAGTGAAAACTATGTAAGCGAGAATGTTTTAAAAGCCGCCGGATCAATACTTACAAACAAATATGCCGAGGGATACCCAGGAAAACGGTACTATGGTGGTTGTGAAATTGTAGACCTTGTAGAAGAAATTGCAATCAAGAGAGGAAAAGAACTTTTTAATGCAGAATACATTAATGTACAACCCCATTCTGGTAGTCAAGCAAATACTGCAGTGTTTCATGCTTGTTTAAATCCTGGAGATAAAATCCTAGGTTTTGATCTATCACACGGCGGTCACCTAACACACGGTTCACCTGTCAATTTTTCTGGAAAACTATATAAAACTTCATTTTATGGTGTTAATAGAGATACAGGGTTGCTTGATTATGATGAAATTCAAAAGATTGCAGAAAAGGAACGCCCTAAACTATTAATTGCAGGAGCCTCTGCCTACAGTAGAGAAATTGATTATAAAAGATTTAGAGAAATAGCAGACAGTGTAGGTGCAATACTACTATCTGATATAGCACATCCAGCAGGGCTCATTGCCAAGGGTATATTGCAGGACGCAGTAGAACACTCGCACATTTGCACAAGCACAACTCATAAAACCTTACGTGGCCCTAGGGGTGGTATCATTATCATGGGGAAAGATTTTGAGAATCCATTTGGTGAAAAACTGAAAAATGGAAACTTAAAAATGATGTCAAGTCTTTTGAACAGTGCGGTTTTTCCAGGAAATCAAGGCGGACCATTGATGCATATAATCGCTGCCAAAGCAGTTGCGTTTGAGGAAGCTTTGCAAGATGATTTTCTACATTATACCGTTCAAACTAAATTAAATGCTGCTGCGTTAGCTCAAGAGCTGATAAAAAAAGGATTTAATATTATTTCTGGTGGCACGGATAATCATATGATGCTCATTGACCTTAGAAATAAAAATATAACTGGTAAAGAAGCAGAGAAAGTACTGGGAGAGGTTCATGTGACCGTGAATAAGAACATGGTTCCTTTTGACACAGAATCTCCTTTTATAACTAGCGGTATTCGTATCGGTACAGCTGCCGTGACTACGAGAGGAATGAAAGAAGCTGATATGATCAAAATAGCGGAATGGATTGACAGAACAATTGAGAATAAAGACGATGACAAAGTGAAAAATGACATAGCTAAATCTATATCGGCCTTTACCAGTGAATATCCTTTATTTAGTTATTGATTATTTGAAAATTTATATTAAATCGATTATTGAAAAAGGATTCCACAGATGAATCCTTTTTTTGTTTATTGAATATGAATGGAATAACATGGATAAGATCCTTTATGTACAATAAATATTATCGCTAATACTTATCCCCACTATTGATTTCGGCAGTAGCTACGAGTTATTCCAGGTGTTTTTATAATCATTGTGCTGGGTGCAATGGTAAAGAGTCTCAGTAGAGATGCATTGACCAGAGCGAGCTTTAGCCTAGGCGAGCTCAGTAGTGCAGCGAGCTATATAGTATGCGTTATGCGGCGCAATGAGCAAGTTATGGATACTATATTAGGATATCAATAATTCTCCGGCAAATGGCTTAAAATGCTTAAAACCATTCTGTGTCAATACAACCTAAGCTAGTACCGTTCTGCATTTTTAGATGCACGCTGGGAGCGCCAGGCAGATGCTTATAGTTCTTGTATCATTAACCTACCTCTAGTTTACTCTACGGTTTGGTTCACATTCCTTTTATGCAGTATTTGGTGCATCAGTGACCTTGAAAAGTGGTTACAAAATATTGTAGTATAAGACACGTATGGATATTGAACTATAATATTCAACAGAACATAAAATGATATACAACAAAAAATCCCCCAACCAATCGGCTGGGGGATTTCATTAAAGAAGGCGGCGACATACT
>CANLKV010000001.1 GCA_947491755.1 uncultured Nonlabens sp. | reverse complement strand
TCGTCCACTACTGCGATGGTTGTTACTCCATTGCTGTCTGTCAGCACTACCTCTGTACCTGCAGGTAGTAACCCATCTACTGAAGCATCATAAACGCCATCTCCATCTACATCATCAAAGACAAAGCCGGTCAATGTACCGCTCGCTTGATAACCATCGGCTGTCGTTTCTGTTGTTGTTCCTACTCCTACGGTTAGGATCTCTGGATCTGAGCCCGTTGTTGTTAAGCTGTAACCTACTCCTGCGTTTGGCAAGGTCGTCTCATCCACATCTACCGTGTATTCTCCTACTGGAACTGTAGCGCTCCAGTTTCCTTCATCGTCCACTACTGCGATGGTTGTTACTCCATTGCTGTCTGTCAGCACTACCTCTGTACCTGCAGGTAGTAACCCATCTACTGAAGCATCATAAACGCCATCTCCATCTACATCATCAAAGACAAAACCGGTTAATGTACCGCTCGCTTGATAACCATCGGCTGTCGTTGCTGTTGTTGTTCCTACTCCTACGGTTAACGTCTCTGGATCTGAGCCCGTTGTTGTTAAGCTGTAACCTACTCCTGCGTTTGGCAAGGTCGTCTCATCCACATCTACCGTGTATTCTCCTACTGGAACTGTAGCGCTCCAGTTTCCTTCATCGTCCACTACTGCGATGGTTGTTACTCCATTGCTGTCTGTCAGCACTACCTCTGTACCTGCAGGTAGTAACCCATCTACTGAAGCATCATAAACGCCATCTCCATCTACATCATCAAAAACAAAGCCGGTTAATGTACCTAACGCCTCTCTAAAATCAACTTCAATGGTTGCAGGAAAGTCATCATTCTCGGTATCTAATGCACCGTTATTCAATATTCCATTAGGGTCAGCATAGGGATCATCCACAATTATGACCTCAAAGGCGTCATCAATACCATTATTATTTAAATCGCCTAAAGATGTAACAGAACTATAAGCTTCAGCACCATCTGGAGCACCATCATTATCACTATCCAAATCAAAATAATCAGGCAGATCGGCATTTTCGGTGTTTACTGGAGTCAAACCTTCACCACTACCTGGTGCACTTTCGTAGCTATCGTCTAGACCGTTATCGTCAGAATCAATTCCTGAAGGTACAATGTATCCGACGGTAAGTTGGGCTTCTATATTATCAGGAATGCCATCGTTATCTGAGTCCAAATCATACTGATTGATAATACCGTCATTATCGATATCTCCTGCTCCTTCGACAATATCCAAAACTCCATCATTATCATCATCAATATCTATATTATTAGGTATGCCATCCCTATCGTTGTCACTTACATCGCGATCTAGATAATCAGGAATTCTATCTCCATCTGCATCATTAGCATCACTCGCGCTACCATCATTGTTTGGATCATTTAATTCATTACTAGATAAAATACCGTCATTATCATCATCTAAATCGCGATAATCAAGATCGTCCGCTCTATCTGTGTTTACTAAATCAAACAATAGGCTTGCAAGAACTTGCGCTCCATTCGGATCTTCATAACCTGTGCTCGTACTATCAAAAGAATCGTCTATTCCATCTCTATCAAAATCACCCCTAGACGGGAAGACTTCTGGAAGCCCATCTGAATCAAAATCAAATGCCTCAGTAGAATCTAAAACGCCATCACCATCCGAGTCTAGATCTATATAATCCGGGAATCCATTAAAGTTTGTATCTACTGGAGTGATCCCCTCACCTATTCCAGGAACACTTTCGTAAGCATCGTCCAATCCATTGTTGTCAATATCATTATCACTAGGTATTAGATAACCGGCAGACGTTTGTCCCTCGACATTGTCTGGTATCCCGTCGCCGTCAGCATCTTGATCTTGAAAATCAGGAATGCCATCTGCATCAGTGTTTGTTGGATTTGTATACGGATTATTATCGCCATCTAAATTATCATCTTCGACTACGTCTGTAATCCCATCATTATCATCATCAATGTCTATTGTGTCCACCACTCCATCATTATCCAAGTCATCCGTATCCAAATAATCAGGAGTACCATCAACATCCTCATCTCTCGCATCTGATGGGTTACCATCGCGATTAGGATTTGAATTTTCATCACGTGTAGGAATACCATCACCATCATCATCTGTATCCAAATAATCTGGAGTACCATTGCTATCACTGTCTTGAGTGGGTCCTGTAGATGGATCACCATCGGCATCTGGATTGGGGTTTTCAAATACAGTATCTACTCCGTCACCATCATCATCAGTATCTAAATAATCTGGGGTACCATCGCTATCACTGTCTTGAGTGGATCCTGTAGATGGATCACCATCAGCATCTGGATTTGGGTTTTCAAATACGGTATCTACTCCGTCACCGTCATCATCAGTGTCTAAATAATCCGGAGTACCATCACTATCGCTATCTTGAGTGGATCCTGTGGATGGATCTCCATCAGCGTCTGGATTGGGGTTTTCAAATACAGTATCGACTCCGTCACCATCATCATCAGTGTCCAAATAATCTGGCGTACCATCGCTATCGCTGTCTTGAGTGGATCCTGTGGATGGATCACCATCAGCGTCTGGATTGGGGTTTTCAAATAGAGTATCGACTCCGTCACCATCATCATCAGTGTCCAAATAATCTGGAGTACCATTGCTATCACTGTCTTGAGTGGATCCTGTGGATGGATCACCATCAGCATCTGGATTTGGGTTTTCAAATACGGTATCTACTCCGTCACCGTCATCATCAGTGTCTAAATAATCCGGAGTACCATCACTATCGCTATCTTGAGTGGATCCTGTGGATGGATCACCATCAGCATCTGGATTGGGGTTTTCAAACAGAGTATCTACTCCATCACCATCATCATCAGTATCTAAATAATCTGGAGTACCATCGCTATCGCTATCTTGCGTTGATCCTGTGGATGGGTCACCATCAGCATCTGGATTTGGATTTTCAAATAGAGTATCGACTCCGTCACCATCATCATCGGTATCCAAATAATCTGGAGTGCCATCGCTATCACTGTCTTGAGTGGATCCTGTAGATGGATCACCATCAGCATCTGGATTGGAGTTTTCAAATACAGTATCTACTCCGTCACCGTCATCATCAGTATCTAAATAATCTGGCGTACCATCGCTATCGCTATCTTGTGTTGCTCCTGTGGATGGGTTGCCATCAGCATCTGGATTGGAGTTTTCAAATACGGTATCGACTCCGTCACCATCATCATCAGTGTCTAAATAATCTGGCGTACCATCACTATCACTGTCTTGCGTGGATCCTGTGGATGGATCACCATCGGCATCTGGATTTGGGTTTTCAAAGATCGTATCGACTCCGTCACCATCATCATCAGTGTCTAAATAATCCGGAGTACCATCACTATCGCTGTCTTGAGTGGGTCCTGTGGATGGGTCACCATCGGCATCTGGATTGGGGTTTTCAAATACGGTATCTACTCCATCACCATCGTCATCCATATCTAAGTAATTAGGAACACCATCACCGTCGGAATCATCGTTTGTCAAGTCTCCATCACCATTAATATCCTCAAAACGTGATAACACACCATCATTATCGTCGTCAATATCTCTGTAGTCCACATCGTCATTACCCGCTCCAACAGCTGTAGTTGCATCACTATCTGTATCTACAAGATCTGAAGACGGTGAAGTAATAACTAATCCTCCATTGAAATCTCCAAAATTGGTAGGGTCAGAATCATACGCATCGTCTAGTCCATCTCCATCAAAATCAATAGTGGTTGCGGTAACATCTGGTAGACCATCTCGATTACCGTCGCTAGCCTCTGTATTGTCTGGCACACCATCGTTGTCGGAATCTAAATCTAAATAATCTGCATTGTCTAATGTATCTGTATTTTCTGGTGTTAGTCCTTGTCCTGCGCCAGGAGCTGATTCGTAAATATCCCTTAAACCATTGCCATCGCTATCGGATCCGGTTGGATTTACATAACCAGATGTAGTTTGCGCCTCAACATTGTCAGCAATACCATCACCGTCTGCATCTAAATCTAGAAAATTAGGTACCAAATCATTGTCAGCATTTGCGGGAGGGGCTACTTGACCAGAATCAGCACCGCCAACTTCTATGCTATCAGCCACACCATTTGACCCTACAGGACCATCAATACGACCATCACCATCCATATCCAAAGAAGTCGTTCCATTTTCTACTAAATCAATTATACCATCGTCATCAGCATCAATATCTAATGAATTAGGAATGGTATCACCATCTGGATCTCTTCCATTTATTACGTCTAAATTAGGTGTATCGAAAAGATCAAAACTACACTCTCCAAAGGTCAATAATCCCAACCTTTCATTATCTGAAGTCGAACCCGAATTAGAAGTACCGTTTACACCAACTGATACGTCAAAGGTGGTTCTTGCAGAATTAAAAGAGAAGAAAACAGCCTTTCTTTGCTCTGTTACAGAGTTTGCTCCGACAGGGCTAGGGTATTCATAATCGTTAGTTCCTATTCGATTTTGAACTAATAAGGTCGCTTCGTCAACTATCAGGTAATCGGGTTCATGAATAACCACAATTTCATTACCAGGCAACTCACCATCTATATCGCCGGCTAGACCTCCAAAACGGTCTATTGTCAATGGAGTTAATTGTCCTGCATTTACTATCGAAAGCTGAAACCTTACAAATGCGGGTATGCCGTCTGTAAAGTTCTCATCGCGTATACGAGGTCGTAAGGCCACGTTCCTGAGCGGGTTTGAGTTTGCGACGTCAATGTCCAATAGCGTAGCATCTGCAGATTTGTCAACAATTTCTACAAGTATATCCTGATTTTCAGTTGGAATAGCGTTGGAAAAGCGATAAACAGCACCTATCTGTCCAGCTGTTCCAGAAATTAAATTTGAATTATTCCCTATTAAAGAAACTCCAGGTTGATTGCAATTAGCAGCATCAAAACCGAATTCTTCAACCAGGTCAAGTATACCGTCATTGTCATCGTCCAGATCAATACGATCTTCTATCCCATCACCATCAGTATCAATTGGACAGGAAGTATCTTCACTAAGAGTCACCGGTGCTATCGTGTCATTACAACTAGGCGTCCCTTGCAGTCTTACGAAAGGGGTATACCGAGCAGGCGGTAAGTCATTGAATATATTGTTTAGTTGAAACGGTCCAGCCGCCCCATTCACTGAGTATTCAATTGTTTCACTAGTGTTTGAAGATGCTATTATTTCTATACTCCCTAAGTTTGAAGGGCATGATGGTTGCGTGACATTAACCTCTCGCAATCCAGGTGTACTTAAAGTAAATGGATCTAGTAAAATAAAAACCTTACCATCACCACCATCATTAGTACCCGCATTAGGTTGTGAGTTATACCGTATACCTTCAATGGGTGTTCCTGATGGCACTAATGCCGTTAGTGGAAAAACTGCAGCCTCTATTTCTTGAAAATTATTTGCAAGAATGCCGAGATTATCAAGATAATCAGTAGAATTACCTAGAATGAACACCTGATTGCCCACTGGGTTCCCAGACGCATCAATTGCTTGTACACTTATTGTATTGTTCCCACCTCTTTCGGTAGCAACTACATAGCGATCTTCTGCAGAAACGATAGCTGTGTTGTAGAAAAAATCAATATGCTCTGTATTATCTGTTGGATTATCAACTATTATAAAGTGATTTAAGTTGGTATCTGATACAGCAGGCAATAAACCTGCGTTAAAGTCTGCCTGACCCGTGGTGGGTGTGTTAATATCCGCAGTAATGTTACCATTTTCAACTATCTGACGATTAGCAGATGGATTAAAAGTATTTGATGCATTATCTGGTGTGATGATTTGAGTAAAAGGAAAATTTTTCCCTAAAATCCTGATATTTCTCAAATCGGCATTAGCACTCTGTTGACCTGTCCCGTCAATATCCCATATCACATCAGCATTTGTCAAAAATGTTGTAGAATTACCAGCTGGAATTATCGGAGGACATTGAGCTATAGCCTCGAGAGTCATCAAAACAACAAAAACAAAGCACCATCCAGATTTAATGCGATGTACCTTACATACATTATTTAGGATGGCCATTATTGATACGGAACTAAAAGTAATTTTTCCCATAAATTATTTGATAATACTATTATATAGATTGTTTACCTGACGTTGAACAGCCTTATTTAAACGCGATGCCTGTTCATAAGAATCAGTAAATGAGTTATTAAAGCCTAGAGTTAATATTGAAGGATGGTAGAAAAATAAGAGACAGGAATAGTGATCTGATTTGACCCTCCTTATTTTGCGTGCAGAGAAATGCGGCATGTCCGACATGAAAAGATAGTTGGTTGGCTAGATTTTTAATATGATACCGCTTTCGCGAAAGCGGTACCTTTTAAAACGATAAAACTACTCCAAAAACTTAGGGATTTCTAGGTTCTTAAAATAATTAGAAATAAAACCGTTATTTTACAGTTTTTACCGATTAAAACACGCGGTATAACGTGGAAGCTGTATCTTATGTAAATTTCGCATAATCAAAAGTTAATTGTTGTAGTAAGGAATAACTCCGTTAAACTGCATTAAAAACCATATATCGGGAGGTATAATAATATTATTTATTATTTATAGCGTATCGATTCTACTTTTTATAAAAAAAACCCGATGCTTGTGAGCATCGGGTTTACTATTTAAGCTTGACCAGTAGGTCCAAAATTTAGAGGAATAGGAGGTTGATCATAATCTTTAATCTCTCCATTTGATGCCTCAAACTTTCTTACGTTTTCTGCCAGCGCCTTTGCAAGGCGCTTTGCATGCTGTGGTGTAAGAATAATACGAGACTTTACTCTAGACTTAGGATTTCCAGGCATAATATTCACAAAATCAACCACAAACTCTGATACAGAATGATTAATAATCGCGAGATTACTGTATTGCCCCTCAGCAACTTCTGGATCAACTTCAATATTGATTTTATGTTCTTTATTGTTAGCCATTAGTTATAATTAACTTGTGGTTCTTCCTTGCGCTGTAGCAGCTTTTCAAACTCCTCTTTTGATCCTACAATAATATCATCATAGTTGCGCATTCCTGTTCCCGCAGGTATTCTGTGACCTACAATTACATTTTCCTTAAGACCCTCAAGAGTATCTACTTTACCACTAACCGCGGCTTCGTTCAATACCTTAGTTGTCTCCTGGAATGATGCAGCACTTATAAACGATTTTGTTTGTAGTGAAGCTCTAGTTATACCTTGTAATACAGGCTCGGCAGTTGCAGGTTGAACATCTCTACCTTCAACTAATGCTTTATCCTCACGCTTCAAAATAGAGTTTTCGTCTCTCAATTGTCGTGGAGATACAATCTGACCTTCTTTCAATGTAGACGAGTCTCCTGCATTCTCAACCACTTTCATACCATAAAGCTTATCATTTTCTTTGATAAAATCTTCTTTATGTACAAGTTGGTTTTCCAAGAATACTCCATCGCCTGGATCAACAATTTTTACCTTACGCAGCATTTGACGCACTACGACTTCAAAGTGCTTGTCGTTGATTTTCACTCCTTGTAAACGATATACCTCTTGAACTTCGTTAACTAGATACTGCTGTACTGCACTAGGACCTTTTATCGCTAGTATATCTTTGGGTGTAATAGACCCATCTGAAAGCGGCATTCCTGCACGCACATAATCATTTTCCTGAACAAGTATTTGATTAGATAGTTTGACTAAATACTTCTTAACCTCGTCAGTTTTTGATGTCACGATAATCTCACGATTTCCTCGTTTGATCTTTCCAAATGAAACAACACCATCAATCTCGCTTACTACAGCTGGATTAGAAGGGTTACGAGCTTCAAATAACTCGGTCACACGTGGTAAACCTCCCGTAATATCCCCTGCCTTAGCAGACTTACGTGGAATTTTTACCAATACTTTACCTACTTTGATTTTCTCATCATCGTTGATCATCAAGTGTGCACCTACAGGTAAGTTGTAGCTTATCTGTGTCTCACCTTTGGCATCAACAATATGAAGAGTCGGTATAAGTTTTTTATCACGTGAGTCAGATATTACTTTCTCTTCATAACCTGTTTGCTCATCTGTCTCAACCTGGAAGGTAGTTCCTTGAATGATGTTCTCAAACTTGATTTTACCAGCAAATTCTGAAATGATCACTCCATTAAACGCATCCCATTTTGCAATGACATCGCCCTTAGCAACTGTAGCTCCTACTTTTGCATAAAGCTCTGACCCGTAAGGAATGTTATTACTATTCAATAATATTCCAGTTTTAGGATGCATCAATTTAGCTTCAGCTGTTCTAGAGATAACAATGTCGACCGGTTGGCCTTCACTGTTTTCACCTTTAACTGTTTTGATATCTTCAATTTCTAAAATACCATCATTTTTAGCTACTACGGTGTTTTCTTCTGATACGTTACCCGCTACACCTCCTACGTGGAAAGTACGTAAGGTCAACTGTGTACCTGGTTCACCGATGGATTGCGCTGCTATCACACCGACAGCCTCACCTCTCATTACCATTCTATTAGTAGCTAGGTTGCGTCCGTAACATTTTGCACAAACACCTTTTTCTGCCTCACAGGTCAATGGTGATCTTACTTCTACTGATTCAAGGCTTGATGCCTCGATTATATCAGCAATTTCATTAGTGATAAGTGCTCCAGCCTCTACTATTACATCTTGTGTAGCTGGATCAATTACATCGTTCAATGCAGTACGACCTACTACACGTGCGCCTAGCTTCTCCATCACCTCTTCATTCTTCTTTAAGGCACTTACATCGATACCTCTCAACGTTTCACAATCCACCGTGTTAACGATGACATCCTGTGCAACATCGTGCAAGCGTCGCGTTAGGTAACCAGCATCTGCAGTTTTAAGAGCCGTATCTGCAAGACCCTTACGTGCACCGTGTGTAGAGATAAAGTATTCAAGAATTGAAAGTCCTTCTTTAAAGTTGGAAAGGATTGGGTTTTCAATAATCTCACCGCCACCAGAATTAGATTTTTTAGGCTTTGCCATCAATCCACGCATACCAGTCAGCTGACGTATTTGCTCTTTAGAACCACGTGCTCCAGAATCAAGCATCATGTATACCGAGTTGAACCCTTGCTGGTCCTCTCTAATATTTTTCATTGATAGCTCAGTCAACTGTGCATTAGTTGCAGTCCATACATCAATAACCTGGTTGTATCGCTCGTTTTGAGTGATAAGTCCCATACCATAATTACCACGTATGGCATCTACCTTCTTGTTAGCACTGTCGATCATAGACTGCTTTTCAGCAGGGATCATAATATCACCTAATGAGAAGGATAGTCCCCCACGGAATGCAAATCCATACCCTAGATCCTTAATTTCATCTAGGAAAGCTGCTGTTCTAGGAACATCTGTAACTTTCAAAATATCACCTATGATGTCTCTCAAAGCTTTCTTTGTCAACACCTCATTAATATACCCTGCTTCGTTCGGTACTTTCTCGTTAAATAAAACGCGACCAGCAGTCGTTTCAATAATCTCTGCCTTGAACGAACCGTCTGACTGTAGTAAATTAATTCTACACTTGACAGGTGCGTTTATATTAACCCGCTTCTCATTGAAAGCAATGATTAATTCTTCAGGACTGTAGAATGTAAGTCCTTCACCAATAACTTTATGATCTGGTGTAGAAACTCGTTTTTTAGTCATATAGTACAATCCTAGAACCATGTCTTGAGAAGGTACTGCAATAGGACTACCATTTGCAGGGTTCAAAATATTGTGTGATGCAAGCATCAACAATTGCGCCTCTAGAATCGCCTCTGGACCTAGTGGTAAGTGAACTGCCATTTGATCCCCATCAAAATCTGCATTAAAGGCCGTACAAACTAATGGGTGCAATTGAATTGCTTTACCTTCAATTAATTTAGGCTGGAATGCTTGAATACCTAATCGGTGCAAGGTAGGAGCACGGTTCAAAAGAACAGGGTGCCCTTTCAAAACGTTTTCTAAAATATCCCAGACTACTGGCTCTTTCTTATCAATAATTTTCTTTGCAGATTTTACAGTCTTTACAATACCGCGCTCAATAAGTTTGCGTATTACAAAAGGCTTGTAAAGCTCAGCAGCCATATCCTTAGGAAGACCGCATTCAAACAACTTAAGTTCTGGTCCTACAACAATTACTGAACGTGCTGAATAATCCACACGCTTACCGAGCAAGTTCTGACGGAAACGTCCTTGCTTACCCTTTAATGAGTCTGAAAGCGACTTCAATGGACGATTTGAGTCCGTCTTTACGGCACTGGATTTTCTAGTGTTATCAAGTAAAGAATCTACCGCTTCTTGAAGCATACGTTTCTCATTACGCAAGATTACCTCTGGAGCTTTGATTTCCATCAATCGCTTCAAACGGTTATTACGTATAATCACACGGCGGTACAAGTCATTCAAATCAGAGGTTGCAAAACGACCTCCATCCAGCGGTACTAGTGGGCGCAATTCTGGCGGTATCACAGGCACCACCTTCATAATCATCCACTCTGGATTATTCTCGCGGTTCTCGTTAGATTCCTTCAAAGCCTGAACAACCTGCAGACGCTTGAGCGCCTCCATTTTACGCTGCTTAGACGTTTCATTATTTGCTTTGTGACGCAAATCATAAGATAAGCTCTCAAGATCAATGCGTTGCAGTAAGTCGATCAGACATTCTGCACCCATTTTTGCGATGAATTTATTAGGATCAGAATCCTCTAGGTACATATTTTCCTGCGGCAGTGTATCTAGAATATTTAAATACTCTTCCTCTGTCAAGAAATCAAGACGTTGTAAATCCTCGCCATCTTCATTCTTTGCTATACCTGGTTGAATTACTACGTATCGCTCGTAGTAAATGATCATGTCTAACTTCTTTGATGGTAAACCTAGTAAATACCCAATTTTGTTAGGCAAACTACGGAAATACCAGATGTGTGCTACCGGCACAACCAGGTTGATGTGACCTATACGATCACGTCTCACTTTCTTTTCAGTGACCTCTACCCCACATCGATCACAAACGATCCCTTTATAGCGGATGCGTTTGTATTTACCACACGCACACTCATAATCCTTAACTGGACCAAAGATGCGCTCACAGAATAAACCATCTCTTTCTGGTTTATGAGTACGATAATTGATCGTCTCTGGTTTCAAGACCTCTCCCTTGGATTCTGCCAGGATGGATTCTGGAGAAGCAAGACCAATGGAAATCTTAGAAAATTTCTTCTGCGTTTGGGTTTCGTTATATCTAGCCATATTTATGGTACTATTTTAAGTTATAAGTAGTGAGGATTGTTATGTGTTTCGCTTTCGCGAAAGCGGACCAAACAACAGTCCCCACTGTTAAAATTAATCCTCGAGTCTTAAGTCCAGTCCTAGACCTTTAAGTTCGTGCATTAATACATTAAATGATTCTGGTAATCCAGGTTCTGGCATAGGCTCACCTTTAACAATAGCCTCGTAAGTTTTTGCCCTACCGACTACGTCATCAGATTTTACCGTAAGAATCTCTCTAAGAGTGCTTGATGCACCATAAGCCTCGAGTGCCCATACCTCCATCTCACCAAATCTCTGTCCACCAAATTGTGCTTTACCACCTAGTGGCTGCTGAGTAATTAATGAGTATGGCCCGATAGAACGTGCGTGCATTTTATCATCTACCATGTGACCTAACTTCAACATATAAATGATACCTACTGTTGCAGGTTGATCAAAACGCTCACCGGTACCACCATCATATAAATAAGTGTGCCCATAACGTGGTATTCCTGCCTCGTCTGTATAAGCATTAATTTGATCAAGAGTAGCACCGTCAAAAATAGGTGTCGCAAAGTTCTTACCTAACTTCTCGCCCGCCCATCCTAGAACAGTTTCATAGATTTGACCTATGTTCATACGAGAAGGTACACCTAGTGGATTTAACACTATATCAACAGGTGTTCCATCTTCTAGGAAAGGCATATCTTCTGCCCGTACTATACGTGCAACGATACCCTTGTTACCGTGACGTCCTGCCATTTTATCTCCTACTTTAAGTTTACGCTTTTTAGCCACATAAACTTTAGCCAGTTTGATAATTCCAGCAGGAAGTTCATCTCCTACAGAGATAGTGAACTTCTCACGACGCAAGGATCCTTGCAAATCATTTTCTTTAATCTTGTAATTGTGTAACAAGTCTGCTACGATCTCATTAGTTTCCTTACTAGTTGTCCATGTACCAGAAACTAAGTGAGTAAAGTCATCGACAGAGTTCAACATCTTCAAGGTATATTTTTTACCCTTAGGCAAAACCTCTTCGCCCAGGTCATTATACACGCCTTGTGATGTCTTACCACTTACAATTTCAAAAAGTTTATCCACTAGACGGGTAGTAAGATCATCAAACTTTGCCTGATACTCTTGCTCTAGTCTAGCGATATCTTCTTTATCCTGTGCTCTCTTCTTCTTATCCTTGACAGCACGAGAGAATAATTTTTTGTCGATTACAACCCCTCGCAATGATGGAGAAGCTTTTAAGGAGGCGTCTTTTACATCTCCTGCCTTATCTCCAAAAATAGCTCTTAGTAATTTTTCTTCTGGTGTAGGATCTGATTCACCTTTTGGTGTAATCTTTCCTATTAGAATATCACCCGGCTCTACCTCTGCACCTATACGGATCATACCGTTCTCATCTAGGTCTGCAGTAGCTTCTTCAGATACGTTAGGTATGTCCGGTGTAAGTTCTTCATTACCTAGTTTTGTATCTCTTACTTCTAGTGAATATTCATCAACATGTATCGAGGTAAAAATATCCTCTCTCACCACTTTTTCTGAAATCACGATAGCGTCCTCAAAGTTGTAACCTTTCCATGGCATAAATGCCACTTTCATGTTACGGCCTAGAGCGAGTTCTCCTGCTTCAGTGGCGTATCCTTGACATAATACTTGACCTTTTTGAACACGGTCTCCCTTTTTAACAATAGGTTTAAGGGTTATAGAGGTACCTTGATTTGTCTTACGGAATTTGATCAAATTGTAGCTGGTCTCATCCGGCTCAAAGCTGATCAGTTTTTCGCGGTCCGTTCTATCGTATTCGATCACGACTTTCTGTGCATCCACATAAGTAACGGTTCCATCACCCTCTGCATTGATCAATACTCGCGAGTCCTTGGCTACTTGTCTTTCCAAACCAGTTCCTACGATAGGAGCATCTACTCGCAACAATGGAACTGCCTGACGCATCATGTTAGATCCCATCAGTGCGCGGTTTGCATCATCGTGCTCTAAGAAAGGAATTAACGATGCCGAAATTGAGGCTATCTGGTTAGGAGCAACATCAGCATAAACTACCTCTTTAGGATCTACAACTGGGAAGTCACCTTCCATACGGGCAATAACATTATCTGCCTCAATCTTACCGTCCTTAAGTGGCAAGTTAGCTTGTGCAATATGCATTCCTTCTTCCTCTTCCGCACTTAAATAAACAGGTTCTTCTTGAAGATTTACTACTCCATCCTTCACCTTGCGATACGGCGTCTCGATGAAGCCCATGCTGTTTACTTTAGCAAATACAGAAAGGGAAGATATAAGACCAATGTTAGGCCCCTCTGGAGTTTCAATAGGACACAAACGTCCATAGTGTGTATAATGTACGTCACGCACTTCAAACCCAGCACGTTCTCTTGAAAGACCACCTGGTCCTAGTGCCGATAAACGACGCTTGTGAGTAATCTCTGCTAATGGATTGGTTTGATCCATAAACTGAGACAGCTGGTTGGTTCCAAAAAATGAGTTGATAACAGATGATAAGGTCTTTGCATTGATCAAATCAATAGGAGTAAACACCTCATTATCACGAACATTCATTCGCTCACGAATGGTTCTCGCCATACGAGCTAAACCAACACCAAATTGTGAACTTAACTGCTCACCTACTGTTCTAACGCGACGATTTGATAAGTGATCTATATCGTCAATCTCTGCCTTAGAGTTGATCAACATGATCAAATGCTTAATTATGGTGATGATATCTTCCTTAGTAAGCACTTGCTTATCCATGGCAATATCAAGACCTAACTTTTTATTCATTCGATAGCGACCAACCTCACCTAGGTTGTAGCGCTGATCAGAGAAAAACAACTTATCAATAATACCCCTAGCCGTTTCCTCATCAGGCGGCTCTGCATTACGCAACTGTCTATAGATGTGTTCTACAGCTTCTTTCTCAGAATTGGTAGGGTCTTTTTGTAATGTATTATGGATGATAGCATAGTCAGCAGACTGGTTATCCTCTTTGTGTAATAGGATGGTTTTGGCCTGAGATTCTAATATCTCATCAATATGTTCCTTCTCTAGAATAGTATCACGGTCGAGTACGATTTCATTACGTTCGATAGATACTACCTCTCCTGTATCTTCATCAACAAAATCCTCGTGCCATGTCTTTAGAACGCGAGCTGCCAGCTTGCGACCTAAATATTTCTTTAAGCCTGTTTTACTAGCTTTAACCTCCTCAGCAAGATCAAAAATTCCAAGAATATCTTTATCTCTTTCAAAGCCTATAGCTCTAAATAAAGTTGTAACAGGTAATTTTTTCTTACGATCGATATAAGCATACATGACGCTATTGATATCTGTCGCAAATTCAATCCAAGATCCTTTGAAAGGAATAACTCGAGCTGAATATAATTTAGTTCCATTAGCATGGAAAGATTGACCAAAAAATACTCCTGGTGAACGATGTAATTGTGAAACAACTACTCGTTCTGCACCGTTTATAACAAAGGTACCAGAAGAAGTCATATATGGAATAGTACCTAGATAAACATCTTGAACGATGGTTTCAAAATCCTCATGTTCTGGATCGGTACAATATAATTTGAGGCGTGACTTAAGTGGCACGCTATAGGTAAGACCACGTTCAATACATTCTTGAATAGAATAGCGTGGTGGATCTACAAAGTAGTCTAGAAACTCTAATACAAACTGATTGCGTGTATCTGTGATAGGGAAGTTTTCCATGAAGGTATTATAGAGACCCTCTACTTCTCTTCTATCAGATTTAGTTTCTAATTGAAAGAAATCCTGAAACGATTTAATTTGGATATCCAGCAGATCAGGATACTCTGCCTTAGAAGTTACCGTTGAAAAATTAATTCTCTCTGTGTTTGTTGCTAGCATCAATGCACGGTATTAAGTTAAAAAAAGCGTTATCGACGACGTCTCATCTTTATACGCAAAATGGTCTAGGCCTGTGAGCCTTGCTCACAGGTCTAAACCGATAATGTTTAGGCTGGTCGAATTACTTCAACTCTACCTCAGCACCAGCCTCTTCTAGCTGTGCCTTAAGTGCTTCTGCCTCATCTTTAGAAACGCCTTCCTTGATAGGAGATGGTGCGTTATCAACAAGTTCTTTAGCATCTTTCAATCCTGCACCAGTCAACTCTTTAACAAGCTTTACTACTGCTAGTTTAGCACCACCTGGAGCCTTAAGGATTACATCAAATTCAGTTTGCTCATCAGCAGCTTCTCCGCCACCTACAGCTGGTCCAGCCATAGCAACTGCCGCTGCTGCTGGTTCAATACCATACTCCTCTTTAAGTATAGTCGCTAACTCGTTTACTTCTTTCACAGTAAGGTTAACTAACTGCTCTGCGAAATCTTTTAAATCTGCCATTTCTATCGTTTTAATAAAATTTATAAATAATTAATTGCGTACTTGTTTAATGCCCTATTTTTCTGATAGGGTCTTGATAATTCCAGCAAGTTTACCGCCACTTGATTTAAGTGCAGATACAACATTTTTAGCTGGACTTTGAAGAAGACCGATAACTTCACCGACCATTTCTTCTTTAGATTTGATGTTGCTTAATGCTTCAATCTTGTCATCACCCACATAGATGGCTTCCTCAATATATGCACCCTTCAATACAGGTTTTGCAGATTTCTTACGGAAAGTTTCAATCACTTTTGCAGGTGCGTTAGCTACCTCAGCAAGCATGATGGAAGTATTGCCCTTTAATAATTCTGGTAACTCACCAAAATCCTTATCAGAAGCTTCCATAGCTTTTGCTAGCAAAGTGTTTTTTACTACCGAAAGACTAACGTTTGCTTTAAAACATGCGCGACGCAAGTTTGATGTATCTAATGCATTAAGTCCAGAAATGTCCGCTAGATAAATGGTGGAACTATCACCCAACGTAGCAGTCAAATCTTTTATAACAGTTGCTTTTTCTTCTCTTGTCATGATCTAGATTTTTAGTCGTCTGTTGCAAAACGCTTCGTATCGATCTGAATGCTAGGACTCATGGTACTAGACATGTATATACTTTTGATATATACACCTTTCGACGTTGTAGGTTTTAACTTGACTAACGTGTTGATTAATTCTCTCGCATTTCCTGCGATCTTCTCTGCATCAAAGGATGCTTTACCAACTGATGCGTGGATGATACCGGTTTTATCGACTTTAAAGTCAATTTTACCAGCTTTTACATCGGCAACCGCCTTTGCAACATCCATTGTTACCGTACCAGTCTTTGGGTTAGGCATTAAGCCACGAGGACCTAATACACGACCTAGTGGCCCTAACTTACCCATAACAGATGGCATGGTGATGATTACATCAACATCTGTCCATCCTCCCTTGATTTTATCTAGATATTCATCCAGACCTACATAGTCTGCTCCAGCTGCTTCAGCCTCAGCTGCTTTATCTGGAGTTACTAATGCAAGTACTTTTACATCCTTACCAGTACCGTGTGGTAAAGTAACCACCCCACGTACCATTTGGTTTGCTTTACGAGGATCTACATTCAAACGCACTGCAAGATCTACAGATGCATCAAAGTTTACTGTAGAAACTTCTTTTACCAACTGAGAAGCCTCTGCAACTGAATAGGTAGCAGAGCTATCTATCTTTGCCTGAGTTTCTTTTTGTTTTTTTGTCAATTTTGCCATTGTTACAAGTTTTAAGCAGGTGCGTTACCGCCCTTTACATTAATACCCATTGATCTTGCAGTTCCAGCAACCATTTTCATAGCGCTCTCTACTGTAAAAGCATTTAGGTCTGGCATTTTATCCTCTGCAATCAATTTCACCTGATCCCAGCTTATGGTTCCCACTTTTTTACGATTAGGTTCACCACTACCACCTTTAAGTTTTGCTGCCTCTAGGATTTGTACTGCTGCTGGTGGCGTTTTGATTACAAAATCAAAAGATTTGTCTTTGTAAACAGTGATCGCAACTGGTAGCACTTTACCAGCTTTATCCTGGGTTCTAGCATTAAACTGCTTACAGAACTCCATGATATTTACCCCAGCCGCACCTAATGCAGGCCCTACAGGTGGAGATGGGTTTGCAGCGCCACCTCTAACTTGTAATTTTACAACCTTAGATACTTCTTTAGCCATTTTTAAATTATTTCAATGTTTGACAGATATAAAGTGGAAGCCTTATACACCGCCTATAAATTGTAACACTTATACTTTTTCTACTTGCATATAGCTCAATTCTAATGGTGTCTTACGGCCAAATATCTTGACCATCACCTCGAGCTTACGCTTTTCTTCGTTAACTTTTTCAATGATGCCGTTAAACCCGTTAAATGGACCATCAACAACTTTAATGGTCTCACCGGCTTTAAATGGAATTGCTATATTATCCGTTTGCTCAGCAAGCTCATCAACCTTACCTAACATTCTATTCACCTCTGATCGACGCAATGGAACTGGATCACCACCTTTAGTTTCACCTAAAAATCCTATTACACCATTAACTGACTTAATAATATGAGGAACTTCTCCCTCTAATCGCGCCTGTACCATGATATAACCTGGAAAATACACCTTCTCCTTGTTTACCTTTTTACCGTTACGTATTTGAACGACTTTCTCTGTAGGTACTAGGATTTGCTGCAAATAATCCCCTAGATTGTGGTGATTGATTTCAGACTCAATATATTCTTTGATCTTGTTCTCTTGTCCGCTTACAGAGCGCACAACATACCACTTCATTACATCTGTTTCTTCTGCCATGTTGTAGTATTAAGCTTGTTTAATCAGGTCAAAGTAATTGGTTATAGCAGAGCTGAACACCGTATCTATACCATAAATAATCAAAGCAAAAACGATTGAAAAAACAGCCACAGTAACTGTCATCTTTTGAGCCTCTGCCCAAGTAGGCCAGGTAACGTGATTGGTTAACTCGCTGTATGATTCCTTTACGTATGTTGCTAATCCCATAATGTTAACTATATAGTGTGAACTTAGTCACAGTGGCGCTGCTCATGGCAACTATAATCATTTCTTTATCTAGGATAATTCTAGACCAATTTGCGCGGGTTGAGAGGCTCGAACTCCCGACACCTGGTTTTGGAGACCAGTGCTCTACCAACTGAGCTAAACCCGCAAATAAATTTGAGTAGGCTGCCCACTCTAGCCATGCTTGAGCAAAAGCATAACTTCATAATAAGTAAAAGTATCCTACCCATATTGATGGGAAGGATACTTTACTCAATATTTAGAATTAATCTAAAATTTCAGTTACTTGACCTGCACCTACAGTTCTACCACCCTCGCGGATTGCAAAACGTAAACCTAGGTTCAAAGCAATAGGCTGAATTAGATCAACAGTAATGGTCAAGTTATCACCAGGCATTACCATCTCAACACCATCAGGAAGCGCAATGTTTCCAGTTACATCAGTAGTACGTACGTAAAACTGTGGACGGTAGTTGTTGTGGAATGGTGTGTGACGACCACCTTCTTCTTTCTTCAATATATAAACCTCTGCCTTAAATTTAGCGTGAGGTGTTACAGATCCTGGCTTAGTAATTACCATACCACGAGAGATCTGAGTTTTCTCGATACCTCTTAACAAGATACCAGCATTATCTCCAGCCTCACCTCTATCAAGGATCTGACGGAACATCTCGATACCAGTAATAGTAGATGTCAACTTCTCTGCACCCATACCAATGATCTCTACTGGATCACCTGTATTTGCAACACCAGTCTCAATACGACCAGTAGCAACAGTACCACGACCTGTGATAGAGAATACATCCTCGATAGGCATCAAGAATGGCTTGTCCATATCACGAACAGGCTCTTCAATCCACTCATCAACAGCATTCATTAATTCAAGTACCGTATCTACCCACTTTTGCTCACCGTTAAGTGCACCTAGTGCAGAACCAGAAACAACAGGACCATTGTCACCATCGTACTCATAGAAGTTCAATAGATCACGTACTTCCATGTCAACTAGTTCAAGTAGCTCCTCATCATCTACCATGTCTACCTTATTCAAGAAGACAACGATACGTGGGATACCTACCTGACGTCCTAGTAGGATGTGCTCGCGAGTCTGTGGCATAGGACCATCAGTTGCAGCAACAACAAGAATAGCACCGTCCATTTGAGCAGCACCAGTAACCATGTTCTTTACATAATCCGCGTGACCAGGACAGTCTACGTGAGCGTAGTGTCTGTTTGCAGTTTGATATTCAACGTGTGAAGAGTTGATTGTAATACCACGCTCTTTCTCTTCTGGAGCGTTATCAATTTGATCAAAACTTGTTGCTGAAGAAAAACCAGCATCTGCAAGAACTTTAGTAATCGCAGCAGTAAGCGTAGTCTTACCGTGGTCAACGTGACCAATGGTACCTACGTTAAGGTGCGGTTTCGAACGATCGTACGTTTCTTTTGCCATAACTTATAATCTTAGTTTATATTAGTGTTTCAATTTAAAACCGACCCTGAAAAATCAAATCAGCTTATACTATAAATGGCCTCACTTGAGACCTGTTTTTTCTTCTAATCTTTGAGCCAATGACGAGATTTGAACTCGTGACCTCTTCCTTACCAAGGAAACGCTCTACCCCTGAGCTACACCGGCTTGTTTTGACAACGCTTTCGCGAAAGCGAAATAACCAAGGGCCATGTTCACACAGCTGAACTAACAAACCATGTGAGGTTCCCGCCCTAGCGGAAAATATTTAGAGCGAGAGACCGGGTTCGAACCGGCGACATTCAGCTTGGAAGGCTGACGCTCTACCAACTGAGCTACTCTCGCATGTACCACTCTATGTGAATGGGTCGCAATAAAAGTGGGGAGAGCAGGATTCGAACCTGCGAAGGTTTCCCAACGGAGTTACAGTCCGTCCTCGTTGGCCGCTTGAGTATCTCCCCTTTTATTACATCAATTTTTCAAAAAACTTGAGCCGATGGAGGGACTCGAACCCACGACCTGCTGATTACAAATCAGCTGCTCTAGCCAGCTGAGCTACATCGGCTTAACGTACTTTTTAAAGCATACCGGCTTGCGTTATTTCTAACGGACTGCAAATGTAAGCCTATTTTTGAATTACCAAAAAAAATAAAGGAAAAAAACTCGCTTTTTTAGAACTTTATAAAAACTCTACCTCGTAACTCTCATAGGACCTAGTTATTCTTGAGGTTGCGAGGATGGGCTGTGGCATGAATTTTTTTAAGCGCCTGCATGCTGGTATGGGTGTACACCTGTGTACTGGCTAGACTAGAGTGGCCCAGTAACTCCTTGACCGAGTTTAAATCTGCGCCTTGATCCAGCAGATGTGTGGCAAATGAATGCCTCAAGACATGAGGGCTCACTTTTACTTTCAAACTTGCCTTCTTGAAAAAATTACTAACCACTCGATAAACTAGCGACGGGTATAGAGGACGACCTTTTACAGTGATGAGGAAGGCATTACCTGGAGTGTCAATCAAATCACGCAGCTTGAGATAATCCTTTATCAAGTTCAATGACTGCGTCAATAGCGGGATTATGCGTTCTTTGTTGCGTTTCCCTTTAACTTTGAGCTGCTTGCTTTCTAGCTGAACATCGATTATACGTAATGAGATTAATTCTGCACGGCGCATTCCTGTTACATACAATAATTCTATGATTAATCGATCTCTGACCTCTTCAAAGCTTTCTGGGTTATAAGGAGATTCTAATATGGATTGCAACTCACCCTTTGAAAAAGGTACTTGAACTTGGGCCGAGGTTTTAAGGCTTTTGTGGGACGACATGACCTGCACGTCAATTTTTCCCTGTTGTAGTAAATATTTGTAATAGGTTTTAAGAGACGACATCTTCCTATTGACCGTCTGGCTTGAAATCTCTTTTTCTACTAGCGAGGCCATCCACTGTCTTATAATAGGATAGGTTGCTTGCTCTAGTGTCAATTCGTAAGATTCTAAAAACATCTGGAACTGCAACAGGTCCCTTATGTAAGCCTCGCACGTATGAGGACTGTAGTGTTTTTCTAGCGAGAGATATTTTTTGAAAGATGACAAGTCCATAAAATAGAAACGATCCTATAAAAGTAAGTATTTATAGGATCGTTTAATAATTAAGTAAGTAAAGCTTACATGCTTTCTTGATCTCTCAAGTGCTGGATGTATTCAGCCTTGATTTTCTGTGCTCTTTTTGCGACAGATGGTTTTGTGAACTGCTGTCTTCTACGTAGCTCACGCATTTTCCCTGTACGATCAAATTTACGTTTGAAACGCTTTAGGGCTCTGTCGATATTTTCTCCGTCTTTAACTGGTATAATTAACATAGTGTCATCACCTCCTTTCTTTGGGACGGCAAAAATACATTTTTATTTATAATAACAACTATTTTTAAACGCTAGATACTGTATAGTTCATCAAAATAAAGCTGTATTAGTAAAAAATTTTATTTAGCCGCTGGCTTATAGTCCTTACCGTCCAGCGTCATCTTTGCAATAATTTCACGCATGATCTCGCTGGTACCGCCGCCTATAGGGCCCAATCGACTATCGCGTGACATTCTAGCTAGTGGGTACTCCTCTATATAACCATACCCGCCTAAGAACTGTAAACAGCCATAGATAACCTCGTCAGATATTTTGGTTGACAGCAACTTTGCCATACTCGCTTCTTTCACTGGGTATAACCCTTTATCTAGCTCCTCGGCAATACTGTAATTAAAGTTTTTGGCCATTTCTACCTCACTTAGCATATCTGCAAGTTTATGTCTTAACGCCTGGAATTTATCTAGCGATTGACCAAAAGCCGTACGGTCTTTCATATAACCTATAGTATACTCTAGCGCATACTCTGCTCTAGCGTGACCATTAATCGCCATAATTAAACGCTCCAGTGCAAAGTGCTGCATGATATAAGGAAATCCCTTGCCTTCTTCTCCCATTAAATTTTCAACAGGCACTTTTACATTATCAAAACCTATCTCTCCTGTATCGCTTGCTCTCCACCCTAGTTTATTAAGTTTTGTAGCGCTTATTCCTGGCATATCGCGATCCAGCAAAAAGATAGAAATACCACGACCTTTTGCTTCCACATCAGTTTTTGCAGCGACTACTAGATAATCAGAGTAAACACCATTAGTAATAAAAGTCTTTGATCCATTAATAATGTAATGATCACCCTCTTTGACTGCTGTAGTTCTCATACCAGCAACGTCACTACCACCGAATGGCTCTGTAATGCACAAACAACCTATTAGATCACCAGTAAGTGTAGGCTCTAGATAATCTTTTTTAATGCGCTTGTCACCTTCTTTAAGTAAATGCTGTGCTCCTAGAAATGCTTGCACCCACATGGCTGCTGCAAATCCGCCAGAGTTTAAGCGCTGTAACTCCTCTAGAAATATAACGGTATAGAAAAAATCCAGATCAAGACCTCCATATTTTTCTGGATAATAGAGCCCAAAATACCCCATATCACCCATTTTCTTAAATATATCTCGATCTATCTGACCGGTTTCTTCCCAGCGTTCTATATGCGGGACAGCTTCTTTTTTAAGAAATTCTCTGAAACTTTCTCTAAATGCCTGGTGCTCTTCACTAAAGTACTTTGAATACATAGTTTTCTTTATCTGTTTTTTTAATCAATTGTCAAATATAGCTGAATTAACTCCAGCTTTTCCTGTGGGAACCTAGAGGTTAACAGCACTTCATCCCAGCTGGAAAAACCATCCCGCAGGGTACGTTGCTCAATAAGAGCGTCGACCAGGTAGTCGCTCAAATAAGGTATAGTTGACAGCCGGTCGCTGGTGGCAGTGTTAAGGGCAATTTTTTTAAATGATGCCGGCACTTCTAGGTAAAAATGCTTCTCTAATTGCAACATGGTAGAGTCTGATAGACCATAAACCGCAGCGACTTGTTTAAAATCAACAAATCCTTTTAAACGCTCCCGTTGCTCAACTATTCTAGTAGAAAGTGCAGGACCTATCCCGTATACCTTTTTCAACTGATCGACCGTTGCCGTATTGATATCTTTGGGAATAATCTTAGCCGCACGATAACTTGTAAACTTTGGTTTATCTGACCGCGTGGTCCAGGAGGGAAACTTGAAATAAGGAGAAATACTGTCCATCCAGACATCACTTACCTGTGTAACTTCTTTAAATTGTGCAGCAGTGTTTATGAATTTTCCGCTTTCGCGAAAGCGAACTAACCTATCCATCTCTGCTTCATTTAAACCTAATCTATAGCCACGATACTCAGTAATGTAATTAGGATTAAACACGTAAATCGTGTCTTTACGCTGGGCGGTAGTTTTTCTGATAGAATCAATCTGTTGTTGATAATTTGATGACTGATCGATTACTAATGGCTCTGGTGGAATGCTATTGTAATAGAAACGCAGCCCTAACAGAATTACTAAAAGTATAAGCAATAAAAAAATCCCTCTTTGTTGTCGTTTATTAAACAAAAAGAGGGATTTAAAATTATTCATGCGATATATGCTATGATGCGTTGGTTTTTAAACCCAACTCACCAGCCTTTAATTTTTTCCAGTAGGCATTTAAATCTCTTCTTACCTCGCCAGACATTAATAATAGACCGATTATATTGGGGAAAGACATGGCAAGAACCATCATGTCTGAAAAGTCCAACACTGCCCCTAGCGATACCGACGAACCGATCACAACAAATACCAGAAATATAATTTTGTATGCTATTTCTACCGATTTTCTTTTCCCAAAAAGGTAAGTCCACGCTCTCATACCATAGTATGACCAGCTGATCATTGTACTGAAAGCAAACAAGAATACGGCCCCTGCTAGTACATAAGGGAACCATGAGATCACACTACCGAAGGCATCCGAAGTAAGCTGTGCTCCTGCAATACCCTCGACCTCGTGCATACCTGTAAATATGAGTACCAGTGCGGTAAGTGTACATACCACAACGGTGTCAATAAATGGCTCGAGTAAGGCCACAAAACCTTCAGATGGTGGGTGATGCGTTTTTGCAGCACTGTGTGCAATAGCAGCAGACCCAACACCAGCCTCGTTTGAGAACGCGGCACGCTGGAATCCTACAATAAGAACCCCTATAATCCCACCCTTAATCGCAGACGGGCTAAAGGCCCCATCAATAATCGCACTAAAGGCTGGACCTATATTTTCAATATTAATGATGATAACTGCTAGCGCTGCAATAACATATACGCTTGCCATAAAGGGTACGATCTTCTCAGTAACCTTTGCAATACTTTTTATACCACCTATAATTACAAAGCCAACTAATATGGCGGTCACAACACCAAACCAGAAGCCGTAACCCTCTAAGAAATCAAACTGAGTAGCTAGCCCTGCAAATGCCTGATTTGATTGAAACATATTCCCACCACCAAAAGAGGCACCTATTGCGAGAACGGCAAACATCACAGCCAGTACTTTACCCAGGCCTTTTTTATTTTGTTTGGCTAGACCGTATCTCAAATAATTCATGGGACCACCATAAACAGATCCATCCTCTGCAATAAAACGATATTTAACACCTAATGTACATTCTACAAATTTTGAAGACATCCCTAGTAATCCTGCGAGTATCATCCAGAAAGTAGCTCCAGCACCACCTAAAGAAATTGCTACCGCTACACTGGCAATGTTACCTAGACCCACCGTTCCAGAAACCGCAGTTGCTAGCGCCTGGAAGTGGGTCACTTGACCAGGAGCTGTGGGATCATCAAATTTTCCTTTGGCAAGGTCAATAGAATGCTTGAACCCACGGAAGTTGATAAAGCCCATTCTTAAGGTAAAAAACAACGCCCCTAATACTAACCACACCACGATAAATGGTATCCCTTTTTGCTGTATATCTCCGTTAGGGTGCAGCAATGGTATTTGCTCGTCGTATTCTACACGAGCAAAAAAATGAGCTCCTGTTTCTACAACATCGCCGCTATTTTCACCATTGTAAATAACATCTCCTTCATTGAGTTCTTTCCCTCTACTTTGTAAATGTTCTAGGGTTCCATTAGACGGTGAGTTGACGATTAGATCCTCGCCTCCTTCTTTAGCGATTACAGCAATAGGATCACCCACATTTATCTTTTTACCATCTGCAGCGAGCCACGATTTTAATATGTATTTGTTAGTATCTCCCGCCTCCCAGCTAGGAATAGCTATATTTTTACCCTCTGCATAGACCACTGGGTCATAGATACCTGTAGCAGAGAAAGGATCCCAAAACAAGATATTCCCTAGAGCACTTACCGCTGGCACGGCGGCACCGTTAAGTATTTCTGTGATATGTTCTGCCTCGATCTGATACACTCCAGATGCTGTATTGCCCTGAGCGTCTATTACTTCGACTGTATAATTGACACCTTCTGTAAGACCAGTAGCGGTATTACTAGTCAATGGCGTTGACTGATTAGACCATTTATAAGAATAAGGCGCTGTACCTCCTGTAACAGATACCGTGATGGATCCATCGTTGATTTCTGTAGTAGGGTTGTTATAAGTTGGTGTCAACTCGAGTTGTTGCGCTTGAGCTGAGAAAGCGGTAAATAATAGACTAAAAAAAAGAACTAATTTATTCATTTGTGAATACCAGTTGGGTTAAGCAAGCAAGATGCACAAAAATCCTGCTAATTAAAAATTTTGTTAAGAAATAGTAAGGCGAGTAGCGCTTATTCATGTATGCGATACGATTTTTGAAGCTGTTCTATTTGTTGCGAGTTCCCTACAACGATGATTTTAGAACCAGGCCCTATTAAAGTATCTGGACTAGGGTTCACTACATATTCTCCATCTGGAGACTTATAACCTATAATGGTACAGCCTGTTTTTTGTCTCAAATTTAAATCGATGATATCACAACTATTTTTATGGTCAAACATTTGTTCAAAAGAGATCTGTTCTAGATTGACACCATCATCCCCACCATAACTCAAATTATCCCAAAACTCAATTAAATCAGGGCTCACAATAAGTGACGCCATGTGTTGCCCGCCTATCTGGTCTGGTAATATCACATTATTTGCACCTGCTAGCTTTAGTTTTTTATAGCTCGTATCCTCGCTGGCTCTAGAGATTATTTGCAATTCCTTATTGAGCTGTCTAGCGCTTAATACAACAAATAAATTATCAGCATCATCAGGCAGCGCCGTGATTAAAACTTTTGCTTTATCGATACCGGCGGCAATCAGTACCTCATCTTCATTTGCATTACCTCTTACAAAATGTTTGTGATTTATAGTAGAATCATCTATCACTTGCTGCTCTTTTTCTATAATCACAAAGTCACGTTTGTAATCTTGCAGTTTTGCAACTGCCTGTTTTCCATTGCGACCATAGCCACAAACAATGATGTGATTTTTCATAGACTCTCTGTATTTTTTCTTCTCTCGTTCCTTCCTTGCATTGACCGAATTTCTTGCTAGAAGAAACTCAGATATTACAGAAAGGGAATAACCTACAATTACAACACTGGTTAAAATTATAAAAATGGTAAATAGCTTTGCATTAGGATCTGGATCACCTATCTCACGGTAACCTACGGTAGTGATTGTGATCACAGTCATGTATAGCGCATCGATCCATTCTAGACCTACCAGATATCTATAGCCCAGACAGCCTATAAGTAGGATTGAAAACAGCAAACTTATCGCGATCTTTATTTTACGATTCATGGTGTGATTTATAAGTCAAAAACAGAACTGCGCTTGACATATATGAGGTCCTTTATACGCAGCCAGAATGCCATGATCAGATAAATAGCAAATCCAGCACCTAGTGTAGCAAATGTAAAGTATATAAAGGTTAAACGAACACTACGGGCTCGCATCCCCAGTCTATCTGCTAGACGTGTGGATACATAAAACCCATACTTCTCCATGTAGTGCCGCAGCCCTGTAACTATTCCCATTCTACAAATGTAATATAGATAAATCGTTATTTCATATATCACTCACGCATCAATCGCACCCCTATATCGCAATGGAGACATTTATTGGGATCACAGTAATTGTTTTTCAAATGGATCACAGCTTGAGAGTCAAGTGCATTTTCTAGAGGTATTAATTTCTTAAAGTTAGAAACGATCGTATTCTTTTCTACGGGCAAACTGGCCATTAATTCGAGTAATTCCTCCTGATTCTCTTTGCCATTATAGCGTGCAAAAGCAAATTTGACTGGTACAATGCAATTGATAATAAGCAAATCGATAAAGTTTGCACTTAAGTTTTTTTCCCTGTGGGCAGTTGGTTTATCAAATAGGTGATGGTCATCCCAGTAAGCAGCTGCTTTTACTTCAAAAAGCTGATGAATTTCTTCCCTAGTTTTAGCAAGAATAACTTCCCCCAGCAATAAAGGATTTTTATGGTATAACATGGCCAGTTGCGAGAGGCGCACGGTAGGATAATTTGCAGGTCGCAGCCTGAACAATTTCAAGCTAGTATGTACAGGAGGCAGTTGATATTTCGCTTTCGCGTAAGCGTACTCTTGCTCCAGCTGACTATAATATCTATCATTAAAACTGGACGTTAAAAGCCCTGCCTGCCCCATCAACACAGCCTCCAGCTGGAAAGCATCCCTGGCTAGTTTTCTTACAACACTTTGATCGATAGATGTAGCAAGCTGTTCAAAGGCATCTGCATTTACCTTGGTCCCAAAAGCACGACAAAGCATCTGGAAAAAGAGCGCCTCCCAGTCATTTTTATAGTGTTTTAAAGTTCTCGCCAGACGCTCATTACGTTGCTCAAGTCGCTGTAAAAAGACCTTTTCTAACCACATTTTTACCAAAAAAGGATCTACATGGCTTATTGAGTTCTCACAATTAATAAATTGATTGTTTTTGTAGGCAAAAAGACGGGTGTAAGAAAGAATTAAATCATCTGGTACGAGTGGCCCCACTTCTAGCACAGGAATATGTATCTCGCTGCGTCGAGAAATTTCTGCATCATGTTTCCAGACCACATGTAAAACAACGTTGTCATAAGCAGGGTCGTCGTCATGTCCATGTCTATACCAGTCACTAGACCGCACGTGCATCTCTACATTACCTGCCCATAGTTGATCGCCTATACGCAACCTAGCGTTAAAAAAGTCGGGCCCAGCATGGTGATTGTGTGTTCCTAATGTTTTTATGGATACGGGTTGACCAGCTGTTGTTTTGAGCACTAGACCTGACAGTACCTTAAACTTCCACAGGTAATGAATGAAATCTTCTTGCATGGCTTGATCTTATCAAGCTAAAAATAGTTGATTTCTATAGAGTTAATATATCATTTTGAAATTAAAGATAAATGTACACTAACGATAAGGGTCAAAAAACGTCTACTGTACACATCCTTCGGGTTACAATGAAAGGTATTCATTTCCTGTCTAGTATTTAAGATTCCTGATTATCTAACCAGCCTTTGCTAGCCATCCAATCATCATTGAAGAATTTGCCTACATATCTAGACCCGTGGTCGTGATACAAGATAACGACTACATCGTCTTTGGTAAAGCCCACTTCCTCATGTATTTGTAGCAATCCTTTAATGGCTGCACCTGCACTGTTACCTAAAAACATCCCTTCCTCTTTTGCAAGTCTGCGGGTGTAAATAGCGGCATCTTTGTCAGTAACTTTAGTAAAACCATCAATCACCTCAAAACGCACGTTCAAAGGCAGGATATCTTCTCCTATACCTTCCGTTACATAAGGATAAATCTCTTTTTCATCAAAAATTCCAGTCTCGTGGTACTTTTTAAAGACGGAACCATAAGTATCGATTCCCCATATTTTGACATCAGGATTCTTACCCTTCAAATAGGTTCCTACGCCTGATATGGTGCCGCCCGTACCTACTCCTACCACAAAATGAGTAACCTTACCATCTGTTTGTTCCCATATTTCAGGGCCAGTGCTCATGTAATGTGCCTTGCAGTTAGATGGATTATCATACTGATTTACATACCATGAATTAGGAATTTCTTCACTTAGTCGTTTACTGGTAGAATAATAGGATTGTGGATCGTCTGGCGCTACATCGGTAGGGCAAACGTGAACCTCTGCCCCTACGGCACGCAGTATATCCATTTTTTCTTTGGACTGTTTGTCGCTTAATACACAGATTAATTTATAGCCTTTTATAATTGCAGCTAGCGCGAGTCCCATACCAGTATTACCGCTAGTCCCCTCGATAATAGTCCCTCCTGGTTTAAGACGGCCATCAGCCTCGGCATCTTCAATCATTTGAAGACCCATACGATCCTTAACACTATTACCTGGATTAAAAGTTTCATATTTTGCTAGAACAAGACATGGCAAATCCTCGACCAGTTTATTCATTTTTATAAGAGGGGTGTTACCTATGGTCTCCAGTATATTTTCTGCGTACTTCATGTTCTAGTTTTGCGAGTGCAAATTTAGGATTTTGTATTAAGGTATCATGAGTAAAACTATGGCATATTTTATAGAGAAGGAAGGTTATTGTGTTTGCTTTCGCGAAAGCGAACTATAATCTACTTACTCAAACCTCATGGCTTTTACTGGCGAGATGCGGCTTATAACGTAAGTGGGGATGATCAAAACCAGTAGACAGATGATCAATGTACCAGTATTGAGCAGGGCAATTTGCCACCACGAGATGTATACGGGCGCCTCGCTCACGTAATAGGTAGATGGATCCAGACGCAGTGGTGCAAAAAAATATTGCACAGCGACCACTCCCAGACCTATAAAATTACCCCATAACAAACCCTTGACTATAAGTGCCATTGCATTGTATAGAAAAATTTTACGTACCGTCCAGTCTGTAGCACCTAGAGATTTGAGCAATCCTATCATACCCGTACGATCTAATATTAATACCAGTAATGCGGTGATCATATTAATGATACCAACTATCAGAATAATGCCTATGATGCCATATATATTGCTATCTAGTAGCGCTAGCCATTGAAAAATTGTACGATATTGATCCTTTATAGTCACTGCGTCAAATATTTGAGGTACGTTAACGTAAATATCTCTACCCACTTGATCGATGCGATCAAAATTTTCTATAAACACCTCAAATTTGCCCACCTCGTCATCATTCCATTTATTGATTTTCTGTATGTTACGTAAGTCACCTATAATAAACTTTGTATCATACTCTGCAAGTCCGCTGTCATAGATGCCGCTTACAGTAAAGGCACGGGCGAGTGGCTCTTCATTTTCTTTAATGAAATAGGTAGGAGCTTTGTCCCCTACTTTAAGATTAAGCCTACGTGCAATATCATCGCTTATTAAAATATCTTTTGAGGTCGCCTCTTGAGAAACATCTGGTATTGACCCTTCAATTAAAAATTCTTCAAAACTTTCCCATTGATAATCGTTGCCTACACCTTTAAGTATAACTCCTTCAAAATCTGTCGCAGTGCGTATCATCGCTCCTTTTGTAGCTACCGCCTGTATGTGACTTACTTCTGGAACTGATTTAAAATCGGGATAAAACTCCTGGTATATTGATATGGGCCTTGTAGTGGTTATCGAATTATTACGATCGTAAAGAGAAATGGTCACATCACCATTGAAAGCACTAACTTTCTCTTTTATCTTTTTTTGCAATCCCACACCGGTTGCTACAGCGATAATCATCACGATCATCCCGATGGCAATTGCTGCTGTAGCAATTTTAATTATCGGCGCACTTACGCTATTTTTATATTCTGTACTATGCTGTACACGACGCGCTATGAAATACTCTAAATTCACAAATTTTACTTCAGTTTTCAAATATACCATAATCGCTTTCGCTTTTGCGATAGCATCTTGTGATGCAGGAATAAATAACACATACCAAACTGCACCCAAGGATTTGAAAAAAACCACAGCTACACGCCTAGACAGCACCCGGCTGGTAACTCCTTTGCAAAATATACCTATACCAGCTGCAGACCAGATGGAAAAATATATCAAATTGCTTACTGGTAAAAGCGTCGCGGTCGTTGGTAATCAAACTAGTGTAGTCAATACCAGTACAAGAGAAGAGAGACGTACCTGGGATCAAACAGAGCGTGTGCGCTATGTGCACCTAGTAGACACATTGCTGGCAAGAGGAGTAGATGTAAAAAAAGTATTTGCACCAGAGCATGGTTTTAGAGGCGATGCAGATGCTGGAGCTGCCGTTGCAGACGGTGTAGATCAAGAGACTGGAATCCCTATTATATCTCTATACGGCGCTAATAAAAAACCTAGTACCCAACAATTAAATGATATTGATATTATAATCTTTGACATACAGGATGTGGGCGCCCGCTTCTATACCTACATATCGACACTGCACTATGTCATGGAAGCTGCTGCCGAAAATGAGAAGGAAATTTTAATTCTAGATCGGCCTAATCCTAATGGACATTATGTAGATGGCCCTATCCTGGATTACAAGCATAAAAGTTTTGTAGGTATGCATCCTGTGCCTGTGGTGCACGGTATGACCATAGGGGAATATGCTCAAATGATCAATGGTGAAAAATGGCTGGATTATGGCCAGCAAGCTGCTATTACAGTAATCCCTGTAGCAGACTATACTCATGACACGCCTTATATATTGCCCATTGCACCATCCCCTAATTTACCTAATGCTCAATCCATCAACCTCTACCCTAGCCTCTGTTTTTTTGAGGGGGCAGAGGTCAGTGTGGGCCGTGGTACCGACATGCAATTTCAAGTTTACGGTTCTCCATCACTAGCCAAGTATCGAGATTTTTCTTTTATACCATCGCCCAATCGAGGTGCAAAACGCCCGTTGTTTAATGGCAAGAAATGTTATGGCGTAGACCTGAGAAATCATCCTAGCCTAGACCGCTTAAAACTGGATTTTGTAATAGACGCTTTCGCAAAAGCGCCATCAAAGACAAACTTTTTCAACTCGTTTTTTACTAAACTTGCAGGCACTGATATCTTACAAGAACAAATAGAAAAAGGCATGAGCGCCGAAGAGATTAGTGCCACATGGCAAAAAGGTCTGGAGGAATACAATGAAAGAAGAGCGCCTTATTTAATCTATCCATAATTGCATAGAAGATAGCACCATGAAATCATTTTTTGACGAGACAACCTACCAGGATTTGAGAAAACGACTGGACAGTATTCCTGCTACCGCCACACCCTTGTGGGGCAAGATGAATGCGGCACAAATGTTTAAGCACTGTCAATACCCCATACAAACAGCGCTAGGTAAAGAAAAGATCCAGATGAAAGGCAATTTTATCATCCGACTGCTATTTAAAAAGATGCTTTACAGCCCTAAACCTTTCAAAAAAAATACGCCTACACCTAAACGGCTACAAATAGTAGACCGGTATGATTTTGAAAGTGAAAAGGAAAAATTAGACCAATGGATGCAAGAATTGTGGTACGATCGAAATAATGAAAATAGGCGCAAACATCCCGTCTTTGGACATTTTACTAAAGAGCAATGGGGTATCATGCAATGGAAACATTTAGACCACCATTTCAAGCAGTTTGGGGCATAAATAGCGCCATTATCACTCCTATTCTATCTTAACGTATGTATTCACCATGGTGCACTACGGTAATGCGCGTCTCCAATAGAGATGCGTTGATTTTATCTAATAAAGGAGGCTGATTAAATAAACCAGTTTTAAGTATTTAACATGGACCATAACTGATCCTTGAGGGGTTGTAGATTCATCTGGCTTATGGAACTTATGAACATATATGGCGCACCATTAAATGCTCCTTGTTCATCAAGTAGCTCTTTCATCTCACCTATCATTTGATCATCCAGCATATCTGACTTAGTGATTGCTACAAATCGTTCTTTGTCAAGCATTTCTGGATTGTATTTGCGCAATTCATTGAGTAATATTTGATATTCTGCAGCAAGATCATCTGCATCTGCAGGAATCATAAATAGCAAAGTAGAGTTGCGTTCGATATGACGCAAAAAGCGGTGACCTATACCCTTACCCTCTGCTGCTCCCTCAATTATTCCTGGAATATCTGCAATCACAAAAGTTTGAAAGTCCCGATATTCTACAATACCTAGATTGGGCTTTAAGGTTGTGAATTCATAATTGGCAATTTTTGGCTTTGCAGCGGTTAGTACAGATAGTAAAGTTGATTTACCAGCATTGGGGAAACCCACAAGACCAACATCTGCAAGTATTTTAAGTTCAAAGGTCACCTCTAAAGCTTGACCATCGATACCAGGCTGTGCATACCTGGGCGTTTGTCGTGTGGAACTTTTAAAATGCCAGTTTCCACGGCCACCCATACCGCCTTCACATATTATAAACTCATCACCATCTTCTAGAACCTCGTGGACAATTTTACCAGTCTCTGTATCTTTTACTACGGTACCTAATGGTAGATCGATATAAATATCTTCTCCATCCTCACCACTGCGACGTTGCTTTGCTCCGTTGCCACCCTGTGCCGCTTTAAAATGACGTTTATATTTAAAATGATAGAGCGTCCATAGGTTTTTATTCCCTCTTAAAATGATATGACCGCCGCGACCACCATCACCACCGTCAGGACCGCCTTTTTCAATATATTTCTCACGGTGCAAGTGCGTACTCCCTTTACCACCACGTCCTGATTCTAAATGAACCTTAGTATAATCTACAAAATTTCCTTCTGTCATAATCTTATCCTTTTATTTGAGAGCACACTATACTTGTTGTGGGTTACAACTTATCAAACTCAACGCTCAATCTGTCCGTGATTTGATCAACAGACCCCACGCCATCAACTCCGTAGTATTTATTCTGTTCCTGGTAATAATTTTTAAGTGGAGCTGTTTGATTATAATACACCTTTATACGATCCCTTATCACAGACTCGTTTGCGTCGTCAGGTCTACCACTGCTTTTACCACGATCAAGCAATCGTTGTACTAACACCTCGTCATCAACCTCTAATGCCACCATTCCACTCACTTCCGAGTTTTTACTTTCTAGTAGTTGATCTAGCGCCCGCGCTTGTGCCTCAGTCCTAGGAAAACCATCAAAAATGAATCCCGTAGCCTCTGGATTCTTATCCACCTCGGCATTGAGCATTTTAATAGTCACCTCGTCAGGAACAAGATTCCCTTTATCCATAAAAGATTTTGCAAGGGTACCCAGCTCTGTCTCATTTTTAATATTGTATCTAAAAACGTCACCAGTAGAGATATGTACCAGTCCATATTTATCTTTTAAACGTTCTGCCTGGGTTCCCTTTCCTGCGCCCGGAGGGCCAAATAATACGATGTTTTTCATTTTGTGTGTTTGCACATAAAGTTCGGGCAGGTTGCGCCCTAGGTTATTATAATCCATGCCGTATCCTACGACAAATTTGTTTGCTATATTTTGACCTATATAATCGATACGCAACTCTCTATTGTAGACTTCTGGCTTTAAAAAAAGAGTAGCAACATACAAAGCAGCAGGACTGTAAGATTGCAGCTCCTGTGATAGTGCTTCAACTGTAAGTCCAGTATCCACGATATCCTCTACGATCACCACAACCCTATTAGCCAGGTCTATATCTAGATTTATGTCCAGCTGGATCCTCCCAGTTGACTGGGTACCTTTATAGCTGCTGGTGCGTATAAATCCTATCTCACAATCACCATTGAACTTGCGCGTTAAATCGGCAAGCACCATATAACTACCATTGAGCACACCTAAAAATATGGGGTTTTTATCCTTAAGGTCCCGATTTACCTGATAGGCCAGATTTTCAATGGCACTATGTATTTCTTGAGCGCTTAAATAAGGTTTAAAATAAAGATCGTGCAGCTGGATCACGGTAATAGAATTTATGCAAAGATAGTAATTTGATAGCGGCAGCTATTTGGTATTGTGCAGTTATTCAAGACATTCTAATTGATCACAATACAGCTGTATTGATGTAAGGTAAGGGCGTTGCCTGCGGCCGTGCTTTGCGCTGCAATCTTTTATAACAATGACCGCTATATGCAGTCACTAGTTATAAAAGGATTTACACTACAATCACTAACGCGAGTTTATTACACATAGGGTTTTAAAACAAAATAGAAACTTTATTTTTGACCCATGAATAACACACTTTTTTCTTCAGACTTTCGATTAGGTATTTTGGGCGGCGGCCAGCTGGGTAAAATGATGCTTTACACAACGCGCAAGTGGGACATTCAAACTTATGTGATGGACAGTGCAGATACCGCCCCAGCTTTTGAGGGATCAACAGTGTTTTTTGAAGGTGATATTACAGATTATGATGCTGTTATGGAAATGGGACGTCAAGTAGATGTACTGACCATTGAGATAGAAAATGTAAATGTAAAAGCATTAAAAGATTTAGAGGATGAAGGAATCGCGGTATCTCCCAGCTCAAGAGTGCTAGAATTGATTAAAAATAAAGCCACTCAAAAAACTTTTTACCAGCAACATCAACTACCTACAGCAGGATTTGAAGTACATGAGCAACCACAACAAAACCATGAAAGGTCCTATCCGTTTATATGGAAAAGCGCAGAAGGAGGATATGATGGAAAAGGCGTAAAAGTAATCAGGTCTCATAAAGATCTTGAAGATTTACCATCACAACAATGTATCTATGAGGACATGGTAGATTTTGATCTTGAACTGGCTGTTATAGTGGCACGCAACGCCAGTGGTGATATGATTACCTACCCGGTAGTAGAGATGGAATTTCATCCAGAAGCAAATCAGGTAGAATACGTTCTATGCCCTGCTAGAATAGATGATCAAATCACAAGTCAAGCGAGAGAACTTGCCCTTAAAGTTTCACAAGCTTACGGTCATGTAGGTCTGCTCGCCGTAGAAATGTTTCTTACAAAAGAAGGGACTTTACTAATTAACGAGGTAGCACCGCGTCCCCACAATAGCGGACACTATTCTATTGAAGGATCAATTACCGATCAATTTGAGCAACACGTGCGTTGTGTATTAAACTTACCACTAGGGAATACAGACACCATATTACCCGCCGTGATGGTCAACCTAGTGGGAGAAGAGGGCTATACTGGACCCGTGATTTACGATGGTATTGAAGATATTCTTGCTATGGATGGGGTGACGCCTCATATTTATGGCAAAAAAGAAACACAACCTTATCGCAAGATGGGACATGTTACCATAGTGGCACAAAGTATCGAGGAAGCTCGTAAAAAAGCAGAAGAAGTAAAAAAAACAATTAAAGTGGTAAGTACAACCGCCTGACTACCTTATTCAAAAAATAGTAAGTTGCTGCAATATTGATAATGTCCCTGTGTATTATGGAGTGCTAGAACTTACCTCGAGAGTTTTACCGTTATAAAATTTATTTCCAGTAAGCGAGAAATCCATGATATACTGGGCCATTTCTTGAGGCTGCAGTGGTGCTTCATAACCTGGAAAAGCTTCGGCAAGCATTTCAGTTTGTACCGCACCTAGAGCGAGCGTGTTGAAGGACGGGCCGCTTTCTTTGTATTCTTCTGCGAGTAATTCAAAGAGAGTAATAACAGCGCCTTTTGCGCTACTGTATGCAGCAAGCCCTGGAAATTTTGCGCTACCTTGAATACCACCCATAGAACTAATAGCAAGAACATGTGATTCTTTTACCATGGAGGGTATAAGCGCTTGTGTAAGCGCTGCCACACCAAAAACGTTTACCTCATAACAATTCAAGAAGTCTTCCTTGGTCAATTCTTCAAATGGTTTGTTGACCAGCATCCCTGCATTATGAATTAGTATGTCCACGTGTTCAAATTGCGCTTTAACTTGCTCTACCGCTTCGGTTATACTTGATTCTACTGCAAGATCACAGGAGACCGCAGTAATTCTATCATTATTTAAGTCGTTGATGGAATTTTGCTTTCGCGAAAGCGCCATTACTCGATCCCCTCTATCTGCAAATAATTTTGCTAACTCATACCCTATCCCTCTGCTGGTACCTGTGATTACTATATTTTTACTCATGTGATTTGTCTAAGGTTGATATTTTGATATCTAGTGATGTAAAATTAAGCATCAATTAATGGATCGCTGCTTAATTATAGTTTGATAAATAGATTTAACTAAAAAAGGCTATCTCTTTTAGGAGACAGCCTTTTTCTAATTAATATTACAGGATTACTGCAAGTCAAAACGATCTAGGTTCATCACTTTGTGCCAGGCGGCCACAAAGTCCTTAACAAACCGCTCGCGCGCGTCATCGCTTGCATACACCTCTGATAACGCTCGCAGTTCAGAGTTTGAACCGAAGATAAGATCTGTACGCGTTGCATTCCACTTTACATTATCGGTAGCGCGACTTATAACTTCATATGCATTATAATCGCCTTCTACTTTCTTCCATTTATAATCCATGCTTAACAGATTTCTATAGAAATCATTTGTCAGCGTCCCTAGTTGATCTGTGAATACGCCGGTATAAGACCCATCATAATTAGCACCCAGGACTCTCATACCTCCTACTAGTACTGTCATTTCTGGTGCTGTAAGGGTTAGTTGCTGTGCTCGATCGACTAGCAGTTGCTCTGGTGTCAATGTGTATTCCTTTTTCTGATAATTAGTAAATCCATCTGCGATAGGTTCTAATAGGTTCATACCTTCCATATCTGTAGATTCTTGTAAAGCATCCATCCGACCCGGGTTGAATGGTACTTTTACAGTAAATCCAGCCTTGCGGGCAGCATCCTCGATGGCCACATTTCCGCCTAGCACGATAAGATCTGCAATAGAGATTTTTTTGTTACCGTTATCAAAATCTGCTTTGATTTTTTCATAAGTGCGCAGCACTTTACGCAATTGTGGTGGATTATTTGACTCCCAGTTGATCTGTGGCTCTAATTTTATTCGTGCGCCATTAGCACCACCCCTTCTATCACCATGACGGTATGTCGCAGCAGCGTTCCATGCTGTAGTAACTAACTCTACAGTAGAAAGACCACTCTCTCTTATTTTTGTTTTGAGGCCTTCAATTTCACCTGTGGTAGCCAGTTTGTGATCTAGTACCGGTATAGGATCTTGCCAGTTAAATTGCTCTGTGGGCACCTCTGGACCTAAGTAGGTGGAGCGTGGCCCCATGTCTCTATGGGTCAATTTAAACCAAGCTTTTGCAAAGGCTTTTTCAAAAGCTGCTGGGTCCTCATAAAATCTCTTGGAAATTTTACGATACTCTGGGTCTTTAATCATGGATAAATCTGTTACCAGCATGGTAGGTTTTACCATTTTATCTTTGTCAAAGGCATGCGGGTACATTTTTTCTGGATTTACTGCTTCATATTGATGTGCACCACCGGGACTCTTGACAAGTTTCCATTCATTTTCAAACAAGCTTTTAAAGTATCCATTACTCCACTGGGTGGGTGTAAGCGTCCATGTAACTTCCAGACCAGAGGTTATAGCGTCTGCTCCTTTTCCTGATTTGTAGCTATTACTCCAGCCCAGACCTTGTTGATCGATAGAGGCATTTTCTGGTACTTCCCCTAGATTATCGCCGCCTGCGGCACCATGTGTTTTTCCTAGAGTATGACCACCAGCAATAAGTGCGACGGTCTCTTCATCATTCATTCCCATTCGAGCAAAAGTTTGCCGTATATCTGCTGCCGCAAGGACAGGGTCTGGATTTCCATCTGGACCTTCTGGGTTTACATATATTAAACCCATTTGCACAGCTGCGAGCGGCTGCTCTAGCTCTCTGTCCTCATTAAATCGCTCTGATGCTAGCATCTCATTCTCTGATCCCCAGTAAACACTACTCTGTGGTTCCCAAGTGTCTTCTCTACCAGCGGCAAAACCTAGTGTCTCAAAACCCATACTTTCAAAAGAAACATTCCCAGCAAGGATCATAAGGTCTGCCCAAGATATTTTTTGACCGTACTTTTGTTTAACGGGCCACAGCAGTCTACGGGCCTTGTCTAGGTTTGCGTTGTCAGGCCAGCTATTTTGAGGAGCAAAACGTTGCTTCCCTTCTCTCGTACCTCCTCTACCGTCACCTGTACGATAAGTACCCGCACTGTGCCAGGCCATGCGTATGAACAAACCTCCATAATTCCCAAAATCTGCCGGCCACCATTCTTGTGAGTCTGTCAGTACTTGTTCTATATCCTTTTTGAGCGCGACATAGTCAATACTTTCAAACTTTTCCTTATAATTAAAATCAGCACCTAGCGGGTTTGACTCTGTACTATTTTGTCTGAGCACACTTAGATCAAGCGCATTAGGAAACCACTCTTGATTTGTTTTTGAAGAGGTAGATGTGGCTATACCAGCACTACCTAATTTATCAAAACCAAAGGGGCATCCACCTGATTCTCCAGCATCTGCCACGGCGGTATCGTTAAAATTTAAGTTAGGTCTAGTGACGGCGAGCACTACTATTGAAGTAATCAATACAGCGCTAATGAGTATTATCTTTTTTCGCATAACGTATGTGTTTAATGTTACCCCAAAAATGATCAATTACTAAATGCTATAGTTAATGGTTTTATTGATAATAATAATCTATTGATTTGCAAAAGTTATCATAACTGCTCACACGATGATAATCCTATCAAACCTGCATATAATTCTCTAAAGATTACGGTTTATATACCCATTATAGAGATGGTTTTGAAAACACGGACAGGATGTATACAACTATTAATTGGCTCTTTATGGGTAGACTAAGGCTTCTTTATCGTTCGATTAATAAAAAAAGTTGCTTATTAATCTTCCATAAGCGCAGGAATAAGCACCGATTTTATTGGATAAAAAAAAAGGGTGATAGAAGTTTCGCTTTCGCGAAAGCATCATCCATCACCCTTTGAACTACTGTTGAAAATAGGCCTATGGAAAAGGCCTTAATGTTTATGAGAGTTGTGACTAATTTTTCAGTACAAGCCCTTCTTCATTAACGATAAAAAATACTCCAGGCAGCACCGCGTCAACCACTTGTGACATGTGCTTTGCATCAATGCCACTTATCTCATCACCCACCTTGTGGTATTCATCAAAATTTGTGAAATCAAAAGTGCTAATGGTCTGAGACGGTACTTTGAATACCTCATAAAACGGATAGTTATCGGAGCGCTTGAATAAATTAAGTTTTGCAGCAGCATCTAACTTTGCAGTAACAACGCGACTCTCGTTTTCTCGGTTCAGGATCTCGCCCATATTTGAGGTATCATAACCTGTTAAATAGGCAATGTAATCCTTGCCTACCATAGGTGTTCCTGTCATTTCAAAATTGACCATAGCTACTACATTTTCTCCATTAGCCTTCATTTGTTGAGCCAGCTCACGAGATCCAACAAGCCCTTTTTCTTCGGCAGAAAAAAGAGCAAAAACAACCTTACGTCTATTGAAATCAATTGTTTTAAATAACTGCGCCATAGCCATGACACTAGCAGTACCTGTTGCATTGTCATTTGCTCCATTTGCTATACTGTCGCCCTCTATGGCCTGTATAATTCCTATATGATCGTAATGCGCACCTATAACTACAGTTTCTTTATTCAGTACTTTATCAGAACCGTTTATAACCGCCACAACATTTTTTCCCCTGATTTTACCCGTATCAAAAGTATGAAAGTAAGTATCGCCGTAAGGTTCAATACCTATAGATTCAAAACGTTCTTTTAAGTAAGTAGCTGCCTTATCTATACCTTCTGAGCCTGTATCGCGCCCCATTAGCTCATCACTTGCTAAATATTGAACATCAAGTGCCAGCTGGGTGGGATTGCTCGATGGTAGTTTAATACGTTTCTTATTGACCGTTGTAGTCGTTTTATTTAATGATTCTACACGGTTTGATGTACCGCAAGAGACCATTATAGCCGCAGCGATGATAAGTACTATTTTTTTCATGATTGATTATTAAGAAAGTAAAAATAAGAAATTAAGAACTGCTTCTTCCAACAGCAGGTAGAACCAAAAGATAAAAAAAATGCCACCTTTTAAAGGTGGCATTTACTTTTTTACTGAAGACCCATTATACATACATCACAATAGGATTCTCAATATAGGACTTGAATGTTTGCAAGAAAGCGGCTCCCGTTGCACCGTCTACTGTGCGATGATCGCACGCAAGCGTTATTTTCATAACGTTGCCTACAACGATCTGACCGTCTTTAACAACAGGCTTTTGAACGATCGCACCTACTGACATAATCGCACTATTAGGTTGATTAATGATCGATGTAAACTCAGTAATACCAAACATTCCTAAATTAGATATTGTAAAGGTACTTCCTTCCATCTCGCTAGGTTGTAGTTTTTTACTGCGGGCTTTACCAGCCAGCTCTTTAACCTTGCTACCTATCTGTTGCAAGCTCATTTGATCTGCAAATGGCAATACAGGAACAAGCAATCCATCCTCTACCGCGACAGCAACACCTATATTGATATGCTTTGCAATTCTAGTTGCATTATCTGTCCACGACGTATTAACTTTAGGGTGCAAACGCAGCGCCATAGCAGCTGCCTTAATTACCATATCATTAAAACTTACCTTAGTATCTGGCAACTCATTAATCGCTTTACGACTGGCAATAGCATTATCCATGTCTAGATCCAGCCCAAGATAATAATGTGGTGCTGTAAACTTAGATTGGCCTAAACGTTTTGCAATCGTTTTACGCATTTGCGAGTTAGGAACTTCCTCCCAGGTTTCCGTCCCAACAGGCTCAAATCTAGCCTGCGCACTTGACGCGGCTGCAGTACTAGGTTTATAGTTCTCAATATCTTTTTTAGTAACTCGACCGTTCTCACCTGTACCGGTGACAGCTGTTAGATCGATACCTTTATCTGCGGCCATTTTCTTTGCCAGTGGCGACGCAAAAATTCTACCGCCATCACCACGGGATTGTTCTACAGGTGTCGAACTCTCTTTTGGACCAGAGTAGTCTGGAACAGACTTTGGTTCAGCAGTTGCTTTAGGTGCTTCTTCTTGCTGCAGCTTTTCTTCTTTAGCTGTTTCTTTTTTTCCAGATGTAGTATTCAAATTGATAGATGATACATCTGTGCCTGCAGGGCCTATGATTGCAAGTAGAGAGTCTACCGCTGCAGTCTCTCCTTCTTGGATTCCTATTTTAAGAAGGGTCCCTTTATGAAAAGACTCAAATTCCATGGTTGCCTTATCAGTCTCGATCTCGGCAAGAATATCGCCTTCTTCTACACTGTCACCTTCTTTGATCAACCATGAGGCTACTGTACCTTCTTCCATGGTGTCACTCAATCGTGGCATGGTTATAATCTCAACACCCTCTGGCAACTCGTCGCTACTACTGGTGCTGTCTATATTGTTGCTTTCCTCTGCGGCTGGTGCTGGGCTATCAACAGATTTATCAGATGTTGATGTATCGCTAGAGCTACTGCCGTTAATTAATGCTTCAATATCTTCACCTTCTTCTCCTATAATTGCGAGCAATTGATCTACAGGTGCAGTTTCTCCCTCTTGAATACCTATGTGCAGCAAGGTTCCAGAGTGAAATGATTCAAACTCCATCGTGGCCTTATCGGTCTCAATTTCGGCAAGTATATCTCCTTCTTCTACGCTGTCTCCTACTTTCTTCAACCACGCTGCGACGACCCCTTCTTCCATGGTGTCACTCAATCGCGGCATGTTTATTACTTCTGCCATTGTCTATAATTTTGAAGGTAAAAATGGGTAATCTTCTTGCTCATAAACCGCATCGTACATGACGCTCTTTTCTGGGAACGGAGAGTCTTCTGCAAACTTCTCACACTCACTTACTTTTGCTTTAACACGCTTATCGATTACCTTTATGTCTGCTTCCTTAACGCCGTGCTCTTTCATCAATCTATCCTTAACCTGAGTAATAGGATCGATTTTTTGATATTCTGCTACCTCGTCTTTTGTGCGGTATTTTTGAGCATCACTCATCGAGTGACCTCTATAACGGTAGGTTTTAAGTTCTAAAAAGGTAGGACCACCACCAGATCTAGCACGTTCAATTGCCTCATGCATGGCTTCGGCCACCTTCTCTGGATCCATGGCATCTACTGGTCCACACGGCATTTCATAACCTAGACCTAGCTTCCATATATCTGTGTGATTTGCTGTTCTTGCAACGCTGGTACCCATGGCATAGCCATTATTTTCTACACAAAAAACCACCGGTAAGTTCCATAACATTGCCAGGTTGAAAGTTTCATGTAAAGATCCCTGACGTGCCGCCCCATCACCAAAAAAGGTCAAGGTTACCGCATCGCGATTGTGGTATTTATCTCCAAAAGCTATTCCAGCACCTAGGGGAATTTGTCCCCCTACAATACCGTGACCACCATAAAAATGATGCTCTTTAGAAAATATGTGCATAGAACCACCCAGTCCCTGTGAGGTACCCGTTGCTTTACCATACAACTCTGCCATTACTTTTTTAGGATCAACGCCCATTCCTATGGGTTGTACGTGGTTGCGATAAGCGGTTATCATCTTATCTTTTCCTAATTCCATTGCGTGTAACGCTCCTGCAAGAATCGCCTCTTGTCCGTTATAAAGGTGCAAGAACCCACGTACCTTTTGCTGGATGTAAACCTGTGCTAGTTTGTCCTCAAACTTTCTCCAGAACAACATGTCCTCGTACCAGTTTAATAAAACCTCTTTTGTTACTTTTTTCATTTAAGGTATTGATTTATTCCGCTTTCGCGAAAGCGAACTTAAAAACGATCCCGCAGGACCTCGATATCCATTTTAAAAACGGAAAACAAAAATAACTGAAAAAAGGATAAAGGAAAACCTATATTCATGTAAATATCTACAGATAATTACGATCGAAAATTAAGGGGAGTAAATCACTCAATGAATTTGCTCTGGCTACCTTTCCCGCCGCTCCCATAAAATAAATCTCTATAGGTTTTTCCTGACGCAGTTCATACTCTGCAATTGACTGGCGGCAAGCGCCACAGGGAGGTACAGGCTTCTCAAAACTATCATCTATAGGACTGGCAGTAATAGCCATACTGGTCACGGCGACCCCTGGATAATTAGCTCCAGCAGCAAATATCGCGACACGCTCTGCACATAATCCAGAAGGATACGCCGCATTTTCCTGATTGTTGCCGTGGATGATCTCTCCGTTTTCTAAAAGGATGGCACAACCCACTGTAAATTTTGAATAGGGCGCATAGGCATTAGACCTGGCTATAAATGCCTGATCCATCAACCTTTTTGATGCGTCATCTAACTGGTCTCGATTATCGAAGACGTCAATAATCGTATGAATGTTAATCTTTTTGATAATCTAATATTCTGTAAACTCGTCACCGAAGTTAAATGTAAGGCCAAATCTTAAGGTTCCCTCTAATGGAGACTGTATAGTTCCTGTGGAAAATAAATAAGACAGATCAACATTGATCTCTGAAAATTTGAAGCCCGCTCCTAATGATAAAAACTTGCGACCTCCTTTATCTGACGCTTCATTAAAATAACCTAACCTAGCAGCAAAACTGTCATCATAAGTATACTCTGCCCCTAGTGCCCATGTTACCTCTCTCAATTCTTCAGAAAAACCACCATCTGCATCGCCGAAAGATTGAAAAATCCCTGATATAAATCCTATATCATCGTATTGAATGTTATCCTCTGCATCGATGTCTCCATCATTATCAAAATCCTGTTGAGATGGGACGAGTAGCTTATTAAACTCGGCAGTTACTCCTATTTTACTGAATCCATCATTAAGAAAAAAGTCCACACCACCACCTAGACCTAGGTTGGTTGGTATAAAGTTCTCTCTACCACCTTGATCATAGCTTATTTTGGGCCCTATGTTAGACACATTAAATCCAGCGCGATATCTACCGTAGGTGTTACCTATAGCCACTTCCTCGCTTTGATAATACCCAGCCACACCCACGCTGAAGGTACTCCCTGCACTAGCATCTGCATTTTGAGACTGTATGCGCAAGTCGCTGCGCAAAAACCTACCTGTAACCGCCATTGAGAATCGTTCAGAAAGTTTAAGAGAATAGGACCCATCCAGCACAAACTCGTTAGGGTTCTCTTCCGTTCCTGTCTCTCCATCCTGTGTTAGAAATATAGTCCCTAACCCAAAGTATCTTAAGCTAGCCGCAAAAGCACTTTGCTCATTAATTCTATTTGCATAAACTAATTGCCCTATTCCTATATCATTGACCAATTGCCCTAGATAAGGGGTATATGCGACACCTACCATTTGCTCTCTTTCCATAAAAGAGTACTTTGCAGGATTCCATTGCTGGCTCCAGGCATCTGGACTGGTTGCAACTCCCATGTCACCCATACCAGCGGCTCTGGGGTCACCGGCAATTCTCAAAAAAGGTAGTGCGGTAGTTATAGGGCGGGATTCTTGTGCCATTGCAGGAACTAGACTGAACAAAAAAACCACTATGGTGAGTAAGCTTAATAAAACTGTTTTCATGAAGTATGGTTAACTGCCGTAAATATATGGCAATGAAAATTTATAGTATCACGAGCTTCTCGATTTTGCTCGCTTTCTCGTTAGATAACGTGCTTTTTACCGTTATCTTATAAATGTAAACTCCTTTTCCTAATCGCTGCCCAAAGTCATCGCTCCCATCCCAGGTTATTTCTCTAGATGTAAATCCAGTGGTAGTAATAACTCGATTTGTCGTCCATACTATTTTCCCGGTAACTGTAAGGACTTGCACCTGTACCTCTAGCGGCTCAAAAGGACGATTGTGATTGAACCAGAATTCTGTATAAGTCGTGAATGGGTTAGGATAATTTAAAACACGAGTTAACTCGACACCTTCATTGCCAGCCACTAAAAACTGAATCTCTTGTGTGGAACTATTATTATAGGTATCCCATGCTCTTACGGTCAACGTATGTAATCCTGGCTCTATATCGCGCAGCGGAAAGTACACCTTGCCACGGGTAAAATCGTCAACATCTGCCTCATAATAATCGTTGAGTATAAAAGGATTGGATTCATCACCATCTAGAATACCTATGATATCATGGCCTATACCGCTAGCGGTATTTATACCATTAAGGTCACTTAAGAACGCCAGTAAGAAAGGATTTGCATCTGTCACACCACCAGAAACAAAATTCCTATCATTCATAAATAGTTCGATCTCTGGGCCTAGATTATCCTCTGCAGCGTTCTCGTTAATGCCGCCCACAATAACTTGCTGGGAAAAACCATTCTGGTCCTCTGGTTGGTTTTCTCTTTTGGCATAAAAAGAAAGGCGGCCATTACCTACAGGTATTTGCGTATCTCTAGGCATGACAAACTCCACAGTAAAAAGTCCATTTTCTACACTGGCCTGGCCTCGAAATAAAACCTCTCCCAGCTGATTAAAATTTATCTGTTCTAACGTCCCATTTATGATCACGCCATCATTACCTAGTGTGGTGCGCTCAATTTCTTTATCAAAAAGGGTGATAGATATGGTACCATTATAGGTATCGATTAAATTACCAGCAATAGACTGCACCTCTCCTGATAATTTTACACGATCTAGCGCGCGTAGAGGTGCTGCACTTGTTATAGGTTGATCATTTACTTGAGTAAGCACCACACGTGGTGATGGAAACGCCAGTTTTAATGCAGGATCGCCCACAAAGGCTACAACACGTCTCGTCCCGTTAGAAGCCAATGAGGGATCTGTTTTTGCCAGTCGCAAGGCCTCTGCCATCGAGATAGGCTCTACATTTTCAAACCCAAACAGATATTGATCTAATGTTTCATTTAACGTCACACCTACATTAATAAATATCAATCGGTTGGTAGCAACTAGTGCAATTGCGCCACCATTTGCATTAAGATACATGCGCTCGCCGCCACTTACTCGTTGTGGGTTATCATATCTTGTGTATTCACAGGTCACCGCAATGAATAAGGGCAATGTATTTTGATTGCGTAAATTTTCAACTACTGACTGGTTGATCACAAACTCTTCTGCCAGGCCATCCTCGTTACCATGTCCAAAATAGTTGATCACCAGAGAGCCCTGCTCAAAAGCATTTTTTATATCATCCACAGCGTCTGGGTAACGAGGTCCTCCAGCACTGTTTACCTGATTGTAACTATCTAATAATATTTTACGTACATTATAATCGGGACGGTTTGCAAAAATGTCGTCCCCCAGCTCATTCACACTTTTTTGTAAGATAGCATCACCAGGTATATCGACATCGTCTCCTATCAAGGTTACATTGTTACGCCATGGATCAAAGGCTGGAATCGCTGTGTAACTTTCTATCTTGTTAACGGCATCACTTGCCTCCTGGACTGTACTTACAATCATACGCCCAACAGCGATATCCATTAAATTATTAGTCGCTACATCTCCCTCTTGCGGGTCCATATAAGTATAAAAATCGTCTGTCACATAGCTACTTACCAACGAGGTACTGTTTGCTGATAGAAATGAAGGAACGATATTATCCTGTACAGCAATCCTATCTTTATAGTCATAACTGGTATCGCCAAACATATTAAGGTAACGCACCCTTCTAGATGGATCAGACGCATTATCGTAGACATATTTTACAAAATTCCTGATAGCACTGATATCCCTTCTACCCTCAGAAAATTCCGAATAGATTTGCTCCAGCAGTACCACCTTTACATTCAAGTTACTTTCTCTTATATGGTAGTTTGCCAGTCTTCTCGCCTGCCCTTGTAAAAAGCTAGGACTAATTATTAAATAATCAATGTCTTTAAAATTACCACTGCTATCATTAAATACAGTTCCCTTCAAGTTTTGATTAGAGACGCGCGAGTCTCTTACAGCAACAGGTTTGAAATAATCACTAGGATCAATAGCAACATACTTTTTTACTGACCCCAGACTGCTGTTGAATGAAAATAAACTGCTGGCGTCGGTATTTTCAATTTTGGTGATATTAAAACGATCGGTGACATCCCAGACTTCTGTGATAGCGGTGGCATTGGTAATCTGGTACTGCCCTACACCGGCAGCAGTCGCTGCCTCTGGCACAGTAAATATATATTGAGATCCCGTACCGGTAAGTTCTTGGTACGCCTGCAGCCATATATAATCCAGATAGCCTTGAGAGGCTGGATTACCTGCATTATTGTAGGCTAGTGTAACGGAAACGTTATCACCGGTAAGATTGAGGTTAGAATTGACATAAAGACCACGTCTAGCAATTGATATATCATCATTTGCTAGACCCGTAAAACTTGTTATCCCTGCAGGTGTTCCATTGACTGCGATGCTCATACTTGTATTAACATCACTCACACTACCCGTTGTTACTCGCAGGCTAGCGGGCCTGGTGGTCACTAGATTATCAAACTCAAAGGTAAAAGTCTGCTCTGGCTCTATCGCAAATCGCTCGCCATACCATATACGGCCTATTTGACCTATGTTACGCTCATCTTTTTCATAAAATCTAGTAGCCAGATATTCCGTGTAAGTTACAGTAGGAGAACCAGATGGTGGCAATTGATTAAAAATACGCTTACCTGGAGCACCAGAAACATTTATATAATAAAAGGAGTCGTCTGTGTATGGATTTATAAAGCTATCATTTTCCGCTACATATTCTGAATCTGTCGCTACGCCATAAAATAAAATGCGGTCTGTACTATCAAAACGTCCATCTGCAGCACCGGTAACTGTTATAGCAATTTCTGCCGGATCATAAAACTCATTTTCTTGATTGATCAACGGCAATGAGGTCCCACCCTGACCGTAAATTTTAATCGCTCTAGGGTCGATAGAATTCACATCAATCCCTAGATCTGACAAAAATCCTGCATCGATCTCGTGGACCCCTGTCTGTTCCACTTTAAAGCGATACCAATCTCCGGTAGCGAGAACCGAATTTGTAAATTGACTGCTTTTTGCAACTATTTCAGGCTCTTTCTCCTTGTAATTTACCGTAAAGGCATTGACACGTACATAGCTATTTCCAGACTTGTATATGGGATTTAAATAAAGTTGTGTATAGTTACGCTTTCGCGAAAGCGCACTACGCAACATCATCCCTGCATCTTCTGGTAGATTATTTTTATCCAGATCATACAACTCTGACTCACTCAAAATTTGCGTTTCAATTTCTGAAAATGATGCCGATAATGGATCAATTTTACCATTCGTCGATAAAATGCCAGAAAATTTTATTTGCCCTGACTCAAAAGAAAACCCGTCTTCAAAATAAGGAACCGTAGTACTATTTTTTCCAATTGTGAGTGTAGTTGTTCCCTGCCATTTTAATTCAACGCGTTGTTGTTGTCCTGCGGTAACGCCAGCAATAACAAGGAATAAGCACAGGATAAGGTATTTCATTGAAAGTAAAACGTTAAGCGTGAATCAATAGTATGAGAATATAGAATTAAAAAAAAACTGCGATTCATAAAATAAAAGAATACCCCTCACGTTTTTATTTTTTTGATAGCAACGCCTTTTAATAATGGCATTTACGCATCAATATAAGGCGAAGTTATTATATTGCGTCTCGATTTTCAAATCATACTTGTAAATGAAGAATTACAACTTTTTTAATATCGCAGCTCTTACAGCTTGTTCCATACTTATGGTAAGCTGTGGCGGTGGTAACGATTATACCAATAATTCCCGTGCTACAGGCTGGGACATCACTGGTAGAAATGGGTTTCAACTCAAAACCCAATATAAAGATCAAGAAGCCGCACCTGGCCTTGTATTTGTAGAAGGAGGGACATTTACCATGGGACGTGTTAAAGACGATCCTATGCATGACTGGAACAACACACCCAATCAACAGCACGTGCAGTCCTTCTATATAGACGAGACTGAGGTTACAAACGGGATGTACCTAGAAATGCTAGACTGGGTAAAACGAGTATTCCCACCAGAAAATGATCAATACCGTGCTATTTACAATGGTACTGTTCCTGATACTTTAGTATGGAGAAACCGCCTGGGTTATAATGAAGAAATGACCAAAAACTATTTGCGTTTCCCATCTTATGCTAATTATCCAGTTGTAGGGGTGTCATGGATCCAGGCCGTAGAATTTTGTAACTGGCGTACCGATCGTGTGAACGAAAAAATTCTAGTCGATCAGGGCTATGTAGAAAAAGATCAACTGGGTAAAGCAAATGCTAACCAGTTGTTTAACACAGAAACTTACCTTAACGCTCCTACCCTTGTTTATGGTGGTAATGACAGTATTACTAGAGGTGGTAGAAACTCTGAACGTTTAGAAAGAGAGAGAGGACGCATTGCACAGCGTCAAGATACTGATACAACCGGCGTTTACGTAACTCGTGAGGATGGTATTCTTTTACCAGGTTCTTACCGTTTACCAACGGAGGCCGAGTGGGAATATGCTGCACTAGGTTTAGGAAGCCTAAGAGAATATAATACCTATAGAGGTAGAAAAAAATACCCATGGGATGGTCAATATACCCGCAGTGGTAGCCGCAAAACACGCGGTGATCATCTAGCAAACTTTAAACAAGGTGATGGTGACTATGGTGGTATCGCTGGATGGAGTGACGATGGTGCAGATATTACCGCCCCTATAAAGTCATATGAACCTAACGATTTTGGGGTATACGATATGGCTGGAAATGTGTCAGAATGGGTGGCAGATGTTTACCGTCCTATTGTTGATGATGAGTTTAATGACTTTAACTACTACCGTGGTAACGTTTACACTAAAAATAGTATAGGTCCAGACGGTAAGATTGTCGTTGTATCTACAGATGCAATAGAGTACGATACCTTAAGTAATGGAAAATTGATAGCTCGTTCCATCCCTGGAGAAATAAAACAAGTTCCTGTAGATGATGAAGAGACTTACTTGAGAACCAACTTTGATCGTAGTGACAACCGTAATTTCCGTGATGGTGATGCGCAATCTTCAAAATACTACAGCGCTGGTGATGAATTGAATCCTAATCAAAGAATGTACGATTCTCCAGAACACAACATCACCACTGATGCGGAAGGTAACATTATCCGACAGTACGATAAGTCAAGCACTAGAAGTACACTTATAGATAATGAAGTACGTGTAGTAAAAGGAGGATCATGGAGAGATCGCGCCTACTGGTTAGACCCAGCAACACGTAGATTCTATCCGCAAGATATGGCTAGAGATGATTTAGGATTCCGTTGTGCGATGTCTCGTATAGGGTCAAAATCTAAAAGAGGAAAAAGTCCTCGCAACTAATAAGACTCGCTTCAAATAATCACAGCCGGATTCCGAATGGAATTCGGCTTTTTTTTGCACCAATCTATTCAAGTTGATTATTTTTAACACATGCAAATAGAAGATATATATGCACGATTTTGCGAAAGCAAAGGAGTTAGCACAGATACCCGTACCCTACAACCAGGAGAGCTATTCTTTGCTCTATCTGGAGAGAATCACGATGGGAACACTTATGTAAATAAAGCCCTAGAGCTTAATGCCTCACATGTAATTTGTACCGATGCCACTTACGCTCATAACGATCGTGTTACTGTGGTCGAGGACAGCCTGGCAGCACTGCAAAAACTTGCTACCTACCATCGCAATCAATTAAAAGCACCTATTGTTGCCCTTACTGGGAGCAATGGAAAAACCACGACTAAGGAGTTGATCATAAGCGTATTGAGAGAAAGGTTTAACGTTACTGGAACTGTTGGTAATTTTAATAACCATATAGGAGTACCCCTCACACTTTTATCCTTTACAGAGCATACCGAAGTAGGCGTGGTAGAAATGGGAGCAAATCACCAACGAGAAATAGCCGCTTTATGCGAGATAGCGCGGCCAGACATTGGATTGATAACTAACTTTGGTAAAGCCCATTTAGAAGGTTTCGGTGGTATAGAAGGCGTCAAAAAAGGGAAAAGCGAACTTTATGACTTTTTAAGAGCAAATCACAAAAAAGCAATAATTCGCCCACAGGATGAGGAGCAAGTAGCTAGAACAGCACAAATAGATCGCAGCCTAGCGCCTAGCTTTACCCCTATCACTGTACAACCTATAACATTCCAGTGGGATGAAATGACTGTTGAGACACAAGTGACAGGAAGTTATAATGTAGCAAATATGGAGCTGGCCGCTGCGGTGGGCCTAGAGTTAAATTTGAGTCAAGAGCAAATTGCTCGTGGCTTATCTAGTTATGTACCACAAAATAACCGCTCTCAAATACTAGAACGGGAACAGTACACCATAATTAAGGACGCTTACAATGCAAACCCTACCAGCATGCGAGCAGCATTAATGAGCTTATCAAAAGTGAAAAAGCCACGCATGGCAATTCTAGGAGACATGTTTGAATTAGGGATATATGCCAGTCAGGAGCATGAAGATATCATTGCACTGCTAGAGGAACTGGGAATTGAAGAATACTACGTCATCGGTGAAAATTTTTACCGCACGACAGCTCAAGAGAACAGAAAGTTTAAGGACTACATAGCGTTTGATCAATTTATAAACCATCTGGAAATCAAACCCTACACCACTATTTTACTGAAAGGATCTCGAGGCATGGCATTAGAAAGAGCGCTCGATAAAATATGATGTGTCAAAAAAGTTGAAATTAAATGGCCTTTTTCTTTTAACAATGCATAATTATTGTAAATTTGCCACCGCTTTTAAAGCAAACGGTACCTTAGCTCAGTTGGTAGAGCAATGGACTGAAAATCCATGTGTCCCTGGTTCGATTCCTGGAGGTACCACAGCAAACCCGATCGCGTTGATTGGGTTTTTTGTTATAGGACATTGTCCATATCGTGGGATTAGCTCAGTTGGTTTAGAGCGCTGCCTTGACAGGGCAGAGGTCACTGGTTCGAATCCAGTATTCCACACGATTTTAACCATATGATACTGGCAGTAGACATAGGTAATACAGCCATCAAGCTAGCGATAGTTGATGATGTAAGTGTTTACGATCTAGTACGCACTACTCCCGCGCAATTTTTAAATCAAATACGGTCTTTTAAGTCTAGTTATAAAGATCTAGCAAACGCGTGCGTTTGCCAGGTAGGTTCTATAGATATTAAACTATTGCAGGGTCTTGAAAGTCTATTGACCGTGTACCACATAAACCAACAGACTGTATTGCCTTTTGAAAATCATTATAAAGCACCAACCTTGGGCAACGACCGCAAAGCGTTAGTAGCAGGAGCCATCCATCAAGCACCAGCACAAAACTCGCTAGTCATAGACGCAGGCACCTGTATCACTTATGATTTTGTGGACTCTCAAAATAATTACAAAGGTGGTGGAATCTCTCCAGGCTTGAGCATGAGATTAAAATCATTGCATAATTTTACAGCAAACTTGCCGTTGATAGAACCACAACTGCCCGCTCATTTCATAGGTGACTCAACAGTTAATGCGATATTGAGTGGTGTCGTTAACGGTCTTGCACAAGAAATCAAAGGAACTATTAAACAATATAAAAAGCATTATACCGACTTAAATGTAATCATTACCGGTGGCGATGCAGATTTATTGATAAAACAGATGAAAAACCGTTTCTTTGCGTCGCCTTTTTTGATGCTTTATGGCATCCATAACATTTACAAAATCAATTCATGATCAGAAGTCTTTTAACCGTGATCTTCCTATGTACCGTAATGGGCAGCTGGGCTCAATCACGTACTTCCTCTCCATATTCATTTTTTGGGTTAGGGCAACAAACCTTTAGAGGTACTATTGCAAACCGCAGTATGGCCGGCTTGCGTACTTATACGGACAGCATACACTTAAATTTACAGAATCCCGCTGCCTACAGTAAACTTAGACTTACTACTTATGCAATAGGGGCTACACATACAGAAACATTTGCTAGCACATCCACAGACTCAGACGAGTATGACGCTACATCTGTACAATACGTAAGTATAGGAGTGCCAGTAAGTCCTAAAACTGCTTTCGGATTTGGACTGTTGCCGTTCCAATCGGTAGGTTATTTGATTGGCGACCTGACACCTAGTAGTTACACCCGATTTTCTGGTGAGGGGTCTGTAAATCGTGCTTATTTTGCTATGGGCCACCAGCTTACAAAGGGCTTGAGCATAGGTGCAGAACTGCGCTACAACTTTGGAGAAGAAACAAACTCTTCTAGTCTCTTTTTAGGCCCTATTGAATTTGGTACAAATGAAGAAAATGAAACCGATCTGAGTGGTCTTTCTTTCAATCTAGCGCTCAATTACGACCTCAAACTGGCAAATGGTAACAACCTGACCGCGGCGGTTACCTATGAGCCAGAAAGCGATATCACAGCTAGAAACGTGAGACGTGTAGGAACTTTTACCTTAACAAGCGAACTCACTGAAAATTTTACCAATGTAATTGTTGGAGAAGAGACCAAGCAAAAATTGAAATTACCAGAAGAATTAACTATAGGCCTGGGTTATGGAAAACCTTTTAAGTGGCATGTTGCGGGAGAGTTTACCCACAGGGGTACAAGCTCCTCTGGAACCCGATCCTTTGCCCCAGAGAATAGCTCTTTTATCGATGCAACCTCTATGAGACTAGGAGGTTTTTACATCCCTAATTACAATAGTATTTCAAGCTACTGGGATCGAGTAGTTTACAGGGGTGGCTTGCGTTATGAAGAAAACGGACTGCTAGTGAATGGAGAAGAGATCAATGAGTTTGGCATATCTTTTGGATTAGGATTACCTATAGGACGAGGTGGCACCTTCTCTAACGCAAACATAGGACTAGAATATGGCCAACGCGGTACAGAAACGAACAACCTTATTAAAGAAAACTTCTTCAGCCTTTCCATAGGTTTGTCATTTAACGATCAGTGGTTCCAGAAGAGGAGATACAATTAGAAAACCAACAAAACAAATCATTTTAAATCCAAAATCATGAAGAAAAGAAACCTCTTGCTTGCAGCTATTGCTGTTTTGAGTCTCGCTTTCGCGAAAGCGCAAGAAGCAGACGACTGTACTGTTATGTTACAGATATTTGCTGAAAATGCAAAAGCCAGAAGTTATGATGAGGCCTACAAACAACTAGGACCGCTAGTAGAAAAATGTCCAAAAGCAAGCGCAGCGATTTACCAGTATGGAGAGCGCATCTATGAACACCGCTTGAGAAATAACATAGGAAATGAAGAAGAGAATGTAAAAGGCCTTCTTAAAATGTTACGTACAGAGGTTACTGATTTTCCTGAAATTATTAATGTAAGTAAAAAAGAAAGCGAGATAGGTCGTACCATGTTTAAATACAATGTAGGTACTGTTGATGAGCAATTTGAAATGCTACAGCATGCTTTTGATCTAGACAGAGAAAGCTTTACTGATCCTAATGCAATGATCACTTATTTTGAGCTTGCCAAAAGAAGATATGAGGCTGGCACAATTGACCTACAAGAATTTTTTGATGTTTATGATAATCTTGTCGCTCAAATTGAAACCGTACAGGATGAAAGAGGTAAAATAATTACTGAACTGTTAGAGAAGGAAGCTGCGGGTGAATTGACTAGCGATGAGCAAAAAAATAAGGAAGCTCAAGAAATTAACATCAAAAACTATGGTATAGTGATGAAAAGTGTGAATGGCACACTGGGTCAACTAGCAGATTGTGATAAATTAATACCATTGTATGAAGCAGATTTTGAAAACAAGAAAGACAATGAAGCATGGTTATCTAATGTTTTAAGAAGATTGCAAGCTAAAGAATGTACGGATGTACCTTTGTACATATCCTCTGTAAAAGCCTTGCATGAAATTAACCCTAGTGCAAGAACAGCCTATGGTTTAGGAAATATTGCAGAGACGCAAAAGGAACAATTTGAATACTGGGATCAAGCACTGGAGCTAGGAGTAAGTAACGATTTGCAATCAAAGATTCATTACAAAAAAGGGCTTGCTTATAAAAAGCAAGGTCAATATGGAAGTGCTAAAAGAGAGTTCATTGCATCAAACGCAGCTAAGCCTTCTTTTGGAGCACCGTTTTTACAAATTGCAAATATGATTGCAAGCAGTGCTAACAGCTGCGGCGACACGGTATTTGAAAAAAGAGCCGTTAACTGGGTAGCAGCCCGTTATGCTAATAAAGCAGCATCTGTAGATCCGTCTATTAGATCAAATGCTTTGCAAGCAGCAGCTAGCTACAATGGTAGAGCGCCACAATCACAAGATATCTTTATGAGTAAAGAGTACAAGTCTGGTGATACGGTAAGCTTTAATTGTTGGATAGGGGAATCGGTAAGAGTACCTTAAATGAAACAAGGTTTATACATATTTAAAATTACGATCACGGCCATGGCCGTGATCTGTTTTTTTGCCTGCACCGATAATCTTAAAGAAGTTGCAAAAATGAATGCCGTTTCTAACGAGCCTAGCAGTGCAGTTGAAAATTTATTGCTCAAACATACCGATAGTGGTCGACTGGTAGTAACACTGGCTGGTAAATTGATGTTGGATTATTCTAATGATGACTTCCCCTATACAGAATTTCCAGAAGGAGTAACCGTAGAGGTCTATGGTGCTACAGGGGATAATCAAGAAAAAACCACCATAACTGCAGACTATGGGGTACAATACAATGAAACAAATCTTGTAGATTTACAAGGTAATGTAAAGATTGTGACCAGCGAGGGAAATACCTTTTACGGCGATCAATTGTACTGGGACCGGAAATCAAAGTGGATTTTTACGGATCAACCATTCCGCACTGATCTGGTAAATAGCAGTAAAACGGCTGGCGACATTATAGACTCTAACGAACGATTAACAAACGCATCTGTGCGCAATGCCAGGGATGCTTATTATATAAAACCTAAAGATGAGTAAGTTTTTTAAATACTTTGAATACGCCTATTTGTTTTTTGCCGTGTTATTTATAGCTACGGGTATCTACGAGTATGCAGAGACGCCGCAGCGATCTTACCTATTGTTTGGTATGGCAGCACTAGCTGTATTTATGTTTTTCTTCAAGCGCCGTTTCCGTCGTAGATTTGAGGAACGCAGTAAAAAATAATGCTAGAACAAGTTCTTATCATCCTGTGTATGCTTATCCTGAGTGCCTTTTTTTCAGGCATGGAAATCGCATACGTTTCTTCAAACAAAATTCATATAGAACTAGAGAAAAGGCAGCAAGATATAATAGGGCGCGTATTGCGCAACCTTACTGCACAACCCTCAAAGTTTATTATAACCATGCTCATAGGCAACAGCATTGCGCTGGTTGTTTATGGGTTTGAAATGGGCGATCTATTAACAGCACAATTAACAACGCTGTACCCAGTACTTGCCGCCCACCCCTTCCAGTTACTTCTTGTACAAACAATAATCTCAACCCTGGTTATATTACTTACAGCAGAGTTTTTGCCCAAAGTATTTTTCCAGATATACGCAAATGAACTGCTCAAGTTTTTTGCCGTCCCTGCCTATCTATTTTATTTACTTTTCTGGGGGATTTCATGGTTTTGCATCCAACTTTCTGACTTTGTATTAAAAATATTTTTCAAATCTAACGGTGATGATCTACAACAAACCTTCTCAAAACTAGAACTAGGAAATTACATCACAGAGCAAATGGAGAGTGCGCAAGAACAAGAAGATGTAGATACAGAAATACAGATCTTCCAGAATGCTTTAGATTTTGGCGGGCTTAAAGCGCGCGAGGTAATGGTGCCGCGTACTGAGATGGTATCCATACAGGAAAACACAGAAGTTAGAGACCTGAGCAAAAAATTTGTAGCCACTGGGTTAAGTAAAATTCTAACCCATGCAGATACTATTGATGATATAACTGGGTATGTACACAGTTTTGATCTGTTTAACTCCCCTCAAAAAGTAACTGATATACGCAGAGAGGTCATCAACGTGCCAGAAACCATGCTGGTAAAGGATGTGCTCAATCTACTTATAAAAAGACACAAAAGCATCGCAATCGTTCTAGACGAGTACGGTGGCACCTCTGGTCTGATTACGGTAGAAGATATTGTAGAAGAACTGTTTGGAGAGATAGAAGACGAGCATGACTCTGACCAGCTTATAGAAACACAAATAGACGAGAATAGCTTTAAGTTGAGCGCCCGCCTGGAGGTAGATTACGTCAATGAACGCTTTAAACTGGACCTGCCAGAGAGTGAGCAGTACGAGACACTAGGTGGGCTCATTGTTCATGAGACAGAAAACATTCCTGAAGAACAAGAAGAGGTGCGTATCGATCACTTCAGTTTCAAGATTCTAGAAAAATCTCACAATAAGATAGACCTTGTCGAGCTCAAAGTAATGCCAGAAGAATAGGCTTAAAACCTGAGGCCTGGCGACCTGTGAAGCCCGATAATTGCAATGCTTTAAGGTGATAACGCTTTCGCGAAAGCGGAACCACCGCACACGCCTTGATCACAATATTATAAATGAGGGTATAAAGTGTCATATTTACAAGTCTTTGCGCTTCCATAATTAGAGGGAAAACGCTATTTTCGCCTCCGTTTAAATTTAAAATAGAGAACATGGCCATTTTAGGTAAAATCAGATCTCAAGGGTTGATCTTGATCATTATTATAGCACTGGCGCTTTTTGCGTTTATCATAGGTGACTTAATCCGTCAGGGAAGCTTTACCAGCGAGGATCAAAACGTGATAGGTTACGTGGGCGATACAGAGCTGGATCGTCAATCATTCTCTCGTCAGGTAGAGGCTACTATGAATCAACGTGCGGGTATGTCAACCATACAGGCGGTTAACGGTGTGTGGGATCAACAAGTGCGCGATGCCGTACTAGCGCAGCAAATAGAAGATGCTGGCATAGAGGTTACTGATGAGGAAGTGGCGTCTTACCTAAAGATTGCTTACTCTCGTTTCCCCCAGTTTCAAGACGAGAATGGACAATTTTCTGATGTGTTATTTGCACAATATGTCAATCAAGCGGCAGAACAAAACCCGCAAGGATGGGCACAAGATCTTGCTGCTGCAGAAAGTCAGGTGCGTCAACAGAAATTTTTTACCCTGCTTAAAAGTGGCGTGATAGGGACAAGAACAGATGGCGAGTTTGCATACCGTCTAGCCAATGACAAACGTAGCTTTGAATATGTCAACATTCCTTATTCTACCATAGCAGACAGCACGATAGAGATCACTAAGGCAGATATAAAAAGTTACATTAACGATTACAAAAGCCAGTTTCAAGCAGATGCGCAACGCAATATTGAATATGTTTTATTTGAAGACGAAGCCTCACAAGAAGATATTGAAAACATCAATAAAGAGCTTGCTGGTCTTATAGAAAATAAAGAAAATCAATACAACGAGCGTACTAAAACAACCGAAACTGTAGCTGGATTGCGCAATGCAAAGAATCTAGAATCTTTTATCAACGCAAACTCTGACTTGCCTTATACTGGACGTTACACCATGGTTTCAAAACTACCTGCCGCACAACGCAATCTAGCGACGCTAGAAGTAGGTGCTATTGTTGGACCATACAACGATGGCGAGTATGCAAAGATTTCTAAAATCGAGGACAAAAAAATCATCACAGACAGTATTAAAAACCGCCACATTCTAGTCCCATTTGCAGGTGCAAATCGTGCAGGAACTGATGTTACAAGAACTAAAGAAGAGGCAAAGCAAATGGCCGATAGCATCCTATCAACCATAGGACAAAGTGCCTCAAATTATGATGCTCGTTACGCCTATTATGAAGAAAATGAGCCGCAAATTCTAGCACAAGATTTAGGATGGGTAGTATATTCTGGCAATGCAGCAGGCTATGCTCCTGGTTACACAAAATTCCTATTTGAGAATAGCGAGGGCACCGTAGGAGTTGCAGAAAGTACCTTTGGATACCACATTATAAGCATTGATGAGGCTACAGGGGCTGGCGAGGCAGTAAAACTTGCTACCATTGCCAAAAAAGTTGCCGCATCAAAAGCTACAAGCAAAAATCTATACACGCAAACGCAAAAATTCCAACAGGCCGTGCAGAAAAAAGGCAGTGATTTTAACGCTATTGCAGAGGAATACGATGTAACTCCTACCCCTGTTAGAAATTTAAAAGTAATGGATGAAAACCTACCTGCATTGGGACGCAATCGCGATATCGTCAAGTGGGCATTTGACAACGACCGCGAAGTAGGTGATGTAGAGCGATTTGAAACAACAAGGGGTTATGTAGTCGCACGTTTGACTAATAAGTCTGATAAAGGATTGATGACTGTAGAAGAAGCAAGCTCTAGAGTCACTACCATTTTAAGAAATAAAAGGAAGGCAGCATTGATAATGGATCAAATTACTAGCAATGATATAAATACCATTGCAAGCAATCAAAATCAATCGGTGCAAACCGCTACAGCAGTAACTAGACAGTCACCTGTGCTAGCTGGTATAGGGCAAGAACCTAAGGTGGTAGGTACCGCATTTGGCCTGCAAGAAGGCGCAACCTCTGCTCCTATCGCTGGAGAGAAGGGCGTTTTTGTAATCAAATTAACGGCAATAGACAATGCTCCAGACCTAGAAAATTATAACAATAATGCTAGTGATGTTGCACAACGTATGGCAAACCAGTCTACATCTGCACTAGTGGAGGCTCTTAAAAAATCTACAGAAATTGATGACCGCAGAGCATCGTTCTATTAAGAGTTTATATCTCATTATAAAAAAGCCTTTTCTAAATGAAAAGGCTTTTTTGTTTACACAGGTTTCCGCTTGCGATCAATAGCAGCGCATAGTATAAGCTGCCATACAGAGTTAGAATAAAACTTGTTGTTACGACTATAGGATTTCACTCCTAGTGAAAAAAGAGAGCGTTAAAGTAGACTTTAATCTACCAGGTCATTCCAGGAGTATAGCTGTCGATAGCCTTTATTTTTAAAAAAGTACCTATCCTCCTTTGTACCGGTAGCTAGAATAAAATCGCCACCCCAGCCACCCAGAGACTTTATAGCGCCTGGATAATCCTTAAATAGTTGCTCCTTGATAGGAGCAATACCTATTAATGAACTGATAAGCTGCTCGTGCTCTATTAATAGCTCTTTAAAAGCTTCCAGATCATTTTCTGTTTCTAGGAATCGCTTAGGCATTTCCTGCAGCAGGCGGCGTTTCTCAATACTCAGTTTATTTTTATCAAATGCAGCGATCGACTCCCTACTGTTTTGTTTTTGATTGAGATACACAAAGAATAAGGCAGAGGTAAAAGACGGTCGGTAGGTAACCTGACGCACAACAGGAGTTGCATTATTATAATTATAAACAATCGCATTACTAGCAGTAGCGCAAGCCACATCATAACCACTCCCGCCGAAACATTCAAACTGTAATTGATATGGGTTGCAATTGACCCATTGCGAGATCATAGCAATGAGTGTAGAGCTGGTACCCATACCAGACTGGTAATCAAAATCTAGCCTGGTGACTGCATCAAATCCAGTATTGAAATTAAAAAAGCCAGACAGCCGCAATGCTGTTTTCAATATTTCTATAAGCTTGCGAGCAGTGTCATCGAGGTGATCAATATGCGAGGTGACTCCCAACTCCTGCAAGGAAATTTTTGTGTCAAACCAGATGGCTCCATCTGCATTGTAACTGGTCCAATAAATATCTGGATCTACCCGTGGGGTTATGGATAAGTACTGTTTAAGTTTTAAAGGGATTGCTAGAGCATCTACATTGTCTAGCACAGCATATTCTGCACTGAGTAGAAATTTCCCACTAGCCTCAAATTGTGCTGGCTTTACCACAAATGATTTACTGGCGTCCATTAGCGCAATTTCTCTAGAGATTCTTTGAGCAAGGCAAAACTAGGAGTCTTTGCAGCATATTCTGCTCGCAAATGTTCCTTTTCAACATCTGTAGCACCTATTTGCTCCAGCATATTAGTCAGGTGCATTTTCATGTGACCAGATTGTATACCTGTGGTAACCAGAGAATGCAATGCGGCAAAATTCTGAGCAAGACCACAGACCGCGGTTATGGCCATTAATTCTTTGGCATCTGGTTGCCCCATGATTTGAAGCGATAATTTTGCCAGTGGGTGTAATGAGGTAAGCCCACCCACCGTGCCCAGGGCCAGAGGAAATTCTGCCTCAAAAGTAAAAATACCATCGGCCACTCTAGCATGGGTAAGACTGCGGTACTGACCATCTCGTGCTGCATAGGCGTGAATTCCAGCTTCTACCGCTCTAAAATCATTACCGGTTGCCAGCACGACTGCATCAATTCCATTCATGATTCCTTTGTTGTGAGTGACCGCTCTATAGGGCTCTACCCTAGCAATTTCTACCGCTTGTACAAACTTATCTGCAAATTGATGACCGCTTATTCCATTGATATTGCCCAGGTCGCTCACAGGGCAAGAAACACTGGCGTGTACCGTACAGTCTGGCACGTAGTTGCTCAAAATGGACATGATTACCTGTGGCGGAGCGATGGAAAACCCCTGGTATTGTCCTGCTAACTCTTTAAAACTGGCCGCAATTTGTTCTAGCGTTGTATTTATAAAGTTAGCTCCCATAGCATCCTTTGTATCAAACGTGGCATGCAACTGGTAGTACCCTTTTAAGGATGTAGTCTTATCAATTAATATTAAATCGAGCAGCCCGCCGCCTCTAGACTTCATGCTGCTGTTAATTTGTTCTATAGATTGAAGTAAGTTCGCTTTCGCGAAAGCGAAAAATGCCTCCATCTCACTGCGCAATCCATCATACTTAATATGAACTTGCCCTGACTTTGTAGTTCCTTTAATCGACGTTTTGAAGCCACCACGATCCAACCAGAATTTTGCGGCTTTACTAGCTGCAGCCACCACGCTACTTTCCTCAATCACCATAGGAATCGTTTTAAGCGCGCCATTAATTTTAAAATTAGGGGCAAGTCCTAGGGGTAGATAAAAATTGGTTATGGTATTCTCACTAAAACCATCGTGCAATTCCTGCAGCTTTTCATGGGTGTTCCAATATTGTAAAATCGTTTCTCGTGCCGTAGCATCGTTATTAAGATGGGTAGAGATCAACCAGTCTACTTTTTCAGATTTGGAAAGTTTGGAAAAACCTTGAATGGGTTGGTTCATAATCTAAAGTAAAATGGTAAAGATACAATCCTTAATGGTAAAAGAGGCTCTATGATAATCCGCTAAAAGTCGCGTTATTTGGGATTTTTTTAGTAAAATTGAGCAAAGAACCAGACAGACTTGCTCTCAAGTCTCTACAATATCATTTGATGACAAAAAATATAGCTTATTTACTTGCTTTTTTACTAGCAAGCACCACACTTATAGCCCAACAAAACATTACTGTAGAAGATATTTATACAGGAACTTTTTCTACTGGTGGGCTGCAATCTCTCAAATCACTCAACAACGGTACGGAATACCTAGTGCTTAATTATAACGCAGACCGCAGCCAGAGTGTCGATAAATACTCTTATGATACAGGAAAGAAAGTAGCTACACTCGTTTCAAGCAGTGACATCAACCTGCCTATCAGGAATTATATCTTGAGTGAGGATGAAGAACAGATGTTGATCATCTCGCAACGCATTCCTATTTTTAGAAGGTCTGCTAACAGTATGGTACATATTTATGATTTGAAAACAAAAAAAATTACCGCCTTAAGCGAGAATTTAGTGCGCAGTCCTTCCTTCTCACCAGACGGCACTAAAGTGGGGTATGTTTTTGAAAACAATTTATATTTTAAAGACCTAACTACAGGCGCTACTACCCAAGTCACAAGCGACGGTGTAGAGAACAAACTTATTAATGGTGTAACAGACTGGGTATATGAGGAGGAATTTTCTCTAGTACAAGCTTACCAATTCTCACCAGACGGTAATTACATCGCCTTTATTTCTTTTGATGAAACTGATGTGCCAGAATTTTCAATGGATGTTTATGGAAAAGGACTTTACCAGCAGCCTTATGTTTTTAAATACCCTAAAGCCGGTGAGAAAAACAGTATTGTGGCGCTCAACTTATACAATGTAACTACCCAGCAACGACAGGTAGTAGACTTGAATCGAGAAGAAGAGTTTTATATAGCGAGAATTAATTATGCCCCTAATGGTAAACTTGCCGCGCAGGTTTTAAACCGCCATCAAAATGTTCTCGATTTTTATTACGTTGACTCTACAGGTAATGCAAGCATCGCCTTTACAGAGAAAGACGATGCCTATGTTGATGTGACAGACGACCTTACCTTCCTTGCAGATGGTAGCTTTTTATGGACCAGTGAGAAGGATAACTGGAGGCATATTTATCTGTACAACGAGGATGGTGTCCAGCAAAGACAATTGACCAGTGGCAACTGGGATGTGACTTCCTATTATGGCTATGACCCTAAATCCAAACGTATTTATTATCAAAGCACAGAGGATGGAAGCATCAACCGTGGTATATACTCAATATCCATCAAAGGAAAGGGCAAGAAGAAATTATCAAGTCGTACAGGATCTAACTCGGCTTCCTTTAGTAGCAATTTCACCTATTTTATCAATACGTATTCTAGTGCTACAACACCACCTGTTTACACATTGCACGAAGCAAAAAATGGAAGTCAAGTAAGGGAAATACAAGACAACAACGATCTTCTAGAAAAGCTAAAAGACTACAAATTATCCCCTAAGGAATTTTCTACCATCAAGGTGAACGGCAATGAATTGAATATGTACACCATAAAGCCCCTAGACTTTGACCCGTCCAAGGAATATCCCGTCTTAATGTTTCAATACAGTGGCCCGGGATCCCAGCAAGTGGCAAACTCATGGTATGGGGCAAATGATTACTGGCATAGCATGCTAGCAAACGATGGCTACATAATCGCTTGTATCGACCCTAGAGGAACAGGCTATAAAGGCGCAGATTTTAAAAAAGTAACTCAAAAAGAATTAGGAAAATACGAGGTAGAAGATCAGATACAGGCAGCTCGCCAGCTAGGCAATCTAGACTACATCGATGCAAACCGTATAGGCATCTGGGGATGGAGTTATGGAGGGTTTATGAGTTCAAACTGTATTTTAAAAGGCAATGATGTGTTTGCAGCGGCTATTGCTGTTGCACCAGTAACTAACTGGAGGTACTACGACACCATTTATACAGAGCGTTATATGACCACACCACAGGAAAACCCGTCAGGTTATGACGATAATAGTCCGATTAATTATGTAGATCGACTTAAAGGGAACTATTTGTTGATTCATGGTAGTGCCGATGATAACGTCCATGTGCAAAACACAATGCAAATGATTGAGGCACTGGTGCAGGCCAATAAACAATTTGACTGGGCGATCTATCCAGACAAAAATCACGGCATTTACGGTGGAAATACACGCATTCATTTATATAACAAGATGACCCACTTCATCAAGGAGAATCTATAGTAAAACAGTTCATTTTCAATTTTAAATTATGGAGTATAAATACGGTGGGTCATTGACTAACCAGAAAACAGTTTTAGGACACCCATCTGGTCTGTTCATTTTATTTTTTACCGAAATGTGGGAGCGTTTTTCCTACTATGGTATGCGTGCCCTATTAGTATTATTTCTAATATCGGCGATCGTTGACGGTGGCTGGGGCTGGGATCGTGCTGACGCAAGTTTATTATATGGATGGTACACAGGCCTTGTTTATTTAACTCCCATTATAGGAGGGTTTATAGCCGATAAATTTACTGGTTACCGCAACGCTATTATCATAGGTGCATTACTAATGACACTGGGTCATGCGAGCATGGCATTAGAAGGTTTTACTAGCGAATTCTTCTACATAGGTTTAAGTCTACTTATCCTGGGTAACGGTTTATTTAAGCCTAATATCTCTTCAATAGTTGGTCAGCTATACAAATCACAAGGAAAAGAAAAAGATGCTGGTTACACTATATTTTATATGGGGATTAATGCAGGTGCGTTCTTAGGAATATTACTGTGTGGTTACATAGGGGAGTCTCCAGACTGGGGATGGCATTACGGTTTTGGACTTGCAGGAATTTTCATGTTTTTTGGAATGCTTCAATTCTTTTTTGCTCAAAAGATATTTGGTAGAATAGGTCTATCTCCTTCAAAAACACAAGATTTTGATGATGCTGTAGAAAACGAGTTTGAAAAAACTGCAGAGGTTGTAGAGGAAATAGCAGATGAAGCTAAACGATCTGTGGTAACTAGAGATAGGTTACTAGTAATAAGTGTTTTTGCCTTTTTTACCATATTCTTTTGGTGGGCTTTTGAACAAGCTGGAAGCTCCATGACCATATTTGCAAATGATTATACTGATAGGGTACTTGAAGGTAATGGCGCTACCATTTTCAAGATTGTAAATACAATACTGACTGTAGGGCCCATGCTTATTATAACCTATGTATTGACCATGTTGTTTAAACAAACATTTGAAAAATACAGTATTGCCAACATATTACTAGCGGTAAGTTTTGTCATCATATGGATCATTGTAATTTACATGTTGAATAAGCAATTTAACGACCCTGCTCCTGAGGTACCTGCATCATGGTTTGGTATTTTAAATTCATTTTTTATAATTGCTTTTGCTCCTTTATTTTCTAAAATATGGGAAAGCAAGTACAATCCATCTGGGCCTGTAAAATTTGCAGTGGGACTTATATTATTAGGTTTAGGCTTTGGATTCTTGGCATATGGATCATTAAATGTTCCATTAGGTGCAAAAACCGCATCGCTTAGCATGATATTTTTAGTAGTTGCCTACCTACTTCATACACTGGGAGAATTGTGTGTATCACCTGTAGGCTTATCCTATGTTAGTAAACTAGCACCAGTTAAACTCGTCGGGCTTATGTTTGGAATATGGTTTACAGCTAACTTTATTGCAAACTTGACGGCTGGATGGACAGCAAGTTATTTAGACCCTATTGTAGAGGAATATGGGCTGGCTGTTTTCTTTGGTATTTTTGCGGCCATTCCAATAACTGCCGGACTTGTAATGATTGCTATCAATAAATGGATGATCTCTAAAATGCATGGAATCCGATAAATTATTTAATTAATATCTCATTCAAAACGCACCATTCTGGTGCGTTTTTTGATTCTCTAGATTGTAATTTTGTAGTATGAAAACGATTCTTCTGATTTTAGCTTTGCTAGCAGCGGGCATTACTAGTGCTCAAGTGCAATGGATGACCATGAATGAAGCCTTGGCAGCGCAAAAAAAAGAACCTCGCAAAATCTTGCTTAAAAGTTACACAGATACCTGCCGTAACTGTAAGTGGATGGATAAATACGCTTTCGCGAAAGCGGGCATCGCCACCTATATAAACACACATTACTATCCGGTAAAATTTGATGTAGAAGGTAAAGAGCCCATCACCTACAAGGGGAAAGATTATGGCAATCCTCAATATAAAAAATTTCCTGGTGCTCAACACGAGTTTGCTGAAGCGATGCAAATTTTTGAATATCCTACCCTCATATTTTTTGATAAGGAAGCTAATGTTATCAATCCTATCCCTGGAAAAATGGGCCCTAAAAAGCTAGAAATTTATATCACCATGATTGCTAACGATGCCTATAAAAACATAAAAACAGGAAGAGACTGGGCGGTCTATCAAGAAAATTTTGAATATAGATTACAGGACTAAAGTCCCATCAAGTTGACCGCACCCGTATCATAGGTATTTATAAACTTAACACCTCTAGTGCGACAAGTTGCTTCCCAGAGATTTACATGACTAGGATAATTTGACCCATCAGTAATGATTAAACGCGGTTGTAAATCTGTGATCAAGCGATCTAGATGTACCTGCGGTGCATGGGATAACAGCACAACTGGCCTTTTTATTTGATCTTTTACATAGAGACCGTCCTTTTCAATAATTAGCAAATCAAGACCTCCATAAGAAACTATGGAAGTCAAACTATCTACCTTTAAGGCGGTATCTCTAAACCATTCTAAATTTTTCAACTGACTGAGACTACGGTTGCGACGGTCTTTTTCCATTTCTGGTAGACAAACCAATAATGTGGACTGCTCACCATTACTTATCGCAATCGCACTGCCTCTAGACTGGTGCAATACCATAAAAGAATCTTCCTTGCTTATCTCTTGAACAAGAGTGATGGTTAGGATAGAAATAAGTCCTATAGCGGCTACATGCAATCCATAATTAGCTCGCGTTATCATGAATCGTTCCCTACGGCTGCGCATTAATAAGGGGCGTAAATAATACGTTAAACCTGCTAGCGATGCATAAATGAATAATACTTGTATGGAATCAAGATAAATCTCTTTCCATACTAAGTTCTGGAAGCTAGCAATATAGGCCACAAGGTCTATGATAAACCCAAATACGTAATTGAGGGCCGCAGCTAACCATTGTGTTGAAACTCCTAACTGTAGTAAAGCAATAAGAAAAATTGATGTGCCTAGTATCAAAGGCAGGAAAATGAGCAAACATAAATTACCAATTAAAAACGCAAGTGGTAACTGGTGAAAATAAAATATACTTAATGGCGCCACGCCTATTTGTGCTGCGATGGTTACGGTAGTAATTTGCCATAGCTTTCTGGGCAGCCATGATCTAATGGGCGGTAACAACCTGACGAGCAACGGCTGGATCAAAACAATGGAAAGCACCGCTATGTAACTGAGCTGAAATCCTACTTGAAATAACAACCGCGGGTCCCAGCATAACAATACAAACGCAGAAAGACCGATACTATGAAAAACGGACTGCCTACGGCGCATATTCATTCCTATTGCTACAAAAGAAAACATGGTAACAGCACGCATAATCGATGGCGACATGCCAGTGATTAAAGCAAAACACCATAACAACAGAATAACAATAGCGGTCTGAATAATTGCACCGTATTTAATACGATGCAACCATCTGGTAAAAAATTGTAAGAGCAGCAATAATATCCCTACATGTAAACCACTCAACGCAAGAATATGGATAACTCCCGCATCACGGAAGTTTTGTGTTATGATGGGGTTTATATTTTGTCGTTGACCCAGCACCAGCGCCTCTACCATTGCACGAGGGTTATTTTCAAGACCAGAATCTTGCAAATTGTGCAACAGCTTATTGCGGTAGCGCTGGTACCAGGGTAACCTGTGTTGAGCAAAATTTACGTTAATAATCTTAGGAAGATCTACATATACCTGGCCATGTACATCAATACTCTTTAAATATTCTCTATAATTAAAATCTCCAAGATTGCGGCCATTACTTGCCTCATTAACATCATCATATACGACTAGCTCATCACCTGTAGAATAATCCGTGCCATCAGACCGTTTAAACAGCACTAAAATTTTGCCTGTGGTAGGTGTATTGTTGATCGCCCTTAATTGCGCATAAAACCTATGGTTATATTGATTAGAACCCAGCTGCTCCTGCAGTTGCAGGGTAAGCAGGGCATCCTTGCCCATATCTACGGTATTTGTAAAATGAGTAGGAGAAACATAAGTACTCTTAAATGAATAACTCAAACCAGCTAGAGCAAAAAAGAATATCAACGCACCCGCAGTAAATACATGTGCCCATACACGTGAACCACGTTTGATCCAGTATGCACCGATTGTAAAAACGACTGTTGTGATAAAGAAATAGTTCCAGAACAGAGGTTCCAGCAAGAAATATCTCGCAGTTATAATCCCGCAAATGGTTGCTAGTAAAATCTTATAGAATGGATAGTCCAGCTGGCGCATGGACTAATATAATCATAATAATCGGCCTGCACTCAAGTACTTACCTAGCCAGTACGGCTCATTAAAAGAAGATACAATCACCCCACTAGAGACTGTAGCGTGAATAAAACGAATCTCTGCTGGAGTAACCTCTATAACTAATGCCACATGATTAATTTTTTTACGATCGCGGCCTGTGGCAAAAAACATGAGATCCCCTTTATCAACCTGCTCTAGATCTATGGGTGTGCTTGCGTCAAATAAACTCCTGCTGTTGCGAGGCACTTGCTGGCCTATATGATCAAAGGCTAGATGCACAAGACCGCTGCAGTCCATCCCAGTACGGCTGGAACCGCCGTAACGATAACGAACACCCTCATATGCTCTAGCGTGGGCTATAGCAGCATCAATAGCTAGTAGTGGCTCCACCACCTCATCACTATTAACCATTTCTACCTCTATTGATTCTTCTTCTGGCTGCTCTGGAACAAAACTATTTGTTTCAATTGTTGCCGCAGTAGGGCTGGCTCTATACTCGCGCGCTTCAGCTTTTGTGGTAATTACTCGAGGTTTTTTACTTGCGCAAGAAGCACTAAATACAGCTATTAACAAAGCCCATATCAATTTATGAGTGTATTGAAGGCTGATGGTATTGCGCTTCCGCGAAAGCGAACTATTGCACGGCATTTTGCATTTTTATTTTATTGTAAATTAAACCTGCTGTTTTTTCACTCGCACCTATCCCACCTAGTTTTTTCTCTAACTCATAGTAATCTGAAAACATCGTGTTGCGACTGGTGGAATCTGTAATTTTGTCTAACTCTTGTCGCAATCTATTGACGTTAAATTCTCTCTGAATCAACTCTGTCACCACCGGGCGATCCATAATCAAATTAACTAACGAAATATAGTCCAAATTAATTATGCGCTTTGCAATATGATAGGAAATAGAACTGCCTTTATAGCATACCACTTGCGGCACCTTAAAAAGCGCGGTCTCTAGTGTTGCGGTACCGCTGGTCACTAGGGCTGCATGACTCAAACTGAGTAAATCATATGTTTGATTCATGATTAATTTTATAGTATTTTTCCTAGTAAACTGGTCATAAAAAGAGGCTTCCTGACCGGGAGCACCCGCAATAACAAATTGATAATCTGGGTAGTGATCCATCATTTGCAGCATAATGCTTAACATAGACTTGATCTCTTGCTTGCGACTGCCTGGTAATAGTGCAATGATTGGACGATCGTCCATCTGATGTTTTTGCAAGAACGACTCGTGATCCACTTTTGCCCGTTGGTTAATGGCATCAATTAATGGATGGCCCACAAAATAAACTGGGAATCTATGTTTTTGCTCATAAAAATTCTTTTCAAAGGGCAAGATCACGTACATCTCGTCAACATCTCTCTTGATTGCTTTGATGCGACTTTCTTTCCAGGCCCATATTTGTGGTGAGATATAATAATGGTTGCGATAACCATGCAGACGCGCCCATTTCATAATCCTGAAGTTGAATCCTGGGTAGTCTATATATATGATAACATCTGGCGCAAAGTTCTTAATGTCTTTTTTACAATCGTTGATATTGCGCAGTATGGTGCGCAGGTTACCTAGTACCTCAACAAAACCCATAAAGGCAAGATCGCGGTAATGCCTTACTAGATGCCCTCCTGCTTCTTGCATGAGATCACCACCCCAAAACCTAAACGTGGCCTGATCGTCTTTTTTTTGCAACTCTTTCATCAACAGCGAACCGTGTAAGTCACCACTAGCCTCTCCTGCTATTAAATAATATTTCATGCGTTAAAATTGAAAATATAAGACGGCAAGGGCAGCAACTATAGTCGCCATGATCACACCACGAGCCTCATAGGGTTGTACTGGTTTTTTAAACCGGCCAACTTTACCGGTAAGAAAAAAGAAAAATAATAAAATGTTGAGCACAGCTCCTAAACCTATCAAGCCACCTAAGAACCCTTGTTCTATTGCTTTTTCAATAACATATTCAAAACGTTTATCACTAAAAAAATAGATGTATAAAAACGTCCCTATAGCATTTACAAGCAAGCCTAATAGAAAACCTTTTAATATTTTAGCTTTCAAACTGCCATGTATTAAGTTCTTTTATATAATGATGAGCAGTAAGATCAAATTGCGTAGGAACTATAGAAATATAATTATTTGCTAGCGCCCATTCATCTGTATCTTCTCCTTTATCATCGTTAACAAACTCTCCTGTGAGCCAGTAATAATCTTTACCATAAGGATTGGTACGCTTATCAAACTCTTCCACCCAGTAAGCATTTGCCTGTCGACATATTTTTATACCCTTGAGGTCTTCTTTTTTTGCTTTAGGAATATTTACATTGAGAATAACTCCTTTTGCCATGCCATGGGTCAAGACTTGCTTGATAATAGTTTCAACATAAGGGCGGGATGGTTCAAAATCGGCATCTGCATCATAATCACATAAAGAGAAACCTATTGCTGGAATTCCTTCAATACCAGCTTCCATAGCAGCACTCATGGTACCGCTATAAATTACATTGATAGCGCTATTGCTGCCGTGGTTGATCCCGCTGATGCATAGGTCTGGCTTTCTATCCAGTATCTCATGACTGGCCATTTTTACACAATCTACAGGAGTGCCACTTGTTGTATATTCTTTATGGTCGTATTCATGCATCTTGAATTCTTTGACATAAAGCGTATCATTTATAGTTATCGCGTGACCCATGGCGCTTTGTGGCTTGTCAGGTGCAACCACAACCACGTCACCTATCTGGCTCGCTATATTTATTAATGTCCTGATTCCCTTTGCTGTAATACCATCATCATTAGTAACTAATATCAGAGGTTTTTTTTTATTTTTCATAGCTGTCATAAGGTGGTTAAAATTAAGTAAATTAGCTGTGATGTCTAGTTCCTAGCTTCTACTTTCATAGAATATAGTATGGCACGATTTTTACAACGGAGAAAGAGCAAAATGAAAAATCTTATGAAGTTTCTTAAAAACAATATTGCAATAGGGGTTTTGACCCTTCTAGTAGCTACTGCAAGTTGTAGTTTTATAAACAATGATATTGATCCAGAAAATAAGGATAAGGAAGAATTGTTGATTGAATTGATCAATCACGTATTGAATCGCAACCACTATGCTCCAGCAGACTTAACAGATCAGTTCTCTCAGGATGTGTTTAAAAGTTTTATTTATGAACTTGATGCTGCAAAGCGTTATTTCCTCGCTAGTGATATTGAAGAGTTTAAAACGTTTGAATTTCTAATCGACGATCAGATAAGAGACGGGCGGGTAGATCTATTTAACATTGTTTATGATCGCATTTTAAAAAGGCAAGAAGAATCTGAAAAGATTTTTAAAGAGGTGATTAAAGAGCCTTTTGACTTTAATAAAATAGAAACTATAGATACCGATTATGAGAATTTACCATATGCTACAAATCGTAAGGAGTTAAAAGATCACTGGAGAAAGTTATTGAAGCTGTCTGCTATAGGTATCTACAATGGTAAACTGGAAGCACAGGAGCAAGATGATTTTGAAGGTAAAATAAAAACTCCTGCCGAGTTAGAAAAAGAGGCACGCATGGAGATAAAGAAGTCCATGGAGGAAAATTTTGATCTTAATGATGATGTAGAACGTCTGGACTATTTCTCTGTGTTCTTAAACAATATAACAACACATTTTGATCCACATACGAACTATTTTGCACCACAAAATAAAGATAGATTTGATCAGTCTATTAGCGGTTCTTTAGAAGGTATAGGAGCACGATTGCAAAAGAAGATGGACAACATAGAGATTATGGAAATCATCTCTGGCGGACCTGCATGGACTAGTAATGAGCTAGAAAAAGGCGATCAAATTTTAAGAGTGGCTCAAAAAGGGGATACCGTAGCAACAAGTATTGTGGGCATGCGTATAGCAGATGCCGTTGATTTGATTAAAGGACCTAAAGGCACTGAGGTTACATTAACCGTTAAAAAGGTTGATGGAAATATTAAGGATGTGACTCTAGTACGTGATGTAATTTTAATCGCAGAGACCTTTGCAAAAAGCGCAATGATAGAGGAGGGAAATGTGAAATACGGCTTTATAAACTTGCCTAAATTTTATTTTGATACTGAAGACGGTAAGGCTCGTGCCGCTGGTGATGATGTCGCTATTGAAGTCGAAAAACTTAAAGAAGAAGGAATGGAAGGTCTGGTTATTGACCTTAGAAATAATGGCGGTGGGTCTTTAAGAGAAGTAATAGAAATGGTAGGCTTGTTTATTCCAGAAGGACCGGTGGTGCAAGTTGCTTTAAAAAATAACCAGACACAAACACTAACAGACGATGATGGTGGTGCCGTTTTATGGGACGGACCACTGGTGATACTCGTTAATGAGTTGAGTGCTAGCGCCTCTGAAATACTAGCTGCGGCACTGCAAGATTATGATCGCGCCGTCGTTTTAGGAAGCAAACAGACTTTTGGTAAAGGTACCGTACAGGTGCTGGATGATTTAAACCGATATGTACGTACCTCAGAATTTGGCGATTTAGGGGCTTTAAAAATTACTACCCAAAAGTTCTATCGCGTCAATGGGGGTAGTACACAGCTAGAGGGAGTAAAAAGCGATATTGTCGCACCAGATCGTTACAGCTATATAGATATAGGCGAGCGTGATGAAGATTATCCATTACCATATGATAAAATTGCTGCTGCACCTATTCAAAAATATAAAGGCTATGTAGACTTGAACAATATTATCAAAAAGTCACAAGACCGCATCAATTCAAGCGAATATTTTCAACTCATAGATAAGAATGCGAAATGGCTAGCGGCACAAAATGAAGAATCTATCATCCCATTGGATATTGATAGCTATAGAAAACGTTTAGAAGAACTTGATAAAGAAACAGATCAATTCAGTAAACTAGATGATTACAAAAACAATTTGATCGTTAGCTCTCTCAAGGATGAGTTGGTTTTAATACAACAAGACTCAAGTCTGGCAAAAAAACGCAAGCGCTGGCATGAGACTATCAATGCAGACATGTATGTAGAAGAAGCAATTAACGTTTTAAACGATTTAAAAAATACAGGTATTCAAACCAACGGAGTGACGGTCAAGCAGTAATCCATGGCCAGTAACTCATCATTTTTATTTCTAACGCTCCAAAAGCTTCGTTCAAGTTTTTGGGGCGTTTTAAGCTTAAGTGTGATCATTATTTTTGCCGCGGTTGCCCTGTTTGCCTATTTCTTTGCGCCTGACGACAGCGCCTATGCAAACCAGATGCATCTATCCATTCACTCACAGCCGCCAGGTTTTGAAGTCCCCATGATAGAAATACCCCAGCTAGATCGATCGTTTAATTTAATGCACTACTGGACGGGAAAACCTGCATTACTCGCCTCCATCCCTTATGCCGATTTAAAAATGGAATCTGGACAGGTATACTACAGGCCTTATAACGTTGACTTAAATACGCAACCGTTCCAGAAGTTAGACCTGTCATTACCTAGTGGCACATCGCTAGATCAATTTCGTCAACAATACACGTCACAAAAAAGGTTTTTATTAGGAACAGACAAATACGGGAGAGACCTATTGAGCCGCATGATGATAGGTGCTAGGGTAAGTATAAGTATAGGGTTTGTCGCAGTGCTTATATCCCTAATCATTGGTATCCCTATGGGTGCAATTGCTGGTTTTTATGGTGGGCGTATCGATGCTATAATCATGTGGATCATCAATGTTACCTGGTCCATACCTACTTTATTAATGGTAATTGCCATAAGTATTGCACTAGGCAAAGGTTTTTTAACCGTTTTTATAGCGGTAGGACTTACTATGTGGGTAGAGATCGCACGGGTAGTAAGAGGCCAGACCATTGTTGTAAAAGAGTATCAATATATCACGGCAGCGAGGGCACTAGGACTCAATGATTATCGCATAATAAGTCGCCATGTGTTGCCTAATATTATAGCACCTGTAATAATTATAAGTGCCTCAAACTTTGCCGCAGCCATATTAATAGAAGCAGGATTAAGTTTTCTTGGGCTAGGTGCACAACCACCTATACCATCCTGGGGCAGCATGATCAAAGACCATTATCAATACATCATTTTGGACAAGGCTTATCTTGCAGTTGTTCCAGGAATTGCTATAATGCTTTTAGTAATGGCATTTATGTTATTAGGTAATTCCTTGCGAGATGCTCTGGATGTGACATCAACTAAATGAAAAAGACTATTTACTCCATAGTAGCTGTAGGATTGTTGATTGCTTTATTTGTGATTCAGCAATGGCAAAACGAACAAATATCTACGGCTAACATTGCTGCTGCAGATCAATCAGAATTTACGCGTGCTGATTTTCTCCCCACTTCCAGCCAGCAAATTGTTCATCATAAAAGCTACAGCCTATCCTATAATGAAAAACATGAACAAGCAGAATGGACGATACATGTCTTGAAACCCTCAGATATGAGGAATGTAGATTTTATACGTCCTTATTTTGAGATTGATGAAATGATTACCACAGGAGCTGCTAGCTGGCGCAATTATAAAAATAGTGGTTATGATCGCGGTCACCTAGTTCCAGCAGGTGACCGCAGGGGATCCATTGAGGATTATGAAGAAACTTTTCTCACCAGCAACATAAGTCCACAGCGTCATGAGTTTAATGCGGGAATATGGAACAGACTGGAACAAGAAATACGGCGGTTTGCTCGCAATAAAAAAGCAGTTTACATTGTAACAGGTTCCATTCTCAAGGAAGGATTACCTAGTATAGGTAATGAGCAAGTGAGTGTACCACAGCAGTTCTATAAAATAGTTTATGAGCCTACTAGCAACTTGATGATCGCTTACTTACTACCTCACAAAGAAAGTAATCAATCACTTAAAGAATTTATCGTGAGTGTAGACTCTATTGAACAACTTACTGGTGTGGATTTTTTCTCACAATTACCCGATGATATAGAGGAACAATTAGAACGCACCGCTGTTAAAACAGGGGTTTGTCATCAATGCTGATAGCTCATTCTGTGGGCATCTAGCTTGACAAAAATAAAGAGCAGTATGGTAAAGCCCCACAAACCGCTACCACCATAGCTCATGAATGGTAACGGTATCCCCACTGTAGGCAAAAGACCCAGTACCATGCCCACGTTTACAAAAAAATGAATGAAGAAAATCCCGGCCACGCAATAGCCATAAATTCTGGCAAATTGATTGCGCTGCCGCTCTGCCATAATAATAAGACGATAGATAAGCACCATAAAAAGTACCACAACAGATCCTGCCCCTAACAGCCCAAATTCTTCTCCTATAGCAGAGAAAATAAAATCTGTATGTTGCTCTGGCACAAACCCACCCTGGGTTTGCGTTCCTTTACGTAGACCTTTGCCTATCCAGCCACCACTACCTATAGCAATCTCGCTCTGTATGATGTTATATTGAATACCCTGACTGTCCTCTACCCTTCCCAATACAATATCGATACGATTGCGATGACGTTCACTGAAGACATTTTCATAAATAGGATTTACGGCGAGAGCAAGGCCGCTGCATGCAAGCAAGTAGATAGCATAGACCCATATCTTTGGTTTTTTAGCAAGTCGTTTTTTATATCGCTTTCGCGAAAGCGTAAACCCAATGATCAGTGCAATAGCGCACAGCATAATAATCCACCCTGGACCTATAATTACGGTACCTAGAAAAATAGCTAACCCAATCAAGCCCAGCATTAAAAACCAAACAGATAACCCCTCCCGATGCATAGCAAAAAAGAATGCTGCATAAACTAATGCGCTGCCAGGATCAGGCTGTGGTACAATTATTATCGCTGGCAGTACCACAATCAAGCTAGCCACGAGAAAATGCCGAATATCCTTAATAGAAACATCCAGTTGACTTAGGTATTTTGCTAACGCCAGCGCTGTTGCAAATTTTGCAAACTCGCTGGGTTGTAAACTCATGCTACCTAATCCATACCACGATCGAGCACCTGATATCTCTTTACCGAACACAAATAAACCCAGTAAGGAAAGAATAGAAACCACATATATTACCCCTGCAAAACGCTCATAAAACTTTACATCTATTGCTAAAATGATAATGATAAGCAATACTGCTAGAGAGATAAAATAAAATTGTTTGCCATATACCTGATTAAAATCTAGGATAGAGGTGTATTGTTCAACTGGGGCGGCGCTGTAGATACTCATCCACCCTATAAGAACTAGTGCGAGGTATATAAATATGATGGTCACATCAAATTTTGGCTTATCTCCTAACGCACTGTCGATCAATTTATGAGACTTTTATCGTTATTGATATAAACTTCTGGACCTTCTAACGGTACAGGTGGTCCATTGATTTGAAATGGTTCACCACTATAAGGTTTTTCATATTCATGTTCTAAAGTATGATTGAGTACCCATTGCTCTAGATCTGTCCTTGTAATCTCTCCCTTCAAGTGTTTTTCTATCATTAGGCTAGCAATTTTTGCTGCATAACGAGATCCCCAATATCCATTTTCTATAAAAACGGCAATGGCAATTTGTGGATCATCTTTAGGCGCAAAAGCAACAAAAACGCTATGATCTGTAAGCTGTGTAGTCTTACCGTCAATTTTCATAAAGTTTTCTGCTGTTCCTGTTTTACCACATACCTCAATACCTGGGATTTGCACACTGGCAGCCGTTCCTGTTTTATAAACCTGATTCATTCCCTCAATAACTGGCTCAAAATATTTAGGGTCAATGGTGGTCTGTCGTTTTTGCCGGTATTTAGGGTCGATGGTAGCTTTTCCATCAATTTCTTTTACAATGTGTGGGGTATAAAAATACCCTCGATTTGCAATGGCTGCCGTCATATTTGCTAACTGGATAGGGGTGGCAATTACCTCGCCCTGACCTATACTATTAGATATAGTAGTTGTAGCATACCAGTTGCCACTGGGATATACATAAGTATTGTAATAATCACTGTCTGGTATAAGGCCTTTACGTCCTACTGGTAAATCATATCCTAAAAAATTACCTAAACCAAAGGATTTTACGTGATTACTCCATACATCCATGCCTACATGACTGTTTTCATGGCTTTCAATAATCCTGCGATATACCTGTGCAAAATAAGAGTTACAGGATTCCGCTATACCGCGCTCCATCGCTAGTGGACTTGCATGGCTGTGACAGCCTAACTTTTTACGCCCTCCATAATTATATCCATGAGCGCAATAAAATCGATCATCCGGATCTACTACACCTTCTTGTAATCCTATTAAAGCATTGATCACCTTAAATGGTGAACCAGGAGAATACTCTGCTTGCAGCCCACGGTCATAGGTGGGTCTTGTAATGGAATCTCGTATTAAAGCATTGATATTTTTTGATCGCTCACGTCCCATCGTGATACTAGGATCATAAAAAGGCGCAGATATAAGGCTCAGGATCTCTCCTGTTTTAGGCTCAATGGCAACAATGCCTCCACGTTTGTTTTGCATCAATTGCTGCCCGTATTCTTGTAATCTACTGTCTAATGTGATGGTGAGGTTTGCTCCTGCTTGTGGGATCGTATCATACATCCCATTTTCATAAGATTTGATAGGTCTACCGAAGTTATCTCGCAAAAAGCGTTTTACACCCTTTTTACCGCGCAATTCTTTTTCATACTGATTTTCAATCCCGCTTTTGCCTATGAGATCTCCCATCTCATAAGAATTGTCTTTATCTATAATGCTCTGGTTGACCTCGCGTATATAACCTAGAACATTTGCACTGTGATCTACTAGATATTTTCTTAACGATCTGCGCTGGGTATAGAACCCTGGAAATTTACGCAGCTTTTCTTGTAAAGGAGCATACTCCAATTGCGTTAATTGTGGGATGACAACACTAGGTTTGCGCCACGACCAGTTTTTTGCTTTTTCAATCTGCCGTTCTAGGTCTTTTTTGTCCATTTGCAGCAGTCGGCACAACTCTAGGGTATCAAACTCCTTTACCTCTCGAGGCACCACCATAACATCATAGGCCGTCTGGTTTGCCACCATCAACTTACCATTGCGATCGTAAATAAAACCACGCTCTGGGTAATCAAATACTGTTTTTACCGCATTGAGCTCTGATTTTAACTTAAGCTCGTCGCTAAAAATTTGTAAATGAATAAGTCGTGCCAAAAAAATGACACCTGTTAAAGAAACAAAAAAGAATAAAAGTAGCTTTTTCATTCTAGTACCGTCTAGGTTTAATGATCAACATGATTAATGCAGAGACAATTATTGTCGCTCCACCCACAGAACATATCATTTTTATTATTTCTAATACCTGGGAGGTATTAAAAATAACCAGACTAAAATAAATCAAATGATGCGTAAATGTGGATAACAATAATAGCAGCAATATGCGATCCAAACTGGTTGCTAGCAGCTTTAAATTTTTCATCAAATAACTTTCGCCATAGACTAGTTTTAAAAAGAACGGACGTATCATGGTAAGGGTAACACAAGCTGCTGCATGTGCGCCACCGGTATCTTGAAAACTATCCATAATGAGTCCATAGCCAAATGCTAGTAATAAAAATAAGAGCCTATTATTTTCAAAAGGATACAGGACGATAAATAAAATGTAAACCATAGGGTTTATAAAGCCCAAAAAGTTGATCTGGTCAAAAAAGAAGACCTGCAAGGTCAATAAGCCTACAAATCGGAACGCTATTTTTAAAACATCATTCATTTGTGCTCAATGTATCTATAATTTGCAACGCGTCTGCATCTCTGTTTTTAATGACATATACATAACCTAAATCTGTCATGTTGTTAAACAGACGTACGTCGATTTTGTATCGAGAGCCATTATCAATCAATACGGCATCTTTTATCACCCCTATTTCAATATCTGGAGGAAAGGTGGTGGATTGTTTTCCTGTGATAATAGTATCCCCAGGAACCACCTGTGCCAGGCGTGGCACATCGATAAGACTCATTGTATAGGGATCTGTTCCATCCCAGGTAAGTGACCCAATGGTAGAGGTTCCTTTAATCTGAGCGTTCAATGATATTTCTGAATTGAGAACGGAAATTACCCTAGAGAATCGAGCACTAGTAATATCTACAATTCCCACAATGCCATTACTGGTAATGACGCCCATGTCGCTAGATATGTCTTGATCAGCACCTATATCTATAGTGATAAAATTATCTAGTTTATCATAACTATTCTTAATAACCCTAGCTGGCACCACGGTAAATGGCAAACTGTCAGCAAACATCATGGTAGCTGGCCTCCCCAGCAAGGTGTCGCCTGCAGCGAGCAAGCGCATTCTCAATCTGGCATTCTCTTTACTTAAGTAATCATTTTGTTTATCCAGATCTAAATAGGCATAAAACTCCTGGCGCAGGTTGAGAATGCTACCCGTAACATTGCCTGTAGAATGTATGAATGTATTGCGATGATAACTGTGCGACTGCACCGTAAAAATGATCGAAATAGAGAATAACACAAGATAGAGCAGCAAGTTTCTGTACTTGATCAGAAAATTGATGATATGTTGCATTATTTATTACTTGTGAGCAAGTACGCTTTTATATTTATCTAAATTTTTTAAAGTCAACCCTGTACCTCTCACCACAGCTCTCAAAGGATCTTCTGCAATATATACAGGTAGATCTGTCTTTTGTGATAAGCGTTTATCTAGACCGCGCAGCATTGACCCACCACCTGCTAGATAGATACCTGTATTATAAATATCTGCTGCAAGCTCTGGTGGTGTTTGAGATAATGTCTCCATGACCGCATCTTCCACGCGTAAAATCGACTTGTCTAGTGCTTTTGCAATCTCGCGATAACCTATTTTTACTTCCTTAGGCTTACCAGTCAATAAATCACGACCCTGGACATTCATTTCTTCTGGTGGGACTTCTAGATCTTCCGTTGCAGCGCCTATTTGAATTTTAATTTTTTCGGCAGTACGTTCTCCTACATAAAGATTGTGCTGGGTACGCATGTAGTATACAATATCATTTGTAAAGACGTCTCCTGCAATTTTTACGGATTTGTCACATACAATACCTCCTAGGGCTATTACTGCTATCTCTGTAGTACCACCACCTATATCGACAATCATATTCCCTTTAGGCTGCATGATATCTATACCTATCCCTATGGCAGCTGCCATAGGCTCATGAATAAGATATACCTCCTTACCATTAACACGCTCTGCACTGTCTCTTACTGCGCGCATTTCAACCTCTGTAATTCCAGAAGGAATACAAATTACCATGCGCAATGATGGTGTAAACAGTTTCTTTTTAAGCGCTGGTATCTCTCTTATAAACATCGAGATCATTTTCTCGCTCGCATCAAAATCTGCAATAACGCCATCCTTTAGTGGACGTATGGTCTTGATATTCTCATGGGTCTTGCCTTGCATCATCGCCGCTTCCTTACCTACTGCGATAATCTTACCTGTACTGCGATCTCTGGCAACGATAGACGGACTATCTACCACTACCTTACCATTGTGAACGATAAGTGTATTTGCCGTACCTAGGTCAATGGCAATGTCTTCAGAGAGAAAATCAAAAAATCCCATAAGATATAGAGGAAAACGTTAGTTGTTAAGGTATTGCAAAATTAAAACAATTCTAGTGTTTAAAGTGTCTTGTTCCTGTAAAAACCATAGCCATTTTACTTTTATTACAATAGTCAATAGAAAGCTGGTCCTTTATCGATCCTCCAGGTTGAATTACCGCTGTAATCCCTGCATTATGCGCTATTTCTACACAATCTGGGAAAGGGAAGAAAGCATCGCTTGCCATTACCGCGCCGTTAAGGTCAAAATTAAAACTTTGCGCCTTGTGAATGGCCTGGTTAAGTGCGTCAACACGCGAGGTTTGTCCAGTACCACTAGCACATAATTGCTTACCACGTGCAAGGACGATTGTATTTGATTTTGTATGCTTACAAATTTTTGAAGCAAATAATAAGTCTTCGATTTGATCGGCAGTAGGCTCTACTTCTGTAGCAGTTTTCAATCCTGCTTTTTGGTCTGTGATCAAGTTAGGATCTTGGACTAAATAGCCATTAAGAGATGCGCGCACCTCTAGTTGATTCGTATCTCGCTTTCGCGAAAGCGCACCCTCTACCAACTCTAACATAATACGGTTTTTCTTTCCTTTCAATATTTCAAGTGCTTCTTGATCAAAAGAAGGTGCAATAACCACCTCGCAGAAAAGGTCATGAATTTTTACTGCCGTAGTGGCGTCGATGGTTGTATTTGCAATTAAAATACCACCAAATGCAGATACAGGATCTCCGGCAAGCGCATCCACATAAGCATCGTGGATGGTATCGCGCTGCGCTACACCGCATGCATTATTATGCTTAAAAATAGCAAAAGTAGGCTGGTCATCTACAAACTCGCTCATCAAATTTACCGCGGCATCTACATCTAGCAAGTTATTGTAAGACAACTCTTTGCCGTGATGTTTGATAAACATGGCATCAAAGTTTCCATAAAACCAGCCACGCTGGTGTGGATTCTCTCCATAACGTAATGGCATTACATGGGGCTCGCTTATTTTAAGAGACTTTTCAAGGTCATCTCCAGCAAAGTAGTTGTAAATGGCACTATCGTAATGTGAAGAAATATTAAAGGAATTAGTAGCAAATTTTTTACGTTGGTCTAGAGTTGTTGACCCCTCACTAGCATTGAGAATATCAAGTAGCTCTTGATAGTCATCGCGCGTGGCTACACAAACGGTATCCTTATAATTTTTTGCCGCAGCTCGTATCAACGATATACCGCCTATATCAATCTTTTCTATAATATCTTGCTCTGTCGCACCGCTTGCAACTGTATCTTCAAATGGATAGAGATCGACAATAACGATATCAATTTGCGGGATATCATAATCGGCAATTTGCGCCTGATCACCCTCGTGATCCCTCCTATTGAGTATTCCACCAAAAACTTTAGGGTGCAAGGTTTTAACACGACCTCCTAGAATGGAAGGATAACTTGTCACCTCCTCTACTGGAACGACTGGTATATCGAGTTCTTTTATAAACTTTTCTGTACCCCCAGTAGAATAAATTGTAATTCCTAAGTCGTTCATTTTTTTGACAATAGGACCTAAACCTTCTTTGTGAAATACTGAAATTAGTGCGCTTTTTGCTTTGATCTGACTCATGCTATTTTTGATTGGATTGATACAAGGTTACAAAAGTAAAGTAATGCCTAGTGATTCCATATTGATTGAACAAATAAGAGCATCTTGTTTTGCACCGTTATTTAACATTCTACTTTTAGTAATCAGACATATCCTTAAATTGTAATACGTTTAGTGTAACAAATATTGATCAATACGGTCTAACCCAGTATAATTACAATAAAATCTACCGCATGCTCATCTACCTAAGGGTTCTTAAAGAAAGTTTCTTTTTTGCACTCAACGCATTGCGCACTAACCTATTGCGGACTTTTCTAAGTCTGCTGGGGGTTACCATAGGAATTTTTGCCATCATAGGAGTTCTAGCTGCCATTGACTCGCTAGAAAAAGAAATAAAAGACGGGTTAAGCTCGTTGGATATGTCTACAATCTATGTATTAAAACGTTCTTTCGGACCAACCGAGCTAGAGCCTTATCAATACGAGAATTTCCCTAACGTAAGTTATGAGGAGTATAACATGCTCAAACGCAGTGTGCCCGAAATAGGCGCGATAACTTATACATTTTTTGCATCCCCAGAGACGATAAAGTTTGAGGATCAAACCATTACTGGTGTGAGCATACAACCCCATACGGCAGATTTTTACAATCTTGAGAACCTGAAACTAGAGGAAGGGCGTTTCTTTAATGAGTCTGAAGATATGAGCGGTTCGCCCGTGGTGGTGCTGGGTTATGAAACTGCACAGGGGCTTTTTGACTCTCAAAACCCTATAGGCAAGAGGGTGCGCTTGTATGGAAATAAATTTACAGTAATCGGCGTACTAGAAAAAGAAGGGTCTGCAACTATAGGACAGGGGCGTGATGAAGCTGCCTTTGTGCCAGTCAACTTTGTGCGACGCATCTACAGTGATAAAAATAGAAATACGACAACCGCACTAATCATGAAATCAAAGCCAGGAGTTGATCTTGACGAATTCATGGCAATAATTGAGCAACGATTGCGTAATGCTAGAGGCTTAAAAGCAGAAGATTTGAGCACCTTTTTTATAAACCCATTAAAAGGTTTTGCTGACTTGATTGATCAAGTTGCTAGTGTCATGACTCTTGTGGGCGTTATAATTTCTGGATTCTCAATGCTAGTGGGAGGGTTTGGTATTGCAAACATTATGTTTGTAAGTGTCAAGGAACGCACGAATCTCATAGGCATACAAAAATCCTTGGGCGCTAAAAGACGTTTCATCCTTTCTCAATTTTTATTTGAATCGGTGATCTTAGCCATATTCGGCGGATTATTTGGGTTGCTCTTTGTATGGATCGCGACTATCATAGCGACCAGCGTGGTAGATTTTGACTTCATATTGTCAACAAAAAATATTGTGTTAGGCACCAGTATATCTGCGATCATAGGTCTTATTGCAGGTATCATCCCTGCTTTTGCTGCTGCAAAACTAGATCCTGTAGAGGCCATACGCACAGGAATGTAGGTGGTGGTGATTGTATTAAAAGATCACTCATGACATATTGAATCCTATATTTGCAGCAAAACAAACGCCTGGTGGAACATCAATTTATTTTACAAGAACAACCGGAGATAAAACAGCAATTGAGCGCCTCATGGCAAGCTCCTTCAAATATTGCACTTGTCAAGTACTGGGGCAAACATGGGATGCAACTGCCAGCAAACCCGTCTATAAGCTTCACGCTCAATAATTGTAAAACGATTACCACCTTAACAGCTACAGCAAGTGGATCGCACGCATTTTCCATCTTTCTAGACGGTGTGTCTAAACCTTCTTTTGAACCTAAAATTAAAACCTATTTTAATCGCATTGCAATCTATTGCCCATGGATAAAGTCATATCACTTTAAATTAGAGACTACAAACACCTTTCCTCACAGCAGTGGGATCGCAAGTAGCGCAAGCAGTATGGCTGCGCTATCTAGTTGCATCATGGATCTAGAACGGCAGCTCACCGGTAAAGATGTAGATATTAAAAAGACAAGCTTTCTAGCTCGCCTAGGTTCTGGCAGTGCCTGTCGTAGTCTCAAAGGGTCTGTAGTAGTATGGGGAAATCATGAGCAAACGCCAGGAAGTAGCGATTTATATGGCGTCGATGTAAGTAGCAACTTGCACCCTGTCTTTCAAAACTTTCAAGATACCATATTGCTGGTGGATAAGGGTGAGAAAACCGTTAGTTCTACCGTAGGACACGAGCTTATGAATGGTCACGCTTATGCAAAAGCGAGATTTGAACAAGCTCATGATAATCTTACCCAACTCAAGAAATATCTAAAAGACGGCGATATAGAAGGCTTTATAAAAATCACTGAAAGTGAGGCGCTTACCTTACATTCCATGATGATGACGTCGCATCCTTATTTTATATTAATGAAGCCTAACACATTATCTATTATCGAAGAGATATGGAAGTACAGAACGTCAACTAAAGTACCCGTATGTTTTACTCTAGATGCAGGTGCAAACGTGCATTTACTGTATCCAGGGTCAAATAAGAGCGATGTAGAGCGGTTGATTAAGAGTAAATTGGCTTCATATTGTCAAAATGAACATTATATTTGTGATCATATAGGGAACGGCGCTAGTGCCGTGTAGCACATCATCTTATGAAAGGACCATTATTTTATTCTAAGATTTTACTTTTCGGAGAATACGGTATTATTAAAGATTCAAAAGGTCTTTCTATACCCTATAATTTTTACAAAGGAGCCTTAAAAATTACAGAAGAGCCTGACGCCGCAGCACAAGCTAGCAACGCAAGTCTAGCCAGGCTTGCAGATCATATAGAAAAGTTAGTAGAGAACGATATAGATTTTCCTTCTTTTGAAATTGCTGCCATGCGTGCTGATATAGAGGCGGGAATGTATTTTGACTCAAGCATCCCCCAGGGTTATGGTGTAGGCAGCAGCGGTGCTCTTGTGGCATCTATTTATGATAAATATGCCACTGAAAAAATTACCGTCCTAGAAAATCTTACTAGAGAAAAGTTATTGACCTTAAAAGGTATTTTTGGTAAGATCGAAAGTTTCTTTCATGGTAAAAGCAGCGGTCTGGACCCACTTAATAGTTATTTAAGTCTACCTATTTTAATCAATAGCAAAGAAGATATCGAGCCTGCTGGAATCCCGTCGCAACTCGCCACAGGTAATGGAGCTGTTTTTTTACTGGATTCTGGTGTGGTGGGAGAAACTGCTCCCATGGTAAATATCTTTATGGAAAACATGAAGAAAGAAGGATTCCGTAAAATGTTGAAAGAACAGTTTGTGAAATATACAGATCAGTGTGTAGAAGATTTCTTGAATGGAGATGTAAAAGCACTTTTCGGCAATGTTAAAAAACTGTCAGGTACCGTTCTAGATAACTTTAAACCCATGATTCCGGCACAGTTTCATGACTTATGGAAAAAAGGACTGGATACAGGTGACTACTATTTAAAACTATGTGGATCTGGCGGTGGTGGTTATATTCTAGGATTTACAGAAGATCTGCCCAAGGCTCAAAAAGCATTAAAGGATTATAAACTAGAGGTAGTTTACAATTTTTAAAATCAAAGTTCTAGTACATTATAAAAGGCTCTTAATTCAAGTAATTTAGAGCCTTTATTGTTTTATTAAAGTAAAAATAACCCCAGTATAAAGCATTTAGATCCAGGCATGCGATGACTAAATCTAAAGAAAAACATTCTAATCACATACAGATGATAGCCATTAAGGTGTTAAGTCTGTTTTCTAGCGTGCGCCTTTACAATGTAGGTCTTGTTGCGGTAGCGCAATTATTTGCCACCATTTTTATTATTGCACCAGAGACCGCCGTTATCCAGGTATTGAGTGATTACAAATTATGGTTGATTATAATCGCATCTGCCGCAACCATAGCTGCTGGCTATATAATCAATAATTTTTACGACAGAGAGAAAGATCTGATCAATAGACCACAAAAAACACTGCTTGAAAACCAGGTCAAACAATCCACACTGTGGGCCGTTTACTTTACTTTAAATGGCGCTGCTTTTATTATGGGTCTATTAGTTTCTTGGCGTGCTGGTTTATTTTATATGGCCTATATCACGGCCATGTGGTTTTACTCTCATAAAATAAAACGAGTATTATTTATAGGTAACTTGATGGCTGCTGCACTTGCCGTAGCGCCATTCTTTGTGCTTTTTATGTATTACAAGAATTTTTATCCCGTAATCTTGGTCCATGGTTCATTTTTATTCTTGATCATCGGTATGAGAGAATTAATCAAAGATTTGGAAAATCTGCGAGGCGACCTGGCTCAAAATTATCAAACCTTACCAGTAGTACTGGGAGAAACGGTGTCTAAAAAATTCTACACCCTACTTACAATAATTACCATCGTACCTGTGGCCGTTCTTATTTTGTATTATGAAATAGGATACATGAGTTACTACTTTACCTTTATCACAGGCGCCCTACTCGTATGTTTACCACTATTATGGTCCTCGCGACGCAAACGGGAATATTTACTAATACATTTTATACTTAAGATTATCATTGTAGCAGGCGTGTTTTCCATATTACTCATTGATTTACCTGCAATTATGGATCGTCTCAAAACCTTTATATGAAACATAAAATTACCGTAGGCCTCGCCCAAATAGCTCCTGTATGGCTGGATAAACAAGCAACCCTAGATAAAATACTAGACACGCTAGCAACGGCTGTAAAACAAGATGTAGAATTGATTGCTTTTGGTGAGGCTTTATTGCCTGGTTACCCTTTTTGGTTAGCACTTACTGATGGCGCCTCCTGGAACAATACCGTGGTAAAAGAACTGCACCGTCATTATACGCTCAATGCGGTAGATATTGAAGCAGGAGATCTGGATGCTATTTGCGCTTTCGCGAAAGCGAACTCCCTAGCCATCTACTTAGGAATCATTGAACGCCCTAGTGATCGCGGCCATCACAGTCTTTATGCCAGTCTGGTATATATCGATCAAAAAGGAATTATACAGAGCGTTCATCGCAAATTACAACCTACATATGACGAGCGGCTTACATGGGCCCCTGGTGATGGGAACGGACTGGTCACCCATCCATTGAAAGATTTTACAGTTAGTGGCCTTAACTGCTGGGAAAACTGGATGCCTTTACCTCGAGCAGCCATGTATGCACAAGGAACTAATCTGCACGTGGCTTCCTGGCCCGGCAGTGATCATAACACAAGGGATATTACCAGATTCATCGCTAGAGAAGGTAGAACCTATGTATTATCTGTGAGCAGCATGATGCACCGGGAGGATTTTCCTGACGGTACGCCACATCTTGAGGAATTACTAAAAAAAGCTCCAGCAGTACTATCAAACGGTGGCAGCTGCATCGCTGGCCCAGATGGTGAGTGGATTGTAGAACCACAAGTAGGTAAAGAAGAACTTATTACTGCGACCCTAGATTTAAACCGAGTGTTTGAAGAGCGTCAAAACTTTGATCCTGCCGGTCATTATTCCAGACCAGATGTAACTCAACTGCATGTAAATAGAGAGCGACAAAGCACGGTAAAGTTTACCAGCAAGTAAGTTGTGCAGGTTATCGTTTTTATTTCTAGTGATAGCCTATGAAAAACTCGTATCGACTAGACAAGTGACATAATTACTACTGCCGCAGTATTATTATACTCTATTAACTTATTTGTAAGTGATTTAAGTATAATTTTTACGCAGGGATCGTCAAAAAGTTATCTTTGCAAAAAATTTCAAGGATGAGCAGAGGAAACGAAGGAGCAAAAGGCAATCGCAGCGGCCGTCAGGGCAGCAAGAGCAATTCTAGCAATAAAGGAGGAAATAGAAGAAATGCGGGCTCTCTCGAGCATAAAAGTAATACGTCAGGGCGCAATAGTGCTTCGACTAGAAATACTCGTGGTGGCAAAAACCAGATTATAGGTACATCGAGATCTGGAAAACCAGTAACTAAGAAAGAATATATTGATCGTAAGAAAAAAGAAGGAACCACTGTAAAGAAGAACAATGCAGATGGCATCCGATTGAATAAATACATCTCTAATAGTGGTATTTGCAGCCGTAGAGATGCAGATATTTATATAGCAGCTGGTAGTGTTACTGTAAATGACAAACCCGTGACAGAAATGGGTTACCGTGTGCAACCCTCTGACGAGGTAAAATTTGATGGTCGCTCTATCGAGCCTAAGAAGAAAGAATACTTCCTTCTCAATAAACCCAAAGGTTTTATATCACCGCGCTCTGGAGAAAAAGCTACAAAGACCGTAATGGATCTGATGGCAACGGCATCTACATCTAGACTGCATTATGTAGGAAGGTTAGGCAGAAAATCGTTAGGATTGATGATTTTTACTAACGATCTAGAGATTGCCAATGCTTTGAATAACCCAAATAAAAAAATACGTAAGATCTATCAAGTTGCCCTTGATCGCAGCTTTAAGCATGAAGATTTAATGAAAATACGTAACGGTATTACCATTGAAGGAGAAGAGATTAAAGTAGAAGACATCAACTATGTTGAAGGTGGAAAAAATAACGAGATAGGAATTGAGATACATAGCGGTAAGGATAATATCGTACAGCGCATTTTTGACCAGGTAGGATATGAAGTAAATGTGCTGGATCGTGTCGTTATAGGTGGACTTACAAAGAAAGATTTGCCTAGAGGACACTACCGATTATTGACAAAGCAGGAGGTGATTAACCTTAAAATGCTTGCATAATTTAATATTTGTATAACATAGAAATACGTAGCAAATTAGATATTTAACTGTGTTATACCCATTTAAAATCAACTATTGAATACAAAGTACATAGATCTAATCGATCAGACATACGATTTCCCAACTGCAGAGTTTGATTTAAAAGACAAACAGCTGCATTTTCATGGGATCGACTTGATGGAGCTGGTGCAGCAATATGGTAGCCCGTTAAAGTTCACTTATTTACCTAAAATTTCAGAAAATATAAATCGTGCAAAAGGCTGGTTTGAATCTGCATTTAAAAAAGCAGATTACAACGCCACCTATCGTTATTGTTATTGTACAAAAAGCTCACATTTCAAGCATGTCCTTGATGAGGCTCTCAACAATGATATCCATATAGAAACCAGCAGTGCCTTTGATATAAACATTGTCAAAAGCTTAAAGAAAAGCGGTAAGATTTCAAAAGATACTTACATTATTTGCAATGGCTTTAAGCGGGATTTGTACATTGAGAATATAGCAGGTCTGATTAATGATGGGCAGCACAACTGCATTCCCGTAATCGACAACCACGAGGAGCTCCCCTTACTGCAACAAGCTACCGAAAAGAAATTTAAGGTAGGCATCAGAATTGCCAGCGAGGAAGAGCCTAAGTTTGAGTTCTACACGAGCAGATTAGGTATTGGCTATAAAAACATTAACACATTCTACAAAAACCAGATAGAGGGTAATGATCAAGTGGAGCTTAAAATGTTGCATTTTTTCATTAATACTGGAATAAGAGATAGCGCCTACTACTGGAACGAGCTTCATAAATGCTTGAAAGTCTATATAGGTCTTAAAAAAATATGTCCTAGCCTTAATAGTTTAAATATAGGCGGTGGTTTCCCCATAAAAAACAGTCTAGCGTTTGATTTTGATTATGAATACATGATTGAAGAAATTGTAAGTCAAATCAAGCAAGTTTGTGACGATGCAGAGGTAGATGTACCCGACTTATTTACAGAGTTTGGTTCATTTACAGTAGGTGAGAGTGGCGGTGCGATCTATAAAATATTGCATCAAAAACAACAGAATGATCGCGAAAAATGGAGCATGATCAATAGCTCTTTTATTACGACCCTGCCTGATTCATGGGCGATAAGCAAGCGATTTATCATGCTACCACTCAATCGATGGAATGACGAGTACGAGCGTGTTTTACTGGGAGGATTGACCTGTGATAGCGATGATTACTACAATAGTGAGCAAAATGTAAACGCCATATACCTGCCTAAATACCATAAGGATAAACCCACCTATATAGGCTTTTTCAATACAGGAGCGTATCAAGAAACAATAGGCGGCTATGGTGGTATACAACACTGTTTAATACCCGCTCCTAAACACGTTTTGATTGATCGTGATGAGAATGGAAAGATCGTTACACGATTATTTAGAGAACAACAAACATCAGAACAGATGCTGGATATTTTAGGGTACTAGCACCATATAATACACTTACTAATTATAAAGTTGAATTTAATTTTATTACCATGAGTACTTCCAACTATGCCGGCATTGATGATCAATATGCAGGACTGGATAATGCATCCATCGTTTTAATTCCGGTTCCCTATGATGGGACTAGTACATGGCAGAAAGGAGCCGACAAGGGTCCAGATGCTTTTCTAGACGCTAGCCGCAATATGGAATTATATGATATTGAAACAGATACTGAAGCTTATCTACACGGTGTGTATCTAGCAAACCCAGTCTCTGAGCGTGGATCACCAGAAGAAATGGTCGATGCAGTACATGCTGTCACAAAAAAATATATCAAAAAAAATAAATTCGTCACCTTATTCGGTGGAGAGCATTCCATAAGCATAGGAAGTATACGTGCTTTCAACGAGATGTATGAAAATTTGAGCGTTTTACAAATAGATGCACATGCAGATTTGCGCAAGGAATATGATGGCTCTACTTGTAATCACGCTTGTGCGGTTTATGAGGCCAGCCAGACCACAAACCTAGTACAAGTAGGTATACGCAGTATGGACAGTATCGAGCTAGGAATTAATGATGAAGAAAAGATTTTCTATGCTCACGAGATGGCACAGGATGATTACTGGCAAGAAAAAGCAACAGAGGCACTTACAGATAATGTTTTTATTACCATAGATCTGGATGGTTTTGACCCATCCATATGCCCGTCGACCGGCACTCCAGAACCAGGTGGTTTATTCTGGTATGAGACACTGGATTTCTTAAAAGGTGTATTCGAAGAAAAAAATGTAGTAGGCTTTGATATTGTTGAGTTATGTCCTAATCCAGCAGAAAAATCATCAGATTTTCTAGCAGCAAAATTGTATTACAAAATGCTAAGCTATAAATTTAAAGATATAGCTCTAGAAGGGGAAGAAGGATACGACGCAGAGAAATCTTTTAATAAGACAGGCTTAAAAAAGATGAAAAACATAAGTGAGGATTAAGAAATTGAAACCATGGAAGTTTCTAGCTTCCCTATTGATTTTAATTTCCTGCCAGAAAGATGATAAGGTACATGTCAATCACGACTCGATACAACCCATCGAGAATGTTAAGACAACCACCTTAGATAATAGAAATCTGGGCTTTTATATTGACTCTAGCAGGTCTAGTAAGGCGCATCAACGGGTTACCGAGAGAGTACTTAATCCAGATACGGAAGAGCTATTTCTTGTGCAGGTGCACCTCTATAAAGGCCAGTACTACCTATACGACCGTTGTAATGGACAAATACCTATCGTATTAATTAGTCCACAGCGAGTCAGTATAGCGGGAACAGATTCATTTATTGAGTATGAGATCTTTAAACAAGACATAAAGACGCAAGTCTCTAGATTTTATCTAAAAGTAAAATCAAACTTGGTAAATGAAGGTCTTCTCATTCTAGAACATACAAGCAATAAAGATGTGTATACTCTAGAATTAATATCTGGCAATAATGAGGGAAAGGCTTATTTTACTACCTTCTCAAAAATTAAAAAATTTAATACGTTGATCGACGCTTGTGAGAACGGTCAGCAATTTAAGGTACCGGGATTCACAGACCCACAATTAAATAATTATGAGTAAACCGATTACAGATTTTATAGAAAATTACTTTCTACACTTCAATAGCGCAGCGTTAGTTGACGCTGCCAAAGGGTATGAAGAACAATTAAACAAGGGTTCTAAAATGCTAGTTTCTCTAGCAGGCGCTATGAGCACAGCAGAAATCGGAAAGATTTTTGCAGAAATGATTCGTCAAGATAAAGTTCAAATCGTTTCTTGCACAGGAGCAAATCTAGAGGAAGATTTAATGAATCTTGTTGCTCATTCTCATTATAAACGAGTACCTAATTACCGCGACCTTACGGCTCAAGACGAGTGGGATTTACTTGAAAAAGGGCTTAATCGTGTTACCGATACCTGCATCCCAGAAGAAGAAGCTTTCAGGAGACTACAAGAGCACATTGTAAAAATATGGAAAGATGCAGAGGCTTCTGGCGAGCGTTATTTCCCTCATGAGTATATGTACAAACTATTGTTAAGCGGTGTACTAGAAGAATATTATGAAATCCCGATTGAAAATTCATGGATGTATGCGGCTGCAAAAGCTAACCTACCCATCGTTGTTCCTGGATGGGAAGACAGCACTATGGGTAATATTTTTGCAAGCTACGTTCTTAAAGGAGAACTTAAAGCGAGTACGGTCAAAAGCGGGATTGAATACATGACCTATCTAGCCGACTGGTATACAGACAACAGTAAAGATGGTATAGGCTTTTTCCAGATAGGTGGTGGTATCGCCGGTGATTTTCCTATCTGCGTTGTACCCATGCTATACCAAGATATGGAACGTACAGACACTCCGTTCTGGAGCTATTTCTGCCAGATTTCAGACTCGACTACCAGTTATGGGAGCTACTCTGGCGCCGTTCCTAATGAAAAAATTACCTGGGGAAAACTAGACATCGACACTCCTAAATTTATTGTAGAAAGTGATGCCACGATTGTCGCGCCCCTCATTTTTGCCTACTTGCTGGAGATGTGATAGACCCATGATGGATAGAAAGTGGGTGGATTGTTAAAGTTTCGCTTTCGCGAAAGCGAAATTCTATTCACTTCATTATATTAAAAGAAAAACATGAAAAAGATCCTTTTTATAGGCTTTCTTGCGCTGGTGTTGAACAGCTGCGGCTCAAAAAAAGATACAGTTGCGGTGAGTAAAGATTTTCAAATCGAGATTATCTCTATAAATCAAAATGAAATACAATTAAAATGCACTCAAGGCTGTCGGTGGAATGAACTGTCCTTTGATGTACAAAAATACCAGCCACAAGGTGTTGATGCGTATGGACTAACACATGCCGTGAATACCCTTGCAGATTTAAGCGATCGATTGCCAGATTTTAAATTTAGTATTGAAAGAACTGACAATGGCGTGCATCTAGAAAGTATACGCGATACCGCCTGGAACGAACTATCGTTTAATTGTAATACGACCTGCGATGCTCGTATTAATTATGAGGGGATGGTCTCTCCATAAATCTGTAGCCACTACAAATTGCTGTCTAATAAAATCTGTTAAGCATCGTTATTACCTGCCCTTTAAAGGTGCGTAAGACACTTTTATAACGACCCATCTGTTCTTTAACCATTTCTAGTAAGACCTTTTCTACGATCAAAAGCATGAGCACAAATAATACCCTTAAAATTGAAAATTTAACCCTGGAATATCTCAAGGTTGAAGATTATGAAGAGCTGAAACATGCTATGATCGACTCCTATAGAAACCTACCGGACTCTTACTGGAAAAAAGCACAAATAGAGACACTGGTTAATAAATTTCCAGAGGGTCAGGTCGTTCTTAAGGTAAATGAAGAAATTGTGGCTTGTGCTCTATCGATTATCGTAAAATATGATGATTTTAAAGGACAGTATACATACGAGCAAGTCACTGGGGATTATAAATTTACCACCCATGATAATGATGGTGATGTACTTTACGGTATTGAGGTATTTATAAAGCCTAAATATCGTGGTATGCGCCTGGGTCGCAGGCTTTATGACTACCGCAAAGAATTGTGCGAGAACATGAATTTAAGGGGGATCGCTTTTGGCGGTAGGATCCCAGGATATCACAATCATGCAAAAGACATGTCGCCTAAAGAATACATTGAGAAGGTGCGCATGAAAGAGATCAACGATCCCGTTCTCAATTTTCAAATGAGTAATGACTTTCATGTGAGCCGCGTGCTTAAAAACTATCTCGATGGTGACAAGGCTAGTATGGAATATGGCGTACTGCTAGAATGGGACAATATATATTACACAGCACCGCTTAAAAAAGACGATACCACAACCGTTAAAAGTACCGTAAGACTGGGATTGATCCAGTGGCAAATGCGTCCCTACTCTGGAATTGAAGAATTGATGCAGCAAGCAGAATATTTTGTAGACAGCCTAGCTGCCTATCGATCTGATTTTGCTTTGTTTCCGGAATATTTTAATGCCCCCTTAATGGCAGCTTACAACGATCATAGCGTGAGTGATGCTATTAGAGAGCTTGCAAAGTATACAGAAATGATACGCAATAGATTTTCTGAACTTTCAATCAAGTATAATATCAATATCATCACAGGATCGATGCCAGAGATTATCGACGGACATCTTTACAATGTAGGGAACTTATGCCATCGCGATGGACGTATTGAGCATTATGAAAAAATACATGTAACCCCAGATGAGCAAAAAGTCTGGGGATTGAGTAACGGTAGTAAAATACAGACTTTTGATACCGACTGTGGGACTATAGGTATCTTAATTTGTTATGACAGTGAGTTTCCAGAATTGAGTCGCATCATGGCAGCAGATGGTATGCAAATACTCTTTGTCCCATTCCTAACTGATACACAAAATGCTTATGCCAGAGTAAGGTTGTGTTGCCAGGCACGGGCGGTAGAGAATGAATGTTATGTTGCTATCGCTGGTAGCGTGGGCAATTTGCCTGCTGTAGAAAATATGGACATCTCCTATGCGCAAAGTGCGGTATTTACACCTTGTGATTTTGCCTTTCCATCAAATGGGGTCAAGGCAGAAACCACCCCTAATACTGAGATGATTCTAGTAGCAGATGTTGATCTGGACTTGCTTAAAAAGCTGCACAATCATGGTGCCGTTAAAAATCTAAAAGACCGTCGCCACGACTTGTACGAAGTCGTTAAAAAATAATCACGCCCGTTTCAATAAAAAGATCTGCTTGCCCTAGAACTAGTTTTTTATTTAATCATGGGTATGATGCTAGGGTATGTGATTTTTTTACCACGGTAATTCATGACGGCAAAAACTATCGCAGCGGCCAAATTGCCGATGAATAACAATCCTAATATTAAGAACAACTCTATAATATCAAGTGCCTCGATTTTCTGAAAAATAGCTAGAAGCGTAACTATAAATGTAACCGCTTGAAAAACTATTTGAAAATTCAGCAATCGGGCACCAATAGATTGAAGACCCTGCACTTTATTTTTGTTAGTAAGCCATAAAATAAGGGGCAGTATAATGTTACCCATAGGCATCACAATAGTCGATAATACCGACAAATGAAAGAACATCAAAAATTGAGGATCAGTTTTTTTATCATGGTCCAGCAAATCTTCAATAGCCACTCCTAGAGCCTCACATAATAGCTGGGCAGTTTTTCCTCTAGGTGCGTTCTCATTATTTTCAATGCGTTGTATAGTACGCAGGCTGAGTGTTGATTTATTAGCTAGTTCTTCCTGTGAAATACCTTTCTTAAGTCTGATACTTTTTATAAGGCTACCTATCTCCATCAGTTACATTTAATTGGTTCGTACAAACTTAAGCAGTCCGATAAAATTACTATTAAATCAATGACGACGTGTTTGCGACACTATTACGACAATCTTGTCAAGTGATTGATTTACAGCGATTCAATATAATTATTTCGCTTGCGCGAAAACAACTCAAAAACCATCATACCGATAACCGCAGCATACTCTAGTCCTACAAGCCACAGATTCTCTTTATAATCGGGATAGGAATAAGCGGAATAGCTGAGAAATACCATAAAACTCCAGAGAAGTATAAATCGATACCTTGTAAAAATTGAAAACAATAAGGGAATAGTAAGGTACCAGGGGTGCACTGTAGTTGATAGCAATAAATAAATGGTAAATGAAAAAACAATACTAGAAAGCAAAAAGTCTGGAAATTGATTTTTTCTAATTGCCGCTATAAGTAGAATCGTTATTAGTGTGAACACAGGTAAAACTCGACCTGCTGTCCCAATTATATTATACCCTTTTACCATAAATCCTACCTCACGTATCAAATAATAAATACTTGCATTGAACTCAAAGGTGCCAAACCATAAGCCAACAGAGGATGCATATTTATCAAAAAGCTCACCACTTAAAAACGGTACAAAGCCTACAAAGACAAGGACTAAAATAATGCCCAGATACAATGGCAGTCGCTCCCATTTGATTCCTTTTAAAAACACTGGTATGATCATGAGAGGCATTAACTTCAATAAAATACTACAGGCTATAAAAACCGCACTTTTAATACGGTCATATACAATAAAGTAATAGACCCCTATTAATAACAGACATGCCATTACCCCTTCCCAGTGTAGATTACCAGTGAGCTCTATGATTATAAAGGGATTGAAATAATAAAGCAGAATAAAATAGGGCGAGCGACCCATGAGTCGCAATAACTTCAATCCATAAATGAAGATAGCCACATCTGCAATGATTATTAAAAGGCGCATCCACATCACCGTATGAATAATGCTATCGCCTCCTAAAAAAGAGCAAAGACCAAATAAAGCCTGGTTCAATGGTGGATAGTTCGTGTAGTGACTGCTAGATAGCGCTCCCATACTTGAATGTAGTAAGGAAGCATTAGGTATAAAATCTACACCTGCGGCTATTAATTCATCAGGAGTGTACAAGTATGGATTAAAGCCATTAATAAGCAAATGGCCGTCCCAAATAAACCTGAAAAAGTCTTGAGATAAACTGGGAGTGTCCCACAGGAATACAAGTCGCAAAGCAATCCCAGCAAGTAACCATGCCACGAGATGGGGTGGCTGCTGGATCCATTTGCCCAGCCAGACGGGAAACAGCGATCTTTCTGAGTGTATTGCAGTGCGTGTGATCCAATAAATTCCTAGAAAAGCAGCAAATAATCCTGCGTATAGAAAGAGACTTTCGGTAAATTGTTTTCGCGGAAGCGAGCTAAAAAAAGCGTAGCCAAAAAAGCTTAGAATCAATAGAATTCCAAAACCATTTTGAAGCCGTTTGCTCATTTATTGCTTGTCTATTAAACTACTAAAAAACACATAACCAAAACCAATGACTAACATTAAATGAAAAGGAAATAGCCCAAAATCACCGCCCTGGTCGCCCACTACAAATGCAGAATACAATCCGAAAATAAAATAACACATCAACAAGCCCTCAAGGATTACATGTGGGCTTATTTTTTTTCGTAAATATTTATTTGTTTTCCAGTTGCCTCCCATCGACGCGATATTAAATTTAGGCGTTCTAACAAACTCGCTGCGTTTACCCATATGACCTTCAATAACAGCGATAGAATTATGTAAAGAGAACCCCATTGCGATACTAAAAAACGTAAAAAACATACCGATATAGGTGATGAAGTTTTTAAAACCGGTGCCATATGTATTGCGGTACATAAACCAGTAGCAGATAAAAAATATGATGGTACTGCTCACAAAAAAGCTCATGACTATAAAGTACACCTTGAGACTCTCATACTCATTTTTAATGTACAGCATGGGTATACTTAAAATAGCTACAATAAGAACATTTAAAAACATGGTACTGTTTAAAAGGTGTAGCACACCATGAAATTTTGTTTTAAAAGACAGGTGGTTTGATGATACCACTTTCTTAAACATCTTTTGAAAATTCTCTGCACCGCCTTTATTCCACCGGAATTGCTGGGAGCGAGCAGCACTTATTACTATAGGCAACTCGGCTGGTGTAGTCACGTCTTCTAGGTATACAAACTTCCATTTTTTAAGCTGTGCTCGATAACTTAAATCCAGATCTTCAGTAAGTGTATCTCCTTGCCAGTTACCCGCGTCATAGATCGTTTGTTTACGCCAGATACCAGCGGTACCATTAAAGTTGATAAAGTGTCCTTTTGAATTGCGCCCTACTTGTTCCAGGGTAAAATGAGCATCTAGAGCAAAAGCCTGAACTTGAGTCAACAGACTATAATCCCTATTGATATGCGACCACCGCGTTTGCACTACCCCTACATTCTCATCTTCAAAATGACCAATTGTTTTGAGCAACCAGTCTTTATCTGGTAAAAAATCTGCATCAAATATAGCGATGAACTCACCGCTAGCTTTTTTAAGCCCTTCTTTAAGAGCTCCTGCTTTAAAACCAGATCGATCCACACGGCGTACATGCGTTATTTCTATTCCTTGACTTCTTATCCTATCGATCCATTGTGATGTGATCTCTACAGACTCGTCTGTACTATCATCTAATACCTGGATCTCTAGCTTATCCTTAGGATATTCTATACAAGCTATATTTTCCAGCAGCCGCTCCATAACATACAGCTCATTATACACAGGTAACTGTATAGTAACCGGTGGTAGTTGATCAATGGGTATAGCAACTGGCGCTTTTGTTTTTCTTGCTTTTTTATGTGCCTTTAAGTAATTAAATAGCAAGTTGAGTTGCGATAATGAATAGAATAAAATCATCACTAATGATGCCGAATAAATGATGATGCAAATCCACTCCAGTATCATTTTTTAAGCCCGTATTTGAAGATCCATGTTAAAATTTTAACACCCGCAAAGATAGCACCTTTAAAAGTTCCTGAAACCTTTGACACCCCTATTCTATTGCGATAACGCATGGGGATCTCTGTATAAGAATACCCTTTTTTAAGAGCTTTAAGTTGCATCTCTACCGTCCAGCCATAGGTTTTATCCTCCATTTGCAAAGCAAGTAATTTGTCATACTTTATGGCTCTAAAGGGACCTAAATCATTAAAACGAGAGTTAAAAAATAAACGCATGAGTGATGTTGCCAGCCAGTTACCAAATATTTGAGGTCCTGTCATAGCGCCCGGCTCTCTCATGTCCTTTCTTCTCGCACCTATAACAAGGTCTATATTTTGATTGAGAATGGGCTCAATAAGCTCTAGCAGCTGCTCTGGATAATCACTATAATCGCCGTCTAGAAAAACCACAATATCAGGTAGGTCTCCTTGCGAGATGTAGTTCATCCCTTTAAGGCAGGCATAACCATAACCCTTTCTCGATTCTTCAAGCACCGTTGCACCATGCGCTGTGGCAATAGCCATGGTTTCATCAGTAGAATTATTGCTTACAACGATTACCTCATCAACTATACTAGGAATATCTGCAAGCACATGACCTATCGATCTTTCTTCATTGTAAGCGGGTATAATGACTTTAATAATAGGATGGCTTTCCACAAATTATTTTTCTAGTTGAACGAACTGTATCAAGTTGATAGCGCGATTTGTATATAGTGTGAAGAGCACACATATATTTTTCGGACAAAACTAATCGTTATCTAGCATTTAAGGGGTATGTTAGATCAGTTTCGGGAAGTAAATGTAACATTTAAGGAATCCTGCACTATGACCTGCCTACTTGTGGAAAGTCGGTTGGTGGTGTTCGCTTTCGCGAAAGCGAACTAAAACCAGTCCTAAGAACGGTACCTGCGTCCACCACGACTGGGCGGAGCACCGCCAAATTTTGATAGCTTATAAGTAAAACTGAGCATAAAATACTGCTCTAAAACTAGGTTGCTCGTATCCTGCACAAAATCTTGTGTAGCTACCCTGCGTGTGGCAATTACTTGATCTAGTATATCATAGGCTTTAAGCTTTACAATAGCGCGATCGTTAGAAAACTTATAGCCCAGACTTCCTATTAAAACAAAACTATCATTATCAAACTCGTCTGATACATTGCCGAATCTATTGTACTCTCCACGTAATCCCAGGGTCACATTTTCTGGCCACAATGTTAAAATGTCCACAGTAGCATTTTGATTGGTAAAGTTTTGATCGTCAATCGATCCTATATCAAACGAAGTACTGTTAATGTCCAGGCTGTAATCTAGCTCAATCTCAAAAATATCTTGAATGGAATATTCAAAAGAAATGCTAGGGGAGAAACCTATGGTTTCACTAGTAAATTCTACACCATTAGTAAAGGACACCACCCGACTGTAATTACCATTAACTCCTATATCACCACCTATATCTCTTTTGTCTTTACGCCAGTTTTTACTGTAGCTGCCGTACACACCTGCGTTGCGGTTACCGTCAACATTGACAAAACTAGTAGTTCTTATAAGGTCTTCATCTGTCGTGGTAATGCTTGTCACAGCATTTTCTACGGTATTGTAATTACCTCCTAGAAAAAACCCTTGGCCTTTTTCCCAGTTGTAATTATTGATGTTTATTCTCCAGTTATTTCGAGTAGACGCATCGAGATCTGGGTTACCTACTACTAGATTAAGTGGATTTGTTTGATCAACCACGGGCTGTAACTGTCGTACTCCTGGAACATTTATACTGTTATCGTAACTTAATCGTATGCGCCCAAATTTTCCTACTTTGTAACGTATGCTAGCATCCAGGGCGATATTGCCAAAATCTTTATCAAAGCTCACCTGGTTCAACACATCCTCACTCTCTAGGCTTTGAAATATGTATCCAGAACTGAACTCGAGTCTCAAGTCGTCTTTCTCATACCGCACACCTAGTTCTGGCCGCTGCTGCACACTAATGACATTAAAATTGTTACTCAATTGCGCATTAAAATCTCGGTTGCCGGTGCTGTCATCAATGTCAAAAACACTGCGTTCATTTTTTTGATCTCTATAATCATATCGATATTCAATCGAGGCACGCCAGTTGCTATCTAGTGCTTGCCGGTATCGAGGGCGCAAGCGATAGCTAGTGTTCTGCGAGCGTTGCTGGATCAATTGGTTTTGAATCTCTGTGTTTGTTCCACTACTATTAAACGTATTTCTTATGGAATTGAACCTATCGTCAGAGTCATTCTGGCTATCTTCTACGCCAGCAGATAAGCTTATAAAACTACCTTCCGTTTTTAAACGTCTGCTGATGTAAATATTTCCTTCAAGATTACGGTTGTCAGATTCACTGGCACTTGTAGTTTCTAGATCGTTAATAAGATTACCGTTCTCATCTAGTGAAACAGAGGAACGAGTAGAAAAATTATTGTCATTTGATATGGTCCCGCTGGGCCTGAAGCTTATTGAAGTAAGCGTATCTGGTTTTACTGTTACCCTGGTGCCAAATCGATGATTCTCGCCTATTGCGTTGCCCGTACTGCTGCTGTTAGTAGAAAATGAGCGGTCTGGTAGAAAGGTAGTACGTCGCGTTTCAGTTTCTGATATGTTATCAGTGCTTCCATAAAAGTAATTTCCCTCTGCCTCTACCTTCTTACTAAATTCATTACTGAAGTTGAGTCCGGCAGATCTACTACTGGTAATACCAGTATTACCACCATTAAATCCGTTAGTAACAGAGTAAGCTGCACCTCCTATGGCGTCATAAATCTCATCAAATGAAAACCCAGGTGAATTGATATTGTTGCTGCTGCCCAGGGCGCTTATGCGCAAATCGTTTTTAAAATAATTGACAATGCCGCTCAATGAGTATCTATCATCGGTACCTCCTCCAGCGGTAAGTCGGGAGAACCAGCCTTTATTTTTATCCTCGTCTATAGTTATATTAATCTCACTAGCGTTGTCATCGCCATCATCACCTGCCTGTCGCTGTTCCTCCGTTTTAGATTCAGTTACTTGAATTTTATCGATGATTTCTTTGGGAAGATTTTTAAGAGCCACCTGGGGATCATCGCCAAAGAACTCTTTGCCGTTTACCCGTATTTTAGTTATCGCCTTGCCATTAACGGTTATATTCCCATCCTTATCCAGTTCTACACCGGGCAGCTCTTTCACAACGTCTTCTAGTGTTGCATCTGCTCTTGTATTGAACGACTTTGCATTAAATTCTAAGGTGTCTTGTTTAAGGGTTATAGGTGCTTTTCTAGCCGTCACAACCACATCACCCAGAGATTCTATATCGTTACTTAACGCAATCGCGCCCATGCTGAATTCACGCTTCTTACTTAGGTCTATCACTTGAGCTACTTCCTTATAACCCTGGAAAGAGGTATAAAAGTTTAAATATTGATAGCCAGTATTCCCAGTAAGTTCAAACTTGCCGTCTGCATCTGTAATGGAATAAGTAATTAATGTAGAATCTTTTACGGCCTCTAGAAAAACGGTGGCACTTATAAGTGGCTGTTGACTTATAGAATCAACAACGGTACCTGTAATGTTAAACTGTTGAGCATTTATTATAATGCTTAATAAAAACAAGACCGCGACAATACTTTTTTTCATAAACTCTTTTTATGAACGCTTGCCAGCGTGCCAGCGTTCTTTATTTTTTTCTCATGTACACACTTACCGGGACCCCATGAAAATCAAAGTTCTCTCGCAATTTGTTTTCTAGAAAGCGCTTGTAAGGCTCCCTGACGTATTGCGGTAGATTACAAAAAAATGCAAACTGCGGCTGTGGTGTCGGTAATTGCGTGATGAATTTAATTTTAACAAACTTCCCTTTTAAAGATGGTGGAGGCGTATTTTCAATAATAGGCAATAAGACCTCGTTAAGCTTGCTTGTTTTGATTTTTTTAGCACGATTTTTATAAACCTCTACCGCTGTTTCTATCGCTTTAAAAATACGTTGCTTATTAAGTACACTTATAAAGATGATAGGCACATCTGTAAATGGTGCGATCTCACGTCGTATTTCTGCCTCATAATCTCTCACGCTGTTTGTTTCTTTCTCGACTAGATCCCATTTATTAACTAAAATGACGATCCCCTTACGGTTGCGCTCTGCTAGCCAAAAAATATTCTGCACCTGTCCATCAAATCCACGTGTTGCATCTAGCACAATCATACAAACATCACAGTGCTCAATTGCTCTCACGCTGCGCATGACGCTGTAAAACTCTAGATCTTCTTTTACCTTTTTCTTACGGCGTATTCCTGCCGTATCTACAAGGTTGAACTCAAAACCAAAACGATTGTATTTTGTATCGATAGAATCCCTAGTCGTTCCTGCAATATCTGTAACAATATATCTGTTTTCTCCTATAAGTGCATTGATAAAAGAAGACTTTCCTGCATTAGGGCGACCTACAACAGCAAATCGCGGCAAGTCTTCAACGATTTGTTCGCGCGGCTCTGGCAGCACCTCTACTACGGCATCTAGCATATCGCCCGTACCACTACCGCTTATACTACTGATAGAATAATAATCGCCTAGACCTAAATTATAAAATTCATAAGCGTCCTGCTCTCGTTTAGGATTATCTACTTTGTTGACTACCAGTAGGACCGGCTTTTTAACCTTGCGCAACAATTGGGCTACATCCTCATCTTCTCTAGTGATACCATCTGCAGCATCTACCATAAATAAGATGACATCTGCCTCATCTATAGCCAGCTCTACCTGTTTATCGATCTCTTCTTCAAAAACATCCTCACTACCCAGGGCATAACCACCGGTATCGATTACAGAAAATTCACGCCCATTCCAGTCGCTTTTTCCATAATGCCGGTCTCTAGTTACACCACTAACAGCGTCTGTGATCGCCTCGCGACGCTGTATCAACCTGTTAAAAAGTGTACTTTTACCTGTGTTAGGTCTTCCTACTATAGCTACAATACTCATAATCCTGCTTTTGCAGCTGCAAAGGTAATTTTTTTAAACACGGCAATCCCGCTTATTTTAAGCAGAATGATGATAGGTGTAATAAAGTTGGTTTTAATTGCGCTTTCGCGGAAGCGTACTCCACCTATACTGGTTTACTTCTCACGATCAATAACATAGTCAACCATGTCTAGCAAGGAGCTTTTGTACTGAGAGTCTGGATAAGTATTGAGAATGTCAAGAGCCTGTTTTTTATAGTCGTACATTGCATTTACTGCATAATCTAGCCCGCCGGCATCCTTAACAAATTGTATGACTTGTCGCACTCGTTTTTTATCTCTATTATGACGTTTGACACTATTAATAAGCCATTTTTTATCCTTAGGAGAAGCGTTGTTAAGTGTGTAAATAAGCGGCAAAGTCATTTTTTGTTCCTTGATATCTATACCCGTAGGTTTTCCTATACGCTGGTTGCCGTAATCAAATAAATCATCTTTTATCTGAAATGCGATACCTATCAACTCGCCAAATTTGCGCATGCGTTCTACATCTGGACTATCAGGAGCCACAGCACATGCACCCAGACTGCAACAAGCCGCGATTAGGGTGGCTGTCTTTTTTGTAATGATATCGTAATAAACAGCTTCGGTAATATCCAGGCGCCTTGCTTTTTCAATCTGCAATAATTCTCCCTCGCTCATCTCTCGCACGGCTACACTGATGATTTGCAACAGGTCAAAATCTTTATTGTCTATGCTAAGCAGTAGACCCTTTGACAATAAATAATCGCCCACCAGCACAGCAATCTTGTTTTTCCATAACGAGTTAACGCTGAAAAATCCGCGGCGCTTCAAGCTATCATCTACCACGTCATCATGCACCAGAGTAGCTGTATGTATAAGCTCAATGACTGCGGCACCGCGATAGGTACGGTCATTTACCTGTTCATTTCCTATCATTTTGGCCACCAGAAAAACAAACATGGGGCGCATTTGTTTTCCCTTGCGATTTACTATGAAGTAGGTAATCCTATTGAGCAATGGGATTCTAGACGCCATAGAAAGACGGAATTTCTCTTCAAAGAGTTCCATCTCATGGGCAATGGGTGCTTTAATTTGCTCAACAACTTTCATATTTCAAAGATACGTGTCAAGAGGCAATACACCGCAGCAGTCGCTAGTTTATGAAAATGAATTAGAAAATTAATGGAAACCCCTAGGCAGGTGGGATTCTAGTGTGTCACATCACTGTACCGTATGTAATTAAGCTTTCTTGTTAGCTAGTTGCCCGCAAGCTGCATCTATATCTTTACCGCGGCTGCGTCTTATATTTACCACGATTCTATTTTTCTCAAGCTCGTGCTCATACATGTCAATCGCCGCTTTACTAGCTTGTTCAAAACGTGCATCGTCTATACTATTGTACTCGATAATGTTGACTTTACAAGGTATGACCTTGCAAAATTTTACCAGCGCTTGTACATCTTCCATGGTATCATTAATGCCTTTCCACACCACATACTCATAGGTTACCCGGGTACCTGTCTTTTCATACCAGTATTTAAGCGCATCTTTTATGTCAGCAAGAGGGAATTGCTCATTAAATGGCATGATCTTGACTCGCTTTTCATCTATCGCACTGTGCAGGGATAGCGCTAGATTAAATTTAGGTCTATCATCTGCTAGCTTTTTCATCATTTTGGGTACACCACTAGTAGAAAGGGTGATGCGTTTAGGCGACATGGCCAGGCCGTCATCTCCAGTGATTTTATCAATGGACTTAATGACATTGTTGTAGTTCATCAATGGCTCCCCCATACCCATAAAAACAATATTTGATAGGGGCCTGTTGTAGTAATGCCTGCTTTGTTGATCAATAGCGACGACCTGATCATAAATTTCGTCAGGATTTAAATTGCGCATGCGTTTAAGACGTGCCGTTGCGCAAAACTCACAGTTCAAACTACATCCTACTTGAGAAGACACGCAAGCAGTGGTGCGAGAAGGCGTGGGAATCATGACAGATTCTACCGTAAGGCCATCGTGCAATCGCACCGCATTTTTTATAGTCCCATCATTACTGCGCTGCATATCATCCACTCGTATATGATTGATGACAAAATGTTCGTCTAGAAAGGCTCTTGTATCCTTTGATATATTAGTCATATCATCAAAAGAATGCGCTCCCTTCTTCCACAACCATTCATAAATCTGGTTACCACGGAATGCCTTCTCGCCACGAGATACAAAGTATTCTCGCAATTGAGTAACATCTAATGACCGTATGTCCTTTCTAGTTTCTTTCAATGGTTTTATAAAAAAAGCGTTGCAAAATTAAGGAATCTTACAACGCTTGCCTGTTTATAATCTATTTATTGCTTGACCACTTTCTTTATGATCGTTTGTGTTGCCGTACTGATCTTAACAAAGTATAAACCACTGGCTGCAGCACTTAAGTCTAATGTATTTGAGTTCAATGTATCTGTTGATCGTAAAATACGCTGACCATTTAAATTAAATACTTCATACTGTACTGGTACATCACTATTAATTATAAAAATCCCAGTAGATGGATTAGGGTAAATACTGATTGCAGCCCGTGATTGTGGACTGGCAGTGCTCAATATTTGATTTGTGGTGCTGCCAGCAAGTTGTAACGCTCCTGTATTTGAAGGGTCCAGCCAGTCTCTCAATCGTTGAGAGGCATTGATACCACTATTCCAACTTGTATCAAATCTACCGTATACATCAAACAAACCGTTGTCTGTAGTACCCGCACAAAACGCTCTGCCACCAGCCAATTGCCCTATGATTTGTTCATTTTCATTAAGTAAAAAACTACCAGAAGAACCTCCCTCAGTAACACCATAATCCCAGTCTGCAATAAACCATACTTGAGTGTTTGTATTACCATTAAAGTCAAAAGATAGTCGTGTGGCCGGCTGATCATTTCTCGCTAGTTTCATAATGTCTCCACCTGGGTGGTGCATTCCTAGCTGCTCACTAGGTGTGGTACCACTACGATCCCATCCTGCATAAAATAAATTCCAGGTGGATGGTGGTTGTTGCCGCAGTTCAAACAAAGCTACATCACTATCGTCGTTATTAGCCCGTAGATCTGCGCCTGTAATCACTCTTACTGGAGCAGCTGGGCCTATGGTGTTATTAGTAGTCGCACAATCTGGTGTGTTTGTAAACCACTGGAAACCAAAACTCCATCCTGACCCATTAAAAGAACTTCCCGCACCATCATTGACACTACCCAGGCAGTGATTTGCGGTCAATAAATATGGTGTGCCATTGAGCGCTGTGTTATTAACTAGTGCTCCAGTACAAACAAAAACATCATTGCCACGCGGGAAAACAATGGCTGCGACAGAGCTTAAATTATTATCTCTTGCCGTGGTCCAGTCCTTATTGCCAGTGCTATTAAAGTTAGGATTGCATAAAACGTCCACATTACAATCTGCCGACTGATTCAGTTTTGCAATACTGTTTGATTTTTGAAATACATTTCTGTAACCATAAGTAAAACCATCGATACTTAATCGCCCTAATCCAGAGACGCTTGCAGGTTCATAATACTCAACCCATAAATCATCACCTTCAATCACCCAGGTTCCTAGAATGCCATCTTCTGGATTTTCATTTGATGTGTAGGGACCTATTTTATCCGTGCGCTTATTGTTGTACAAATAAAGTTCTGCTCCCTCTGGCAAACTATATTGATTGAAAGTCAAGCGGCCAAAGGTGGCGCCAGCTGCTTTAATGCGTAAACGCCACAGTCGATCTCCGTTTTTGAGCGTGACCCATGTACCGCTATTGAATATGTTTTTATTGACTTTGATTTCTTGCCCTATTCTCAATGGTTTTGCAAGCGTGGATTGTGCATTCCTATCATCCTCACTTTTCAAAGCAGACACCACAGGTGGTGTAAGGTTGAGAGGCTCTACTAGTGGCAGGCTTTTTTCTAGGATATCCCAGCTTCTCGGTTCAAACTCGTTAGTTACTTGAGCAGCAGCCCATGCGCTACAAAGTATAAAAAAAACGTACAGATGTTTCATAGTAGATGTCGTATGGTAGGGTAATATACAATTAAGATATAAAAAAAGCCCTTTGATTATCTTATCAAAGGGCTTGTATCAAATTTTAGACCCGTATCAATCGATGATTAACATGGCGTCACCATAGGTGCTAAATCTATATTTTTCTTTCATCGCTACATCGTATGCTTTTTTCAAAAAGTCATAGCCTGCAAATGCTGCAGCCTGCATCATAAGCGTGGATTTAGGATGGTGAAAGTTTGTAATCATTGCATTTGCAATAGCAAATTCGTACTCTGGAAAAATGAACTTGTTGGTCCATCCATCAAAAGGATTTAAATGACCGTTACTGCTCACACTGCTTTCTAGGGAGCGCATCGTTGTGGTACCTACAGCACAAATCCTACGTTTATCGTCAATCGCTTTGTTGACTATATCACAGGTGGCCTGAGATATAAAAGCCTGCTCGCTGTCCATTTTATGCTTAGAAAGATCTTCTACCTCTACTGGCGAGAAGGTTCCTAAACCTATATGCATGGTCACACTAGTCACATCAACTCCTTTTATTTCCATACGCTTTAACAAGTGCTTAGAAAAATGCAAGCCTGCAATAGGCGCTGCAACCGCACCTTCATTAGAGGCATAAATTGTTTGATAGCGCTCTTCATCTTCTTCTTCTACCTCACGACCTAGTTCTTTGGGCAGCGGCGTCTCTCCTAGATCACGCAATTGTTTACGGAATTCCTCGTATGTTCCATCATACAAAAATCGCAGCGTGCGTCCTCTAGAGGTGGTGTTATCGATAACCTCTGCCACCAGGCTCTCATCCTCACCAAAGTAAAGTTTATTCCCTATTCTTATCTTTCTTGCCGGGTCGACCAGCACATCCCATAATTTTGTAGTAGGGTTTAATTCTCTAAGCAAGAATACCTCGATACGCGCACCGGTTTTTTCTTTATTCCCATACAGACGGGCTGGAAAAACCTTAGTATCGTTCATCACAAAGACATCTTTCTCCTCAAAATAATCCAGTACATCCTTAAACATTTTGTGCTCAATCTCGCCAGTACTTTTGTGCAGTACCATCAGGCGTGATTCGTCTCTATTTTCTGTGGGATGCTGTGCTACAAGCTCTTCTGGGAGCTTGTAACCAAATTGTGATAACTTCATTAAGTTGCTTTAATTATAATTTGCAAATATACAATCCTGGAATAGGCGTTGTCAAGTAAATACGCACTTAAATTTCTGTTATGTTGACCTTTACAGTCCTCAAATCATCGTAATAACTACCATAACTTTTTGAAACCACACCTGCATCGTTGATTGTCAGGTCTATTTTCAAACATAAGGGTGCAAATGCTAGTGCCATTCTATGGTCATTATAGGTGTCGATTGTTGCCGCCTTGTAAAAATGACTGTTCTGTGGGAATGTGATGGATATAGAATCAGGGGTTGTTGTGATATCGCTTTCGCGGAAGCGTGCTCCCTCTACCGCCATTGCTTCAATACGATCTGTCTCTTTAATTCGCAAGGTATGTAAACCTGTCAAGTTCAAATTGACACCTAAACCAATGCAGGTGGCGAAAATAGTTTGCGCCTGATCTGGCTGTTCTGTAAGATCAAATTTTAAACGAGATGGAAGTGTAAAGTGCGCCACTTTTTCTAGCGTAATACTGTGATCTATAAAAGTTGTTGTAACGCCTAGTGCCTGGTAAATTTTGGCCAGCTGTGCATCGCCTTGCAAGCTTTGTTTTTGATATGAGGACAGGGTAATTTTATAACCTGTGTGCTGCAATGCACACCAGCTGTACCAGTAGCCGGCGCTGCTCCAGTCCGACTCTACCGTTACTTGCTGCGTTGCCACTTGTCGTTGTGGCTCAATATTTATCTGTTGATCTGTGAAATCTACCTTAAGACCTATTTTTTGTAACAGTTGAGTAGTCATCTCCAGATAGGGTCTAGAGGTCAGATTGCCGTTTAATTTCAAACATAACCCGTCCTGCATCTGGCTCCCTATAAGCAGTAGCGCACTCAAGAACTGACTTGAAATACCGGCATCCATATCTACCTCGCCACCCTGTAATGATCTACCAGAAATCTTTAACGGCGGATAGCCCTCTTTCTCGACATAATGGATGTGCGCACCTAGATCACGTAAAGCATTTACCAATATCCCTATGGGCCGCTGCTTCATACGGTCGCTACCAGTAAGAATAACCTCGCGGCCAGGCTGGTTGGCTAGGTAGGCCGTCAAAAAGCGCATTGCTGTGCCCGCATGACCTATATCTAGTACGCGCTCTTTACTCTTTAATGCATTTTGTAAGTGGTGTGTATCATCACTGTTAGATAAATTGCGAATGGTAAGGTTTGCAAACTGCTGTTGTAAAATTAACAATCGATTGCTTTCGCTTTTTGATCCTGTAATCTCAATATGTGACCCAGTAGCATGCTTGCTGCCTTGAGCTCGTAACAATAAATTCATAAGGATTGTGATCACTTGAGCTTATCGTTATTGTGATGACGGTCGTGATCTCGTTTAGTTTTAAGATCTAGTTTCTTTGCAAATGCGGCCTCTAGATCTGTACCTGTCTGGTTAGCAAGGCATAATACAACAAACATAACATCTGCTAGCTCCTCACCTAGATCTTTATTTTTATCGCTTTCCTTCTCACTTTGCTCACCATATCGCCTTGCGATGATACGAGCCACCTCGCCTACTTCTTCTGTAAGTTGGGCCATGTTTGTAAGCTCGTTAAAATAGCGAACGCCGTGGTTTTTGATCCATTGATCTACTTGTTCTTGAGATTGTTTGAGTGACATAATTTGTTTTTTACCTTTCCTTGCTGTCTATAATTATAGTTACCGGCCCATCATTGATCAAGCTCACCTGCATGTCTGCACCAAAAATTCCAGTAGGTGTAGGCTTGTTTCGCTTACGCGAAAGCGCGTTCACAAAATCTTTATAGAGACCCTCTGCCGCTTGTGGTCTAGCAGCATTGATGTAACTGGGCCTATTTCCCTTCTTAGTTTCTGCATACAATGTAAATTGAGAGACGACCAAAATATCGCCATCCACATCTTCCACACTCAAATTCATGGTGCCGTCACCATCGGCAAATATTCTCAACCCACAAATCTTTCGCACCAGATAGTCGATATCTTCCTGACCGTCGTCCTGGGTGATTCCCAATAAAACCAGCAACCCCTTATTGATCTGACCATTTACACGCCCATCGATGCTAACGCTCGCGCTGTTAACGCGCTGTACTACTACTCTCATGTCACTGCATGTTTGTCCTGTCGATAGTTATCTTCATCACCATTGACTATTTGAACATAGCTTTCGTAACGGCTTAAAAAAATCGCTCCGTTTTCTACTGCTTTTTTCACAGCACATTTGGGCTCCTCTAGATGTAAACAGTTATTGAACTTACACTCTTGTTGATGTATTGCAAACTCTGGAAAATAACCCCCTATTTCTTCTTGATCCATATCTACCACGCCAAACCCTTTGATCCCTGGTGTGTCAATTAATCGAGCATCAAACTCTAGATCAAACATCTCTGCAAATGTTGTGGTATGTTGCCCCTGGCTGTGTTGATCAGATATCTTTTTTGTTTTTAAATCTAGACCTGGCTGTATAGCATTTGCCAGTGTGCTCTTACCAGCACCGCTATGGCCAGCAAACATGCTGGTTTTACCCTTCATCTTTTCCTTTACTTTCTCCACATTTTTACCAGTCTCTGCACTTATAGCAATGCACTGGTAACCTATAGTTTTATACATGTGCATAAGCATTCTTACTTGATCCAGTTGGGTCATGGTCAACATCTCTTCTCCAGTTATTGGATCAATACTTACTTGATCTTGATCGTCATTATAACTATCAATTTTATTAAATAGCAACACCGCAGGAATTTGATAGGCTTGTGCCGTAACAAGTACCCGGTCAATAAAGGAGGTAAAAGTGGGTGGGTTGTTTAATGTTATCAATAAGAATACCTGATCGACATTTGCAGCAATAATATGAGTTTGCTTAGATAAATTGACAGACTTACGGACGATATAATTATCGCGATCATGTATTTCATTAATAATCCCTATCTCTTCATCCCCTATTTTTTCAATTTCAAACTCAACATGATCCCCTACAGCTACTGGATTGGTACTTTTGATTCCTTTCAATCGGAATTTTCCTTTTATGCGGCATGAATAAAAAGTACCATCGGCGCCTTTTACTTGATACCAGCTACCTGTAGATCTGTATACAACGCCAGTCATGAATGTTTTTCAGTAAGTTCCATTTCGTAAAATTAAGATTTTAAATGGTAGCGATCACTTGACATTATTTCAATAGATACATCACCATCTTGTGCCTGGACAAAATGTATTGTTGCATGCGGTCCATAAAATGATCACACAATATTATTTTTTTATAACTAACTATTGATCACCTTTTCCTGATGATTGATGGATTCCTGATGAATAGCTTTAAACACTCTCAAAATAAATTCTTCACTCAATCCATGTTCCTCTCCTTCTAGAATCATCTTGCCCAAAATCTCATTCCAGCGTTTTGATTGCAGCACTGCAACATTTCTAGTTTTTTTAAGCGCTCCTATGGCATCTGCTGTTTTCATGCGTTTGCCCATGGTCTCAATTAATGCATTATCAATCACGTCTATCTGTGCACGCAGTTGACTCAATTTTGATTGATATCCTGCCTCGTCATCCATTTCTTTACGTATGCGCAAGTCTTTTGTAATTTGTATAAGACTGGATGGAGTCACTTGTTGTGCGGCATCGCTCCACGCATTATCTGGATCATAATGTGTTTCTATCATCAAACCGTCATAATTAAGATCCAGTGCTGTTTGGGATACTTCCAGGATCATATCTCGTTTTCCCGTGATATGAGATGGGTCGCAAATAAGTGGTATATCAGGAAATCTGGTTTGAAAATCTACAGCGATTTGCCACTCTGGATTGTTGCGGTACTTTGATTTATCATAGGTAGAAAACCCTCTATGGATGACCCCTAGATTTTTAATATTTGCTGTGTGCATACGTTCCAATGCTCCTATCCACAAAGCCAGGTCTGGGTTGACTGGATTTTTTACCAGCACCACTTTATCAGTTCCTTTTAAAGCATCTGCAATCTCTTGTACTATAAATGGGCTTACTGTAGATCGAGCCCCTATCCATAAAAGATCTATATCATGTTCTAATGCCAGGTCCACGTGGGCTTTGTTTGCAACCTCAGTAGCTGTAAGCAGTCCGGTTTCTTTTTTTGCCCGTTGCAACCATTTCAATCCTATCGCTCCTACCCCTTCAAAATTACCGGGACGCGTACGTGGCTTCCAGATACCTGCGCGCAAGTAGGTGGTATCACTCTCTTTAAGCTCATGTGCGATTTTAAGCACTTGCTCTTCAGTCTCTGCACTACATGGGCCCGCAATGACCAGCGGGTGCTCTAGGTTGTGTTTATCTAACCAGGCTCTATGTTCTTTATTATTTTCCATTTTGTATTCCGTTTAATATTGTTTTTATTCTATTGGTTTGCTCCATATCATTAAATATGGCAGCGTGATCGTCGTTTTTTACGCTTTCGCGAAAGCGTTTTAAATTCAAAATATAACCATCTAACGAGTCCAGCACATGCTTTTTATTCTGTGCAAAGATAGGTGTCCACATGGCTGGAGAACTTTTTGCTAGTCGCACTGTACTCTCAAAACCACTGCCCGCAAGATCAAAAATATCGCGTTCGTTTGCTTCTTCTTGAATCACGGTTTTACCTAACATAAAACTTGATATATGCGACAAGTGACTCACAAATGCGATATGCCGGTCGTGAGCGGCAGGCGTCATGTAGCGCACACGCACCCCTAGATGATCAAATATGTTTTTTGCTTGCTCTTGTAATTGGAACGCGGTTTTTTCTACCTCGCATACAATCATTGTTTTTGATTGAAATAAATTTTTCAAAGCTGCATTAGGTCCTGAAAATTCTGTCCCAGCAATGGGATGCGCCGCAAGAAACTGATGTCTTTTTTTATGATTAGCAACAGTAGCACAGATCGCTTCCTTTGTAGATCCTACATCGATGACCAGCGTATGGTCTGCAACCAGATCCAGTACTTCCGGCAATAAATCTAGTGTGGCATCAACGGGAATTGAAATGATCAATAGGTCTGCCTGCTTCAACTCTTTGAGAGATGCTACTCTGTCTATTATGCCGTTTTTTACTGCTTGCTGGGCATTTTCCTCTTCCTTATCAATCCCATGAAATGTTGCTTCTACCATGTGTTCTCGCAGGTCCAGCAACATCGACCCTCCTATAAGGCCTGTACCAATCAGAAAAATGTTTTTCATGCGATCGCTTTTTTAGATACTCGATGGATCATAGACTTTATATCTGCTTCCTTTACACACAGCGAGAAACGCACGTATCCAGCTCCCTGACTGCCAAAAATGCTTCCAGGAGCGATAAAAATATGATGGTCGTGCAATAAACGATCAACAAAATTTTTATCATCTTTAAGTGCCGCTGGTAAAGCACACCATATAAATAATCCTCCTGATTGTTCTATGGGCTGCAATCCTAACCCGTGGATTACCTGCAACATTAACTTCCTGCGGGATTCATATATTTCATCTTGTTTTTCTAACCATGATGCTTCTGTATTTAGGGCCGCAACGGCTCCCTTCTGTGTCCCATAAAACATCCCACTGTCCATATTTGTTTTGACCTTTAATACTTGCTGTAGCAAATCTTCCCTTCCAGTCATCATGCCCACACGCCAGCCAGCCATATTAAAGGTTTTGCTTATGGAGTTGAGCTCTAAGGCTACATCCATACTGCCATTGATTTGATGGATGCTCAATTTTTCTGGATAGCCCACACAACTGTATGGATTATCATTGATTAATAAAATGTTTTTCTGTTTAGCAAATTGCACCAGGCCTTTAAAAAGCTCCTTATCTCCCGCAGCCCCTGTAGGCATATTAGGATAATTTACCCACATCAACTTGACGCCAGACAAATCCATTTGATGCAAAGCCTCTAGATCTGGCATCCAGCCGCTGGCAGCATTTAATTGGTAAGGCAATGCTCTAGCCTCACATAATTTAGTAGCACTTGCATAGGTAGGATAGCCAGGGTCTGGAATAAGCACACCGTCCCCTGGATTTAAAAAGGCCAGTGAAATATGTGAAATCCCCTCCTTGCTACCCATCAGTGGTATGATCTGTTTTTCTGGGTCTAGGATTACCTTGTAATATCGTTTATAAAATGAAGCCATCGCTTCCCTCAATTCTGGCAACCCCATATAGCTTTGATAGCTATTTGCTTTCTCATCTTGCATGGCATGAATTAAAGCGGGTATCACATGATCTGGTGGAGCAAGATCAGGACTGCCTATACCAGCGTTAATTATAGGGTGGCCAGCTGCAAGTAAGGAACGTACCTCTCGCAATTTTGTAGCAAAGTAATATTCCTGGATTGTCTCCAGTCTATGTGCCGTTTGTATCATAGTGTGGCGCTTTTATAAATTCCTAATACCGTCAACTCCTTTAGGTATGGTTGTATTTGTTGTTTAGCTTTTAAAAAGTGATCGAGCTGGTCAAACTCTAGGTCGGCAACAAATGAAAATAAGAATGGTTGTTCTACAATAGGTATGGACTGGATCTTTGTTAAATTGATGCGTAATGCGCCAAAAATGGTCAGGATCCTAGCCAGCGTTCCAGGCTCGTGACTGCTTATAAAATTAATGGTTGCCTTGTTAGGCTCTCCACTCGTTTGATAAGCATGAGGTTCAACCACCACAAATCTTGTGGTATTATTCTTTACCTCTTGTATGTCGCTGGCAATAATTTCCAGATCATACAATTGCGCTGCTACCCTCGAGGCGATCGCTGCAACTCCCGTTTTCATTTCTTTATGGATGCGATGAGCCGCGGCCGCTGTGTCATCCGTTTCTACTAGTTTTATTATAGGATGATCTCTAAAAAACGGCTTGCACTGCAATAATGCCATAGGGTGTGATTGCACCTCTACAATATCATCTAGAGATTGCCCTGGTAGAGCTACTAGCTGGTGTTGAATATTAAGATACACCTCGCCGGTAATGGACAAATTATAATCTGCAATCAAATTATAATTGGGTAAAATACTGCCAGCAATGGAGTTGCCTATAGCCATTACTGCGCAGTTGGCACTGCCGGTAGCCACAGCTTTTGCTAACTGGTCAAACGTGCTGCATTCCAGCAACTCCATATCACCATACAGCAAACTGGCTGCCTGATGGTGGTAAGAACCTTTTATACCTTGTATAGCTATTTTCATTTAACGTAAAAAAAAAGTCCTGATTAAATCAGGACTTTATTGTGTGTTATAATTAAAAACTTAATTCAATAGAGTCCTTGCTTCTATAAAATAGAAGTAGTACCCATACCAAAAAAAAGTTGTTGCGTTCATAATATGTGGCTAATGTATAATAGTTTGATCAAAAGCCATAGAAAATTCTTTAAATTTCATTAATTATTTACGACAACGTTATTGTGGCGATGTAATTTCCGCTTTCGCGAAAGCGAACTCCCAACAATCATTATCTTTACTTTATGTCTATAAATGTATCTCACATCACAAAAACATACGGTAGCCAGAAGGCGCTGGATGATGTATCGTTTTCAATCAAATCAGGCGAAATTGTAGGTTTTCTGGGGCCTAATGGAGCAGGTAAATCAACCATGATGCGCATTTTGACCACCTATTTAAATGCAGATCATGGCGAGGCTCTTATCAATGGTCATGACGTATTTACCCAATCACGTGAGGTACAGGCAGCCATAGGATACTTGCCAGAAAGCAATCCCCTGTATCCTGATATGTATGTCAAGGAATATTTGACTTTTAGTGCTAGTGTTTATAAAATAGCTGATCCCATCGCGCGCATTAAGCTAGTTATTGAAGAAACGGGCCTAGAGTCTCATCAAAATAAAAAAATCGCGCAATTATCTAAAGGTTACAAACAACGTGTAGGCCTTGCCAATGCCTTGCTACACCAGCCTAAAGTTTTAATACTGGATGAGCCTACCACCGGTCTAGACCCCAATCAACTGGTGGAGATACGTAGTTTGATACGTAAGGTTGCAAAAAACACAACTATTTTACTTTCAACGCATATCATGCAAGAGGTAGAAGCCATGTGTGATCGTGTAATCATCATTAATAAAGGAAAAATTGTTGCCGATGACTACCTTAGAAATTTAAAAAGCGACGAAATTCAACTTATAGAAGTAGAATTTGATTACAAGGTAGAGCCGGAATTATTGCAGCGTATTCCTATGGTGCGGGAGGTCGTAGATCTGCACAACTTCAAATACCAGCTAAAATTTGAAACCAAAGTAGATCAACGGGCTGGAGTTTTTGATTTTGCGCACGATAATCAATTGAAGATTCTTTCTTTAAACAAAAGAAACAAGAATCTGGAAGCTATGTTTCAAGAGTTGACTGGTAATTGAGATTTCGTTTGACACAATTATTTCTTCAAACAATCCTTTTCTCAAACAAATCGTCTTCGACAGGCTCAGACTGACGTCTTTTTTCTAATAATTCAAAATGTTTTGTCAAGCGGAGTTATCACAAGTGGAATTATACTGAACTCAAAAGCCACTGTCACACTGAGCTTGTCGAAGTGTGATTAAGGTAATGTCATATTTATAAAAACAGACTCAGGGTTTATTCGTTGATGAAAAAAGTAAATATTTACACTACACGTGAACTTGACGACACATCTTCGACCGGCTCAGACTGACATATTTTTCTAATAATTCAAAATGTTTTGTCAAGTGGGGTTTGTCATAATATGATTGTAGCAATTCCATTGCCACCATGATCATTTAAATTTGATATTTGCAGCATGTTCAAACCACAACGATATTATTACATCATTAAACTACAGTACCTGGGATTTAGATTTCATGGCTGGCAGAAACAACCTGATCTACCTACTGTAGAGCGCATGGTACAACGCACCTTGCGATTTGTGCTGGATCATTCCAATTTTAAGATCCTAGCCGCTGGTCGCACAGACGCTCGTGTGTCAGTAAATGAGACAGCGATTGAGTTATTTATAGACGATGAACCCCTTGCAGATCTTGATTTATTTCTCAAGGACTTTAACCTTAACTTACCTAGTGATATTAGAGCTTTATCTGTTGAACAAACTACTGCAGATTTTAATATTATTAATGCTCCTAAAGTAAAGGAGTACATCTATCTCTTTTCACACGGTGAGAAGTTTCATCCTTTTTGTGCGCCATTGATGGTGTATATGAAGACCGAATTAGATATCGAACTTATGAAAAAAGCGGCCAAACTATTTGTAGGCAAAAAAGATTTCTGGTCCTATACCTACAAACCTTCTGCAGGAACTAACACAACTAGCGTGGTTGACAGCTGTTATATTGAAGAGAACACTCTTTTTACTGCAAACTTTTTCCCTGATAAGAGTTTCTGTTTTCGCGTAAGCGGTAAAGGTTTTAAAAGACATCAAGTACGGCTCATGATGGGTGCTCTATTTGATTTAGGGATGGGTAAAATGACTCTGACTGACTTTGAGAAAACGCTGGATGGGAGTCAAAAAATCCATCTATCTCACATTGCACCTAGCAGTGGATTGATGCTTTTTAAAACGGAATTAACATCTTGACCTCGCTTTGCGTGTATCATTGTATTAAAATTTATAACATCATGAGAAACATACTTTTAGCCATTGCTGCTACGGCAATAACTTTTACCGCGACAGCACAAGACTTTGACAAGGTTGATAAAAGCCCGATGGATGCTGCCTATTATCCTGCTAATGCTACAAAGCGCGCTTTTGCAAAAACAGATGAGCAAAAAGCGGCTCTGCAACCACAAATCAGAGTATTGTACGGTCGACCTAGTTTGAATGGTCGTGAGGTTTTTAGGTCCAGTGACGACCGCAATGCTGGTATTACAAAATACGGAGATAAGTGGAGAATAGGAGCTAATGAAAGCACAGAAATCATGCTAATGCAAAATGCAGTAATCGGTGGTAAAAACTTAATGGCCGGCCGTTATACCATGGTTGTGGTACCGCAAGAAAATGAATGGACCGTTCATATTAACAGCGAGAACGATGGCTGGGGTAATTTTTCTCACAATGCAGCTCTTGATGTTGTGACCACTACAATTCCTGTTACCAGGGTAGATGAGAGCCTAGAAAACCTAAGCATGGCATTATACGCTCCTAACGAGGATAATGTAGTACACTTAAAAATGGGATGGGGGACCTACCGTGCTGAGCTGCCTATAACTGTTGAGCTGTAATAAAGTTATTCATTCAAGAAAATTAATCTACCTCGCCAGGTTTGTTCTATATCGACCATAGGCGGGCGCGATTTTAAAATAACATCGCCGTAACCATTAATGGTGCCGGCGATGTTTTCTTTTATATCAAGTTGCCAGTCTGATGTGCCACGATGAAAAATAGTGGCATTTTGTATTTCCAGATCACTCGCATAAATCCTACCATCACCATCAAGAAAAGTGAAGTCTACATTTTGAGCAGCACCATTTAGGTAAAAATAGCTTAGGTTATTTGCCACAATGTTAAGATCCTGGACGTCTAATTGCAAATACATATCTCCATTTGTATGATAAAAGTCCTCTTCTACACTAGCATCTTCAGATAATAAAGTTAATTCAGGATAGCTCAATACACCGTCACTTTTTAGGTCCTCGCCAGTGCTGGTTCTTATTTCTGTTAGATTAGGTGATGTAATTTCTACTTGAGTGATGCCATAGTCGCGTAAAAGATTGCAATCATTGTTATTGATGATTTGCAATTGACCATTCCGCACTTTTACTTCAATATCATTAAATAAGTTCTCCCCTGTGGTAACCACAACTTGATGTATAGGACCTTGCTTGAAGGTTGCCCCTATTCTTTCAAAAATTACCACCTTATCAAAGGCAGCTGTAGCAACCTCAAACCTTTGCCTATCTCCAGCGGTTTGTATGCAGTTCAAGCCCTGATCAGAATCGCATGAAAGTATCGTCACAAAGCAAGACACCATCAACAGCATCCTTTTTATAAGCTGTAGTCTACCAGATATAAAAGCAGGATCATGGCAGCACCATCCTTGATGTTGATCTAACAGATGATCCTTAGGACGTCGCAGCAATCGGGTCGCTTTTAATTCTACATTCATATCTTATTTCTTTTTGAATTAAATATGTGATCAAACCTGTAGCCTACCCCTAGACTTACTCCTTCTGCTTTTGCACCGTGAGATTTCAAAGTCAAACTTGCAAAAATGTGATCAGTAAGCTGGCGTTGTAAGCCTAGCCGGTTATAAAATCTGGACTCAAAAAATATAGGCTGGTAGACGTAATAGCCCACTTGCAACAACACACTAGTTTTGCCCAGATGTAGCTCATGACCTGCAAATACACCTATACGCTGAAAGTTTTCATCGCCGTTGATGCCTTCTTCTGGAAAGCTAGCAGCTTGAAAATCTCGGTATTCTTTTAGAAATTCTGATATAAAAACCTCTGCACCTGCTTGTATACTGCTTTTAACGGTGACACGTTTATCTAAATATGCAGAAAAATCATAGAATGGAAATTGCCCACTACCGCGATAGTCGCTTTCATTAAAGCCTAGCCTTGCTACTGTGTTTAACGCTATAGGTTCTTTATAATCACGCTTCTCCCATACTGTATAGGATGGTGCCTTGTCTGCATTCAAACTATAATTAATCCCAGCATTGAAAAATAAAGTGTTTGTTGAATTATTCGGAGCTCTAACATTTGCATTAGAATAATGAATTACACTAGCGCCCAGCTGGAAACCTAGACCTTGTACTATGTTTTCTTTACGGTAATTTGCGACCAGGTAGGTGCTGCTTGTGATTCTTGTGCCATAGGCATTATTTTGTGGATTGCTTTGTTCGTCATAAGGTCGAGTCATATAAGCTAGGCCTTGACCTATACGCAGTTGCATGTTTCTATTGAAAAAGTAAAAATTGTAATGTGCATAAGCACTAAAGGCCTCTCCTAGAAAAGGATTTTTCATATCCTGATATGCCGCGCTGAATCCCCAATCTGGGAAACCATACCTGGACTGCCATTCTTGCTCTCCATAAGTCTTGCGATTATAACTTAAAAGAATAGCGGTAGGATGACCTGTGATAAGGTGGGAGATATCTGGGTTGTGCTGCAAGATACTACCTTGCATAAGAGACACATCTAGTGTGGCATTTTTGAATTTATTGGATGCTGTTTGTGCTAGTAACGCTTCCGCGAAAGCAAAAAATACCACACCCATAATAACTGCAAACCTCATCCTAGCGAAGCTACACTAAAAGATAGCTTGCGCAATATCATATATATTGTCGCTCTTACCCATACTATAAAAATGCAAAACTGGTACGCCATAATCGATTAATTCTTTGCATTGAGCAATGCAAAATTCTACACCTACTTTACGTACGTCTTTATTGGTCTTACAGTTTTCTACAGCTGTGACTAATTCATGTGGTATGTCTAGATGAAAAGTTTGCGGCAATAGATGCAGGTGTTTTTTTGTAGCAATAGGCTTGATACCAGGAATTATGGGAATATGAATACCTATATCACGAGCCTTTTCTACAAATTCAAAATATCGCTGATTGTCAAAAAACATTTGAGTCACTACGTAATCTGCACCGGCAGCCACCTTGTCTTTAAGACGTTGCAGGTCTGTTTGCATACAGGGCGCCTCGTCGTGTTTTTCTGGATAACCTGCCACGCCTATACAAAAATCTACATCGCAGGTGATCTCCATCACCTCATGCAGGTAATTGCCTTGATTCATACGCTTGATTTGTTTGACCAGATCGATGGCATAATTATGGCCTCCTTCTGTTTTTTCAAAACGTCGCTCTTCCTTGCGGGCATCCCCACGCAACGCCATCACATTATCAATACCCAGGTATTGACAATCTACCAGTAGATACTCCGTCTCTTGTTTAGTGAACCCACCGCATAACAAGTGGGGTACTGTGTCTACCTGATAGCGATTTTGAATGGATGCACATATTCCCAGAGTCCCGGGACGCATGCGAGTAAGACGCTTTTCTAGTAATCCACCTTTTTTTTCTATGTAAATATATTCCTCGCGAGAGGTAGTTACATCTATAAATGGCGGCTTAAACTCCATGAGCGGATCAATATTTTTATATAGCTCCTGTATGGATTTTCCTTTTACTGGAGGTATGATTTCAAAACTGAAGAGCGTCTGGTCTGCTTGTTTAATGTAGTCTGTTATTTTCATTTTTTGTCGCGTGCGTTAATCTGCAAGATTAGGATTGAGCCATTTTTTTGCCATGTCGAGCGGTATGTCTTTGCGCTGTGCGTAATCAATAAGTTGATCGCGTTTAATTTTGCCCAGCCCAAAATATCTAGATTCAGGATGCGCTATATAATACCCAGAAACACTAGCCGCGGGCCACATCGCTAAACTTTCAGTCAAGCTTACCCCTATACGCTCTTCTACTTGCAGTAAATCCCAGATGGTCTCCTTTTCCAGATGGTCTGGACAGGCAGGGTATCCAGGGGCTGGACGTATTCCCTTATACGACTCTTTGATCAAATCCTCATTACTCAAATGCTCATCACTTGCATAACCCCAGAAATCTGTGCGCACTCTCATGTGTAAGTATTCCGCAAGAGCTTCGGCCAGGCGGTCTGCTAGTGCTTTGAGCATGATGGCGTTGTAGTCATCATGATTTTTTTCATAAGCTTTAGCGCGTTGATTCACACCATGACCAGTGGTAACACAAAATGTCCCTATGTAATCCTGTATTTGTGAATGTGCGGGTGCAATAAAATCAGCTAGCGCGATTTGAGGTTTGCCTGCTGCTTTTTTTGCCTGCTGTCTTAAGGTTCTAATAACGAATGAACTCCCATCCATCGATTGCACATGAATATCGTCCCTATCATCTGCATTTGCAGGAAAAATCCCATAAACCGCTCTAGCCTCTAGCCACTTATCTTCAATTATCTGGTCTAGCATTACTCTGGCATCTGCAAATAATTCTGTAGCCTGGTCTCCCACTACATCATCATTCAAAATTTCAGGATATCTGCCATGCAAATCCCAACTGCGGAAAAACGGTGACCAGTCAATGTAACGTTCTACTTCCCTTAGGTCAATGTCCTTCAACTCATGGACTCCTAGATTTTTAGGTTGCTGTGGCTCGTAACTCTTCCAGTCGATTGAAAATTTACGAGAACGGGCCTCACTTAACGACACGTACTCCTTTTTTATGGCGCGACCCATAAAGTCTTCGCGCAATTTTTTGTACTCTTCTTTTTTCGCTTTCGCGAAAGCGAAATAACCCTCATCCTTCTCACCACTTAATTCTCCAGCAATGGTAACTGCGCGGCTTGCATCATTGACATGAACAATAGGCCCATCATATTCTGGCGCTATTTTTACCGCTGTATGAGCTCTAGATGTGGTCGCACCGCCTATCATAAGAGGTACTTGAAAATTGCGTCTCTTCATCTCTTTGGCGATAAAAACCATCTCATCCAACGATGGTGTGATCAGGCCGCTTAAACCAATAATGTCAACTTGATGCGCTACCGCAGCATCCAGAATTTTTTCTGGTGGAACCATGACACCCAAATCAATAATTTCGAAATTATTACAGGCCAACACCACAGACACAATATTCTTACCTATATCATGTACATCGCCTTTTACGGTAGCCATTAATACTCTGGGCGCTCTCGATTTTTTTGAATCATCTGCGTTTGAGTCTAGATGTAACTTCTTATTTTTTTTCTCTTCTTCAATAAAGGGCAGTAAATAAGCTACCGCTTTTTTCATCACTCGGGCACTTTTTACGACTTGTGGTAGAAACATTTTACCACTCCCGAAAAGATCCCCCACTACGTTCATCCCGGTCATCAGGTGGCCCTCAATTACATCAATAGGTGCACTTGCCTGACACCTCGCTTCTTCCACATCATCTATTATATAAGAATCGATACCTTTTACTAGCGCTCTTGTTATTCTATCTTGAATGGGTAGGGTTCTCCAACTATTATCGATGGTGCTAACTCTAGTCGTTTGGGTTACATTTTCTGCATAGTCTAATAAACGTTCTGTAGCGTCGTCTCTGCGATCCAGCAATACATCCTCTACAAACTCAAGTAACTCTGGGTCAATATCGTCATAGACTTCCAGCAGGGCTGGATTGACAATACCTATATTCATTCCCGCTTTTATCGCGTGAAATAAAAAGGCACTGTGCATTGCCTCGCGCACTTTATTATTCCCCCTGAAGCTAAAACTAACGTTACTAACGCCACCGCTCACACTGACGTGGGCTAAATTTTCTCGCACCCACCTGGTCGCCTCTATAAAATCGATCGCATTGCGCCTATGCTCTTGCATTCCCGTAGCTACTGGGAAAATATTCAAATCAAAGATGATATCTTCTGGTGCAAAATGAGCCTGATTAATGAGCAAGTCATAGCTGCGTTGAGCGATCTCGATACGTCGTTCATAATTATCTGCCTGCCCTACCTCATCAAAGGCCATAACAATAACAGCCGCGCCGTAACGTTTTATAATCTTAGCATTTTCAATAAATGCTTGCTCTCCTTCTTTTAAGCTAATAGAGTTAACAACACACTTGCCCTGCACGACTTGTAAACCTGCCTCTATGATTTCCCATTTAGAACTATCGATCATGATGGGCACCCTAGAAATATCTGGCTCTGCAGCGATCAAATTGAGAAATTTAACCATCGCCGTTTTACCGTCAATTAGACCGTCGTCCATATTGATGTCAATAATTTGCGCACCATTTTCTACCTGATCCCTAGCAATCTCAAGGGCCTCATCATATTTGTCTTGTTTGATAAGACGTAGAAATTTTTTTGACCCGGCGACATTTGTACGTTCGCCTACATTGATAAAATTGCTCTTTGGCGTAATGACTAGAGGTTCTAGTCCGCTTAATTTGAGTGGCCTGTATTCTTTCTTATCCATGTACTAGATTTTGGAGGGATGGAATTACTCTAGGCTTGTATGCGGCAGCAATCTGTGCGATAGCGGCAATATGCTCTGGTGTAGTACCGCAACAACCTCCTATAATATTGATCAACGATTTGTCAAGATATTCCTGTACTTGGGACGCCATTTGCTCTGGTGATTCATCATACGCTCCAAAGGCGTTAGGCAATCCCGCATTAGGGTAAGCACTGATACCAAACATGGATTTGCTGGCTACAGTCTCTAAATAAGGTGTCAACTGTTTTGCTCCCAGAGCACAATTGAATCCTACTGAAAGTAAGGGTATGTGTTCTATAGAGATCATAAATGCCTCTGCCGTCTGACCGCTTAAAGTTCTACCAGAGGCATCTGTAATGGTACCGCTTACCATAACGGGAACATCTATACCTTGCTCTTCTTTTAGTTCTTCTATAGCAAAAAGAGCAGCTTTGGCATTGAGGGTGTCAAAGACAGTCTCTACCAATAGGATATCAACTCCTCCTTTAATCAGTCCTGCAGCTTGCTGTTTATAGGCTTTGCGCAATTCATCAAAAGTTATTGCTCTATAGCCAGGGTCATTTACATCTGGCGACATGCTAGCAGTTTTATTTGTGGGACCCATCGCTCCCGCAACAAATCTAGGTTTGTGTGGTTCGTTATGTGTAAACTCGTCTGCTACCCTGCGAGCAATCTTTGCGCTCTCGATATTAATCTCATCCACTAGGTCCTCCATGTGATAATCTGCCATGGCAACGGTGGTCGCGCTAAAGGTATTGGTCTCCACAATATCTGCACCTGCTTTGAAATAAGCCGTATGCACCCCAGCAATTGCTTCGGGTTGTGTGATCGATAACAGATCATTGTTGCCCTTTACATCATAAGGATAATTTGCAAATCGTTTCCCACGGTAATCTGCCTCGCTAAATTTGTGTCGTTGCAACATGGTCCCCATAGCCCCATCCAGCACTAGGATGCGTTCTTGTAAGGCACGGTATAAATCTTTTGTTATCAATCTCTTTAACTTTTAATAGTTGTTATATACAGGCTCCATTTGACCCTGTGGCGTACTAATCAAGATTTGCAATATGTTTTAAAGGACCAGTAGGTTCATAGCCAACCATACGGAGGATAGAAATTACGCTTTCGCAAAAGCGGAGCTTAAAAACATATAATACAAAGAAAGAGGAATGGATAATTGATACTACTGGTTATCTGTCCACAGCTGCTGCGTGGTAGAATGAGGCACCTTCTACAGGGTAGGGTTGCCAAGGTCTACGGGTCTATTCCCTGAACCTTTCTTTATAACTTGAAATCAATGAACTAGTACAAATATGAGCGATCAACAATCAAAAACAAAATTTAAAAAGAAATAAATGTGATTGATACTTTAATAGAATCTTTAATGCTGCGCCTAAGTTTTGCGCAGACCTATCCATTTACACCAGGCTGGCGCTATACTTACATCGGGCTCAACCTGGCCGTTGCGCATTAAATTATAAATGCAGTAGGACGGTGAATTATTCCTCTGGCGCTAACTCGATAATCAGTCCTTCTAGGTCTGGGGTGATCGGTATCTGGCATCCCAGTCTTGAATTGTCTTTGACATTTTGAGCCTCCCAAAGCATAGCTTGTTCATCGTCGTTGCGCTCTCCTAGATCGTGATCACTTATAATATAACATTGACAGGTGGCACACATGGCCATACCGCCACATACTGCTTGTACTGGCAAATCATAAGCCTTACAAACTTCCATCAGGTTCATATTCATGTCTGTAGGTGCATCCACCTGGTGAGAAACTCCCTCACGATCGATGATAGTAATCTTAATATCAGACATTCTGTTTGTTACCTATTTTTTTAACAACCGCTTTCTCTGCTTCCTTGCGCGAACCGTCAAATCCATCAATCCCGCCTACAGTTGTATATTTCATAACGTAACGCTTGTCTGGATGGATGCGCTGGTAGGCGCTTTGACACATTAATGTTGCTTCATGAAATCCGCACAGAATTAGCTTAAGCTTTCCAGGATAAGTATTGACATCACCTATGGCATAAATTCCAGGAATATTAGTTTGATAATCTAGGGTGTTATCCACCTTTATAGCATTCTTTTCTATCTCTAGACCCCAGTCTGCAATAGGACCTAATTTAGGTGCCAGACCAAATAATGGAACGAACGCATCGCACTCGATGATTTCCATTCTTTTTGCCTCGTCATTGTGCTGTAACAACACCGATTCTACCGCGCCTTCACCATTGATATCTAGAATCTCTGCGGGAGTGATCAAACGTATTTTATCTTGGGCAACTAATTCTTCCACTTTCTCGACGCTGTCCAGTGCCCCTCTAAATTCTTCCCTACGGTGCACTAGGGTTACCTCACTCGCAACATCTGCAAGGAAAATAGACCAGTCCAGTGCGCTATCGCCTCCACCAGCTATTACAACTCTTTTACCGCGATAATCTTCTGGATTTTTAATCATGTAGGCCAGGCCTTTGTCCTCGTATTTCTCCAGACCTTCAATGGCTGGTTTACGCGGCTCAAAAGAACCTAGACCACCTGCAATAGCAACAACCTTTGCATGGTGCTTTGTCCCTTTACTGGTAGTAACTATAAAGGTCCCATCTTCTTGTCTATCTATTGTCTGTGCCCGCTCACCTAGTGTAAAACCCGGCTGGAAAGGCTCAATCTGCTTCATTAAATTATCCACTAGATCACCTGCGAGCACCTCTGGAAATCCAGGGATATCATAGATAGGCTTTTTAGGATATAACTCGGCACATTGACCGCCCGGTTGCGCCAGGGCATCGATAATGTGACATTTAAGTTTTAAAAGGCCGGCCTCAAAAACGGCAAACAACCCAGTAGGTCCAGCCCCTATGATTAATATATCTGTGGTAATCATGTCTTTCTCCATAGCAATTATCACTGTTGTATAAGCGATTGCAAAGGTCGTGCGCAATTACCAGCTGAGCAAGTGTTTAACACATCTAGGTGTGATCTTCCACAAAGCCTACTGCAGACGTGTTTTTAGAAACTGGATCAATTAATATAAACCGCCCTAAGTCCCTAGACTGATTAAAACTAATGGATGGAACGGGTTTACTCGTTTTAATTTTTATTTGACCTATATCATTCAGGTGTAGCTGTTTTATATCAGTAACATCCGACTGAAAATCGGTTGATTTTTTTGAAATCAATTGCTCTACCCTACACATGATGCGCTGCGTGCCATACTGCAGCCACATTTTTTTCTTGTCTACTAATGGCTGGGTATCCATCCAGCACAGGGTTGCTGTAATATTTTTTGTTAGTAAGCTATCGCTAGCTTCTGTCTTGATAAGAATATCGCCACGATCTACATTCAAGTCATCCTGTAAACTTATAGAAACAGAACTACCGGCAGGAGCTGCTTCAAAATTTTCTCCATTAAAATGTATTGCTTCAACTACGCTTTTTTTAAGTGATGGCAAGACCGTTACTGGGTCTCCTACTTTAAGCTGGTCACCTTTTATTCTTCCCGCAAAACCGCGATAGTCGTGATACTTCTGTGTTTTAGGGCGTATAACATTTTGTACCTGTAGGAAGCTTTGAACAAGCGGTGCGGCTGTTTCTACCTGTGATAATACTTGTAAAATACTAGGGCCATGGTACCATGGCATTGTTATTGAGGTGTGTACCACATTATCTCCTTTGAGTGCACTTACAGGTATAAAATACACCTTTCTATGAGGCAATTGATGTTTTGCTAATAATTGCTGGAATGCTTGTTCCGCTTTCGCGAAAGCAGACTCCTTATAATCTACTAGATCCATTTTATTAACTGCAACAATCAAGTCGCTGGTTTGCAACAAATGATTGATGTAAAAATGTCTAAAAGTTTGCTCAACAACCCCTTTTCTTGCATCGATCAAGATGATGCTTATCTGGCTAGTACTAGCACCTGTTATCATGTTGCGTGTGTACTCAATATGCCCGGGAGCATCTGCAATAATGTAACTGCGATCTGGCGTAGAAAAATAAATGTGAGCTACATCAATGGTGATGCCCTGCTCTCGCTCTGCAACCAATCCATCTGTGGCTAGCGACAAGTCTAGATAGTCATACCCCTTGCGCTCACTGCTGTCTTTTATGGCTTGTAACTTATCTATAGGCAATGATTTTGTGTCGTATAGCAAGCGACCTATAAGTGTACTTTTACCATCATCTACACTACCCGCGGTAGCAATTTTTAAAACCCCCATCCGTTAAAAATATCCTTGTTGTTTACGAGTTTCCATAGCAGCCTCGCTGCGTTTATCGTCAATTCGCGCTCCTCTTTCTGAAATACTACTGCCTGAAATCTCGTTGATTACCGTGTCTATAGTTGTTGCTTTACTTGCTACTGCTGCGGTACAACTCATGTCCCCTACAGTTCTAAAACGCACCCACTGGGTGGTTACCTGCTCGTCATCATCACGATAAACATGTGGTGAGTCGCTCCATATCAATCCGTCCCTTTCAAAAACAGACCGCTGGTGAGCGTAGTAAATTGAAGGAATCTCTATCTTTTCATCTCTTATATAATTCCACACATCTAATTCTGTCCAGTTAGAAATAGGAAAACAGCGCACATTTTGTCCCATATCGATCATACCATTAAGCAAGTCAAATAATTCAGGGCGCTGATTTTTTTCATCCCATTCTCCAAAATCATTGCGGACTGAAAAAATACGCTCTTTGGCACGAGCCTTTTCCTCGTCCCTACGTGCACCGCCCATACAGGCGTCAAAACCATGAGCCTCTATCGCGTCAAGCAGTGTTTGTGTTTGTAACTGGTTACGACTGGAATAACGCCCGGTCTCTTCTTTTACTATTCCTGCATCAATATTGTCCTGTACATGAGCAACTATTAACTCAAGATCGTACTGTTGTACCAATTGATCTCTAAAGGTTATCGTCTCTGGAAAGTTATGTCCAGTGTCCACATGAAGTAAAGGAAATGGGATTCTTGCTGGATAAAAAGCTTTCATCGCCAGGTGCAGTAAAGTGATACTGTCTTTACCGCCCGAGAACAGCAATACCGGTTTCTCAAATTGAGCCACCACCTCTCTGATGATATAAATTGCCTCTGCCTCTAGTAAGTTGGGCTTGAAATTTTTAAGATCCATGAAGTCCACATTCTCTATTTGATTCAACCTTTGTAGGGTCAAAATATTTAAATTCATTTTGAAGATCATGTATCTCTAGGTACTGATCTAATTGCGCATCTGTAGCATGATAAAAAGGGCTTACCTTTAATATCCCATCGCTGGAATACGATAAAATATCTATAGAATCTCTAAAGGCTGTTTGACCTGCTCGTAAATTAGTGAACCATACATCTGGTTTGAAATGTCTCATCGCTCGCTGAAAGGGTTCTAATTTCACCTGTCTGGTAAACTCTTTATGTCTAGGGTCATCAACACCAGGAATACCCATCACCACATCACGATAAGCCGTTGTAAGTTTGGGAACATAAGTTGTTACGTCAAGTCCTAACTTTTGTACTACATAAATGGCATGCTTGTAGGTTTCCCTAGTATTATAGCCAGTATCGCACCAGATTACAGGTACTTGCTTATTAACTGTAGCCACAGCGTGTAAAATAGCAACCTCATAGGGCCTAAAGTTTGTTGTAACCACTGGCCTTGCAGATTGCTCTAAAACAGTAGTGATTATTTTTTCAGGAGTTGCAGTAGCTAACTTTTTATTATACTCTTTATAATTATCAGGAGTGATCATGGTCGTTTGCCATATTTTATTCGATTCCACACGCGCTCGTGTGCTACATATAGAATCATTTTTGTGATTAACTCCACCCCACCTATAGCAAATGCTGTGCGCACCTGTCCGGTCAACATATAAGATATGAGCACCGTGTCTAGCGTACCAATCACGCGCCAGCTTACAGATTTAAGGATGCTGCGCATGGTTGACTCTTGTGGTGCAGAGCGGTTGGATTTATTTGATTTTGTGGTATTATATAGAACCTGGTCTAGTATCATTTGTTCTAGTCAGATGCAAAGAAACAAAATAAACTATATTACCTATATACTAACTAGGATAAAAAAGTCTAAAAAAAGTAGAATGAAAATAACGACTAGGCTATTAAATCAGCTAGCGTTTGATTTTCCAAGATTTCAAGAGTATTATCTCTTACTTTAAGCATTAATCGGTTTACTGTGCATGCGTCTTCATCTGGACAATCCTCACATTTTTCATAAAAATTAAGGCTCACGCATGGCAGCATAGCTATAGGTCCCTCAAGGATACGATGTATCGTGGACATTCTTATTTGATTTGCTGGCTGTAGTAGGTAATAACCGCCTCCTTTACCCTTGCGGCTGCCCAAAATTGAATTCTTGCGCAGCTCAAGTAGAATAGCCTCTAAAAATTTGTGAGGTATGTTTTCCTCTTTGGCAATGGTAGCAATAGGAAATGTGTTAACATTACTATTTTTTGCCAGAAAAGACAGCGCTTTGATTCCGTATTTTGTTTTTCTAGAAAGCATTCTGCAATATTAACAGAATTATCTGCAAAAAATATAACTAAAGCACGAGATCTTTACCCGCAGTGTCAAAAAAAAGACACTCTAGTTCGTGTAAAAGTTCAACTCTGGCTTCTGGACTAGTGTGTTACTTATTTTAATAATGTCTGATAGGAGTCCTCTTGCGGTTACTTCCCTACCTGCGCCAGCGCCTTTAATGACAAGTGGTTCCTGAGCATAGCTTCCAGAAAATATTTCAAAAAATCCATCGCTTCCTTGCAGTTGACCCGCAGGAGAATCCTTACTAACGGCCTGCAAAGATACCTTCAACGTCTTGTGGTGCACATCGAGCTGTCCCAGGTGACGCAACACCTGATTGTGGCCTAACTGATTCTTTCTTTCTTCCAGGATCTCGTCTAGTTGCGGCAATTGTTGTAAAAAGTCGGCAATCTTGAGCGACTGCAGTTGTGCTGGTACCAGGTTCTCAATTTCAATATCTTCAAACTCTAACTTTAATCCAGTTTCTCTTGCTAGCACTAATAATTTACGCGCGACATCATTCCCAGATAGGTCCTCGCGTGGGTCTGGCTCTGTAAAACCTTTATCTAATGCCTCTTTTACAATACTAGAGAAGGCAACGCCCTCTTGAGAAAACCTATTAAATATATAGCCTAGGGATCCAGAAAACACGCCGTTTATTGCCTTTATAGACTCACCACTATCTGTCAATCTTTTTACCGTTTCTATAATAGGAAGACCTGCTCCTACATTAGTTTCATATTCAAACTGCAATTCCTGTTTTAACAATATATGCCGTAATCGATCATAAAATGATTGGGACAAGGTATTTGCTATTTTGTTTGCTGTTACAATATGAAAACCTTGTTGTGCAATTTCTGGATAAAATTGAGATAATTCTTTACTAGCTGTAGCATCCACGGCGATCCTATGGGCAAGAAGGTTTTGTGAAAAAACATAGAATGCATCTGAGGTTCTAGCTACAGCATGATGTGCAAAAACTTCTTTCCAATCGTGACTTACTCCATCCATACTGGTGTAAACCTGACTAGAGTTTGCGAGCCCCACGATTTTTAAATCCAGCTGGTGTTTGCGTTTAAAATAAGAATGTGACTCTAGAATTTGTTCTATCAGCTTGCTCCCGACGTTTCCTAGACCAAAGAGGTAAATATGTATTTGTTTCATAATGTTATAAATTTTGTGGCAGCACTTTCCTTTCATCAGGTCGCTACTGGTACTAACCTTTTTTCAATAATACGGGTGAGCAATTCTTGCATTTGTGTATGCTCCATTAAAAATGCATCATGCCCATGTGGACTGTTCAATTGATGCAGCCTGATATCATGAACATCACGCAATAGCAAAAATGTTTTTTCATCCTGAGCTGCTGTAAAAAACAAATCACTGTCAATACAAATCAATTCAATCGCCGTACGGGATGCAGCCACCAACTGGGACACATCATTATTGTGCGATGCCGCTGCATCAATCGTCCATAAAAGACGGTTCAACAATCGATACGCAGGCAATTGAAATCGCTGCTGCAACGATTTACCATGATAATCCAGCCATTGTTTTACAGCAAACGAACCCGCATGTACCTTGCGATCAAACTTCAATTCTAATCCCTGGGGCGACCGGTAAAAGGTCATTGCGTGCTGTCTGGCTATTTCTAATGGACGGTCAGATGTCGCCAGAATCGACTCCTGCACATGACAGCAGGCAACAAGCCAGTCTGTAGCCTTCCAGTCTGCGGCAATGGGCACTATAGTTTGAAATAAAGATGGTTCTATTGCCAGCATTTCCCATAATAGGGCGCCACCTATACTACCGCCTATTCCTATCTCGATGGAGGTGATGTGTAGAGAAGATATCGCTTTCGCGAAAGCGAGAGCCACATCTGCCAGACACCAGTCCTGATAATTAAAAATCAAATGATCCACATGGCCGTCATACCCATTCCCTGGAATATCTAGAGCCAGTAAGGTAAACCTATCTGTGTCGAGTACCTTAGACGGACCCACCAGTTGGGACCACCACTGATCAATACTCGAATTACCTGTGAGCGCGTGATTTACCAGAATTATGGGCGCGGTATGCAACGCACGCCCAAAAATCTGATAGGAAACACTTATATCCTGAACCTTACCAGAATGCAATGGCAGCTCTGGTATTTTTATATACTGCAATTCTCTAGACATTATGCAGTAGCTGTCGCTTTTACAGCCTTGAATGCCTGTGCCAGATCTGCCTTGAGATCCTCTACATCTTCCAGCCCTACAGACAAACGTATCAAGTCTTTAGGCGCTCCCGCACTGGCTTGTTGCTCATCACTTAATTGCTGATGGGTCGTACTCGCCGGGTGAATAATTAGAGATTTGCTGTCGCCTATATTTGCTAGTAATGAAAAGATTTGAGCATTATCAACGGCTTTTTTTGCTGACTCATAGCCGCCTTTAAGTCCAAAGGTTACGATACCGCTTTGTCCTTTAGGTAGGTATTCTTGAGCCAGATCATGGTACTCACTAGTGGCTAGACCAGGGTAATTTACCCAGGCCACGTCTTCTTGAGTTTCTAGCCATTGGGCTAGTTCCAAAGCATTTTTTGAATGCCTATCCACACGCAAATTGAGTGTCTCTAGACCTTGAATAATTTGCCATGCATTGAACGGCGATATGGCTGCTCCTAAATCTCTTAGCCCCTCGATACGCACTTTGGCGATAAATGCCGCTTCTTCAAGTGCCTCGCTATAAATTAAGCCATGATAACCTGCAGATGGCTCTGTAAACTCTGGAAATTTACCGTTTGTCCAGTCAAAGGTTCCTGCATCGATAATAATGCCGCCCAGAGCAGTCCCGTTTCCATTGATATATTTTGTCAATGAGTGGATTACAATATTTGCTCCATGCTCTATGGGGTTGAGCAAGTAAGGCGTTGCAACTGTATTATCTACAATTAAAGGTACTTTTGAGGCCACAGCCTGTTTACTTACGGCTTTTAAATCCAGCACATCTAGTTTAGGGTTTCCTAGAGATTCTACAAAAATGGCACGAGTGTTTTCTTGAATAGCTTTAGTAAAAGAGCCTTCCTCACTGGGATCAACAAAGGTTGTGGTGATACCCAGTCGTGGCAGGGTTACAGATAATAGATTAAACGTCCCACCATATAGAGAACTACTAGCAACGATATGATCTCCCGCTCTTAACAATGTAAGCAGCGTGGTAGAAATTGCGCTAGTTCCAGATGCTGTCGCCACTGCAGCGATACCTCCCTCGAGTGCAGCCAGTCGCTGCTCTAGAACATCGACTGTAGGATTGTTAATCCTGGTGTAAATAAAACCAGGCTCTGCCAGCGAGAATAAATTTGCTGCGTGATCACTGTTGTTAAATACATAACTGGTGGATTGATACAAGGGCACTGCTCGAGTACCTCCGTTAGCTTTAAAATCGTGCCCAGCGTGCAAGGCCTGTGTTGAAAATTTTTGATTTGACATGTTGTTTCTTTTTACTAATTATTAAAACATTAATGTCCAGAACCAATAGAAACGTACTTTGCTCTTACACAAATTGTATAAGAGTAAAATCAAAAAAGAAACTTGCTGGTAGTATAACCTACTTATTGCGTGTATCATCTTGTCTCGCCAGGCGGCGAGCAGAAATTAGCACCTTCATCGTTTAAAAAACGAAGGGTTGCTAAGGAGTCGATGGGTCTGTTCCCTCGTCCTTTCTTGATAATTTCAGTATGGTTATGAACGTGAGACCAAAGATTCAGAAAACTATTTATCAATACCAAATTTTTAACAAATTATTTTCCTATAAATTTACTAGGGTTTATTCGCCCAGACTCTATCTCTCTCTATTTTTATCTCTAACTATTTCTCCTACAGGTTTTTGATGAATCTTACTTTCCAGCCAGGATAAAATATCCAGGTATAAAAATGCACGTCTTTCCAAAGGATTATCCTCAAAGCCTCGCAATTTTTTATGCAATCTGATAAAGGCATCCTTAAGATCCTGTGGGTAAATATTGCCTAATTCACGAATGAATTGAATCAACTCCAGTTGCACTTTATTGAGTGCATTCATTTTTTTCAAAAACTTATAGACCGATTTTAAATCTGCCTCTAGACGGTCATCTTTGCCAGCCTCATAGTGAGCCATCAGATTTAATATTCTAGAAAAACACATCAAATCTTCCCTCATACGCGGGCTTTTATGATCTATAATTTTATTTAAATAATAGATGGTCTGATCGTAGTTTTCTACACCAAATTGTAAACAGGCAAACTTGTAATAAAAAACCATGTGATAATGCTCGCCTATTAAATTGCCATACATCGACAAATGTTTTTCTGTTTCTGGGATCAATTGCAGTCCTTTATTGAAGCTACCATCCATAAAACAGGCATTGATTTTATTGATTTGTATGTACAAAAACGATAGTGCCGCTACATGATCGCTAACAGGAAATTGTGGTTGAGCAACTATGGTTTGCAGTTTACTTAAACAGCTGTTGAACTTTGATTGATGCCCTAATAGAAATAAGGCTTCCAGTAAATAGTGATTCCCCTTTAAAAAAAAGCTAGGGTTTAATGCGATCATCTCTGGCTCATCATAAAATAGCTCTACCCAGCGTACAGCATATTTATAGCATAAAAGAAAATCTTGTAATAAAAACCCATACCACAAATGAACCTTGCAGACCCATAATTTTTCCTTGAAATGCAATTCACTCCATTTATAATAAGGCAATTGTGATTTGAAAAACTCATTAAGATGCGCACGGTCTATTTCACTTTTTACGTAGCCTTTTTTAAGCAGCAGACCATATAATTGTAAACTAAGACTTGATAATTGACTAGTCAATACGTTAGACTTATGCAAGGCTTGTGATTGTCTTGTCAATACCTCTGCACGGTCATGCGTGCTGTGGGTAACGTATTGCGACTCGATGACTTTTTCAAACTCGATTATTTCAAAAGCCAATTGATATTCCTGCCGCGCCATTGCAATATCTTTTGATTTCTCTAGGATTTTTAAACTTTGTAGGTACAAACCCTTGCTGTATAGAATAGAGGCAAAATCTAATTGTTCCCTCAGGTATACTTGTGCAGTTTGATGGGCGGGATTAAGCTTTAAACTGACTAAAATTTGTTTGTACAAATGCGATTTAACGTTTGCTAATTGTCTTTTTGTAATGCTAGTGGCCTGCAATATATTAGCCTCGCTATAAACAGCTGCTTTATCCAGGACACTGAATAGTTGCATAAACTTTGAATCTACATTTACCCCTAGCCTACCCACATAGAGTTTGAATTGACGCTTTTCCGATTTTGTAAGCGAGGATACTAGTGCAAAAAGATTGTCATGCGGGTCCTTGAGCATCATTCAATGGTGATTCAGTTATGCTTGTGCGAGTATGTTATTTTCTAGGTCAATTTCTGGCACTTCTATCTCATTGCATGCAATTCTAACCTGATATACCTGTTTTACAAAATATAATCGGTGCTGACAAAGTTAGAACTGCGAGAGCGCAACAACTCTGTCAGGATAGCATTGTTAGATGCATTGTCTTTTGACGCGATAAAGGTTCTAATAGAAAACGAGCGCAGTGCATCATGCACACTTAAGGTCGCCACTGCACTATCCTTTCTTCCAGTAAAAGGGTATACATCTGGCCCACGCTGGCAGGAGCTATTTAAATTAACACGGCACACCAGATTAACGAGCGTATCGATAAGGGGTGCTAGGGTAGTAATATCTCTACCAAATAGACTGACCTGCTGGCCATAATTGGATGCTGCCATATCATCGAGTGGCTCCTCAATATCTTTGAAAGAAAGAACAGGGATTACAGGACCAAATTGCTCTTCTTGAAAAACTCTAGAATCTTTTGAGACTGGGTAGAGCACCGCGGGAAAAATAAAATTTTCACTAGTATCGCCCCCTTTTTTATTAATAATACGAGCTCCCTTATGTAAAGCATCATCAATCAATTCCTGAATATATGCAGGTTTATCTGGCTCTGGCAATGGTGTGAGTTTGACCCCATCATCCCATGGATTACCAAATTTTAATGCATCAACCTGTGCCGCAAATCGTTTATTAAACTCTTCAACAATCGCCTCATGCACGTAAATAACCTTGAGAGCTGTACAACGCTGACCGTTAAAGGAAGTAGCGCCAGCAATACATTCTGCAATGGCAAGGTCTAGATCTGCATCTTTTAAAATGATAGCAGGATTTTTTGCCTCTAGCCCCAGTACTAATCGCAAACGATTGCTTTTAGGATGTTGATTTTGCAACGCGTTTGCGCTTTTACTGTTACCTATAAGTGCTAGCACATCTACCTTTCCTGTTTTCATAATAGGAGAGGCGACAATACGGCCACGACCATAAATTACATTCACAGCACCAGCTGGAAAGCTGTTGCAAAAAGCTTCCAGTAAAGGAGAAATTAATAAAACGCCATGTTTTGCAGGTTTAAAAACAACAGTGTTACCCATAATAAGGGCTGGAATAAGTAGTGCAAAAGTCTCATTAAGCGGGTAATTGTATGGCCCTAAACACAACACTACACCCAGTGGACCACGTCTAATATGAGCATTGACGCCATCGTGTTTTTTAAATTGAGCGCTGTCACGATCCATTTGCTTATAATCCTCAATTGTGTCGTTGATGTAATCTACGGTACGGTCAAATTCTTTTTGAGAATCAGGTAAAGACTTGCCTATTTCCCACATTAACAACTTAACCACTTGATCACGCTTTGTCTTCATTTGCTCCACAAATTTCTCCATACAAGCAATGCGATCAACCACCCGCATGGTAGGCCACAACCCTTGACCATTACTGTAAGCATTAACTGCTGCATCCAGCGCTTGTAACGCTTCCTTTTCACCCAGGGCGGGAATGCTGCCTAGCAAGGTAGGTTGATAAGTATCTGTGGATGATATCGTTGAATATACCTGTGTAGTATCGCCGTGCCATGGGATTAACTTACCATTAGCTAGATAAGTATCCTGATGTACCAGCTCTGTAATTTGAAACTCTTGCGGGATTGTAGACATGAGATTTGTTCTTTAATGATGGATTAAAGTACGTATTTAAACCCTTTAAATAATCCTGTAACGTACGTATTTATCTGCTTTCGTCAATTTTTATACCCACGGGAAACCCTGGATAATTTTTAAGATGCTTTCTCAGGTCACAAATACCTTTTATTTAAAAAACTGATTTTTAGTGGTTTAATATATTTTCAAATGTTTGTTGCGTTATAAACTTCACAAAATGCTATACTTGTCAATCACTGCGATTTCTTAATATGTATATTTGCCACGAGGATAGATTTGACTGCTTGCACCCTCGTCGCTTTTAAAGTGGCATAAATGCTAAATCAGTAGTACTACCGCACACAGTCTCTCTTCCTTACAACAAATTTTAACCCTTGCGATCGTGTATGTTTTATATACGCTTTCGCGAAAGCGTACTTACAACATGCCTTATTTATTTACATCAGAATCTGTTAGTGAAGGTCACCCAGATAAAGTAGCAGACCAGATAAGCGATGCCTTACTGGATAATTTTTTAGCTTTTGATCCAGAATCCAAAGTGGCTTGTGAGACCCTAGTTACTACAGGCCAGGTAGTGCTGGCAGGTGAGGTTAAGTCAGACACTTATCTGGATGTGCAAACCATTGCTCGAGAAATTATAAATGAAATAGGATATACTAAAGGAGAGTACCAGTTTTCCGGAGATTCTTGTGGTGTTATTTCTTTGATTCATGAGCAATCTCAAGATATTAATCAAGGTGTAGATCGTGAAAGTAAGGAGGAACAAGGTGCTGGCGATCAAGGAATGATGTTCGGTTATGCAACAAACGAGACCGAAAACTATATGCCGCTAGCGCTTGACATTTCTCATAAAATTTTAATTGAGTTAGCAAGATTGCGACGCGAGAACAAAGAGATTACCTATTTGAGACCCGATGCAAAATCGCAAGTTACTATCGAATACAGTGATGACAACGTGCCTCAGCGCATCGACGCTATAGTCATCTCTACACAGCACGACCCTTTTAATAAGGACGACGAGCAAATGCTGGCACAAATTAAAAAGGACCTGAAGGAGATTTTAATCCCACGAGTTAAAAAACAGTTGCCGCAATATGTGCAAGAACTTTTTAATGATGACATTACCTATCACATCAACCCTACTGGAAAATTTGTTATAGGTGGTCCACATGGTGATACAGGATTGACTGGGCGTAAGATTATAGTGGACACTTATGGGGGCAAAGGCGCACATGGTGGCGGTGCTTTTTCTGGTAAAGACCCGTCAAAGGTGGACCGTAGCGCAGCCTATGCAGCCAGACATGTTGCAAAAAACCTAGTAGCTGCAGGACTTGCTACAGAAGTACTTGTGCAGGTATCCTATGCTATAGGAGTGGTAGAACCTACCTCTATACACGTAGATACGTATGGAACGGCAACGGTAGATATGAAGGACGGTGATATTTCAAAAAAAGTAGCTCAAATATTTGATATGAGACCAGCTGCCATCGAGTCCCGCTTAAAGTTGCGCAATCCTATTTATAGAGATACAGCAGCTTATGGTCATGTAGGGCGTGAACCACGCATGATGACTAAAGTATTTGAATCTCCATATAATGGTAGAATCACAAAGGAGGTCGAGTTGTTTACTTGGGAAAAACTAGATTTTGTAGACCAGGTAAAAGCAGCGTTTAACTTATAAGATTAGGTAAGCTAAAGCGTATAAACCTCCTTAGGGCTAAAAGCATTGAATTGATTAACAAATGGTACTTTCAACGATGAATGATTTATTTAATCGATTAAGTGAGTTAATTATATGTTAAATAATAACATTTGTTACTTTTGATTTCCTACGCTCCATTTGGTTTTAAAAAACTGATAATCTGATTATTAAGTTTTGGATTCAAAATAACTGTGCTCATTTTACTTACAATTGGTTATTGTAAGTACTAGAGCTGCCATAAAGGTTAACACTACTTTTAGCTCGTTAAACTGTACTAATGAAGTCGAGCGCCCCTATCTTAATTCTTCTTTTTATCATTTGTGATGTTTACGGTCAAGTAGGTATCAACACTAGCTTTCCTGATCCATCTGCTATGCTACATATTGAATCTGATAGTAGCGGTTTATTGATACCACGGTTGACTCAAACCCAGATTTCAAATATTGATAATCCAGCGAGTGGTTTACTTACCTACAACAAAGACCTTAAACAGTTCGCTTACTTTGACGGGCAGTGGCAATCCTTAATTTCCGACCAACAGACCAGGACTGAAACCGTACTTATTAAAAAAGAGTCTGACTTTCCGGCCCCTGTCGCAGGTATTATCACTCTGGACAATAGTAAATCATACGAGATATCTGGAACCATTATCCTTTCTAATAGCATTAATATGAACAATGCGACAATCTTTGGAAGATATTCACAAAAAGATATTCTGGTAGCAGCGTCAGAGACTACACCTATTTTTAAAGGAAGTACAGGCGGTACATTGAGAAACATGACCCTTGCAGGAAAAATCAATACTAGCACAGGGCTTCCTGCAGCTGGCGGTGGTAAAGCCTTTGATCTAGATGCAACGGCAACGTTTGGCACCAGTCCGCAAAATCTAGTCCTGCAAACCATGATTATAACCGGTCTATCAGATATAGGTGAGGTTGATGGGTATGGACTTGTATTTTTAGACGTCATCCAGTTTCAAAAAAATAAAACTGGGATTTCTTTTCATAATGGAGGTTACCTCTTACTTAACTTAATGGGATGGTTGGCAGATAATGAAGGTACGTTTGAGACCATTACAGGAGCCTTTCAATTAATCCAGAAGCAATCTGGATTTATGAATGTATCTGCAGGAAGCACCGGTCTGGATGTGACTGGTATAACTGGCATTGCGGGCGATGCAGTCCTTGAGGGTTGCGTTTTTCTAGGAGATGGAACCAGAGTTAAAGGTAACTCTTCCTACACGGGATATAATTTTTCTAATGACTGGACTGTTTCCTCTCCTGGTATCAATAAAGAAAGTGACAATGAGGCTAGTGGGAACTATTATTACAACGGTGGTCTGACTAATGGTTATTCTTTTTCTTATACAGCAAGCAACATCAACACTCCACAAAAGCTCGAGGGCAACACCACTGCGTACACCACAACATCCAGCAATTTATTTAGATTTTCCTATCCTGATGATAACAAGCTAGTTTATGACGGGACTAAAACCCGTAATTTTCAAGTAAATGCATCGATATCTGTAAGAGTGGATAAACCCGGTGAGTTTTATGGTTTTTTACTGGCGGTTAATGGGACAGTAATTACAGAAAGTAACGCGATCTTTCGTGTGGAAAACTCAACTAACATTCAAAACATAGCGATTAACTCAATAGTCACTTTGTCTAATGGAGATTATGTTGAATTATTTGTTGAACGCCTTACTGGCAGCGGGACTGCAACCGTCGCTATTTTTAGCGAAAACTTGAGCATTAAATAAAGTCAGGAAGATTTTCTCAATTGTCTCAACGCAAACCATACGGCCATTAAAAACAAAAACAAGTACCAGATGTAACTGCGGTCTTGAGTCCCTGTAACCATCAAGTAAATGGTAATAACACTGCCCGTGAGACTACTTACCAGTAATATTTGCCAAAACCACTTAGGGATTTCCATTATCTAAATCTTATTTTTTATAAATCTTCACTCCCGTTTTAAGAAACCTAGACCACTCTTTATTATAGGTATGTACTTTTTCGGTAGTCTTATTTGCGGTATCTACTAATGGTTGACCCGCATCTTTCCAAGCAAATATACTTCCATAAAGATTGAATGTATTCTTAAAACCAGCTTGCCGTAATTGCTCACCGTAATCTTCACTGCGCACACCTATAGTGCAATAAACAACAATCTTTTGATCTTTGTTGGCAGGGACTGGGTTGGCAAACTTTTCGCCTACCCATATTGCTCCGGGTAAATGACTTACCTCAAACTCTTCTTTCTTGCGGGTATCTAGAATTACATACTCTTCATAATGTGCTGCTAGTTCTTCCACCTGAATATAGGGAACACTATGGTTATTATATTTTTGAAGCACACTATCGATTGATTGACCTTGTGCATGAAAACCTATAATAGATAGTAATGAGATCACGACTAATTTAATCATCTGTGTTTTTATGTTTTGCGTCATGGCTCCCTAGTTTTAACGTATAACAAATGGCTGTAATATATAAAGCTGCAAGCCATACATGCTTGAATTGCAAAGTTTCAAAAAGAGCTTCATAGACTACAATGGCAAGACTGACAGCCCACAATACCACCATCACTTTTATAAACCATCTGGGGAACAAAGCGAGCATTATATCATCAATTAAAGCTGAACCGACGTTGGTTTGACCCCATTTTCATCAAATATTTTATCCTTATTGCATTTTAAAAAATGATCACAATACAAGCAAATATTTTGTAATTCTTCATTGGTCTTCCGTGCCTCTTCTTCGGTTATTCCTAATTCAAGACCCATTTTGAGCGGTTCACCATCATTGAGCATTTTAAAAACAAAGTTTTGACTGGCTCGCTGCAGTACCTCACTCACCTTGTGCTTACGGGCATCACCCATAGGAAAATGAGTGCCGGGACAACAGGGATTGATACGCCATAATTGAATGCTTATTTCATTAGGGATGTCATCATAGCCTCCTAGGAAGTTGCGGGCACCACTTAAAATAGAGCAGAAGTTATGACTGGGATCTTTCATCCAGATATCATGCTTCATGGCTTTACCTCGAGCCCAGTTGCCGCCCAACCACATATCTTCACTTGCTCCCCAATAACCCCAACTCAAAGGATTTTCTGCTAGATAATGACCTCCCTCGATAAGCGGGTCCTTTTCTGTTCCTATCACACCACAACTTTCAAAAATATCTGCCAGCTCCATCAGGCGACTCCCTGCTTTTTTATGATACCGATCTATACTGGCAATGTCAAACCTAGTTACTCCTTTTTCAATGAGTACTTGTAGCTTTTCCCTAGTTAATAAATCACCATTTGTCTGGATCATTACTTGAGTCTCTCCTTTATATTTCCGTTTTATACGGTCCAGTATCGCATGCAATAGTTTAATATCTGCTAGAGGTTCTCCACCACTTAAAATGATGCGGTCGATACGGTCTGGCATATTTGCAATAATCGCCATACAATCCTCATGAGATATGCGTTTACCAAATGGGCTCGAATCATTATAACAATGATCACAATCATCATTACACAACTGAGTAAAAACCCAGTATAGTGATTGTAAATGATTAAAATCTTTTTTTAATGTCGTCATATATATCTTCATTATAACCTGTAATCAGGTCATTATTTATTGGCGTTCTTTTGTAAATTGATCCCAAAATTCTGCCTCTGCCTGCGCTCCATTAGTATGATCATTAAAAAAATCTTGAGGGCTGTGATACAAACGCAGCGCGCCATTCTCGATTTTGCCTATGTGGTCTCCCATAGTGAGCGCCTCTTTCAAATCATGGGTAATAAAAACAGCTGTCAATTGATAGCGTGCTGCTACTTTTTTAAACAACTGCTGCATTTGTGCCCTTGTATCTGCGTCCAGCGCTCCAAATGGCTCATCGAGTAATAATACTTTAGGATTGATTACCAGTGCGCGAGCAAAAGAAACCCGTTGTCGCTGCCCGCCTGATAATTGATTGGGCATTTTGGTAGCGTGTTCTTTCAGCCCTATTTCATCCAGCAGATGATTAACCTGCGCTTTTAATTGTTCTACAGATATCTTACGCAGTCGTAAACCAAAGGCAACATTCTCAAAAACATTGAGATGAGGAAAAAGCAATGCATCTTGATATAAATAAACAATGTTGCGCTTGTTAGGCGGCGTCTCATTCATTCGCTTTCGCGAAAGCGAAATTTCCCCACTATCTTCCCGCAACAAACCAGCAAGAATTTTTAAAAGTGTGGTTTTGCCGCTGCCTGACCTCCCTAAAATACTAAGCACCTGGTGTTGATGTAAAGAAAATGAAACATCCCTCAACACTAGCTCTCCCGAAAAACTCTTGGTAATATTTTGCGCCTCTAGCAATGGTATATTTGTCATTTAAATTAAAGTTTGCGTATTAAAAATATACCTTTTATTGAGCCATATAAGCAGCATGGGTGGTAGAATCAATAGACAGCTGGCAATAGCAGCATAAAAAATGTTTGCCTCGTTTATAAAACTAAAAACTCTGACTGTAAGCGTTTGAACGCTGCCCACCCCTATTAGGTTTGTAAGTCCAAATTCAAACCAAGACACCAGAAATGTTTGAAAAAAACAAAGTAACAATGCGTTTTTTGAAATAGGTAATAACACCTTATACCAGGTGCTCCAGCTGGAACTGCCCAGCGTGAGAGCCAGTTCTTCAATAGAACGCATCCTGGGATTCCAGAAGTTATTCAAAATAATAACACCAAATGGATAAGCGATGAAAAACTGTGCCAACATCACCCCTACTATTGTTCCCGACAACTGACTGTATATAAAAAAGAAATGTAAGGTTGCTGCAATGATTACCGGCGAGAGAACGTAAGGAATGTAGGATAGCAATAATAGCTGGCTGCGGTATTTGCTATGCGCAATATGCTTACTGGTTACAAATGCAGCCGTTGTGGTAACCGCTGCAACTGTTAAAGATATAAGCATTGATTGTAAAAAAGCCTTCCACAAACTACTGTCTGAGATGAGCATCACCCTCCAGTTGTCAAGTGATACAGTGGCCGGCAGCAATGCCGGGTAAGTCCAGTTGCCGCCCAGGCTGATCACTACTAAAAACCCAATAGCAAAGAAAATACTTATGGCAAAAAATAGCTGACAGATACGTTTTATCATTGCGCACTATTTTTAAAAAACTGCGGTTTACCATAAAATAAGATAGCCACCACTGTCCCTATAATTATCACATAAATAACAGCCATAGTATAGGCCTGTGGTATGTCTGCAAGATTAAATTTTTGAAGTTTCTGTATAATTAAGACAGATAACATCGAGGGATCCTGGCGTCCTAACAGTAGTGGTATCTCGTAGGTCCCCATTACAAATAAAACAAACAGAAAAATGGTAAATGCACTTTTTTTAAGCAAAACAGGAATAACAACGCGCCAGACAATTTGATTTTGAGAGGCTCCTAGTGTGGCTGCTAGATGCGCTAGCGCGGGTATGCGCTCATTGTGATATAAGTTTGAAAAAAGAATTATAAAAAAAGGTGTAATTAATAAACATAAACTGAAGATGATTCCCACGCCATAGGCATCATTAATCCAGTCAGGAAATTGCTGTAGTTGGTTAATGACTCCCATCGAGTGAGCTACCCTACTTAAAAAACCGCTTTTTGATAGCAGCTGAAAACTAAAAAAGGCCATGACAATCGCTGGAAATGCTAGTGGCAAATAAATCATGTAAGACAATATACCCTTTTTAAGGTCTTGCAACCAGCTTATAGTAATCCATAGAGCTAGTACAATCGAAATAGTCATGACTACGAGAGCAATGAACAAACTATAGCCTATTGATTTATAAAACGTTGACGAGCTAAGCGTTTGCTCCCAGTGTGATAGCGTCAAGCCGTCACTCAAAATTCCAGTGAGTCCTAAACTGTAAAAAATAGCATAGAACAGCCCGCAAACCACTGGCACAGCGGCAAACAGAATGTAAAAAATCAAAGCTATTTTACGAGTCATACTCAATCTTTTTCCTACTGGTTTATTATTTGATCCCTGAAATCTTCGGCAAGGCGTATCATATATTCTGGCGCTAGCTCCATCCTTGCTTTGGATTGAATGGAATCCCTGGATGGCGCATATTTGCGCGCTGGGAGATCATTGAATCGGGCTGCCATCGACACAGGTAGTTCTTCTAGGTTCAACACGGTGCCATCACCCCATACCTGTGGATCTAATTTTTCTAGCTGTGCCTCTGGTGATAGCAAAAAATTGATCGCCACCATAGCTGCCGCCTTATCCCTTCCGTTTTTAGGAATACCTAGATAATGACTGTTTTGTATGGTACCAAAGTCCGGCACGTACGCCCTTGCACTGGGAGGAAATAAACCCTCGTTAATTTTATTATCGACCTCAGCATCATTATTACTCATGGTAAAATAGAGTTCTCCTGCCGCAAACAATTGATGCATTTGGGCAACATTCTCGGGAAAAACTGTCCCTTGCTTCCACAGGTAAGGTTTTAACTTGTTGAAATAGCTCCATAGCTCTGCAGTATATTTTTCATATTTCTGGGCATTAAAATCACCTTTGAGCGATTCTTCATCACCGGCAATATCGATAAGTAAAGCTTTAAGAAAGGTAAGCCCTGTAAAATGATTGTCTATGGTAAAAGTTCCTGGGTACTTTTTTACATAATCTAGCAACTGTGCTCTTGTCTGCGGGACGTTTTGCACCTTATCGCTATTGTAGATTAAAGTCATTTGCACGTTGCCCCATGGTGCTTCCATCCCGTTGATATTCTCTTGAAAGTCCATGCTTATAAATGGATTCTCCAGGTCTATATAAGTTGCATTAGGCAATTGATCTACAAATGGACCATAGAGCGCCTCTATCTGCCGCAATTGATAAAAAGTCTCTCCATTGATCCACATCATGTCGATATTACTGGGCTGTCCCGCTTGCTTTTCTGCCATTAATAATTGCACAATGGCGTTACCCTGTCCGTTTGCCGTTTCTAACGTAATGTTGTACTCGTTTTTAAGTGCTGGCGCTACATATCCATTGATATAGGCATTGATCTTTGGGTCGCCGCCCCACATCATAAATGTCACGGTTTTACCAGCAGCCTCACTTTGTATTTCCTCCCAGCTGTGTTTACTGGGGTCAAATGAGCTGTCATCATTAGTGCCCTTACCACAACTTGTAATCCAGACCGCCACAATTAAAATTGTAGCAATAGATCCCAGCTTTATATTTCTTTTTTCCTTCATAGTCTATAGCTAGAACTCCTGTTAATGGAGTCTATTTTTTTGATGATAGGATGTTATAAATTCGCTTTTGCGAAACCGAACTCATCCCTCACTTTAAAACAAATAGCGCACACCAAATTGAAATTGTCTAGGTGGCCCTGCATTGCGTTGTACAAAGGTACCGCTTGAGGCTGGTCCCGCCTGTATTTGATTTGATTGTGTGGCGTTGTTACTGTAACCGCTCAAGTTTTCTACATTGAAAACATTGAAAACGTCTGCACGTATTTCCAGTCTTTGATCGCCAGCTATCACAAATTGATGCTGTAGCCCCACGTCAAAGGTGAACGACCAGGGCAAACGATCATTATTACGAGACTCGCCTGGCGAGCGGTCACTATTTCCTGTATAAGCATCACCAAAACCGCTCCCGTCCCCATTCAAATCTGTAGTGCCAAAAATAGTTGCATCTGGTATGCGATTGATAGGTTGACCGCTTTGTAATAGCGAGGCAACTGTTATCGTGCTCCCTTTTAATGGATAATAATTAAATATCCCGTTAATATTGTGTCGACGATCATTGATGGAGGGACCGTATTCCAGCGCGTAGTTATTTGCATCTTGTGCTCTAAAGTTGATGTCTTCTGTGTCATTTTTTAAACTAGCCAATGTATAATTGATGCGGTAAGCATAATTATCATCTCCTTGTGACTTTTGTAAATTAAAACTTGCTGCGTAGTATCGTGATCTCCCACCATTTTCTGTCATAATTACATTACGAGCTACACCAGTAAGCACCTGACTATCGATGGTTGCTGTTGCATTTGTAATAGGAATAGGACGAGAGGCATCTGCCTGCTCTAGAGTGCGCACTACTGGATTTTCTGGGTCTATCGTATACTGGGCTGCAGCATTCAAATTGCGCAGGCGCAGCAAGTCCTCACCTCTATTATGAATCAAATCAATAAAAAATAATTTGTCGTCTTCTATTTGCGTTTGATAACCTATCGCAAATTGATGTGAGTATGGATTATCGTATCCATTAGGATTTAAAATACGTCTTTCGTTAGAAAAAGCTGCCTCGCGCTGTCCCTGCAAACTAGATGCATCTGGCCCTTGTAGGTAACTCACATTTTGAACATTTGCTGTTAAATTGCCATCAAAAGTTACACGGTCTACATCTGTATTTGCAGGTAGTTGACCTAGATCAATTAGTTCTTGTATTTGTGCACGATAGTCAGCACCAGTGGTGTTTTGTTGTAAGGCATCACTGTATACTGCATATGGGATTTTACCATAGCTAATGGCATAACCACCACGCAAGGTGCTGTTTTCAGATAGTTGATAATTCAGGTTGACACGTGGTGCAAGATTATTGCGATCTCCAGTGGTACCACCACCTACGGATAGGTCGTCATAATCATAACGCAATCCTAGGGTGATATTTAATCGCTCTGTAGCTGCCCATAAATCTTCAATATAAATAGAATAAATATCCTGACTCGTCCCAAACTGTGCCGGGCGCAGCTCTACTCCATAATTTGTTACCTGTACATCGCTAGGCAAATCGTTTATATTCAAAGCGCCACCCAGATTTTGAGCACGTAAATCATCCAGTTGTTGTTGGGTCAAATCGACCGTGTAGTTTCCAGCAGGATTGCCGCCGCCTAATAGCTCATGATCACCTCGTATATAATTAAACCCACCTTTTAAGGTATGATTATTAAGGAAGTAACTTAATTTCTGTTGGAATTGTACGGTATTTTCTAATTGATCAAATACAAATCCTGGATGACCTAAAATGGCAATAGTTTGATCACCAGGGTTGCGCACAACTACCTGGGGGCTACCAGCATTTGATGGCTGCGCATAATTCCATCTAAAACGGGAATATTGCACGTTTGTCTCTCCTGTCAATAAACCTAGATTGTAAGAGTTCTTAAACGCGATATTAATGCTATTGCGCTCTTGTGTATTGCCAGCACTAGGGAATGTGGCGCCTCCATCAAGACCGCCGCCCTGGCGCTCTATATCTACAAAACCTACATTTGCACGTAAAGAACTGCGCAAATTACTGCTCCACAGCTGGTCAATTTTTGCAGAAAAGTAATTGAATGTATTTGTTCCCTCTACCGTCTCTAGCACACCCAGATCTGGTGAAGAAAGCAGGTTGTCTTTTACATCTGTGGTATGTTCTGCATTGATATAATAAAAGGTTTTGTCTTTTACCAGTGCTCCCCCTATACCGAAACCAGTCTGGTATCTTGCAAAACCATTTTTTACTTGATTACCGGACAAATCACGCTGCGCAAATGGACTGGCACCATCGATACTAGGTCCAGGACGGGTAAGAAAAAACACCTCTCCTGTCGTATTGTTCGTACCAGATTTTGTGGTTATATCGATGACACCATTTTCAGTTAGGCCGTACTCTGCACTATAATTATTAGTAAGAACGGTCACATCTTTTACAAAACCCACGGGTATATTAAAACGTTGCCCACCTAAAAAACGCTCATTATTATCCATACCATCAATAGTATAGGATGCAAATAATGGATTAGCCCCATTGATACTCACATTAGGAGCCTCAGGGAAAAATCCAGTAGCCTGGGTAACATTAGGGAGTCGATACAGTACTCGTGTAATGTCACGAGCCTCCACGGGCAACTCTCTTATTTCCTGAGCCTCTAATTCAAAAGAAACCTCTGCGTTGCGGCGATTGATTCTAGCATTTTGACTTGCATTGATTGTGATCGCCTCAAGATCTGTACTTGACTTTGATAATAACGATAGTACTACTGATGGGTTTTCATTAGAACGTATGTCAATAGGTTGACTTTCTGCTTCAAAATAAGCCGAATTGCCTGTGAAGCGTACCACATAGCCATCAATACTAGGCAGGTTTTTAAAAGTGGTCTTACCCTGCTCATTTGTATTTTGTTTTATAGATAGGTTGCGGGATGCGTTGACCAGCTCTACCTGTAATTGTGGTAATCCTTTAAAAGTATTGAAGTCAGTTAGTGTTACTGTTAAGTCCTGACCATATGAAGCAAGGCATACCAGTAGTATGGCCCATATAGAGATTTGTTTCATGGAAAATAGTTATATGAATATAGTAACGGATTTACTCCGTCTGGGGTTTTCTAAATCGTAAGAGATTTAGTAAGGAGAGCCCCTATTATGGTAAGCACCTTGCGGAAGCGTTGCAATGAGGCAGTCGGTTGTTTGATAACAAGGTTTTTTAGACTCCCATAAGAAAAGTAATAATTGCAGTAAAAGTGCATTTAATGGGCGCCCAGCTTTTAAAATTTTAACTACATCTTCTAATCTATCGAGGTCTTGTAGGCAATCTAGCAGTAGTACTTCTTGATCTATACATTGTAAAAGCTCTTTTAAAAGAGTGCTCGTTTTCCAGGCTATATGCTCAAATGTTGGTTTGATGGAACTGCTTTGGTTCGCTTTCGCGAAAGCGTGCTTATCCAGACCCAATAAATAAAACCCTCCATCTGCAGACGGCCCAATCGTAGGCAAACCTTTTTGCAGACGTGCCGCGGCTTGTTTTATGTGGGAAGGCTTTAAATGAGGCGTGTCGTTCCCTATAGCTATGACACCGGTGTAACCCTGCTGATACACCCTGTCCATCGCATTTTTCAAACGGGCCCCAAATGAATCGCCCTGCTGTTCCTTATCGGTTATAAGAATGCAAGGCAATCCAGCTACCTGCACTGTAGTTTTCATTTGCTGTGTGAGCTGATTGAAAACTAAGGTAGATGATGCTATATTCTTCTGCTTACTGTCTCGCTGTCCGCTAGAAGCAAATATTAATACGGCGACATTTGAGACTGGTTTTTTCAAAAAAAGAACCTATTTTAAAAATTACAGGTCACGATGAGTGCTCTGTTTAATACGGGTAATCGAAAGTACATTTTTTTTCACAACTCGCTTGCAGGACACAAAAACAAACTAAAAAAAGCTGCTTCTTAATCAGAAAGCAGCTTTTAAAATTATTTCAATATCCTATTATTTTACCGGCTCGAGCAGGTAATAATCAAACTTATCCAGTGTAGGCAGGGCCTCCTTATCAAAGTTGATGATAGCGCCAGAAAACACCTCTTTATACGTGCCTGTAACATCCTGAATGGCTGGGGTAACATTCTCGCTAGCAAAATTTGCCACAAAAATAATTTCGTCTGCCCCTTTGTTCCTTTTTACGGCATAAATCTTTGAATTGTCAGCGGTATTCAATCGTTGATAAGAGGCTGCGTTTTTACCACCGTCTAGGGCGGTGTTATTTGCTTTCAAATCGGCTAGGGTGGTCATGCGTTCCCATACATTACCTTTTGTTTTTGGGATGCGATCTTTCTCAAAAAATTTCAGACGATGATTCATTCCATACTCTTGGCCAGAGTAGATAAGCGGCATACCAGGAATTACATAATTGAAAACTAGCATTAAATCTGCTGCTTCTCCCATACGCTCTTCTACCGTTCCATTCCATGAATTTTCATCGTGATTTGTTATAAAATTCATTAAAATATCATCTTCTTGATACGTAGAGTCGACGCGTTGCATGTATTTATCCCATGCATCAACAGTGGTTTTACCTTGAGCCAGGTCGTTCATGATGTGATGTCCTTCCCAGTTGTATCCCATATCAAATGCCGTATAGAATAAATCTCTTTTTTCACTTTCGGCCAGCATGAAAATATCTTTTGTTGCACGCAACTCAGCATTATTGTCATTCCAGAAGTCTGTAGGAACTTCATGCGCTACATCACATCTAAATCCATCAACCTGATGCTCTGTAATCCAGTATTTCATGGCTGCTGTCATGGCCGCTCTCATCTCTGGTACGTCATAATTTAGATCTGCAGTGTCTGTCCAATCGGTTCCCTCTGGATGTATGATCTCGCCATTCTCATTTGTGGTATACCATTCTGGATGTTCTGTGATCCACTTATTATCCCATCCCGTATGGTTTGCTACCCAGTCTAGAATTACAAAAATGCCATTATCGTGTGCTGTAGCCACTAGGCGATCAAAATCTTCTTTGGTACCAAATTCTGGATTAACGGCTGTATAATCTGCAACAGCATAGTAACTCCCTAAATATTTTTCTCGCTCTGCAGGGTCTTCTATATCCTCAACAAATAAATCCCCTTTTGCTTTCCTATTTTTTTCTGAAATAGGATATATAGGCATCAACCATATAATATCTACTCCCAATTCTTTCAACTGCGGTATATCTTTAGTAAACTCATTGAAGGTCCCAGCCTCTGAATATTGACGAATGTTTGCCTCGTAAATAACGGCGCTTTCTAGGTCTTGCGCATCTATAGTTTCATGTGCGCTTATGACATCTTGCTCTGTTGACTCTTTAGAAGAATCTTTACAAGAAACTAACAAACTAAATAAGGCCAGTGACCAAATATATTTTTTCATAACTTTTATTTATTTCATTAAACTTATAGCAAAACCACCACCAGGCGCTAGTTGGATCTCAAGTACATCTCCTTTAACAATGGTTTGCTCATCAATTGTGATAGCAGTAGGATTATCATCCCAGTGAGCATCTGGTGCATCCTTGTAAACACGCGCAGTATAGGTTACACCATCTTCTAGAAAATCAAAAGTTAATGTACTAACACGTGCATGCTCGTCTGTAATGCCTCCTATAAACCAGTTACCAGTCTCGCGCTCTTCTCTAGCAATAGTAACATAGTCCCCTACGACGCCTTCCAGGACTTGTGTCTGCTTCCAGTCTACACCTACATCATTAATGAATTGTAAAGGTTCTGGATTTGCTTCATAATGTTCTACTAGATCTGCAGCCATTTGGATAGGACTGTAAATAACTACATATAAAGCCAATTGTTGCGCTAGCGTTGTATTTACTTGATTGTCTTTTTTGTACTCATCAAACTTAATATTAAATATACCTGGCGTAAAATCAACTGGACCACCCAGCATTCTTGTAAAAGCAACAATGGATAAATGCTCTGGCGGGTTGCCACCATCGCTAGACCAGGCATTAAATTCTTGACCTCGTAGACCTTCTCTCGATATGGTATTAGGATACGTGCGACGCAAACCCGTTGCTTTTATAGGCTCATGCGCATTTATAGCTACCTGATACTGTGCTGCCTTTTCAACGGTATTGTTATAATGGTTTACCATGTATTGACCGTGATGGTACTCTCCAGTTGGTAAAATTTTACCCACATATCCTGTTTTAACAGAGTGAATGCCCAGACTTTGCATCAATGCAAATGCTGTGTCTTGTTGTTTCGTATAAGTTTCTGTTGCAGCACTTGTCTCGTGGTGCATGATGATATCTACGCCCTTTTCCTTACCATAACGTACCACCTCTTCTAGATCATAATCTGGATAAGTGGTTACAAAATCAAAGACACCCTCGCGGTCCTCAAAACCTATCCATCGCTCCCAGCCTGTATTCCAGCCCTCTACCAGAACGCCGCCTATATTATGCGCCGCAGAAAAATCAATGAATTTCTTTACATTTTCTGTGGTGGCACCATGTTTCCCGTGAGCCTTACCCGTATCCTTCCAGCTGTCCATGCTTTGTGTCATGCCATAATCCCAGGTCGACTTACCTAGATGCATTTCCCACCAGACTCCTGTATACTTCATTGGTTCAAACCATGAAACATCGCCTAATTTATTGGGTTCATTTAAGTTGACTATCAAATTTGATTCTATCAATCCTGGTGCATGGTCGGTTATGGTGATGGTACGCCATGGGGTGTGAAAAGGTAGCTGGCGTATCACCTTGTAAGCCGTATTTTCTGAACCTACTAGCACGCTATTAAAGTCCAAGTTTTCTGGATCCACTTGTAAAGTCATTCCAGAATAGTCTACCAGCGCTGCCTCGTGTATACTGATGTGTGTACCATCATTTGCCACCATTGTCACTGGCGTATTAACCGCATTATGAGGTATATAAGTTTGTGCTAGACTGGGGTGATCGCGTAAAGCAGTGGCATCAATTTCTGATAGTTTTGTGGTGCTGTATAAATGTTCGTAAATATCCCAGTCTCCTGGTATCCAGAATGTTGTATAATCCTCTGTCAGATTAAATTGCGTGTGTTCTTCTGTTATTTGAGCCTCGATCCAGCCCTCTTGCTCAGGAAACTCATAACGAAAACCTAGCCCATCATCGTAAACTCTAAATATTATGTTTACTAAGCGTTGTTCGCCAGATTTTTCTTGTAAACTTATTTTTAACTGATCATAATTATTTATCACGTCTAGTTGCTCGCCCCACGGCATCTGCCAGGTTTCATTAAAGCTTGTAGCCTCTGTAGTCACAATCTCTAACCCGCTTTTGAATGAATCCTTTTCTAAAAAATCAAAAGAGATCATAGAGGTGTCTACAATAGTTTTGCCTGCCTTTGACACCATGTAATAAAATTCTCCTACCTCATTTAATCCGGTAGCAACGTGAATTGTACCACCTGGCGAACTGATAGAAGTTGTCAATCTATGATCAGTACTACAGCTAGTGATAACAAGAAAGGCCGTAAATAATATAAAATACTGAAACAATTTGTTCATGTGATTACTTTATGGGGTGATACTACTTAGTTTAATAATAGCAAAATTGCGAGCTGGTACGTGCAAAGCGCCTTCAACGGTAGTTGTATTGATTGTGGTTATTTCGCTTTCGCGAAAGCGAGACTCCTCAATATCAACGGGCACAGCGGTATCATTCTCATTAAAATACACGTAGGTTTCTTCATTAAAGTAAGTACGACGCAATGCCAGCAGGCCATCTGCATCCTTTATGACTTGTGTAGTTCCATAAAGTAATGACATAGAATTGCGGCGTAGCGCTACTAATTGCTCGACCGTATCTCGCAAGTCCTTCTCTCGCTTACTTAAATTTTCAAATTTCATCATCCTGCGATTATCAGGATCTCCCGCGCCTATACTGCCATACTCGTCTCCATAATAAATGACCGGGACGCCTGGAATCGTCATGTTGAAAGCTTGCAGCATTCCTAAACGATCGTAGGCAGTAGAGTCACTCATTTGTGTCTCTCTAGTCCAACCGGCTAGTTTTGAATCTTCATCAAACCTAACATCACCACTTGCATAAGATACAAATCTAGCGCGATCTTGATTTCCAGAGATATTTCCCATCAAGTGATGGTGTCCATAATATTGTAACCCCTTGTTGAGGGTTTCTACAAGGTTTGTATAGGACTTATCTGCTGTCGCAAATGCCGACACCGCTGCATCGTAAATATTAAAATCAAATTGTGCGTCCAGCATTCCTGTGCTTACATAGCTGCGTATAAGATCGTATGAGCCATAGGTCTCTCCTATTTGATATAAGGGTCTGTCCGTATGATCTCTCATTTTTTTTGTGAGCGTACGCCAGTAGGTTTCTGGAACATGCTTTGTGGCGTCATGTCTAAAACCATCCAGATCGTATCGGGTTACCCAGTATAACGCACTATCTGTCATTTTTTCTACAACCTCTGGCTTAGAAAAATCTAATGTAGGCATGAACGTATCAAACCAGGTAGTAAGACGGTGATCATCCCAGCGCTCTGTGTTGAGGGAACCATCGGGTAAATATAAGTCTGTAGCCCACTCTGGATGTTCCTTATATAAAGGATGTTCTTCATGTACATGATTTGCCACATAGTCCAGAATAACATTGATTCCCTGGTCGTGGGCTGCAGCAATTAATTGTTCAAGCAGTTGCTCGTTACCAAAACGATAATCCACAGCCGTATTTGATATAGGCCAGTAACCGTGATAACCGCTAAATTTTGTTTCTGGTTCTGGCCATAAGCCGTAAGCGCCTTCAGGATTTTGAGTAATGGGCGATAACCAGATGGTGTTGATTCCTAATTGTTTGAAATAGCCATCATTTATTTTTTGCAGTATTCCAGCCAGATCACCTCCCATGTAGTTAGCCTGTGGCAGTACGGCCGGGTCATCAACTGGTTTTGTATTGCTAGGATCTCCATCTAGAAAGCGATCGATCATCATAAAATACAAAACCTGAGCATGAAAATCAGTTCGATTCAACTGCTGTGGATCCATCACAACTTTACCCTCTTGAACCGGGATGAGTAAATCATTAGTTCGGCCGTATTTATCGCTTGCATACACTCGCGCTAGCTGGGTAACAGCGATGCGCTGGCTGTAGTCTTTTTGCGGTAAATTGACTGTGTATGTAGTACCGTTCTGGGCTGGAAGTACCAGTTGGTTTTCAAAGAGAACCATTACATTTTCAAGAGCATCAGTGGCAGTAAATGTGAAACCTGTATCTGTGATTTTTCCATAGTGTAATTGTGCAGGTTCTTCCTTTCTTGAATTATCTATCCATCTGTTGAATCCGCCCATACCATTATCAACAACCTGGTCATTCCTTGCTGTTAATTGCTCCTCACTACCATCTACTATAAATAAGTATTGAAATTTTCCTTGTGGGATAGAGGCTTTATAGACCCAGTTACCACTAGCATCCTGTTCTAAATCTTGTGCTACCCAATTAGTAAACTCACCCTTGATCTGGACCCTATTTGCAACACCAGGGTACTGAATCGTTATCGTGCGATTTGTACTGGCAAATACAGGGATATCATTGCGTATACCTGAAGTCCATAAAGTGAGTAAATTTACTGCTGGACTTTCGCTCATTTCAAAGGTTACTGTAGCGTCTCCTGGTGTCCAGGGTTGTATATTTATACCACTGCCAGCAGTAATACTGTCAACAAGCTGCAAACCTGATACATAATCCTGCAGTACTACCTCTGTTTCTCCTAGCTGTGCATAGATAGGCGAGGTGGGCACTTCTATAATGCTGACATCACTACCTCTATCCTCTGTGGTGCAAGAGGCTAGTCCTAAAAGTAAACCTAACTGGAGTAATCGTTTCATAAGTATTTATCCTTTAGTTGAGCTCGATTATATGGCTCGTTTTACCTTTAATAGTAAGGCCATTAGTCCATTGCAAAGCAGTACCAGACAGTACATCATTTCCCTGATTATCACTTCCTAGCATTTCTCTATAGCGATTCATATCTAGGGATACAGCATCTGGATTGTTATTAATGATAACCATCACTTTACTTTGTTGATGGTGTCTAAAATATACATAGCAGTTATCTTGAGGAACAAATTGAGTCAATTTACCTGTATGTAAGACTGGAGTAACCTTGCGGTAATTCAATATTTTTTTTGTGAAATCTTGATAGCTTTTTTGATAGGGTGTGGGATTAGTAAAGGCATCGATAGAATCCCCCTTCCAACCACCTGGAAAATCGCGTCGCACATCACCATCGCCATAATTGTCTTTGTTGCCCTGCATCCCTATCTCATCGCCATAATAAATCTGAGGAATCCCTCTAGTAGTAGCTATAAGGGTCAATGCGAGCTTGTAATCCTTCAAATTACCATTTAATATACCGTCCCCATTGATACGATTTGTGTCATGATTGCCCATAAAGACGAGTAGATTATCTACATCTTTATACAAGAAATCGTTCACAAAATTCTCATATACTCGTACCATGCCTTTATCCCAATCTTGTGGTTGTTCTTTAAATGCTTCAAGAATGGCATCATGCAATGTAAAATCCATCACACTAGGCATTCCAGTATTATAATTTTGTATGGCCGCGACGGGAGAATCCTTCTGCCAGTAAGAAATATGCGCTTGATCGTGTAACCATGTTTCTCCCACTATATTAAGGTACTGGTATTCCTTCATGATCGCTTTTGTCCATGTTGCAATGGCATTTTTATCATTGTAAGCATAGGTATCTACACGCAAACCGTCCAACCCTGCATATTCAATCCACCAGATGGTGTTTTGAATTAAATAATTAAGGACTAGCGGTTCTTGCTGGTTCAAATCTGGCATCGTACTTACAAACCATCCCTTTTCTGCATACAGCTGATCTGTGTGGCTTGCGTTAGGGTCAAATTGAGTCGTCTGGCGATAGGAAGAATTTGCATACCCTTCTAGCGGAAAATCTTTCCCTTTATTATCATCAAATTGATGGATCCAGGTTTTTGTAGGTAAATCTTGCATCATCCAGTGTGTTGCTCCCCAGTGATTAGGCACCTCATCCTTAATTAATTTCATCCCTCTGGCATGCAACTGGTCTGCAAGCTCGCGGTACAACTCGTTACTCCCATACCGCGGATCGATCTTATACAAATCGCTTTGAGCATAGGTATGATAGGAATAAGCGGCATCGTCATCTGCTAGAACAGGTGTGGTCCATATAGCCGTAGCCCCTAGATCTTTGATATAATCTAAATGATCGATAATACCCTGGAGATCGCCACCGTGACGACCACCTTTATCCTCCCTATTCATTGATTCCTGCATGCTGGCTACCGTATCATTTGTAGGGTCACCGTTTGCAAAACGGTCTGGCATCAATAAATAAATGACATCGCTAGAGTCAAAACCACGTCTTGTCGCTGCGCCTGGTTTGCGTTGTTCCAGTACAAATGTTTGTTCCTCGACTCGATCACCATCAGTTAACATTATGCGGTAGCTTCCTGGTGGCTGGTCTTTAGTCTCTAGGGTTATAAAAGTATAATTGGGATTTTCAGTACGCCTTACTTTAATTAGGTCTAGGTCTGATGTTACTTGTGTCAATTCCCCTATATCAGAACCGTATAACAGGATTTCTACTTGTGACATTTTCATCCCTGACCACCAGTTGGGCGGTTCCATACGTTGTATTTGTGCATAGTTCGCTTTCGCGAAAGCGAAATAAACCAATACCAAAAAACACCAATTATACTTCATATCTATTTAAGAGTTTACCGTGGCAGATTCCAGCCTGCGCTCCTGTCCATTTACTACTATGTCTTGAATGCGATCGCCTTCCACCAGTATTACGGAGGTCTCGTTTTTACTTACCTCAACCTTTAAAATCTGATTTCTAAAATTGATTTTAAAGCTAAAAGAATCCCATTGCTGTGGCAACTTTGTATTGAAATGTGGGATGTCATCTTTTATTTGCAATCCACCGAAGCCTTCTACAATACTCATCCAGGTACCGGCCATACTGGTGATGTGACAGCCCTCTTCTACCTCTTTATTATAATCATCTAGATCCAGTCGGGAGGTTCTTAAATAAAACTTATAGGCCTGATCCATGCGATCTAGCTTTGCAGCTTGAATGCTGTGCACACAAGGAGATAGCGAGCTTTCATGAACGGTAAGTGGTTCATAATAATCAAAATGTTTCTCCAGTTGCTCTTTTGAAAAATGGTCTTCAAAGAAATAGAAGCCTTGTAAAACATCTGCTTGCTTGATATAGCAGCTGCGCAGTATGCGGTCCCACGACCATTTTTGATTGATAGGGCGCTGGGTGGGATCTAACTCACTTACTGGCTTGATTTCTTTGTCAAGAAACCCATCCTGCTGTAGGAAAATACCTAGTTTTTCATCGCGCGGCTCATACATATTGTGTGCTACTTCCAACCACGAGGCAATCTCACCATCAGTAAGGCTGGTCGTTGCAATAATGCGTTCATAATCGCTTGCATAACCAGTTTTTACTTTTTTAAGGTGCTCCACAGCGGTCTCAATACACCATTTTGCAAGGTAATTTGTGTACCAGTTGTTATTGACATTATTTTCATATTCATTAGGACCCGTCACGCCTAGAATCATGTACTGCTGCGCTCTTTCTGAATATGTAGCGCGCTGTTGCCAGAATCTTGCAATAGCAATCATGACTTCTAGTCCCATTTCTGGAATGTAAGAATAGTCTCCCGTGTACCTCAAGTAATTGTGGATGGCAAAAACCATTGCCCCATTGCGGTGAATTTCTTCAAAGGTGATCTCCCACTCGTTGTGACTTTCCTCACCGTTCATGGTTACCATAGGATATAGAGCAGCTCCATTAGAGAATCCTAATTTCTCAGCATTCTCAATGGCCTTGTCTAGCTGCTCATACCTATATTTTAATAAGTTTCTGGCTACGTTTTGATCTTTGGTAGCCATGTAGAAAGGTATGCAATATGCTTCAGTATCCCAATAGGTGGAACCACCATATTTTTCACCTGTAAATCCTTTAGGACCTATATTGAGTCGGGCATCTTTTCCTGAATAGGTCTGATTGAGCTGAAAGATATTGAAGCGTATACCTTGTTGTGCTTTTAAATCGCCTTCTATCGCAATGTCTGCCATTGACCAGACTTGTGCCCAGGCATCTTTTTGTTCCTGCAATAATTGATGATATCCTTTTTCTATAGCCGTGCGCAGCACTTGTTGTGCAGCATCTATAAGATCATACTGCTCGTGATTAAGGCTAGAAGTGTATCCTGCATATTTGAGAAGAGTGATGGTATCGCCCTCATTAATCTCATGGTTAATTTTATGTCTTACTACGGTCTCATTCTGATCATAAGGATCTGCATATTGTACGTGATCGCCGTTTAGAAAAACCTCTGATTGCATGAATGTGCACACATAGTAATTCGTTTTATTGGTACGGCTGCGTATGAAACCTTGATGATCTGCAGACCTAACCTCTTCTATCTCCCAGAAAGCATCGTCCCAGTTAGAATCTTCATTAGTAATTCCACCGTCTATATAAGGCTGGAAAGTAATACTCATGCTGCCTTTGACCGCTGTGATGGAATAGTTGATTACTCCTAATTCATCATGCGTCATGGATAAAAAACGGCGTGCTACTACCTTAATGCTTTTTGCCTCATTAATATCAAGCTCAAAAGAGCGCTCGTGCCAGCCTTCTTTCATGTTCAATTCACGACGGTAATTTCTTACTTCTTTCTTATCAAATTGCGCAAGATCCAGAGCTTCTCCATCGATAAAAACATCCAGCCCTATAAAATTGGGCGCGTTCAAAACTTTAGCAAAGTACTCTGGATACCCATTTTTCCACCATCCCACACGGGTTTTATCTGGATAATAAACTCCGGCAATGTAACTACCCTGGAAGGTGTCGCCCGTATATGTTTCTTCAAAGTTTGCACGCTGGCCCATGGCACCATTACCTATGGAGAATAAACTCTCACTTGATTTAACGCGTGCTGGATTCCATCCTTCTTCTATTATCGACCAGTGGTCTGGTATGATATAATCTGTACTCATTTCTTAACTTTCTTAAGTAATTGTTCTTGGTAATCTGCCGGCATCTCTGTAAAACTAGAAAATACCGCGTCTGCTTCTTTTAAATTTTCAGGATCTCCTAGCCCTATGCTAATCATCCCTGCGTTATTTGCCGCTTGAACTCCTGCAATGCTATCTTCAAATACTATCGCATTTTGTGCTGGCATGTCGAGTAATTGACAGGCTTTAATAAAAACCTCTGGATCTGGTTTTGCTTTAGTTACATCTGTTCCATCTACAATAGCATCAAACAAATCATAAATGCCTAATTTTTTAAGGATGGGACGGGCATTTTTACTGGCACTACCTAGCGCAATAGGTTGACCGCTGCTGCGCAGGCGCAATAAAAATTCATGTACTCCAGGTAGAATATCTGTCTGTGTGAGTGTTTCTACCATCTCAAGATATTCTTGATTTTTCTCAATCAGCTTTGAATCAAAAGTTGCTGCGTCGATAGTTTTTCCTCCCCAGGCTAGTATTTTTTCTAGGGAGCGCACGCGTGATACACCCTTGAGCTGTTCATTTTCTACTTCGGTAAAATTGATATCCAGACTTGCTGCAAGTCGCTGCCAGGCAACAAAATGAAATTTTGCCGTATCGACTACAACACCGTCTAGATCAAATATGAATGCTTTCTTACTCATTAGTAATGGAAGGTTGATATGTGATTGCTTTTCTATTAACGATAAGCAGATTTGAAAAGGCCGCCAGAATTAAAAATAATCCTGCAATTGTCATGGCATGGATCGAGTCATCACCTATTAAACTGCTTAAAAAGACTACACCGCCTACTGCGGCGATAATTTGAGGAATAACGATAAACATATTGAAAACACCCATCATCAATCCCATTTTTGAGCTATCTACAGAACTAGATAACATTGCATAAGGCATGGACAGAATACTACCCCAGGCTACCCCTATTAAACTGAAACACAAAATCAAATACTCTGGTTGTCCAGGTATAAAATACATGATTAAAAATCCTGCAGCTCCTAATAGCAAGCTTGCCATGTGAACAAATTTCCTATTGATGCTATTGTAGGCGGTATAAAATGTAAGCAATAAAGCAAAAGCCATGGACGACAATCCATAGATACCCATTTTTGCCCCCACATCATCAGAGGCATCGTTGTAAGCTTTGTCTAGAACTTTATATTCATCTGCTGCGGTTTGTGATAAAAACAAAGTGGCCTGGTCAACATCTAGAAGCACTTGATCGTCACTGTCTAACTGGGCAAAATCTTTAATATCTGGTTTTCCAGCGTTGTAAACATGCTCTGTTAATGCCGGGTTTGCGAGTGTCCACATAGCAAAAAATGCAAACCATGAAAAGAATTGGACCACGCCTAACTTTTTCATAATTAATGGCATCAGTGCATAAGTAGAGGTGATGGTCTTCCACATCCCTTGTTTCTCTTCTGGCTCGCCACTATCATCAAAAGCCGCCATCTCTTCCGGAGAAAATTCCTTTGTAGTAAATATGGTTACCAGTATGGATGTAATAAATACGAATGCGCCCACGCCAAATGCTACTTTTACGCTATCTGGCACAACACCAGGAGCTGCCTCGTTTGAAATATTTAAGGTGTTATTCATGAATTTAGGCAAGTTGCTGGCAATCCAGGTTCCTACACCTATAATTAAAGTCTGCACCACAAAGCCATAGCTGCGCTGCGACTCTGGCAGTTTGTCTGCAACTAACGCACGGAAAGGTTCCATGCTTATATTAATGGAAGCATCCAGCACCAGCAATAATCCTGCTGCCATCCATACTGCAGATGAGAATGGCATAAAAAGGAGTGCAATACTGCTCAAAATAGCACCCACTAGAAAAAACGGACGCCTGCGACCCAGGGTCTTGTGCCAGGTATTATCGCTCATGTAACCTATAATGGGCTGTACGATTAAACCTGCAAGCGGTGCAGCAATCCATAGTAAAGGAATATCATCCTTACTCGCTCCTAGAGTTTCAAAAATGCGGGACATGGTAGAGCCCTGCAGGGCAAAACCGAATTGTATACCTAGGAAACCGAAACTCATGTTCCAAATATCCCAGAAACCTAACTTAGGCTTTTGCATATCATAATATATTAATTACGATAAGCCTTATGACTTATCAAAACTTGTATCGCGTGAGAAGAAGACAAGTTTTGATTTTTATTGATCCACTACGATCAGACCACAAAGATAATGGGTTCAGGGCGTAGATTCACGCTCTACCAGAGAAGTTTTTACGATAACGGTTTCGTAGCTTTCATCTATATCTTGCTTACTTTCAAGTCTTTCAATTAATTTATTAGCAGCAAGTGCCCCCATATCTTCTCCTTTTTGCCCTATAGTTGTTAATGTGGGACTAGCATATTTGCTCAACATACCATCTGTAAAAGCGATGATTGCAACCTCTTCCGGTACTTGCTTGTTCTGTTTCTGTAAAATTTTACTTGCTGTGACTGCAAAGAGTTCGTTAACAGCAAGAATCCCATCAAAATCACCCTTTTTTAAAAAGTTTTCGATTTTTGTAGTGCAATTTTCGGCGTCCTCTATCTTCAATACACTATTTTTGTCAAAATGAGCGTTGCGCTTGTTGAGCGCCTCCTTAAATCCTTGCGTTCTCAATTTACCTACACTCACATAATCTACAGTAGAGATGATACCTATTTTCTTTTTGCCTTTGCGCAACAAAAACTCGGTTGCACTTTGAGCAGCGGCAAAATCATCAATAATTACCTTATCACAAGGCATCGCATCTACCACTCGATCAAACATCACTATAGGCATACCTTGATTTAACACCTCGCGCAGGTGGTGAAAGTCTTGTCGCTCCAGGGTCTCTTTTGAAAGACTCATAATAAAACCATCGATACTGCCATTTGCCAGCATATCCATGTTGACTACCTCTTTATCAAAACTCTCCCCAGACAAGCAAATAATAACTTGATAACCCTTTTCATTAGCCACCTTTTCAATACCAGAGATGACCGTGGCAAAGAAATGGTGAACAATTTCTGGAATGATGATCCCTATTTTTTTTGTTTTCTGGTTCTTTAAACTCAGCGCAATATTGTTGGGCTTGTAGTTAAATTTTTTTGCATAGCCTTTAATCTTTTCACGGGTCTCGACACTTATTTCGTGAGAATCTCGTAATGCTTTCGACACAGTAGATATAGAGACGTTCATATCCTGTGCAATCTTCTTAAGTGTAAGTTTTTGAGGCATCTACTTTTTATTAGTGATTGTGGGGTGTTACGCTTTCGCGAAAGCTAAAGATAATCGAACTACAGCAACTATAAAAAATCGAAAACGTTTTCGTAGAAACTGTCCTGCAACGTCCTGTCTTAACATTAAATTTACATAGTTTTATCCCGTGTGAGAAGAAGACAAATGATTAATCATTAACAGAAACTAAAGTAATGAGTCAGAAATTAAAAATTGCATTATTATTCCTGGTGTTTCCCGTGATAGCCATGGCGCAAACGATTAAGGGGACCGTTACCGATGCTAAGAACAATCTACCCATCCTGGGAGCATCTGTAATTGTAAAGGGAACGAGTATAGGTACCGCTACAGATTTTGACGGTAACTACACTCTTAAAAACGTACCCGAAAATTCTATACTGGTTATAAGTTACCTGGGCTATAAGTCACAGGAAATTGCTTACACTGGTCAAGAAACTGTGAATGCACAACTAGCAGAAGACACTGCACAACTGGATGCTATTGTATTAATAGGTTACGGTAATATCAAACAACAAAATGTGACAGCGGCGCAAACTACCGTTACAGATGACGAGTTTAACGAGGGAGCTATAGTATCTCCAGGCCAGCAACTGGCTGGTAAAGCAGCTGGGGTACAGGTAATAGCACCATCTGGCCGTCCTGGCGATGCTCCTAGAATACGTGTACGTGCAGGTTCTACACTTGACGGTAACAACGATGCACTGTATGTGGTTGATGGCGTACCGCTGGATCAATCAAATGCCAACTTAAATAGCCTAAACCCTAATGATATTGAGAGCTATACCATTCTTAAAGATGCGAGTGCTACCGCTATTTACGGTAACAGAGCATCGAATGGGGTTGTATTGATAACCACTAAAAAAGGTCGCTTGAACAGCGACTGGGAGGTGAGCTATGATGCGCAGTTCGCAGTAAATGAAAATTATAACACACTTGATGTACTTTCTGCAAGTCAACTTACTGCTATTGCTACAGAGAGAGGTGAAGACCTTAGTCTGTTAGGAAATGCCACTACAAACTGGCAAGACGAGATTTATCAAACGGGTACCCGTGGGATTCACAACATCGTTTTATCTAAAGGTTTTGAAAAAACATCATTCCGTTTAGGTCTTTCTCAAGTTAATGAGGAAGGAACTTTAAGAACTTCAGATTATAGAAGATCTACCTTCAATCTATCGGTAACCCATAGAGCGCTAAACAATGATTTAAAATTAACACTTACCGCACAAGGTGCCCTAGAGGAAATAGGAAATGCTGATGGTGGTGCTATAGGTAGCGCTATTGTATTTGATCCTACACGCCCTGTTAGGTCTACTGATCCGGCAAATTCTATTAATGGCTTTTTTGAATTCTTACAAAGTCCTAACCAGCCACAAGTAAATGCCCCTAGAAATCCAGTGGGCTTACTAGAAAGTCTAGATTCTGAAACGGATAACTCTCAGATCAGAACTAACTTAAATGTGGATTATAAAATACCATTTGTTGATGGTTTGACCTTTAACGGTAATGCTGGTATTGACTATAACGAGTTTGACTCGTACAGCATACGTCTAGCAAATTCTGGCGCAGGTATCAACGATAATGGATCAATTTCTTTAAGCGATGGACTGCGTAGAAACGTTTTGCTTAATGGTCGATTAGATTACAACACCACTTTTGAGTCCATCAATACAAGTTTTGAAGCCACAGTAGGTGGAGCTTATCAAGATTTTACTAGAGAAACTTATTCCCAAAATACGGACAATGGCGTTTTATTAGATCGTCGTTTCTTCCCTGGGGATAATCGATTGGTGACTTTCTTCGGTAGGGTATTATTTGACATCAACGACCTTGTGGTATTATCTGGTAGTATTTCGCGTGATGGATCGTCTCGATTCTCTCCAGAAAATAGATTTGGAACCTTTGGCGGTGTGAGTGCAGCTCTTAAATTGACCAACCTTGATTTTGTTCAAAATAGCAACTTTATCTCTCAGTTCAAATTGCGAGCTGGGTACGGTGTTACCGGTCAGCAAGAGATAGGTCCTGACTTTGCATTTATTCAAACTTTTACCCCTGGACAGCCACAAGCTGCTGTACAATTGGGTGATGTTTTCCTACCTACATTACGTCCAGAAGGTGCAGAAGATCTTAAATGGGAAGAGACTGCTCAATATAACGTAGGGGTAGATCTAGGATTTTTTGACAATAGAGTAACAGCAACGGTAGATGCTTATTACAGAGAGACTTCAGACTTGTTACAATTTGCACCAGTACCTGTAGGCGCACTTGAAAATTTTGCACTACAAAATGTAGGTGATACAAGAAGTAGAGGTCTAGAGATGGCCATCAATGCTGATGTTATTAAAACCGAAGATTTCCGATGGAATGTGGGTGCTAACCTTACCTTTCAAGAGATTGAAATCACAAACCTAGCTGGACCTAATAACAATCCAGTAGAGGTAGGTGGTATTGCCGGTGGTGTAGGAAACAATATACAAGAACGAGCTATAGGCTTTGACCCTTCTGCATTCCACGTATTCCGTCAAGTTTATGATGAGAATGGAAACCCACTTAATGGTGTTTACGTAGATATTAATAATGACAACGTGATCAACAATGCAGACCGCGTGCGTTACAAGAAAGCAAACCCAGATGCGTTTTACGGATTTAGTTCTAATATGAACTATAAGAACTTCTCATTCGGTTTTACCTTAAGAGGATCGGTAGGTTTGTATAACTATAATAACGTGGCATCAAACTCTGCTACCTATGCAAATATTTTTAACAACCCTGGAAATTACTATACCAATAGTACTACAGATGTGTTGAATACTAATTTTGAAACGGTGCAGTTGTTCTCTGACTACTACGTACAAAAAGCAGACTTCTTACGATTAGATAATGCAACGATAGGTTATACCATTCCTGGCGACAAAGTAGATATAAGAACCTCTATTACAGGAACTAATCTATTTACAATTACCGATTATGATGGACTTGATCCAGAAGTAGCCGGTGGTATTGACAACACGATTTTCCCTAGAAGTAGAGGAATCGTATTAGGATTAGGATTTACATTTTAAAAAAAAGGGATATGAAAATTTACAAGTATTTATTCGGCGTTGTGGTGGCGTTCTTTGCCCTCACTAGTTGTGAGGAAACTCTAGACCTAGAGCCACGCGGAGAAGCTCTTACAGCAGGCGATGCGCTTAACTCTGCTAGCGCCTATGAAAGCCTAGCAGCTAAAGTTTATGCTGGATTGATCCTAGGTGGTCAAGAAGGCGGTGACGGTAATGCAGATATATCTGGTATCGATGGTGGTTTTTCTAATTATTTGAGATTGTACTGGAAACATACAGAACTTTCTAGCGATGAAGCTCTCATTGCATGGGATGACGGTACGATCAAAGATTTTCAAAGACACACCTGGACTGATAACAATGAATTCATACGAGCTATGTATTCCCGTATCAACTATCAGATCGCTCTAGCTAATGATTTTTTAAGAAATAGCACAGAAGCAAATCTAGATGAGAACGGTATTCCAGCAGGTGAACGCGAGAACATTAGAGCCTACCGCGAGGAAGCTCGTTTCTTGAGAGCTTACTCTTATTACCATGGTATGGATTTATTTGGTAGCATGCCATTTAAAGATGAGAATTCAGAGCCTAATGAAGCTGCAAGTCTTATTACTCGAGCAGATTTATTTGACTACATCGAGGGAGAATTATTAGCTATCGAGGGCACTATCGCACCCGCTAGAACAAACGGCTACGGTCGTGCAGATCAAGCTGCCGTATGGATGACACTAGCTAAGATTTATTTGAATGCCGAAGTATATACAGGCACTCCACGTTATGCAGATGTTGTAGATTATACTACTAGAGTTATTAATGCAGGTTACAGTATAGATACTTCTGCACCATATGAGAATTTATTCCTTGCAGATAACGACTCTAACGGGTCTCAAAATGAATTTATCTGGACACTCAACTTTGATGGCCAGCGCACTCAAACGTTTGGTGGTACTACCTTTTTAACGCATGCTCCAGTAGGTGGCGACATGGATCCGGCTAACTTTGGTATTAACGGTGGCTGGTTTGGCATTAGAACTACTCCTCAATTTGTAGAATTATTCCCAGGTGAAGAGAATTCTGCAGATGGTAGAGAGCTGTTCTTCTCGACAAATCAGACAAAAGAGATTGCTAATGAAGCTCAATTCACTCAAGGTTTTGCTATAGCAAAATATAAGAACGTTGATGTTAATGGTAATCAAGGATCTGACGCTACAGGAGACTTTGTAGATATCGACTTTCCGGTATATCGACTAGCAGATGCTTACCTCATGTATGCTGAAGCAGTATTGCGAGGTGGTGGCGGAAGCGCTGCAGAGGCTGTAAACTATGTAAATATCCTACGTCAACGCGCTTATGGAAACAATGGCAGCAATATTACAGAGGCAGATCTTGATCTAGATTTTATTATTGATGAAAGAGGACGCGAGCTGTACTGGGAGACTCACAGACGTCAGGATTTAATACGCTTCAACCGTTTTACATCAAATTATGCCTGGGCATGGAAAGGAAACGTCCCCACTGGTACAACCACTCCAGAATTCAGAAGACTGTACCCTATCCCAGCAGAACAACTTAACTTAAATGACAACCTGGTTCAAAACCCTGGTTACTAAAATACTTACCTAAAATAAATTCAAAATGAGAAAAGTTTATAGTTTATTAATGGGTCTTGCCATCGTCGCAGGAGTCACTAGCTGTTCAGACGACGAAGAGCAATTTACACTAGATACAAACCAGAGCGGTGAGCTATTCCTGTCTCCGGCAAACAGCACCTTTGTGGTGACTGAGTCCAATCAAAATGTTCTTGCAGAGCGTTTTAACTGGGATAACATTGAACTGGATCTTCCAGTAGCATTGACCTACAGCGTACAGCTGGACAACGCGAGTGGTGATTACTCTGCTCCAGTAGTACTTGCACAATCATCCGGTGTAGATGCCGCAATAACTTACGGTCAACTTAATGATGCCGCACTTGCTTTAGGTGGTGAGAATGGTATAGCAGCGATCTATAAGGCACGAGTAGTAGCGACTACTACAGATTCTTCGGTAAATGCAATCACTTCCGACGATGTGAGCATTACCATCACTCCATTTGTGGGCTATCCATTTGACCCACTCTATTTTGTAGGAGCCGCAACAGCACCAGGATGGGATAATGGATCTGGAAATAATAAATCAAACCCTGCCTTATTTATAGACCTAGACAATAACAATGTGTACCGTTATACTGGATTTTTCAACGGCGACCAGTTTAAAGTATTGTCTGATTTAGGAAACTGGCAACCACAATACGGCCCACGCAATGGTGCTGTAGGAGTAAATGATGGTAATGGGAACGATCCAGATACCTTTGCTGCACCAGCACCTGGATACTATGACTTTGTTATGGATATCACAGGAGTTACCAATGATTCAGAGGGCAGTTCTAGTTTTTCTATCACGCCTAATACAGATGCTGCATCAGCACCTACTTACAGCAGTATAGGTTTGTTAGGTGACGCATTTGAAAATAACGGTTTTGGTGGTCCAGACATCGACATGACTCAATCTACATTTGACCCACACCAGTGGAGCATAAGAAACCTAACCATGGGTAGCGGTGGTATCAAATTCAGAGCTAATGATGGATGGGACACTAACTGGGGTGACGACCGCAATAGCTTTATAGGAGTAGGTACCGTTAATGGACCTAACATTCCAGCTTCTGCAGGTGTTTATGATGTATTCTTCAATGACTTAGATGGTAGATTTATCTTCATCCCAGTTGAGGAGTAAGAATGAATAACAATTCATATTAAAGGGCTGTTCGCAGCCCTTTTTTAGTGTAAATTATCTATTATGAAACAACTATTACTCTTTTTAAGCTGTTTTGTTTTCGCTTTCGCGAAAGCGCAAGTATCCACCTCCTCTCCTACACCTACTGCAGATGAGGCCGTGACCATACTATTTGACGCTACAGGCACTCCATTAGAAAACACCAGTCAGACCATACACCTATATGCCGGTGTCACCATCAATGGCCAAAATTTCCAGAAGGTCAAGGGTGACTTTTTTGACAACGACCCCTCAATTAATCCCACATTTACGAGAACTGGACAAAACACATTTACTATTACCCTGGAACCTACACTCAATCAGTTTTTTAATGTGGATCCAGCGGTAGAAACGATCACGGCTATCGACTTTGTTATACGTAATGCAACAGGTTCTAATGGAAATAATCCGATACAAACCCAGGATTATACGCTACCTATTTTTGCACCGGGTCTTAATGCTGTAATTACCGCACCAGGGGATCGGCAGATCTTTAATGTTAATCAACAAATTACAATTGAAGCAAGTAGCTCTCAATCTGCTGCTCTAGATTTGAGTGTCAATGGAACCTCGATTGCGACTGCTACTGCAGTTGATCTGACGGCAAACTATACCTTTACCACGCCTGGTAATTATCAATTTGAATTTACTGCAACGGTGGGTACAGAGACAGCGACAGATGTAATCAACGCATTTGTACCCGCAGCAACAGAAAATGCTGTACGTCCCGCAGGCCTCAAAAACGGAGTCAATGAAAATACGGATGGTAGTGTCACATTTGTTCTAGCAGCGCCCCAAAAAAATAGCGTTTATCTGATTACAGATTTTAATGACTATGCCCCTACTCTAGAAACACAAATGAAAAAGGACGGTGATTACTTTTGGGTAACCCTACCCGCAAGCAGGTTTACAGCAAATACACAATTTGCATATCAATACATTGTGGATAATAGTCTAGTTATTGCAGATCCTTACAGTACATTAATACTCGATCCAGGAGCAGATCAATTTATTAAACCTGGCAATTTCCCCAATTTACCTGACTATCCAGAAGGTAAAACTACTGGCGATATTACTTTATATACCTATCAAGAAACACCTTATAACTGGACAACAAATAACTTCCAGCGCCCTGATGCTGACAACCTAGTAATTTATGAATTACTGGTACGAGATTTTTCTGAAGACGATAGCTTCCAGGCGGTAATTGATAAAATTGATTATCTAGATGACCTGGGCATTAATGCCGTCCAATTCATGCCCGTAAACGAGTTTGAAGGCGCTAGCAGCTGGGGTTACAATCCTAAATTTCATGGCGCGCTAGATAAAGCCTATGGTTCTCCTAACAAATTTAAAGAACTAGTAGATCTATTTCATTCTAGAGGTATTGCTGTGATTGTTGACGTGGTTTATAATCAAGCAGCTGGACAAAGTCCGTTAGTACAAATGTGGGCAGACAATACTGGTTTTAATCCAGGACCAACCAACCCATATTTGAATCAAACGGCGAGACACCCCTTTAATGTATTTGCAGATTTTAATCACGAAAGTCCCTTCACAAAGGAATATGTGAAACAAACCATGCAATACTTCCTAGAGGAGTTTAGACTGGATGGATTTAGGTTTGATTTATCTAAAGGCTTTACCCAGCGACAATCAAATGATGTAAATCAATGGAATCAACTAGACACTTCCAGACTAGCAATTTTAGAAGATTATCGCAGTTTTATTGTCAATAATATATCTCCTGATCTTTATTTGATTCTAGAGCACTTAGGAAATGATGATGAAGAAAAAATTCTGGCCGATAGCGGTTATATGCTGTGGGGCAAGATGACGGATCAATATGCCCAAAACTCAATGGGATTTGCTTCTAATTCAAACTTACAACGTGCCTATTTTACCTCACGTGGGTTTAATGAGCAAAACCTAGTTTCTTATGCAGAGAGTCATGATGAAGAACGCATCATGTATTCTACATTAACCTTTGGTAACACCGGTGGCGCTGTCAATCAAAACACGCGTAACCTGCAAGTTGCACTGGACCGTCAAGAAGCTATCGCGGCGATACAATACAGTATCCCAGGGCCCAAAATGCTATGGCAATTTGGAGAATTAGGATATGACTTTCAACTCAATGACGACAGACTAGCGAGAAAACCTGTGCCATTTTCTATAGGTTATGATACAGATCCAGACCGCCAGGATTTGTACGACATGATGAGTGAAATGATCAAATTAAAAACAACATTTCCAGAAACGTTTAATAACACCAATAACTTTTTGAACTTAAATGATGGACTGGTAAAACGTATCTACTTAAACGGACTAGATTTTGACGCTATTGTGATTGCAAACTTTGATATCGTGTCTAAAGTAATTGCACCGCAATACAGCCAGACAGGTACCTGGTACAATCATTTTGAAGGTACTTCAAGTGATATTACTAATGTAAACGCAACCGTCACGGTTCCAGCAGGTGGTTTCCAGGTGTTGACTACACAATCATTATCTACTACTGCTAGTGTGAGTGATCCAGCACTTAGCAGCCAGACTGCCTTACAATTGTATCCTAATCCCGCACAAAACAGTTTTAAATTGAACCAGCCAGCAACTCGAGTAGCAGTGCGATCTATAACCGGTCAATTGGTAAAGGAATTTACAGACAGCCCTAATTTTTATGATGTTCAAGATTTATCGACCGGTATCTATTTGATCGAAGTGTACGATGCCTCTAACAACCGCAGTACCCTCAAACTGATTAAAAATTAAAAATAGAACTGTTTTATTCAGCCTGATATCGCTAAAAAATATTAGCCCTTGAATGTTTTTATAAGTTTTCCATAATTTTAAAAGCCTGTCCTTAAATAGACAGGCTTTTTTATGTGCTATCAATAGCAGCCAGTAACAGCTACTTCCATTAAATTCTCAATCTATTTGAACAGCTGCCGTTCCAGTAAAAAGGTGGTGAGCACCACTTGAAAATCCTGTTGAATATCAACGGGTACGTACTTTATACGGTACTGACCGCACAGCAGCCTTATCTGTTCAAAATACTGCTGTACCGCACTCTCGTACGAATCCTTTACCTGATCTGCAAAAATATTAACATGCTCACTCGTCTCTACATCGACAAAACGGATGGGGCGATCCTCAAAATTTAAGGATACTTCGGTTTTACTGTCGTAGGTATGAAACAACACCACATCGTGCTTATTGTATTTTAAATGCCGTACAGCTTTAAACAACTCTGCTTGATCGACAGTGGGCTGAAACATATCGGTAAATAGGATTACGAGAGACCGTCGTTTGATATTTTGGGCAATCTCATGCAAGTATTTGTAGGTATCTGTTGGTTGTTGGGATGCTTTAGTTAGCACCAATTTATTCAATTGATCCAGCAGCATCGCATGATGCCTGTCGCTCCCTTTTTCTGGTGCATAATACTCGTATGTATTGCTGTACAAACTTAACCCTACTGCGTCACGTTGCTTTTTCAACAAATTCATAATGCTGGCCGCTGCTAGTGCCGCATAACCTATTTTGTTGAGCGATCCTGGCTCCTGCCGGGATAGGCTGGGGTAATGCATAGAAGCGCTATTGTCAATAATTAAATGACACCTTAGATTCGTCTCTTCATCGTATCGCTTCGTATAGAATTTGTCCGTTTTGGCATATAGTTTCCAATCAATGTGGCGCGTGCTTTCTCCTGGATTATATACTTTGTGCTCTGCAAACTCTGCACTAAAACCATGAAAAGGCGATTGATGCATCCCACTTATATAGCCTTCTACTACTTGACTGGCTAGCAAAGCTAGGTTTTTAAAGCCTTGGGTTTTATTCAGTTCTTTTTGAATGTCCATAAAGTGAAGATACTGGATTTAAAGCATGAAAACCAGTGGTAGGCGGTTCTTAGGCATCAATTTACCTGAAATGTGGTGTGGTATTACGCTTTCGCGAAAGCGAACTACTTTTTAATTTGAGGTATAAAAAAACCCATCCTGAGACGGGTTTTATGATTTATATAGAATGAAACCTAATTCATCAATGCATCTAGAGCATCTGTGTACGCATTTTTAGGAGCAACACCTACCTGGCGGCCTACTACCTCACCATTTTGAAAAACAAGAACGGTTGGAATATTGCGCACGCCATATTTTGCAGCAAACTCTTGATTTGCGTCTACGTCCATTTTACCTACTACTGCCTTGTCTGCATATTCATCAGAGACCTCGTCAATGATAGGTCCTACCATACGACATGGTCCACACCATGCTGCCCAAAAGTCAACAAGTACTGGTTTATCGCTTTTTAATACGGTTTCTTCAAAGTTTGCATCTGTTATTTCTAATGCCATGATTTCTTAATTTTAACTGTTATAAGCAAAATTATGCAAAAGATAGACCAGTTTGCAAGCTCCTGCATTAAAGTTACCTATATAGGTATGCTTTTATGTGATTATCCCTTAACACCATAACTTATCTCTGCCTCGTCCAGCATGGCCAGCAATTCTGAGGTCACGTTTACTTTATGCATGCGGCTGGACATATCTATAGAAATACGCTCCTCATGATCCTTCAGGTTAAAATGCAAGCGATGATCGCCCTGGTGTTTGTCCAGCACTTCTTTGAGCATTTCTACCCTCTTTTCTAAAATTTCCGACACATTGAATTCAATAGTCAGACTTTTTGCAGCGGTAGACATTACATCTTGCAACTGTTGCATGTGCGTGAATTGAATGCGTGGATCTCTAGGTTTGCCCGTATTCTTGTCAATCCAGCCTTGTTGGATCTTAATTTTCGCATAGAGAAATGTATTGGGCACCATAAAGTGTTGAAATTTCAAATAATCCTCGCCAAATATTCTAAATTCATAGGAGTCGTTATAATCCTCTACAATAAAGCTACCCCAGCCCTTATTTGACTTACTTACCAGGTGACGGGTCTCTGTAATCACCCCACAAAAACTTAGCTCGCGGTTAACCAGTGATTCCAGATCTTTTAACACCGTTAAATTAGCATTGCAGAAAAACTGCATCTCTTTCTTATAGTCATCCAGTGGGTGGCCAGATATATATATTCCTACCACCTCTTTTTCTCGTTTAAGTTTTTCCATGGTTCCCCAGTCGTCACAAGCAGGGAGCTGCGGTTCTGGAATTTGCACATCGCTAGCCTCGCCAAAAAGGCTTACCTGGGCGCTATTCTCGTTCTCTTGATATTTTTGTGCATACTTGATTACTTGCTCCAGGAACATTTGCCCCTTATCTGCTTCATGAAAATATTGTGCGCGATTATCACCACCCAGACCATCAAAACCACCACTTAAAGCTAGAGCCTCAAATGATTTTTTGTTGGCTGCTCGCAAATCTATACGTTTTGCCATGTCAAAGATGCTCACGTATGGGCGCTCTTTTCTATTCTCAATGATAGTCATGACGGCATTATGACCTAATCCCTTAACAGCCCCCATACCAAAACGTATGGCTCCCTTTGCATTTACTGTAAATTTATAATTGGATTCATTTACATCTGGCCCCATGACATCCAGCCCCATGCGACGGCACTCGTCCATAAACTTTGTCACGTCCTTGATCTGATTCATATTATTTGACAAGGTCGCCGCCATAAACTCTGCCGGGTAATTTGCTTTTAAATATGCTGTTTGATAAGCAATCCATGCATAGCAAGTCGAGTGTGATTTATTAAAGGCATAGGATGCAAATGCCTCCCAGTCTTTCCATACTTTTTCCAGTATGGTCCTATCATGACCGTTGCTCTCTCCAGCATCTAGAAACTGCGGCTTCATTTTTTGTAGGGTTGCCATTTGTTTTTTACCCATGGCTTTACGCAGGACGTCTGCATCACCCTTTGAAAAGTTAGCCAGCTTTTGAGAAAGTAGCATGACCTGCTCCTGATATACGGTAATACCATAGGTTTCCTCTAAATATTCCTCCATTGCATCCAGATCGTAGCTTATCTCTTTACGGCCATGTTTGCGATCGATAAATTCTGGAATATATTCTAGCGGTCCTGGTCGATACAACGCATTCATCGCGATCAAATCTGCAAACTGCGTAGGTTTGAGTTCACGCATGTATTTTTGCATTCCTACGCTTTCATATTGAAAAATAGCTGTTGTCTCGCCTCGCTGGAACAACTCGTACGTCTTTTGATCATCCAGCGGTATGGACTCGATATCTAGATCAATACCGTGTCGTTCCTTTATGATGGCGACGGTATCTTTTATTTGACTTAAAGTTTTAAGTCCTAAAAAATCCATCTTGAGCAATCCAGCGCTCTCTACTACCTCATTATCAAACTGGGTTACATAGAGATCAGAATTTTTCGCAGTTGCCACGGGAACAAAATTTGTCAAATCATCTGGTGTGATAATAACGCCGCAGGCATGTACCCCTGTATTGCGCACAGACCCTTCTAGTATTCTTGCCTGTTTAAGCATTTCTCCTACTGGGTCGTTGCCTTGTGCTAAATCACGCAACTCGCGCACCATATCTACATCATCACCTCTAAATTTGCCCGTCAACTCATTATCTTCTAGGGCAAATATTTTTTTCAGTTTTGCAAAATCCGGAATTAATTTGGCCACCCTATCTGCGTCCTGTAGTGGTAGATCTAATGCACGAGCACAGTCGCGTATGGAAGATTTTGCAGCCATGGTACCATAAGTAATGATCTGTGCCACCTGGGAGGCTCCATACTTTTCAATCACATAATCCATTACTTTATGACGGTTCTCGTCATCAAAATCTATATCAATATCGGGCATGGATACCCTGTCTGGATTAAGGAATCTCTCAAAAAGTAGGTCGTAATGGATGGGGTCCACATTTGTAATCCATAGACAATAGGCCACCGCACTTCCTGCGGCAGATCCACGACCGGGCCCTACTGCTACTCCCATCTCCCGAGCAGCTTTAATAAAATCCCAAACGATCAAAAAGTAACCAGGATATCCCGTCTTTTTGATGGTATCCAGCTCAAAGTCCAGACGCTCTTTTATTGCTGGAGTGATCTCACCATATCGTTTTTGCGCTCCTTCATAGGTAAGATGACGCAAGTAAGCGTTTTCTCCATTCTTACTACCAGTTGTGGCATCGCTATCGTCTATAAATTCTTGTGGAATATCAAAAGCTGGCAGCAATACGTCGCGCGCCAGCTCAAAAGCCTCTACCTTATCCACAACTTTTTGAATGTTTACAATAGCCTGTGGTAGGTCTTTAAACAATTCTTTCATCTCATCGCTGGACTTAAAATAATACTCCTGATTAGGCAGTCCATAACGATAACCACGGCCACGACCTATAGGTGTGGCTTGCTTTTCATTGTCTTTTACACACAATAATATATCGTGTGCATTTGCATCTTCTTTATGAATATAATAGGTATTATTTGTAGCCACTACTGCTACATCATGTTTTTCTGCCAGCTCCAGCAGCACTGTGTTAGCCCGCTGTTCATCTTCTTGATCGTGGCGCATGACCTCAATATAAAGATCATCTTTAAATTGTTCCTTCCACCATAATAAGGCCTCTTCGGCTTGTTTTTCTCCTACATTCAGAATTTTTGAAGGCACCTCGCCATACAAGTTACCCGTAAGAACAATAATATCTTCCTTGTATTGCTCTACCAGTTTTTTATCGATGCGAGGCACATAGTAAAAACCATCTGTGTAGGCTTTACTAGCCATTTTTGCCAGGTTATGGTAGCCATTTTTATTTTTGGCCAACATGACAATTTGATAACCGTTGTCCTTAACGGTTTTGTCATACATATCTTCACATACTTGAAACTCGCAGCCTATAATGGGTTTTAAGGGTTTTAAACGACTTTCTTTATCACTCGCTACGCTTGCATTATGTGCATTTACTGCCTTGACAAAGTGAAAGGCGCCCATCATATTTGCATGGTCTGTCATGGCAACGGCAGGCATGTCATTTGCTGCAGCAGCTTCTACCAGATCTTGCACGCTAGCAGTAGATTGTAGGATAGAAAACTGGCTGTGATTGTGCAAATGCACATAGGATGCGCCACTCAATTCATCCAGATTTTCTGCAATTTCCTGTTTGGTAATTTCTGGCTCTTTGTGCTCTACCAGTCTGGCAGATGCTTCTTTTAAATTGACATGTTTGATACCTGCAGGGGCGATGGTGTCTGGATTGCTTTCGCGAAAGCGAACTAAATAATCACTTCCCTGCTTTAATTGAGCTACCGTATATTGTTGCAGCCTGATGAGCTCTAAAAAACAACGGGTCGTGGCCTCTACATCTGCAGTGGCGTTGTGCGCCTCGTTAAAGGGTACTTTGAATAAAAACTCATGCAGCTCTGTCAATGTAGGGAGCTTGAATTTACCACCGCGACCGCCAGGAATCTGGCACAACTGGGCGGTGTGCTCTGTACAGGTATCCAGCACCGGGATTTGTTGCAATTGGTTTTCTATACCTGTTCTTACAAACTCTGCCCCTGTTACATTCAGGTCAAATTTGAGGTTTTGCCCTACCACAAAATTTGTCATCGCTAGCGCATCGTTAAATTTTTCAAGGACTTCTCGCAATGGCCTACCATTTTTTTGTGCCAGCGCTGTGGATATACCGTGAATACGCTCACTGTCGTAAGGAATATCAAAACCATCGGGAGTGATCAAGTAATCCTGATGGTCTACCATTTTACCCATATCGTCGTGCAATTGCCATGCAATCTGAATAACGCGTGGCCAGTTATCAACATCTGTTATGGAAGCGTCCCACCTTTTAGGCAATCCAGTGGTCTCGGTATCAAAAATTAAGTACATAGGCAGGAGTAATAAAAATAATCGCAAAGCAGACACCTGACTTACAATAGGTTGCAGCGGTCGTTGTGATGCTTTTGAGAATTTTAAAGATAGCTCAATGCACCATGATTGAAAAGTGGAATAAGGACGAGATATGATTGTTTTTAAACAATAAAGAAGTCCCGTTTTTCAACGGGACTTTTTTTAGGATAATCTATGTACAATTTTAATGTACTTCTTCCATCGCATCGACACGACTCAATGAACTCTGGATCGAGTCTCTATGTTTTGTCAATATATTTCTAGTAGATGGTGGTAGTGTTGTATCATTGATGATCTCATTATACTCTTCTACTGCAGCTTTCTCCCCACGTATAGCTTCTTCTAGAATCGCCTCTTCATTATCAGAACTAAAGGTGGATTTTATATTCATCCACGTTCTATGTAGATCTCCTTTTACGCTAGTTCCTTTATCTGGCTCCTGGCCAAATGATTTCATCTCTGCCTTAAGCTCATGTCCAAAGTTGTAGCGCTCCTGTTGTTGACGATCAAAAAAGTCTTTTAATGCATTGCTATCCACTTTGTCTTTGGCTAGTTTATATCCAGCCTCTGCGTCATAATTTTTCTCTAGCAATTCATTTAGTTTGTTTCCTATCTTGTCTGTGTAATTCATAATATTAGTTTATATGGTTTAAATTAATTATACCCTAATATACAGCCATACAGCAGTTTATAACGGGTGATTACCATTAGTTTAAGTCAAGCTTATAGGGAATTTAACGATACAGACGCAAGAAGCCGGGCGAGTGTTAATTAAGTTAACTTAAATGGTTAGTTCACCGCCATATTTTTAAAATCGGTACTTTACATTTAAAAGTAAATAACGCGGCAACAGTCTATAGGTTACTGTAGATGAAGAAACATCATTAATAGAACTGGTCCTAAATTCTTCTGTGTTCGTCAGGTTACTCGCTTCTAGTGAGAATGAAAATTTACTATCCTTAACTTTATATCGCGTATCCAGATCCATGAAATAATAAGTATTGTCACCATCGTTGATATTTCCAAAGAAATACCGCTCTGTCTTCAATTGAAAATCCAGCTGATCATTGATGACAAAAGATAGATCCAGGAAGCTGGTATTGTCGGTAAAACTATTTTTTATACCGCTAGCCTCTACAGTGTTAAACGCCCATTTTGTCCCTATATGATAGTTGAAAATACCGCTAAAGGCAGATCGCAGCTCAAAACCCAGCCCATAATTAACAGTTTGCACCGCTCGCAAGTCTGAGTCGTTGATGATATTTTTAAATTCGGTTTGTGTGTAGTTTGCCTTTACCTTAAAGTTTGAAGTCAACTTGTTGATGTAGTAGTCTAAGTTCGTATTGATCAAGTAAGTTGCTCGATCCTCAATCAGGATCTTGTCGGTTTGTGAGAATTGCTGCTGTATCAGTGAATTTGTACTGAAAAAATCATGATTTCTAGTATAGGTAGCAAACACATTTGCCAAAAACTGATCTGTCCAATTGCCTAATGTATAGGATAAATTAACACTACCAGATTCTAGCTGGTTAAAATCGCCAGTACCACGAGCAAAAGACCGATAGCTGGTCAATACATAGTTGTCATATACATCTAGAATACCAGCATTGGTCGTATTGTGAGAAATCCCAAATCCTAGCTTATTCTTTCTATTGATCTCATAGCCCAAGCTCAATTGCGGGTTGACAAAAAATGGCGCCTCATCGCTATTCATTATCGTTGTCTCCAGTTCGTTGCTCAATTGATGCGCATCAATAGTTCCTGTGATCTTTAGCTCTCCTATCTTATACAAGTATTTTGATTTGATATACAGATCATTAACACTGTAATTTACATCGTTACCATAATCTGGTGGTGGCTGGCTACTGGTGTTTGTTCCGCTTTCGCGAAAGCGTAACTCATTTTCTAATTGATCCTGACGATACTCATTACCTACTTGCAGCTCGAGCAGGTGTCCATTCTTGCGCCTGTCTAGATAATGCAAGTTTAAACCAGCGTACAGCATTTCATTATTTAACGCTTGCTGCACATGGTCTGGTCGCGGGTTGATGTTGAACAGGTCATCAAAAAAATACTGGTTGACCTGATAATCCTGCGGTGAATGCTCGTTGATCACTCTAGCGGTTGCCAGCAGCACTTTTTGATCATCTATCTTTTGGGTATAGGTCGTGATATGATCAAAACGCTCCTGTGCCGTGGTCAATGCCTCAATGGTAGAAATATCATTGAATTGCAAATTGCTCCCAGCATCATTACCACGATCGCTGTAGGAAGTAACAGACTCAATCGTTGCCTTTTTGCTCAAATCATAATTGAGTTGGAACTTACCGTAGGTGGTTTGATACGTATTGCGTAGTATATAATCCTCTTTGTTAGTAAAGTTGGTGCCATTGGCAAAAAAGCTGCTCGTACTATTCCTAAAAAAATCTGTCTCGTCCCAATCAAAGAAAGCCAGTGTCTTGATTTTTAATTTGTCCGTAGGATTAAAAATGGCGTTGAGCGATAGCAACTCTGCATTATTGAAATTGGACCGCCGTGCAGAGAAATTATACAATCCAGCCTCAAGGTTCAATAAATTATTGACTTGTTCGCTATCACCCATGCGTCCTGGCTCGCCATAGCGTGCTGGATTGATGAGGCTGGAAATATCGCCAGTAGCATCCTCACCAGTCGAGTTGGCATTGCCCAAGAAATAAAATTTGTTCTTTTTACCAAAACTCATCAGGTTGAATCTCGCTCTGTAAAAGCTGTCCAATTCCAGGTCCTGCCCTAGCTCTACATTCCCGAACCACTGCCTTTTAGCATCCTCATCCAACGTGAGGTTGATTGCGACCTTATCACTTTCTTCAATGCCCTTGAGTAATTTGTTGCTGGAGTAATGTTGATAAACCTCTACTTTGTTTAAAGGTTTGGCCGGCATGTTTTTGGTTAGGATTTTATAACCACGCTCAAAAAAATCATCGCCTTCTACCATAACCTTTTCTACCTCTTGATTATTGATCTTGATGGTGCCTTCCTCCCCTATTTGCAGTCCTGGAATCTTGCGCAATAAATCCTCTACCACCTCTTCATTGCCTTGCATGAAGGCTTTGGCGTCAAAAATGATCGTGTCTTTTTTGACCCTTATGGGCAGATCTGCATTGATGATAATCTCGTCCAGTTCCTCTTGTTGCTCTGTGAGCACAACATCTATAGTGATGGGTTTATTGATGTCTAAAATATCAATTTCTATAACTTTAGGCGCGTAAGAAAGTGACGAGAATTTTAGGAAGTGTTTGCCAGGTTGTTTTGCTTTTAGGGAATAAAAGCTTTGATCGTTGGTTTGGGTGTAGGCGACGATGGTGCTGTCTTGGGATTTTTGGAGTATTACACTAATGTTATCTAGTGGTTGATCAGACTGATTGATAATAACGCCATTTACTTGAGATAAAAGTACAGATGGTATGCAAAAAACAAAAAGACCTAATAAATAGGTCTTTCTAATACATTTTTTTTGAATTCTTAATTTTCGCTTTCCCATTCATAAGTTTTCTCGATTCCTAAGTTTATCCTCTTACTTGAGACTACTTTAACTCCAGATGGTTGCCTTGCATTGAAACGTTTATCCTTTTCTTCATTTAACTTTTTATCCATTTCCATAAATTCTTTTAGAGTGACTTTTTTGCCGTCTAATTTTTCAGGATCTGGAAGAAAGGTTATATGATCATAATTGTCTATTGTTTTTATACTAGTAGCTTGCCATGAATGCTTAATATCCGTATCTGTATTATATATTTCTAAGATTAATCCGGGAAGTCCCTTAAATTTAAACGGCCCGAATCGCACGGGAATTTTATCCGTAAAAAAAGCAATGTATTTCCTTCCCCTAAAAGATGTCGTTGCTTTAAAACAGTCATATCCAGCAATCTTCTTATTTTCATTTGGTTCGACCTTCCATTTAATCGAGAATGTTTTATCATCGACTAGAAATCGATTAAACTCTAAATCTACCGTATATGATAAAATAGCATCTGAAGAGACATTCATAAAGTGACTGATTGATGCTGTCTTAATTTGAGAAAGTGGAAGTGTAAAATTATTATTACCATCCTCAATTATCTCATTTTCGAAATTCTTGTTGATTGAAGGTTTTACGTAAACAGCATTAGCATTAGATGCATATAAGAACTCCTTATTTGAGTAATAGTCATTAGAATAATTATAAGTAACTATTATAGCTTTTTTTTGGGAAAACGCTATTGCTGTAAAAAGACAAAAGATTAAAATAAATAAATTACACTTCATTACAAAAAATTACCAAGCTATCTCACCTTGATTCAAATACCATACGTGACTTGTTGAAACATAGGTGCACTCTAAATCATTGAGAACTTCTCTAGAAAAAGTTTTAGTTTCAACCTGCGGTTCGCCACGAGAATCAATATAAGCCCTTGAAATTGAATATGTACAATTTTGAAAATCGCTTTCAATGGCGACTTCACCAGAAACAAATCCACTACTCAACATAAATACTCCTGCCAGTGCGGCAAATAATAATTTTCTCATAATAAAAAGTTTTAAGTTGTTAATATGAGTTAAAGCAAGAAAGCAAGAAAGGTGCAACTTTTCATGTGTTTATTTTTCTCTCATTCAGTTATTTAACATTTAACGCTATGGTTTTTTAAACAAACACAGTTTACACAGCAATAAAGAGAAAACGCTATTAAAGAGACATCGATCCTGCCCAGCATTATTTGTTTTAGAGTAATAGAAGCTATGGTTTAACCCTATTGATCTCAAATAAATCTATAAAACCGCTTCATAAAACTAAAAAGCCATCTAAATAGATGGCTTTTTAAATTCACTATAAATATTCTCTTTTAAGAACCGCACATCTCACAGTCATCGCCATTGCTTGCAGCTTCTTTAGCTCGTTGCAAGATTTGCTTGTACTCTTCCGCTGTCATTTCGTCATTTTCTGTGATGACATTAGTGTGCGCGACGTCTGTCTTTTGATTCATAACATTTGCTGCCGCTGGAGCATTGTCCTCTATAGATAACTGCTGGCTAGCTGGTGCTGCATCAATTGGTTGTGATGCTGCTACCTGGACAGGGTTGTTATTCTCTAATACAGGTGCAGTAACTGGTGCCGCTTTCTTTTCCTTGGTTACGGTAAACTTAATAGCATCTACGGCAGCTTTGGTTCTTAAGTAGTACATACCTGTCTTAAGTCCACTCTTCCAGGCATAGAAATGCATGGAGGTAAGTTTTGCGGTATTTACGTTTTCCATGAATAGGTTGAGCGACTGGGATTGATCAATAAAGTAACCTCTATGACGTGACATGTCTATAATGTCCTTCATCTTCATCTCCCATACGGTTTTATACAACTCCTTGATTTCTTCTGGTATTCCATCGATAGCCTGAATGGATCCATTATTTCTCATGATCGCGTTCTTTAAACTATCATCCCACAACCCTAGATCTACAAGGTCTTTCAACAAGTGCTTGTTAACCACAATAAACTCACCCGATAATGTTCTTCTTGTATAAATGTTTGACGTGTAAGGCTCAAACGCCTCATTATTACCTAAGATTTGTGACGTACTAGCTGTAGGCATAGGCGCTACAAGCAGCGAGTTGCGCACGCCATTTTTCATTACTTTTTCGCGCAAGCTGGCCCAATCCCATCTACCACTCAAGTCTTTATCCTCGATGTTCCACATATTAAATTGGAACTCGCCACGCGACATGGGCGATCCTTCAAAGGTGCTATACGGACCTTCTTCTATGGCCATTTCCATACTCGCTTCACAAGCGGCATAGTACAGGGTTTCAAAGATTTCTTCATTTAATTTTTTAGCCTCGTCTGATGTAAATGGAAGACGCAGCATGATAAATGCGTCTGCTAGACCTTGAATCCCTAGACCTACTGGTCTGTGGCGCATGTTAGAGTTTTCTGCCTCTTTTACTGGGTAGTAGTTTCTATCAATAACTTTGTTCAAGTTGCGAGTTACTCGTTTTGTAACTTTATAAAGGGCTTTATGGTCAAATGCACCGTCTTTAATAAACATGGGCAGTGCAATTGATGCAAGATTACATACAGCGACCTCATCTGGTGAGGTATACTCCATAATCTCTGTACACAGGTTTGAGGACCTGATGGTTCCTAAATTTTGCTGATTTGATTTACGGTTTGCCGCATCTTTATACAACATGTACGGAGTTCCCGTTTCTATTTGAGACTCAAGGATTTTCTCCCATAGCTCACGTGCCTGGATGGTTTTGCGGCCACGGCCTTCTGATTCATATTTTGTATACAAGGCTTCAAACTCTTCACCATGCACATTGTAGAGGTCTGGACATTCATTAGGACACATGAGTGTCCAGGTAGAATTTGCCTCTACGCGCTTCATGAACAAGTCAGATATCCACATGGCATAGAACAAATCGCGTGCACGCATCTCCTCTTTACCATGATTTTTTCTCAGCTCTAAAAAGTCAAAAATATCTGCATGCCATGGCTCCATATAAATCGCAAAAGACCCCTTACGTTTACCGCCACCTTGATCTACATATCTAGCGGTATCGTTATAAACCTTAAGCATGGGTACGATACCATTTGAGGTACCGTTAGTACCGCCTATATAAGAACCTCTTGCTCTTATGTTGTGAATAGACAACCCTATACCACCAGCGCTTTGGGATATTTTTGCCGTTTGCTTAAGAGTGTCGTAAATACCTTCTATGCTATCATCTTTCATGGTTAATAGAAAGCATGACGACATTTGTGGTTTAGGAGTACCTGCATTGAACAAGGTAGGAGTAGCGTGTGTAAAGAAACGCTTAGACATCAATTCATAGGTCTCTATGGCGCTATCTAGATCGTCCATATGTATTCCTACAGAAACACGCATCAACATGTGTTGTGGACGCTCTGCAATCTTTCCATTTATTTTTAATAGGTAGCTGCGTTCTAATGTTTTAAACCCAAAATAATCATACCCAAAATCACGATTGTAAATAATAGCACTATTCAATCGATCTGCATTGTCCTGAATCACCTTGTACACCTCGTCACTGATCATGGGTGCCTTTTTCTCTGTACGTGGATTGACGTACTCATAAAGATCTGTCACTACATCAGTAAAGGTCTTTTTTGTATTCTTATGTAGATTTGAGACCGATATACGTGCCGCAAGCCGTGCATAATCTGGATGCGCTGTCGTCATGGTTGCAGCAGTCTCTGCAGCGAGGTTGTCCAGCTCACTTGTGGTCACACCGTCATAAAGCCCATCAATGACTCGCATTGCGACTTTTACTGGATCTACATGGTCACTTAAGCCATAACATAATTTGCGCACACGGGCTGTGATCTTATCAAACATTACGGGCTCTTGCTGGCCATTTCTCTTAACTACATACATAAGGACTAATTTTTAATAACTACAGTATAGGAGTGCTACCCATCTGTAGTGTTTTGGGTTGTAAAATTGATAATCAACCGATTATCTTAAAATATTTAGAGACAGCACAAGGGCTGTTGCCACTAATACAAGTGATATTAAGTACTAGAAATCTGCATCGAGAGAGAAGCTATCCACCTCGCTCTTGTCATCTTTTGTACTATTCATGACGCCTGCTTTTTGATACTCTCCTACTCTTTTTTCAAAGAAGTTGGTTTTCCCTTGCAGGTTGATCATATCCATAAAGTCAAATGGATTGGTCACGTTGTATACTTTCTCGCATTCTAGCTCTACTAGTAATCTATCAGTAACAAACTCAAGATATTGAGTCATTAATTTTGAATTCATACCGATCAAGCTGGCTGGTAATGATTCTGTAATAAATTCACGCTCGATATCTAGTGCATCCACGATAATTTCTTTGATACGCTCTTTAGGCACTTTGTTGATCAAGTGATTATTGTGCAGGTGCACAGCAAAGTCACAGTGCATACCTTCATCACGAGAAATAAGCTCATTAGAGAAGGTTAATCCCGGCATTAAACCGCGTTTTTTCAACCAGAAAATGGAACAAAAAGCCCCAGAGAAGAAAATGCCCTCTACCGCAGCAAAAGCAATTAAACGCTCTGCAAACGACGGACTATCTACCCATTTTAAAGCCCAATCTGCTTTTTTCTTGATAGCTGGGAAGTTTTCAATAGCCTTGAACAACTGGTCTTTTTCTTTATCGTCTTTTACATACGTATCGATAAGAAGACTGTAAGTTTCTGAATGGATATTTTCCATCATGATTTGAAAACCGTAGAAAAACTTTGCCTCTGAGTACTGCACCTCATTTACAAAATTTTCAGCTAGATTTTCATTTACAATACCATCAGAGGCAGCAAAAAAGGCAAGAATATGTTTGATAAAGTAACGCTCGTCAGAATTAAGACCGCTTTGCCAGTCGGTAATATCCTGGTGCAGGTCAATCTCTTCGGCAGTCCAGATACATGCTTGCTGTTTTTTATACCATTCCCATATGTCGTGATGTTGTATAGGGAATATTACAAATCGATCTGGATTCTCTTGTAGGATAGGTTCATTTGAAGCTTGCATGTTGTCCATTTTTTTTGTCGTTTCTTTTCGTTTCTTATATCTCGGGATTAACAAAGATGACAAATCTTTGGACTGGTACCGGGATGATCTCAAAAAGTATTTTCACAAGTTTTCAACATCAAAAAAAATCTTACGAAAATCTTAATTATAACAGCTAGATCACTGTTTTACAAGCAAATGCATTTCGACCGAAATTTGATACAATCATCAAATATCCAAGTGTTAAATAGTAGGTTTTATAGACGGTAAGCGAGGGGTGTTAAGTAATTTCTTACACACTTATTATGCATGCATAGGGTTAAAGTTATACACGCTTTCGCGAAAGCGAACTACTCAAAAATCATTTTGCAAAATGCAGATTTTACTTTTTTAAGACTTCATTGAAGCAATTTCTTCTAACTCTTGATACCATTTTTTTCCAAATTTTCTGGTAAGAGATTCTTTAAGAAATTTATAGACAGGCACGCCTAATTCTTCCCCTAGTTCACAGGCATCATCACATATTTGCCATTTGTGATAATTGACCGCTGTAAAATCTGTGTATTCCTGTAAACGCACAGGGTATAAATGGCAAGAAAGTGGTTTGTAAAACTGTGTAGCGCCATCCCTGTAAGCAGCCTCTATACCGCACAGGGCGGTTCCATCATCTTTAAACGTAGTGTATGCACACTCTGCACCGTTAACCAGTGGGGTTTCTAGCTCTCCGTTATCGCGTTCAATCCAGGTGCCTTGCTGCTCAATGGCCTCGATACCTTCTGGGCGCAAGTAGGGTTTTACGTTCTCATATTCTGCATCGAGTATGTCTAACTCTTTTTTTTCTAGTGGTGCGCCCGCTTCTCCAGCCACACAACAAATGCCCTTGCAGGCCGTCAGATTGCACACAAAATCTTTCTCTAGAATGTCGTCAGAGACGATGGTTTTACCTAACTGAAACATAGCCCGTAATTAATGGAACAAAGATACGAACTAGAAATAGCCTTCTCAAAGTATGATTTTTAAGTGCCGGAAACAGTAAGGATTCCTTGCTTTTTATAAGGTAATAGAAAGCACTTATGCAGGCTTTATTTAATCTAAACTTAACGTAACAAACCCCTATTTAAGTTACTTAAAGGCAGTACTTTTGCCGGCCGAAAGTTAATGAGTATGCAGACATTTGCCGAGTTTTTTAGTGTAATAGACCTTAAGGAGATTTTTACCGCCAGTATGATATTATTTGCGGTGATCGATATTATAGGTAGCATACCTATCATTGTTGACTTAAGGCGCAAGGTGGGTCATGTACAAAGTGAAAAAGCTAGTGTGGTAGCTGGTTTGCTCATGATCATCTTTATGTTTGTAGGTGAACGCATGCTCAATTTAATAGGTATCGATGTAAATTCTTTTGCAGTGGCTGGCGCCTTTATTATATTTTTTATAGCACTAGAAATGATTCTGGGTGTACAGCTATACAAGGATGATCAACCAGAAACTGCAGCCATTATCCCTATCGCTTTTCCATTAATTGCGGGTGCAGGAACACTTACCTCTGTATTATCATTGCGATCTGAGTATGCTGCTCTTAATATTATTGTAGCTATTCTTATCAATATTTTATTTGTTTACATTGTTCTCAAAAACTCTGGACGTATCGAGAAAGCCATAGGTAAACAAGGCATCAATGTGGTGCGCAAGATTTTTGGAGTTATATTGCTGGCGATAGCTGTCAAACTTTTTGCGACCAATATTAAAGAACTCTTTTAGTTATGAAATATGTATCCTATGCCGTTATCATCGTTGCTATTGCAAGCATTGTGTATAACGCCTTTATGTTAGACTTCTCAAATATCTTGTCGGGTGATAGTCAGATTGCTGTTATAAGCATTATCGCAGCATTATGTGTCGTGATATTGATGAGCATATTGATCATGTCTTACAAAATCCAAGAGAAACAGGAGAACTAGTTTGCATTACGACTTAGTTCTAGCAACCTGTCGATTACTTTATCCTGGGTATTAAGTAATTTTACCTTCAACTCTGTACCGTATAGCTGCTCTGCTATGGATGCTTTTAACAACGTGGTCATAAAATCGCGATTTCCTGTCAATCGCAATGAGTTGTCATGAGTACGTGCTAACTGGTAAAAATCCAGCAACAGTTTTTCTTCTACTTTGTAATTTTCTACAAAATCTTGTTGCGTCATGGTGCGCAAACTGGATCCCTCGCCTCGTAGGAATTCATTAACTAATCGATCTGCATAACCAGACTGTGCGAAAAACTGCAGCATTTGCTCACCATAACCCTCTGCACCAGGAACAAAAACATCTGGTATGATACCACCACCGCCATAGACTATTTTACCGCCAGGGGTGGTGTACTTAAGAGAATCGTTAACCTCTATCGCATCTGCATCTAGTAATTCTCCATTTGCATATCGATCTAAATAATCCTCAAAATAATCTTGATTGCCATTTTCATAAGGTCGTTGAATGCTGCGCCCAGTAGGAGTATAATATCTTGCCACAGTTAAACGCACCGCACTCCCATCACCCAGCTGTAGTTCTTGTTGTACAAGCCCCTTACCAAAGCTGCGTCTCCCTATAATTGTCCCTTTATCGTTGTCTTGCAGCGCACCTGCTACAACCTCGCTCGCACTAGCGCTGTTTTCATTGATCAGGATATATACTTTTTTATCTTCAAAATCGCCGTCGTCCGTTGCATAACTGTATTTGCGTTCGTTCTCGCGATCCTTTTGAAATAATATCAATTGATCTGCTTTTAAAAACTCGTCTGCCATGTCTATTGCCGCTTGCAACACACCGCCAGGATTGTCACGCAAATCGATGGCTATTTCTTCTACTCCCTGTTTTTTTAATTTCTTGATCGCCTGACGAAATTCTGTCGTGGTGCTCTCTGCAAATCGATTGACTTTAATGTACCCTAATTTATCTGTCAGTTTATAAGCAGCCTCTACACTCTCTAATGCTATACGCTCTCTAGTTACAGGAACCTCAACTATTTTTTTATCACCAGGGCGCAACACGCCCAGAACGACTCGTGTCCCTTTTTTCCCCTTCAGTTCTTCTGTAGAGACTTTATTCTCTCCGTACAGCGGCTTGCCATCTACGGATAGAATGCGATCACCACTCTTAATACCGGCATTTTCGCTAGGACCGCCACGCACCGTACTCAAAACAGATATCGTGTCTGCCACCACAAAGTAGCGTATCCCTATACCCACAAAATTACCGCGCATATCGTCTGCAACTGCTTGCGCATCACTGGTAGAGATATAAACCGAGTGTGGGTCAAGATTTTGCAGTATTCCGTTAACGGTAAGGTCTACAATACTATCTGTATTTACTTGATCAACATAGCGCTGGTCAATTAAATCAATTAACCTATTGAGTTTTCGTTTTTTTAAACTGGTAGATCCTGAGAATGCAACAGGTGCATCTCCTTGCGACAATACATGACCTATCAAAATTCCTAGCGCGAGAAATATGCCTAGAAATAAAGGATAGAATAGGTATTGTTTTTTCATTACTCTAGTGATGTGATTTGTTTAACGATAACGCCTGCTTTTTCTAAGAATTGTATCCCGCTGTCATCCTTATAGGCCTCTATATAAACCACTCTTTTTATACCGCTTTGATGGATTAATTTGCTACAGTTTTGACAGGGGGACATGGTAATGTACAGTGTTGCGCCGGCGCAGGATTGTGTGGACGCCGCAACTTTTAAAATAGCATTAGCCTCTGCATGCAACACATACCATTTTGTATACCCCTGGTCGTCCTCACAGTAATTTTCAAACCCACTAGGGGTCCCATTATATCCATCACTTATAATCATGCGGTTGCGCACGATAAGCGCACCTACTTTACGGCGTTTACAATAAGAGAGTTGAGCCCATTCCTGAGCCATCTTCAAATAAGCGATGTCGTAGCGGTGTTGCTTTTCTGGCTTCAAATTGACAATTTAAATTTTTAAATGCTTTCCATTAAGGTATCGCAACTAGCACATATCCCATTCCAGCAAATTACAATTAATAATGGCAAGAATAGCATGTTATTATGGTGTGGTTAGCACGCTTTCGCGGAAGCGAACTCTTTACCTACTTTATTACAATGCCATGACAGATGGCTTACCAGATCCATCTTGCAATCAACATAGGAATTACAATCCCAAAGATAATTGCAGAAATGATTTGAGTCCATTCCTTTTTACTGAAACGGAAGATACCCGTAAAGATAAAATTAAGTATCAAAACGATAAGGACAATTACTACTTGTGCCGCCTCGATTCCTAACGCAAATTCTGCTAGCATCAATAAGGTATTGTCGTCGCTGCCTGCGGCAAGCATTCTAAAAGCACCTGAAAAACCAAAGCCATGAATCAATCCAAAAAACAAAGCTATAACGGCTGCAAACCAGGGCGTATTATTTTGATGGCGCCGCCCTCCTGTAAAAATATTATATAAGGCTGTTACCGCAATGGTTACTGGAATTAAAAACTCGATGTAAGCACTAGAAAAAGATACATGACCAAAGATCACTAACAATAACGAGATGGAGTGCCCTATTGTAAAAGCAGTAACTAGCAGCAGCAATTGACGCCACCCATTAAATAAAAAAGGAACAGCCAGCAACGTGATGAATAAAATGTGGTCGTATGCTTGTAGATCTAAAACATGCCAAAAACCTTCTAAAAAATAAAATATAAAGTTGTCCATCATGATATCAAGAGATAGGTAATTAAGTCAGATTTGTAAAAATATGAGTTTGTTTTTTACTGCAGCCGAGAAACTATATAATTTAAATACGCACTCGCACTCCCGCAAAAAAGTTGATTCCTGGAGCTGGCTCATAAAATCGATTACCAAAGGCATTAAGACGCACATTATCAAAGTAATCTACATCAAACAAGTTATTGATACCACCGTTTAAAGTAATTAATGCATTATCCCACTTAATCGGATAACTTAAATTAAGGTCTGAAATCAAGGCACTTTCTATGGAGGCTGTATTTGCATCGTTTGCAAATAATTCTCCCCTGTAATTTGTGTTCCATTGCACAAATAGTCCATTATTTGCCCGGTAGGTAAGTCCGATGGTAGCAAGATGTTCTGGAATCCCTGGTAGTTGATTGCCGTCTAGTATGGTCCCATTGTTATTAAAATTTTGATAAGTAAAGTCAGAGTAAGTGTAGGATCCCTGGATGGACACTTGTGGGGCAAGGCGGTAGTCTGCAAACAATTCTAGACCGTAGCGGTGTGTACTCCCAGCATTTCTATAAAAAGTACGGTCTGGAAAAGGAGCTAGCTCAAAAGGCACCAGGTCATCGCGTGTGTCTATAAAGAAGAGGGCTCCATTCCACATTAATTTTTTACTCAATGACTTATAGCCCAGTTCATAATTAACAGCCTGCTGTGGTTGCAAGTCTGGATTGAATCCAGTACCTCCATCAGGATTTGCAGATAACTCTGTCAACGCGGGTGTTTCAAAGCTAGTCGAAACATTTCCATAAAAGAATCGCCCCTCTTTCAATTCATAATTAATCCCTAGACTGCCACTGAAGCTATTGAGATTTCTATCACTACTGTTTGCTGCAATGGTGCGATCTTCTGCTTTAAGTTGATTGATATCATAGCGCAGTCCACCTTGAAAATTCCATCGATCCCACTGCAAATTATCTATGGCATAAAAACCATAGCTATTAAAAGATTCTAGCTGATTAAAATCAGAACCACCACGTACACCCTCAATATTGTCAAATCGCTGGCGTTGATCTGCCTGCCATGCAAATGCATAGCCCACCTGTAAGGTGTTTTCTAGTAACTGGGTTTTTGTATCATATGTAATATAGCTCCCATGACCGTAATAATTGCGATACAATTCAACCTGTCCTCCACTCTCAAATGGTAATTTGTTATCAAAATCCCTGTAATTATAAAATGCATAGGTATTAAAGCCCAGCGCATTCCATTGTTTTTTATACGCCAGGCCTGTTTTAAGTTGTCTTACTTGTTCCTGGCTATCAAATTGAATATTGCGTGAACGTGCCTGGCGACGATTTGCTGTAACCTCGTTTAAAGTTAAACCACCAGCATCTAGCGCTTGTGGACTATCTGTATAATTTAATTGAAAGCTGAGATTACTGGTAGCATCCAGATGAAAATTAGACCGCATATTAAATTGATTGCTCTCAAAAGCACTATGCTCACGGTAACCATCTGTCGTGGTTCTAGCAGCAGATAAAATAGTTGACCCCTTACTATGAGAGATTCCTGCGATCAGGTCGTATTTGAGCATATTGTAGTTGCCCACCGTTGCACCTGCCTGGATAAAGGTACTATCCACGTCTTGAATGGTCTGTATATTTATAGTTCCTCCAGAAGCATTACCGTATAATAAGGACGCAGGTCCTCGCAGCACTTGCAGTTTATCGATAATACTAAGTGTTAAATTATCAATCTGTCCCTGCCCGTCTGGAGTAGTTTCTGGAATACCATCGACAACTATTTTAATCCCTCTAATACCAAAGGAGGATCGCGCCCCAAAACCTCTTATCGCAATGCGTAAATCTTGTGAGAAATTATTGCGATTAAGCACAAATAGACCAGGAATGTTTTGCAAATATTCGTCTAATGATAGCTGCTGTTTTGCATCACGAGCATAGTCGAAAGTACGAGAGGTAACAGAAAAACTTTGCTTAAAATCACTGTTTTCCAGACTTATAGCTGGATTTGCTATAATTTTAATGGTTTTTAATGAGTCGACCTGTGCGCTTGTCGTTTGTAAAAAAAATAGAGCGGCCAGCAGCCGTAATGTATTGTTGATCAAAATAGTTTGGTTTTTGCAATTGCGCGCAATTTAGGAAACAAGAAGGGATTAAGAACACAAAAAGAAAAGAGCATTTAAGATCATTTCTAACACGTAAATACACCATTTAAACGAGTGTTTTCAAAAGTACCGGGTCATCATCCCTAAAAAGAAACATTGTTGCATAATGTTGCACTTAATCGTAAATATTATATTTGTTATCGTATATCCCTATCATATATGCGCAAATATTTTATCATCGGTAAATTTTATTGCTTATGCTTTCTAGCTTTAATAAGTAGCTGTAAAGAGGTGAGTGATCAAAAAATTACTACTACGTCAAAAGAACATATAGCTACCTACGAGCAATTGGACTCCATGCTTGATAGGAGTTTTCAGCTCTATACAGATGGTGACTTTGACGCTTCATTACAAAACAATTTAAAGACCATCAAACTTGCCGAAGCTGCTAAAAACAATTATGCCGCTCATGATTCTTACAGCTATTTAGGTTATGATTACTTGGTGCTAGGTGATACCATACAGGCGCTAGAGAGTTTTAACAAATCCTATCAATATGCAATTGCATCACAGGAGCCCATCCTTAAAGCAAACTCTTATCTAGATTTTGCCTCGGTATACGTCAACGACTCCATGCAACGGGATAAAGGAATTGAATATTTCAATAAGGCTTTAACCATTTACAACGAGGTTAATGATAGTATAGGTTTACAGGCGGCTTATCTTAATTATGCGCTGGTATTATTTAAAAGAGACGACGATGCACAATTTGAGACCGTACTGGACTCCTTAAAAAATTACAGCAATCATCCCGGGTTGCATGAAAGTTTTAAAACAAGTGTTTATAATCTAGAAGGTAAGAATGCCTTAAGAAAGGGCAGGTATCAAGACGCGAAAGTTCAATTTACACGAGCCCTGGCTTTAGGAAAAAAAAATCATTTTGCTCAAGCGCTGGAAGATATTTATAAAGGCCTAGCAACCACCTATGAAAAAGAAGGTGATTATGCAAAAGCCTATACCATGCTTGCAAAATACGATAGTGTTTCACAAATCAACCTGGAGAAAAAAAGCTTCCTTGAAAGTAAGAAGGCCACAGCAAAGTTTGAAATTGAAAAAGTGGAAGAGCAACTCAATCAGGCTCAATTAGAATTTGCACTAGAAGAAGAAAAAGTAAAGCAGCGCACCTTGATCGCCTATGTTCTTGTAGCGCTCATCGTTTTTGGGATTGCTACTATTATATTTTTCTATTACCTCTCACACAAACGCAAAACCTTTATACAAACCTTAAAAGAGAAAAATAAAGAAATAGAAAAGGCAAAAATAGAAGCAGAGGAGCTAGCACGGGTCAAGAGCGATTTTTTCTCTACCATAAGCCATGAATTACGCACCCCTCTTTATGGTGTGATAGGCCTTACTAGTATTTTGCTGGAGAAACACGCTCATAAAAAAGATCTACAAGAGCTAGAATCGCTCAAATTTTCTGCAGATTACTTGCTGGCACTGGTTAATGATGTGCTGCACTTAAATAAATTAGACTCTAAAAAAGCACAGCATCATCAAGATCAAGACGTGTTTTCCCTTAAAGAATTGATTTCAAACATCCTATCTTCCTTTGAGTATTTGCGATTACAAAATCAAAATAAGCTAGAAGTCGAGTACAAGGGATCCATCCCAGCCTTGATACAAGGCAGTAGTACAGAATTGTCACAAATATTAATGAACCTGGTAGGTAACGCATGTAAGTTTACCGAGGGAGGTACCATCAAAATTAAAGTTGAAGGACGTACTAAGAATAATCAGTCCACTTTAAAGTTTGCTATCAAAGACACTGGTCAGGGCATAGCACCTGACAAAATCAAACAAATTTTTGAAGAGTTCGCTCAAGGCGAAAGCAAAAACATCAACTATCAAGGTACAGGGCTGGGCCTATGCATAGTAAAGAAACTTCTACACAGCGCCGGATCTGATATACATGTAGCAAGTACGCCTGGCAAAGGTTCTGTTTTCAGTTTTTCAATGACCTACCCTATCATTGAAGAACTACAAAAACCCCCTAACAAAAATGACATCCCTATGATTCCTGACATCACATCCCTTAAAGAGTCTCGTATATTGATTGTGGAAGACAACCGGATCAACCAGATGGTTACTCAAAAAATACTAGAAAAGTATGGCGTTATATGTACCATCGCACAACATGGTAAGGAAGCATTGCAGTTATTGAAACAGCAATCATTTGATCTGGTATTAATGGATATCAATATGCCAGTAATGAATGGCATACAAGCGACACAAGAGATCAGGACATTTAGCGATATACCTATCATTGCGCTTACAGCTGTAGAGCTAGAAGAGATGCGAGAAAAAATATATAAATGCGGTATGAATGATATCATTGTAAAGCCCTATGATATTGAAAGCTTTGAACAGACCATTCTTAAATCATTACAGGAATACCGTGTACAAACAGCATAAAAAAAGTCAGAACTCACATAAGTTCTGACTTTGTACCTCAGGCCGGAATCGAACCGGCACGCCGTGAAGCATTGGATTTTGAATCCAACGTGTCTACCAATTCCACCACTGAGGCTTAAAATTGGGACTGCAAAAGTAATAAAATATCTCAATCCCCAGCTTTTTTGTAGTACTATTTCTCTTCATCTTCTTAAATAAGTTTTACATTTGCAGCCTTAAATTCAGGATTTTAAAAATATCATGATGCCCCAATCAATTGACGCAAAACTTTTTGGATGTAGACAGAGCATGGATTTAGCACAATCTATTGCTACAGAGTACGGATCATCCCTAGGTCAGGTCAACTTCTCCACCTTCAGTGATGGAGAATTCCAGCCGTCTTTTGAGGAGTCAATAAGAGGACGTCGTATATTTTTAATAGGTTCAACACACCCTAGCAGCGATAACTTAATGGAGTTGTTGCTTATGATCGATGCTGCAAAACGCGCTAGTGCTAGGCACATTACCGCAGTCATCCCATATTTTGGTTGGGCTCGTCAGGATCGCAAGGACAAGCCGCGCGTACCCATAGGAGCAAAAATGATTGCAAAAGTGCTAGAAACAGCAGGTGCTACCCGCATTGTAACTATGGATTTACATGCTGACCAGATACAAGGTTTTTTTGAAAAGCCAGTGGATCACCTCTATGCTTCTTCCTTATTTATACCGTATTTAAAGAGCCTTAATTTAAGCGACTTGACCATTGCCTCTCCTGATATGGGTGGTTCAAAAAGAGCCTATGCTTACTCTAAAGTACTAGAGAGCGATGTAGTTGTTTGTTACAAACAACGTCAAAAAGCAAACGTCATATCACACATGGAGCTTATAGGCGATGTGACCGGTAAAAACGTCGTGTTAGTAGACGATATGGTCGATACGGCAGGAACTTTGACAAAGGCAGCAGACGTAATGATGGAACGCGGTGCAAAAAGCGTAAGAGCCATTTGTACACATGCGATTCTTTCTGGTAAAGCTTACGAGCGCATTGAGAACTCAAAACTGGAAGAGTTAATAGTGACAGACTCTATACCACTTAAACAAAAAAGTGATAAAATAAGAGTTTTGTCCTGTGCAAGATTGTTTGCAAGCGTTATGAAGAGCGTGCAAAACAATGAAAGCATCAGCGATAATTTTATAATGTAATTTCAATTAATAATTAAATAACCCAAAATGAAATCAATCACGATCCCAGGATCTAAAAGAGAAAGCGTGGGCAAAAAGGCAACTAAAGCCCTACGTAATGCTGGATTGGTACCTTGTGTAATCTACGGAGGAGACGAGCCCATACATTTTTCAGCGGAAGAAAAAGCGTTTAAAAATCTTATCTACACTCCAGATGCTCACACCGTAGTGATTGATCTGGGTAAAGACGGTAAATTCAACGCCATCGCACAAGACATGCAGTGGCACCCAGTAAAAGAACTTCTTTTACATGCAGACTTTTATCAAATCTTTGATGATAAAATGGTGACCATGGAAGTTCCTGTTAGAACAGTAGGTACTGCACGTGGTGTATTAAACGGTGGTGTTTTAAGAAGAAACAACCGTAAATTAAGAGTAAAAGCCTTACCAGCAAATCTGCCAGACTTTATCAATATTGATATATCTGCCATGAAAATTGGCAACAAGAAATATGTGCGCGACCTGCGTGTGGATGAGTATGAAATCATGCACCCAGACTCTGTCGTCGTAGTAATGGTTAAAACTTCTCGTACTGCAATCGCAGATGATGATGACGATGAAGAAGGAGATGTTCCAGCAACTGAAACAGACGATGTTGCAGCTGTTAAGGAAGGTACTGACGCATAGTCACATCTTTAATTCAATTTTTACAAGCCGTTCCAGCATTAGATGGAACGGCTTTTTTATTTTTGATTTATGAAAACCCTTTGGAAGCGATGGTTCCGTAATACACCAGAACCAGAAAAAACAACCCCACCATACATGAAAAAGTTTTTAATCATTGGATTAGGAAATCCTGGCGCACAATATGTAGAAACGCGCCATAATATAGGGTTCAAAATACTGGATCAAATCGCCAGGGTAAAAGACGTTAATTTTGAAACGCTCAAACTGGGCGATGTAGCCACCACGACTCACAAGGGTAAAAACATTACCCTGCTCAAGCCTAATACTTTTATGAATCTATCTGGAAAGGCCATCAAATATTATATGCAACAAGAAAACATTCCCAAAGAGCAGATCCTAGTGATTACAGATGACCTCAACCTAGAATTTGGCACTATTAGAATGAAGGGTAAAGGTAGTGATGGCGGTCACAACGGCCTTAAGGACACCCAGGTACAATTGAATACTCCTAATTACCCTAGGTTAAGATTTGGTATTTCTGATGCTTTTTCAAAAGGACGCCAGGTAGATTATGTACTGGGCAACTGGTCCACTGACGAGTTGAAATCCCTACCAGAACGTATTGATACCGCTAGCGCAGCGGCATTGGCATTTGTGCATGGCGGTCTAGCAAATGCGATGAATCAATATAATGGGAAATAAAATCGTTGATGTTGAACGGTTTACGCTTTCGCGAAAGCGTAAGCACCCACAAACTTTTAAACATTAATTTAGTTCTTGTAAAACCGACCGACAACTTCTCTATAGGCCTAATAGTTACTTTTTAAAACGTCCATGCATTGAATACCTATAAAAACATCAATCAATACAACGCCCAGAAAAAAGCAGTGGTGACTATAGGGACATTTGACGGCTTGCATCACGGGCATCAACAAATTTTAAACAAGGTTGTGAATCGTGCGCAGGTAGAAGACCTTACCACGGTATTACTGACTTTTTTCCCACACCCGAGAATGGTCTTACAGCCAGATCATGACTTAAAAATGATTACTACAATTGAAGAACGTGTAGAACTGGTCGCTAGTCACGGTATAGAACACATGATTATTCATCCATTCTCAAAGGAGTTCTCCCGCACCTCTGCACACGAGTATGTAAAAAAAATACTAGTAGATCAGCTTAACGCAGCCGTTGTGGTTATAGGTTATGATCATCATTATGGACGCAATAGAAGTGCTAATATCGATGACCTGCGCAAGGATGCAGCAGCCTATGGTTTTGAAATAATAGAAATCTCAAAGGAAGAGGTCGATGAAGTTGCTGTAAGTAGCACTAAAGTTAGAGCCGCAATAAATGAAGGTCATATTGAGATTGCAAATCAATACTTGAATCGCCCATTTAGCCTTAAAGGAAAAGTTATAAAGGGGAAACAGATAGGTAGAACCATCAATTATCCTACAGCAAATCTGCATATACCGCAATCCTATAAACTTGTTCCCAAGGCGGGCGTTTATGTTACCAGTAGTATATTGAATGGCAATACAGTTTATGGAATGACTAACATAGGGACTAATCCTACGATTGACGCCATGGATGGTAGTTTAAAAATTGAGACCTATTATCTGGACTTCCATTCAGATCTCTATGAGCACGATGTAGAATTGTTTTTCCACAAGCGCTTGCGGGATGAGGCGCGTTTTAATTCTCTAGACGAGCTTAAAGCAAGCATGTCGCAGGATGAGCAACAAGCTAGGAATTATGCACAGCAAGCTTGAAAAATGGCTGTTTACCCAGGTAGACAATTCTGCTCTTGTAGCTTTTAGAATTGTCTATGGATTTTTACTTGCTTGTGAGGCTTTTGGTTCCATAGCAACTGGAATGGTGCGACGCCAGTTTATCGAGCCTAAGTTTACTTTTACCTTTATAGGTTTTGAATTTCTGGAGCCGCTGCCAGGCAACGGCATGTATATACTGTACGCAAGTATGGGTATAGCAGGAATTATGGTCATGCTAGGGTATAAATACCGCATTGCCATAACCTACTATGCAATTACCTGGGCATATGTTTATTTACTGCAAAAATCCAGCTACAACAACCACTGTTACCTTTTAATGCTACTCAATTTTATGATGATTGCGCTACCAGCGCACAAAGCTGTGTCCATAGACAGTAAACAACGCCCAGCATTAAAACAACAGCACATGCATCGTGCGGTCTATATATTTATCATCGCGCTTTTATTTATTGTCTATGCCTATGCAAGCGTGGCAAAATTTTATCCCGACTGGCTGGACGGCAGTTTCCCCAGGTATTTAATGAGTACCAGAGGTAAGGAATGGAGCGTACTTCAACACGAGTGGGCGCATGAGGCTATAAAATATTTTGGACTTACGTTTGATCTACTCGTTGTTCCCCTACTGTTGTGGAAGCGCACCAGGTGGTTTGCTGTGGGCGCATCAGTCTTTTTTCATTTATTTAATAGCATTGTTTTTAAAATAGGAATCTTCCCTTATCTAGCTTTATCTTTTCTGGTATTTTTCTTTACCGTAAGACAAGTCCACCGGTGGTTTTTACCTAAAAAAGAGTTTTATACAAAAAAAGAGGTCATCATTCCAGTCTACCACCGCTTATGGACTTATAGCGCCTCTATATTTTTATTGATCATGCTGTTGTTACCTTTAAGACACTGGTTGATAAAAGATGATGTTTTTTGGACAGAAGAAGGTCACCGTTTGAGCTGGCGCATGATGCTGCGCAGTCGTGCAGGTCATGCTACTTTTTATATAGTAAATCAACACAGCGGTGAGCGCAGTGTCGTTAATTTAAATGAATATTTATCTACAAAGCAACTGCGGTCCGTTCAAACAAAGCCAGATTTTATGTGGCAGATGGCACAAAAGCTCAAAAAAGAATATGCAAATAAAGGTATTGATATAGCTGTATATGTGGAAGCTTATGTAGGTATCAATGGCAGGAAACTACAGCCTTTTACTAATCCAGAAATAGATCTAGCAGCCACTACATGGAACCACTGGAAGCATCACGACTGGATTCTACCATCTCCTGTTGATGGTAAGCAACAATGAACGAGTAAGTAAAACTAATTAGCTCTCGATTTTCTAGTAAGAAATCTTAATTTTGAATCTTACCTTACAAATATCCTATGTTACAAATTGCAGCCATACGCGAGCATAAAGAAGCATTTATTACCGCACTTAAAAAGCGCAATCTCGATGCAGCCCCATTAATTGAAAAAGCGATCACTACAGACGAGCAACGCAGATCGCTTCAAACACAACTGGACGAGACTCTTGCAGAAAGCAACAAGCTTTCTAAAGAAATAGGAAGTCTTTTCCAGTCAGGAAAAAAAGAGGAAGCAAATCAACTTAAAGGTAAAACAGGCGAGCTCAAACAACGATCAAAAACACTGAGCGACCAGTTGCAACAGACAGTAGATACACTACAAGAAATTTTGTACACAATCCCTAACATCCCACAAGATACTGTACCTGCAGGAAACAGTGATGAAGATAATGAGGTCGTTGCAGAGCATGGAATACTACCGTCATTACCTGATGGTGCAGCACCACACTGGGAACTAGCAAAAACCTATGATATCATAGATTTTGAACTAGGTAATAAAATCACCGGTGCAGGTTTTCCCGTTTACAAACGCCAGGGTGCACGACTACAGCGCGCTTTAATCAATTACTTTCTCGATAAAAATACCGAAGCTGGTTATGAAGAAATGCAAGTGCCGCTATTAGTAAATGAAGCTAGTGGTTATGGAACTGGTCAATTGCCAGACAAGGAAGGGCAAATGTATCATGTAGGTAACGACGACTTATACCTTATCCCCACTGCCGAGGTACCTATTACAAACATCTATCGCGGCGACTTACTAGAGCAGAAAGAACTTCCTATTGCAATGACGGGTTACACCCCATGCTTCCGTAGGGAGGCGGGAAGTTATGGTGCTGATGTACGTGGTTTAAACAGACTACATCAATTTGACAAAGTAGAAATTTTGCGCATAGAACACCCAGATAAGAGTGATGGCGCACTTGATGCTATGGTGGTTCACGTAAAAAATATTTTAGAAGAGCTGGAATTACCTTACCGCATTTTACGTTTGTGTGGCGGCGATCTAGGCTTTACCTCAACCCTAACCTATGATTTTGAAGTGTATAGTGCGGCTCAAAAAAAATGGCTGGAAGTAAGTAGTGTTTCAAACTTTAAAACATTTCAGGCCAACCGTTTAAAGTTGCGTTTCAGGAATGGTGACAATGGTACAGAATTAGCTCATACTCTTAATGGTAGCGCCCTTGCTTTACCACGCATTATGGCTGCTATATTAGAAAACTATCAAAAAGAAAATCACATCGATATTCCCAAAGCTTTGATCCCCTACTGCGGTTTTGACCGTATTGAAAATTAATAGATGAAATACCCGCTTCTTCTCATCATAGCAATTATAAGTTTTTCCAGTCATGCACAAAGCTTGCAACTGGCAGACAATTATGCAGATCAGGGAGCGTACGATAAAGCTTACGCAATTTATGAGAAAGCCTACAGTCAGGACAAACGTAATTTTAATTTACTATTCCGTCTGGTAGAGTTTCAACAGCAGTTAGAAAACTATAAAAAAGCGGATAGCTTACTTGATGCGGGTGAAAAAGTAGCCTACAACACTTATTTATTCCCGTTAGAAAAAGGATATAATGCAAGTCTGCAAGGTAGAGATAGTCTAGCACTGCGCCTTTATAATGAAGCAATCAGTCAAATTGACTCGATACCTCAAATAGGATATTCTATTGCTAGAACTTTTGAGACACGCAGCATACTTGATAAAGCTATTGAAAGCTATGAGCGTAGTATGCAGGCAGATCCTGCTCTAGATTATAATTATCAAATAGCTCAATTGTACGGCGAGCAAGGTGAGATGAAGTTGATGTTTGACAAATATCTGGACCTGATGGAAAAAAATGAGCAGATCATCCCTCGCATGCAGGCCACATTTTCCAGATACATTACAGATGATGCAACCAGCATGAGCAATCAAGCCTTGCGCAGGGCGCTTTTAATACGCTTGCGAGAAAATCCTAAGTTGATGTATAATGCGGTGCTCAGCTGGCTATTTATACAACAAAAAGATTTTAATGCAGCTTTTACTCAGGAAAAAGCCATCTACAATAGAACAAAAGAAAACATTTTTAATTTGCAGGACCTTGCACAAACTGCATATGAAGAGGGAGACGATATTGCAGCCCAGTCAATACTAGAGTATATCATAGAAACTAGCCAGGTAGCCAGAATAAGATATACTGCTGAAGTTCTACAACTAAAGATTATAAGTAACAACGCCGGCGCTACAGACTTTCCGTCAATTAAAGAAAAATATCAAACGTTACTGGCTCGATATGGGACAGACGAGCAATCCTTTGACCTGCAACATGATTTTGCAAAACTATTAGCTTTTAAAATAGGAGACCAGCAAACCGCTGTTGATTTATTGAAAGAGCTTGAAAAACAAAATCTAGGAAAGTTTAGAAACGCAATGAACAAAATGCTTCTTGCAGATATTTTAGTACTGCAGGAGCAATTCAATAGGGCGCTTATATTGTACAGTCAGGTTCAAAATGACTTGCCTAATACAGAAATTGCACAGGAATCCCAGTATAAAGTAGCACGAACCAGCTACTTTCAAGGAGATTTTAAGTGGAGCCTCACTCAGCTTAAAGTGTTGCGTGGTGCAACCAGCAAACTGATTGCAAACGACGCGATGCAATTGAGCCTGACGATAAGCGATCATATACTGTATGACACCACATTTGTGGCATTGAAAGCTTTCGCGAAAGCGGAACTAAAACAGTATCAAAACAAAAATGAGGAAGCATTAAGTCTGTATGAATCTTTACTGCAAGAACACAAGGGCGATCCCATAGAAGATGAAGCCCTATTGCAGCAAGCGCAATTGTTAGAAAAAAAGGCTGACTGGGAACGTGCAAAAGCAAACTATGAAAAAATTATCGGGAACTATGGGGATGGAATCCTGGCAGATGATGCTATATACAGGTTGGGCCTTTTGTATGAGCAACAATTAAATAATCCCGCAGAGGCGCAAAACTATTACGAGAAAATCATCTACGACCATGCGGATAGTATATTTTTTATTGACGCAAGACGTCGCTATCGCAAATTGCGCGGCGATTTTGAAAACAACGATCTTTAATTATGGTAATTTATAATGTGACCAGTAACATGGCGCAATCTCTAGAAAAGGAATGGCTGGAATGGTCGCGAGAACATATAGCTCAAGTATTAGGTACCGGATTGTTTATGGATGCCAGATTAACCAGAGTGCTGGTGGACGAGCAGGATGGCAGTAGTACTTTTTCTGTTCAATATAAGGCTAGCAGCCGGGAGGCGCTAGATCTATACTATGAAAAACACGCACCACGATTAAGAAAAAATGCCTCGGAAAGATTTGGGGAACGTGTGCTCTCCTTTAGAACAGAGTTAGAGCTAGTAGATGAATACCGCGTTCATGGCAACATGAATTAAGAATAATAAAAAGCTGTTACAGCGATTCAAGCGCTGAGAACCTATTTAAACAATACGCTGGTTTAATTTTAGGACTTTGAAATGTAACTAGTCAATTAATATTGCTGTTTATTGTAATCAATGCGTTTTTATAATTCCAGCAAGCCTTGAGGAATTTCTAGGGCTTACCTTTGTATGACAAACAATAATTGAATACCTGTAATAGGTATTGAGTAAGAAAAACTCCCTTGGCAAAAAAGCAATTCAAAAAATACACCTCAAAGGACAAAGGAGTCACCGCAAAAAAGCATCTGGGACAGCATTTTTTGAAAGATGAATCTGTTGCCATAAAGATAGCAGAGTGTTTGTCCTACAGCGGTTATGATCAAGTGCTAGAGATAGGCCCAGGTACTGGTGTATTGACAAAACACGTGATACGCAAGGGCACTAAGGTTACCGCTCTAGAGCTAGACAGTGAATCAGTGATATATTTAAAGCACTCTTTTCCACTGGAGCATAAAAAAATAGTCTCAGCCGACACTTTTGAGGTGATAGAAGCAGATTTTCTTAAAAAGAATTTGCAAGACCTGTATGGTGAGCAATCGTTTGCCATAATAGGTAACTTTCCCTACAACATAAGCACCCAGATTGTCTTTAAAACCCTAGAGTATCGCAAACAGATCCCAGAATTTGGTGGGATGTTTCAAAAAGAAGTGGCACAGCGCATTTGTGCGGCTCACGGCTCAAAAACATATGGTATCTTATCAGTGCTAACCCAAGCGTATTACCACGCAGACTATCTTTTTACCGTAGGTCCAGAGGTTTTTAATCCACCACCTAGAGTGCACAGTGGGGTATTATTACTTACCCGTAAGGATAACCACGATCAACTTACTTGCTCGTATGAGAAGTTGCGTCAAGTGGTTAAACTTGCCTTCCAGCAGCGACGCAAAACCTTGAGAAATTCCCTCAAATCTATGAATTTGCCAGACGAGATTAAGGATCAAGAGTTATTTAACCTACGTCCAGAACAAATAAGTGTTGAAAAATTTATAGAAATCACTACTACTATAGAATCAACGACCTGAAATATCTGTAGCTAGTGAGGTTTGCATAAGCCCGCGCAACATTCCTACTTATCATTGATGGTATTTTTAAAAGGTAAATTAGCGTTTATAAAGAAAAGGGTATACGCCAGCCTTTAAGTTTATATTAAAATAAGCTCTATTTACAGCCTTTATCTTTGCTTTATGAAACAGGACGTTTATGATGTGTTGATTGTAGGTGCTGGCCCTATAGGCATTGCATGCGCTCTAGAAGCTCAAAAAGCTGGCCTGCATTACATGGTGATAGAAAAAGGTCCCCTAGTCAACTCCTTGTACCACTATCCTACAAACATGCATTTTTTCTCGACTAGCGAGAAACTAGAAATTGACAGCATACCGTTTATTTCTAAAGAAGCAAAACCTAGCAAGCAGGAAGCTCTAGAGTACTACCGCCGCATAGCCACCTCAAGTCAATTGCACATAAAATTATTTGAAGAAGTAATGCATGTCGATAAAGCAACTTACTTCCAGGTTAAGACAAACAAAAATCAATATACCTCTAGACACATTATCATCGCCACTGGATTTTATGATCTACCCAACAAGTTGCAGGTACCCGGTGAAGAATTAGACAAGGTGTCTCACTATTACAACGACCCACACTTATATGCTTTTCAAAAAGTTGCGATTGTAGGCGCCAGCAATAGCGCAGTTGATGCGGCGCTAGAGATATACCGCAAGGGTGGTGAGGTTACCATGATTGTAAGAGGGAAAGCTATAGGCGATCGTGTGAAATACTGGGTAAAGCCAGATATTGAAAATCGTATTAAAGAAGGCTCTATAAAAGCCTATTTTAATGCCACAATAGAACGCATAGACGATCAAGAATTATTAGTTAATCAACAAGGAAGGTCGTTTGCTATCGATAACGATTTTGTTCTTGCTTTAACTGGATACCGCCCCAATTTCTCGTTTTTGAACATGCTAGGCATTGATTTGCAAGGCGACAAACAAATACCTGTTTACAACGATCGGACCATGGAGACTAATATTTCAGGCGTTTACCTGGCTGGAGTTATTTGTGGTGGTATGGAAACACACAAATGGTTTATTGAAAATAGCAGGGTGCACGCTACGATGATCATGGATCATATTACCGCTAGCAGGGTGCAAATTGCTGTAGGTTAGTTCGCTTCCGCGGAAGAGAAAACAATCGTGTCCACAGTACTCTAGTTAGCTTTACGGTCACTGAGCAACGCCATTAAATCAGGATCCTGACCTAACAACACCGCTTCACTATTGATGCGACCTTCCATAGGACCATTTTCTAATTTAAGTACTCCTCGCGGGCAAACCGCACTACAAATACCACAGCCCACACAACTGGCGCGTATGATGTTTTCTCCTTTTTGGGCATAGGCTCTTACATCGATCCCCATCTCGCAATAGGTAGAACAATTACCGCAAGAAATGCACTGACCACCGTTTGTTGTGATGCGAAATTTTGAAAACAACCGCTGCTGTATCCCCAGTATCGCTGCCATAGGACATCCAAAACGGCACCAAACGCGATTACCAAAAATCGGATAGAATCCTGTACCGATGACACCAGAAAAAATAGCCCCTATTAAAAAGCCGTACAAACTTTTTACTGCAACATCTAGAGTGTAAATACCCTGATTGAGACCTAATGAGAAATAAGATGCATCAACTTTAATTTGTGTGATATCTACAAAATAAATTAACGCTACAGATGCTAGCGATATAAATAGGTAAACGGTAGCACCTACCACAGCATCTTTTTTTAATTGATGGCGCTTCCAGTACATTATTGCCGCGTACAACACCAAAAGACCAGCAGCTACTGTAAATAAAAAGACGTCTCTAGACAGCCAGTATCCTTCATTTTCATACCCTAAATAAACACTCACAACAGTGGTGGTCATCATGACTACAAAAACTAAAACACTATGAACAACCCAGCGTTCTATGCGCCACGCTGACTGCGATTTATCAGAAAGCTGTCTAAAGGAATCCCCAGCTGTTTCTGCCAGGCCACCACAGCCACAAACCCAACTGCAATACCAGCGTTTACCATATTTATAGGTCAAAATAGGTGTGATTACAAAAATGGATACAATACCAAAGATTAATAGAAACATCCCAATTGCACCAGAGCTTATAAAATCATTAATGCGGTATTGCTCAAAATTGTAATAATTAAGTGGCCATATGTTCTTCAAATCGTAGTATGGCAAGTTGTACCCATCCCCATTAAGTCTAGCCATAAACTCTGGTATTAAAAAGGCAAAAGCCGTCTGGAAAAACATCACACTTATAGTGCGTATGACCTCGTACCTGTTGTGCCGATATTTCCACATAAATTTTATACCGAAAGCCAGTATAGCGATAGTATATAAAGTCCCGTACACAAACCATTGACTAGCTGGGTTACCGCTCAAGGCACGGCTCAATGGATCAAACAAAGAGATGACCCCAGTGTTGTCACCTTCGGTGTTTAGGCCCAACAGCTCTGCATAAAAATAAAGTACAATGTAAAAACCAGTCAAAGCAATACCTAGCAACCAGCCTAAAAAACCACGGCTGGAAATAGACTTGAACCACACTCCATCATTTTTAATCCCCTCTTGTTTGTGGGCATAAGAACCGGCTGCAAATCCTATAATACCACCAGATATCAAGGTAAGCGCTGCTGTAAGCCATATCGCTGGATGCGTGATCTCTTGATTAAATAAATGTAAGACAAGTATCCCTAGACCTGCCATACCCACAACTACTGCTAAACGTTGTGTGGTGTTGAGTGCTTTAGGCGGCTCTCCAGCTAGAGACATATTGCGTTGATAGGTGGACATATTTTTATGGTGTTAAATAATGAACTTAAATGGCGGACTTTTGTTTTAAAAAATCTGATTGAATTTCATGAAAAGGCTTTTTGTAAAATTCTGGATTGAAACAGGCCTGCTGTAAATTTTCAATCACGTAATCTACCGATTGTTGATCATCAAGCCATTTGTCAAAAACCTCGTGACGCATGCGCATATTAAAAGTGTTAATACCAATGAATGTGCGTTCATGCAAATTGTACTCTACAGTTACAGCGCGATTATTTTTTTGATCTTGCCAGTGATAATGAGCGTTTCCTTCTTTAGGACTGTTCCATACCCACCCATACGTTTGATATTCGATATCCATAAACTTAGCACTATTAAACCAGTGTCCTGGATTCCATAAAGTGGGTTGATCGCAAATAGTTTGTGCGAGGGTTTCTCCCATCATGCGACCTGTGTACCACACAGCCTCAACACTTTTGCGCTCTCCCACAGGCTCACGTTGCTGGGCGCAATCACCTATGGCATACACATCTGGAATATTAGTTTGTAAATAGCGGTTGACAAGGATGCCGCGGTCTGTATCAATACCGCTACCTTCTAGAAATTTAATCTGTGGTCGCACACCAGCAGATAAACCTACTAGATCACATGCAATGATTTCACCTTTTTTTGTACGCACCGCTTTTACATTGCCATGAGAATCTCCAATAATTTCATCCAGCTCTTCCTCATGCCTTAGATCTATATGATGTGATAGCAAATGATTTGAGATCATCGATGCCTCAGGAAACGGGAGCACGCTGCTCCAGAATGCTTTTTCTCTTACTAGAAAGGTGACGGGAATGTTTCTTGTATGCAGCATTTCGGCTAGCTCTACCCCTATAAGGCCGCCCCCTATCAACACAGCTCTTTTACAAACTTTATTGTCTGGTGCATTGATCTCTAGCAACTCTAGGTCTTTTTTTGTAATCAATCCCTGTACACCGTTTAAGTCCTGGCCCGGCCAGCCAAATTTATTGGAAACACTACCCGTTGCCAGTATCAATTTATCATAAGTCATCTGCTCACCAGATTCTAGTGATATTTTCTTAGTTTCTGTGTGGACCTGGGTTACATAAGCCTTTTTAAGGTCGATCTTGTTTTTTTTCCAGAACCAATTCTCATAAGGCTGGGTGTGCTCAAATTTCATATGCCCCATATAAACATACATGAGCGCAGTGCGCGAGAAAAAATAATCAGTCTCTGCACTAATTACAGTAATACGCTTACTAGACAATTTGCGTATGTGCCTAGCCGCGGTGATACCAGCGATGCCATTCCCTATAATTACAATATGCTCCATAAATGAATGTTTACTTATTCCAGGCGAGTGAAGGTTGTTTAAATCTACAACAACAAATTAACTTAATCGAGCGCTTAACTAGGTATCCTATAGTGCCTTCATTTTAGTGTATTTTTCCTTTTATCCATCAATTATTAATAGCAACTGGCTTGATTGTTGTAAATTCTCGCGCATGCAAACAAATCTCTTTTTTACAATCAAGGTGAGGCTAGGCGTGATAATGTTTTTATGTTTGGCTTTCGCCGAAGCGCAATTAGCAACATTCACCAGTGCGACGGATCAACTCTTATCCTCTCACGTTACCTCTGGTATGGTTGACTATAAATCAATCAAAAAGGATCCTACAAATTTAAATCAAGCCTTGCGTGCTCTCAAAAAAATCAATTTGGAAGATTTGAGTCTATTGGAAAAAGAAGCCGTATGGATCAACGCCTATAATATATTTGTAATTAAAGGCATTGTAGAGGCATATCCTGTCAATTCTGTTAATGATATTCCCGATTTTTTTGACGCCCGTTCCTATACTTTAGGAAATCAAAAAGTATCGCTCAATCAATTGGAGAAAGAGATTTTATTTAAAGAAATCTGGGATGAAAGGTTACATTTTGCATTAGTTTGCGGTGCTGTAGGTTGTCCACCACTATCAAAAAGAGCCTTTACTGAAGCAAACACACAAATAATGCTACAGCGATTGACAAAAAGAGCGATAAACAATCCTAGTCTGGTGCAGATAGATATGCATGAGAAAAAAGTAATCGTTTCAAAGATTTTTGAATGGTATAAATCGGATTTTACTAAAAACCAAAGCCTTATAGAGTACTTGAATCAATATAGAGATCAAAAAATACCTGATGGATTTGCTGTAGCCTATCAAGAATACGATTGGAATTTAAATGATTTGTAACCGATGAAGGTGGGCGTGCAAGAGTTAAAAATTGTATCGTGCAATGCACTACTGTTTGTGTTACTTATATCATGCACAGTAAAAGGACAGCCCCCACAATCAATAATTAAAGGTATTTCATTTGTGGCTACTCGCAGCGCCATGACTGATGCTATGGTACAACCACTTATTGACTACAATGCTACCCATGTGGCAGTACATCCTTATGGTTTTATACGTGGACTAGAGAATCCAGAGGTGTTACACAACAGTGATCGCCAGTGGTATGGGGAGCGCGTACAGGGAACTAGGCAAAGTATCAAAAAGTTTAAACAGGCTGGACTCAAGGTTATGCTCAAACCACAGTTGTGGATTGGACGAGGGATTTATACGGGTACGATTGATTTAAAGAACGATGAAGAGTGGAAAATTTTAGAAAATAGTTATGAGCAATTCATTTTGTCCTTTGCACAAGTCGCACAAGAAACAAATAGTGATTTGTTTTGCATTGGTACAGAGTTAGAATCTTTTGTAAAAGCAAGGCCAGCTTACTGGGATCAATTGATAATAAAAATAAAAGCCATTTATAAAGGGCCTCTAACATATGCCGCAAACTGGGATAGCTATCCAGATGTCACCTTCTGGAAACAAATGGATTTTATAGGAGTCGACGCCTATTTCCCTGTAAGCAATGAGAAAACACCACAAATATCACAAATCAAATCTGGTTGGGAAAAGTGGGCCCGTGATTTACAGCAAATTTCCAACCGTTACGAAAAGAAGATTTTGTTTACAGAATACGGATATGTAAGTGCCGATTATGCAGGCAAGGAGCCCTGGCAAAACGCAGGCGATGAAAGAGCAGTTAATGAAGCGGCACAGTACAATTTATTAAAAGCACAATATGAATTGATATGGAATCAAGAATGGTTTGCAGGCGGTTTTTTATGGAAACATCATGCAGAGCCTAGTCGCCACGGTTTTGAGAAACGATTTACCCCACAGGAAAAGAAAGCTGCCCAGCTGGTAACAGATGTCTATTCAAATGATTTCTCTGTAAAAAATTAAATAGAATTACTTCTTATGAGAACAATTATTGCCTTTATTATATTAATTGCAACTAGTACTGGTGTTGTAGCACAAGTATTATCAAATAAACAAAGCTATACCCGTCAGGATAGCTTGCGTGGCTCGATCACTCCAGAGAGAGCCTGGTGGGATTTAGTTTACTACGATTTAAATGTGAAAGTAGAACCAGAGAAGAAGTTCATTTCTGGCTTTAATAGAATCGATTATAAAGTATTACAGCCGTACACTACCCTTCAAATTGATTTGCAATCACCTATGAAGATTGTGCGTATAGAGCAAGATGAAAAAGCACTAGAATTTACCACGGAAGGGAATGCGCATTTTGTACATCTTACTAAAAAACAAGTTCCTGGAGCGATCAATACAATTACAGTATATTATATAGGAAATCCTCGAGAGGCACGTCGGGCGCCTTGGGACGGTGGTTTCTCTTGGGAAAAAGATAAAAATGGAAACCCATTTATCGCCACCTCAAACCAGGGGCTGGGTGCTAGTGTGTGGTGGCCTAATAAAGACCACATGTACCAGGAAGTTGATAGCATGGCAATACGTATAAATGTGCCTAGTGAACTTATGAATGTTTCAAACGGACGTCTTAAAAAAGTGGAGCCTCTAACTGATGGCACGACTACTTATCACTGGTTTGTCAACAATCCTATAAATAATTATGGGGTAAATATCAACATTGCCAAATACGCAAACTTTTCTGAAGTATATCCTGGCGAGGCAGGAGATCTAGATATGGATTATTATGTACTCGAATACAATCTAGACAAAGCCAAAGAACATTTTAAAGATGCTCCTAAAATGATGAAGGCTTTTGAACACTGGTTTGGCCCTTATCCATTTTATGAGGACAGCTTCAAACTGGTAGAAGTCCCCTATCTGGGAATGGAACATCAAAGTTCTGTAACGTACGGCAATAAATATTTGAAAGGTTATCTAGGTAACGACCTATCAGGCAGTGGCTGGGGTATGAAATTTGACTATATCATCATCCACGAGGCTGGCCATGAATGGTTTGCAAATAACATTACAAATGTAGATATCGCAGATATGTGGATACACGAAAGTTTTACCACCTACTCGGAAAATCTGTTTGTCGACTATTATTACGGCAAACAAGCCAGCGCAGATTATGTTATAGGTATGAGAAGAAGCATAAGAAACAATAAGCCTATAATCGGTGATTACAATGTCAATAGCGAGGGGTCTGGCGACATGTATTACAAGGGAGCAAACTTGTTGCATACCATACGACAGTTAGTCAATGATGATGAGCAATGGCGCCAGATCTTAAGAGGTCTCAATAAAGACTTTTACCATCAAACAGTGACTACAAAACAAATAGAAGATTATATATCGGAAAAAAGTAATATTGATTTAAGCAAAGTCTTTGATCAATACCTGAGAGATACGCGAGTACCCGTGCTGGAGTTTGAAAAGAATAAGGATCAAATACGTTACCGCTGGACAAACGTAGTGGATGACTTTAATATGCCTGTAGAGGTTAAAATAGATGGTAAAAATTACAGAATAACGCCTACTCAGGAATTTCAAACATTATCACCTGCAAATAAAAAATCTACAATTATTGTTGATCAGGATTATTACATCGATCACCGGTTCTTATAGCAAAAAATAAAACATTGATCAATTCTTGAGAATGTTTTTATATGATCAAAATTACGCCGAGTCTTGAGCGTACTATGAAATAATATCTATGGAGCAAACAATCCTAAAGCACACCATTAATTTTGTACAGGAAAGACTTAAAAATGCCGAGGGTGGTCACGATTGGTTTCACATAGAAAGGGTGTGGGAAAACGCAAAGCTAATCGCTAGTCATGAGAAAAAAGCAAATCTACTGGTAGTAGAATTAGGCGCTCTATTGCACGATATCGCAGACTCAAAATTTCACCACGGCGATGAATCTATCGGGCCTCGTGTGGCTCTAGAATTTTTAAATTATCAAAAAGTAGAGCCCATGGTAGTAGATCATGTCCTGCAGATCATTAAAAATATATCCTTCAAAGGTGGAAAAGAAAAACAACACTTTAAAAGTCTAGAACTAGATATTGTGCAAGATGCAGACCGGCTAGATGCTATAGGCGCTATAGGGATCGCTCGCACCTTTAATTATGGCGGATTTAAAAACAGGGCTATTTATGATCCCAGTATTGCTCCAGATTTACACATGGATAAGGAAGCCTATAAAAATAGTACAGCTCCAACCATCAATCATTTTTATGAAAAACTGCTCCTATTAAAAGACCTAATGAATACCACGAGTGGTAAAAAACTGGCACAACAGCGTCATGACTTCATGCAGCAGTATCTAGAACAATTCTATGCAGAATGGGCTGGAGACCGCTAGTTAATTTTGCTGATTGAGCAACTCCTTTGTTTCTGGTGGTATACACCGTTGTTGATAATAATCGTAAATCTGTTGTATACTGGCTCCTTGACGTTTTTTCCAGTAAATGGTAAGGTAAAACAACTGCAATCGCAGCACTCCTATTTCTTCATAGCGCCGCGCACTAGTTGTAAGCCATGATGGTATTACATAATATGAATAGTTATCGTACAACTCATTGATAAGCAGATAATCTTCATAAATAGGTACAGTAGTATTATATCCACCTACAGCGTTGTATAGCTCTCGTGTGATGTACTGGCTTTGATCCCCACCGCGAGAAACTTTCCAAGAGAAACGAGTGAACCAACCTATAAAGATCAACCACGGGTGTGAGCTTCTAAAACGCATACGGAAGCAACCTGCAGGTCTACCTGATTCTACTGCTTTAAAAATTAAATAGTCATAATCCTTTGGCGGGTGCGAGTCTGCATGTAAAAAATAGTAAATGTCATGTGTGGCTTGTCGCGATCCCTCGTGCAATTGATGCCCGCGACCTCTTGATGTTTCTATAATCTTTAGACTTACTTTGGGGTTTACTGCTGCAAATTGCTCTACCGCGCCTATTGTATGATCTATACTCCCACCATCAACCACGACAAATTCAATGGTATCTAGATCGTGGGCTCGTTCACAAAGCAAATCAAGCAACGAGCCGATACTTTGCTGCTCATTCAACACTGGTATTATAATACTTAACATAGACTAAAGGTACGCAGTCGCTACCGTTGTGGTTTTTGTAGTCACTGATTATTTAAGGACCAGTCGTACTCTTTATATTCTACCGTGGCGTTTGGGTTAATTTTAGTATTGGCATATTGATTTACATAATCAATAATTGATGGCGCAACTGTTTTAAAGTCTTGAGGGTAGAATTTAAAAATACTACTCAGCCTTGGGTTATTAGGATCGCTCAGATCATTTTTTGAACTATTTACAAATTCTCGTGCTGCTTTATCCATGAGCAAATCCACATTTTCTCCAGTATAGGCAGTAGTAAGCAATTTAGGACAAGAATAACTTGCGCAATTGATCGCAAAATGAATCCTAGGGTCACCCATTTTTTGCAAGACACTTTTCTCAATATCTGCGAGGGAGTACTGGTTCTCTTCTATTTTAATAAACTCCTTGAGCCATACCTGCCCTAGCGGCCCATCAATATCTTTAATGCTTGCTGGAATATTATTGTCGATAATCAAATACAAGGTAGCGGCATTGTATAGATTGATGTAGTAGGCAAATTGCTCGCCAGTGGTCCAATCAGCCTGCGGTGCATGGCTAGATAGATAATCCAGGTAGGATTTAAGATCTGATTGTTGAGATTTTAAACCGTTATAATCTACCAGCCCATCCTGATCAACATATTTGCTGAGCAAATCACTGTAACTAGAATGGTCAAGTAGCGAGGTAGAAGTCTCAATAGATTCCCCTTTTTTCAAAACCTCATAATATAAATTTCCAGAACTCACGCATGAGGTAATGGATAAGGCTAGAGCTACATAATAAAAAACATGTTTCATGATAATTACGCTTTCGCGAAAGCGCATTCAACTACACTTTACGCTATTAATAATCTATGGGCACGAGAGCGTCATTTGCTGCAAGTGCTGCCCTGCTAGAGGGACTCTATGACCCCTTGAAATAAGGTGACTAGTTGTGGTTGTGCCTTATTTGCTGTATTAATAATATCTGTAACGCTTACTGGCTCTAGATGGTCTGGATCGCACTCATCTGTCAACACAGAAATCGCACTTACAGGCAATTTTAAATGGTTTGCCACGATAACCTCTGGGACGGTGCTCATACCTACGGCATCTGCACCCAGCATTTTTATCATTCTGTACTCTGCTCGCGTTTCCAGTTGTGGGCCTACCACACTAGCATAGACACCTTGATGCAACACGATCCCATTAGTGGCTGCAAGTTTTTTTATAGTGGCGTTCATGCTGGCGTCATAGGGTGCACTCATGTCTGTAAAACGATCACCAAATTCTGCGATGTTCTTGAGTGCAAGTGGGCTACCGCCTTGCAAATTGATATGATCTTCTATGAGCATTAAATCGCCTTTTTTCATCTCTAGATTGACGGCTCCCGCAGCATTTGATACTAGCAATTTTTTAATCCCTAGACCATGCATCACTCGTATAGGATAAGTGATATCTATAAAGTCATACCCCTCATACAGGTGGAATCGACCCTGCATAACAACTACTTTTTTACCAGCTAACTCGCCATAAATAAGTTTGCCAGTGTGAAACTCTACCGTGGCAAGAGGAAAAGAGGGAATGTTATTGTAATGAGCAATCTTTTGATCAGTGATGTGATCCACCAGCTGTCCTAGGCCGGTACCTAGCACTATACCTATTTCTGGTTCTTCAAAGCCTTGTTCTTTTAGGTAATCGATAGAATTATTTAATAATTTTTTACTTAGCATGGTTTCAGTTTAGTAGTAATTGAAAGTCTGGATGATCTTTTAAATCGTCTTCTGTATCGACATCATTGCGCTCTTCTAGCAGGACATAGTCAGTATGTTTTAAGTCTTTTAATGTACTTTCGAGAACAGTACTGGTGCCCCAGTTTTTATTTTCAAAAATGCCATGGGGTATTTTATTTTTAAAGCCTAGGAGGTAATAGCCGCCATCAAGCGCCGGCCCTATAATAGCTTGATGGTCATTTAATTGTTTAAAAGCGTCGTCTATTTCTAAAGCGGTAAGGTCATACATATCAGACCCTATAATAATTACCTTGTCGTGTTTTTTAAGGGCTTTTTCAAAAGCATATTGCATACGCGCCCCTAGATCTTCTCCTTTTTGTACATATTTTTCATAAGTCAGGTGGTCCCAGCCATCATGCTCCTGCACATGTTCAGAATACCACACTTGTTTAACGGCATATACATTTCTAGTAATGGATCTGGTGTGGTCTAGTAAAAATTTATAAATCTCTAGCGCTTTCTCGTTACCTAGTGTGGCAGCGAGTCTGCGCTTTCCCTTTCCTAATTCTGGATTGCGGGTAAAGATTATTAAACAATTAGTCATAGGTTGGGAGCTTTAAAGAAGCTTACGGAAAAAATAGGCTTATGGTTTAAAACTAAAGATTCAAAAAGAGATGGGGTTACTTTTTAACTCTTTTTTCGTTTTGTTTTACAAAGGCAGCCCATCCAGAATAGGATTTGCCTACCTCTACTCGATTGCTGCAATAAAAATGGCAGACAGCTGCAGCCAGACCGTCTGTCATGTCTAGGTTTTTGGGCAGCTCTTTTAATTTTAAAGTACTTTTAAGCATCAAAGCTACTTGCTCTTTACTAGCCGTCCCTTTGCCTGTGATGGATTGCTTGATACGACGTGGTGCATATTCAGTTACTGGAATATCTCTAGAAAGCCCTGCAGCCATGGCTACCCCTTGTGCTCTACCTAATTTAAGCATGGACTGCACATTTTTACCAAAAAAAGGAGCCTCTAGAGCAATCTCATCTGGATGGTGGGTATCGATCAACTCTATTGTACGTTCAAAAATCTTGCGCAACTTTACATATGGATCTGTAATCTTGCGCATATCCAGCTCGTTCATTTGTACAAAAGACATGGTTTTACCAGTGACCTTTATCACACCAAAACCCATGATTGCAGTCCCTGGATCGATTCCTAAAATGATACGTTCTGTTGCCAATTGTCGTAATTTCATGCCGTGTACCGCATGTCTGACAAATCTAAGCAATATCTTATGGCGATGGGCAAGATCCTGGTGATCCTTTGCTGCATCATTTATCTAGTGTGGCACATACAATCCGAGGATTTTCAATGGAAACTGGTGCATGATGTTCTCCTAAAAATACCCTATGCTTACTGGGTGGCTCTGCCCTTAATTAGTCTAGCAAGCTGGCTGGTCGAAAGTAAAAAATGGCAAATATTAGTTAGGGATCTAAGGTTAATTCGCTTTCGCGAAAGCGTCATCCATAATCTAGCCGCTCAAGCCGCGAGTTTTGTGACACCCTTGCGAGCAGGAGAATTTGCAGTCAAAGGAATGTATTTTCCCAAAAATGAGAGAAAAAGAGCGTTGAAAGCTGTTTTTGTAGGTAATATGAGCCAAATGTTTGTCACAATTGTTGCTGGTATCTGTGGTTTGCTCTTTTTATTTCATTATCCACTCGTGGCACTTCTTGCCCTGACGATATCTGGCCTATTGCTATACTTGCTAACCGATAAGATAAATCGCTGGACTTCTCAAACAAGTCTTTCCATCATTAAAATCACTGGATATTCTGCTGGCCGTTATATCATATTTAGTAGTTGCTGGTGGATATTGCTTGCCCTAGTAAGCGATGTATCTGTATGGCAAATAATAAGTGCTGTAGCAGGCATGTATCTAGCAAGCTCTATGATACCCACTCTACAATTATTTGATGTGTTGATTAAATGGACCATAGGTAGTTTTTTTACCTCATATCTAGGCCTATCGCTGGAGACCATCACCGCGTTAATAGCTTTACTGTGGCTCAATAATCAAGTGCTGCCGGTCGTGATGGGCTGTATTTTATGGAGCACACACCGCACTACTAACACAGCATTTGTATGAGTTTTATCATTCTTATACTGTTGTTGGGTTACACCTTAAGTCTATTGGGACTAGCCATGCCTGCCTTGCATTATAGGCCGCACCACAGGGCGCTAATTGACAGCAAAAAAGATATTGCGTTTACGGTAATCGTTGTATACCGCAATGAGCAGGCTACACTCCCACGGCTATTGAACGATTTAAAACGGCAGTCTTATTCTAAAAATCTGATAGAGATTATCCTTGTTAACGACGATTCTACAGACGATAGTTGTGAGATAGCTCAAACTTTTAAAGAAAATAGTACCGATCAATCAGTAGTATTACTAGATCGTCTGATCCATAGTACAAGTGCAAAAAAAGATGGCATTTCTCAAGCGATTCATACAGCCACCCATGAACATATTCTAGTAACTGATGCCGATTGTGAGTTACCGCATGAATGGATGGCTAGTTATAACGAGCATTATAAAAAGTACGCACACACACTGTTTATTGCTGGACCCCTCGCCATAACTGGAAGTGGCTTTATAGCACGATTACAGCAACTTGAAATGGTTGCACTGCAAACGATCACTGCAGGTAGTTTTGCCATAAGACAACCTTTTATATGTAATGGCGCCAATATGTCTTTTACAAAGAGTGCCTTTAAACAGGTACAAGGCTACAGCGGCAATGATCATATTTCCAGCGGTGATGATATCTTTTTACTTGAGAAACTAGCTGCAGAAAATGTGATACAATGTCATTATTTAAAAAGCAGCGAAGCAATAGTAAAGACAAGAGCAAAATCTTCCTGGCAATCAATGATTGCACAAAGAGCAAGATGGGCGAGAAAAGGAAATGAAACAAAAAGTTTACTTAATAAACTGATCGCTACACATGTGGCTGCTATCAACTTACTATTTTTTGTAATGCCTGTATGTTACTGGCTCGATGGTATTTCAAAAAACTTGTTACTTAGTTTTTACTTGCTCAAACTATTCACAGATTTTATTGTGCTACTTGTAGGCACTCAATTTTTTGTCACGCAGCGATGGAGTCGTGTATTTCTGCTTCAGTATTTTGTATACCCACTGGTCGTTCTAGCTATAGTATTGCAAAGCCTGAAAAAGATAAAGTGGCGCGGTCGTGTTATTGATCAGAATGACGTATAGGTTGTATGACGACAGGAATTAAGTAAGTAGAGGTTACGGGTACTCCTTGTTTTAACGCACTATCGATGATAGGAAGTCCAGTCAATTTATCTAACAATAAGCTATCAAGAAATTTTCTGTCTAGATGTTGTGCACAGTGAATGATACTATCGTACTTTATTTGACCCTCATGCGTCACTGTAAACTGAGTTACAAGGCTATCTCGTTGTGTGATTTCTAATTGAAGAGTATCTTGAGCTAATTTATTTGTTACTAAAAGATTGAGGTGATTATAGAAACAGTTTGCTGTGGTATCCATCTCGTCACAATCTTGAAACTGTGGGTAGACATCAACTGTTGTTTTGTCCAGTTCGACAAAACGTTTTTCGGCTAGCTGATTAGCTTCTATTGTTTTATCATGATCTGTTTTACAAGCGATAAGAGCCACGGCTACAATGAATGCTATACTTATTTTGATGCTGTAATTTACTGTGCTCATTTTCAATCTTCCACATTCATAAAGATCTCTTTTTTGAGATCATTGGCACGATCTTGAATATAAGAGCCAAAGTTACTCTCACTACCGTACTTATTTAAAAATCGCTCGTAATATTTTAAAATAGATTTTTTATCAGCAAAATATTTATCTGCTGCAAGCGCGAGCTGATAGGCAATCATTTCGTCTTCCTTGTTTTCTTCATAGGCCAGAAGCAAAGCTTCAAAAGTACCTTTATAATCCTCCTGTGCACCTTTTATAGCCGCCATCTGTAAGTATTCTTGTGCTATGGATGGACGCTTGTACAATATACTATATTCAATGGCATCCTGTGCAGCCTCATACTGCTGTAACCGCAGGTGCGCCTGGGACTTTACAAAGTACAATTCACTGTTTTTACTGTCATACTGATCTAAATAGCGATCAATACTCTGTATGGATTTATCCCATTCTTTAAATTGAAAGTAACTTAGCGCTAATATTTTAAGATTAAAATCTGTATCATAATTTAGTTCAAACAGCCGCTCTAGATGATCAATTGCTGGTTGATACATTTTTCCGTAGTAGTACGCTTGTGCGATCAAACTATTAAATTGTAAATCATCTGGATTTTGTTCAAGAACCTCTTTACAGTATTTGATCGCCAGCGGTATCTCTCTATTCTTTATGAGCAGTGGTACTAGTGCCACTCTGGCTTTGCGATAATTAGGATCTAGCTGTAAAACAACTTCGTAAATATCCATGGCCTGTTTTACAGACTTTATTTCTTCTAAAGTTTGTGCATGGTAGTAGGCGTAGGTAGCATTTTCAGGAAATTGAGATTTTAATTTATAGAAAGCCATAGACGCTTCTAGAATCTGATTGGTGGCCAATAATAATTTTGCTCTATTGTAACGAGGTAGCACTGCAGTAGAATCTAATTGGATACTTTTCTCATAAGCCTTTAGTGCTTTGCCCGTGCTGCCTTGACTGCTATAAGCCCTTGCCATCTTGTTATAAATGGCAGCAGTTGCAGGTTGCTGCTGGTACCATTCAATAGCCTTATTATAAGCGCCCGCCTCCATAAGGCTATCGGCATTAATTTGACCATAAAAAATGCCATGCATCATTATAAAGAGAACAATTAACACAACTCTTTGAAAAGAATGAAAAATTTTAGGCATACTTATTGGTCTATTAACTTTCTAAAATAACAAATTATGAAAAAAGTAATACTACTTCTTGCACTAGCTGTCGGATTTGCCTCTTGCGAGGGCGATCAGGGACCTCCAGGACCTCCAGGACTTGACGGTGTGGATGGCATAGCACAGTCTTTTGAGATCACTTTAAATTTCTCTGCGCCAGATTATTCAAATCTAGTGGTTTATCCTAACAATATTGAAGTCATTGAAGGAGATATGACCTTAGTATATCTTCTATTTGATGAGATTCCAGGTAATAATGGAGGAACCGTTGATCTATGGAGGTTATTGCCACAAACTCTTTATAGTGATTTTGGTGAGTACCAGTACAACTTTGATTTTACCACTGGAGATGCTACTATTTTTATTGACGGGCCATTGTCAACAGATTTTAATCTATTGACACCAGCAGATTTGAACGATCAGACATTTAGAATTGTTATTTTACCTGTAGATTTTATCGCTCAAAATCCTGGTATTGATATCGCAAATTATGATGCAGTAATGAATGCGGCAAATCTAGATTCAGCCGATATTATTGAGATTCAAAACTAGAATTACCTTTTTACAACAAGTAAAAAACGGCTTTTTACAAAGCCGTTTTTTTATGAATTAAAGTATTTTCTAACCACCTTGCGACGCCGTTTTTCTTATGGTGATCGGTGTGGTATCGTGCAGCTGCCTTGACCTCGCTACGCGCATTATCTACAGCCACCCCATAACCTACTGCAGCAAGCATTTCAGTATCATTGTAATTATCGCCAAAAGCGGCTACAGACTGCATTGTGATATCAGGAAACTTGCGTGCTAATAAAAGTTCTAAAGCCGTTTTTTTTGAGATGCCTTTTGGTGAGATTTCTGTGTAGGTATCCTTTGAGCGGTATAAGTGTAATTGCGTGGAATGTTGGGAGTTCGCTTTCGCGAAAGCGAGATCCATTTTATCCTTATCCCCCATGAACATAATTTTGTGCGTTCCACCTATTTCTTGCGTTTCTTCAAAATATTTTAATGAGGTCTGCAGAGACTGTATTTGTGGCTCAGTTCGGGTATTGTTGACCTCTCTGGCTGCCCACTCATCCATTTGCTCTACAAACCATTCGTCATTACGGTATAGGCTCACGTGCAAACCGTACTGCTGTCCTATAGCAATAATTGATTTTACAATGTCAAATGGGATGCTCTCTGAATACAAGACGTCATGATCATGCAACACTAGAGCGCCGTTGTAACAAATCATCGGAGCGGCGTCAATAAGAAGTGCTCTTTGTAAATAATGCATGGCTCGTGGCATACGAGCAGAAATTAATACGAGCGGCAGATCAATTTGTTTGAAAACAGCTGCGGTAGTTGCGCTTATAAATCGGTTCTCGTCCAGCAGTGTGCCGTCGATATCTGTGGCAATTAGTTGAATCATGGGGTGGAAATTTCTAAACTAAGATTTGTAATTGAAGTTGTACATATAATAAAGGAACATAAATAAAATAGATAGAGAATCCTAAAATTTATATATTTAGTGATGTAAATATCTTCTGATGAAAAAAAGCTACTCTATACTAAGCATTGTATTAGCCAGTTCTATATGCGCTACAGCACAAAATCTAAACCAGCAAAAAAGTAACCCACAAGAAAGTGCGACGACTTTGATTGCTTATGGCAAGGAGAATATTCTGAAATTAAATTCTAAATGGAAATCAGAGGTTGATGAGTTTTTAAAAAATCATCCCGAAATGAAAAGAGTAACTTACCAGAATGGGGAAATGATTTATCTAGAAAGAATTGATAGATATGGAGCCCCTGTTTTTATAGGTTCAGAGACTAATAGAGAGGGAGCATTAACGATTAATGCAAATCGTCTTTACACTGGCGGTGATTTGAACTATAATATTAATGGTGAGGGTATGGAAACAGTTACTTGGGATTCTGGATACCCTAGGACTAGTCACGATGAAATAGTGGGTAGATCTTTTATAGGAGAAAATGGAGCCGCCATAAGCAGGCATTCCACTCATGTTGCTGGAACAATTATGGCAGCTGGACTCAATCCAGATCTTAAAGGTATAGCTCCGAAAGCTAAGCTAACAAGTTTTGATTTTGGAGATGATACTACAGAAATGTTTGCACAAGCAGAAGATGGGCTTTTGGTTTCAAACCATAGTTACGGACGTATATCTGATAATACGACTGATGTTGCTTATTTTGGAAAATACGATGAGCTTGCAAACGGTTATGATTTAATTGCCTTTCTATACCCTAAATATCTCACCGTGGTGAGTGCAGGTAACGATAGAAATGATGGACTGAACCCTAACGATCAAGGTTATGATCTTTTAACGGATAGATCAGTTGCTAAAAACAGCATCACTGTTGGTGCTGTAAATTCGGTTTTAAATTATACTGATGCCTTTTCGGTAGTCATGTCTAGTTTCAGCTCTTACGGTCCTACAGATGATGGCCGTATTAAACCTGATCTAGTTGCTATGGGAGTGGGTGTGAATAGTCTAGGCAGTGAAAGTAATAGTGCTACAGTTGTTTTAAATGGAACTTCAATGGCTACCCCTATGGTGACTGGTGGTATATTGTTGCTACAACAATTTTACAATCAAAAAGAGTCCAGTTATATGAATGCTGCAACCGTTAAAGCAATCGCTTTGATGACTGCCAAAGAAGCTGGAGATCATCCTGGGCCAGACTATAAATATGGGTGGGGGCTTTTTGATGTTGCTGCGGCCGCACAATTAATTGAATCTAGGAATACGTCTTCTGTCATTAGTGAATTATCGCTAGCTGATGGCGATAGCTATACGGAAACTTTTACAGCCATGAACTCAGAAAAGTTGACTATTGCACTGTCCTGGACCGATTTGCCAGGGGAATTACCAAGTGATGTAGAAGACGATTCAACGCCTGTATTAGTAAGCGATCTAGATATTCAAGTAATTGCAGAGGATGGTACCATACATTACCCGTGGCGTCTCGACGTAGATAACCCAGCTAGTGCTGCAGATAAAGGTATCAACAGTGTTGATGTGATTGAGATAGTAGAAATAAATAATCCTATAGGCAACTATACTGTAAATGTCACTCACAAAGATAATTTGCGGATCACACAGCCATTCTCGCTTGTTATTAATGGTGGTATACCAGTTACCGCATCTCTTTCAAATAATATAGGAAATAAAAACTTTCAAATTTTTCCAAATCCAGCAAATGATCATCTAGACCTTACGTTTAACCTTGATTTTTTTCAAGACAATGTCAATATAGAAATTATCACCCTACAAGGACAGACAATAGACAGTAGCACCTTACAGTTATTGGATGGTAACAGAGCCAGAATTGATGTTTCTAACCTAAGTAGTGGCGTTTATTTCCTAAAAATCAACGACTCAACCTCGAGTTATATTGAGCAATTTATTAAGTTCTAATTAAATTAGGCTACATGGTATAGGATTACCACATTTACGCTTTTCAATATCTTGTTTGGAATTTCAGGTATTAGACTCTAGACATCATAACTTCATTGATTTTTAAACTACCTTAATCAATACATTATGAATAGTGTGGGCCTTATTTACGTAGATAATTCATTTCAAAATTCAGAGATTTTCTATCCATTTTGAATACTGAAATAGTTTTGTTTAAAATAAAATATCAAAGTAGTAATCAAACATTAAAAAGTTAGAAAAAGACAATTGTAAGGGGCTTACCACATATTGTAAAGTAATTTGAGTACGTTTTACAATAAATGTCTTGCTGGGTTTTTATATATAAAAAGTTTGTAATTGTAATTCAGCCTGTAAAATTAATTGATAAGTAATATATGTAATCTGTGAGAGCATTTACTACATACAATTCTTTCACTTTTCATATTCTATTAGATCCGCTAAACCAGGGGCAATAAAAAAGGCGCTCTAATGAATTAGAGCGCCCCTTGCTAAATCAAACTAAATTTCTATCTAATTCCTTTAATTGCGATGTAGTCTAGATAGGTTGTTTCTGGATCAAATGTATTGAACATTTTTACCACAATTCTACCATCGACCGTACGTTCAGCTGGAATAGGGATCTGAGCATCAATCCATTGATCGATTTGTGCACCAGGGCCTTGTTCAAAAACAAGTGCCTCTCCTAAACCATCTGCCGTTTCCCAATAAATATAAAGACCTTCCGTATCCTCATAGGTACTAGCCATATAATAAGACACTTCTAAAACTAGGTTAGTCGTACCAGCAGGGATTGTAATATCATCAAAAACGATATCAATTGCTCCATCTAAGTCAGACGCTACATAGCCGTTTGTACCATTTCTAAATCTTGTGGTAAAGAAATCTCCGGCGGTATCCATATTCTCATTACTTAGGACTCCCATGGCCTCTGGACCTAAATCAATTAAGTTATCTGGAGAAGATGAAGTGTCAAAACCTAATTCATTACCTGTGGTACGTGTCCAATCTACGAACGGGTCAGTAGAACTAGGAATCAAAACCTGCGTATTATTTTGAGTTACCGTCGGCGTTTTTGGGTATGTAATATCTCCAACGAAAGTAGTGACCTCTTCAAAACTAGTTTCTCCAAATGTGAATAGATCGTCTTCCGCAATTGTAATCAATATATTGCCTGCATCAGGAAAATCAGGGGAGCCTAATAAAAATCCATTTACACTATCGATGCTAAATAAGAGAGACCTACTTCCTACAGAGTCATCGTTATCGATAATATTGAGCAATGGAACAGTCACCGTAGCGACTCCTGCTGGAAATGTGACCGTACCAGAACCTGCTGGCAAACTATAATCTACTCCTTCTACCGCCGGGCGCCCGTTTGTAGGCGTTGCCACAGTGTAAGTAAGGGTAAGTTCACTAGCTATATCTCCTGTTGATCTGGTAAGCATAACTTCCGCTGATCCACCGCCAGCTTCAAAAACTGTAAGTTCTGAATTTTCAAAAGAAATATAATTGAAGTCACTAGGTAAAGTAACATCGTTTTCAGTATCGTCGCAACTAGACAGGGCAATAAAACCCATACCTAATAAAAAATGTTTATATAGTTTCATAATATTTTAGTTTTAATAGCCTGGATTTTGCTCAATGTTAGGATTTCTATTCAATTCATCTAATGGTATAGGAAGAATAGTAAATTGTGTAGGTGCATCAATAGTTAAAGGAGGTAAGTCCTGTCTGAATTTCTGAAAGCTCCTAGCGGTTCTGGTCAGGTCGAATAATCGAAACCCTTCAAATGCTAATTCTTTACGGCGTTCAAGTATTATTTTGTCTATCAAAGCCTGACCTGTCTCGGTGGTAGGTTGAGCATTAGGATTAGCTCTCAAACGTATGGCGTCAAGTGCTGTTTGAGCCATCATTTCCTGACCTGATTGACGTGCATGAGCCTCTGCCTTAATTAAGAACATTTCAGACAATCTTAAAACGGGAATGTTATCTGCCTGATTCTGGGTATCTGGAAACTTTAACACTGAAAATTCTGCACCATTAGGAGAACCTAACTGTTGATACAATCCATTTCTTACATCATTTGGTTCTAATGAATTTAAAAAATCTGGTGTAGGAAAAGCATCATCATATCCTCTGTAGAAATAGCCAATGGAATCAAATCCTGAGTTATCGGTCAAGATATTTGATATGGAAAAAATACTTTCGCTGGTACTATCTAATGCCCAAGAAGCGATGTAACTAGAATTTCCTACAAGTGATGTACCAGACTGATCAATAACACGTGAGGCTTGCTGCTCTGCAAGGTCGTATTGCCCAGTATTAAGATATACTCGCGCTAACAAAGCTTCAGCAGCCCATACATCAGCTCTAAAGACATTACTATCTGCTTCCATTAAAGTAATAGCGTCTTGTAAATCTTGAATGATTAACGCATAAACCTCAGCTGTAGTGGCCCTAGCGGGAGATACAATACCGTTACCTCCTAATAATTCAGCATCAGGAATAGGGACTCCAGGATGACTAGCATCTGCCGTGAAATTGAAAGGTTGTGCAAAAAATCGTTGCATGGTAAAATAAGTAAGAGCTCTCAAAAACTTAGCTTCCCCTATATATTGATCGGCTTCCGCTCTCTCTGAATCAGGAAAAGAAACTTGATCAGCTTCTCTCAAAATAATGGTAGTTTGAGCTACAAGTCGAGCAAGATCGTTGTAAGTAGCCTCTACATTACCATTATTTTCCTGAACCGTATAGTCATCAAAAGGTAAGTAACGCCCTGTATTGTTAAAAGCATCGAGGTATAAATTATCCGACATAAAGTCCGGTAAAAGCAATGCCGTTCTATTGAACAAATCGGCATCTGCCAACAGGCTGTAAGTACCATTAACAGCTAGGTCTAATGATTGTAAATCGACAACCACTTCATCCGCAGGTACTGAGGTTGATAACCTCGAATCTAACGTATCATCACATGCTATTACTAGGAATAACAATGCAAATATTTGAATAAAATTATATTTTTTCATTTTTCAATTTTTTAAAGTGAGACATTCAATCCAAACACAATTGTTTTTGGTATTGGAATTTCCTGATCTAATCTTCCAGAAATACCTGCTTCTGGGTCACGTTCTAATCTATCATCTTTTCTGTAGGTAGCTAGGTTAGATCCTCTTACATAAACTTTCAATGCAGATAATTTAATTTTTTCCAGTAATGATGATTGGAAATCGTAAGAAAACTCTAAATCTCTCAATCTTAAATAAGTACCGTCATAAACAAATCTACTTGACGATTGGTTGGACTGTGATGCATTTCCATAAACAAACGCAGGCACGTCGGTAACGTCTCCCGGCTGTTGCCATCTGCGATCGTATGTGCCTCTATTGACATTTCCTGTGTCTGAAAGTCTTCTAGACCCATCAGAGTTGGTAAATCTTGCCCATGTATCATAGATTAAACCACCATGTCTGTAATACAAGTTTACAGACAAACCAAAACCTTTGTAGAAGAAACTGTTTCTAAAACCAGCTATAAAATCAGGCGTTGAAGATCCAATTACAGCTTGCTCTGCCTCGGCGTAAGTATAAGTAGTTTGTGTTCTACTGCCATCAGTATACCATAGAGGACGACCATTTGCTGGATCTACCCCTGCATATACTGGTAAGTAAAATGTGTTGACATCCTCTCCTACTGCTAATATGCTTGTAGCTCCCAGGATAGGCTCATTGTTATTTCCTAACTCAGTTACTTCATTTTCATTACGTGTGAAGTTCAAGTTAGTTGTCCATTCAAAACCTTTATTTTGACTTACAATATTTCGAGAGGTTACACTCAACTCCACACCTCGGTTTTCAATTGCTCCAATGTTTGCTGGAATTGTAGTGTCACCATTACTTGCACTAATTGGGAAGTTGTCACGTAGTAAATCCTCATTTTTCTGGCTATATACATTTAATGAACCTTGGATTCGATTGTTTAAGAAAGAAAAATCTAGACCTATGTCTAAGTTATTTTGTGTCTCCCATTGAATCAATGGATTACCAAAACTGCTAAAGAACCTACCTGGATTTCCGTTATAGTCATTTCCGGTAAACAAACTTATAAATAGGTTATTTCCTATGTTTTGATTACCAACTTGACCAAAACTGGTTCTCAACTTCAAATCATTAATCCAATCGATTTCTTGCATAAATTTTTCTCTCGCCATGTTCCAACCTAAACCAACTGAGTAGAACGTTCCGTAACGATTTTCTTCACTAAAAACTGATGAACCATCGCGTCTTACAGAGGCGCTCACTAAGTACTTGCGGTCATAAGCATATTCTGCATTTGCAAATACTGAAGTTAATCCAGATATACCCTTACTGGTTGAAGCTGCTGTAAAAACAGTAGCATTGGCTAAATCTTCAAAACCATTCAGAATATTCTCTGCTGAAAAAGAACTGAATTTATTTCTCTCTCGAACAATTTCATATCCCGCAAAAGCATCTAGCTCATGCTTATCTCCCCACTTCTTATCAAACACTAATAAATTTCTCCAGTTCCAAGTAAACAAGAAATTGCTCACTTGAGTACCATCACCTAACTCTCTTGCGTCACCAAATCCTTCTGGTCGTCTAGTAAAATTGTCTACAAAACTATAATTAAGGGCAATTTCAGATCTTACTGTCAGGTAATCTAAAATGTCATATTCGGCATTAGTAGATAATATACCACGGTAGTCAATCTGTTGACGAATCTCCTGCTCTGCTTGTGCGAGAGGATTATGAGTATTGTTAAAACCAAAGTTATAGGTTCCATCTTCATTAAATGGATTAATATCAGGTCTTATTCTGTAAATTGATCGAACAGGATTAGCAAAAGCACCACCATCAGGGCGCACGTCTCTGATATTTTTGGCTAGAGAGATCTTAGGGCTCAATCTAAATCGGTCGCCTCCTTTAATATCAAGGTTAATCCTAACATTCATACGCTCATTCTCACTAGCGATGATCGTACCTTCTTGTTGCTGGTATCCTCCAGAGATGAAGTAAGAAACATCCTCGCTCCCTCCACTCAATGAAACATTGTACTGCTGGAAAAGTCCTTTTTGAGTGATTAAATCATACCAATCCGTATTAGTGGTAGGGTCAAATCCATTACTAGTTAAAAAATCTAATGCAGCTGCATCATCTGAGGCGAGGCCAGCATTAATCACACCTTCTTGAAGCAACTCTTGAAGCTCTGGAGTCCCTAAAGGTCGATTCTGATCTGCCGTTGAAGGATCGTTGTAACCTACCGCACTGCTAAAGTTAATTCTCATTTTGCCTGAACGTCCTTTCTTAGTAGTTATTACGATAACACCATTAGAGGCCCGTGTTCCATAAATAGCAAGACCCGCGGCATCCTTTAAAACTTGCAAGGTTTCGATATCATCAGGATTTAACTGTGTAATCAACTGTGCATCATTGGTTTGATAACCATCAATAACGTATAGAGGACCTGCTCCCTCAAAAGTACTTACCCCACGTATTATAACTGTAGGTGACGCTCCAGGCTGTCCTGTGGTAGAAATTACATTTACACCACTAGCCGCGCCTTGTAAACTTTCTTGCAGTGCAGATCGAGGCGCACCTCGCACCTCATCAGGATCGATTATTTGAGTAGAACTAGTCGATCTAGATTTTTCAATCCTACTATACCCAGTCACTACTATTTTTTCAAGCTCAGTCACAGACTCTTTTAATTGAACATTAATAGTAGTTTGATCACCCACGGTAATTTCAGTAGTTTGATAACCTACATAGGAAAAAACTAAAACGTCATTAGAGCTTGCCTCGATAGAGTATTTTCCATCAAAATCAGTTGTAACCCCTTTTGTCGTGTTCTTAATTGAAATAGTCGCTCCCAATATAGGAAGCCCATCAGATCCAGTTACAACCCCTTGTACCTCTGTGGTTTGCGCCCAAGCAACCCCAGCAAAAAGAAGAAATAGAACTTTTAAAGTAAAATTTTTCATGTGATTTGGTTAAATTAATTCAACCCTAAAGTATGAAAACCGATCAATTTCACAACATTTTTTTAACTGAAATTTAAGGTTCAAGAAGTTTTTTAAATTCATTCCAAGTAATGATCCTTACAAAACATAACTAATTATCTTTTTTTCAAAAATATCTTTAAACCTCTTGCTAGATTCAAAAACCTAGGTATATTTGCATCCGCTAAAGCAGAAATGCAATAGCAAAGTTCTTTAAGAACAAGGTCTGGTAGTTCAGCTGGTTAGAATGTCGCCCTGTCACGGCGAAGGTCGCGGGTTCGAATCCCGTCCAGACCGCTATATCGATTGACATCGATAACAATTCAAGTTGTGTGTCCCCTAAAATAAATGGGGATTTGAAGGTAATCCTAGATTACTTTTTGAGAAGCTTTTCCTGATAGGAGAGGCTTTTTTGTTTTATAAAGTTTCAATAATAGTCTCGTCATCAGTCAAGTACCCACTTTAAAGCATGTCATAGAGATCTGGCTTACCACAATCAACAGGTCTTGCATTTACTTGAATGATGAGTTCGCTTTCGCGAAAGCGTTAATTGCATTAAACAACTGTTGCACTTCTTTTGCTAAAAAACAGATTTACAGCGCACTACTTTTATCTTATAACGGATAAGGAAGGGTGACTACGTGCGTAAATCACCGTGACTGTATCTCCTAATTGAAGGGACCTACTAGCATCGTTATAAACGGGCGTGATATAGGAGGTATCCATAATCTGATAATTAGCTCTTACCTGGTGAACCGGATTTCTTCTTATCTGCGATTTAGTTTTAACATTTACAATCACGCCGCTAACAGGCGCTCCATAAACGCGCAACAAGTGGTCAATTTCCACTAGGCGGTACTTTATAAAAGTTAGTCCACTTATTAATGATAATAATACAGCCCAAAAAAGTATTGATTTTACCGGCAATAAGTATTTGAGCATTTTATAATGCAACCATGGCTGTATTATAAATAAGGTCAAGTATAATGTTATGGAAGCAACACTATCAAAAAACGCCATTTGAAATACCGCTATATCTAATCTAACTATGACTATCCATATAGCAGAGAAGAGCAGCAAATAAATTGATCCTTTCATGTGATAATTGTAACGATCTCGATAGCAGCAGCTGTAGTTTTGACTTGCTTATTTATTCTCGCTCAGATAATTTCTCTATCCTGCGTTCTGGTATGAACCAAATCATGGCAACCACCATGTAGGCCGCAATGGCTACATTAGTATTGACGAACGATAAGCCCATACCTACAACATATAGTACTATGGATAACTTGCCTTTATAGTCTTTACCGATGGCCTTGCGCAGTTTAAATGTCTCGTCGTGAGAACGTAAAATTTGATGTTGTAAAATATTATAGGCAATGGCACACATGAGTAATACTGCGCCATAAGAGGCTACCGGTAATTGTTCCCTAAAATATTCTCCTACCCAAGCGGTTGTAAACGGTATTAATGACAACCAAAACAACAAGTGAAGATTTGCCCACAAGATTCTTCCGTTAGATTTCTCCGTAATCTGGAATAAGTGATGATGATTGTTCCAGTAGATACCTAAGTAAATAAAACTTAAAATATAACTGACAAATACGGGAAGTAATTGCAGTAGCGATTCAAGGGTAGGTTCTTCTGGAGCGCTTAGCTCTAACACCATAATGGTTATAATAATGGCAAGTACACCATCACTAAAAGCCTCTAATCTGTTTGTGGTCATTTGATGTATCTCTATTTAACTTTTAAAAATGGTTTCTTTTTCTATACCCAGCTTTTTCATTTTGGCAAATAGTGTTTTGGCGTTCATATCTAGAATACCCGCGGCACCGTTTTTACCGCTTACTTTTCCTTTGGTACGCTCCAATATTTTAATAATGTGTTGTTTTTGTACTTCTTCAAAGGTGAGCAGATTGCTTGTATCTATGGTCTTTGAGGTTGACGGCATCCAGCTTCCTGTGTGTAATGTGGTACCGTTTTCAAGTATTACCGCGCGTTCAATTAAATTTTCCAGTTCTCTAATATTTCCTGGGAAATCATATCCCATCAAGCTATCGATGGTCTTTTTGGATAATCGTTTGAAGGCTTTACCAGCTTTTGCCGAATATTTTTCTAGGAAGAATTGTGCCAGTAGTGGTATATCTTCTTTCCTACCACGTAGTGGAATATTATAAATAGGGAACACATTTAATCGATAGTATAGGTCTTCTCTAAATGTTCCTTCCTTTATCATATCTTCTAGCCGCCTATTTGTGGCGGCGATGACACGTACATCAACTTTAATAGTTTTAGAACCACCTACCTCGTCAAATTCCCCTTCTTGTAAAACGCGTAATAATTTAGGTTGTAAATCTATGGGCATTTCGCCTATCTCATCCAGGAAGATGGTGCCACCATCGGCAAGGGTAAACTTTCCTACCTTGTCTGCCACCGCACCTGTAAAAGCCCCCTTTTTATGGCCAAAGAGTTCACTTTCAAAAAGTTCCTTGGGCAACGTTGCGCAGTTCACTTTTATTAAAGGGCGGTCTTTGCGTAGGCTATTGTTGTGTAGGGCACTCGCTAGTAATTCTTTCCCTGTTCCAGATTCGCCCGTAATTAATACCGTGGTATCTGTAGGTGCAACGAGGTTTACCTGTTCTAGGACTTTTTCATATACCTCACTTTTACAGACAATATTGTTGGCATTTATTTTACCACTTATTTCTTCTTTTAGATATTCATTTTCATCCTCTAGCCTATTTTTTAAGGACTTAATTTCTTCAAGAGCTTGGTATAGTTTTAGGTCACGTTCTTTTCTCTTTGTAATATCACGTATCACGGCACAATTGATATCTTGCCCTTGATAGTTCATATAGTTGGCCACAATATCTACAGGAAACCGGGTACCGTCTTTCTTGGTAAGTATCCATTCCATTTGCACAGACCCTTTTTCTTTTATTTCTGTAAAATGGGTATCCCACCAGTCTTTAGTAACTCCAGTATCTAGCTCAAAAATGGTAGCGTTGTCCAGTTTTTTTCTAGAATATCCCAACGTGTCTGCAACAGAATTACTATAGTCTATAAGTTTTCCTTCTCTATTATATATATAGACTAAGTCCTGAGCATTATCTATAATATCCTTAAAAAAATTGAGCTTGGTCTCTTTTAGGTATTGCTCTGTTACATCTTGGTAAACGCCAACCACCTCAAAAATTTTATCGCCTTTTAAAACAGGTTTGGCAATGGCACGTACATATCTGCTGGGGTTTTCTTTGGTCTCAAAAATTTCATCCATCGGGATGCCATTTCTAATGGTCTTGACAACGCTAGACCTAAACCGTTCTTCATCCTTGACAAACTGAATGATTTTACTGGGATGAAAATCTTCTTTATTTTCTGTACCGAAAATTTTGAAGGCTTCTTGTGTTACAATGATAGAACCGTCCTGAAGATTCAATTTCCAACCACCTACTTGAGCAATAGATTCTACATTATTAATCAAATTTTTGTAAAAGCTAGAAGATGAAATGTCGTTCATAATACCACAAATCATTTCTTTTCTGTTATTTGAGAAAAACTGTGCAAAAACTTCTACTTCATAAAATTTACCAGATTTCTTTTTGTGTATGGCCTTAAAATTCTCTGTCTTATTTTTTTTAAGTCCATCCCAGTGTTTCTTCCAGCTTTGTGGTGTAACCGTAGTATTGATATCAAATATAGTAAGCCTAGTAAGCTCAGAGCTCTTGTATTCTAAGCGTTCGCAGAGTTTTTGATTTCCATAGGCAAGGCTACCATCTTCATTTGCCCAGAATACCTCATAGGGCAAGGCATCTACCAACCACTCTTTTACAAGAGAAATTTCTTTTACATCGGTCATAATTGAAATGCTATAAGTGCTAAAATAATTAAATATTTCTCAAATAATAGAAATATCTCAAAAATAAGACGGTTTTGTGTTTTGGTATGATCTTCAAGTTACTGATAATCAATAGCTTATTTCTTTGGCACAAGTTTAGCCTAATGTTAGGCGTAATAAAAAAAATTATAGCAGTGAACCATCCGTAATCGAGATTTTATTTAAATCTAAATTTTTCAATTGGATGCACCATTTGACCATTAAAAAACAATAAACAAAAACAAATGAAACGTAAAGACTTCTTAAAAACTACAATCGCAAGTGGCATAGCAACAGTCGTTGGAGGTTCCGCTTTCGCGAAAGCAGAAAAAGAGAAATCAAACAATTCATTCACAAATACTAACGTAGGGTATAATCACATCCCTAATAAAGAAACAAAAACTATGAATACAATACTTCACAAAGCGGACACAAGAGGCAATGCTAATCACGGATGGTTACATTCTAAACATACGTTCAGTTTTGCAAATTACCATAACCCAGAGCGTATGAACTTTGGGGTATTAAGAGTCCTGAACGACGATACAGTTTCAGAGAGCAGAGGTTTTGGAACACATCCTCACAGAGATATGGAAATTATTTCCATTCCACTAGAAGGTGACTTAAAGCATGAAGATAATATGGGTAACAAAGCCATTATCAAGTCTGGCGATATTCAAGTGATGAGTGCTGGTACGGGCATTATGCACTCAGAATACAATAACAGCCCTGATGAGCCTGTAAAGTTCTTACAGATTTGGGTATTGCCCAACAAGCAAAACGTCACACCGCGTTACGACCAGATAACACTGGATACGGCAGACCGTAAAAATAAACTACAACAAGTGCTATCGCCTAATGCAGATGATGCAGGTGTATGGATTCATCAAAACGCTTGGTTCCATATGACTAATCTGGATGAAGGGAAACAAGTAGAATACATCTTAAATGATGCAGGTAAGAATGGTGTGTATGCTTTTATACTGGAAGGTGATGCCACCATTAACGGTCAGGCATTAAATAAAAGAGATGGCTTTGGGATCTGGGATGTAGAAACCTTAGATATCAAGGCAAATAGCGATACTGAAATCTTATTGATGGAAGTTCCAATGGCAATGTAATTCATAAACAATTAATTATAAATCACAAATAAGTATAACCGTCACTAAAGACAAAAATTAAATTAAGATGAAAACAATTAAATTAACATTCGTATTACTACTAGCAGTTACATTCAATGCAATTGCTCAAAAACCAAGTCCTGAATTATTAAACCCTACTAACCACTCGTTGGTACTCATTGACCACGAAGGTCAGATGGCATTTGCTACAAACAGCATAGACCCAGTAGAACTACGTAACAACGTAGGATTAGTATCCGGAACAGCAAAAATCTTTAATATTCCTACTGTCGTTACTACAGTTGCAGAAGAATCTTTTAGCGGTCCTGTATTCCCTGAAATTCTAGAGTTTTTCCCTAACAATAAGGAGTACATTGATAGAACTACGATGAACACCTGGGAAGATGAGAATGCCTACAAAGCAATCACAGGAAAAAGCAAGAAAAAAATTGTAATGGCAGGCCTATGGACCAGTGTATGTGTTGTAGGTCCAGTACTATCAGCAATAAATGATGGTTACGAAGTATATGTAATTACAGATGCTTCAGGAGATATTTCTAAGGAAGCACACGATATGGCTATCGATAGAATGGTAGAAGCCGGAGCCAGACCTATCACCTCTTTACAGTACTTACTAGAGCTACAACGTGACTGGGCAAGAAGTGAAACTTATGAAGCTGTAAACCAATTGGCAATGCGCTTTGGTGGTGGCTACGGAATAGGAATCCAGTACGCTCGCAAAATGTTAAAGCACTAAACTAATAATCAATAAAGCGCTTTGTGTCAAAGCAAAGCGCTTTTCAAAATTTAATTACAATGAAACGATTTATTTTACTTTTAATACTAGCTGTAGCTTTTGTTTCTTGTAAAGACACGCAAAAAACAAGTACTGAAACAGCACCATCAGAAAATACCGCAGATTTAATTGTGACCAATGCAAAGGTTGCGGTGATGGACGATAACAGAACAATTACTGAGGCCATTGCAGTCAAAGATGGTAAAATTCTAAAGACTGGCACCACCGAAGCCATTTTAAAACTAAAAGGAAAAAACACCAAATCCATAGATGCCAAGGGACGAACAATCATTCCCGGCCTTAATGATTCACACCTTCACCTTACAAGAGGTGGCCGTTTTTACAATGCAGAATTACGTTGGGATGGTGTAAAAACCCTAAAAAGAGCATTGGAAATGTTGAAAGAACAAGCAGAACGTACACCAGAAGGTGAATGGGTGCGCGTTATAGGCGGATGGAGTCCTTTTCAATTTGAAGAAAAAAGGTTTCCAACACCAGCAGAAATCAATGAAGCAACGGGAGATGTACCAACATTTGTATTATTTCTCTACAGTAGAGGCTGGTTAAACCAGGCTGGTTTAGATGCTTTAAACATTGATGAAAATACAAAAGCACCTGAAGGAAGTACGTTTGAAAAAGGACCAGATGGCAAACTAACAGGAGTGCTGTTAGCCGAGCCTAACCCTACGATTCTGTATGCTAGAATTGGTTCATTACCACCATTAAACGAAGAAGCGATGGTAAACGGAACAAAACAATTTTACAGAGAATTGAACAGCTTTGGGATTACAAGTGGTATCGATGCTGGTGGCGGTGGTCATAAATTCCCAAAGGATTATACGGGAACAAAAGTGCTGGCTGAAAATGGCGAAATGCCCATCAGACTTTCCTATTACTTATTCCCTCAAAACAAAGGAGCTGAGTATGAAGAGTTTCAAGAGTGGATGGTAAACAATAAAGTGGGACATAATGGAGAAATCCATTTAGACCACGGTTACGAGCTTGAAGGTGGTGGTGAGTTTTTAGCTTGGAGCGCCGGAGATTTTGAAAATTTCTTAGCACCACAACCAATGCTTGAAGATAGACCGACGTGGAGAGAAGATTTAAAGAAGATTTTAATCCTTCACGCAGAGAACGGATGGCCTTTTAGAATTCACGCTACCTATGGAGAAACCATCAGCAATATGCTAGATGCAATCGAGGAAGTAAATACCGAAACGAATGGAAAACTAACGACAAATCGCTGGATGTTTGACCACGCCGAAACGGTTAAGGAAGAAGACCTAAAACGCATAAAAGCCTTAAATGGTGGTATTGCCATACAAGCGAGAATGGCGTATGCAGGAGATTTTTTTGTGGAGCGTTACGGCGCAGATAAAGCAAAACAAGCACCACCAGTTAAGAAAATAATGGAAGCAGGAATCCCGGTTGGTGCTGGTACTGACGGTACTCGTGTAGCAAGTTATAATCCTTGGCCAGCATTATATTGGCTAGTTACAGGGAAGACCGTTGGAGATTTTCAACTTGCAGAACCTTCTAACCAATTAACAAGAGAAGAAGCATTGCACCTATACACAAAAGGTAGTGCCTGGGTATCTAAAGAAGAAGATGTAAAAGGAACTTTGGAAAACGGAATGTATGCAGATTTTGCTATCCTTTCTAACGATTACTTTACCATTCCAGCAGCACAAATAAGTGACTTGGAGGCGGTATTGACAGTTGTAGATGGTAAGGTAGTATATGCAGACAAAGAGTATAAAGAAATGAATCCGCCATTACCAGCTGTAACACCAGACTGGTCGCCAGTAAAGTATTACGGTGGCTTTCAAAAATAAATGAATCAAATAATAACTTTTAAAATTTAGAAAAATGGAAACAGCAACAAAAACAAAATGGAACATTGACAACGCACATTCAGAAGTAGGCTTTAAGGTAAAGCATATGATGATATCTACCGTAAAAGGTGCTTTTGAAGATTTCAACGCATCTGTAGAGACAGAGCGTGATGACTTTAAAAATGCAAAATTCAATTTCACAGCAAAAATTGATTCTATCAACACAAAGAATAAGGATAGAGATGCACACTTGAAGTCAGAAGATTTCTTCAACGCCGCTGCACATCCTGAAATGAAGTTTGAATCAAAATCTTTTGATGGCGATAAAATCATAGGCGATTTAACCATTAAGGATGTTACTAAAGAGGTGGCACTTAACACTGATTTTAATGGTGTTGCGGTGGATCCTTACGGACAGACCAAAGCTGGTTTTGAAATAACAGGAAAAATAAACCGTAAAGACTTTGGGCTTACTTGGAATGCCGTTACAGAGGCAGGTAGCATCGTAGTAAGCGATACGATTAACCTAGTGGTAGACCTTCAGTTTATCAAACAATAAGAAGCAGTAACAATGTCAATTTAATGGGATTGGTCTGCAGCTAAGACCAGTCCTATTTTTTTTTAAAATCAATTAAGGTCTACTAAAATAGGAATCATAATAAATCCAAAGGTGATGAAAAAGTATGTATGGCGCTTTCTTATTTTTAGTTACGCTTTCGCGAAAGCGCAATCAGAAAAGAACACCTTGGATTTTAGTCTATTACATCAGAACGACAACATCTCGATTGTTGAACCCAAGAATGCGTACCAAAGACTAAAGTCCTTACCAATAGGCAATAATACTACGTTAAGCCTAGGTGGAAGCTATCGTTTTCAAACCGAATCTTTTATCAATGAGCAATTTGATAAAAACCAAGACCAGACCGACTACTGGTTCTTGCATCGTGGAATGTTTCACGCGCACCTGAAAATAGGTTCAAAGTTTGAACTATTCGGAGAGCTGAATTCTAGTCTCATTAACAGCAGGGAAGACATCAGTCCTGTACAAAAAGACGAATTAAGCATCAATCAACTATTTGCTAGATATTGTGTCAATGACAGCTTCAATGTACTGGTAGGCCGACAAAATATACGATTAGGAAGCGGCAGATTGGTTGACGTGCGTGAAGGACCCAATGTGCGCTTATCCTTTGATATGGCCCAATTACAGTATGAAGATAATCATACGAAACTGACCGGATTCCACGCCATACCGGTGCAACAGCAAGCCGGAGTTTTTGATAATGACAGCTTTGAAAATTCAGAAACGCTCACAGCATTATACTGGACGCATAACTGGACAACTACTACCCATACAGATATGTATGTTCTGCATAAAAAAGAAGAAAATAAAACGTGGAACGATGGCACAGCAGATGATAATAGAACCTCAATAGGGTTACGGCATTTTGGAAGTTGGAAAGGAGTGGATTACAACAACGAGTTTGTATATCAGCTAGGAAGTTTTGGCGACCAAGATATTACTGCTTGGACAGCCTCATTTAACGTAGAGAAAAAATTCAGTACCGCACACCCATTTACACTAGGTATTAAAACAGAAGCCATTAGTGGCGACACCAATGGAAATGATACTACTCTAAATACTTTTGACGCGCTTTATCCTAGAGGAGCTTATTTTGGTCGTGTGGCACGTTTTGGACCATCAAATTTAATAGATGTGCATCCGTATGTGGAGACTAAAATAGGCAAAGTAGCTATCGCATTTGATTATGTGGCTTTCTGGCGTTTTTCAACTAATGATGGATTATACAATCCAGCGTTGATTTTAGATTACCCTTCAGTAAATACAGAGCGATTTATAGGAAATCAAATAGGCGCTATTGCCGCCTACCAAGTCAATGATTTTCTGAATTTTGAAATAGAATCCAATGTTATCTTCCCAGGTGCATTCTTAAAGCAGAGCGGCCAAGGCGACACCTTATATCATTTTGTATTTACCACAGAATTTAAGTTTTAAAGGAATAAGAATTGAACCAATGAAAAAAACAGCATTCATACTAAGTTTTGTAGGTGGCGCGACAGATACGTTAGGGTTTTCTTTGCTCTATCAACTTTTTACAGCTCACGTCACAGGGAACTTTGTGCTTATAGGAAGTGCTATTGCGCAAAAAGGTGAGAGTGATTTGCTGCTTTGGGCGCAATTATTGGTATTGCCTATTTTTTTCATAACCGTCCTACTCACTACCTTATTAATTCCAGAAAAAGTTACCGTAAAAACGGCAAAACACTTTTTAGGTGTACAGGCTATTCTTTTAATACTGTTTCTTGTTTTTGGATTTTACTATGGAAATGAGATAAACAATATGACTGCTACGCTTATTGCAGCACCTGCTGTGATAGCAATGGCTTTACAAAATATGTATCCAAAATTTCTATTTAAAAAAATGCCATTCACAACGGTAATGACAGGTAATGTTACCACCATAGCAATGAATATGGGAGCTGGATTAAAAAGTAAAAACAATGCTCAAAAAGGAATCAGCCTACACCTCTATGCGGCTATAGGCTTTGTTTCAGGAGCACTGATTATCGCACTGGCTGCAAATCATTTACAATTTATTAGTGCTGTAATTCCCGTATTGTTAATTCTATTTATTGCATTTACTGTAAAGAAAGAACATTTATAAATTTTATAACTATAATTATTTAATACCTTTTAAAACATTATGAAACTAACGGAAAGTTTACAGTGGGCATATCATACCGATACTAAATGGGTGCAAACCATTTTTAGACTTTTACTAGGTGCAAATCTCTTATTTGCTGGAATAAGCCACCTTACTTTTAACAGACTGGAGTTTGTAGCGCAAGTGCCTAGTTGGGTACCGCTTTCAAAAGACCCTGTGGTGGTACTTTGGGCCTTATGGTCTACAGGTGCTTAGAAAACATTTAGAAATAGAAACAAATAAACCTGTACAGAGCGTAGTCAAAGGAGTAAAACCCAATAGATATGAAATCAGAATATATAGACATTCCCTTAGTTAAAAACGAAGACAAAAAACGTTTTGAAATTGAAATAGAGGGCCACTTTGCCTTTATAGATTACAAGACGATAATGGACGACATCGCACTCGTTCATACAGAGACTGACCCAGAACTAGCAGGAAAAAGCGCTGCAGGTGCTGTAGTAGAAAAAACCTTGCATTACTTAGCAGATAACGACATTACCTTACATCCATTTTGCCCGTATGTTTTTGCCTATATAAAAAGGCATCCAGAATGGAAACGCATCGTGAGCCCTAAGTTTAAAGGATATGAGAAGCTGTAAAGATTTTACTTAGTAGTCTTTCTTTATAATTACGCTTTCGCGAAAGCGTAGTTCAAGATGTATATACTGTAATATCAAAGGTCGCAACGATAATAAAAAAAGAAAAAGATAATGAAAATAGATATTAAAGAAAAAGAGCACAAAGGATTTGCAGTCGCAATGGAGAACGATAAAAAAGCTGGTAGCATGACCTATTCTATAGCAGGAGAAAATCATATAATCATAGACCATACAGATGTTGCCAATGAATTTAGAGAAAAAAGTCTAGGCAAAAAGTTGCTTTATAAAATTGTAGAAATGGCACGAGAAAAAAATATCAAAATCACGCCGCTTTGTCCTTTTGCAAATGCAATGCTTCAAAAGAATCAGGATATACAAGATGTACTTAAAAAATAATGGACGATGAACAACAACACATTATTCCCGGCACTACCATTAGAAGAATGGGCAGCCACAAAAGAAACGCTACACCGTTATTTACAGATAGTAGGCAAAATACGCTTGTCATTAATGCCAAAAGACAATCACTGGTGGCATATTACTTTATATGTAACAAGTAATGGTATTTCTACAGACGCTATTCCTAATGGCGATTTTACTTTTGAAGTGGCTTTCGATTTTATAGAACACAAACTTATCGTGTCAACAAGTAAAGGCGACCGTCGTTCTTTTGAATTGAAAGATGGACTTTCAGTAGCCGATTTCTATAAAAATATAACAATCATTCTTGATGATTTAAGTATAGAATTTGACATTCTTGCAAAGCCTTATGATTTATCAGACAATATTCCATTTGATCAATGTACCATGCACAATTCTTATGATAAGGAAGCCGTTTATAAAGCCTGGCAAATACTGGTACAAGTGGATATGGTCTTAAAAGAGTTTAGTGGTAGGTCTTACAGTAAAACTTGTCCCGTTCATATTTACTGGCATCACTTTGACCTTGTAGTTACGAGGTTTTCAGGCAAAAAAGCACCAGATATGGGTGATGTATCACAAGTCGAAAAAGAGGCATACTCACACGAGGTCATAAGTTTTGGATTTTGGTTTGGGGACAATACCATTAAAGAACCTGCATTTTATTCTTATACTTACCCATCACCAGCAGGTCTTGATAAAGAGCCGCTACAACCTAAAGCTGCACGATGGCAAGACTCCAACGGTAGCCCAATAGCTTTGTTGCTCTATAATGATATTTTGAATAGTAAAAGCCCAAAACAAGACATCATGGACTTTTTAGAAAGTAGCTACCAGGCTGGAGCACGACTTTCTGGTTGGGATATAGAGAATTTGACAGTCGAATGAAAATCACAAATTATGAAAATATCAATACTCCTTTTCATATTGAACTTAAATATTTACGAAAGTTCGCTTCCGCGAAAGCGCAAATTGCTTAACACCATAAAAAAAGGCCCTCAATACTTTGAGAGCCTTTTGTGCGGATGACAGGAATCGAACCTATGAATTAGACTGAAATCATTTGAAATATAACTATAAACGTAAAGTCTGTATTTATAGCGTTTTACAAAGATATTAATTTATTTTAATCAAATTTATGTTTCAGGTTATTTCAAATTATTAGCAATTATTTGGGTACTTACATGGGTAGTTTTAGGTTCTATATGTAAATTGGCGTATCAATTTGACACCTATGGCGACTATCCAATTCCGAATTAAACCTCCTTCTAAAACTGTTAAAAAGGCAAGGCCGACCTCCTTCATTAAGGTTAGGGTTAATCAACAGGAATGCAGCACCAATATAAAAATTGACAGGAAGGCATGGAGTCAACCAAAACAGAAAGTAAAGTTGATGAATGGTATTGACTATGCAGATGATGTAAACACTAAGCTAGACGAACTCAGACTCTTTTTAAATAATGAGCTCACAACTTCAAGACTGACCGATACAGAAATCACTCAAATTTGGTTAAAAGACCAGATTAACTCATTCTTCAACAAACCAACATCTTCTCAAAGCGATTCACAAATCTACTTTAGTGAATTTATGAGGGAATATATCAAATTACAAAAGTCTACAATTAATAAAAAGACAGGACAACCAAGAGCGAAACGAACCATTCAAGACTACGAAACAAAACTTAAAAAAATTAAAGAATATCAGAAATCTAAAGGCATTAGGCTAAAGTTGAACGACATAAATTTAGATTTCTTGGATAAGTTTACTTTCTATATGAATTTTGAAGAATCTATAGATAATTGGAATACGATAAAGGGTTACGTTGAACTATATAAGCAGGTTTGCAGAGCTGCCAAACTGAAAAGACTAAATGTCTCACCAGAAATTGAAAGCCCTGACTTTTACGTTCCGAACCAACCAACTTATGATTTTGCTTTGACAGAGCAGGAAATAGACCTGATTTACAATCATGATTTCTCAGAAAATGAAAGACTAGATAATGCACGGGATTGGTTAATCATTGGCTTATGGACTGGTCTTAGGGTCTCTGATTTTTTGACCTTAACCAAAGAAGAAATTACAGATAAGTTCATAACAAAGACTGCCAAAAAAACTAAAATCCCTGTCATAATACCAATTCACAAACAGCTAAAATCAGTTTTAGCGAAGAGAAATGGTCAATTTCCAAGAAAGATTAGCGATGTGAAATTCAACTTGTATATTAAAGAAGTCTGTCTAAAAGTTGGTTTGACGGATCTAGTGAAAGGAGCTAAAATGACTCCAAAGCAGCACAAAGGCAAAACAATTCATAGGAAAGAAATAGCAAGCTACCCAAAACACGAATTGATAACCAGTCATATTTGTAGACGAACATTTGCAACCATACACTACGGCAAAATAGATACTTTAGCCATCATGCAAATAACAGGGCATAAGACCGAGACACAGTTTGTAAAATATATTAAAATCCCATCTGAGGAATATGCACAAAGAATGATGGATTATTGGCATAAATATTACGACAATGCAGAGTAACTATAGCGACATAGAGTCATTGCTGAGTGAATTCATCATTGAAGACAGTAGAGATCTTCTAAAATACTTTTGTAGCATATATCAACCTGAAAGATCGCAGAACTTTATCTATGATTTAATTGGGAGAGATAAATTATCAAGCGATCAAAAAAACGCCATGATTACTAAGTTCAAAAAACTAGTTGGTGAAAACCTTGATGAATTATGGCAGGAGTATCTGGTTTTTATCGATTACAATGGTCAACTAGAACAAAAGTCTAATTTATTCATAGCGATGCTTCGAACAGTAATCAAGGAACAGAAGAAGCCTATTTCTTTGAAAGAGAATGATCCACTCGAAAAGATTCTGAACTTAAAATGCCAACCCTTTTTACGACGTTCATATGCTAGCTTCATTAAAAGAATAGAGTCAGAGCTATTGGGACTTAATGTGAGTGTGGTTAAAAAACGAGATACATATTTTACTCCTGGAGAAAATCATGCTCTGCTAAACACTGAAGAACTATGGATGAGATTAGTGGACAATCATTTTATATCAAATAAAAGAAATAAGAAAGTCACGCTTGAAAACATTTTTTTAAATCTTCCAAATAGCTCTAAAGTTATCTGGACTGGTCAGGAAAACGAGCTTAGATACTTTATACATGTTTTGAAAAAGAACAAGATTATAAAAAATCACGACTATTGGAAGATAGCTGAGAGTCTTTTTCTCAATGTAAATTCGCAAAAGTTCAAAAACGTGAAGAAAGTGACTGGAAAGGACATACCCACAAAAGCAGACTTAATTAAACTCTGTGTTGAACGATCTTTAACCAAAAGGGGCTGATACTCAAACCTTGTAAAAAACAATAACACTATTGTGTAACTTATTGTTTTTCATAGGATTAAAAAATATTTCATGATAATTATATTTCGCCTGATTAAGTAACCCGATTTTCACTGAAATACTGCCATAGTTTTGACCCAAATAAAATATTTATTATGGAAAATTTAAACTATGGCCAGAAATGGCAACACATTTATCGTCCGCAATTCTTCACTGAAATGCACACTGAAATTACAAATCTTAGAAGCGAGGTAAACGAAAAACTCAACTACCACAATAAGCCAAATAATGACGGCTTATTAACGATTAATGAAGCTTGTGAAATACTTAAAGTGAGTAAAGTCACATTATGGCGTTACAGAAAGAAAGGGCTACTAAACAGCTCTAGATTAGCTGGCGTTGGAGTGCGATTTGAAAAAACTGATGTATTATCACTTCTAAAATCTATAAACTATGTATGATTTTATTTCATGTCAAGTAGAAGATAGAGAAGCCTTACTAAGAGAAGTTTTATCAGGAGATGACTTTAGTGTTAAAAAGTATACCCATCCATTAACTGGAAAAGTCAGTACTACCTATTCGAAGTTAAAGCATAACATGCTTTTGAAGGTTATGAAAAAAACAGCTGTTATAGAAAATTCGATTCACAGCTACTTTAATAGCATAACTATTGGTGAGGCTTATAACTCCAATGATTTTAGTTTTTTCAATCTTAAACACGCTTTAAAATCACTCGCAGCTGATTTAGGCATTCCTTTGGTTGATATGAAGCCTCATTCCCTTGAATTCGGTTTTAATTTGAAATTGTCAACCGATATCGCTCATGTAATAAGAAACCAAATATTACTTTATAAACTGAAGAGCCCTCAATATAATTTTGATGTATCTGGAAAAATTGGATATAAAAATTTTAAGCTTCAGCAATATGAAATTAAGGTTTATAATAAAACTTTAGAGAGTAAGGAAATTGACACGAACATCATCAGAATTGAGATAAAGTACTTAAGAAGATCCGCACTCAATAAGCTTGGAATTTATTCACTTGATGATTTACAAAGTCGTGAAGTCCTCGATAATGTTATGATGGATTTTTTACGAAAATTTGATCAACTAACTATCATAGATAGTTTCGATGGAAGTACATCTAAGTCAATCACAAAATCAGATAGAGTGAAGCTAATAAAGTATACTAACGATAGTTTCTGGAATAAAATGAGAGAAAGTAAACAAAGCACATATCAGTACCACAATAAAGAGTTTAAAAAACTGATAACTCTCCTAAACCTAGATAAAGTTAAAAATCACATTCAACGAATGATATGTGAAAAATTCGAGACTTTATCAATCAATCAAAAGTTTAAAAATAACTTGAATTACGCTAATGTAGTTCTATAAAAAAGACCATTATGGCTAAAGAATATATAAACCGAAAAAAGCTTGAAAAACATGGATTTATTCATGTGAACAAATATTACAACAATCTTTATGAGGCATCAGATAAAAAGGATTTAAAGTGTGACAATTGTTCATGGCTTTATAATCACAGGAGGATCTATGACACTCAAGATAATAACAGGATAGGTATTTGCTTCGCTTGTTCTAAAAAAGTACATAATTCATCGAGCGGAAACCCTAAATTTAACAAAGTACTTTCTGGAGAAATAAGTTAATTTTTAGATGATATCTAAAGTTTTAGCAATTTGATAACGATGAGTCTTGTCTAATAAAAGAGACTTTTCTATCAGATAATTTATCGTGGTTTTGAAGATGTGTCGGGAGTGGAGGGTGTGTGTTAACCAATGTATTAGGTCTAAATTCACTTATTAATACCCTCTGCATAACCCTACATAATAATATAGTTAAAACAGACTTTTTTTAAAATGGAAAAAAAGAATCAAAAATTAACAAATGAACAGTTGACGATCGAACAAAGACATCTAATCATGTCCTACCCAACTTACTTTCAAACTGTATTAACTACATGTGCTCAAAATGGAGAATCGATTGTTGAAGCGGCTAGAGAACTTGAGAAAGATTGGGCGTGCTTTACCTAAGTTCCTTATTGGTGTTTTGAATAAGCATCACTTACTAATATTTAGCTATGACCTTAATTTGATCACCTTTTGTTTCGTAAGATGAAATAATGTCTAAACTCATCAAGTTTTGAACGAATAGTTCATTAATGTCATTCCTTTCTAAATGAGTATGTAATCTTGGCCTCAACAATCGTGCATAAGGATTAGAAAGTTCATTCATTAACCTCATTATTTGATCACGAGAAAATTGCTCTAAGTTGTTATTAAATATTTCTATCCTATGACTATTGGATTCTGAACTCAGGAATAAACTATAAACTAAATCATAATCCAAACCTTTGACCGACCTTGCGGATACAACTTTAGCAACCTCGACACCCAAATCCTTATTTTCGATAATAACATTTTGTTTGATTTCCTTGATCAAACGCACTTTATATTCTGGTATTAGCAATTCAGACTTTAGCAATGATAAATAGTCATGGGTTTCCAAATGATACATTGAAGGGTTAAGCAGAAAACTACGGAAATGATCAATCAAGAAATTGATGTGTAGATTGGGAAAGTCATCTTTAAGTTCATCATAATTTTGAACTGAAAACTCCAATGCCTCAAGTCTAACTAAAATTTTGACCTTATCAAATTCTAGGTTTTTCAATACCAAATTACCCCATTTTTCAACACCACTCCCGATAAAATGCTCGTAAGCCTCATCATCAAGGTCATTGCAATAGATAATTGCTAATTGAAGTTTTTTGAACTCTTCCAACTTATAACCCGTCGGCTTTTCGTTGAAATATTTTAAACCTAAATAGACTAATGGGTCATTGAGATAATTGATTAAGTGCTCGTCAATTTTATTATCATTTAATCCTAGAAAATAATTCAAAACGTTACTCCAGCTTACTTCAATCATACGTTGACGAATTAAATTGATTTTGTCGGACATGGAGTCAATCAGTGAAAGATCATTTAATTCTACCTCTAAAAGGTCTATAATTTTAAGCTTTTGATCATTTTTTACATCAGGATTATTCATGATTAGTGTGATAGCTTCCTGGGTTTCAATTAGTCTACCTGATTTTAACAATATGTTCTTCGTATATAAACTGAAATTTGCGTGCACATATTTATATAAACTAGTATCGGGATAGTTTAAAATAGTGGTGTAGTTAGCGTCGTTTAATTCGTTATTTGTAAGATCTCTATTTAAATCTAAGAGAAGAAGTTCAATATTGTCTTTATTAATAGAATAGTGGTCATTAATAACAACATAATTGAAGATTTCTTCATCAGATTCAATTGAGAGTTTTAAATTTTTAAATTTAGCATTCAGTTCAGAGATCACCGATAGTGCTTTAGACTGTAAATTTATTTGACGAAAAAAGTCTATTGGGTTGGATAACTTATTTAAATAATTCCGTAATTCAGAATCCTTGGCTAATCTCGCTATATCCTCCAAATCAACATAATTGATAATAAGCTTTAATAAATTGAGCTTATTTGACGTGTCAAAGTCTGGAGATTGCTCAATAAAATACCAAATAAGAGGGTCTTTTTTCGAAATTAACCGTATCGGATGATTTGATGGTTTGCCCTTGAAAGGATAGCTAAGGATAAAATCAATAGCTAACTTCTTATTCATAATCAAATAGTCAATAAGTATCGACTTTTTGTCACTGAATTGATCCTCTCCACATATGGTATCAACTAAATCATGGTTCAGAACGTACTTGTCATTGAAATGTTCTAATCCAATTTTTTTGACTAGTTGGATTTTTTTATCAAGTCGATAATCTGGATCTACTCTTATCTTGCTTTTTACACTTTGAAGGAAGTCATTATCCTTATCAGTTATACTACCTACGTAGAAATACGATAAATAATCAAAATAATCTTCTTTGATATATCCATTTTTTATTAAAAACATTAAGAGCCTGTCGTTCTTCGCCTCCTCACTCAAACCATTATCAAGATTTTCCTCTGAAATTAATTTACTTAGGCTCCAAGACGGAATTCGTGATTTACTCTTTCTTAATGATTTGATTTGATTTGTAATGACGCTAATTTTACCAGAATTATTATCAAGTATTGACTGCTCTCTTTCATCATAGCTTGATTCTGAGTCAAATTTAGACTCGAGTTCTTTAAAAAGATTATTAATAGTGCCACTCTGGATACCATTTCTGGTAGCAGTATGATACTGAAAATTACCATGTCCTTTCAACTTCTCAAAATTCACATCTTCTAGTAAATCTGGCATTATTAGCCTTTCTCCTTTGATAATGATGGCATGAAAATTTTCAATAATATTATTTAACTCGAATAGAAATAATACTCTAAGTTCTCTCAAACTGTTCGTGCTTTCATTTTGAATTTTATTGATTTGATTTTGGAGTTCAGTAATCTCTTTATCCTTATTCCTAATATGATTATCCGTAAATTTTTTTCTTTCGTTAACAATCTCATTAATCAAACTATTCCCTTCATTTAATTTCCTGAAATCTTCTGGTTTAAGGTTCTTATAAATAATTATAGCTAGGAGTCGGTCTGGTTTTAATTTTGGACTTAAAATGTTTCTATATATCTGATATTCATTACATATATTGTTTAAAAGCCGCATATCGTCAATAAAGATTGACACATCTTCTAAAAATTGCTCTGATGGATCTTTAGACTCGTCTCCTGATAATAATCTCTTTCTTAATTTACTACCAGAATTAGATTGATTGATTATAGGAATTACTGGAATGATAAAGTCAAAAAACTTTGTCCTTTCTTTAGCATTAGCGAATATCTCATCCTTAATGGCGTATAAAAAAACGATCTTATTTTTGTTCTTTCTTTGCTCTGATTGATTTATCAGAATATTTATTTCACGTAACTTGGTGAATACTGTCAAACTATTTTTGAATCTATCTAAGTCCTCAATAACCACCATATCATAATGGTTCCTTTCAAAGAAGTAAAGTAATTCATCCAAGTGCTCGTTGAGAATTGATTTGTCGATATTATCAAAACCAAACTCTCCCTTGAGGGTAATCTTACTTAATCTAGAATTATTGAAAAACTTGACAATTCGCCTTCCGAAAGAAAATGCAGCAATCAAAAAAGATGAATAAAGTACAATAGCCGTATAATCAATATTGGAAAATTGCCAACTCCATGTATTTGGGTTTAACGATTCTAAATAATTAAAGTTGTAGATAATAAACCCACTCAACAGCAATATGAAGAAGCTTAGTAAAGCTTTGAACATTTGCCATCTTGTTATATTTTTTATTCTTTTAAATCTAGAATCTGGAATTTTATTAGAGTCTACATGGTAAATTATCTGTTGGATAATGCTGAGCTCTACCTTTTCCTCAACAATTTTGTAATCTGTGGTATCATCAAATGAGGCTAGCGATATGTTCAAGAATTTATATTCTCCACGGTTGTGCTCGATAAATGTCTTTATCAAGCTGCTTTTTCCAGATCCGTAAATTCCAGATAGCGCAACATTTCTTATATCTTTATCTGTAATGCAATATTCAAGGGTTTCAAGATAATTCTGAACTGAGCCAGTAATCTCTAAAGATTTTGGGTTCAATGAATCGTAAAGCTTTTTGGGAGTGTCTTGAATATGTGAAGCATCTTGTTTAGCGAATAATTCGCTTAATAATAGCTCAAATCCAACTTCAAACTTCAAGATTTTTTTTTGCAGAGCATCTCGTTTAACCAATACTTCATCAAACAATGATTTCAATGCATTTTTGAATTTCGATAATTTTTTTAACATGTGGTTACTTGATGAGGAAAGATGATCAAAGTCTCAAATTTATGGTAATATAAATTTAATGGAGTTAAATAATTTTAGACCAAATGTATTAGGAGAACAACCACCCTCTTTCAAGATCCCTTGCTTGAAGGTAATTTACATGTACACCCCCCTCTTTCAAGATTAAAGGCAAAATCATGTTTAATAAAGTTTTTTTGGGTGGTTTTGTGGGTGGTTTTAAATAAAAAAACCCTCATCTATTTAAAGATCAAGGGTTTAATTAATTAATAAGTGCGGATGACAGGAATCGAACCTGCACACCTTGCGGCACTAGATCCTAAGTCTAGCGTGTCTACCAGTTCCACCACATCCGCAAACTGATAATTCCCTTAACGGGACGGCAAATATACATACTTTCCCGATATTACAAATTCTTTGTAAAAAGAAAATTTGTTGCTTCTTATCTTTACCATAAATAGGAAACATTTATGAATACCTCACAGTACGTTAATCAACATAAAGAACGCTTTATTGAAGAACTAATAGAGCTGCTTAAAATACCATCCATAAGCGCAGATAAAGCCTACAAAGACGATGTCATAAAAACCAGTATTGCCGTACAAACGGCACTTAAACAAGCAGGCTGCGATCATGTTGAAATATGCGAGACCCCTGGGTACCCCATTGTTTATGGTGAGAAAATCATAGATCCCCAATTACCTACAGTTCTAGTTTATGGACATTATGACGTACAACCGCCAGACCCTATCAATTTATGGGATAGCCCACCCTTTGAGCCCGTTATAAAAAAAACCGCGATACATCCTGACGGTGCGATTTATGCTCGTGGTGCCTGCGATGACAAAGGCCAGATGTACATGCATGTTAAGGCTATGGAATTCATGACGCAAACGGAGACTCTCCCATGTAATGTAAAATTTATGATCGAGGGAGAAGAAGAGGTAGGCAGCGAGTCCCTAGGCTGGTTTCTAGAACGTAACCGAGAAAAATTAGCAAACGATGTGATCCTAATTTCAGATACTGGTATGATTGCAAAAGATGTACCCAGTATCACCACAGGACTGCGTGGCTTGAGCTATGTAGAGGTAGAGGTAACCGGTCCTAATCGTGACCTGCATTCTGGTCTCTACGGCGGTGCCGTAGCAAATCCTATCAATATACTGTGTGATATGATTGCCCAGTTGCATGATGAGAACAACCACATTACCATACCAGGATTTTACGACAAAGTGCAAGAGTTGAGCACTGCAGAACGTGCCGAAATGGCCAAAGCACCCTTCTCTCAAACAGACTACAACAAGTCACTAGACATCGCAGCAGAGCATGGCGAGAAAGGATATACCACAAACGAGCGCAACAGCATACGTCCCACACTAGATGTTAATGGCATCTGGGGTGGTTACACAGGAGAAGGAGCAAAAACAGTAATAGCCAGCAAGGCCTATGCAAAGATTTCTATGCGACTGGTACCCGATCAAGACTGGAAAGAAATCACGCAATTATTCAAAAAACATTTTGAGAGCATCGCGCCAGATAGCGTGACAGTACAGGTAAAACCGCACCACGGTGGTACCGCCTATGTAACACCCATTGATAGTATAGGTTATCAAGCAGCTAGTGCAGCATACAAAGATACATTTGGCAAAACACCCATACCACAACGCAGTGGTGGCTCCATTCCTATCGTAGCGCTGTTTGAGAAAGAGCTGCAATCCAAATCAATATTGATGGGCTTTGGACTGGATAGCGATGCGATCCACTCACCTAACGAGCATTTTGGCATATGGAATTATCTTAAAGGTATCGAGACCATTCCACATTTCTACAAACATTTTGCAGCCATGCAACAAGAGAATCAGTAGAATGACACCCTATCGTATTTCGGCGACTCCCGATGGCGGCATCGGGACCGCGCTTTACGCTGTATCTTTTATAGCCTGGTGACAGGCTATAAAAGGATGCCGCTACAATCCCTGCCGCTTGCTAGGTGATCTGCCTTTTTATCTTGTAAATGATACATCCTAGTTTAAAACTACTATCTCCTTATAAAAAGGCAATATATCGCACAGACTTTTGGTCTTTAATACGATGGCAATAAAAAGCACTGCCTCAAATTATACCCCTGCCTTGCAGTTGTCAACAACTGGCTCTATTAAAAATAGCTTGCAGCACTAGCAACTACACTCATCAGATTTTCAAACGACAAAAAACCTTAGGTTAAAAAAATAGCTCTACAGTTGTAGAATTAAAATATTATTCTACATTTGTAGAAATTGATCTAAACTTGTAGAATGAAATTATCAAAAAGCGAAGAAGAACTTATGAATGTCTTATGGGAGCATGAAAAGGCATTTATGAAAGATTTACTGGAAGCTTATCCAGAACCCAAACCAGCCAATACTACCATAGCTACCATGCTCAAGCGAATGACTGATAAGGGATTTGTGGGATACAAACTCTATGGGAAAAGCCGTCAGTACTTCCCGTTGATAGAAAAAAGCGCCTATTTCTCAAAGCACGTGAACGGTCTGATCAAAAACTTTTTTAATGATAGCGCCTCACAGTTTGCGTCCTTTTTTACTAAAGAAACCAACCTGACCAAAAAAGAGCTGGAAGAGCTTAAAAAAATTATTGATGACCAAATCAAAGACCAGTAACCATGGAACATTTTTTAATCAATAGCTCGGTTTGTTTGTTCAGCTTATGGCTGGTGTATAAACTATTGCTAGAAAACACCAGCTGGCACCAGTTCAAGAGGTTTTATTTCCTGGCAGCCATCATCATTTCCGCCATTGTTCCTTTTGTGGTGGTTCGTACGGTAGTGGTTCCTTTAAATTATGGACTTGCACCAGATTTCAACAGAGTAGAAATGAACCCAGATACTATTGTAGAAACAGGTTTTACGCTGGATTGGAGCTGGATCTTATGGGCAACTTATTTCATAGGAGTTTTGATTATGGGGTACCGCTTTTTGAGAAATCTATATGACCTACGCATCAAAACCACTGACGAAGTCACCACTTACGCTACCTACAAATTGATTTTAAGAGAACTGGTTCAAGTGCCTCACTCCTTCTTTAACAGCATCTATGCTTCAAAGAAGGATTATCTCGCAGGCGACATTCCAGATGCCGTACTACAGCATGAAAAGGCCCATCTGGATCAAAAACACAGCATCGACATTCTTTTTATTGAATTACTCATTGTTTTATTATGGTTCAACCCATTGTTGTATCTGGTCAAGTATTCTATGAAACTGAATCATGAGTTTCTGGCAGATCAAGCGGTGCTTTCCAGTGGCGTGCCTACAAAAAAATATCAACAAACATTACTTGCCTATTCGTCCAGCAGTCAAAAAAGAGCGCTGGCGAACACCTTTAATTTTCCCATCATCAAAAAAAGATTTACCATTATGAAAACACATACCACCACCGCCAGCATGCTTTTAAGAAGTCTTGCGATTGTTCCTGTTCTTGCATTGCTAGTCGTTAGCTGCGGTCAGGAAGAAATTGTTGTTGAACCTGAAATTGTAAATATCAATGAAGATGGCAAGACAATTCTGATAGACTCAAAACTTCAATCTGGTACAATAGAAGTCAACGGTAAAAATTACCGCTTTGACAAAGTTGACGATCAATACACATTTTATGATCCTCAAGGGCGAAAGGAAGATTTAGAAAACCAAGGCTATACCATCTATGAAGTAGAAGAGACTCCCATTTTTGAGAAAATTGAAATTACGCCATCAGATATAGAAAGATATAACAACCTGGCGATGAAACACAGTAAAGAAATACAAGAAAAAGGCTATTCCATTTTCCTCGATAAAGAGACTATTCAAATGCAAGTATTATGGCATAACATGAACGACAATGAGCGTTCAAATGCCGAACCATGGCCTTATCTAGGTATAGGTAGCACAAAGGCGGGAGAAATAGCGCCACCGCCTACACCTAAAAAAAACGATATGGTAATTTCTGGGTTCCCGTTACCGGCAGAAAGCAAGGTAGTCTACAAGACTGGCTACGGCCCCCTTTACGATGCATCGGCAACGTTTTATAATGAGTCAGAAGTAAAACGCCTAAAAGAGAAATATAAAGAAGAATTGGTAATTATAACTGGTTTTATCAATCACAATAACCATCAGTATCTTTATACTCCTGATTATAAAGGTGGGGTTTATATCAATGAAAGTTTTGAAGTAGTCGATCTTGAAAAACATGTAGGCACCCCACTTAAGCCTCGACAATTAGTTCCTCCACCGCCACCGCCGCCAGCTCCAGAAACTTCAAGAGGTAAAGACCAAGGCCAATCTTCCAGCAGGACAAAAACAAACAATCAATGAATCAAACCTTGAGTACTTCTGTCAATTCAATTACCCACGATTATGCCAGTAAGCTTTATGTTTCAAAAATCAATCAAGGTCAAGATTCAACTTTTGCATCAAAGGAAATGATGGAAATGTATAAGTAGCTCATACAGCAATCCTATGAAGGCGAGAGGCGCGTTTGGAAAAATTCTGATTTGGAAAAGATGACAAAAATCTATGCTCAAATGTCACCGTCGCAAAAAAGCAGTGTAAAAAAAATACCAGCAATGCTTTCCTTTGATCTGAAGGAGGTACAGCCCAACCAACCCAGCCAAAAACAATTTGAAGAACTGAAAAGCAAATCAGAATTTGCAGTATGGACCGACGGTAAAGTAGTAAACAATAAAATCTTAGAAAATTACACTCATAGTGATTTTGCGCATTTTATTAAAAGTAAGGTTTACAAAAATGCCAGGTCTTCCAAATTTCCTCAACCGTTTCAGGTAAATTTATTAACAGAGAATGGATTTCAAAATACGTATAGAAATAAGGTAGAGATGAGATAGTAGTGTAAAAGGTTTCTATACTTTCACTGCTTTAGTCTGTCAAGGACCGACCGTATTTAGATCGTAACTCCGATATCGTCTTCGACAGGCTCAGACTGACAATTCGTTTATAATGGTTTATGCTAAAACTCCTCGCCTTGGCAAGGCGAGGACAGCGCCAAGAACTTGTTTCTGCGCAGGAGTGGTTGCCAGCGTAAATTCCTGAAGCGCATCAACTGCTCTTCAATATTTTTACAACTCTCAGCTCAAACCACAAAGCACTCACAAATCTCCTTTGCAGGATATAACATTTTACCGCCTAGAACGTTATATCTTCCTAATATAACTTTCTAGATGCCATCTTTTTTCATTTTTTGTAGCGGTGCAGATGCAGATTTGCTGGACCAGTGCAGCGCCGGCGAGCGCAATAAATACGCCGGTATAGGCGCCACCGTTTTCTTTACCGCTCTCATGGCCTTTTTTGCGGCCAGTTATGCCTTGTTTACTGTATTTGATAGCTACTGGATCGCCAGTGCGTTTGGGTTGGTTTGGGGTTTGTTGATTTTTAATCTGGATCGTTATATCGTTTCCACACTCAAGAAAAGCGACAAGAAAATCAACGAGATCTGGCAGGCGACGCCACGTATTTTGCTCGCCATTATCATTGCGGTCGTGATTTCAAAACCTTTGGAACTCAAGATTTTTGAAAAAGAAATCGATCGGGTTCTTTTGGAGCAAAAGAACGAATTGACACTGGCCAATCAAGAGCAAGTTGGATTGCTGTTTGCGGCTGAGGAGTCCGCTTTCGCGAAAGCGATACAAGACCTAAAAAATGAAATCGCCACTAAAGAAGCGCAAGTCGAGCAACTGTACACCACTTACATCACCGAAGCCGAAGGAACTTCTGGCACCAACAAACTGGGCAAAGGACCAGTCTACAAGGAAAAACGTGAAAAGCATGATGTCGCGCTAGCCGAATTGCAAGCGCTCAAAACCACAAATACTGAAAAAATCGCTACCCTTGAACTCCAGTTGGCCGATTTACAAACCAGAGAAGCGGAGCAGCTCGCTGCTGACCAGCCTATCATCGACAATTTTGACGGGCTTATGGCGCGCATCGCCGCCTTAAACGAGCTGCCATTTATCACATCGTTTTTTATCTTTTTGTTGTTTTTGGCAGTAGAAACCTCGCCCATCATTGCAAAATTGCTTGCTCCTAGAGGTGAATATGACTTTAAACTTGCAGAACGTGAAGACCTGATTAAATCCTGGGTGACCCAGCAAAAACAACAACGAACCATCCTGGCACAAACAGATCGCGACCTTAACAATCGTGTCTATGCAGACATCACAGATGAACAAGAGCTTTACAATTATAAAAAGAAAATCGCACGTGAACTTTTACAAGAACAAGCAGATGCTTTTTACAAAAAACAAAAAGGAGTGCTAGGGTAACTAGCGGCTGGGAACAATTGAGCGCTAGGGCTTGCTTGGTACGCCATTAAACTACCACAAGCACCTACTAGAACACGCTCTTTAAAAACAGAATAAGAACTATCTTGCACTCATGTTTTTTCTACCTAAAAGCCTGGATGATTACATCGTTAATCACAGCGAGGATGAGCCGCAGATTCTCAAAGATCTAACCAGAGAAACGCATTTAAAAGTATTGCAACCCATCATGCTTTCTGGCGCTTATCAAGGCCGCGTGTTAAGCATGATATCGCATTTACGAGCACCCAGACGTGTGCTGGAAATAGGCACATTCACAGGCTATTCTGCAATTTGTTTAATGGAAGGCATGCCATCTGGCAGCGAGCTGGTCACCATCGATATCAATGAAGAGCTGGAAGACTTTGCAGGGAAGTACTTATCTCGCTTTTGCGAAAGCGATAACCGCAACATCACCGTGCATCAAAAAATAGGCAACGCTACTCAAATTATTCCAGAATTAGAAGGCACGTTTGATCTAGTCTTTATTGATGCTGATAAGCCTAATTATCTTACCTACTTCCATCAAATCATGGAAAAGGTACATTCTGGATCATTAATAATTTCAGACAACGTTTTGTGGCATGGTAAAGTGGTAGAACCTATTGGGAAAAAGGACGCTTCTACACCTGTTCTACTAGAATACAACAGGTTATTGAAGGAAGATAAGAGATTACAAACCGTGATTTTATCGGTTAGAGATGGACTGACGCTTTCGCGAGTTTTGTAGCACTTCAAACAACCATAGGGTGAGTTTATAAAATAAAAATCCTGTTAGTAATCCCACCAGCATCCCAACGGTAACATCTGCTGGGTAATGAACCCCTACAAAAAGTCTAGAAAGGGCAAACATTACGGGCCAGATAAAAAATAAATAGTACCACCTGGAAGGCTTAAAATGCTGCAACAACAATACTACCACGGTAGTCACTGCAAAACTGACAGCACTATGACCCGACCAGAAGCTGAAGTTTTCTGGTCTTTGCAATACATGAATGCTATCCATTAAAAGCGGCTCATTATTGGGCCGCAAACGTGCTACAAGATTTTTTACGAGGTCTGTCAACCACAAGGTAAAAATTGCGACAGTAAGCACCATGCCCACACAGGCGAGTCCTTTTTTCCAGTGGGTGGATCTGTAGAGTAAAATAAAAAAGAGAATGTAGAGTGGTATCCAGTGTTCAATTTGAGTGACAAATAACCAGAATTCTGAAAAGCGACCTACCCATAGTCCATTGACATAGCTCAATATATCTCGATCGATCTGTACGAGATCTTCCCACATTAAAACTTGCGCTTGATAGAACCTGTTTCTTCTATTTGATCTTTAACCTGTTCTATTTGTTTTGTGATCTCGCCTATATCTTTTGAAAAGCCATGCTCATCAGCAGATTTTGTGATTTCATTCTTGATGTCATCAGTAGCATTGCGTACCGTGTTCATAGCCTTGGCAATGCCACGAACTATTTCTGGAAGTTTATCAGAACCAAAAACCATGATGATGACTAATCCCACGATCATCATCTCTGGCATGCTTATAAAAAGTGGAACCCATTTCATACTGCAAATATACAATCTAGCCGACAGGATTTATTTTAAGAATAACCAATTTTAAGGGAGGTAAACAAAGGTTTGTGAAGTTGTTACCACTCCATTTGCATCTGTCATGATCACCTCTCTAGAACTAGGAAAATTATTCTCTTGTAGGGTGTAATTATAGTCTATAGTTTGTATTATCATGCTCCCACCATTGAGCCTATCAGTTATAATAATGCGATGCGGTAAGTACCTGGTATATGGAATAAAATCCTTGAAAACGACGAACCTTATCAAGTCATTCATATCTCTGAATGGATTGATATTAAATTGGTAGGACAAATCTATCACAGATTCCACCGCTCCACTAGGACCCAATTGAACTATGCTATTGACATTAAAGTTTTCTGTATAATTAAAAATTTGCTCTTGTTGTTGTGTTAAATTACCTGCATTGCTCTGGTTAAAAATGACAACTCCATCAATGCGGTTTTGTAGATCTAATGAAAGGCGGGTCAACTGTCTGCTCCCATCTGGAAAAGCAATGGAAACATCTATCATATTTTCATCATAAGAAAAGGTATAGTCCGTCTGTTCACCACTTGTAATGCGTTGCATGTTTACCAATCTGTTGTTTGCGGCATAATCCATCGAGTATGCTACTGTCATATTACCAGAGACGTCAACGCGGTCTATAAGATTTAGGTCGTTGTAATTGATTTGATAAGTAGTTAGTAGGTTTCCTGTATCATCATTTACTTGTATGGTTTGCAATCTTACCGCATCGTCAAGCGGTTCTAGCACAGGTAATGTATCTTGTGCTAGCTCACTATCATCTGTACAAGTAGAAAAAGTAAATCCTAGTATAATCAGTAAACATCCTCGAAATATTCTCATAGGTACCAAACATGAAAAAGCCAGATTCATTGTGAATCTGGCTTTCTAATTTATGAAGAAACTGGATTAGTTTCTCATTTGCTCAAACTTATCTACAGTAGCAGCTGCTGGCCATGTGTTGTTTGACACATCAACATCTGCGGTTTCTAGGTCTGGATCAATAACAATTTTAGTAATTTCTTTTTCCGTTCCTTTAGATAAAGTGACTTGCTTATCATTATACCTCCAGATTTCTGCTGGGTGCGTCACTCTCTCTGTAGTACCGTCAGAATAAGTGTATTCTAAAATTATGGGCATTACCAGACCTCCTGGCTTGTTTACCGTTATTTGATAGAAATATTTAGGATTATTCAACTGTGCACGCTCCTCTGGCGTGAAATTATCCATCAAATATTCTTTTAAAGCGACTGCTTCTTCCTTTGGATCCTTTCCATTCATTTCCTCTTTGTAGTCCTCAGATCCTTTTTTGACCATAAATACAAGTCCTTTAAATCGCTCTAGAGGAATATTGCGCTCTTCTGCAAGTTCTTTCATTTCTTTATTGACCTCGTTAGAAACGAAATATTCATCCACCTCGCCTATCGCCATATCTGTATATTGAGTGCTGTAGAACCAGCCTCTCCAGAACCAGTCTAGATCGACAGCGCTAGCATCTTCCATCGTGCGGAAAAAATCTTCCGGTGTAGGGTGTTTAAACATCCAGCGGTTTGAATACTCACGGAAAGCATAGTCAAACAACTCTCTACCCATGATGGTCTCTCGCAAAATATTCAATCCTGTGGCAGGTTTTGCATAGGCGTTTGAACCAAATTGATAGGTATTGATTCCTTTACTCATAATAGGGGCAATATAGCGCTGATCACCTCCCATATAAGGAACTATCGCTGCGGCAGGACCGCGTCGCGATGGATACTTATCCAGATTAGCCTCTCCTTTAAGAGCTTCCGGATAATTCTCGCCAAAATCTTGTTCTGCAACATATTGAACAAAAGTATTCAACCCTTCATCCATCCAGGTCCATTGACGCTCGTCAGAATTTACGATCATAGGGAAGTAGTTGTGCCCTACCTCGTGAATAATTACAGATATCATCCCGAATTTCACACGGTCTGAGTAAGACCCGTCTGGTTCTGGTCGACCATAATTCCAGCAAATCATAGGGTATTCCATCCCTTGATTTTTTGCATGTACCGATATCGCTTTATGATAAGGGTAGTCAAATGTCATTCTAGAATAAGACTCCAGAGTTTGCTTTACTGCATAGGTTGACCATTGTTCCCATAGCGGGTTTCCTTCCGGTGGGTAGATAGAAACTGCCATGACATCGCTCTCGCCTATCTTAACCGCCATAGCATCTGCAATGTAACGTCTCGATGATGTCCATCCAAAGTCGCGAACAAAATCTGCTTTTAGCTTCCAGGTTTTTGTTGCTGTAGACTTGCCCTTAGCATATTTTTCTGCCTCCTCCTGTGTTCTTATAATGACTGGCTTATCATAGGATTTTTGAGCCTTTTCATAACGCTTCAATTCCTCACTTGAATATACCTCCTTACGATTAGTCAATTTTCCTGTACCGTCTAGCCAGTGATCTGCTGGAACAGTAATGTTTACTTCAAATGAACCAAATGGCAACGCAAACTCATCACGACCATAGAATTGACTGTTTTGCCACCCTTCTACATCGTTGTATACTGCCATGCGAGGGTAAAATTGTGCAATCACATAAGAGCGGTTACCGTCAGGCATTTGCTCATAACCACTACGGCCTCGGCCATTTACATGATCATTAATATTGTAATCCCACTCGATATCAAATTCAAAAGACTTACCTGTCTCCAGTGGCTCTAGTAATTCTACACGCATCATGGTTTGATTGATGGTGTAAGGCAGTGGATTGCCATTATCATCAAGCACCTTGGTTATATTAAAACCACCGTCAAATGGCTTTGATAAAAACTGGTTGGTCATGCCGGCAGGTGTCGCATATGGATCTATTCTACCAGATTCAATAAGTGGTGTCTTTGAATCTGCTGCTCGCATGTTTTGATCCAGCTGTACCCATAAATAAGTTAAATGATCTGGTGACTGGTTGGTATAAGTTATCGTTTCGTAACCGTATAAATGATGATTATCATCGTCCAGACGTATGTCCATTTCATAATCGGCACGTTGCTGATAGTAAGCAGGTCCAGGTGCTCCACTTGCGCTACGGTACTGGTTAGGCGTAGAGAATTCCTGATACATCTGTCGGAATTTGTTCTCGTTGTAATGTTCTGGTGCTTTTTCCTCTGCTGGAGCCTCTTGTGCTACGGCACCGGTAGCAACCAGCATCAAGCTTAAGAACAAAAATTTAATTGCTTTCATTTACTGTGGTTTTTATTTACGAATTGCGGCTAATTTAAGAATAAAGGTATAAATAAACGTCTCGTTTAAAACTTAACTTGCTCAACAGGAGTATCCATGCTGTTAAGTAAGGATTTACGTTTTCCATCAATTTTAAAGTGAACTAGGTTTTTTTGATCAGGGAAAAGCTCAAACAAAGCTTTATAACTCATCTCTATTGTTTTAGGCTGTTGATCTGCAGGCAACTCGATGTAAATAACCATCTGATCGTTGTCATACTCTGCCCCTAGCACCTGTGGGGTGACTTGTTTTCCATTGACTTTTGCAACGAGTCGTTTTCCTAAATAGGAATTCAAAATAGGGGTTAAGCTATCTAATTCATTGGGATTACCCAGTGTTAGCTTTTTATTAAGCCGCTCGTTAAGTACATCCTCTAGATCGTCAATAAAAAATCTAGAGATCATTTGTAAAGCACCCACTTTTTGATTGTAAGTCACGTTTGTAACAGAGAGATAATATTTATGTGCTGCTGTGGTGGGGAGCACGCTTTCGCGGAAGCGTACCTCATCACAACCTCTTGCCATAGAAGAAGCTGTGGCTGGAATTGCAAATAATACAGTTAAAATTGAAATTGAAAAAAGTAATCTAAAGGGCATGTAATTGATTCTAAAGGCATTAAAAAATTCTCATTTTCAAGGAATGGCTACAGCGTATCGTCGTGGTACTTTTATTTTTTTTGAGCGATGCGTTCTTTGAAAATTGTCGCTTGTTTATCTAAAAATAGTAAAAGATCAAGCTCATTCTCTGGTTGTAACATACTCTCATTGAGGCCTTGTTCCTGCGCAAATACCATAAACTCATATAAATTATCCTCTGAAATTTTTAAGTAGTCCGTCAAATAATCTGTACTATACTTATTTTTAAGTAGCACTTCTTTAAATTTTTTCTCGCGCGTGGAAGGTTTGTCAATAGTCAAGTCAACATTTTGTAAGGCAGCATTTGCAACAAGTCCCATAAGTAATCCTACCACATTAAAGGAGTTGTATCGCAATTGACTTTGATTAAAAGCAGTGTTCTCTAGTGGTATTTCTTCTGGCTGGCGTATGCGGTCAGAGAAAGTATTTTCAATTCTATCTACAGCTGCTAGACGTATATTGCGTTCACTTACCTGGTCGATACCTGTATCTACGTTTTCAGTTTTTTTGACCGCAACAACTATAGACTCATCCGTCACGTATACCTCGTCCAGAAGATTTACCCCTTGTGTAAATGTGAGCGTAGTGGTACCTTTTTTTACGGTAGCTTCCGTCACGGTAAGGGTGAATGGGTCGTATTGTATAGAGTCAAAAGAAAGCTGGTCACCACTGCGCACCTCAATATAGAATTTACCTTCTTGATTTGTTACTGTCCCTTCTAGTGTAGCTGCATTAAACACAGTAATTCCTTCTAGTGGCTCTTTCATAACCCCTATAATTGTGCCCTGGAGTTGCTTGCGTTCTTGTGCTCCCGCAGTACCCGCGATAAAAAGAGCTAAAAATAATAGAAGGTGTTTCATATCGATTTCTTAAATACTAATATAAAGTTATAAAGAGTGTCGCCAGCTTTTTGCTTGTAATTTGTTAAATACCTTTGAGCAAAAGACGGTCATTTTTATGAAAAACATGATAATCGCTAGCACATCTACTCTATACGGCAGTGGGTATCTGGAATATTTGACGCTTGTATTGCAAAAAAGATTAAATGCAGCCGGCATATCAAAGTTGCTTTTTATTCCTTTTGCAAGACCTGGCGGGATATCTCATGACGATTATACCGATCAAGTAACTCGGTTTTTTGAGCCTATGGGAGTAAGTGTTTCTGGAATACACAGCCATACATCACCTATTGAGGCAATTAAAAAAGCACAAGCTATTTTTACAGGTGGTGGTAATACCTTTTTGCTTGTTAAAAAGTTGCACGAGCAACAACTCATGCCCATTTTGCGTGACGCCATATTTAAAGGCACTTTTTATCTGGGCACCAGTGCTGGTAGTAATATTTGTGGGTTGTCTATGAAAACCACAAACGACATGCCTATCGTGCAACCCTCCAGCTTTAAAACCATGGGTGCCATTGCATATAATATTAACGCACACTATCTAGACCCTATCGCGGGTGCCACGCACATGGGAGAGACAAGAGAGCAGCGCATTCAAGAGTTTCATACCTACAATAATATTCCTGTTGTAGGATTGCGAGAGGGCAGCTATATCGATGTGCAACATGATAAAGAATTGCTAGCTGGACCGCACCATGCTAGAGTGTTTTTACCAGGTAAAGCGGCACAAGAGGTGGCTCCAGGATATGATTTTAAAACTATTTGATAATTACTATTTTAAAAGCACAATGAATATGAGTGACATTCAACACAATGAGAACGATAGAAGAGGCATCTTTTTTATTAAAGAAGGACAAAGCACAATTGCAGAACTCACCTATTCCATAGAGGATGAAGTTATGGTTATCGATCACACCCAGACAAATCCAGAATATGAGGGTAAAGGCATAGGTACACAACTAGTACATGCCAGTTATGAATATGCCAAAAAGAAAAATCTCAAAGTCAACCCGTTATGCCCATTTGCCGAAGTAGTTTTTGACCGCAATAGTGACTGGAGCAGCCTGCGCGTATGAATCTAGAATTAGAAAGCGCTAGGCTATGGCTGCGTCCTTTTAAAAAAAGTGATGCCACTGGTTTATATCAAATGAATACAGACCATGAGGTATTAAAATATACTGGCGACTCCCCTCTAGGCAGTATTCAAGATGCACAACAATATATTGATGACTACGTTAATAACCCTGCTGGACAAATCAAAAAATACAAGATGGGCAGACTGGCATGCATTGATAAAGAAAGTCAAGAATTTGTAGGCTTTTGTGGAATCAAAACTCACGAGGCTTCTCAACTAACAGATATAGGCTATCGTTTTTTAAAAAAGCACTGGGGCAAGGGCTATGCGACCGAGGCATGTGCTGTGATTTTAAAGTTTGCTTTTGTGACACATAACAAACAAGAAATAGTCGCTCACGTGCACGAGCATAATATAGGATCTCAGCGTGTGGTAGAAAAGCTGGGATTTGATTTATCCCATCGATTTTTATGGGATGGGTTGCTGCCTGGCCGGTATTATAAAATGAATCGTGAGACCTATGATAATCAAAGTTATTGATGCGCTAGACACCTATAGTGTGCGCCATCCCGTATTGAGAGCAGGAAAACCAGTAACCTCTTGCGCCATGGAGGGTGACCATCTAGACACCACTATTCATCTGGGTGCTTTTTTAAAAGATCAATTAGTCGGTGTAGCCACCCTTGTGGCATCCAGTGCAAACCTATCCCCAGTCAGGACAATTACCACCGGGTCATACTATCAACTGCGAGGAATGGCGGTCTTACCTCATCTACAAGGTCATGGAGTGGGCAAAAAACTAATAGATGAATGCCTACAACAGCTGCGTGACCGCGGTATTGAAATGTTATGGTTCAATGCACGTATCAAAGCGGTTCCTTTTTATGAGCGCCTAGGGTTTACGAAAAGTGGTGATGTATTTGAAATTGAAGGGATAGGGCCTCACTACAAAATGCACATGTCGTTATGAGGATTTTTTGGTTCCTATTTTTTTTTAGCGCTTGTATGACTGCACAGACTTCAGAAAATATACTGATGGGCAAGTCCTCAAATCCCCTTAAAATTCTAGAAAAGCAAACCAGTATAGCATTTAAAAAACTGCAAGTTGCAGCATTAAAAGACAGTATTGAGATCAAAGTCATCTCTGGATATCGCTCCTTTAACAGACAACGTTCTATATGGAACCGTAAATACAAAAAATACGAGGCAGAAGGACTGACTGCAGACTCTATCGTAAACTTAATTGTCACCTACTCTACCCTGCCAGGCACCTCCAGACATCACTGGGGTACTGACATTGATATTATAGATGCCAGCGCTGTTTATACTGGTGATGCCCTATTGTCTGAAAAATTTGAGCCAGGAGGGCCGTTTTACCGGCTCAAAAAATGGATGGACAACCATGCAAAAGATTATGGCTTTGAGCTGGTGTATACTAATGACCCTGAGCGGCCTGGGTTTTATTATGAGCCCTGGCATTATACCTACGCTCCAGTTTCGCGCAATTATTACAAGGCTTACTTTGAAATAGAAGATCTCCTTAACAAATTACGATCGTCCAGAATAGCAGGTATGGATGCTATAAGTGACGAACGGCTGCAGCGATACCTGATCGAACATTTGCAAGGTGTTAATGCTACGGTCAAAACAGATTTGAAATAGTGCCCAGCACTTACAACCTTACCTTGGTATTCTTTTTGATACTTTTACCAGATGAAAAAACTGCTCGTAATTACCAGCTTGCTTTTTTGTAGTATTGTTTGTGGACAGTCCGCTTTTGCGAAAGCGGAAAAACTATCTGCTCAATCTAACTATAAAGCAGCATTGCCTATCTATCTGTCTTTACTGCAAGAAAAGCCAAAAGACCCAGTATTATTGCGACAAACAGGCTACGCTTACAGTAAATTAGAGCAGTTTGAAAAAGCTACCGCTATTTATAAGCGATTACTAGCTACTGATGAAAGTAATGCAGATTATCACTTTTACTATGGCGGTACTAAAGGGCTGTGGGCAAAAAACGCAAGTAAATTTAAAGCGCTAGGATTATTAGATGATGTAAAATTTCATCTTAAAAAGGCTGCAGACCTGGACCCAAAGCATATTGAAACACGATGGGCGCTTGTCCAATTGTATGTAGAGTTACCTGGGATTATAGGAGGTTCTATAAGCACAGCGCGCAAATATGCAACAGAGCTCAAAAATATATCCCCAGTAGATGGTTATCTTACCACGGGCTTTATTGAGGAATACGAAAAAAATTATACCGCTGCAGAGAAAGCCTATAAAAGCGCCGTTGAAATAGGTGGTTCCCCACTTACTTACAAGACACTAGCAACATTATATGCAGATAAAATGGGGCGCAGACAAGATGCTGTTGCTGTGCTTAAAAAAGGCATATCCATACACAATGATTCCCAATTAAAAAGTCAGCTAGAAGAAATCCAATAAAATGATCTTGGCAGTTGGTCGCATCGCACTTTGTGAGCAAATAGTTATACAAAGCAGCTGATTAATTTGATCCAGGCTATCCTGTTTCCTACTTTAGTATGATTTATAAAACCATCAATTTATGCGCGTACATTTTATCGCGATAGGCGGCAGCGCCATGCACAATCTTGCTCTAGCATTACATCATAAAGGCTATCGGGTTACCGGTAGCGACGATGCCATTTTTGAACCTAGTAAATCTAGACTTGCTAGGTACCAATTGCTGCCAGAGCAAATGGGCTGGGATCCTGCACGCATTACAGAAAATTTAGATGCGGTCATTCTGGGTATGCATGCAAAAAAAGACAATCCTGAATTACTGCGAGCAAAAGAACTAGGTGTAAAGATTTATAGTTATCCAGAATATTTATACGAGCAATCAAAAGATAAAACGCGCGTAGTCATAGGTGGCTCGCATGGAAAAACCACCATCACATCGATGATTTTGCATGTTATGCATTACCACGATCGCGAGGTGGACTTTATGGTGGGGGCACAACTAGAAGGTTTTGACACGATGGTTCATCTTACTGACCATAACGAATTTATAGTACTAGAAGGCGATGAGTATTTATCCAGCCCTATAGACCCCAGACCTAAGTTCCATTTATACGAGCCTAATATAGCACTGATAAGCGGTATTGCATGGGATCACATCAACGTATTTCCTACCTATCAAAATTATGTCTCACAATTTGAACAATTTGTGAATCTAATGAAAGATGGAAGTATTCTAGTTTACAATGCAGATGATACGACCGTTAAACAAATCGCAGAAGCTGCTACTAAGCCTACTAGAAAACATCCCTATACTATTCCTGAGCATCAGATCGTTGATGGAGTCACCCTTCTAGACACACCGGAAGGTGCCATGCCTGTAGAGATTTTTGGAAAGCATAATTTAAGCAACATGGCTGGTGCTAAATGGATTTGTCAGCATATGGGAATTGACGAGGATGATTTCTATGAGGCCATCGCTACTTTTAAAGGAGCTTCAAAAAGACTTGAAAAGATTGCAGAAAGTTACAATGCAGTAATCTATAAAGACTTTGCTCACTCTCCTAGCAAGGTTATCGCAACAACGCAAGCGGTAAAAGCTCAATATAAGGACCGTGTATGTATCGCATGCCTTGAATTACATACATACAGCAGCCTGAACCCTGATTTTTTAAGTGAATATAAGAATGCGCTGGACCACGCTGATGTTGCCGTAGTATATTACAGCCCAGAGGCTGTCGCCCTTAAGGGGCTAGACACTATCGAGGCCGATCAGATCAAAGCAGCCTTCCACAGGGATGATCTTGTGGTAATGACAGATCCTGAGACTTTTAAAACCTGGTTGTACCAACAGCAGTTAGAAAACAGCAGCTTACTCCTGATGAGCAGCGGGAATTATGGGGGACTCGATTTTACTGAGTTGAAGAGGTTGCTCTAGACAATTCCCATTTTTTTAAGTAAGAAGCTGGCATTCATATTAGTGGCCACGCCGTTTTTAAAAGTGTAATCAAAGAACAGCTCCTCATCAATGATTTGAGCGTCAAAGTAAAAGTTACTAATCAGTGGATAATCGGCTGCAACCTCTGTAAGACTCAAGTCGTGCGTGGCAATAATCCCTGTAGCGTTATTACGAGTTAGTTTCTCGATTAATTTCCTTGAACCGCTTGCTTTATCGATACTATTGGTACCCTTTAAAATCTCGTCCAAGACAATAAAATACGGCTCATTTTCCATTTTATCTACAATAAATTTGAGGCGCTTTAACTCACTAAAAAAGTAGGACTCGTCGTCTTTAAGAGAATCTGAAGTACGCATGCTGGTGATCAACTTGATAGGAGCATAGCTGGCCGCAGTGGCTCTTACAGGCAATCCTACGTTTGACATCACAATAGACATAGACACAGTTCTTAAAAAGGTACTTTTTCCAGCCATATTTGCACCTGTGATGATAAAAAATGACCCTGCGTTGATCTCTATAGTATTTCCTACAGGCTTTTCTACATTAAGTAAGGGATGTATTGCTTGCTCTAATTTTAAATGAAAAGCTCCAGTACTTAAATTAGGGTATTGATAATCTGGGTGATTGTATGCAAAATTTGCCAGGGAATGCAAGGCATCCAGTTGTGCTATCGTATGCAGCCATTGTTTGATATCTGCCTGGTTTGTAATCAACCATTGCTCTAGAGTATGTGCTTGTTTTAAGTCCCAAAGCCCAAAACCATTTGCAACGATCCCGAACAATATATTATTGCGCTGCTCAAGCCGTCCTATTGCCTTGCCTAGCTTTTGTAAACGTTTTGAAGCTGTTTCTCCCTCAATTATTATTGCCTTTTTACATTCTAATAATAAGGCAGCATCAAATTGTGTATGTTCAACAATAGAAAGCAGTTTACCATACTGTGTAAAAAAGCCCTCAAGCTTTGACACATCGCCAGACAAGGCTGTTACCTTGCCCAGATACTTGCCCGTAATGGCAAGACCTATAAAAAATACCCCTGCAACCCAGTAACCTGTAATAAGGTCAACAGCGTATAACGCTATAACCACCACAGATAGTAAAAGCTGCGCATAGCAAAGCCATGAGAATATATGAGGGACAAACGTATTGTAATTACTGCTCCAGTTAATGATCTCTTTGGGATCGCTCGTATCTTCTAGCAATCTTGCAGTCGCTTCAAATTCCTGCCTGTAATCCAGTTTCTTGCTCAGCTCTTTTATAGCTTGCTGGCGTTGCTCAATATCCTGCGTGTCATTAGCGCACAGTCGATTAGCTAACAGTTGCTCGCCTTCCTTGAGCGCTGTTCTATTGATGTATTGAAAAAAAGAGCCCTTGCCAAAAAGATCTATATCCCGGCTGTAGTCATGGTCGTCATCCATAAAAATACTGCCATCAGGTCGGTCCAAGTAATTCCCGTTATCAATCTTAATTTCCAGCTCATTTATTTCAATCAGTTGCTGGTAATAATCTCGTCTCGACTTTAAGTTTTCATGACGTGTGACTAAAAACAAAAAGGAAATAAGACCTACAACCGCTATAGCTGATACCACCTCCCAATTTGCCCAATAAAAATAAATACCTATTGCAACAAGAAGAAAGGAAAGCAAACGCACGATCCCAGAAATACGTAGTTGTTTTGTGTAACGCTTTCGCGAAAGCGTAAATCCATCAACTCTGGCCTGATATATTGAATGTAAAGTTCCCAAATTAAGTTGATTTTAATTGCGCTTGCAGTTTTTTAGTAAGGCTAGAAACCACTAGGTCATAGCTGTCATCAATCCATTGAAAAATCATGGTATCCCTTACAGAGTTATTGATATGAATACCATTCCAATGTTTTTTATTCATGTGCCATGCCCCTACCACATCACCATCATACTGCTGTCTCAGTTCTATGGCTCGTTGTGGATTGCATTTAAGATTATTGACAGGCTCGTCCCCATCCCAGCCAGCGAGCGAGGTAAGAGCAAACATCTTTCCCATTACCTTAAAGACCAACGTATGATTGTCAAAAGGCATCGTCTCTTGAGTACTCTTTTTTGAAAGACAACAATGCCGCAATTGCTCAATCTCCATTACTAGATAATGTTTTTGTCTGCATCGCTTTATCGAGCACTAGGGCAGTATAGTCCAGTTTCCAGCCTATGGTTTGAGCCAGCCCTTCCATAAGTTGGATGGTGTTAAGCGCTTCTTTTCTTGCTTGCTCCATCAAACCGCTTTCTGGTATCTTATCGACTATATGCTGTTTTGCATTGCGAGTTACCTCTGTTAAGTCATCACTAGTGAAATAATTTGCCCAGCCCTCGCTTTTATCGTAATAATTAAAGTCTGTCTCGATGCTCAATAGGGATGGCTGTGGGAACTCTGTAAGTTTTATAATTTTATTTTCTGTATCGCTCTCCATCCTTATTTTAGTCAGGTCAAATCCTATGTGTGCCTTGGCATTAATAAGGATGATAGCTTTCTTTTTTCCCAATAGAAAGTTGGCAATTTTATCCTTGACATTTTGATAGTGATAGATTTCTGCAAAATCGCCCTCGACTGTTATGAATTTACAAACACTACGTATTTTCTCCATGAGCACCACACTTTGCTCCTGTCGATTATCACGACCACTCCCACCGAAACGTTTCAATATAAAATAAGCAACAACTGCACCTACCGCTAGCCCTATAAATAAATACTCCATAATGCTAATTTAAAATTTATCCAAATGGGTTTCTTTAAAATGCGTGGGATATTTAAGTCCATAGCCTAAAATACGATCAAAACCTATGTGGGTTAATTGCACTAGAGCAAGCATGGTCCAGATATCCTGATCCAACCAGTAACCTAGGCCTAATAATAAAATTACAGTAAGCACATGGTGCGCTATGTTATAACACCAGGCACCCACTTTATTATTTATCAAATAAAAAATAATACTCAAATCTGGAAAGAAAAACAAAATGGCAAATATCACCCATCCATCAAACAAAGTAAAATAACTTACTGCACCTGCAATAAGATAAGCAACACCTTCTAGACGCAAGATATACTTCATTCTTTTAAAGTATAAAGTAAAGGCCGCGATGGCGCTGCATCATTTTCTATAGGTGCGATTTGTAAATCAAGAATAAATAATCCGTCGGCTACAGTAGACGGTACAAATACAAACTCTGTAATTGTAGCATCCATACGTGGCTTACCGTCAAAATCCCAAAAAGCTTTGTGAGCTAGTAGAGCTCCACCATCCTTTTCTTTGTCCACACTAGGCAGATCTACCAGTACATGTTTTACCCCTTTTTCTCTCAAATAGATCATAGCCTCTTCTAAAAGGTATGGGGGATTAGTATTACTATAATTTGTAGTTTTCTTATCCTCTAGATTAGGTAAGGTACGTATCACAACCGCCTCTACAGTCTCGAGATTTGCAAACATGGCAGCCGTAATGACGGCGTCATCGTTTCTAATTTCTGGTGTTACACTTAACAATTGAGCGGTAAAAAAAGTGTTTACAATCGTTTGATTGACACTATAAAATTCTTCCGTAATATGCCCTATACATTCCGTATGAGTGCCGTGACTGTGCGGGTTGAAAAATATATCATTAAAATTTGTGCTACCACCTAGAGAAACTTTGCCTACATAACCATCGACCACCACGTGACTTATTTTAGGTTGATCGATATACCAAGCGCCCACGCCAGCCTGGTTTTGCACGGATAGGCTTATGTCGATGGGGTGATTTAAATCTATAGAATATTGTTTGCCTTGTAATGCAATAGTAGATGTCATACTGGATTCCATTTTATGAGTAGCGTGATTATCCTTCTGGCAAGAAAGACAGATCGCCACAATGATACAACCTATCAAATATTTCATTCTTTTAAATTAAGCATGAACAACTCACTGGCAATGCCATCACTTAGAAATTTTCCTTTACGGGTTACCTGTAAAACATCACCATCTAGATAGAGCAAATGATCTTTCAAATACTCGTGAGATTGTTGTAAAATATAATCTTTAAACGAACTGCCATAATGTTGTTCAACATGCGCTAGAGAGACGCCATAGATAGTACGCAGTCCTGTCATTACGTACTCGTTATAACGATCAATTACAGACAGTACTTCTACCTCTTGTGGCAGTTGACCTGCCTCGATAGATTTCATGTATTTGACGTTATTATTAATATTCCAGGATCGTTGTCTTCCATCATAACCATGAGCGCTAGGCCCTATACCTAGATAAGTCTTTCCCGTCCAGTACGCGGTATTATTCCTTGAAAAAAATCCCGGTTTGCCAAAGTTTGAAAACTCATAATTTTGATAGCCATGCTCCTGCATCGTGTCCACCAGGATATTAAATTGACGCTGTGCTTGCTCATCGTCAACTGCCTCAATAATGCCCTTTTCGATATAGGTTTTAAGTGCTGTATCATCCTCCACAGTAAGTGCATAGCTAGAAATATGGGGTATATCTAGAGATATTGCTGTTTTTAAATTCTCTATCCAGCGGTCGTCGGTTAATCCCGGAATGCCATAAATTAGATCTATAGAAATGTTGGGAAATCGCTTTCGCGAAAGCGAGATACACCTCATCGCCTCTGCTGCATTATGAGCCCTATTCATCAATTTTAAATCCTGCTCATGAAATGATTGAACCCCTATACTAAGCCGGTTGATAGGCGTACTCGCAAGGACTTCAATTTTTTCTGGTGTCAAATCATCTGGATTTGCCTCTAGTGTGATTTCAGGATCTTCAATTACTTGATAATGCTGGTAAATCGTCCTTATAATTTGCTCAATTGCGGCACTTTCTAGCACACTGGGAGTGCCACCACCAAAATAGATCGTCTCAATAGATTGCGACGGCAACTGCTCGCAGCGCAAGCGTAATTCTTCTATCAACGCAGCCACCATGCGGTCTTTATATTTTGTTGACGTAACAAAATGAAAGTCACAATAATGACATGCCTGCTTACAAAATGGAATGTGTATATAAATACCGCTCATCAACCACAAAAATACGCTTACTACCACAAAATAAAGGGCCACCACACAAGTAAGTGTCTGGTTAGCATCATCATGTTTAATAGACGTCTATCGATTAATTTTTGTGAGAGAATGTAATTTAAGTTATTGATTTCTTACGTTTTAATTAACAAGAATAGAGACCTATGTGCAATAAATTCAAAAAAACTTTGCTCATGTCGATTTTCAAAAAAATAAAGGGTACCATCAAATTGATGAAAAATATTGACCTGGAGAAACTTACCGCTCTCAATGAAAAAGTAGATCTTACTCAAGTTATGGATACAGTAGGAAATCTAGACGATCGCCAGCTGGCCGGATTGATGAAAATGCTCTCTACCAAAAAGAAAAAAGGTCAAAGTAAACTGCCACCTATCGATGGTGATTTTTATAAGATGAGTTTACAACTGTCAGATGAACAAAGAGAGGTTCAAATGAAAGTGCGCAATTTTATGGAGGACCAGGTACAGCCCATCGCAAATGATTACTGGAATCGTGCCGCATTCCCACATGATCTCATACCCAAAATGGCCCAGCTCAATATTGCTGGTATTGCCTACCAGGGCTATGGTTGCCCGGGGATGGATTTTGTGACAGAGGGCATCATTGCAGAGGAGATCGCTAGAGTAGATGTATCGATATCAACATTTTTTGGTGTGCACAGCGGCCTTGCCATGGGATCAATCTATGTTTGCGGTAGTGAAGAACAAAAACAGGAATGGTTACCACAAATGGCCCGTATGGAAAAGATAGGCGCTTTTGGTCTAACTGAACCTGATACGGGTAGCGGTATTGCTGGCGGTATGGAAACCACTTGCAAATGGGATGGTAATAATTGGATACTCAACGGTCAAAAAAAATGGATAGGCAACGCCACATTTGCAGACGTCATCGTCATCTGGGCTCGTGACCTTGATACAAACCAGGTGAAAGGATTTTTAGTACGCAAAGGCAATCCTGGATATCACGCTGAAAAAATGGAAGATAAGATGGCCCTACGTATTGTTCAAAATGCGATCATTACATTAACTAATTGTGTAGTACCAGAAGGCGACCGCCTAGCCAAAGCAGAAAGTTTTAAGGATACTGCAAAAGTACTGCGCATGACCCGTGCTGGCGTAGCATGGCAGGCAGTAGGTTGCGCTCGTGGTGCTTATGAAAACGCCTTGAAATACACAAAAAAGAGAGAACAATTCGGTAGGCCTATAGCTAGCTTCCAGCTGGTGCAAAACCATCTGGTAGAGATGATTTCAAACTTGACCAGCATGCAGACCTTGTGTTTCCGTTTAAGTGTGATGCAGGATCAAGGAATTTTAAAGGATGAGCATGCCTCGCTTGCCAAAGTAATCTGTTCCATGCGTACAAGGGATATCGTTTCTAGAGCCAGAGAGGTTCTAGGGGGGAATGGCATCCTGTTAGAACATAATGTAGCACGCTTTGTTGCAGATGCAGAGGCGATATACAGCTATGAGGGAACTAAAGAGATTAATAGCCTTATTGTAGGGAGAGCAATCACAGGATACAGTGCCTTTGTAAGTTAAATACTATTTCATTTAGAAATAGATTTTAAGCTTTTATTTACTTATGGTGGGTAGCCTTGCCAACATATAGCCAATACCTCCATAACCTTGACTTAAAGTAGGTGGTATTATTAAATCATGCTTGTATCTTAAAAATAAAAGATCATGAGCAAACGAGGTATAACTACAATCAATCCAACAACGGAAGAAAAGCTAAATTTTTATCCCTATTTATCTCATCACGAGTTGACAGGGGCCGTAGAAAAATGTCATGAGGCCTTTTTATCATGGAAGGCTACTAGTGTTGAAGAACGAGGGAACCTTCTTAAAAATGTAGCAAAACAACTGCGTGCTGATAAAGAAGAACTGGCACAACTCATGACTGCCGAAATGGGTAAATTACTCAAACAAAGCTATCAAGAAGTTGAATTGTGCGCTAGTATTTGCGAGCACACCGCTCAAATCGCACCAAAAGAACTAGCAGATGAAGCTAGAGAATTACCTAATGGCGGTCGTGGATTAATTTCTTATGCGCCTATAGGGGTCGTATACGGGATACAGCCATGGAATTATCCAGCTTATCAAGTTTTCAGGTACGCGGTAGCAAATCTAGCCGCAGGTAACGGCGTTGTACACAAACACGCCAGCAATGTTACTGGGTGTGGTCAAAAAATTCAAGAAATTTTTGAAGCTGCAGGACTTCCCAAACACCTTTTTACCTCTGTAATCATTGATCACGATCAATCAAATGCAATAATTGATAACGACCTTGTTCGAGGTGTCACCTTAACGGGAAGCCCAGGCGCGGGAGAGCTGATAGGCGCAAGAGCAGGGAAGCGTCTTAAAAAAACAGTATTAGAACTGGGTTCAAATGATGCTTATATAGTGCTGGAGGATGCAGATATTGACACAGCTGTAAAAGCCTGTGTCAAAGGGCGTGTTTATAATAACGGAGAAACTTGCATCGCTGCTAAAAGGTTTGTGGTGGTGGATGCAGTTTACGAGGCGTTTAAGGAGGCGTTTGTAAAGGCTATGAAAGAGGTAAAACATGGTGATCCCACAGTCGATACGGCAGATATAGGCCCTATGGCACGCAAGGATTTAAGAGATAAATTGCATAGACAGGTCAAAGAAAGTGTGGCGCATGGAGCAACCATTTTATGTGGCGGTGAGATTCCAGAAGGCACTGGGTATTATTATCCGTCTACCGTATTAGGAGATGTACATCCTGGACAGCCTGCTTATGATGACGAGCTATTTGGACCCGTTGCAGCCCTAATTAAAGCAAAAGATGGAGAGGATGCGATGCGCATTGCAAACGATAGCCGTTTTGGTCTAGGTGGTGGGATATTCAGTAAAGATGAAGACAAAGCCTTTGAACTTGCCAGCAAGCACTTTGATACGGGTATGGTGTTTATTAATTCATTTGGTCTTGCCCAGCCTAACATGCCATTCGGTGGGGTGAAAAGGTCTGGCTATGGTCGTGAGCACGGTGGCTACGGTATTAAGGAATTTGTAAATACTAAAGCAGTTATGCGTTTGAACAATTAATAAATGCTTCTTTCTTTACTAACAAACCGCGGCGATGTCGCGGTTTTTCTATGATTTAAATTTTGTATTAAAACAACTTACTGTTTGATAAGCGTTGATCCCATACTCTATTAACGTACAACTGTCTAATTCATTAATCAATAAATCCTCTATTCTAGGGGTGGTAACTCTTTTACTGGATCCCAAAATACTTCATTGAAGTCTTGCACCTGATCATTAATAATACGCACCCCTTCACTTTCTAGCAATTGCGCCATAAGGTTAGTCCCTTGAAAATGGTGCTTTCCTGTTAATAATCCCTTGCGGTTAACCACGCGCTGGGCAGGTATTTCTGGTTTATTATGTGCTGCATTCATAGCATAACCTACAGCACGGCTGCTGCGCGGCGTCCCTAGATAGGCCGCAATAGCACCATAGCAGGTCACTCGTCCTGCTGGTATTTGTACCACTACTGCATACACACGATCAAAAAAATCTCCAGCCATTAATTAATGCGTATTAGAGTAAAAACGGCTATTGCAAAAGTCAAAAACGATAATAAATAATGAATTTTTCGAGCAAAGGTATCGCTATCAAAACCAAATCGTTTGACATACTTAATATAAGCGCACAGCATTAAGAAAGTCCCCATTGTTGCCCCAAAGATGAATAACTGTGCCATAGGGAATTCAAAAACAAAGATCCCACGACCTGCAAGGAAAGAACTAAATGCAATGTAAAAGGGAATAGGAAAAATATTGAGAGCAGATAATATAATACCCTGCCCCAGCAGTTTATAATCGGCTTTATGAACGGTCTTAAATTCTGGCTTACTATCTAGGCGTGCCCTGATAAAAAAGAAAATACTTAGTGCAAAAAAAATAGCTATAGCAAACCGCTCCAGCATGAGTAAAATGTCCGGATTTTGTGTAAGCACTTTTGAGAAAAATACACCTATGTATACTTGCGCTACCACGACAGATGCCGCACCAGTTGCAAATATGATCGCAGCGCGTTTGCCCTTTTCTACACTTATTTTTGAGGCTGTTAGGTTAAGTAATCCTGGCGGGATGACCCCTACAAAACCTATCCCAAAACCAAAAATCAAGTGTAAAAATGAATTCATTAACGCAGTTTAAACTTCATGTAAGTTATCGCCTTACCGGTTTCAAGATACTGCTTTTCATAAAATGTCTGGGTGCCAGTTACTTCCTCTGGCGCTTCTGTATTGCTGTAAATATCATGATGCGCATATAAAACCTCCTCGCCCATTCCTTGCAACAAGCCTAGTGTATAGCCGTGCATGTATTCACTATCTGTCTTTAAATGAATGATGCCATCCGGCTTTAGAATTGTTTTATATCGTGCTAGAAACTCTGGGTTTGTCATGCGGTGTTTAGTCCGCTTGTATTTAATTTGAGGGTCTGGAAAAGTGATCCATATTTCTGATATTTCCGCTTTCGCGAAAGCGTAATCCACCAGCTCAATTTGCGTTCTCAGAAAGGCTACGTTAGGCAGGTCATCCTCAATCGCCGTTTTTGCACCGCGCCAAAATCTAGCTCCCTTAATATCTATACCTATAAAATTACGATTGGGATACTTGCGTGCTAGAGCAACTGTATACTCTCCTTTACCACAGCCTAGCTCTAGCGTTATAGGATTATCGTTTCCAAAAAATTGGGCCCATTTACCTTGATACTCAAATCCATTAACCATTTGCTCTCGCGTGGGTTGGACTACGTTTTTAAAAGTTTCATTTTCTTTAAAACGCTTCATTTTATTTTTACTTCCCACAACGATTATTTAAAGGTTATATAATGTGTAAAACAGTCATCTAGATAGACTGCCTAATTATTTTTGTTGTGTGCAAATATCTAAAAACATTTTGGTTGCGCCACTCAATTGGGGGTTGGGTCACGCAACACGTTGTATTCCTATCATACAGGCGCTTCTTGATAATGGGGATCATCCCATAATCGCTAGCGATGGCCCTGCGCTTGCTTTACTCAAGAAGGAATTCCCTTCTCTCCCAGCGGTAGAGTTACCTGCCTATGAAGTTGAATATGCCGAGCAAGGAGAAAATTTGAGGCTCAAACTGCTCAAGGATTCTCCTAAAATATGGAATGCCATACGTCAGGAACATCGATTATTGCAGCATTTAATTATTGATTATAAACTAGATGGTGTAATAAGCGACAATCGTCTGGGTCTATACACTCGTACCATCCCTTGTGTTATTATGTCTCACCAGCTACAAGTACTGTCGGGTGGTACCACCTGGCTGAGTACTCAATTGCATTTGCATTACATAAAAAAATTTGATGCTTGCTGGATTCCAGACCATCAAACAACACCCAACTTGAGTGGAAAACTATCGATTAACACAGATTCCTCACTGCATAAGGTTTATTTAGGGCCTATCAGTCGTTTCAAAAAGTCAGGGGAGAATCAAACTGCCTATGACTTGCTCATTTTACTTTCTGGACCTGAACCGCAGCGCTCCATCCTAGAAAAAAAATTATTGCACCAGGCTAAAGATTACAAAGGCAAAGTAGTTTTTGTAGCTGGAAAGGTAGAGCCTATACAGCGTACCGAGAAAAAAGGCCGCATTACTTACTATAATTATCTATCTACCGACGGCCTGCAAAAAGCCATGGAGCGATCCAGGGTCATCCTGTGTCGTAGTGGTTACACCAGCATCATGGATTTGAGTGCTTTAAATAAAAAAGCGTTTTTTATTCCTACACCTGGGCAGTTTGAGCAAGAATATCTAGCAAAACACCTAGAATTACAAGGGGTGGCACCTTATGCAAATCAGGATGAGTTTAATTTATCATTGCTGGATCAACTTGAAAATTACGCTGGTTTATCGATTTTTCAGGAAGCAGAATTTTCCATGGCTTCTTTATTAGATGATACTTTTTCTAGCGTAAAAGAAAATTCTGACCCTATACCTAACTCGCTATCTACGTAAATACTTTCTTGATGCGCCTCGATAATATGTTTAACTATAGCTAGCCCCAGACCAGAACCACCTTCCCGTCTAGATCCAGTGCGATCCACTCTAAAGAAACGCTCAAATAATCGAGGGATATAGGTTTTATCGATTCCCTCGCCATTATCAGTCACACGGATAATTACTTTGTTGTTGATTAGGTCTTCTACAGCTACTTCGGTTGTACCGTTAGGCTTGCCGTATTTAATAGAATTGACCAATAAATTAGAGATGACCTGCTGGATGCGCTCTTGATCTGCATGAACCATGATTGCCTCCTTATATTCCATATCAAAAACGAGCGAAATATTCTTTTTTGAAGCTTTCATCTCAAATTGATCAAAAGTTTGCCTGACTAACTCAAGAATATTGAAATTAGTTTTATCCAGGCTCATGTCTCCCATTTCCAGCTTTGTGATCATGTCCATATCGTTAACGATATAAGTCAATCGCTCCACCCCTTTTTGAGCCCTGCTTAAATATTTCTTGCGTATCGCCTTGTCCTTATGTGCGCCCTCGATTAAAGTATCAATATACCCCTGGACGGTAAACAATGGTGTTTTTAACTCATGAGAGATATTTCCTAAAAACTCTTTACGATAGGCCTCTCGTACTTTTAAGGTTTCTATCTCGATCTTTTTATTGCGCGCAAACTGCTCCACTTGCTCTGTTAACGTGCGCATGTCTGTGGCCACTTTACGGTCTGCAAAACTGGTCGACTCTAGCAAGGAGACATCCTCATATATCTTTTTGATTCTGCGATAGATAAACCGCTGGACACGGTACTGGATAACTATAAAACTAGTGACAAAGACAATAGGGATAATAGAAAATTGCCATGCTGGAATGGAAGCACCCGTCAATAGTGCTGCACACAATAGTCCTCCTAATATGATGCTTATAAAAAGAGACGATCTAAAAGCAAAACGGTAACTGGTTTTAGAGTTTTTTCTACTTTCCTGCGACATATTTATAGCCTACTCCCTTCACCGTTTTAAAGCGTTTGTCCCCCAGCTTTTCTCGCAATTTTCTTATATGAACATCTATGGTACGGCCACCCACAACTACTTCATTACCCCACACCACATCTAGAATCTCCTCGCGCGTATAGACTTTTCCTGGTTGTCCTGTGAGTAGTGATAATAATTCAAATTCTTTGCGAGGTAAGATAAGTTCTTCTTTTTTAAAAAAGATTTTATACTGGTCCCGATCAATGACAAGATCGCCCAGCTTTCTTATATTATCTTCATCTACAGGATCTGTGGCGTTGCGTCGCAAGAGGGACTTGACTTTAGAAACAAGGACTCTAGGCTTTACCGGTTTTGTGATGTAATCATCTGCACCTGCATCAAATCCTGCAATCATACTGTAATCCTCACCACGAGCGGTCAAAAATGTTATAATTGTCTTATCCAACTCTGGCAGTTTGCGCATTTTCTCACAAGCCTCGATACCATCCATAACAGGCATCATCACGTCCAGTATGATTAAATCAGGTCGTTTTTTCTTAGCTTTTTTAAGGGCCTCCTCACCATTTTCAGCTGTATAGACCTGATATCCCTCATTTTTGAGATTGTAACTTACAATTTCAAGGATGTCTGGCTCATCATCAACCAGTAGAATTTTAGCTTTGGGATCTTTCATTTCAGTAAATGTAGTACGAAATTAGCTAAGATTTTAAATAATTACTTACCTATGAGGTTAGCTTAAAGTTAAGAAAAGTAAAACTAGCTTTCCAATAGTTATATCTTCTTGGCTTTTAACTAATCAATTACTGTCTCATGCCTGGTCATATTTTTACTAATTAAATGAGTTAGCAGCCAGTTGTTTTTTGAAAAAACAAGAATATTGCAATCGCTTACTGCTTTAAGGGTAAGGGTACACAACCGGCTGTAGATGTTGTATTTTTGAACTAAAATTTAAGGTTGAGGTTCCCTGTTTTTGACATAAAAAACGATGATCAATTTAATCAAGTTGCACTCGAGGTGTATCATTACCAGAGGCTAAACTGTGAGGTTTACAGTCGTTATTGCGATCTGCTCAACCGCCCCATTGCAACACACGTATCGCAAATACCTTTTTTACCCATATCATTTTTTAAAACACATACGGTCACCTCGCGTCCTGGGACTGTGGATCAGCAAATTTTTACCAGCAGTGGTACGACAGGAACCACTACCTCATCGCATCACATAAAAGATTTAGACCTATACAATGCCAGTCTTGATCACAGCTTTGCTCATTACTATGGCGACCCCAGCAATTATATTATACTAGCGCTGCTGCCACATTATCTAGAACGCAAAGGGTCTTCTCTTGTTTACATGGTAGATCGCTGGATACAGCAGTCTGCAGACTCTAGAAGCGGCTTTTACCTTAATAACCTAACAGATCTAGCCGCGTTATTGCAATCATTACAACAGGACAACAAGAAAGTAATTCTTATAGGTGTCACCTTTGCATTGCTACAACTGGCAGAAGAATTCTCAATGCCGCTGCCCAACACCATCATAATGGAAACTGGAGGAATGAAAGGCATGCGCAAAGAAATCATAAAAACCGAGCTTCATCAAATTTTGCAAAATGCATTTGCTGGCGCATCCATCCATAGCGAGTACGGCATGACCGAGCTACTTTCACAAGCCTATGCTAGAGATGGTAAAACGTTTGAGTCTCCAGCGTGGATGCGAGTTATAGCTAGAGACACAAACGATCCTCTCAGCTTCATTGGCTCTAATAAAACTGGAGGGCTCAACGTGATTGATCTGGCAAATCTAGAGTCCTGTTCCTTTATCGCTACTCAAGATTTAGGTAAAACCTTTACTGATGGAACATTTGAAGTTTTAGGTCGTTTTGACCATTCTGACATCCGTGGTTGTAACTTACTAGCGGTAGGTTAGGAACACAGACTAGCCACATAAATTACTGCTTGCATTATCTCGCTTACATGCAACATAGCTCAATTTGTAAACAGGAATTGAATGATCCTGTAAACCCTATTTATCCTGTCTTTTTAAAAACAATGATTGCAAAAAGGATAAAGATTGCAAGGCCTATCAACGATGCATAAAATTGCCAGGTATCTGGCTGCTCTATGTGTTGATAGAAAAGGTAAGCACCCATTAAACATGCCGCCACCATAAGCAATCGCGACATTATTTTATGCTCCTTTTTCATCCCTAGTCGATCAATACAAGAAAGTAATTTTTCTTACCACGTTGTAATAAGATCATGCTTCCTGCGATAATATCATCTGTAGTGACGATTTTATTTTCGTCAAACTTTTCTTTGTTGATAGCGAGACTATTTTCTTTAAGTGCTCTACGTGCCTCACTATTTGATTTTAAAAATCCAGTATGCTCTGTTAGAAACGGGACAATTTCAATCCCCTCTTGTACCACAGACCTAGCAATGCTTGTTTGTGGAACCCCTTCAAAGATTTCTAGCAATGTATCTTTATCTAGACGGTTCCATTGATCCATAGAAACTTTTTTACTAAATAATATGTTACTGGCTTCCACTGCTGTTTCATAAGCCTCACGACCATGTACCATGACGGTAACCTCTTCAGCAAGTTTCTTTTGTAAAACGCGGTATCCCGGATCCTTTGCATGCTCTGCAATAAGATCTTCACAAGTTTTCTGATCTAGAAAGGTGAAAATTTTGATCCAGTTTACAGCATCCTCATCAGTCGCTGTGATCCAGAATTGATAAAATTTGTAGACGCTTGTTTTATCTGCATCCAGCCAGATGTTACCAGCTTCTGTCTTGCCAAATTTTGTTCCGTCTGCCTTAGTTACCAGCGGTGTAGTCAGTGCAAATGCCTTTCCACCCGCCTTGCGACGCACTAGTTCTGTCCCTGTGGTAATATTGCCCCATTGATCAGAGCCGCCTATCTGCAATTTTACCCCCATTTTTTCGTAGAGATATAAAAAATCATACCCTTGAAACAACTGGTATGTAAACTCTGTAAAACTCATCCCGTCGCCCTCGCCAGCAACCCTTTTCTTCACAGACTCTTTGGCCATCATATAATTAACGGTAATATGTTTACCGATATCTCTGGCAAAGTCAATCAATGAGAAATCTTTCATCCAGTCATAATTATTGACCAGTTTTGCCCGGGTTTCTTCAGGACCATTGTCAAAATCTATAAACCTAGAAATAACAGATTTTACACCTGCAATATTTTTATCTAGTATCTCTTGAGTAAGCAAATTACGCTCTGCACTTTTCCCAGATGGGTCACCTATCATACCAGTAGCACCACCTATAAGAGCAACGGGCCTGTGACCAGCACGTTGCAAGTGCATTAATAATATGATTTGCACCATACTCCCTATGTGTAAAGAATCTGCAGTAGGATCAAAACCTATATACCCGCTTACCGTCTCTGTATTAAGCAGTTCTTCCGTATCTGGCATGATATCGTGAATCATACCGCGCCATTCTAATTCTTTGACAAAGTTGTAAGACATAGATCTATTTTAATGGCTACAAATATATAGGCTTTAGTCAACTTGCAGGTGTACAACGGCGGCTATTGCGTATTTTTACAAGCATGATTTTAGTTACAGGAGGTACTGGGCTGGTAGGCGGCCATTTATTATATCGCTTTCGCGAAAGCGAACTCCCCATCAATGCCATTTACAGGACAGAAAATGCTATTGATAAAACCAGAGTGATTTTTGACTCCTACAAAAAAGGACACTCAAAGTATGTAGATCGATTTAACTGGATCAAGGCAGATATACTGGACATTCCCAGCCTAGAGGCGGCCATGAAAGGAGTTGCCACGGTGTATCATTGTGCCGGTGCACTAGCAGTAGATTCATTTGAACAATTGAAACAAATCAATGTTACCGGCACTGCAAATGTAGTCAACATGGCAATTGCTCATAAGGTGGAAAAAATTTGTCATGTCAGTAGTATTGCAGCTTTAGGAAATCCCATCGATAAGACTGCAATAACGGAGGAGGATTTTTACAATCCAGATGGGTTCAATACCGATTATGCCATTTCTAAATACGGCGGTGAGATGGAGGTATGGCGGGCCTCTCAAGAAGGACTAGCTGCAGTGATCGTCAATCCAGGAATTATTCTAGGAGAGGGTGATTACAGTAGTGGTAGCGGTGCTTTTTTCTCACGCACTTTTAAAGGTCAATATTTTTATACGCGCGGTTGTTCTGGTTTTGTAGATGTGAGAGATGTGGTACAGGTAATGCAACACTTGACTGAATCTGACTGGCAAGGAGAACGCTTTATCGTGGTGAGTGAAAATTTAAAGTATAAAAAAATACTCAAACATATTGCTCGACTACTGGAGGTGAAACCGCCATCCATAAAATTGAAAAAATGGATGCTTTATCTAATCATGGTGCTTTTAAAACCCGCACAGTTATTAGGTATAACTCGCGGCCTTACACGATCAAAAATAAGATCACTTACTTCTACAACTATTTATAGAAATGATAAATTAAAGGAGGCGCTACAGTATGATTTTATCCCCCTTAGTCAAACTATTAAAAGAGTAGCGCTTCATTTCAAAAATCAAGCGAGTCGTTAAAGATTAATTGTCGGGATCTTTTTCTAGCAGGATCTTTTCAGTCTCTTGAGGGTAATTATTATGCTGTGTTGCTCTTTTTTGACGCAGTGCAACTGTGTCCTTTAAAATGGTTATACGCTCCTCTACTTGCTTCAATAATTCTTTGTAGGCATCACCATTGTCAGAGTAATAATTTAAATTTTCTGCAAATGCGATGCTATCTGTCTCGTACTTATTATAAATAAAATCGCCTGGTAGGGTTTTTAAGCTAGCAAACATCCCACGGTTAGAGGTCATGACCGCCTCCATAAGATACAGGTCTACAAAAATAGAAGCCATTTTATCATCTCCATAAAAAGAGTCTGGTTTGTCTACCCGCGATATATCTGCGCACGAGGCTAGTAAAACAATAAGAAGAATTGTTATTTTTTTCATCTATCAAAAGTCAAGGGCTGTGCCGCTTTATTTTGGCTTACTTTAAAATTGTGGTATACCACCTGACCGTTTACCATGGTATGGGTAATTCTACTTTTAAAGGTAACTCCTTCAAAAGGCGACCAGCCACATTTTGCCAGGATATTATCCTTAGTAACAGTCCATGGGTTGTTTGTGTCCACTATAACCAGATCTGCTTTATAACCTTCTCTAATGAACCCACGTTTTGATATATCAAACATGATCGCTGGATTGTGACACATTTTTTGAACTACTTTTTCAATACTGATGCGCTCATCATGTACAAATTGCAACATGGCTGTAAGTGCATGTTGTACTAGTGGTCCACCACTAGGGGTGTTTAAATATTTATTATTCTTTTCTTCCAGGGTGTGCGGCGCATGGTCTGTGGCAATGACATCGATACGATCATCCAGCAATGCTTTCCATAATTGTTCACGATCCTCAACAGATTTGACCGCTGGATTCCATTTAATACGAGATCCTTTTAAAGCATAATCCTGATCGCTAAACCACAGGTGGTGTATGCATACCTCTGATGTGATTTGCTTATCCTTTAACGGAGTTTTATTTTCAAATAGGTCTGTCTCTTTACCCGTCGACAAATGAAATACGTGGATGCGCGCTCCCGTTTTTTTGGCTAGCTTAACAGCCATAGAGCTACTTTTATAACAGGCCTCTACATCTCTTATCACTGGATGTTGATCAAATGGAATATCCTCACCATAAGTATCTATGGCTGTTTGAGTATTCTTTTTAATCGTTTCTTCATCCTCGCAATGCAAGGCGATACGCAATTTTACATTAGAAAAAATCTTTTCAAGTACTTGCTGATCATCTACAAGCATATTGCCGGTACTAGACCCCAGAAATAATTTAAGAGCAGGCACTCTAGAGGTGTCAATCTTTAAAATTTCTTCTAGATTATCATTAGTCCCACCAAACATGAACGCATAGTTTGCAAAACTATCTGTTGCGGCAATCTCCATTTTACGCTCCCATTCTTCTATGGTTGTGGTCTGTGGGCTGGTGTTAGGCATTTCCATGTAGGATGTAATTCCTCCTGCCACTGCTGCAGCACTCTCTGTAGCAATAGAACCTTTATGGGTAAGACCTGGCTCTCTAAAGTGTACTTGATCATCGATAACGCCAGGCAACACATAATTGCCTTCAACATCAATGATGGTTGTCTCTCCACTTTTTGCACTTATACTATCTGCTATTTCTACAATCGTATCTCCTTCTATATAGATGTCACCATTGACAACCTTCATATCACTTACGATCCTAGCATTTTTAATCAATGTCTTCTTCATAGCTCCAATTTGCCCAAAAGGCTTTTCATTTTCATTTGTAAAATTCCTATTGCCGCTTCATTAATGATGCCACTACTCATTTTTGATTGCCCTCGAGATCGATCAGTAAAAATGACAGGCACCTCAATAATTTTAGCCTTTAGTAGATATGCTTTGAACTTCATTTCTATTTGAAAAGCATAGCCTATAAACTTGATGTTATCTAGATTTAATTGTCTCAATAGAGAACTTCTGTAACATTTAAATCCAGCCGTAGTGTCATGTATATCCATGCGGGTGATCAGGCGTACATACTTTGATGCGATATAGGAGAGCAATACTCGCGACATAGGCCAGTTGACCACATTAACACCTTTTACATAACGGCTTCCTATTACTAGGTCTGCATGGTTATCTACACAAGCCTGGTAAAGTACTGGGATGTCTGCCGGATTGTGGGAGAAATCTGCATCCATCTCAAAAATATACTCGTAAGACCGCTCTAGAGCCCATTTAAACCCATGGATATATGCGGTACCTAAACCTTGTTTTTTAAGTCGTGTCTCAAGAAATAATCTGCCTGTGTATTCCTGCTGTCGTTCTATTACTAATGTACTGGTTCCATCTGGAGAATTGTCATCTACTACCAGCAAATGAATGTGCTGGTAACGCCCTAAAACAGCGTCGATCATGAGTGTTATATTCTCACTTTCGTTGTACGTAGGAATGATGACTAAAGTCTTGTGCATAGCGAGCCGCAAAAGTAATAAATTAAAAGCTCGAGAATTCTCAGGGCTGATAAATTCAGTTTATTTTTACCACCCCATGGAAGCCTCTCTGCGCCTTACTGAATCACTGGACTGGATCAGTCTGATCCTGCTGGGATTTTTACTTGCGGTTGCCATCACACGACAGTTCACCACCCTACCCCTAGAAGATTTTTTGAGCGCCTTTACCAGAATGAGGTTTGTTAAAATAACGAGCGATGGTAGAATGGATAATCACAAGGGGTATCAAGCAGTAGGTATCGCCATATACGTCATTTGTATAAGCTTACTTTTTTATAAAATGGCCGCCATAGATCGTGTTGTCACCTACAAGGACTTTCTGATTATACTGACTGTTGTGAGCGCCTTTTTATTATTTAGACATTATTTATCGCGGCTTGTAGGGCAAATAGGAAATTTTGAACAGCTACTCATACCTATAGACCACCAGCGCAATATCTACAGAGCCATTTTAAGTACGGCACTTGCAGCGGCAGTTATTGTAGTGTATTATATTTTTCCAGAGAACCACAACATATTTTGGGCAGTCTGTATAGCCTCTGGACTCCTTTTATTTTACTACCATATTCTTGTTATTTACAGTCATCGTAGGGTGCTTATACCATCTGGGTTATATTTTATTTTGTATCTTTGCACGCTTGAAATCGCACCTTACCTGCTTTTGTATAAGTATATTACGGTGTGAGACCTATCTAAATAAGAAAAAAGCGTATGAAAGTGAAAACGATTTTAGTTTCCCAACCTGAACCTAAAATGGAAAATTCACCTTACCAAAGTCTCGTTGATCGGACTAAGGTTAAGATTGATTTCCGCTCTTTTATTCATGTGGAAGGGGTTCCCGCAAAAGAGGTGCGTGAACAAAAAGTTGACCTCACAAAATATACTGCCATCATTCTTACCAGTCGCAATAGCGTTGACCACTTTTTTAGAGTGGCCGAAGAGATGCGATTTAAGATTCCTGATACGCTTAAATATTTTTGTCAAAGTGAGGCCGTTGCCTATTATTTACAGAAATACGTGGTTTATAGAAAACGTAAAATTTATGTAGGTAAGCGTACATTCCCAGAGTTGATGCCGCTTATTAAAAAGCATAAAAACGAGTCTTTTCTATTACCAGCCACGGACAAACTTAAAGATCTAGTACCAGAGCAGCTGGACGAGCTAGGTATTAAGTGGAAAATGGCCACATTCTTTAGAACTGTAATCAGCGATTTGTCTGACCTTGCAGATGTTAAATATGACGTGTTAGTTTTTTTCAGCCCTAGTGGGATTGAATCGCTGTTCAAAAACTTTCCAGATTTTACACAAGATGAAACGCGCATAGCGGTATATGGCAACACGACCAGCCAGGCCGCAAAAGATAAGGGATTACGTATCGATATTCAGGCTCCTACTCCAGAGTCTCCATCGATGACTATGGCTATTGAGAACTATATCAAGTCGTTGAGTTAGCCTATTGCGAGTTCGCTTTCGCGAAAGCGAAATTATACACATAAAAAAGCCCTCTTCTATCTGGAAGAGGGCTTTTTAATTGTACAGCAAGGATGTTATTTAAGTGGTCCTCCTGCAATAATTTCTGGGCTTGCTTGTTCTTCAAATTTTTTGAAGTTTTCTCTGAAAAATCGAGTCAGCTTTGCCGCTGTTTCATAATAGCCCGTATCATTATTCCAGGATTTGCGTGGACTCAAAACCTCTGTTGGGACTCCTGGCACGGTGCGAGGTTGTGCAAGTCCAAACATAGAATGTGTGTGGTAATTATCTTTATTTGCTGCCTCCAGAGATCCATCGAGTGCCGCAGCAATCATGGCCCGTGTATATTTTAAAGGCATGCGGTGCCCTACACCGTAAGGACCACCAGTCCATCCCGTGTTTACTAACCATACTGTCACGTCTTGTTCTTTCATTTTTGCACTTAACATCTCAGCATATTTTGTGGGGTGTAAGGGCATGAATGGAGCGCCAAAACAGGCAGAAAAACTAGGTACTGGCTCATTAACGCCAGCCTCTGTACCGGCTACTTTTGCTGTATAGCCACTTATAAAATGATAGGCCGCTTGTCCAGGTGTAAGCTTTGAAATAGGAGGCAATACACCGAAGGCATCTGCCGTTAAAAAGAAAATATTTTTTGGGTTCTTACCTATTGAAGGCTCCTTTATGTTATCTATGTGATGTATGGGGTAGCTTACACGAGTGTTTTGTGTTATACTGGTATCCTCAAAATTTACTGTGCCATCCTCGTTGAGCACTACATTTTCTAGAATTGCTCCTGGCTTGATGGCGTTAAAAATCTCTGGCTCTTGATCTTTATTAAGATTAATGACTTTTGCATAACAACCTCCCTCAAAATTGAAGACCTCGTTGCTAGCAGTCCACCCATGCTCGTCGTCACCTATTAATTCTCGATCGGGATCTGTAGAAAGTGTAGTTTTACCTGTACCGCTAAGGCCAAAAAATATCGCGGTTTTACCATCCTTACCTACATTAGCACTGCAGTGCATGGGTAGGGTGTTTTTATTTACTGGTAAAATGAAATTAAGAGCACTAAAGATTCCCTTTTTTATCTCTCCCGTATATCCCGTGCCGCCTATTAGAGCAATCTTATCGCTGAAGTTTAATATGGCAAAATTATGCTGGCGTGTACGGTCGGTTTTAGGGTCTGCCATAAAACCTGGTGCATTTATTATAGTCCACTCTGGATCAAATGATGCCAACTGATCCTCGTCTGGTCGTAAAAACATATTATAAGCAAACATGTTGGACCAGGGATACTCATTGATTACTCTTAGGTTTAATTGATAATCCTCATGAGCACAAGCATAAGCATCTCTTACAAAAAGTTCCTTACCATCTAGATATTCTGTAACTCGCTTTAATAAATTATCAAAGTCCTTTTTATTAAAGGGAATATTGACATTACCCCACCAGACTAGATCCTGTGTTATACTGTCTTTTACAATAAAACGATCAAGTGGCGATCGTCCAGTAAATTCTCCAGTATGAACGACAAGAGTACCGTTTTTTGTCTCTTTACCTCCATAAGAGGCTATAGAGCGCTGCTGTAATTCCTCCGGTGATAGTTGATAATTAATTTTTGAATTGGTGATCCCGTATTTTGATAACGAAATCGTTTGCGTTGCTGCTGTGTTAGTAGCCATAATTTATCAGTATTCAAGTTGATGTTGCAAAAATAGAAATATAAAACAGGGAACAGCAACAACTTTATGGATTAAATCGAGCTATTTTGATAATACCATAAATCCACCCAGAAATCAGGAATAATCCACCAACTGGGGTGACTGGACCTAAAAAACTGATGTCAACGCCCATCATATCTTGTGTGGTAAGACCGTAAATGCTGAAAGAAAAAAGTACAACACCCGCGAGAAATAGCCACCAGATTACCTTCTTTGCAGCGTTGGATAATAAAGAGACTTGAGAAAACACCAACAAAGCCAGGCCATGGTATATTTGATATCGCACTCCCGTTTCAAAACTTTCCAGTTGATCGGTTGTTAGATAATTTTCTAATGCATGCGCGCCCATTGCCCCCAGAATTACTCCTATTACTACCAATAAACTACCGGTTACTAACAACTTCTTTTCCATAATAATCTCTTTTTAATGCTGAGTATTTTAACTTGGTTTAAAATTACAATAGACATGCGACACATACTTATACTAGGAGCTGGTAAATCTACTGGAGTACTGGTAAATTATTTGCTGGATAAGTCTGCCCGTGAGGATTTACATCTCATTATTGCAGATCAAGACATCGACAGTGCCCGCAGGTTGTGTCAGCAACACGAGCGCGCAGAAGCTAGAGCGTTTGATGTCCATGACAATGATGCCAGAATAGGCTTGTTGCAACAAGCCGATATTGTTATTTCTATGTTACCCGCGCGCTTCCATATAGAGGTTGCTCGCGATTGTGTGCGTATGGGGATTAACATGGTTACTGCAAGCTATGTAAGTCCAGAAATGCAAGAGCTAGATACAGCTGCAAAAGATCAACAAATAATACTCATGAATGAAATAGGTGTTGATCCAGGAATAGACCACATGAGTGCCATGCAAGTTATTGACCGTATTAAAAATGATGGAGGTAGAATGCTGCTGTTTGAATCGTTCACTGGTGGCCTTGTTGCGCCAGAGAGCGATAATAACCTGTGGAACTATAAGTTTACCTGGAACCCTCGTAATGTCGTAGTTGCTGGGCAAGGCGGTGCTGCAAAATTTATCCAGGAAGGAAAGTATAAATACATCCCTTATCACAAGCTTTTTAGGCGTACTGAATTTTTAGAAGTAGATGGCTATGGGCGTTTTGAAGCTTATGCAAATCGTAATAGCCTGCAATATCGATCGATTTATGGCTTAGACAATATTCCTACGTTATACCGCGGCACCATGCGGCGCATAGGTTATAGTAAAGCATGGAACATGTTTGTGCAACTGGGAATGACAGATGATACCTACACATTAGATGATTCAGAACATATGACTTATCGAGATTTTGTGAATAGCTTTTTACCCTACTCTCCTACAGATAGTGTTGAACTTAAAATGCGTCACGAGCTTAAAATAGATCAGGATGATGTGATGTGGGATAAGCTGGTAGAGCTGGATCTATTTAATAATAAAAAAACAATAGGACTTAAAAACGCAACTCCAGCACAAGCCCTACAGCGCATTCTAGAAAGCAGTTGGACCTTACAACCAGGAGAAAAAGATATGATCGTGATGTATCATAAATTTGGCTACGAGATAGATGGCCTAAAAAAACAAATAGACAGCACTATGGTTTGCCTGGGCGACGGGAACAAAGCAACTGCCATGGCAAAAACGGTAGGGCTTCCTGTGGCTATTGCCGCTCTTAAAATTTTAAATAAAGAGATCAATATGTATGGAGTACACTTACCCATACATAAAGAAATTTATGAGCCTATACTGGCAGAATTAGATGATTTAGGAATTCGCTTTCGCGAAAGCGAAACAAAATATCTAGGCTACAATGCATTACACCGCTAGCGACGACGCATGTAAATTGATATAAAATATAATAGGGTTGCCAGAGAGCCTATAGCTGCCACTAGGTACGTTCGTGCGGCCCATTTTAAAGCATCTTTTGCACCGGCGTGCTCTTGTGAAGTAAGCATGCGATGATCTTCTAGCCAGGCCAGTGCGCGATTGCTAGCGTCATATTCTACAGGTAGCGTGATGATCGCAAACAAAGTCCCCATACCATACATAATGATACCTAGCAATAATACATAATTACCTAGTGCACTACTAGCAGCTAGAGCTAATCCACCTATAAGGACCCACTGTGAATATTTTGATGCAATACTCACAACAGGCACTAGCGTTGATCGCATGGTAAGCCAGGAGTATGCCTGGGCATGCTGTACTGCATGACCCACCTCATGAGCTGCTACTGCAGCAGCAGCCGCGTTATCCATTGCATAGACTGCATCGCTCAAATTAACTGTGCGATTTGATGGATTATAGTGATCTGTCAACTGACCTTTTACCGAAATAACTTCTACATCTGTTATTCCATGATCTGCAAGCATTTTTCTTGCCACCTGGGCTCCGGTAAGTCGGTTTTGTAATTTTATCTGTGAGTATGTTTTGAACTTTGACTTCAATTTATTGCTCACATAAGCGCTGATCATAAAAACTAGACCACCGATGATGTAGTAACCTATCATAATTTTATCTCTTTATTGCTTTTACATGAATCGCTTTTATAAGAGCTAGCGATCAAAACTCCAATTGCTAATATCTGTACGTATCCCAAAATTAAACCAAGTAGTGGTTGCTCCCTGCACCCTAGCATTATCAAATTGTGGGTCGATATTACGATAAATAAATTGTCCGTATACCTTTAAGTTGCTAGCTGGATTAATTAGATAACCCGCCTCTAACTGGGCATAGGAGAAAGAGGCATTATTACCTTGTCCTATCTCATTACCATTGTCTGCAATGCGATCATCCTCTGATCTATAAATGTTGCCACCATAAAACGCATCGTCTCCGTTTTGCAAAACATCAAACCCTCGCTCACCCACGATGGCTTTTGCAATACCATACCAGCGATCTTTAGTGTACCTGGCGATAAGAATAGCCTCATAAAAACTTGCCCCCCAGGGGTGGGCAAGTGCTTGATTGCTGTTGGCATAATTTAAAACAACGGTATTATGGCTAAAGGTATAGGGCCGCACACGATTATATTCTGCTTGTAACATTAAATGGGGCACGGCAAAGGCATTTTGATATTTAAGACCCAGCTGGTACCCACTTTTATTTTGATAACTACCATTACCCTCTATTACAGACTCACTAGCAAACTCATCTAGAACCAGCTGTCCATAAGCCGTCACCCGATCTGTAAATTTATATTTTCCTGTAATCCCCAGTAAGGCATTACCACCACGCGAGCCTGTCTGTAACTCTATGGTTTGATAAAAAATAAGCGGGTTTAAATAGTTGAAATCAAAACCGCGACCGTTATCATTTTGCCACAACACGCTTTCAAAAAAGCCTAGGGTCAATCGCTTAGTGACATTCCAACTTAAATAATGATGGGTCATATATTTAGTTAGGAATGAATCGTCTGCAGTAACCTCTGGACGTACATCACGCAGCGAGGTATATAATACGGTGTAATCAAGTTTCCAGAATTTTGCATTGACCTTAAAATAAGGAAAGGGCTGGGAATTATCGCTCAATACCAGCGATCGGTATCCATCACCTATAAAATGCTGCCCGTGACCCAACTGTAGATCAAAATATTTACTAGGCTTATAATTTACATAACCTGTTGCTACTGGATAATCATAAATATTATCACCACCATCCTCTGCAATACCACGTCCAGGAACAATTCCAGGGTTGCCTCCATCTGGTGCTCGTTGTCTTATCTCTCGATTAAAATACTCGGCAAATCTTCCTTGTGACTCCTGGATTGTGGCACCAAATGTAATTTGTTTGCCCAAACCACCATTAACCGCCACTAGTCGGGTGTTATTAAAAGTATTGATATTTTCTCCCGTATCTTTCCCCAGTTGCAAATCCACACCAGGATCTAGTACCAGCCAGTAATCCTCGCCGGCAATCTCAAAAAAGTGCTCGTTCCAGAATTTACGACCCAGCCAGGTGTCAACATCCTTAAGCAGTGAGGTGCGCTCTTCTTCTAGATCAAAATATTGACTTACATATTGAAAGGTATACGGCTTTACAGCGGTATGCGCATTATTTCCTATTTTATTCATAGCGGCTTCGTACCGATGGTACCGCTGGTAAGAAAAGGGAATATTTGCAGAAGAGCTCAACTCCTGATTGACATACTTATTTGATATTGCTGCGGTGTAATTGTTGTTCGCTTTCGCGAAAGCAATACGATCCTGATCACCCTGCAACCTAGTAGCCGTATTATTTACCGGTGCTTGCGGTAAGTAAAAGGATCCCTGTGGCTGCAATGGCAACTGAACATTTACTATAAATTGCATGAATGTGGGACTCGCATTGTATTGGGCTGGCTGGATAATCGGTAATTGTTCAAAGGCTTTGAACAATGCCGCTTTGACCTCTTGCGACGACCCATCAATTATTATAGGTTGAAAATTACCTTGTCTGTCCACCTCAAAACGTACTGTGGCTTTACTAGCGGCCGTTTTTTCAGGATGCTCGTAGGCAGTATATAGAGCTTCATACAGTTGATTATAAAAGCAGGCTTGCAGCGAATCGCTTGTGGTGATAGTTGCACATGATTCAAACACGGGAAACCTTTCTAGTTCTGTTTGTGCTATGGCAAAAACTCCACTAAACAAAAAAGCCCAAACGGCACATCGTATTTTCATAGACAGTCGCAAATCTGGGCTAAATATACTGGAAATGATGCTTTACTTGCATCAATCCACTGGTTTACTATTTTATTGTTTTATAATCGTTGAGAATATTCATGCTTCCTCCCTAATTGAGGATTCTATTGTTGGGTTTTAAATTTAATAGGTAACGCATAGGTTGTATTGACCGCGGCTCCATTGAATTTACCAGGAATCATCTGGGGCAATCGTGCAATAGTTTTAAAGGCTTCCTTTTTAAGCGCCTCATTAGGCGCTCTTACCTGTATGTCTTTAGGGTATCCATCTGTACCTATCGTGAATAATACCGTAATGTTTATAATACCAGCACGCTGGATATCGCTACCTATGCTTGTATCAAAATAGCGCTGTACAAATCGCGCCATTTTTTTATTAAGACAATTGATACGCTCTGTAGAATTTAATGAGGCATCACAGCCAGGAAATAATGGGATTTCTGACACGGTCATCATATTATACGGATCGCTGGAAGGAGTTACAGGCGTTGCTGGTTTGCTTACGCCTGTACTGGATGGCATTATACTCAGGCTTTTAGGAGGTGTAAATGATGGCGGCGCAGTTGGTTGTAGTGATAAATTGTCTACAATTACAGGCGGCTTTGTAGTGTTTACCGGCGGTGTTGTTATTACTGGTTTTGCCGGTGCTGGCGGCGTTGTCACCTGCGGTGGTTTCTCAATACGATATACATCTATTGTAGACTCCATAGTTAAACTGGTAGGTGTTTTAATAGTGTAGGCCGTATTATTAAGTGGTGATTTTAACTCTATAAATGCATAGACTAGCATTAAAACTGCAGCTAGCCCTAGTAAAAAGTTCACGACGGAATGGCTTGCGGTGTTGACAGACTTTTTATCTGACCGATTTGTCTCAAGCGGTGTTGCAGCACCGCTATTAGAGTTTAAGGTTCTCATAATTAATGGTTTTATGTTATTACTGAAGATTCTCAAATAACATACCACAAAAAAAACCGCCTTGTGTAAAGGCGGTTTTTCAAATTATAAGGTAAGGCTTGAATTAATCCTGCACTTCAAAAATAATAGGTAATCCATAGATTACTCCTACTGGCTTACCACGTTGCTTCCCTGGTGTCATTTTAGGTAACTTATTAATAACACGGGCAGCTTCAGTTTGTAATTTAGGATCTTTAGCTCTGGATTGTATACCTACCACATTTCCAGATTTATCGATCTTAAATTGAACACTAATGGTTTGTCTTCCTGTAAGACCTACCTCGTTTGCAATACCGGTATCAAATTCTTTTCTTACAAATCGAGTGATTTTTTCTTGCATACACTTTTTACGGTCTGCATTATTTTTCTCACCCTCACAACCAGGATAAACCGGTACGTTCTCGATAATAGCAAATGGAACATCTGCAATTTCTTCAACAACACCTACTTCCTCTGCAACTTCGGTTACCTCAACGATTTCTTCCTGCTCGTCAGTCTCTGTATCTTGGATTTCAACCTCCTCGATTTCTACTTCATCCTCTACCACCTCGATAATCTCTGGTGCTGGTGGTGGTGGCGGTGGTGGTGGTGGTGTGTCTAACATTTGAGTGATAGGAATATCTTCCACCTCTTCCATTGCCATAGGCTCTGTAAAGACTTCTTCTATTTCGACCTCTTTAGACTCATACTCGAGTCCCTGCCATGATAATAGCAACATAAAAGCAAGACCCATCAATGCATAGATGGTAATGTTTTTACGTAAGTCTGCTTTTTCAGATTTTTTAATTTCCATAATGGATTACTTTAGGACGCTAAAAATATATAAATAGTATTTTAAATGAAAGACTTTAAACTTTTATCTATCGATTAAAATAGAAGAAAGTAATCTTAAAAATAAAAGAGCAATAATAATGCCAGCAGTGTTTGCTAGCAAATCAAACAGGTCCATTGACCTATTCACTGTGATAAAGCCTTGTCCTAACTCTATCAAGCCACCAATCACTAACGAAAACATCGCTGCAGCGATTGCTATGGTGGACGACCATTGAGAAACTAGAGTCAGCAGCGTGTACTTATAATCAATTTGCCGTTCTAGAAATCGATGGTAAAAAAACAAATACCACAGCACTGTCATAATGAAATAAGCAACGCCGTGGTATATCTTATCAATATGGTCCATCTGGACCACTGGTAATTTACTGTCCATCAAAGACCCATACGCTACAATAAGCGTATAAATCGGTGCCGTCCAGTAAATCAGTTTATTCATCTAGGAAATTAAGTCGCGGTAGGCATCTGCACTTAAAAGGCCTTCTATTTGCGACTCATCAGTAAATTTCATTTTGATCATCCAGCCATCGCCATAGGGATCTGTGTTTACTAATTCTGGATCTTCTTCAAGCTTTTCATTAAACTCGGTCACCTCTCCAGAAAGTGGTAAAAACAGGTCTGAAACAGTTTTTACAGCCTCTACCGTTCCAAAAACTTCTTCCTGATCCAGGGTCTCGTCAACGGTCTCTACCTCTACATAAACGATGTCACCTAACTCACCTTGGGCAAAGTCTGTGATGCCTACAATGGCAGTATCGCCCTCAATTTTGATCCACTCGTGATCTTTTGTATACTTTAAATCTGCTGGAATATTCATAATAATTGTTATAAGCGGTAAATGTAAAAAAGTCTTTGATAAAACCAGCGCATCTGGCTTAATTCCAGAAGGTATACTGCAAAGTTATACCGCTGCGTATGGTTGTTTGTGGGAATGCCGTTGATATAGCAAACTTTGAAAATGTATGATCGTAATAAAAGATCGCAGTAAAGGCCCTGCTCAATGCATATTCTGCACTAAATTTTGCGGCATATATAGTCTGGCCAGCAGTTGCTTGAGAATTATCCAGATCTAAATATCGTATGATCGTCACATTATCTCTTACAGAACCATCTAGTCTTAAATTAAGGTCGCTTTTTATAACCTTACTACGTCCATTTGCTTTTGTCCTAAACGGAACATCCTTAATACGGTAACCTATCCCCAGCACAAGCTCGTTACCACTTATTTCTGTCAATAGATTGTTGTCAAAACTCAAAGAAACTGCACGGTCTCTATTCCAAGCTGCAGAGAAAGAAAATGAGTTGCGCATTTCAAAATCTACCTGCACTAATGGGTTAAAAGCTTCGGTAAGGCTTACATTAAAATAAAGGTCTTTAGGTTTAAAATCTCCATTAAGGTTGAGAGCCTCTCTATTTTGTTGTTCATATTCCAGACCACTATTGCCCGCTGTAAAATCCAGATTTGTCTGGAATCGATTGATAGTGTAATCAGAACGATAAGAATGCTGCAAGGAGAATCTCTTGAACTGTTTTTTAAACCAGTTGAGTTTCATAAAACCCGTGTACTTTATATCCCAATTGGGTAAAGGAATGTCCTTAAAGGCATTGTTATCTTGCTTACTTACATCCCTACCCTCATAGGCAGCAAGAAATGCCGGCAATAACACGCTTTGACTCTCCCGACTGAATCCTAAGGGAAAGCCATTCTCATCGCGATTGAAGTTTTGATTGCCATAAAAATCAGTTGCAAGGCGGTTTGCTATCTCTAATCGATTTGCTCTAAACTGATCAAAAACATCAGAATTTTCTATCGAACTGCGGTTAAAAGTACTTCCTAGCATTATAGTAGAAATACTGTAGTTACCAAAGGATTGAGGTGTGAGCGACTGGTAAGTTAAATTTGTAGGATCCACTCTATAGTTCTCGGAGAAATTCTCTTGATACAGTCGATTAGAAACCAGGTCAATCTTTAGATCTGGTAGTAAATCCACGTTGAAATTAACAGTAAGTCGCTTCTTTTCGATCTCTGTATATTGCTCATTAAAATTATCGTATAATGTAAGCCAGCCACGTCGTGCCGCGAGATCTCTAATCTCTGCCTGACTACCAAATGTAAATCCTGTCGTAGGCCTTAACGTCCCTATAAAACCAACACTAGGTGTATAACCAGGTAAATAAATCCCGTTGGTCTCTTCATAATTGATGGTAGCTCTTTTGATAGATGTAGCAATTCCTATCAATGTATTATAAGCCTGATTAGCAAAATTCTTCTTTGGTATTTTGCTATCTTCTTGGGCAACCACTCCCTCATTCTGCGCGCCATTACCGCCTGGTAACCTATTGCGTGACCTACTGGCGGTGCGTTGTTGAGCAGCCTTGCGTGCCGCTGCACCAAATTTCTTCTTCTCCAGGCCTAAATATTTGTAAAGCCCACCTAGATCTAGATTGCTATTTAATCGATGCGTGTTTCCGTTTGAGACACTGTTTCCTAGGTTAGGTATCCCAGGGAGCTGGGCAAACTGTTGGGAATTACGTTGCCATAAAAAATTTGCGGTGTAGGTGTAGGTCGCTTTCGCGAAAGCGAAAAAAGGAAACTTAGCTAACGGTAATTGATAAGTCGCTGTCAATTGTCTACTGTGCGTGTCTGGTAATCCCTCGTCTAGAAAATTAGACCACAGGGTGTATCCCTCGTCTACTGTGTCATCCTCGTTAATAAAACTGCGTACAATTCTATCATTATTACCAGTGAGGTTCAAATTGAGTGACTTTGTCAAATCCCAGGTAATTGCATATTGATTGCTCAAAGTGAAATTACGATTAGTCAAAGGAGCCAGTGCGATGTTTTGCGCATCTGGTATACCGTCCCCATCGATATCAACCGGGTTTGTATCCAGTTGCAAATCTCTGAAAGTTTGTGTGTTGAACTGGCGGACGATGGCCCCACTAGCGGTAAATGCATTAGGTAACAAGTTGACATTGAAATCCCTTAAAAATGCAAGGTAATCTCCTGCTAGCGTGGTGTCTGCTTTTTTGAATGGCTCAAACCTTAACTCTGGAAAGGCGTAATTATAGGTGGAACTTACATTGACCGATTGGCGTTTAAATTCTTCAATCTCAAAATTACGCTGGTCTGTTTGATTGTAAGACCCAGAGAATACAAAGTTCTCTATATCATACGGCATGGGCTTGCTATCACCAGTACGATCCTTGCGCACCCCTATTAAATTGATGCTTTGGCGTTTTGTATAATCCTCTGACTGGTTTCTAATCGCCGCTCGCTCCTCATCACTCGCAGCATTTGCAAGACGGGTATCTAACTCAATATCTTCAAATTGAGGATCAAATTGCGGTGTCACGGTCTCCTCTTCTATACGGTAAGAAAAAGGTAAGTTGAGCCCCCATTTTTTAGGGAATAATTGACCCAGACTTAGACTAGTTGTGATATCGTACTGGGTTACATCCTCACGACTGCGTTCATTAGGACCTTGCTCGATAGACCCAAAACCTATTGTACTACGTCTACCATTTGCGCTAATTGTGGCAAAATCTGCCATGTTTGCGTCTAGATTCATTACTGCCGCATAGCCACCCTCATTTTGTAAGCCTGCCAGTCGCAGCTCGTTAAACCATACCTCTCCACTAATTGTATTTTTGACACTGTTGCGCACGCCCAGCATCACCGCTCGCACATCACCATAATTGGGATTTCCCTTAATACCATAGATTTGCTGGTTAGGACGACCCGCACTTTCTGGATCTAGGTCTGCCTGAGCAAAAAAGTTGAGCTCGTTCACATTTAAATTAGGGTCGCTTAATACTTGAGATTTTATGGCTTGCAACAGGGCCAGATCAATATCAAACTCGTTAGCCTCTGGCCATATATCTAATGGGTTAGTCGAACCAAATGCTGTAGGATTGAGCGGTAAGCGCACCTCATAGAAGTTTTCTGTAAAGTCCACTCCTATTCTTATGAACGCTTCCAGCTCGCCATCGACCAGAGCCATTTCATCCACTAGAGACTCTGCATGAACAAACATTTGAAGACTTTCATACTGACGCATGTCGATCCTTATATTTTTAAAAACTGCACGGCGATCAAAGGCTTCTAGATCCCTGACTCTTAATGCCAGCGATTGTTCGTTTTGTCTCAAATTTTGATTTTGTGTGCGCAGCTCTTCTCTTATAACTCCTGGTGGTAAGCGGTAAGGGATAGGTGTGCGGGCATCATTGTTTTCAATATTTACGGCTTGTACCTCAAATGTCGTAAGATCGTCATCAACATTAGGGTCGTTTTCATCCAGGGACGCTGTAAATCTTCTGTAATCACCACGTACTAGATCCATGGCACCAAATCTTAAATAGGTATCCACCTCAAAGTCGGTCAAATACATTCTTAAAAAACGTATCGCTCTAAAATCATTGATACCACCTACCGCCAGTCGTGTGGGGTCATTCAAAGGAACCCTAAACTGCACCCATCGTGTTTCCAATGTAGACCCATTAGGTAACACGGTAGAAACGTCTCGAGAGTCTGTGATATATTCATTGTTACCTACATCCATACCAGGAAAAATATCGATATTATATTCAAAATAACTATCGATAGTATTCATGGTGTTGTCTCTATTGATATCCTCTACATCTGGCAATGTGGTAGAACCGCGGTTTGTCTGAGAAACCTCAGTCGGTGAATTGCCTTGTGTATTATTATATCTTTTATACCGCTCTGGAATATTACCAGTAGCTTGTAGGAAATACTCATAATTGTCACCAGCTGGATCTTCCGGATCAAACTGTGGGAAATTAGCAGCTTCCTCTATATCACTAAAACCATCCAGACCTATATCCTGATTGATACGCTCTTGTCCATCTGTATCAAATGCATAAATAAGAGATTGATTGAGAGGTACTTTCCCAAAAGGTGTGGGAACAGTAAGATCTGTGCCCCCATCATCTGGTAAGCCATTTTCATATTGTTTGCGATTGTCCTTTAAGATATCTTCTGAAACACTTCCTAAGTTTAAAGATATCGTACCACCATCATTTGTAGGATCGTACAAGAAAGGATCCATAATCCAGAATTGTATGTACTCTACATTTGTGGCTTCAAAATCGGTGCTTTGAAAACTACGAGTAATTCCTCCCCAGTTATCTCCTGGATTGGGTAGTGTATTAGTTCCCGCGGCAGCTGGATTGTAATTGTAAGGTCCACGCTCGTCAGGATAATAAGATAAATCTAAGGTTTGAATCACCTGTGGCTGCCCCTGTTGAATATCAACTTGTGGGAAAATCTCATCAATAAACACTCGGCGTGTTCTATATTCTGACACATCAGAATCTGTAATACCGGCAGGACGCTGGTTGCCGTAGAAAATAGGGTCAATAGTATACCAGGCTAGTCTGGCTCGATTAAAGTTATAAGGTAAAGGGTTTGATGGTGTTCCCGCGCCTTCAAAAGCTACTGGCGTACTGGCTAGGTTCCAGCTGAGTGGTGCTAGAATGTCAATCGATGTTTGTGAGCCTTCAAAATCATCTACATATGCGGCTGCTCTCCCATTGAAATTATCACTATCTGGAGAACCAGGGAATAAATATGCCGCTTCTCCTCTTATCGATATATTTGATGCTACATCTGTATCAATATTAGGCAGTTTATTTGCGAGGCGTGTTAAAAACGGTACCTCTGTATTGTACAAAAAGTTTGCGCCTATGATCGTATTATTAATAGGCTCTGTCCCATAGGTAGATTTTTGAGTGATAGGGCGTTCTTTTAAATTTAAAAAAGTTCCTCCTACTATAAAGTCTTTATTGAATTGATGTTCTACATTTATTCCAGTAAAACGTTTGGTCTGTTGATTAAAGGTTGCATTGCTTTCTGTCTGTACCTGTATAGGAATATTAGAGTTGAGCAAGGCCTGATCTAAAATAATCACCACACCACGACCGTAATCGACAGAATAATCGATGCCCTCTTGCAGGGTACGACCACCAGCAGTTACGGTAACTGACCCGCGTGGGACATTGAACCCACCTATAGGAATCCCCTGTTGACCAGTAGATTGATACTCTCCTTTAATCAAGTATTTATTACGCTCTGTGGTTTGTAAGGCTTGTGCTTTTGTAGTGCGATACATATCGCGGTACACGTATTGTGCTTGATTTGCATTGTAGGTGTCTGGATCGTTATAGTCTTCCGGTCCAGTACCTGGTGTATTGTCTAATTTGTTAAATAGAAACTCACCAAAAGGCTCAACACTTGTAAAAATAATACGCCCAGTTTCTGAGTCTACTGTTAGACCCTCAACATAATCAAAAAAGCCATCCCCAGCAGGTTGTGGGTCTCCCTGTTGATTCAATCGGTCTAGATTAAACACTCTTATTAAGGTAGTTTCTTCTACATCTTCTGGCAAGGGTACAGCTGGATTTGTTGCCGTCCCTGGTGCAGCGGTGATGTAATTAAGCTCTGGCGGGAATTGATAAAAAATATTGAGTTTAAAATCTTCTCTTGACAATCTAGAGCCTCCTAGATTATAAATATTTTTCATCATCAGATCCCATATAGGTTCTGAAACGTTTGTCAAATTGCTTTTAAGCAATTTAACCACCAGATTTTGATTAGTTACCGCCTGTTGATTGTTGTTCAAATCTACATTAACATCTGTCGCATTAATTCCATCGTTAGCAAACTCACCTACCTGAAAAACCTGGCCGTTGATGGTATATTGAAAAGCTACTGCAACGACCTCATCATTATTGAGTCGTTGATTTAAAGAAATGTAACCTAACTGTGTATTAAGGGAATATTCATTTGGGTTAAGCTGTCGTGCATTCTCTAGTGTCACATAATCAAACCCTTCATTGACTTGCACGTTCCCAAAACCCTGTGTTACCGTTGCAATATCACGTATTTGTCGATTAAGTAATGTTTCTCCTCCAGAGTTAATAGCAATAGGATTAAAGTCATTATTGTTATTGCTAGGAAAACTGCCTGGTGGTACGTTTAAAAAACCAGGCGGTTGTTGATCCAGACCTATATTGCTAGGATCTGACTCTCCCAGGTCTTGAATTGCCACAAGGTTACGTACATCGTCTGTACGATTACCGCGGTTTGTGATCCAGACTTCTGCACGAGTTATTTGAATGTTATTGCCTATAAAAGGATAATTTGCAAGTGTCTGATCATAGGTGTCTCTAAAATAATGCGCTAGAAAAAAATGCCTATTCTCATCATAATCTAATGAGAAAAAATCAAAGTCACTTACTGTAGCACCGCCGGCGGCCTGGACTGTTCTGGACTCCGACTGTTGCTCAGAAAATACTCCAGTTATTCTAGTTTTACCAAATTGTAGTTCTGTCTTTACACCAAAAAGGCTCTGCGCCCCACGTATTAATTGCGAGTTGAGTGGCATACTCACATTACCTACCTCTATGCTTTGTAAAATATCATCTTCTGTAGGGGTATAATCCAGTTTTATCTGGTTTTGAAAATCAAAAGAACCTTGGGTATCATAATTAGCATTAATGTTAAGGCGTTTACCTACACTACCAGATAAACTTAAATTGATACGCTGGTTAAAATCAAAGGTAAAATTTTGCCTGTTTCTAGGAGAAAAACTAGGGTTATCTGTACGATTATAGAGCAATCCCAGGTCAACTGCCACATTACCATTAGGGGTGATAGAAATTTCATTCCCACCAAAAATGCTCTCAAACAAATCAGAATCTACATAGAAATTGGGCAACAGATTTTTTTGCTTTTCCTTATCCTCTTCTGATTTGCCAGCTAGTAATTTTGACTTCTCATTAAAATAGGCACGCATTTGTTCCTTGATGACCATTTCTTGATATTGTTCTCTAGTAAGAGTAAATGGGTAATCAATACGGAATTCGCCAAATCGCTTGTTAAAAATATACCTATCTAGATCTGCATCATAGATATATAAGGAAGTGATACTGGGCGGGTCTGGCAGTGTGATTCTTCCTAGGGTAGCCGTGGTGATGGTGTCTCGTGGTAAGGTGGTAGGTTGTTGCGCTTTCGCGAAAGCGAACACAAAGAAACACGTGACTACATATAAATACTTGCGTATCAGGTTACTATATACGTACTTCAAATCCTATAATTGTTTAAGTGCATCCTTGATCAATTGCTCTGTACTAGCATCTGGATGGCTAGACAATATTTTATCAATGACTTTTTGAGCCTGTTTACGCACATAGCCCAATGTTTCCAATGCAGATAACGCTTCATCGCGGCCTCTATTGCTTGGAATGATAGAAATTTGTGGATCTTCTAAAACTTGTAAGATTTTATCCTTGAGGTCCAGTATGACTCTCTGGGCAGTTTTTGCACCTATACCTTTGACGCTTTGAATGGTTTTAACGTCACCATTTGCAATAGCCTGAGCGATTTGTGATGGATCAAGACTAGACAACATTGTACGAGCAGTATTTGCGCCTATACCAGACACAGAAATGAGTAACTTAAATACTTCCCGTTCACTTTTTTCTGCAAACCCAAAGAGACGCTGGGCATCCTCGCGCACCATCATGTAGGTATATAACTTTATCGATTCTCCATCAGGAATTTTAGAATAAGTATGCAAAGATATTTCTACAAAGTACCCGACACCGGCGCAATCGACGATGACATCAGTCAGGTTTTTTTCGACCAGCTGGCCTTTTAATTGAGCTATCATTTAACAGGATATTAGCAGACGGTCAAATGTAACAAAATAAAAACAAGGATGTACCGCTCATATAGGTACATCCTTGTTTATCTATGATTTAAAATTAATTAATCCACAGCCGCATCTGCTTGCGATTGCTGGGCAGCTCGTTTTTCTTTTTGCTGGGCATCAATTACTGCTACAGCGGCCATGTTAACGATCTCGTCAACACTAGCACCCAGCTGTAAAATATGGGCTGGCTTTTCCATTCCCATCATTATAGGGCCTATAGAGTCGATTCCACGTAATTCCTTCAATAATTTATAGGTACTATTACCACTCTCTAGATTAGGAAATATCAGGGTATTCACCTTTTTGCCAGCGAGTTTTGAAAACGGGAATTTTGCCTGCAGCATTTCTGGGTTTAATGCAAAATCTGTTTGTATCTCGCCATCAACGACTATACTAGGATAATATTGATGTAAATATTTTACAGCATCTGTAACTTTTTTTGCATTAGAATGTTTACTAGAACCAAAGTTTGCATAGCTTATCATTGCAATTACTGGATTCACACCAAACATGGCGGCTGTTCTACCAGTCATCTGAGCGATTTTTGCTAGTGCTGTAGCATCTGGATCTATATTGATCGAGGTGTCTGATATAAACAGTGGGCCGCGATCTGTAATCATAAGGTTAGTTGTAGCAATTTTTTCAACACCTGGCGCCATTCCTATAATTTCCATCATGGGACGCACAGATCGTGGATAGGATTGCGCGACTCCCGTTACCAGTGCATCTGCATCACCTAATTTTACCATCATTGCTGCAAAATAGTTGCGTTGCCTTAATGTTCTTGCCGCATCAAATTCTGTCACACCCTTGCGGTTGCGCAATTTCCAGAATTCATGTGCATATCGTTTCCTACGGTCTAGCTCTTCATCTGCTTTGGGATCAATGATTAAACAAGGCTGGTCAAATTCCAGCTCGGTCATTAGTCCTTCTATAATATCCTTTCTACCTAAGAGGATAGGCGTTCCTATTCCTTCTTCTAGTACAATTTGAGCTGCTTTAAGCACATCCAGGTTATCTGCCTCTGCAAAAACTATACGTTTAGGATTCATACGAGCACGATTTAAAATCAATCGTACCAACTTATTATCAGCCCCCATGCGCGTGAGCAGTTCTTCCTCGTACTTGTCCCAGTCTGTGATAGGTTCTTGTGCCACTCCAGATTCCATCGCAGCTCTTGCTACCGCTGGCGGTATGGTTGCTATAAGTCGTGGGTCAAATGGCTTAGGAATAATATAGTCCCTACCAAAGTTGAGCTTAAATTCTCCATAGGCGATATTTACCTGCTCTGGCACGGGCTCTTTTGCAAGCTTTGCGATAGCATGCGTGGCTGCCAGTTTCATTTCTTCATTAATTTTAGTGGCGCGCACATCCATCGCTCCTCTAAATATAAATGGGAAACCTAATACATTATTGACCTGATTAGGATGATCGCTGCGACCCGTTGCCATGATGATATCCTCACGAGCAGCCATGGCAAGATCGTAGTCAATCTCTGGAGTAGGATTTGCCATTGCAAAAACAATAGGGTCATGATTCATGCTTTGTATCATCTTTTGAGAGACAATATTTCCAGCAGAAAGACCTAAAAACACATCTGATCCAACCATCGCCTCTTCCATGGTCATAGGTTTACGATCTGTAGCAAATTGCATTTGCATCTCGCCCAGGTCTGTACGATCTTTTGTAATTAACCCATCGATGTCAAACATCATGATGTTTTCCTTGCGCGCACCTAATTTTACATATAGCGATGTACAAGAAATTGCGGCACTACCCGCACCAGAGATTACAATCTGTACGTCTTCTATATTTTTACCTGCCAGTTCTAGGGCGTTAAGTAATGCCGCACTAGAGATGATGGCCGTACCATGTTGATCGTCATGCATTACTGGGATATCCAGTTCTTCTTTTAAACGACGCTCAATTTCAAAAGCTTCTGGCGCTTTTATGTCTTCTAGATTGATCCCGCCAAAGGTGGGAGCTATATTCTTTACCGTGGCAATGAACTCTTCAACATTTTTGGTATCTACCTCGATATCAAAGCAATCCAGGTCTGCAAAGATTTTGAACAGCAATCCTTTCCCCTCCATGACGGGCTTGCTGGCCTCTGGACCTATATCGCCCAGACCTAACACCGCGGTACCATTGCTTATGACAGCTACAAGATTCCCTTTTGTGGTGTATTTATAAACGTTTGCTTTATCTTTTACAATCTCTAGGCAAGGCTCTGCCACACCAGGGCTATAGGCTAGCGATAAATCTCGCTGACTGCTATATTTCTTAGTAGGTACAACTTTTATCTTACCGGGCGTGGGTTTTGCATGATAGACCAGCGCCTCTCTCCTTCTACTAGGTTTGGTACTCATATTTTGCTTTTTAGGCTAGTACAAATGTAGCGATTAATGCTTTCAAGATATTTTATAAGCGGCACTAGATTGTTAAATAAATGGATGATAAATTAGTTCGCTTTCGCGAAAGCGAAATTATCCCAACATATGGATCTCTTATAATTTTATCTTACCAACTGGGTTGCTAGCGGTTTTTGAAAATGATCTGAGCATTTTTAGGACGCAGCGTGATCAAGGGGTGGTACTCAATGCTTTCTCCCACAGGCTGCAAATCGTAGGCGCTCAACATATTTTTAAGCACTAACGCCATTTCAAACATGGCAAAATTGTTACCGATGCACATTCTAGGACCCGCACCAAAAGGAAAATACTGATCGCTGTACTTCTTGCGATTTGCAGCATTAAAACGCTGTGGTACAAAGTCATCTGGTTGCTCCCATAGATCTTTACGACGGTGCATTTCATAAAAACTAATAAGCCAGATACTTCCTGCTTTCAAATGGATATCACCACACACATCGTCTTCTACAGTCACACGATCTGTGACATATGCAGGCGGGTATAAACGCATGGTTTCTTCTAGCGTTTGTTTAGTAAACTCCAGTTCTTTCAATTGCACCATCAAATCTGGAGAGCTTATCCCTGCGATTTCATGTTGCACTTGCTGTTGCTCGCTAGGGTGATGAGCCAGTAGTTGGGTAGCAAATGTCAATACGTTTGCCGTAGTTTCATGGCCAGCGATAAATAGTACCAGTATCTCGTCAATCAACTGGCGATCACTCATATGACTGCCGTCCTCGTAGGTAGATTGTAATAATAAATCCAACAAGTCACCATACTGTTTATCATCTTGTTTGCGGCTATCGATAATTTCTTGCAAGATGGCACGAGCCTCGTCTATTAACTCTAGGTGATAAGGGATACTGGACTCGCCAGACAACCATCGACGATCATAATACCACATAAGAAATGGCAACCGCAGCTCTTTGATTAACATTTTTTGAGCTTGCTCTGTTATATATTGCAATCTCGCAATACGTTCATCCATGTCCTCGAGATAAAACAGACTTTTTGCCACCACTTTAAATGCTAGATCACTAAAGATCTCGTGTATATCAATAGGGGTATTTGTTTTAATTTTTGCAAGCTCTTCTATAATGACTCGCTGCATCGACTCTATAAGGGTAGCTAATTGTTTTTTATAAAATGCGGGTTGCACCAGCTTGCGATTGCGCCGCCATGATTCACCATTTGCGGTAAGCAAGCCATGGCCTATATATTTTCCTAGATCATCCGTTTGTAGACTGGATTTATTATAGTTACGCTGGTTTTTTTGAAGGATATGCTTTGTGATCGACGTATCGCACGTAAAATGAATTGTCAGTCCTGGCTTAGGACTTATTTTAAAAGTATGACCATACCGCTGAAAGTTTTCTCTATGAAAAGGCAGTGGGTCTTTATAAATCTGTCGTGACTGTGATAAAAATCGTAAGGACGACACTTTTTCAATGGTACGCATGTAGGTTAGATCGATAAACAAAGATAACCTTGCAATTGTGAAGTGTTGCCGCTTCTTTGTTAATCGTGTGGGCTATAATCATAGAGGATTGCCACTACCTAGCAATGCCTCAATTGCTGTTTGCAATAAGCTTTTTAATCTGAGTAATTTCATCTACCAGCTTTGAAATATCAGAATTTTGACTTTCAATAATTTTCTGTTGCTCCTGTATAGCATTGATAAGAACAGGAATGAACTCTATATAATTAACGGCAAGTAATTTTTGCTCATCATCGTTAGTTTGCACTAACTCTGGAAGATATTGCTGCAATTCCTGCGCAATGACTCCGTAATGAACATCTGTAGCGTCATCGCTAGATTTGTAAATGTAGCTATAGGTTTTTATCGGTAAAATTTGATCCAACCCATACCCTAAAGGGTTGATGTTTGTTTTGAGCCTGCGATCTGACACGTTAAAGTAAGCATCTGCATAGACATTGTCCCAGGAATCGTTGATAAGCCCTAGGTCTTTACCTCTGTTATCAAGAGGAATAAATGCATTTTCTAAAAATCTGTAATCTGGGACTTGATTTAATGTGACAGTGATGCCATCGCCTTCATTATCACGCAATTCTCCCTTTATAAAGAGATCTTCCCAGTGACTGTTTTCATTACCTAAACTTTTGTTGTTATTAGATACTGGACTCAATTGATCATTACCAAAATTATAGTCTGTAGTGTTGGGATCACCTAGGCTTATTTTTAATACACCTGTCGCCGCAATATTAATATCGTCCTGGGGTGAGCTACCTTCTCCATCATTTTGAATACCTATTGTTAGCAATCCATTCTCATTAGACGTTACGCCATCGATAACAGAGCCGTTATCCTCATAGGTAATGTATCCATAATCACTCGAGATATTTTGAGCACTTCTGAAAACGATAGAAGAGGCACCCCCATTGTTGCCATGCTCTAGAATAAGTGAGCCATTGGGCCTGCCATTGACAAATGTAGGTGCAGTACCCGTTTGTTCGTAGATATGCAGGGCACTCTCAGGATCATCTGTGTTGATTCCTATATTGCCATTTGTAAAAAGATCATCATCAATATCTACAGGGTTGTTTGTCGTGGTAGCTTCATACCAGCCGCCGAAACTTGAGCCCACATCGCTCGCTACCAAAAGCTTTGTCCATACACTATCATCTGCATTCCAGTAATAAAAGCCTTTACCTACACTTGCATTAGTATTGAATACAATCAAACTCTCTGCAATTGTTGCGGTGGTAATAGGTGATTGATTATTTAAATTACTGATGTTTACACGTGGGATTAACACGCCTTGGCTAGACGCCTCGATGTCTAGCATCGCAGATTCCTGTGGCGTAGAAGTTCCTATACCTACTTGAGCACTAGCAATTGATAAACATAAAAATAAAGCTAGATAAAAGGAGAATGATTCAATTCTAGAAGAAAAAAGCATAACAAAAATCTAAGTCATCTTACGTACGACAACGGATCACACTACATTGTAGCCGCCCGCTATGCGTTAATAATGTAGGTACGTAAAAAGTAGACGATCTGGTTTTTAAAAAAACCGAAAAAATGCATTTTCAATTGATATTTAACATTTGAACATCACAGGTTGTCAAACAATCCACCTGGATTGCGCTGGCTGGTGCGCCCCAAATGCTTATACGCGAGATCAGTTACCTCGCGACCCCTGGGCGTTCTAATTATAAAACCTTGTTGAATAAGAAAGGGTTCGTATACCTCTTCAATGGTCTCTGCACTCTCAGAAACTGCAGTCGACAAGGTGGTAATGCCCACCGGACCACCTTTAAACTTATCTATAATGGTGGTCAGTATTTTATTATCCATTTCATCCAGACCGTGAGCATCTACATTAAGCGCTTTCAGTGAGAATTTAGAGATATCTAGATCAATATTGCCGTTCCCTTTGATTTGTGCAAAATCGCGAACCCTTCTCAACAAAGCATTTGCAATTCTAGGAGTACCACGGCTGCGACCTGCGATTTCTATAGCGGCATTTGCGGCAATAGGTACTTGTAATATTTCTGCACTACGTTCCACGATAGTTGATAACAACTCTGTCGTGTAGTATTGCAAACGAGATGATATGCCAAATCGTGCGCGCATGGGTGCCGTGAGTAATCCACTGCGGGTGGTGGCTCCTATTAGAGTAAAAGGGGCTAGATTGATTTGCACCGTCCTTGCGTTAGGACCTGTCTCAATCATAATGTCTATTTTATAATCCTCCATCGCAGAATATAAATATTCTTCTACTACCGGACTCAGCCTGTGGATCTCATCAATAAACAACACATCCCGTTCGTCTAGATTTGTAAGTAAACCTGCCAGATCACCAGGCTTATCTAGCACAGGTCCTGAGGTTACTTTAATTCCCACGCCCAGCTCTGCAGCGAGTATATGCGCAAGAGTGGTCTTCCCTAGTCCAGGAGGCCCATGAAATAAAGTATGATCAAGAGCCTCTCCACGTTTGTTGGCAGCTTGAACAAATACTTTCAAGTTTTCTAATATCTGATCTTGCCCAGCAAAATCATCAAAGGAAAGCGGGCGTAACGCACGCTCGATATCATTCTCCTCGGGTGTAAAGTGTTCACCGTACGCATCTAGATGTTCATTCATGATTCAAAGATAGTTGATGTATGTGAAGCATAGGACGTCAAGTTTTCAATAAGCTTTATGGTGCAGATAAGGGCGTTTGTTAGTTCGCTTTCGCGAAAGCGTAAACTCTCAAAATATTAAGCACACATTAGCTTTGATTTAATAAAAAGATGATTGAGTAATCTTATATTAAAAATAAAACATGAAACCGAGAGAAAAAGCACCACAACTGGAATTAAACCTTATTAATGGTACGCAATGGGTCATGGATAAGCAAGACCCGGAAAAGTATACCATGATTGTTTTTTATAGAGGGATGCACTGTCCTGTTTGTAAAAAACAATTAGAAAGTCTTCGCACTCACCTCGATGAATTTATTGACCGCGGCATTAATGTGATAGCTATAAGCATGGATACAGAGCAAAAGGCTAAAAAAACAGGTGAGCAGTGGAATATAGATAGTATCCCAGTAGGATATGAGCTACAAGAACAAACCGCCAGAGATTGGAAGCTATTTTTGTCTAAAGGGGTAAGCGATAAGGAGCCAGAATTATTTTCAGAACCTGCTATCTATTTAATCAACAAACAAAACGAGGTCTATTTTGCCTCAATACAAAGCATGCCGTTTGCACGGCCTAGCTTTAAGGATATCCTAGACGCTATAGATTTTATTGAAGACAAAGATTATCCTGCGCGTGGTGAATACTAACGTTGCAATCCATAATTTATTAGTCAGCTTGATTCTCATAATGAATCAAAAAAAAGGGGAAGCTAAAGCTTCCCCTTTTTTTGTAGATGAATTTATTTAGTGATTCATTTCCTCTTCCTTAGGTTGGAGAGGAATATGTTGTGGAACATAATCTTGTCCTGCAATCACATATTCTTCGTCTTCATTTAATTTGCTATAATCATAAGGCCATCTGTAAACCGTTGGTATAGCACCAACCCAGTTCCCATGGATATGCTTATCACCTGTAGTCCATTCCAGAGTATTTGACTTCCATGGGTTAGCAGGCGCTTTTTTCCCAAAGAATATACTCTTAACAAAGTTATAGGCAAAGAACAGTTGAGCGGCAGCAGTAAAAATCGCAAAATAAGTAATCAAGGAATTTGTATCTGCTAAATCGTCAAAGTACGGGAAATTAGTGTTAGTGTAATAACGACGTGGTAATCCAGCCATACCAACAAAGTGCATAGGGAAGAATACTCCATAAGCCCCAATAGCAGTCAACCAGAAGTGAACATAACCTAGGTTTTTATCCATCATTCTATTAAACATCTTAGGGAACCAGTGATACACCCCAGCAAACAATCCGTACAATGCAGATATACCCATTACTAGGTGAAAGTGTGCCACCACAAAATATGTATCGTGTACATTGATGTCAAGAGTACTGTCTCCTAAAATAATCCCGGTTAATCCACCAGTAATAAACGTAGATACAAGACCTATAGAGAACAACATGGCAGGGTTCATCTGTAGATTACCCTTCCATAATGTAGTGATATAGTTAAATGCCTTTACAGCAGATGGTATCGCAATTAACAAGGTAGTAAAAGTAAATACAGATCCTAAGAATGGATTCATCCCTGAAACAAACATGTGGTGCCCCCATACAATTGTTGATAGGAAAGCAATCGCTAGAATAGAAGCAACCATCGCACGGTATCCAAAGATAGGTTTACGAGAGTTTGTTGCTATAATTTCGGAAGTAATACCTAATGCAGGAAGAAGAACAATGTAAACCTCTGGATGCCCTAGGAACCAAAATAAATGCTCAAAAAGAACTGGAGAACCTCCCTGGTGTGCTAGTACCTCCCCTTGAATATAAATGTCTGATAGGAAGAAAGAAGTACCAAAACTTCTATCCATGATCAATAAAAGTGCAGCAGCAAATAATACTGGGAACGATACAATACCGATGATAGCAGTTACAAAAAATGCCCAGATAGTAAGTGGTAGTCTGGTCATAGACATCCCCTTAGTTCTCATATTGATAACTGTAACCACATAATTAAGGGAACCTAATAAAGAGGACGCGATAAAAATGGCCATAGAAACTAACCATAATGTCATACCCATAGCAGATCCTGGCATAGCTTCTGGCAATGCACTAAGCGGTGGATAAATAGTCCAACCAGCGGCGGCAGGTCCTAACTCTACAAATAGCGATCCTATCATGATCGCAGATGATAAGAAAAATAACCAATAAGAAACCATGTTAAGGAATCCGGAGGCCATGTCCCGTGCACCGATCTGCAACGGAATTAAGAAATTAGAAAATGTACCACTCAAACCTGCAGTAAGTACAAAAAATACCATGATAGTACCGTGAATTGTTACTAATGCAAGATAGATACCTGGATCCATAACACCATCAGGTGCCCATTTGCCTAACAAAGCTTCAAAAATGACACTAGGTTGTTCAGGATTGGCAATTTGCATTCTCATTAATAGAGACATCGCAATACCTATCACACCCATGATCAAACCAGTGATAAGATACTGCTTTGCAATCATTTTATGATCTGTAGAAAAAATGTACTTCGTTACAAAGGTTTCTTTGTGGTGGTGATGTCCATCGTCATGTCCGTGGTCATCATGTGCAACTGCAACAGCTTGTCCCATAAATACTAATTTTCAGCTTTCGCTAATGTTTGTTCAAATGTTTCTTGAGCAGAGAGCCACTCATTAAATTCTTCTTCGGTCTCAACTATAATCTTTGCTTGCATGTTATAATGAGAAACACCACATATCTTGTTACACAATAAGTAGTATTCAAACTCATAAGGATCAAGACCTACGTCGCCATCAGCAAGCAATTCCTTACTTTTTTGTCGTCTTATTTCATTTATCTTACTAACTTTTTCAGTCATAAACTCTGAATTTCTAATCTCTTCAGAGGTAACTGTAGGAGTAAACTTAAATTGAGTCACCATTCCAGGCACGACATTCATTTGAGCACGAAAGTGCGGCATGTAAGCAGAATGCAATACATCCTGAGATCTAAATTTGAATAGCACCGGACGGTTTACCGGTAAGTGCAATTCTTGAACTAAAATATCGTCCATACCATCAACGTCTGTGGGGTCTTGTCCAACTAAGTTAACGGTCTCATTGTCTATAAAACGTACATTTGCATCACCCAAAATATTATCTGCGCCACTGTAACGTATTCTCCAACCAAATTGATAAGCGTAAACTTCCACAACCAATGGGTCGTCATCTAGATTTGCATCCATGATATCATTCCATGAGAATAGACCCCACAAAATAAGACCAGCTAATACTACTACTGGAATGGCTGTCCATATAAATTCAAGACGATCATTATCTGCATAAAATAACGCACGTTGTCCTTTTCTACCATGGTATTTGTAAGAGAACCAGTGTAATAAAGCTTGGGTAAGGAACTGGACAATCATGATCACAACTGTGGTAAGCAACAACAGATTATCGTACTCGCTACCATGTAGGGAAGAGGCGTCTGGCAAGAAGTAATCTTGATAGCCTATAAAGCAGGCGATCATCATTATATACATTGCCACAACAAATAACAACATACCTTGACCATTACGTTTATTGTCGTTATCGTTTGCAATCTCACTTTGATCCGTTTCAGGATCTGGTGCTTTACCTAATTTGGCAATTTTAGTAATCTGCCATACTGAAACAGCTAAAAGAGCTGCGATTAATATGATAAGAAATGCTGTCATTACAGTATAATTCTAAATTTTAATAATGAAAATGTTTGCTCTCCCCAATGAATGGATCGCCTTTGGCTAATAAAGGGGCTTTTGAAATCGTGTTGAATACATACAATAAGAACAACCCACCAAAGAACAATAACGCCCCTATCTCTGGAAGACCCAGGAACCATGACTCACCTACTGTTGCAGGCATAACCATCACATAAATATCCAAATAGTGACCTATTAAAATGAATATTCCAGTAGTGACAACAAACCAATTGACACGTTTAAAGTCGGAATTCATCAGTATTAATAACGGGAAAAGGAAGTTAATTGCTACCATACCGAAGAACAATAAATTATAATCCTCAATCCTACTTACGAAATAGGTGACCTCTTCTGGAATATTAGAATACCAGATCAACATGAATTGAGAGAACCATAAATAAGTCCAGAATATACTGAACCCGAACATAAACTTAGCTAAATCGTGTATATGTGAATCGTTCACATACTCTAAGTAACCTTTACCTTTCAAGAATATAGTAACAAGTGCAATAACGGTAACAGCACTAACTAGCATACTAGCTAATACATACCATGCAAACAATGTTGAGAACCAGTGTGGATCAAAGCTTAAGATCCAGTCCCATGACATGATTGACTCTGTAACAATAAAGAATACAAGGAACATAGCACTGTGCTTAAATGCCTTCTTATACCATACATTGCCTTCTGGATTTTCATCCTGGTTTAAACTGAACTTGCGCAAATTCCATCGATATAGATTCCATCCTACGATAAAAATACCAGCACGTATCAACCAAAATGGCACATTCAAATAGCTTGATTTACCTGCGACAATATGATCGTAGGCTTCACTTGTAGGATCGTCGATACCTGGTTCCATCCACGTAAAAATATGGTTAAGTCCCAGACCAGTAACGAGTAATAGAAGGAACATAATGATACCTCCTGGTAGTATGTAACTGCTCACCCCTTCCATAACACGAAATAATACCGGAGACCATCCCGCCTGAGCTACTTTTTGCACAGCATTGAATGCTAGAACACCTAAACCAATCATGAAAAAGAAGAAACAAGCCACGTAAACCGCTGCCCAGGGGCGATTAGCGAGTTGGTGGTACAAATGCTCTGCATGAGAGCCGCTATGATCTTCTGCATCATGTGGGGTTATCGCATGAGTGCTTTCACTTTCTTGAGTACTATTGCTTGTAATATAACCAGTCTCTAGCTGAGACTCGTCTGCATTGTACATAGTGTTCTCCTTTCCACTATTATCATGGCTCTCACTATCATTGTGAGAGGATCCGTGGGAATCACCGTGAGCACCTTCTTCCGCCAGCATTTGCTCTACAGCAGCTTGATCAGCTGGCGCTTGTAAAAAACCTACACCGGTCATTACTGCACCCAGTACCATTATTATAATGGCAAATACTTTAAATTTTGTTGTAAGAGTATACATATATAATATCTTCTTGAAACCGTTTACTGGCCGTTGTTGCTATTCCCGTTATCCTGATTTGTGTTTTCCATATTTTCAACAGGCTCAGCTGTTGCAGCATCGGCTGGAGCATCATCACCTAGAACTAAGTCATCAACGGGAGTATCTACATTTTGTGCGTCTATCAATGGCTTTCGTGGCACACCCATAAGGTCGGCTCTTAACGCTTCTACATAATGTGTGATTTCCCAGCGCTCCTCAATACTTGTTTGTGAAGCGTAAGACCCCATGTAGTTAATTCCATAATACATCACGTGATATATAGAACCTGCAGTGATTTCACGAGAATCATAACTAGGAACTCCTAAAATCTTCTCTGTTTTAACCAGATGTCCTTGACCGTTTCCATTTGCTCCATGACAGATAGCACAGTAAATGTCATACAATGCTTTACCATTTTCAAAGTGAGCCTCAGTAAGTGGTACTGGATTTTCTAAGTTCGCTTTCGCGGAAGCGTAACCATCATTATCATCTTCATAATCATAAGGCAACCATCCACGGGATACTGTCCCATCAACAGGTTTCTGCGCTTCCATATTATTCTCAAAAACAGTACCCTCTTGATAGGTTTCATAACCTACAGACTGGTACATATTAGGGAAATACTGCACACTGCGGTCTGACTTAGGACTTACATCCTTTGTACCATTGTCTCCACAAGAGACGAGTACACATGCTCCAACGGTCAGTAAAATTGTGTTGAAAAACTTATTCATCAGTGATCTTCTTTGTCAATTAATACCAGTTCTACTGCTCCAGTATCATATAAAAATTTAGTGATAGATTCAATATCATCACCTTGAGCATCTACCTCCATTAAAAAATGGTCATCTGTAGTGCGCACATCTGGATTCTCTGCCTTTTTGAAAGGCCATAATCGACTGCGCAAATAAAATGTAATAACCATCAAGTGAGCGGCAAAAAATACCGTGAGCTCAAACATGATAGGTACAAATGCAGGCATATTTTCAATATACGAGAAGCTAGGTTTACCTCCTATATTTTGTGGCCAGTCCTCAATCATAATATAATCCATCATAACCGTTGCCACGGCTAGACCTACAATACCGTAAAGGAAGGCGTTAATAGCAAGACGTGTATCTGCAAGACCCATAGCTTTCTCCAGCCCGTGTACAGGGAATGGACAAAACACCTCTTCTATGTGAAAACGTTGATCGCGTATCTGCTTTACTGCTCTGAGTAAAACATCATCGTCATTATATAATGCATGTATTTTATGTGTCGCCATAATTATTACTCGCTAGGGTGAGCCAAAGGATCACCAGAGGCTTTATCTGGGTTAGACGTCATTTTACTTTCTCTCATCTCTTTATACTTGTTACCGCTGGACTTAAGGATTGATTTAACCTCTGCTTGAGCGATTACTGGGAACGTTCTTGAATACAAAAGGAATAAAACAAAGAAGAATCCAATGGTACCAATAAATATACCTATATCAACAAAGGTAGGAGAGAACATGGTCCAAGATGATGGCACGTAATCACGGTGCAACGAGGTTACGATGATTACAAATCGTTCAAACCACATCCCGATGTTTACAACGATAGAAATCGCAAAAGAGAAAACGATGCTCGTACGTAATTTTTTGAACCACATGAATTGCGGAGAGAATACGTTACAGATCATCATGGACCAGTATGCCCATGCGTAAGGTCCAGTTGCTCTATTTAAGAAAGCGTACTGCTCATATTCTACTCCAGAGTACCACGCCATAAATAGCTCTGTAATATATGCAACCCCTACAATCGAACCTGTAATCATGATTACCAGATTCATTAACTCAATGTGTTGTATTGTGATATAATTCTCTAGATGGCATACTTTTCTCATCACAATAAGCAAGGTATTTACCATGGCAAAACCAGAAAATACCGCTCCCGCAACAAAGTATGGAGGGAATATGGTGGTATGCCATCCAGGTATCACCGAGGTGGCAAAGTCAAAAGATACAATGGTGTGAACCGATAGTACTAATGGTGTAGCAAGTCCGGCAAGCACTAGAGACACCTCTTCAAATCGCTGCCAGTCTTTAGCTCTTCCAGACCATCCGAATGCCAAAATTCCGTAAATCTTTTTATTGAAAGGAGTGATCGCTCTATCTCGTATCATCGCAAAATCAGGTAGAAGACCTGTCCACCAGAATACTAGAGAGACCGACAAGTAAGTCGAAATAGCAAATACATCCCAAAGTAGCGGCGAATTAAAGTTTACCCATAACGAACCGAATTGATTGGGGATAGGAAGTACCCAATAAGCTAACCAAGGGCGCCCCATGTGAATGATAGGAAACAAACCTGCTTGAATTACCGAAAATATGGTCATCGCTTCTGCAGAGCGGTTAATTGCCATTCTCCATTTTTGACGGAACAATAATAATACTGCAGAGATCAAAGTCCCAGCGTGACCTATTCCTACCCACCAAACAAAGTTTGTGATATCCCAAGCCCAACCTATGGTCTTGTTTAATCCCCATACTCCTATACCAGTGGATATTGTATACGTGATACATCCTATTCCATAAAGAAATGCCACTATAGCTATGGTAAATACCAACCACCATTGTTTGTTTGCTGGTCCTTCAACAGGAAAAGCGATGTCTTTTGTAACATCAGCATACGTTTTGTCGCCGGTTACTAGTGGTTTTCTTATGGACGCTTCGTAATGAGCCATAATGCGTTAATTAGTTTCTTAATATTAATTATATGTTTCTTACCTTAACCTGATACACCACGTTAGGTTCTGTACCTATCTCTTCTAACAAGTGGTAAGCACGATCTTGACTTTTCTTCTTATAGATCTCTGACTCCTTATCGTTGATATCTCCAAAGGTAATGGCACCGTTATAACAAGCATTGGAACATGCCGTAGCAAACTCACCATCTTTAATCATACGACCATCTTTCTTGGCTTCTAGAATAGTCATTTGTGTCATTTGAATACACAAAGAACATTTCTCCATCACCCCTCTAGAACGTACCGTTACGTCTGGATTGATAACCATACGACCTAAATCATTATTCATATGATAATCAAACTCGTCGTTTCCATTGTATAAGAACCAGTTAAATCTACGCACTTTATAAGGACAGTTGTTTGCACAATATCTAGTACCTACACAACGATTGTAAATCATATGATTTTGTCCCTGACGACCATGTGATGATGCCGCTACTGGACAAACAGTCTCACATGGAGCGTGGTTACAGTGTTGACACATTAACGGTTGGAAAGCAACTTGTGGCTCGTCTGCCGGAATTTCTAATTCTCCGAAACCGCCCAAAGAACCGTTTTCTCCAAACAGTCCTGAGAAACCATCTTTCTTTGCTTCATCTGCCTCAAAACTATCTGTAGATGAGTAATATCTATCAATACGCAACCAGTGCATATCTCTTGAACGTCGCACTTCCGACTTTCCTACAACTGGAACGTTATTTTCTGCATGACATGCAATCACACATGCTCCACAACCAGTACAAGAGTTCAGGTCGATAGACATATTGAAGTGATGCCCAACAGATCTGTCAAAACTTTCCCACAAGTCTACATCTGGCGATGTTACTGGTGTTTCAATATGATTAAGAGACACCTCCGGCATCGGGTTGAACTCATGTTGATCACCAGCTATATAAGTAGATAGATCTGTTTCTCTAATGATATCACGACCCATCATCGTGTTTTGCAACTGTGTACATGCAAATTCATGAACTTCTCCAGCGGCTTCAACAGTAACACTTTGTATAGTGCGACCATTCTTAAAGAATGGATAAGCATTTACTCCCGTCTGCATTTCCTCTTGTATAGCAGCAGTCTTGCCATAACCTAGAGCAATACCGATAGTTCCCTGCGCTTGTCCAGGCTGGATTAGAGCAGGTATTTTACGCTCAACGCCTTCCATTTTAACCACTGCATAAGTACCATCCAAGGCACCATTTGCAACGTTAAAATTCTCAATACCTAAGCGGTCAGCATCCTTTTGGGATATGGTCATATAATTATCCCATGTCGTACGTGTGATCGGATCAGGTAGCTCCTGCAACCACGGGTTGTTTGCTTGTGTACCGTCTCCCATTGAGATTTTCGTGTACAAGACTAATTCAAAGTCACCAGCTGCTTTAGCATTCGATAAATTGCGCAGTGCGGCACTATTATCAACAGCAGTAGCTTCCGAATTGTTTTGTTCTTCCGTACTGGTGTTTGCTAGGTAAAAACCATCTTGTAACGACTGGTTCCAATTAGAACCATTCTCCTTGGAGAAAGACTTTAAATAATCTCTGTAAATCTCATCACTTCCAGACCACTTTAATAACGAATCCTGCATTTGACGTGTATCAAACAAAGGACTTATGGTAGGCTGCATTAAAGAGATTTGACCTTTCTTCATTTCTACATCTCCCCAGGACTCAAGATAATGAGGAGTAGTCGCGACGTAACCTGAAATCTGCGCCGTTGCATCAAAACGAGATGCAAATGAAACGGTTAGAGGTACTTTTTTATACGCTTCCGCGAAAGCGCCACTATCATCATAGCTATAAACTGGGTCAACACCTGCAACAAAAACAGCTCCTACAGTACCCTTATTCATATCGTTGATCAACTGATCAACAGCTTTACGACTTCCCTGACGAGTCATGATAGGCGCAGCAGTATCTATAATTGTACACCCTAGCTTTTCATTAATTTCTAATGTGAGCTGTTGAGCGTCCTGGTCAGGAATACCACAAAGTAATACACCTTTGCTCCCAGCTCTTCTTAATTTCTGCGCTGTTTCTTCAACAGCCTTTGCCACCTTATCAGATAGATTACTAGGGGCAGCACCGCCAACAATCTTACTATATAGTGCAGCTATAATGTGTTTCTGTTCCGTAGGAGTGACAGGATAACGCTTATCAGAATTAGCTCCAGAAAGAGTCATGTTTGACTCAAATTGCACATGATGCGACATTTTGCCGTTTTCTGGCACACGTGATTGAGCATAATTAGTGTCAAAGCCACCGCCCTGCCAGTCACCAACAAAGTCGGCTCCTACACCTACGATGCACTCTGCATCCTTAAAGTCATAGTCGGCTAGACCACGAACGAAGTATTTTGCTTCAAAAGCATCTAGCGCAGCGTCTTCGCCTACTGTATCGTAAACAACGTGACGTACATTAGGGTAAGCGGCTTTAAAATCTTGTATTAATTGAGCAACAGATGGACTAGCAAATGTTTGTGTAAGTAACACGATATCTTTACCTGCATTTGCATTAAGCTCTTTACGCACAGCTGCGTCTAACTCATCCCATGTAGCCTCTTTGGTTTTAACCAAAGGCGTCTTCAAACGATTGTTATCATACAAATCTAATACAGAGGCGTGCACACGAGCATTTGCATTACCGCGAGATGCGATATCGCGATTGCCCTCTATTTTGATAGGGCGACCTTCTCTGGTACGCACCACCACACTGGCAAAATCATATCCATTTGCAATGGTGGTGGCATAATAGTTTGCCATACCAGGAATGATACGCTCTGGCTGATTTACATAAGGCACCGAGTTAATTACCGGTCCTTCACACGCAGCTAGTGATGCCGCGGCTGTACTAAAACCAACGTACTTTAAAAAGTCACGTCTAGAAGTGCTAGATGATTCCAGCGCTTCTTCATTTCCTAAAAATTCTTCCGTAGGAATAGGTGCAGCAAATTCATTTTTCTCGAGATCCTTTACAATCTCGTTACTCTCATCAAGTTGAGCAGTGCTTTTCCAATATTTTTTTGTAGTAGCCATAAATTTCTGAAACTATTGTATTAATAGTGGCATTTACCACATTCTAGTCCACCTAAGTCAGCAACAGTCAACTGGCGACCGCCGCGCTTTTCTGACAATTCCTTATGAATTTCTTCATAATATCCATTGCCTTTTAAATCAACGTTTGACTCGCGGTGGCAGTTGATACACCATCCCATGGTGAGCGGTGAATATTGATACATGATCTCCATCTCTTCAACAGGACCATGACATGTTTGACATTCAATATTACCAGCAGTCACGTGCTGTGCGTGATTAAAGTAAGCAAGATCTGGCAGGTTGTGTATACGCACCCATCTTACAGGCTCTTCTTCACCTGTAAATGCTTGCTCCTCCTCAGACCATCCAGTCGCCTTGTACAGCTTTTGAATTTCCTTATTATAGTCTATCCCATACTCTTCAAGCCCCTCGTTGTAGGTAGACTCAGCAACCTCAGCAATTGACTTGTGGCAATTCATACACACATTAAGTGATGGTATACCAGAGTGCTTAGACTCTCTTGCACTTGAGTGACAATACTTACATTCAATTTTGCTTACACCTGCGTGTATTCTGTGAGAATAATGAATAGGCTGCACAGGAGCATATCCCTGATCAATACCCACACTCATCAAGCCTCCGTAAACAAAATATGCACTGACAAGCAACAAGAAAATCGCAGTTGTTAGGACTAAAAATTGATTTCGAACAAAAGCTTTCCAGATAGGAGTGCGCGCTGGCTGATCCTCCTCTTCAAACTCCGTCTGTATCCCGTTTGCCGCTGCAAAACGTTTAAGTGTAGAATTTACAGCAACTAAGACAACAATCAACACCACTAATACAAGCGCAAGCGCGCCTAAAACTATATTGTTAGTCATGCTATTGTCTGCTACCGCAGGAGCAACTTCAGGACCCACAATCTCCGTAGCTACTGGCTTAGAAGTATCTGTGTATGCTAGAATGTTATCTATATCCTCATTAGATAATTGAGGGAATGCATTCATATTTTTCTGGTCATACTCATTGTAAATCGCTACTGCCTGAGCATCACCACTGGCAATAAGAGCGCTTGAGTTCTTGATCCACTTATACAACCACTCACGACTGTATTTTTCTGACACCTGGAATAATGCAGGTCCTACAGCGTTTTTATAAAGTTTGTGACACGCAGCACAATTTGCTTTAAATAGCGCTTCTCCTAGCTCAGCATTTCCCCCAGATTCTGTAACTTCAGACTCGTTGACCTCTACAGGCACGGCAGGCTCTCCATCAGACGTATCTAAAGCCTGAGACTGACCACTCCACAAGGCAAAAACCATGACAAGCGAGGTAATTGTCAGCTTAAAAGGATTAATTTGAAATTTTTTATTTATCATCTCGTTTAATGATTATTACGATAAATTCGGCTTAATATTTACAGTAGTCTACTGTATTCTTATTGCCTTGCAAAAATAGGGTATAAATGATTTAATTTTGAGCCCAGATATTGAAGAAATTAATTTATAAAGGTTCTAAATAAAAGGTAGCCTGCAAAAATTAAAAATAGACTAAAAAGCGCACTATGATTACGATACGCATTAAATTGATACTAGGCATAATAGCATTAGCATGCAGCAGTTTTACACTGCAAGCTCAATCCTATAAACCTGTAAATCCTGAAAATTTGAACCGCCTGGTTGCAACTAAAATAGCGCTAGATAAAGAGGGTGCATTTGACGATCGATATACAATTCAAATATTCCAGGGAGAAAACCAAAACGCCCTTGCCACAAAAAGTAAATATGATGCTTTACATCTGCAATGGAAATCAGAATTACGCTACAGCTCACCTGATTTTAAAATATGGATAGGAAAATATCGCAGCAAATTAGAGGCAGACAGAGCGTTGTTAGAAATTCAAAAAAACTTCCCCAATGCAAAGGTTTTGAAACCTTAATATTTCAACCAATTGTACAAAAATAAATGCCTTGGATTTTCCAAGGTTTTTTTATGCCTTATTCCATTGCCACGATTGAGTATTATTACTGTTTGACGTTGGCTTTCGCGAAAGCGAGTTTATCAAAATCTTTCAAACAAAAAACCGCTCCAAGTTAATGGAACGGTTTCTATATAATTTCAAGAAACTCTTACTTCAACTTTTTCCTAACTTCTACTTCACGGAAGCTTTCTATGATATCGTTTTCCTGCAGGTCGTTGTAGTTCTTGATTTGAATACCACACTCGTAACCCTTGGCAACTTCTTTCACATCGTCCTTAAATCGTTTCAAGGTGGCCAGCTCACCAGTGTAAACCACCACACCGTCACGAATCAATCTCACGCCGCTGTTTCTATAAATCTTGCCATCTTGTACCATACAACCGGCGATAGTTCCAACCTTGGAAATTTTGAAAGTCGCACGCACCTCTGCAGATCCGGTGATCTCTTCTTTAAGCTCTGGAGAAAGCATTCCTTCCATTGCATCCTTCAGATCGTTGATCGCATCATAAATAATGCTGTACATTCTGATATCCACCTCTTCCTGCTCTGCAACGGCTCTCGCGTTACCTTGTGGTCGTACGTTAAATCCTATAATAATGGCATCTGATGCACTAGCCAGCAACACATCACTTTCTGTAATGGCTCCCACGGCTTTGTGAATGATATTCACTTGGATTTCCTCAGTTGATAGTTTCTGGAACGAGTCAGTTAATGCCTCTACAGATCCATCCACGTCACCTTTAAGAATCAAGTTCAATTCTTTAAAGTCTCCCAGTGCGATACGTCTACCTATCTCGTCAAGAGATAGTGTTTTTTGTGTTCTTACGGATTGCTCTCTTTGCAATTGAGTTCTTCTAGATGCAATTGATTTTGCCTCGCGCTCGTCCTCAAATACGTGGAATTTATCACCTGCTTGTGGCGCACCATCCAATCCTAGAATCGATACAGGTGTTGATGGTCCTGCTGATGCTACATCATGACCACGCTCATCTTGCATCGCTTTTACTTTACCATGCGTTCTACCAGCAAGAACATAATCTCCTACTTTAAGAGTACCTCCTTGAACTAGTATTGTAGATACATAACCACGACCTTTATCTAGGAACGCTTCTACTACAGTACCGCTAGCTAATTTATCTGGATTAGCTTTTAAGTCAAGTAATTCTGCCTCTAGCAGTACTTTTTCTAAAAGATCTTCTACGCCCAACCCTGTTTTAGCAGATATATCTTGGGACTGAATTTTACCACCCCAATCTTCCACTAGCAAATTCATGTTTGCTAAGGATTCTTTAATTTTCTCTGGGTTTGCTGCATCTCTATCAACTTTATTGATCGCAAAAATTATAGGTACTCCAGCTGCTTGTGCATGGCTTATCGCTTCCTTTGTCTGTGGCATCACATCATCATCTGCCGCTATAACTATAATAGCAAGGTCAGTAACCTGTGCTCCACGAGCACGCATTGCGGTAAAGGCCTCGTGACCAGGAGTATCAAGGAAAGCTATTTTTTGACCTCCTTTTAATTCTACTCCATAGGCTCCTATGTGCTGGGTAATACCACCGCTCTCTCCTGCAATTACATTCTCTTCTCGGATATAATCCAGTAAGGATGTTTTACCGTGGTCAACGTGACCCATAACTGTTACGATAGGGGCACGATGTACTAGTTGATCTTCTGTATCTTCTACCTCTGCAATACTTTCTTCAATATCTGCATTGATAAAGTCCATTTCAAAACCAAACTCTTCCGCAACAATAGTCATTGTCTCTGCATCAAGACGCTGGTTCATAGTCACCATCATTCCTAATGACATACACGCACCAATTACTTGGTTTACTGGCACATCCATCATTGTAGACAAATCGCTTACCGTTACAAACTCTGTAACCTGTAATGTCTTGTCTTGAGCTTGCTCTTGCTCTTGAGCCTCCACCTTTTCGCGGTGCGTATCACGCTTATCACGACGGTAGCGGGCTGCTTTTGATTTAGAAGATTTCCCTTGAAGTTTTTCAAGAGTCTCTCTAACTTGCTTTTGAATTTCTTCTTCCGTAGGCTCTGCTTTAGGCACATTTTTACGACCTGTATTAGGCGCGCCACGACGATTACCTCCTCTTGCGTTACCGCCACCACCAGCTGCTCCACCTGGTTTAGTAATACGTTTACGTTTTTTCTTGTCGTCTTTCTTTTTAGGCTTCGCAAATTTGGAAAGATCGATTTTCTGACCTGTAACCTTAAGACCTCCTAGCTTTTTGTATTCTGTTTTTATTACCTCACCTTCTTCAGAAGCTGGCGTTTCTGCTGCTGCAGGACTTTCCGTTTTATCTGATACAGGCTCCACTGGTTGCTCCGTTTTAGCAGCTACCTCTGGAGTTTTTGAGTCAGCTGTTTTTTTAGCTTCCGTCTTAGCTGGCTCTGCTTTGGCGGCTGGCTGCTCCGGCTTTGATTTTTCAGACTTAGCTTTAGGCTTATTTTTATCGAGGTCTATTTTACCTTTTATAGTAGTACCAGAAACTTTAGGGCGGTTTGAAATCACAGCAGGTTGCTCTACTGCTTCTTTCATGGCTTCCGCTTTTTTCTCTTCTGGCTGCTTATTGACAGGAACGTCATCTGTAGCTTTTTCTGGAGCTGTCTTTTTAGACGCATCTAGATCAATACTACCTACGGTTTTAGGACCAGAAACTTCAGCTTTGGCTTTGATAACTTCCTGTTGTTTGCGCTGTCTTTCTTCCTGTTCCTGCTCCCGTTGAATGCGCAGTTCTTCCTGCTCTTTCTTACGTTCTGCGCCCACCTCTTTAGAAGCTACCTTTTTGCTTTTGTCTGTTTGAAACTCGTCAGCAAGTGCCTGATAGACCGTCGCGTCAATTTTTGTGGTAGGGCGAGCCTCTATCTCAATGCCTTGGGCATTAAGATATTCCACAGCGCGGTCTAGGGAGATATTAAATTCCCTCAGGACTTTATTGAGTCTCATGTTTTTTACTTCGGCCATAAATACCTAAAAGTTGTCTTTAATTCTTAATCTTCAAATTCTGATTTGAGGATGTTCATCAATGCAATGATGGTTTCCTCTTCCAGATCTGTACGTTTTACTAAATCGTCTACATCCTGCTCCAATACACTTTTTGCAGTATCCAGACCTATTTTACTTAATTCTTCAATGATCCATCCTTCGATTTCATCAGAGAATTCTGTTAACTCCACATCTTCTTCTACCCCTTCTCTAATCACATCGATATCATAACCGGTCAACTTACCTGCTAGACGAATATTGTGTCCTCTACGTCCTATGGCTTTTGACACTTCCTCAGGATTGAGCCTCACTTTTGCCTTCTTGTTTTCCTCATCGATTTCCATAGAAACGATTTTGGCAGGGCTCAAAGCTCTCCCTATGTAAAGCTGGGTATTTGCAGTCCAGTTGATTACATCAATGTTTTCATTACCTAACTCGCGCACAATACCGTGAATACGGCTACCTTTCACTCCTACACAGGCTCCTACTGGATCAATACGATCGTCATAGCTATCTACTGCTACTTTTGCTTTCTCGCCTGGTTCACGCACCACTGCTTTTACCGTTATCACACCGTCAAAAACCTCTGGAATCTCTTGTTCAAAAAGCTTCTCAAGAAACTTAGGTGATGTTCTTGAAAGGATGATGTTAGGTTTATTACCTCTCAATTCAACACTTTCAATGATACCACGAACGTTTTCTCCCTTGCGGAAAAAATCAGAAGGTATTTGCCTGTCCTTAGGCATGATAATTTCATTCCCGTCATCATCTAACAAGATAATGGCTCTATGTCTTATATGATGCACCTCTGCATTATACAATTCACCTTCTAGTTCCTTAAAATGCTTAAAGATGTTTGTATTGTCGTGCTCATGAATTTTTGAGATCAAATTTTGACGTAATGCTAGGATAGCACGTCGACCCAATTGGATCAACTTTACCTCTTCCGCCACGTCTTCTCCCACTTCATAATCAGGCTCTATCTTGCGCGCCGCCGTTAGTGAAATCTCTGAATTATCATCCTCTACCTCACCGTCAGCCACAACCACACGGTTGCGCCATATTTCTAAGTCTCCTTTATCTGGATTTATAATGATATCAAAGTTATCATCCTCTCCGTACTTTCTTTTAAGAGCACTCCTAAAAACATCCTCTAAGATCGCCATCAACGTGACGCGATCTATCATTTTATCATCTTTAAACTCAGAAAAAGACTCGATCAATGCGAGATTTTCCATATTCACTTTTTAATTAAATGTTATAATCACTTTTGCTTGCTTGATACTTTCGTATTCTAGCGACCACTCTTTATCTACTGTAATTTTTCCTTTACCTACCGGCTTAGGTTCTCTAGCTTTCCAGACAATTTTAATACCTTTCTCATCTGCCAGCTCTAAGGTTCCCGTTTCTTTATTTTTATCCAGATCGACAACCTCTAACTTCCTCCCTATATTTTTAACAAACTGTCGGTGGTGCTTGAGCGATTTACCTACACCAGCGCTCGTTACTTCAAGTGAAAAATCCTGCTCCTCACGATCCAATTGATGCTCTACAGCACGGGATACAAAAATGCAGTCAGCCACTTTTACATCATGATCACCATCAATAACCACTTTAATAACGTTACCAGAAGTAATATCTAGGTCAATTAAAAATAAATCTGGTCTTTCCTCAAATGCTGCGTCTAGCAGCTCGCGAACTCGTTTTTCCAACATATTTTATAAAAAGAGGGGACTTTTTGTCCCCTCATATTGCTCAAATACAGCGCAAATATAGTAATTTTTTAAGGTTATGCAATGCCGTCACTCGCCATCCTTGTCACTTTAGCATATTCCTATATATTCTATAACAATCTGCAGCCTTAAAAATATAGGGGTATCAGTACAGGTCATAACGCCATAGCTTTAATAAAAGCCTGTAAAGGCCACGTTTTATCGCAATTAGGACAGGTCAATAAACTCAATATTAAAGCATAAAAAAATCCCGGCTCTATGCGGCCGGGATTTCTCTGTTGTCCCACAAGGACTCGAACCTTGAATGACGGTACCAAAAACCGTAGTGTTACCATTACACCATGGGACAATTGCGGCTGCAAATTTAAAACATTTCTGTTTTTATGCAACAACTTTTAAAAAAATAATTCAATAAATTCATATTTGCAACGTTGCAACATCTGTAAAGGGTCCTGATAGTTTTACTATTTTAGCAGTTGTTAAAAATAAACATGAATTTGACATACGATAAACTCAATAAAGTAATTGGCTGGAGTGTTTTTGCCATTGCATTAATCATTTATACCCTCACCCTAGAACCTACAGTAAGTTTTTGGGATGCTGGAGAATACATCACTACATCTGTAAAATTAGAGGTGGGTCACCCACCAGGAGCTCCCTTGTATCAAATGCTGGTAGCTACTGTTGCCATATTCTCACCAGATCCAGAGCATATTGCTTATATGGTCAATTTTATGGCTGCTTTATCCAGCGCCTTTACGATTTTATTTATGTTTTGGTCGCTTACCCTACTGCTCAAACGACATATTCTTAAAGACAACAGTGACCAGACTATGATACTGGGTGCTGCTTTTATAGGCTCATTAACCTATGCCGTGACAGACAGCTTTTGGTTCAATGCGGTAGAGGCCGAGGTGTATGCTCCTGCCTCATTAATAATGAGTAGTATGTTTTATCTGGGCATGCTTTGGGAGCGAGATATGATGTTACCTCGTGGCAACCGTTGGTTGATTTTAATGTCTTTTATCATTGGTCTTTCCTTCGGCGTGCATTTTTTAGGCATTCTTACGATTCCAGCGATAGGAATGTTATGGTTTTTCCGTCATTATAAAAAGGTGACTCCACTCAATTTTACCATCGCACTAGTGGCGGTCACCGCCGTTCTGCTTTTTGTTTTCAAACTCTTGCTACCTACTACACTTAGTATTTTTGGGTATCTAGAAGTCTTTTTTGTCAACGAGATAGGCTTGCCTTTCAACAGTGGTACTATTATAGCTTTCATACTTATAGTTTGCACATTTGTTGGGTTGATTACGCTTTCGCGAAAGCGGAACAAACCTCTACTCAATACGGTCACACTATGCATCATGTTTGTATTGATAGGTTTTTCCAGCTGGACCATGCTGCCCATACGGGCTAATGCAGGACCACCAATTAACGAGAACAATCCCAATGACGCTCGTGCCCTGCTGGCCTATTATAATCGCGAGCAATACCCATCTCCCGCATTATTTTATGGAGAATCGTTTACAGATATGTATGCAGGATTAGACCCAGATGAGCCGTATATAGACGAGGCGCCGAAATACGAGAAAGATCTTGAACTAGGTAAATACGTTATTGTAAATCAATATGAGAATGCCATCCAAAATACCCACGATGATCATAAAGGATTTTTCCCTAGAATGACAGATGCTAGCCGCGCTAGTAATTATGTGGATTTTATGGGCGGTCTAGATTATGACATCAAACCGGGCTATGCTGGAAATGCTGAGCTGCTAAGTGTATTAAGCGATTATGAGCGTCAATTTGAACGCGGGCGTATTAGTGCTAGCGAGTACATTCAAACACTTACCTCGTTGCGAGATGCCATTGACATTAAAAAGCCGTCGTTTGCAGACAATTTGAGTTATTTGATGAATTACCAGATAAGCTATATGTATCTGCGCTATTTCATGTGGAACTTTGTAGGTAAACAAAACGACATACAAGGCAACTGGGATCGTTTTAACGGCAACTGGCTGAGTGGTATAACATTTATTGACGAGATGCACCTGGGTTCTCAAGAGGAGCTGAGCGACGACATGCTCAACAATAAAGGTAGAAACACCTACTTCTTTCTACCGCTCTTACTAGGAATTCTAGGAGCTGTTTTTCATGCAAAAAAAGATTGGAAATCATTTGTTGTAACGTTAACCCTATTCTTATTTACGGGTCTAGCCATTATCGTTTACTTGAATCAAAGCATGTTCCAGGTGCGTGAGCGTGATTATGCCTATGTAGGATCTTTTCTAGTATTTGCCATGTGGATAGGTATAGGGGTGTATGCTTTATATGATGGATTGCAAGAATACACCAAAAGTAAAATCGTTAAAGGAGCAACGCTTGCCGTGTGTTTTGCCGCAGTACCGCTGCTCATGGGTTTCCAGAACTGGGATGACCATGATCGTTCTGAAAAGTACACAGCGCTAGCTAGTGCAAAAAAATACCTAGATAGTTGTCTGCCTAATGCCCTTCTATTTACCATAGGTGATAATGACACGTTCCCATTGTGGTATGCTCAAGAGGTAGAAGGCTACCGTACGGACGTACGTATTATTTGTACTTCACTATTGAGTACAGACTGGTATATGGACGATATGAAAAAGAAGGCTTACGAGAGTGATCCAGTGCCATCCACCTTAACTCATGACAAATACGTCTATGGTACCCGCGATGCTTTATGGTATGCTGATAAAGAGCGTATTCAAGAACGGGTGCGCCAGGCGCAGCAAAATCCAAATTACATCTTCCCAGATACCATGGATCTAAAGGACTGGATGGAATGGGTCGCTAGTGATAGTCGTTTGACTCAAGAATTAATGCGCAACGACAAGTACGAGCATACCTTCCCAACTAAATACATACGCATTCCAGTCAATAAAGAGGCCGTGTTGAGAAATAACGTGGTAGCTCCTAAAAATGCTGATAAAATCGTGGATGAGATTATCATTAATGTAGGATCAAATCTGGTATATAAAAATCGCATGTTTATGCTAGATATCATAAATGCAAACAACTGGGAACGACCTGTATATTTCTCTGGTGGTGCATTTGGCGACGAGGATTACATCTGGATGAAGGACTATTTACAACTGGACGGCAATGCCTATCGTCTTACCCCTATTTATACACCGCCACAGGACCCTAGAGATCCATTTGATATGGGGCGTGTAGATCCAGATTATTCTTATGAGGTGATCAAGGCCTGGGATTGGGGTAATAGTGGTAGTGCAGAAATTTATCACGATGTAGAAACCCGCCGCAACAGCGTGGGATATCGCAGCAATGTAGCGCGCACGGCACAAGCCCTGATCGCCGATGGTCAAAGAGAAAAAGCCATTGAAATCCTTGATCTGGGGATGGAAAAAATGCCGCTGGAATACTTTGAACACTATTCCATGATCCAACCATTTGTCGATAATTATTATCAGGCAGGTGCCAAGCCAAAAGCCCAAGACTTGTTGGATCGGGTGATTTTGAAATATCAGGACGAGATTGATTTTTATATCGCCATGCCTCTAGAAGAGCAAAACCAGGTGGTGCAAGAAATTATTACGGCAATAGAACGTTATCGCGGTCTAGTGCGCACTGCAATTGAGAATCAAGACGATATCATGATTGAGAAACACCTAGATGCATTTAACGATTATGTACGCTCCTTCCCTAGGGTTTATAGCGAGGACGAGTTGTTGACATTGCCAGGAGAAACAGCAGATCAAGAGCTAATGCGATTACTAGAGACAGAAATAGATAATGCAGATGCACAGCGTACGATAGAGCCGCTGGGCGACACTATAGAAGAGTGAGGTGGTATCCTGATCGCATCCCAGACTGGCTAAGTCGCGCGTTACCTGCCTATCACTGGCACGGAGCACGTGATGAAAAGTTGGTTTATCTAACTTTTGATGATGGACCTACACCTGTGGTAACTGATTTTGTTTTGCAACAACTAGCAGTTTATCAGTTTAAAGCAACTTTTTTTTTGATCGGTGATCGTGCACAACGATATCCACAACTGCTGCATGAGGTGATAGCAAGTGGTCACGGTATAGGTAACCACACCTATAACCATCACAACGCATGGAAACATACTACAGCAAGTTATGTTGAAAATGTACTGGCCGCTGGTAAGGTTATTGACTCCTTACTATTTCGCCCGCCCTATGGTCGCATTACACCAGGGGTCACTAGAGAACTTACAAATAAAGGTTTCCATATTGTGTTGTGGGATGTCTTGTCCGGCGATTTTGATACAAAACGATCTGCAGAAAACTGTTTGAAAAACTTAAAGACATCCACTCGCAACGGCAGCATTATAGTTTTTCATGATAGTAAAAAATCCTATCCCTTATTAAAAGACATCTTGCCCATTTATTTGGAGTGGTTGCAAGTTAACGGATATCGTAGTGCAGCGATTTAAATTAGTAAGATTGAACTTTGATGACTTTTATGGTTACTAGCGTTGGATAGACTCGCTTAATAGACGTAGGATAAAGGCGTCTTTAGATTTATTTATGCGTAATATCTCGCATGATATTACATCGTCGTGTTGAAGCTGACTTAATTTAATACGAGCTTCTTGTTTGCCTTCTTGATATATGGATTTTAACATAGGTATCCTAGCATGATACTTTCCATGAACCATAAACTGTTTCTTCCCTAAATCATCAATGCTAATATGAACCGGTTGTATAGTATTTACAAGATGATCCAGACTCCCGTTAATCCATAGTACAGCCTGACGATCCATCCCGAAAATATACCGCCCTTTATCATTAAGTCCTACATAAAACGGGTGTATCACATCACCTTCATGAATAGCCTCTCCATCATGAGAGTTTGATAGCAAGCTGTTGTGCAACAGAGTAAGTATAGAACCACACTTCCAATCAAAGTGAAATCCAAGTTCTAGAAAAAAACCGTATTTAGATTTTTTTACTACTATAGCTTTATAAAGCTCATCTTTGTGGAACAAAGGCTTGTCAAATAGCTGTTCTTTAGCATCTATTTTGATTCTAATTGGATTGTTTTTAAGTTGATGTATCCTACCAGTAAAATAGCGGCCTTCAAGATACTTTGACACGTTATGCCAATATTCCATACTAGGGTATGACCAACTTAGATGACCATAAGACACAAATCCAAACAGACCACCTACTTTTATGGAAAACCCTTTTTCTTTGGCTTTAATGATCTGAAATGTCACGGCTGACTGCCGCGAGAATAGGTCTTGAAGGTTTAAAAATAGATCCTCTAAATAATCACGATCGTTTTGATCGTCTAGATAATGAGCTAAGTTTTTCTCGGTTTTAGCCACAATATCGACAGCCTCTTATTGAGCGTATTGCTTAAGCAGCGTAATGAGTGAATTACCATCCTGCGGCCCACTCTGGCGCCATTTCATCTCGCCATTTTTATAAATAATCATAGTAGGTAAGCCTTTAATGCGTAGAGCTTCAGAAAGTTCAGGGTTTTTATCGACATTGATTTTAATAATCTTTGCCCGATCTCCTAATGCGGCAGCCACATCTCTCAATACGGGATGCATGCTGGTGCTGTCCTCATTCCAATCTGTAAAAAAGTTAAATAATACGGGAACGTTAGCACTTATTAATTCACCAAATTTTGACATAGAAAGTCTTATTAGTATGGTAAATGTAGTAAAAAAGCCCAATTAAGCTCTAAAGGTCTTCTTAACAGCCTTGTATTTTTCAATTGTGGCCTATCGTTTCACTAATTTGATGACAGTAATTTCAGGCCATATACCTGCACGTCCAGAATACCCTAAAAACCCAAAACCTCGATTTACATTCAAAAATCGGTCGTATTCTTTATATATTCCTGCCCATCTTTTGTAGATAAACCAGGCCGGACTCAACTTAACCCATCCAGGAATTTCTATCCCCATTTGCATACCATGGGTATGGCCGCTTAAGGTCAAGTGGTAATTGGTTTCGTTTTCTTTAACTTGCTCTTCCCAATGGGTGGGGTCATGAGAAAGCAGCACTTTAAAATCTCGTGGTTCTAGCCCTATGGATGCCTTTTGTAAATCGCCGTATTTTGGAAATCTGCCGCCGCCCCAGTTTTGAACCCCAACAATTTTTAAACTGTCACTACCGCGATCAATAGAAACATTCTCATCCATCAGCAACTTCCAACCCATTGCTTTTTGAATATCTAACAATTCTTGAAAATTAGCTTCTTTTTGAGCAACACTTTCCCAGCTGAAATAATCACCATAGTCATGATTACCTAGTACAGAAAACACCCCATCCACAGCGTTCAAACTGCTAAATAAGTCTTCCCAGCCGTACAACTCGCTAGATACGTTATTGACCAGATCGCCTGTAAATAAAATAACATCACTTTTTTGTTTGTTGACTAAATCGATAGCATAGGCAACCTCATCGCGATCATCAAAACTTCCTACATGGATATCGCTTATTTGAGTGATTTTATATCCATTAAAAGCATCTGGTAAATCTTTGAATGATAGCTCGTATTCTCGTACTTGGTAATTGTACTTTCCTTTATACGCACCGTAAAGGATGGCACCAAATGGCAGGGCAGCAATCCCCAGACCTATCAAAGAAACAAATTTGCGCCGGCTGGGAATAAAGCTGGTAGTCGTTGATGTTCCTGCTATTTTTTGATAGCCAGCCAGGGCCAGTCGGTATATATCTTCTCCTAGCATAAAAAGTATAAAAATCACCTTGGCAACAAAAACAGCAAGAAACATGGTAATCGCCATGTCTCTGCTTCCAGAAAGCACTGCCCTATCTGGATGCAAGTAAAATTGTAAGATTACATTTAAAAATACTCCTATAGAAAATGCTAGGTAAAGCCACTTCCACCAGTGCCCTTTAGAAATAGTACGTATTAATTGAAAAGAGTACACTTCAAAAACAACAATAATCAGTAAGGCAACAATCCATCTCATAAAACGAAATTACTATGAATGAGTAAAGTGAGCACCACGCAGTAAGAAAACTTTAGATTAAAATAAAGTAGAGAAATACATTAATTAAAAGCAAGCAAATTACCACCAGCCATATAACCGTTACCCATCGCTGGAAAATTCTGCAAGCGTTCTACGCAAGGTTTTGTCCATTTAATGAACAAAATTATGATTCTACTTTATTAATTCTTTGAAGTATTTTTTTTGCTTATTCCGTGCTTCTCTATGAAGTCCTCTTTTAAAATACCCTTAAATGTGGTTAGAGAATTTTATCTTTATACCCATATAATCCCACCATTTTGACAAATAACGGCACAGACGACAAAAGACTGTTTTTATTAGATGCATATGCCTTGATTTTTAGAGGTTATTATGCCTTGATTAAAAATCCACGGATCAACTCGCAAGGTATGGACACCAGTGCCATCATGGGGTTTACCAACTCGCTATTTGACGTGATACGCAGGGAAAAACCGGAATATCTAGCCGTCGCTTTTGATAAAGAGGGTAGCGCAGAACGCACAGAGCTTTATGAGGATTACAAAGCAAATCGTGATGAAACTCCAGAAGCTATACGAATAGCCATTCCTTATATCCAGCGTATTTTAAAAGCGATGCACATTCCTATTGTTGAGGAAGCAGGTATTGAGGCAGATGATTTGATTGGTACCCTATCAAAACAAGCCGAAAAAGAAGGATTTACTGTCTATATGGTCACTCCTGATAAAGATTATGCCCAGCTGGTATCAGAGCATATATTTATGTACCGCCCTGCACGCATGGGTAATGGAATCGAGATATGGGGCATCCCAGAGGTTCAAAAACGGTTTGAAATCGAGCACCCAGAGCAAGTCATCGATTACCTGGGTATGATGGGAGATGCTAGTGACAACATACCTGGACTGCCAGGTGTGGGTGACAAAACCGCAAAAAAATATTTGAAACAGTACGGCAGCATGGAAGCCCTGCTGGAAGATGCTGTCAATATAAAAGGGAAGTTAGGTGAGAAAATAAGAGACAATGCAGATTTAGGACGCCTATCTAAACAACTAGCAACCATTAAATTAGACTGTCCCGTAACCTTTAGTGCCGATAAGTACACGCTGGACGACCCAGATGTTGCAGCTGTACATGAGATTTTTGACGAATTAGAATTCCGTCGAGCAAAAGAAACACTAGCCAAGATTTTTGCAAAAGATCTAGATAGTAACGACTCCTCCAGCAAATCCAGTGATGATAACAACGCTGGTGCGGGTCAGTTCTCCCTTTTTGACATGCCAGGATCTGGCACCCAGGCAGAGGCACAGTCTACAGGAAGACAAACGCTGGCTACCACAGATCACCTATATCAACTGGTCCAGCCAGGTATGGGAACCACCCTATTTTTACAAACATTAATGAAGCAGACCAGCGTCTGTTTTGATACAGAAACCACTGGGCTGGATCCTTTAACAGCACATCTGGTAGGGATCGCATTTTCATGGGAAGCTGGCAAAGGATATTACTTGCCCATACCAGAGGATCAAGAGAAAGCACAAGAGCTGGTCAATCAATTACAACCGTTTTTTGAATCTACCAGCATTGAAAAAATCGGTCAGAATTTAAAATACGATATTAAAGTCCTACACAAATACGGCATTACAGTTAAAGGTCCATTATTTGACACCATGCTTGCGCATTATTTGATCAATCCAGACATGCGTCACAACATGGATATCCTGGCAGAAACCTACCTAAACTACACTCCACAATCCATCACAGAGCTCATAGGGAAAAAGGGTAAAAACCAGAAATCCATGCGCGATATAGATGTAGAGCGCGTTAAAGAATATGCAGTTGAAGATGCAGATATTACCTTTCAACTCAAACAATTATTTGTGCCAGAACTTAAAGCCGCAGGCACAGAAAAACTCTTTCTTGACATCGAGATTCCCCTCTTGCAGGTACTCGCTGCTATGGAAATAGAAGGAATCAATCTGGATGAGGATTATTTAAGTTCGCTTTCGCGAAAGCTAACAGAAGACATAGCAACTCTACAAAAAAACATCTATAAAGAAGCAGGAGAAGAATTTAATATAGGATCGCCTAAACAATTGGGAGAAATACTATTTGGAAAACTAAAGCTGGTCGATAAGCCCAAAAAAACCAAAACAGGACAATATTCAACCGCAGAAGATGTACTAAGTTATCTAGCAAATGACCATCAGATTATTGCTGATGTATTAGAATATCGAGGGTTGACAAAGCTACAAAGCACTTATGTTGATGCCCTACCTCATCAAGTAAATCCAGACTCACAGCGCATTCATACGAATTATATGCAAACGGTAGCTGCCACCGGTCGTTTAAGTTCTACAGATCCTAATCTGCAAAATATCCCCATACGTACAGAGCGTGGTCGACAGGTACGCAAGGCCTTTGTACCACGGGATGGAAATTATACCCTACTGGCAGCAGATTACTCCCAGATAGAATTGCGTATTATAGCAGCCTTGAGCGAGGAAGAAAATATGATGGCCGCCTTTAAAAGTGGCGCAGATATCCATGCATCAACCGCAGCAAAAGTATTTGATGTAGCGATAGAAGATGTTACGAGAGAACAACGCAGCAATGCCAAAACAGTAAACTTTGGGATCATTTATGGGGTTTCTGCATTTGGTTTAAGCAATCAGACTGATCTAGATCGCACTGAGGCCAAAGACCTGATTGATACCTACTATAAAACCTATCCTAAATTACGTGCCTATATGGACGATCAAGTAGCGTTTGCACGAGAGCATGGCTATGTAGAAACCATACTGGGCAGGCGTCGTTATTTGAAAGATATTAATAGCAGCAATGCGGTGGTAAGAGGTGCGGCAGAGCGCAATGCGGTCAATGCTCCTATACAAGGAAGCGCGGCTGACATTATTAAAATCGCAATGATCAACATCCAGAAAAAATTTGAAGAATTGCAATGCCGCTCAAAAATGCTATTGCAAGTGCATGACGAATTAGTATTTGATATTTACAACGACGAGCTGGAAGACATGAAAAAGTTGATACAGGATGAGATGCAACAGGCCTATATCATGAGCGTCCCATTGGATGTAGAGGTAGGTATAGGTGAAAACTGGCTAGAGGCTCACTAGAATACTGGTATAAATTCTATCCTTACAAACCCCTATTGTATTAAGAATAAAGCTTTATCGTCTATAAGCTTTATAGACAACTACAATTTGATTCAATCTATCATTGTTAGAAGCCCCTGCAAGAAAACGATCCACATTTAGGGAAAAACCATCAGCGTTGAATGAGGTCAAAGAAGCTCTTATTAAGCCTTCTTGACTATCACTGCCATTATTATTAGTTCCATTATCGTGAATAGGCTCGCCGTTATTATTTACAAAAAAGGCTGCAATACAGTGTGAGGTGGAAGAGTAAGTACCTATATTGTTAATACTTGAACCACTCATTCCCGTAGCTATCGCTTGTTGAATTATCGTACCACCATTATTTACCGCATAACCGGTAGTAAAACCGCCAGCCATACGCACATCATTAGAATTATTATCGGATGATCTATAAGCTCCATTATTAACTCCCTGTACCCGATTAATCCCTATAAATTCTACACTTGCTGGTTGAAAACCCACACCAGTAACATTAACCGCACCGGTGGCGGTAATCAAAATAGTGCCAAAGGCTACTTGCTTTTCAGCGGCGTTGATGACCTTATTCCAGCGCCCACCTTGCCAGTAATAAAAGCCAGCATCACTCACTGCACCAGTACCCGTATTCCATACCAGGGTACCATCTACTAGTGATGTTGCTAATGGATTAGGGTTAATAATCGGCGATGCACTAGTAAGTGAGGTAAGTGTTACACGAGGTAACAATACTCCTGTATCAGTAGTATTAATATCTAGGGCTGCTTGCGGCGCGGTGGTATTGAGTCCTACTTGAGCAGCACCTCCCATAATGCTCAAAAGTAAGAAACCGCTAATAATTAGATGTTTCATAGATAGTCTTGGTAAACACTAAATTAAGACATTAAACGATAAAAAGCGCATTTTAACATAGTTTTTATCGACTATGTGTTAAAACTACGTGTCGTGCTACATAATTAAATTCTGAAAATGAGGATTTTAGAGCAATCGGCAACAAGCTTTACTAGGAATCAATAATATCTAGAAGCCTATGGAGGTCTATCGTTGTATTGTAGTAGGAAAAACTTACACGTATACCTGGCCCACGCAAGGAGCATATGATATTTTCCTGCTTGAGTTTTTCAAATAATTTGTGATCTCCCTCAATATTAAATATGGGCGATGCAGCAGCGCGCTTCACCACACTCCTGTCTAGCAAATCCCGATCTGTAAAGGCTTGATGCGCTGCACCTGCTAGCGTATTGATGTTTCGCTGAATAGCCTCTATCCCATAATCATTTACAAAATCTATAGCATGTCTCAGCCCTTGAAAAGAAATGATGTCTAGGTGTCCTGGCTCAAACAGTCCCATAAAACTACCGCGTGCGTTAGAAAACTCACGATCTGGACTCCATGTTACAAAATCAGGTTTGATGCGAGGCACAACAGATTCTTTAAATGTGATGAACCCATTACCTTGACCCGCATTGAGCCATTTGTAGCAAGAGGCAGCGAGTATATCTATTCCGCTTTCGCGAAAGCGAAATTCTTCTATCCCTACAAACTGTGTAGCGTCTGCGATGATTACCAGACGCGGAAACTGCAATTTGAGTTCTTTAAGAAAATCCAAATCAATGCGTATTCCCGAAATATATTGCACTAGGGATAAGGCCAGATAATCGGGCTGATGCTTATGACAGGCATCTAGAATACGATCTTCTAGCGCAGTATCAATTACCACATAATGGCATTCAAAACCATAAGATTGAACCGCCCAATTGATCGACGGATAATCGTCCTGCAATAGTAAAAAACGCCCTGACCGTGGTAATAGTTGTAATAGATTGAGAAATGCTGTAGAAAAATTAGGCACTAGTGCAGTCTCACTAGGCGCAGCGTCAATAAAACTGGCCACTCTAGTTCTTACCTGGTTAAATATAAAATCGCGTTGGTCTGTGAATAAGCTGGCTTGATCTCTATAAGTCTCTAGTAAACTTGTTCGATAGTCCAGTAATTGCTGGCTCATTAAACCATTTGCAGCGGTATTCAAGTAGGTACAATTTTGCAAAATGGGATACCGCTGTTTTAAATTATACATAAAGGGTAAGAGTTGTAGCGCTTGTAATCTTTAAATTTGTTTATAAATGTAATCCAATGTTCGGTAACAATAAAAAATCAGCAACAGCTATTGATCCTCTACAAAAGGAGATGATTGAAAATGCCCGGTTGCGCATCAAGCAACGCCGCGGTTTATTTACACATTTTATTGTGTTTCTTGTGGGATCACTAGGCTTGATTCTCGCTAGTCAGGTACTGATTAAACAAGAAATGCCCCAGCTGTTTAAAATTGACTGGTGGGTATGGATCATTTTTGTCTGGTTGCTTTTTTTGATATACCACGCCTTCAACGTCTTTATAACTAAACGCATTCTAGGACCAGAATGGGAAAAAAGACAATACGAGCGTCTGGTTCAAAAACAAATGGATGCCATAGAAAAACTCGAGAAAAAAGTGGCCAAAACACATCCTTTACCTGAGACTAAAGTTAATAATCCTACACTGAGTGAGGCACCGGTGCAACGCACCATTACCATGATCGCTGCTGCTGGTAGCAATAACGAATTAGGTAAGAACGGCGATCTGGTATGGCATTTACCAGACGATTTTAAGCGATTTAAGGCCTTAACTACTGGTCATCATATTATCATGGGACGCAAGACTTTTGAAGGGTTCAAAAAGCCACTGCCTAATCGCACCCACATTGTCATTACCAGGGATAAAAACTACACCAGCGAGCATGCGATTATTGTTCATGATATGGATACTGCTATTGCTGCTACAGGTAATGATGTGAGCCCATATATCATAGGTGGTGGTGAGATTTATAATCTGGGGATGCCATATGCCGATAAGATTGAACTAACGCGAGTACACGGCACTTTTGAGGCAGATACGTATTTTCCAAAAATTGATAGTACCAACTGGCAGTTAGTCAAAAAGGAGTCGCATACCATCGATGATAAGCATGCCTTTGCATTTGACTACGAGACCTGGCTGCGTAAATAAACAACTGATCAAACACCAGATTTAAATACAAAAACTAGAATGGCCTGTACTACACAAGCAATTCTTATTTTTGAACATTATTAAGAATACAGACACATGAAAGCATACGTATTTCCTGGCCAGGGTGCACAATTTACAGGAATGGGAAAAGATCTATACGATCATTTTGAAGAGGCTCGAGAACTATTTAACAAGGCAAATGAAATTTTAGGATTTGACATTGCAAAAATTATGTTTGAAGGTACGACTGAAGAGCTTAAGGAAACTAAAGTGACTCAACCTGCCGTATTCTTACATTCTGTTATCCTGGCTAAAGTCATGGGAGACCATTTCAATCCAGATATGGTAGCTGGTCACAGCCTGGGCGAATTAAGTGCACTAACGGCTATAGGCGCCCTAAGTTTTGAGGATGGATTGCGCCTGGTGAGTGAGCGGGCCCTTGCCATGCAAGATGCCTGTGAGCAAAATCCTAGCACAATGGCAGCGATTATAGGACTAGAAGATACTATAGTAGAGCAAGTATGCGGTGATATAAAGGGTGTGGTGGTCGCTGCAAATTACAATTGCCCTGGCCAGTTAGTCATCTCGGGCGAGGTTCCAGCAGTAGAAAAGGCTTGTGAAAAATTAAAAGAAAAAGGAGCTAGACGTGCACTCGTGTTGCCTGTAGGCGGTGCATTTCACTCACCTTTAATGGAACCAGCCAGAGAGCGCCTGGCGGAAGCTATATACAAGACCCAGTTTTTTAAGCCTACCTGCCCTATTTATCAAAACGTAAGCACATTTGCGGTTAAGGAAATTGATGATATCGTGACCAACTTGTTGTTTCAATTGACTGCTCCCGTAAAATGGACGCAATCCATCCAGGAAATGATCAAAGATGGCGCTACGGAATTTATCGAAGTAGGCCCTGGAAAAGCCTTGCAAGGAATGATAGGAAAGATCGATCGCAATATTCCCGTGTCGCAAGCAAGTGTTTAAAATTATAGTTTGCCGCAGAGCAATAAAATCATTTGAGCGGCACTATTCTACCTTTATCAACGTCAATAAGCTAGGAACACGACGTTCTTGTCTAGCGTCAGGATCACCTTGTGGATTATAAAATGAATATATTCGAACATTCCATAATAAGGTTTGTTGGGTGTTCATGGGGCGTGTAATTTCCTCCTGAGTCAAATAAAGAGTATAATTAGTCCATTTACTACGTATAGGGTCTTCAAAATCGCCCACAAGTTTAGAGGAATTTTTGAAGCCATACATTTCAATATGGTATATGTCATCTGATCCCTGAGATACAGCTGGATTTGTTAAAGTGTTAATCACTTCCACTCCATTTTCCTCATAAATGTAATTGCCTAGAATCACGTCAGAGAAAAAACCAGCATACTCATAGTCGTCGACCTTTTTGAGGACAACCTTGAGCTTGCTATTAGTATCTTCATATACCCAAGTCCCTTCAAATTTATCCAAATTGTTGTTGGTATCTTTAAAGTATAATCCAGGAATATTTGCAATTAATTCATCACTTTCCATTGGGTAGGTTTGTGCCATACAAGAGTACAGACAGGTGCAAGTAAAAAGTATCAATAGTATATGTCTCATTTTAATCAAAATTTTTAGTTACAAGAAATTGGTGTCCCCAGTTGTGGGTCTTCTGAATTAATTGAATCTACGTCCATAGTCAATTGTTCCCAGCCTGAATGAACTCTTGTAGTTTTAAACAGTTGTAATCCCATTTTTTTTAATTGTTTTAAGGCTATCGTTTCTAGCGTACTCTGGTTGCGTGCTTTCTCTATTGCTTTTTTATAAACCTCCTTATCCTTTTTTATCTGCTCTGGTGTCATTCCTAAATTAACAGTTTGATGAAATCTATAATTATTTGCAATAATTGAATTGGGAACTTCCGTATCATGAACATTAGAAAACCACCATCTGTGCCAAAACCTAATTGATAAAGTTCGTATGCTTCAAAAGTATCTTCTTTTCCATTCTCATTTGCATCCAACTCGCTATCAATAGCCGACAAATCTGGTATTTGATCATCATTACCGTTAAACCTTAATGTGTAAATACCATCGGAAGAAACCACTTTATCATAAGTCTGATTTAATGGTTGTTGCCCATTTGCTCTTGCATTAAGAAGGTCACCAAATCCTGCTACATCACCTCGTGAAAATATCTTATACGTTTTAAGTTTTTTCCCTGTTTCTGAATCAAGTATAAAATTTGGATGATTGTGGGTCTGGCCCTTAACCACATCAGAGGTTATAGCGACCACACTGGCAGGATACCTAGGATCTTGTGGTAAATCACCTATCGTACCACTATTGAATTCTGCAAAGCATTCTTCCTGTGGTGTATCGAACTTTGATTCCTGATTGAGGTTTTCAAGTTTTGACTTAAATGGCTCTGTGCTATGGCGCTCATCTATTTCTTCGGAAAATTTAGGTGTATTTCATATATTATCTACCACCGGTCTAGAAAATTTTGATAAACAATTGCCATTCTCATTGAGCAAGGTTTACTTCAAATTAAAACAAACCTTTGATTCTACTCGTTTAAGGTAATCACTTTACGGTCTACTAAATGTCACTGTTTGGTCTTTTGGTAACGGCGGAATATTATACCCATCACTACAAGAAATATGACCCATATCTCGACCAAAAATGTAAGAAAAGTCCAGTGTATCGCCTAAAAAGAGATCCCTAGACAATTTAATGGAAAAAAAACCGGATGAATTACAACGAGAACCAGCAACACCAGCGTGATACCATCTTCCAACATAACTACCGTCAGATTTGAAATAACGTCCGTTGAAACCAGAAAATGTATTAGGTGGCATATTGCGAGAATCAAAGATTACGTCACCATCGAAATCTTCCACCATATAATGAATTCTCAAGACATCAATAGTTGTATTACCAATGTAATCAAGCTGATTTTCTAAAATAAAAAACGTGATTTTTCCGGTCACTGTTGATGCTGTCCAGGTTCCTAAATATGGTGCATAAGTATTGTCGATATCGGCAATCCTTTCCACATTTTCAGGAATATCGAGAGGCAATTCAGACCCCTCTCTTATCCGACTGTATTCCATAATTCCCATAGTTGTCTGAGCAACTGTTAACGAATACGCAAAAAGACTTATCAGAATAAAAATAATATTTCTTAACATTTAGTTTCTTTTAATTTATTGTCAGGCCCGATTTCAAGTTTCTTAGTTTCCATAGTGATTCTGTCTGTTTTGTAGAGCTCCATATTATTAATATTATTGTCTTCTAAAAACATTAGAAAGCCAAGTTCAACACCAAAGGCATTTTGGTAGAGCTCATATTCATACGCCATGTCAAATTCTCCATCCATATTAATATCGTTTTCATCAATAAGAAAAGAAAGGTCTGGGATTTGAGTACTTTCTCCTATAAACCGCATTGTGTAAATACCCTCAGAAGAAACGACTTTGTCGTACGTCTCGTCTACTGGGCGATTGCCTTCATCTCTTATTCTCAAATGTAAAGCGAAAGCATAGAGATCTGCTCTAGAAAACATCCTTGAACCGTTGTAAATTATTCCAGTGGCAACATCCATTACTTTATTAGGATGAAGATGTGTATTACCCTTTGCAGCGGCGCTAAGAATGGCTACTACGCCACTTGGATTGTTCGGAATTTGGGGTAAATCTGGCATAGAACCGTCTTCAAATTCCGCAAATCCCTCTTCTTGCAATTGTTCAAACTTTGATTCCTGATTGAGGTTTTCAAGTTTTGACTTAAATGGCTCTGTACTATGGCGTTCATCTATTTCGTCGCAAAATTTAGGTGTATTTAATAGATCTCCTACCACGGGTCCAGAAAATCCTAATACACAATTGCCATTCTCACTGAGCATTGCATTTAAGTTTCCACTGATAACGCAATCCTCATAATTATCATTACTTTGCACACCACCGCCTCTGTTGCTCCCTGAGGTGTCCACAGGATAGAAGCCATTTTCAAATGGGTCACCCACTGGATCTCCTTCAAAAGGCTCCATGGGTGTAGAACCTCCTCCTACAGGAAGGCAAACAGTATCTATTACCGTGGTGGTTGATATAGGCTTAGGACTGCCATCTGCGTTGAAGCATGTAGGATGTTCATCGTCAGGCTTCTCGCCTATATTGCCGCAATATGTATAGCACTACATCATAACAAACCTCATCTATACCTCCATTCTTGTTCAAAAAGCTTGTATTAAAATTCGTTAAGCGAGTATAACGAGTTGCAACTATATTTTCCTTAAAATTATCCCTATCAATGTTTGAAATCAAGTCATTCAATTTGTACTCTATAAGTACTACTCGCTCTGTACCGTCCACCAAGCGTTCCACAACAATATTACCTAATACATCGCTATACTCAGTTTGTTTCAAAGGAATCGTATAGGAGGCATAACCTGATGCATGTGTAAACTTTAAAATTTTTGATGGATCTAAATTGTAGTTATTATTGGGAGCGTTTTTTGCTATATCAACGGTAATATGATTTGCACTAGTCACATAATCTTGAAGATCATTATATGCCAAATCGCTTTCTTGAATAAATTGAGTGAAGGTTAGCAATTCCGCATTGGTGAGTGGGGCAATTACCGTTTCAGAATTGTACGCTTCATCCCTCTCACAAGAAACTAATACGGCACATGCTAAAATCGCAACAAAATAGCTGCGATATTTTAAATTCCAAATCATCTGGTGGGTTTTGATATTTGAAATTTAGGGATTTAGGGATTTAAATGTGATTTTATCAAAGTTAATGAATTGTTAATTAACCAATTCAAACCATTACTCCACACCAAATGGTACCGCTGTTACTCCCCTTGCTCCAGGTCGAGCCACAAAAACTGATCCCGCTAGTGGGTAACTTTCTTTTTCTTCAGCAGTCATATCTACACGGGCAGTTGTAATATATAATTCATCCAGATTCTCTCCACCAAAGGCGCAGGCCGTCACATTGTGGGCAGGAACCTCAACTTTGGATAACAGCTCGCCGCTATTTGGGTCGTAGTGTGCAACGATGCCGCCATTCCATAAACCAACCCATAGCTGGTCGTTCTCATCGATCGTCATACCATCTGGAAAACCTAATTCTTCCGGTACCACAACCGCGACTCGTTCGTTCGTAATTGAACTGTCGTTACTATTATAATCAAAGGCTCTAATATTCCCCTTTTTGGTATCTATAAAATACATAGTCGATTGATCCTGAGTCCAGACAATACCATTTGAAATACCAATATTGCGATGCATGATGACTGCTGTGGTATCTGCAGATATTCTGTAAAGCTTTCCAGTAGCCGTATCTTGTGCTAACGGCATGGAACCTACCCAAAGGTTGCCGTTAGGATCCACCTTACCATCATTGAAACGACTGGAGACTTCAGTATCATGAGCATCAGAAAACAAGGTCACTTCTTTGGTATTCAAATCAACTGTGTAAATGCCATCCTCAAGCGCTACCATTGCGCTAACATCATCTATCCCAACTACCGTTCCTACACGAGATGGCATTGGATAAACTTCATCTTTCTTGCTTATGGGATCATAGGTATGGAACTCTTTTCCTTCAATATCAACCCAATAAAACTGCTGGGCTGCGGCGTTCCATAAAGCACCTTCACCTAATTGGGCTTTATACTCATAAGCCAAATCTGCTTGATAGATTTTTACTTCTTCTTGTGGCGCTGCTGCTTCTGGTTGTTTTTCTGTTTTACAAGAAAAAAATAATACTGGCAGGATAAATAATAAGTACCTCATGTAGTTGGATCTTTTTGACTGGCAAAAGATACTGCGCTATAAAATCAAAATGAGCCCAGCGTTTGAAATTTTTCGCATTCCTGCCTGCCGACAGGCAGGCGCGAAAACGATAAAATAAAAAAGCGATCTCGTTGAGATCGCTTTTCAAATTCAATCGGTAATTGGCTTTTGCAAATCCTTTAACATCATTGAACCTTAGTTAAGGTCAATGAACGTGGGACGCGCAGCTCCTGTCTTGCATCAAGATCCCCATCAGGATTATAAAATTCATATATTCTAACGAACCACTCTAGTTTAGTAGTGCTACCTGAAAGATTTAGCTCGTTTTTGAAGGTCAAATACAGGGTGTAATCAGTCCATTTACTCCTTATGGGATCTTGAAAATCTCCCACTATTTTTGAAGGATTTTTAAAACCATACATTTCTATATGGTATTCATCATCTGATCCCTGTGAGGCAGCTGGATTTGTTAAGGTATTTACGATCTCGACTCCATTTTCCTCATAGATATAATTCCCAAGGATGACATCAGAGAAATAACCAGCACTTTCAAAATCTTCCACTTTTTGCAAAACAACTGTAAGTTTATTATTTGCATCTTCATGAACCCAAGTGCCTTCAAATTTATTTAGGTTATTATTTGTGTCCTTTAAAGACATTCCAGCCTCTAACAATAAAGGACTATCATCTCCTTCCATAGGGTATGTTTGTACTTTGCAAGAGCTCAAAATAGCGCAGGTCAATAATATTATTAATAGAATTCTCAAATTGATTGATTCTTTAGCTGCAAGACTATTAAAAAGTAGGGTAACCATTAGTAAAAAAAGTATTCAATCCTCTACTGATTTAATCAAATCAATTAACATCTCCCGTTAAATGGACGCAATCCACTCAAGAAATGATCGCAGATGGTGCTACAGAGTTTATTGAAGTAGGCTCAGGAAAAGCAATACAAGGAATGATCGTAAAGATTGATCGCAGTGTTCCTGTAACGCAGGCTAATATTCCATAATTAGAATAATCCATTCAATGATACTTCAATCTTATTGCCTTATCATTCGATACTCTTTTTGCCACGGCAAACTAGGATCCTCTATCACTTCACCTACCTGTCTGGTAGAAGGCCCTTTAAAAATTATATAAGCTATGATAGCATCAGTGTCGATTATATTTGAATTTGTTTTATGAATTATAAGTGTGGCTGAAACTTTATCATTTTTGGGATCACGTAACAATAAATCAAACTTCAGCCTTCCATCTTGACAATCACTTGTTGGAAGGTTGGAACATTTTCTTTTAATACCGTTTCCTACTATGCTATGATTGAATCCACTTCTCAAATCGATCTGATCAAGGGTATTCACGATTTCTACACCGTTCTCAATATATTTATATTCTCCAACTAGTAGATCTTGATAGAAACGACCGTTGTAAACTCTGCTTTCTTTTTTTAATCTAATCGTTAAGGTTGAAGAACTGTTTGCATATTCCCAACTTCCTTCAAAAAAATCCATTTCGTTATTATTATCAACGAAATATACGTCAGTGAGACCTAAATTTTCAAATGTCAAATCTTCTAAAGTAATGTCTCTAGTTTGTCCAGATCCAAAATGGAAGAAAGTTAATAGTATAGTGGTAGTAAAAAATTTCAGCATGATATTTTTTTAATTTTAAAATTATGTGTCTTTATAGTTTTAAATTACTCCAATCGCTTAAATCACTATTATTTGCTTTGTAAAGCGATATCCCAAAATTCTCAAATACTCTTAAAAAATAACCCTCTAGATTAGACAAATTTTTATCGTAGTTTAATCCTAATTTTTCAGTTGTAAAATCAATTTTTTGTTGTTCTGTCCCATTGTCTCCCAAGAAATCAAATATATCATTTATGCTATTTGATAATTTGTCAACATCACTTATTTTCAAAACATAAACCGAGCCATTTGAGGTAACAAGCATCATCATTGCTTTATCTTTAACAATTCAATTGAGAGAATCATGCATTGTTTTGAGAGTGACAATATCTTGAAATGAAAACATGCCATGAGTTCCTAAAGGATGAGTGTGAATATTGCAAAAATCAAAACTTCCTATATTTACATAACCTGAAGTAAGAGATTTATGTCTCACCAGTTGGGTTGTGCGTCGTTTAGTAAACTCTTCACCTCCTACAAGATCTTTATAAAGGCTTAGAGAGTACTCTACAGAGTCAGTAGTTTTAGTCTTCATTAAGTTTACAACATCTTTTATTTTAACAAAGGAGGTGTCTTTCTTAATTAAATTGTTTAACTCGTTAATTACTGGATCAGGTAATTGATCTTCAGGCTCATCATTAACAATCATACAATCGCCACCGCCTTCGGAAAGAGAATTATTAGGGCAAGGATTTTCAGGATCAGTTGGATTTGCGGGTATAATTATAATGTTATCGTCATCATCTGAAGGTGTATTAGCGCCACCGCCACCACCAGAAGGATTTCCATCACTTATAGTAATGCTTTCACATGATCCTTGATCTACAAAGACGGTCTGCCATCTCGTGACGCAATTAGTGTAACCTCGTTGAACTCCATCTATTGTGCAAGGTTCTCCAGGACCATGCAAACCACTTATGGAACAGTAAACAGGATAACAATACTGATACTCATACTGATAATAACTTGGGCCGCCAGAACTACATTTAGCAGTAAATGGGTTCAGTAATTCATCGCCAAAAAGTCTTACTGACACAATGTTTTCCATATCCAATGCACCACTTTCTAATACTGGATAATCTACCAATTGTTGAATTTGAATTGTATCATTTACATAAGTAAGAACAAAATTCTTGAGTGTGCGTGACCTATCAAGCGAATCTTGTTTGATTTTAAACGTATAAGATTTGTAGCTGTCAGTTTCAATAAACCTTATGAATGTTGTATCCAACTCTATACCAATAGTTGATTTTGCAATGGGTTTTTCCAAATAGTCCATTAAGCGACGATAAGCCAAAGGATTGGATGATAAATCTTTTGAGGTTATTGCTGCACCTTTCAATCTTGGAAAGAAAGACTCTTCGACAACTGGTTCCACCTCATCTTTCTCACAAGAAACAAAGCAAAAAAAGATAAAGAATAACACTGCAAGGATGCGACTGGTAAAATTTCGAATCATTTGGTCGATTTTGATATTTGAAATTTAGGGTTTTAGGGTTTTAAATCTGAATAATGCAGTGTTACCAAAACGTTAACAATTTTTTATTAGGAAAAATAGGTGGGGTTTTGAAATCCATTCGTCTCGATTTTGCTTGACCAAGGAATTATATTTTATTCTTTTTCGCGAAATCGGTAAAATAAAAAGCGACCTCGTTTGAGATCGCTTTTTTATATTACTTCGCATGTCGTAATTGATCTTTCGCGAAAGCGAAATCACAACTGAGAATTTGAGTTTTACAACTCCAGCGCCTTCTTGACATCATTATCCATCAATAGCTCTACTGGGTTTTCTAGCGCCTCTTTGATCGCTACTAGAAAGCCAACAGACTCCTTACCATCGATGATCCTGTGATCGTAAGAAACGGCTAGGTACATCATAGGGCGCGCTACTATATTACCATCTACCACAACTGGGCGCTCGATAATATTATGCATTCCTAAAATGGCACTTTGCGGTGGGTTGATAATTGGTGTACTCATCATACTACCAAAAACTCCACCGTTAGTAATCGTAAACGTACCACCAGTCATCTCGTCCACCGTGATTTCTCCATCACGAGCGCGCAATGCTAGTCGTTTCACTTCTTGCTCTACCCCTCTAAAGGATAGGTTCTCTGCATTTCTTATTACCGGTACCATCAATCCTTTAGGACCTGATACGGCAATGGATATGTCCATAAAGTCGTAAGAGATCATTTCCTTACCGTCGATCATAGAGTTGACCGCCGGGTACATTTCTAGTGCTCTGGTCACCGCTTTTGTAAAGAATGACATAAAGCCTAGAGATACACCATGTTTGTTTTTAAAAGCATCTTTATGCTGCTTGCGCAGTTCAAAAATCGCGTGCATGTCTGCCTCGTTAAAGGTGGTCAACATAGCAGTTTCATTTTTGGCACTTACTAGACGCTCTGCAACCTTGCGGCGTAGCATAGAAAGCTTAGAACGAGACTCTCCACGAGAGCCCGCACCTGGGGTTCCCATAGATGCTTTGGCTTGTACGGCATCTTCTTTGGTGATACGTCCATCGCGGCCTGTACCACTCACGCTGCTGGCATCTATTCCTTTTTCATCCAGCACTTTTTTTGCGGCTGGACTAGGGGTGCCACTAGCGTAAGTATCTTTTGCTCCTGTAGGTTGTGGTGCCTTTTCAGAGTTTTTCTTGTCTTCGGTTTTGTTGTCTTTTTTGGCCAGCTCTTTCTCGGCGCTAGCGCCACCGCCTTCATCGCCTTTACCCATAGAGGATGGCGCATCTTTGGCTGCCTTCTCATTATCCTTGCTGCCGCCCCCATTAGGGTTTTCTGCTTCTGTATCGATTAAACAAACGACCTCGCCCACGGCGACTGCGTCCCCTTCCTCTGCTTTGAGAGTAATGATACCGCTAGCCTCTGCCGGCAATTCTAGAGTGGCTTTGTCGCTATCCACCTCGGCGATGGCTTGATCTTTTTCTACCCAGTCGCCATCGGCAACTAGCCATTCTGCAATTTCTACTTCTGTAATCGACTCGCCTGGTGAAGGCACTTTCATTTCTAGAGCCATAATTCTATTTGTTGGTATTAAAAACGTCTTCTATTACTCGCGCCTGTCTTGCCTTAGATCGTGTTGAACTACCTGAAGCTGGTGCGGCATACATATTTCTGGAACACACGCGCCAGTTTCTAGTTTCTGGCATGTGTAATAATAAATGGGCATAAGCTCCCATGTTGCGCGGTTCTTCCTGCGCCCACACGATATCTTTTGACCCGTATTTTTTGATCACTTGCTGGATTTGCTCCACCGGTAGTGGGAATAATTGTTCCACACGCACCAGCGCAACATCACTGCGATCGTGTTCTTCTCTATATTCTAATAAATCATAGTAAAATTTACCACTGGTAAATACTAGGGTTTTCGCTTTTGCGAAAGCATCCCCATCTACATCAATCACCTCTTGAAAGTGGCCGCTTACAAAGTGCTCTACTGGGCTTACTGCACGCGGTGATCGCAACAAGGATTTAGGAGTAAATACCACGAGTGGTTTGCGGTAATTTACCAGCATCTGCCGTCTCAATAGATGGAACATGTTTGCTGGAGTTGTACAGTTTGCCATCCACATATTGTCTCTAGCGCACAGCTGCAAGTAACGCTCCATACGGGCGCTGGAGTGCTCTGCCCCCTGCCCTTCATAACCGTGCGGTAGTAATAAAACTAAACCATTCTGGTTTTTCCATTTATCCTCTCCTGCACTGATGTACTGGTCGATCATGATCTGGGCACCGTTTGAAAAGTCACCAAATTGTGCTTCCCAGATGGTGAGTGTCTCTGGTCGTGCCATTGCATAACCGTATTCAAATCCTACCACGCCATATTCTGACAGGTGGGAATTGTAGATCTCCATATGCCCATCTGTATCTAGATTGTTGTGCAGGATAAATTCATTCTCATGATTTTCTGACTTAACCACGGCGTGACGGTGAGAGAACGTACCGCGCTCTACATCCTGACCGCTCATTCTAACATTGTAGCCTTCTAGCATTAGGGAGCCGTAAGCCAGGTGCTCTCCCATGGCCCAGTCCAGACTATCATCGTCAAACATCTTTTGACGTACCTCTACAATTTTCTTAATCTTGCGTATAAAGTTTTGATCTTTAGGCAAGGTAGAAATCACTTGAGTGATTTTTTCTAGGGTCTTTTTATCCACACCCGTCTGGACCACCTGCATCATCATCTCTTCACTGGCGGTCTCATAACCTTCCCACTCATCCTGCATGAATGGTGTGATTATCGTATTTTCTTGTTTTCTAGAAGTCTCTAGTTGGGCTTCTAGATTGTCTTTAAATTTCTTTTCTAATTCTGCAACAGTACCTTTTTCTATAATACCGTCTTTTAAAAGCTTTTCTGCATAAATATCCCTAGGATTCTCGTGCTTACTAATCGCTTTATACAATTGGGGTTGCGTGAATCGTGGCTCATCCCCCTCGTTATGACCATATTTTCTATAGCCTAACAAATCGATAAATACATCTGACTGAAACTGCATTCTGTACTCTAGGGCAAAGTTCATGGCATGTACGACGGCCTCGGCATCGTCTGCATTTACATGCAATACTGGCGATAGGGTAACTTTTGCAATATCGGTACAATACGTACTTGACCTTGCATCTAGATAATTTGTAGTAAATCCTACTTGATTATTTACTACTAGGTGGATGGTACCTGCGGTTTTATAGGCATCTAGTTTTGCCATTTGTACCACTTCATAAACAATTCCCTGACCTGCTATAGCGGCATCTCCATGCAATACGATAGGAAGTACTTTAGAAAAGTCATCTGGTGAATGCATGTCCTGCTTTGCTCTCGCAATACCTTCAACTACGGCGCCTACAGTTTCTAGGTGGGACGGGTTGGGCACGATATTAATATTGATATCATTACCGTTATCTGTTCTTCTTTTACTGGTATATCCCAGGTGGTATTTTACATCGCCATCAAATATATCTTGCTCATAATCTTTCCCATCAAACTCTGAAAAGATGTCTGTAACTGGTTTGCCAAAGATATTTGTCAATACATTAAGACGTCCACGGTGGGCCATACCTAAAACAAATTGATTCACGCCACGATCTGCAGCGTTTTCAATAAGCGCATCAAGGGCAGGAATTAATGATTCATTACCTTCTAGAGAGAAGCGTTTTTGACCTACGTATTTGGTATGTAAAAATGATTCAAAAGAAACCGCTTCATTCAGTTTCTTTAGTATTTGTAATTTCTGATCTTTATTAAAGTCTGGGTGGTTATTATTGCGGTGCAACCAGCTTTGTATCCACTTGACTTGTTCTGGAGAGCGCACGTACATATATTCTACACCTATACTCTCGCAATAAACTTGTTTTAAATGCGCGACGATCTCTCGCAGCGTCGCTTTGCCTAGACCTATAAGCTCGCCAGACTCAAACTGTGTATCCAGGTCTGCATCTGACAGATTAAAATTACTTAAGTCTAATGTAGGTGTGTATTGACGGCGCTTGCGTACTGGATTTGTAAGTGTAAACAAATGCCCTCGCGCACGATAACCATCGATAAGACGCACAACCTCAAATTCTTTGAGCATTTTTTCTGATACGTCAACCGTCTTAGTCTCTCCACGATCTTGATATACCACTTGAACCTCTCCATCGCCCGCAGACTCAACCCCAAAGTCAAATCCCTGGAAAAAAGCACGCCAGGATGGCTCTACCCGGTCTGGATTAATTAAATATTCATCGTAAAGTTGTGCAAAATATGCAGTGTGTGCTGCATTCAGAAAAGAAAATCTATCCATAATCTCTCGGGAACGATCCCGGTTTTCAATAGTTATAGCAAAAATACAGAATTGCATTTCCTCTACATAGTCTTTTGTATATTTATAACTATCTCACCATAATTTAAAAAGATGAACAGCCAGCTGATCAAAAAAGTATCGTTTCTATTTAGTTTTATGATTCTTATAAGTATTACTAGCAACGCACAGGTTGTTGCTAGCGATTTTTGGAGTAAGGTACGTTATGGCGGTAATCTAGGACTTAACTTCAGTACTGGATATACCGCCATCCAAGTAGCGCCGCAGGCTATTTATCAAGTGAATCCTTATGTGGGTGTGGGCGCAGGGCTAACGGGTAGTTATGTCAATCGCAACTTTGACAATCGCAATGGCTTTAACGACAACCTGGATTTTACCAGTACCATTCTGGGTGGTAGTATTATAGGTATCGCACAACCCATTCCAGAGATTCAAATCAGTGCAGACTTTGAGTATTTAAACATCAATCAAAGATTTGATAATCCTAATATACGTGATGATAATTACTGGGTTCCTGCCCTGTTTCTAGGCGCTGGTTATGCAAATGGCCCAGTAGTTATAGGCGCTAGGTTTGATGTGTTATTTGATGACGACCGCAGTATTTACCGTAATGGACTGCAACCTTTTGTAAGGCTTTTGTTTTAAAAGCCGCAGCTCGATTTAAAGTCTGAGCGTCTTTCATTATCAACTCCATTTTTCTGCAAGTATTTATAGGCCCGCTTGCAACAGGATACTTTTATGCGCCATCTTGTTTGCGCTTGTGGGATGGTGGGGAATTATGCTTTCGCGAAAGCGTACTCATCCAGTCACTTTTCTGCATCATTTCTCTTAAAACGATGATAACAAACTGATAAACAGTGTTAATCATTAACATATTTTAAGTGTATCACAAATAGCTTAATCATTCCTTAGGACTATTAACGAGTGATGCACTTACTTTTAAGAAAAACCAAATTATACAACTATGAAAAAGATATTTTTAAGTCTGGCAGCCGTGTCAATGACCCTTGTTGCCTGCAACAATAACGAGAAAGAAAACAGTGCTGCTGATGCTGCCGATTATGAACAGGAAGAATTGATTAATGATGGGACTGAGATGACTGCAGACATTGTAATCACTAGAGAAGAGGCCGAAACGATGGCCAAAGACATGAAAGAAAATGTCAAAGTTGATGCTAACAATGAAGTATCAATTACTAGTTTTAAAGAATACGGCCAGTTGCAAAATGACATCAGGAATTTATCTGTAAATCCTGATAAGCGCGATGTCATGGCTGGTAAAAAGGCAGCGGAATCATTTAATTATTTTGTGCAAAAAATGCCTGCATATCTTAAAACAAACCTTGTTATGAAAGAGGTAGGCGATGTGCGCAACGCAATGAACCGACTAACGGCAGATCTGGAGGATGAGAACACTACAAGACAAGAAATTGAGAATCGTATTGCCACTGTAGAAGAAGCAGTCGATGATTTAAATGAAGAGATTGTTGATATACGATTGAGTCTAGAGGAAGATCCTGCTATTGATTATGATGCCTACCGCGATTTTGTACAAAATGTAAATTATGATGATCAAGGATATGTAACCATTATCGACTTTGAAGAGTTTGATACCGTACGAGACAACTGGATTGCAATGAGCAGCGCCACTCCGCAACAAAAAATGTCGTTTACACAAACACTACGAACTAATTTTAATAGCATGGTAGCAAATATGCCTGCTTATTTAAAAATTGACGACGTGATGGACGCAGTAGATGACGTTGATGAGGAAATTGATGAGTATGAAAATGAAAAAGATGCACCCGATGCAGAACTAGAGGACCAATTAGAATTGCTGGAGGAAATTGAGGAATCACTCTATGATCTCAATAAAGAGTTGCTTAAAGCTCGTAAAAAGTATGACGAGAAAAGAGATGATGCAATAGAAGAATTCATGGAAGAATTTAACAGTGATACCAATCAAACCATGAAAGAGCGTTTAAAAGATGCTAGAGAAGAGTACAATGAAGAGATGAACGGATAATTGTTGATCGATGGAATGGATATGAATTTTTATTGATTCAATCGATATTTAATCTTGATCCATTCCCTGTGTAAGAAGCCTAGAACAATACCATGTTCTAGGTTTTTTTCTTGCACGTCTGCCAGATAATACAATTGCTGCAATTTTGGGTCGCTGTCTTCTATCGCTTCATTAAGCAGGTACGTCAACGCTTGTAGAAATTCCTGTGGGCTATTTTCCTCCACAGGTTCAAAGCCTGATCGTTCCAGATCCTTGTTGACTTGATTGCGGTACACCATAAAAACATGATGCTTTGCCTGTAGTTTATCCTGGATGCGTTGTAAATCCATACTTAACTTATACGCGACATTAATTCTCTAGAAAATTGAGTCAGCGCGTCTTTATTAGCATTAGAAACATTTAAGGTATGGATGGTTTGCAATGCCTGTTGTGTATAATCCTCAATAGCACCTAAGGTTTTATTTGCAGCACCACTGGATTTAAATAATCGGGCAGCTGTTTCTTTTTTCTCTGCAATCTGGTCCTCGCTTTGTGTGGTGTGGTCTATGGCAAACAGTGCTTTGAGAGCTGCTGCCGCTTGGGGATTTTCAATCGCCGTGAGATATAAATAAGTTTTTTTATTTTCTCTAATATCTCCGCCCACCTCTTTACCAAAAGTAGCAGGATCGCCATAGGTATCTAGATAATCATCCATCAATTGAAAAGCCATCCCCAGCTGGATACCATAGTTGTAGATCTTTTCCTGCTCTGCAGTATCCTTACCAGCGACAATAGCACCCATCTGCAAGGCGCAACCTACAAGCACAGATGTTTTAAGCTTGATCATATTAAGGTATTCTGGAATACTTACATCATCACGCGTTTCAAACTCAACATCATACTGCTGCCCCTCGCAAACTTCCAGCGCAGTTCTAGAAAACAACTGGTGCAGCTCATAAAAAGTTTGTGGCGCATATCCATTAAATTGCTGGTAGGCCAGGATGAGCATCGCATCACCACTCAATATCCCTGTATTAACATCCCATTTTTCATGAACGGTCTGTTGACCGCGACGCAGGGGTGCCGCGTCCATAATATCATCATGCAATAAGGTAAAATTGTGAAAAATCTCTACTGCAGTTGCGGCTGGTAGGGCATCTTTTATAGTCACACCATACATCTGGGCGCTCATCAAGGTAAGCAACGGGCGCAATCGCTTGCCACCCAGCTGTAATATATAGTGTACGGGTGCGTACAGCCCAGCCGGTTCTCGCTGCACCACGCTTTGCTCTAGATGTTGTAAAAATTGTTCTCTTAAATCTGAAATACTTGTCATAAGGTCAAAAATAGGACACCGCCTTTATAATCGGGTACGAATTTAAGCGCATGATGTTAAACATATCCAAAACTTAGGAAACTTAATTAGTATTAAAAGTTTCCATCATGTATTTTTGCGCCCGTTTATGAAGCCCAAAGACCTCATTTTAAAAAAATCCATGGAGCTGTTCCTTACCTTAGGGTTCAAGAGTGTCACCATGGACGAGATTGCCAGCAAGATAGGCATGAGTAAAAAAACACTGTACGCGCACTTCCGGACAAAGGCAGATCTAGTGCAACAAGCCACTCTCAATTTTTGCAATAGCGTCTGTGATGGTGTTGATGCCATTAGTGCTGCAGAGCAAGCAAATCCTATAGAAGAATTGTACGATGTAAAAAAATATGTCATGCAGCAACTTAAAGGGGACAATACATCACCTATATATCAGCTTAAAAAATACTACCCAGCTGTCCATAAAAAAATGGAATTGATGCAGCTAGAGACTATTGATACCTGCATACAGCGCAATGTGCAACGTGGTATTGAGCAAGGCCTGTACCGGGATAACCTGGACGCAAGTTTTGTGGCCCGCATGTACTTTATAGGGATGCAAGGGATCAAGGATATTTCCATATTTCCACAAGAGGATTATCCAGTAAATGACCTGAGCGATCAATACTTAGAATACCACCTGCGTGGGATTGTTACCCCAGCAGGTCGTAAAATTTTGAACCAACTTATACAAACAAATCACGAATAGATGACACGTTCTTTTTATTTATTAGGGGTGTTGCTGGTTTTCGCTTTCGCGAAAGCGAACTCACAAGATCCCGAAACCACTGTACAGTCCTATAGTTTTACTCTAGAAGAGGCGATCAACTTTGCCCTGGAAAATAACTACCAAGCCATCAATGCCAAACGGGACATCGCTAAAGCACTGAAACAAAAATGGGAAACCACCGCTACCGGATTGCCGCAAATAAGTGCTAATGCAGATTATAGCTACCAGATCAAACAGCCCATCACACCATTACCTGGAGAGATAGCTGGTGGTGAGCCAGGTACCTTTATACCTGTAGCCTTCTCCCCACAAAACAGTGCATTAATCAACGCATCGTTAAGCCAAATTATTTTTGATGGAAGTTATATCGTCGCATTAGAAGCGTCAGAAACCTTTCTTGATTTCTCGCAAAACGCCAATAATAAGACCAAGTTGGAGGTGCGTAAAGGCGTTATCAATGCCTATGGCGGTGTACTACTTGCCCAAGAAAATGTAGACATCATCACAAAAAACCTCGCTACTGTAGAGAAAAACCTTAATGAAACTCGTAAAATTTTTGAAAACGGACTTGCCGAAGAGGAAGATGTAGAGCAGCTACAAATCACCTTTTTACAGTTGACCAACCAACTTAACAGTGCGGTACGCCAGACAGAGATTGCTATGGACATGTTCCAGCTGGCACTGGGTATTGAACTTAACTTGCAAGTGACGCTCATGGATGATCTAGAGAGTCTTGCAGTAAAAACGATCGACCCGTCGTTAAGCAATGAAAATCTCAATCTGGATAAATCAGTAGATTATCAAATCGCCTATAACCTGACAGAGCAGCGTCGCCTGGAGTATAAGCTAGAACGCAGTAAAGCCCTACCCACATTAACTGGCTTTATCAATTATGGGGCACAAACCTTTGATCAAGATTTTAGAGTTTTTGATAACAATACACAATGGTTCCAGCAATCCATAACCGGTGTGAGCCTTACATGGCCAGTGTTTACCTCTTTTGGTCGCAAGGCGCGTACAGAGCGTCTTAAAATCGCCTGGGATCAAGCAGAAACAGATCTAGAACGTACCACTCAAGAAATACGTTTAAATTATGAAGCGGCCCTTAATGATTATCAACTAGCCATTGACAGCTATTTTACCAGTAAGCAAAATCTAGCGCTTGCAGAGCGCATTGAGAATAAAAACGAAATCAAATTTACAGAAGGTATTGCAACTAGTTTTGATTTGAGACAAGCTCAAACCCAGTTGTATCAAGCACAAGCAGAATACCTCAACAGTATGTATCAAGTAATCACAAATAAAGCTGCATTAGAAACCATACTGAATACGCCTAATTATTTATCAACTAACACCAATCGACCATAACCTGTCTATCATGAAAAATAAATTTATATACCTAGTTATAGCTCCATTATTAATCGCCTGTGGCGGAGAAGCTACCATTGATGAACTTATAGCAAGTGGCGACACCAGCGCGATCGCTACAAAGAAGACAGAATTACTTAATCAAAAAAAGGAGCTAGAAGACGAGATAAAAGCTATTGAAAAATATCTGGATGAAAATGTAGAGAAACGCGAGGGCGCCCTTGTCACTACGGCTACCGTTAACGACACTTTATTTACTCACTACATTGAGTTACAAGGCAGTGTTGACACAAAACAAAATATCACCCTAATGGCCGAAAGTGCTGGAGTGTTGACTAACGTTTATGTAACTGAAGGACAACGTGTAACAAAAGGACAGCGCCTAGCAAAAATTGATGACGGTGGTATAGCACAACAGATAGAACAAATGAAGGTGCAGGCACAACTCGCTAAAACAACCTTTGAACGTCAACAAAGACTATGGGATCAAAACATAGGCTCTGAAATACAATATTTACAGGCCAAAGCAAATTATGAATCGCAACAAAATGCCATTAATTCCATGCAACAACAGCTGGCAAAAAGTGTAGTTACCGCTCCATTTACTGGCGTTATAGACGATGTTATAACAGAACAAGGCAATGTGGTATCACCTGGAATGACACCACTTTTCAGGCTGGTTAACTTAAACGATATGTATATCGAGGTAGAGGTTCCAGAAACTTATATCACCGCTATAAAAGAAGGAACACAAGTGAATGTAGACTTCCCTGTTTTGGGAGAGCAAATGGAGAGCAAGGTGAGACAAAGCAGCTCTTTTATCAATCCAGCAAATCGATCGTTTAAGATAGAGATTCCAGTGACTAATGAATCTGGAAATGTTAAGCCTAATCTCACAGCACGTTTAAAAATCAATGATTATACCAGCGAGAATGCCATATTGATCCCGCTAGCGGTAATTAATGAAAATCAAGATGGCGATCAATACGTAATGATTGCAACTGATATTACAGAAAATGGAGAGTACCGTACCGCCATTGCCAAAAGAAGGTTAATCACTGCTGGAAAAACCAGTGATAACATGGTAGAAATTCTTGAAGGTATTAACCCAGGGGATGTCATTATTGTAGAAGGCGCACGCAGTGTTAAGGAAGATCAACAAGTAAGAATTAAAGCTTAATTACCATGGGAAAGAAAAGCGAAAAAGAATTTGGACTGTCCTCCTGGGCGATCAATAATTCTACAGTTATTTGGATTATTATAGCCCTAGTGCTTGTTCTAGGTGTGTCAGGATATTTTGCGATGCCTAGAGAGGATTATCCTGAGGTAAAAGAAACTAAAATCTACATCTCAAGTGTTTATCCAGGAAACACAGCAGAGGATATAGAACGATTGATCACAGAACCGTTAGAAGACAAATTAAAAAATCTCTCTAATGTGGTCGAGATTCTTTCTACCTCACAGGAAGATTATAGCATTATTACCGTAGAGTTTACAGAAAAACTAACGGTCGAGGAAGCAAAACAAAAGGTAAAAGATGAGGTTGATGTAGAAACCTCAAATGAAGACTGGCCCACCTTTAACGGTGCAAAGATAGAGCCCAACATTTTTGATCTTAAGATGAGTGAAGAAATGCCTATCATGAACATCAACCTGCGTGGGGATTATACGGTACGAGAACTCAAAACCTTTGCAGAATATCTAGAGGATGAAATTGAAGGTCTAGAGCAAATAAAAGAGGCGGATATAAGAGGAGCGCAAGAATTAGAAGTGGAAGTTGCAGTTGATATCTATAAAATGACGGCCGCAAAAGTTAGCTTTGACGATGTGATCAGTGCCGTGGCCAGAGGTAATGCAACCATGAGCGCTGGTAATATCAAAACAGAAAGCCAGCGCAGGACCATACGCATACTGGGAGAGATCACCAGACCAGACCAGCTAGAACGCTTTGTTGTAAAAAATGAAGATGGCCCTATTTATTTAACAGATATCGCCGAAGTCAGTTTCAAAGAAGAAGACAAAACTACCTATGCGCGTGAGTCGGGAGATGCGGTTGTCATGATTGACGTAAAAAAGCAGTCAGGTAAGAATACCATAGAAGCATCAGAAAGCATCAGGAAAATCATCAAAGATTCTCAAACCAGTGGCAAAATACCAGAGAATGTAAAAATCACTATTACCAATGATAATAGCTCGAGAACGCTCAATCAGGTAGACGACCTAGTGAACAATATCATATTTGGAGTTATTCTAGTGGTGACTGTTTTGATGTTTTTCTTAGGCTTTAGAAATGCATTATTTGTTGGTTTTGCCATCCCTATGTCTATGCTTATGAGCTTTATCATACTTAATGGGCTGGGATATACCCTCAACACCATGATATTGTTTGCCATGATTATGGGACTGGGTATGCTAGTTGACAACGGTATAGTGGTGGTAGAAAATGTGTACCGCTTGATGGACGAGGAAGGTATGGGGCGTATTAAAGCTGCCAAAATAGGAATAGGAGAGATCGCAGTTCCTATTATAATTTCTACACTTACTACGGTAGCGGCATTTGTACCTATTGGCTTGTGGCCAGGAGTGATGGGAGAGTTCATGAAATATTTCCCTATTACCTTATCTGTCGTGCTGGGGAGCTCTCTAGTGGTAGCTATCTTTTTCAACTCGATGCTGGTATCAAAATTTATGAGCATCGATGAAAAAAACATACCCATCAAGCAATTAATTACCATTACCGCAGTAATGGGCGGTATAGGCTTGCTCATATTAATATTAGGAGGCCCAATACGAGGGCTGGGCAGCATTATGGTAGTTACCGTGATTCTATTATGGCTTTATAAATATGCTATTAAAGGAGCCACATTATATTTTCAAAGAAAAACCCTCAAGTGGCTCGATAATGCTTATGAGCGTTTCTTGCGTTTTGCATTGCGTGGTAAAACTCCTTATTTCTTTACAGCAGGTATGTTTGTAATGTTTATAGGAGTGCTTGCTCTATATTTCGGTTGGTCTGTAGGCAGTGGAAGAACTAAGGTTGAATTCTTCCCAGAAAACAAGCCTAATCAAATCATGGTTTATATTGAGTACCCAGAAGGAACCTCGATAGAAAAGACCAATCGCACTACCAAAGAGATTGAGCAGGTCGTTTACAGCGTTCTCAACGATCCAGAGTACATAGCAGATGGAGAAAATTTCCTTGTAGAAAGCGCTGTTTCTCAAGTAGGTGAAGGTGCTGGAAATCCACAAACTGACGGTGGTAGCGCTGCAGAAATGCCTAATAAAGGTAAAATTACAGCTTCCATGCGTGAGTATAAGTATCGTAAAGGCAAAGACAGCGAGGTCTTGCGTAAAAAGGTACAAGAGGCCGTGCAAGGTAAATTCCCAGGTATTGCTATAAGCGTTGAGAAAGACCAAGCAGGTCCGCCTGCTGGATACCCAGTCAACATTGAATTGCAAGGCGATGATTATTCTGAACTTATCGCAACGGCAGAGCGTATGGTAAAATTCTTAAATGAGAAAAATATTGCGCCTGTTGACGAACTCAAAATCGATGTGAACAAAAACAAGCCCGCCTTACAGGTAAAAGTAGATCGCGAGAAAGCAGGAGAACTAGGTATAAGTGCCAGCCAGGTAGGAATGCAACTGCGTCGATCGATTTTTGGTGAGAAAGCAGGTGTCTACAAAAAAGACGGAGAGGATTATGACATCTATGTACGTTTTAATGACGAGAACCGCTACGATCGCAGCACCTTATTTAATCAACGTATCACCTTTAGAGACATGGCCTCTGGACAAGTGAGAGAAATACCTGTAAGTGCAGTTACTACCCAGGAAAATGTATCTGGTTTTAGTGCCATCAAACATAAAGACAACGAGCGTGTAGTAACCGTTTACAGCGCACTCAAGCCAGGTTATACAGATGCAGGGGCTGCGGTAGCGCAGATTCAAAACGAAATGTTAGATTTTGAAGACCTACCTGCTGATATTAAGATTGATTACACAGGGCAGTTAGAAGAGCAAAATAAGCAACAAGCCTTTCTTATGACTGCGCTTATGGCAGGTCTGGCTTTGATCTTCTTCATTCTTATTTTCCAATTCAGCGGTATATCAAAGCCTACCATTATCATGATCTCTATTTTCTTGAGTTTTATAGGGGTGTTTTTAGGACTTATGATTACCGGATGGCCGTTTGTTATCATGATGACCATGATGGGAATAATATCTCTGGCTGGTATCGTGGTAAACAACTCTGTCGTATTAATCGATTATGTTGACATTCTTAAATTGAGACGTCGTGAGCAATTAGGGATTGATGATGATAAATACTTAATCAGCAAGGAAGATTCATTTGCAGCGATAGTGCAAGCAGGTAAAGCCAGGTTGCGACCAGTACTGCTTACAGCAATAACAACTGTGCTGGGATTGATACCTCTAGCCATCGGTTTAAATATTGATTTCTTCAGTCTGTTTACAGAGTTTGACCCTAATATTTATATGGGTGGAGATAACGTGATCTTCTGGGGGCCACTAGCCTGGACAGTAATTTTTGGGTTGCTATTTGCTACCTTCCTCACGTTAATTATCGTGCCTATTTTATTGTACCTAGTACACAGGGCAAAACTTAAATTCCGCAGAAAATTTGGTGAGCAGCCAGAAGAGGGCGAGGCAATCCCCACGCAAAGCGCCGCTTGATCTATCAAAATGTGATATAAGAAAGCCTCTCGATGGAGAGGCTTTTTTCTTTGATAAAATCATACTCACATCTGTAATTACCTTACTTCCGTGCTACTGTCGGACTATTAGCGTGCTTTTAATTGCCGTGATTTATTTACTGTGAGATAGGCAAGAGTTGCAACCACCCGCATCCAGGGCGACCAGTCTTATAATCGAACCCATACGCTTTGTTGGTGTTTTCGCTTTCGCGAAAGCGAACTCATCACAACAGTAAACCTAGACCGGCTCTTTACTGAAACGGCTCGCGTCATGCTCGATATAGTACTGCTCTGCCACCTGAATTGTGGTATTCATCAAGTCGCGTGTTTCTAGCAATAACCCAAAATAAAGAGTCGTGTTTTTAGGTGACTCATCTGCATCTTTTGTGCGCTTTACTTGCTTCTCAATCTTACTATCGATCAATTTAAGTAATTCTCGCTTTTCTTGAATGATTTTCTCAAGCGCACTGAAATCTTTGGACTTGAAAATGCCCTGGGCTTGATCAAAGATTTTATAAATGCGTTCAATGATTTCTTTCAAGTCTTTTATTTGATTGAATTTTAAACTCTTGTGATTGTTATTAATATGGTCTGTACTGGATCGAGAGATATATTCTAGCGATTGAGAAATATCTTGCATATGGCCCAATACGTCAATGTAAAACTTACTTGCACCAATAGTTTGTTCGTCAAGATTCTTGATAAAGAAGTAAATATTATTACGCAAACCGTCGATTTCAACACTCAATTTTTTAGTGGCTTTGCGACCGGCTTTAAGGCTGCTCAAATCTTGTTTGATAAGACCCTCGAGAGTGTTGCCGTACATATCTTTTGCTCGCTTAAAAACCGTAGAAACAGTGTCAGAGCTTTCCTCGATAATACCTTGTATGGTGTTGCTCTCTGCCTTTTTAAGCTCATCTGTTTCTTTTTGCTTTACCTGCGATTTTTTGTGCATTATAAAACTGCGAGTTATCAAAATTATAGCTAGTGCAACCAGCGCAATGATAGCATAAAAACCACCCCAATAAATAATGTATGCAAATAAGGCCGCTGCGGTAAAGGCGCTAAAGGCTGTAAAAAACCATCCGCCTATCACATTAAGCACTCCCGCTATACGATATACGGCACTTTCTGTACCCCAGGCGCGATCTGCAAGGGAGGTTCCCATGGCCACCATAAAAGTTACATAGGTGGTAGAAAGCGGTAATTTATAAGAGGTTGCAACAGATATTAATACACTAGCTACCATCAAATTAACTGACGCCCTAACGTAGTCAAAGGCGGGACGGTCAGCATTTTTAGGCACTAAAGCTAAGGCTGGTGTTTTCTCAAAACGTTGAGATATATAAGACATGGTTTTTGTAGGAATAACGCGCTGTACACCCTCAGAAAGCATGATTGAATATCGTACTAGATACCTAGAAATTGCATTAGACTGAAATCGCTCTGTACCACTATCCTGTCGCGCTAGATCTACAGAGGTTTTAACAACGGCCTGTGCCTTGGACGAGAACCATAGCGTGAGAACCATCACCACACCGGCAATTAATAGTAGCCATTTCTGACTGGGCAGTTTACCCGCGAGTGCATCCATTTTAAAGTCTGCTGGTGCTCCAGCATCCATCCATACATTGTAGGCATCGTAAGCGCCTATGGGAACTCCTATAAAATTTACTAGGTCATTACCCGCAAAAGCCATCGCCAGCCCAAAAGTCCCAAGAATAATAATCAGTTTGTAAATGTCCCATTTTAAAACGTACACGTAAACAAGACTGAAAACGATCCAGAATAAAAACCCGTAGCCCAAAGTGGCATAAACATCTGTTGTGTACTCAAAAATAAAATTGAGCGCTCCTAGGTCTGCTCCTTTAAGACCTTTTACTAGGATAAAATAATAAAGACTGGTTAGGGATAAACCTCCAAAAATTCCTGCAAGAAAAGCGGGTCTTTTACGGTAATTGAACGTTAACATTAATCGAGATAAAAACTGGACCAATGCACCTATAGTAAATGCAATCACTACAGATAAAAGGATACCACTCACGATCTCGATTGCCGTATCACTTGCAATGTATTTTCCTAAATCAAGAAAAGTTTCGGTCTCGCTTTCTCCTATCTTAAGTAGGCTCAAACAAACAGCAGCTCCTAATAATTCAAAAACTATGGAGACTGTTGTAGAAGTAGGCAGTCCCATACTATTAAAAAAGTCCAGCAGCAATACATCTGTAATCATTACAGCCATAAAGATGATCATCACCTCGTTAAAAAGAAATTCATCTGGATTGAAGATTCCCTTACGAGCAACTTCCATCATACCACTACTAGACAGGGCACCTAGAGCGATACCTAGACTAGCGATAATCATTATAGTTTTAAAGCTTATAGCCTTTGAACCTATAGCGCTATTTAAAAAATTTACCGCATCATTACTTACACCCACCACCAGATCTGTGATTGCTAGACCTGCAAGTATCATGAGCATATAGATATAAATGTCTCCCATTGTTAATTTATGAACCCGCAAAAATGACTAATTCCTAAGAGTTATACGTTACCATAAGGTTATATATTACTTGGATTGTTTAATAAGTCCTTTCCTGTTAAAACCAGTCTTGACTTTGCCATAGACAATAAAAAAACCACCCTTTACTGGGTGGTTTCTTCTACTGCTTTATTTTACATAGCATGTTTAATTCCTAGTCCAACCAGCTCCCCATGTAGCATAATCTGTCCCAGTAGCTTGCGTAGACTCACCTACAATTACATCTGACTGTGTGGGTGCGGGCATTGCACTACCTACACTAGTTTCAAAACCATATAAGAAGGGTTCTGCAACATCTGTAAAAGCTACATTTGTAAATAATAGATCTGTAGGGATGTTAGCACTAGTTCTAAATGCAGACTCATCATCTTCAACTACAACACCACGTCCTGTATTAGAAATCACGACATTATTAAAAATTCCACCAGTACCAGCGCGTAGTCTGAATGCTCGACTGTTGTCATTATTACCTATAATAGTTACATCATTTACAGATGGTCTAGACAATAATGACGTGTCTTCTAACGAGAAGTCGGTATTAAAACCATCTAGTTCAAATGCACTATCTCCATCAGCACTTGCTAATTGTTGAACAAATACATTTGTAAGTGTCCCTCTATATCCTTCTGTCCAGTCAATAGAATCATCCTCTGCACCCACGACCGATAAGAAATTGATGCCGACAGTACCTCCAAAAAACTCCACACCATCGTCAGAACCTAGGTAAACTTGTAGGTGATCAATAGTAGTACCGTTGCCTACTGCATATAGTGATAATGCATTAAGCTCTGCATTTCCATCAATTGCACCACCAGCAAATTCAATACGCATGTATGAAATAGTTCCAGAGTTATCTGCAGGGTTGTCGCCACCGTATGATAATTGCCCCACCTCTGATGTTGCCGTGTCAGTCGACCCAGCTGCTGTAGAATTGATAGGCGCGTTTCCTAATAAAATTAATCCTCCCCAATCACCAGAGTCTGGATTCTCTGCAGCAGATGTTAGTACAATAGGCTCATTCTGTGTTCCCTGTGCGTTTATTTGTGCTCCTTGCTGTATTGCTATATATGCATTTACCCCTACTGGAAGGGCTTTAAGTGTAGTTCCGGCTGGAATGGTTAATGTCGTACCGCTGCTCATTAGTAACGGACCATTTATGATATAATCTGTGTTAGCATCGAGCGTTAAGTCGGTAGTATAAACACCGCTTATATTAACAGATCCAGTTGCTCCAGCACCACCATTATTAATATTAAAAATGATATCTGCTGTATCATCGCTTGTACAATTAGTAAGAATAGCGAGGGATAAAAACAATAATAAATATTTAGTCATTTTCATTTGTTACTTTTTATTAGTTAGTGAATTAAAATTTGTATTTAAGGCTTGCACCTAGGTTTACTCCTACTTTAAAACTGCTGATAATGATATCACCACTGCTGGTGTCTTCTCTCACATACTCTACATCTGGATTGAGAAGATTTTTAGCACTTAGGTTCAGGCTTAAGTTTTCACTTAAAGGACTGTTCCAAACAAAATCTAGAGAGGTGATTGATTTCTCGATAATATCTCCTAGCGATCCAGCACCAATAGCCGATATACGGTCTGCAAAATAGGAGGCTACCAAGGAGGCAGTAGGTTTGTATGTGCCAAAGGTAGGGTTGTAGGTTAAATCTGCATTAAAGATAAACGGAGATGCACCTTGCAAAGCGATTTCATCGCGATCGAAAGAGGTGGTATAAGTAACGTTGTCCCCAGTAATATTTTGCAAATCCTGAGTAGTGTATGTATAAGCCATGTTGACCCCAGCCATAAGCTTATCATTATCGTCCAGGTCTTTCAACAAAGCAAGTCTCGCTTCTAGTTCTATTCCTAAAACATCAGCACTTTCACCCGTTCTAAAGTAGCGCTGTGTCCCAGTAGCATCAGCTGCCACTACGCGGTTGACAGGATCACTTATTTTTTTGTAGAACCCGCCTACAGATAATAGTTCAGAATCACTTATAAACCATTCAAACTTCAGGTCAAGGTTGTCAATAGAAGAATAGGTAGGACCTGTACCGTCACTGCCACCTATCAAATCTGGATTACCTCCATATCTTACAGTTACATCTTCATAAACAAAGGGTGCCACCTCTTTAAATTCTGGTAATGATGCAGTACGACTGTATGAACCTCTTAGATTAATGTCGTCATTCAAAGAGTATTTAATATTCAGGCTAGGTAACCAGATGTTTTCATACACTTCTCTCGCGCCCGGGTCATTAGGTGGCAAATTCACAACATCATAGGTAATGCTTTGATCCCAGGTTTCCATACGTAATCCTGGAATAATTAGCAATTTCCCTATTGTTACCTGTGCATTGAGACCTAGGCCATGATTGCTCATCTCGCCATTATAAATATTTTCTGGCAAGCCAGGTCTGTTGGTATTTCCTATTTCATTTGAAATAGGGTTCAATACGATCGTATTATAAATACCATTGCCATCAGTATTAATATTTGCAACGTTGAAAATAGCATCCAGATTATTTACATCTAATACAGGAACATCATTTCCATCTAATTCCACCTCATATCCATATCTAAAGGAGGTAAAATCTCTTTGTTTATTCTTTCCGCTATAGCGTAAATTGAACTTGAGGTTTTCATTTACCTGCTTTTCTAGATTTAAAAAACCTGTAAACTCGTCATCTTGCACGGCCTGTGTAAATCTCTGATTATCAAAAGCAATATTTGAAAATAAATTGGGGCTAGTAGTAGGATCCCCATCTAGGGCAAATTGATAATCTTCCAAAGTATTACGCCTGCGATCTGGCTCGTCAGAAAACACTTTATTGTAAGCAACTCCCCAGTCTAGTTTCAGGGTTTCTAAAAGCTCGTGATCACCCAATAATTGAGTTACATGCACACGATCTTGATTAAATTGAGTGTTACGCACAAAATAACCATCCTCGCTGTCGTTTGCATCTCTATTAAATCCTTGACCATTGATACCGTAGTTTGAAACTTCGTTTGCTGATTTATTTACAAATAAATTGACCAGTTTAAGACTGTTAGCACTATCAAAAGAAAAGTCTAAGTTAAGCTGTGCCGTGGTGCGCGCGCTGTATTTAAACTCTTCAACAGCAGGAAAGTCCACTTTTAAAACATTTGTAAAATCTCTAGCTACACCAGTTTGAAAAAAAGAACCGTTTGAAAAACTTGCTGAGCCGTAGGCGCTCAATTTCATCCCATTCTCAAATTTTATCGAGTGACCTCCATCGATGCTTGCATCGATATTGATAGGAGCATATCCATCGACTGGATCAACACTATGGGATAACAAGACTGCAAATGGATCATTGTCATATTTATTATAATATCCAAAATAGCTAACACCCTCCATTCTCAAAAAATCTTCACCTATCGCATTAGTGTTAGCACCACTTCCTAGCGAAATATTGACAAAGCTTTTGCCCGTATGTTTTTTTGAGCGCACATTGACATTACCAGCAGAGAAGTCCCCAAAAAATCTTACATCATAGGCCTTACTAACATCAATGCTTTCAATAACATCTGAAGAAAAAATATCCAAGTCAATGTTTTTCTTATTGACATCGGTAGAAGGCAAAGACAACCCGTTGAGAGAAGAATTTTGATATCGATCTCCTAGACCACGCACATAAACGTTACTTGAACTTTCTTGTTTTGAAACCCCTGAAATCTTGGCTACTGCTCCAGAAGCATCGCTCACCCCTTTTTGAGACAATTCCTGCGCACCGATAGATTGAACGATAGCGACAGATTTTTTTTGTTCTCTTAATAAAGCTTCAGAGCTCTCTCTAGAGGTTGTAACAGTAATGCTTATTGCATCTAGGGATGCCGACTGTACCTCCATAGCAATGTCTACAACAGTTTCATTTCCAGAAGAGACCACAACATTGGGGATTTCTATCGTTTTCATCCCCACAAACGAAGCAACTAGCGTATAAGTTCCAGCAGGGGCTTTAATTGAAAACTTACCATCAAAATCAGTTTGTGCGCCATAAGTTGTCCCTTTCAAAACAACAGATGCAAAAGCTACAGGTTCTTTTAAATCCCCAGAATCTTTATCGATTAATGTTCCAGTTACGGTACCATTTTGAGCTGACAAAAAGCCAGCGACAAAAAACAAAACGATGAAAAATAATTTATTCATTATACATTAATTATCTGTTGCAAATGAACAAAGAGAACCAGCTAGAGCGAGTTATTACAGTATTAGCAAATAAGTCATTATTGTTAAGAAACGGTTAACCAGTGTTACCTAAAAATTATTGGAATGATCCTACTATCTTGCACACAAATGAAAAGCTATGAACTGGCCACAGCTATTGTCCCTTAAGAAATACGGCGATACTACTACTAGACCACGCCTAGAGCAAGATGATTTGCGCCTGGGATTTGAGGTAGATTATGATCGCATTATATTTTCATCACACTTCCGCAGCTTGCAAGATAAAACCCAGGTAATCCCACTTAGCCAGACAGGCTTTGTTCATACCCGCCTTACCCACAGTCTAGAGGTATCTGTAGTAGGTCGTTCCCTGGGACGTATGGCTGGTAAGCGCATATTAGAAAAACATCCTGATCTTGTAGCTCAAGGCTATAAGCATCAAGACATCGGTGCTATAGTCGCTGCAGCAGCCTTATCACATGATATCGGGAATCCGCCATTCGGCCATAGTGGTGAGAAAGCGATAGGGAGTTACTTTGCTACTGAAAAAGGTAAAGCTGTTATTAGTTCGCTTTCGCGAAAGCAACAACAAGACCTACTCGACTACGAGGGAAATGCTAATGGATACCACCTACTCAATGCAAGCAAGCCTGGCTCTCCTGGAGGTTTAAGATTATCCTATGCAACACTAGGAGCATTTGTCAAATACCCAAAAGAATCGCTTCCTAAAAAGCCCACAAACCATATCTCACAGAAAAAATACGGAATTTTTCAAGCAGATGTGGATCACTTTGCAGACGTCGCTGCAGAGCTAGGACTCCATAATACTGCAAGTGATGAAACGCCATATCATAGACACCCACTAGCTTTTCTCGTAGAAGCTGCAGATGATATTTGTTATACGATTATTGATTTTGAAGACGCCATAAATTTGGGTCATATTGAGGAAGATCACGCACTAGAACAGTTAATAAAATTAGTTAGTAATAAAATACGTAATAAAACATACCAGGCGCTTGACAGTACAGCAGACCGTCTGGCATACCTACGTTCCCTGGCCATAAATACGTTAATAAACGATTGTGTAGATGTATTTATGCACCATGAGGAAGCATTACTGGAAGGTAAATTACACAAATCCCTGACAGATTTATCTCAATACAAGCCACAAATAGATGATATACTTGCACTTACAGTAAATAAGTTATACCGCCATCCAGATGTGCTTAATAAGGAGATAGCGGGCTATACTATTTTACAAACGATACTAGAAACCTTAATTACTGCAAGTATTAATGATTTGAACGACTTATCATCCAGTTATGACCGCTTGATTTTAAGCGTTTTGCCTAACGAGATAACCGCATCTACTAGTTTGTACTCTAGATTATTGTCCGTTTGTGGATATGTAGCATCGCTGACAGACACAAAATCGACAGAATTATATAGTATTATAAAAGGTAAAATATAATCTATTATCATTCAAACCATTGCAATGGTTACATCGTATATTTATAACGCCATTTAAATAGATCATGAAAAAAAACATCATATTACCCGTTACTTTAGTGATTGTTGTGATAGCAGCAATACTTTACCTCAACAACTCTACTGACAAGAGTGCGATGGATATAAAACGTGAAAAACACGAGCAGTTCCTTGCTAATTCTCCCTATCGCAATACAAAAAACCTCACAAAGAAAGAACGTAAAGCTTTAGGGCTACCGCCTAATGCTTACAATGAAAGAATGTGGGAGTTGACAATGAATCCAGATTTAGGTTACCCTACTCCCTTCACTGCAGATTTAATTGACCCTAGTCTCACTCTACAAAAAGGCAGTCCAGGTAGCAATAGCTCTCCATGGATTGAAAGAGGTCCTCGTACTGTAGGAGGGCGCACTAGAGTAGTTTTTTATGATTTAAACGATGTAGGAGCAAACAATGGTGATGGTGTGGATTACAATAGAGTCTTTGCTGGTGGCGTGAGTGGAGGCTTATGGGTTAATGACCATATCGAGAGAAGTTCTAGCCCATGGAGAATTATACCAGGATTAGCAGCTAATCTCAATGTATCTTCTTATGCAATTGACCCTAGTGATTCAAACATTATTTACATAGGTACTGGTGAACAATACACAGATGGTGCCGCTGTTGGAAATGGTTTATATCGTTCCCTAGATGGCGGTGATACTTGGGAAATGGTAAACCTTCCCATTCAAGGGGGTGGCGATTTTAGTGATAATGGTAATTTATTCAAGTCTGGTATTTTTTACATAAACGATATTTTATTTAGATCTAACGACGATGCTTCAGAAATTTATGTAGCTGTAGGTGCTTCGACTTACTCAAGTCCTAACTTTAATATAAGCAATCCTCAAAATCTACTAGGAGCACAAAATGCAGGTTTATATCGCAGTGTGGACAATGGTCAAACCTGGTCTAGAATAGAAAGTAGATTGTTAAAGTATAATTTCCAAGGGGTCGCTTTTCCCGTTGTGCCTAACGATTTAGAATTGAATGCCGATAACACACTTTACCTTGGCAGTATTGATACACCTGGATTAAATCAAGGTGGTGGACGTATTTATTCATCAACAGACGGAGAAAACTGGAGAATTAAACAAATATTGAGCACCGGCGATAGAATAGAAATCGCTCCCTCAAAAACAAATCCTGCTAAGTTTTATGTGCTCGCTCAAATACCTGGTGGAGTTGAGATTTATAGTACTGATGATGACTTCGTAACATTCACCGAAACATCAGAGCCAGACGATGTGGATTTAGGAATTCCTGCTGAAGACTTTACTAGAGGTCAAGCTTTTTATGATTTAGTAATTGAGACAGATCCTGTAGACGATAGTATAGTTTATGTTGGAGGTATAAATACCCATAGATCCAAAACTTCTGGAGGCAGTTGGTCGCAACTTTCCAAATGGTCCAATAATCCAAACATGAATAGTTTGAGTGTCCCCTTTGTGCATGCAGATATACACGCAATTACTTTTCATCCAGTAGACCCCAACATGGGTCTTATTGGATCAGACGGTGGTGTTTCAGTAGTAAAATCTTTTGGAATAGGATCCTCAAGCACACTAGTTATCAATAATAGAAATTTTGACTATAATGTTACGCAGTTTTATTATGGCGATATTTCTCAAATAGATTTTGACAACGGTGGCGACTTTATTGCAGGCAGTCAGGATAATGGCACACAAGTATTTACAAACTCAAGAACAGATCGTTTGACCATTACAAATGACCCATCAGGTGGTGATGGCTCCTACTCTGCTATTGATGCAGAAGATGGTTATGCGATTCTGGGATACACCTCAAGAAATCATTTTTATGTAGAGTGGCCTCTTGCTAGTGGTGATCGCCTATTTAATTTAATTAATGCTGGACGAGCCTATGAAATATCTGACGAGGCAGATGGAGATTTTATTAATGTGGCAGAACTTGACAAAACTTTCAACGTTTTATATGCAAACTCCCGCACGGCAAATGGCACTACTAGCATAACCGCTTGTACACTAGGCGAAGATGCTGCAGACTGTAGTGAGTTAACTGGTACTATCATATCACAAAGCAGACCTACCGCCATGAGTGCATCACCGTTTCAAACAGAAAGTCCTACTTTATTTGTAGGTACAGAAAATTCTCGCCTGCTCAAAATTGAACGAGCAGATGATAATACGACAAAAAAGATAACTAATATTTCTAGCGATGACTTTTTAGGAAGTGTTTCAGACATTGCCTTTGGTGCGAGTGAACAGGAAATTTTTGTCACCTTTCACAACTACGGTATCAACAACGTGTGGTATACAAATGATGGTGGTGATACCTGGTCTCAAAAAGATGGAAATTTACCTGACATCCCTGTAAAAGCTATTCTTCAAAACCCACTGGTGGCAAATGAGGTTATTCTAGGTACTGAATTAGGTATATTTTCTACGGATGATTTTGATAGCGCAAGCCCCACATGGACTCCGTCTATCAATGGAATGACTAACGTAAAAGTTGTTGATCTGGACTTAAGAACGGCAGATAATACTGTGCTTGCCACTACCCATGGTCGCGGTTTATTTACTGGAAAATTTGATGTAACTACTGCAAGTATTTCTAGCGTGGCGCCTCGTGACTTAATTAAGGTCTATCCTACAGATACCTCTGCTGAAATCAATATAATCAGCGACCTTAATTATAACAACAGTATGGTAACGATTTACAATCTTAACGGGCAGCGGGTTATACAGGATGTTAGAACAATCAGTAATAACGAGCAGACCATCGATGTCTCTGCCCTCAGCTCTGGATTATACTTTTTGAAAATTAAAGGTGATGGTGTGGAACAGACCACAAAGTTTGTAAAGAGATAATGCCTTTATAATAATTTAAGAATCAAATCTAGTAAGGTCTTGCGATCGATTCCTGCAATTTTATGCAAGTCAACCGTAGGGCCTTGCTCTATAAATACGTCTGGTAAACCTAGTTTATGTAGGGTTCCTGTGTACGCTTTCGCGAAAGCGTAATCCCCTACAACACTGCCTAATCCACCCACAACCGTACCATCCTCTACTGTGATGATATGGCGATGATTTTCAAATAAATCTTCTAGTTGACTAGTATCTATGGGTTTTAAAAATCGCATATCCAGATGGGTCACAGTTAACCGCTCGCTGGCAATAAGCTCTTGAACCATTGCACCTACCGTTCCTATACTTATTATGGCTATCTTTTTACCAGCGGTAAGTAATCTAGACGTACCTATATCAATAGCCTGAAACGGCTGCTGCCAGTCAAGTATTTTACCTCTACCACGCGGATATCTTATAGCTAACGGCAATGAAAGTCCCAGCTGAGCTGTGTACATTAAATTGCGTAACTCAATGGCATCCATGGGTGCTGCAATCATCAAATCTGGAATACAATTGAGATAAGCCAGGTCAAAAGCCCCATGATGGGTGGCTCCATCCTGACCTACCAGGCCTGCTCTATCCAGACAAAATATAACAGGCAGACGTTGCAACGCAACATCATGAATCACCTGATCATAAGCCCGTTGTAAGAATGTAGAATAAATATTACAAAATGGCACCAGTCCTTGTGTGGCCATACCAGCAGCCAGTGTTACCGCGTGCTGCTCTGCAATACCCACATCATAGGCGCGATCTGGAAATACTTGCATCATCATTTTCATAGAGCTGCCAGTGGGCATGGCGGGCGTTATACCCACGATATTCTTATTATTATGAGCTAGTTCTACCAGTGTTTTACCAAACACATCTTGAAACTTAGGCGGTAATTGACTTTCATCCTTATCTGGAATAACACCCGTTGCCGAGTCAAATTTGCCTGGAGCGTGATAACGTACCTGATCCATTTCGGCAGGTTTGAGACCTTTGCCTTTAACAGTACGCACGTGCAGCAATCGTGGACCTTTAAGATGTTTCTGTCGTTCTAACTCTGTGAGCAGTGCGTTCAAGTCATGGCCATCAATGGGTCCTGAATAATCAAAATTAAGGGCTTCAAATATATTGTCACGCCCACTTTCCTTTCCTGATTTTGCGCTGGTAAGATAATCCTTAAGTGCTCCCACCGCAGGGTCAATTCCTATGGCATTATCATTTAGTATTACTAATAAGTCTGCACCACTTACACCGGCGTGATTGAGGGCTTCAAAAGCCATACCGCTAGCGATACTGGCATCACCTACCACAGCGATATGTTTGCGGCTTTTACCCTGCAATTGACCCGCCATTGCCATTCCTAGAGCGGCACTAATAGCAGTAGAACTGTGCCCCACACCAAAGGTGTCATAAACACTCTCTGATCGCTTAGGAAATCCAGAAATACCACCTAGTTCTCGATTTGTATGAAATTGCTGGCGTCGTCCCGTCAATATTTTATGGCCGTAGGCTTGATGCCCCACATCCCATACCAGCAAATCTTCTGGAGTATCAAAAATATAATGCAACGCTATAGTAAGCTCGATCACACCTAGACTGGCTCCCAGGTGCCCTTCTTTTGCTGCGACTGCATCGATAATAAAGGTTCTTAATTCTTGAGCAAGAGCATTTAAATCACTCTTCCTCAAGCGCCTCAAGTCTGCGGGATCATTTATTTGTTCTAAAAAATTAGCCACCATAGTTCAAAGGTACTTCTTATTACAAATCAATACATGTAGATTAACCCACAGATTTATTACCGTAAGCAAGGTTTTGTATGAATAATCCACTTAATTTTATACGATGATGGAACCATACGACGATACTTATTTCATGCAAAAAGCCCTAGATGAGGCGCAGCAAGCTCTAGAACGAGGAGAAATACCTGTGGGAGCAGTTATTGTTACAGATAATCGCATCATTGCAAAAGGTCATAATCTTACAGAAACACTTACAGACGTTACCGCACATGCAGAGATGCAAGCCATCACCGCTGGGGCGAGTTTTCTAGGCGGCAAATATCTAAAAGACTGTACGCTATACGTTACATTAGAACCCTGCCAGATGTGTGCTGGAGCTTTATACTGGTCACAAATTTCTAGGATTGTTTATGGAGCTAGCGATACACACCGCGGCTACCGTCAGATGGGTACTCAATTGCACCCTAAAACGCTAGTTACTAACGGTATTCTAGCAAGTGAATGCGCTGCTATTCTGGATAATTTTTTCAAACAGCGGCGACGTCTCAATTAATTTAAACGGCTTTTATCATCCCAGTCGTCCAGATCTTCCTGGTCTTGCTCTTCCTTGCTTTTTGTAGTAAAGCTAAATTTTGACAGGTCCTTATTTCTATAACGCACCACTATAAAGGCGGGCATCAAAATAAAAAATATAAATAGGGTTGAAAAACCTACAAGTTTATTGCCCAGCACTGGATCACCATTATTATTGAGGTACAAACCCGTCCCAATAACCGTCAGGCTAATCAACAACAAGATTCCAATAAATTTAGTAGCGCTCATAAAGCAATTTAAATACACATTATTGCAGTCGCAGATTCAGGTATTGCATGACAATCGACTTAATGCTTTGAAGGTGCAGCAATGGCTAGATTCAATTCTTCCAGTTGCGCGGTGTCTATTCTAGATGGTGCATCAATCATAACATCCCGCCCAGCATTATTTTTAGGAAATGCAATAAAGTCACGTATGGTTTCTTGACCGCCCAGAATGGATACCAGCCTATCAAAACCAAAAGCAAGTCCCGCATGAGGCGGCGCGCCATATTCAAATGCATCCATTAAAAACCCGAATTGCGCTCGTGCCTCTTCTGGAGTGAAGCCCAGGTGATCAAACATTAGCGACTGCAGTGTTTTATCAAAAATCCTCACAGACCCACCACCTATCTCATTACCGTTAAGAACAAGATCATATGCATTTGCTCGCACATTACCAGGGTCTGTAGATAATTTTTCGATATCCTCTGGTTTAGGCGAGGTAAATGGATGGTGCATAGCATGGTAACGCTGTGTTTCTTCATCCCACTCTAACAATGGAAAATCAACTACCCACAGAGGTGCAAATTCATTGGTATCTCGCAGCCCTAATCGTTCGGCCATTTCCATTCTTAAAGCACTCAATTGTCCGCGTGTTTTGTCTGCTGGTCCTGAAAGAACACAGATCAAATCACCGGCTTGCGCACCAGTGACATTTGCCCATTGTGCGAGATCTTCTTGAGTGTAAAATTTATCAACGCTGGATTTATAACTACCGTCTTCGTTGCATTTTACATATACCATTCCCATGGCACCTACTTGCGGTCTTTTAACCCATTCAATCAGTTGGTCAATTTCTTTGCGCGTCATACTTGCACCACCTGGCACTGCGATTCCCACGACCAGCTGTGCATCATTAAAGATTTTAAAGTCTCTCGCTTTCGCGAAAGCGGAAATATCACCAAACTCCATCCCAAAACGGATATCTGGTTTATCATTGCCATATTTCTCCATCGCCTCACGATAGGTCATCCGTGGGAAATCAGTAACGTCAACGTTTTTCACTTTTTTCAATAAGTGTCGCGTCATTTTTTCAAAGATGTTCAACACATCCTCTTGCTCTACAAAAGACATCTCGCAGTCAATTTGTGTGAATTCTGGCTGACGGTCTGCGCGCAGGTCCTCGTCTCTAAAACATTTGACGATTTGAAAATACTTGTCCATACCACCTACCATCAACAACTGTTTAAAGGTTTGTGGTGACTGTGGCAGGGCATAAAATTGGCCCTCGTTCATGCGTGACGGCACTACAAAGTCACGAGCTCCCTCTGGTGTAGATTTTATCAATACCGGTGTCTCAACCTCAATAAAACCATTGCCAGCTAGAAAATTGCGCACCTCCATAGCTAACTGGGATCTAAAAATTAAATTGTCCCGCACAGGATTTCTTCTTATGTCTAGATAGCGGTATTTCATACGCAGTTCCTCACCACCATCAGTATCGTCCTCGATGGTAAAAGGTGGTGTTTTAGACTCGCTTAAAACTTTTAGGTCTTGTACTAATATTTCGATGGCTCCCGTAGGGATTTTATCATTCTTTGACTCGCGTTCAATGACCTTGCCTTTTACCTGGATGACAAACTCGCGCCCTAGTTTTTGTGCACGATCCATCAATGCTTTATCCGTACGCTCTTCATCAAATATAAGTTGAGTGATACCATAGCGATCTCTTAAATCAACCCACACTATAAAACCTTTATCGCGGCTTTTTTGAACCCATCCGGCAAGTGTTACTTCTTTATCGATATCGCTGGCGCGCAAGCTGCCACAGTCATGTGATCTGTACATAGTAAAATCTTGATATAAAGCAGCAAAAATAAGCTGATTCTATACATATGTAGGATCAAAAACCAATAAATCAGGGATATTTTATTGCATATTTTGTTCAATTATCAGATCGATAAATAATGTTTTATTATTGTTTTTCAGTGGTTTACGTTTCTAATGTAAATTTAATGTTACCTGAATGTTGTTTATATGTTTATTTATATTTAATTTTGGGTATCTTAAAATTAAAAGGCGATGAAAAATGTAATGACAGTAGTGTTAATGATGATTGGGATAATCACTTATGCACAAGAAGTAAAGCCAGAGCTTAAGAAACTTGAAAATGGTACGATTGAAGCGACCTTTTTTCACGATAACGGTGCCGTGGCACAAAAAGGATTCTTTTTAAACAACAAACGTCATGGAGAATGGCTGAGTTATGATCAGAAAGGTCAAAAAACGGCTCAGGCCGAATTTGAGAATGGTCAAAAAACAGGCAAATGGTTTATCTGGGAAGGCAATAAGCTGACCGAGGTAGATTATAGGGATAACCAGATTGCTGCGGTTAACACATGGGTTAGTAAAAATCCAGTAGCCAGCAATCAACCATAACCGAATATTTTATATTGTTGATCAACCGCTCTTGTACTAAGAGCGGTTTTTTTGTGCTTGAATTTGTTGTAAAATGCAATATAAAACGACTCAATATTAACACAGTTTTGTTTAATCTTTTAAAATAGAAGTTTAAACAGATTGTATCTTTACATTAAAGTTTACAGATTATGGCTACTGTTAAAAAAACAACAGCAAAAAAAACGACCAAAAAGAAAGAAGTTACACGTCAAGACGTGATTACCGCCTACATGGAATATGTGCTAGAACATGAAAAAACACCTAAGAGTGTTTTCAAATTTGCCAAGCATAATGATATGAGCGAGGCAGAGTTCTACAATTTCTTTGGGAGTTTTGAAGGCCTGCGTAAGGAAATATGGAATACGTTCTTTACCATGACCATGGATGTAGCGCATAAAAGCGAGGATTACCACGGTTTCTCCAACCGTGAGAAAATGCTTACTTTTTTCTACACCTTCTTTGAACTATTGACGCTCAACCGCAGTTACGTACTATTTGCTCTTCATGAAAATCAGCAAATGATGGGTAAAATGGAGCAGCTTAAAGGACTGCGCAAGCATGTAAAAGGTTTTGCTAAAGAATTGATACAGGAACGCAACGAGTCTAAAACCAACATTTTATTAGAACGATCAGAAAGTGTTTATAGCGAAGGTGCCTGGATTCAAATGCTATTTTTGATAAAATTCTGGATGGATGACGATAGCCCTGGCTTTGAAAAGACAGACATGGCCATTGAGAAATCAGTGAACACCATTTTTGACGTTTTTGACAACACACCACTTGATGCTGTACTCGATTTCGGTAAATTTTTGTGGAAAGAACGCAACGCATAGAAACCTATTACATGCTGCTGCGGTTGCAGTAATGTTTGTGCCATGACGCTTTCGCGAAAGCGTAACAACCCCTTAAAAAAGAACTTCCAGACTTATCTAGTTGTTCTACCATAAGCTATGAAAACATTAGATAAAATACCTACCAGTAAAATAGGTCGCACCACAGAACTCGTAAAGACTGGGGTGAAGATAGGTGGGAATTACCTTAAATATTACTCAAAAAAAGCTGTAAACCCTAATATAGATCGCAGTGAACTGGATGAAGATAATGCAAGTGATATTTATGATGGGCTTAAAAACTTAAAAGGGAGTGCTCTTAAAGTTGCCCAGATGCTATCAATGGATAAAAGCTTGCTACCAGGGGCTTATGTAGAAAAATTTAGTCTAGCACAATTCAGCGTACCGCCTTTGTCTGCACCCTTAGTTCGAAAGACTTTTAAAAAATATCAAGGCGCCTATCCAGAGGAAATTTATGATACCTTCTCAAAAGACTCTGTCAATGCCGCAAGTATAGGTCAAGTGCATAAAGCGAGTAAAGATGGTAAAGAACTAGCGGTAAAGATTCAATACCCTGGTGTTGCAGATTCGATAGGTAGTGACCTAGCAATGGTAAAGCCTATTGCCATTAAAATGTTTAATTTAAAAGGAGAAGACAGCAAGCGTTATTTTGCCGAGGTAGAGGATAAACTGCTAGAGGAGACAGACTATACGCTAGAAGTTGCACAAAGCATAGAAATGACCCAGGCGTGTTCTCACATTCCTAACTTAAAATTCCCTACGTACTATCCAGACCTATCCAGTAAACGTATTATTACCATGGACTGGATGACAGGTCAACATTTAAGCGAGTTTGCAAATACAGAGTTCTCGCAAGAAACAGGGGACAAACTAGGCCAGACTTTATGGGATTTCTACATGTTCCAGATGCATGGTCTTAAAGCCGTACACGCAGACCCACATCCTGGCAACTTCTTGATCTCAAAAGAGCAAGAGTTGATTGCTATCGATTTTGGTTGTATCAAGCAAATACCGGAAGAATTTTACACCCCTTATTTTGAGCTAGCCGTACCGGCAAGTATCAATGATCCAGAAATCTTTAAAAGTAAATTATTCCAATTAGAGATATTGAGAAAGGACGATAGTGAGAAAGAAATTACTTATTTCTCTGCTCTCTTCCATGAAATGCTTAGTTTATTTACAAAGCCTTTTCAAGAAGAAACATTTGATTTTGCAGACGAATCGTTCTGGGATCACATAAGTTCTTTAAGTGAAAAATATAGCAACGATAAGGAACTGCGTAAAATGAATGGAAACCGCGGTAGCAAGCATTTTTTATACATCAACCGCACCTTCTTCGGATTATATAATTTACTACATGATCTAAAGGCACGTGTCAACACAAGAGAATACGTTAAATACCTAGAGGCAAAAGGTTTTAAAAATCACCCAGCGCTGTAGAGCTCATCCTGTAATTGCCTATTATATAAGATTATTAGGGTTTTATCTTAACAAAACACCTCCTTAATAATTCAACTTGTAGGTTGTACTGATTACAAATTGATAGGGTGTTTTTGTTAGCCGAGCGTCTTTACTAGGTATAGCGAGCAAGAAACCTTTATGGTTTAAGTCTGGTCAATCATTAATTTTTATAAATCTTGCCATCTTTCATGACAAAGTTAACCTGCTCTAGTACCGTTACGTTATCCTCTGGATTCTCGCTTACTGCAACAACATCTGCAAAAAATCCGTTTTTTATTTGACCTATTTTATCCCGTTGGTTTAAAATCTGTGCTGGTATGATGGTCGCGCTTTGTAAAGCTTCCATAACGGGCATTCCTACCTCTACCATATATTTAAATTCCTTAGCATTTTTACCGTGAGCATATACTCCTGCATCCGTACCAAAAACAATAGGGACACCGAGCTTGTAAGCTCGTTCAAACATTCCCTGTATTTGAGGTCCAACAGCTTTTGCTTTGGGCACCACAATTGCTGGATAAAACCCATCTTCTTCTGCCTTAAGAGCCACTTCTTTGCCTGCTGTTATAGTAGGCACTAGGTAGCAATTCATTTTTTTCATGAGGTCCATGGTCTCGTTACTCATGTAGGTACCATGTTCAATGGTTTTTACACCTCCTAATACAGCGCGTTGCATACCCTCATCACCATGAGCATGCGCTGCTACATGCATACCATAATCTGCAGCTGTACTTGTAATTGCCTTGATTTCTTCTAATGTAAACTGGGGATTGCTACCGTTTTTTGCAACACTTAAAACACCACCAGTTGCTGTGATTTTTATACAGTCAGCACCATTTTTATAGCGATGACGCACTGCTTCCCTAGCATCATCTGTACCATTTATAACACCCTCTCGTGGGCCAGGATCTCCCATAAACGCTTGATTACCGCCATTTGTGGGGTCTGCGTGTCCTCCTGTGGTTGCGATTGACTTACCTGCTGTAAAAATGCGTGGGCCAGGAATTTTACCTGCATTAATAGCATCTCTCAAACTTATATTAATACCACTTCCCCCTAGATCTCGTACTGTTGTAAAGCCAGCTAGTAAAGTAGTTTCTGCAAATGCTACAGAATTGTAGGCTACATCTGCTGGATCATCCACAAATTTTGAAATATAAGCCTGTGGATTATACTCTGTTTCCATGTGTACGTGCATATCTGTAAAGCCGGGCATCACCCACTGATCTTTCAAATCAATATACCTGACGTCTTGCGGTACGTTTGTATAACCTTCTTCAACGCGTGAGATTTCTGCACCGTTAACAACGATAGTCATTTGATCATTCCACACCCCTGACTCTGCGTCTAGTACATGACCTGCATGAATAAATATGGGTGCCTGCTGGGATTGTGCCGATATAAACATGGCACCTAACAAGAAAAGAAGAAACTTATTTTTCATGGAAAAAGATTTTGAGAGCAAAAGTTACGCATTTCTTCTTTGCAGCCACTCAAATTGTATTATTTGTGTTTGCGCATTGTAGTAATTAGCAATGAGATTTTCTCACTAGCGAAGCGATGATATAAAAAACACCCTAGCGACAAATTTGCTAGAGTGTTTATGAATGGTCATAAATGCAGTAATGCTTCTGGCTGGTAACGCTTTGGCGAAAGCGAAAACTACATCATCAACTCGATTTACTTATTGACAAAATCTTTTATCACAGTTGTAATAAATTCTATCTGGTCATCGTCTAGCTCAGTATGCATAGGTAGCGATATACATTCCTTGACCAATTGATTAGTTACCGGGAAGTCGCCCTCATTATAACGGTCATCCTGATAAGCTTTTTGTTTATGTAATGGTATAGGATAATAAATACCACAAGGAATCCCTTGTTCATTCAAATGCTTCACTAGCGCATCACGATCAGCATTTTTTATAGTAAGTGTGTATTGATGGAATACATGGCAATCACAATTATCACATATAAGGGGTGTAATGATATTCTCTTCTTGAGCAAAGGCAGCAGTGTATTTACGTGCGGCGTCGCGACGTGCCTTATTATATTCGTTAAGATGACGCAACTTTATGCGCAATACAGCGGCCTGCATAGAATCAAGCCTTGAGTTGACTCCTACCACATCGTGGTGGTAACGCTCGTACATACCGTGATTGACAATACCACGCAAGGTGTGGGCAAGGTCATCATCATTTGTAAAAATGGCACCACCATCACCATAACATCCTAGGTTTTTAGAGGGAAAGAATGAAGTCGTCCCTACGTGTCCTATGGTTCCTGTTTTAGACTTAGTTCCATCTGCATGCATATAATTAGCACCTATACCTTGTGCATTATCTTCAATGACAAACAAATCGTGTTCTTGAGCTAGTGCCATTATTTCATCCATATTTGCAGCCAGACCAAATAAATGAACAGGCACAATGGCCTTAGTTTTAGGAGTTATAGCACGTTTGATAGCCTCTACGTCAATATTAAAATCAAACGGGTTAACATCGACTAAAACTGGTGTCAAGTTGAGCAAAGCGATAACCTCTACTGTTGCAGCAAATGTAAAATCTGCTGTAATTACCTCGTCACCTGGTTGTAATCCTAACCCCATCATGGCTATTTGCAACGCATCTGTCCCATTAGCACAAGGGATCACATGTTTTACATTTAAGTAGTCTTCCAGCTCTTTCTGGAATGCATGAACCTCTGGACCGTTAATAAATGCTGTAGAGTCAATAACCTCCATTACATTTTTATCAACCTCTGACTTTATTTTTTCATATTGACTCTTTAAGTCAACCATTTGAATCTTACGCATAGTGTACTCTAGATTTGACGCTGGCATGCAGCGGTATTCTTGTAAAAGTACAATATAAACTGGGCAATGTCCAACCAGTATTTTGTGCTATTTTTGAAGGATATGGCTATTTTAAAAGGTTTGTATGATATAGGGTCTGCTTTTGCTAAAGCCGCCTTGCCTGTTGCTGGTATTTTTAACAAAAAAATGAAGCTAGGGGCTACAGGAAGAGATAAAACCTGGCACATTCTAGACACAAAAGTTAAAAGCACCATTCCTAAAATATGGGTTCATGTGGCCTCACTAGGCGAGTACGAGCAAGTCGTTCCTATTCTAGAACAGCTGGATCGGTCAAAAAATCAAGTAGTCCTTACTTTTTTCTCACCATCTGGATACGAAAACAAGAAAAATACCGTACTTGCAGATGTCGTTTGCTACCTGCCTATCGATGCGATGTCTTGCGTCACAAAGTTTATGGACCTTGTTGATCCCGCGCTTGCTATCATGGTTAAATATGAATTTTGGCCCAACTATTTAAACGCTCTCAAGCGTCGTAAGATCCCCACCCTACTAGTAAGTGGTGTTTTTAGAGAACAAATGAGTTTTCATAAATGGTACGGCTCATGGATGACGCCATCCCTGGCGGCTTTCTCTCATTTTTTTCTACAAAATGAAAGCTCTTTAGATCATTTAAAAAAACTGGGGTACACAAATGCTAGTGTAAGTGGCGATACCCGCTTTGATCGTGCAAGTCAACTTATAGAACAGGACAATCGCGTTGCTTTATTAGATCAATTTATTGACGGTCATCCTTGTCTTGTAATAGGAAGCAGCTGGCCAGAAGATATTGCAGTGCTTAAAGAATGGCTTATAAAAAATAACACGACACCATCTGTAAAAGTGATTATCGCCCCACACGAGGTAGATAAAGAACAGATAAGAAGCCTGACCAGATCCCTACCTTTTGAAACTAATTTATGGAGTGATCTAGAAATAAATCCAACTGCGGCGATCAATAACAACCTGCTTATCATTGATACCATAGGTATATTGACAAAGGCCTACAGCTATGCAGATGTTGCCTATGTGGGTGGTGCAATGGGAAATTCTGGTTTGCACAACATTCTAGAGGCTGCTACATATGGCATACCAGTTATTATAGGCAAGAATTACAGCAAATATCCAGAAGCGGGCAAGTTAGAAGATCTAGGAGGTTTATTTTCTGTAAGTAATGCCAGTGAGTTTGATGCTATAGCCACCCGCCTTTTTCAAGATAATTACCTGCGAGATAAGACAGGCATGATTTGTGGCCACTGGATCAACAGCAATACGGGTGCAACAGCCACCATCATTAAATATATCAAACAGCTCAATGCGCATTTTACTATTTCTTAGCTTATGCGGTGGTTTTTTTACCAGCGCCCAAAAAGTCACTGTTATCAACAGCATGACGCAAGAACCGGTGTCCTTTGCAACAATTAGTTTTTTAAACGGCAAGGGAACGTTTGCAGATGGTGATGGAGTGTTTACGCTTTCGCGAAAGCGATATCCAGATGTTGATAGTCTTTACATCACAGCACTAGGATTTGAAGACTTAAAAATTGCCACAAACGATGTAACACCACTATTATCGATGAAACCGGCAACATCGCGCATGGATGCAATCATCGTTTTTGCACAGCTGGAAGGTCCTTACAAAGAGAAAGAAATAGAAGCAATTGTGCACGACAATTATTTTGATTGCTGGTTACCTACAGTAGAGTCAGAAATTGCAGTACGCATGGATCGTCAAGATGAGCAAATAACCGCTATCAAATCTATTTTAATACCTGTAAAAGTAGAGGAAAGTCAATCCAGTAAAAAAGGCAAGCTAAGAGCTTTTTCTACCATGTTCAGAATACAATTTTACAGTGTTAGCGACGATGGATCGCCAGTCCAGCAGTCGACATACCCCTCGCAAACGTTTGTAATTACAGAAAAAACAAACGACATTTATGAGCTTAATGTGGAAGAATTAAACATTCAGATTCCAGAAAATGGGCTTTTTGCAGCCATCCAGGTACTGGGATTTACCTATCCAGATGGAAGATTGATTGATGCTAAAAAATACAGGGAGATTCAAACCCGTCGCGGTATAGAAAAAGTATCTACCACATACAGGCCGCTCCTACCATTTACCGATAAGATAGAGGGCAAGCAGACCTGGGTGCGTCGTGTTTTCTTCAATAATAAAACCTGGCAACCCTTTGACCTGACCTATAATCCTAATAGTAAATTAGTCCGGTCGGGACATGATAACTACGGTATGGGAGCCGTTTTAAAAGTGTATCCATCCACCGATTGATATCAAACCGTTACTGCTTTGTTCAAATAATTTCTAAAAGGCAACATCTCTTTATAGACCTGTACACAATAATCCTGAAAATCTTCCTGCATGACTTGTTTTTGGGTCACACTGGTTTGCACGGCAAATGTCTTGCGGCGCAGTAGATCAATATGCTCGTGATCTTGAGAGTATCCTTTAGGAGCTGTTTTAAGGGACTCGCCATCGTCTATCAATCCGCCGAACATTTTATCGAAAGAGGGTTTGTTCACTATTTTTTTCAACTCTTCCCCATTGTAATCAATGGCATCGCGTATCGAATCTAGAATTTCTTTTTTGGGTTTGTAAAAACCTCCAGCTATAAAAGATTCACTAGTGCCTAGATGAATATAAAAATCACCTTGCTTGCCGTTTTCAGACAGGTCCAACCCTGCACCAAAATGATCTTTATAAACAGGTTTATTAGGATGGTATAGCAAATTATTATTGATTCTATTAATGGCACGCCTACCTTCTGTTGCATGATAATTAGGATTTACTTTACCTAATTCTGCATCCAGCTCATTGAGCCATGATATGTACCAATTCCTTATATCATGGTACTCTTTACGGTGTTCGTCCATCCATTCTTTACTATTATTTTCTTGCAGATCCCTTAAGAAAGAGAACATTTTATAGAAGCTCATACAAGTTTTTTTTAAAGGTATTGAGGACCCTTCATTTTGTTAATAAATTAATAGAAGTTTAGCATTTGAATTAGAGAAAAAAAATACTTTTGCGCGTTATTAATCATTTAACCATAACAACCATGAAAAAAATCGTATTTACAATGGCTGCCCTATTTATCGGAGCAACAACCATTACATCTTGTCGTGAAACTACTACTGAAGAGTCTGTAGAAAACGTAGAATCTGCAGCAGAAGAGGCAGTAGAAGAAACTGAAGACGCAATGGAAGATGCTGGTGACGCAATGGAAGAAGCTGGCGAGGAAGTTGAAGAAGGAGCTGAAGCAGCTGCTGAAGAAGTAGAAGGTGAAGTAGAAGGAGACTACTAGTCTTTTTAACGATTCTTTTGAAAAAGCCATCCTTTAAGGGATGGCTTTTTTGTTAACCATAACGATACAATTGTTCATTATCGGCTATCTTTAAACAACGATTAAAAAGGTCCTTATGAAAAAATCTAGCTTTATACTTATTTATCTTTTTGCAATAGCGTTATTCACAACCTCCTGTCGTGATGAGCGAGAAACAAATATTAATGATGAGGTCGAGGTAGAAACACTTGCACCAGATGTAGAAGATACAGATGGCGACGAGGGTTTTGATACCAACCCAGTTTCGGAAGAAGAGTAAATGAAACTTACATAAAAAGGGACGTTATAACGTCCCTTTTTTTATACTGGCAATCTCATTTCGCAAACTTTCTAGCCCATTTTTAAGAGATATCATGGCTTCCTGCCCTTCATGAACATCCAGGTCAAAACTAAGTTTTGAATTAACCTCCCATAATTCTATAATATCAATTACGGGTTGTTCAATTACAGGATATTCTTGATTTAAAGAGACAAGCATCACTGTGTCAAGACTATCGGTCTTGCGCAATTTTTTTACAACTACCGTATCTGCAGTAACAACCACATGAATCCTACCATCTGTTGCTTGTCGCAAATTTTCTACAGCGCGTCCCATCACCCACTCTGCCGGTTGTAATACCGGCAACATGCTATCGCCATTTACTTGAAACGCACGATAGCTGCCCTCTTTATACTGTGGTAGTGGTATATTAAAAGCAGGTAAATCATTAAACCAGTCTGTGTCTTGCAGGTTATTTGCATAACCAGCACTAGCCTTTATAGGTACCATAATCATGTTTTCACGCTCACTGGCGTCCATAGTTATGATTTTAGGAGCCGTATTTTGAGTAGTTTCTAGGTACTTATTATAACTAGTACCATACAACCATAACGGATTGATATGGAACTGCCGTAGCAATTCTGTCACTATTTTTCCTGTAATTTTTTTCTTGCCACGCTCTATATCTGCCGTGGTGGTTCCAGCGTCAAGCAGCTGTGCAAATTCTGATTGCGTTTTCCCTAGGTCTTCCCGTACCTTTTTAAACCGCTGCGCCTCTATTGATATCTCTTGTGCCATGGGTCAAATATAGGTTTTTTGGGAATATTTCCAACTTTAACACTGGAATATTTCCATTTATTAGGAATTATTCCATACTTTTGGTGTGTAATAAGAATTATTGTTAGGAATATTTCCAAAGTCAAAAGTTATGTGTGGACGAGCATCAGTGATAACACCAGCAGCATTATTAGAGCGACGGTTTAATGCCGCTTTCGCGAAAGCGGAACTTCTTACAGAAAATGTAAACATAAGTGCAGGCAATCAAATTCCAGTGATCACCATGGACCAGCCTCACCATATACAAATGTTTACATTAGGGTACACGCCACACTGGGCGCACAAGCAAACCTTTATGATCAATGCGCGTGCAGAGGGAAGTAACAATACAGAAAACGACCCTAACTATAAAGGTCCTGCAGGCATCTTCCAGAAACCTATGTTTCGTCATGCCATTAGATCACAACGTTGTCTAGTTCTAGTCGATGCTTTTATAGAAGGTCCTAGATTAGAAAAACTGAATAGACCACATCTAATTTATCCTAATAAGAATCGTGGACCCTTTGCTCTGGGCGGGATTTTTGACACCTGGATACATCCATTGACGGGCGCACTACACCACACCGTTGCTATTGTAACTACAGCATCAAATCGATTGACACAGCGCATAGGACACCATCGCGCACCCGTAGTACTTACTAAAAAGCAAGAAGAGCAATGGCTAGACAAAGACTTGTCAATAGCGGCTCTTTCAAAAATAATGACCCCTTTTGACGATAAAGGATTTAATGCCTATCCTATCTCACAAAAAATTAAAAATCCAGAACAAAACGGTCTGGAGTTGTTGAAACCTGTAGGAGAAAAGATATTTAAAGATTACGACCGCTGCCTTTATGAACGTTTAAAATATAAAGAGGAAAGCGCATATACGATTAGAGAAGAACGCCTGGTAGAAGGAGATCAATTCATGCTTTTTTAAACATCATACAATGGAACTTGAAAAAATAAAACTAGAACTAGCACAACGCGTTCAATTGCTTATGGCTACCAGAAAGCGTCCAGCAGCGCTAGTCACATCAAATACTGCATCAAAAAGCTGGAAACAAAAAGTGGCAGATACAGAAGATCTGGTAAAAAAAGTATACGACACTTTATATGAAGTATTACAATGCAGCGGTATCGCTCTATCGAACGATCAAGAGCTAGATGGACTGATCAGTGCTTTAGAACCCAGTGTAAATGATCTAATTATAAAAAATATAGAAGACTAGAAAAAAACCACCTAGTAAAATAACCACCGACCTCACAGCTATTCCTGTGAGGTTTTTTGACCATTTTATTTTAAAAACGGCACTCAACAATAAATACAAAAACGATGAGTCACAAGCATATAATGCACATGGATCTAGATACATTTTATGTGTCTGTTGAGCGCAAGCTAGATTCTAGACTTGAAAAAAAACCATTGCTAGTAGGTGGTACCAGTGACCGTGGGGTAGTTGCTGCTTGTAGTTATGAAACTAGAGGATATGGAGTGCATAGTGGAATGTCAATGAAACTCGCAAGACAACTGTGTCCAGAGGCTATCGTTATACGTGGTAATGCAGGAACCTATTCAAAACATTCTGACGAGGTTACAGAAATTATAAAAGAAGAAACCCCATTATTTGAAAAGTCAAGTATTGACGAGTTTTATGCAGACCTTACAGGGGTAGATCGATTTTATGGCTGTTATAAGCTAGCTAGCGAGGTGCGCAACAAGATTATTAAAGAAACGGGATTGCCTATATCCTTTGGCCTTTCCGTCAATAAAGTAGTTTCTAAAATCGCAACCGGCGAGGCAAAACCCAATAATCAACTGATGATTGACACCGGTCATGAAAAAGAGTTTATGGCGCCGCTATCCATTAAGAAAATACCGCAAGTAGGTGATAAAACCTATCAAACCCTGAGACATCTAGGAGTAAAACGCATACATACACTTCAAGAAATGCAGGAAGAAATGTTGATCAACGTACTGGGTAAAAACGGCAGCATCATATGGCGCCGTGCACAAGGTATAGATAATAGACCTGTAGTAGCCTTTAACGAACGTAAATCCATAAGCACAGAACGTACGTTTGATAAAGACACTATTGATATTAAAAAACTTAAATCCATTCTAGTAGCCATGACAGAAAACCTTGCATTCCAGCTGCGACGTGGGGATAAGCTGACGGCTTGCATCAATGTAAAAATCAAATATTCTGACTTCAACACGTATTCAAAGCAGCTGCGTATTCCTTTTTGTAGTGCAGACCACATTTTAATACCCAAGATACTGGACTTATTTGATCGACTATACAATCGCAGACTGTTGGTAAGGCTTATAGGGATACGATTTTCACACCTAGTAAGTGGTCATTACCAGATCAACCTATTTGAAGATGATGAGAGTGCCCTTAATTTATACAACGCGCTAGACAAGATACGCGAGAAATATGGCGACCGTAAGGTGATAAGAGCAGCTGGTATGGAAGCAAGAACTATAGGAAGAATGAACAACCCGTTTAATGGCTTGCCCCCAGTAGTACTAGCCCATAGAAAACAATAAGAGAAAACAGACCAGAAACAATGGATGCTGGCATCCAGCAGTTTGATAAAATGTTGTTATCCCTAATTTAATATAGACACCCAATGTATTTGAATAACCACACTTATTTCTCCATGCGATACGGCACTTACAGCGATAAGGAGCTGGTCGAGCTAGCGGTGTCAAATCAGGTCGATACGGTAGTGCTTACTGATATCAATAACACCAGCGCATGCCTCAATTTTGTACGCTTATTGCAAGACAAGCCACAAAAACCTGTACTAGGAATCGACTTCCGTAATGACCATCAGCAACTTTATGTAGGAATCGCAAGGAATAACCAGGGCTTCCAAGAACTCAATTCCTTTTTGTCCCATCATTTGCATCATAAACTACCACTACCAGAGCAGGCGCCCAGTTTTGAAAATGCTTATATTATTTATCCGTTGAATCAAGCAATGAAGATGGAGAAAACACGCTTTCGCGAAAGCGAATTTATAGGCGTCTCTACCACTAGCCTGCGCAAATTGCCTTTTACTGAGTACATTAATCGCCCAGATCGCCTCGTGGTGCTGCAAACCACCACATTTAGAAATAAAAGGGATTTTAATGCGCACCGTCTATTGCGTTGCATTGATTTAAATATACTATTGAGTCAATTGCCGGTAGAACAACAGGGAAGCCTGGATGATAGAATGATTCCTGTCAATGAACTCGAAGGCTATTTTGATGGCTATCCCCATATAGTTGACAATACAAAACGGTTGCTAGAGAACTGTTGCATCTGTTTTGATTATGATAAATCACAGCTTAACGCAAACCAAAAGACGTATCACAGAAACGGGACGCTAGAAGAAAATACAGCTGCCGATTATAAATTGTTGAAAAAACTGGCTGAAGAAGGCATCCCGCTGCGCTATGAAAAATCCACTCCAGATATTGAACAGCGTATTGAAAAAGAGATCAATACAGTAATAAATAAAGGCTTTGTAGCCTACTTCTTAATCAACTGGAGAATTTGTAAATATGCCCGTGAGCAGGGCTATTTTTATGTAGGTCGTGGCAGCGGTGCAAATAGCATTCTAGCGTATTTACTACAAATAACTGAAGTAGACCCTATTGAACTTGACCTGTATTTTGAACGATTTATCAATGACTACCGCACAAGTCCACCAGATTTTGATCTGGATTTTTCATGGGATGATAGAGAGGATGTGACTCGTTTTATTTTTGAAGAATTCGGCTCTAGAGCAAATGTAGCGCTGCAGGCAACTTACAACACTTTTCAATACCGTGCGGTATTGCGGGAGTTAGGAAAAGTATTCGGTTTACCGCGCAATGATATTGACTTGCTTACCTCTGGAAATTTTAAGCCTGCCCAGTTGGATCAAATGCATCGCCTGGTAATAAAGTATACCAGATTACTGCTGGATAAACCTAATTATATAAGCATTCATGCTGGTGGTATTCTAATTACAGAGCGACCCATACATTATTATAGCGCTACAAACCTACCTCCTAAGGGATATCCTACGGTACAATTTGATATGCACATTGCGGAAGATGCTGGGATTCACAAGTTTGATATTTTGGCACAACGAGGTCTGGGTAAAATAAGAGACACTATACAACTAGTCAAAAAAAATCAACCAGATGCGGTTCTTGCAGACGTACGTCGCGATGTAAAAAAGTTTATGAAGGATAAAAGCATCAATGCAATGATCTCGCAGGCAAAATGTATAGGGTGTTTTTATATCGAGTCGCCTGCCATGCGCATGCTGTTAAGTAAACTAGCTACAAATGATTACATAGGGCTGGTGGCAGCCAGCTCTGTCATACGTCCTGGTGTAGCACAAAGCGGAATGATGCGTGAATTTATCCTGCGCACTCGATTTCCTGAAAAACGAGCAGACGCACATCCCATCATGCAAAGCATCATGCCAGAAACTTATGGCATTATGGTTTATCAAGAGGATGTCATTAAAGTAGCCCATTATTATGCAAAACTGGATCTAGGTGAGGCAGATGTACTGCGCCGTGGGATGAGTGGGAAGTATCGATCCCGTGCAGAATTTCAAAAAGTGGAACAGAAATATTTTCAAAACTGCTTAAAAGAAGGTCATGATCCTGCAGAGTCCCAGGAAATATGGAACCAGATTAAAAGCTTTGCTGGGTACGCATTTGCAAAGGGACACTCTGCATCTTACGCTGTAGAAAGTTACCAAAGTTTGTATTTAAAGCGGTATTTCCCACTGGAATATATGACCGCTACACTTAACAACGGTGGCGGTTTTTACCGCCCAGAATTGTATGTGCATGAGGCTCGTATGTGCGGTGCAACGATAGAGGCGCCTTGTATTAATCATAGTGATATCGCAAATGTCATTAAGGGAACTACCATCTATCTGGGTTACAGCTACATCAACGAGTTAGAAAAAAGAACGATGACGCATATAATAGAGTCTCGCTGGCGGGACGGGATGTTTGAATCCCTAGACGATTTTATAACACGGGTTGCTATAAGTATTGATCAAATAAGTTTATTAATACGTATTAACGCTTTCCGTTTTACAGGAATAGATCGTTATGAACTGCTATGGCAAGCTCATTTTAAAATGAGTAAAAGCCCCAAAAAAGCGTTACAAAAACAGTTGTTTGTCCCCAGGTTTAGACAAGCCCATATACCTAAATTGACCACTACAGACAAAGAACTAGCTTTTGAACAAATAGAATTGCTGGGATTCCCTCTGTGCTCTCATTTTGACCTGCTGCTAGAAGAACCACGCAATAACAATACCTGTAAAGATTTAAAACATCATCTCAATAAGAAGATATTGATATATGGCTATGTGGTTAACATAAAGACAACGCATACAGGCAAGGGTAAGAGAATGCAGTTTGGGACATTTCTAGATAGAGATGGTTTCTTTTTTGATACTGTGATGTTCCCTCCTGTAGCTGCAAAAATTACGTATCGAGGCAGTGGAGTATATGGCATATATGGCAAAGTGGTAGAGGAGTTTGATTTTTATTCTATAGAGGTAGAAGACATGAGAAAAATGGATTACATAGAAGACCCTAGATATGCCGAGGACAATCCGCAGACGCTGCAGCGCATTGATAAGCAGTCCAGCCTGAGGGACCGACGTATGGGCAATAGTAACGGCAGGAGAAGGCTAGAGTTGCCCCATGAAAAAGCAAGTATCCACCAGCCAGGAGGAAATAGAAAGTCAAGCAAGCCTGTATAAACTAGCAGCGCATCACGATAATGCAACCCGTGCGTAAGAGGAGTTACCATGCACCAAGGCACTTAAAAAAACAGACCACGCAAACCAGACGGTATCTATGAATTACGAGAGAATAAAAGAAAAACTAGAAATACTAGCAGATGCCGCAAAATATGATGTAAGCTGCAGCAGCAGCGGCAGTAAACGTAAAAACACTACCAAAGGATTGGGCGATTCTAGCGGTATGGGTATTTGCCATAGCTATACAGAAGATGGGCGTTGTGTCTCACTGCTCAAAATATTGCTTACTAATGTGTGCATATTTGACTGCGCCTATTGTGTTACCAGAAAGTCAAACGATATAAAACGTGTCGCTTTTACCGTGCAAGAGGTAGTGGATCTTACTATCAATTTTTACCGTCGCAATTATATAGAAGGGCTCTTTTTAAGTTCGGGTATTTTTAAAAGCCCAGATGCCACCATGGAGCGACTGGTGCGAGTTGCCAAAAAGCTACGCCTGGAAGAGAATTTTAATGGGTACATACATCTTAAATCCATTCCAGGAGCAAGTGATGAATTAATGCAAGAAGCTGGGCTATACGCAGATCGTCTTTCTGTGAATATAGAAATCCCTACAAAAGAAGGTTTGAAATTACTCGCTCCAGACAAGGATCACAAAGATTTTATTCAACCTATGAAAGCGGTAAAAAATGCTATAGACCTGTACAAATCTGAGAAAAAGATCATCAAGAGCACACCTGTTTATGCCCCTGCTGGACAAAGCACGCAAATGATCGTGGGAGCCACTGGAGAAAGTGATAGAGACGTGATGTACAGCGCTCATTATTTTTACAACAAATTTCAAATGAAGCGCGTGTATTACTCTGGCTATGTGCCAGTAGCAAATGACGCCCGCCTGCCCGCAATAGGAACAGAGGTGCCTATGATGCGCGAAAATCGATTGTACCAGACTGACTGGTTGCTGCGGTTTTACGGTTTTGACATACGTGAGATTTTAAACGACCAGCATCAAAATCTAGATATGGATATTGATCCCAAACTATCCTGGGCCCTGCGCCACCTGGACCAGTTTCCTGTAAACATTAACCGGGCAGATAAACGCATGCTAGCTAGAATCCCAGGGGTAGGATTAAAATCTGTACATAAAATATTGAGTGCACGTCGCTATCGCAAACTGGGGTGGGAACATTTAAAAGCTATAGGAATATCCATTAATAGATCGCGCTATTTTATTACCTGCGACTCTAGAGATTTTGAACGACGAGACCTGACCGCATCCCAAATTAAAAACCAGATTTTAAGTACAAGTCACAGTAAGTACCGTAATAATTTCAATCAACAATTAAGTTTATTTGCATGACAGATACGCTGACATATGATGGATCATTCAACGGTTTACTCACGACCGTGTTTGAGATTTATGCCCACAAGATTAAAAATCCTACAATACAAACACAGTTGCAGGCACAGCAACCCCTTTTTGGCACGTCCAGTAGTGTAGTGACAGATGTTGATAAAGCACAGCGGGTTTACAAGCGCTTGCAAGAACTTTCTACAGCAGGGGACATGTCCATGTTTTATCGCGCCTACTTGAGCGAGATACGTGGGATAGAAAATACGCTGTATGAATACTGTCGTATGACATTTACAGCAGGCAAAGCTCCTACCGGCGATTATGGCAATACTACATTGCTCAAGTTATCGCAAGCCGCCAAAATGGTAGGCCGGGAAAAACACCGTATGGAGGCCTTTATCCGATTCCACTTGATCGATGGTGACATTTACTATGCTAACTGTGAACCTGATTTTAATGTATTACCATTGATAAGTTCGCATTTCAAAAACCGTTATGCAGACCAGCGATGGGTGATTTACGATTTAAAAAGAGATTTTGGCATCTCTTACGATCTGGATAGCGTTCAAGAAATTACCATAAAATTTAATGATCCAGGATTACAACGCGGTATAACTAACAAAATAGATGGTCAAGAATCTCGCTTTCGCGAAAGCGAAAACAACTACCGCAATCTATGGAATCAATATTTTAAAAGCGTCAATATCGAGTCTCGCAAAAACATGAAACTGCACCTACAACATGTGCCGAAGAGGTACTGGAAGTATCTGAGTGAAAAAGTGGCCTGAGCCTTTTATCGTTTTAATGGATTTTAAAGTTTTCCCTAATGATAGCTGCCTTGTGGCGGTTTAAATGATCGACAAAAGCGGTGGCCACACGGGACTGATTTTTTGCCTTGAGCCATACGATGTTCCATTCTGTAATGATAGGAAGTCTGGGGTGCTCTATTATTTTTAAGCTTCCGTTTTCTAGCTCATCTTGTAAACCTATCACAGGCATTATTGAGAGCCCCAACCCAGCAATAACAGCTTGCTTTACGGCCTCGTTTGACATCAACTCTATTTTTTTACTGGGGCGTATGCCTTCTTTCTTTAAGAATACTTCCATAGCATTGCGTGTGGCAGACCCTTCCTCCCTAAATAATAAAGGAATGTTTGAAAGATCGATAGCATCTACTGCGGTGGCTGGATTGTAGTTTTTTCCAGCTACTAGATACAGCTTGTTTTGCAACAGTGCAATTTTATGTAGCAGGAGTTTTTTGGGCAGTACAGACACCATAGCAAAGTCGATCTCATTATTCTCTAGACTGCGCACTACCATTTGACGATTAGTAACCTCCATTTTTAAATCGATACTGGGATTTGTTTCTAAAAAGGAGGAAAGAAAATAGGGCATCACATACTTTGCTGTGGATACAATAGCAATGTTCAAGCTGCCCGCTAGTTTATCGTTAAAGGTGTCCTGCAGGTATTGCATGGAACGCGCTTCATCTATCATGCGCTGCGCAACCGCAGCGATTTCTACACCAAATTCTGTTATAAAAACCTTGCGAGAGACAATTTCAAACAAAGGTAGATTGAACTGGTCTTGTAAATTTTTTAATTGGATAGAAACTGCAGGCTGGGTAAGATGCAACTCTTCAGCTGTTTTTGTGACGCTTTGCAACTCTACCAGTTTCAAGAATATAATCAACTGATGGAACGTATAATTCATAAGTTTTATTAATGATAATGATGCTAAATATAAATGAAAATATATAACATAGAGGTGCCAACTTTGCCATGCAATTCAAAAAGATGGCAATCATGAAATTTAATTATAAAACAAAGACTGAAATGATTAATCTGATAGAAGGACAATTTAGTGCACTAGAAGCTCGTAATGTGCTGCTAGGCCTTGTAGAGAAGAAAATCTCGTTCCATAGAGAGCGCAAACTGGACACTGTTAAAAATGGCTTTTTACAAGGCACTCATTATGAAAAAGAGCGCATTGAAGAACTACAGGCAGAAAAAGTTAAAATACAGCACTTGTTTGAAACCGCAAATAATGATCAACTTATAGAAATGCATGGGCAGTTAATAGTACAGGTAGGTGGCATAGCCTAAATTGAGAATCGTGGCTCATAAATTAAAAAAGCGCATAACTTAGCAACTTTTTTAAGAGCCCAAAGAAATACTCCATGGATCTTCATTTGCTGATCGATAACCTGACAAATCCTGCGCTTCTATTTTTTATATTAGGACTACTTGCAGTGCGCTTAAAAAGCGATCTTAATATTCCAGAATCATCGAGTAAATTTATTTCCCTTTACCTGCTTTTTTCAATAGGTTTTAAAGGCGGTCAAGAGTTGTCACATAGCGAGTTTACTGCCGAAATTATTTATGCCGTCATCGCAGGACTATTGCTCGCTCTTGTTGTGCCTATTTACTCATTTTTTATACTTAAGAAAAAAATGACTGCTGAAAATGCAGGGGCGATCGCTGCTGCCTATGGATCTGTGAGTGCAGTAACTTTTCTTACAGCTATCTCCTTTCTTGAATTGCAATCCATAGAATATGGTGGCCACATGGTTGCTGTCATGGCGTTGATGGAAGCTCCATCGATTATGATAGGGCTTATTTTGATTTCTATGTTTGTAAAGAAAAAAAATAGTACACCATCATTTAAAAAAGTGCTGCACCATTCTTTGACTAACGGGAGCGTGTTGCTTATTTTAGGAAGTTTGATTATCGGGTGGATCGCTAGTGATGCACAGGCACAAGGTATCGAACCTTTTACTACCGATATTTTCAAAGGATTTCTAGCAGTATTTTTGCTTGATATGGGTCTGGTGAGTGGTCGTCATCTTGCTGGATTTTTAAAGCAAGGAACATTTGCAACGGGCTTTGCCATTATCTTACCATTAATCAATGGTTGTGTGATTGCCTTGCTTAGCGGGCTGTTTCTTGTAAGCGATGGTAATCGTTTATTACTTACGGTACTCGCCGCTAGCGCCTCCTACATAGCCGTGCCAGCAGCCATGAAGCTTGCTGTACCTAAAGCTAATCCAGGACTTTACGTACCCATGGCACTTGCTATTACGTTTCCTATGAATATCACTATAGGCTTACCGCTATACCTCACTCTTATCCAATATTTTTAAAAGAGTCCCACTGGGTAAATCGTATAGTAGCCTGATCAAAACCAGGAGCAGTAGTTATTTTTACTTTCTAAGTGTCTTATGAATCTAGAAAAACTGGAAGGTTATTATTTTCTATAAAAGGCAACATAAAAGTCTATACCTACTGCAGCACAGCCTCAAACTTTAATTGATAACAACTTCAAGGTCTATAATGAATAAGAATGTTTTGGAATATATCGCAATCCATTTAATTCTACGATAAGGATAAGTACATTAACAAAAAATCCTGACAATCAGTTGATTATCAGGATTCATGGTACTCGAGACGGGACTATGACCCCCACTTTTTATAATATTCACAAACCTAGCGAAATAGAGTATTGTAACTTACTATTATTAGATATTCAACAACTTACAAGCGTATTAAGTAAGTTGCATAAGATTGCATATTGTTAAAAGTTTGGGGGAAAATAGGGGGAAGTTTCCCCCAAAGCATTATTTTAGTACCGTTCAAACTTTTACAATGGCATCATTTCAATACCTGACAAAAGGCAAGGGTAAGACATCTACCATTTACCTACGCCTTAAAAACAGACCTCACTACGACATAACAAAAAGTACGGGCTACACCGTGGACTTATCCAAGTGGGCTAACGGCGGGCTTAAAAGAAACGCCACCGATGCAACGGATAAGAAACTCAAAATCGATCTAAGGGATTTAGAAACCAAGATCCTAAGACTGACAGATGCCACACCCGCAAACCTTATAGATGCAGACTGGTTAAAAAACACGATAGCAATTTGCAAGGGGGAACAATCTAGCAACCTAGAGTTGAGCGACTACGTTACGGACTACGTGCAGCACATTATCGACACCGCACACACTAGAGAAAATGACAAGGGCGGGTTAGGGCTATCTGAAAGCCGTATAAAGTCCTATGGCAACCTAAAGGGAATGATTGACCGATACCAAGGCAATAAGACATACCGTATCAAAGACGTGGATAAGGCTTTTGCCACTAAGTTTCTTAACTGGATGCTCAAAAAGGAATATTCAAAGAGTTACGCCCTTAAAATCATAAGCGACCTAAAAACGGTTTGTAGGGATGCAATAGGCAACGATATTGAAGTGAGCAAGCAACTGTTAAGTATCAAAGCCCCTACGGTCAAAAATGAAAAACCAATCTACCTAAGCCCGCAGGAACTCGAAACGATCCAGCAAAAGGAACTAACTAGGGAAGCACACCTTAACGCTCGTAAATGGCTAATATTAGGCTGCCACATAGGGCAAAGAGGATCGGACTTACTTAATCTTACAGCGGACAACCACGGTATTAGAAATGGGGTTGAAGTTATAGAACTGACACAGCAAAAAACGGGCAAGGCGGTAATTATCCCATTACCAAAAGTGGCCCGTGAAACCCTTGCGGACGGTTTTCCCTACGGCATAGCCCTATCAAAATTCAATTCCTACCTCAAAGAGATTTGCCAACTGGCAGGGATCGACACTCCCACTACGGGACGTAAGAGTATAGGCAAACGTGGGCAACGCAGGTTAGGCACGTACCCAAAACATGAATTAATATCCTCACACGTATGTAGGCGCACCTATGCCAGCAATTACTATGGAACAATGCCCACGCCCCTACTATTGCAGATAACTGGACACAGCACGGAAAAAATGCTTTTAAAGTACATAGGTAAGCCTAGTATTGACTACGTCCAGCAAATCGCAGATCATTACAGGTTAATGGAACGCAAAGCCGAGAAAACGGCTAAGATGGATATAATAAAAAAAGCAGTTAACGAATAATCTGGTTGTTAGAATCTGGACATTATGCACCTCTTTAGACATAATTAGATGTTTGTCTCTTTAAAACACCAATCTTATTAAGTATTTGTATATCAGTTAGTTAAAGTTTGTATTAAAAAACTCTGTGATAACCCACTGATTTTAAGACACTTACAATTATCTGTAAGTCACTGTAAATCAGCGATATATATTTTTCAGTGTTGAAATCTTGTGAAAAAACACAATTAAATAAATCTAAGTAGATCTAAGTAGCGGTTATCTTAGTAAACGATAAAAGGCTACTGATCTACTCGAAAGTATCACAATAGCCAGTAATGTAGGAATTACAAATATAGTATTCTTAGAGTAGGTCAAAGTCAAATTTTTAATTTTAACCTATTACTATGGATCAAATCCACGACACCGTTAGGCGTCATAAAGACGTGGTAACAATTTCAGTATTAGAAAAAATACTAGACCAGAAATTTGCCGAATTGAAAAAGGGGCAAAATCAACAATCAAAAGTTTATTACACCCGTAAGGAACTGGCAACGCTATTTAGTTGCAACCTTAGCACCATCTACAACTGGACGGTAAAGGGAAAACTCCAATCCTACGCCATAGGCAACCGAGTTTTATACAAGGTCGATGAGGTTCACGATGCACTCATAAAACTTTAGGTTATGACTGGCAACGTACCACACCCGCAAATAATGAGGTTTTCCGAAATCAATATCGGAAAGTTTAAGACTACAAAGCATTTTGAGTTGATTCACAACACCACGGATACACCCGATACCGATAAAATCAATGTAGTAAATGATCGACAGTTTGCAAGATCATTGCCCGACTATTGGTTAAGTTACCGCCTTAACAACCGTTGGAGACGTATAACGGGACTTTTTAAAGTCAGTAATACTGAATACTACAAAGGGGACAAAGGACGTAACAACGTTAAGGAGCATCTAATTATCGTTAGGCTTCACGATAAACGCCTGGCAACGGTCTACACATTTAAAGGCTACTACTCCAACGATCCGACCGCAGCAATCCAATTAATCAAATCAATAGTTTAGGGACAAAAAAAGGGACTCCAATGGAATCCCTTTAATTGTTCAAACTGGTTACGTGGCAACGTAAACCGTTTACGCAAATATAACCATCCTCCGAATGGATTATATCAAACTACACATACGAGATATTGATGTAAACGGACTTTTGGAACGCCTGGACTTTTTACGTGAGATAAACACGAAAACAGGAGAATACAAAGCCGTTAGGATAGCCACCTACCACAATTGCACCATAAAAGTCTACGATAGTGGACGGGTTCAATTTGCTGGCAGCGTGCATAAGATGTGGAACTCACTAAAAGGTGTCACAGCACCAAAGAATGGGGATAAAGGTTTTAACGGCAACGATTTGACGTTACGGGATATTTATGGAATAAGGGAACACCTAAAAACATTATTTGATTGTAAGCCGTCGCAACTGATATTTGAGAATATTGAAGTGGGCGTAAACCTTTTAACACCCTTTGCCGTCGGCTTGTTTCTCAAAGGCTTGTTGTACCATAACGGCAAACGGTTTGAATCACGGCGTAAGGATAGACTATGGCAAAGTTATGGCAGCAATTACATAGTAAAGGCATACGATAAGGGACACCAATACGGAATGGCTGGAAACGTACTAAGGTTTGAAATTAAGGTAACACGTATGGAAAAGTTTTCCAATGTTGGAATAAAAACATTTGCGGACGTGAACAACTCAACATTGAATACCGCCTATAATCATTTACAGAAATGCTTTAATGAAATCGTATACTATGACCGAACGATTGACAAAGCGAACCTTACAAGGTTAGAATCGATTAAGGTTAAGGACTACGCAAATGTTTCTTACTGGATGGATATGGAAAGTAAAAAACGAGATCGACCTAAAAAGAAACTAGCAAAATTAATTGAACAATATTCTGAAAATTTAAAGGCTCAAATCGGATCATTAATGAGTCAAAAGTGTGTAATAATTAACCGCTCTTTTGAAAACCCAAAGTGTGTAATAATTAACCGTTCAAGTATACCGTTAAAAATTACACATTCAGTACCTAGAATATGCCCGATAACTGGAGCGGATATTTCAATGCAAAAAGACGACAGTTACCTACTTTCAAATACTGGAATAAAAGAGATTGAAAAAACAGATTCAGCACTATTTGAACGGCTCAAAAAAATATTGTTGACTGGCAACCCTAACAAGTTTGAAAAGGACGATTATAACAAAATGAGCAAACAGATAAGAAACCGATTTTATAACAATCCCGATAGGAACAATCCAGACCAAACCAATTTATTCTAATGGTGGATCAAACTACAATTAACTACGATATGAAAACAAACGGGAATCGATACTCTAAAGAGCAAAAGGATAACGCAGTTCTGAAAATAACTGAATACATAAGCAACGGCAGAAGCATAACCGCAGCGTGTAAAATTATCGATGTCAATAGGTCGACTTATCTACGTTGGGTAAGTGAGTGCGACCACTACGAGAAAAGTCATTTCCTAGCAATGCAAACAAAGGCCGATGTAATCTTTGAACAGATCCTAACCATTGCAGATGCAACCGCTGACGATGTAACCATAGATGACGACGGCAGGAAGATTACAAACCACAACGTAATCCAGAGAGATAGGTTAAGGGTAGACGCTCGCAAATGGATAGCGGCAAAGATGAATCCTAAAAAGTACAGTGATAAATACAGCATTGACCATACTAGCAAAGATGAAAGGATTACAAGGATTGAAAGGCATATTATTACGCCCAACAATTAAAATAGACTAGAAACACCTACTATTTAGATTTGATCTTAATAGCATCTTTGATTAATCAATCTTTATTAAATATGGACAAACGTAAATACAATGGAGGTGCAAGGGATGTCGCTGGCAGGAAACCAAAAGCAAAAGAACTGGAGTTATTATAAAAACTAACGCCCTACGATGACACGACACTAGATGAACTTATCAAAGGAGTAAAAAAAGATCAGTATTCTTTTATCAAACTATTCCTAGAATAACACTACGGAAAACCAAAAGAGCAGATCTATTTAGATATGGACGGTACAGACAAATCACAACCACCGCAAATCATATTTTTAGGTCGTGGATTTGAATTTATAAAAAATCAAAAAACCTAGTTCGACTGTAATTTGGGGGAAAATAGGGGGAAAATCAATATATGAAAATAAAAACCCTTTGAAAATCAACAGATTAACAAAGGGCTTAGTACTCGAGACGGGACTTGAACCCGTACGAACATTACTGTTCATTGGATTTTAAGTCCAACGTGTCTACCAATTCCACCACTCGAGCATTTGCATCAGCGATGCAAATAAAATTGGTAATAAAAAAGAGCGAAAGACGGGATTTGAACCCGCGACCTCCACCTTGGCAAGGTGATGCTCTACCCCTGAGCTACTTTCGCATTGTTTATTCTTTTCAAAAAAAGAACGATGCTTATATTTCAAATTTACAAGCGGATGCAAATTTAATAACTTTCCTTATTCTGCAAAGGAAATTAGGCAAAATTATGTGGTTGTCTTGCCGCCTGTCAACATTCTCTTGATCTCATTAAGCTTCATAAGCGCCTCTACTGGTGTGAGCGTATTAATATCTACCTCAAGTATCTCATTTTTAACATCTTCCAGCAGCGGGTCGTCTAGGTTAAAAAAGCTGAGTTGCAAATCATCATCTTGCATTTCTTGCATTTCTTTCATTGATGCCGTAGAGGCCTCACGTTGCTGTGACTTCTCTAAGGTTTTTAATAGTTTTTTTGCTTTATGAATGACCTGTTGCGGCATTCCAGCCATTTTTGCGACGTGTATACCAAAACTATGGTGACTGCCCCCAGGGATCAGCTTGCGCATGAACAACACCTTGTCTTTTAATTCCTTTACCTCTACATTAAAATTCTTAATTCGGGAAAATTGATCGGTCATCTCATTGAGTTCATGGTAATGAGTGGCAAATAATGTTTTGGCCTTTGTGGGATGTTCGTGCAGGTATTCTGTAATAGCCCATGCGATTGATATACCATCGTAGGTACTGGTGCCGCGACCTATCTCGTCTAAAAGGATTAAACTGCGATCGCTTACATTATTAAGAATACTGGCACTCTCATTCATTTCGGTCATGAAGGTAGACTCGCCTTGAGAAATATTATCACTAGCTCCCACCCTTGTAAATATCTTGTCTACCACTCCCATACTTACCTCACTAGCCGGCACAAAACTCCCTATCTGGGCAAGCAATACAATTAAAGCGGTTTGTCTTAAAATAGCACTTTTACCGCTCATGTTAGGTCCAGTAATCATAATGATTTGCTGTTCCTCGCGATCCAGACGTACGTCATTAGGAATGTAGGGCTGGTCTGCCGGCAACATTTTTTCTATCACTGGATGCCTACCGCCTTTAATGATTAAATCATCTGTTTCTAATAATTGCGGACGGCAATAATTTGACGCTACAGCATGATCTGCAAACGACAGCAAGCAGTCCAGCTGGCCTATAAGGCTTGCATTGTCTTGAATGGCTTTTATAAAAGGAATAATCTCCTGGACTACCTGGTCATACAACTCTTGTTGTAATACATTAATACGCTCTTCTGCACCTAAAATTTTAGCCTCATATTCTTTAAGCTCTTCGGTAATATAGCGTTCTGCATTTACTAGAGTTTGCTTGCGGGTCCAGGAAGCTGGCACCTTATCTTTATGCGTATTGCGCACTTCTATATAGTAACCAAAAACGTTATTACTGGCTATTTTTAAACTGGTGATTCCCGTCTCTTGACTGTGTCGTTCCAGCATTTGATCTAGATAGTCCTTGCCAGATGTGGCAAGACCACGCAGCTCATCTAGTTCTGGATGGTAACCATGAGTAATGGTAGTGCCTTTTAAAATATTTACAGGAGCATCCTCATCAATGCGCTGCTGGATCAACTCTATCAATTGCGTACACAGGTGCAAACTCTCTCCTAGGGTTTGTAAAGAGGCATCTGGCGCTTGCATTGCTATTTTTTTGACGGGTGCTATTGCCAGCAAGCTATTTTTTAATTGAATTACTTCTCGCGGACAAATTTTCCCCACCGCTACTTTAGAAACAAGGCGCTCTAAATCATTCATGGATTTGAGATGAGACTTTGCTTGTTCCCTTACTTGCGACTCGTTTTTAAAATAAGCAACAACATCATGCCGCCTTTTAATTTGCGCAAGGTTCTTAAGAGGGAAGGCCAACCAGCGTTTTAATAATCGAGCACCCATAGGCGTCGTGGTCTGGTCAATAATATCGATTAGTGTAACGGCACCAGTGCTGAGCGCTTGATACAATTCTAAATTGCGTACGGTAAATCGATCCATCCAGACAAAACTGTCATCTTCTATTCTAGAAATAGTAGCAATGTGATCAATTTTATGGTGTTGTGTTTCTGCTAGGTAATGCAATATTGCTCCTGCAGATATAAGCGCCTGATCTAATTTATCGACTCCATAACCCTTTAAAGAATTGACCTTAAAATGTTTATGAAGGCTCTCCCTTGCATAATCGATTTGAAACACCCAGTCTTCTAGATAGAAAAAAGGCAAATCGTAGGGGAAATCTTGCGCAAGTTGCTTTTTATCGCTCCTAGACACCAGTACCTCGCTAGGATTAAAATTTTGGAGCAACTTATCTGCCTCTTCTTTTGTGCCCTGGCTTATTAAAAACTCTCCGGTTGAGATGTCCAGAAATGCCACTGCATAGACATTTCGCGAAAGCGATACAGAAGCTAAAAAATTATTAGAGCGTGCACTTAATACCTCATCATTGAGAGATACTCCTGGCGTAATCAACTCGGTCACACCGCGTTTAACAATACTTTTTGTTTGTTTAGGATCTTCTAACTGGTCACATATAGCCACACGCTCACCGGCACGCACTAGTTTAGGCAAATAGGTATTGAGAGAATGATGTGGGAATCCAGCAAGTTCAGTACGCTCGCTCCCATTATTGCGATTAGTCAGCACAATATTGAGAATGCGTGCTGTTTTGACGGCATCTTCTCCAAAAGTTTCATAAAAATCTCCCACACGAAATAGCAACAAGGCATCTGGATATTTTACCTTGATCTTATTATACTGCTGCATTAAAGGGGTGACCTTTTTACTTTTTGAAGACAAAATGTAATTTTTTTGTTAGGTATAAAAATACGGTTTAGCATCAGACCAGATGAGCCCTATTAATGGGTTTTTTCAACAAGTACCCTACTTTTAAAAGTCGCGATGCTCTACCGTTGTATGTGGGATAGACTGTACAATATGCTGCAATACTGCTGGATCTGCGTTTGAATATAATTGATGTCTCCCTGGTAAGTTGCTTGCGTTGAGCAACTCATGTTGTTGCAGGATGGCCCTAGTTTGTCGAGCCACTGCCACGCCAGAATCAATTATCTGAACACCCGGCGGCAACAATTGCTGCAAGTTGTTTTTTATATAGGGATAATGACTACATCCTAGTACGAGATAATCTATTTGAGCGGTGATAAATGGCTTAATGAGCTCCTGCAGTAGTTGACGCATGTGATCGCTTTGCTGCTCTCCCGCCTCTATAAGCTCTACAATACCAGTACCTACTACCTCTATTAAGTTGATATCTTTCTCTATACGCTCTTGAGTATCTTTAAATAAAGCGCTAGAGAGGGTTCCCTTTGTAGCCAGTATGCCCACGTTACCTGTAGCTGTTTTTAAGGCTGCTGGTTTTATCGCTGGCTCTATACCTATGAAGGGAACTTTGTATGTTTTTCTAAGGTAATCGATAGCGTTTGTAGTAGCGGTGTTGCAAGGTACTGCGATAAGTTTGCAACCTTGCTCTAAAAGAAACTCGGTATTTTTTATACTTAGATTGATGATTTCTCCTTTAGGACGCACGCCATAAGGGGCGTTTGCACTATCTGCCAGATAGATGGTGTTTTCTAGGGGCAGCAACTGGATTACTTCTTTCCATACAGATGTACCGCCTATACCACTATCAAAAAAACCTAAAGGTGCTGCACTCAAGGTGAGATCATTTAAAAGATGAAAGTTAGTGTAAAAATAAAAACCGTCTCTAGAGGATAGAGACGGTTTTTAAAAAAGTTAGTACTTCTAGATTATTGAATACCTAGTGCCTTCTTTACATCTGGCATCAAGTCATAACCATCTGCCATGATCACTCCTGTACCTGTGGTTGAGTCTAGAACGTAGTCAAATCCTTTGGCTCTTGCTACCTTAAAGATGGCCTCTCTAGCCTCTTCATAAACGGGCTTGAGTAGATCGGTTCTTTTTTGGGATAGTGATTTTTGAGAATTGGTATAAAAATCTTCAATTTTTTTACGGTCTGACTGTATTTGCTCTAGAATACGCTGGTTCTCTTCATCAGTTCGATTAGGAGCATTTTGCTGTGCTTCTTGAGATTTAGTTTGCAATGCCTTGTCCATATTTACTAGCTCTGCTTCATATGTTTTGGCGAGGTTTCTCAATTGTTTCTCTGCAGCTTTTGCCTTAGGCATGATTTCTACAAGATCTTGAGAGGCGATGTGCGCCACTTTAGTAGCTGTAGCTTGAGCGTTTGCGCTTAATGTTCCTGCTAGAGTGATTACTGCTATCGCTATAAAATTTCTTACTTGTTTCATTATCAACGTTATTATTTATGAGGTGTAATGGCTTGCAAATATAAAGAGTTTCAATTCTTTAATTACCGCCTGAGCCATTGTTTTCTCGTTCTTCTTGTTTCTTTTCTCTAGCCGCTTTGCGAGCTGCTAGGATGCTATCTTTTCTTCTTTCTCTTTCTTTAATAGCTGCATCGCGGCGCTCTTTATATTCTCTTGCTCTGGCTTCTTTAATACTATCGCGTACACGTATTTTTTCTGCACGTATGGCAGCGCGCTCGTCCATGATAGCCTCTTTTTCTTCAATTTTTTCTTGTTTCTCCTCTGCCTCTTGTACAGACATGTAGCGCTCTTCCTTCTCTTCAGGGTTGTTTTTTTCTTGTATTTGCTGCTGGCGGTCGTTGCGCTTGCCTGTGCGACCTATAGCTTTAAGAACATCATCGCTCAAATCATGACGGTCTGCACTGTATAGCATGGTAGTCTCTGACCGCTCTAGAATCACATCGTACTTTTTCTGCTCCCCTATTTTTTGCATCTCATTGAACACCTGGTCTTGTACTGGTTGTATCAATTGTTGTTTTTGAGTGATAAAATCTCCTTGGGCGCCGAATCGTTTCTGCTGGTACTCGTACAATTGCGTGCGTTTGATATCTATATCTTCCTCACGCTCTTCTATAAGCTCTTTAGTAAGCAAGACCCGCTCATTTTTAAGCGACACCTCCATCTTTTGGATTTCGGCCTCCATCTTTTCAATTTCTTGCTTCCAGGATTGCATTTTCTGCTCCAGTTGCTGCGATGCCTTTTGATATTCTGGTACGTTCTCTAGAATGTATTCCATGTCTACATACCCTACTCGTATGCCTCTTTGCGCTTTCGCGAAAGCGAAACAAACCAGCATCACCATAGCAAGAGAGAAACTTTTATGTATCATTTTAAATCATTTATACCAACAACGACGCGTTCTTAAAATTGTTGCCCAATTATAAAATGTACTTGCCATCCACTAGGCTCTAAGCTATTCGAAATAGGTGCGGGATCAAAACCGTAACCAAAATCGATACCTAATAAACCAAAGGCTGGCATAAATACGCGCAGACCAGCACCTACAGAACGTTGCACGTCAAATGGATTGTAACTTCTAAAGGTGTCGTAAGACCCTGCTGCCTCTGCAAATGTAAGCACATAAATGGATGCTGCTTGCTCTAACGTGATGGGGTAGCGTGCCTCTAGAGAGAATTTGTTGTAAACAGTATCACCATCGTTACTTGTGGTAAGTGCACTGTTTTCATAACCACGCATTCTAATGATATCGCGGCCATCAAGAGCAAACGCCCCTAGACCATCACCACCTACAAAGAATCGCTCAAATGGTACTAAGCCACGATCGTTATTATAGGCGCCTAGGAAACCGAACTCTGTCTTAGTTTGCAGCACTAGTTTGTCATAGACCTGCGTGTACCAGGTACCTTCAAATTTAATTTTATAATATTCTAAAAAGCGGAAGCGTTCCTGATCGATTTTTGCAAGGTCTGGCTGTCCATTTGTTTGAAACTCTGGATTGTTCTCCAGATTTTCATAATCTACACCGTTCCACAAGGAATAGGGTAATGTCATTTTTGCAGTAAGCGCAAATCGCGATCCATAGGTAGGGAATATAGGATTTACTCCCACATTATCACGAGTCAACCCTATGGTATAGGCTAGGTTGTTTGAAAATCCATTAGGGAAATTAAACAAGTTTGTGGTGTAATTTTTAAGATTGTAATGTTGGAATGACAGTGCCTGTGAGAACTGGAAGTAGGGGTCTGGCCATTCCAGGCGTTTTGCTAGCCCTATGGTTGCTCCTGTTATTAAAAATCGCTGGTCTCTATCTACTTGCCTAAAATTTGTAGGGTTCACCCGGAATTGCTCGCTGTGAGAGAATGAAACATTAAATGACACCGGCTTTCTACCACCTAACCAAGGCTCTGTAAAATTGAGGGAATAGGTTCTAAATATAGGGCTGGCTTGTGCACGTAGTGCGAGTGTTTGCCCGTCCCCTTGCGGTACCGGTGTGTACGCTTCTCCATTAAAAATATTGCGCAATGAGAAGTTGTTGAATCGCAATCCTAGAGTACCTACAAACCCGCCGCCTCCATAACCACCTTGCAGTTCTATCTGGCTGGCGCCCGCTTCTTCTAGTTCGTATTCTATATCGACGGTTCCATCCTGTTGGGATGGATTTAATATTCTAGGGTTAATGGTCTCTGCATTGAAAAAACCTAGTTGCCCTAATTCCCTGATAGAATTAATGATGGCAGCTTTTGAGTATTTATCACCAGGATTTGACTGAATGCTGCGGTAAATGACATGATCATTTGTTCTTGTATTACCAGAGACTGTTACGTTATTAAAATAAGCCACATTATCCTCAATAATTCTTATTTCAAAATCAATTGTATCGTTTTGAACCTTAGTCTCTACCGCATTAATTCTCGAGAAAAGGTAGCCGTTATTTTGATATTCATTCTCGAGCGATCGTGCGTCAGGGTCTGTAGGGTCAGATATTTGATTGTCAAATGCCACACCGTTGTAAACATCTCCTTTTTCTACTCGTAAGATGCGCTGCAAGTACTGGTCAGAATAGGCGGTGTTCCCTATAAATTTTATGTCTCCAAAATAATATTTGTTCCCTTCCTCAACCTTAATATTGAGCGCTATGGTTTTATCAGACTCATTGATCAACGTATCAGAAACGACTCGTGCATCTCTAAATCCTTGCTCTTTGTAGGTGTTGACAATATTTTTAAGGTCTTCTTGATAATCTTCTTCTACATATTTTGATCGTTTGAGCGGCCTGAAGAAAAACTTTTGTTTTGTGTTTTTCATTGCTTTGCGCAATTCTTTATCAGAAAGCTGTTCATTCCCCTCAAAATCGATACTTGAGATTTTTACTTTCTCATTTTTATCAACTTCGATTTTCATGTCCACCATCTTATCACCCAGGCTGTCTTGTACCTCGCGTATGCGCACTAGGGCGTTTGCGTTAAGAAATCCTTTGTCACGGTATTTCTTCTCGATAAAATTGCGGGTTGTGGTGACTAGATTTTCATTGGCTTTTGCGCCTTTAGACAAGTTAAGCTCCTTCAAAAGATCTTTAGTCTGATTTTTTTTGAGGCCTGAGATTTCTACTTTATTAAGAGTAGGTACTTCTATTATATTGAACTCTAGATCTACTGTATCAATCACATCATCATTAGGATCGCCTTTAATGCCTACTACATATACCCGGATATCACTAAAGAGTTTAACACCCCACAATTTTTTGACAGCGTTACTGATTCGTTCTCCAGGAAGAAAGATTGTCTCTCCAGATCGCAATCCAGTAAAAGCAATTACCGTGGCATCATTGTAGCTTTCTGTACCTGTTACGGTAATATCACCTAGGATGTATTGTTTTCCCTCGCCTATAGGAATATCTGTGGCCTGCTGTGCGTATGAAATGGTACTTAATACTAGTAATATTCCTATGAGTAGCTTGTGCGCTAACTGTCCCGTCATATTGTTATAATTGTTCACTTGTTTTGCCGAATCGTCTTTCACGATCTTGATAATTCTTGAAAGCCTGGAGCAAATCCTCCTTACGGAAATCAGGCCAAAGGGTGTTTGTAAAGTAAAGTTCTGCATATGCTATTTGCCACAAAAGAAAATTACTTATCCTGTGCTCGCCACTAGTGCGTATCAATAAATCGACGTCAGGCAAATCTCTTGTAAAAAGGTATTTATTTATGGTTGATTCTTCTATAGCCTCTACTGCTAGTTTTTCTGTGACCACATCTTGTGCAATTAGTTTAACTGCTGTAGTCAATTCTTCTCTAGAACCGTAGCTCAAGGCTAGTGTAAGATGCATGTTAGTATTCTCTCGTGTTAACTCCATTACCTCAGTGAGCTCGCGTTGCGCCTTCTCTGGTAATTGATGCAACGAGCCCACGGCTTGCAATTTAATTCCATTTTTCTGCAAGGTGGGTAATTCTTTACGCAGACTTGAAACAAGCAACTTCATCAGGGTATCTACCTCAATTTTTGGGCGCTTCCAGTTTTCTGTACTGAAAGCATAAAGCGTTAAATACGCAATGCCCAACTGTGCACAGGTTTCTACAGTTTGCCTTACAGATTTTGTGCCTTTTTCATGACCTCGCACCCGCATCAAACCTTGTTTTTGTGCCCACCGGCCGTTACCATCCATAATGACGGCGACGTGTCTGGGTAATCTAGTTTGATCAAGTAATGCTTCTTCCATACTTAAAAATTGCAATAACAAGGTTTGCGCCCAAAGGTATACGTTAAGGTAACACCACTAAAGACATACCAATCATTGTTATTCAAATTACCAAATTTAAGTTCTGGGAACTCATCCTTTGAACCATTAGGATCACTACCATCTAGGTTGTCTGTAAAGGTATATCGCACCCCTATTTCTGCCCCTAAAATTAATTCTCTTGTAATATTTGACTTGATACCTAATATAAAGGGGATACCAACGTCAAATTTTCTAGTGAACTGTTGCAGCTCATTTTGATCATTCAATGCCTCTGATCCGTAAGTAAATGCTGCTATACCTGTATACATATAGGGAGTTATACGCTGTCGACCGCTGTATAATTCCCATTCCCAGAAAGTATATTCTAACCCTACAGATGCCTCAAGGGTATTGTGACTGTATTCTAGACCTCTCAATTCTCTAGAGATATCATCACTTTTTGTATCGTCACCACTTAATCTGGTGTAGATCAAGCTCGCTCTAAAACTGTGGCGGTTGCTTCGGTTCCATTTGACAATCCCACCTACAGCGATGTTTGTGGGGTTTATAAAATTAGTGCTACCCACGTCGCCTATGACATTAGAGCCACCTGCCCAGACTCCTATCTCATAGGTTTGCGCTTTTGCAAAAGCGCACACAAAAAGAAACATGATAAGATGGGTAAAACGCATTGATTTTTTTGAAACGTGCAAATATAACAATTCTCTCTAGGCGACACCGATAAACGGTAGTCATTGTATGGACTCTATAAACAAGAGATACAGTATTTTATTGTCTAGTTGCGCTTATCTTCTCCCCACAACAATTTTTGACGTAAGGTCTCGATAAATGTTTGATCATTCAATTCGATAAGATCGATGGTAAAGTCAGCTTTTTTAAGAGTAATCTCCGTACCATCTGGGTAAGAAGCGATGCGATTGTCTAACGAGGCAAGAAACTCATCCTCTCTACCTATTACTTTCACTTTTATGACTGTATGGTCTGGAATAACCAGCGGTCGTGCATTCAAATTGTGAGGCGCTATAGGTGTTATTACAAACGCATTTGTTTCTGGAGAGATTACTGGCCCACCGCAACTTAAACTATAACCTGTAGAACCTGTAGGGGTTGAAATAATCAAACCATCTGCCCAGTAAGAGGTTAACAACTCATCATTAAGATGGGTTTCTATCTGGATCATCGATGTCGTATTCATACGGCTCACCGTTATCTCGTTTAAGGCAAAATTATGTGGTGGTAAATGGTTTTCTGGATGTTGTGAGGTTGCAGTAATTAAACGGCGTTTTGACAAGGTATAATTCCCATTGATTACTTGGGCAACTACTTTTTTAACCTCATCTTCCTGCACAGTAGCGAGAAATCCTAACCGGCCGGTGTTCACCCCTAATATAGGAATGTTTAAATCACCTACATAAGCGACAGCGCGCAGGATGGTCCCATCGCCACCTATACTCACTAGCATATCAAACGAGGCGTCCAGCTCATTAAAGGTGTCAATACCATCCACGATAGAAAGTTCTTGAAGCAACTCGCTGTAAGCAGACTCTATCTGTACCGTACAGGAGTGTTCTATAAAAGCTTCCAGAATGCGCCGGACTGTTTTTAAAGAGCCATCGTGTAAATACTGACCATAAATGGCAATCTTTCTCATTATATATTTAGGTATTTATTTAAGTAATTTGATCGCTCTTTAAGCGCATCTAGATACGAGTCATCATCTGCAGCGGTGCTTATCTCATAGCTATACCGCCGGAAGGTTTGCAGCACGGCGTTTAAGTTTTCTGGACTCAATTTAACAGTAATCTCTGTAACATGATCGCGATAATTACTTACAAAACAACCATAGAGCTTTGAGTCATTTGACTCGACGATCTGGGCGATCTCGCTAAAACTATAATCGGTACTTCCCTTTTCAACCACAACAACTGCACCTGACTCGTATAAGAAAGGAGAATCGTTAAAATGTTGCATGATGTCTTTAAGCTCGTAATAACCTAAATACTTATTTTCTGAACTTAAAACAGGCATCACGTTTGAGTTATGCTGGGCAAAAGCCTCCAGTACATCCAGCCAGTGTGTATCAATAGTCACCATAAAAGTATCCAGCGCATACTTTACATCCTTCAACGTTTGTCCATCTTCAAAACAATATACATCAGTCTCTGATACGCACCCTAGATACACCTCGCCATCCATAACTGGAACGTGAGAAAAAGTCAATTGCTGAAAAATCTTCTGTGCCTTGCGCACATCGTCATCAATATGCAATGGTTCTACATCGTTGATGATGTATTCTTTAATATCCATAACTCGCTTTTACCGCAAATTAAACATTTCCGTACTCATAGCTTGTTGCACTAGTTTGTATTTTTGACCTAGATAACAATACTATGGCTATTTTAAGTGTAAACGTAAACAAGATTGCCACCTTGCGCAATTCTCGTGGAGGGAACGTTCCTAATTTATTAAAAGTTGCGACAGATCTAGAACGATTTGGCGCACAAGGAATCACCATTCACCCACGGCCAGATGAACGGCATATCAAATATCAAGACGCTCGAGATTTAAAAAAAATCGTCACCACAGAACTTAATATAGAGGGCAATCCTATCGATAGCTTTATAAAGCTGGTAGACGAGGTGCGACCCGCACAGGTCACACTGGTACCAGATGCACCAGATGCAATCACGTCTAATGCAGGCTGGGACACCATTAAACATGCAGATTTTTTAAAAGAAATTGTAGCACATTTTAAAGCGCAGAACATACGCACCAGCATCTTTGTAGATCCGGTAGAGCGAATGATAGAAGGTGCTGCTGCTACAGGTGTAGATCGCATCGAGTTGTATACAGAGGACTATGCCACCCAGTATCCTCAAGACCCACAGCAGGCGATTGCCGCCTATGTAAAAGCAGCGCAGCGCGCCACACAACTAGGACTGGGTATCAATGCAGGACATGATTTATCATTAGACAATATCAAATATTTCAGCGATCACATTCCTGACCTCAAAGAAGTAAGTATAGGTCACGCGTTAATATCAGAAAGCTTATATCTGGGCCTAGAAAATGTAGTAAACATGTACAAACACCGCCTGGCATGATCCTACACAGCATTATTACAGGTAGTGGTAAACCCTTTGTAATCCTGCATGGTTTTTTAGGAATGGCAGATAATTGGAAAACCCTGGGCATGCAGTGGGGCGAGTCTGGGTTTGAGGTGCACTTGCTGGATCAACGCAACCACGGCCGCAGCTTTCATGACCCTGCTCATGATTATACCGTCATGGCACAGGATCTTAAAATCTATTGTGACCACCATCAGCTCAAAAACATCATATTGCTGGGCCACAGCATGGGCGGTAAAGTAGCGATGCGAGCAGCAACACTCTACCCACAGCTCATTTCTAAAATGATCATTGCAGACATCGCTCCAAAAAGCTACCCACCCCATCATAGCGACATCATACATGCGCTGCAATCAGTAGACTTTAACAAGGTTGCCTCTCGCAAGGATGCAGACAATGCGATAGCTGCACGTATAAAAGATGTAGGTACACGACAGTTTTTACTCAAGAGCCTTTACAGGAAAGATAAAACCAGCTATGACTGGCGCTTTAACTTACCAGTTTTGGGGGCATCACAGGCACATATAGGTTTTCATGACCCAATCACCGCAGCGATCGACATTCCTACCTTGTTTATACGTGGTGGATCGTCTGGATACATTCTGGACAGTGACAGGGCTTTGATAGATCACGCTTTCGCGAAAGCGGAACTCAAAACCATCCCTAATGCAGGTCACTGGCTGCATGCAGAACAGCCAGAAGCCTTTAACAAACTGGTTGAGGAATTCGTAAAATAGATTTGTTATGCTTGCATAATAAGTGATAAAAGGCTTGCCTAATATCAATTTAATATTAAATTTGATTTAAGTTAAAAACACATTACTATATAAATTATTGAATATGAACAAATTAAAAGTTTTTGCTATACTTTGTTTGCTCACTGCAACTACTTATGCAGGCGGGTACCGAGTTAGCACCCAAAGCAACAGGCAGTTAGCTATGGGACATACCGGTGTAGCCGTTATGAGTAGCGCAGACGTATTATTTTTCAATCCAGCAGGACTCGTTCACTTAGAAAACAAACTAAATATAAGCGCTGGTGGTTTTGGTGTGTTTTCTGACGTTAACTATCAAAACAGAGAAACAGGTGCCTTTGCGGAGACAGACAGCCTTATGGGAACACCATTTTATCTATATGGGAGCTATGCTGTAAGCGATAAATTTGCCGTAGGTCTAGGAATTTACACTCCTTATGGTAGTAATGTTACCTGGCCGACTGACTGGGAAGGGTCTCACCTAGTAAACGAGATTGAATTGCAAGCTATTTTTATCCAGCCTACTATTTCTTATCAATTATTTGAAAATGTGAGTCTAGGTGTAGGTGCTATGATTGCAGTAGGATCTGTTGATTTTAATCGCAATGCCTCTAGATCGTTGACAGATGAGCAAGGCAATCGTTCTAATGTATCCATCAGTGACAGTGGCGTTACAGGAATAGGTTGGAATGCCGGTATTATGTTTACACCAAACGATAACTTAAGCATCGGTTTTAATTACCGCTCTTTAATCGATATTGAGAGTGAAGATGGAGAAGCAACATTTTCTAACTTCCCTAACAGCCCACTAGTCCCGGCTAACGGTGTACAAGGTTTTACAGCGACCTTACCATTACCCGCCGAAGCTACTCTAGGAGTCGCTTATAAGATGGACAAATGGTTGTTTGCATTAGACTACAACAGAGCTTTCTGGAGTGAGTATGAAAATCTTGATATTGTATTTGCAGATGGTAGTGAATCCATCAACCCTAGAGAATATAACGATGCCAGTACCTATCGTGTAGGTGTTCAATATATGGCAACCGAATCATTGACCTTAAGAGGTGGATGGTACTTTGATGAGTCTCCTGTGCAGTCTGGATTATTTGCTCCAGAAACACCACGTAACGACTCTGTAGGATATACAGCTGGTTTCTCCTACAACTTCTCGCCGCGATTCTCTATCGACGCCTCGTTTTTATACTTGAGGTTTAAAGAAGTGACAGAGTCTTATGATGCTTATGCAGACCCAGGAGCGTCGCCATCCCCATTCAGCGGAACATATAAATCACGAGCGCTTATTCCTGGAATAGGCATCACCTATAGCATGTAATACTATGAAGATGAAAAAACAATTTAAATATATCGCCTTATTTGCAGCCACGGCTGTAATGATAAGCTGTGAAAATGAATTTGACGAATCTATTGAAGAAGGTGGCGTGTACACTGCTGGAGAGGCTGACTTTTCAAAATTTGTAACCGTAGGAAACTCGCTTACCTCTGGGTTTGCTGACAATGCCTTGTACCGCGAGGGACAACTTAACTCGTTCCCGTTAATCCTATCAGAGCAATTTGCACTAGTAGGTGGTGGGGAGTTCAACCAGCCATTAGTGGACGATAATCTAGGTGGTCTATTATTTAACGGCACTCAAATCACAAATAATCGATTAGTGCTCACCGCAAATGCTATGGGACCAGTGGGACCTAGTGTACTAGCTGGCACACCGAGTACAGATATAGCAAACGTGTTCACAGGACCTATCAATAACTTTGGTGTACCTGGTGCAAAGAGTTTTCACCTAGGATTGCCAGGTTATGGAAATCCAGGAGGTATTCCTGCAGGAACTGCAAACCCTTATTATGTGCGCTTTGCGTCTTCTCCTAATGCAACTGTTATAGGAGATGCTGCAGCAGCAAACGGGACGTTCTTTACTTTGTGGATAGGTAATAACGATATTTTGAGCTATGCTACCTCAGGTGGTAGTGGTGTTGATCAAAACGCTGCTAATAATATCAATCCAGCAACCTACAGTTCAAATGATATTACTGATGACGCAGTATTTGCTAGCGTCTACAGCGAGTATGTGACAGCATTGACTGCTAATGGTGCTAAGGGGGCATTGATAAACATTCCAGATGTAACATCAATTCCATTTTTTACAACGGTTCCTGCCTTGGCGTTAAATCCAGCAGATCCGGCTTTTGGATCGCAAATACCGCTTCTTAATCAGCTATACGGTGGTTTAAATTCCATTTTTACTGCTTTTGGTCAACCAGACCGCGCAATTCAGTTTACCACAACCGCTGCAAACGGTCTTGTGGTTAGAGACAATGATCTAGCAGATTTATCTGCTAATCCAGCATTTGTCAGTGCACTTGTGCCATTAGTACAGGGAGTAGGAACTGCTGCTGGCCTCCAACTATCAACACCACAAGCTACTGCTCTTGCTAATGTACTTGCCCCACAATTTGGACAAATACGCCAGGCTACAGCTAATGATCTTGTTACATTCCCTGCAGCATCGTTATTGGGAGGTAATAATCAAGCCTTGTTCGCAACACTAACTGGTGCCGGATTACCTGTGGAAATAGCAGGTGCTCTTTCTGCAAACGGTGTAACATTCCCATTGGGTGATAACTTTGTTCTAGACCAGCAAGAGCAAGCAAGTGTTACTGCTGCACAAACAGCATATAACAACACGATTGCAGCCCTGGCACAGGCTAATGGACTGGCTCTAGTAGACGCTCGTGCTGCTTTACAACAAGTAGCTCAAGGTGGTGTCGCCTTTAATGGCGGTGTATTAACCAGCACCTATGCATCGGGCGGAGCGTTTTCTCTAGATGCGGTGCACCCTACTCCTAGAGGTTATGCCTTTACTGCAAATACTATTATCGATGCTATTAACGCTACTTATGGATCTGACTTACCTAAAGTAGATATAGGTCAGTACAAATCAGTACAGCCTAGTAATAACATCCAATAATTTTCTTATTGTAATAAATTGATAATCCGCTGGAGCTGTTCCAGCGGATTTTTTATTTTTAAAAAAACTCATTTATGAAATTTATACTTCAATTACTACTTACGGCTGTACTGGTCGTTTTTCTATCCTACTTGCTACCCGGTGTATCTACTGATGGTTTTCTTACAGCGATACTGGTCGCTATAGCATTATCCTTCCTCAACTTTATCGTAAAACCTATTCTAGTTTTACTCACCCTACCAGTAACTATCTTGACTTTAGGTATTTTTCTTTTGTTTATTAATGCTTTTATCATCATGATGGCAGATTGGCTAGTTGACGGCTTTCAAGTAGAAAATATATGGTATGCATTATTATTTGCATTGCTGCTTGCTATAGGTCGCTCCATCTTGTTTAGCACCACAGAACGAGATAATTAAGCCTGCTACGGAAGGACTTTGATAGCAATAAATTAAAGACTAATTTTGCAGCCCGAATTTAACAGCTTAAAAGTCCTTAAATGAATATCACGCGCACTGACATTGATGCCCTTAACGCAACCCTAACACTAGAGGTAGCTCCTGCAGACTATAAAGAAAAAGTAGATAAAATTCTTGCAGATTATCGCAAGACAGCTACCATCCCAGGATTTAGAAAGGGACATGTTCCAGCTAGTTTGATCAATAAAAAATATAAGACGCCAGTTCTTGTAGATGAGATCAATAAAATTATTCAAGAGCAATTAAACGAGTATATTTCTAAAGAGAAGCTCAACTTATTAGGAAACCCATTGCCAGTAGAGCAAGGAGAAATTGACTGGAACAGTGAAGATTTCAAATTTGAATTTGAAATAGGTCTCGCACCAGAATTTGACGTGGATGTTAAAGGTAAAAAAGCAGTTACCCACTACCAGATTAAAACAGACGACAAAACGATCAACGATCAGATCGATCGTATCAGACAACAATATGGGAAATTAAAGAGTAAAGATGTCGTTGCAGATGGTGATGAAGTAACAGGAATCTTCCGTAATGATGAGGAAGGTATAAATACAGATGCGACGTTCCCTGTTTCTAAAATTAAAGGAAAGGCAAATACTAAGAAGTTTGTAGGAGCCAAAAAAGGGGACTCTTTAAGCTTATCGACTAAAGGTCTATTCAACGACGATCATGACCTAATGACCTATTTAAAGGTTGATCATGATAAAGCGCACGATCTGGACGTGCCAGTTACTTTTGAAATAACTGAAGTTAATGAGCGCGAGATGGCTGCTCTAGATCAAGATTTTTTTGATAAGTTATTTGGACCAGGCGTAATTACCAGTGAGGACGAATTAAGAGAGCGATTGAGAGAAGATGCAAAAAAACAATTTGAGCAACAAACCGATCAAAAACTACTTACAGATATCACAGAAGGTCTTATTGACAATACAAAATTTGACCTACCAGCAGACTTTCTTAAAAAATGGATCGCAAACAACGGCGAAAACCAATTGAGTGAAGAAGAAGCTGCTAGTGAATACGAACGATCAGAAAAAGGATTGAGATACCAGTTGATCGAGTCAAAAATATTGCAGTCAAATGAAGAGCTACAGCTCAAATTTGAACATCTTAAAGAGTACGCAAGCACTCAAATAAGAGAACAAATGAAGCAATATGGCCATGCAAATGCCACAGATGAAGAAGTAGATCAAGTCGTTGCACGCATCATGCAAAATCAAGAAGAAGTGAAGCGTATGAGCGAGCAATTGCAAAATGAAAAAATGCTACAGTTTTTCAAAGAAAATGCAAAGCTCAAGGTGAAAGAAGTAACTTACGAGGACTTTATAAAAGAGGCCTACAATGCCTAGACGCTCTTAAATCATTATCTTTAGGCGTTAACTTTATAAGGAGGTTAACGCCTTTTTTTTCTAATAAAAAGTAATATTGCGACTATGAATATAGCAAAAGAATTTGAAAAGTTTGCGGTAAAAGATCAAGGGATCAACCCCATGTACTATGATAAAATCATAGGGAACATGACACCCACAAACCTCACTCCTAATATTATAGAAGAGCGTCAAATGAACGTTCTTGCCATGGATGTATTTTCTCGTTTGATGATGGATCGCATAATTTTTATGGGAACCGGTGTCAATGATCAAGTGGCAAATATCATACAGGCACAACTGTTATTTCTAGCCAGTACTGATGCTAATAAAGACATACAGATTTATATCAACTCGCCAGGAGGAAGCGTATACGCAGGGCTAGGTATTTATGACACGATGCAATTTATAAAACCTGATGTCGCTACCATATGTACAGGGATGGCTGCCAGCATGGGCGCCGTACTGCTATGTGCAGGAGAAAAAGGCAAGCGCAGCGCCTTACCGCACAGTCGTGTAATGATACACCAGGTATCTAGTGGAACGCAGGGTCAAGCGTCAGATATTGAAATCGCCATCAAAGAAACCATAAAGCTCAAGGAAGAACTTTACGAGATCATCGCAAAACATTCTGGCAAGACCTACGATCAAATTAATGAAGATAGCGATCGTGACTTTTGGATGCGCGCAGACGAGGCCCTCGAGTACGGAATGATTGACGAGGTACTGGTACGCGATAAATAAAAAATAAGTTAATAAAGGGTTACGCTTCCGCGAAAGCGAACAAAAGATTAACCCTCGCATCATACCAGCCTTAACGCTGGGAGAATTGATGCAAACTCAAGACATATGAGTAAAGAACAATTAGAATGTAGCTTTTGTGGCCGCAATAAATCTGAAACAAACCTGCTAATAGCTGGACTAGACGCGCACATTTGTGATCGTTGTATTGAACAAGCTCATGGGATTGTAATTGAAGACACAAAAGGTGAAGACAACGGAGTCTCAAAAGCAGACCTTACATTAAAGAAGCCAAAAGCGATAAAAGAGTTTCTAGACCAGTATATTATCGGTCAAGAGTTCACTAAAAAAGTAATGTCTGTCGCCGTCTATAATCATTACAAAAGACTGCTGCAACCCACTACTGATGATGATATTGAAATTCAAAAATCAAATATCATGATGGTAGGGCAAACCGGTACAGGTAAAACGCTTATTGCAAAAACGGTTGCAAAAATGCTCAACGTACCCCTAGCGATAGTAGACGCTACAGTACTTACAGAAGCTGGTTATGTAGGAGAAGATGTAGAGAGTATATTAACACGTTTATTGCAGGCTGCCGATTATAATCTAGAAAAGGCGCAAACAGGTATCGTTTTTATTGACGAGATTGACAAAATTGCCCGTAAAAGTGACAACCCTTCTATCACAAGAGATGTTTCTGGCGAGGGCGTACAACAAGGTTTACTCAAGTTGCTAGAAGGTACAGTCGTTAATGTACCGCCTAAAGGAGGTCGCAAGCATCCCGATCAAAAATTTATAGAAGTAAACACAGAAAATATTCTATTTATTGCTGGAGGTGCTTTTGATGGAATAGAAAAAGTGATACGCAAGCGATTAAATATGCAAGCGGTAGGTTATTCTGCAATAAAGTCAAACGACCTGGTGGCAGATCAAGAAAATATATTGCAATATATTATCCCAAAGGACATTAAGGATTTTGGCATGATTCCAGAGATTATAGGCCGTCTGCCCGTACTAACTCACATGAATCCACTAGATGCCAAAACATTAAGAGCCATTTTAACAGAGCCTAAAAATGCCATCATCAAACAATATGAAAAGTTGTTTGAAATGGACGGTATTAAATTTACTATTACTGATGAAGCTCTTGATTATATAGTCAATAAAGCTATCGAGTACAAACTAGGTGCTCGCGGTCTTAGGTCATTGTGTGAGGCTATTCTAACAGATGCCATGTTTGATATGCCGGGCAGCGAGGAGCAAGAATTTAAAGTAACAAAACTATATGCTGAATCAAAGCTTGATAAAAGCGGTATTCAAAAGCTAAAAGCCGTTTCTTAATTCAAACGACAGATCATCAAAAAACCGCTCTCTATTTCTTGAGCGGTTTTTTTATACCTGTTTTTAAAACTTATTTTATAAATTGTTATGATGTTGGTAAAATGGAAGTATTACAATCTACTACTCCTTCTATTGTTATGTTATAGCTGTAGTACATATGAGGACGATGGCATCACTTTTAGCATAGAGACTGCTTACGTATTAAGTGTAGACGCCCCTACATCTATTGAGGCTGGTGCGGTAGCAAGTATCCCAGTTACTTTTAAAGTAACTAGTGGGTGTGGTAGTTTTTTTCAGTTTATAGAGTCACAAGGTGAATTTACTAGGTCTATCGTTGTAGAGGCGCAGTATCCCAGCGGCATTTGTACCACAGCCATTGAGAATCGCACAAAGAGTTACCTCTTTAGCACCACACGTAAGGGCCTTCATACACTCACGTTCCAGTCCGGCCCCACAGAAACCATAAGTGTCTCTATAAATGTTATATAAGGGACTATCGCAAGTCAACAGGTATCTAGCACGATCTCAAATGTAGTACCTTGCCCTACTCTACTATCTTTTACTCTCAATCTGCCTTTATGGTAGTCGTTGATAATCCGTTTTGCCAGAGATAGCCCTAGACCCCAGCCGCGTTTTTTAGTGGTATATCCAGGTGAAAAAATCTTTTTCCACATATGTTTAGGCATTCCTTTACCAGTATCTGTTATTTGAATATAGACCTTGCTGCCAGAAAGCACTATACGCAAGCTAATAACACCTTTACCACGCATAGCATCAATACCATTTTTGATGATGTTCTCAATAACCCATGCGTACAGCTGCTCATTCATATGTACTAGAATTTCATCTTGTGGCAATTGTATATTAAAATCAATCAATTTTGAAGATCTAGATTCAATATAATCAACGGCAGTTCTAGTTTGTGATAAAATATCAAGGGCACTCAATTTAGGTTTTGAACCTATTTTAGAAAAGCGCTCCGAGATGCGCTCCAATCGATGAATGTCTTTATCCATCTCATCAACATAACTAGGATCAACATCAGATTCTCTTAAAATAGCCGTCCAACCTACCAGCGATGATAACGGTGTCCCTATCTGGTGGGCACTTTCCTTAGCCATTCCGGCCCACAACTTATTTTGCTCAGATGCTTTAGTAGATCTGTAAAAGAAGACAATTACGGCACCAAATAAGAACATGATCAATACCAGGGCCAGCGGATAATATTTAAGTTTTGTAATGATATCACTGTCCCCATAGTAAGTGGTTTGCACTATGGCTCCCTCATAAGTAGTAACAATAGGTTCGTTTTGTTGAGAATACACTGCAATCAGCTCTCTCAGTTTGATACTATCGTTGACAATCTCATCAGGCAAATTACCTGCCATTAGTGCGCCCTCTGCACTTTCAACGATAATAGGAATTTCTGTAGAATTGATGTTAACAACAACAGCAGGCGCCAGGTCTCCTATGTCTTCATCAAGAGAGGAGTCGCTCAATTGCTTGATCGCAATAGCATACTCCTGCATGTTTTTACGTTCTGAATCTTTTAGTTTCTGAAAGAACAAATAGGTGTTCCACAAGATCAACGAGGTAGCTCCTACAGCAAACACGATGATGATCCATCGCAACACATTTTTATTAGAATATACATTCATAAACAAGTATACCGGTAACCCATAGAGGTCAGCTACTTTATCGCACTGAAAATTAAAAATACAACTAATCTAATAACGCTAGCAGTCTAGCTATCGTATGTATATCTGTACAGCAACATATTGCACACAGCAGTCATAATCTGTACCTTTGAAAAACAGTAATTGAACCATGACCATAGGACCAGAGGAGATCGCTATCACCCCATTATACAGCCATTTAGTTAGTGCTGTACAACCGCGCCCCATAGGTTTTGCGAGTACGGTGGACAAAGATGGGAATGTAAACCTATCCCCTTATTCTTTTTTTAATGTGGTGAGTGCAACCCCACCCATTCTAGTTTTCTCGCCCGTGCGTCGTGGTCGTGATGGTAGTGAGAAAGACACATTACTCAACATAAAAAGCACGCAGCAAGTCGTCATAAATGTTGTAAATTATGACATGGTACAGCAAATGTCGCTTGCAAGTACAGAATATGATAAAGGCACTAGCGAGTTTATAAAATCAGGGTTAACTCCCATAGCCAGCAAGGTAGTAGCTCCACCACGAGTAGCAGAAAGTCCTGTACAAATGGAGTGCGAGGTTCTAGAAATTAAAGAATTAGGTGATACTGGTGGCGCTGGAGCGCTAGTGATTTGTAAAATTGTTTGCTTGCATATCGATGACGCAGTGCTGGATGAACATCAAGCTATTGACCCGTTTAAAATCGATACTGTGGCACGTATGGGTGGCAACTGGTACTGCCGTTCAAAAGACGCAATGTTTGAAGTTGCAAAACCCACTAGAAACCACGGTGTGGGTGTGGATGCATTACCAGAGGCAGTAAAAGTAAGCACCGTATTGACTGGTAACGATCTGGGCAAACTGGGCGGTGTAAGTGAAATACCAGGAGAGGATGAGGTTCTCGCTTTTGCGAAAGCGAACAACATACAGCATTTAAGCGCTATAGAGAAACACAAAAAAGCAAAGCAGTTGATCAATGAGAATCAACTTGTGGAAGCTTGGAAAATTTTATTATCATAATTATGGAAGTTCAAGGAAAAATTAAACTAATAGGAGAAACAAAGTCTTACGGGTCTAATGGTTTTCAAAAAAGAGAACTAGTAGTAACTACTGAAGAGCAATATCCACAACACTTAATGATTGAATTCGTTCAAGATAAAACCAGTTTGCTGGACTCTTTTCAAGTGGGAGAGCCTGTTAAGATAGGTATCAATTTGCGCGGTAGAGAATGGCAAAGCCCTCAAGGTGAGACTAAATATTTTAACTCTATCGCTGGATGGAGAATCGAAAAATTAAACAGTGCAGCGCCTGCCGCTGGCGAGGTTCCTCCTTTTGATGAGTATGAGCCTATCTCAAATTCTAATGATGAAGATCACGACGATCTTCCTTTCTAGAATTGTTGTAACATTTATATTGCTCAACTTTTAAATCTGTTAAGTAAGTCGCACAGTAGCGACACCTCTAGGATAATTAAAAGTTGGGCTTTTTTATGATTAAGATTGTCATAACTCTATGCATATACTTTCTCAACAATTAGAGTTTCCTGATCCCAGCCAGGCAGATCATCACGGACTGCTTGCCATAGGTGGCGATCTTTCTACAGAGCGCTTGTTATTAGCCTACAATTCTGGAATATTTCCCTGGTACAACGATGGCGACCCTATCTGCTGGTGGTCACCAGACCCACGTATGGTGTTTGACCTACAACAACCATCACCTTTGAAAATCTCTAAATCTTTGCGGCAAAGTAAGCGCAACCGTGGATATATCGTTAAGGAAAACACCTGTTTTGAAAAAGTGATGCGCTCTTGTATGAATGTACCACGTGCCCAGCAGCAAGGTACCTGGATTAATGAAGAGCTGGTAACAGCCTATACTGCTTTGCACAAAATAGGTATCGCAAAAAGTATTGAGGTTTTTAAAGAGGGTATGCTGGTAGGTGGACTTTACGGCGTTGACCTCAATGATAAGGGAGTATTTTGTGGGGAAAGTATGTTCTCTATACGTACTGATGCTAGTAAAATAGCACTATGGCATCTTGTAGAGCGTCTACAAGGCCAGGGCTATTCCCTTATAGATGCCCAGCTGTACAACGACCATCTTGCAAGCTTAGGAGCGGTAGAAATAGACCGTGAGGTTTTTTTAAGTTACCTATAGTTGTGCATACAAAGACAGGTAGAAAAACAAGCGCCTATTAGGGTCTAGGTTGAATGATTCCCAGCGATACTCTGTAGTGAGTTGTAGCTTATATCCTGGACGCAATTGACGACCCAATCCTATTTCAACCCGCTGGTCATACTCTGGTCTGCGATTAGATTCTGCTATAAATAAGGTCTCGACACTACCAGTGGCATAAAATTCTGACACATCCACATTATTCCCAGACAATGGGATAGAACTAGAAAGTCTATAGCGCCAGCGATGTGTTATAGAGCGCCCATCACGCAATCGTTGATCCCATCGCAAACGGTGAGCAATTTTTAATTTATTGTAGCTGCGTGCGTGTACAAATTGCTCTGTAATGCGCAATTCTTCTGGTGATTGCTCATCAAATAGCTCTCGATACATAATTCCTATTCCTACACTAGAATAAAAACCTATCTCGTATTGAGCAAACTGCGCCAGTTGAATATGCAACCCATCCACCCCATTTGCCACTTGTGTACGTTGTGCGAGTGTTGTGTTAAAACTCCAACGGTTCTCTGTTTTCCAAGAAATGTTCAAAGCAGGTTGAGCAACTACTTGATCTGTAACTTGACTCACTGCCACTACTGGTAGGAGCAAAAAAAACAGTCTAAAAAAGTAAGAAATCATAAGCGTTGCGATTGACTTCTCGTTCTTTGATTTTTATACCTTGAGCATTGAAAAGGATCTCTTTGCGGTATATTTTTTTATTCGTTTTAAAAGCAACGATCATTTCTATACGATCGTAATTTTTATCGGTAACTTTTTGCTTCAATGTTTCTATTTCTGTGGGATCAGGAAGGTATTGCAATTGTATTTTCTCCACACGCCAGCGCTTTTCCGTCTGGGTAAGAATAGCTTTTATTTTTTTCCATAACGGTCTATTCAAATCCTTCCGATTTGACTCTACTTCCAGGTCTTGCAAGCTACCATCAGGAGAAAACTCCATGCTAAAATTACGGCCAGATTTCCTAAATTTTGCTTCATAACTGGTGTTTTCACCATCAAATTCCTTGAATAATTTGGCGCGTTTTACGGCTGTCATGGTTTCCACAATTTGCAGCGCAGTGGCCGGAAATTCTTGCACAGATATCTGTTGCTCCTTCTCTTGTTTAATGCCAGTTGATTGCGCTGTGAGGTAGTCCGCTTTCGCGAAAGCGAGTAATACCAAAACATAAAAACTACACCTCATCATATCGATAACAACTTGTCAAATGATCATTTACCATACCTGTGGCTTGCATGAAAGCATAAACGACAGTACTTCCTACAAATTTAAAGCCTAGCTGCTTTAATTCCTTAGCAATACGATCCGAAAGAAGGGTTTTTGATGGTACTTCCTGAGCGTCATTCCATGAGTTGATCAACGGCTGGTGGTCCACAAAAGACCAAATAAATCTAGAAAAACTGCCGTGCTCGTTTTGAACGTTTATAAACGCCTGTGCATTTGTAACGATAGAGTTGATTTTTAAGCGATGTCTGATGATACCTGCATTATGTAGCAGCTGCTCTTTCTTTACCGCATCATAGTCAGCAATTTTCTGAATATTAAAATTGTCCAAAGCTTGCCTGTAATTCTCTCGCTTTTTAAGTATGGTAATCCAGCTGAGTCCTGCCTGCATGGTCTCTAGAATTAAATATTCAAATAACAGGTTGTCTGTCATTACTGGAACGCCCCACTCTTGATCGTGATATTTTTCATATATAGGATCGCCCAGACACCACTTGCACCTATTTTTAACTCGATCACTTTTCATGTCATGAAGGTATGTTTATTTATCTTGAACTACTAAATATGTTTCTATGAGAATTGTATACATCATCTGCATCTGCCTAACACTTGGTAGTTGCTCTTCTTACCAAAAGGTCCCGCAAAAGCAGATTGAAGATTTAATCAACAACTGGCATGAGGCTGCCGCAAATGCAGACTTCGCCACTTATTTTAACTTAATGTCGACTGATGCTGTTTTTATAGGCACTGACGCTACAGAGAATTGGCCTATCGAAGAGTTTAAAGCATTTGCAAAACCCTATTTTGATGCTGGCAAAGCATGGTCGTTTACACCGCTAGAACGTCATGTGTACTACAATAATAATACGGTGTATTTTGATGAATTGTTGAGTACTCAAATGGGGATTTGCCGTGGTAGTGGCGTGATCGTTATAGAAAATAATCAACCGCGTATTGCCCACTATGTGCTCTCTATAGCAGTACCTAATGAATACGTAAGCTCTTTAACTGATTTGAAAAAAGAATGGGATGATGATTATATAGAGGTTTTACGTTCCCAGTGATATTGATAGGCTGTTCACCGATACGTGGTTTTTACAATAATACATCTTGAAAAATGCGGCTAGTACTGCAATTGAGGATCTTTTAAAAAAGGTTCAGTACTTTTTTTAACACAATTTAACTCCTAAAACACCCGATTAACGGTAATGTACTGTTGTATTTGATCGGGTATCGCTCTACTTCATCCTATAAGATGACCGGCAAAAGAATACTTTGATTTAGGTCGTTCAACACCAGTATATTGCTAGTGTATTTGAACCCAAATTATGAAGTATTTCATATTCTTTACAATTTTTATTAGTGCAACTGTGACGGCGCAGTTGGGTACCGATGCACCGTGGATGAATGATGTTGTTCCTAGTAAAAGTACCGGTCAACTTACTTATGACCAAATTAAAGAAGCAGGAGAAAAATACTGGGACGCTCATGACAAGTCAACCAAGGGTAGTGGTTACAAACCTTTTTTAAGATGGTTGGAGCGTTCAAAGCCTTATGTAAAACCTGATGGTACCATACAAAGTAGTGCCGAAGTTGATCTGGAATTACAACGTTTCAATTTTGCAAAGTCTGGTGCAATACATGATGAGTTGTGGAACCCGGTAGGGCCGTTTACTTTTAAAAATACGGCTTCCTGGTCGCCTGGTCAAGGAAGGATCAATGCCATCGCGGTAGATCCTAATGATGCTGATACGTATTATGTAGGCGCACCATCTGGTGGATTGTGGAAATCAACCAATGCTGGCCAACAGTGGACTCCACTTACTGATTTTCTCGCTCAAATAGGGGTTAGTGCAATTGCTATAGATCAAAACCACTCTGATACCATATATATAGGCACAGGAGACGACGATGCTGGAGACACATCCAGTATAGGGTTGTTAAAGTCAACAGACGGTGGTGCTAGCTTTAACCCTACAGGACTATCGTTCACCACACCAGATGCAAATATTAGCGAGGTCTACATACATCCTGATAATAGTAATATCATTTTCGTTTCTTCTAATAAAGGTTTTTACAAGTCAATTAACGCTGGACTTACCGTTGACCGTACCTTTAATGGTAATGTGAAAGATATAAAACTACAGCCAGGAAACCCTAACACGATTTATCTAGCCACTGATTCGGGTTTTTTCATTTCAAAAGATGCTGGCCAGTCTTTTACGCAAGTAAGAGCAGGAATACCTAGTGGCATTTCTAGAATGGTCCTAGGTGTCACAGCTGCAGATGCTCAACGAGTATATATACTTGCCGTAGGTATGGGCCAGAAGCTGCTGGGTGTGTTTCTATCGCATGATGCAGGAACCACATTTGAACGAATGGATCAAGGCGTTGATATTATAGAAAATAACCAAGCGTGGTATAATCTTGCGCTAGAGGTATCTCAAACTAATGCAGACATTATTTATACAGGCGCTCTCAATATCTGGAAATCAACTGACGCTGGAAAAACCTTCCAGCCTGTAAACAGCTGGAATAACCCAGAATCACCTACTTATACTCATGCGGACATCCATCAAATAAGAGAATTTAACCAAGAGCTCTTTGTGGCCAGTGATGGTGGTATTTATAGAAGCGCAAATCAAGCAACCAGTTTTACAGATTTAACTAGTGGCCTTCAAATAGGACAATTTTATCGTATTGCAGTCGGGTCTAAATCAAGCAGTAACATCGCAGGTGGCCTACAAGACAATGGTGGCTACACTCGCAGCGGTAATGTCTGGAAAAACTTTCATGGGGCTGACGGCATGGATGCAGGTATTGATCCCACAGATTCTAACAAGCGGTATAGTTTTACTCAATTTGGCGGTAGTCTTTTTATTGCAGATGAGCTAGGGGCAGTCACCACTACGATAGATGGTCCTTCAAAAGGGAATTGGATTACACCGCTTAAAACAAATAGTGAGGGAACCATATATGCTGGGTACAACAGACTATATAAAGTACAAGGTGAAAAATTTGTTGCCGTATCGCCTAATTTTTCAGGAAATATTGATGTTCTAGAAATTGACCCTATTAATGAAAACATCATATATGTCGCTGTGGATGAACAGCTATATAGGAGCAATGACGCTGGAGTCTCCTTTACCTGGATACATGAATTACCTAATGAAATAACTGCTATTGAAGTAAATAATAATAACAATAATATTATTTACCTGTCTACCGCAGCAGCACATGGTAAGGTGTTCCAGAGCAATGACAAGGGCAATACATTTGTTGATATAACCCATAATTTACCCAATCTGGGTAAAAATACACTTGCCCATTTACCTGGTAGTGCAGACAATGCACTCTTTGTAGGAACTACCGTAGGTATTTTCAAATATGTAGACACATCACAACGATGGGTTTCATTTTCAAAAAACCTGCCCAATGTAAACGTGCGGGATATTGAAATCAACGTAAATGATCAAATAATGACCGCTGGGACCTACGGTCGTGGGGTATGGCAAACCAAAATAAGTATCGTACAACCTGATTATGACCTGAGCTTAACAAGCGCGAGCGTCACTGGCGGCACTATTGACTGTGGTGGTCAGTCTGTTGAAATGCTTCTTGAAAACAAAGGTAAAAACAGTATCTCACAGACTACAGTACACTATAGTATTAACGGTATCAATCAACCAGAAAAACTAATTAATCTTACCATCCCAGCAGGCGATAAGGCTATCGTAAAGCTTGATGACCTTGATCTAGAGCCTGGTTCTTATCGCATGAGATTTGAAGTATCTACAACCCATGATCAATTTTTGAGCAATAATTTTAAAAGCCTCCAATTGATGCAAAACAGTAGCGCTCAAATTAATGAGATCTATGATTTTGAACAGCAGGCCCTCGTTACCCAAAACGATAAAAGCGACGCTGTTTTATGGCAGAGAGGTATTCCCTATGGCTCTGCCTTAAAAAGTAGTGGTAATAAGAACAAGGTCTATGCTACAAACCTTAATGGGAATTATACGGACTTAACTCTAGCATATTTATACACGGGTTGTTACGACCTGAGCGATGTGAGCACGGCAAGTTTTAGTTTTGACATGGCTTACGACCTTGAAGAAGACTGGGATGTATTTTATGTGGAATATTCTATAAATAAGGGTAAAGACTGGACGCTATTAGGTGATGCAAACAGCGACAGCTGGTACAACAGCAACACCACAGATGATGGTAATAATTGCTTTAATTGTAAAGGAGGGCAGTGGACAGGAACAGACACCCAAATGAAAAAATACCGTACCAGCCTGGACCAACTTGCTGGACAGTCAAGTGTCATTTTTAGATTTGTTTTTCACTCTGATCAATCTGTCAATCAAGAGGGCGTTATGCTAGATAACGTTATCGTTGCTGGTAAGGCAGCAAATCTAGTAGTTAAGAAAGACCTATTATTTAACGTTTATCCTAACCCATCCAGCGGAGTGTTTTATCTGGACTGGAAGAAACCACAAGAATTCAGTTACAAGGTGATCGATATTTCTGGAAAAACCATATACAATTCTGAAACAATAACGGCTACCCAGCAAAAGATAGATCTTTCAAGCGTTGCGTCAGGTATGTATTTTTTACAGGTTACCGCAGATGGTACTACAGCGACAAAAAAGCTCGTATTAAAATAACATTACAACTCTTTATTTACTCTACCTGAAAGGCGCTCTATTTAAAGAGCGCTTTTTTTATGGACTTCCGTATATTTAGAACATAACTTATTACTTATGAAAAAGCTGTTATTTCTAGCGGTAGCCTTTTTTAGTTTCGCTTTCGCGAAAGCGCAATCCACCGCAAACTACGTAAAAGATAATTATACTAAAACCACCGCTTACATTCCTATGCGAGATGGGGTCAGACTATACACCGTAATTTATGCGCCAAAAGACACTAGTAAGGACTACCCGATAATGATGCAACGCACGTGCTATAGTGTAGCGCCTTATGGTGAGGATGAGTATAAAAGATCCCTGGGGCCTAATCCCTACATGATGAAAGATGGGTATATTTTTGTCTATCAAGATGTACGCGGTAGGTGGATGAGTGAAGGAACTTTTACAAATATGACGCCTAACATTCCTGGAAATGACCTAAGTGATACAAGCGCTATTGATGAAAGCTCTGACACCTATGATACCATAGAGTGGCTTATAAACAATGTAGAAAACAACAATAAAAAAGTAGGACAGTGGGGTATCTCATACCCTGGTTTTTACACGGCAGCTGCTTTACCAGATGCGCATCCAGCCCTAGTGGCATCATCGCCACAAGCACCGATAGGTGATTTTTTCTTTGATGATTTTCACCATATGGGTGCTACTTTACAAAGCTATTTAATGGCTTACCCAGTTTTTGGTCACCAGACGGATGGACCTACCAGCGAGAGCTGGTACAGTGACAAGTGGGATGCCATGCGTGCGGCGGGAAACACTAGCGATTCTTATGCCTATAATATGGCTATAGGACCGCTTAAAAATGTGACAGAGCGTATTTATCCAGACAATGAATTCTGGAAACAAGTAACGGAACACCCTAATTATGATGAATTCTGGCAAAAACGAGCCATTGTAAATCATTATCAGGAGGTAAATCATGCCGTCATGACTGTAGGTGGCTGGTTTGATGCAGAAGACCTCTATGGCCCGCTCACAATTTATAAAAATGTGGAACGCAACAATCCTCAAAATAAAAACAATTCCATAGTCATGGGCCCCTGGAGTCACGGTAACTGGGCTCGAGAGCCAGGAACACAAATGGTCAATCACATTGTATATGGCGATAGCATCTCTACTTTCTATCAACGAAATATTGAAACTCCGTTTTTTGAGCACCACCTGAAAGGAGAAAAAAACCCAGAGCTACCAGAGGCTTATATGTTTGACACTGGTTTAAAGCAATGGGAGCAATTTGATCAATGGCCGCCAGAACAAGAGCAAATCGTTTTTGGGTTTAAAGCAGGTGGCGAGCTTACCATTAACGAAGAGAAAGAGGAAGAAGCTCAATTTAATTACATAAGCGACCCTGCAAAACCAGTACCCTTCCGCAGTGAGATAACGCCGGTCACCTTTACACCTAGAGCCTATATGACAGATGATCAACGCCATGCCAGTAGACGTCCAGATGTATTGACCTTTCAAACAGACCCATTAGAAAAAGACACCAGGCTAGCCGGTGAGATTCAAGCAAACCTTGAGGTGATTTTACAGGATATCACAGATGCAGATTTTATAGTTAAAGTGATTGATGTGTATCCAGATGATATGAAAAATGAGTCCAAAACACCAGATGGAGTTACTCTAGCTGGCTACCAGCAGCTAGTAAGAGCAGAAACGTTTAGAGGACGTTTCCGTAATGATTTTTCTAAACCAGAAGCTTTTGAAAAAGGCAAAAAAACAGAGGTGAATTTCCCTCTGCAGGATATATTGCACACCTTCAAAAAAGGCCACCGTATTATGATACAAATACACAGCACCTGGTTCCCTTATATCGATCGCAATCCCCAGAAATACGTAGACAATATTTTTGAAGCAAACGAAGAAGATTTTACAGCGGGCACGATTACCGTTCTAGGCTCTAGTGAGGTAAGCGTGGGTAAGCGTCCAGAGTTTCAAATTATTCCTAAAACACCCAAAGATTAATTAATGAGAACGCTATATACCACAGCTATTCTAGGCTTGATTTTCTTATGCGGTCATCATCTAGCTGCTCAAAAGAAAAACAGTCATAGCAGCTCATTTACTAAAGATCAACAAGCGCTGATTATGGAGGCGGCTGGGGATCGACCTATGAGAGTTTTCAAAATAAATAAAGTGAGTGACTCCTTATTACTGCGTCAACGCAGTGAGACTGTAGATGTAGATCCTAAAGATCCTGTGCTACAGCGCCTGGTGAATCGCATGTATGCCACGGTTACAGATAGCCTATCTCTAGGAGCAGGTATCGCTGCACCACAGGTAGGTATTTTAAAGCGTATTGCGTGGGTACAGCGTTTTGATAAGCCAGAATTTCCTTTTGAAGTACTGCTTAATCCAACTATTTTACAATACAGCCAGAAAAAACAACAACGTGCAGAAGGCTGTCTTTCTATACCAGATCGCAGGGAAACACTCAATTCTAGAGCCTATGCAATTCTGGTAGAGTACGACACCATGGATGGCAATCATGTGGTAGAAATGGTGGAAGATTTTACCGCGGTAATTTTCCAGCATGAGATCGATCACCTAAACGGTATTTTATATCTAGACCACCTGGCACAAGAACAGCTAGACGCTAACAGACCTAGGTGATTCTATAGAATTTATGCCGTTAATCGAATATAAGTGCACTTACCCTTGTTTATGAGCTGTATTATCAGATATTAGTGGCTCATAAAATAATCATATCGTGTAAGCGTTGATATAAAAAAGATCCTCTCATGAATTCTACAGTTAGATTTTTAAAAGACCTTTGTAAGCTAATTGCTAGAACGTTTTTTGCGTTTTAGCCCGTATATTTAGCTTAAAAAATCCCATCTGGATATGATCCAGATGGGATTTTTTATGTTAGGGTATTAATAGATTAATTACTGGGATGGTACAGCCGCAATTAGTTTTTTAGTATACTCTTTTTGTGGATTATGATACAGGAGATCTGCCTCCTGCAGCTCCTCAATCTTACCTTGATTCATAACCGCTACACGGTCACAAAAATATTTGACCACCGCTAGATCATGCGATATAAATATATAGGTAAAACCATGCTCTTCCTTGAGCTGGTTGAGCAAGTTGAGCACTTGCGCCTGTACACTTATATCAAGTGCACTTACCGATTCATCACATACAATAAGTTCTGGTGCTAGAGCCACAGCCCTAGCAATGCCTATACGCTGTCGCTGTCCCCCACTAAATTCGTGTGGGTAGCGGTCATAAAAATCTGGGTCTAAACCTACAGTCATTAACAATTGCTCGACCTTCTCCCTTCGATCACGGTGGCTGGTTCCTATACCATGCCTTTTCATAGGCTCTACAATCGCATCACCTATCTTAAGTTTAGGATTGAGGGAAGCAAATGGATCTTGAAATATAATCTGGATGCTTTTGCGCAAGGGTCGCCACTGGGATGAAGACCATCCAGCAAGGTCCTGACCCTTGTAAATTATAGAACCACTAGTAGCTGGCAATAAACCTAGAATCATGTTCCCTAACGTACTCTTACCGCAACCGCTCTCCCCTACCAGACCTAGACTTTCTCCAGGATATAAATCTAGGCTTACACCGTCCACAGCACGGTAATATTGTTGTGATTTAAAAAGCTCCTTTTTAAGCGGGTAATCTTTAATTACATCACGCAATTGCAACAACGGTTGTTGACTGTATAAACGATCATGTAGTATTTTCCTTTCTACTGGCGATTGTAGACCAGCCTGTGTTTTTTTGTTAACAAAATCTGCAATAGTAGGCAATCGCTTTAATCGCTGGTTTACGTCTGGTCTAGCGGCCGTAAGGGCTTTTGTATATTGTTGTTGTGGATTATCAAACAGTTCTAGGGCTGTATTTGTTTCAACTACCTTGCCCTGATACATCACTATGATACGGTCTGCAATGTTGCGCACCAGCGATAAGTCGTGTGAGATAAAAATGATACTCATCCCATATTCCTGTTGCAAGTCCTTAAGTAAGGCGATGATCTCCTTTTGCACCGTAACATCCAGTGCCGTGGTAGGTTCATCTGCAATAAGAATCTTAGGCTTGCAAGCAATCGCCATAGCAATCATGACCCGTTGCATTTGACCACCACTTATCTCATGAGGGTATTTATCATAGATAACCTGTGGCTGGGGTAACTTTACTTTCTCAAAAAGATCCAGTATGGTTTTCTTGCGGGAGGCTGTGTTTAATTTAGTATGTATTTTAAGTATTTCAGCAGCCTGCTTGCCACAGGTTTGTGTAGGGTTGAGCGAGCTCATCGGTTCTTGAAAAATCATGCTTATCTCGCTTCCGCGAAAGCGTGACCAATCATCCACATCGCTACTCAATACATCCTTATCCAGGACCTGCAGCTTTCTTGCATAGATACTGGTGTTTTGTGCTGGCAGCAACCCCATTAAAACCTTGCTGGTAACTGATTTACCGCTACCCGATTCGCCAACGATGGCTAGGATCTCATTTTCAAAAAGCTGAAAATCTACTTGAAAAAGTACTTGGGTTTTCTCCTGGCCGTTTATAAAGGACACCTCCAGTCCCTTTACATCGACATGCAACCTATTTAATGATGATCTGGTCATCTGTAAGTAATTTTTCATGACGCAACTTAAGGATCACTTGCGCAACAGCCACCACATCACGCTCGCAATAACGCACGATGCGGTCTATATCTTTCTCTACATAATACACATCGCGCACTTGTGAGCCGTCTATATCATCTTTAGGAGATTCAATACCCAGAATGCGCGTCAATAATTTTAAGCTTGTGAAATGTTTGTAATCGCCAAATTTCCACAACTCCATGGTGTCTAGATGAGGTATTTCCCAGGGTTTCTTACCATATAAATTGAGCTTTACTGGTAATTCTAATCCATGAATAATCATGCGGCGCGCCATGTAAGGAAAGTCAAACTCCTTAGCATTATGACCACACAAAATATGCTCGCGCCTGGAGAAATGTTCTTCCAGCATTTGAGCAAAATCTGCGAGTAGAGATTTCTCCTCTCCTGAATAACTATGAATTCTAAAGGTGCGTCCAGACGTTGTTTCTCTAAAAAATCCTACTGAGATACATATGATTTTACCAAACTCTGCCCAGATACCTGCACGATCATAAAACTCCTGGGGCGTAAACTCTTCCTTGCGTTGGTATCTTGTTTTATGAGCAAATAGTTCCTGATCTAGCGAGTCCAGATCCTCAAAATTTTCATATTGAGGTACTGTTTCTATATCTAGAAATAAGATATTATCCAGGACTAATTGATCAATCATAGGCTTACATATCTAGCTCGTCACTATCATCACTCTCGTCACCACCGCTGTTTTGTTCTTTATAAACGGCACAATCTGTCTCGATAGAGAGGTTCTCTGGTTTAGGGAACGGTTTTTTAGAAACCTCAATAGTATCGTCATTGTACAATCCTTTCATGTAAGATCCCCATATGGGTAGCGCCATAGCGGCACCCTGGCCATATGTGATGGTAGGAAAATGTACTGATCGATCCTCACCACCTACCCATACACCGGTAACAAGATTAGGAACCATGCCCATAAACCAACCGTCGCTTTGATTTTGCGTGGTACCGGTTTTACCAGCAATGTCATTATCAAAATTATAGGGGTAATCCGTCAGTATGTTTGCATAGCGCTGGTTTGTACGCCAGGAATCTCTAAGTCGTGCGCCACTACCTATCTCTGTCACACCTTTCATCAATTCTACAGTTACATAAGCTACCTCTGGATTCATGACATCTTTAGAATCTGGCACGTATTGATACAGGACTGTTCCGTTTTTATCTTCAATACTGGTTACTAGTACAGGCTCATTATAAATACCTCCGTTTGCAAAAACACCATAGGCTCCTACCATTTCAAAAAGACTTACATCTTCTGTTCCTAGGGCAAGTGCAGGCTGTGCACTCATGTCGCCAGTATCAATACCCATAGAAGCCGCGCGATCAATAACTGCTTGTGGGCCTACCTCGTCCATCAATCGAGCAGATATGGTATTAACAGAGTTTGCTAGTGCATCCTTAAGTGTTCTCATTGTGCCGTAATCACCACCTGAATTTTTAGGAGTCCAGTCGCTTTGCAATCCATAACGACCGGCAGGTATGGTATACTCTCCATCGCTGTATTCTCTACAAGGGGAGTAATTAAGCAAGTCGATAGCAGTGGCATATAAGAAAGGTTTAAAAGTCGATCCCGGCTGTCTTTTTGCCTTTTTTACATGGTCAAATTTAAAATGCTCGTGATTGATACCGCCCACCCATGCTTTTACATGACCCGTTTGTGGCTCTAGAGACATCATACCGGCCTGGAGAAATTTTTTATAATATCGTATAGAATCCAGCGGTGTCATGAGTGTATCAATATTCCCCTTCCATGAAAAAACAGTCATGTCTGTTTTTTCTAGAAAGCTGTTCTTTATTTCTTGGTCTGATTTTCCTTCAGCTTTCATTAACCTCCATCGTTCTGACCTTCTCATGGCAGATGCAAGGATTTTCTCGTTCACCTCTTTCTCTGTCACATCACGGAAAGGGGCCGTTTTTAAATTCTTGTTCTGCTTGTCAAATTCGGCTTGCAGATTTTTCATATGATCTTTTACCGATTGCTCTCCTATCTCTTGCATGCGGCTGTCAATCGTAACATTTACCTTTAATCCATCACGATATATATTGTATTTCTCACCATCTGCTGGATTGGGGTTCTTATCAATCCAGTCGTCCAGCCAGCCTCTCAAGTATTCTCTGAAATAGGTTGCCATACCGTCATTGTGCCCCTCTGGACTGTAGTCTAATTGTATAGGTTGCTCCCGCAGGCTATCTTTCATAGCCTCGGTCATTTTATCATTGCGCACCATTTGTACAAATACCTGGTTGCGACGCATTAATGATTTTTCCTTACTTATTTCACGTTTAGGATTGTATTGTCTAGGGTTTTTGAGCATCGCAACGATTACGGCACTTTCTTCTACCTTTAAATCTCGTGGTTCTTTATTAAAATATATGCGCGATGCAGACCGCACTCCATCTGCCTGATTGAGAAAATCGATCTGGTTGAGGTACTGTGCTATGATTTCTTCTTTTGTGTACTGCTTTTCTAGTCTTATTGAAATAATCCATTCTTTCAATTTTTGACCTATTCTTCCCACGATGTTTGACGAGGGTTGCTCCGTAAAATAATTTTTTGCCAACTGTTGCGTGATGGTACTGGCGCCACCGCGGCTGCCTAAAAACACTAGGGCACGCAGCGTTCCAAAACCGTCGATACCGCTGTGATCATAAAATCGTTCATCCTCTGTAGAGACTAGGGCATCCACCATATTTTGTGGCAACTCATCAAAATCTACAGGTGTACGGTTGTCCTTATAAAATTTTCCTAGTGTTTTTCCATCTGCCGTTACGATCTCTGTCGCCAGGTCTGTATCAGGGTTCTCTAGCTTAGTGTGGTCTGGTAGTGCGCCAAATACACCCCAGCTAGTAAATAAAAATAATAATACTACCAGTGCAATACCTGTCCCTACAATCTTCCAGAAAAGTATGACGTTGCTGCGCAGGTCTTGCTTGCGTTTTGCTTGTGCGGCTTTACTCGTTGCCATTTTGCGTTTGTTTTTCTATCGTATATCCTATATCCAGCACCCCTTTCAACTCTGGCAAAGGTGCCGCATCTCCACTTTTTCTCATTGCTTGCTGCAATGTTAGTTGATAAGTTCCGCTTTCGCGAAAGCGGAATCCCCTCTTATACACTAACTTATTTTCTACCACATCGCTCCCCTGGCCTAAAAATGCACCACGGGCATCTGCCATAGCATACTGTAATGTATCTGTAACGACTTTTCCCTGCGGAAATTTCATCTGGGTGATCAACCATAAATTTTTATAAGCATAATCTTTATTGTTGCGCAAATGAAGAAAGACATCATAGGTCTGCAGGCTGTCTACTGTGGCTAACTGAAAGACTACGGGCGTATTTGCGCTCCAGGTCGTTTTTTCAAAATTATGATGGCTGGTAGCCACTAGATTTTCATCACAGGAAAGGAGTGATAATGTACAACACAGGCAAATAAGTAGGCTTTTCAGCTTCATTTATTTCTTATCGTTTTTAGGGCTTTTGCCTTTAGGTTTCCGGTTTTTATTACGTCGTGGCTTGTTGGTAGAACCCTGAGGCTTTTTTGAACCAGCAGCCGCGTTTTGACTTTTTGAACCTGCATTAGCGGCAGCGGGTACATTTTTATTAGGCCTTTTATTCCGCCTTTTTTTACGCTTGTTTTTTCCACCGGCAGACTGGTTGTCAAAGCGTGTAAGACTGTCCTGACCTACTACGTTTTCAAAACTGACTTTTTCTTCAATAACCAGTTCTCTAGCATATTCTTCAATGCCTGCCACTTTTTCTTTGGCCTTATTTTTTGCAACAATCTCGTGTACTTGATCTGTTGTTAGGGTATGCCAGTTCATCCACTCGCCGTCGTAGCAGTACCACATCAATCCCTTAAAAATATCTACTTTTTGACACAGCGCAACACCTTTTTCTGTGTACAGCTTTTGGTTTTGTTTAGGGAAAGAATCCAGAGCGTCAAGGTAAGAGTCTAGCTCATAGTTCAAGCAACACTTGAGCTTCCCACACTGCCCGGCAAGTTTTTGCGGATTAAGGGATAGGTTTTGGTACCGCGCTGCGCTGGTCGTTACAGATCTAAAATCTGTTAACCAGGTGCTACAGCACAACTCGCGCCCACAAGACCCTATACCTCCTAGCCGTGCAGCTTCTTGTCGCAAACCTATCTGTCTCATCTCTATGCGCGTACGGAAAGTCCCTGCATACTCTCGTATCAATTCTCTAAAATCAACACGCTGGTCTGCGGTGTAATAAAAAGTAGCTTTTGAGCCGTCTCCTTGAAATTCTATATCAGAGATTTTCATCTTAAGCTGCAAACGTATAGCGATCTCGCGCGCTTTAATTTTCATAGGCTCTTCACGCTCACGAGCCTCTTTCCATTTGTCTATATCTGACTGGTTTGCAATGCGATAAATTTGTAGAACCTCATCACTATCCGTCTTGACGCGTTTGCGTTTCATTTGCACTCGTACCAGCTCTCCAGTAAGTGTTACAATTCCCACATCATGACCCGTTGCTGCTTGAGTAGCTACAATATCTCCTATTTTGAGCGGAAGCCCTTCTGGATTATGAAAGAACTCCTTGCGGCTATTTTTAAAACGTACTTCCACATATGGGAATTGTTTTTGCCCATCTGGCAGTTCCATATTTGCAAGCCAGTCAAATACTGTTAATTTATTACATCCTGAAGTACCACAGGTACCATGATTTTTACATCCACCTGGCGTTCCATCGCCAGTCCCACAACTATTACAGCTCATTCTCCTATGTTATATATTGAAATCCAGTTGCTTAAACAATGGATTGAAAGTTATTCTACTATTCGTAAATATAGGGAAATTACACATGCAAGTTTAATCATAGTGAGTGTAAGCTTACCCATAAGTAATCTTCCCTACAGACCTTTATTAATAAGTGGTAAATGTGAATGTTATTAAACAAATCAATAAGAAAATTGTACCAACTTAAAGGGTATTGCTCGTAGTAAAATCCGCATTTGAAGGTATTTGCTTTAAAAATTAACCCCAATTTCCTAGGACTATACAAAAAAACCAGCCCTAAATATGGGCTGGTTGAGTATGAAGTTATTTCTTTTCTAGTCTGGCAATTCAAATATATCTTCCACTTTGCAATCCAGCGTCCTTGAAATTTTTAAGGCTAACACGGTGGACGGGACATAAATGCCGTTTTCAATAGCATTAATGCTTTTTCTAGAGACCTCAGCATTTACTGATAATTCTTGCTGAGTCAAACCTGCTGTTTTTCGTAGTTTTTTTAAATTATTTAGGAGCTTTTTATGGTTTTTACCCATGAATTATTGCTTCTCATATTCTTCCACCGCATCAGTCAATTCTTCACCTGTATTAGGATAAAGGTAACCTGCGATAAGAACGCCTATTCCTATAAACCCGATAAGACTTCCTGCTCCCTTGAGTATATCGCCCACAAAATAGTAGCCTAACGTAAATAAGCCTACACCCACAAAAAAGGTGATAACGCCTCTCCTGCGGTAGTCAATAGGCTGTTTTTTGCGCTCCTCAAAAATACTGAGTAGCTCCTCTACCTTTGAAGAGTCGTCTAAATTTTTAGAGATTTCAATCACGGCTTCTCTATTTCCCTGGGCATCTTTATAAAGCCAAATAAAGACACCGATAGGAATTATAATCCCAGTAAGCATTCCAGCAATGGGAATAATTAATTCTACGTTCATAATAGTTAAAGTTAAAAATGTAACGCAAACGTAACATCTTTTTCAATGTGAAGCAAAGGTTACATTAAAATAAACTAAAATAATTGTTTAAGTATTTGTGTCTATACACTTAAAAACCTTTAAAAATTAGGGCGACTTTTTAGCAAAGGGATTTGAGAAAACTCTCAAAATGCCACTAGAGATCAATATTTAATACACTACAAATCGTAGCCTATTACCTATCCTACTTGGAATCCTCAAATAGAAAAAAATCTTCAATAGATAATTCAAATAGACGCGCCATTTTGAAAGCTGTGGGCAAACTAGGATCAAACTTTTCTTTTTCAATAGCATTAATCGTTTGCCGTGACACTCCAATAACTTCGGCCAGTTGTTCTTGAGTTAAACCTTTTAATTTACGTAATTCTCTTACCTTATTTTTCATCGATATTTTATTCTATTTACCAATAAGGTGATGATATACGTTACACCAATAAATCCTACAAGGGTGCCAATTTCGGCATCATAGGGAATAAGATTAGTTTGATCTAGTAGCGAATAAGTAAGCCCCACAATTACCGCAAGCCCTAGAGTTAATGCCATTGATTCCAAGTGTATTTTGCGCTCTAGCTCATCAAAGTGATTGAATAATTTTCTGTTAGCCATTATCATAAGAACACCATTAGCCAGATTTGTGACGATAGCTATAGTTGTTAATAAGGTATGATCATCCCATATCAATTGCGGCCCAAATGTAGCAATAGCTAAAGTAGCCACCCATGACCACGTCCACAATCCTAAGTTGAGTAGGTGTTTTCTTCTTTTTTCTTTCATTTCTTCCTCTTTAATAATGATTTAAATATTTCTCTCAACTCAACAATCAGAGTTACAAAACCCTATCCATAGGATTTATTGCATCATTTTGTAAAGTCTACTTTACAAATATAGTTATTTATTTAAAATGTCAAGTTTTATTTACAAAAATCGAAGTACTGAAACAACAGCGGTATCACAAAAGAGTATTCCAAGTAGCTAGATGGCAATGTTCTAGTCGATGATCACTTAAAAGAAATGGATTGGTTATTTACTGCCTCCTTTAGAAGAAAAAACCAGCCTGGTAGACTGGTTTGTTTGAGTTCTTTTCTTGGGCTTACCGCAACAAGCGCGGCACAGGCTTCTCGCCCACTTCAATGCACAAAAAAACCAGCCTGATGGGCTGGTTTATTTTGCTCCTCTTCTTGGGCTCGAACCAAGGACCCTCTGATTAACAGTCAGATGCTCTAACCAACTGAGCTAAAGAGGAATGTGATTAACACAAGCTTCAACTATTTGTTTAAGCGGATGCAAATATAAAAGGTTTTAGATTTTGTGCCAATAATTTCAAAGATTTTTTAATTTAAAATTTATGAACCAAAGAGCCACTTATACACATCATTACCATTAGCATATAACATCAATGCTAATAATATTAAAATACCTATGATCTGTGCACGCTCCATGAATTTCTCACCTGGTTTGCGCCCTGTAATAATTTCATACAACAGGAACATTACGTGACCACCATCCAGTGCAGGAATAGGTAAAATATTCATTACAGCAAGGATAAACGAGATGAGAGCTGTTGTTCTCCAAAAATCTACCCAGTCAAAAGTATCTGGGTACAATTTTGCAATGGTTCCAAAACCTCCTAGCTGTCCAGCGCCTTTTTTAGTAAATACATATTTAAACTGTGCGATATAATCATGCATGGTCCAGTAGCCCATTGAAATACCCTCGACAAAGCTCTCTGCAATACCATACTTTTTGATGGACAGATTGACAAAGTCCATATCTGTGCTCAGTGAATACACACCCAGACCCTTGGCTAATTGTTCTTTTGACAGTGTAAGCTCTACATCTTGCTGCTCACCATTATACATAATAGACATTATAAATGGCTCTCCAGGCACCACAATGTTATTAATTGCATATTTAAAATCGGTTTGATACGCTACAGGGTATCCTGCCACAGCAATCACATCGTCCCCTTTTTTAATTTGCAACGAGTCTGCGAGACTCCCTTTTGCTATCGAGTCAATCACAAAAGGACGTCTATAGGAAGGACCTAGATCCACACCCGCTTCAAACATGCGATCCCCTATGTCTTCTGGAATATTAATTGTCACCGGCGCCCCATTTCTCAACACCGTAACTGTTTTTACATCTCTAAACAAAAGAGCTTTTTTAAGCTCTAGGGCACGCTCGAGTGTGTCTCCATTGACTAAATAGGGCTGATCACCCTGTACAAAACCAACATCTTCCAAGGTTTTTGAAAAGCCAAAACCATATTTAAAATCATCACCCGTTGCTTGCTGTGTTCCCTGAGTATAAATGATACCCGCATAAATAATAAATCCTACTACAACGTTGACAATCACACCACCCAGCATGACAATCAATCGCTGCCACGCAGGTTTAGATCTAAACTCCCAGGGCTGCGGCGGTTTTGCCATTTGCTCACGATCCATGCTTTCATCAATCATCCCGGCAATCTTGACATAGCCACCCAGGGGCAGCCAGCCTATACCATATACCGTATCACCTATCTTTTTCTTAAATAGCGAGAACTTGATGTCAAAAAACAAATAGAATTTTTCCACCTTTATTTTAAATAGGCGTGCAGGAATAAAATGACCCAATTCATGCAGTACGATAAGCAATGATAAGCTCATCAAAAAATTTATGATCAATACGATGGTAGGATGCATGTGTTGTTATGAATTTTCAAGCGGCAAAAATAAGCGATTCTAGCTAGCTTTAAGAACAATACTCTAGCGATCCAGTCGCAACTAGAGTCAGGACTTAACAGCAGCGCATGAAAGAGATCGTGAGTTACCGGTATCATTCTGGGTTTAGGGTCCTAGCATGCTGCATCAAGATAGTAAATCCTATAAGTTTGAATATGTGGTGGTTAAGTTCGCTTTCGCGAAAGCGCACAATACCACAACCGCATCGTATAAAACCTCCCTTTTTTACCTCTCACGGCCTGTCAGGAAGTGCGGTCAAAGCCTACTAATCCAGTAAAGAAAGCTTAATTTTGTAGTAAAATTATACCATGCGTAAGTTTTTTGAAGATAATAAATGGCGTATCCTTTTTATGGTAATTCTATGCTCTGGAATTATGGCTGCCTTTCAATACGCTTTGACTCCAGATCGTACCCTGGCTATTTTACAACCAGATCAATTTGATCCCGCGCTGGTAGACGATAGCATGCTCTTTGTAAAAAAATATCACAAAATCGCACCTTTTGAATTAGTTAATCAAAATGGCGACACCATTACACAGGCAGACTACCAGGGCAAAATATATGTAGCCGACTTTTTTTTTACTACGTGCCCTACCATTTGTCCTACCATGACAAAAAATATGACCTTGATCCAGGAAGAGTTTAAAGATGATCCAGAGGTCTTATTGCTTTCCCATAGCGTGACTCCAGAGGTTGATAGTGTGGCAGTACTGCGAGAATATGCAGACCGCAAGGGAATTATAGACAGTAAATGGAATCTTGTGACAGGGGAACGTAAGCAGATTTATGATCTTGCTAGAAAATCATATCTCGCTGTAAAAAAGAATAAATATGGTGGTGAGAATGCCATGATTCATACAGAAAATTTCTTGCTAGTTGATAAAGAAGGGCGCTTGAGGGAGCGATCCTATGACGGTACGGATGAAGAAGATATTCAAGCCCTTATTGAGGATATCTATGTCCTTAAAGAAAGTTACCGCAACGAGGTAGAATAACCAGTAATGCATCATTGAATCCTGCTGGTGTATTCCTTATTTTTGCCAGCTAATTAATCGCATGAGTTTCTTAGGTTATATTTTTTTATTTATTGTTCTACGCTGGTTATATACTTTGTTTGTTAACAATACGGGCCAGACTAGTGCAGGCGGCTCACCATTCCAGCAGACAACCCGCAGTGTTAGTGCAGAAGATTTTGAACTACACTTGTTGACCTTATGCTCTGTCGTTATGAAAGCAGACGGCAAGGTAACCGATCAAGAAATGACCTATGTGCAGCAGTACTTTGTGAGCAGCTATGGAAAGGATCGTGCTAACCAGATTTTTAAGGTCTTCAACACCGTAGTAAAAAAACGTGAGGTAAACACGGCACGAATATGCCAGTACTTAAATGCACGCACCAGGTATGAATCACGTTTACAAATACTGCACTTCCTATTTGGCATCACCCAGGCAGACGGTCATACGGGCACTGCAGAAGTCCGTGTGCTGCAACAAATAGCTGGTTATTTGCGATTGACCCAGCGTGATTTTGTCTCGATAAAAGCCATGTTTGTTAAAGATCAAGACAATGCTTATAAAATTTTGGAGATTGACAAATCAGTACCAGATCACGAGGTAAAAAAAGCCTATCGCACCATGGCCAAAAAATACCATCCCGACAAATTAGTCGACATGGATGAGGCCTATAAAAAAGGGGCAGAAGAAAAATTCCGCAAGGTACAGGAAGCCTACGAGACCATACAGAAAGAGAGAGGAATGGTCTAGCCATACTCTGCACAAACTTCTACATTCTACCTATCAAATGTAACATTACTTACTACGTCTAGTTTTTTAGTCTTGCCTAAATATTTATTTACTTAAGTATTATTTTTGATTTACCTTTGCCTTATGCATTCTGTATCTGAAGAAAATTATATCAAAGCGATTTACCACCTGCAGCAAGACTCTGGACTTGTGTCGACTAACTCTATCGCTGCCCAGATGAATACTAAGGCATCGTCTGTCACTGACATGCTTAAAAAACTGGCCGACAAGCAGCTAGCAGAGTATGTTCCTTATAAAGGCACCCGATTAACGCAAGCTGGTGTGGATTGTGCTAACCAGATTGTACGTAAACATAGATTATGGGAAGTTTTTCTTGTTGAAAAATTAGATTTCTCCTGGGATGAAGTTCATGAAGTTGCAGAACAGTTAGAACACATACAGTCTCGCAAACTTACTGATGAGTTGGATAAGCTTTTGGGATTTCCTAAACAAGATCCACATGGGGACCCCATTCCTGATAAGTATGGTAATTATGAAAAAGTCGTCCTCATCCCATTGTCAAATATGACGGTAGGTGATAAAGGCATCTTAACTCACGTGCTAGATACCAGCAGCTCCTTTCTAAGGTACCTGGATAAACATAAAATTACAATAGGCAGTTTTATAGAGATATTAGAACAAGAAGAATTTGACAATTCTTTTTTAATCAAAACGCAACACGATACCCTATATATTTCTGAGCAAATAGCTCAAAATCTATTTTTAAAAACCAGTTCATGAAAAACTACTTAACACTTACTGCCGCATTGTTATTTACTTCATTTGCTCTATCACAAACAGATGATATAGGGGCACTTGTAACAGATCGGCCAGACGCAACAGAATCACCCTATACCGTAAGACCAGGATTCCTACAAATCGAGACCGGCGGATTCTATACAGAAAGTAATGAGGATGGAGTGAACAATAAAGAAACAACTTACAACACCACCTTACTGCGCTATGGATTACTAGAAAATCTGGAGCTTAGGCTAGGTCTTGATTTTTTATCTTCTAGTTCAACATTTAATGGCCGCACTATAGGCAACGACCTCAATGGAGCATCCCCATTATTGCTAGGGGCAAAAATAGGAGTGAGTGAAGAACGCGGCTGGATGCCCAAAATATCGCTTATAGGTCACTTGAACCTACCCTTTACCGCTAGCTCTGACTTTAATATTAACGATACCGGCATGGATTTCCGGTTTGCTTTTGACCATACTTTATCAGAGCGTTCTGGCCTGGCTTACAACCTGGGAGCACAACTAGAACCTGGTAGTTCAGAACTATCATACATCTATACCATTGCTTACGGTTATGATTTGACAAGTAGCATAGGGGTTTATGGAGAATTGTATGGTGATTTTCCTGAGAATAGCAGTGCTAATCATTTGTGGGATGCTGGTTTTACCTATTTGGCAAACGATGACTTGCAATTTGACCTTACCGTTGGCACTGGTATCACACAGGGACAAAATTTATTACTAAGCGCTGGCTTGAGTTACAGAATTAGAAAAAATAAATAAAAGGTTGAGGGGTGAGCCCGCTTTCGCGAAAGCGAAATTTAATACAACGCAACAATCATGAAAAAGATAGTATACTTACTTACAGCCCTACTGGTAGCAAGCTGCGGTACAGCAGACAAAGACGAGGGAAAACTTAAAATTGTCACTACCACCACCATGGTTACAGACATGGTAAAGAATATAGGGGGCGACCTAGTGCAAGTGCAGGGACTTATGGGCAGTGGTGTTGACCCACATTTATACAAAGCTAGTGAAGGTGATGTCACAAAATTATACGAGGCAGATCTTATCATTTATAATGGTTTGCACCTGGAAGGAAAACTGGTGGAAGTATTTGAAAAAATGAATGATCAAGGTAAAGCCACCCTTGCCATAAGTGAGGCACTTGATAAAAGCAACCTGATAGGAAGTGATTATTTTGCCAGTAATTACGACCCGCATATATGGTTTGACACAGATTACTGGACACAAATGGTCAATTACGTGACTGAAAGTTTATCGCAGATGGACCCAGAAAACACCATCGCTTTTGAATCAAATCGAGATAGATATCTACGGAGTATTGATACCTTAAAAACAGATATACAAAAGAAGATTGAAGAGTTGCCTGCTGATCAACGTATTCTAGTTACTGCGCATGATGCTTTCAATTATTTTGGAAGAGCGTACGGTTTTCAAGTGGTAGGCTTGCAAGGATTGAGTACCGCAACAGAGGCAGGTGTGAAAGACGTGCAGCGCATCACAGAATTTATAATTGAAAATAAAATCAAGGCTGTTTTTATAGAAAGTAGCGTGCCACGTCGCACGGTAGAAGCTTTACAGGCTGCTGTAAAAGATAAAGGACATCAAGTAACCATAGGTGGTGAGCTGTATAGTGATGCCCTGGGGAGCGCTGGTACAAAGGAAGGTACATACACAGGAATGTACCGCCACAATGTCAACACCATCGTTAACGCACTTAAATAATGACGCAAAAAATAGCAGTAGCCGTCGACGACCTAACTGTGGCTTATAACTATAAGCCTGTATTGTGGGATATTGACTTGTCCATACCAGAAGGAGTACTGATGGCGATTGTAGGTCCTAATGGTGCTGGTAAATCAACACTTATCAAATCGATTCTAGGTATTATAGACCCTATAGCTGGATCTGTCACAATTTATGGCAAACCTTATTCTAGACAGCGGGACAAAGTAGCATATGTCCCTCAAAAAGGCAGTGTAGATTGGGATTTTCCAACTACCGCTCTAGATGTGGTGATGATGGGCACATATGGATCACTAGGATGGATCAAAAGGCCAGGAGCCAAACAAAAAAAACAAGCCCTAGAAGCACTAGAAAAAGTAGGGATGCTAGCTTTTAAAGGAAGACAAATAAGCCAATTGAGTGGTGGGCAACAACAGCGTATTTTTCTTGCCAGAGCATTGGTGCAAAATGCGGCGATCTATTTTATGGACGAACCCTTTCAAGGGGTTGATGCCACAACCGAAATTGCGATTATTAATATTTTGAAAGAACTGCGCAAGGCGGGAAAAACGGTTATTGTAGTACATCACGATTTGCAAACCGTTCCAGAATATTTTGACTGGGTAACTTTTCTAAATGTAAAACACATCGCTACCGGACCAGTTAAAGATATTTTTAATGATGATAACCTGACGAAGACGTACGGTATTAATTACAAAGTAGCCGTGCAACAGTAAATGCACAAACTTATGGCCGCTGAGTTATGAAGATTACAACGATCAATTGAGAAAAAAGAGCAAAAAAGAACCTTTGCAATCAACTTGACATCAACGTATTAAAAAAATAATCATTGGATATTACGCAATATTTTACCGACTATACCCTACGCACTATTACATTAGGCACCGCTGTTCTGGGAGCTATTTGTGGGATGTTGGGTAGTTTTGCTGTATTGCGCAAACAAAGTTTGCTGGGCGATGCCATATCTCATGCAGCGCTACCAGGTATCGCTGTGGCATTTTTACTTACTGGGGCCAAAGATTCTAATATCCTTTTGATAGGGGCGCTGGTTAGCGGCTTGATAGGTACCTGGTGGATTCGTGGTATTGTGACAAAAACTCATTTAAAAACAGATACGGCTCTTGGTTTGATATTGAGCCTGTTTTTTGGTTTTGGAATGTTGCTATTAACTTATATTCAAAAACAGCCCAATGCTAATCAGGCTGGACTGGACAAATATTTATTTGGTCAGGCTGCCACCCTGGTAGAAAGTGATGTTATTCTCATGTCCACTGTCACGGGCATTAGCCTGTTAGTAATGTTGCTTTTCTGGAAAGAATTCAAACTACTGCTGTTTGATAAAAACTATGCAATGACTCTGGGGTTCAATACTAAGTTTATTGATGGCCTGATCAGTTTTTTTATTGTACTTGCGATTGTGATAGGTTTGCAAACGGTAGGAGTAGTACTCATGAGTGCTATGCTGCTTGCTCCAGCGGCAGCGGCTAGACAATGGACAAATAGTCTAAGTGTTATGGTAATTCTTGCCGCTATTTTTGGGATGTTCTCTGGTGTAATAGGCACTGCCATAAGCGCCAGTCAGAACAACCTCTCTACTGGGCCAGTGATTGTACTGGTGGCTGCTGTTTTTGTGATCATCTCGTTTGTTTTCTCACCAGGTCGAGGCATCTTGTTCAAACAATTACGATTGCTTAAAAACAGGCGTGAATTAGAATTACAAAAGACCTTATACTTCATGTACTCCATCGTGAGAAAACATGATGATATATCACGGCCACATGCGATACGTATACTCAATAATTTTCAAGGATTTACTAAAGGTACTTTATCCCAGTTAGAACAAAAAGACTGGATTGTAATACAAGGTACCAACTGGTCAATGACCCCACGTGGGTTTGATACAGCAGCAAATTTATATAACAGCAATTTACCAGAACAATGAGCCCCTCTATAGAAATACAACTTATCGCTGCTATAACAGCTGCTGCTTGTGCTATACCGGGCGTGTTCCTAGTATTGCGCAAGATGGCATTAATAAGCGATGCCATAAGCCACTCTATATTGCCTGGTATAGTGATAGGTTTTATGATTACTCAAGACCTCGCATCGCCGTGGCTCATTTTACTGGCTGCCGTGAGCGGTATTATTACTGTGGTCCTGGTAGAACTAATTCAAAAAACGGGACTGGTAAAAGAAGATACGGCAATAGGGCTGGTATTTCCTGCATTATTCAGTGTAGGCGTATTGTTAATAGCACAAAATGCAAATGATGTACACCTAGATGTAGATGCGGTATTACTGGGAGAACTAGCCTTTGCGCCCTTTGATCGATTGATAGTAGGTGGTATCGATGTAGGACCTAAATCGCTGTGGACGATCACTGCTATTTTATCATTTACCATCATTCTTTTAATCGCTTTTTACAAGGAATTAAAAGTTAGCACATTTGATATAGGCCTGTCATCTGCACTAGGATTCTCTCCAGTTATCATGCATTATGGATTAATGAGTGTAGCATCTGTAACAACAGTCGCGGCATTTGACGCTGTAGGTGCCATTCTAGTTGTAGCATTAATCATCACGCCTGCTGCTGCCGCTTATTTGCTCACTACAGATTTAAAAAAAATGCTTGCGCTTTCAGTGCTTTTTGGTACCAGTAGCGCAATAGGTGGTTACTGGTTTGCAAGAGCTATTGACGCCTCTATCGCAGGGTCTATTACCACCGTACTAGGGCTATTGTTTTTAATTATTTACCTGTTTGCTCCTAGCAAGGGGCTGATTGCTGTATTACTAAAACAAAGCAGTCAACGTATTGAAGTATCTCTACTTACATTTTTATTACACTTGAACAACCACGACAGCCTGGAAGAGCGCAGTGTTGCGCACTTGCAAGAGCATATCAACTGGCAGCGAGTCAAGGCAAAATCTGTACTGGATCTTGCGCTCAAAAACAATATGATTGTTATCGATAATAAAGTTGTTTCTCTAACTCAAAAAGGGCTGGATTTTACAGAAAAGGCGATTGAGTATATCATCACCAACAAGGATGAGAAAATCGAGGACATGAAGGACGACTTCTTCCTGTTCAGGGGTTGATAATGATTTCGCTTTCGCGAAAGCGAAATAATATTCTTTTCTAATTTAAAACTCTGCCTTACGCTTTTCTAGAAATGCCGTGGTTCCTTCCACAAATTCGTCCGTACCAAAACAGCTACCAAAGTTGTCAATCTCTACCTGGTAGCCATCTGTCCCGTCAACGTATCCCGCATTAACGGCATCAATAGCAGCAGCAATTGCCATAGGGCTATTGCGCATAATTTTGTGAGCGATGCCATAGGTAAACTCGAGCAACTCTGCCTGAGCGACCACATGATTGACCAATCCATAGGTCAGGGCTTGGTGTGCATCAATCATACCGGCAGTCATGATCATTTCCATTGCGCGACCTTTACCTACTAACTGCGGTAAGCGCTGCGTACCACCATAACCTGGAATAACACCCAGTGAAACTTCTGGTAATCCTAGCCTTGCATTTTCACTAGCTACTCGAAAGTGGGCTGCCATGGCCAGCTCAAGACCGCCACCTAGTGCAAACCCATTAATAGCTGCAATAACGGGAGTAGAGCAATTCTCGATGACATCAAATAAATCATTTTGACCTTTGCCAGCTAGCTTTTTACCTTCTAACTCATCAAAGTCTGCAAACTCTGCAATATCTGCACCGGCTACAAATGCTTTCTCTCCAGCACCTGTAAGGATGATCACTTTTACTCGTTCATCTTCCTCTAGATTTGCCAGCGATTGACTCAACTCTTCAATAGTTTCTTTATTGAGCGCATTGAGTTTTGTTGGCCTATTGATAGTTACCGTGGCTATATTATTTTCTATATCGACAAGTATGTTATTCATAAGTAAGGTATTTGAATATTCTCAAAAATACAGAGAAAATGATGATCCTGCGTTCAATAATTCATGTCTGGCAGGAGTAAAGCGTTGCTTAAAACCGCAGTCTTAAATTATTATTCAATTTAACGCTTGTTTTTATGATTGCTGCCTCTATTTAAAAGCCACTGAAAGTCTTTAGAACTACTTAACTCTAGGCAAACACACAGTAAATGTGGTTCCCTGTCCATAGGTAGTATTCATGGTGATATTACCATTAAAATTCTCTACTATTTGTTTAACCATGGCAAGCCCCAGCCCCATACCGCTGTTTTTTGTAGTGAACTTAGGCTCAAAAATTTTGAACTCATTCTCTGGCGTCACCCCAGTACCATTATCCTCTACGGATAGATAGATATGTTGATCATCGTGGGTAATTGAAACTTTGATAACCGGTTTACGATCCTCGTGAGCAGCTTGCATGGCATTTTTTACAAGGTTTGTAATGACACGTATAAGTTGTGTGCGATCAAAAACGGCCATAAGATCACTCGCATCCTCATAGTACTCAATCTGGGAATCGTTGAATATATCGAGAGCTAGCTGTGTGATCTTAGGGATATTAGTCTCTTCAGATTTTTGAGCGGGCATAGTAGCATAAGTAGAAAAAGCATCTGCAATATTTGACATAACATCAATTTGCTCGATAAGCGAGTTAGAATATTCTGCAAGCTTTTCTTTTGCTTGTGGGTCTAGTGGATCAAAACGACGTTCAAAACTTTGTACTGTAAGTCGCATGGGCGTTAATGGGTTTTTTATCTCGTGTGCTACCTGCTTTGCCATTTCGCGCCAGGCTTGTTCCCGTTCACTAGTAGCCAGCTTTACTGCACTCTCCTCTAGCGCATCTACCATACCATTGTACGAATCAACCAGGGTGTTGATCTCGTCTGTACCAGAGACGTCCACATTAATTTTTTCATTGCGTTTTGAGATGCTTAGCGTTTTTATGCGATCTCCTATTTCTCTTATAGATCGTGTAATGTATTTTGATAAAGCATAAGCAATTAATATCGAGAACAGGATCATGACGATGTACACAATACCTATTCGATACAAAAACTCCATCAGCTCATAGTCTATAAAATCATCGTTTTCTAGATAGGTCAACTGGATGATGGCAATATTCTTAAATTTATTATCTCTTAAATAGCTGTAACTGGTGCGGTATTTTTTACCGTCTTCATCAAATTTTAATACATAACGATAATCGTCAGAGTCCTTCAACGCAGTTAATATTTGCGGTTCTATCTGGTAGGAAAGGCTGTCTGTTGTAAGATTTGCTCGTGACGATTTAATAAGTCGCCCCTTCATATCATACATATTGATGGGCATCTCATGAATGTCACTTATATCATAAATCCATTCCATAAATATGAAAGGTATATTTGTCGTATTAACTGGCCAGTCTGTTTTTCTTAAAACGTAAGAAATATTCTCTTTAACACTTTGTTCCTTGCGCTCCAGGCGCTTATTATGGTAATCCTTACCTTGTTCTGAATACTGGTAGATCGACATCCCAGCGATAAGAATGCTGGAGATCAATGTCAATAGGATCATTGAGAAAAAAATGCGGTTGCGCAGGCTGTTTCGATACATTTTCATAGCGACTAATGTAGCAATTATTAGGCCAGTAGGAGCAAGAGGTAGATTCTTGCAATTTAAGAGGTCTTTAATTCCGCTTTCGCGAAAGCGGTTTTATCTTCCACCTCTAAAATCAAAACAATGGCAATAGAAAGATATTATACTTTAGGTAACACAGGGCTGCGTGTAAGTCGGTTAGCCCTAGGAACGATGACCTTTGGTAAAGAATGGGGCTGGGGAAATGAAAAAGATGCTGCTCGCGATATTTTTAACTATTATCTGGATCACGGCGGTAATTTTATAGATACTGCAGACATGTATACAGGTGGCACCAGTGAAAGATACATAGGCGAATTTTTACAGGAACGTAACAATCGTGAGGAAGTAGTCCTGGCTACAAAATTTACCTTTAATACCAGCCCTAACAATCATGTTAACGGTGGCGGCAACTCTCGCAAGAATATAAGGCGAACACTGGAAGAGTCTCTCAAAAGACTTAAAACCGACTATATAGATCTATTCATATTACACTGCTGGGATCGTATGACACCAGTAGAAGAAGTAATGCGCACACTTAATGACCTGGTAACTGAAGGTAAAATTTTGCACTATGGGCTTTCTAATGTTCCTGCCTGGTATGCTAGCAAAGCACAGGCAATAGCCAGATACAATAACTATGAACCTATCAGCACTCTACAATTGGAGTATTCCATGATCCAGCGCACTATAGAACATGAATATATCGACTTGACACAAGATATAAATGCTGGAATCATGGCCTGGTCACCACTGGGCGGTGGCCTGTTATCTGGAAAGTATGAACCAGGAATTGATGGGCAAGAGGGTGTTGAGGGCAGGTTAAAACACATTACCGATAATGGTGGTGAGGTAAGCTCAAAGGATAATGAACGCAACTGGAATATCGTTAAAGCATTGCATGAGGTGGGCAAAAAAATTGATCAACCCATGGCCAGCGTCGCTCTTAACTGGACTGCAAACCAGCCCAGTGTCGCTACCGTGCTAATAGGTGCTACCAAAATGCATCAAATCAAACAAAATATGAACGCGCTAGATTTTGAAATTCCAGTAGATTTAATGAAACAGTTAAATGATGCTAGCGCACCAGATATACCATACCCATATACCTTCTTCCAACCCAAAATGCAGGAACGTATCTATCCAGAAACTAAAGTAGGCTTAAAGCCAGACTCTTACTGGAAAGATTTGAAAATAGGATAAAGCCATATCATTATGCCACAAAAAATCCCCTATCTAGGTGGTGCCTGGATAGGGGATTTTCAGCTTTGGATAGAGTCATCCTAGATAAATGTGGTGTTTAACTACCCACAAGTGCAGGCTCTACCCATTTAAATTTATGAGACTCTGCTGGAATTTTCATGCGTTGCGCAATACGCTCCATACGCGCTGGTAACTTCATTAAATAATCCCTAGCTTTTTCTGCATCTTCTGATAGATTAGTGATGTTTGAGATATCCCACTGATCAATTAAGTTTTGTAAGATATCAATATAATCTTGAGCTGTATAAACGCCTATACGTTGTGCACTATTTGAAAAATCTTCAAAAGCAGCTCCTATCGTTTGGCCCGACTCTCTCAAAAAATGCGCTGGCATCACTATCTTATGTACCATCATTTCTTTAAAAGCGATCATCATATTGCTGGGGTCAACTTTAAAAATTTCATCTACAAAAGTAGCATAGGCTTTATGGTGTCGCATCTCGTCACCAGAGATGATACGGCACATACGAGAAAGTGCAGTATTTCCATACTCTCGGGCCATTTTTGCCACGCGGTTGTGTGAGATATAAGTGGCTAATTCTTGAAAACTTGTATAAATAAAGTTTTTATAAGGATCGCGATCAGTACCTATATCAAACCCATCAGCAATAAGGTGTTGTGTAGTAACTTCAACCTCACGCATATTAACGCGACCTGACAAATACAAGTATTTATTAAGCACGTCGCCATGGCGATTCTCTTCTGAAGTCCACTGGCGCACCCATTTTGACCAGGCGTTGCCTTTTCCTTCCATTTGATTAACACCCTCTACATCCATGAGCCATGACTCATATGTAGGCAGTGCCTCCTCTGTGATGGTATCTCCCACTAGAGTCACCCAGAAGTCGTAAGGGAGCTCTTTGGCCAGCTCCCTCAATTCCCGCAATTTATCTAGAAAGTTATCGCTTGAAGAGTCCGGCAGGAAATCTGTAGGTTGCCATATTTTTTCCACTGGAATTAAAAATTTATCCATAAACGACTCGACCTTGGACTCGAGGGACTGCATCACTTCAATGCGTATATTTTTAAGAGGTTGTATCATTAGTAGTATTTAATTTTATAAAGGTAAGGTATACAGCACGTTCCTGCTTGTGAAAGGATAACATTAACAGCATTATTGCTGTTGCAGTGCGGTCGTGGTTATACCATTATGCACCACAGATTGTGCCGTTTCTATTAAAAGTTCATGATCTTGACCCTGGATAGGCATAGGTTCATGCACGGTGACTGTAATATGGTTTCCCATCCCATAAGGGAATTTTCCATAGCGATCTACTTTCCAACTATTATTGACAGTAACAGGAACCAGTACTGCGTCTGGAATGTATTTAAATATAGTCATCAAACCTCCTTTTTGAAAAGGCTTTGGCACACCAGTGCGACTGCGAGTACCCTCTGGAAAAATGACCACACTGCGGTTTTTATCGTGTGCATTTTTTGCAAACTTAGAAAGTGCGACCATTGCTTGTCGTCTATCCTTGCGATCAATAGCACAGTTTTCTCCTATTCTCAAATTTAAGGAGATGCTAGGGATATTTTTGGCGAGTTCTTTTTTTGCAACAAACTTTGGGTAGTACTTTCTCAAATAGTAAATCAGCGGCGGTATGTCAAACATACTCTGATGGTTACTAACAAAAATGTAAGATGGCCCCACGGGTAATTCTTGTTCATATTCAATGCTAAATCTGTTAAATAATGGCAATTGAGTACCCATTAAAAAATAATTGAGCAAGGCTACACTTTTTGAATGTAGGTCGTGACCACTTATCGCATAACACAATAACTGTATAGGATGGAATAACAGCAGTACCAATAAAAATAATAGCAGATGTATTATTGATAAGGGATATGAAATAATTTTTTGCATCGTGCAAAGATACTGGCAATGACAACCTCTTTCATGCCTGGAGCAATAAATCCATATGCACGCATAATAAAAAAGGGATCATTCATTAATGATTTAAAACCTGTTTTTGATAATCCTGGCTACACCTGTCTTTCTTAAAAAAGAAAAATACTTTGTTAGCTTGTTTTGCTAATTTTGTGAGATCGATACAAATCAAAAATCTTATACTGTAGAAGAGGCCACACGAGCCATCGAGCGGTATTGCGCCTATCAGGAGCGTTGCCATAAAGAGGTAGTGGATAAACTCAAAAAAATGGGGATGATCGACGACGCAATCGATCAAATCATACCCCACCTACTCCAGCATAAATTTTTAAATGAAACTCGATTTGCACGGGTTTATGCGGGTGGTAAATTCCGTATTAAAAAATGGGGTCGCGTTAGGATTGTAAGAGAGCTCAAAATGCGTGGACTCAACAAACGAACCATTGATATAGGTCTGGCAGAAATTTCTGATGAGGAGTACTATGCTGTTTTTGATTCGCTTTCGCGAAAGCGAAATGAGCAATTGTCAGAAACCAACATATACAAGAGACGTAAAAAACTTGCAGATTACTTGTTGTATCGCGGCTGGGAATCACACCTAGTTTATGCAAAAACCAAAGAGCTTATTCCTGATTGATTTGCAGTCGTTTGTGCGTGCGTGAGATCGCCTTATCATTTTTATAATCGATCCAGTCCTGACCTTTTAAACGGCGCATGAGATTATCAAAATGCCTCATTATCATTATATTATATAATGCTTTGCCCAGGTTTTTTACCTTGCGCGGGTACGATCTTAAACTTATAGAAAACCCAGGCGTAAGATAATGCATGTAGTGCCAGTAGCCCTCTGGCATGTAGAGCATCTCGCCATGATTAAGCTCACAAACGTAGCCTTGTACCTGCTGCAATGCTGGCCATTTATTGAGGTCTGGATTGCTGAAATCAATGTCTTCACGAGTAATTAACGCGTGAGGGACCTTGTACATATATTTAGATTGCGATGGATCCATGATAATGCAACGCTTTTTACCATGAAAGTGAAAATGGAGGATATTAGTAAAGTCAATGTCGTAATGCATAAAGACCTTACTATCTGTCCCGCCAAAGAACATCATAGGCAAGCCTTTGATTAACTTCATACCCAATTGTGGGTATTTATAATCTGTCTGCAAGGTGGGCACCTCTTTCATTATGTTATAAAGAAAGATTCTAAAATTAGTAGGTCCCTTTTTAAGTAATTCTATATAATCTGCCATCTTCATCATGGCATGGGCTTGATTAAAGCCTTCATCGTGTTTTACAGGACGGTCATCATAAAGAGGGACTGTTTTATCACCCGCTACACTCTTAATATACTCTAGATTCCATTTGTCATAAGCTGGCCAGTCCTTAGTCAATTGCTCGATTACTACTGGTTTTTGTGGCTTTAAAAAATTAGCAACAAAATCTTCTCGAGAAAGGGTTTTATATCTGGGTATTTCTTTAAGATTCAACGTACTCATTACTTTAGGGTAAAACATTACTTGCAATAAATGTATTTATTTACAACATGCAAGTGCAATGGATAAATTAACCAATTTAAGCAAATCAAAAACAACAACCTACCAAGATACGTGTCCCATTAAATAAGGAAGCTTGCCAGGTTGCAAACTGACGACATCCATTAGCAACTAGGCTTTTGCGGCTCTAGCTGCCTGTTTTGCCTGCTCATTGCGTTCAATTTTATGATCTGGTCGTGACCAGCGTGGTTTTTCGCCTTGGTCTTTGTACTTGCTATACTGCTCTTCTACCGTCTCTGGTTGTGCCTTTTTTACAAATGGTTTCATAGGTTCCAGTCCTAGTAATTCAAACATTTTCATGTCCTCATTTACATCTGGATTAGGAGTAGTAAGTAGTTTGTCACCTGCAAAAATAGAATTAGCTCCGGCAAAAAAGCACATGGCTTGCCCCTCGCGACTCATATCTGTTCGACCAGCACTTAAACGCACCTGGGTTTGTGGCATTACTATTCTAGTAGTAGCTACCATTCGTATCATCTCCCAGATGGATACTGGTTGCTGTTCTTCCAGTGGTGTTCCTTCAACGGCTACTAGAGCATTGATAGGGGTGCTTTCTGGCTGTGGACTTAATGCAGCAAGCGCTACTAACATGCCTGCGCGATCTTCCACTTTTTCACCCATACCTATAATACCACCACTACATACGGTTACATTAGTCTTGCGCACATTATCGATGGTGTCTAATCGATCCTGATAACCGCGTGTAGAAATTACTTCTTTATAATATTCCTCGCTGCTATCCAGGTTGTGATTGTAGGCGTACAGACCGGCTTCGGCCAGGCGATGTGCCTGGTTTTCTGTGATCATTCCTAGTGTACAACATACCTCCATGTCTAGCTTATTAATGGTGCGTACCATTTCTAGAACTTGATCAAACTCTGGCCCATCTTTTACATTACGCCAGGCGGCGCCCATGCATACCCGGGAGCTTCCACTGGATTTTGCTCTTAGTGCTTGTGCTTTTACTTGCTGTACAGACATAAGGTCATTGCCTTCAATATCTGTATGATAGCGGGCAGCTTGCGGACAATAGCCGCAATCTTCTGGACAACCACCAGTTTTAATAGAAAGTAAAGTGGAGACTTGTACTTGATTAGGATTATGATATTGCCTATGGACAGTTGCAGCATCGTATAACAATTCCATGATGGGTTTGTTATAAATCGCTAGTACTTCTTCTTTGGTCCAGTCGTGTTTGGTTTGCATATTTTAATGTATGGTAAGTAAAAATAGAAAAGTATAGAGGTTCTACAGTTTTTTGAGCAGGTATTTATTCCTCTTTTTCTACAAGTAAGCTAACACAGTTACCGCCGAAGCCACTTGCATTGATTAATATAAGTTTAGGTTTACGATCGTGCCCGCGTGGATTGTATATTTCATGATTTAAATAGGGTAAAACTGGCTGAATATCATCAGTCAATAACTGCAATGCCATATACAAGTTAACCGCAGCGCTTGCCCCTAGGGAATGACCTATTTGCCACTTGTTATTAAATAGCCTAGGATATTTGCCTTTATATGATGCGTCATCGTTAAAAACAGATTTTATCGCTTCCATTTCAGATTGATCCCCTAGTATCGTTCCTGGGGCATGAGTAATAATTGCATCTACTGCATCAAGTGAATTATCCCCTATTGCTTGTCGCATGGATTTTTGAAAGCCGATACCCTCTACACTCATGGATGTAGCAGATTGCAATGATTCTATCGCGGTTCCATAACCCACTATTTTTACAGCACTCGTACCTTTATTTTTTGAAAGGACAAAACAGGCTGCCGCTTCTCCCAGAATCATAGTGTTTGCCGTTTTGTTAGGGTCTAATGCTCGACACTTGAAAATGCCTTGTTCTTGTGAATAGATGCGCAAGGCTTTCATCTGGGCAATTGTAAAGTCAGTAAGCGGTGCCTCTGCCCCACCGGCAATAAAGGTTGTTGCCATGCCGCTCTCTAACCAGGCAATCGCATTTAAGATAGAATGCGCAGCAGTAGCACAAGTAATAGAGTGCGAAAATGCTACTTGATCCACACCTAAATCTTGCGCTACCCAACTGCTTATATTTCCTAGTGTTGTTAATGGTGATGCAGGTACAGGAACACTACCAGTTGTTACAAATTGATGATGAAATGCTTCCCATAGGCCCGTTGCACCACGGCTAGAGCCTATATTAACCGCTATATCGCTTGTATCTAATTGCAATTGTCTTGCGGCGAGTATTGCGAGTAATGTAGATCGGTCTAATTTATTATATTGATTGTTTTCTGCACGTACTGCAGCTAGCTGGTTCTCTATTGACACATTTACCTGGCCAATTGATGTACCACCTAGTGATGTAAAAAAAGGTACATCACTAGTAAATCCCTGGACTCCTGCCGGAGAAATAAGAGCCGCATCGTGTATGTAAATAGGGTTTTTCAAGAATAAAATTCAGTTTGCAAAAATCGGTAAAACCTATCTAATAGCCGGCGATCTTGCTATTTAAACATTCCAGAATCTAGAAAATCTATCAACGATTGATGGAGCTTTTTTAACTCTACCGCTGTTGTTGTAAATGGCGGCACGATATACACCGTTTTACCCAGAGGTCTTAAAAAAATACCTCGCTCCCAGAACCATTTAAATATGGTGTTGCGCTGCTGCCCATAGCGCTGCATCTCCGTATTTAAATCTAGGGCTAGTATTACCCCACAGTGCCGCACATCACTTACCATGCGATGTTGTTTGAGCTGCTGCGCAAAGACTGCATTGAGCGTTGTTATGCGCTGTATACATGCCTGTATAGGAGCACTTACCAATTGTTTAATCGCAGCGCTAGCTGCTACACAACCCAGGGGATTCCCACTATAGGTATGTCCATGAAAAAAACCACGACTGGTCTGGTCATCATAAAAAGCATCGTAAATTTCTTGCGAACAACTGGTTACTGCCATAGGCATTATACCACCGGTAAGGGCTTTGGACAGGCATATAATATCTGGTAGATTACCCATTTGATCGCTTGCAAAATGCGTCCCTGTTTTTCCAAAACCTGTCATCACCTCATCTGCTATGATCGTTGTTCCGCTTTCGCGAAAGCGTCTTATCAACCGACACAAGGAGGTAACATCAATTAATTGCATGGCAGCAGCTCCTTGCACTAATGGCTCGTAGATAAAACTGGCTACGGCATGACCAGAAAGTATTTGTTCTACCTCTTGCAATAGAATTTCTATATTATCAGTAGTAGGTACTGGGATGCGTATTACATCAATCAATAAGTCTTCAAATGGACCGTTGTAGACTGATAATCCAGAAGCACTCATTGCACCAAATGTGTCACCATGAAAACCACCCTCGAGCGCCACGACTGCCAGCCGCTTTTCACCACGATTGAAATGGTACTGAAAAGCCATTTTAAGAGCAATCTCTACACTAGTAGAGCCATTTTCTGAAAAAAATAACTTTGCCTGATTGCTAGGAAGAATCTCGAGCAAATCTTGAGATAATTGTACCGCTGGTTCATGCGTCATTCCAGCAAAAACCACATGGTGCAATTTATCAATTTGTGCCTTTACCGCGCTAGTCAACACTGGATTTGCATGACCATAACTGCAGGTGTACCAGCTAGAAATAGCATCAAAATAAGCAGTGCCATTAAAATCATACAGGTAATTCCCCTGCGCCTTTTTTATCGCCAGCGGCGCCATGGCCGTTTTGTGCTGGGTAAGCGGGTGCCAGATATGTTGTTGATCTTTTAGTAAAAGTTGGGTTTCTTTCAAATCGATTGCAATCTTTCTTTGAATATAGTGGCATAATGGTCGATCAGTGCTGGTGTCATACTATCGTGTCGATCGATATGTCCTATGGTGGGCACGCCAGTCATTTTTTCTATTACTTCTATCGTACCGTCTAGAGTAACGTGGTTGTAGATGATGCCCGCGCAAGTAAGTTTTCTTGACTTGAGCAGCTCTATACTTAATAAGGTATGATTGATACTGCCTAGATATCCAGAGCTTACCAGGATTACCTTATCTAGGGGCTGGATTAAATCAGCAATAGTATCGTTATCATTTAATGGAACTAATAAGCCTCCTGCTCCTTCTATGACTAGATGGTTGTGCGTGTCTGGTCTAGTGATGTTTTCTAAATCTACATACACTCCATCAATTTGAGCAGCCTTGTGAGGGCTCATAGGTGTTTTTAAACGATACACCTCTGGATGGAAGGTAATTGAACTATCTGGTACTAATTCTTGTAATGTACCACGGTCAGTTTCTTGCAAGCCGCTTTGTACCGGCTTCCAGTAGTCTGCTTGTAAAGCTTTTACTACAATCGCAGCAGCAACGGTCTTTCCTACATCTGTACCTATACCGGTGATAAAATAGTTATTCATTGATATCAAATTCATACGCACAATTTGTGCATTTAAAACTTTTATGTTTAATAAATGGAAGGATGCTGTACCTCACGGCACGCATGATTTGAGAAAATCCTTGTGCACTCAACACATCTTGCTGTTCTCTCACACTGCGCTTACCGCACTGTGGACAGATTATATGTGCTATGATGCGCTGTGATACTTCTGGAGAATATTTTTCAATTATGGCTAGGGCCTTCAAATAATCCTCTCTGTACACTTCCATTTTTATACCGCCTAGGGCATTGCTCGCAAAAGGCTCTGCAGCTACGGTAAATTCATTGCGCAAAAATACGCTTACATTTTCGCTTTCTAGCTTGCTTTTTATGACAGAGGCTTCTGCTGGATAAGTAAATACTGCTACGGTGCGAAATTTTTTCATAGCTCTTTCCATAGCATTGCCAGCTCTTGCAACATGCGCTCACAATCTGCTAGACTATTAAAGCTGTGCAGACAAATGCGCAAACGCTCCTCACCCTGTGGCACTGTAGGGGATAAAATAGGTCGTATGTCAAACCCTGCGATCTGCAGTTGTGAAGCCATTTTTTTTACCTGACTATTTCCTGGTATAATGCACAGCTGGATGGGTGTAACGCTTTCGCGAAAGCGTAATCGCAATCCATTTTGAATCACCAACCGGTTAAAGCTTTTTATTAATAATTGCAATTGCTCTACACGATCCTGATGCGCATCTAGAAGGTCGTAAGCACTATCAATACAATGCAGCGAGTGCAGCGGCAAAGCCGTGGTGTATATAAAGCTGCGTGCATAGTTGACTAGATACTGTGTCAAATCAAAAGCGCCCAGCACGGCAGCACCATGACACCCCATTGCCTTGCCATAAGTTACCACACGTGCAAATATATCTTTATGCACGCCCAGTGATTGCGCCAGGCCCTCGCCGCGATTTCCTAATGTTCCTAGAGCATGCGCCTCATCTAGAATGATGTGGACGTTATGATATTGCTGGGATAATTGGACCAGTGCTTTAAGGTTAGGGATGTCACCATCCATCGAGAACACACTCTCTGTGATGAGATATACTTCACGATTTTCTGAATTGCTGAATTTGTCCAATAAGATTTTGAGATGCCCTAGATCGTCGTGACGGTATTTAAGAGCTTTGGCATTGCTTAAACGTATAGCATCACGTATGCTGGCATGCACATATTCATCATAAAAAATTAAGTCACCACGCTGGGCTACACTGCTTATAAGCCCCAGGTTTGCATCATATCCTGAATTAAAAATAAGAGCCGACTCGACCTGATGGAACTGTGCAATCTTTTGCTCCAGCAACTGGCATGCCTGGGTTTGTCCAGTAAGTAACCGCGAGCCCGTGGCGCCTTGTGTTACATTACTAGGTGCAATCATACTAGAAAATCCTAGATAATCGTTTGAAGAAAAATCAATGAGACCCTGACTCACAGAAAGTTCTCGCATGCTTCCTTGCGCATATCGCTGGCTGAGCTTTAAAAGAAGTTTCTCTGGAATCATGGCTTAAAGATAATTCACGAAGGTAGCATTTGTGAAGGGATAGATATAGATCAAGTTGTTTACTTTTAAGATTTTAAAAACCAATTTATGAGATTTCTATTACCGCTCTTTCTGATCAGCTTTTTTACCGTCGCTCAAACTAATCAATATCATATTTCTTTTGAAAATGCGGTACACCACGAGGCACAAATCAATATAACTTTTCCACAATTGAAAGCCAAAACCGTGCGTGTGCGCATGCCACGTACCTCTCCTGGACGGTATGCGATTCATGAATTTGCAAAAAACGTATATGATGTGCAAGCCACAAATGGCGCTGGAGAACCACTAGATATAAGCCGCCCAGACCCCTATTCTTGGGAAATTATTGATCATGATGGCACGGTTAACCTTTCTTACACGCTGTTTGCAAATAGAGCCGATGGGACCTACTCGCAGGTGGACGAGTCACACGCCCATCTTAATATGCCAGCCACTTTTATGTTTATGGAAGGTATGGAACACCGGCCTATCACTATCACCTTTGAACCTAGAAAAGACCTCAATTGGAAAATTGCTACACAATTAGAGCAGATTGATGCGGTGACCTATGCTGCGCCACATTTACAGTATTTTATGGACAGCCCTACAGAGCTCAGTGATTATCAACAGCGCAACTTTAAGGTAGACGACCAGAACATACGATTTGTGTTGCACAGCCCAGATAACGCTGTAGATTTTGATACTTACTGGGAAGATGTCAAAGCAATTGTCTTGCAGCAACGGGCAGTTTATGGTGAGTTGCCCCATTTTGACTATAACGAATACACCTTCCTGGCTTGCTATGCTCCTCATGTTGCTGGCGACGGAATGGAGCATCGCAATAGTACGATACTTACTGATAGGGAGTCTCTAGCAAATGGCGGCTTAAAAGGCAATATAGGTACCGTCTCTCATGAATTTTTTCACGCCTGGAATGTAGAGCGCATACGCCCTGCAGATCTAGAGCCATTTGATTTTACTGCCGCAAACATGAGCGGCTCCCTATGGTTTGCAGAGGGTTTTACAAGTTATTATACAAATCTTATACTAGCTCGTGCTGGTATCATTACCACACAAGATTATGTGAATAGCCTTAACGGTACGTTTAATTATGTATGGAACTCACCTGCTAGAGCTTATTTCAACCCCATAGAAATGAGCTATCAAGCTCCCTTTGTAGACGCCGCAACATCTGTCGACCCGGTAAATAGGAATAACACCTTTATTTCCTACTATTCTTATGGTAGTATGTTAGGTTTAGCACTGGATTTAAGCTTGAGAGAGCAAGGTCTAAATCTAGACGATTACTTCAAAGCGGTATGGAATCGTCTAGGAAAAAAAGAGGTAGCCTACAACATAGATGATTTACAGGAGATACTGGCAGATTATGCGGGTGACGCTTTCGCAAAAGCATATTTTAACAACTACATCTATAATAGCAACATGCCAGATTATGAGAGTCTGTTTGCAAGTGTGGGACTTGCTATCGATCAAGATGGGAAGTCAGCTACAGGATTGAGTCTTACTAGTGAAGATAATAAAGTGATAGTAAGTCGCCCAACGATCAAAGGAACGTCTGGCTATGAGGCAGGAATCAATGAGGGCGATCATATTGTTAGTATAAATGGTAAAAAAATTACCAGTATAAAGGACTACGACAAAATCATTAGCAAAGCACAGATAGGTGATCAGTTGGAGCTGGAAGTGCAACGTTTTGGTAAAATAGGTAAGACTATATTGACCGTAGGGGCAGACCCCAGATACACCATTAGAATCGATAAGGATGCTAGTAATACCGCAGTAAAAGCGCGCGAGCGCTGGCTGGCGGCTCAATAAACTATACCGCTCAACCCTAATATCAAACCGATAAGATTTAAATTCTTATCGGTTTTTATTGTTTTTCAATAATTAGTTATTGTTTTTCAATAATTTTTAGATTAAATTTGTTTTTGAAAGCAAACAAAATCTTGATGGTTAGTTACATGCCACAAGATTTTTTTGAGAAAAAGACTTTCTAACAAATATGATTATGGGATGGATTAGATTTTTAAGAGCCTTACTAGGTTTTGTGTTTTTATTCTCATTGATGGCCGCGATTGGGTCTCCAGTATATTTATTTGTGGCTAGTGAGCGGTTGGGTTTTAGCTTTAATGTAGGCGGTATTTTGATACGCAACATTGACTCTAGCTTTTATGTTGTGATAAGCCTAGTGGTATTGTCGCAATTTCTTTTTGTCTATATGATCCATCACCTTAAAAAGGCATCCTGGTTGCTAGCGCCCAGAAAGGCCTTTGCTGGCGGGCTGAGCCGTCATTTGCACCTTGCTGGGATCGCTTGTGTGATAGGTGCGCTGCTCAACAGATTGCCAGCCTTTATTTATAAATATTGGTTTTTTAAAGAGTTGCGCGGTGATAGCGGCTTTTCAGAGGGGCTTAACTTCGGTTTTAGTTTTGATTCTCTGCTGGTCCTAATTGTTTTTGGTGTTTTTCTAATCGTTCTATCAAAGATTATTAGCGTGAGTAGCTCGATCAAAGAAGAAAATGACCTGACCATTTAATGTATGTGGATTAGACTATTAAGATTTTGTCTTTACGCGATTTATTTATTTGCGATCCTCTCGGCAATTGCTTCGATGTTTATTTTTTTTGAATGGCAATTAGGAGAGCCTATTTTATTGAGCATAGGGTCGACTGAGATAGAAAATACACATTGGAGCTTTTTATTGGTAGCCATCCTGGCTAGTGTATCGCAGGTGCTTTTTGTACTTATGATCTATGAGTTGAGGAGGATTGCTCAAACACTAGATGTAACCGATGAAGTGAGGGATCGCCTGCTGCACTTAAGATTTAGAAAAGCTGGTGCCTACTGCATCATAGGGTCACTGCTCAATAGGATACCAGCATACCTATATTACTGGAAGTATAAATCTACATTCCATACAACCTCAGAACCACGTGTCTATAGTATCTCTTATAATCTGGGCGTTTCTTATGACTCTATGCTATTTCTGTTTTCTATAGGTATCTTTTTACTTTTAATCTCTGAAATTGTGAGAACTAACAACGCTCTTAAAGAAGAAAATGACCTAACCATCTAGCATGCCCATTTATATCAATCTTGACATCGTACTCGCTCAAAAAGGCATGCGCAGCAATGAGCTGGCAGATGCCATAGGCATCACTACAGCAAATCTTTCTATTCTCAAAACTGGAAAAGCAAAAGCCATAAGATTTTCTACTCTAGAAGCGATTTGTGAAGTACTAGATTGTCAGCCCGGCGATTTATTAGAATATCGAGAAGATTAGCAAAATACTGTAATGGAGTTCGCTTTTGCGAAAGCGAACAAACAAAAAAGCCTCGATCTTGTCGATCGAGGCTTTAAAATTATAATACGTCTACAAACTTAATCTGCAAGTACAATAGCACGGTTATCTTTCATTTCTAGAACACCACCCTTGATTTTAAAATCAATGGTACCGTTACCTTTTGTAAACTTGTCTGCTACAGATTTATGTAACTGTATGTTCCCATACATTTTTACCGTCCCAGACGTCAAAAGAGAAACAATAGGTGCGTGATTATCAAGCATCTGGAAATCTCCTTCCATGCCTGGAACAGATACCGACTCTACATCACCACTATACAGGGTTTCTTCTGGTGTAACTATTTCTAAAAACATATCCTTTTAATTATAACTGAGAAATCTCAATGCAGGATGTAAGATCCTGTTTTGATGTTTCCTAGTTTTTTAAGCTTCAGACATCATTTTGTCACCAGCCTCAATTACATCTTCTATAGTTCCTTTAAGGTTAAAAGCACTTTCTGGCAGGTGGTCTAACTCACCATCCATAATCATATTAAATCCTTTAATGGTATCCTTAATATCTACCAGTACTCCTTTAAGTCCAGTAAACTGCTCTGCCACGTGGAATGGCTGTGATAAGAAACGTTGCACTTTACGAGCACGGTATACGGCTAGTTTATCATCCTCAGAAAGTTCTTCCATACCTAGGATGGCAATAATGTCTTGCAGCTCTTTATAGCGTTGTAATAATTCTTTCACACGCTGCGCACAATCGTAGTGCTCGTTACCTAGAATGTCTGCAGTAAGAATACGCGATGTTGAGTCTAGAGGATCTACCGCTGGGTAAATACCTAGCTCTGCAATCTTACGAGATAATACGGTCGTTGCATCCAGGTGTGCAAAAGTGGTTGCAGGTGCCGGGTCTGTAAGGTCATCCGCAGGTACATATACTGCTTGTACCGATGTAATTGACCCCTTCTTTGTAGAAGTAATACGCTCTTGCATCGCTCCCATCTCTGTTGCAAGTGTAGGCTGATAACCTACCGCAGATGGCATACGCCCTAGAAGTGCAGACACCTCTGATCCTGCTTGTGTAAAACGGAAGATATTATCGACAAAGAAAAGAACGTCTTTACCCTGACCATCTGCCCCACCATCACGGAAGTATTCTGCAATCGTCAATCCAGAAAGTGCCACACGTGCACGTGCCCCTGGCGGCTCGTTCATCTGTCCAAAAACGAAAGTCGCTTTTGATTCCTTCATCGTGGTTTTATCTACTTTTTGTAGGTCCCAACCACCTTCTTCCATGGAGTGCATAAAGTCCTCTCCATATTTTATAATGCCTGATTCTAACATCTCACGCAACAAGTCATTCCCCTCGCGTGTGCGCTCACCCACTCCTGCAAATACAGAGAGACCACCGTGACCTTTAGCAATGTTATTAATCAATTCTTGAATCAATACTGTTTTTCCTACTCCTGCACCACCGAACAGTCCGATCTTACCACCTTTTGCATAAGGCTCAATCAAATCGATTACTTTAATCCCGGTAAATAGAACCTCTGTAGAAGTAGAAAGATCTTCAAATGCAGGCGCAGATCTGTGAATAGGCAATCCCTTATCTCCTGCTTTAGGCAGGTTACCTAAACCATCAATAGCATCACCGATTACATTAAATAGACGGCCATAAACGTCATCACCTATAGGCATTTGTATAGGACTACCTGTTGCAACAACGGCAGTACCTCTACTCAAACCATCTGTAGAATCCATAGAGATCGTTCTTACGGTACTTTCTCCTATATGTGATTGTACTTCCAGTACAAGTTTATTACCCTTAAGATCAATCTCTAAAGAATCATAAATATTGGGAAGAGCACCCTGCGTGCTGTCAAAAGTTACATCAACTACTGGGCCGATGATTTGTGAAACGCTACCTGTAATTTGCGACATTATCTAATGTTTTAAAACTTAAAAAGATACGACCATAAGAGCCGTTTTTTCGTGGCGCAAAGATACTGCATTCGGTTTTATATAATTAACCGATTTTTTACTTTTTTTAAGGAGCTCTTAAAGTTTCATATATGGTAGGGTGGTGGTTGCAATTCTGCTTTCGCGAAAGCGGAATACAAAAAAGCCCCATTACAATAATGAGGCTCTTAAACTAGGTAAGTGATTCCTGTTATTCTTGCGATGTACTCTTCTCTATAATTCCTTTAGATTCAAGCATGCGTGTAAGTTTTTCTACCCTGGTATAACAAATTAATGCAAATGTGAAGCCTATAACTCCAAAAGACATCCCCATCAGGCCAAAAACGAAACTTACAGAATCCATATAATTGATTTAATTATTCTACAGTGACAGATTTTGCCAGATTGCGCGGCTGGTCAACATTTCTACCCAATGCGATAGCAATATGATAAGACAACAATTGTAACGGGATCGTTGTCAATAACGGCGTGAGACACTCAATTGTATCAGGCACCTCTATCACATGATCTGCTAGTTTTCTCACGTCCACGTCACCCTCTGTTACAATACCGATAATCTTTCCTTCTCTAGATTTGATCTCTTGTATATTGCTCACCACTTTCTCATAATGCCCTTTTCTAGTGGCAATAACAACCACGGGCATTGCGGCATCAATCAGGGCGATAGGGCCGTGTTTCATTTCGGCTGCTGGATAACCCTCTGCATGGATATAACTGATCTCTTTTAATTTGAGAGCTCCTTCTAGAGCCACTGGAAAGTTGAAACCTCTACCTAGGTACAGACAATTTTTTGCGTCTTTATAGACCTGTGCGATCTGCTCTATAAGATCGTTTGATTCAAGTGCCTTGCTTACTTTGCTAGGGATTTGCTCTAGTTCTACCAGATAGTTGTGAAATTCACTGGTTGAAATTTTACCTTTCTTTTTAGCTATTTCTAATGCTATTAAGGTAAGTACGGTGATTTGAGTTGTAAAAGCTTTTGTAGAGGCTACCCCTATCTCTGGTCCTGCATGGGTGTATGCCCCAGCATGGGATTCTCTAGATATTGAACTCCCTACCACATTGCATACGCCAAAGACGAATGCTCCATTTTCTTTTGCCAGTTTGATTGCCGCCATTGTATCTGCCGTCTCACCGCTTTGTGATATCGCGATTAATACATCGTCTTTATCTATAACAGGATTGCGGTATCTAAACTCTGAGGCATATTCTACCTCTACCGGTACTCTAGCTAGCTCTTCAAAAATATATTCAGCTACTAATCCAGCGTGCCAGCTTGTACCACATGCCACAATAAGAATGCGTTTTGCATTGACAAATTTATCAATGTGATCATCAATACCTGCCATTTTAATAAGACCCTGGTCTACCAGCATCCTGCCCCTAAAGGTGTCTTTTATCGCTTGTGGCTGCTCATAAATCTCTTTGAGCATAAAGTGCTCATAACCGCCTTTTTCAATCTGCTCTAGATTGAGTTGCAGCTCTTGCACATAAGGATCTACTAGTGAATCGTCATGGATTTTTCTTACCTTAATTTCTTTGTGTGTACGCACTACGGCCATCTCGCCGTCTTCTAGATAGATGGCGTTTTTTGTGAATTCTAGAAATGGGCTCGCATCTGATGCGATGAAAAACTCGTCCTCTCCTACCCCTATAGCAAGAGGCGACCCTAATCGAGCCACTACAATCTCATCAGGCTTATTTTTATCAAAAACCGCTATCGCATAAGCCCCAATTGTCTGGTTTAATGCAATTTGAACGGCCTTTCCTAATTTAACGCCTTGCTGTATTTGTACGTCCTCTATTAAATTGACGAGAACCTCTGTATCTGTATCTGATTTAAAGGTAAAACCACGTTGTGTAAGCTCTTGTTTGAGAGCCTCATAATTCTCAATAATACCGTTGTGTATGATAACAAGATTACCTCCGTTTGAATAATGAGGGTGGCTGTTTATATCATTAGGAACACCATGCGTTGCCCATCTGGTGTGGCCTATGCCTATATTTCCTGTGATTTCATTCCCTTCCAGCATTTTGCTTTCAAGGTCTGACACTTTACCTTTTGTTTTACATACTGTAAGATTCTCACCGTCATACAAAGCGATTCCTGCGCTATCATAACCGCGATACTCTAGGCGTTTTAAGCCATTGAGAACGATGGGATATGCATCGCGTTTCCCTATATACCCTACAATTCCACACATAAAATAATAATCTGTTGGTTAATCTAACTCTGTATAAAAGATCCTCAATTTAAGACGTTTATCTGGGTCTGAAGATAAATTCCCGTGAAGAACTGTCCCCTCGTGAGAGATGGCACTACCCAATGGGATGCGCTCAATTTCTATCGGAGTGGTTTGATTTTCGACTTCAGAAGAGCCAAGTAATTCTACATTTTGTGAGACAAACAAGCCTAGCCTGTTGTTATCTACACGGTCGTTTATGATATTTTCTATGTGGCGAGTCAACCTTATTCTATAGCTTACACCACGACCATTCTCATCTCGTACCAGTCTACCTAGGTGGTTTGTATTAGAATTCACACCTGATGCGTTACTCACAATAAAATCTGCAAGCAAACGGGACTCTTTAAAATCATAAATAAAAATACGCTCTGGCTCTGAGCCTGGATCAACACTTGCTGCATTTAAACGCTCTTGATCTACGAACAACTCAATATTTGCCTCGTTGATAATGACATTTTTACTTTTTAGTTCTGTAAGTGCATCTGCCTCTCCATCACCATCATTATCAGGCCCAAAAAGATCTATAAAGGTCATGGTCCCTTCCCCTCCTTTCAAAAATATTCTAGATGCTCCAGCCGCTGGATCAAAAGAATTTGCGATTTCTGTTTCTAAAGTACTAGGGACATCATTGTCTAACATGACAATCCTATTACCTGCTATATTAATTTGATAGGAGCTCGCCAGGTTTGTTTGTAGAAAATCAGTAGTATCACCATCCTGATCTAGATCATTTACATCCCTAATATCTGATCTATAAAATAGGGTGATATTAGCGCCATTTAAGTTGAGGTATGAATAAATACCAGCGTCATTTACACCCGTTATTTTGAAATATAGCCCTCTAAAAAAGTTTCTGAATTCACTGTCACTTTGTAAGTAAGAGGCATCACCGTTATCAATAATGAGGTTTTTCCAAAAACTACGCTCCAGATGCTGTCGGAAACGAGGAGATTCTCGCGTTGTTTGTGTAGGATTTCCAGCACTATCTCTCACTTTTAAGATAATTTGCTCATTACTAGGTCTGAAATTTTCAATCTCGCTATAGGTACGAGACACCACACCCAAGGAATCTACATCAACAAATTGTAGTGCATCACCTTTATTAGCATCGATTATAGGACCAAAGTCAGAATAAAAGACGGCACCTTCTTCAACATTATTAGGATTAAAACTGTTAAGGAAATAGTTGCTACGAAAAATCTGAAAGTCAATAGAGCCGCCTCCATATAGACTATCTAGCTCATACTCGATAGCCTCGCCACTAGAGCCTGTTACAGCAGAGAAGTAAGGTATAGTTAAAATGACACTATCCAGCTTGCGATTCTCGCCAAAGTTGACACCCGCATTGTTAAGCGCTACTTGTGTTACAAAATCGTAGGTCGTCTCTCCATAAATAGGATCGTTGTAATATCCTAACTGAGCGGCAGGAAAATTGTTTGTTTGTACTGGGTTGAGTGAGGTACTGAAAGCTGTTGCCACAAACTCCTCTTCGATAATTGTACTATCAATATTAATCCCTAGAAAACTTCCACCTAATTCGTTAGGATCTGTATCACAACTCAATAGAACAAAAACGATGGCAAATACCATCGTCCCGTACTTTAATAAATTCTTCATTATTATGCTTCTTCTTTTTCGTTAAGGATTTTATCAAGATAAAATTCCTCATAGGCGTCAGCAAAATCTTCTGGCGATTGATAATCCAGCACAGGTTTTTCCTGACTGTCAATAAAGCTTTCAAGATCTGCATCTAATGATTCACTACCCTTGATGATTCCATCACTATAGACTACCGCACTGCGCATAAGGTTTAAATAGGAAGGCTCTTTAAATGGTGCAATCGCCTCGTCGTCTAATGCGTCAAACTGTAGCTTTTCATACATCTCTTCATCTAACGTTCCTTCAAAGGATTGATTGTAAACAGAGGTTACTATTTTACTATCTTCAAATAGAGGGTCGTTACCGTAATAATTTCTTAGATAAAGAGGTAATAGACTTGCCATCCATCCATGTACATGAATTATATCTGGTGCCCAGTTAAGCTTTTTGACCGTTTCAATAACGCCTTTAGCAAAAAACATGGCACGCTCATCATTATCTTCAAAAAGCTCTCCATTTTCATCTGTCAACGTCGCCTTGCGTTTAAAGTATTCATCATTATCAATGAAGTATACCTGCATGCGCTCTTTAGGAATAGAGGCTACCTTAATAATTAATGGCATATCTAAGTCATTAATTACCATGTTCATACCACTTAAACGTATTACCTCATGCAGTTGATGCCGTCTCTCATTGATATTCCCAAAACGTGGCATAAAGATTCTTATCTGCCCACCGCGGTCGTTGACCATCTTAGGAGCAAAATAGGACATGGATGATGCTTCGGTTTCTGGTAAATAGGGAATAACTTCTGAGGATACGTACAATACTCTTTTTTCCTTCATAAATGAATTTTTGACGCCTTTCTTCTAGCAGAATGCAAAAATACATCTTTTATTGCACATTGACTTGGAAACCTTATGTTTGTAGGCTCTCAAGCCCATTCTTGCATGGTATTTACATCGCACAAACAACTTACCCATTTTCTTAAAAACAACGGCAATCCCTCAAAATCCATAGGATTTGTTCCTACAATGGGAGCCTTGCACCAGGGACATCTAGCTCTTATGCATCAGGCCTTATCTGATAATGATTTGTTGATTGTATCCATATTTGTTAATCCTACCCAGTTCAACAATCAGGAAGATCTTCATAAATATCCTAGAATTTTAGAGCAAGACCTGGCCTTGATCAATGCTAGTTTACCGATAGATCGCATTTTTGTCTATGCCCCAGATGTCAATGATGTTTATGGCGATCATACGGTATCAAAGTCTTATGATTTTGAAGGTTTAGAACAAGTTATGGAGGGAGCGCAGCGACCCGGTCACTTTGATGGTGTAGGAACTATACTTGAATTTTTATTTGAGGTAGTACAACCTGATAACGCTTATTTTGGCGAGAAAGATTTCCAGCAATTACAAATCATAAAAAAGCTGGTAGAAAAGCTATCGCTAGATATAAATATTATAGGCTGCCCTATCTATCGTGAGGATAGCGGTCTAGCCATGAGTTCTAGAAACGGAAGACTCACACCAGAAAATTTTAAAAAGGCGGCACAAATTTATCAAGTCTTGCTGGCCAGCAAAGCTATCTTTAAAAACCATGGTATTGCTAGAGCGACAGCGCATGTAGAAGAACAAATCGCGGCTATGCCAGGATTTGAATTAGAATATTACACTATTGCATGCGAGAAAACACTAGAACCAGCTACAATGGTGGAACCGGGAAAAAAATATCGTGCCTTTATAGTGGTTCATCTACAAGGGGTACGATTAATTGACAACATTTCCCTGGATTAGGGATACTTTAAGTGCAAATTGTATCTTTGCAGCATGACAATTACAGTTGTAAAATCAAAGATACACCGGGTAAAGGTTACTGGTGCAGATCTTAACTACATAGGCAGCATTACCATTGATGAAGATTTAATGGATGGTGCAAACATTGTAGAAGGTGAAAAAGTCCAGATCGTTAATAATACAAATGGGAATAGGCTAGAAACTTATGCCATCCCTGGACCTCGTGGCAGTGGTGAGATCACATTAAATGGTGCAGCCGCTAGGTTAGTAGCGATAGGTGATGTACTTATTTTAATCACTTATGCGCAAATGACCATTGAAGAAGCTCGCAATTTTAAACCCAGTCTTCTTTTTCCTAATGAAAAAGACAACACCCTTACTTAAAGCTTGAAAAAATCAAGCTTCAAGACAATAAAGGTAATCGTCACCCTTCTACTGGGTGCTTTTCTTATTTATATTTCTTATGCTCAATTTACCGAGCAACAACTGCAAGAGATAGGCAATTATTTGCGTGATGCAGATTACACCTATATTGCTATAGGTATGGCATTAGCCTTTTTAAGTCATCTATCGCGAGCCTGGCGCTGGAATTACATGCTCGCAGCCATTGATAAAAAACCAACGTTTCTCAACAATGTCATTGCGATAGGTGCTGGCTATGCCATGAATTTGATTCTACCTCGCAGCGGCGAGGTCACGCGTGCGATAATCGTTAATCGTACTGACGATATTCCCGTTGACAAAGGCCTGGGAACCATTATTGCAGAGCGTGTTCTGGATCTTATCATGCTGCTCCTCATTACAGCGACCGCTATGCTCACTGCAAGTCAAGAGCTTCTCGATTTCTTTGAGGCGGGTGTGAAGTCCGCTTTCGCGAAAGCGAACCCCATCAAAATAGCTACATACTCTATCCTTGTGCTTCTAGTAGTAGCGCTGGCGATCTTTTTTTTGAAAAGGTTAGGGCTGCTCAAAAAAGTAAAACAGTTTATACAGGGTATAAAAGATGGCTTTATCACCATCTGGACAATGCCACATAAATGGTGGTACCTAGCACACACCATCGCGATATGGGTGTTATACCTGGCCATGTTCTACGTCTGTATATTTGCGATACCAGACACAGATTCTATGCCCATAAGTGCAGTGCTTTGTGCTTTTGTTGCTGGTAGCTTTGCAGTGGCCTTTACTAACGGCGGGCTGGGCGCTTATCCCTATTTGATTAGTCAGGTCCTGCTATTATTTGGCTACAGTGCAGTTGTGGGAACTGCTTTTGGGTGGATTGTCTGGTTGTCACAAACTTTACTGGTTATAGTATTTGGGCTGCTGTGCTTTCTGCTTTTTTCATGGCGCAAGACCTGAAAAATTAAACCATCAACACTATTTTTATAGTTCAAAATTGATTTTATGGCCAAAGTTAAAACCACTTTTTATTGTCAAAACTGCGGCGCTCAACATTCGCGATGGCAAGGTCAATGCAATACTTGCAAAGAGTGGAATACTCTGGTGGAAGAGATTGTTGAAAAGAGCAATCAAAAAGACTGGAAAGATGGCCTTGAGGATAACCCTGTCCAGCGCAAACGCACGCAAACACCCCAACGCATATCACAAATTGATGCAACCGAAAGTCCTAGGATGGACACCACAAATGCCGAATTTAATCGAGTGCTAGGCGGTGGGCTGGTTCCAGGCTCTGTAACCCTACTGGGTGGCGAGCCCGGAATAGGAAAATCTACCCTGCTGTTACAATTGTGCCTTAACTTGCCTTTTAAAACCTTGTATGTATCTGGCGAGGAAAGTGCGCAACAGATAAAAATGCGAGCAGAACGTATAAAAAAGGAGGTAGACAACTGTTATATCCTAACAGAAACCAAGACGCAAAACATCTTTAGACAGGTGGCAGACAATCAACCTAATGCGCTGATCATAGATTCTATACAAACTTTACAAACCGATCACATAGAGAGCACTGCTGGTAGCGTGTCACAAATAAGAGAATGTACGGGCGAGTTGATAAAATTTGCCAAAGAGACCAATACGCCAGTCATCTTAATCGGTCATATTACTAAAGATGGTAACATTGCCGGACCCAAGGTATTAGAACATATGGTAGATACGGTCTTGCAATTTGAAGGCGACCGCAATCATACCTATAGGATTTTAAGAGCGCTCAAGAACCGTTTTGGCTCCACTCATGAAATAGGTATATATGAGATGTTAGGCCATGGACTGCGTGAGGTAACTAACCCCAGCGAGTTGCTTATCTCACAACGAGGCAGCAATTTGAGCGGTACTGCTATCGCAGCGACAATGGAGGGGATGCGTCCCTTGATTATTGAAGTGCAAGCACTGGTAAGCACCGCAGTTTATGGGACACCACAGCGCAGTGCGACAGGTTACAATCTAAAGCGCTTAAATATGATACTGGCCGTGCTAGAAAAAAGAGCCGGATTCAAACTGGGTCAAAAAGATGTTTTTCTTAATATAACAGGTGGTATCAATGTTGATGACCCAGCAATTGATCTGGCGGTAGTCGTTGCAGTGCTCTCGTCAAATTTTGATATTGAAATTTCATCTCAACATTGTTTTAGTGCAGAGATAGGCCTGGGAGGTGAGATAAGACCTGTGAGCAGACTCGAACAGCGTGTTAATGAGGCCACAAAACTAGGCTTTGAAAAGATTTTTGTAGCGCCGTCTAAATCTGCCCTTTCTGATAAAGGAACTCAAATACAGCCGGTATCACGTATTGAAGAATTAGTCAAGTATCTATTTGCTTAACCCTATGAAAAAACTTTCTATCATTTACCTTTTATTGCTAGTGATCTCTTGTAAAAATGAGACAACACCACTGCGTTATGCTGATGTTGCCGAATTTTCTAACGATGTAGTGCATCTAACTGATGCAAGTGATTTTTATTATCCACTACATGAGATTTTAGAAAAACATAAAGGCAATATTATTTATGTCAATTACTGGAACAGTTACACGCCCTACTCTATAGATTTAATGCCAGCCCTAGAGCAATTAGAAGACGCATTAAGTGGACAGGCATTTACCATTATTAATATTTCTACAGACAAGGCCATGGCGCCATTTAAGAGACATTTGAAGATAACCACACTGGACAATAACTATCTCGCACGCAATTATGATGACTCAAATTTCTTTAAAGAAAAGCAAATAATCACTCCTCGCTTTATGATTTATGATAAAGACGGAAAACTTATTGATGATAATGCCATGCGACCTGACAATGATAATCTAAAAGAAACGCTTGAGGTGTTGATTGCTAATTGATGCCATCTGCGATAATATGATTATCATGACTTTTTGATGTGTTTTTCTTTTAAATAGTTTTCAAAAAAACAGCCATTAGATGGTTTTGATATTTGTCAAATAGTCGCCTCTAATTTACAATATAGGGTAGTTTACGATTTATCCTTAGAATATTCCAGTATCTTAAGGTCCTTGAGACATGCAATTGCTCAAGGTTCTTTTTTTTCAATAAATAATAGACTCTAGGCAATAATATCTATTCCTATTACTCCACCTCAACTAGAACTGGGCAATGATCACTATGTACAGCATCACTCAAAATAACTGCCCGCTTTATGCGGTTTTCTAATGGTGGTGTGGCCATGTGATAATCAAGTCGCCACCCTTTATTGCGCGCTCTAGAGCCGCCGCGATAACTCCACCAGGAATATTGACCGGGCTCTTGATTAAACATTCTAAATGTATCTATAAACCCACTATCGACCAGTTTATCCATCCATGCACGCTCTTCCGGTAAAAACCCTGATGTATTTTTAAGGCGTACTGGGTCGTGTATGTCAATAGCTTTATGACAAATGTTGTAATCGCCGCAGACAATCAAATTAGGAATTTCCTGACGCAAGTCTGTTACGTAGTCAAGAAATTCGTCCATGTATTTGAATTTAAAACTCAGTCGTGCATCATTAGTCCCGCTAGGCAAGTACATGCTCATCACAGAGAGATTGTCAAAGTCTGCTCTTACATTGCGCCCTTCTTGATCCATACTAGGGATTCCCGTACCGTACTCTACATGGTTGGGCTCTATTTTTGAAATTATAGCGGTGCCTGAATAACCTTTCTTTTCTGCACTGAAATAATACTGATACGGATAGCCGGCTTTAGTAAAAGCGTCTGTATCAATTTGATCCTGTGTAGCTTTTATTTCTTGCAAACACAGCACATCTGGATTTGCAGCAGTAAGCCACGTGATAAAATCTTTCTTCATAGCGGCACGTATGCCGTTTACATTATAGGATATAATTTTCATATCTGATATTGAGTGGCGATAAGCTGTTTTACTTTAAGGCGATACAACCGATTACCACAAACTTTTTTACAACTAGTTACTTTTTACTATGCAAGGTAATGGTTTTGCCATAAGCCTTAAAAACAGTATCACATAAAACTATAGAAGTCTAGTCTGATTAGATAAATTTTAAAGCCCACATCACATATAATTTCAGACCTTTGAATATCTCATAAAGTGATTGTAAACTATGGCCATAAAAAAACCTTTCAACTTGCACCAGTGGATTAAAGAGAACAGAGAACATCTTAAACCTCCAGTCGGTAATAAAAATTTATATAAGGATGCAGGCGATTACATTGTCATGATCGTGGCGGGTCCTAATGCACGTAAGGATTATCACTACAATGAAACTGAAGAACTGTTTTATCAGATAGAGGGTTTCATAGAGGTGCACGTTCAGGAAAATGGTAAAAAAGAAACGATGAAGCTAGGTCCAGGTGACATGTACTTACATCCTGGGAAAATACCACACTCGCCAGTGCGTTTTGAAAACAGTATAGGTCTTGTCATCGAGCGCAAACGCACTAGTGACGATGCGGTTGATGGACTCTTATGGTACTGCGATCACTGTAATAATAAATTACATGAGACCTATTTTAAACTTAACGATATAGAGACCGATTTTTTACCCAGATTCAAAGAATTTTATAATAATGAGGCCATCCGCACCTGTGATGTATGCGGCACTACAATGGATACTGACCCTCGATTTACAACATAAAAAATCCCGACTTTCTTTGCAAAAAGTCGGGATCAACACTAGTATTAGGGGTATCTAATGTTTAATTACTAGCTGGCATCAATACTTTATTGATGACATGCACTGTACCGTTTGAGTTTTCTACATTAGGCATTACTACCTCTGCGTCATTACCGTTTGCATCTCTTACATATACCTTATTGTACTTTGTCCAAAAGGTTAATGTACCACCACCTACTGTTTCTACATTTGCCTCGCCGTCATTATCTGCGATTAATGCAAGAACATCAGCTGCTTTTATATCTCCAGCAACTACATGGTAAGTCAATATGCCTGTAAGCATTTCTTTGTTATCCTCATCCATCACCATAGTCATTGTATCTTCTGGCAATTCACTGAACGCCTCGTTTGTTGGAGCAAATACAGTAAATGGGCCCTCGCTAGATAAAGTAGCAACAAGATCTGCAGCTTTTACAGCAGATACTAATGTTGACAAGTCATCTACAGCCATCGCATTTTCTACGATAGTATTAGAAGGACTTAATTTTTGCGCTAGGGCTGTGTGTCCTACGAATAAGACAATTAAGGATAATGCGATTGTTTTGTAACTTTTAAGTTTCATAATCTATTTTTAGTTTGTTAATATTACTCCTTTAGTGGTTGCGTTTTGACAGAACTAACTCAAGTTAACGGTGTTTTAACTGTAAGTCTGATAATTTGGCAAAATTTGGCAATCGCCCACAAAAAAACCCGACAAGATGCTGCTTATCAGGTTTTTATTTAATCTTTATTTAAAATACCTTTTAGGTCAACAGGACTCCTTGTACATCCATAACGGGTAAATCGCGCAAGTTATCTTCTTTTATAGAATGCGGCGGTGCCATAAACGTTTTGTCATAGAGTGTAGACCCCTCAAAATAAGTAAGCACAAACTCATTCATAAATGGAAATACATTTTCCATGATCAACTCTACCTTGATAAAACTTTTTGCTGGAACTACCTTAAAAGCATGGCGGAACGTGGACGTCTTGCGTCCATCTCTATGCTTGCCACGGCTCATAATCATTACAGATTCCAGGGGTTGTTTTAAATCATTTATCAAATAAATGATCCAGTCGTGAGAAGAGAAGTCTGCATTCCATTCCTTTACTACTGCAAGATGAACGCCCTTGACCACTGGAATAACTATATCTTTTTTCAATTTAAACGCATTTTAATGGCTTCAATCAGCTCTGTTGTAGATTCTATGGCGTTAAGTTGCCTGGCATCCATAAAGGGCTGAAGTCCTTGATTACTAGCAGTAAGTATGACTGGAAAATCATATTTAGGCAACCATTTAGAGCGGTATTGTTTTTCAAATTCGTCAATATGCAAAAACTGCAGTTGCTGGACATAGCTGTTTAAGAGTTCGCTTTCGCGAAAGCGAATCCATTTTTCTTTTTCTTTAAACACGCCATAAGTTAGATCGCACAAACGGCAATTATAAGTAGAGGGACTGACAATTTTATGAGCACTGTCTAGCCAGGCGTTGATTTTACCTGAGTTTGCATTGTATACAAAAATGAGCTTTTCAATAGCCATCACAGGGCATTAGAGAATTGCTTAAGAAAGCGCACATCGTTCTCAAAGAACATACGTATATCACCTATTTGATACAAGAGCATTGCGATGCGTTCAATCCCCATACCAAAGGCAAAGCCACTGTATTCTTCTGGATCGATACCACAATTAGTCAATACGGCAGGATCTACCATACCACATCCCATGATCTCGAGCCAGCCTGTACCTTTTGTAATGCGATAATCTGTTTCGGTCTCTAGACCCCAATAGATATCAACCTCGGCACTAGGCTCTGTAAATGGAAAGTAAGAGGGTCGCAGCCTTATTTTTGATTTACCAAACATCTCTTGTGTAAAATACAGCAAGGTTTGTTTTAAGTCTGCAAAGCTTACATCTTTATCAATGTAAAGACCTTCTACTTGATGAAAAATACAATGTGCCCTAGCGCTTATAGCCTCGTTCCTAAAGACACGTCCAGGTGATATGGTGCGTATGGGTGGTTTGTTATTTTCCATATAGCGCACTTGTACACTAGAGGTATGAGTACGCAGGAGTACATCAGGATCTGTTTGTATAAAAAAAGTATCCTGCATATCTCTTGCCGGGTGGTGTTCTGGCAGGTTGAGTGCAGTAAAGTTATGCCAGTCGTCTTCTATCTCTGGACCTTCACTTACATTAAATCCTATGCGCGAAAAAACATCGATAATTTGATTTTTAACCAGTGATATAGGGTGTCTTGCTCCCAGCTCCATAGGGTAACCTGGCTTGGTAAGATCGCCTAGTACGCCTCCCTCTTCCTCCTTGCTTTCTAATTGCTCTTTAAGTAGCTGTACCTTATCTGTTGCAGCTTGCTTGAGCGTATTGATCGCCTGGCCGTATTCTTTCTTCTGCTCGTTAGGCACTTGCTTAAAAGCTGCAAAAAGCTCTTTAAGCAGTCCCTTGCTACCCAGATATTCAATACGGAACTGCTCTACAGCCTCTGCCGTACCAGCACTAAATTCTTCAACTTTATTGATGTGTTCCTTTACCTTATCCAGCATGTGTACTCTCTTAAATTGAGGGTGCAAATTTAGGCTTTTCTCTGCTTTTCTCGACGCGTTGTCAGCTCGTTATCTTTATAGATGTATAGCATCATCCAGAATACTGCTACACCACCCAGCAAATGCCATAACCAGTGAGTACCCATCCAGAGATAGTCCATATCAAACTTTTTATCTAGTGTGCGAAAACTTAATGCAACTAAAAATGCTGCTACAGAATACACAAAATAACGCGCTCTGATCCAAAGGGTCTGTTTTAAATAAATCACAATAGGCATAATTACTCCTAGAGCAGTACCTGCATACCCTATGCTATTACCATAACCGTCAGAAAAATTCAATATTCTAGGCGCAACATTTAAAGCCACTACGAGTATGATAAACAGCAGTCGCTTTGTAATTGTAACAAATGATTTAAAAATAAAATAGATGCTACATGCACCAGATAAAATTACAATAGGCACCCAGTCCATGAGCAACCACAACTCACCACTACGAGTAGCATGATACACTGTACCGCCTACCCATCCTATAAAAAAGACAGGTAGCATGCCCTTGATAAACCATTGCGGCTGTTGCGATCGCGACACTTTTAAAAGAAAATAAATAATGACCAGTAAAAAAATGAGATTGCTAGCCGTATTGAACGGCTCTACCGGCAAGCGACCTAGGACAGTCTCTTTGTAAATAGGGCCACTATCCCTTACTTGCTGCCACAAAAAATATGGTAAAAAATACAATAGCATAGAACTACTAAAATAGTCGAGAATATCAAGCAGAGTGTTGTAAAAATGTTACCATTGAGCTAATAATTAAGTTAAATCCCTAAACACCTATTTGCTGTAAAGGCGAACTTAATTACAGCAACCGCTTGTTTCTATAATCCTGAATAGCAATTTATAGATCCCACTACTATCAATTTCTTGATAACTTATGGAGAACTAGGCCGCATCATTTTGAGTAAATTTATATGTTTGTGTTATGCAAATTTCAATTTACCTATCGGATTTATTATACCGCCACGAGTGTGTGGTAATTCCAGGTTATGGAGCGTTAATATCGAGACGTGTGCCCGCCCAGCATTTTGCAAGCACTAATACGTTGTATCCCCCTAAAAAAGGACTTTCTTTTAACGAGCAAATCCAGCAAAATGATGGTTTACTGGTCAATTATATTGCTACAGTAGAAAAGTTGCCTTATCAGGACGCCCTGCAAGAAGTACGTAATTATGTGAGGTTTCTAACTAATCAAATAGAAACTCACGGTGAGGTAACCATTCATAAAATAGGCCGATTTAAACGTACAGATGCTAGTGCTCTAGAGTTTACGCCTATGTATCTGGTGAATTATTTACCAGAAGCTTTTGGTCTGGATCGCCAGGAAGCCTATGCAGTAGATCGCAATATAGGTAATGCTCCATTAAATAATCCGCAGGAGATTTCGGTAGCAAACTCGCAAGCCATACCCTTACAAACGCGCACGAACAATAGTGCTACGTGGGTACGAGCGGCGGCAGCAATAGCGATTCTTATAGCTGGTAGTTATGCGGGTCTATACAGTTATCAAACGCAACAAGTTAATGACGCTATTGCAATAGAAGAGCTTGCTACAGAACAGTTTAAAACCAAGATTCAAGAGGCTAGCTTTATTATAGCTACTCCTCTTCCTAGTGTGACTATGGAGGTTGCACCAGTAGTGAAAAATTATCATGTGGTAGCTGGAGCCTTTAGAGATCCTAGTAATGCTGATAAAAAAGTAGAGCAATTAAAAGCTCAAGGTTATGACGCCCGTCGTATAGGTGTCAATAAGTATGGTTTGCACAATGTAGCCTTTAGTAGTTTTGTAGAGCGCAACGACGCTATTAATGAGTTATATCGCATACGCAAACAGGGTAATGAGGGCGCCTGGTTATTGAATGGTAATTTGAGCAAATAAGTTGCTGTCGCATTATTAAATTACCCACATTATAGTTGTAATCCTGTAGTCTTTATATCGATCTGCTAGGTTTAATTTTTAACTTTTCACATCTACACGTTTTGCGATACAAAGCAATTTACGATTGAGTTAAATAAAATATAGAAATCTAGTAGGCTCATTGGTTATCCATATTGCAACGTACCTTTGCAAAAAATTTGATGATGGATAAGTTAACGCCTAAGGATTCTTTCACTACAGTAACAGATCTAGTTCTACCTAGTGAGACAAATCCGCTCAACAATCTTTTCGGTGGAGAATTGCTGGCACGTATGGATCGCGCAGCGAGTATTGCAGCAAGACGTCACTGTCGCCGTATTGTCGTGACCGCGTCTGTCAATCATGTTGCCTTTAATCGCAGTATCCCTCTAGGAAGTGTGGTGACCATTGAGGCACAAGTTTCTCGTGCTTTCAAATCTTCTATGGAAGTGTATATGGACGTATGGATTGAGGATCGTGAAAGTGGCGAGCGTACCAAAGCAAATGAGGCTATCTATTCATTTGTAGCGGTAGACGATACCGGGCGTCCCGTTGCTGTACCTCCTATTCATCCAGAAACCGAACTAGAAAAATCACGTTATGATGCGGCCTTGCGACGCAAACAATTGAGCCTGGTGCTTGCTGGTAAAATGAAAGCAATAGAAGCAACAGAACTCAAAGCGCTGTTTGAATAAAAAGCTACTTACTTAACAACCAGCGTGCGGGATCTTGAGGCTCTAGCTCTTCTAGTATAGCAAAATGCAATTCTGTCACGCCATCGCGGTCTGTGAATATTTCCCCTAGTGGTGTGAGTGTATTTACCTTTTGCCCTTTGCGTACAGTTACATTTTTCATGTTACCATAACTGGTTGTAAAATTACCGTGACGCACGTGGATCATTAAAATGCCATTATTTTGTTTTACAATTTGCACCACCTCTCCATCAAATACTGCGCGTGCTATTGCTCCATTAGGAGTTTGAAAACGATAGCCACTGCTTTGTATGGGTAAATTGCGCAGGACAGGATGTGGTTGTACCCCATAACGCCTGGTTATGACCCCTTCTGACACTGGCCAGGGTAATTTACCGCGGTTGCTTTGAAAGTTCCTGGCTAGTTCTTTTGCTTCTGGAGTTAGAAAGAATTTACCTTTAGTAGCTCCTACTTTTCCTTTATTAGATGCTGCAATATCTGCTTCTATAATTTTACGTATTTCTCGATCTATCTTATCGCGTTCCCGGGCTTTGCTTCTAATTTCGGCTGCATATTTTTTCTCATCTTTCTTTACCTCATTGAGCAGGACTACCTGGGCAGCTTTATCTCTAGCGAGATTATCACGTAACTTTTTATTTGCAGCTAGTATCTCTGCCTTTTGCAATTTTTCTTTTTCAAGAGCCTTGTTTTTTTCTGAGATAAGATTGCTCTTTATTGTGATCTCATCTGCTTGTTTTTTCCTATAATCGGCATAGGCTTGCAAATACTGTATTCTTTTGTATGCCTGTAAAAAACTTTCTGATGATAGTAAAAACATCAAGCGACTCTGGTCGTTTTTTGACTTGTATGTCTTAACGATCATCGCTGCATAATCAGCTTTAAGTTCTTTTATTTCTGCGTTGAGCTTTTTAATAGTCGCTGTATTTTCTTTAATACTGCGCGTGATTAGGTTTGCCTGCTTGTTAGTGATGGTTATGATCTCCTGGGTTTTAGCGATTTTTGCATCAATAGTTTGTACCTGTGATAGAACAGATCGCTGTTCTTGTTTTGCGCCTGTGAGTAATTTATCAAATTGATTGATCTGGGCTTGTATAGCGGCACGCTGCTGTTCTAGCCTGGCTTTTTCTGATTGACCGACAGCATTAAAACTACCTGCCAATAAAAAAACGATGAAGTAAATACAGATTTTCATTATAGTTCCATAGGTGTATAGCCAGAAGGCAAATTAAAAGGAAAACTCACATCTTGATCAAATTCTACCTTCTCTAGATTTACATCCACTTGCACAAGCTTACCTTGTACGTTTGCATTGATCATTATAGCAGCAGGCAAGATTCTACCCTCTACTTCTTGATATTCTAAATATTTAATATCGAGCGTACTATTTTCTGAAGGTTTAATAATAGATTGCTGTGCTAACTTAAAGTCCGAAGGTCTTAGATTAAACAATCGAGCCACTAACCCACCGCCTTTAAACTGGTATTTATTATCAACTATAGCAAAATCCAAATCGTTAAGTGGTTCTATGGCCTGACCTAGTAGCAAATTTTCCAATTGCTGGTAATTAAGTTCTTCTCCTAAAAACTGGGATACCAGAGAAAAGTCTCCGTCAAAAGAGCGTTTATTCAACTTTTCATAAAACTGCACACGCTCTGGAGTTATAGAGGCTTTAGCAAACGTAGCTCCTAAGAAACGATAACTCATCCAGATGTGCTTGCCTTTCTCCACACGCAAATCAAGTGTCACGGCTTGTGATCTGTTTTCATCCTGATAGTTGACTGCCATGCGGGATTGCATGGTGGTAAAATCGATTCCAGCAATCTGATGTGCTTTAATAACTTTAGCCTTGGCAGCAGTTGCAACGGCCTTTTCTGCAGCCTTTTGAGAGCCCCCACAAGAAATAAGCATTATAGCAATCGCACAACCTAAAATTCTTTTTATCATTCTCCTAATTAATTAGCTGTTTCTACAGCTCGTTGTCTGGCATTTGCTGCCTTTTTTGTATCACCTAGCTTTTCATAGGCCAGCGCCAGCTGATTATATAAATCGCGTTCTAATTGAGGCTCATCCAGCACATAAGACAACCCAGCCTCTAATTGTTGTACCGCCTGTTTATAATCTTCTAGTTGATTGTGTGCGGCCCCATTTATTAAATAAAGTAAAGGCTGTGTAGGAAAACTTACCAGCGCATTACCAGATAAATCAGCGGCTTTTTGAAAAGCTCCTGTATCTAGGTAAAGTAAAGCTGATTTCTTTATAAGTTCAAAATCCTGATCATTTAATTCCATACCTAATTCATAAAATTTGAGCGCAGAAAATAGTAGTTTTTGATCTTTGAAAACATCGCCTAGTGTCTTAAAGGCCTCAATATCTTCAACAGTAGAGGCAAAACTCAAAATTACTGGTTCTATACGGTGTTGCAAAGTACTGTCTACAGATGCCAGTTGCACAAAATCTTGCAATGCATCCACTTTTGAATCTACATCTAGCTGGCGAGACTCTAGCACTCTTGTAAGACTATTGATCCCGTTCTCTTGATCGCCCTTATCTAGATAAATTTTATACAGTGCCAGGTGGGGTTTATCACTATCAGGCAATTCTACAGAAAGCTTTTCTGCCAGTTCTAGTGTTTTTTCTTGATTATCCAGGCGGCTGTACCCGTAAATAAGCTGAATATAGAGTTGCTCATTTTTTGGATCTGTCTCTAGCTGTTTTTCAAATTCTTCCAGATTATTATTGACTATTGTTTCTCGCCGTTCCTTGCGTTCCAACTGATTCCTAAAAGCTGTGCGCCGGTCACTTTTGCCCAATTTACGATCCAGTATAGTGAGTATTTCCAGGGCCTTATCAGGATTATCATTACGCATATAGGCTGCTGGCAATAATTCCTCATATTGATCATTGATTACCGCTAGTTTTTCCAGGATCACCACTGCCTTATCGTACTGTTGCTGCTGGTTATAAACCTCATACAAGGTGTCTAGCAGCCACTCGCGATCGCCGGCGATATTTATTGCTGTGAGTAGATGGGTTTCCGCTTTCGCGAAAGCGTTACTCGCCATATAATTCTTTGCAAGCTCAAACTGTACGGCTGCATTATCAGGCTCGAGCCGCTCACAGATCAATAATTTTTCTATAGCGCGATCGTAATTCTCTCTTGCTTTTTCTGATAATGCATCAAAAAAGTTTTCCTTAAAATCGCTAGAAACATTGCCCAGATCATCTTGATTAACCTCTACAGCGGCAACCTGTTCCTGCCCGTGTACTATCGAGAGTGCGAGGCACAGCGCTACATACAAGAAGTTTTTCATAAGATAAAAGGTTCAACTATCATTCCAAGACGCTATAATCGCCTATACTTATTTGCTTGAACTTACCATCATAACGCACATGATTACCTATCATTGCCTGGTCCAGTTGTGCATTGCTAATCGAGCACTGCGTCTGGATTAAACTATTGCTAATTGTACTGTCGTTAATAATGGAACCCGCTCCTATGCTTACATGGGGCCCAATCGTGCTGTTATTTAATACCACATCATCTGCTATGACACACGGCTGTATGATAGTGCTGTTATTTATGCTGGCGGTGGTGTGTAGCTCCTCACTATCATCGTGAACCATAAATTTCATGATACGAGTATTGGTATCAATGGCTACATTCTTGTTGCCACAATCCATCCACTCATCTACCGTACCTGTTTTAAAAATCTTGCCGCTGGCCATCAATCGCTTGATACCATCATTGATCTGGTACTCGCCACCATTGATGATCTCGTTGTCTATCACGTATTGCAATTCATTTTTAAGGTCTGCAATTTCCTTGAAGTAATAGATCCCGATCACCGCTTGATTGCTGACAAATTCTTTAGGCTTTTCTACCAGCTCAATAATTTCTTCTTTATCGTTGAGTTTTACCACGCCATAGGCTTCTGGCTGGTCCACTTCTTTAGTCCAGATCACGGCATCTGCCGCTGGATCCAGTTGAAAGTCGGCTCGAATCAACGTATCTGCATAGGCTACCACGGCAGGACCTGAAAGTGATGGCTCTGCACACATAATGGCATGCCCTGTCCCTAGTGGCTCTAGCTGGCGATAGATGCTGGCTTTGGCGCCTAGGCTTTCAGCCAGTTCTTCTAGACTCTTGACAACCTCATCACCAAAAAAAGCTGAATCTCCCAATATAAAAGCGATCTCTTCTACCGGCTCGCTTAAAATACGCGCAATGTCACGCACCAATCTATGGACGATGGGTTTATTAGCAATGGGAATCAAAGGCTTAGGAACCGTGAGTGAGTGAGGTCTTAATCTGGAGCCGCGACCGGCCATGGGTACGATGATTTTCATAGGCACTTTTCCACGCAGGTGGAAATCTGATTTTTATTTCAAGAACTGATCACAAATTTACATAGATTGATGCTAGCATATAGAAATGGCACCAGCAATCAGTTGCCATTAAGTTTTCTTTCTGTTTTCTGCAAATTAATAGATGCCACACCCTGGATTGTTTTTGACTAACGCCTTTTACTGTTGCACGATGTGATATTTATTATTTCAAATGCAAATTGATTTTTTTCAACTAAAGACCAAAGCCGAGCTTATCCAAATGTAAGAAGCTATTACAAATACATGTGACTTATTAAGGACTTGTTCTAACCTTAGACGCAGTTGTTTCCAATTATATAAAGATAAAACTAGGGCCTTATAAAGCATCTGCACCTCCCGCAGAAAAATAAATGCCCACTATGAGCTAGTCAAATAAGCTACCAACTACAAATTCTGAGAAGATTAGAAAAAGACACTCGATATTATTTGTAGGTATATAATTAGTCCCCCAGATAAATAAATACGTTAGTAACGAGACTCGCAGGGGTGTTGTCAATGGCCGCTGGGGTTGCATTTCCTACAGTGACCGTATGGTTATGATTGCCTGCAAGCGAGGTCAACTGTGGGTTTGTTGTACTCGTTCCATCATTTAATACTGTAGATCCACCAAAAAGACTACGTTGTATCTCGTCTAATACTTCAAATGTATCTCCACGATCTGTCGACCTATGACGGTGCGCACCATTAGTACTAGTTGTACCTGTAACCTCTGGAATGTTATTTGCTTTTAATGTAATCGTATTGTTACCGGTGGTAGAACCTATGTTTTCACTTCCCATTTTTGCTTTTAATACTCTATTAGCTGCATCAGGTAAATTAGATGATAGGCCTAGGCTATTTGCTGCATCCCTTGCATTGACCGGCAAGGAGCTCAATTCCCTACCGTTTAATAAATACCACCCTTGATGATCTGCCGTTTGAAAACTATGTTTTAAATCTCCAGTTACATACGGTTTTTCTATATCATTACTTGTTTGAATTCTAATCCAGACCTCATTTTTATCCCAGTAATAAAATCCTGGGCTCATTCCTCCGTTAGTAGACGTGTTGTAAACTAATAGGGACTCCGTATTTCCCGCGCTGATAGTAGTGTTGTCGCTAGGACTGGTTAATGCAATCCTAGGTATTAAAACACCAGAATCAGAACTTTCAATATCCAACATGGCAGAGGGATGCGGTGTAGAAGTGTTGATCCCCACCTGTGCTGGAGAGAAATTAATTCCAGAAATCAATAGCATTAAGAAAATAAACCTTCTCATGACATAAATCTTTGCACAAATATAAAATTTGAGCAAAAAATTGGAGTCAAATCACTGTTACTTCATCTCTTAAAGCCTTAAATATCAACAGACTCCTTTTTTATATTTAACATCGGTTAATAGATTTTATTGGGGACGAGTTTGATTTTTAAAGTAGAAGTACACGTACAACTCGATTCTTCTATGAGCTACTCATAAAACCGTTCAACGTTTTTATTGTGTATTTGATAGATTTTTTAGTAAAAACATTTATGTCTGCTATTTGCCTACTTCACACCCGTGCTGCCGAAACCTCCAGTACCACGAGCAGTATCACTAAGCACTTCAACTTCTTCCCATTGCGGTTGCTCATGTCTGGCAATGACCAGTTGTGCGATGCGCTCGCCGTTTTCTACCGTAAAATCTTCGTTAGATAAATTCACCAAAATCACCCCTATCTCACCACGATAGTCTGCATCGATAGTGCCTGGTGCGTTGAGTACGGTGATTCCTTTTTTGGCTGCTAGACCGCTACGTGGGCGCACTTGAGCTTCAGTTCCTACAGGAAGCTCTATAAAAAGACCTGTTTTTACAATGGCTCGTTCCAGTGGTTTTAATGTAATAGGCTCTTGAATTGATGCGCGTATGTCCATTCCTGCACTGCCAACAGTCTCATAAGCTGGCAATTCGTGAGCCGATTTGTTGATGATTTTTACGGTCATGATTTTTTAAGTAATGATTTTATAAAGTTTTTTTCACGGGCAACAATAAATACAGCGACCGTTACAGCGAGCAACGTACCGCTAGCGTACATCTGCCACGTACTAGCACCGTAATATTCTCTTATACCATAAAAGAAAAAGCTCGTGGCTGCAATAGAGATAAAAAGATATAATAGCATATTTTTTACATCATAAGGGATGGGATAATGCTTTTGCCCTAACGCATAAGAAAATACCATCATAAATCCGTATGCCGCGCAAGTAGTCAATGCACTAGCCATATAACCTATAATGGGAATAAGCCAGATATTGAATCCAATGGTAATCACTGCTCCAAATACGGAAATCCATGCACCGTAACGAGTACGGTCTGTAACTTTATACCAGACAGAAAGCGTCTGATAAATCCCGAAAAATAGATAAGCCACCAGAACAACAGGTACAATATCTAGGGCCTCCCAGTATTCTTCGGCTATGATAACGCGTTTGATAACATCAATGAATACGGTATAAGTGACTAATGCGACGGAACCTAGCACTACAAACATTTTGGTAATCATGGCATAGGTAGTGGTCGCGTTTTTGCTTTGCGACTCACTAAAAAAGAAGGGCTCAATTCCTAACTTGAACGCTGTGGCAAAAAGTGTCATCCCTACTGCAACCCTATAGCATGCAGTATACACACCAACTTGAGCGGTAGCATCGTCAACCAACAGCCATTCAAGTAGTATTTTATCAAAAGTTTCATTAATTGCAAAGGCGATTCCCGCAATAAGAATAGGCAAACCATAGTGCAGCATTTTACGCCACAGTACAGCGTCAAACTCCCACTTGCGCAAGTAGATTTTACCGACTACCAGCAGTGTAAAAGCGCTTGCTGCCATCAAAGCGATAAAGTACAATTCTACTTTATCAGCCGGTAAATATTGAGCTATTGCAGGTAAATCAGGCAACCAAATCAAGAAAACTGCCGTCATCCCAACCGATAAAATTACATTGACCATTTTTATGACTGCATATTTCATCGCCTGACCTTTTGCCCTCATCTGGGCAAATGGAATTACCATGAGTGTATCAAAAGACAAAATACCGATCACCCATTTCCAATATTCTGCCGACTTGCCTGACCAGTTAGCAATCACATCCAGATTAATAAAGGCAAGGGTAGCAAATATGAGTGTTGTCGCTAGTAAACTAAGTAATGCCGTACTGGTCACTTTGTTGTGATTCTCGCTTTCGCGAAAGCGAAAAAAAGAGGTCTCCATACCATAAGTGAGCAACACATTTGCTAGAATAATCCATGAAAAAATAATGGAGACTTGACCGAAAGCTGTCTTGCTAGGCAGGTATTCCGTAAGCAGCAGGGTAAGTAAAACCGTAAGCAATCTGGGCAAAACCGTCGCCAGACCGTAGATAAAAGTGTGCTTAAAAAGGCGGTTGATAGAACTCAATGGCTGTAGTTAAATGACAAAAGTAGCTTTTGCAGGGCACAAATAACGCTATTTTCTTTTTGTCAAGGGATGCTCAAAATCACATTCTTTTTCTGCAACGGGTTCAAAAGAATACAAACGTTTTTGTTGTTTACCGTTTTTCAATGTAGTAAGCAGTAAAACTGCAACACCATCCTCATTTTTCCTAGGGAAACTTTTCATGGTTGTCTTAGTAGTAGGTACATCGACATGATCCAGATTGATCCATTGATTATCTATCTGGGTAGCACGATAAGTGGCCATCAAAAAACTGCCCGCCTGGGTGATGTTTTCAGAAATCATACCCTTGTAACGCATCGCGCTAATAGTGTTACTATCGCCGCCAGGTACATACAATTGAATCATTGTAATTGCATCGTTGTCGCTAGAGATGCAGCTAGTGCTGTAGGGGTACCAGTTGCCCGTCATTTTAGTCATACGACCATCAAGTGATGGACGGCAGCCGCTAGCTATCGCAGTAATTACAAATAATAAAGTTATACGATGCAAGAGATTTGATTTGAAAAGCATAGAAATCTTTTTTATTGTGGCCTCGCCGGTAGGTCCTGAGCAGATCGCTGTTCAATTCCAGCGATTTTTATATAAACTGGCGCATTGTCGACAATCATTTTGACCACAGCCTCATCCTCTTTTAAATCAAATGGGAATTTTTCTTTGTTAACATCAGGCGCAGGGTTGCCGTATTCTTTTTTAAAATCCTTATTCATATTGTAATCGGGTCGCTGGTTAAAGTCGGTAGCAAATCGAGCAATCACGTACGCATTAGACCCGGCAATAGAATCAATAATGCTGGTTATTTTTTCCCGATAATACACCTTTTCAATACCACTCACAGCAGTCGCACCAAAAGGTAGGAAAAGATTCCACCCACTGCCAGATCCAGGGATACCACCTGTCCACGGCTGCATGTATGGCGCCCTTCTGCCTTCCCAATTTTTGAGTGTGGTGGCTATTTTAGGCTGAGCGCAAGAGGTCGTGAGACAAAATAATAAAAGGTAAGAGAGCCATTTCATAAGATCATTTTAAAGCAAAGTTCAACGATTGTGCCGTTCTTTAAAGGTAGCATATTCCGCTATCTTTGTTCAAAATCTAGTCATGAAACTCTATCTGGTCCCAACACCCATAGGCAATCTAGCAGACATCACTTACCGTGCGGTTGATGTGTTGCGCAGCGTAGACCTGATTCTTGCAGAGGATACCCGCACCAGCGGGAAATTATTAAATCATTACGGCATCAAAACGCCCATGCTATCATACCACATGCACAACGAGCATAAAATTTCTGACTCCATTGTTGCTAGAATTGAGGGTGGTGAGACTATGGCCTTAATTACAGATGCTGGCAGCCCTGGAATAAGTGATCCTGGGTTTTTGCTTGCGCGCAAGGTGATCGCTGCAAACCTAGCGGTAGAATCTCTACCAGGTGCCACTGCCTTTGTGCCGGCACTTACTAGCAGCGGGCTACCATCTGATAAATTTGTTTTTGAGGGTTTTTTACCGGTCAAAAAAGGGCGGCAAACCCGCCTTAAAGAACTTGCCAGCGAGAAAAGAACCATCATCTTCTATGAGTCGCCCCATAAATTACTCAAAACCCTAGAAGATTTTAAAACCCATTACGGCGCCGACAGGCAAATCTCCATCTCACGTGAGATTACAAAAATGTTTGAGGAGCACTACAGAGGAACGGTCGCGGAGGCGATTACCTATTTTACAGACAAAAAACCAAAAGGCGAGTTTGTCTTAGTACTAGGTGGTGAGTAAACGATATTAAATGAAAAGCATGCCCTCCATCACTATCGATGCTGCACCAGTGATTAAAATATGTTGATCTGTCAATACTTCTAGATCTAGAATACCTGTACGTGCGGAGCATTGAAAGGCACGCAGTCTTTTTTTGCCCAATTTGTCAGCCCAGTACTGGGTCAAAAACGTGTGGGTTGCTCCTGTCACTGGATCTTCATTACCGCCGCTCCACGGCCAGAAATAACGAGACTCAAAATCAAAATGATCATCTGCAGAGGGTGCCGTTACTACCACACCGCTTATACTATTGATTGAGGCCTTCATTGCTGCAAAATCTGGTGTCAAATTTCGTAGAACATTTGGATCTGCAACCTCTATCATCAATTCTAGATTCTCATGATTATATGCCGCATATTCAATAGTCTTGATTCCCATTGCATCAAGTAAGGCCTGTGGCACTGCTCGATCCTCGATACGGTAATTAGGAAACTTAAGCGACACTTTATCACCGCTACGTGTCGCTTGCAATCTCACCCCAGACCTTGTTATAAAGTCAATAGTGTCTAAATGATCATCTTGAGAGAATAAAACCCTAGCGCTGGCTAGGGTTGCATGGCCACATAATGGAATTTCCATAATGGGAGAAAAGAAGCGAATACTTACATGCTCTCCATTGCGCAAGACAAAGGCAGTCTCTGACAGATTCATCTCGATAGCGATAGATTGCATGAGGTGTTCTGGCAGGGATTCTTGCAGTAAACAAACTCCAGCAGGGTTCCCCTTAAAAGGTTCGCTAGCAAATGAATCCACCATAAAATATGGGATCTTTCTAGCCATGATTTTTACTGTTTGTACACGAGTTTTTCAGAGCGACCTTTTTTAAAGATTTTATTGCTGTTGTACTGGCCAGCACGTCGTTTTTTTTGTTCTTCAATGGGCAGCTGGATCACTTCATGACACTCTGCACTGCAGGTGTTCTCAAAGGCGGTTTTACAATCATCACACTGGATAAATAGTAAATGACAACCGTCGTTTGCACAATTAGTATGAGCATCACATGGTTTACCACACTGGTGGCAGTTAGAGATGATTTCTTCCCCTATTTTTTCTGACAAGCGCGCATCAAAAACAAAATTTTTCCCTTTGAATTTATTTTCCAGCCCTTGCTCTGTCACCTGGCGGTGGTACTCAATAATACCACCCTCTAATTGATACACCTCCTCAAAACCACGATGCTTATAATAGGCACTTGCTTTCTCACAGCGTATACCGCCAGTGCAATACATCACTAATTTTTTATCCTTTTTATGCTCTTTGATTTCTTCTTCTATAATGGGCAAACTTTCCCTGAAGGTGTCAACATCTGGAGTCCATGCATTTTCAAAATGACCTATCTCACTCTCGTAATGATTGCGCATATCCACCAGTATCGTATCTGGATCAGAAATAAGTTCATTAAATTTTTGAGCATCTACATGCTGGCCTTTATTAGTCACATCAAATGTGTCGTCCTCTAGACCGTCTGCAACAATCTTGTGACGCACTTTAACTTTGAGTTTTAGAAAGCTTTCGTTATCGTGCTCGCGTGCTATGTTGAGGCGCACATTTTCTAGAAAATAGATACCGTCTAGAAAATCCTTAAATTCATTAAAACGATCTGCTGGGACAGAAAGCTGGGCGTTAATTCCCTCATGTGCTACATAAATGCGGCCTAAAACTTCAAAGGTGTCAAAGGCAACAAACAGATAGTTTCTAAATAATTGAGGATCGATGATCTGGGCATACTGATAGAAAGAGATCGTGAGCCGTTCTTTACCGGCAGCACGTATCAATTCTCGTCTTTCTTCAGCACTTAGTTTGTTATACAGTTGCATGCTATAAACATTATCGTGTTGAAGCTGCAAAGATAATTAAAGATCCTAGATCCCATGGAAATCACTCATCTGATCTATCTGGACACTACTGGGTGAAAGGGCATTGCGTTAGGGATAGACGCGTAAATCCTTTTTTTGTGCTTGTAGCACATAAAAAGATTGCAGCAAATAGCCCGCCCGGCACCTCTAGCGATAGCTGGAGTTGCAGGGAACGCCTCTAAATAGATGTTTTTTGTTAGTAGGCTTTCGCCAAAGCGTAACGTGTTAACGGCCATGGTTAATAATCGGTGGTACATCCTGTTGGAATAAGTAAGATCAAGGCCTATTTTTACGCAAAATAATTTATAATGGCAGACGATAAAGAAAAAGCAGCAAAAGCCAAAGCACTGAAGCTAACGCTAGACAAGCTAGATAAGGCATACGGTAAAGGAACGGTAATGAAGATGGGGGACCGTCAAGTGGTAGATGTTGAATCTATACCGACAGGCTCACTAGCCTTAAATGCTGCTCTAGGGGTGGGTGGTTACCCTCGTGGAAGAGTCATTGAAATTTATGGACCGGAATCGTCTGGTAAAACAACGTTAACCCTACATGCTATTGCAGAGGCTCAAAAGGCGGGCGGTATCGCAGCCTTTATTGATGCAGAACATGCCTTTGACCGTTTTTATGCAGAAAAACTGGGAATTGATCTAGATAACTTAATTATCTCTCAACCTGATCATGGGGAGCAGGCACTAGAAATTGCTGAGAACTTAATACGTTCTGGAGCGATTGATATTATTGTTATAGATTCTGTCGCGGCACTGACTCCTAAAAGTGAGATCGAGGGCGAGATGGGTGACAGTAAAATGGGCTTGCATGCTCGATTGATGTCTCAGGCCTTACGTAAAATGACAGGTACCATTTCTAAAACGAATTGTACGGTGATTTTTATCAATCAGTTGCGTGAGAAGATAGGAGTCATGTTTGGTAATCCAGAGACCACCACTGGTGGTAATGCGCTGAAGTTTTATGCTTCTGTACGATTAGATATACGTCGTTCTACACAAATTAAAAATACCGACGGCAGTGTTCAAGGAAACAAAACCCGCGTGAAAGTAGTCAAGAATAAGGTGGCGCCACCTTTCCGTACGGCAGAGTTTGATATTCTATACGGCGAGGGAGTGTCAAAAATAGGCGAAGTGATCGACCTGGGTGTTGAGTATGAAATCATCAATAAGGCAGGCTCCTGGTTCTCTTATGGCGATACAAAGCTAGGACAAGGACGTGATAGCGTTAAATCCATATTGTTAGATAATCCAGATTTGATGGACGAGCTGGAAGTTAAAATCATGGAATCAATTAAACTGGCAAGCAGCTAATACCTGATTACCATATAATTACAAACCGCTTTAAAAATTAAAGCGGTTTTTTTGTGTCTGTGACGCAACCTTTTTTGTTGCAATGCATCTAGTAAATAAAAAGAATGATGATGAAAATAAAAGTAATGGCTTTACTGGCTTTAATAGCAGTTAGTTTTAGCTCTTGTGAATTGTCTGATGACGATTTTGTAAATGTAACCTTAGAACCTATCCCTATAACGAGTGTTGAGATACCAGATCCTTTTGTGTTTGGAGAGGTTAATGAAATTATAGTGCGTTATAATAATCCAACAGATTGTCACCGTTTCTATGCGTTTGATGTGCGCAGAAATCTAAATGAAAGAGAAGTAACTGTTTTTACGGAGGTTTTTAATGGAACAAACTGCATCACAGAGGATGTACCCACAGAGCAAATCTTGCGGTTTTTACCGGTGAGCAATGGGACTATTGAATTTAAATTCTTTTCAGGATTAGATGCTGATGACAATCCGCAGTTTTTAGAATACACTGTAGATGTTATAGAATAAGATATCTTTAAATGTGGGGCAGGAGCAACTTATTAACGGGTGTAAAAATGGTGATCGTAAAGCACAACGTGACTTATACGATCGTTATGCTAACACTCTTTTTGCTTGCTGTTTGAAATATGCTCCCTCCTATCAAGAGGCGCAAGACATTTTACAAGATAGCTTTATAACCATATTTAAAAAGGTAGGTCAATACAATCACAAGGGATCTTTTGAGGGGTGGTGCAAGCGCATCGCTATCACCACGGCCCTGCAGCGTTATCGATCTACTGCCGTATACCCGTTGGAAAATAACCACCAGGTAGAAGAAGTAGAACTGACAGAACTGGAAGAGCAATCCATAGGCTTGCAAGATTTACTAGCCATGGTACAACAACTGCCAGACCAGTATAGAATGGTTTTTTCTATGTATGTCCTGGATGGATATAGCCATAAGGAGATTGCCAAAATGATGAAAATAAGTACAGGCACATCTAAGTCTAATTTATCTAGAGCCCGTTTGAAATTACAAGAAATGATAAACTCATGGCGCATAGCAAATACAAGCGACGCCAGTTGATATGAAAGAACAAAAAAACATAGACCGTTTGTTCCAGGAGAGGCTCAAAGATCTTGAGACCGCTCCACCAGATGCTGCATGGGATCATATAGCCTCACAGCTGGATCAAAATGATGACAGGCCTGTTTTGTTGCCTCTATGGATAAAGTTTGCCGGTATCGCAGCAGTAGGAATTGCTATCATTTCTGTGATTTTTTATTCTAATGATGATCAGTTTTTAGATCCTGCAAAGAGAGACGTACCAATGGTGAATGAATCGATCACTGCGCCAGTAAATAATGGCCTAGTGGATGATGGCCCAAAAAATACCCAGCCCGAAGTAATCACCTCTTCTCCTGCGCAAGTGGATACAAGTCAACAGGAAAAAAGTTCTAAGGAAATTACAGCTGGTCAACCATCACAAGAGTTGAGCAATATAAAGCAAGTCGGTGGGAATAAAACAAATAGCGCCGGTTCAAGAGTAAAATCGCGTAATTCCTTAAATAGCGCAGATGCGATAGCAAATAGCGAAAGTCAAGCATCACTAAAAAAACCAACTGCTAATAGTTTATTGAATGATCCTGGTGTAGATGAGAAAGAAGGAGATCACACAGCAGCCACTAGCAGTAATACTGACACCAGAAATAGGTCAAAATCAGTTGAGAATGCTATAGCCGCCAGCACTAGTACTAGTGCTAATGGAAGGAGTACAGTAAATAAAGAAAATACTGCAACAACGGCTAGTAATAACCTACTAACAAGTCTTGAAGAGACAGTAGATAATAAAGCTGCACAAAAAACTAAACCGCTTGAAGATGCAGTGGCTACTTTAATAGAAACACAGGAAACTATAACCGACACGGTACCGTTACAACGCTGGACAGCTGCAACGGTAATTGCTCCTATTTATACGAGCAATTTTACTGGTTCTTCCGTAAATAACCAAGTGCCTCAAAACAATCAAGATGCCCAGACCGACTTGAGTTACGGCCTAGCTTTAACTTACAATCTTAATAAGAGATGGAGCGTGCGCACAGGATTGCATCAAGTGCAAATGAATTATGTAAACGACAATGTCAATTATGGTCTCAACCCCAGCAATTTTTCTATTGATGATAATCGAATAAATGCTGTTTATGATGCTAGTGCTGTGAGTGCGCAGCGCGATGCTCCCTTTGCTAGACCCAGCTCTTTTGATCAAGAGTTACAGCGGGCGACGATTCTTTCTAGTTTTAAGGGGGACCTCAACCAGCGGTTAGGCTATCTGGAAGTGCCTCTAGAAATTAAGTACCGATTGTTAGACAAGAGGATAGGCATAAGCCTATTGGGAGGTTTCAGTGCCTTGTTTCTAACAGAAAATCAAGTAAGTATTGAGGATAACGGGCGCAGGCTAGATCTAGGAACTGATGAAAACTTTCAGGATTTTAATCAGAGTGCAAATCTAGGGCTAGGGCTGGATTATCAATTCACAAAAAACATAGGCTTATCTATAGAGCCCACTTTTAAATATCAATTGAATGCATTACGAGACGACACCTCAAATTTTAGGCCCTATACGATAGGGGTCTATACAGGTTTATTGTATCGATTTTAAGCATAATTGTTGTCATTGCAGGCAATTATGTGAATATGAAAAAGAAGATTGGGTTGGTTAACTAAATGACTCAATTCATGCAATGAGAGTAGAAACCGTCCTGTTTGCTATGCAGGGCGGTTTTTTAATGTTTGATCTTTAAGTAAATCATTCAAGATGATGTTGCGCACGCTTTCGCGAAAGCGAACTTTATCACCAGGCAACTGCAAGCCTTTAGATTCTATTACCTGATGTGTTTTTGCACGCATAACTCCTGGTGATCCATAAAAGAATGCAAATGGAAATCGCTTTTTATTATCATAAAAACTCATGGGCACCACAGGTATCTGATGCTCAATCGCAAGCCTAAAAGCACCATCTTTAAAGGAATCCAGCACTAGGTCTCGATCCTCTGGAACTCCTCCCTCTGGAAATATGCAAATTCCTATACCTTTCTTTAGCCGTCTGCTAGCGCTCTCAAAAACGGCCTTGCGGCTTTGGGCATTATTGCGATCGACAAGGATGCATGTACGTTTATAGAAAAATCCAAAAATGGGGATTTTTGCTAGCTCTGCCTTCCCTACAAATACAAAAGGGTTTTTTGCGATGAGCAGCATCAACATTATATCTGTCATGCTGGTATGGTTTGCAATTAGCATGTAGCTTTCTCCCTTTTTCATTGCTGCTTCTCGTTTAATAACAGGCCACCATCCCATGCCGTAGATAATAATTGCAGCCCATAATTGAGCCAGCTTAAAAAAAGAAGCGTATGTTTTTTCAGTAATAGTTACCAGCAGTAAAAAAGGAAAGAGAATAATTATAGGAATGCTTAAAAGTAAGTAAAACCATAGCCTATATAAGGGCATTAGTAAAAAACGCATCCACTTCATAAGCGTCAAAAATAATAGAATAATTATCCACTACAACCTATAGCTTGCACACTTGTAAAAACTGTTAGTTACAAGCTACCTTTGCAATAATAATAGTTACCATGGCACGAGTACTTACAGGAATACAATCAACAGGAACACCGCATTTAGGAAATGTATTAGGGGCGATATTACCCGCTATAGAGATGTCGTCACGTCCAGACAATGACAGCTTTTTATTTATCGCAGATTTTCATTCTCTAACTCAGATAAAAGACGGCGCCGCAATGCGAGAGAATACCTATGCCACTGCTGCTGTGTGGCTAGCCTGCGGTTTAGATACCAGTCGCACAACATTTTATCGACAGAGCGATGTGCCCCAGGTTACTGAGTTGAATTGGTACCTCAATTGCTTCTTCCCGTACCAGCGATTAACACTTGCTCATGGCTTTAAGGATAAAGCAGATCGCTTAAGTGATGTTAACGCCGGTTTGTTTACCTATCCTATGCTCATGGCCGCAGATATTCTGTTGTATGACGCTGTGGTGGTGCCCGTAGGAAAAGACCAACTACAACATCTAGAAATGGCTCGCGATGTGGCAGGACGTTTTAATAACCTAATGGGCGAAACTCTTATAGAGCCACAGGCAAAGTTACAGGAAGGATCGATGTATGTGCCAGGCACAGATGGACAAAAAATGAGCAAATCAAAAGGGAACACCATCAATATTTTCTTACCTGCCAATCAATTAAAAAAACAAATCATGTCTATTGAGACTGATAGTACGCCACTTGAAGAACCAAAGGACCCAGATTCATGTAATGTTTTTGCCCTCTATCAATTGATTGCAACTCCAGATGATGTGCTGGCGATGAGAGCAAACTATAATGGCGGTAACTATGGGTATGGCCACGCAAAAAAAGCCTTGCTAGAACTTATCATGAATAGATTTGAAAAAGAGCGCAAACTTTATGATCACTACATGGCCAATAAACATGAGCTGGACACCGCTCTCAATGAAGGCGCTCGTAAAGCTACTGCGGTTGCAAACAAAGTTTTACAAAGAGTACGCACTAAATTAGGGTACTAAATAAATGACCATAATCCTGGATTGCAAGTTGTAAAATAGCGCAGCGTATGGGTCCAGTCATTTGATTCTTCACCAACAAAGATTTGATGAGGTAAAAGCTAATAACGCAGCTGACCGAAAAATTATATCGATAAATTACTCGATTATTAGATAAACGGCATATTAATAAATTTTTAATACAATTTTTATATACTTGTTTATCAAGGTATTAACACCTTAATTTGCATTTTATCGATAATTAGAGTTTGTTAATCGAACGTATGAGTTAGATATTTGAGTCGTTGAAAGTTCAACCTGATCAACTAACTAAAACTCTACAAAATGAAAACAATTACTCTACCCGCTATTATGCTCTTTGCAGCAACATCCCTAATTTCATGTTCTACTGACTCTGAAGGGATTGACGACACTAGCGTTGTCAATTCTATTCAAGGAAAAACAACCTTATTTACTGGCAGTAATACTTCTGGTAAAATCAATGTGTTTGATGTAACGGATAGACAAAACATTACAAACCGTTCCTTCCAATCGGCTAGTACCGATGGTAACGGTCTACATTATGATCCAGTTAATGATTGTTTATTTGAGGCCTCTCGATCTGAACGCAATGTGCTTGTTTTTGAACAATTAAATTCAAATGAATCAGGTAGCGCTCTGGCACCCACCCTACAATCTGATGTACGTGTCGATAACCCTAGAGATATCGCTGTCTCTGGTAACCGTATAGTGGTATCGTCTGATGCAGCAGGACCGCGCGATAGTAATAAATTTTACGTGTACGAATCTACACCTAATGCTATCCGTTTGTTGAAAATTTATGAAACCGGTAATCAGCACTGGGGAATTTTCTTACTAGGTGATACCCTATATGCCGCTGTAGATAATAGCGGACGCATTGCAGTTTACAATGATTTTTTCAATAATGAGAGTGGTGAGCTAACTGCAGATAACCAAATTTTTATTGAAGGTGCACAATCTTTAAGAGGTATTACATATGACGAGGTAGAAGATCAATTGTTCCTAGCTGATGTAAGAAACCCATTAAATGATAGTGACGGCGCTATACATACCATCAAGAACTTCTCTGTAATTTACAGCGGTCTAGAAACATTCGGTACGATAACTAGTGACGATGTCATCACCGTTACTGGCTCAAGCACAATGCTAGGAAATCCAGTAGACTTACAATACGATAACATCAGTAAAGTACTATATACTGCAGAGCGTGCAACAAACGGAGGTATGGCTCTAGGTTTTGACATGAATAACGGTGGCAATCAAACCCCTAGTATTCAACAGCCTGTCTCTGGTATTTCAAGCATTTATTTAAATGTAGAATAATGAAAACATTAACCTATTTAAGAAGCAATTTGTAGAGTAGATTGTAGAAAAGAGGAGGCCCAGTAATTTATTGGGTCTCTTTTTGTTTTAAGGAGGTTTGATGATATCGCTTTCGCGAAAGCGAATATAACCAGCACAACATTACATTGCAGTCAAGAGTTTAAAAAAGGTAAGAAAACTCTATTGATTACGTCACTGTAAATAATTTGCCTGGTAACGGCTTTACTACACCTTTCAATTCTAGAGACATCAGGATAGAGGCGGTCTTGTGCACTGGCATTTTTATTTGCAACGCTATGATATCCAGTAATTCCTTTTCTACGGTTTTTAAATAAGAATATACGGCTCGTTCTTCTTGATTTAGTTCTACAAATAGTTGCTTTTGGATAGAGACATTGCTTTCCTGCCAGCCTAGAATATAAGGAATATCAGCTCCTGTGGTCAACATATGTGCTTTGGCTTGTTTGATCAGGCTATTGCATCCAGCAGCATATTTATCTGTAATGCGGCCAGGAACGGCAAATACCTCTCTGTTATAGCCACTAGCAAGATCTGCCGTTACTAGTGATCCTCCCTTACTTGCACTTTCTATAACTACAGTCGCCTCACTTAAGCCTGCAATAATGCGATTGCGCCCTAAAAAGTTTTTACGATCAAAAGTATCTGTGCTCCAAAAATCACTAATAAAGCCTCCATTTTTCATAACATGCTCATTATGGGCTGCGTGGTTGCGTGGATAGGTCTGATTGAGCCCGTGCGCCATCACCGCTATAGTTTGCAGTCCATAATCTAAACAAAGCTTATGGGCTAGAATATCCACACCATAAGCATAACCGCTAACTATGGTGGGTTTGAGCGGTGCAATTTCTGCCATAAATTTTTCTAAAAAAGCCGCTCCATGACTAGTTATCTGCCGTGTTCCCACAATGCTAAGGGTGTATGGGTTGCCCCAGTTAATGGCTCCTTTTTCAAAGAATAAAATAGGACCATCGACACAATATTTTAATCGTTCTGGATAATCGTCGTTATAATAGACGCGGTATTTGAGTTTGTTCTCAATAATAAAGGCGAGCTCCTTTTCTGCCTTGGCAAACAAGTCTGGTGTTTTGATAAATTGAGCTTTCTTGTCTCCTATACCTTCGATAGCCGCGATATCACGATAATTCTGTTCAAAAACTGCAGTCGCACTACCATACGTTCTTATGAGCTTTTTTGCCATGATGTCACCTATCAAGGGTGCTTTTTTAAGCGCAAGCAGTGACAGCAGTTCTTGTTGATCCATTAATTAAAAATAAATGGATTAGGATCAAGAATGATATCATTGTAATCTTCTAGATTTTCTTGAGCTAGTACCCCTGGAAAATCGCCATGATAATCATTCATTTGCCTCATGACTTGAAAATGCAAATGGGGAGAATACCCACCGTTTTCCATTGGTTTTCCTAGGGTTGCGATGGCTTGTCCTTCTTTAACCGTTGCTCCTATATTCCAACTAGACATATCAGTTTTAGAAAGATGCCCGTACAGGGTATAAAGTTGAGTACCGTTCCACTCGTGTTTTATGATGAGTGTGGGCCCGTAATTACCTGGATCATTATTATCTGCAAAAGAATGAATCGTACCATCCATCAACGCATGCACACTAGTTCCTGCTGGAGCCCATAGATCCACACCCATATGCACATCACGTATTATCCCTTTTTGAAAGCGAGCAGCATTGCGGTACAGTGCGCGCTGCTCTTTAAAGCCACCATGCGCAATCAATCCGCCGCTTTTGCTGCGCTCATGCTGCAAATATTCTTCAAAAACTGCGATATCGCTCACATCATTGTTAATCCAGTAAGAGTTATCTACGGATAGGTCAATTTTGAAATAACTGTATAACGAATAGGTTGGGTCTAAAAGTGGGCTCATGCGATTTTCATTTCTGGAATATCGCCCTGAACAATCAGGGTACCCTCTGTAGCTTCTTGAATCTCCTGCACTGTTACACCTGGTGCTCGTTCTAGTAATTTAAAACCTTGATCTGTAATTTCAACAACGGCTAGGTTAGTAACAACTTTAGTAATGCAATTGACACCGGTAAGAGGCAAGCTGCATTTTTTGAGCAATTTTGACTCACCGGCTCTATTGGTGTGCATCATGGCCACTATAATATTTTCTGCACTAGCAACTAGGTCCATGGCGCCTCCCATTCCCTTGACCATCTTTCCAGGTATTTTCCAATTAGCAATATCTCCGTTTTCTGATACTTCCATGGCGCCTAGAATAGTTAGATCAACATGTTGACCGCGTATCATACCAAAACTTGTAGCACTGTCAAAAAAACTTGCTCCTGGCATAGTAGTTATAGTTTGTTTTCCTGCATTAATTACATCGGCGTCTTCTTCTCCCTCATATGGGAATGGTCCCATGCCCAGCACTCCATTTTCTGACTGGAACTCTACATCGATGCCGTCAGGCACATAATTTGCCACGAGCGTAGGAATTCCTATGCCTAGGTTAACATAAAAGCCATCTTTGACTTCCATAGCTATTCTTTGTGCGATTTGTTCTTTTGTAAGACTCATTTCAATAAGTTTATAAGACAAGTTTCTATACGATAAATGTCCATTATTAAGTACGGCTGCGTACAGTGCGCTGTTCTATTCTCTTCTCATATAATGCCCCTTGAAAAATGCGTTTTACAAATATTCCAGGAATATGGATTTGATTAGGGTCTAGCTCTCCAGCTGGGACTAGCTCTTCCACCTCGGCCACAGTTATGGTGGCAGCACCGCACATAACGGGATTAAAATTTCTAGCGGTTCCTTTAAATATAAGGTTTCCAGCAGTATCACCCTTCCAGGCTTTGACAAAGGCAAAATCTGCCTTGAATGCATGCTCTAGGATATGGGGCTTGCCGTTAAATTTACGTTCCTCTTTTCCAGCAGCTACCTCTGTACCATAGCCGGCTGGCGTATAAAATGCTGGGATACCAGCTTGTGCCGCTCGACAACGCTCTGCTAGTGTTCCCTGTGGTATTAGATCTACCTCCAGCTCGCCGCTCAACATCTGGCGCTCAAACTCATCATTTTCACCCACATAAGACGAAATCATCTTTTTTATTTGTTTCCCCTTGAGCAACAAACCCAAACCAAAATCATCTACTCCTGCGTTATTGGAGATACAAGTTAAATCTGTGACCCCTGTTTTTACAAGTTGAGCAATGCTGTTTTCAGGAATTCCAGACAGACCAAAACCGCCCACCATAAGAGTCATCCCACTTTTAACACCCTGCAATGCTTCTTCTACACTTGCTACCGTTCTATTAATCATGCAAAATTTCTTTGCAATGAAAATACAAAATTCTACGGGAGTGATTGATCAAAAAGAGCAAACCAAAGCTGCTTTTTTTGATTGCTTTGCTACCGCTTATCTTATACTATAAAAGAGGTATTGTATTTCTATACCCTAGGTGAGGGCTAACAGGGGTTTTAAAAATTTAATATGTCTTAAACCTCGTCAAAGTTTACTTGCACGGCAGCGCTGGTAGGGCACGCCTGACAGGTAAGCGTGTAACCATCACTTACCTCATCATCTGTAAGAATTGAATTTTTGCGCATTTTTACCTGGCCGCTCTCTACCAGACCTATACAAGAGCTACAAATTCCTCCCTGGCAAGAATAGGGCGCATCGATATCATTTTTGAGCATTACATCTAGCAGGACCTCATCACGACGCATCGTAAAGGTATGTTGCTCATCATCTAGAATAACCGTTATCTCTGATAAGTGGCTGTCTTCTGTAATTTCTACATTGCTTTCTGTGGCGGTGAACAGTTCAAATTTGATATTTTCCTTAGGTAAAATTTCTTTCTCTACCAGATTATCAGTAGCCATATGTATCATCTCTTCTGGGCCGCACAGGTATGCTTTTGCAAAAGCAATATCCTCACACTCTTGTTTTAAAAAATAGTTGAGATTAGACTTAGTAATTCGACCAAAAAGGGCATCCTGACGCTCCTCTCTACTGTAGCAGTATTTTAAGATAAGGCGGTCTCCATACACATCTTTCAAATCGTTGATCTGTTCCAGATAAATCGCTTGACTCTCTGATTGATTACCGTAAAGCAATGCTGCCTTATTAGTGTCATTTGCCAGTAGCACTGTTTTTAAAATAGACATGATGGGTGTGATACCACTACCTGCCGCTATTAGTAAATAATTGCCTGACTCTTTTTTATCATGTATGAATAATCCCTCTGGTGGCGCCACTTCTAGCGTATCTCCTGCACGCAGGCTCATGGCATAATTAGAAAACACTCCTTTTTCTACAGCCTTTACAACCACCTTTAATGCGTCATCTGTAGGAGCGCTACTTATAGAGTAGGCACGGCGCAATTCTTCTCCATTAACAACTGCCTTTAAAGTAAGGTACTGTCCAGCAGTGTAAGTAAAATCTGCGGCTAGATTTTCCGGTATATCAAATAGGATCTCTACAGCTCTAGAGGTAACTTTAGTAACTTGTTTAATGGTAAGTTGATGAAAAATCATGTAATGGCTTTTAAAGCTGCAAAAATAAGAAACCCGATTATAGATGTAACATTTTTAATTTTATCTTCACTAATGCTACACTTAACCACCTATTATGTTTAAAATTTTTGCCCGCCTAGAGTGGAAGAGCTTTTTACGATCTGCTGCTTTTAAGCAAAATTTGCTCTTTAAAATCTTCATAGGTTTTTTTGCTGTCCTATTTTTAATAGAGTTTGCAGCCATAGGGGCATTCAGCTACTTTATTATTGAAGAGTTTATTGAGGATGGTAAACTAGCTGCTGCAAATCCATTTGCATTGATCAATAAATTTTTAGTTTACTGGTTTGCGATCGATCTGGTTTTCAGGTATTTTTTTCAAAAAATGCCCGTGGCAAATATCAAACCCCTGCTGTACTTACCATTTACAAAAGGTAAGATTGTCAGCTATGCCATGGGTAAAACGGTCCTGTCTTTCTTTAATATTTTACCTGGCTTTTTCTTTGCTCCCTTTACAATCGTTTTATTAATTGAAGGATATGATCCTCTAGGTGTTTTAAGCTGGCATATTGCCATGTTGTGCATTACCCTATTGCTCAATTTTTTAAATGTATTTCTCAATAATGCAGACAAAGTTTTTTATCCAGTTGTCGCATTAATTGCCTTATTGGGAGTATCGCAGTATTATCAGTTTTTTGATATCACTGACTATACAGGGCCCGTCTTTGAATTTTTCTATCAACAGGCGTGGAGTTTTATATTGCCGCTAGGGCTGGCTTATATCACAGCTCGCTATGCCTATACTTATTTTAAAAAACAGCTGTATCTAGACGATGGCCTACAGGCCCAACATGAAACTGCTAAAACAGAGAACCTTGATTTTCTCAACCGTTTCGGTACCATGTCGACTTATCTAAAGAATGATGTAAAATTGATCAAACGCAATAAAAGAGCACGCACTACATTTATCATGGGTTTCCTCTTTATTTTTTATGGATTATTCTTTACTTCAGACTTTTACTCTGGGATGGATTTTGGGAAGGTGTTTGCAGCTCTTTTTTGTACAGGCGGTTTTTTATTCAGTTTTGGTGGACTGGTGCCGTCATGGGACAGTAGTTACTATAAATTGATGATGTCTCAAAATATACCTTACCGTGATTTTTTACTAAGCAAGTGGTGGTTAATGGTGGTCATGACTGTAATAAGCACAGCGCTCAGTTGTTTTTATGTCTATCTGGGGATCGAGTGGTTATACGCTATACTTGCTGGAGCTGTCTATAATATAGGTCTCAATGCGTCTGTCACATTGCTGGGTGGGGCTTTTGTAAAAACGCCTATTGATTTGACTAGTAATAAAAAAGCATTTGGCGATAGTAAGGCGTTCAATATTAAAACGCTGTTGCTCACAATCCCTAAAATGATTTTACCTATAGTGATTTACTATGTTTTTGCACTGACTTTAAGTATGGAAGCAGGATTTATTGCAATTGCCGCAACTGGGCTGCTAGGGCTGATATTCCGCAATAAAATATTAGGAATGGTAGAACAGATTTATAAGAATGAAAAATACGATACCATTGCTGCTTATGCCCAAAAGGATTAATTGCACGATAATCGGTATGAATTACGCTTTCGCGGAAGCGAACTATCTACAACCACAAGACACATAACAACCATGATACAAATTAACAACCTTACAAAAAAATATGCAGACGCTACCGTTCTAGATATCGATCAACTGCAGATCCAGCGCGGACAATCCATAGGTCTGGTAGGAAATAATGGTGCTGGAAAAACCACGTTGTTCTCCTTATTATTAGATCTTATAGAGCCTACCACTGGCCACATTATCTCAAACAATGTTCAAGTAAATCAAAGTGAGGACTGGAAGCCATTTACCAGTGCATTTGTAGATGAAAGCTTTCTAATAGGTTATTTAACACCAGAGGAGTATTTGTATTTTATAGGAGAACTGCGTGGACAATCGAGACAGGCTGTCGATGCTTTAATGGATCAGTACTCAGATTTTTTTAATGGAGAGGCGATAGGGCAAAAGAAATATTTGCGGGACTTATCAAAAGGGAACCAGAAAAAAGTAGGCATTATTGCCGCACTTATCGGCTCGCCAGAGGTGATTATACTGGACGAGCCATTTGCAAATCTCGACCCCTCTACCCAGATACGTCTCAAAGGAATTATTAAAGAATTATCGAGTGACCCCAGAGTTACCATGCTTATTTCTAGCCACGATTTAATTCACGTGACTGAGGTGGCAGATCGTGTCGTACTGCTAGAAAAAGGTAAGGTCGTCATGGATAAAGTGAAAGACGCGGGTACCTTTGCCCAGCTAGAGCAGTATTTTAAAGGAATTAGTGAGTTGCATGTGGCAGATGCTGCTGCGGTACCACCTGAAATTGTAAATCAAGAAGAAGAATAATATGTCCCCTAAAATCAGAGTATTCCTAATTTATGGTGTTTGTTTTCTCGCCCTGTTTTTTATCGCTCAATATATAATGAGTCTCTTTGTAGTAGAAAAATCCATCTGGACCACCTTTATACCTATAGGAGCAGCAGTAGTTTTCTCGCCTAAACCACATATAGAAGAAACCCAATCTGGTAAGCAGTATGGCCTGAAAAGTATTTTTTCAAAGAAAATTATTAGGTTTTAGTTACCAATTAACTCTCCTCATCCTCTTCTCATATTTCCTTATTTTTGGGCAATTCACAATATCATTACTCGTTGATAGTTATGGTAGCTATAAATTAAGGAGGTCCGTTTGAAACAAATTACAGCCTATACATTTTCTCTATTTTGCCTATTGCTGGTTTTATCCAGTTGTAGCCGCAAAAATGATTCTTTTATAAATCGCAACCTGCATGCGATAGGCACTGAGTTTAACACACTTTACAACGGTAATCTTGCCTTGCAGGCTGGTCTGGACAATATTGAAAATAATTATCAAGACAATTACTGGAGTATCCTGCCTGTTGAACGTTTAACTGTAAAGGACGCTATACGGGTAAGTGGCGACGAGCAATCAGATCCTAATTTTGAACGTGCCGAAGAAAAAGCGGTAAAAGCAGTGCAAAAACACAGCATGCAAATCGATGGCGAGGAAGTCAATCCACAAATAGATGAGGCCTACATGCTGCTAGGTAAAGCACGTTATTATGACCAGCGTTTTATCCCTTCACTAGAAGCGTTTAACTACATATTACAATTCATGCCAGAATCAGACCAGATAAGGCGTGCAAAAATCTGGCGTGAGAAAACAAATATGCGCTTAGAAAACAATGAAATTGCCATTGAAAACCTTCAAAACTTAATTAAAGAAGATAGTCTAGAAATCGATCGTGAAGAATTAATTCTAGCTAATGCTACCCTAGCGCAGGCCTATTTAAACGTCAACAAAATAGACAGCGCCTTGATCTACATGAATAAGGCTGCTCAAAAAACAAAAGATAAGGCCATAGAGGGTCGCTATAAATTTATTGCCGGTCAACTTTTTGCAGCAGCAGGTCAGAAAGATAGTGCTATTGCACACTTTGACGAGGTCATCGAGCTGCATCGCAAAATCCCACGTAACTATTATGTACGCGCTTTTATTGAAAAAATTAAACTAAGAGATACCCTGCAACAAAGCGACGCACAAATGCTTACGTTTATTAACGAGCTAGAAGCAAATAGGGAAAATCGGCCCTGGTTAGACATCATAAATTATCAAAAAGCATTGTTCCTAGAGTCGATAGACAGTATAGACGGAGCGGTGGCGTATTACAATAAATCCTTGAGGGCAGGCGACAAGGATCGTTATCTTAAGGGATTAACCTATGATGCTTTGGGTCGCGTTAATTTTGACAACGCAAGATTTGAAACTGCAGGTACTTATTTTGACAGTGCGGCCACACAATATGAAGATCGTACTCGCGAGAAAAGAGCAGCTGTTAAGAAAAAAGAAAACCTTGCAGATGTTATTTTATATGAAACAACACGGCGCAATGCCGATAGTATTTTGAATGTAGTTGCCATGACAGATGAGCAGCGCGAGGTTTTTTACAGTAATTATATTGAAGAATTAAAAGCCCGTGAGGAAGCCCTAGCAGAGCAAGCAGCCTTAAATGAAGCAAATCTCGCGCAACAAAAAACAGCCAGTGCTACCATTGCCACAAGCAACAACCGCAATCGTATGGGGCCGCCTGGAGCTCCCATAGATAATGCAGGCTCACTTGCAAGTACGCCTACCGATTTTTATTTCTACATCCCAACAACAGTCGCTCGAGGTAAACTACAATTCCGTGCGATATGGGGCAATAGACCGCTAGAAGATAACTGGAGGCTAGCTGTCTTAAGTTCTAACGAGAAAGAAGATGACCTGTCTGCAAATCAAGAAGATCTAGGCGCTGTAACTCTAGCGCCAGAGTATCAAACCTCCTACTATATCAACCAGCTACCAGTACAACAAACTGCACTAGATAGTATCGCAGATGCCAGAGACTTTGCCTACTACCAGCTAGGTGTTCTCTATAAAGAAAAGTTCAAGCGTAATGATCTAGCAGTGGACCGTTTTGAAAAATTGCTCACTTATGATCCAGAGGAAAAATTACTGCTCCCTACACTTTATAATCTATACTTAATAGAGCAAGAAACTGAGGGATCGGGTACCGTTGCTGTTGTTAATGCAGATCAATATAAAAATACCATCATTAATGAGTACCCAGAGACCAGATATGCTCAAATTTTGCAAAACCCCACTGGGCCTTTAGATAATAGTGAGAGTGCCACTGGTGTTTACAATAAAATTTTCAAATTATTTGAGCAAGAGCAATTTGCTACAGTAATCCAACAAACGGATGAACAAATCACAAGATTTGCTGGCGATCCCATTGTACCAAAAATGGAGCTTTTAAAAACCTTTGCCTCTGGTAGATTGTATGGTTATAAAGTCTACAAGGAAGGTCTTGACTTTATAGCGCTCAATTATCCTAACAGCGAGGCCGGTCAAGAGGCAGCTGCAATTGCTGCACAGGCAGAAACAGCTGCCATACCTAATGCTTTTACTAGTGAAGAAGAATCAACTCAGTTTAAATTACTCTACATTATAAAAGCAAACGATGATAAGCTCATACAGCAATTGCAAGAGCAGCTAGCGCGCCCTATAAATGCCCTGGGAAATAACATCACCTACTCTATAGACGTGTATTCTCCACGACAGTCACTAGTTGTCATACACGGTATGAACTCAAAGTCTAGAGCCACACAAGTAGCGGAATATCTAGCAGACCCTTCTCATAATATTACGGCATTAAACGGACCGCCCGTCACAATATCATCAAATAACTATAAAATTGTACAAGTTCACAAAAGCCTGAATGAGTACCTTAATACCACACTTTAAGCTTATGCCCATCAAGTCGAACAAATCATCAGAGCCCACAGCAATATCACAAAATCGTATCGCTCAAGGCACCGTTATAACGGGTGATATAGAAAGCAAAGCAGGGTTTAGAATTGATGGCGAGATCAATGGAACCCTTAAAACTACAGATAAAGTTGTTATAGGAAAAGACGGGAAAATTGAAGGTACTCTAGAGTGTCAAAGCGCTGACATAGAAGGTGTGTTTTCTGGTAACCTTCTCGTTTCAGGATTGTTGTCTCTTAAATCCAGCGCACATATTACTGGCGAGGTAAGAACCAATAAATTATCAGTAGAACCAGGTGCTACATTTAATGCCTCGTGCAGCATGGATAAAAGCGTTAAAAGCATCGACAGTGTCACACAAGGAGAATCCGCTTAGGGAGTACGCCATATTCTCAGGCATTGCAATACAAATGCTAGTCATCATTGCAGGTATGGGTTGGCTGGGCAGCTGGCTCGACAGTCTCTATGCTTATGATGGCGTTTTTACAGCAATAGGTGTGCTTGCCGGTGTAGGCCTGTCCTTGTACATTGTCCTGATCCAATTAAAGAGAATCAACAAGGATAAATAATTGCCATTATAGCCATGTATATTTGCAATTCAAACCTATGCTTGTGAATTTTTACCTTAAAACTTTTCTAGTAGTTGCCCTTTTATCTGTTGTAGCGTTTTTCATACACAACTGGTGGGTTGTTGATCCTGCAATAGCACCACTGCGCATTTATTCCTTTCTAGGGATCGCTACTTTTGTAACGGTAAGCGCCTTGCGCTTTGTTCATTTTTATGTGCCTGACAAGCTAGGCTATGGATTTTTAGGACTCATTTTTATTAAATGCGGCGCAGCTATCGTCTTGTTTCCAGAGTTGATAGCAGAGGACCCTGCCTTGACCAAACCAGAATTACTAGGCTTTTTAGCGCCTTATTTTATATTTCTTTTTATAGAAGTGGGCATTGTTATTAAATGGCTCAATGATAATTGATTGTGTTCGCTTTCGCGAAAGCGAACTAACCATAGACCGCACATAAATAAACCCTCATAAAGGTATATTTTAAGATTGTTTTTTGTCATACATTTGCACCCGAATTAAAGGACCTAACTTTTTAAGGTGATTTTCATGTTTAGAGCTTATTTAAAAACAGCTTTTGTTGCTTTATTACTAACGGCATCTGTCACGGCACAGGCGCAAGAAGATGATCACTCAAATGATCACGATAACCACGGCGCGGTTGCACAGGATGGCGGTCGTATCAATACCAGTGAAGAAATCACAAGCTATATTGAGCATCACTTAAAAGATTCTCATGATTTTCACTTATTCTCCTATACAAACGATGCAGGAGAGCGCGTTCACATAGGCTTTCCTTTGCCTGTTATTGTGTGGACCAGCGAGGGATTAAAAACCTTTATGTCATCTGCATTTCATCATGATGATGATGGGAACGTCATTGTAGAAAAAGGCGGTGTTGACCTGGTAAAATACCATACTAAAATTTATGAGTTGGAAGCTGGTGCTACAGCGATTGAGTTTGACGAGGAACACCATCCAGTAAATGCAAGCCGCGTATTGGATTTCTCTATAACAAAATCTGTATTTGGCCTTCTGCTTATTGGGTTATTACTAGTTTACCTTTTTGGACGTCTGGCAAGACAATATAAAACAAGATCAATTCCTAAAGGTTCTGGCCGTGTTTTAGAACCGCTCGTTTTATACGTACGTGACGAGATTGCTAGACCTAACATAGGAGTGGAAAAATCAAAAAAATACATGCCGTATTTGTTAACGGTATTCTTCCTTATATGGATTGCTAACTTATTAGGGCTAACCCCATTAGGATTTAATATCACGGGCCAGATCGCAGTCACGGTTTGTCTGGCATTGTTTACTTTCTTTATCGTACAATTCAGCGGTAATAAGGACTACTGGAAACACATATTTTGGATGCCAGATGTACCCGTATTAATGAAAATAGTATTGATACCCATAGAATTGCTAGGTATTTTTACAAAGCCATTCTCGTTGTTGATACGTTTGTTTGCAAACATCACGGCAGGTCACTTTGTGGTAATGAGTTTGATAGCATTGATGATCACGTTGAAAGCACAATTCGGTGCGGTAGGATCAACTAGCATCTCCTTATTCCTAGCCTTATTTATATCAGTAATAGAAATTTTAGTAGCCTTTTTACAGGCATTTATCTTCACCATGTTGTCTGCCTTATTTATAGGTATGGCTGTGGCAGAGCATGATCATCATGAGCACACAGGTACTGGAGAAGAGGATGTAGACGAGGTTAGAGAACGTTTTGTTTAATTTTTAAATCGATTGTTATGTACAATTTAATTGGAGCAGGTCTTATCGTTATCGGTGGTGGTATCGGTCTTGGTCAAATAGGTGGAAAAGCGATGGAAGCTATCGCTCGTCAACCTGAAGCAGCTGGAAAAATCCAAACTGCGATGATCATCATCGGAGCACTTCTTGAAGGTCTTGCATTTGGTGCACTTATCCTAGGTAAGTAATCCAGAACTAAAAGAAAACGCAACTCCTGCAACGGTTGGTTGCAGGAAGCGTTTTTTAAAAATTACAACACCATTACATTTTAAAGTAAAATAATGAACTTACTAGAAGATTTTTCGCCAGGCCTGTTTGTAATGCAAGCTATCATTTTGCTTATCTTGATCTTATTGTTAGGCAAGTTTGCATGGAAACCTATATTAAGCGCCTTAAATGACCGCGAGGAGGGTATTGAAAATGCGCTGGCTGCTGCTGCAAATGCAAAGCTAGAGATGGAAAAATTAGAAGCTTCAAACGAGGCTGCTGCACAAGAGGCACGTGCACAACGTGACGCTATGCTTAAAGAGGCTCGTGAGATCAAAGAAAAAATGATCGCAGACGCCGCTGGACAAGCACAAGAAAAAGCTGATAAAATTATTGCTAACGCACAGGAAGCTATTGAGGCAGAAAAGAAAGCAGCTCTTGCAGATATCAAATCACAAGTAGCAGCACTGTCTGTTGACATTGCAGAAAAAGTGACTCGTAAAGAGCTGTCTGAAAAAGATGCACAACTAGCTTTAATTGATAAAATGCTAGCCGAAGCCAATATCTAATTGATCCTATGAAACTCTCAAGAGCAGCATCTCGATACGCCAAAGCCATCCTCGATCTAGCGATTGAAAAGAAGGAAGCGGCTGCCGTGAACGAAGACATGAAGACCATCCTAACCACAGTTCACAATAATAAAGAGCTACAGGATTCCTTGAAAAGCCCGGTTGTTAAAACAGAGCAAAAAAGAGGCGCCTTACGTCAGGTATTTGCCAACACAAATGGGATTACCATGGGGGCATTTGACCTTATTGTTGATAATCAACGTGCCAACATTCTAGGAGATGTAGCTACAAAATATATCTTACTTTTTGAAGAGATGAACAAGCGAGAGGTTGCCACAGTAACGACCGCTGTTGAGATAGATGAGGCACTAGAGGTTAAAATACTGGCCAAAGCAAAAGAACTTGCTGGTAAAGAAGTAACCCTAGAGAAAAAGATTGATCCTAGTATTGTAGGTGGTTTTATCCTACGAGTAGGCGACAAGCAAATCAATGCGAGTGTGCACAGTACCCTGGGTGAGCTCAAAAGAGAGTTTGCTAGTAAATAAAGTATAGCGGTTTGTTCGCTTTCGCGGAAGCGAACTTAAAACAACCAAAGCTGTTACCCACAGCAATAACAACAAATAAAAAAAGGTCCTTAAAGACCATAGCAATAGTATAAATAGAACAACATGGCAGAAGTAAATCCAGCAGAAGTATCTGCAATACTTAAGCAACAACTATCAGGTTTTGATGCGACTGCATCGCTTGATGAAGTGGGAACCGTTCTTACCGTAGGTGATGGTATCGCACGTGTATATGGCCTATCAAATGCGCAATATGGAGAACTAGTTTCTTTTGAAAGCGGCATGGAAGGTATCGTATTGAACCTAGAAGAAGATAACGTGGGTGTGGTATTATTAGGCCCATCTATTGAGATCAAAGAAGGAGATACGGTAAAACGTACAGAGCGCATTGCCTCCTTAAAAGTAGGTGAAGGAATTGTAGGTCGTGTAGTGGACACGTTAGGACAACCTATCGATGGTAAAGGAGCCATTGAAGGTGATCTATATGAGATGCCGCTAGAGCGTAAAGCACCAGGTGTTATCTATCGTGAGCCGGTAACAGAGCCTATGCAAACAGGTATCAAATCTATTGATGCGATGATTCCTGTAGGTCGTGGACAGCGTGAATTAGTAATTGGTGACCGTCAGACAGGTAAATCAACAGTGTGTATTGATACCATCATCAACCAGAAAGAATTCTATGATGCTGGAGAGCCGGTTTACTGTATTTATGTTGCTATTGGTCAAAAAGCGTCTACCGTTGCGTTAATCGCTAAAGTTCTTGAAGAAGCGGGAGCACTGGCCTATACAACAATAGTTGCTGCAAATGCATCTGACCCAGCCCCTATGCAAGTTTATGCACCTTTTGCTGGTGCAGCGATAGGAGAATACTTCCGTGATACGGGCCGTCCTGCATTGATCGTTTATGATGACTTATCAAAACAAGCGGTAGCATATCGTGAGGTATCACTATTGTTGCGTCGTCCACCAGGACGCGAGGCATATCCAGGTGACGTTTTCTTCTTACACTCCAGATTGCTAGAACGTGCTGCAAAGGTGATTAACGATGATGCTATTGCTGCAACAATGAATGACTTGCCTGAGAGTTTGAAGCCTATCGTGAAAGGTGGTGGCTCGCTTACGGCATTGCCTATCATTGAGACGCAAGCGGGTGATGTATCTGCTTATATCCCAACTAACGTTATCTCGATTACCGATGGACAAATTTTCCTAGATGGTGATTTATTTAACTCGGGTGTACGTCCAGCTATTAACGTAGGTATCTCGGTATCTCGTGTAGGTGGTAACGCACAGATTAAATCAATGAAGAAAGTAGCTGGTACACTTAAATTAGATCAAGCGGCTTTCCGTGAATTGGAAGCTTTCGCAAAATTTGGTTCTGACCTAGATGCAGCAACCCTAAGTGTTATTGAAAAAGGTAAGAGAAACGTTGAGATCTTAAAGCAAGCTCAAAACAACCCTTATCCAGTAGAAAATCAAATAGCAATCATCTATGCAGGTTCTAAAAACTTGCTAAGAAATGTGCCTATTGAGAAAGTAAAAGAGTTTGAGAGAGATTATCTAGAGCTGCTCAATGCAAAGCATAGAGATACACTTGATACATTGAAAGCAGGAAAACTGACTGACGAGGTTATAGATGTACTTACCGCAGTTGCTAAAGATCTTTCTAGTCGATACTAATTAAGAATGTAGAATTCAGAATGTAGAATTGGCTTATAGACCTAGAAATAATGCAGTTGTTGACAAGACCTTTTACTTGGCTTGTGATGTTGTGAACTTTTGTGGTGTATTAAGAGCTAATAAAGATTTTGAAATAGCTTCTCAATTAATAAGAGCAGGTACTAGTGTTGGTGCTAATACTAGAGAATCTCAGAGAGGTTCAAGTACAAAGGATTTTGCTAATAAATTAAAAATAGCTTTGAAAGAGGCTGAAGAAGTAGAATACTGGCTAGATATAATTGACGCGACTAGAAATTACAATTTGGAATCTTTGTATAAGAAAACGGATGAGGTTATAAGACTTTTAGTTAGCATAATTAAATCTACAGGAAATTCATAATTCTGAATTCATAATTGAAACTATGGCAAACTTAAAAGAAATAAGAAATAGAATAACTTCGGTATCCTCAACGATGCAGATTACATCTGCTATGAAGATGGTAAGTGCTGCAAAGCTCAAAAAAGCACAGGATGCGATCACAGCAATGCGACCTTATTCTGATAAGCTTACTGAGTTGTTACAGGGATTGAGTGCCTCGATGGAAGGTGACGCTGGCAGCAAATACGCGGAGCAGCGAGAAGTGAAAAGAGCTCTAGTAGTAGCAATAACTTCTAATAGAGGTCTTGCTGGCGCTTTTAACTCAAATATCATAAAAGAGTTAATACGTCTTAATCAAGAAGATCTTAAAGGTGTTGCTGTTTCTTACATGACCATCGGGAAAAAGGCAAACGATTTTGCTAAAAAAAGCAATAACGTTCAATCTAACTATAGTGACCTTTTTGATGACATTTCTTTTGATAAAGTATCCGTTATTGCCGAGGAATTGATGCAGTTGTTTGAAAGTGGCGATTTTGATAAAATTGTACTGGTGTATAACAGTTTCAAAAATGCAGCGACTCAAATTGTAATGAGCGAGGATTTCCTTCCTTTGAAACCTGTTGCTACAGCCGCAGGCGAGTCTACAACAAACGCTACAGAATACATTTATGAGCCCTCAAAAGAAGAGATCATAGAGCAGTTGATTCCTAAGTCTTTAAAAATGCAATTGTATAAGGGAGTGCGCGATTCATGGGCGAGCGAGCATGGTGCACGTATGACTGCAATGCACAAAGCAACAGATAACGCTACAGAATTAAGAGATCAACTGAAGCTAACTTACAATAAAGCGCGTCAAGCAGCTATTACTAATGAAATTTTAGAAATTGTAGGTGGTGCTGAGGCTCTCAACAATTAATAGATACCAAAAAACATTTTGATATCAAGATAGTAAATAACATGTGCTTGAACACATGACTATAAAAAACCTCCTAGTATGCCTAGGAGGTTTTTTTATACACTAATTGAAAAATGTAGTGCAAACCCTAGAACCTTTAGATATTTCAAGGGACCATTGCCTAAATAACAGATCACCCTACAGCAACTGCTGAATCAAATGTCCCCTTTACATCACCACAACATAGATCATAGTCACAATAGATGAATTGGATGGGCAATCTATGATCTGCATAATTACAGGATCAATAGATGTTTATTATTCTTATTACGTATATGATAATATCTATTGTGAATACATGTGTTGTATGTAATTTGTATAGGTGTATAATGATAGATTCATAACTGTAACGATTAACTTAGAACTTCTAGCATTACATTTTTAGTGGTCAATAATTATAGACGGCTAGAAGATGGTGCAGATAACATTCTAATCTTAAAACGTTCCTTATGAAAAAAATTACTCTCTTGCTTGTATTGGTCTTTACGGGAGTACTAACGCAAGCTCAAACTAATCTGGTCGCAAACGGCGATTTTGAAAGCGGACAAGTTGAATGGACAGGTAACGCTTTTAATGTGCAGACAGAAGGCGGCAACAGCTTCAATTTTGCTAATGTTGCTACAGCTGGACAATCATTTGATGTTAACCTGAGTCAAGTACTCCCTATAGAACAAGGTAAAAGCTACACGCTTACATTTGACGCATCTTCAGATAGGGAACGTACGCTTATTGCAGGAATAGGGCTTAATGAAGCTCCTTTTGAAGCCGCTATAGAAACAGTAAATCTAACTAATACGACTCAGTCCTACTCGTTAAACTTAACCGCAAGCAACTTTGGGATTCCTAACAGTAGGGTTTTGTTCGACATGGGGGCAGCAGTAGGAGTCGTCGTGATTGACAATGTGGTATTAATTGAAAATACAAGCGGTGGCTCTGGAGGAGGCGCTACTGGTGAAGAACTCCTTACAAACGGCGATTTTGAATCTGGAGTCACACCATGGATTGGTAATGCTGCAAGTGTACAAACAGAAGGAGGCAACAGCTTCAATTTTGCTAATATTGCTACAGCAGGACAACCATTTGATGTTAATTTAAGCCAGGTGGTGCCTATTACTCAAGGCGAGACTTATACCTTAACCTTTGATGCATCATCAGATCGCAATCGAACCATGCTGGCAGGTATAGGCCTCAATGAGCAACCTTTTACAAATACCTCACAATCTGTAAATCTTACCACCACTCTAGAAACTTTTACATTAACGCTCACAGCAAATTTTGGTAGCGCAAACAGCCGGGTACTCTTTGATATGGGTGCAGAAGTAGGAGTTGTCATCATTGACAATGTATCTCTCAAACAAAACGAATCTAGCGGCGGCGGTAGTACAGCCACGGTGCCCACTACCGCAGCACCAGCGCCACCGGCAAGAAATCCAGCAGATTATTTCTCTATATACAGCGATGCTTATCAAGATCAGGCCAATGTTGTTTTTGGAGCATTTGGCGCAGGGGCAACTAATATTACTACAGAAACCATCAACTCTGATAACTTTTTAAATATTGAATTTGTACAACCCACAGCACAGTTCCTGCTGGTAGACTGGGGTACCACGGTGGATGCATCTGCTATGACAAATTTCCATTTTGATTACTGGACAGACACGCCACTAAATGCAGGGCTCATTGTTAACCCAAAGTTTTCAAATCATGTGGGAGATAATGGCGAGACCTCAGCATTTGAATTAAACCATCCAGCAAATACTTTTGGGCAATGGGTTTCAGTAGATATACCTATTTCTAGTATGAATTCCATTAATGCACCTAACCAGCGCCGCGATGCATTGCGTCAATTTATCCTTACCGTTGCTGGAGCAAACACCGGTTCAAGGACTGTTTATTTGGATAACATTTACCTGTATAAAAATGCTACTGCCAGCATTGTAGATAAAAGTACAGGTGACCTTAAGGTTTTTCCTAATCCTTCCCTAAGTCAATGGACCATAGATGGCGGTAACCAGCAAATACAATCGATAGAATTGTATGATGTGACCGGTAAGCTTCTATCAACACAGCAACCTAATACCACCTCTACAAAAATTGAGGGACAGCAGCTATCAACTGGGATCTATCTGGCTCGCGTGACTACTAGTATAGGTCAAAACACTATTAGGCTTATCAAACAGTAACCGCTTTGTTTATTATTTCATATTTCAAGCCATCTGTTCTCACAGATGGCTTTTTGCATGATGCTGTTATTGATGTTCCTGATTTATAGATAGTTCGCTTTCGCGAAAGCGAATGAAACAACGATCATTTTATAAAAACGTAACATTTTCCTAAGTGATCATCTAAAGGGTAACTTAAAACCTGAACAGATGAATCAATTATTAAAAATCACGCTCTTTTGTATTTTCAGTTATAACCTGCAAATGGCTGCACAACCGCCCGCCATTGAAGTAAGCGTCCACGGCAAGGGCAGCTCCATAATATTGCTAGGGGGTTTTGCTACAGACGCAGGCGAGTTGTGGCAAGCAACAATAGAACAACTATATAAAGACTACAAGTGCCACGTGATCCATTATGCTGGCTTTGCCGGGATGCCTCCCATTGATTTTCCCTGGATCCCCCAGGTGGTCAGTGGAATTGAGAATTACATTATCAAAAATCAAATCAAAGATGCAGTCATTGTAGGTCATAGTCTAGGAGGAACTCTAGGTATTCAACTAGCAGCAAATCCTAAGCTGCAGATAAAAAAATTACTCATTGTAGATGCGTTACCAGCTACAGGTGCGTTAATGATGCCTGACTTTAAGGCAGAATCTCCGCAATATAATAGCCCTTATAACAATCAAATACTGGCAATGAATGAAGAAACTTTTGCCATGATGGCCGGCGGAATGGCAGCAGGAATGAGCACCAAAAAGGAAAGTCAGGAACAGATTAAACAATGGATGGTTGAGACAGATCGCAAGACTTATGTTTATGCATATACAGATTATCTTAAGTTTGATGCAAGAAATACCTTGAGCAACATTAATATTCCCGTTAACATTCTGGCTGCTGGAAAACCTTATGGGGCTGCTGTGGCACAACAAACTTATGACAGTCAGTATAAAAACCTGAGAGACTACGATCTATATATTAATGAAGATAGCGCTCATTTTATCATGATGGATCAATCACAATGGTTTATCGAACACCTACAATCATTTTTAAAATAACTACGGTGACCGAATCTGAATTTACAGCAGCATATAATAGACTGTATCCCAAAGTGTACCGCTTGTGCCTGGGATATGTAGCGGGCGACCACGATAGCGCAGCAGATTTGTGCCAGCAAACGTTTATCAAAGTATGGAATTATCGCAATTCTTTCAATCAAAAGGCGGCATTAAGCACCTGGATTTATCGCATAGCCGTTAATTCTTGTCTAGGGCATAACAAAAAGAAACGACCGCAAGCATTAGTGAATACAGAAGTAGAAATGGAAGAAACGGAAGCCGCCCCTACTGATTATCACAACTCAATTAAACACCTTTATCTCTGTATTGATACTCTCAAACCTATCAATAAAACAGTAATTCTTTTAGAACTGGAAGAAATACCACAACAAGAAATAGCCGATAGTCTGGGCTACTCCCATGGCTCCATACGCACCCGGCTGCATCGCATTAGAGAATTACTTTTAAAATGTCTTAACCATGGAAAATAGTCAACTTACAGAATTATACAACAGTCAAGAAGTGGCCGTGCCTCCTTTTGACAGTAAAAAGCTTATTGATAAAGCTATTTTACAGCGACGTGCTCAACATACGGGAATGACTGTTATGGCGCTTACCGTCGGTATTCTAATAGTTTATGCAGTATGGCAGTTCCCTAAAGAAATAAACATGTTCATTGCAGGTCTATTTATCATGATCTCGTCCTTGATTGTACGCATAGTGGTTGAATATTACTCCAGATTGCGCAAAGTATCTGGTATGCTGCAGCTAGACGCTAGAAACTATTTAAAATCATTACAAGCTTATTACAAATGGCGCCAGCGTATTCATTTTGCGATTACACCATTGTGTTTTGGAGCTTACCTCTATGGATTGATACAATTATCTCCTTATTTCAAGACCGCATTTTCGACTGGATTTTATACCTACCTAATCGTCTCTGCGATTATTTCATTACTTGCCATTGCTGCCGTCATCGTAAATCAAGTGGTCAAAGAATTGAAGTTTTTAAGAGAACTGCACCATTAGAAAACAGGCAAAAAAGTAGCTGCATATGATGATTGCTGGGCGATTCTCTCTTAAAAAATAAGGTTCACCCTTTTTCTTGAGAAAGATTGACTTTATTATCCCTCTTCCCTATTGATAGGATCGCTCCACAATGTCTAGAAAACGGGTTTCAAAACTTTCTTTACCCGTCCAATGGTTGTAATCTGGCTTGATCATCGTCATGATAAACTCATGCGCTTGATCGTATGAATTCATAGTATTTAACTGTGAGATCACTCGGTTAAAGTCTTGATCGCTGCCATTGAACAGATGCTTGACAAATCCCAGCCTATCATTCATCCCTATTTTAAGACCACGGTGCAGTCTTGAATTAAGGGATTGGGGCCGGTCAACATCGCTTGATGAGCTTTTACGTTCAAAGACAGGCATGCTTTGAAAGTCCTGTGTCAATTGTTCAAGATCTTCAACGGTATCTTCCTTTGCAGGCGTCTTTTTAGACATATCATTGAGGTCCTTCTTTTTACTCATAGGATTCTCTGGCGCGGTAACCTCATCATCTGGCATCTCAAAAACCATTTTTTGGATGGTATTGATACCTGGTAAATCCATATCGTTATCATTGCCATCTTCAGGAACGACTAGATCTGTAAGGCTGTTAGTGGTAAAGGACTTCCTTTCTTTTTCTAATTCTTGATCCTTTGCTTTACGTATGTCATGATACAAGCGATCTGGTGGTTGTGGTGTTTCTGGAGCTTTATCAGGCATTTCAGTGACCATTTTTTGAATCGTTGAAATACCTGGTAGATCCATAGGCTCGCGGTGGTCACCTTTGGGCACAAACAAATCGCTCAAATCGTTTCTGGTAAAGGTATTCATAGCATCGTCCTGGGCCTTTTCCATAACAGTCTCTACATCATCTGCTACTGTTTTTACATCTTCTTGAGCCTCTTCAAAAGCTTGATTCATTTTTTCTTGTACTTCCTTCTCACCAGCGGTAGGTTTTACATCTGCAAAATGCTTTTCTGTAAACACCAGCACTGTTAATTTTTCATACAACTCTTTAGCAATAGCTTGCATCTGTTCAACATCCTCTTTATTTTTCATTTGTAGGATGCGATGCGCCAGGCTTGTAAGATCTGCTGCAATTTTCTTTTTCATAATGGGTTTATATGCCGCTTGTTTATTTGTATTTTTGACTATGTAGCTATATAAAATAGCTTGCTACAAGCGCTTGTAAATTACAAAATGTTTCTAGAAAATACCGTTAATCATGAGGAGCAATTCGGCTGGATCGAGGTCATTTGCGGTTCTATGTTTTCTGGTAAGACAGAAGAATTGATACGCCGTTTAAAACGTGCTCAATTTGCAAATCAAAAAGTAGAAATTTTTAAACCGGCTATTGATACCAGGTATGACGAGGAAAAAGTCATCTCTCACGATGCAAATGAGATTCATTCCACCCCAGTACCTGCATCATCAAATATTCCCCTACTAGCCACGGGTTGCCAAGTAGTGGGAATAGACGAGGCTCAATTTTTTGATGATGGTATCGTGGCTGTGTGCAATAATCTAGCAAATCGTGGGATACGTGTCATTGTCGCGGGACTGGATATGGATTTTAAGGGCAATCCCTTTGGTCCCATGCCGGCACTCATGGCTACTGCAGAGTATGTAACAAAAGTACATGCTGTATGCACGCGCACGGGTAATCTAGCACAATACAGTTACCGTAAATCCAGCGATGAACATGTGGTCATGCTGGGGGAACAACAGGAATACGAGCCCTTGAGTCGCGGCGCTTATTACAAGGCGATGTTATCTAATAAAATTAAAGATATTGCAGTGACTGACCCACAAGAAATTAAACATAAAACAGGGTCATAATATGGCTACTCCCGGCACCAGACTGGAAGTTGATCTAGCAGCGCTAGCGCACAATTTTCAATATTTAAAATCAAAAATTCCAGCTGACACTCTATTTATGAGTGTCGTAAAGGCAAATGCATATGGACATGGGATTGTGCCCATTGCAAAAAAACTGGCCCAATTGGGTACTGATTATTTTGCTGTGGCTTATGTAGAAGAGGCGGTAGAGTTAAGGGATGCCGGTATACAGGTGCCTATTCTAGTATTGCACCCACAATTACATACCCTAGAGACTTGCATTGAGCGTTGTCTAGAACCGGTGATCTACAGTACTATGGTGCTGGATGAATTTATCGCTTTCGCGAAAGCGAAATCACAACAGTCCTACCCTATACATCTGGAATTCAACACAGGACTCAACCGCATAGGAATGGATCCTGAAGAATTGCCAGAAATACTTAATAAGGTTTTAAACAATCCTAGCATTAAGATACGTGGATTGCAATCACACCTATCAGCAAGTGATGATTTAAAAGAGCGAGATTTTACCCTTAACCAGATAGAAACCTTCAAAAATATATGTAACCGTATAGAGCAACAACTGGGCTATACCTGCATACGTCATACAGATAACACCAGCGGCATTCTTAATTATGATAATGCACATTATCAAATGGTGCGATCTGGTATAGGATTGTATGGTTATGGGAACGATGCTGCCCATGACAAGAATTTGCGACCTGTTGCCGCTTTAAAATCGGTTATTTCTCAAATTAGAAAAATAGCCGGCGGCGACAGTGTAAGTTATAATCGCAGCTTTAAGGCACAGCAAGCAATGACTTATGCAGTTATTGCTCTAGGTCATGGGGACGGGATAAACCGCATCTATGGGTATGGTAAAGCGAGCGTATTGATCAATGGACAATGGGCACCTACACTAGGTATTATATGCATGGATATGTTTATGGTTGATGTAACGCATATAAAATGTCAAGTAGGCGATCAAGTGACGATTTTTGACCAGCAATCCACCGCTAGCGATATGGCAGAAAAAGCGGGAACAATATCTTATGAATTACTCACTGGCATTCAAAGACGTGTACAACGCGTCTATTTAAATAACTAATGATCTGATTTTTTTGTGTGCACATCGATTATATAGCGCTTTTTGCAGTTAGACACATCTGACATTAGGTATTAAAGAGTACTTTTCAATTTCAACCTATTTAATTACAACAATCATGCTTAAGGAATTTAAAAAATTTATTTTAACTGGTAATGTTATCGATCTGGCTGTAGCCGTACTACTGGCTGGTGCAACAGCGCTGGTGGTTAACGGCTTTGTAAAACTCATCATGATGCCTATTGTAGGACATTTTGTGGGTGGTACCGACTTTTCAGAGCTTAAAATCGTGCTGAGCGAGGCAGTAGTTGCTGCAGACGGCACTGTAGAAGTTGCAGAAAACGCTATACTTTATGGAGAATGGATCAATACCATTATCAATTTAATTATTGTAGGTTTTGTACTGTTTATGATTGTAAAGGCCTACAACAAGACTAAAAAGAAAGAAGAGCCTGCACCAGCAGCACCTGCAGGACCTACACAAGAAGAATTGCTTGCAGAGATACGTGACGCAATAAAAGCACAAAACTAGATCACAACTAGCGCTGTAAATGTATAAGCCGCTTCTATGACAGGAGCGGCTTTTTTTATGCAAATGCCTTAATTTGTGTGGGTAATTTGAGGGCTGGCACTTACATTTGTCGGCTTAAATTTTTAATCATGAAAATAGCAGTTGTAGGCGTTACCGGGATGGTAGGCCAGGTAATGCTCAAGGTGCTGGAAGAGCGCCAAATTGAAATTTCTCAATTGATCCCAGTCGCATCAGAGCGGTCTGTAGGAACTGAAATTACCTTTAAAGGAAAAACCTATAAGGTAGTGAGCATGAAACAGGCTATTGAAATGAAACCTGCTATTGCGCTATTTTCTGCTGGCGGCGATGTGAGTCTAGAAAACGCTCCTAAATTTGCTGCTGTAGGCACCACAGTTATTGACAATTCCAGCGCCTGGAGAATGGAAGCTGATAAAAAACTGGTGGTCCCAGAAATTAATGCAAATCAACTGACCACCAGCGATAAAATTATAGCAAATCCTAACTGTAGCACCATCCAGTTAGTCATGGCGCTAGCCCCATTACACAAAAAATACGGCATCAAGCGATTGATTATTTCTACCTATCAATCGATAACAGGGACTGGAGTTAAAGCAGTACAACAATTAGAAAACGAGTACACTGGTGATAAAGGAGCCATGGCATATCCCTATCAAATACACAGAAACGCCCTACCGCACTGCGACGTTTTTGAAGAAAATGGATACACTAAAGAAGAATTAAAGCTGGTAAGAGAAACTCAAAAGATTCTAGATGACAAATCCATAGGAGTTACTGCAACTGCGGTACGTATTCCTGTAGTAGGCGGCCATTCAGAATCAGTCAATATAGAGTTTGAAAAAGATTTTACTGAAGATGAAGTGCGCGCAATTTTAGCAGACACTCCAGGAATTACCGTACAGGATAATCCAGATGTGAATCTTTACCCCATGCCATTAATGGCACAAGGAAAAGACGATGTCTTTGTGGGCCGTATACGTCGTGACCATTCTACTGCAAATGCACTCAATATGTGGATCGTTGCAGATAATTTAAGAAAGGGAGCTGCAACTAATGCTGTGCAGATTGCCGAATATTTAATAGCAAATAAGCTAGTATCTGCTTAATAATAGGTGCTTTGATCATAATTATCTAACTTACAACATAGGTTAAATTATGCTCAAATATTCGCTACTAGTTTTATATAGTTTTCTTGCATCCACTTGCGTTCAAGCTCAATTTTGGACTCAGGTGGATTCTGATTTCAACGTAACTTCTACTGGTATCTCACGATTTGCAATTGTGGATGAAAATATAGCCTGGGGCATAGGTTACAACGGCATCAACCCTTCCTTTAACCTACAACAGTTTTCTAAAACTACAGATGGTGGTATCACATGGCAGGCAGGTTTTTTTAATGTAGGTAATACAGGTCTAGGTATAGGAGATATAAGTGCTATAGACGCTCAGACTGCATTAATTGCGGTCTACCCTAGGGCAGCTGGACAGCAGGGTGGTGTATGGAAAACTATCGATGGCGGTGTCACCTGGGTACAAAAAACAAACACAGCCTACACAAATGCGGCTAGCTTTACAAATACGCTTCATTTTTTCAATGCTGTGGAGGGTGTAGTTATAGGGGATCCTATTAATGGCATGTGGGAAATATATATTACCAGTGATGGTGGGGAGAACTTTACACCTATCGATAGCAGCGCGATTCCTGCACCATTGGCAAATGAAACCGGTTACATTGCGCAAAAAGCAGTGGTAGGGTCTTCCATATGGTTTACTACCAGCCAGGGCCGCATCTATCATTCTATTGACATGGGTAACAACTGGAATGTTTATCAATCTCCCATAACTGATTTTGGTGGTGCGACAGTTTCTGGAGATTTGAGCTTTTCAGACCTTAATAAAGGCATTATACAAACCCAGGCAGGTATTCTTTTCAAAACTTTAAATGCGGGACAATCCTGGAGTCAAATAACTACAAGCGGTTCTGGTAATCCCTATGGTGACAGTATTGCCTATGTGCCTAATACAAGTTCGCTAGTAAGTGTAGGCTCTAGTACTGGCTTTACAGGCAGTTCCTATTCTCTAGATGACGGTATCACGTGGGTAAATATCGATGCGATACAGCATGTGGATATCGCCCTATTCAATCCTACAACTGGCTATAGTGGTGGCTTTACTAATAACAGTGATACCGCAGGAGTGTTTACAATAAGTTCAAATGTACTGGATCGTTCTTTAAGTAGTAGAGAGTTCGCTTCCGCGAAAGCGATATCCCTATACCCTAACCCGTCAAACGACAAGATTCAAATAAGTAGTGTCGAGGCGGTTATACAATTAGAATTACTAAATTTGGGAGGACAGTGCATCCGCCAAAAAATGAACAGCAACACCCTATCTCTAGATGGTGTTGCAGACGGGTTGTATCTGGTAAAAATTAAAACCCAACAAGGAACGGCAACGCTTCCAGTAATAAAAAATTAAAATGAAGATTCAATCTATTTACACCGCAGCGCTGGCCTCACTAGCGCTTACTTCCTGTATAGATAAGGCAGGTCAAAACAATCAAATGACAATTAATTACCCTGAAACTAAAAAAGTGGATACCACAGATGTTTATTTTGACAATGTGGTAGCAGACCCGTACCGATGGCTAGAAGATGATCGCAGTGAAGAAACGGGCGACTGGGTTAAAGCCCAGAACCAGGTAACTCAAAACTATCTGGCTCAAATCCCATACCGCGAGCAGATAGAAAACAGGCTGACAGAGCTATGGAATTATGAAAAAATTAGCGCGCCTTTTATTGAGGGTGATTACGCTTATTTCTACAAGAATGATGGCTTGCAAAATCAATCTGTGTTGTACCGATACAATAAAAATGAGGACCCTGCTACAGCAGTTGTATTTCTGGATCCTAATAGCTTTGCAGCAGACGGTACTATATCACTAGGTGGATTAAGCTTTACTAATGATGGGTCAAAGATTGCTTATGCAATTTCAGAAGGTGGTAGTGACTGGCGCAAGATTATCGTCATAGATGCGGCAACCAGCGAGCAAATAGGTGACACTCTGGTTGATGTAAAATTCTCTGGTTTATCCTGGTATAAAAATGAAGGCTTGTACTACTCCAGCTATGATAAGCCAGATGGTAGTGAATTAAGTGCCATGACTGACCAGCACAAGTTATATTATCACAAACTAGGAACTCCGCAAGATCAGGATCCCGTAATTTTTGGAGGTACTCCAGATCAAAAATACCGTTATATAGGTGGTGGAGTGAGTGATGATAACAAGCTCTTATTTATAAGCGCCAGCACCAGCACAAATGGAGGTAAGTTATTTATTAAAAGGTTAGATCAACCAGATGCCTCGTTGATAACTGTGGTAGATAACTTTGACACAAATACAAGCGTGCTGCACAATGATGGCGAGCTGTTGTGGTTGGTAACCGACTACAATGCTCCTAACAGACGCATTGTAACCACAAATCTAGCAGACCCATCGCCAGAAAACTGGAAAGACCTTATTCCAGAAACGGAAAACGTACTATCACCGTCTACCGCAGGAGGCTATATTTTTACAGAATACATGGTCGACGCTGTATCTCAAGTCAAACAATATAATTATGACGGGACATTAGTGCGCGATGTAAATTTACCCGGAGTAGGAAATGTAGGCGGTTTTAGTGCCAAAGAAGAAGACGATACATTGTATTATTCCTTTACAAATTATGTGACGCCAGGAAGCACTTACATCTATGATATTGAAGAAGGAACTTCCTCATTATACCGCAAGCCAGATGTAAAGTTTGATCCAGAATTATATGAGAGTAAACAGGTCTTTTATACCTCAAAAGATGGCACTCAAATCCCTATGATCATTTCATATAAAAAAGGAATGAAAATGGACGGCACTAACCCTACCATTCTTTACGGCTATGGCGGGTTTAATATCTCTCTGTATCCTAGCTTTTCTGTCACTAGAGCGGCTTGGATGGAAATGGGCGGTATTTATGCGGTAGCTAACTTGCGCGGTGGTGGCGAGTATGGTAAAAAATGGCATGATGCCGGTACTAAGATGCAGAAACAAAATGTTTTTGATGATTTTATCGCTGCCGCAGAATTTTTGAAAAGTGAAAAGTATACCAGCACAGAAAAACTAGCCATCCAGGGTGGCTCAAATGGCGGTTTGCTTGTAGGTGCGACAATGACCCAACGCCCAGATATTGCTGCGGTCGCTTTTCCGCAAGTAGGTGTGCTAGACATGTTGCGCTACAATAAGTTTACTGCTGGCGCGGGCTGGGCTTACGATTATGGAACGGCTGAAGATAGTCCAGAAATGTTTGAGTATCTCAAAAACTATTCACCATTACATAATGTGAAAGACGGTGTAAATTATCCAGCAACGATGATCACCACAGGAGATCATGATGACCGCATGGTACCTGCGCACTCCTTCAAATTCGCTGCCGAATTGCAGGCAAAACAAGCAGGAAACAACCCAACATTGATACGCATCGAGACAGATGCTGGGCATGGCGCCGGCAAACCCACTAGCAAGATTATTAAAGAACAAAGTGATATTTATGGGTTTGCTCTATTCAATATGGGATATCAAGAATTGCCAGAAGCAGCCAATGCAGTAAAAATGTAAAGAAATTTCACAAATTGCACCATCAAAGCTCTAGCAGGAAACTTCTAGAGCTTTTTTAATAACTACCCTTCTCTTTCAAAAAGACTGAACGCTACCTTTGTATATGCTTCAATTAGACCAGGTATCCTTTTCTTTTAAAACTAATAGTGCAGGCACAGTAGCCGCAAGTACTAAAAGTAAAACACCACTAGTGCTACGGGACATCTGTATTACCCTAGCTCAAGGTAAAATTGCTGGTGTTATGGGAGAAAGTGGCTGCGGTAAGAGCACACTGCTCAACCTTATTTATGGACTACTGCAAGCACAAAAAGGTACGATATCGTGGCAGGGCAAAGAACTTAAAGGAGCAGATCATTTTTTAGTGCCTGGGCACTCCATGATGAAGTACGTGCCTCAAGAATATAATTTGATGCCATACACTAGCGTTTTTGAAAATGTAGGTGAGCATCTATCGATACAAAGAGATGATCGTAGCAGGCGCATTAATGAGCTTCTAGATGTCGTAGAAATGGGAGGTTTTGCTCAGCGTAAGGTAAAAACCTTGTCTGGAGGGCAAAAACAGCGCGTGGCAATTGCCAAAGCACTAGCGCAAGAGCCACAACTCCTACTGCTAGACGAGCCATTCTCTCATGTAGATAATTTTAGAAAAAACGATTTGCGGCGCCGGTTGTTTTCTTATTTGAAAAAGCAAGGCATCAGCGCTATGATAGCTACTCATGATAGGGACGATGTATTATCATTTACCGATGAATTGATCATCATGAAAAATGGCGCTGTACAGGATCACCGTGCCACAATAGAAGTGTATGAAAAGCCTCGAGATTTTTATACTGCTGCATTATTTAGCGAGGTAAACCTTATACCAGCAAATTTTTTCCAGAATAAAAAAGAGCGACTCGCATATCCCCATGAATTGCACCTATCTAGAACTGGAAAAGCTGCTACAGTGATAAAAACCTATTTTAAAGGCGATCATTATCTCATGCAATGCGACTGTGACGGTCTGGAGTTATGGGTGCGGTCTGACATCGATAATACGTTGTCAACTACAATCAAACTATCGTTATCTGCAGATTAAATCGTCATGATAAGGCTATTCTATCAAAATAGCTTAATAAATAAAAATCCCCTTAACCTACTAGTGGTAAGGGGATCTATTTTATACAGTAGAATCTGTTATTGATCCTCTGGTTTCATTTTAAAAGTATCCATAAATGCTGTGGTGTACTCTCCTTTTACATAAGCAGGATCGTCCATCAACTGCCTGTGGAAAGGAATGGTAGTTTTTACCCCTTCAATCACAAACTCGTCCAGAGCGCGCTTCATTTTATTGATCGCTTCCTCGCGGTTGCGAGCCGTGGTGATCAATTTTGCAATCATGCTGTCATAGTTGGGCGGTATGGAATAACCTGCATACACGTGCGTATCTAGACGTATACCATGACCACCAGGAGCATGCAGTGTTGTGATCTTACCTGGCGACGGACGGAAGTTGTTGTAAGGATCCTCTGCATTGATACGGCACTCGATGGAGTGCAGTGCCGGCTCATAATTTTTACCAGAAATTTTAATTCCTGCCGCTACATTAATCTGCTCTCTAATCAGATCAAAATCAATGACCTGCTCTGTAATAGGGTGTTCTACCTGTATGCGAGTATTCATCTCCATAAAGTAGAAATTGCGGTGTTTATCCACTAGAAACTCTACAGTCCCAGCACCTTCATAAGCGATATACTCTGCCGCACGTACAGCGGCCTCTCCCATTTCTTTACGCAACTTTTTAGTCATGAATGGCGATGGTACCTCTTCAGTAAGTTTTTGGTGGCGGCGTTGTACGCTACAGTCACGCTCACTCAAGTGACAGGCTTTACCGTAACTATCTCCTACAATCTGTATCTCTATATGGCGTGGCTCCTCAATGAGTTTTTCCATGTACATATCGTCATTACCAAAGGCTGCCTTACTCTCCTGACGAGCACTTTCCCATGCGTCTTGTAGCTTATCTTCTGACCATACGGCTCTCATACCTTTACCACCACCACCGGCAGTAGCTTTAAGCATGACTGGGTATCCTGTCTCCTTGGCTACTTTTTTACAGGTCTCAAAATCTGGGATGATTCCATCAGACCCAGGAACGCAAGGCACACCGGCAGCTTTCATAGTAGCCTTTGCAGTAGCCTTGTCCCCCATTTTTGAGATCATCTCTGCACTAGCGCCTATAAATTTTATTTTGTGTTCTTGACAGATACGAGAAAAATCAGCGTTTTCTGATAAAAATCCGTATCCAGGGTGTATGGCGTCTGCATTAGTAATCTCTGCAGCGCTTATGATATTAGACATTTTAAGGTACGACAGGTTGCTGGGTGCTGGTCCTATACATACTGCCTCATCTGCAAATTTTACATGGAGACTTTCAGCATCGGCTGTAGAATAAACAGCAACGGTTTTGATTCCCATTTCCTTACAGGTGCGTATCACTCTCAGGGCAATCTCACCGCGGTTTGCGATCAATATTTTTTTAAACATAATGTTTGGTTATAGTGAATGTGCTGCTGGATTAGTACGCTTTCGCGAAAGCGGAAAAACCTCAACTCTATCTACTACTTAATCCTAGATCCTTTTTATGACGGGTCTACTAGGAATAGGGGCTGATCAAATTCTACTGGTGACATATCATCTACCAGCACTTTTACGATCGTACCAGAAACCTCACTTTCGATTTCATTGAACAACTTCATCGCCTCGATAATACATAGGGTCTCACCTACCTTTACACTATCGCCTACCTCTACAAACACATCTTTATCTGGGGCTGGTTTTCTGTAAAAGGTTCCTATTATAGGTGATTTTACAGTGATGTATTTATCGTTACTGCTCGTTGCAGCCGGTGCTGGTGCTGCACTTTCTGCAGCTGGTGCTGGAGCCGGCGCCTGTGCCTGAGGTGCTGGTGCAGCTTGCTGTGCTACTGGCTGCTGCAAGTAGGTCACATTAGGCTCGTCAGTTCCTGTTTTGATGGTGATTTTGATGTCGTCCATCTCTAGTTTGACCTCACTCGCACCAGATTTTGCGACAAATTTGATCAAATTTTGTATTTCCTTAAGTTCCATATAATTGATGGTTAATATTAATTGGTATTATAAGCCCATTTTAAAAGGATGGATCCCCATGTAAAACCGCCACCGAAGGCTGCAAAAACGAGTTGATCACCTTTTTTAAGTTGCTTCTCATAGTCGTTGAGACACAATGGCAAGGTAGCACTTGTGGTGTTACCGTACTTATGTATGTTAATCATTACTTGATCCTCTGGCAGGTCAATACGCTTTGCTGTAGCGTCAATAATGCGTTTGTTCGCTTGATGTGGTACCAGCCAGTCGATGTCGTCATTTGTTAGATCGTTGCGTTTAACAATCTGCTCTGACACGTCTGCCATGTTGGACACGGCATGTTTAAATACGTTCTTACCGTCTTGAAAGACGTAGTGTCTGTTGTTTTCTACTGTTTCTTGTGAGGCGGGCATGAGTGACCCACCAGCCTCAATTCTTAAAAAGTTACGCCCTGTACCATCACTGCGCAAGATCTCGTCTTGAAATCCATTGCCTTCTGTGTTGGGCTCAAAAAGAACCGCGCCAGCGCCATCTCCAAAGATGATACACGTGGCGCGGTCCTTATAATCTATGATGCTTGACATTTTATCTGCACCTATGAGTAGAATCTTTTTGTAGCGTCCAGACTCAATATAAGCTGATGCGGTGCTCATGCCGTATAAAAATCCAGAGCAAGCGGCCATTAAATCGTAAGAGAAGGCATTTATCGCTCCTATCTGGGTGGCCACATAAGCTGCTGTAGAGGCTACAGGCATGTCTGGGGTCACCGTGGCTACTATGACTAGGTCAATGGTAGTAGGATCAAGTTGTGTCTTATTAATTAGATCGTGTGCGGCTTGAATTGCAAGAAAAGAAGATCCTTGTGTGGGGTCTTTAAGAATGCGTCGTTCCTTAATACCAGTACGAGAGGTGATCCACTCATCATTAGTGTCTACCATAGTTTCCAGAATGGAATTGGTAAGTCTATACTCGGGAACGTAAGCTCCTACGGCAGTTATCGCCGCTTTGATATCTATCATACCCTGTTACTAGATAATTTTTTCAATTTTGAAAGCTACTAAAAATCAACAAAAAATGACACGTTTTATTGAAAAACGTGTCATTTTTATCTATTCTTAATCAAAAGCTGCTAAAAAGCTGCTGTTGTTCAAAATTTTATAATTAAGCTTCGGCTACCTCGGTTTTGTCGATCAAAACGTTACCTCTGTAATACAATTTACCCTCATGCCAGTGAGCACGGTGGTATAAGTGAGCTTCTCCAGTAGTAGAGTCTGTTGCTATTTGAGGCACTGATGCTTTGTAGTGCGTTCTTCTTTTATCTCTTCTGGTTTTCGAGATTTTTCTCTTAGGATGCGCCATGGCTATTAATTATTATCCGTTTTTAATTTTTTTAAAGCGTCCCATCTGGGATCTATATCAGAATTATCTTCTGTGGTGTCAACTCTAGTGTTTGACAATTTTAATTCTTCTAATTTATCTAGAACTTCCGACTTTAATGTACCGTCTTTAAGTCCTGGGTGTGTTCTTTTAAAAGGCAGGGATAAGACGATCATCTCATACAAATATTGAGCAATATTAAATTGATACTCGCCATGGGGCAAGATCAAAATATCCTCGTTATCGTCATTAAAGTGATCTCCAAATTTTACTACAATATCCATTGCAGCGTCAATAGGCAGATCAAAAGGCTCATTAGTTACATCACAATTGACATTAACCGTGCCGCCCCCTTCTATATGAAGGTCCATCAATGTCGACCTTTTTTCCAATACTAGCGTCGCTGTGGCAGCAGCCGTATTGAACTCGTCAAATCCAAAACTTTCAAAAAACGCGTTATCAAGTTCAAAAAAAAACTCATGTTGTCCCTGCTTAAGTCCAGCAAAGGCGATATTGAATTCTTTGAGCTCCATAACATTCTCCTTTCAAAGAGCGGGCAAAGATAATAAAAGTTATTAAAAATGCCGTGTTAATATTATCTGCGTTTTCGTGCTTGAGTTTTTAAAGGGTTTGCGGTGAGCTTGTCGTACATCTTACGATTCTTATAAATAGTAGCTGCCGCGTTTATTGCTGCGATCATAGAACTGGCTCTGGCCTCATTTTTTCCAGCAATATCAAAGCCTGTCCCGTGATCTGGACTGGTTCTAACATGACTTAGTCCGGCTGTATAATTTACCCCATAGCCAAAACTTAGGGTTTTAAAAGGTACTAAACCTTGATCGTGGTAACTGGCCAGAATGGCATCAAAATTCTTATAATTTCCATTTCCAAAAAATGCATCTGCAGCATAAGGACCGAAAATAAGAGTACCATCCTCGCGTAATTCTTCCAAGGCCGGTATTAATTTTTCTTGATCATCAGTACCTATTACTCCATTATCACCTACATGCGGGTTGATACCCAACACCGCAATTTTAGGTTTAGAAACCTTAAAGTCGCGCTTTAAGGATTGTTTTATGGTGCCAATTTTTGTTTTTATTACCTTCTCTGTTATGTGCTGTGCAACATCCTTGAGTGGAACATGGTCGGTAATAAGCCCTACTCGCAAGGATTCTGATATCATAAACATCAAACTGTCTCCCTCTAATTCTTGATTGAGATAATCTGTATGTCCAGGAAATTTAAATTCTTCTGTTTGTATAGATTCCTTATGAATGGGTGCGGTTACAAGTACATCTACAGCATCCTCTTTTAACGCCTTTACTGCTGCTTGCAAACTTTTTACTGCAACAGCACCAGCCTGTGGGGTAACCTTGCCCCACTCTACCGTATAATTGTCTTGCAATAATCTAACAACGTTAATTTTACCTGGAACTACATCTTTAATAGATTTTATCCCATGTATCTTATTAGAGAGACCGAAAGTTTTAATGTAAAAAGAGAATAGTCGTGTACTAGCAAAAATAACGGGCGTATACATCTCGAGCATCAATGGATCTTCAAATGCTTTAAGTATAATCTCCCCTCCTATACCGTTGGGATCCCCTATACTTATACCTACCTTGATGTTCTTTATCTTATCCATGAAGTGAGCGGTTTTCGCTGTATTTTTGAAAGCATAAAAATAACAGTTTTATACTACTTATGTTCACAGGAATAATAGAGTCTACCGCAAAAATTGTAAATCTAGAAAAAGAGCAGTCTAATCTACACATAACACTGCAAAGCTCACTAGCCGCAGGATTTAAAATTGATCAAAGTGTGAGCCACAATGGAGTGTGCCTCACAGTGGTGGCTATTAAAGACGACACCTATACAGTAACGGCTATTCAAGAAACGCTAGATAAGACAAACTTAAGCGACTGGTCGGTAGGGCATATAGTTAATATTGAGCGTGCCATGATTTTAAACACACGACTGGATGGTCATATAGTTCAAGGTCATGTGGATCAAGTTGCTACTTGTACCCAGATTATAGAAGAAGACGGCTCCTGGAAATTTACTTTCCAATACGACCCCTCTATGAATAATGTAACCATAGAAAAAGGTAGTATTTGTGTAAACGGCGTTAGCCTAACCGTAGTAGACTCCAGATCTTCATCATTTTCTGTAGCCATCATTCCTTATACTTACCACCACACTGGGTTTAAAAATTTGAATAACGGAGATCGCGTCAATCTGGAATTTGATGTGATCGGAAAATATGTAAAGCGACTTATGTCGCTTTAATCAACTGATGTTGACTTTTTGTGGGTAATATACCATTTATAACAAATAATAAACACCGCAACTAATGCCAATATCCATAGACTATCGTCTATAGGTACTGGGTCACCTACTGGAGGTGCTGGTCCTGATTTTGGCGGCGGCGGTCCTCCCGAAGACCCCTGAATAATTAAGTTAGATAGAATGATAAAAATAGTTTGGATTATTTTTCTTCAATACTTCGGCTAAAATACACATTCCTTGCCGTTAATCTAAAAAACGCTATTTTTTTGCCATATTATCGAATTATAAATGTCATACATCGTAAAAGTTAACTTTTGTTATTAACATAACATGAACATTTTGAACTATACAAGGTGACTTGTTCAATTTGCAAAAGTAAAAAACCCTGAGATTAATATCTCAGGGTTTGAAAAAAAGTGAGAATAGATTCCTACTGCATTTTTGATGCAAGTATAAGAGCATTATAAAGATTAACCATTCTACCAGAAGTGGTTATTTCCCCAAATGGTTTTGTTGTATCATCTCCTAGCACTACATCTATAGGTGTGGTTAAACCGCTGTCCATAATTATTTGTTTGGTTTGTGCAGCAGTAAGATCAGGAAACTGAGATCTCAAAACTGCAGCAACTCCCGCAGTAGCAGGTGAGGCCATACTTGTACCTCCAGCATTTCTGTACTGATTGAGTGGTGCTGTAGAATAAATAGCCACCCCAGGAGCAAACACATCTACTGTAACCTTTCCGTAGTTAGAAAAGTTGGCTACCATTTTAGGACCGTATGTAGGTGCCAGTGCCCCTACATTTAAAAAGTTATCGCTTATATCTGCTTCGGTCCCTACTTGATCCTGTGGATATACTTGTGTATAGTCGGTATCTAACCCCTCATTACCTGCTGCATTTACAATCAACACATCCTTGCTAGCTGCATATTTAATGGCATCCCACACCCATTCTGGATTAGGGGAATGGTATTTACCAAAGCTGGTGTTGATAATCTTTGCGCCATTGTCTGCCGCATATCGTATGGCTTTGGCCACATCTTTATCATACTCATCTGCTTGTGAAACGGCTCTCAACACCATGATTTGTGCATTATTTGCAACACCATTGACGCCCAGACCATTATTGCGCTCTGCTGCGACAATTCCTGCCACGTGCGTCCCGTGGAAAGAGTCTGCTTTTTTAGGATCTGGTCCTGTATATTCATTGTTACCATAAACTCCCGTATCCCACTTATACGGGTCGTCTCCTAATAGATCTGCACGGTAGTTTGTTTTTAACTTCTCTCCATTTAACAGAGCTACCGCATCATTAATCAAAGATCCCAGTTGCTCTCTTGCCTGGTCTGCAGATTCTAGGCCCTGTGCCATATAAGCTTTCATAGTGGCGGCTGCTTGTTGTACTTGCTCGCTCTCTGCTTTTGTTGCTTCTTCTACCTCTTCTTGTGTGTAGTCCTTTTTACCTATATATTCAACCAGAGCAGCGTCTGCCTGATTGATCTGTTGTAGGATACGTTCATACACTGTTTTAGTTTGTTGTGCTTCGGCAACCTTTTCATCATATTCTTTTTGTGCTTTGGCTACTAGGTCTGCAGGTAATCGATCTTTATCTCTAACAATACGCTCGTACTCTAGATTTTCATCCACAATATCGCCCAGGAAATTCCAGCCATGAATGTCGTCAATGTATCCGTTATTATCGTCATCAATACCATTATCTGGGATTTCATCTTCATTTGTCCATAAAACGTCGTCTAGATCTTCATGATCTATATCTACCCCAGAGTCAATGATGGCAACAATTACTGGTTCGCCCTTGCGGACTACCTCTACTCCATTAACTGTAGTCGTAAGCAACTCGTCATACGCGCGATCGATGGACATTCCTGGTACCGTATCTCTTAACAGGTCAAGGTCCTTCCAGTTTTTTTGTTGGACATCTGTTAGTGCTGCAACTTTAAGCGATTGTTGATCGATATCTTCAATAGGTGGAGAGACTATTTTTAAATCACTCCCACCACAGCCTACCAGAAACCCAGCGGCTATAGCTGCAATAAATGCATTTTTTAAAATAGGTGTATTCATAGATTGTATATATTAATTGTCAAAAAGTTGTTTAAAGGTATAAGTCTGATCCAGACGGACTCCTTTGTCCGTATTTTTTACCGTGATGATCTCGTGGTAAGGATCGTGTTCTAAAATTAAATAATAGCCCTGCGTAGCAGCCCGTTCTAGAAATTTTTGTTTTTCATCCAGTGTAAGCAAGGGTCTTGTGTCATAACCCATGACATATGGTAATGGGATATGTCCAGCAGTAGGCAGTAAATCTGCCATATAAACAAAGGTTTTCCCATCTATATTTAAATGCGGGATCATCATCTTTTCTGTATGACCGTCTACAAATAATATATCAAAATCCATCTCGTTTGCTTTGTGAAAAGACTGCGATTGATGTATGAACTGCAGTTGTCCACTTTGCTCAATGGGGATAATATTCTCCGTTAGAAAACTTGCTTTTTCTCGGGCATTAGGTTGTGTGGCCCATTTCCAGTGGTTAGAGTTTGTGTAGAATTTCGCTTTCGCGAAAGCGGGCTCATAATAATCCCCCTGTTTACTTTGTTGTATGACGCCACCACAATGATCAAAATGCAAATGGGTCAAGAAAACATCTGTAATATCATCTCGAGAGAATCCTAACTGGTCGAGCGAGGAGTCCAGATTAAATTTATGATCCATATAATAGTAGCCGAAAAACTTTTCTGACTGCTTGCTCCCCATTCCAGTATCTATGAGAGTAAGCCGGTCGCCATTCTCAATCAATAGACAGCGAGCTGCCATATCGATCATGTTGTTTGCATCTGCTGGATTGGTACGGGACCATAAAGATTTAGGCACCACGCCAAACATTGCACCGCCATCTAATTTGAAGTTTCCTGCTTCTACTGGGTGTATTTTCATACATGCAAAATACAATATCTCAAGGACTGTGAATAATGCTAACGGCTATATTAAGACTTGTTTAATAATCGAAGCAGAGGTACTTATAGCACTCTATATTCTTGTTAATATCATCCACCAGCTGTTGATCGTTAAAAATCAATAGATCACAAAGGAAACTGAGCCTCTATGTTTATGGTGCAGTGCACCTAGTCACTCGCTTGAGTAAAAGAGCTCTAGAAAACCATTCTTCATAATAGACAGGCGATACAAATGAACTTTTAAATTATTTGTAAAAGGACTGTTTATATGGTTTATTGTATGTTTATTGCGCCCTTGCAACGGCGTGCTTATTTACCAGCTGTAAGAAAAAGGTTGTAAATTCATTTTTAAGAAAGACATTAATGCTAGAATTATCTGGAATCATCATATTAGGAATACTGGCGCAGTGGACCGCCTGGCGTTTCAAAATTCCTGCGATTCTCCCGCTTATTATTATAGGACTACTGGTGGGTCCCATCGCCACATTATTTACTGCTGACCAGACTAAGTTAATACAGCCTATTTTTGATAATGACTCACAGTTGGGTCTCTTTCCTGGGGAAAGCCTCTATTATTTTGTATCGCTAGCGATAAGTATTATTTTATTTGAGGGTGGATTGACTCTCAAACGTGCTGAGATACTCAATACTGGCCCTGTCATCGGTAAATTAATATCAGTTGCTGTGATTATCACCTTTGTAGGTGCTGGACTGGCAACTCATTTCATATTCGGCCTATCATGGGAAATTTCTATGCTTTTCAGTGCGTTGATTATCGTTACTGGACCTACAGTGATTACTCCCATACTGCGCAACATACCGCTTAAAAAGGACGTTAGCTCTATTTTAAAATGGGAAGGAATTCTTATTGATCCTATAGGTGCTCTTTTTGCGGTTTTAGTTTTTGAATTTATAAGTGCTAATGCTGGCGGCGAGTTTACCGTGGTAGCCTTGCAAGAATTTGGTAAAATTGTGTTGTTCGGGTTTTCTTTTGGATTCTCTTTTGCGCACGGACTGGCGTTTATTATAAAAGCGAAACAAGTACCTCATTATTTGTTAAACGTTTTTACCCTGGCAACGGTGCTAGGCGTCTTTGTATTGAGTGATGCATTTGCTCATGAATCTGGACTGCTGGCGGTTGTAGTTATGGGTATGGTGCTAGGTAATATCAACTTGCCTAATATTAAAGAACTGCTATACTTTAAGGAGTCATTGAGTGTGCTTTTAATTTCCATCTTATTTATTTTGCTCGCTGCAAATATTGATATTGAAAGTCTTGAATTGTTGTACAATTGGGAAACCGCCTTGTTATTCGGTATCGTAGTGTTAGTTATACGTCCGCTAGGTGTTTTTGCCAGTAGTATAAACAGCGGTCTTACTATTCCAGAAAAGTTATTCATATCCTGGGTAGGACCGCGTGGTATTGTGGCTGCTGGTATTGCCTCGCTTTTTGGGTCAAAACTGGTTTATCAAGGTGTTCCAGGTGCAGAATATATCACACCGCTGGTCTTTATGATTGTACTGGGAACTGTGCTGCTCAATGCTACTACCGCTAGACTTTTTGCTAAAATGGTGGGCGTGTTCTTAAAACGCTCTGAGGGCATCATGATTGTAGGCGCCTCTCTATTCTCTCGTTTGATTGCACAATACCTTAAGGAAAACGGTCGCAGTGTTGTATTAATTGATACCAATAAAAGCAATGTTAAGGCAGCTCGAGACAAAGGCCTGGATGCCAAAGTAGCTGATGTATACAGCGATGCGCTTACAGATGATATTGAATTTAATAATATAGGCTACCTGCTGGCGCTTACTGGCAATTCTCAGATTAATGATTTTGCTATTGAACGTTTTGGTGAGCTTTATGGCGAGAACGGTGCTTTTAGAATCGTACACTCATCAGAAATAAGCAATCCTAATGAAAATCCTAACGCCGGATTATTTTCAGCTACTGATGATTATGTCAATCTTATGGAAGTTGCCAGACATCATGGAGAAATACATGAGATAGAGCTGCAGTCAAAAGATCACTTTCACGGGCTTATTGAAATTACCAAAACTGACACAGATATTGTCCCCTTATTTATACGTCACGATAAAAAAATTGATTTGATCCCTTCTAATTCTTTAGAGATCGAGATCAATCCAGGCAGTATGCTAGTCTACATGGGTAAACAAATAATTGAGAAAGCTAGTGGCGAGATTACTATGGAAAGCGCTAGCGAGTGATAAAAACCCCTTCAGTGATCATTAATCCATAACGGGTTTTTCATTTTCAACACATTAAGTTTCCTGATTTTCCTAGTGTGGTAATCACCATTATGGACATCTATAAAAAGCAAGATTCTGTTGGTCGATTGATATCTCTATCGCCCTGCTATGGTTGATCACGTGCTGTATTGATTGAAATGAAAGCATACAACAGGAACTTATCAAAATGCAGACCACTAACTTTTAATAAGTGATGTTTGTCTGTATCGATGGTTTAAAAGGTACTAGTAGATTATACCCACTTTATGTTATTTGTGGATGTAATCACAGTAGATTAAATGGTAAAAGCGTTAAGGATAGAGCAAAAATCCTTTACTACAACGCTAGAAGCGTTGTAGTAAAGATTGTCGCGATAGCCTGACCCTTAAGGGTAACGCCATCCTAAAAATTTGATTGAAAATGATTAATCGTTAAGCTTTAAAACGGCCATAAATGCCTGCTGCGGTATCTCTACATTACCCACCTGGCGCATGCGCTTTTTCCCTTTTTTCTGCTTTTCTAATAGTTTACGCTTACGCGAAATGTCACCCCCATAACACTTTGCCGTCACATCTTTGCGCAGTGCTTTAATGGTCTCACGAGCAATAATTTTTGCACCTATTGCCGCCTGTACTGGGATGTCAAACTGCTGTCTAGGGATAAGCTCGCGCAACTTTTCTACCATTTTTTTACCAATAGTATAGGCGTTATCAAAGTGAATAAGGGCGCTTAACGCATCAACGGTCTGTGCATTTAACAAGATATCGACACGTACAAGTTTTGAAGCTCTCATCCCTATAGGCATGTAGTCAAAGGAGGCATAGCCTTTAGAAACGGTCTTAAGGCGGTCGTAGAAATCAAACACTATTTCTGCAAGCGGCATATCAAATGTAAGTTCTACACGCTCTGTAGTTAGATAAGTCTGGTTTGTTACAATGCCGCGTTTTTCTATACACAATGACATGACGTTACCTACAAAATCAGATTTTGTAATAATGGTTGCCTTGATGTAAGGCTCTTCTACCCTGTTGAGTGTAGATGGCTCTGGTAGATCTGACGGGTTGTTAACAATCACAGGTACATCTGGCTCCTTATTTGTATAGGCAAAATAGGACACGTTAGGCACCGTAGTAATAACGGTCATGTCAAACTCGCGTTCCAGTCGCTCCTGGATGATCTCGAGGTGTAACATTCCTAAAAACCCACACCGGAAACCAAAACCTAAGGCTGCACTACTCTCTGCTTGAAATACTAACGAGGCGTCATTGAGTTGTAATTTTTCCATACTGGAGCGCAAATCCTCATAATCTTCCGTATCCACGGGATAAATTCCCGCAAATACCATAGGCTTGACATCTTCAAATCCAGATATAGCGTTTTTTGTAGGCTGGGCGTGGTCTGTAATGGTGTCCCCTACTTTTACTTCTTTGGCCTCTTTAATACCGGTAATTAAGTAGCCCACATCGCCGGCTTTTATTTCTTGTTTAGGCACCTGGTTTAGTTTGAGTGTGCCTATCTCGTCTGCATAATAACTCTCGCCAGTAGCTACAAACTTGATGTGCTGGCCTTTCTTTATGGATCCATTGATCACTCTAAAAATCGTCTCGACCCCACGGAACTGATTGTACTGTGAGTCAAAAACAAGCGCCTGTAGTGGTTCATCCACATTTCCTGTAGGCGCAGGAACACGCTCTATAATAGCATCTAGTATTTCTTGAATTCCCTGTCCTGTTTTTGCACTCGCAGGTATGACATCGCTAGGGTCACAACCCAGCAGGTCTACTATATCATCAGTAACTTCTTCAATATTTGCACTAGGCAAATCGACTTTATTAAGGACTGGAATTATTTCCAGGTCGTTTTCTAGGGCCAGATAAAGATTAGATATGGTCTGGGCCTGTATACTTTGTGCAGCATCTACAATTAACAAAGCCCCCTCACAGGCAGCGATGGATCGCGATACCTCGTATGAAAAATCAACGTGTCCTGGAGTATCGATTAAGTTCAATATATATTTTTCCCCATCAGGTGCTATATAATCCATTTGAATCGCGTGAGACTTAATGGTAATTCCACGCTCTCTTTCTAGATCCATATTATCGAGCAACTGCGCTTTTGACTCCCGTTTGGTAACGGTTTGGGTAGCATCCAGCAATCGGTCTGCCAGGGTGCTTTTACCGTGGTCTATGTGGGCGATAATACAAAAGTTACGTATGTTTTTCATATAAAATTTATGGATTACAAATATAATCTAAAACGCGGTGTTCGATTTAGTTGATAGGTTTCATTAATTTAGCCATTCCAGCTTTAACATATGAGATTTCTTACCATAGTGCTCCTTCTATTTTGTACGGCTATTAACGCACAAACTAGATTATCAGGAAACCTTAAAGACACTAATAACCTAGAGGTTGCTTATGCTACTGTCTTTCTATTTCAAATGCCTGACAGCACTTTCTATAAAGGGACTGTTACTGATAGTAATGGTCGGTTTGATTTTGAAAACATTGCAAGAGGAGAGTATACTCTAGCAGTAAATAGTATAGGTTTTACACCGCTTACGCAGAAATTGACAATCAACAACACTCCTGTAAGCATCGATCTTGAAATAACTGAAGCACTAGAAACCCTAGATGGCATTACCATCACAGCAAGAAAGCCTGTAATAGAAAAAAGGCCTGACCGCCTTATTTTTACTGTAGAAAACAGCGCGTTAAGCACTACAAATGCCGCAAATATTCTTAAAAATACCCCAGGAGTTTTTGAAATGAATGGGAGTTATATGGTCCAAAATGCTCCCGCAGTAATTTATGTTAATGATAAAAGAGTTTACTTAACTGATGATGAACTTAATGCTTTGCTCACAGGTTATAGTGGTGATAATGTCAAAAACATTGAAGTTATTACCAACCCATCAGCAAATTATGATGCAGAGGGCGTTGCAGTAATCAACATCAACACAATCAAACAAGTCTCTCTAGGTTACAAAGGATCAATCAACGGATCCTACACTATTGACGAATTTGCTAAATATCAAATAGGAACTTCTCAGTTTTATAAAAATGACTGGGTAAATATCTATGCTAACTACAATTACAACCCGCGTAAAGATTTAAAACTAGATACGGGTCAAATAGGTTTTTTCAATCCTGACGGTACTCGCAGCTCGCGCTGGTTTACTGATTTTGAAAAGGTGACAGAAAGTGATGCGCATAACATCAACACGGCTATCGACTTTACCCTTGACTCTCAAAACGAGATTAATATATCAGCAAACTATAATAACAATAATAATCAGGAAGTTGATACCCGCGTTCAAACCTTGATTTTACCCAGTGGCGCCACCAGTTTTGATGGATTTGACACAAATACATTACTTGATGTAGATCGAGAAGCCGGTTTTGTAAATGCAGGCTGGGCAAATAGTTTTAATGAAGGACAAGGCAGCTTGAATGTAGAAGGTAATTACATTTTTACTGATAGACACCGCATGCAAGATTTATTCAGTTCATTTTTCAATTCAAATGGTGATCAAATCAATACAAATAGCTTTTTTACTATAGCAGATCAAAATATAGATATTTATGTAGCCAAAGCTGATTATGAAAATCTTATAGGAAGTTACTTATTAAAAGCAGGTGGAAAATTCTCTGACGTCTCCTCACAGAGTTCGCTAGATTTTTTTGAAACCAACTCTGGTAATTCTGTATTTAATCCCACACTTTCAGATCGATTTGATTATGATGAAAAGATCTATGCTGCTTACGTGCAAATAGATCGCGAGTGGGACAAGTGGGCACTTGCCGCGGGACTTAGGGCAGAGCAAACAGATGTTACAGGTAACAGTAGAGTATTAGGCCAGGTCAATACTCAAGAATATCTAGAATTATTCCCTAATATCTCTATTACAAACCAGTACAGCGAGAGCAATTCCTTGACATTGAGCTACAATAGATCTATCGATAGACCTAGATATGAAAGTTTAAATCCATTTTCCTACTTTATTAATGATAATAATGTAAACACTGGTAACCCTAATTTACAACCTTCATTTACTAACAAAATTAATCTCAACTGGAACTTAAAATACCAGTACTTTTTTGATTTGTACTATACCAGAACTGACAATGCTCTGGCGGTATTGCCCTTTCAAAATAATCAAACCAACGTGCTCAATGCACAAAATGTCAACATGAATTATGAGATGCAATACAGCCTGGACTTTGCTACGGTGCAATATCTCAATGAAGATATTTTTGCGCAGTTCCAGACCAGTCTATTTTATATGGAGAACGAATTTGAAGCCGTTCAATCAGGTGGAGTGCTACAAAAAAATGATGTGACTGGGTTTTTCTTTAGAATGATGAGCCGTATCAATTTATCGGCTGATAGAACATTTAGTGTGGATATAAGCGGTAGTTACTTATCAAACATTCTATCTGGTTCCTATGAATTTAAAAACCAGTTGACTTCTAGCATCGGGTTTTACAAGAGCATCTGGGACGGGCGCGGCATCTTGACGTTAAATTATAACGATATTTTCCTGAGTCAAAACCAACCATTACGCTCGCGTTACTTAAATCAAGACAATGAGTATCTCGCTGCACCAGAGACTAATACGATAGAACTAGGTTTTGTCTATAAATTTGGAAACTTCCGATTAAAAAATAACGATGTGACGACACCAGATGATGAGAAGCGCATTGAAACCAGAGAGAATGGATTTTTTCCATAAAATCAATTTACACCTATCTTTGCACCATGGTTAAGATAGGCGACATTGAACTACCCGATTTTCCGCTCTTACTCGCACCTATGGAAGATGTGAGTGATCCACCCTTCCGCACTCTTTGCAAGGAAAACGGTGCTGATGTGGTTTTTACTGAGTTTATTTCTAGTGAAGGGCTTATAAGAGATGCTGCAAAAAGCACCATGAAACTTGATATTTATGAGACAGAGCGTCCAGTAGGTATACAAATTTTTGGAGCAAATATGGAGTCTATGCTGCAATCTGTAGAGATTGTAGAGCGCACAAAGCCTGATATGATAGATATCAACTTTGGTTGTCCTGTAAAAAAGGTTGTTTCAAAAGGGGCTGGTGCCGGGATTCTTAAAGATATTGATTTGATGGTGCAGCTTTCTGCTGCTATGGTCAAGCATACGAACCTTCCTATTACCGTTAAAACACGTCTGGGCTGGGATCATGACTCAATAAAAATTGTTGAGGTAGCAGAGCGATTGCAGGATGTAGGTATTAAGGCCATAAGTATCCATGGCCGTACACGTGCACAAATGTATAAAGGCGATGCCGACTGGGCACCTATCGCTCAAGTAAAAAATAATCCGCGCATGCATATACCTGTGTTTGGCAACGGAAACGTCAACACTCCAGAGCGTGCGGCGATCATGCGTGATAAATATGGACTGGACGGCGCTATGATAGGTCGTGCTAGCATAGGGTACCCATGGTTTTTTAGAGAAGTCAAACACTATTTCAAGACAGGTGAGCATCTCGCGCCGCCTACCATGAAAGAACGTGTAGATGTTGCCAGACGTCACCTAGAAATGGCTATATCGTGGAAAGGAGAAAAACTAGGAGTTTTTGAGACCCGCAGGCATTATACCAATTATTTTAAAGGCATTCCTAATTTCAAGGAATATCGCATGAAAATGGTGACTAGCGACGATGCAGCATCAGTTTTTGATGCGTTTGAAGAAGTACTGCAAGAATTTCCAGATTATAGCTTTGCTTAAAGTAATCGCTATTTATTTGCCGCTCTAAAATCTTAAGGAAGAGTACTAAAAATAAATCGCTGTAGCGCTCAGGATAAGATTTCCCTGCTTCCAGGATCTGCTACTATTTGAATACATTAAAATCCAGCAAATAACAGCTTCTATCTGTACAAACTGTCTATTGCTATTACCATTGCCATAAAGTGATCAAAAACCTAGATCGCAGCCGTTAAATTTAATCAAGCGCCCTAAAAGTTACAGGTCTCGGCTTACCGTCATTAATGGTGTCCACTACAACTTAGCCTGCGACAGCAAACAATCATTGATCCTGCGAGAACCTATATAACTTGCCATAACGCCCAGAATCGCAATGGTAAAAAAAGCGATAAGTATGTTGCTCCATTCAATTTTCATAGGATATGCTAATCCCGGAGCAATCAGTACCCAGCTGTATACAATTTGCCCATAACAAATACCTAGGCCTATCAATAAGCCTAGAATACCGCCGGCGAGAGTCATGAGTGATCCTTGCATAAAAAAAATGCGACGCAACTGGCCCACTTGAGCGCCTAGATCAAGTAAAGTCTTTAAATTCTTTTTCTTGTCTAGAATCATCATTATAATAGAGCCCACTACATTAAATAAAGCAATAATAAGCACTAAAGTAAAAATGAGGTATACCGCCAGATTCTCGCTATTAAGCATTTTGTAAAGAGCCCCATTAAGTTGCAATTTGTTTTTAATAGCAACATCTACATCAAATAAAGCAGTAATAGAACGCCTTACCTCATCTTCTTTACTGGGATCAGTAAGTTTTATTTCTAGAGCTGTGACTGTATAATCGTCATAATTAAGTAAAGAGCGAGCCGCACTTAACCTCATAAAAATATACTTATTGTCTAGATCTTCATTAACGCTAAACATGCCGCTAGCAATAGCATCTAGAGTATTAAAGGAGCGGCTCAAATTCATGGCATTGATAACATCAGTACCTGGGCGTGGCACCATAATCTGCATAAAAGTGCTGTAATCATTGACAGATATAGACAAATCTGTAGCAATTCCAGCGCCTATAACTACCTGTGGATCATTTTGAGTCAACCAGCTACCGTAAATAAGAATAGAATCTGGTGCAATTATCTGATCGTAAAAATCGGGCACCCCTTTAATATAAGCGATGTCATTTTTTTCATTGTAATTTAAAAAAGCCTTTTCTTCAATTACAGGTGCTACTACAGCAATACCTGTAATGTTTTCTAGAGCTTTTTTTCTTGATAAAGGGATTTGTAAAGTTTTTCCTTGCACGGCAGTCACCTGCAAGTCGGGATCAAAATAACCAGTAAAATTAGTGCTGAAATCTTTGAGACCACTAAAACCGGACAATACAATAAACAAGGCAGCCGTACCTACAATCGTAATAATAAAACTAAGGATATTGATAATGTTGATGGCATTCTTGCCATTTTTAGAAATCAAATACCGGCGCGCTATGTAAAAGGGGAAATTCACCTAGGATTTTTTACGCCTGGGCAGTATGTCTGGATTTTCAATAGGGTTATTGTGCCCTTTCAATTCGCGATCGATTTGATCCATGTATTCCAGACTATCGTCATTAAAAAACTGTAGTTCTGGCATACGACGGAACTGGTGTCGCACCCTAGCCGCCACCTCATACCTTATATCACTCGTCATATCGACGATTTCTTCCACCACAGCGGTTGCTTTTTCTGGAGGAAAAACAGATACAAAAGCCTTAGCATATCCCAGGTCTGGCGTCACCGTAACTTTAGTAACAGAAACTAATAAGTTTTTTACCGCATTCTCCCGCATCTTTTCTTGCAACACGTTTGAGATATCCTCTTGTAGGATTCCAGCAATTTTTTTCTGTCGTTGAGTTTCTTCCATAGTACAAAGGTAACAAAAAGTCAAGTGCAGCATGATTAAAAGACCCATGCGCCTGCAACAATATAGGCAATGCTTTTTTTCAAACAGCTCTTATATTTCTAATAAAGGCTAGGGCGTTCCTGTCACGGTGCCCGTGACCAGGTCGGGCTTTACGCTGCAATCTTTTTGAGCCATAAGACGTATCCCTCCAGCTCAAAAAGGATTTACGCTACAATCCCTAACGCAATATATCATGTGAACTCAAGCATAGCTGCAAATAGTCCATATGAGTAAACTAATATTTATCATGCCGCTTTACAAACGCAATAACTGCAAATCACAACATTGAATTCTAAATCGATATTTTTGAGACTTGATAAAATAAAATCTATGCTAGGAAAGATAGAACATCTAGGGATTGCAGTAAAGGACCTAGAAGCAGCAAACGAGGTTTACAAAAAGTTATTAGGTAGTGCACCCTATAAACAAGAGGTTGTAGAAACAGAGCAAGTAATCACCAGTTTTTTTAAAGCAGGAGAAAACAAAATAGAATTACTTGCCGCTACTGGTAATGATAGTGCGATCTCAAAATTTATCGATAAACGCGGCGAGGGCATACACCACGTCGCTTTTGCTGTGGAAGATATAGTGGGCGAGCTGGAAAGACTCTCTCAAGAAGGCTTTACCATACTTAACAAAGAACCCAAACGCGGCGCTGATAATAAGCTGGTTGCATTTGTTCACCCTAAGGGTACTCATGGTGTTCTTGTAGAATTATGTCAGGAAATTAAATAAACCTTTGGTTAAATGCACATATAGTTTAAATTTGCACACTTTTTAATCAGTATATCGCTTGTCGATATGATGAGGGCCTATAACTCAGCTGGTTAGAGTATCTGACTCATAATCAGAAAGTCCCTGGTTCGAGCCCAGGTGGGCCCACAATAGTGAGAGTAAGCCATTCAGGAAACTGAGTGGCTTTCTTGTTTTTAGGCTTCGTCAACTATTCGTCAACAAATTGTACTTTTCATATTTATGGATAACATTTACATTCTAAAAAAAATAATTGATGGTGAACTCAAACCAATGGATAATCCTGAAATGGAGGTCATCATTCCTAACGAAGTAAAGTTAGATTTTTCTGGACATTCCTCAGAAGCAGGTATTAGTTGGCACCTATCTCAGGTGGATATCTTAAAGCTTGATAAAATTTCTTATGATTACCTAGTGCTTTTACTAGAACATTTTGGCGTCAAACAACATATAGGTGTCTTCTTAAATATTATTCCAGAAATCCAAGACAACTATAATTTATACGCTGAGTCTTTGGATACAGCAATCTTTAATGATTTCGTCACAGAGCAAAATGATGTTAAAGTATTATTTGATTTTTTTGAATCTTATCTAAAAAGGAATAAGGATTCAAATATGAAAATCGTATTTAAAATAGATAAATACAAGCCATATTCAATTTCAAATTTTTTTCTGACCGAAGAGATTTTAAGTAACCTTTTGAAAATTTACGGTATCACCTATGACAATTTCGATCAAAGGAAGAGAGAGGTACTACAAAACTTTGAACATCAATTCCAATTCGATAAAGGGGCTGAGGTAGTCATAATGATTGTGATTAAAACCATTGTAAAGTATCTCAAAGAAGAGATTCCTCTAATTTCACAACGAGACTGTTTAAGGTTTGCTGGAGTGTTTCTTCATATTTGTCAAATACCTACGGACAATAAAGCTGATATTGCTTTTCAAGAATATTCCATTAAAGACTATCTAGGTCTAATTTATCATCAACGGCTACTTCATTTGTATAATCAGAGAAAAGTTTATAAGAAATAAGTTAGTCTCACAGCGAAACAAAATCACTATGTTTTCAATTAGTTTATGTTTCGTTCACTTCCTTTTCTTCATCATAAAATTGCATCTTAAATCGACATCTTAGCTAAAGATCGATCAGGTGTCATAAATATTTTATAGATGAAAAATAACATTAATGTATCTCAAAAAGAGATACTCAGCTTCAAAGAAGCTATGACTTACTTAGATGTAAGTAAATCCTTTTTATACAAAGCAACTTCAAATAGAACGATAAGATTCTCTAAACCAAACGGAGGGAAGATTTACTTCCTTAAAAAAGATTTAGATGCTTGGATGCTTCAAAACATTCAAGAAAGTGTTAGTGATAAAATGAGTTTTTTAGAACAATCTTTAAATGATAGAGGAAATGGAAAACTTAAATAATCAACGACGCTTAATAGATGAGGTGGTTTACGATAATTTACCGCCTTTTCTTAAAAATCTAATTCAAGGATATTCTGGTAGAGAAAAAGATATTATCCTATTGTCCACTCTTATTGTGTTGAGTAGTTCCATTCCTAATGTTTATGGGAACTATTCGGGAGAAAAAATATATCCGCATTTATATCTAATGATAATTGCTCCTCCTGCAAGTGGCAAAGGTATGATGAATGTACCTCGTCAGCTTATTACAAAAATTCATGATAAGCTAAAGATAGACAGCCTTGAAAATCGTCAAGAGTGTATCAAGCAAAGTAAAAAAGACAGGAATGTCAATTCTGAGAATTGTCCTGACATTTCTATTCTTATTGTTCCTGCAAATATTAGCACATCAGAACTATATAGTTTTTTGAATAGTTCAAAAAATGGACTCATTATGATTGAAAGCGAAGCAGACACATTGTCCAAAATGCTCAACAATGATTGGTCCAATTATTCTGATGTTATGAGAAAAGCTTGGCATCATGAAGATATATCTCTTAGCAGAAAACTAGAAAATGAATTTGTAGAGGTAAATAATCCGAAACTAGCAATGTTAATCTCTGGAACTCCAGACCAATTGGCACCATTAATTAAAAATCAGTCTAATGGATTATTCTCTAGGTTTATGATGTACAACTTTGAAGAGATAGCAGAATTCAAAGATGTTTTTGATACTTCGCATAATGAACAACATAAAGTCTTTAAAGAATCTGGAAATAATTGGTATGAATTATATGGAAGTTTACTAAATCTTGAAAAAGAAATAGAGTTCCAATTTTCAAATGAACAGAAACTCGTATTTAAAAATCAGATGATTTATATACAAAAAGATATTATTGAAAAGCATAGTATGAATTTCGTTCCCAATGTTTACAGAGCAGGAATCATTTGGTTCCGCATTGCAATGATATTAACTGTTATTAGAGAAATGGAGAACCTTTCTCAAAAAGAACTGATTGAACCTGTAGAAGAAGATTTTTATTCGGCATTTGAGATAATGAAAACTATTCTTAGGCATTCACAATACACCTTCGATACAATGAGTGAACATGGCCTCTCAATACAAGATGAAGAGTTTTTAGATAGCTTGAAAAGTCGATTCTTAACAAAGAATGCAATCACTCTAGGAGCGTCAATGGGAATTGGAGAAAGAACAGTTTATGACAAATTGAAACAGCTTCAAAACAAGAAAATTATTAAGCGAATAGCTAAGGGAAAATTTAGAAAGCTTTAAATGCAGAAGGTGCATGTTCTGCATGTTTTGCAGTTTGAAAATTGTAACAATCATCCACCAATTAAAGGTGGATGATTTATTTAAAACAAATACTCATGAATAACATAACGATTAAAATCATATTAGACAGCCATATCTTGTCTGATGGTAAACAAGGGGTCTATCTAAGAGCAACAAAAAACAGAAAAACAAAAAAAATTAATCTAGGTATAAAGTGTAAAGCTCAGCATTTCAATAATGGTGATTTGCTTAGAGGTCATGAAGGTTATAAAGTTGACAATCAAATCTTAGCTAAGTTTAAAATCAAAGCATTAGAGATAATTCGACTAACTGAATTGGAGGATATTAACCTAAGTCTCGAAGATTTTGCAAAAAGATTTAGAGGTTTAGAGCAAAATAAGAACTTTGAAATAAGTGAATTTTCAGAAATTATTGAAGAAGAGCTAAAGGCTATAGGTAAAATGTCAAGCGCTAAGGCAGACACAGATACGAGAAAATCCCTTAATAAATTTAAAGAACATCTCACATTTGAAAAATTAACTCCAGAAGTGTTAGATGAATATGAAAGTTATTTATTAAGGACAGGCTCAAGTAATGGCGGAGTAGCATTTAGGATGAGACAACTAAGAGCTTTATATAACAAGGCGATTAAAAGAGGTAAGGTAAACAAATCATATTATCCTTTTGATAAGTATAAGGTATCTAAAATTAAACTTAACCCAAAAAAAACAGCGCTTAGCATAGAAGAGTTAAAAGCATTTAGAGATGTCAATTTAATTGATAAACCTACTTTGCAAGAAGCCTATGACTACTTCATGTTTTCCTTTTATGCAAGAGGAATGAATTTTCATGATATTATGTTATTAAAGCATTCAGATATTAAAGAGAATCGTGTTTTTTATCAAAGGTCAAAAACAGGAAAACGACTTAATTTTGAATTGATCAAACCTTTAAAGAATATCTTAAAAAAATATTCAGAGAAATCTGAATCAAAATACGTTTTCCCAATTTTGTTGAGAGATGATATGACATCACAACAAATTAAAAATCGAAAACAGAAGGTACTAAGTCGTGTGGGCAAAAAGCTAAAGACTATTGCTGGGATTGCAGGTATTGAAAAAAATCTTACTTTTTATGTTGCTAGACATTCATTTGCTACTATTCAAAAAAAGATGGGTTCACCTATTGAAAAAATTTCTGAAATGTTAGGACATAAAGACATTTCTATCACGATGGTATATCTAAAAGATTTTAGTAACGAAGAATTGGATGCTGAAAATAAAAAGCTTCTTGAGTTATGAAGTTTTGTCCTAATGTGCCAGAAAAATACCTGATGGGCGAAAAAAGATATGTGAATTTTAAAGAGGCAGCAAGAATCATTGGCAAAGATAACCTTAGCAGAAATAAGCTATTAGCTGTACTGAGAAAGATAGAATGGTTGGATCAATATAATTACTGTACCGACAATGAACTTGCCTTACTCTTTATTAAAAATGTTGAAAACCGTCATCTTACACCTTTGATTTCTATTCAAGGTATTGACTACTTGTTAGATAACATTATCTAAAAAGTTATTTATAAACTCTATTTCTAAAGGTTCATTTCAATTTGAGATGAACCTTTTTTCATTTAACAATTAAACTATTAATAATGCAATTAAGAAAATCAGAAAGAAAACAAGCAAAAATAAAAATGGCTCTACAAGGTAGCAGTGGTTCTGGGAAAAGCCTAAGCTCTTTGTTATTAGCTAAAGGACTTACCAATAGTAACCTTAATAAAGTAGCTGTGATTGATACAGAAAATGGTTCAGCAGATTTATATGCCCATGTAGGGGAGTATAATGTATTAACACTGCAACCACCTTATACTCCAGAAAAGTTTATTGAAGCTATTGAGGTTTGTGAGAGTGCTGAAATGGAAGTAATCATTTTGGATTCTATCTCTCCTGTATGGGATGAGTTGATAGACTTTCATTCCAAATTACCAGGAAATTCATTTGCAAACTGGAATAAAGTTACACCTCGACAAAAGGCTTTCATAAATAAAATTTTACAATGTGATGCTCATGTTATTGCCACTATGAGAACCAAACAAGATTACGTTTTACAACAAAAAGATGGAAAATATATTCCTGAGAAAGTAGGTCTAAAAGCAGTTCAAAGAGATGATGTGTCTTATGAGTTCACTATAGTATTTGATATTGATATTAAGCATTTTGCAAAAGCAAGTAAGGACAGAACTAACTTATTCTCTGGAAAGCCAGAGTTTATGATAAATATGGCAACTGGTAAGCGAATATTGGAATGGTGCAATTCTCCGATAAAGGAAAAGGATATAAAGTTGAAAATCGAAGAATCTCTATCGTTAAATGAGTTGATAAAAGTATATAATGAGCACCCTAGCTTTCAATTACCGTTGAAAGAGCAATTCTCTACTAAAAAAGTACAATTAGAAAATTTAATTAACCCTCAAAACTTCAGTTCAAATGGAATTAATAAAAATGCGCAAAGCAATTAACGATGAAAGTAAAATACCTAGAGACAAAGAGTTAAATCCTAATTTAAATAAGCCTCTTAGCCTCCAGGTATCAAAAGATATCATTCAAACTCACCAAAATCCCTTTATAAAGGCTAATACTAAAAGTGTTAGCCTTTCTCATTTAAAAAAAGATTGCACAGTACCTGTGTTCAGTAAGGATAACGAAGTTACAATTAGTCATAATCAGTTCATTCATTCTGCAATGAAGGCTGTCATGGACACTTTGGGAGTAGAATTAACTAGACCTGAGATAAGAATAAGTCATCAGATTAAAGGTAGGACTCCTGATGCTATTCACATTCCAGCTAATGAGTTGTTAGACAATCAAAAAACTATTTACTATGAAAGAATGGCATGGATATCTAGAGTTCCAAGTATAACAGCAGAAATAGGAGGTAATCTAGTTGCTCTTACTATAGGCGGAGTAAGAGCATACAATCATGAAAACCTATACAGTAAGAAATCTTTTGAAAAATTTAAGTTCTTTATAGGATTTCAAAATATGGTTTGTTGCAATCTATGTATCAGCACAGATGGTTATAAAGGAGAATTGAAAGCTGACAATACAGTTGACTTACATTCTAAGGTTAGAGAACTTGTAACTTCCTATAATACAGATCAACAATTAGAAAGAATGTTGAGGTTAGAAAGACAGGCTATGTCTGATTCTCAATTTGCCACTCTCATAGGTAGAGCTAAATTGTTTCAGTTTCTTCCTAAGAAACAAAAGCTTAAGTTGCCTGAACTACTCCTAACGGATGGTCATTTCAATGTAATTGCAAAAGACTTTTATAAGAATGAAAGCTTTTGCAGAAATGATTCTGGAGATATTTCCATGTGGAAAGTATATAATCTATTCACAGGAGCAAATAAGAGTAGCTACATTGACACTTTCCTTGATAGGAATGAGAATGCCTTTAGTTTTGCAGAGGGTATCTCTAAAGCCATCAATGGTGATTCTGATTACCGTTGGTTTTTGAGTTGATTGTTACCCACCTCGAATGAGGTGGGATATTTATTCAGAAAGAATTATCTTTTTCCTACTACTTTTTTTCTCTCCTTTTGGGAAAAAGAAAACAAAACCATTATAATAATTGTGGAAATAATGGTAATCACATTTGATGCGTTCACCTGATCTAGATGGTAGATCAATTTTCCCATTTTCCAAATACCTTCTGCCGAATTTAAAATTTTTAGCAAATTCCCAAGTATATCCGAACTCTTCTGGCAGATCTAAATTGCCATATTCATTAAAAAATGATTCACTTAAAAATAAGTTTCTAGTTTTACAAAAAGGCTTACCAAATCCTTTTTCTCCATTAGATTCAATTACTAAAAGGCCGCATTTGTTTTTAGATTTAATCACATAGTTTCTCAAAGCAGCATGAGTCGATGATCCAAACTTTTTGGCTAAAGCCATTCCTGATTTAATTCCTAAAGGAAGTTTATCTAATTCATCTAAAAAAACGTGATGTTGAAACAACGTTATGGCTGCAAAATGATTTGCTTCATTTTCAAATTGATCTTCAAAATTTAAGGATAATGTTTGAGAGTCGTCTAATGCCAGTGAAATTTCATTTTGCCAAGGTAAAACGCCGTGACCGACTTCATGAAGTGTAACGAAATTTTTCCTATTGGTTTTGTCGCTTAAGTTAAGATATATAACTTTTTCTTCACGAGAAAAAATACCTTTAACCTTCTCTAAACCTTTGAGTAAATTTTGAACTTGCCCTTTAGTTTTACTACGTAAAATTTCAAATATACTAACAGATTCGTCTGTTAGGTCACATTGTTTTTTTTGTAATTCTACATGCTCAACTATAGCTTCAACAGGAGTAGGAAAAATACCTAATGATTTACTGTTTTTCAATATTTCTAAGGAAATTTTATCAATTTCCGTTTCTGACATAAGACCACTCATTTATTTTTTACTTTTTAAAAAAGCGATGTAATCTAATACTTCTTTCATTTCTTTTGGACTAAGCTTTTCAGTTGAAAAAGCAATTTTGTTAGATAACTGTTCTGTTTTGCTAGATCTCTTACTAGAAATTAATCCAGCTTGAATTAAAATTTCATTAATGGGAACATCAAATGTTTGGGATAATTTAGTTAAAATAAAAACAGAAGGATTTTTTATCTTATCATTTTCTAACTGACTTAAATAGGCATTTGAAACCCCTGTTTTTTCTTCAATCTCTTTTAGTGTCATTGAGGAATTTTTCCTCAATAATTTTAAGGTTTGTCCTAATGTGCTCATGATTTGTTTTTTGTAAATATATAAAATTAATTATACTTAATTAAAATCTAATTATGTCAAATAACGAATTAATCTGCTATTTGTCTATTATTAGATATTTTCTTGCTATACTTAGATTTTTATTTTTAGATTTGTTCAAAATAACGAAATATGTAGAACTATATAAAAAGAAAAAGCCCGACATAAAGTCGAGCAATTATTAATTAGAGAGTAAAAATATCTCCCAATTTAGACATTGCAAAGGTACATATTTTATTTGAAATTTTTAATTGCGCTATAAATCATTGTCGGTAGATTTAGTAATTCGCTTTTCAGTATAAAGCTTTTTCTTTCTTTTAAACCACGCTTGAGAAACGTATTGAAGAGCACTAATTTCAAAATAAGAATATACCATGGGCGAAAAAATAACGCACTTGAAAAATTGCTTTGATAATGGCATAAAGCCTTCAATAGCATATGAGTATGTGTTCCTCATCAACAAAAATGAGCACAAAATCAAAGAACAAGTTGTAACAGGTGATTTTCTGCATCAGCTAGCAGGAACTTCTCAGGATACTCATTTTATTAGAATGATTACTCATAAGGGTAAACAACTTGTAGGACCAGCTAGTGAAATCGATCTGACAGATTGCGGAATTGAAAGGTTTATTATTAGACCTTTTAAGCAAGAGATTCTAGAAATTGAAAATTGCTATTGTGAAGGTTCCGACCCTTACATTACCTACAAGTATTTATATAGAGTGAACAAGCAAAAACTTGAAACGCTAAAAGAAACGCTTAGTCGTGAGGAGATTATAATTTCGGCTGGTGCAGATCCATCAACGCATAGATTAAGGATTATTAAGAATGGTAATCCAGAACTTATTCAGGAAGGTGAAATAATTGATTTAACTCAAAAAGGTGTTGAGCGATTCATTCTTGAGGCTATAAATTGTAAAGAAGGATTTCAAAGACCTGTAATCATCAATAATTTGACACCAAGAGATAGAAATTTTTTGCAAGCATTAAATTTCAAATATGAAACTTGGAGTGAAAGTGGATTGAACTGGTTGGTAATCCGAGGTTGTAATATACCGTCAGGATATAACGTCAACAAAGCTGACATTGTTATAATGATACCACCTGCTTATCCTTTGAAAGAAATTGATATGATTTACTTTAATCCTGCACTGGCAAGAGCTGATGGAAAGCCTATTGGCGCACTATCTATACAAAACCTGGAAGGTAAGGCATATCAGAGGTGGTCGCGTCACAGAGACAGAAATCTTAATCCTTGGGATGCAAGTATTGATGGAATTGAATCACATTTAGATTTGATGATAAGCAATCTTAAGCTTGAACTCAAAAAAAGATAGATTATGAAGCATATTAAGCTTACTAAGAATATGCATAATCGGTTGCTAAGTCATCTTCATTGTGGAGATGGCTTAGAGGCCGTTTCTTTTGCTATATGTGGTCATACAACTAATTGTATTTTAGTTCATGATATCTTTAATATACCTTATAGTCAGACAAATAGATCTGAAAATCGAGTAGAATGGGCTACAAAAGATGTTGAGTTCCTTTTAAACAAATGTCGAAATGAAAACTTTTGTCTTATAAAATTTCATTCGCATTTTGTTGAAGGTTCTAATTTTTCTGATTTTGATGATGTTTCTGATAGCTCGTTTTTTGGAACTGTATTCGCCTGGAATGAAAAGATAAGTCATCATGCTAGTATAATAATGTATGAATCTGGAAAAATGAAAGGCAGAACTATAAATCAAGATCTTAAGTTTTCAAATGTTGATAAATTTTCAATCATAGGTGAAGACATTCAAATTCAAAACTTGTCTAACGATATGTTGATTTCAGATAGTCTTATTCGTAATCTTCAAACTTTAGGAGTTGGAACTACTAAACAACTTCAAAAACTTAAGATAGGTGTTTTAGGGTGTTCAGGAACTGGTAGTCCAGTTATTGAACAATTAGTTCGGTTAGGAGTTGGTCAATTAATTCTCGTAGATCCTGATACTATGGGGTTTGAGAATATGAATAGAATTTACGGGTCTTCTATCATGGACGCTGAGGAAGAATGTTATAAAGTAGATGTGTTAAAAAGGCATATTGACAATATTGGTTTAAAAACTAAGGTTACAACTTTCAAAACTAAAGTACAATGTGATCTTGACACATGGAATGAACTTACAGATTGTGATTTTGTATTTGGTTGCGTGGATTCCGTTGAAGGTAGATACTATCTTGATTTACTTAGCAAAACTTATTTAATTCCCATTATAGATATAGGGGTACATGTTACGGCAGATGAATATAATGGTATTGATTCTATAGTTGGAAATATTCATTATGTTACGCCAGAGTCTAGTACTCTTTTAGAACGAGGAGTCTATAATGTAGATGAACTTGATGCAGAAATGCTTAAAAGAAGATCACCAAAGGAATTTAAAAATAGATCTAGTTATATAGTAAATATTGAAGAATCGAGTCCAGCAATTATTAGCGTAAACTCAATTTATGCCTCTCTTGCGGTAACTGAATTCTTATCTAGAATAAGTTCTTTTAGAAATTGTAGTAATAAGAATTATTCTTCTACTGTTGTTAATTTGACTGAATTTAATCTAAATTCAACAAAGGTAGATATATGTAGAAATGACTTGTTTAAATCCAAAATTGGATTAGGAAATTTAGCTAAAACTGAATTTGATTAAAATGGCGTGGTTTAAGTCAATTTTAATTAAATTTTTTAGCCATCTTTTTTCGGCAAAAGTTCAGCTACCAGTAACTGAACGAGAATATTTATCAGATAAATGGACTGCTTCTTATGTTAATGAAGAGCCAGAATATTTAGCTTCAAATAGAGTTTATATAGTAGGTAATAAGACTACTCATAATTTTTGGTATGCATACATGGTTTGTCCATGTGGTTGCGAAGAAAGAATTATGCTAAATCTTATAAATGATGTAGAACCAAAATGGAAAGTGTCACTTAATAAGGGTGAAGATCATGCTTCTATTTATCCGTCAATTTGGAGAAATGAAGGGTGCGAAAGTCATTTTTGGATAAAAAATGGTAATATAGTCTGGGCATAATATAGAGGTGAAAATTTAGTTTCATACATTTTCACCTCTATATTATTTTATTAATCAAGCCAACTAAAAAACTATAGTTATAAAAAAATTTAGATCCTCTCTAGTAAATATGTAATCCACCTCACATAAAGTGCCCCCACCAATCTCTATAAGAAAACTCCCTCCCACCCTTTTTCCTATGCCATTTTTTATGCTTTGATTTATAGAAAGTAAGGTTATGAACTAGCTTTTATGTTAATGTAAATTGACTAAAAATTCATTCATAGATTGTTAAATCTGAGTCGCTTTAAATCGCTTACATTATCATTTTGGATTAATACTTATGTAAGTAATTTAGTAATAAAAAAGACCCAGAAACTCTAACCTTTTTAACATTTCAATTACCCTTGAAAGACCCTAACTAATTATTGAGGAATAGTTCCTCAAGCCTTGATATTTAATTATATCGAAACCTTAGTTGATAGCAAGGTTTTTCAACTAATAGGATTGATAGGCATCCATTTATTCAACTCAAAACAATTAAAATGGTAAGAATTATTAGTTACAAACAAAGACGAAAAGAAGATGGGGAAACATTCCTTGTCTTGGAACTGCAAGGTGGTATTGAAATGGTACAATCTAAGCAAACAGGAAATTTTTATGCAACCGCAAAAAGAGCATTTATTCCATCAACCTTTGATGAAAACACATGTAAAGCCCTTGTTGGAACAGAAATGCAAGGTTCAATTATTAAGGAAGAATGTGAACCCTTTGAGTATGTGGTACAAGAAACAGGAGAGGAAATAATACTTAGTCATAGATGGGTTTATACTCCAGAGGAAAGACCTGTACCTAGAGAAATAGAATCTTCATCTAAAGGTATAGAACAGCTTGAGCCAGACTTAAAGCAGTTTAGCCAAAATGGGATTTTAGAATATGCAGGAGTTTAAATTTTAATTAAAGGCATTGCTTCATTGCAATGCCTTTTTATTTTATTAATATGGAAATAGCAGAAATAAAAGTCTCTTATCAATTACCTAGTAATTTAAGAGCTAAAGTAAAAGATTGTAATTCTATTTATCAACTTGCTTTAAAAGCATGGAGTAATGAAACTATTGAAATGCAAGAAGAAGTAAAGGTTCTGATGCTAAACAGAGCAAATGAGGTTATTGGAATCTATGAACTTTCTAAAGGAGGTATATCAGGAACTGTTATAGATATTAAGCTAATACTTAGTGTTGCTTTAAAATGTTTAGCTAGTAGTGTTGTAGTTATACACAATCACCCTAGTGGGAATATGACACCTAGTAGACAAGACATAAGCATAACAGAAAAAATTAAAGTTGCTTGTAACTACTTCGATATAACATTGCTTGACCATTTAATAATCTCAAGGTATAACTATTATAGTTTCGCTAATGAAGGCAGATTATAAGCATTAAGGCTGATAATTTTATAGTAAGCTGAAGATGCTACTAATAGAGTAAAGTAAATCAATAAAACTATGGAAGCGCTAAGTAATGCTATACTCTTCTTATCAAGTTGTTTTTCAAACCTCAGTTAATTGCTATATTGTATTAATAGCGAAAATTTATATATCCAAATCGTAATTGAACAATTCTTTAAGCTCAATTTCTAGAGCATCTGCTATCCTTACCAAAGTCAAAAGCGTAGGATTAGTTCTTCCAGATTCCAAACGTGAAATATTGGTAGTATCAAATTTACCGAGCATTTTACTGGCTAAATCTATTTGTGAAAGATTTCTACTTTCTCTAAGATTTTGGACACGTTGACCTATGGAGTAAGAAACTCGATATTTTAATCTGGATAAAACTAAATCTTCCTGACTTGCCATTTAAGGCAAGATTATTACTTAAGTTTGTATTTGTTTATGCCATATATGACAACATTTTAAGGGTGTAGTTTATTGTGGTGTGGAAAATCTAGTATTAAGTAATTAGTTGAACTTCTAAATACTATGTGTAATCATAAAACTTAAATCATTAAATAATTAAACACTATGAAAAACCTATTTGCAATTTTATCGTTTACCTTAATTATAGCTAGTTGTAGTTCAGACGATAATAATGAGTCATCTAATAATGATGAGATTAATTTCACATTAAATGTAAATTCTTCTGAAGACTTAAGTATTATGCTTATTGAAATATTAGATGATACTAATAGTGTACTTGAAACATATATAGTCGAAAACCAATCAATGACATCATTAGTAATAGATAAAGGAGTGAAATTTAGGCTTTCCATAACCGATGAAGATGGATTTACATATCGATATAACCTTATAGATAACAACACTGGATTTATGCTCATTGATAGAGGAAATGCGTGTAATGTATCTTGTTTCACAACAGAGACTTATTAAATAATGCAGAATATGCAGAACTTGCAATATCTGCTTAGGAGTAGATTTCATTTATTGATTCGTCAACATTTCGTCAACATTTGAAGAATTAAATGTAAATTATTGAAAGCTATTAGAATTTTATCTTTATTATTTATTTGATAACCAGTCTAATGAATCATATTGCAAATCAATGAAAATACTATTTAAGTGACTCATAATCAGAAAGTCCCTGGTTCGAGCCCAGGTGGGCCCACAAAAGCTTCAGTTCACGCTGGAGCTTTTTTTATTTCTACATTTTGCCTTTTACTTAACATAGATTCTTACCGCCTGGGTGAGAAGTTAATCCAGAGCCTGACGATGGAAGCCCAGGTGAGCCTGCAAGGGTGTAATTGATACTACAATATTTTATAGTGATCCATTTATTTCTATAGACCTTGCTGTTTCTCATGTTTTTATTGCAACAAACAAGCTGCGTTAAGGATTGAAGTGTAAATCCTTATAATAGAGGCAACACCAGGTTGCCCCTATTATAAGATTGCAACATAAAGCCTGCCCGTAGGGAACGCCCACATAGAGCCTTAACTAATAGGATTGCATGGTGGTCAGATTCTTATTCTTATCTTTAAAGCCACTTAAATTTTTTACATGAAAAGACTATTTATTATGCTTACTGCTGGTGTACTTTTTGCCAGCTGTAGCACGGCTCAAAACAATGCAGCTACCACAAACAGCGATAGCATGGGAAATATGCCTGGTTACTGGCAGCAGGAGGTAGACTACACGATGGAAGTAGACATGAACGTGGACAACTTTAATTACACGGGCTCGCAAAAATTAGTGTACACTAACAACTCGCCAGAGACTCTGGACCGCGTGTATTATCATTTGTTTTTTAACGCCTTTCAACCAGGTAGCCAGATGGATGTGCGCTCGCGCACTATTGCAGACCCTGATAGACGTGTAGGGTCTCGCATCGAGGGTCTTAAACCAGACGAGCAAGGTCAATTGCATGTATCTAATATGACTCAAGATGGGGCGCCTGTCAATCCTATAGAAGAAGGAACGATTCTTATCGTCCCACTAGCAAAACCATTGCAACCTGGACAATCCACAACTTTTGAACTGGATTTTAACGGTCAGGTACCTAAACAGATACGCCGTAGCGGTCGCGATAATGCAGAAGGTGTCGCTCTGTCTATGACCCAGTGGTTTCCTAAAATAGCCGAGTTTGACCGTGATGGGTGGAATGCAAGCCCTTACCTGGGGCGTGAGTTTCATGGTGTATGGGGAAATTTTGATGTAAAACTAACCCTAGACAAAGAGTATACAGTAGGAGGTACTGGATACCTTCAAAATCCAGAAGAGATAGGTCACGGTTATGACAGTGCTAACTCTGGACCTGCAGCTGGTGTGGATGGTAAGTTGACATGGCATTTTATTGCCCCTATGGTGCACGATTTTGCCTGGGCTGCAGATCCAGATTACATCCATGATATTTACAAAGGCGCAAATGATGTAGATCTACACTTTTTCTACAAGGACGATAAAAAATTGAAGGAAAACTGGACCCGATTACAGTCAGATACTAATGAAATGCTCAAATTTTTCAATGAAAATATAGGTCCATATCCGTACAAACAATACTCTGTCATACAAGGTGGTGATGGCGGTATGGAGTATGCCATGTGTACTCTTATCACAGGAGAACGTTCCTATGGTAGTCTTGCTGGAGTAACAGCGCATGAATTTGCTCACAGTTGGTTCAACCATATTCTAGCTACAAATGAGGCAAAACATGAATGGATGGATGAGGGGTTCACCTCCTACATTTCAGCTCTTGCCATGGATCACATTTTTGATGAGGGTGCTGCAAATCCTAATGCTGGATCTTATAATGGGTATATACGATTAGCAAACAGTGGTATTGAACAACCTCAATCCACCCACGCAGATCGATATGAGCGTAATGCCGCTTATGGTACAAGTGCCTATTCAAAAGGCGCAGTTTTTCTAGCACAACTAGGCTATATAGTAGGCAACGATGTGCGCGACCAGATCATTAAAGAATATTACAATACCTGGAAGTTCAAACACCCTAATCCTAATGATTTTAAACGAGTAGCAGAGCGTGTGAGTGGTTTTGAATTGGACTGGTACCTTATCGACTGGACCATGACTACAAATACAGTTGACTATGCTGTTAATAGTATATCGTCAGATAGTGGTAATGCTGTGGTTTCGCTTTCGCGAAAGGGTCTTATGCCCATGCCGCTAGACATAGAAATTACCCTAAAGGATGGTAGCAGCAGCATGTATTACGTTCCTTTAGAATTTATGTACAACCGGAAAGAAGTGCCTTCTAACTGGACAGTAGCTCGAGACTGGGCTTGGGCTTATCCTACTTACGATTTGGTTTTACCTAATGTAGATGCGTTACAAGTTACAAAAGTGACTATTGATCCAAAAAATCAAATGGCAGATGTTGATAAATCAAACAACATATTGACTGTAGAATAAAACAGTTCTTTTAATTAACTACAAAGCCAGCGCGATGCGCTGGCTTTATTTTTACAATTCTCAGACTCCAGTATCTTTGCGGGATGAGATTTACCCTAGGGAAAGATAAAAAGCTGAAAGGCAAAAAAGCTATTGAAACATTGTTTGCACAGGGCTTATCCATCAGGAAAGGAGCGCTGCGCCTTAAATACCTACCTATTGATGGAAAGGATTTACATAAAACAAGCTTCAGTGTGCCTAAACGGTTTCTTAAACTTGCCGTACATCGCAACCGGGTCAAACGTCTATTGAGAGAATCCTACCGCCTACAGCAACATCATATGCCTGTATCAGATAACTCCCATTATCATTTGATGTGGGTATATCAATCTAATAAATTGCCAGATCAAGAACATATCACACAATTGATGCAGGCTATCATTAAACAGCTCTCAAAAAAGCCAGAGTCACATAAAACGGTATCATAATTGCCTAGAGCAATGGGCTTGCTAATTTTAGTATCTTTATATAATCTAATAGATTACAATAATTTATGCCCATTCTATCACGTAAAATTAAAAGACAATTTATCGCGCCGTTGCTAGGAGCTGCATTTTTTCTATCGCTAGCGAGTTTCAAAAACGACTTTTTTGAAATCGCTAAACAAATAGAAATCTTTACTGAAATGTACAAGCAGTTAAACATGAACTATGTGGATGAGACAAATCCCGCACAACTCATGGATAATGCGATACAAGGAATGCTGTCAGACCTAGACCCGTATACAAAATACTGGACAGAGCAAGAAGTAGAGCGTGCAAAAATCAATTCAAGGGGTGCCTTTACAGGCATAGGAGCTAATGTAAGCACGCGCGAGGATAAATTAATCATTGTCGAACCCTGGAAAGGATATCCAGCAGACCTTGCTGGCCTTAAAGCTGGTGATGAAATTATTAGTATTGATGGCGTTAATATCGCAGATTATGATGAAAATGCTGGTACACTACTAGAAGGTGCAGCAGAGACCAGTCTAAATATCACTTACATCAGACAAGGCAAACAACAAAACGCCACACTTAAAAGAGCTGCAGTAGAAGTGAAAGCAGTACCATTTTTTGACATGGCCACTCCAGATATAGGCTATGTGGTGCTTTCTAGATTTAATGAGAAAGCATCGCGCGAGACTAAGGAAGCCATCAAACAATTAAAAGAACGAGGTGCAACAAAAATTATCCTGGACCTGCGAGGAAATCCTGGAGGACTCTTGAGTGAGGCCGTTAATGTGTCTAACCTATTTATAGACAAGGATAAATTAATCACCAGTACCCAGTCCAGCGTGGATAAATACAACAAGACTTATTTGACTAAACGCAATGCATTTGACGCAGACATACCGCTTGCTGTTTTAATTAATGGGCGCAGCGCCAGTGCTAGTGAGATAGTAAGTGGCAGCATTCAAGATTATGATCGTGGAATAGTTATAGGGGCAAGAAGCTTTGGAAAAGGCCTGGTACAAAGGCCCAAAGAGTTAAGCTATGGCACTCAAGTAAAAATTACCATATCTAGATATTATACACCTAGCGGGCGATGCATACAGGCACTTGATTACTGGAATAGAGATGAAAATGGAGAGGCTGTGCGTACATTAAAGAAAGATTACAAGCCGTTCCAGACACTCAACAGCGGGCGCACGGTCTATGATGGCGGTGGAATAGACCCAGATATTAAAATAGCCAGCGCCGCATATTCTCCCATAACCACCTCGTTACTGCGTGAGAATATCATTTTTGACTATGCTACACAATATTACTACAACCATCAATACGATGATTTGAAAGACGTAGTGCTTACTGATGCAGATTTTGATGCCCTTGTACAATGGATAGAACAGCGTGGTTTTAATTTTGAAACGGTAACCGAGACGGCATTTGCAAAAGCTTATCAAACTGCTGCTAATGAAGAACTGGATGATGATATTTCTAGGGACTACAGTAACATGATGGAATCCTTGAATAAAGCCAAAAAGAAGGAGTTGCGTGATAAGAAAGAAGAGATCATGAGCTTATTAACTGATGAGATCGTAAAACGTTACTTCTATAAAGAAGGCTTGTTCTTACATCAATTAGAATATAGTCCAGAGATTAAGGAAGCGATAGAAGTGTTGAATGATACATCTAGATATCAAAAAATCCTGAGCTAATGCGTGCAAGACTCACATGGCTATTCAGTATAGGCTTTGTGGTGTCTCTTGCCGCACAGATTTCTGTGCAGCATAGTGTTTACTTTGATCTGGATAAATATGATCTTAAACAAAAAGAATTAATTTCCCTACAATCATTTTTTCAAGATCTTATCTACCTACCCATCCTAGAAGTAGAGATTCTAGGATATTGTGATGACCGTGGCACTCTAGAATACAATCAAAAATTATCAGAAAATAGAGTAGAAACTGTAGCTACATGGTTGGTAAATAACGACGTTAATACCTTGAGTATCTACAAAAAGGTAGAAGGTAGAGGTGAGGTAGCGCTCGATGCAGCCAGCAGCAGTCAAGAAATCATTAAAACCAGGGCACAGAACAGAAGGGTAGACATAAAATTTTTATTAAAAGAACCTGCTGCTAGCAGGCTCGCCATACCTGTCATACAACGTTCAAAATTAACTAGTGAACAACAGTCCATTATTGATGCTTATGAAGAAAAGGTAGTGTATGAGGTATATAAAAAAGCATCAAGTGACGAACTGATTACAATAGAAGACCTAGATGAGTATGTGGTTATACCTAGCGCTATTACGCCTAATCTTAAAGACGGTGATGAACCCTTCCGTTCTTTATTACGCAAGGATATCACCGCTGGTGAGGTCATTATTTTAAAAGATATTCATTTTTTACGAGGCCGCTCTACCCTCAATCCAGAGTCAATCCCTTTGCTTAAACGCGTAATAGAAATATTAGTAGCACGTCCTAATATTCATTTTGAAATAAGAGGGCATGTTTGTTGTATCAACCCAAAGTTTGACGATGCTCTGGATCGCAATACCATGAGGTCAGACCTATCCCAGGCTAGAGCAAAATTGATATACAATGTACTGGCAGAATATCAAATAAGTACAGACCGCATGACATTTGCTGGCTACGGTCGCAAAATGCCCCTGGGTGGCAGTGATAGGGATGATCGCAGGGTCGAATTATTAATTACGAGCGTAAACTAATTTTTTTGTGGTTTATTTATCGTAATATTGCGATTAATATGGGAATTACAAAATCAGCTATTTATACATCAGAGGTAAATGAAGTTGCCGCTTTCGCGAAAGCGATAGGACATCCAGCTCGAGTAGCCATTATTAAGCACTTGTTACAGCGAGAGTCCTGCGTTTGTGGTGATCTAGTCCTAGAAATAGGTCTGGCGCAGGCCACAATATCTCAGCATTTAAAAGCTCTTAAAAAGATAGGTATTATAAAAGGTACCATAGAGGGCACCAGTACCTGCTATTGCATCGATACAGAACGCTGGAGCAAGCTAAAAGATAAATTGAATAAGTCCTTGCTGCTGGTAGATTACAATCCCATAAAGTGCTGTTAACCTGGCCTATTATGAAGTTATTAGAATTCAAACAACATCTAGAATCACAGGATAAAATCCAATTTAAACTAGAAAATGGAGGGGTAGTACCAGGACATTTTCACGTGACTGAGGTAGGTAAAATACACCGTCATTTTATCGATTGTGGTGGTAAAGAACGAGAAGAAACTTTGATCAACTTTCAACTGTGGGAAGCTCAAGATTATGACCACCGCCTGCATCCAAATAAATTAATTGAAATTATCAATTTATCCATTGATCGTCTGCAATTACCAGACGCACTGATAGAGGTAGAATATCAGGGAGAAACCATAGGTAAGTATGGCATCGATATACAAGAAGGTACTTTTATTTTAATCAATAAAACGACCGCCTGTCTGGCACCAGATGCTTGCGTTGTACCTATCAATAAACCTAAAGTAAGAATTTCTAAAAACGGTGTTACCACCTGCGCTCCTGGTTCTGGATGCTGTTGATCAACAATATGTATAAATCAATACAACAATATATCAGGCAGTTGGACACTGACTCTATAGAAGCAAGTCGCAAACAGCTGTTAGAACCATTAGCTGACTACTTAAAAGGTAAATATCAACAAAACGAGTCTATTGCCCTTCAATTTATCTGTACTCACAATTCCAGGCGCAGTCATCTAGGGCAAGTATGGGCACTTGCTATGGCTTCTTTTTATCAAATAGATGATATTTTAAGTTTTTCTGGTGGGACTCAAGTAACTGCGGTGTATCCACAAATTTTAAAAACACTGCAAGAGCAATACTTTAAAGTTCAAATAGTGGACAACTCAAAAAATCCTTTGTATGCAGTACTTATTGACGAGAATAATGAACTATATCTTTTCTCAAAAAAATATGATCATTCCAGTAATCCAGAGGAATCATTTGCAGCAATAATGACTTGTTCTCAAGCAGATGGTGATTGCCCATTTATTCCCGGTGCAGAGCGCCGCTTTGCAATTACTTATGAAGATCCTAAGATAGCTGATGGAACCGATCAAGAAAGTAGCCAGTACCTGATACGCAGCATACAAATTGCGACAGAGATGAAATACGTTTTTTCAAAAATTAAATAATATGGCCGGTTCTAAAAGATTAGACTTTTTGAGTCGTTATTTAACTCTCTGGATTTTTGTGGCGATGTTAATAGGCATTGTCATAGGAAACATAATTCCAGACATGGGAGCAACCATTGATCAATTTTCTTATGGAACTACAAATGTTCCTATTGCTATCGGCTTGATTTTAATGATGTACCCACCACTTGCTAAGGTTAATTATGCCTTACTTCCTAGGGTTTTCCGTAACGTAAAGATATTGAGCATATCACTCCTTCTTAATTGGGTAGTAGGTCCAGTGCTCATGTTTATTCTAGCTGTTATTTTTCTGCAAGATCATCCTGAATATTTGATAGGTCTTATTTTAATAGGTCTTGCACGATGCATCGCCATGGTTCTAGTATGGAACGATCTAGCAGATGGAAATAAAGAATACGGCGCTGCATTAGTAGCTCTCAACAGTATTTTTCAAGTATTTGCTTATAGTTTTTATGCTTGGTTATTTATCAGCGTGTTACCACCTTATTTTGGGATGGATGGTGCTATTGTAGATATCGAGCTTTCAACTATCGCTATAAGTGTAGCGATTTATCTAGGAATACCATTTGCGCTAGGTATCGTGAGCAGGACAGTTTTAGTATCCACTTATTCAAAAGACTGGTATGAAGAAAGATTCATACCATTCATCAGTCCGTTGACTTTGATTGCTCTGTTGTTTACCATTATACTCATGTTTTCCCTAAAAGCACAAACCATTGTAGAAATACCTTTTGATATATTATTGATAGCCGTGCCGTTATTGATCTATTTCTTACTCATGTTTCTTGTAGGTTTTTTTGTGAGCAAATGGTATGGCGCTGCTTACGATCAGAACGCGGCAATATCTTTTACGGCCGCGGGCAACAATTTTGAACTGGCAATTGCTGTGGCAATTGCTGTTTTTGGACTAGAATCTGGTCAGGCGTTTACAGGGGTTATTGGGCCACTGGTAGAGGTTCCTGCGCTTATTTTACTTGTTCAATTATCGTTCTGGCTTAAAAGAAAATATTACCCAAACTCTTAATGGTATTATTTATATCTAGTGCTTACTGAGTTTTTACAACGATATTTGCAAACGCAAATTTACCCGTAGGTTTTACAATATGACTCTGATATCCAATGATATTGATAAGGCAGCAGCTATTTTATCTGCTAACGATCTGGTAGCTATTCCTACAGAGACGGTTTATGGCCTTGCTGGAAATATTTATAGTGAGGAGGCAATTAAAAAAATATTTACGCTTAAAAAACGTCCTTTTTTTAACCCATTAATTGTTCATATACACAGTCTAGAACAAGTGACTGATCTTGCTCTGGAGTTTCCTGAAAAAGCCAAAATGCTGGCTCAGGCCTTCTGGCCAGGCTCTTTGACGCTTGTCTTGAAAAAACGACCTCAAGTACCAGACTTAATTACTGCTGGAAAGGATACAGTAGGTTTAAGAATGCCACAACACGAGCTTACCCTGGCACTGCTTAAAAAATTAGATTTTCCAGTAGCTGCTCCCAGTGCAAATCCTTTTACCCATATCAGTCCTACATCACCACAGCATGTTCACCGTTATTTTGATGATTCTTTACAAATGATTCTAGACGGTGGTAACTGCAGCAATGGTATTGAATCCACGATAATAGGCTTTGAACAGGATGAGCCTGTCATTTATAGGTTAGGGTCTATTTCTATAGAGGATATTCAAGCCGTAGTAGGTGCAGTGGTTATAAAAAATAAAAAGGAAGATGCTCCAGATGCTCCAGGCATGTTAGACAAACACTATGCACCTCGTACTAAAACGATTCTGACTACAGACGTAAATAAGTCTATTCAAGAATATAGTGGTAAACAAATAGGTTTGCTACTACACCATTCTTATGAACAAGCGTTTAATGTCAAACATATTGCCTATTTATCACAATCAGGAGATTTAAAAGAAGCAGCCAGCCAGTTATACAGCGCCATGCATCAATTAGATCATTTGCAGCTTGATGTAATCATTGCCCATCGATTACCAGATACAGGTCTAGGCAAAGCTATGAATGATAGATTAGAACGAGCAACAAAATAATCTATAAGTCAATGACCATCTCTTGATGGGGTATCCCGTCTTCTAGATAGGTAGAGCCTGTAGGTGAAAATCCTAGATCTTTATAAAAAGTGTCAAGATAACACTGTGCAGAAATGGTAATCCTATCAAATTGTTGCTGGCGACAGTAATCAAGACTTTGAGTCATTATTGCCTGACCTAGCGCTTTACCACGGTATTTTTTATCAACAACCACGCGACCTATACTGGCATTTTTAAAATAATCACCAGGCTTAAATATTCTGGTGTAAGCAGCTATTTGACCGTCAATTTTACCTAACAAATGGATCGCCTCTTGATCCTTGCCATCCACATCTTGATATACACAATCCTGTTCTACCACAAAGACAGCAGCACGCAATTGCAATAATTGGTACAGCTCCTGCAGGGTCATTTGGTCAAATATTTTTACCTCAACCTGCATATTTAAAATTGTTTAGGTACCGTTTTAGGTTGTGGTGGTTTTATTCCTATACGTATATCGGTTATTATTTTTTCAAGCATATTACCAAAATCCTCATCCCCTTGTGCCATGATATCCTGACGTTCTCTATCTAGATCATTGAGTGTTTCTTCTTTTTCTGACTCTTCATAAAGCTCTAATTCACGCCATATTTCCATCAATTTCTTTTCAGGATGTACAGCAGTGCGCAGTTGATGGATAATTATAGCAGCTTCTTTTTTCATAGCACTTGTTTTTGGTACATTAAGATGATAAGGTGGTCTTTCATCGCTCTCATGGTTTTTAATAGGTTATTAGGTTATGGTTTAGTTCGCTTTCGCGAAAGCGAACTAACATTCCTATATTTTACCACGGTAGTGCAATGACTTTTGATTATGTTTATTCAACAAATGAGCATTTGCTTTATAGGTCTGCAATAAATATATCACCTGTTTGAGCTGATTGATCGACATATTTTTATAAGCTGGTTTATCGATATGTCGATCCCATCTATCTTGGATGGTATTATCAAGTGCGATACGCCAGTAACAATGATTTTTGAAAGCTAGGTCAGGATAATACTGCGGTAATTGATTACCTAAAATCTTGTACTGCTGTTCCAGCTGCAATCGGTCCACAGCTTCTATTGGCAAGCTATTTTTTGAACACGGCGATCGTGACGTCCACCTTCAAAAGCTGTATTTATAAAAGTCTCAACCATACCTATTGCCTGTGGAATGGATGTAAATCGAGCAGGAATACAAATAACATTTGCATCGTTATGTTGTCTAGCAAGAAATGCTATTTCTTTTGACCAACAAACAGCACCACGTACCTGCGCGTACTTATTAACCGTCATTGAAACACCCTGGGCGCTGCCACAAATGACGATACCTATATCTGCCTTACCACCTGTAATATCTTGTGCTACAGGATGAGCAAAATCTGGATAATCAACGCTTTCAACAGTGTCTATACCATAATTTGTTATTGTGTGACCCTGTTCCTTTAGAAAAGCAACGATGGCTTGTTTGTAGTCGGGACCAGCGTGGTCGTTACCTATAGAAATCTTCATATTAAGAGCATTTTATCCATCACAAAAATAAGAAAGCCTTGCGGGATCGTACTTATTAACATCTTGTAATTTCAATAGACAACAACCATTTTATAGCTTGTTAAAAACGTCTAAAAGAATTTTCTAGGAATATTCAATTAAAATTTCAGATGCATACAAATGCTTATACCTCCAAAAAATAACCTGCCTATTTTCAAAAAAGTTTTAAGCACATTAAAAGCAGTAATTAACATATCTGTATCATTTGTTTTTCTAACATTTATCTGTGGATAGAAGTTATAAGCTACTGTGTATATAATTTGCTACAAGATTGAATATCAAATAATGTAAGGGTGGTATAAACCGTTAATAAGTCTGGATAACCTTGTTTTTTTGTAAAATCCAAATCGTACAAGATTTTAATATACCGTTATTCACAGCCTATCATCATCATTATATTTATTTTAAAAAATTAGAAAAAAACAATAGGTTACTTATAACTGTTGATAACAACAAATGATCTTATCCAGCTAGGTGTATTGAAGTTTAAGACAAAGTGTCTTTACTTACTAGATAAAAACCTACAATCCCTAAAAGTAGTATCGCAACGAAAATTAGAATAACCACATGGCTTGCGTTCCAAGAAGTTTTAATGCGCATGTGTTTAATTTTTTAATTGTCGTAGATGGATTGGTTGAACAAAGATAAGGTATTATCTTAATTTTAAGTTAATTAGATATGATATAACTGTTATTAAACTGCTTTAAGAACTTGTTTAAACTAAAGGCAGCTTGAATAGATTAACTTTACCGTGTATGAAGAATAAGAAGAAAAAAAGCGGGAAAACAAAATTTCAAAATCTTTCCCAATCGATCATCAACGTTTTAAAAAATGATCCAGATAAAACCTTTAACTACAAGCAAGTCTGCGCAAAACTTCAAATAACCGATGCCAGTACACGCAACCAAGTCATAAAAAAATTACACCTTCTCAAATCAAAAGGAAAATTAGAAGAGATAGATCGTGGCAAGTTTAAGTTTATTAAAGCCATCGACTACTACACGGGTACAATTGACATAAGTTCTCGTGGTACTGGGTACGTTATTACAAATGAGTTGCAAGAGGATATCATGATCCCACGCAAATCTCTAGGACAAGCTCTTAATGGTGATGAGGTAGAAGTGTATGTATACCACCGCCGTCGTGGTCAACAACCAGAGGGCGAGGTCATAAAAATTATCAAACGCCATAAAACAGAATTTGTAGGTACCATCCAGATCCATGAAAAATTTGCCTTTGTTAACATTACAGATCATAAGGTCCAGACAGACTTTTTTGTTCCTAGGAAGTATATCAACAATGCAAAGGACGGTCAGGTAGTATTAGTAGAATTTCTAGACTGGGATGAAAAACAAGACTCTCCTACAGGTAAAGTAAAATCTATACTGGGTGATCCTGGAGAGCACAATACAGAGATTCACGCTATTCTTGCACAGTATGGATTGCCCTATGAATTTCCAGCAGCGGTAGAAAATTTTGCTAATAAAATTGATACCAGCATTCCAGAGCATGAAATAGCAAAACGCCGCGATATGCGGGACGTACTTACGTATACCATCGATCCAGCAGATGCTAAAGATTTTGACGATGCCCTATCGTTCAAACGGCTGGAAGATGGCAAGATGGAGGTAGGAATCCACATTGCCGATGTCTCCCACTATGTAGAAAAAGATACCATTCTAGATCAAGAAGCTTACGATAGAGCTACATCAGTTTATCTGGTGGATCGTGTCGTACCTATGTTGCCAGAAGTGCTTTCAAATGGGGTTTGCTCCTTGAATCCGCATGAGGATAAATTAACCTTCTCTGCTGTTTTTGTGATGGATGATCAAGGTAAGGTGTACAAAGAATGGTTCGGTCGTACAGTGATTCATTCCGACCAGCGATTTGCTTATGAAGAGGCTCAACATATTATTGAAACACGTGCAGGAGATATTCCTGAGGAAATATCGCTTTCGCGAAAGCGAACAACGGTACACCCTGATGTGGTAGATGCTACCTTGACTCTAGACCGAATGGCAAAAAAAATGCGAGCACAACGCATGAAAGATGGCGCTTTAAGTTTTGATAAAACTGAGGTGAAATTTAATCTAGATGAGAATGCCGTTCCTACAGGGGTTTATTTTAAAACATCAAAGGATGCCAATAAATTAATTGAGGAATTCATGCTGCTAGCAAACCGCAAAGTAGCTGCATTTATAGGAAAAAGAAATCCTAAACAGACCTTTATTTACCGTATTCATGACGAGCCTAATGATGAAAAACTAGGTGCATTATCAAAGTTTGTCACGCGTTTTGGCCATCGATTGGATTTAAGAGATCGCAAAACAATTACCTTATCACTTAATAAACTACTGGATGATGTAAAAGGAGCTAAGGAGCAAAATATGATTGATACTCTAGCGATAAGAACCATGTCAAAGGCAGAGTATTCTACACAAAATATAGGTCACTACGGTCTTGCATTTGACTATTACTCGCATTTTACCAGTCCTATACGTCGATATCCAGATGTCATGGTACACCGCTTGTTGCAACATTATTTAGACGGTGGTAAATCAGCAAACGAGGAGGTCTATCAAGAGCGTTGTCAACACTCTACAGAAATGGAAATTCTCGCTACAAAGGCAGAACGGGATAGTATTAAATACATGCAGGTTAAATTTATGAAAGACCATGCCGATCAAGATTTTCTTGGGGTCATCTCTGGTGTGACCGACTGGGGAATCTATGTAGAAATACTATCTAATAAATGTGAGGGAATGATACGACTGGGAGATCTAGACGATGATTCTTATGAGTTTGTAGAAGAGGAATATGCCGTAGTAGGGCGTAAGACAAAAAATGCCTACCGTCTAGGTGATGAGGTCTATGTAAAAGTTAAGAATGCAGACCTGGTTAAAAAGCATTTGGATTTTTGGATGGTAGGTGCTCGTGACGAGGTTGAGAATTAATAAATATCTAGACCTTATTAGCCAGATTACGTAGTGAAAACTAAAAACTGTCATACCTGTCAACAAGAACATACCACCTTGTATAGAATACAGGTGATTAAAAATGGTCCTTGGGTATTTTGTTGTAAAGCATGCACGCAGCAGCAGCAATCACAGCCAGAATATCGCTATGGCGGTACCTGGAAAGGCTACCGTCATTAAAAACTTTTTTACCATATACTGTAACAATTGTATCGCAGTTATATCTTTAATAAAAACACACACTATGAAAACTTTTTTTATCATTCTAGCATGTTCCATCACCTTTATTGCATCAGCACAAAATGATAGAGAGGTATCTATCGATGATTTCCATACCATTAAGGCGTTTGATTTAATTAACGTTCAACTGGTAAAATCCAATGAAAACAAGTTAGTGATCAAGGGAGCAGATGCAAATGATGTGACCTACGTTTTTAAAGATGGTCTTCTTAAACTACGTATGGAAACAGATAAAATATTTGATGGCGATAATACCTATGTGGTAGTTAATTATACCAACTTAAAAACTATTGATGCTAATGAGGGTGCGCAGATCTATGCCAAGGACATTTCTGGACTGGATGCTATAGAAATACGCACACAAGAGGGAGCTAGTGTCACTGCAGGAATAGATGTTAATAAGGTAGAAGTAAGAGCTGTTACTGGAGGTATTGTAAAATTATCAGGTAAAGCAATTAAACAAAATGTGACAGTATACACAGGAGGCGTGGTAGAAAATAGCGCTTTAATTACAGAAAGTAGTGATGTAAAGGTACAAGCAGGAGGTGAGGTAGAGGTACATGCCACTCGTGCGGTAGACGTTATTGTAAGAGCCGGTGGAAACGTAATGGTCACAGGAAATCCAAAAAGTGTGAATCAAAAAACCACTCTAGGAGGGGATATTACCATCAATTAGTCAATTCAATAGGCTGATGGCTTGCTTTGTTTAAACAGCTTTGCATACCTTTGGTAGTCTACCTATTGATTACATGATAGAAGATATCTTAAGTGCCATTCCCCTAGGTTTTGTAATTGCCTTTTTAATAGGACCTGTTTTTTTTGCCTTGCTGGAAACTAGTGCTATAAAAGGATTTAGAGCTGCACTTGCGCTTGATTTAGGGGTCATATTTGCCGATATTGTTTTTCTGCTGGTTGCCTATTTTATGACCTCGGCCATACTGGTTAAATTAAAAGATGATCCAGGTTTATTCATTTTTGGTGGTGGCATTCTTGCCGCTTATGGAGTAATCTCATTTGTACGCACTCGCAAATCTTATCTCAAGGAAGTAGATGCTAATGTGTTGATAGTCCAGAATAACAATTATATCAAGCTATTTGTTAAAGGCTTCTTACTTAACTTTATAAATATAGGAGTACTGGGGTTTTGGCTAGGGTTGATCGTAGTTTTCAGTCCGCAGATGGAGGGTGATGGCAATCGTATTCTCGTATTCTTTTCTGCCACATTAGTGACTTATTTTATTGTTGATATTTTCAAGATTCTTCTAGCCAAAAGTTTAAATCGTTATTTAACGCCTCTACGTATTTTTTGGTTAAAAAGACTTATTGCAATAATTATGATGATTTGCGGTGGGGTGTTGATATTTAAAGGTGTATTTCCTAAGGCCTCTCAAAATATTGAGAATCAAATCCACATCATGCCAGATATGATGGAAAACACGGCACAGGACAGCATACCTACAGAGCAAATACAAATAGTACCCGTTATTAAACGCAAACGCGTGCCTATAGACACTGTAAAACAATCAATACCGATAGACCCTTCTAAAGAGGGTAACAAGCCAGAAATACCAGTGCAGCAAGAAGATAGCTTATTAAATACGATAGATTCCTTAAAACAAAATCCCCAGTCGCAAGACCAGGGATAGAGGTAGAGGCGTCAAGCGGATTCGAACCGCTGTACAAGGTTTTGCAGACCTTTGCCTAGCCACTCGGCCATGACGCCCTTTTTATAGGGAATGCAAAAGTAACAAAATATCTAACTATCCTACGATAGCGAGACACAGATATTTCATTTCAAACTTAATTATCGCGATTGTGTCATTTGAATAGTCACTCGTTCTACATCTCCGCCCAGCGGTGGATTGATTTTTGAAACGCTTACAGTAACCTGCTGTACCATTTCTTCTTCCTTAAGTATGCGATTGATAATGCGCTGGGCCACGTGTTCTAATAATTTAGAGCGTTGTGCCATCTCTTCCTTAATCACTTTATTAAGATACACATAATCCACAGTATCAGATAGGTCGTCAGATTGAGAACTTTTTGCAAGATCTGTCAATACTTCTAGGTCTACCCGGTAGTCGCTCCCTATCATTGCTTCCTCTTCCAGGCAGCCATGATTGGTAAAAACGCGCACGTTATCTAGTATAATTTTATGCATGGAGTAAAGATACTATGGTAAATAATAACCGTCCTAGTCACAAGTAAATAAAGTATTGCGGTGATATAGAGGTTGAGGGGAATCTCGCTTCCGCGGAAGCGAACTTTACTACCATTAAAACACTTTAAAAAAACAGGACTGTAATTATTGAGAATCACTGCAAAGGTATGCCTGGTGAAACATATCGTTTGATCACACTTATACGTAACTTTGTCACTTAAAATCTCCAATTATGAGCGATACGGTAAAACGTAATAATTTTATAGAAGACATTATTGATGAGGACTTACAGAATGGTCTAGATCAACAAAGTTTGAGATTTAGATTTCCACCAGAGCCTAATGGATATTTACATATAGGTCACGCCAGTGCGATATGCTTAAACTTTGGTCTGGGTGAGAAGTTTAACCGCCCAGTAAACTTAAGATTTGACGATACCAATCCAGCAAAAGAGGAGGCAAAATATGTAGAGGCTATACAAAACGATGTAGCCTGGTTGGGTTATCAATGGGATACCTTGTGTTATGCATCAGATTATTTCCAGCAATTATACGACTGGGCCGTACAGATGATTAAAGATGGCAAGGCTTATGTCGATTCCCAGTCCAGCGTGCTTATTGCTGAACAAAAAGGTACACCTACAGAGCCTGGAACAGATAGTCCTTATAGAAATCGCAGTGTAGAGGAGAATCTCACCTTGTTTGAAGGAATGAAAAATGGTGAGTATGGTGAGTCAGAGCATGTGTTGAGAGCAAAAATTGATATGAAATCAACTAATATGCTAATGCGTGATCCTATCATGTACCGGGTAGTGAACCGTGCGCACCATCGCACAGGTACAGACTGGAAAATCTATCCCATGTACGATTGGACCCATGGAGAGAGTGATTATATTGAGCAAATAACGCATTCATTTTGTACACTCGAATTTCTACCACACCGCGAGCTTTATAATTGGTTTTTAGATCAAGTAGTAGATCCAGATAAAATACGACCTAAACAACGTGAGTTTGCACGTCGCAATGTATCTCATACGGTGACTAGCAAGCGCAAATTGCAACAACTAGTAGAGCAAGGTGTTGTAAGTGGTTGGGATGATCCTAGAATGACTACCATAAGTGGTTTGAGACGTCGTGGTTACACAGCAGCAGCAATAAAAAACTTTGCAGAATCTATAGGAATTGCCCGCCGTGAGAATCTTGTAGACATGAATCACCTGGAATTTCACCTGCGAGAGGATTTAAATAAAACCGCTGATCGTGTGATGTGTGTGTTAGATCCCGTTAAACTAGTGATCACAAATTATCCAGACGGACAGGAAGAATTACTGCAAGCAGAAAACAACCAAGAGGACGATTCCAGAGGCTATAGAGAGGTGCCTTTTTCGAAAGAATTATATATAGAACGAGAGGATTTTAAAGAGTCGGCTAATAAAAAATACTTCCGCTTGACGGTAGGTAAGGAGGTACGGCTTAAGAATGCTTATATCATAAAGGGAGAAGGTTGTGTAAAAGATGCCCAAGGAAACATTACAGAAATTCATGCAACCTATGATCCTGCGTCTAAAAGCGGTAGCGGTACAGAGGCCAGTATGAGACGTGTCAAGGGAACTTTGCACTGGGTAAGTAAAGCCCACGCTGTACCTGTTGAAGTACGCTTATATGATAGATTATTTACAGTGGCATCACCAGATACGGATAAAGAAAAAGACTTCATGGAATTTGTTAATAAAGACTCGCTTAAAACCATAACAGCAATGGCAGAGCCTGCCATGGAACAGTTGCCTGTAGGACAGACGGTACAATTCCAGCGCTTGGGATATTTTTGTGTTGATCCAGATTCAACTCCAGAACGTATGGTATTTAATCGCACAGTCACTTTGAGAGATACCTGGGCAAAAGTTGAAAACGCCGACTGAGAATCTACCAGAGCATTATCAAATTAAATATCTTAATAGCTAAGCGCTTTTAACGATTCTAGCTGGTGTGTAATATTTAATAAGCCAGAGAATTCCCTATAGTGGAGTTCTCTGGCTTTTTTATGGACTTGTAAAAATAATCAGGTATTTTAACAGTTTATTCGAGAATATTTTCAATTTAGGAATGATTTAATAGTTTTAGATCAGCAAGTTAACGACGCATTAACGCTAGCAGCCAGGATGACTTGTATCTTTGTAAGGAACAATTAATCATAACAAATTTATCATGGCAAAGTCAGGAAACGCAATTATAGCATTAGCAGCAGGAGCAGCAATAGGAGCTGTTGCAGCATTATTATATGCTCCAGAATCTGGAGAGAAAACAAGAAAAAAATTATCAGAACAAGCTAGAAAAGCACAAGCTGATATAGAAAAAACCACGCGCGAGACCTATAACAATCTAACCAATAAAGCTTCAGAATTTAAAGGTACTGTAAGCGATCGTATCGATAGTGCTCTATCTTCTGCATCTTATAAAGCAGATGATGCTATTGTTGCGCTAGAAGAAAAATTAGAGCAATTGCGTGCTCAAAATGCAAAATTACAAAAGCCAGGATCTGTAAATAACGCAGTAACGACTGCTAAGGCAAAGACTAACGTATAATCAATTGATTTGAGCAAAACCATCAAAGAAAACTTTGAAGATTTATCTACGACGGCTCAAGACTATATTGAGTCGTCTATTGCTTATTACCGGCTGGACTTTTTCAAAAAAGCGACCAAGGTTGCAGCAGACAGTGCCCACAAATTAATAATTGCATTTTTTTTATTAATTGCATTGCTCTTTTTAAGTGTGGCATTAAGTATATATCTAGGTGTCCTGCTAGATAGTGTAGCGTTAGGCTACTTTATTGTAGGTGCATTTTACCTTATTGTAATGGTTGTGTGCGCAGTAACCATGAAACCTATTTTACAAAAGATAATATTAACACGAGCTAGTATATCTTTCTTCAATGATAAAAAAGATTCTTCTATTAATGATTTAACCCCACCACCGCATGAGTCTGAAAGTATATAATAGCTTTGATCAAATCGATAGGGATTTACAAATATTAGAGTTAGAGCGTAAGATCGATTATGAAAAGATGAAGTTGAATATCAACGACGTTAAAAAAAGTCTTACACCCTTAGGTATGGTCAGTAATGCTGTGGGTAGCATCGCAAAAAATGCACTTATTCTTAAAATAACTAATAAGCTTATTGGTAAATAAGTCAACCAGAAACAACAATCAAAAAGCCGATTCACTCCAATGAATCGGCTTTTATTTTTAAGTACGATTTTAAATCTTAGACTTCATCATCGTCATAGCCAGTTTCAGGAGATGGCGGCAGCTCTTTTTTAGGTTTAACCTCTATTCCTTTGTTACTGTTTTCTTTTTTCATCTCTTCACCTATACGAGCGCTAGCGGTAAAGCTAGCAATCATATTATTCAGCATATCACTACCTGCTTGTGGTGAGTTAGGCAGTAAAATTAGGTTTGAATTAGTGTGTTCACCTATAGATTGTAAGGTGTCATAATGTTGAGTTACTACGATAAGTGCACTAGCCTCTTGAGAATTGATTCCCACATTATTCAATACATCAACAGACTCTTCTAGACCTCTTGCAATCTCGCGTCGTTGATCTGCGATACCTTGTCCTTGCAAACGCTTTGATTCTGCTTCTGCACGTGCCTTTGCAACGATTTTTATACGTTCAGCCTCTGCTTCATACTCTGCAGCTGTTTTCTCACGCTCTGATGCGTTAATACGATTCATGGCGGCTTTTACCTGTACATCTGGATCAATATCTGTAACTAGCGTTTTGATAATGTCATAGCCATAATCCATCATCGCCTCATTGAGTTCACGTTTTACAGCGATCGCAATGTCATCCTTTTTTTCAAAAACGTAGTCGAGCTTCATTTTAGGCACCTCTGCTCGCACCACGTCAAAAACGTAAGCAGTTATTTGATCATGCGGGTTTTGTAAACGATAAAATGCATCATAGACCTTCTCGCGACGAACCTGGAATTGTACAGATATTTTTAATCGTACAAAAACATCATCTTTTGTTTTAGTCTCAACAATCACATCCAGTTGTTGGATTTTTAGATTGATACGACCAGCGACTTTATCGATTAGTGGTATTTTAAGCTGCAGTCCAGAGTTTCTTATGCTGGTAAACCGGCCAAAACGTTCAATTATGGCTGCAGTTTGCTGCTTTACGGTAAAAAATATACTGAATAATAAAAAGAGCCCAATTAAACCTAGGACGGGTAGTATAACAAAGTTCATAGTGTGGTAATTTTGGTAAGCGTTAAGATACAAATCATTAGTCTTACATTGACTCCTTAAGTTACATTCATGAAAATCCTCTCGTTCTTAATAATTCTTACCCTATCGATTAATCATGCAAACGCCCAGCGTCGTTACACCAGCATCAATAGGTTGGGAGCAGGGGTAGACATCACTTTTGCACAGATTCAAAGTGATGCGATAACCAGCACGGCACAGGTGGGCTATGCTGGTTATTTAGAGACTCGTGGAGAATTCCGTAGGTCGTTAGACTTGATTTACAGCATCGGTATTTTTAATCACAATATGCAGATACAAGAGTTTGCAACACCAGCAACTATTGATGCCAGTATGCTAGGCGCTCAACTTAAATTGTTGCTAGCTCTGAGACCATTTAAAAACGATATTTTTACAATCGAGGCAGGCCCAGCCTTACTATTTAATGGAGAATTAAAATTTGACGATGTTGACGCAGCACGATTAGCTGGAGACATAGATCCAATAGCGCTATCAGAGCTGGAAAAAACCAACCCTATTAATTTAAGCGGTGTTCTAGGTTTCTCGTTAGGTACATCTAATGTAAGAGCCACAGCCCATTATCAGTACGCATTTTTTAACCTGCTGGAGGGAGTTGATATCGCAAATAATGATCTTCAAGCCAATTTAAGTAGTATTACTGCAGGTCTCAGGTTCTACTTTTAAGGTCAAAATCTTATGCTAGGCGTGACCACTAGGGTCAGGCTATTCGTTTCAAGTCCTCGCAATCGCCTTTTAAGCGATCGCTGCGGGCTTTTCACTGCTATCCTTCACGCAATGATTTTACGATACCTCTATCCTAATTGTTGAATAGCTGTGTTTATACGATTTACGGTTTCTTGCTTCCCTATAAGACTTGCAATTTCAAAAACATCAGGTCCCATAAGACTTCCTACTAGAGCAAGACGTAGAGGCATCATCACTTTACCAAATCCCATTTCTTGTTCCTTAATCCAGCCCTTGACCGCATCGCTCAATCCTACGGCACTTTCGTTTGTAGTATTTTCTATCACAGTAATCACATCTTTCATAATGGCGCCAGTATCATCTTTCCATGCTTTACTGACCGCCTTGTCGTCATATGCTTCTGGAGCAGTGAAGAAAAATCCTGCTAATTCAAATAAGTCTTCGACAAAAACAGCGCGCTCTTTTACAAGACCTACGATGATGTTTACATAATCCTGTGAGCCGTAATCTATGCCTCTTTCTTTTAATGCTTTCGCGAAAGCGGACCCTATAACAGCATCATCTTGCTGCACAAACCACTGCTGTTGAAACCATTTAGTTTTTTCAGGATCAAACTTTGCACCGCTACTGTTAACACGTTCTAGTGAAAAAGAATTTACTAGATCCATTAGTGAGAATATTTCCTGGTCTGTCCCAGGATTCCAACCTAGAAAGGCCAGCATATTCACTACAGCCTCTGGTAGGTAGCCATCCTCACGATAACCGCTGCTTTGATCCTCACCTGCAGGGTTCCATTCTAATGGAAATACTGGAAAACCTAATTTGTCACCATCACGTTTGCTCAATTTACCCTTACCGGTAGGTTTTAAAATCAATGGCAAATGAGCAAACTTAGGCGCTTGCCAGTTGAAACTCTCATACAGCAATACATGCAGCGCCATACTAGGCAGCCATTCTTCACCACGTATAACATGTGATATTTTCATCTCATGGTCATCTACAATATTTGCTAGGTGGTATGTAGGCATGCCATCACTCTTAAACAATACCTTATCATCTATAAGACTCGTGTCAATCTCGATCCCTTTACGTATCTCATCGTACATAAATAGGGTTTTAATTTCTGGTTTAAAGCGTATGACATAATCATCACCTCGATCCAGCCGCTCTTGTACCTCGCTAGGGTCGAGTGTAAGGGAGTTTATAAATTGATTGCGGTTGCTGTGGTTGTATATAAATGTTTCTTTTTGCGACTCTGCAGCAGCACGAGCATCGTTAAGTTCTTCTGGTGTGTCAAATGAATAATAGGCAGCTCCCTTTTTTATCAATTCTAGGGCATATGCCTTGTAACGATCTTTGCGCTGGCTTTGACGGTACGGGCCATAATTTGCTTCTTTGCCTGGCCCCTCATCATAAGGAATTTTACACCACTCGAGAGCTTCAATAATATAATCTTCTGCACCTTCTACATATCGATTTTGATCGGTATCTTCAATACGTAGGATAAATGTTCCATTGTGTTTTTTGGCAAATAGATAGTTAAATAATGCGGTGCGCACACCACCTATATGCAACGGTCCAGTAGGACTAGGAGCAAATCTTACACGTACATCAGCACTCATATCATAGCTTTTTTAAGGTGTGCAAAGATAGAAAATCATCACGCTGGTATAAAGTGAACGGTATGTAGTTATGTAAGATATTTTGATGTGAAAAAGCGCAGTCAATGTAAACCATCAGGCTAAATGATAGCTAGGTGCGCCAGGAGCATTTTTATAGACATTTATCATCTTGAAATAAACCTACCTATTAAGCAGCATTTTGCAAGTTTATCATCTCTTGAGGTACGCGTTTATTAACCAGATGAAACCATAGGGGAGGGAGTAGGGCAATCACCATCATGGTAGGGTATCCATATGGTAATTGCGGGCTGATATCATGATAATCTAGCAACTGGTATTTTTTACTAGCTCTATAGTGATGGTCGCTGTGTCGGGTTAGCTCATATAATAAAATCCTACCTAATGCATGATTAGAATTCCAGCTGTGCACCTCTCGCACCACCTCATAACGTCCAGATTTCTTTTGTTGACGTCTCAAGCCATAATGTTCTAAGTAATTAATAATTTCTAGCAAAGAGAAACCCACTACGGCTATGGCAATAGCAACAATCGCGGTACTCCACGAAAATATCAAACCTATTGCTAGCAAGTAACCCAGTTGAATAACGGTGTACCATAGCATATCGTTTTTTAAGGATAAAGTAGGTCTACTACTCGCAGCATTTTGTTTCCATTGTATTTGCCACGCGCTTTTATATTGAGAAGGAACAGACCGCAACCAGAAAGAATATAAGTTTTCATTATAACGGGCACTTGCCGGATCATCTGGTGTGGCTGCTTTTAAATGATGCCCATAGTTATGCTCTACATAAAAATGCATATAAAGGCTTGGTAGTAATAAGATTTTTCCTAAAAAACGCTCCCACGATTCTTGTCGATGACCCAGCTCGTGAGCGACATTAATACCATTACTGCCAGCCACTATACCTAACGAGATAACCAGGCCAATGATCTCATAAGTTTCTAGTGATGATTCATTAAATACATGAAAACCATAAATTAATAATCCAAAAACAATAGGAACGTTAAGCCATAATAAGACATCAAAAAACCGTTGATTCCCTTTTTTAGTTTTCTCCTTATCATTCAGATTTGATTTTAAAGAGGGCATCCATAGTTCTAGTAAGGGTACCAAGCCAAAAATCACTAGAGGCGTTACAAACAACCACCACCCGCCATACCACAATCCTATAAAGCACAATGCGGGTGTCATATAGGCCGTGAGGTATTTCAAATCTTTCATAGGTCTAAGTATTAACTGCTTAAAGATAATAGATTAACACATGATCTCATCTTAAAATAAGATGGTAGGATCAACACATCTAGTTAGTTTTTAAAATCTTAACCAGTTTTTGCCATCTATATTTCTAGGCTCATGAGATCATTATAGAACGATAGGATATCAATCATTCACAGACTATAGTTGGATTAATTATTGCGTAACTTAGTGGTAATGTATCTATTTAAGAATTTAAAGGTTCTACAGTGACTAATTTTCAAATAATCGAGCAAAAGCTGCACCGCTTCATACGTAAGTATTACGTCAATGAAGTCATTAAGGGCGCTATCTTTTTTCTTTCGATAGGTCTGTTGTATTTCATAGTAGTAGCCGTGGTAGAGTATTTCTTTTGGCTCAGTAAGCTAGGTCGTACGTTTTTATTTTGGTCATTTGTTGCGGTCGAGTTAGGGCTGCTCTATCGTTTTATAGCAGTGCCGGTGGCACGACTTGTCAAACTAGCAAGAGGCATCGATTTTACACATGCGAGCGTGATAATAGGTAAGCACTTTCCAGAGGTAGCAGATAAGCTTATCAATGTTCTACAATTACATGCCGCAGGTGGCGATGACGAGCTTACCTGGGCCAGTATCAATCAAAAGAGCGAGGAATTAAAGCCCATTCCGTTTAACATGGCGATAGATTTTAAGAAAAATGCGCCTTATCTTAAATACCTTGCTATTCCAGTAATAATTATAATTAGCTTAATTGCTACAGGTAATAACGATGTCATTGCCAGTGCATCTCGAGTGGCAGATTATAAAACAGAATATGTACCGCCTGCCCCCTTTAAATTTACCGTTTTACAAGAGCGTTTAACCGCCATAGAAAACCAGCCATTTGTTTTAAATGTAGGGGTTAATGGCACACGTCTACCAGAAAATGTCGCTATAGTTGTCGATGGTCAGCGGTATTATCTCAACCAGGTAGATCAAAATAATTACACTTATACCTTTGAGCGCCCCACAAAGGATGTACAGTTCTATTTATCTGCAAATGAGGTGCGTAGCATCACTTATAATCTGCAAGTTAATCCAGTACCGGTAATCAGATCATTTAGATTAGAGTTGGATTATCCCGACTATACTGGCAAAAAAGATGAGGTTCTCGTGGGAACAGGCAACGCTCTTGTGCCAGAAGGCACCATGATCAATTGGCAAGTAAATACGAGCAGCACCCAGTTACTTCAATTTAAAACACCAGTAGAAAATTTCGTTTTTGATGATCTAGGGGATGGGGAGTTCGCTTTCGCGAAAGCGATAACCCAACAACTGCGCTACACTATAGCTACATCAAATACTCTAATACGTGATTATGAACAATTAGACTTTACGGTAAATGTGGTCAAGGATGAATATCCTGAATTGCAGATTGAAATGAAGCGCGATACCATAGATGAGCGTAAGATGTATTTTAATGGACAGGCTGCAGACGATTATGGGTTGAAAGGTGTGCGCCTCGTGTACTACGATACCAGCGACCCACAGGACAAGATTATTGTTCCTATCAATAATACGGGTGGAACGTATCAACAATTTGTACAAATGATACCAGGTAGTTTGCCCTTAAAAGAAGGATCCAGCTATGAATTTTATTTCGAGGTACTAGATAATGATGCAGTAAATAATTTTAAAAGTACACGGTCGGATGTTTTTGAATACAATAAATCGACCCTTACTGAGGAAGAGCAATTGCAATTTCAACAGCAAAAGGAATCTTTATCCAACCTTGAGAACGCACTGCGCCAGCAAGAGAAAGAACAGAATGTTTTAAAAGAGCTATCACAGCAACAAATTGAGAAAGACAATCGTAGTTTCAATGACAAGCGTAAGTTAGAGCAGGCCGTTAAGAACCAACAGCGTAAGGAGCAAAGCATACGTCAAGAGTTGGAAAAATTGAACAACCAACTGGATCAAGTAGGTGATAGAAAAGATGAGAATAAAAAATTATTGCAAGAGCGATTGAAGCAGACCAGCGAGCAGTCAAAAAGAAATGAAGAAATACTGAAGCAAATTGAGGAGTATCAAGAAAAACTTTCAAAGGAAGAGTTACAGGAAAAATTAGAACAAACACAACGTAAAACACGGCAGCAACAGCGTAGTTTAAAGCAGTTACTGGAATTAACAAAAAGGTACTATGTTACTCAAAAATATGAGCAGCTGGGGAGAAAATTGTCAGAACTAGCAGACCGCCAACAGGAACAGTCTGAGAAGTCAGAATCGAGTAATAAAGCTGCCGATCAAGAACAACTGAATAAGGAGTATGAGGCATGGGAGAAAGAGTTAAGAGAACTAGAAAAGGAAAATAATAACCTGAAAGACCCCATGGATCTGGAATTTGATCCTCAAGAGTCAGATGACATAAAAAATGCACAGCAAGAGGCGAAAGATTTATTGAATGAGCAGCAGCAATCAAAGGCGCAACCCAAACAGAAACAAGCGGCTCAAATGATGAAAAAGCAAGCAAAGTCCATGGCTTCAAACATGGCGACCATGCAAGGAGAACAGATGGAAGAGGATACAGATATGTTACGACAGATCTTGGACAATTTAATCGTTTTCTCAAATGCACAGGAAGTGGTTCTAGAGAAAGTCAAAAATTTGCGAGCTAAAAGTTCTGGACTATCAAAAACATTGCGGGTGCAGAAGGAACTTGAGCTTGCATTCAAGCATGTGGACGACAGCTTGTTCACATTAGGCTCGCGCAATGTCGAATTAGGGAACAAAATTAACGATGAAGTTGTTGATGTCTACTACCACTTAGAGCGTTCCATGGATCAACTAGCGCAATTTGAATTGCAGCAAGGGCAGGTTTCTCAACAATTTACGTTGACTGGTGCAAATGCGTTATCTGTTTTGCTGGTAGAGGCCCTTGACGCGGCAAAAGCTCCTTCTATACCAGGCAGCCCTTCAAAGTCAGGTCAAGGCTCAGGCTTCCAACTACCCGACCTCATTAAACAACAGGAAAGCTTAAAGAATGCTGGCCAAGAGGGACAAGAGGGTGAAGATGGTAACAAAGGATCGAATGGGGCAGAAGGCAGTGAGGGTGAATCAGGAAATAAGAAAGGTCAGGGCTCCTCTGGCCAACAAGGAGATTCTGGCAACCAAGGAAATCAAGGTCAATCGGCTAAGGGTGCACAATCTGGGGCCACAGGATCATTAGAATCATTAGGAAGCGGACAGTCAGGTAGCAACGGACAGTCTGGATCAAATGGAAATGGCGCTGGTTCAGATAATGGCAATGGAGATGGCAAGCCTTCTTATCGCGAAAGTGAGGAAGAGAGCCAGCGCTTGTATGAAATTTATAAGCAACAGCAAGATCTTAGAAATCAACTAGAAAACATGCTGATTAACGAAGGTCTACAACAGAAGGTAAATCAAATCACCGATGAGATGAAAGGTGTGGAACGGAAATTGCTCGATCAAGGTTTTAATCGAGAGGTACAGCAACAAATGAAAGACATCATTTACGATTTATTAAAGCTGAAAGACGCTAATATGGAACAGTCGCAGGAGCAACAAAGGCAGTCAGAAAGTAATCGTAAAGAATACATTAACCCTACCGATGTAGACCCAGAGCTTATCAAACGTTATTTCAACAACACGGAAATTCTCAATAGACAAGTATTACCTTTGCAGCCACAATACCGCAGTAAGGTAAAGGAATACTTTAAGACCAATGATTGAATTCTCTTTTCAAACTTCTTTTCAATTAGACAACACTAGTCAATTAACGCAATGGTGTAAAGCCCTAGCGTCTCATCATCATGCAATAATTGAACAAGTGGGTTTTGTATTTTGTGATGATGCTTACGTACATGAAATCAATCGCAAACATTTGAATCATGATACGTATACAGATATTATCACGTTTGACTATGGGACAGAGGATCGATTAGAAGGAGAAATTTATATTAGTGTTGATAGAGTAAAAGATAATGCTGAGCAGTTTGAGGTTCCATTTAATGAAGAATTGAAACGGGTAATGGCTCATGGTCTCCTGCACATGTTAGGATACGATGACCATACAGCAGATCAAAAAAGCAAAATGCGCGGATTGGAAAATGAAGCGCTTGAAATGTTTCACGTGAAACAATAGATATGTTCCAAGAGAAATACGATGTAATTGTTGTTGGTGCTGGCCATGCTGGGAGCGAGGCCGCTGCTGTTGCAGCAAATATGGGCGCCAGTACACTACTGGTGACTATGAATTTACAAACAATAGGTCAGATGTCATGTAACCCGGCAATGGGTGGTATCGCAAAAGGCCAGATTGTACGCGAAATTGATGCCCTAGGCGGTCTTAGTGGTATTGTAAGTGATAAAAGTGCTATCCAATTTAAGATGCTCAATAAATCAAAGGGACCTGCGATGTGGTCCCCACGAACACAAAATGATCGCATGCGATTTGCAGAAGAGTGGCGCAATCATCTGGAAGCTATCCCAACCTTGGACTTCTACCAGGAAATGATATCTGGTTTAATCATTGAAGGAAACAAAGTAGTAGGAGTAAAATCTGCATTAGGTATAGAAGTACGCGCTAAGGCTGTAGTTCTTACCAATGGTACCTTTTTAAACGGTTTAATTCATATAGGCGAGAAACAATTTGGTGGGGGTCGTGCTGGCGAACGTCAAAGCACTGGTATTACAGAGCAATTGGTAGATTTAGGGTTTGATGCTGGCCGTATGAAGACAGGAACACCGCCTAGGGTAGATGGTAGATCGTTAGATTATTCTAAAATGACCGTGCAGCCAGGAGATGATGTCGTTGGCAAATTTAGCTATACAAATCACAGTTCAAAATTGACACAACAACGGGATTGTCATATGACTTATACCAGTCCTTTGGTGCACGATTTATTACGAGAAGGATTTGATCGCAGTCCCATGTTCAATGGTAGAATTCAGTCCATAGGTCCTCGTTATTGTCCATCTATAGAAGATAAGATTGATCGCTTTGCTAGTAAAGAACGTCATCAAATGTTTATAGAGCCAGAAGGCTGGAATACGGTGGAAGTTTATGTAAATGGATTCAGTACCTCGCTTCCTGAGGATGTTCAATTCAAAGCATTGCGGTCTGTCGTTGGATTTGAAAATGTCAAGTTTTTTAGGCCTGGATACGCTATCGAATACGATTATTTTCCTCCTACACAACTCAAACATACCCTGGAGACTAAATTGATTGACAACCTTTATTTTGCAGGTCAAATTAATGGAACTACAGGTTATGAAGAGGCGGCTTCTCAAGGAATGATGGCAGGAATCAATGCCGTATTAAAAATACGAGAAGAAGAGCCATTTATTTTGAGACGCGACGATGCTTATATTGGAGTATTGATTGATGACTTAATCACAAAGGGTACCGAGGAGCCCTATCGCATGTTCACCTCGCGTGCTGAATATCGAACGCTGTTGCGTCAAGATAACGCAGACTTGCGCCTTACCCCAGCGGCATATAAATTAGGTATCGTTAATGAGGAACGACTTAAAACAGTAGAGCGTAAAGAACAGGAAACTGAAAAAATGATTCAGTTCCTTAAAAACACGAGTTATAATTTTTCAGAAATGAATGAATTACTGGAAGAAAAGAACTCGGCTACGGTAACGCAAAATGACAAGTATTTTAAGGTTTTTTCAAGACCACAAATCGGACTGGATGATATACGACGATTTGAGGAGGTAGAAAATTATATCAAGCAACAGGACCTTAACGAGGATATTTTGGAGCAGGTCGAGGTACAAGTCAAATATTCTGGTTACATCAATAAAGAAAAGGAGAATGCAGATAAGCTGCACAGGTTAGAGGATATACGTATTCCAGATAATTTTGACTTTAGCAATATACAGTCTATTTCTATAGAAGCTCGACAAAAATTAAGCGCAGTACAGCCAGTTACCATCTCCCAGGCGTCACGTATTTCTGGAGTAAATCCTAACGATATTTCGGTTTTACTTGTTCATATGGGCCGATAGTTTCACGTGGAACAATGATTAAAAACACTAGAAAAAAAATAGAGGTTAAGGATCACTTTTTAACTCAGGAGCAATTTTCAATCCATTATACAAACCTGCCTGGCGTGTTAAAAACAATGCCGCAACCTCAACATATAGATCGTTATTATAACAGCAGTGAGTATTTATCACACGACGATTCTAATCATTCTTTGTTTGCTAGATTATATCGCTTTGCGCGAAAACGGAATATCAAATCAAAATACAAACTACTTACCCGCTTAACTACTGACGGAAAGATACTGGACGTGGGTGCAGGCAATGGGGAGCTGGTAAAATATTTGATAGATCGCAATCTGGAAGCCCAAGGTTATGAACCTAATGAGCAAGCCCGAAAAATTGCTTATCAAAAAGGAGTTCGACTGCTGGACCATTTACCGACTGAAAAAACTGATTATTCAGTTATACAATTATTTCACGTACTAGAGCATGTACCTGATCCTGAAGAAATAATACGGCAGCTGCATCAAATGCTCAGTAGAGACGGTATATTAATAATCGCTCTGCCTAATCATTGCAGTTGGGACGCTCAAGTATTTAACTCCTACTGGGCCGGGTACGATGTTCCTAGACATTTATATCACTTCAATCAGGAGGGCATAGAAAATATTACAAGAAACCTTTTTGAATTAATACAAACAAAGCCCATGTGGTTTGATAGTTTGTATGTCTCTATATTATCTGCGCGCTATAAAAAATGGTGGGCACCTCTATTTACTGGCATAGCTTTAGGAGTGGTGTCTAATTTGAAAGCTCTATGGAGTAAAGAGCCTTCTTCTCGCATTTATATCTTTAAAAAAGCAAAATAAAGCGATTTCCAGCTTTTTTGTATAATGCGCTATATAATCTTATTATTTTTTTAAATACATCGCTTAAATCGAAGCTAATAAGCTGTTTTATAATAAGTGAAATTTATGAAATAAAATCTTACGATCTAAAAAACCAATTGTACGCTATAAAGACCTACGATTGAGATTAAAAAGTAAATCCCAATACGAGCAGCACCCGTATAATCTTTTATCATCCTTAGACCAAAAAGAAAAATTAAATCGAGAATGCAAGAACCTATTAAAGCATATCGTGCATAATCTAATTCTTGAATTCTTAAAATATCCCAGATGGCTATGGCAGATAAAGTCACCACCAGGGTTTCCATAGTTATAAGGAAAATAAGAACGGGAATGACAATTTTGGCCACAAAAGTTTCTTGAAACATGGATCTAAAAGAATGTTGTGTTATTTGCCATCCATGAATCTTTTCGTAAGCTGAAATGATAAATGTGATCAATAGAAAACATTGTATCAAAATCATTCCGGCATATTCTAGTAGTATTGTTTGCATAATTAGGCAACAAACTTAGGGTCTTTTACCTCATAATCAAGAAACTTCGATCGAACAGTTGTTTTTTATCGAGAAGGTTCTCTTTTGTGAAGAATTTTAGTCATTCCTATACTCAAATCCGTCCAGAGAATCTTTGAATTAGCATTGCGATCTACATGCAAGAGAGCATCCTCTAGGGTGCGCGCTATATCCTCAAGGCGATGACCATCAATAAAAGCTGCAAACTTAGCCATGTTAAAACCCGTTTTAGGTTGAAAGTAAACCGCGCTGTCTGCTTTATAATTAGTCAGCATTGCCTGTCTAAAAAACTCCATTGAAAACAATAAGAAGCGTTTTTGAGTGTCCTTACTGGTAGCTGCAATAGTTTCGCCCCATTTTATAAGGTCCTGGATGGCACTAGGTTTTCCTGATGCACTAAATGCGGTACGTACCCATGTAACGAACCATTCTTCAAACTGAAGGTCTTCACTATCATTTTGCAACAACTGCAAGGCCTTGCCATAACTGCCATTAGCCTGTCTTGCTGTAATTTCAGCTATATTTGATTCTACATTGCTGTTGATACGCAATGCAGTTGCGATTGCCGTAGTAGACAGTTTAGGGATATGCAGCACTTGACATCTCGATCGTATCGTACTGATTATTTTATTCTCATTTTCCGTTACGAACAATAAAATGGTACCTGCTGGCGGCTCTTCAATCAGTTTTAGTAATTTGTTGGAGGCATCAATATTTAAAAATTCAGCGCCCCATATGATACAGACCTTAGCACCACCTTCATACGATTTAAGGCTCAATTTTTTACTTATATCGTCTGCCTCGGACACTCGTATCTCGCAGTTCTTTTTTTCCATGCCCGCATGCTGGTACCAGTCTTCCATCGCAGCATAGGGGTTTTCCATGAGAAACTCGCGCCATTCTTTAGCATAATCAGCGCTTTTAGGCTTATCTGGCTTGCTTTTTAATTTTGCTACGGGATATGCAAAATGCAAATCAGGATGAGACACGTCACTGACGCGCTTATCACAGCCTTCCTTATGGCTTTGACATAAAATCAATCTAGCGTAATAATAGGCTAGTGGAAGCGCCCCACAACCAGCAGCACCTACCAGCAGTTGCGCATGCGCTATACGGTTGTTTGCTACCGTACGCTGCAAGTGATTTTTAAGATGATCTAGACCTATAATTTCCTGTCCTAGCATGTCTGCAAATATAAAAGACAACAAAACAGGTTGAGCCATATCATTTATATTTGTGAGATTATTTAAATAGACATAACATGAATATCGATCAAATATCGTTTGAGAATAAAACAGCACTTATACGTGTTGATTTTAATGTACCCCTTGATGATCATCTAGAAGTAACAGATACCACTAGAATACAAGCGGCAAAAGACACTATTATTCATGTACTAGAGAAAGGTGGTGCGGTAGTTCTTATGTCACACCTGGGTCGTCCTGATGGTCAGGTTCTAGATAAATTCTCGATGTCGTATATTGTGGATAAAGCCTCAGATATTTTGGGAGTACAAGTACAATTTATTGCAGAAAGTACGGGCCAATCGGTTGTGGATAAAGCAACTAATCTACAACCAGGAGAAGTCTTGTTGATTGAAAATTTGCGATTTCATAAGGAAGAGACGCAAGGCGACGAATCCTTTGCACAAGAACTGGCAAAACTGGGAGATATATACATCAATGATGCATTTGGTACGGCACATAGAGCGCATGCCTCAACTACCGTAGTAGCGCAATTTTTTGAACAAAAATGTTACGGTAAATTAATGTCTCGTGAGATCGAAAGTTTGAACCGGGTATTAAAAACGCCAGAAAAGCCTGTGGTAGCAATTCTAGGAGGTGCCAAAGTCTCTTCAAAAATTACGGTGATTGAAAACATATTAGAAAAAGTAGACCACCTGATTCTCGCTGGTGGAATGGCATATACATTTATAAAAGCTCAGGGAGGTTCTATAGGGGACTCGCTTGTAGAGGATGATAAACAAGAGTTAGCACTTGAAATCCTGGAGCACGCCAGAAAACATAACACTCAAATCCATTTGCCTATCGATTCCATCACAGCAGACGCCTTTTCTGAGCAAGCCACTCGAGATGTAGCTCCTATTAACGCTATTCCTGACGGATGGATGGGTCTGGATATAGGTCCAGAATCACGATCAAAATTTGCTGATGTAATCAAGGCTTGTAAAACTATTTTATGGAACGGGCCAGCGGGAGTTTTTGAGATGGAACCATTCTCGCATGGAACCATCGCATTAGGAAATGCAGTAGCTGCAGCAACAAAACAGGGTGCATTCTCACTAGTAGGTGGCGGCGATAGTGTAAGTGCTGTAAAACAATTTGGGTTTGAGGATAAAGTGAGTTATGTCTCTACCGGTGGTGGCGCTATGCTAGAGATGCTAGAGGGAAAAACCCTACCGGGAATTAAAGCCATTCAAGAGTAGAATGGCAAGAATATTGAATAAGCGACAGTTATGAATGTAATCAGACTGGGCATCGCGGGCTTGTTAATGGCTATAAGCCATACAGTTGTGGCGCAAGAACAGACTATAGAGCCTGTTTTAAAGGATAGCGTAGAGATAAAGCGTCTAGAAGGAAAGCTTGAGATTTTACCTTTAAAGGTAAGTGATACCCTAGGATTCAATACTTTTCCTGATGTAGACTTGTATGATGAGCGCTTGCAGGACCTGCTTTATGAGCATGATGGATACGATTATTTATTTAATATAGAGCTTGATACGACCCTTGTAAGCGTAGAAGATGTAGACCTACCTACAGACACGCTCAAATCCCGATTAAAAAGGCTTAATGAGACTACACCTTTCCAGATCGATTACAACCCAGTTCTAGAACAATTAATCAAGCAGCAGCTCAAATACAAAAAGGTGTATCTTGAACGGTTGATGACTCTAAGTGACTACTATTTCCCATTGTTTGAGCAGCAATTGGATCGATTTGACATTCCTCTAGAGATGAAATATCTAGCCATTGTAGAAAGCGGTCTAGATCCCAAAATTAAAAGTAGGGTAGGTGCTACTGGGTTGTGGCAATTTATGTTACCTACTGGTAGACTGGTAGGGCTAGAGGTAAACTCGTATGTGGATGAGCGCATGGATCCAGTAAAATCAACCATCGCCGCGTGTAAATACTTAAATCAACTGTACGATATCTATGATGACTGGGACCTTGCTTTGGCTGCTTACAATAGCGGTGCCGGTAATGTCAATAAAGCTATACGCCGCAGTGATGGGCGCAAGAACTATTGGAATTTAAGACCCTATTTACCACGAGAGACCGCTGGTTATGTGCCTAAATTTCAAGCCATGATGTACTTGTTTACCTATGCCCAGGAGCATGGATTCCAGCCGCAGCGCCCTTCAAGATTGTTGATGGCCACAGATACAGTATTGGTAAAGAATAAAATACATTTTGACCATATTGCCCAGGCGTTAGATGTAGACACAGAATTAATACAGTATCACAATCCTAGTTATAAACTGGATATCATTCCAGTTATGGAAGGTAAAAAGCATTATTTAAGGCTTCCTAAAACTCATATTGCCGCATTTGTAGGGAATGAGGATAAGGTTTACGCTTTCGCGAAAGCGGAATCTGACAAAGCAGAAAAACCAGACCCAAAGCTGCTGGTACCACAATCAAGCATCACTTACAAGGTGCGCAGCGGTGATTATTTAGGAAAAATAGCCAATCGTTACAATGTCAAAGTAAGCCAAATAAAGCGCTGGAATGGTTTGCGCAGTAATAATTTGAAAATAGGTCAGCGATTAAAAATTATGACACGTGGCACGGCTGTTGCAGCGACTAGTGCTAGCACATCTTATCGCGTTAAAAGCGGTGACAGCTTGTGGAAGATAGGAAAGCAACACGGCATAAGTGTGACTCAACTCAAGAAACTCAATCCTACCAAAGCTGATAACCTGAAACCAGGAATGACGCTAACCCTTAAATAATAACCATGAGAAGACTTTTACTTTTTGTTTTGCTAGCAACCCTAGTCATATCCTGTAATGAAAAATCGGTGCGTATTAATGATAGCGCGGGTAAGCTCAATGATATTCTGGTAGTGGTCGATAGTGATAACTGGGATGGTCAGATAGGGGATAGCATACGTGCTGTACTAGCTAGATCCGTCGATGGTATAGTAAGAGAAGAGCCTATGTACTCTCTTAATCAAGTAAAACCAGAGTCGTTCAGTGGAATGCTTAAAAAATCTCGTAATTATCTATTTATTCAAAAATCAGATAGTACAGGTGTCGCCATACGCAAGGATAAGTATGCTAAACCGCAATTGGGAGTGATTGTAAGAGGTCCTAACACACAAGCGATCGCTCAAGTCATAAGTGATAATGCTGATGATATTGTCACGATTTTTAATGACAGCGAGATTGCAGAAAAACAACGGCTTATAAGCCGCGTTAAATTAAATACCGACGATGTGGCGACGCGTTTTGGTATCGATATTAATGTTCCTACTGCTTATCGTTATGCGGCAGTAGAAGATCCAGATTTTACCTGGTTGCGTCGTGATATTGTAGAAGGAACTATGGACATCATGATATATGAAGTTCCGTTATCTGACATCACACGGGACAGCAGTGTCGTGCAGGATATTGTAAGGGTACGAGATTCTATAGGAAGTAGAAAAATACCTGTAGATAATGGTACTTTTCTTACAGAGCCCGCTTTTTCTCCATTTGTAAATGAAACGCAGATCGATGGGAAATTTGCTTTTGAAACAAAAGGAACCTGGTATGTTAAAAACAAGTTTATGGCCGGCCCTTTTGTAAATTATGCCATTTATAATGAAGCGCGCAATAATTGGCTAATTGTCGAGGGATATGTATCTGCTCCTAATGCAGAGCAGCGCAACTACCTTTTTGAGTTAGAAGCTATCTTAAAAAGCATTGATTTTATTGAACAGTAACAGCGACAATACCTCACAAAAATGCCCGTGAAATTTAATTTCACGGGCATTTTTATTATAGAACCTTCCTAATTAATTATTAGAATCGATCCCTTTATTATTCTTGTCTTTATCGTTGTCTTCCTTTGTAGCATCTTTAAATTCTTTGATGCCACCGCCCAGACCGCGCATTAATTCTGGTATTTTTTTACCACCGAAAAGTAATAAAACTACCACAACGATGAGCACGATGCTCCAGACTCCTGGAATTGCTAAAAAATGACCTGCTATCATAATATGAGTTTTGAGAGTACAAAGATACAAAAGCAGTAGCATCTATAATACACATTAAGTCATCATTAATAAGACTGCTGCTTCTAACTATTTACGATGTGTGGGTTTGTTATATTTGTAGTGTACCATGAAAAAAAACAAGAAAAAGAAAAGTAAGTGGAGAAATCATTACCGCCTGGTAGTGCTCAACGACGATACTTTTGAAGAGCGTTTCAGCCTTAAGCTCAACAGGCTCAACGTGTTTATTGTCACGCTAGTAAGTGCGGTTACTCTAGTTACCCTCACAACAATTTTTATTGCTTTTACACCAGTACGGGAGTTTATACCAGGGTATTCTAGCAGTGAGATACGCAACAAGACTATAGCATTAATACAAGAAACTGACTCCCTTAAAATGCAAATGGCCTTGAATGAGCAACAGTACAGCCGTATAAAAATGGTTCTTAAAGGTGATATTACAAGTGAGGAATATGCACGCATTGATAGTGTTGCACAAGTAGAAACACAATTATCAATAGCAGACTTTGCTCCCAGCAGGGAGGACAGTCTATTAAGGGAGGAAGTGGCTCGAGAGGATAAATACAATGTGGTAGAAGGGGCAAAGGCCCGTACAAATTTTGTGTTCTTTAAACCCTTGCGAGGTCAAATCTCAGCCTCTTTTAGTATCAAAGAGAAACATTATGGAGTAGACGTCACTGCAGCGTCAAACACGCCTATTAAAGCAGCAGCAGCAGGTACTGTCATATTCTCTGGATGGAGTGCCGAGACAGGATACACTATCCTACTAGAGCACTCTTACGGCCTACTTACCGTTTACAAACACTGTGGCTCGCTTACAAAGTCACAAAACGATCAAGTACTAGCTGGAGAGGTCATTGCTACTGTAGGGAACACAGGCGAGCTGACCAATGGGCCGCATCTCCATTTTGAATTATGGAGCGATGGTTATGCACTAGACCCTACAAACTTTATAAACTTTGAGTAATGTCAATTAAATCTTTAGCGGCACGCATTTTTGCGGCTCAAGTTCATAAAAAAACCAAACGTTGGTCTAGCAACCCAGTATCAACACAAGATAAAGTGCTGAAAGACCTATTGCGAGCAGCAGCAAACACTTCTTTTGCACAAGCGCATTCTTTCCAGACCATTAGGTCACATCAAGATTTTATCAAACAAGTTCCCGTTAGAGATTATGAGGATTTAAAGCCCTATATCGATCGGGTTGTAAATGGAGAGGCGGACGTCTTGTGGCCTGGGAAACCCTTATATTTTGCAAAAACATCTGGTACCACCAGTGGTGCAAAATACATACCACTGACTAAAGAGTCCATGCCAGAGCATATTAAAGCAGCACGCAACGCGATACTGAGTTATATACATGAGACAGGTCGCGCCCAGTTTGTAGATGGAAAAATGATTTTCTTGCAAGGCAGCCCGGCGCTCGAAGAGAAAAATGGCATACAACTGGGCCGTTTAAGCGGTATCGTTGCACACTACGTACCTAATTATTTACAACGCAACCGCATGCCCAGCTGGGAGACTAATTGTATTGAAGACTGGGAGACAAAGGTAGAAGCGGTCATAAGCGAGACCCTACCAGAAAATATGAGCGTTATATCTGGAATACCTAGCTGGTTACAGATGTATTTTGAACGCATTGTCGCACGTACTGGTAAAACAGTAGGCGAGGTTTTTCCAGACCTAGATTTACTAATTTATGGCGGTGTCAACTTTGAACCCTATAAAGCAAAGTTCAAATCGCTTATAGGTCGTGAGGTAGATAGCATCGAACTTTTCCCTGCTAGCGAAGGTTTTTTTGCTTACCAGGATAAACAAAACATTCCAGGGATGTTGTTGTTACTGGATGCGGGTATATTTTATGAGTTTATACCAGCAGACCAATTTCACAACGATAACGCACCGCGATTGACCATAGGAGATGTAAAAATAGGTGTGAATTATGTAATGATTATTTCTACCACGGCAGGTTTATGGGCCTACAATATAGGTGATACCATTGCTTTTACAAGCACAGAACCTTATAGGGTAGTAGTAACTGGTCGCATCAAACATTACATTAGCGCTAGTGGCGAGCACGTTATAGGCAAAGAGGTAGAGGAAGCCATGAAAGCTGCGGTAGCACAGCACAACTGGCTTATCAATGAGTTTACCGTGGCACCCCAATTAAATCCCCAGCCTGGTGAGTTGCCCTATCACGAGTGGTTTGTAGAAATGGATAAGCCTCCAGAAACCCACAAACTCGCTGCTTTTGAAGCGACACTGGACCTAGAAATGCGGCAGCAAAATAGTTATTATGACGACTTGATCGCTGGTAAGGTGTTGCAACCCTTAAAAGTGCGTATTTTAAATACGGGAGCTTTTAAAGAATACATGAAAAGTATAGGTAAACTGGGCGGTCAGAATAAGTTGCCACGACTTTCTAATGATAGGAAGATTGCTGAGTTTTTAGAGAAGTTAGATTCTTGATAATGGTAATACAAGATTTTCAAAAAAGAAAACCTTAAGTAAATTACATAGTGCCTTCATCTTAAAGGAATGCCCAGAGCTTAACATATTATTATATCGCTCTACCACGGCACTTAAGAGCTCTTTTTTAATTTCCAATAAGTAACGCATTATCTTTGTAAAGAAAAATTACTTATGCCCATAATAAACGTCGAGCCTAGAACAAGAGCGCAAGAAAGCACTAACGCTATAGAACGCATGTATATCACCATGCGTCATTTATTCAACCGTGGTTTTTACAAACCTATGGGGGTAAGTGGGGAATCTCTGCGAGAGGCCCTCTTGACCATACGACCAGAAATTTATGGTTCTATCGCAGGCGATAAGGTGGAATTGAGTGGTTTGTTATACGTGATGGACCGGTTGCCCATGGGTATTGAAGAATGTACCTACATCAACCTGACGAGTGACGAGGGGTACAGCGGCTCTCATTTTAAAGCCATCGTGCCTAAAAAACGCCGCCGCAACTGCTATCGCATTGATAAGCACCAGATGAATATAGAAATCACCCGCGGCCGGTCAGAAATCTATGATATTTTAACCCACCTAACCTTCCTGATGATCGAGTCGCACAAGATCATGAAACGGGTTATTATAGGCGATGATGGCAACACGACTCGCGACTGGAAATGTCTGGAAGATGCTGTGCACAAACCAGAGCTGAGTCAAGAAGAAAAAGAAGTAGCCGTCATTCACACAGCAAATATCCTGGGTCGTACCTATGAAGAAGTCATCAATGTATATGATGAATTTGCCACGCCTCACAACCCGCATCAATTTTTAAGCACGATATATTATCTAGGATTGCTGGGCAAGAATGAAATCATGGACGAGCAAAAACGCGTCGTCACCTTCTCTCCCGTATTGCGAGAGCGTCTAGGACACCACATACACGGCGATCGATGGGCATTGCGCATCAAAAAACACCTGATAGATCATGGATTATTTGATCGTCCGCTACACATCATTAGCGCAAACTTACACTCAGTTATGAACTCCATTTATGGACCTAAAGTACTTGCTGCGCAGGTTAAGAAAAAGGGACGTATGGAGGTTTTTGCCTCATTGAGCCATGCAGATGGTAAGAAAAACAGAGATGCCATCAAAAAATATGCTTTGCAACACGGGATGCAAGAGTTGTCAGACACTAGCGGGACAAATATTGATGTGCAGATTTTTGATACCGCCCAGACGACATTTGAGCATGTAGGATTTTGTGATGATCGCTTCCGCGAAAGCGAAAACAACAACAAGCCCGTGCTCATTGTGATGGATTATGCCTTTGGAGAACAGGCCTATGAAACGCTTGATGAGTTACTCAAACCATATATTGCTGCCCGACAAGAGCCTCGTTTGATGAATATCAAATCGGTCAGCATCATGGGAAAAGCTGGCATTCTTGAGGGTGATAAGGGCGATATTATGGTGCCAGATGCGCACGTATTTGAAGGAACAGCAGATAATTATCCGTTTAAAAACAGACTCACTAAAAAAGACCTGGCCACTGATGGGTTGAACGTGGTAGCAGGGTCCATGGTAACTGTACTAGGAACCTCGTTGCAAAATAAAGATGTATTAGAATATTTTTATAATTCTAGCTGGAATGTGATAGGTCTAGAAATGGAAGGAGCCCATTATCAAAAAGCCATACAGGCGGCCTCAAAAGTGCGTCGTAGTATTTCTAAAAGTGTGCAGGTGCGTTATGCCTATTATGCCAGTGATAATCCGTTAAAAACTGGTCACACGCTTGCTAGCGGCGGTTTAGGTCTTACTGGTGTAAAGCCCGTTTATGTGATCACAGAAAAAATACTGGAGCAAATATTGAGCGATAGTTTGAAGCAGTAAAATGCCACAAGGGTAGCTTGCAGCTAGTAGTTCATTCTTATCTTATATTTGATACATCAATCTGTGATTACCAATGAATCAAGAAAACGAACGTCCAAAAGAAGAGCAGGAAATAGACTTATTACCAGTTTTGCACTGGATAAGCAACGGAATTAAAGGTTTCTTTAAAGCTATAGGGAGTTTTTTTCTTGCTATTGGTCACGCTATAATTTTATTCTTAATATTTCTAAAGAGGAATATTATTCTAATGGCAGTATTTTGTCTAGTAGGATTAGCGCTGGGGTATTATCTAGATACCGATGTCAAGACCAACTACATGGCAAAGATGCGGGTGTCTCCTAATTTTAACAGCACGAGTCAATTACTGGCAAATATTGAATATTACGATGCCCTAACTGAAGAGGAAGATTACCAAACCCTGGCTAAAGAGCTGGACATATCACTAGATCAAGCCAAAGAAATAACGTCCCTAACTATTGAGCCCAGTTATAATGATACAGAGCTGCTTAAAGAATATGACGAGCTAGCACGACTGACTGATACTATGGCTCTAGAAAACCTAAATTTTGAGAGTTTTAAAAATTCTAAAAGGAGGATTGATTATGAGAATTACAACATTTTTGCGGTTGCCAAAAGCAGAGGCGTGATTGAACAAATCGTGCCCAAAATTATCCAGATTAAAGAAAATGAGAGTATTAAGGCAAGACGACTAGCTTCTATAGAAACTATTGATTTTAATATCGCCTCAAAAAAATATCAACTTCAAGAATTGGATTCCTTAATTGTTGCTTATCAAAAGATGATAGGAAATACCGCAACAGCGACAGGAGGACAGACTAATTTATATCTGGCAAAAACAGAATCTACTAATCAGATTGAAAATCTTTTTAAACAGAAGCAAGCACTCTTGTATGATCTTGAATTGTTGAGAGATGCTAAATATAGTTCTGAGAATGTTGTCAATACAGTGTCTAGCTATGTGGTAAAAGGGACAATAGTAAACAATTACACTTTATTAAAAGTGGTGCTTTTATTTCTAGCTTTAGGAATTATTGTAGCGTTTTTGCCTATTCTATTTAAATTTCTCAATAGCTATACAGCTAATAACTAATTATTTGAAGAAGAAAATCATAATTACAGGCGCTAGTGGCATGCTGGGGAAAGAACTAGTGGCCACACTAATTGACTTTATATTGATCCCTTTGAGCCGAGAACAACTGGACATCTCTTGTAGCGCGGCTGTTCACAGGGTTTTTGAAAAACACAAGCCTGATTATGTTATCAATTGTGCCGCATATACAGCGGTTGATCACGCAGAAAAAGATCCAGTAAGCGCATTTAAAATTAATTATCGTGCCGTAGAAAACATAGCCCATAAAGCGCAAAATATAGGAGCCACGCTCATACATTTTTCTACAGATTATGTTTTTGATGGCACCGCAAGTAGTCCATATAAACCTACAGATATAGCAAGACCTATAAATGTGTATGGTAAAAGCAAGTTGTTAGGAGAACAAAGTATACGTCGCAGTATATCAACATATTATATCTTCAGAATATCGTGGTTGTATGCTTCTCACGGAAAAAATTTCTTTAGATGGGTATTGGACAATGACTTAGAAGAGATGAGAGTTGTCAATAATCAGATAGGCTGCCCTACAAGTGCTGTAGATTTATCTCACTTTATTAAAGAAGTAATAACTAATGATCCTAAAAACTATGGCACTTATCATTACTGTGGTAGAGAATCCATGACCTGGTACGCTTTTGCAGAAGCGATTCTTAAAAAAGCAGGAGTCTCAAAAAAACTAGTACCAACTAATAATTTCCCCACGGTGGCAAATCGCCCTGAATACAGTGTGATGAATTGCGATCAAACGATAAGTGTTTTTAAAACCAGACTATATAAGGTTAATGAAAGTCTAGATCAAATGGATATAAGGGGATGAATATAAAGCGTAATAAATAACTTCTTGCTAAACTTGCTCTACAATCACCGTCGTTAAAATATTTAAAACCATTCTTTTAGTGTTGAAAACTATAAAGAATAATTTACATACTAAGCGAGACCTGATTTTTAAGGATTACCTTTCATTAATAATGAGTTATGAAACCACATATTTATTCAACGACCGATGAATAAATCTAAAAAAGTTTGTAGAGAACTACCGCAATTAATAAAAGGCTTTTTAAAAAAGGAGTCCAAAATATGGTTGCTATTCTGGCGCGCTGCGGGAGCAGGTATGTTCTTTTTACTTACACTAATTATGACCAACTATCTTGACGAAGAGGTCTTTGGAGCATTTGAGTATGGTAGGTCTGCATTAATGTTGTTAGGCTCAATAGCATTATTCGGTACGGATAGGTCAATACTTCAATTTTTTGGTCGACTCAAAGTAATTAATGCCTCTGGAGATATATTCTTGGTGTATCTCAAAATGGTATATATGCTTGTTGCGATTTCTATATTCCTTATTTGCTTTTATTTTGTAATTCCAAAGAATTTTTGGCTTTCCCTTTTTTCAGATTATCAAGGCTATAAGATCGTTATGGAAGTGGTTCTGGGGCTGTTTTTTTATACCATTACACTTTTGAATACAGAGTATTATAGAGTACTTGATAGAATGATTCTTTCTGAATTATTTAGAGGAGTTTTTAAATACACACCGCTCGCCATCATTGTTTTGGGAGTCCTAGTGTTAGATGATTCCACATATTTATTTGAGTGTTATATGTTAGGTTTTTTGGTGCTTGCAGTTGTAAGTACCTTACTAGTATTCCTTTTGAAAAACCCTTTGTCTCGCCGTACCGCAATAAAAAAAAGGGAAATTCTATTAAAGTCTTATCCTATGGCAATTTCTAGTTTAGGCTTCTTGCTACTTACAACCATAGATATTTATTTTTTGAAGAGGTATACTAGTTTAGAGCAAGTAGCCATTTATGCTATACCTGTAAAGATTACTATGCTTTTAAACTTGGTTTTTACAACAATGCAAGCCGCTATAGCCACAGAGATCTCTTCATTATTTTACAGCGGGAATATGAAATTGTTACAAAAACGAATTAAAAGAGTTACTAACGCAGTATTTGTAATAACGTTTCCATTATTGCTTATTACTTATGCTTTTGGAAGTTCTATCCTTGCTTTTTTTGGACCTACATTTTTGGCTGGGAGAAATGCTCTAAGTATTTTATTAATTGGTTTTTTATTCAGTACTCTAAGCTCCCTAAGTCCCATTTATTTAAATATGACAGGCAGAGAGAAGAAGCTACAAGCAATCATATTTCTTACCGTTTTATGTAATTTGTGCCTGAATTATTATTTGATACCAATTTATGGTATTGAAGGGGCTGCTACTGCATCATCGATAAGTATGGCTTTATGGACTACACTTTCTTTAGGCTTTATTTATTTGAAGGACTCTATAAAGGTTTTTGCCCATTTTTAAACTTTACAAATTGAAAGTTTTACACTTTATTAATTCTCTCGATATGGGTGGAGCTGAGCGCTTAATCACCTCTAGTCTGATGAGTCAATATAACTTGAGCTCGAGAAAAGGCATATTGCTTATTGATGGTAGTTCCACCGATTTGAAAAGAGAATTATCATCAACATTTGAAGGGAAGATCTATGAGATAAATCTCAATAGAAAAAACCCGTTGATTTTATATCACTTACATAAAATAATTAAAGAATATGATTTAGTACACGTTCACTTGTTCCCTTCTAATTATTGGGCTGTTATATATAAATTGATCTCTTTTTCCAATACACCCTTTATATATACAGAACATGCAACGTTTAGCAGGAAATGGAGTAATTCAGCTTTAAAGTTGATGGATAAATTTTTTTACCGCCAGTTTGATAAACTGATCGCAATAAGTGCAGGCGTCAAAAACACTCTAGTAAATACCTTACATATCGACCCCTCTAAAATTGAGTTGATATACAATGGAATAGACCATTCAAAATTTGAGAATATACCGTCTATAGATCGCAAGGATTTTTTCTCGTCTCCTAGCTTTATATTGATCATGATTGCCAACTTTAAAATAGAAAAAGACCATAACACTCTGATAGGTTCTATGAAACTGTTACCTCCAGATGTCAAGCTTATTTTGGTAGGAAATGGCGCTTTGCTAATGAAAAATAAATTATATGTCGATAGGTTGGGGCTGAGCAATAGAATCCTTTTTTTAGGAACTCGTGATGATGTTCCTAAACTGCTAAAAATGAGTGACGTAGTTATTCAATCCTCAAATAATGAAGGATTTGGGTTAGCTGCAGTTGAAGGCATGGCGGCTGGAAAACCTGTTATTGCTACTGATATTCCAGGTATACGAGAAGTAGTTGGTACGGCAGGGCTTCTATTTGAAAAACATAACCAGGCACACCTGGCAGAACTAGTATTGAAACTGAAAAAAGAACCGGATTATTATAAAATGATTTCTGAGAAGTGTTTCAATCGATCCAAAAAGTTTGCTCTAGCCGCTATGCTTGAAAACTTGGAAAACTTATATTTAAAAGTAATTCAAAACAAAAAATGAATTGTAAAAATCTAAATTTAATAATGTGAAAAACTTGATGTTTACTTACAACTATAATCGTAACATCTCCCAGCCTATAATCTCTACATTAAATAAGCACGATTTATATATAGAATTAAAATGATGCCTAAACTTCCCTTACGAATAAACGTATTGCTATTTATTGCTATAGCTGTGGTTGTAACGATTTTAGGGATGTTAAGTCAAGCGTATTTACCAGAAAGATTTTTTTATGATGCATATACAATTGCACTAGATCGATACAATGAATCTGGATGGATAGGATCATATCCTTTTTCAATGTCATTCTATGAAATTACTGGCCTAAATAGTATTGATTTTAGTCTAGTTGGTTTAATTCAAATACCCATTATTTTCATCGCAATTTCTACTCTAGGCATTCCCAAAACATTTAGTAAATTGACTTTGAGGAATTTTTTAGCGTGGATTAGCTTATTACTTATTGCTTTTTTTGTGTCCTATCCATCAAAGGAATTTATAAACATACTTTATCTAGCACTGATAGCCTATGCGCTAACAAGAAGCACAAGTCTGACGAAAAAAATGCTAATTTCCTCAGTATTGTTTTTCATTTTCAGCTGGTTTTTTAGACCCTATTATCTATTGGTTCCCATAATAGCGGCATGTTTATATGTGGTAAATTTTATAAGTATTCGTAATAAACCATTTTCTAATATTTTGACGGGTCTTGTATTCGCTATTTTTATTTCATTGGCTTATGGCGTAGTAAAAGGTGATTTTATGAGCTCTAGCTCAAGAGAAAGTTTGAACTACGAAAGATTAGAACAAAAAGATCAAAATGCGGACACCATGATCTTATCGCCCTTACCTACAGAAACCGTTGTGGGCGAGTCCATATCTATATTTTACGGCTTTTTAACGGTAAACTTTCCAGTAAATGCCCTGAAGTTTTGGTATAAGCCTCAAGTAATCGTGTTTCTTTTGTTTCAGATCGTTTTATTCATAGTTTTATTTAGAGTATATGGTAAAGTCTTAAAGAATAAAGCCTACCAACATGAACAATGGATTTTAAATTTGATCTTTGCCTATTTTATATTACAAGGTGTTTTTGAGCCTGACTTGGGCAGTGCAATACGCCACAAAATAGGAGTTTTACCTATACTTTGGCTTGCTATTTACTACGATAAGAACCTCATTGGAAAACCCGCGCGAATAAAAAAATACGTTTTTAAAAATGTATAAAAATTTGTTCTCACTTTATTTGAAAAACTATGAATGGCTGGTTGGCATTCTAGGTAGTATTTTGGTCTTCCGCAAACCTGCGACGATTGCTATCATCATTTTTTTAGTGCTGCATTGCGTGTTTTTCAAAAGCATCAGATGGAACAAAAAAGCAAAATGGTCCATCATTGTTATTGCAGCTCCCTTTTTACTAGACCTGTTGTTTATATGGAACAATGAGTTATTTGCAGATGGCCTTAAACATACGGAAAAAAGGTTCTCACTATTGTTGTTTCCCTTGCTTATCATTTGTCAGGGTAGGCGATTAAACCTTTTCAAAACTCTTTGGATTTATGTGAGTATTTTCACGGCTATTTTGACAGTGTTGTTCATTAGGTTTACAATTATTGACACGGTTCTAGTTATTAAATACCTAAATGGAATTCATCTATGGGAGATAGGTTATTCCTTTGCTGCCAGCATGGGCCTTCATGCTCCTGCGGTCAATATGCATGTCGCTTTTCTAGTTATGGCTATTGCCTATCTGCTATTCAATAAACGTCCAAAACAAGTTTATTTGATTATAGTTCACATCTCCCTACTAGTGATATCCATATTCTACCTGTTAGTTTTAAATACACGTATTGCGGTCGTGGTGGGCTTGGTAGGTCTTTTATGTATTGTATTTCTAAACTCCGTGAAAAAGCTAAGAAAGCGCAATGCTCTTATTTTTACTAGTGGTACGTTATTGTTATTGTGCTTGATGTTGTTCGCTTTCGCGAAAGCGAACACATATATGCTAGAAAAATATACTAAAGACACCTTTAAAAACCTTGATATGGTGGGAAGGCTGGATGAGTTTGATAATCCTGAAGGAGAAGTATTTTCTAGCCTAGTGACTAGAGTAAGTATTTGGAAAACGGCCTTTGAGCGTGCCATGGAGAACCCATGGATAGGTGTAGGCGCGGCTGATGGTAAAGACGAGCTCCATCAGGCATACATAGATACTAATCAAGTATTTCTAGCCAAATATAAGTTCCCGACACACAATCAATATCTAGACTTCTTCTTAAAATTTGGAGTGCTGGGACTAGCGGTGGTGTTGCTTTTTATGACTCACATTTTTTTTCTATCTATCAAATTGAGAAACAGCCTTGTTTTAATGTTTTTTACTTTGTTTGCCGTATCTAATCTAACAGACGACTTTTTAATACGTTTTGACGGTATTACTTTCAGCGCATTATGGGTAAGTATTTTTGCTAACATTTACTGGCATAATCGTCTCGATAGAGGTCCAGCAACTTCTCATAATTCTTTGATGAATTGAAATGATCCCTAACACGATTCTTGCCCTTATTTCCCATAGTATCTCTCATGTGCGCAGAACTGATTAATGATTCCAAGGCGCTTATAGCTCCCGCTTTATCATTAAATAGAAATCCAGTTTTTTGATCAATGACTACATCTTTGTTGCCTATTACATTTGAAGCAACAACCGGTTTTCCTAGCGCCATTGCCTCAAGAACAGCGATAGGAAGACCTTCCCATAATGAGGTTTGTAAATAGATATGCATGTTGTTCAACTGTTTTAAACCATCCGATCGCTCCATAAACCAACCGGTTACTTCAATATTCTTTGCGGTAAGGCGTTCACGTAGGATTCCATCGCCTATCCATTTAAAATTTATATGTGGAAACTGCATGGCGATATCATTGAAAAGATCAGGATTTCTTGCATGCGTTACTCTGCCTAAAATTCCCACGGTAAGCGGACAAGATGGAAGATCTTTATGAAACTGAATGACCTCATTATAAGGCACCCCATTGCGGATAAGTTTGACCTTTTTATGTAATTGTTGTGCGTAAGATAATTCTGTATCACCACATGCGATGGTGACGCAGTTATTGTAAGATGCCATGAATTCCTCAATTTTTTTGAAAATTGCGGCTTTTGTTTTTGAAATGTCTTTCTTTAAAAATGAATAACCATGGGGTGTATAATATAAAAGCGCATGTGGTGCAGCACTCGCTGCAATTTTACCTAACACACCGGCCTTAGAACTATGAACATGAATAACATCTGGCTTTTCAACACAAAATATTTGACGTAGCAACCTTAGGCTTTTATAGTCCTTAATCGGTTGAATTGACTCACTCATTTCAATAGGGATCAACCGCATGCTTTTGTGAAAGTCCGTAGCAACCTTTTCTGGAATAATTTCTGATCGTTTATCGCTGTACACAATAATTGTTTCTACATCCCTAGTATTGCCATGTACTTTTGACAAATCGCAAAAATAGCTGTAAACCCCACCGCCCAGTGCTTCAACGACGTGTATAATTTTAATCTTATCCATTTGTAAAACAAATATAGGTGCTTATGTTGTTTGAAAATATGTTCTAAGTGGCAACACCATATAGATCTATCATGTATAGGCTATTCTTGTGAGTCCAACTTTTTGATGAGCAGTATAATGGAAATTCAAATTTTAGATAACTTCTACACTTGGCAGGTTTATATTTGCAATCATTTATATACAAGCAAGACTTAGTTTTTTAAAAGGTGGCCTCATTTGTAGACAGTTCTCTAGCAGGACACTTCAAAAACCTTCCTGGTTTTCAAAACAAGCCTGCAATGCCCTTGCAAAGTATGCAAACGATAATGTTTGCTTTCCCCTATCTTTACCGCTATTTAGGAAATTCAGTATATGAAAAAGAGAATTTTAATCACAGGCGCCGCTGGCTTTTTAGGATCGCATTTGTGCGATCGATTTATCAAAGAAGAATACCATGTGATAGGAATGGATAATCTGATTACTGGAGACCTTAAAAACATCGAGCACCTGTTTGCCCATCAGGATTTTGAATTCTACCATCATGATGTATCAAAGTTTGTACATGTGGCGGGAGATCTGGATTATATTTTACACTTTGCATCGCCAGCCAGCCCTATTGATTATCTCAAAATCCCTATACAAACCCTTAAAGTAGGGTCGCTAGGTACTCATAACTTGCTAGGGCTTGCCATGGCAAAAAAAGCTCGATTGCTTATTGCTTCCACCTCTGAAGTTTATGGAGACCCACTCGTACACCCACAAACTGAAGATTATTATGGTAATGTAAATACCATAGGCCCTAGAGGGGTATATGATGAGGCAAAACGATTTCAAGAATCCATGACTATGGCTTATCATAGATACCATGGCCTAGAAACACGCATAGTGCGTATATTTAATACCTATGGACCACGCATGCGACTCAATGATGGTCGGGTAATACCGGCGTTTATGGGGCAAGCCCTGCGAGGAGAAGATATTACAGTTTTTGGTGATGGATCACAAACACGATCCTTTTGTTATGTAGACGATCAGGTAGAAGGTATCTTCAAATTACTACATAGTGACTATTCAGATCCTATCAACATAGGTAACCCTCACGAGATAACGATTAAAGAATTTGCTCAAGAAATTATCAATCTAACAGGAACCGATCAAAAAATTGTTTATAAACCCTTGCCGCAGGATGACCCCATGCAACGACAGCCCGATATATCCAGAGCAAAAGAAATACTGGACTGGGAGCCTAAAGTAGGGCGCAAGGAAGGAATGAAACTCACCTACGACTATTTTAAAAGCCTTTCTCCAGCCGAATTAAATAAAAGTGAACACAAAGACTTTAGAGAACATAGCAGACGATAGCATTACTTATAGAGAGGGGCGTTATTCTAGACTCTTCCGGCCGGTTTCCTATGTGATCGATCTTGTATTGCTCATTAGCGCAACGGCATTATTCTTTGGTCGCGATTTTAATACGCTCACCTTCTCTATTTTTATAGGGATAGGATGGGTGGTAATGGCCATGCAACTAGGTTTTTACCAGGTACATAGAAACACTAAAATCTTGAGCTTACTGCAGGTGATTTTCAAACAATTCACCTTTTTCACTTTAATCGTATTTGCTTATTTCGGTTATCATGATCAGATTGAAAAATCCAGTGTAATTATTATCAAATACATTGCTACGGTTTTTGTATTGATTGTAGCACTTAAGATTTCGGTTTACTACATTTTTAAAAATTATCGTGGGTATCTAGGAGGTAATTTTAGAAACATCATCATGATAGGGGATAACGAGCAAACTAGAGAGTTGCGCGATTTTTTTAAATCACATCCTGATTATGGGTATCGATTGCTCAATGTATTCAAGATGAGTAATGACGGTCTAGATCTGGATTTGATCAAAACTTTTACCCAAGAGAACCATATTGACGAAATTTATTGCAGTGTCAAGGAACTGGATGATCAACAACTGCTAGATTTAACTGATTATGTAGATAACAACCTGCGCACACTTAAACTGCTGCCAGATCCAGATACCGTATTGTCAAAACATTTGAAGTACGACTATTACGGTAAAACCCCAATATTATCCTTGCGGCAAATACCGCTGGATGAGCCGGCAAACCAGCTTGCCAAAAGATCTTTTGACATCATATTTTCGTTAATCGTAATTATTGGGCTGTTATCATGGCTCACTCCACTTATCGCATTAATTATTAAAATTGAATCCAGAGGGCCTGTTTTTTTCATTCAAAAACGCAATGGTTTAGATTATAAAGAATTCGATTGTTTCAAATTTCGATCGATGGTTCTCAATGAAAAAGCCCATCTGGATCAGGTAAGTCGCAACGATGCTCGTGTGACAGGTTTCGGTAAATTATTGCGTAAAAGTAGTATTGACGAGTTGCCTCAATTTTTCAATGTTTTAATAGGCGACATGAGCGTAGTAGGTCCTAGACCGCACATGGTAAGTCATACCCATATGTACGCCCAGCGCATCGATAAATTTATGGTGCGTCATTTAATCAAACCAGGAATCACAGGACTTGCACAAGTAAGCGGTTATCGTGGTGAGGTAGAAAGCGATAAAGACATCGTGGGACGCGTGCGTAACGATATTTATTATATAGAGAACTGGAGCACCTGGATGGATATACGCATCATAGTGCAAACGGTCGTAAATGTATTTACAGGAGAAGAAAAAGCATATTGATGGATCAAGTCTCTGTTATAGTTCCTGTATTTAATAATCGCAACACCCTACCTGCCACTTTAGATAGCCTGCTAGCACAAACGTACAGGCCATTACAAATAGTTGTGGTGGATGATGCAAGTATGGATGGTAGTTACGCTTTAGCCAAAGCGTATGCACAACAACACCAGCAGCATAATTTAAACTTTATCGTTTTAAAACAGCATGTAAACAAAGGTGCTGGAAAGACACGCAATAAAGCACTAGATGCCGCTACAGGCCGCTATATTGCTTTTTTAGATGCAGATGATTTATGGAAACCTCACAAACTGCAGCTGCAGTTAAAAGCGCTTTCTACAACGGGAAAGGCGGTTTGCTATAGCGCCTATGAAGTTTTTGATAAAAACCCAACAAACCCTATTTACATCCAGAAAGTATTCCCACAACTTAGTTATGAGCGACTGCATCGTAGCAATTACCTAGGGAATCTCACAGGAATTTATGATGTATCTAAAGTAGGAAAAGTACCTATCACAAACCTGCGTAAACGGCAGGACTGGGCCATGTGGCTAGACGTGCTGGATAAAGCAGGGCCGGCGATAGGGCTGCAAGAACCCCTGGCAAGTTATCGTTTAAGTGATGGGCTTTCTGCTTCAAAATGGAAACTTATACCCTTCAATTATGCTGTGTATCGTCAGCACCTAGGATACAGCTCAATAAAAAGTTGTTTGTTAATGGCTTTGTTTTTTTATGAGCAATTTTTTGTCAAGGCTAGAATGAAAAAAGTTTTGCCTTAGCTCAATTCGCTTATAAACTGTTTGAGTTTACCACGGCTAGAACGGTCTAAACTATCGCTCCTCTCAAATTGTACCTGGATAGAAGCATCTGCATAGGTAGCCATAGATCTTGTTATACCGTTTTGCTCTTTTGTAGTAAGGATGCTATCTGCCACATATAGTATCTGGAATAACAATGGCTTTTTTTGAATAATAACGAATTCACGCACCTTATTTGTCTCGTTGATTATGGTTTTAGTGACATAATAAAATGTAAGTCCAGGAATTATTTTGCCATTAGGCAATCGGGCGATATCACTTGTACGCCCTTGTAAATGTTTTAAAATGCGCTTATTGTCAAGAGTGACAACACTGCCTAGATCTCCTATCTTATACCGTATAAATGGATGTGCCTTATTAAATAAATCGGTAATTGTAATGTGACCTATATCACCATCTGGTACTGGATTGTTATAATCGTCAAGAACCTCAACAAACATAGTGGTGCTATTTAAAATTAAATCACCTTCTGGATTTTGTAATGCTATCAGGCCATTTTCACTACTGCCGTATTCGTTAATTACGGGTACTCCTAGAACACGTTCTAACAGGATTCTATCATCAGGAAAAAGCATCTCACTGGTTACAATACAAGCTTGTAAACTAGGGCATACATCAATTAATTTTAAATTGCGTAGCTCGCAGTGTTTTGCAAATAGCACAATACTGCTGGTGTAGCCATTGATGTAATTGAACTTTACACGTTGAAATTTCTTGATGTAATTATCAAGCACTTGCCCATTCATATTAAATATGGGAAATCGTACCCGGTTGCCCACGGTATCTTTTAGGCGCTCTTTTAATCTAGGTAAACCACTGGCTGGAATTCCATAAAATCGTGCCTCGATGGAATGGTCCAGATCGATATTATGCATTTTATAGGCCGCATCAAATGCAGCCCATGTGATGGCATGACACAATTTGTCTTTTGCAAAAGTAAAGGGATGACCACTGCTACCACTGGTACTACCTTTAAATATGGCTTTTCTTTTGTAACCATCACTCAACCGGTCTATCAATGGTCGTTGTAAATCTGTTTTTGTAAGTACAGGAATTTTATCCCAAGATACTGTGGTTGAGGTAGTTATTTGACTATAAAAACGGTTGGTAGAAACGTGATGTTTTAAAATGCGATCGCGTTGAGCCAGACGTTCCTCCTCGTTCCACGACGCAGCCTGCTTGTAAATAGCCCCAGCTTTTTTCAAATCATAACCTTGCCACTGTAGCGATTTTCTAAAAAAAGGGAACCTCATAAATATGTTGTGTGTACAAACAAACATAGGCAATCCCTATCTTATGACAAGCTACGATTATTGACTGGCAACGGCCCGTTTAAGAGCCAGCAAGTGGTGTGTTAAAAATACCCACGGCCAGTTCTACATAAACTAACAGGAAAGTAAGAGCGATAATAATAACCGCAGCAATGTAAAATCTTTTGTTTTTCCACTGCAATCTTGCAAATTCAAACAAACTACCTGCTATAAAAAGCATGATTCCCATAACTATAAAGTCATGAAGCTTCCAGTCCACACTATCTGTAAACTGCATAGCAATTAATGGCAAAGCGAGTACGACAATGATGGGAAGCACTACGCGATAAATAGAATTTTTTGAGACAGTCATCATTTAATAGACTAGAGTATTATGTAAATATAAAAATCATTATCAAACTGGATCATAGGACTACTTATTTTGTCTCGCTAGGTCATCTGCTTTTGATACTTTTGCAGTCTTAAAATTTAAGTTATGAATGTATTGATATTAGGTAGTGGTGGTCGCGAGCACGCTTTTACGAGATCCATTGCTGCAAGCCCCATTCTCAAGCAGCTATACGTAGCTCCAGGAAATGCAGGAACTGCAAAGCAAGCTACTAATATTGATATTTCAGTAACCGATTTTGCCGCTATTAAAACCAAAGTTCTAGAGTTGGATATCAACCTAGTCGTGGTAGGTCCAGAGGCACCGCTGGTTGAAGGGATTTATGATTTTTTCCAGCGGGATGAGCAACTTGCAGATGTAAGCGTTATAGGCCCATCCCAGCAAGGGGCTGTGCTAGAAGGAAGTAAGGAATTTGCAAAAAAGTTTATGGTGCGTCACAATATTCCTACTGCTGCTTATGAATCATTTACAAAAGAAAACCTCAAGGCGGGAATGGAGTTTATTGACCGTCTTACACCACCTTATGTACTTAAAGCAGACGGTCTTGCTGGTGGTAAAGGGGTGCTTATAATTGATAATGCAGCAGAGGCAAAAGAGTCGCTAGAGGCGATGCTTGTAGGGGGGAAATTTGGTGATGCTTCTAACAAGGTGGTGATTGAGGAATTTTTAGACGGCATAGAAATGAGTGTTTTTGTCATGACAGATGGCAATAGCTATAAAATATTGCCTACCGCAAAAGATTATAAACGTATAGGCGAGGGCGATACAGGTCTCAATACAGGTGGTATGGGCGCCATATCTCCTGTTCCGTTTGCAGATGAAGATCTGATGGAAAAAATTGAAAACCGAATTATAAAACCTACTGTAGCCGGACTGCAACAGGAGAAAATCACTTACAAAGGCTTCATCTTCATTGGTTTAATGATCGTTAGTGGTGAGCCATACGTGATTGAGTACAATGTACGCATGGGCGACCCAGAGACTGAGGTGGTATTGCCGCGTATTTCTAGCGATTTGCTGGAACACTTGTCCGCTTTCGCGAAAGCGGAACTACACCTACAAAAATTAACAATTGACGATCGCAGTGCGGCAACCGTCATGCTGGTATCTGGTGGCTATCCAGAAGCCTATGACAAAGGAGCAGTTATAACAGGTATAGATGAGGTAAAAGATAGCATCATGTTTCACGCTGGAACTGCACAAAAGGAGGACAAGATTATAACAGCAGGAGGAAGGGTTATTGCTGTTACTAGTTATGGCAGCACCTACGATGAAGCCGTAAAAAAATCCTATGAAAATATAGCAAAGCTACATTTTGATAGGATGTATTATAGAACCGATATAGGATTTGACCTATAGGCTTATTTTAAAAAGGAGTGAGCCGTCTGGGAGCGGTCCTCTTCATCATTTTGATCAAAAATACGCAACTGTTTCATCCAGTAGCCTAGAGCGACTATCAATACAATAATAGAAATCCAGGTAACCGTGTTTGCTAACCACCAGTTCTCTAACTCTAGCTCTCGCAACCACTCAAATGGTACCATTAATATTTCTTCGAATAAAAAGGCAATACCTTCAAATATATTTTTCATTGCTGTAACTTGCTTTAAGACTACAAAAATAGTGAAATATTCATATGTTTTCTAGATTTTTCAAAACATCACAGCCGTTTCATTATTTGATGGGCATTTTAACCCTTGCCGTGGGTAGTCTTGCTCTACTTTGGTTAGATAAAGGCGTCTGGGAGTGGGGCTTTCTTATCGCTATTCTAGGATTGCCTATGGTACTGTTGCTCGCTCAATTTATCGTTATTAAAAACGAGCTCACGGGTCAAAACTCTTACATGCTTTATGCCGCAACGATGTTATTGCTGGCGGCTCTACCCATGGTGGTTGAGGCTAGGATTATTCTAGTTTTATTATTGCTTTTACTCTCATTAAGACGGCTTTTATCACTTAAATCTGGTAGCCAACAAATAAGAAAAATTTTTGATGCTACATTCTGGGCTTGCCTGGCAGCATTAATTGAGCCCTTATCCGTCTCGTTTTTAATAGTGGTCTTTGTGGGTGTTTTCTTGTTTGCTAGAAATAAATGGAACCACTGGGTAACACCGTTTCTTGCTATAGTCTGTGTTGCAGTCCTGGCCTTTACCATTGATTTATTTTCAGGCACCTCTACGGTAAAGCAGCTCATGCAACCTAGCAATTATTACCACCTGTATTTATGGGAGCAGGACTTCTCATCTATATGGCTGGCCTGGTTGTTTTGTGCTAGTGCTGTTATAGGAACTTTAATTTATGTAGTAAAGTTGGTAGATGTACAACAGCGAGTGCGCCCACGATTCTCTGTACTCGTATTCTTTGGGATTTGTGCCTCTTTACTAGTTATTTTTGAGCAAGTCAATTACACGCTGGTGCTTGCCCCTGTTTTGGCTATTTTTTTAGTCAGGTCACTGGAATCCTTGTCACACAAAGTAATGCGCGAGGCGCTATTCTTACTACCGTTCTTGCTATTGTTATTGTCTATATTACTGGGATAATGCTACCTCTATAAATTCTATATTTGCAATTACAAAATCGTAATTATGTTCTCGCAAAAAGCCAATAAGATATTTCAACAAGCCATTAATGATTACCACATCGTAAATACGGTAGATCAAAGTTTTAAAAATAAGTACGACCGGGACACCCAGCTTATTGAACATCTATTGTATCGCAAGTGCTGGATAGACACCGTACAATGGCATTATGAGGATATCATACGCGACCCTAGTATTGATCCAGTAGCCGCTTTATCTTTAAAAAGACAAATCGACGCGAGCAACCAGGATCGTACAGACATGGTAGAATATATCGACAGTTACTTCTTAGACAAGTATGCAGCGGTAGAAGTAAAGGACGATGCAACAATCAATACAGAAAGTCCAGCCTGGGCCATCGATCGCCTGTCGATTCTTGCTCTCAAAATCTTCCATATGGAAGAAGAGGCAAATCGTAACGATGCAAGCACTGATCATAAAAATGCATGCCAGAACAAACTCGATATCTTACTAGAGCAACGTGTTGATTTATCCACAGCTTTGGACCAGTTGCTCGATGATATTGCACATGGCAAGAAGTACATGAAAGTTTATAAACAAATGAAGATGTACAACGATGACGAGCTTAATCCAGTGTTGAGATCTAGAAAATAATGAAACCTGTAAAGCGGGTATTAGTAATGCGATTTAGCGCCATGGGAGACGTGGCGATGGTAGTGCCGGTTTTAATTGCAGTAAGACGATCTTATCCTGATGTTGAATTGGTTATGCTTTCGCGTAAGCGGTTTTTTCCCATCCTAGAGCAAGTACCAGGTATCAAGCTTATTGAGGCAGACCTTAACAAAAAATATAAGGGGATCCTAGGCCTTTATAGGCTAGCTAGAGAGTTGAAAGGGCTGCAGATAAACTGCATTGCTGATTTGCACAATGTGTTGCGTACTAAAATATTAGGTTTATTTATGGCCTCTCTGCCTATGGCGATCTTAGATAAAGGTAGAGCTGAAAAAAAGAGACTTATAGAAGATCCTAATTTTTTTGAGCCACTTACCAGTACGCACAATCGTTATGCAAATGTTTTTAAACAGATGCAACTCCCTGTACAATTGCTTTCTAAAGACGTTCTCCCTTCCAGAAGTATTCCTAATAAAGTACTTGAGCTCGTTGGAACGAATACTGCTAGATGGATAGGTGTAGCTCCATTTGCGGCACACCCGTCAAAATCTTTATCGACAGATAAAGCAATAGAGCTCGTGCAGTCCGTTAGTAAAATAGGTCAGGTTAAAATACTTCTTTTTGGTGGTGGTAAGGAAGAGACTATACAACTAGATTTAATTGCAGGTTCTTGCGACTATACCTATAACCTGGCTGGAATAATGAGCTTTGAAGAAGAGTTAGCTACTTTATCTCATCTGGACAGCATGGTCTCTGTAGACACGGGCAATGGACATTTAGCGGCTATGTATGGTGTCCCTGTTGTGACATTATGGGGCAATACACACCCTTTTGCTGGTTTTACCCCCTATCAGCAACCTATAGAAAATCAAATTACAGTAGATCGCGCAGCATTTCCATTAATTCCCACATCTATATACGGCAACAGTGTACCTGCGGGCTACGAGCGAGCAATTGATACTATTAATTGTAGTGATGTTGTTCTTAGATTAGAGGCTATACTAGCGGCCACCACATCAGTTTAAGAGTTCATCGCATGGGCTGGAGGACCACTGGCTTATATTGTCACTGCTCTCGCACCGATAAGAAACCCTTAAATCTACCACATCAATACTGCCTGTAAATGTGTTGTCATACTCCATAAAATAAGCCATTTCAATTAAAGGCTTTGAGGCGCTTATTTTTTTACGAATTAATATAAAATTATTGCCCCAGGCATTTCTTATAGATTTTGTATTTGCATTAACACCTAGATCTTCCATGTGTTGACTTTCTACATATACTTCTACCGCTTTATATGCATTTTTAACAGGCGATCGTTTTGCAGTAAGTTTTTTGTATTCCTTCAAATCGATCTTTTTGAAGTTTTTCATCTCTAACTCGCCTAATATCCTATCTTCATCACTCAGGCCACCCCAGCAAGAGCAAAAGATAAAAAACAACCCTAAAGCAAGAAATTTTAAAATGTTACGCATGTATGCAAGATGCAGATAAAAAAGGAATATACATTTCTAAATATCGATATGAAATCATCATTAACGGATTACCCAAAGATTTAAAATAATTTTGATTATCGACTGTTGTATCAATAGATGAGGTGGAGGCTACTTATATTATTATCATTTTGTAGCGGGATTTTGTGCGCGCAAGATTACGAGGGCATGGTATCAAAACGACTGCCTGTAAAAGATAGCGTGCAAATTCACAATATGAGTATCAATCCTGCTTTCTTTAAAGTTTCTGATAAAAACGGTAAGCTTATAGATAGCAGTCTTTACCATGTGGATTATGCAAAAGCCTTGCTATTCTTTGAAAGTCCCAAACTTATTACCACAGATAGTGTAAGGGTGCAGTATATAAAATTACCTGATTATTTTACCTCTCCTTATCAATTATACGATCCTGCCATCATTGTCAATAGTGACAGTCGCCAGCAGCGACTCGCAATCTTGCAGCAGCCTACATATCAACCTAGAGTCATTCCCTTTGATGGTTTACAGGTAAGTGGTAGCATTACGCGTGGATTGCGTGCGGGTAATAATCAAAACAGCGTGGTGGATTCTGAGCTTGATTTGCGCATTACAGGACGCCTATCTGATAAAGTATCGATAAGGGCGAGCATACAGGATGCAAATGTCCCCCAAACACAAAATGGATATGCCCAGCGGCTGGATGAATTTGATCAGATATTTATAGAACTCTACAGCGATGACTGGACTATTAGAGCGGGCGACGTGGATTTGCAACAAACCGGTTATCAGTTTAATAACTTTACAAAAAGAGTACAAGGAATTACTGGACTGGTTAATTTTTCTGGGGATGATTCTCAAACATATGTGGGTGCGGCGGGCGCATTAGTGCGAGGCACATTCAATACCACAAGGTTTACAGGTCAAGAAGGCAATCAGGGGCCCTACAAGCTCGTGGGACAGCAAGGGGAACTATTTATCTTAATAATTTCTGGTAGCGAGCGTGTTTATGTCAACGGTATACAATTAACTAGGGGTGAAAATGCAGATTATATTATTGATTACAATGCAGGTGAGGTACGCTTTAACCCTACATTTCCCATCACAAGCGAGATGCGTATTTCTATCGAATATCAATATAGCGAGCGCAACTATACTCGATTTGTGGGTTATGCAAACGGCGGATTTAAAAATGATAAATTATCAGTAGATGCCTATGCATACACAGAGAGTGATGCAAAAAACCAACCACTGCAGCAAGATTTAAATGAAGATCAAGTTGCTGTGCTTACGGCAGCAGGAGACGATTCCTCCCTAGCGCTGGCTGCTAGTGCGGTACCTGCAGATTTTTCAGAAAACCGCATACAGTACGAGCAGCAATTTATTAATGGTGTGCCGCGGTTTGTTTTTTCACAAAATCCGCAGGCACAGTTGTTTAATGTTAGATTTACTTTTGTAGGTATCAATCAAGGCAACTATGTACTAATAGATGATCAGGCGATATCAAATATTTATGAATATCGGGAGCCGGTCAATGGGATTCCTCAGGGAGATTTTGAGCCGGTTATTCAGCTATTTGCGCCAGAAATTCTAACCATTGCAGGATTGAAAGCCTCCTATCAACCTGCTGTGAATACTACTATTATCACAGAAATTGCCGCTAGTAATAACGACCTCAATAGATTTTCTGGACTAGATGATTCTGATAATTCTGGAATTGCTGCAAAACTTGCCATACGTCAACAGTTATTGCAGCGTGACAGCACACAAACGCTGGATTTATCTGTAGATACAGATTACATTCAATCTGATTTTCGCAATGTAGAACGCGTGTATAATATAGAATTTAATCGGGATTGGAATCTAGAGAGCACCGCTGGTAATCAACTGTTCAATACAGCTGCGATCAATTACCGCAGGGATAGCACGCTCGCATTAAACTATGCATTTCAATACTTAGAATTTACAGATCGTTATAGAGGTAATCGACACAATCTGGCCGGTCGTGTGCAGGGGAGTGGATGGTTGTCACGCTTCCGCGGAAGCGTACTTTCTACTAACTCTACCACACAGCAATCAACTTTTAGTAGAGCAGATGCTCAAGTGGTCAAAGGTTTTAGCAACCACTGGGTGGGAGCACGCATAGATTATGAAAGTAATGAGCAAAGGGATGTGGTTACAGAAGAATTTACTCCTATATCACAGCGATTTACCGCTTATGAGGTGTATGTGGGTCGCGGCGATTCTACTGGTGTATATGTAGAGGCTGGCTATCGCAGTCGGGTCAATGATAGCTTGCGAGCAAATAATTTGCAACGGGTTAATCATTCTACCACTTATTTTGTTCGATCACAACTAGTAAAAAGTGTCCAATCAAGCTTGCAAGTTTTTGCAAATTACCGCCGCTTGAGCAGTGCAGAAGCAGGAGTGGACGACGAGGTATCGTTCAATAGTCGGGTGTTATATGCTCAAAAACTATTTGACAACAAATTGATGTTCAATACCACCTATGAGACTAATAGTGGGACACTACCGCGACAAGATTTTACCTATCTGGAAGTGAATCCTGGCCAGGGAACATTTACCTGGATCGATTATAATAATGATGGCATCCAGGATCTTAATGAATTTGAGGTGGCACAATTTCAAGATCAGGCGCGGTATGTACGCATCTTGCTACCCAATCAAATTTTCATTCCCATTCATCAAAATAAATTTAGCCAGACCCTTACGCTTAATCCTATCTCTTGGTCAAGCGAGAACGGTTTAAAGCGGTTTTTATCACAGTTTTACAATCAAACCAGCTATCTAATAGACCGCCAGGCAGAACGTCGTGGAGAGCGCTTTAATTTAAATCCATTTGACACAAATGGAGATCAACTGGGATTGAATTTGAGTTTTAGAAACAGTCTGTTTTTTAATAGAGGCAAACAACGCTACACGACTAATTATACGTACCTAAGCACCAGTACAGAAAACCTGCAAAGTATAGGCAGCATTGAGAGTGAGATCGAAAGTCATCAAATCAATTTTTTACACAAAATACAAGAAAGCTGGCTGCTTACGTTCAATGGCGCAACGGGCTTTAATGCTAGCCGTAGTGAGAACTTTATCAATCGTAATTTTAAAATTACAGAGCAGTTGCTTAAACCACAGTTTTCCTATTTGTACGGCGATAGTAACCGGGTGGATTTATTTTATGAGTGGCAGCAAAAGGACAACCAGATCAACGACGCGGCCCGGCTCAATCAGCACAATCTGGGCATTGCGTGGAATTTTAATCGTGGTCAAAAATATGCGGTCAATAGCGAGCTGCGTTATATCAATAATGATTTTGAAGGTCAAGCTTTCTCACCCGTTGGCTTCCAAATGCTAGAGGGTCTACAGCCTGGACAAAACCTGACATGGAACCTGCTGCTGCAGAAAAAAGTGACCAGTTTTATAGATTTAAACCTGAGTTATAGCGGTCGCAATTCAGAAAGTGCCCGTACGGTACATACAGGTAGTGTACAATTGAAGGCTTACTTTTAAAAGAACCTTTCAATTTAAAGTAATGGAACCTTGTAAGACCTATATTTTTTTGAGCCACTCACTCATGGCTACACGCTTTTCTAAATAGTTTTTTAGATCTTTAATAGCGACGCGCTCTTGCTCCATGGTATCGCGATTACGCACGGTCACGGCTTGATCCTCTTTTGTATCATGGTCAATAGTTACACAGTATGGGGTGCCATTAGCATCCTGACGTCTATAACGGCGACCTATGGCATCTTTTTCATCGTATTGTACTTTCATGGACCATTTAAGATCGTCAATGATTGCATGAGCGATTTCTGGCAAGCCATCTTTCTTAAGTAATGGCAAAATAGCTGCTTTGACAGGAGCTAAAACGGCTGGTATTTTAAGCACAGTTCTTTCTGATCCGTCCTCTAAGGTCTCATCTATCAAGGAAGAAGAGAATACTGCAAGAAACATCCTATCGAGCCCTATAGAAGTCTCAATTACATAAGGGACATAGTTTTTATTTTCCTCATGATCAAAGAATTGCAGTTTTTTACCGCTGTGCTCCTCATGGGCTTTCAGATCAAAATCAGTTCTAGAATGAATCCCTTCTAATTCTTTAAAACCAAACGGGAAATTATACTCAATATCTGTAGCCGCATTTGCATAATGTGCTAGTTTTTCGTGGTCGTGAAAACGATAATTCTCTGTCCCCAGTCCTAAGGAATTATGCCATGACATGCGTTTTTCTTTCCATACCTCAAACCACTCCAGCTCTGTGCCTGGTTTTACAAAATATTGCATCTCCATCTGCTCAAATTCACGCTGGCGGAATATAAACTGTCGCGCCACAATCTCATTCCTAAAGGCCTTTCCTGTTTGTGCGATCCCAAATGGGATCTTCATGCGGCCGGTTTTTTGAACGTTTAAAAAGTTTACAAAAATTCCTTGAGCAGTTTCTGGTCTCAAATAAAGATCAGTTGCTGTGTCTGCGCTTGCGCCTAGTTTTGTGCCAAACATTAGATTGAACTGACGCACATCTGTCCAGTTTTTTGATCCAGTATCTGGGTCAGCAATATCCAGCTCTTCAATTAAGGCCTTTACACCAGCGAGATCTTCTTTTTCTAACAATGCAGCTAGTCTTGCTGTAGGCTCTGTTGCTTTTTTCATATAACCCACCACACGTGGATTAGTTTCGGCATATAATGCTGCATCAAAATTATCTCCAAAACGCTTGGCCGCTTTCTCAATCTCCTTGTTAGCTTTTTGCAGGTGTTTCTCACAATAATCCTCTACCAGAACATCCGCACGGTAGCGTTTTTTAGAATCTTTGTTATCAATCAATGGATCGTTAAAGGCGTCCACGTGTCCAGATGCCTTCCATGTGGTAGGGTGCATAAATATTGCCGCATCAATACCGACAATGTCCTGGTTGAGTTGCGTCATTGCTTGCCACCAGTACTCACGTATATTTTTTTTGAGCTCTACGCCGTTTTGTCCATAGTCATAAACGGCCTGCAGGCCATCATAGATTTCACTGGATTGAAAAACATACCCGTACTCTTTTGCATGAGAGAGTACCTTTTTAAACTGATCTTGATCGTTATTTGCCATAGCTGCAAAAGTAAAAAAAGGCAGCTATAACGCAGCGTGTTTATAGGCAATAAAGTAGGTAGATAAGTTCACTTCAAAAAAAAGCACTTGCAAACCATGAACCGCAAACCTTTCTCTATATCTGATGTAATAAAGTATATCTTATTTAAAACTTACGCTAGTGCTTCCCACACGTATGGCGCCCTTGTATAAATTGATGCGGTAAGCACCCTTTACAATCCTGTCTTTATTGGCATTTAATAATTCACAGATGTCTAGTTCTTTACCGCTGTATTTAAAAGTAATAATGGATGAGTAGGTAAGCGTTTGCTCGTCAAAGTTTACTGTTTTACCAGCACCCATCACATTATTCTCGGGATTTATGACCTGTAAATAAAACTGATTGATTCCTTGAGTAGCTAGCGCGTTTTCTGGTAGGGTAAAACATACTTTCAAATCGTCCACACGACTCGCCCTGTCATTAATGATTTGCTTTCCAGACCGTCGCAGGATAACGCCCTCAGTCTTTAAATTAGTCGGGATAAGGGTAGCCGCTTCTTTAATATTTTTATTGAGCGCCGCTACCGTTTCTGTTTGCATCTCGCTTTTTATAATTTCTTCATTGAGTTTTGCCAGTGTACTGTCATTAACGCGCAATAGATAATTGTTGTTTTCTTCTAGCTCTACAATCCTTGCGTTGAGTGCCGCACGTTCTTCTTTGATGCGACCCAGTTCTTTGCGCAGTCGTGCCATCACAGCGACGCTTCCTTCTAGACGGACCACACTATCACGCAGCCTGATAATGCGCTCGCGTGCATCAATTAACTCGTTATTGAGCAAATTGCCCTTATCAATTTGAGCCGCATATTCTAATGAGATATTGTCTAGCTCCTTCTCGATTCGAGTTTTCTCAATAGTTAGATCATCTTTTATAGCTTCATTTTCTTGATAGGTAGTGTAAGACCAGTAAGAAAGTAAAAGGAGCAAAGCGATTAATATAGCTATGAAAACCTTGAGAAAACGATTGTCTTGGGATGATGCCATCGGGATGATTATATTTAATGAGGTTAAATCTATACTATTTATGCGATCCCTGGTACAGGATTTTATACATCTTTTTTATCCAGAAACCTGCACAGGTTGCGGCGTTACACTGCTAGATAACGAGCAGACTATATGCGTTGCCTGCCGTGTTAACTTGCCAGTAGCTTACCATGATCTCATGCATAACGATAAAATGAGTCAATTGTTTTATGCTCGTGTTGCTATCGAGCATTGCACTAGTTTGCTTTATTATGAAAAGGTGGGAACGGTGCAGCGCCTGGTTCACGCTCTTAAATACCAGCAACAGGAGCAAATAGGTTTGTTTTTAGGAAAGTGGATAGGCAGTTTAATGTGTGATGATGAGCGTTTTAAAGATGTTGACATGGTGGTAGGAGTTCCGGTGCATCCTAAAAGAAAACGTAAACGTGGTTACAATCAAACAACACAATTCGGTAAATGTATTGCAGCAGGTCTGGGAGTTCGCTTTCGCGAAAGCGTACTAACAAAAACCCGTAACACCATTAAACAGGCGCAGTTGAATCAACGACAACGCAGTGACGAGTCACAGTCGCCTTATCAAATAACCGAAGCTTTTGAGCCTGGATTACATATTCTACTGGTTGATGATGTGGTAACCACAGGTACAACTCTCACTTTATGCACTAGGGCCCTACAACAAGTTGCTAATACACGTATTTCTATTGCTACAATGGGTATATCAGTTTAAAATATCTAGTAACTTGCAGGCTTTTATACAACGTGAGAAAGAACGCTTTTACATACCTCATTACTTTAATAATAGCATTCCTATTAGTGCAATGTGCAAAACGTGGAACGCCTAGCGGTGGTCCTATTGATGAGAACCCGCCAGAGGTATTGCGCGCCGTTCCCGATAATTACAGTACGGGTTTCAAAAAACAGGTCATTGAGATCACATTTGATGAGTATATCAAATTAGAAGACCTGCAAAAACAGCTGGTGATCTCGCCACCCATGAAAACACGCCCTATTATAAAACCACTAGGAGGTGTGTCAAAAAAAATGACTATCGAGATCACTGATACACTGCTAGAGAACACGACCTACGTATTCAACTTTGGGCAAAGTATTGTGGATCATACAGAGGGCAATCCTTATCCGTTTTACAAATATGTTTTTAGTACGGGCTCTTTTATTGATTCACTTAATTTAAAGGGTAGTGTTAAGGACGCACTTAACTTTGAGGTAGATGATTTTATAAATGTAATGTTATACGAGGTAGACAGCGCCTACACAGACTCGGTCATTTATAAACAAACACCTCGCTATGTAGTCAATACGCTCGATAGCCTCACGACTTTTACCATGGAAAATTTAAAGGCTGGTTCCTACCGGATGGTGGCTTTAAAAGAGCCGTCCAGTAACTTAAAATTTGACCCTAAAAGCGATAAGATAGGTTTTGTAAGCGAGGTGATTACCGTGCCCAGTGAGAAAACCTATGAGATACAAATGTTTGAACCTATACAGGATAAAGCAGTGGCTAGAGCAACTCAAGTCGCACAAAATCGCATCCAGATAGGTTACTACGGGCCGCTGGATAGCATGAATATCACACCTGTTGACAAATCTCGCATTGCTCGCAGCCGCATTACAAAAATGGAGGATAAGGATACCTTGGAATACTGGTACCAGCCCGTGCTAGTACAAGACAGCCTTGTGCTAGCTATCAATCATAAGGCTTTTAAAGATACTCTTACTGTTAGAATAAAAGAAAATATGGATGGCGACAGCCTGACGGTTTCAAAGTACGGGCAGTTTAAATTAAATGCACCACTACAACTTACAGGCAACACACCTATTGCACTGGTAGATGAAAGTCTCATGCGATTGATGAACAAGGACAGTCTTGCCACACCATTTACAACGCGGTTGGACAGCTTGCGCAATGTATTGACCTATGAATTTGATGTGCGTCCAGAGGAACGATATGAGTTGCAGCTGCTACCTGGCGCGTTAACTGACTTTTTAGGCTACTCACACGATACTATTGTCAATACCTATACGACTAGTGCAACCTCAGATTTAGGGAACATACCAGTCATTTTGGAAGGCGATGATCAATGGCCAGTAATTGTACAAATAGTGACAGAAAAGTTAGATGTTGTAGCTTCAAAAACCGCACGTAACAACGGCGAGGTACTTTTTGATTTTCTAGAGCCTAATAAATATTACATACGTATTATCTATGATACGAATGATAACGGCAGGTACGATCCTGGCGACTGGCTTTCTAATAAACAGCCAGAAAAAGTGGTCTATTTTCCAGATTTAATACCGCTGCAGGCTAACTGGGATTATATCACAAACATTAGGCTAGAGTAAATCGATCTCGATCGTTTAGGAACTTCAATTTATTGCGAGTGTTTGTGATATGCTCCTTATCCAGAACGACAGTCTTTACACCGGCTTGCTCCCACGGATGCTCTAGTAGCTCATGACCCAGCACGTCATAGACTTGAGAATGGCCGCAGTAATCCATGCCAGTACCATCAACTCCTGTGCGATTAACACCTATAGAGTAGGACATGTTTTCTATTGCTCGTGCTTTAAGCAATGCATCCCAGGCGTTAATGCGCGGCACTGGCCAGTTAGCTACATATATTAACAGGTCATAGTCTTGCGTATTCCTTGCAAAAACAGGAAATCTCAAGTCATAGCATATTTGTAAGTTAATGCGCCAGTCCTTATAAACGGCAATAACGGGTGCCTGGCCTGCATCATACACCTCATGTTCTCCAGCGAGGGTAAAAGTATGGCGCTTGTCATAAAGATGGTATGTCCCGTCGGGTTTCATAAAAATCCCTCGATTTGCATAGCCCCCTTGTTTTTTATCAAACATCACACTACCATAAATAGCATAATTCCCATTTTGTGCATGTGATTTTAACCATTCATAGATGCTTTCTGTGGATGCAATGCCTTCTGGACTCATAGAAAAACCAGTAGTAAACATTTCAGGTAGAATAACAAGATCAGTCTGTTGGTATAATTGTGCTAGCTGTTCATCAAACACAGCAAGATTTGCCGATGGATCTTCCCATAACAGCTGGGTTTGAATAAGTGAAACTCTTAAATTCTGATGCATAGCAATCTTATAGTTCGTTTAAAATCTTTGCCGCAGCAACTAACTCCTCATCGGTTTTTGCAAAACAGAAACGCAGCATTTTGGGATCTTTTCCTTGCATAAAAACACTTATAGGGATAGATGCTATTTTATGGTTTATAGTTAGCGCTTTCGCGAAAGCGATATTACCATCATCACTAATTGCCGAGTAGTCCAGCAATTGAAAATAACTGCTTTGAGTCGGTTTAAATGCAAAATTACTGTTTTCAATAAGCTGAAGAAATAAATCTCGCTTGCGCTGATAAAACTGCCGTAGATCGCGGTAATGGGATGGCGTCTGGAGGTATTGAGCGGTAGCGTGCTGTAAAGGGCGAGTCACACAAAAAACTACCTGTTGATGCACTTTAACAAATTCATGCATCATAGATGCTGGAGCTAGACAATAGCCCAATTTCCAGCCCGTTACATGAAAGGTTTTTCCAAAGCTACCGGTAATAAAGCTGCGCTCCTTAAGTCCTAAATAACGGCAAGCGCTGTTGTGCTGGTGGTCATCAAAAACCATGTGCTCATACACCTCGTCACTTAAAACATATAAATTGTGATGCGTTACAATGGATTCTAGTTGCACCATGTCTTCATCAGTTAGTAATGTGCCGCTAGGGTTGTGCGGCGAGTTGATGACAATCATTTTTGTTCTAGACGTGATTGCCTTCTTAACAAGGTCCCAATCTATTTTAAAATCGGGTAGGGACATGGGAATGGGAACAGGCACACCGCCAGCCAGCGTGATTGCAGGCTCATAACAATCATAGGCGGGAGTAAAGATTATAACCTCGTCGCCTTTAAAAATAGTGGCTTGTAAAGCGGTAAATATGGCTTGAGTGGCACCGTTTGTAATACAAATTTCTTGATCAGGATGGTACATAGCACCATGTTCTTCTTGAATCATTCTTGAAATCGCAATGCGCAGCGATGGGATCCCCATCATGGGAGCATATTGATTGTGGTCCTCCATTATAGCATTTGCAGCGAGATTTTTAAGTTCTGTAGCGGCATTGAAACTGGGAAACCCCTGGGACAAATTAAGAGCACCATGTTGCGCAGCAAGCTGGCTCATTTGTGCAAATATGGAAGGAACTGCGTGAGGAAGTTTTGAAGCATTCATTACTTAAATATAAAGGATATGAAGCATTTTGTAGGGTTGAAGGTCTGTGCTTTGAACCACAGCACAGATTTCTTGTTGCTCAAATAGAGCTTTTACAGGAAAAGTTTTGATTATCTGGTTAAAAGCATGTCAATTGCTTCTGTCATTTTTTCTTCAAGAGTAGCTTCTGGTAATGGACCTAGATATTGAATGACCAAGTTTTTATCTATAATCATGTGAGTAGGGTAGCCCATTATATTATAATCAGCTATCATTTGAGTGGCATCTGGAACAATGTTGAAGTCAAAATCTTTTTTCTTAAGAAATTGCTCTACTTTTTCTTTAGAATCAAAAGTTAACCCTAGAAAAACTACCTTTTGCCCGTTGTATTTTTCGACTAATTTATTGAGAACAGGCATCTCTTGTTCACAAGGAGCGCAGCCAATAAACCAAAAGTTGATTATCACTACATTTCCTTTAAGCGACTCAGGCGTGTAATTATTTCCATCGATATCTGTTATACGGAATGGTTTAGGGTAGGTCCCTCGATAATCATTGGGATCTTTTTTTGCCAGTCGCTTCAACGTATTTTCTTTTGCAATTTTCTCGCTAGAGGTGCTTTTGCGGTAGGTCACCACGTGTACAAAGTTCTCATCATCAATGTACATCTTATCGATTGTATAATCCACATTCAACCGGTAATCCTCAACTCGATCCTTACTTATCAGCTGTAATTGATCATCATAAAATGCGACCTTTTCAATTAGATAAGTTATTTCTACACTATTAGGAGCTTTAGGATCATAAGAGACTAAGTCGCTTAAATAATCTGCCGTTAGTGTGGATGGTGCTCCTGTCTGAGCATATCCCACGGCTAGCGATAGAAACAACAATAGGGTTATAGTATATTTTATCATATAGAGGTGTTAAGCATTTTTCTCAGTACTATGTGACTATCTTAATATGTTGCTACTGGGCAGCAAGACAAAGATCAATGTATTGAGAAAAGTAATTGAACAGTCGGTCGGAACTTATATTCCCTTTGTATTGAATAACAGATTTTTTATCGACGATCATGTGATCAGGATAAGCCATTAGGCTATAGTCGATCGCAAACTGCGTGTTTTCTGGAATGATTTGATAATCAAACTCATGGTTTTTCAAAAAAGTTGAAACCTCACTTTTTTTATCGTAGGTGACGGCCAGAAACACCACATCTTGATCTTTATATTTTTCTACTAGTTTATTGAGAACAGGCATTTCTTCAACACAAGGAACGCAGCCGATAAACCAAAAATTAAAGACCACAACTTTGCCTTTTAGGTCTTTGTTTGAATAGGTGTTGCCTTGCATATCGGTCACCTTAAAAGGCTTGATTTTTTCACCTTTGAAATAGTCTGGATTCATAGCGTCCAGACTTTTTTGAAAACTGGCTTTTTGAGCTTTTTCAAGGTCGGTACTTTTACGGTATATCACTACCCTAACAACCTTATCTGCATCTGCAAACATGCGGCCTAGAGTATATTCTGGATTGCTACGGTATTCTTTTTTTGCCTCCTCACTTAATAGTTGTCCTTCTGCATTGTAAAAAGCAATCTTTTTAAAATCAAACTCTATATCATCAGATGCGGGAGCTTTAGGATCCAGCTCCATAAGCGTGGCCAGAAACTTGTCAGTTAGGACAGGCACATCGTTATCTTGAGCTAGGGCTACTGGTGCAAGTAGTAAGATGACCACCAGTTGTACGATAAAATCTTTAAACATCATGAGTGAGGTATTGCGCATACCCTTAAATGTAACACAATTAAAGCGTCTTATTTCATTTTCATAGAAATCTGTGTGGTGGTAGCTGGCAAGAATACGAATTCACTAGATTGTCGATGAGGTTATGGCAAATTGTACAGATCGACTGTCATGCATTTGATCTTTATAAAATCTTCTATTGGGATCCATAAAAAAGCCCGATCAGGAAGATCGGGCTTTTTAAAGGTATTTTAAATTGTTTTAAGCAACTGTTTCTGCTTTGAGGTATTCTCTGTTCATTCGAGCAATATTGTCTAGTTTGATCCCTTTAGGACACTCCACCATACATGCTCCAGTGTTGGTACAGTTACCAAATCCTTCCTCATCCATCTGGCGTACCATGTTACGTACGCGATCTGTAGCTTCTACCTCTCCTTGTGGGAGCAAAGCAAATTGAGAGATCTTAGCACTAGTAAATAGCATGGCGCTTGCGTTTTTACAAGCAGCAACACAAGCACCACAACCTATACAGGTCGCAGACCAGAATGCCTCGTCAGCCTTAGACTTCTCAATAGGTATGGAGTTAGCATCTTGTGTGTTACCAGATGTATTTACAGATATGTAACCACCAGCTTGCTGGATTCTATCAAACGCAGATCGATCTACAATTAAATCTTTAATCACAGGAAAAGCTTTTGCGCGCCATGGTTCAACGGTAATCGTATCACCATCTTTAAATTTGCGCATGTGCAGTTGACAGGTGGTAGTGAGTTTTTGTGGACCGTGTGGTTCACCATTAATCATCATATTACAAGAGCCGCAGATTCCCTCACGACAATCGTGATCAAATTCTACCGGAGTCTCTCCCTCGTTGATCAACTTCTCATTAAGAATGTCCATCATTTCAAGAAAAGACATATCGCCATCTACCCCATCTAGTGGGTAATCGACCATTTTCCCTTTTGCTTCAGGGCCTTCTTGTCTCCAGATTTTTAAATTAAGCTTCATAACCTTATTGAGTTATTTGTACGTGGCAAACTGCTATTGATTGATCCACGATGTTATTTTTATAGTTCGCTTTCGCGAAAGCGTACTCTTTAAAATTCTAATTATTTATAAGAACGAGTTTTCAACTCAACGTTTTCAAACACAAGTTCTTCTTTATGCAATTTTGCATCGCGTGGGTTCTCATTATACTCCCAGGCGCTTACAAAAGCAAAGTTCTCGTCATCGCGCAGGGCTTCTCCATCTTCTGTCTGATATTCCTCGCGGAAGTGTCCACCACAGCTCTCGTTTCTAGTCAAGGCATCTTTTGCAAACAACTCTCCTAGTTCTAGGAAATCTGCTACACGTCCTGCTTTTTCTAGCTCTTGGTTTTTAGTATTAGGATTTCCAGTCACACGTACATTTGCCCAAAAATCTTCTCTCAGCTCCTTGATCTCATCCATGGCTTTTTGTAGGTCTGTAGCATTGCGCGACATACCACACTTGTTCCACATGATCAACCCTAATTTTTTGTGATAGTAATCCACACTGTGTTTACCACTAGCTTTCATTAAACGATCGATGCGATCTCTTGTATCTTGTTCTGCCTGATCAAACTCTGGCGTATCGGTAGAAATTTCTCCCGTACGTATTTCATTTGATAAGTAATCCCCTATGGTGTATGGCAAGACAAAATAACCATCTGCCAGTCCTTGCATCAGGGCACTTGCTCCCAGACGATTGGCACCGTGGTCAGAGAAATTTGCTTCACCTGCAGCAAAACATCCTGGTATGGTTGTTTGTAGGTTATAATCTACCCACAGTCCACCCATAGTGTAATGCACGGCAGGGAAGATTTTCATAGGCACCTCATATGGATTCTCATCTGTAATGTTGCGGTACATATCAAATAGGTTACCGTACTTTTTCTCGATCACTTTTTTACCTAGGGCGATCATTTCTTCTTCGGTAGCATTTTTATGACCATGAGTCAAGGCTTCTACCTTTCCATATCTTAAGAAAGATGCGGCAAAGTCTAGATATACAGCGTTACCTGTTTTATTCACACCATAACCCGCATCACAACGTTCTTTTGCGGCTCTAGATGCCACATCGCGCGGCACAAGGTTACCAAAGGCCGGATAACGACGCTCTAGATAATAATCTCTATCTTCTTCTGGCAGGTCAACTCCACGCTTTTTACCAGCGCGTATCGCTTCTGCATCTTCTAGTTTCTTAGGTACCCATATACGGCCGTCATTTCTCAATGACTCTGACATCAGGGTCAATTTTGACTGGTGCTCACCACTTACTGGAATACAGGTAGGGTGAATTTGCGTATAACATGGGTTTGCAAAGTACGCACCGCGACGGTGGGTTCTCCATGCTGCCATTACATTGCTTCCCATCGCATTTGTAGATAGGAAGAATACATTACCATAACCACCAGAGGCGATAACAACAGCATGCGCCCCATGACGCTCAATCTCGCCTGTAACAAGATTGCGAGCAATGATACCACGAGCCTTACCATCCACAACTACAAGATCGAGCATCTCGTGACGATTGAATGGTTGTACTTTACCACGGTTGATCTGACGATTTAATGAGGAATAAGCTCCTAACAATAATTGTTGACCGGTCTGTCCAGCAGCATAAAAGGTTCTAGACACCAGTACCCCACCAAACGATCGATTATCTAGTAAACCACCATATTCACGGGCAAAAGGAACTCCCTGTGCCACGCACTGATCGATGATGTTTGAAGAAACCTCTGCCAGGCGGTGTACGTTTGCTTCTCTCGAGCGATAGTCACCACCTTTTATCGTATCATAAAACAGGCGGAAGTTAGAATCTCCATCTCCTTGATAGTTTTTTGATGCGTTGATACCACCTTGTGCAGCGATCGAGTGCGCGCGTCGTGGTGAATCGTTATAACAAAATGTTTTTACATTATACCCTAACTCGCCCAGGGTTGCGGCTGCAGAGCTTCCTGCAAGTCCAGTACCTACAACAATAACGTCAATGTTACGCTTGTTTGCTGGGTTAACGAGATTAATTGTGTTTTTATGAGTATTCCACTTTTCTGCCAGTGGTCCTTTAGGAACTTTAGAATCTAAAACTGCCATAATAGTCTAGGATATATGATTAAAATAATGGAACAATGCAATAAATACAAAACCTGCTGGTATAAGTACTGCCCATGCATAAGTTACCTTTCTTAATGAGTCGCCTTTTTTTACGCTCTTTACACCTATAGACTGGAATGAACTATTGAAGCCATGCCATAAATGCAGGGACAATAGAACAAAAGAAACTACATAAATAGCTACTCTCCACCCGTCCACAAACTTTTCTTTAAGTTCTGGTAAGTAACGTGTGGGGTCTTCTGGTTTGTTCTCGACGTATTTATAAGCCATCTCATGAACCCAAAAATCATACATATGCAAACCTAAAAAGGCAAGTACTACCGCACCAGATATGATCATGTTTCTAGAAACCCATGTAGAGTTAGCATTACCAGAAAACTTAGCATACTTCACAGGGCGTGCTTTACGATTTTGATAATCTAGTACAAATCCCATTACAAAATGTATGATAACACCTGCAATCAATATAGGTTGTGCAACAAATTGTACTAACCCGTTATAACCCATAAAATGAGACCATTCATTAAAAGTATCTGGCGCTATGACAGATGTGATATTGATGACAAAATGTTGAGTCAAGAAAACGACTAGGAAAAGACCTGACAAAGCCATGACCCATTTGCGGGCAAGAGATGATTTTACTAATGCGCTCATGTATTGTTTTTTAAATTGCTGCAAAGATAGTTGTCAGGCCGCTTTATTTCAATTAGGGTATTTTAATAAAACGCCAAAACTCTTATTTGTACTCAGTCTTAATTACGCCTTACGGCTAGCTTTACAACGTTATCGTATGCTGTTTTAGTTCGCTTTCGCGAAAGCGAACTTACAATCGCATGATTGCATAAATTAACACCTATATCAAATTTTATGATAGGGATTTTTCTTTATTTAACCTCTAATTTTTGAGATACAATCTGCTTGTCCTGAGTTAATTGAACGGTGTAACTGCCAGTCGTGAGATAATATTGACCATTATCTGCTTGATCAGGTTTGCCCTCTTTATCATAATGCTTCAATCCTGCTTGTGAGACCGTACCGTTGTACGTGTAAAAATTAAGACCATAATCAGATTTTAATTCTAACTCTTGTAGCACTTTACCCGCCTCATTTTTTATGTGCAGTGTTGTGGTTCCAGAAGAAGGGCTAAAGTAGGCAATCTCAACTGCCGGCTCTGGAATACGATCACTTAAAAAGCGAATGCTACCGTAGTAATTTGAACTCCTAAACCCGTCAACAGCCTCCATCGCTAGCGCTTTGTTGCCGTCTTCCGGCATTAATTCAAGCGCATCAAGATTTGTTTTGTAGATAGAACGCCCGTGGGTTCCTACTAAAAGGTCGTTGGCTTCTGGTTGTATTTTTAAATCATGTACAGCAACACGTGGCATATCGCTATTAAAAACGCTCCATGCACCAGGTTGAGTCGAAATATACACAGCGTTATCAGTACCTACAAAAATGGTGTTTTCATTTGTTGGGTGTTCTATAATCACATTAACCGGTGATACTGGCAATGAAGCACCTATATTATTCCAGGTGTTGCCGGCATCATCGCTTTGATACACATATGTAGTAAAGTCATCATTGCGGTACCCGTTTAACGTTACATATACGCGATCTTTTATATGCTGGGACGCCACTACACGACTTACCCACAATCCTGCTGGCCAGCCTCCATTAAGTGGTGTCCAGGTGGCACCACCATCTTTAGTAAGATGTAACAGGCCATCGTCAGATCCTGTATAGATCATGCCAAATTGAAAGGGAGACTCACTTATGGTTGTTAATGTACCATAGGCTACATTACCTTTTTTACCGCCAGTGGTTAAATCTGGCGATATAGCCGTCCAATCATTCCCTTGATTCATACTGCGGTGTAGCTTATTACCACCAAAATATACTATATCTTGATTATGTGAGCTCAACAATACTGGGGTCTGCCAGTTAAAACGATAAGGCGATTCACCCAGTTCATGTTTAGGCTGTATGTAGGTGCGTTCTCCTGTCTCTCGATTCAGGCGGTAGTAGTTGCCAAATTGGAATCCTGTATAAACAATATCGCTGTTTCTTGAATCGATTTGTATTTGCATACCGTCACCACCCATGATAGACTCCCATGGATACTGGCCTTGCTGGTGCCATGCACGATCCTCGCGTGCGTTATGCGCTCCTACCCACACGCCATTATCTTGTAGCCCGCCATAAACGTTATAAGGTTTTTCAAGATCATAGTTAATGGCATAGAATTGTCCTACGCTAGGAGAGTTGTTTTTAATCCAGGTGGCGCCATCATCGTAGGAGATGTTCAAACCACCATCATTACCGTTTACTAGGTGGCCACTCATTTTAGGATTAATCCACAAAGCATGGTGGTCTGCATGTACGTTTTCTCGAGATATGTTTTTCCAGGTTTTACCGCCATCATCACTTTTAATGATGGGAACTCCCATAACATATACTTTGTCAACATCACTAGGGTCTACCCTTACCTGTGCAAAATAATACCCATAGCTGAAAAATACATTCTCTATCTGGCCTTCATGAGTTTTTTCCCAGGTGATCCCTCCATCGTTAGAGCGGTACAACTCGGCTCCTTTTACAGGGGTGTCAAATAACATACTGTTAGCGTCTTCTAGGTATAGCGCTAGATCTTCTGGTTTTGCAGCGCCGCTACGCACCATATTCTTTACATTTTCAGAACGGTATTTTTCTTGAAAGCCATTTGTTTTCAAATAAGCATTTAAGGTTTTGTCATCTAGTTGTAAAAAAGCAGCGGTAGTCATGCCTTTAAAGTCCTCCTTAGTTAAGGCATCGTCATTAGCATTTTTATCGGCATCTGATTTTTCTTTTCTAAATTGAGAGTCATGAATCGCATATAAGGTGTTTGCATCATAAACAGCTAGACCTATACGCCCCACTCCAGTGCCTGTGGGGAAACCACTGCTTGCAGTAGTGATTTTTTCCCAGGTTTGACCAGCATCTGTGCTTTTATAAATGGCACTGGCCTCACCATCGCCATCAAAATTCCAGGCTTTGCGATCTTTTTCCCAGCTGGCTGTAAACATAGTGTTGAAATCTCCAGGAACGGCCGCTAGATCGATAAACCCAGCCATATCTGTAGCAAATAATGTCTTGTTCCAGGTAGTACCTCCATCCATGGTTGTGTAGATACCGCGGCTGTCGCTTTTAGTATACAAAGGACCAGTAACTGCAACCACCACATGATTGACATCGTCTGGATTTATTAGAATGCGACCTATGTGGTGCGAGTCGATCAACATAGGATCACTCCAGGTGGCGCCCCAGTCTGTAGATTTCAATACCCCTATACCTGCATAGCTACTGCGGCTAGAATTGTTCTCTCCTGTACCTGCCCATATGGTGCGAGAATTCCAGTCTACAGCAATGTCACCCAGGTTAATCGTGCCTGCATTGTCCATAATAGGAGTAAAACTGGTACCATTATTAGTAGTGTGCCACAAGCCACCGCTGGCATAGGCAACTAGCATTTCAGTAGGGTTTTGTGGATTTACCGCTACATCTACTACCCGTCCAGACATGATGGTAGGACCTATATTTTCAAAAGCCAGGTTTTTATACGGTGATTGTGGCGCCATCTCCATAAGCTCATTCACATCATCCAGCACCTTTTGTGCAGGTGTGGGTTGTTGCGCAAAAGTGATGATCGAGGTAAAAAAAGCTGCGATTAATATTCTAATATTCATAAGTAAACCTTTTATAAAGGGTGAAGATAAGCAAGCCTCGCAACATTTTATAATGCCATCTCTTTACGATAATTATAACATGCCGCCTCGCTGTGTTTTTTACTTTTGTTTAACAACATAGTGGTACAGAGCAAAAGAACCGCTTGGAATTTGTTGTAAGATATCATTTTTCTAAAATGATACGCTTTATTCAATTGCAGGAACGACTACCGCTTGTTAAGTTCGCAGTTCTATGGTATGAATGATGTTTAAAGTACGCTTTCGCGGAAGCGAGACCCTGGAACATGACATATCTAATTAAACAAAACAATTACTTTTTATGAAATACGATCCCATAGATTCCAGCCTTTTTAAAAACAACCGAAAGCGTTTTATGCAACACATGAAACCGGCAAGCCTTGCTGTTTTCAATTCTAATGATGTTTTTAAAACGGGTGCCGATAGTACCATGCCTTTTAAACAACACAAAGATTTGTTCTATTTATCTGGCGCTGACCAGGAGGATACCATACTGGTACTTTTTCCTGAATGTCCAGACCCACAACATAGAGAGGTGTTGTTTGTTACAGAAACTAATGAGCATATCGCCGTATGGGAAGGAGAGAAGCTGACTAAAGAAAAAGCAACAGAAGTTACGGGTATAGAGACAGTTTACTGGCTTAAGGATTTTGATAAGAAATTTTTTGAAATGATGACCCAGGCAGAGGTCATTTATTTCAACACAAATGAGCATTACCGCCAGGCGGTCGAGATGGAGACCCGTGAGGACCGTTTTATTAAAAAAACAAAAGCACAATACCCAGCGCATACCTATGCAAAGAGCGCTCCCATCATGCAGCGATTAAGAGCTGTAAAAAGCCCATTAGAAATACAGCTCATGCAGCGCGCTTGTGATATCACCAATCAGGGATTCCGTAGGGTGCTTAATTTTGTACGACCTGGGGTGACTGAGTATGAGATCGAAGCAGAATATTTGCACGAATTTATCTCCAACCGCAGCGATGGATTTGCTTATACGCCTATCATAGCTAGTGGTAATAATGCTAATGTGCTGCATTATATTGAAAACAATCAAGAATGTCGTGATGGCGATCTGATATTGATGGATGTGGGGGCTACTTATGCTAATTATAATGCTGATATGTCACGGACCATACCCGTTAACGGTAGGTTTACCGACCGTCAAAAGCAGGTGTACAATGCAGTTAATAATGTGAAAAAGACGGCAACCGAATTACTGACACCGGGTACCTTGTGGAAAGAGTACCATGTAGAAGTTGGGAATTTGATGACAGCAGAACTGCTTGCTCTAGGCTTACTAGATAAGGTCGATGTTCAAAATGAGAGCAAGGACTGGCCCGCTTATAAAAAATACTTCATGCATGGGACGTCGCACCATATAGGTCTAGATACACATGATTATGGATTGTTGTGGGAGCCTATGCAAGCTGGAAACGTCTTTACCGTAGAACCAGGGATTTATATTCCAGAGGAAGGATTCGGCATCAGGCTGGAAGATGATGTGGTGGTTCAAGAAAATGGATCGCCCATAAATCTAATGGCAGATATTCCTATAGAGGTGGAAGAGATAGAGGAGTTGATGAACACTTAATAGGAGCTTAAAACAGTAAAAATCCCCATGAGCTATCGTGGGGATTTTTGTTGTTAGAAAATTAGATTTGAGCCATACCGCCGTCTACCTGTATCTCGTGACCCGTGATAAAACTAGCCTTATCACTTGCTAGGAACAGTACCGTGTTTGCAATTTCTGAAGCCTCTCCAAAACGATTCATGGGTACCTGAGAAAGAATACCTTGGGCCATTTGTTGTTGCTGCTCCTCTGGCACTCCTGCCTCGTTAAAGAAGTTGGTTCCTATAGGTCCAGGGCTTACTGCATTAACACGTATTTGTTGCTCCTTAAATTCGTTGGCAAAGCTGCTGGTAAAGTATTTTACGGCACTTTTTGCAGCGCCATAGATACTTGCTCCAGACATTGCAATGTCTGTAACAACGCTTGTATTAAATATAATCGAGCTGCCTTTCTTTAAAAAGGGCAGTGTCTTTTGCGTAGTAAAGTAGCCTCCTTTTACCAGCGCATTGAATTGACTGTCAAATACGTGTTCGTCTGCATCGACTAGTGAGGTGAACTTACCAAAACCGGCATTAACAAAAAGTACATCCACGTGGTCTGTGTATTTACCTAATTGGGTGCCGAAGGATTGTAAATCTTCCCAGTTACCTGCATCGCTAACAAATCCTTTAATGTTTCCGCCTAATTCTGCAATGGTTTGATCAATATTTGCTTGTTTGCGACTGGTAATGATCACGTGTGCTCCTTCGTCTAAAAAGGCTTTGGCGGTCGCTTTTCCTATACCACTGGTACCTCCAGTGATGACTACTGTCTTACTCTTGAAATTACTCATAACTAACTAAATTTAATACTGGAACAATCGTTCCAGATTGGGTTAAAAAAAATTTACTCTAAATTCTTTAGGCTATTATCGATAATGCCTCTTAATATGTTTTCATCTTTTACCAGAATGCCCGTCATGCGATACCCTTGAAAACTGTTGTATACGTGCCATGCATAATTTTGTGCTGATTGCTCTTTATTAATGACTTGTTGATCTTGCCCTGATTGAATCAATTTTTCAAATAATTGCAGGGTCTGCGATTGATTATGTTCTAAAAATCGTTTGATGGATAGTTCTCCAGCCATCTCATTTTTACAGCTCATTCCCATGCAGCCTTTATTCTCTCGGACTATTTCTGGTAAGAAAGTCAAGAAAATATTTCTTAAAGCTTCCAGTGGATTTTTTGCTTGCTGTATAGCCTGTTGCAGTTGATGCTGGGTGATGCCTGCATATTGTTTTAAGGCTGCCTGATATAAAGCCATCTTGTCGCCAAAGCTGTTGTACAAACTGGACCTGTTCAATCCCGTGGCCTCTACCAATTGTTGCATACTGGTACCATTGAATCCATGCTTCCAGAATACCTGCATGGCACCATCCAGTACCGTATCTCTATTAAAGCTTTCTACTCTAGGCATGATACAAATGTATATTGAAATGATCGTTTCAATACACGATTTCTCGTCTTTAACATTTTTATATCATGCGCAATTATTTCTTTGTCGTGCTGCCCTCACGGAGCGAACCTAGTTTAATGGTCTCATTCATTCTTTGGGTGCAAAAAAGAATGTCTAGACGTACCTTTGCAGCATGGCAAGAGATGAGCAACTTAAAGAACGCTGGGAGCGTACCCAGGCATTTTTTCAAAAACGATTTAGCGATGGCGAGGCCATGGATCTGGACGCCATATTGTTTCTTATAGGGGTTCAAGAACTAGGACAGCTGCATCGCAAGTTTCAGAAAGATGAAAAGTATCAGTTAATGCACATTGCTATATGCCGGGTTCTCGAGCCTTACGGGTATTATCAATTTTCTCATTTTGATGAAGATAAGTGGCCACATTATATTGTGGTACAAAATCTACCGTCCCTCAAGGCGGGAGAGCAATCTTTACTCATGAAAGAGGCGATCGTTAATTATATGATGGAAGCTGGCGTGATCGACTAACGTCTGCTTGCGTTGTTCATTTAAATAGCATTGATCTGGGTGTCAAATACCCCAATTTGCTGGTCTCTACAGGGTAAAATAAATTTTGTATGGATGGAGATAGCGATTGGAATTACGCTTTCGCGAAAGCGAACTGTTCTACATCACCCTGACACTCTAGAGGCTGTGGTACTAGTCAACAGCATCTTGGTCCAGGTCTTTTAACCCCAGCTGCTTGCTGCGTTTTTTCCAGTTTTTGCGGGCGAGCATTTGCATGTCTTCTACATTATCACTCTCGTCCATGATTTCTAGACCTAGCATGGTTTCTATCACATCTTCCATGGTGGCCAGCCCTTGAGTACTGCCATAATCATCAAGTACCAGGGCAATATGCTCTTTACTGGCAATCATTTGATCAAATAACTGTGTGATGGGCATATCATGCGATACGTGCGCTATTTCACGTTTAAGATCACCTAGCGTCTCTGCTGGTTTATCATGAATAATGTCTGCCAGTATCGCGTCTTTTAGCACATATCCAGTGATGTCATCTCGGTTTTTATCATAGATAGGAATGCGAGAGAATCTCAATTCCTTATCGGCTTTAAAAAAATCTTTAATCAGCATGGATTGTGGTGCCATCATCATGACAGATCTGGGCGTCATAATGTCCTTTACCTTAATTTTATTAAAGTTCATTAAGCTTTTAATGAACTGCCCTTCTGATGGGTGAAAAACACCTTCCTGCTCGGCTGTCTCAGTCATCGCCATAAATTCTTCTCGCGTCATGGTATTCATGTGGGCGCTTTTACCTATGGCTTTTGTAGTGAGCTGTAAAATCCATAATATCCCGGTGTATTTAAGAACGGCCACCATACCAACCAAAATATGAGTTGAAATCCCGGCTAGGCTTTGCCAGTAGGTGGCTCCTATAGTTTTAGGAATGATCTCGCTTACTACCAGGATGAGTATGGTCATAATACCAGATACCACGCCTACCAGTGGTATTCCTAGAACGGCCGCCTGGTAGCCGTCCACTACCATACTTTCTGCCTGTACTCCCACAAGAATGGCTCCCACCGTGTGTGCCAGTGTATTAAGGGTTAAAATAGCGATAAGCGGTTTATCAACATCATTTTTCAAATCAGTAAGTGCTGCAGTATAAGTGGCACCTTCTTGAGTTTTTACTTTTAAAAATGTAGGAGTAATAGAAAGGAGTACCGCCTCTAGAATGGAGCATACAAACGAGAAGAATATGGATACTACCGCATAAAGGATTAATAATCCCATGGATGTTTAATTTTAAGTAAAAATAAGAAAGTTGCTCGTGTGTGTCGTTAAGGTTTTGGGAAATGAATTTAAGAATATTAGAAGTCTCAAAAAAGTGTAACTTTGAAGTAACCAACTAATCTGATCTTATGTTTACAGCACCCAGCACCCAGCACCCAGCACCCAGAATTTAAGTAATATTTTTTTCAGGATATTATTTGTTACGATTCTTATTGCAGGTTGTGAATCTGATGATTTTGCCGATTCAACTGAAGTATTAGATCATTCAACACACCATTTCAAAACATTATCCATTAGAGATTTACCGGAGTTAGAAAAGAATCTCGCTGTGATTACCGAAAAACATATTTCCAAAAGTGGTCAAATATTAAGTAGTAGATACTTTGAACTTTTTGAGAATTATGAAATAAAAGTTGCCAAAGTTGATAGTACAACTACTTATACGATACCAGTCAAGCAACAAAAGGCAAATAGTCGTCAATTCTCAAATTTGATATTGACATATGTAAATCATGAGCTTAAAAACTCATTTATTTTAAAATATGAAGGTACTTCATCTTATTTTGACCGTTATATTCAAGATAAAGAAGCTGCATTTGAAGGTACGGTGTCCGCAATTTCTTTAAGCTCTAGTTTTGACTTGTTTCAAAAGTCTGCTATTTGCCAGACAGTCACTATCAATTTCTGCAGAAATGATGATTTTGGTGGTATAGGATCTACTCATGTGGCAGGGGCAAATTGTAAAAATCGAGAATTGATGTATAGTATCTCAAAAAGAATTTGTCGAGAACCTACATATTTAGCAACTGATGGCCCAGGATCTGGCGGTGGCGGCGGTGGAGATTATGCAGATGGAGGAGGTTTTAGAACTGATCCAGATGGCAGTCCCATAACACCTGGTGACAATACATCACCCATACCTGATCCATGCCCGGCATCTGATGTTGAAATTGTCGATGGATTAGGTGGTTGTTATGATCCAGGTGATGATGTTCCGGATTTTGATGATCCTATACTGGAACAACTGAATTTTATAAAAGACAAGTTATCAGGGCAATTAAGGGAGTTAAAGACACTAGCAAGAAATGTAAAATATGAGAAGGCATACGTCTATGATTTCAATGAAAATAGCAACAATTTAAATCCACGTGTGTATGTAGGCAGCGAAGGTATTCCTAATCCTGGCGACATTGATCTTAAAACCGATGGGTCAACTGTTATAATAATGCACAATCATTATCAAGGATTGATCTCTATGTTTTCTTTTCGGGATTTATTCTTTTTTTACAATATGGCTATTGTTAGAAATGTAACTGGTAATAATGAAAACGATTGTTACAGTCTATTAGTTACAAAATATGGAACTTATGCGATGGCGGTAAATGACTATACAGCATTAGTCAACCAGTTTGACAATGTCAACAGCGCTAGTACAATAGAACAAGAATGAAAGAAAAGGGATTTTGAAGAAGCAATGGATAAAGCTTATTACGATCGCAGCAGTCTTACTAGTGTATTGCAATCCTATGCGGGTAATGCTATTTCTTTATATCAACTTAATAACAATCAACAATGGGAAAAACTATAATTATGACGCTACAAAAAACACTACCAGCCATCGTTTTATTACTAACTAGCCTGGCCTGTGCCCAGCGTGTGGTGCCGCTGGATTACTTTCCTGATGAGTCGGAGCGTCAATCACAGCTTTATTTTAAAGATATTAATGATGATATGCTGGAGTATGAGGGCACCTGGCTGTATGAGCAAGGGGGCGATAAGTTTGTGCTGGTGCTAGAGCGGGTACAGGCTGTTAATTTAGGCGGCAACTGGACGTACGATAAATTAATGGGAAATTACCAGTATATAAAAGATTGGGTAGAGATCATCAATACCCTGGGTAGGACAGAAACTCAAGGATCGCAAAGTGATATTTACCATTTTGAAAGTTTAACTTTTAGAAAAAACAAACCGGTGCGTTATCGATTAGAAGATCCGGTCAACAGCAAGTGGACATCTTATACCTCGACGGTGACCCGCCTGCCTGACGAGCTGCTATCCCTTACTGGGCCACCTACTGCTAGAATGCGAATTAAAATCACCACGATGATCACAGATTTTAATATGCTCACGAGAGATCCAGAGGCCTCCCAGCGATTGCGTATTCCTAAGGAGATGATTTTAACAAAAATCGATTAACTTATAGTACAAATAACCTTTGTAAACAGCAAAGTCTGTGTTTTAATCACACTACAAAAACATTACCAGCCATCGCTTAATTACTAACTAGCCTGGACTGTGCCCAGCGTGTGGTGCCGCTGGATTACTTTCCTGATAAGTCGGAGCGTCAATCACCGCTTTATTTTAAAGATATTAATGATGATAGCATTAACCTGCGGGAAAATCCAGATATAGTTAGCGATAACGTAGAAATTGGGGTGATAGCAGCACTATGGTATTTTAAAAATAATGTTTTCGCGAATGAAGAAATAGATGCGCAAATAAGCATTCTCAGAATAACAAACTTAGTCAATGGTGGTAAAAAAAGGAATTGTCCGCAGAAGAAATTTAACAACAAAAGCAAAAACTGAAATAAAATGTATATAAATCATAAATCTTTAATCATCTTCATAGTGTCAATATTTCGGTTATCCGTTGCAGAAGGGCAAATTTTACAACCAATTGAAAATGATAAAGAACAGATTTTGACTAATCAATATGAAGAACTAATTATTGGTTCTTGGATTCCTGAAGGATCTGAATTTTCAGACAGAAATGTTTTCAACAATGACGGAACGATGCTTGAATATTCAGCGGAAGATGCCACTTCACATTTTAATTGGTATATAGATACAAGTACTACACCCTCAGGCACTTTACTAATTAGTTCGCTGCGGCTTCAAAATGTAAATGATCTAAGTGATATTAGCGAATTCGAAATTGATACACTTACAAGTGAAGAGATGGTGCTGGTTTACTTTAATGGTATTGGTTTACAACGTAATAGATATTTTAAAAAATAGTTTTCCCGTTTCTCAACTAATCAACTTCACCACATCCCTAGTAAAATAACTCGCGATCAAACTCCCGCCAGCGCGTTTGATGGCCGTTACCTGTTCCATCATGAATACAGAGTTCTGAAGACCGTTTTTCGTACTTTTAAAAGATAATTAATAACTGGTTATTCTGTCATTTGAGGTATAGACTCTTAAGTTTTTTAAAAGGTTTATGAGCATTGTATTACAGAAAAATTACAAATAATTTTTGCCATCTTTAAATTAATGATTAGTATGAATAGTGCTGCACAGTCAAAACATCCTAAATGGGAACAAACCAATTTCTTATCTTGATGGCTGCAATTAGAATATTCAAACGAGTTTATCTTTTATTAAATATAGCTTTTATTACCGTTTGCTATTTACCAAACTATTTGCAAATGGCGATGTATTCACCAACTATTGCGGGCTGGCTAGGTATTGCTTGTCTGGTTTTGATCTTTCTATCCTGCATAATGGCGTCTTTGTTCTGTTTAGCAAACAGGAATTTCTCTTTTCTTAAGTGGATTTGGTTTATTAATTTAGTTCTGTCGATATTGTTTGTCCTCCGCATTTTGCTGGGGAGAATGTATGAATACTAAATTGTGTCTGTGAACGTAAATACATCAAGTCATTTTTTTTCTTTTTGAATTAAGCCAGGAATTGGGCGTGAGATAGTTGCTTATCGGAACAGTTTTTTCCCGCTGGATGCCATCCTGTCGCTGATCTAGCCATAGTTGATGGCTCAGTAACGGTTACCAATTTCAATAGTAGTTCTTGGTATTCACTACTTTGGTGGATCCAGAATATGGAGATCATCTCGTAGCAGGCACTCAACAGTTTGGTTTTGAAATGCAGCCTGATGGTAGTTATGGATTTTTTGTAAGTGGTGTAGCCAGAATGGACAATAGCATAGTGGAACCGTTAGCTTTTAGAGGAAATTTTGGTAATGTATTCGAGGGGTCTGAAAAATTCATGGGTAAATTTTCAAATAAATCTAGCCGAATTGATTAATGACTTGGCTCCAGGAACGGCAGCTGTAGTTTAACCTATTATATGGCTACCTAATTGGAACAATGTTCAAAACATTTTAAACGGAGATAAACCTATATCTGATCTTGATGGCTGTGAATAAGAAAATCATCTGGCAAACGAAAGCAATGCTATTTTGCTTATTAGTTTACATTTTGTTGACGTTTTTACCCAATGAATGGAGATTGGGTTATGCTTCAGTAGCACCTTTAGGCTGGTTAATGCTTCTCATGCTAGTTTTAATTATTGGATTTTTCTTTTGGTCCACAATTGTTTTAATCTTAGTAAGACAGTATAAATTAATAGTATGGCCTGTAATTATAATTTTATTTACAATGCTTTATTATTTGTGTCTTTACATCTATTATAATTAATTTAGATCCAAAATAAAACTATGTTGGTAGTTGTATTTATCAAGTAGTTAATCTCCCCACATCCCTAGCAATAATTCGCGATCAAACTCGCGCCAGCGCGTTTGATGGCAGTGATTTGTTCCATCATCAAGGCATCGTGGTCTAGCCAGCCTTTTTAATATTTATAAAATTGGGTGTGATAGAAGGCAATACAGCTTCTAGAATTGAACGGACAAAAGAGAAGAAAATGGATACTACCGCATAAAGGATAAGTAATCCCATGGAATTATTTTAAGCTAAATGTAGAATAATCATAAAAAGTGAGAATGCATATAAAAAAGGTTTGTGCAAGGTCATTTATTGCTGGTGACAGTTGAGAATAGCTACAATAGTTCTTTTGTCGCCAACTATAATGACTGCCAGCAGCTATTTTTTAACTTATGGCGGAAAGTCATGCATGCTATCTTTACAATTTCTTGTAATAACATAATTTTAATAGTAGTTTTAGCACAAATGTTTTATTTATGACCAGCCGACCAGCCGACCAGCCGACCAGCCGATTAATAGAGTAAATCTCGCGCTCGTTGCCAGAAGAATTACATTGATCTTTTTTGCTTTTAGTTTTTTATGGAGTTGCGAGAAGGATGATGGGATTGAGGAAATAAATCAGCAAATTTCAATAAAGTCACATACCTCAAATACTTTCCTGTTAAATAAAGAAATATTGAATGAGTTCAATAGTGCTCGTGCTAAACTTTCATTATCAGCCAAAAGCTTTTATGATGAGGCAAACCAATTTTGGATTCAAGACTCATCATTTGTTAGGTTTAGTGTTGGGGAATATGAGAGTTTTACATTTAATATTACTGATTCAACTGATTTAGTCTATCAGAAACATTTAGTTCTGGCAAAGAAATTGAACGGTGATGGCGATATTTACTATCAATCCTACCTTGCCAGAACACCTCTAGATGATCTCAATGCACGAGGTAACATTCCTGGTGATATTTTAAGTGCTAATGTGGTATTAACCAAGATCGGTACCAACTTTCAATTTCAAAAGGGTGACGGTCTTGATTATGAGGTGTCTGGAAACTGCACCTCTGTATATCATGTAACTACTGGTGACGCATGTAGAGGACAAATAATAACCGACTGCGGTCATCCCTGTAAGGATGGTAATTGTAATAATAGAGAAATTGTAATCCGTCGTGTTTTAATTTCACAAGCTTGTGGGCCTACATCTGGTGGTGGTTTAGGCGGACCAGCAGTAGGCGGCCCTGAAAGATATGACCCTAATTATGATCCTTCAGAAGGTGGCGGTGGCTTGACAGATCCAGATGGAGATACTCCCTTTGGAACGATTGAAAATGATTTACCGACCGAGTCTGAGTATCGCATGATGCTTTTGAGAGAGAAAGCGTATGACGATTTTATAGACCAGCTGGATTATCAGGAGCTTCGTTGGCTAAATCATTTAGAACAGCAAATATTTAGAAGGGACTTAGAAAGATACATTTATATTAATGCACTGAATCCTTTTTTGAACCCAGAAGACTTTGCAAACGCAGCCGTAGACGCTAAAAGTGGAGATAGAGATGTTGAGGTGGATTTTGAAAATGAAATAATTTTCAATCTGAACTTCATAGCTCAATTTTTTGAAATAGACCCGTATAACACTTGGAGGTCTTTAACCGATGACGAGAGAGATTTAATTTCTCGAGAACCTTTTGCAGCATGGGGCATTTATCAGAATCGCGAAATAGCCGTACAAGAAACTATTCGGAGATTTGGTCAAAATGGTAGAAATAATAAGGCAGATGCTTTTAGACATGCGTATTATAACGCTTTAAATGCAGAATTTGCGGGAGTTGATTTAGCGGAAGAATTTGGTAATGCACATGAAAGTGAGACTCCACAAGAATTATCATTAGAAAAAGAGATGGATTTATTTAATAATGAAGCTGGCAGAAATCTTATTGACCAAGGAGAAACAAATTCAGAGTTATCTGATGCTGTTTTCAGTGCGTTGGAGCAAGGAGAGCTAAGATATCTAAGCCCACTAGATCCCGCTTTTTCTTCAATAGGCGGTATAAATCCGAATACTAGACTAATACCCACAAATCAATGAAAAAATTCCTGTTATCTCTTATTGTATTTTCTTTATTTTTTTCCTGTCATTCTAATGAAAAGATAGAAGTTAAAATTAATATTGACAATAAGGTCAAGAGTGACTCTATATTGATAAAGTCTACCAGCGATAAGGTAATTTTAAATAATCCGAAAGCGGAAAACATAGTTGAGATATCTTATAAAGATACAGTTTCAAATAGGAGAGAAAATGTTCTACGACTAGAAGTTTATAATAATTCGGAAATTAGAACTTTTCAATTTGGATATTATTCAAATAATATTGCACCATTTGAATCTGCTACTGTAGTGATAGAAAGTGATAGTATTTATCAGCTATCGCAAAAAAGCTCAATATTTCCAAGATAAATCTAATTTTTTAAAACCTAATCATTTCTAATTACTTCATCAATTTTTTTCCTACTATAGGATCGAATTAATAACAATCAATAGTAGGTAGAAAAATTGCAATTCAAGCGACTAGAAATAATCTTCATTTTACTGTTACTCATTATGTAATAAGGTTAAGCAAACCGATCCTTTGGCATCTATTCTAAAATAGATTGAATACACGCCAATTAAAGAAACACCTCCTCAAACGTCTCGAAATAATTTGGTCAATTCGGAAGACGAAAATTGGTTGTGGATTTATGATCTGAAAAACAGTATTTACTATGATCAATATCTACTTGAAATAAATGAAAACCATAGATTCTTAGAAAACGATTCTACGTGAATTAGTTATGGTACTACATACGATCTTGATTATGAATATACTGGAAGCAATCCCAATTTCAAAATCGTATCTGTAAACCTCGCTTTTCACAATACATATTACAATTTAGAAAAGGACAAATTCTATGGTCAGCTAGTGAATTCAGGTATGAATATCCATGAGACACCTATTAACTTCTATGGTGTTTGGAATGGATCAGAATGGGAATGGTTAATAAAAGATTAATTTACGCAATCACCCTCACCACATCCTTAGCAAAATAACTAGCAATCAAACTTGCGCCAGCGCGTTTGATTGCTGTTACTTGTTCCATCATGACCGCATCGTGATTCAGCCAGCCTTTTTCTGCAGCAGCTTTAAGCATGGCATACTCACCACTTACTTGGTACACGGCGATAGGCAGTTCCACTTCATTGCTTAAATCGCGTACGATATCCAGATAACACAACCCTGGTTTTACCATCAGGATATCGGCACCTTCATCAATGTCCATGAGAGACTCTTTAATGGCCTCGGCACGGTTGGCGGGATCCATCTGGTAGGTTTTCTTATCGCCAAAACCCGGCGCGCTATCCAACGCATCTCTAAATGGGCCGTAAAAAGCACTGGCATATTTGGCACTGTAACTCATGATGCCAGTGTCGGTAAATCCGTTTTCTTCCAGTGCTTCGCGTATGTATAAAATGCGACCGTCCATCATATCACTGGGCGCAAGCATATCTGCCCCAGCATGTGCGTGTGAGACGCTCATTTGTGCCAGCACTTCGCTTGTAGCATCGTTAATGATTTTTCCATCTTCCACAATACCGTCGTGGCCGTAGCTGGAATAGGGATCCAGCGCGACGTCTGTCATCACGTACATTTCTGGAGCGGCATCCTTGACGGTTTTGATCGCACGCTGCATCAATCCGTCTTTGTTCAAGGCTTCCGTGCCTTTATTGTCTTTGAGATGATCAGCAACCTTGACAAAAAGTAGCACACTTTTCAATCCCATGTTCCACAGTTCCTTCACCTCACTAGCCAGTAAATCAAGGCTGTAGCGGTAATAGTTGGGCATGCTCGCAATTTCCTCTTTTACACCTTTGCCTTCTACCACAAAAAGCGGAACAATGAAATCACTGGGCGTGATCACTGTTTCCTGGACTAGGGATCGTATGGCAGCGCTGGTGCGCAATCTTCTATTTCGTCGTAATGGATACATAAGATAAATTCAATTGTTATAGCAGCTGTTCAACACTTGCTTGCTCCTCATTTGTTTCAATATTGTTTTCAGTTCGCTTTCGCGAAAGCGGCAACATTCCTGCACAAAGATATTGATCAATAATACAGCATCATAGTAAAGTTAGCGACTTAGACTGTTATCATCGCTCAGAAACTCCTCACCTGAGATAAGGCGAGGACAGATTTGCTGTAAGCAAGTCAGGAATGGTTGAAGTTGTTCTTTGGCCACTAATTAATTCGGAACCATCAATAAGCCACAGCGGATTCTCAACCTATCCGTCTGCTGCACGGCGGTGCCGCTGCAGCATCCACCTTTCCTGTTCTCAGGAAAGGAGTTCAAGTTTTTTCAATTCAACTTGTATGAGCGGCGTAAGTGGTTATCGCATTTGTTCAGGTTAATCTCTGGTAAACGAGTTCCTCTTTCAGAAACTCCTCGCCTGAGATCAGGTGAGGACAGATTTGCTGCAAGCAAGTCAGGAGTGGTGGAAGTTGTTCTAAAACAACTGATTAGTTCAAAATCTTTGACAAGCCACAGCGGAATTTCAACCTATCCGTCTGCTGCACCGTGCCACCGTGCAGCATCCACCTTTCCTCTTCTCAGGAAAGGAATTTAAAATTGATTCCAACTCAACTCTCAGGTATTTCCCGACCAGTCGTCACAATCATGCCGACTGCTCACGAACTAGCTAACTCTTATTTACAATTGTTGAGCTGGCCTGCGCTGTACACATCATCGTTAGGTCTGCGATATTAACGTGTGGCGGCCGTGTAATGGCAAAGAGGATAGCATCTGCCACATCTTCTGGCTGCAAGGGTTGGTAGCCTTCATAAACTTTATTAGCGCGATTGGTGTCCCCTTTAAAGCGCACTTTAGAAAAATTGGTAGCTACCAGACCTGGATTCACAGCGCCCACACGTATTTCATAAGGATTTAAATCCAGTCGCATACCAGTGGTTATTGCGTCGACTGCGTGTTTACTTCCGCAATACACATTGCCATTAGGGTAAACTTCCTTACCAGCTGTTGATCCTATATTAATAATATGGCCTTGCTTGCGCTCTTTCATTTGCGGAATCACGGCATGGCTTACATACAACAATCCTTTTACATTAATATCCATCATCGCATCCCAGTCGTCCAGGCTGCCCGTATCTATCGGGTCTAGACCATGTGCGTTGCCTGCGTTATTAATTAACACATCAATGCGAGCAAAACTTGCCGGGAGGCTCTTTATTTTTTGAGCTACCGCTTCTTTATTACGCACGTCAAATGCTAGAGTCGTGACTGCTGTCTGGGCTCCTAACTCCATTTGTAGTTGGGACAATTTGTCTGTATTTCTCCCACATAAAATAAGCGGGTAGCCATGCTGTGCCATAAGCTGTGCCGTGGCAAGACCTATACCGCTGGTGGCACCGGTAATTAAAACAGTTTTCATGGTTGTTTTTTGTAAAGGTAATCAGAATGTCACGCTTGTAAATAGCCTTAAACTTTTTGTCATTTTTTCAGTCTTTTAAAGTGGCTTTAAAATTGCACTCACAAAACTGAAAATACATCTAAGAAGCAACAATAGGTCTATAGTTGTTAATCCTCGCAACGATTTTTATTTTTATCGGCCTTTTATGTGTTGTACTGCGACAGAACAAGTATTTTTAAGAATTAGAAAAAAGAATTAAACGAGCATTATATGAATCAAGAAAGTACGGCAGTAGATATTGCCAGCATCAACGACAAGATCCAGGCAGAAAGTGCTTTTATAGCGCCGCTGGTGGCAGAGATGAATAAGGTAATCGTAGGTCAACAATACATGATTGACCGGTTGCTTATAGGTTTGTTAGGCCGTGGACATATTTTGCTAGAAGGGGTGCCTGGTCTGGCAAAAACCCTTGCTATTACCACCTTGTCACAAGCGGTAAGCGCTAGTTTTTCGAGAGTGCAGTTTACACCAGATCTATTACCAGCAGATGTTGTGGGAACTCTTATCTACAACATGAAAGAGAATGACTTCTCAATACGCAAGGGACCTATATTTGCCAACTTTGTACTGGCAGACGAGATCAATAGAGCACCCGCCAAGGTACAATCTGCCCTACTAGAAGCCATGCAAGAGAAACAAGTGACTATAGGTGACACTACTTTTTCTCTAGAAAAACCATTTCTTGTAATGGCCACACAAAATCCGGTAGATCAAGAAGGAACCTACCCGCTACCTGAAGCGCAAATGGACCGTTTCATGCTTAAAACGGTAATCGATTACCCCACCATCGCAGACGAACAATTTATCATGCGCGCTAATTTAAAAAAGGAGTTTCCTAAACCTAATGCTGTGGTCTCTCCAGAGCAAATTTTACGCGCACAAGAAGCGGTAGAAATGGTTTACATGGATGAAAAAATTGAAAAATACATCCTTGATATTGTCTTTGCGACCCGCTATCCAGAAAAATACCAGCTGGAAGATTTAAAACCACTCATTAGCTTCGGTGCATCACCACGTGGATCCATCAGTCTGGCGAAAGCTGCAAAATGCTATGCCTTTATCAAGCGACGCGGCTACGTAATACCAGAAGATGTACGTGCTGTTGTTCTAGATGTACTGCGCCACCGCATAGGGATTACCTATGAAGCCGAAGCAGAAAACTACACCACGGAAGATATCGTTAATAAGATCGTCAATACGATCGAGGTACCTTAATCAATGGATCTATAAAACTGATCACAAAAGAGTCGTTTTTCAATAAAACAAACTTTCCTCTACACAGGAAGATGCCCTAGCAAATCGCGCTCATAAAACATATGGATACTAAGGAGCTTTTAAAAAAAGTACGCAAGATTGAGATAAAAACTCGCCGGCTGAGCGATGCCGTCTTTGGTGGGGAATATCACAGTGCCTTTAAAGGCCGCGGGATGACTTTTAGTGAGGTGCGTCAGTATCAATTTGGTGATGATGTGCGCAATATAGATTGGAATGTTACGGCTCGTTTTAGAGAGCCTTTTGTCAAGGTTTTTGAAGAAGAACGAGAACTTACTTTAATGCTGGTGGCAGATGTAAGCGGTTCTACGCTTTTTGGTACCCAGCAACAACTTAAACGAGAAATTATAACAGAAATAAGCGCCACGCTGGCGTTCAGTGCTTTACAAAACAATGATAAAGTAGGTTTGTTGTTATTTTCTGACCAGGTAGAGCTTTTTATACCACCTAAAAAAGGGAAGTTCCACATCCTACGTATCATCCGTGAATTGCTAGAATTTAAACCTCAAAACAACACCACAGATCTAGGCGCTGCTATGGAATATCTGGGTGGCGTGCTCAAGAAAAAAGCTATTGTATTTGTGATGTCAGACTTTATGAGCACTGGATATCAAAAAGCACTGCAGGTAGTAGGTCGCAAGCACGATGTTACTGGTATACGAGTATTTGACCGGCGTGAGGAAGAGATCCCTGCGATGGGACTGGTTCCTTTTCTTGATCAAGAGACTGGCAAACAACGCATCATAAATACCAGTTCTCGACAGGTGAGAACAAAATATGCAGCATTTTATAAGGAGAATGCAGCTTATTTTAAGTCAGCATTTACTAGAGCTGATGCAGGAGCCATTGATCTAGAAACGCGTGAAAATTATACGACCAAACTTTTAGGATATTTTAAAAGACGATGAGCAAACTATTATCCTACATACTTCTATGGTGCGGTATCACTGTGATGGCACAAACGCAGCCGTCCATTAATACATCAATCGATCGCGACTCCATCCTTATGGGGGAAGAAATTAAGCTGTTGCTTAAAGTGTCTGCCACTGCAGATGATCTGGTAATTTTTCCAGTGCAGCAAGCCATGGGCGCATTAGAGGTAATTGAATCTTACCCTGTAGATACCATACGTGAGAATGATAAATTAACACTATACAAGCAGTACGGGTTAACCCAATTTGATAGTGGAGACTACTATATTCCACAACTTAAAGTCTTGAAAAATAATGCCGAGCTATTTTCTGACAGCTTACTAGTAAAAGTGCGAGAGGTACAGACCGACACTACGGTACAAAAAATGTTCCCGATCAAGGCCGCTATAGAAAACGACTACGACCTGCCCTTTAACTGGATGGGATTGTTGTGGTTGTTGTTATGGATACCATTGGGGATGGTGTTTTGGTGGCTTTCGCGAAAGCGTACTTATAAAACCTATGAGCAAACGCTACCACCATATGAGTGGACTAAGTATCGTTTAAACAAGCTAGCAGAAAGTAATCTGGCCGAAAATAGGGCATGGAAAGTTTATTATACAGAACTGTCCTATATCGTGAGGCGTTATATAGACAATAAAGTTTACGGTCAGGCGATGGAAAGCACCACCGCCCAGTTGATTGAAAATATAGAGCAAGAAACGCAGTCCAAAGGAGTTTCTATAACTGATAAAACAAAAGAACGATTGCAGCGTGTCTTGGAAAAGGCAGACTTAATCAAATTTGCTGGAATGAGTGGAGACGCCATCAGTGCCAAAGAGGATAGAGAGGCCGTCAATGATATTATTTACAACATACACCAGGTATTACCACCACCTAGCGAGGAAGAATTATTGCTGGATGTTGCCTATCGCAAGCAACAAGCTAGAAAACAGCAGGTGCGCAAAATAATTACCTATGCGGCTGGAGTTATACTAGCCTTAATTATAGCCTGCGGTGCCTGGGTTGCGGTAGCTGGATATCAAAATGTAAAAGACCAATTGCTGGGCAATGAGCTGCGCGAGTATTATGAAGGTGAGCGCTACACCAGCAGTTATGGTGCGCCAGAAATTACCATTACCACACCAGAAATTTTAGAACGTACAGAGCAAGCCTCTATCGGGACAGCCATGGAAAAAGGCGTTGCGAGCATGGATAGTTTTGCATTCAACAGCATTGATGATGATCTATTTGTTGCGGTAACCACCATACAATTAAATGGACAAGGCTTACCAGAGGGAGAAGCGATTCCTAAGGAAATGGTGACAGAGCCTGTTTATCAGCGTTTAGAGCAGCTGGGTGCGGTTAATATTTTGATGCTGGACGAACCTGTACAGCGTGACGGCCTCAATGGGATCAAGCTTACTGGTACTTTTGACTATAGCGGTGCTACTTATGACTACGAGGGTTATATGTATATCAATGGTGCCAGCATACAACAAATACTACTGGCCCATGTAAAAGATGCAGACGATGATAGTGAGAAACAATACGGCCGCTTGTTGCAAGAAGAGATTATTAATTCTATCCAGCTCAAAAAAGTCCAACCTACAAAAACCGATCAGCAATGATACAATGGTGGAATAAAATGGAGTTTGTAGATCCAGAATTTTTCTGGTTACTACTGGTCTTGCCAGCTATCATTGCTTTCTATATATGGAAGGGCAAAAACCAGAATGCAGATGTACGTATCTCGTCATTGCAAGGATTTGATTCAAGTTACTCGCTACTGGCACGATTGCGACCAGTATTGCTCGTATTGCGATTGCTAGCGCTGTCACTTATTATCATTGCTTTAGCAAGACCACAAACTACAGATGTCAATACAAAAACTAGCACTACCGAGGGGATCGATATCGTTCTTGCGGTAGATGTCAGTGCAAGTATGCTTGCACAAGATTTAAAACCAGATCGTCTGGAAGCTACCAAAAGAGTAGCGCTAGATTTTATTAAAGGACGTCCTAGCGATCGTATAGGTGTGGTAGTATATGCTGGAGAGAGTTATACCAAAACACCTATCACTACAGATCAAAGCATTACCATAAGAGCAGTAGAAAGTATTGAATACACTAATGTTTTAGAAAACGGAACAGCAATAGGAATGGGACTTGCTACGGCCGTGAATCGACTTAAAGAAAGTACTAGCGATAGTAAGGTGATCATTTTAATGACTGATGGAGTCAATAACAGCGGTTTTATTGATCCTAAAATTGCTAGCGAGCTGTCAGTAGAATTTGGCATTAAGGTCTATACAATTGGTATAGGAACTAATGGTAATGCTCCCTCGCCAGTAGCGCAAAACCCTAATGGTACATTTAGGTTTGCCATGGCCCCTGTAGAGATTGATGAAGATTTAATGAAACAAATCGCTGCAGATACTGGTGGTAAATATTACCGGGCGACAAACAATGATAAACTGGAAGAAATTTATGAAGAGATCGACCAGCTAGAAACCACCGAAATTGAGGAGTTTAAATTTTATAATGTACAAGAAATGTTTCGCCCGCTGGTGTTGATTGCTATGGGGTTATTAGGACTGGAGCTGTTGTTGAGATATACATTATTCAGGACCGCTGCTTAAATAGAATCGTGAGAGCAAACGCTGCATGTGATCAACTGGTGATACACAAGTTTAAAGGGCTTAAGAAAGTATAAATAGTAGATGAAAAAAGGGATTATTGTTTTAATGGTGTTTTATAGCTTGGGTGTTCCTGCGATGGCGCAGCAGTGGGATGATTCTAATACCGCAGCAGTACAACAATTTATCTATGCTATAAAAGATAACGATACAAATTATCTCAAACAAGCGGTGCGTTATCCACTGGAGCGATCTTATCCGCTTATTGATATTCAAGACACACTAGCTTTTACGGAACAATATGCTGCTCTATTTGATAAGGCGCTTAAAGAATCCATAGCCAGCTCAAGTATAGAAGATGATTGGGCTATTGTAGGTTATCAGGGAATCATGTTTGATCGCGGTACACTATGGCTGGATGAACAAGGGAAACTGATAAGACTGAATAATGAAACCGCCCTAGAAAAGGAGCAACGCCAGCAGTGGATCGATCGTGATAAATTACAACGGCATGCGAGTGTAAACGATTATGAGAGTCCCGTACTATTGTTGCGCACAGCAAAATTTGACGTGAGGATCGATGCTACGACAGACGGTAATTATCGGTATGCTTCCTGGCCTGCACAGACTGATAAGGGGCAAGCACCAGACCTTATCCTTAGTAATGGGCAATATGTGCGAGAGGGCACTGGTGGCAACCATTCCTATGTATTTAAAAACGGTGCATACACTTATCTATGTGGCATCCATAGGCTAGGTACCTCAAACACACCGCCAGCGTCTCTTACTGTGTATAAAAATGATCAAGAAATAGGGTATGAGCCTGCGGTGCTTGTGCCACCCATAAACAACCCAAACGTAAATTAGTATGATCCTAGAAGAGAAAATATTCTTTTGGTTATTGCTCATGATTCCAGTGATCGTGCTGTTATTTTTAGGGCTTTCATTCTGGAAAGTTCGTGCACAGCGCAAGTTTGCAGAAAAAGAAATGCTAGATCACCTCATACCAGACCGCTCCTGGTTCAAGCCTATTTTAAAATTGGTTACCATTTGCGTGGCGATACTTTTTATTACCATCGCTCTGGTTAATCCTAAAGCCGGTACAAAACTAGAGACCGTAGATCGCGAGGGTGTGGATATTGTTTTTGCAGTAGACGTTTCAAAATCCATGCTGGCAGAAGATATTGCCCCCAGTCGATTGCAAAAATCCCAGCAGCTGGTCACCCAGATTATCAACAACCTAGCCAGCGACCGTATAGGTTTAATAGCCTATGCCGGTAGTGCCGTACCGCAACTTCCTATCACTACCGATTATGGAAGTGCAAAAATGTTCTTACAAGCGCTCAATACCGATCTTATTTCCAGTCAGGGAACCGCTATTGCAGAGGCGATCCAGCTGGCAGAAAGCTATTACAGCGACAACAGCGAGGCCTCTAAAGTGCTGGTAATTATAAGCGATGGCGAGGATCATGAAGGGGAGGCGATTGCCATGGCAGAAAATGCAGCAGATAAAGGCTTGCGCATCATTACGATAGGTGTGGGCACAGAAAAAGGCGGTACCATCCCTATAAAACGCAATGGTGTTACCCAATCTTTTAAAAAAGACAACGAGGGCAATACGGTAATTACTACCCTTAATACTGAAACTTTGACAGAAATTGCACAAGCAGGTAATGGGGTGTACATTGATGGTACGATTACTGCAGCAGCAATAGAGGCGCTGCAAGAAGAGCTTTCTGGAATTGATAAAGTAGCTTTTGAATCCCAGCAATATGCAGATTTTGCCTCTCAATTTCAGTGGTTTCTTGGGATAGGGCTATTCTTCTTGATTCTAGAATTGTTCTATACCAACAGAAAAACCGGATGGATTAAAAAATTAAACCTTTTTAATGAATAATAATAAGTCACTTTTGATCATTGTTTTCTGGATGTTGATGGGGTTCGCTTTCGCGAAAGCGCAAACACAACAACCCGATAACAGCTCCTATGAGGCTGCTATGGCTCAAGGGCAAGAGTATGCCTCTAGTGACAATTTTGCCAAAGCAGAAGCTTCCTATCGAAAGGCCAAAGCCTTGCAACCAGAAAGTACCGAGGCTGCCTATAACATGGGCAATTTGTATTATAACAATGGTAAGAAATACAACGCATCGCAAAATTACCGCAGTGCGGCAACTACGGCTACATCAAAGGCAGACCGGCACCGTGCTTTTCATAATTTAGGAAACACCTTTCTAGAAAATAAGCAGTATGCAGAGGCGGTCGAGGCTTATAAAAACGCCTTGCGCAATGACCCTACAGACGATGAGACACGCTACAATCTGGCACTTGCTAAAGAAGAGCAAGAAAAACAAGGCGGCGGTGGCGGCGGTGACGACAATAAAGACAAACAGGAAAAAGGCGATAACGAGGAGGAGCAACAGAATAAAGATGGCGACCAGGATGAAAATTCAGGCGGTGATAATCCAGGTGACCAGGAGAAACAGGGCGATCAAAATCAAAAAGATAAGGGAGAAGGTCAAGACAATCCACAAGGTGAGAACCAGGAAGGTCAGGATGGTGACGGCCAGCCTAAAGAACAGGAAGGCAAACAACCACAGCGCAGGATAGAGGGCCAAATGACTCCTCAACAAATACGACAGATCTTAGAGGCCATGAATAATGAAGAGCAAAAAATTCAGGATAAGATCAATGCAAAAAAGGCCCAGGGCCGCAAAGTTAAAACTGATAAAGACTGGTAAATGAAGAGAGTAGCAATTCTATTCTTATTGTTTATTACAACGACACTGCAAGCTCAGGTAAGTTTTACAGGCACTGCCACCAGGGATGCTATTGCCTTAAATGAACGTTTGCGGGTAGAGTTTAAAATGAATGTAGACGGCGATCAATTCTCACCACCTAGCTTTGATGGTTTTAGAATTGCAAGTGGCCCCATACAGGGCATATCGCAAAGCTATGTCAATGGTAAGGGAACGTTTACGAAGTCATATACCTACATTTTGGCTCCTGAAAGTACAGGAACTAAAACGATTGCAGCAGCCACCATGACTTATAAGGGTGAGGAATACACGACTGATCTTTTTACCATTCAAGTCACTCAGGCAATTGAAGAGCCTCGAGAGGCGGGCAGCACTCGAGAAATACCAGAGCAAAACATCCACCTGGTGGCTGAGGTTTCTAACGAAACCCCCTATTTAAACGAGGCTATCAGAGTAGTCTACAAACTTTATGTATCTAATAATAGTGGGATAGACGGCTGGACAGAAACTGATAGTCCTAAGTACGCTGATTTCTGGTCCCAAAATATCGATAATCGTGACCAGCAAGTGCGCCGCGGCACTTATAAGGGACAAGAATACCGTTATTTGGTATTGCGAGAGGTCATTTTATACCCACAAAAAACAGGCAAATTAAATATAGAGCCACTGGTGCTGGATGTTAATGTGCAGGTGCCTTCTGGACGACGTGACTTTTTTGGGCGTTCCTTTATGACCAGTGAGCGACTGCGAGTTACAGCAGGCGCACGAGCTATTGATGTGAAGGATTTACCGCTAGCGGGTCGCCCTGCTAGTTTTACTGGTGCTGTAGGTCAATTTGATTTTACGGTAGCTCTTAATAAAGCACAGCTAGAGGCAGGTGAGAGCCTTACAGCGAGCGTTACAGCGAGCGGTACTGGTAATTTGCAGCTCATGCAATTACCATCCTTAGAGGTGCCGGCCCGTCTAGAGATGTATGAGCCAGAGCGTGTGGATAAAACCCGTACTACCTATAGCGGTGTACGAGGCAGTATTACAGATAACTACACGATTGTTCCCCAGTCTGGAGGGGTTTATAATCTACCAGATGTAGAGTTTAGTTACTTTGATCCATCGGCACGGCGTTATAAAACCATCAACAGCGGCGAGACGCGCATAGAGGTTTCTGGCCCAGCAGTAACCGCTCCTGTAGCAGGCACCAATGTGCTGGACGCCAGTCAAAGCTTTTCTTTTATAAAAACCACGACCTCATTACAGCCAGTTGCTACGACTCCGTTTTATGGAACGATTGTTTACTGGAGTATTCTAGGCGGCATCTTTTTATTGATCCCGCTGGTATTGCTGGTTAAAAAACGCCGTCATGTGCTGGAATCAGATGTGCAAGGTAGAAAGGTGCGTAAGGCAAATAAACTGAGCAAACGCTATCTGTCTGAGGCACGTAAGCATATAGGTAATGCCGAGTTGTTTTATGAAAGCCTAGAGAGGGCGCTTCATAATTTCTTAAAATCTAAGCTTAAAATTACCACGGCAGAGATGACAAAGCAGCGTGTGGATGAACTTTTACAGCAACGTTATGTACAACCAGAGGCACGCCAGCAGTTTATGGAATTATTGTCCAGTGCCGAAATGGCGCGATATGCTCCTGCTACTAATACCAGCATGCAGCAAGATTATGAAAAAGCGAGTGCGGTAATAAACCAATTAGATAAACAAATAAATTAGGTGATGAGATTCTGGATTTTGGTGATGGTACTGGGTGTCTTTAACACCTCTATAGCTCAAGAAGTGAATGATAGCCTGTTAGGAGAAACCGCTTTCGCAAAAGCGAACACGCTATACACAGCAGATAATTATCAAGAGGCGATCCCATTATATGAATCAATATTGCAATCGGGACAGCACAGTGTAGAGGTATATTTCAATCTTGCGAATGCCCATTATAAGCTCAATCAAGTAGGACCAGCGATATACTATTATGAAAAGGCGTTGCAGTTAGACCCTGATAACAAAGACGTTCTAAACAACCTGCAGTTTGCACAACAACTGCGAGTAGATACGGTAGAAAAAGGGGCTAGCAATCCATGGCAGACCGGATTAGAGAACCTGGTATCCTCACTTTCCGTTAATAATTGGGCTTATGTAAGCATTATGGCAGCAATGCTGGCAGCGCTATTCTTTATTTTATATCATTATGCAGCTACTGCGGGTAAAAAACGATTCATGTTTATTTTATCGCTGCTGTTGTTATTAGTAACTATAGGCGCTGTAAGTGCAGCTAGCGTATCGCAGCAATGGAAAGAAAACAATGAACAGGCCATCGTTTATAGCGCGGAAACTATCACTAGAACAGAGCCTAAAACAAGTGCTGCCGCAAGCTTTGCCATACACGAGGGTACAAAAGTGACAGTGATTGAGGAGTATGAGAACTGGGCAAAAATTGAAGTAGCAAATGGCTCTCAATCCTGGATGCCTGTAAAAGATTTGCGCAAGCTCTAGCTATCTAGAGCCCGCAGGATCTTCTTCTTCCTCTACCATTTTTTCTTTTTGTGTGTTGCGTATTTGCCGATCAATATTTCCTGCCTCCTCTAGAATTTTAGGCAACAAATAAGGAGCCACAGGCTCTACATAAGGGTACACGATACTTGCGTCTTGTGTATCGCGATCGATAAGCTGTATTTCGCTACCAGCACTATTGATAAACATGATGATCACGCTGCCTATAAAGGCAAGCTTGAGCATGCCAAAAGCCCCACCTGCGATCTTGTTAAGAAAGCTTAACTGAATCGTGTTGACAAGCTTTGTTACCAGCTTACCTGCATAAGTGATCACTAAAATGATAATGATAAATGTTGCGATAAAACTTACGATGGTAACCGTGCTGGCATCCCATTGAGTATGGGTGAGCAACCAGTCCCCAGCATAATTTGAAAAATGTATCGCTCCATAAATAGCCGCCACTAGAGCCACTAGCGATGTAAGTTCTACAAAAAAACCGTTGAGAAATCCCTTCCAGAGACCTATCAATAGAAGTATTAATAATGCAATATCTAACCAATTCATTCGGCTAATATACGCAATGCCACAGGCTCCTGCTGGATCTGATTTATTTCAATAACACGCGTTTTATTGCTCGAGCGTGTTTTTAATTTGTGCCATTAACGCCAGGCCACCATTATTGATCACCTGTTGTGCTTGCTGGTTCGCAAATTCTAATAAGCTGTGCGTGTCGAGTGTAGTACACGTGCCTCTCGTGTCAATAAGCTGTGATCCATCTAGAGATAGCAAACAACCATAAAAATGCAGCGTCCCATTGGTAATGGTAGCGTGAGCCCCTATGGGTGCAGTACAGCCACCTTCTAATGACCTTAAAAAGAGTCGCTCTACATCTACACACAGTTGGGTTTCTAGATGATTAAGTTGTTTTACCGCGTCTACAACAGGAGTATTGTCTTGCATCGCTGCTACCATCATAGCGCCCTGCGCTGGAGCGCAAGTAAAACTGTCTAGATGCGAAAATTCCAGTCCATAGCCAGATTTCAGGTGGGGTAAAATATTGATGCGTTCCAGTCCTGCTTTTGCAAAAATAGCGGCGTTCCAGTCCTTGTTAGACTGTAGTTTTGCCAGTCGTGTATTTACATTACCACGCAAATCGACCACCTGGTGTTGTGGGTACATGTGCAGCCATTGCGACTTGCGACGCAAACTGCCCGTGGCAATAGTCATAGCGTCATCTGGGTTAAACCCATTTTTATAAACAAGAATGTCTCTAGAGTCGGCGCGTTCTAGTACGGCTGCCTGGATCATGCCGTGAGGCATTTGTGTAGGCACGTCTTTCAAACTGTGTACGGCAATATCTATCGAGCCTTTGACTAGTGCAACATCCAGCGTTTTAGTAAAAATACCGGTTATTCCCATCTCGTATAATGGCTCGTCTAGATTGAGGTCCCCTTGAGATTTTACGGGTAATAATTCTGTCTTGTGCCCTAGAGATTCTAGCTGCTTTTGAACAGTGCGCGCTTGCCACATGGCCAGCTCGCTATCACGAGTGCCTATACGTATTGCCTTACTCATGAATTACAGTCTGTGATTCTAGCTTAAAAACTTTGTTTAACAATTCAATCGCCTGCTGGGTATTTTCATCCTCATTGCGCAGATGATTTGCAAAATGTCCAGCGATCTTTTGAATAATGCGATCTGCAATGACATCTGCCTGCTCTTGATTGAAGTTATTGATCTTTGTGCGATTGCTCTTAATTTCTGCCTCTTTAAGCGCAGATAATTTGTTTTTAAGGGCAAACATAGTAGGAGCAAATTTGCGCGATTCTCTCCAAGCGTTAAAGTCCACAAGAACATCCTGGATAATACGCTGTGCTTGCGGTATAAAGTGCTCCCTATTTTGCAATGTATTTTCAGTGATTTGTGATAACTCATCCAGATGGATTAATGTCACATTTTCCAGCTCGCTCACATCTGGATCTATATTGCGAGGTATGGAAAGATCTAGCAACAGCAACGGTCTGTTAGTAGCAATTAGATTTTTAGACACCGTGGGGTTTTGTGCACCAGTAGCCACAATCATGATATCTGTTTGTGCTATTTCTTCTTCCAGCTGTGCATAATCTTTTACGACCAGATCAAATTTTCCCGCAATGCGCTCTGCACGATCTTTCGTGCGGTTGATTAAAGTAATTTGCTTGTTTTGGGTGTGTTTAATCAGGTTTTCACAGGTGTTGCGACCTATTTTACCCGTACCGAAAAGCAAAATTCTCTTATCCTGAGAGTCCTTTACTTCATTTAAAATGTATTGAGCACTGGCAAAGGATACTGATGTCGCCCCACTGGACAGTTGGGTCTCTGTTTTTATACGCTTGCTTGCCTGTATGACTGCGTTGATCAACCGTTCCATATACGGATTGAGCAAATTGATCTTTTTGGCCTTTTTAAAAGCAATTTTAAGCTGCCCTATGATTTCAAAATCACCTAGAATCTGGCTATCCAGTCCCGTACCTACTTGAAATAAATGCTGGATAGCAGCATCCTCGCGATGTACATAAGCATATTGCTCAAACTGGGCTAGGGTGCCATGTGAGTGAGCGCATAGCAACTGTATGAGCTCTTCTGGCTGGCGAGCAAATCCATACAACTCGGTACGGTTGCACGTAGAAATTACCGCTAAAGAAGGAATTCCTTCTGCTTTGGCTTGATCTAATAAATTGGCAATCGCCATATCACTCAATGCAAACGACCCGCGCATTTCAGCATCAGCTTTACGATAGCTGATCCCGATCGCATAAAAATCATAGGATGGTCCCATTGTATGTGGCATAGGTTGCATGTGCAAGTGGTCGCAAAATTAACGGTCACATTTCGTTAAAAATAACGCTAGAGGTTTCATTTTCGTCGCAATGTGCTAATTTTGATATTCACAAGCTTTATGTCAGTGTAAATAATGCTTTTGAGAGGTTCCGCTTTCGCGAAAGCGAACTATTTATAATCATTTTAAATAATACGCATTATGAAAAATACCGCTATAGGAACCGCAGAAATAACCCGTATAGAAGACGGGTTTCAAGTGGTGCGAGTAAAGAATGAAGGTGCTGTAAACGAGTCTTTTAAGCATGATATCGATAGGTCGTATATTCAATTTCACTTTTGTTTAAAAGGCAGTGTGCAGCTCGCTTTTAACGAGGGGAGTTATCAATTGCCGTTGATGGAGCAAAACTCTTATTTGCTATATAATCCTACTAGAGACTTGCCTGTTAATTTGCAAATAGGGGCTCATAGCTGGGTGATTGTCGTGCTGGTTTCTATTAAAAAATTCCACTCTCTATTCTCTCCAGATGCAGACCATGTAAGTTTTTTGAGCGCAGACAATAGGGATAAAAAATATTATGTGGATGGCAAGGTCTCTCCATCGATGGCGGTGGCCTTGCATCAATTGATGAATTACAATCTGAATGATGCGATAAAGCGCTTGTATTTTAAAGGCAAAGCCTATGAATTGCTATCCTTATACTTTAATACTAAGGATGATCCAGATGTAGAGGCTTGCCCTTTTCTAGTAGATGAAAAAAATATGGCCAAAATTAAAATGGCCAAAGATATTATCATCAACCGAATGACAGATCCACCATCGCTGCAAGAGCTAGCGACTGAGATTGCCCTGCCGCTTAAAAAACTAAAAGAAGGTTTTAAAGAGGTCTATGGCGATACGGTATATGGGTTTTTACTGGAGCACAAGCTGGAATATGCGCGCCAGTTGCTGGATAGCGGTCAACACAATGTCAATGAGGTAGGTTTGAAGGTAGGTTACAGCACCGGCAGCCATTTTATAAGTGCGTTCAAAAAAAAATACGGCACCACGCCCAAAAAGTATATCATGGCGGGCTAGCCGTTTCTATAAGCCTGGGCAACTTGATCTGCAGCGATGGATTGCAGCTTGCCATTAGTAAGCAATAGGTTGACATCTGTGATTTGCAGCACGTTGTGGTAATAGTGGTCAGAGATCAGTATGCCTTTACTGCCTTTTTTTGCATTAATAATTTCTTGTACCCGTTGTATTTGTAGGGGTGCCAGTCCAGAAAAAGGCTCGTCCAGCATCACAAAAGGATGAGGTAAATTAAAAATAACTAGAAACTCTAGAAAGCGTCGCTCTCCCATGGATAAGGCACCTACCTTTTTATCATGCATCTGGTGGACCATGGGTTCGTACAAGATCACATCTTGATCTGATGGGTCTTCATACATCGCCTGGACCGCATCTATTACTTTAAGGCCTTTCATTAAAAAAGGATCCTGGGGTAAATAACTTATCAATTGCTGCTGGTGTGCTGTCACATCCACAGGCACATCATCAATATAGGTTTGTATATGCTTGGTCTTTAATATACCTGCTATGCATTGCATTAATGTGGATTTACCAGCGCCGTTGCGGCCTAATAAACCGATGACCTGATTGGTAGACAGGTCAAAATCAACTGCATTTAAAATCGCAGACCGCCGGTAACGGAAGGATAGCTGATTTATATGCAGGCGGGAAGGCGTCATTGTAAAAGGATCAATCGGGTGGGTGGGCTATTGCTCTTGTTGTGGCATAAGGGTTTGATAGGAATCTACAGATGTTGTAAATAGGTAAAAGCTTTACGGGTTGAATCGTGATGTAAATTTTTTGATGGGGTGATTTGAAATACAATTGAGTACGGTCATTGTTGGTAACTGATACTATTTTAAATTTATAATACCATCAAGACTTAATTAATTGCGCTTTTAGTTGAATATTTAAATAAATTATTGATTAATTAACCGAACTATTTAATTAATAACTCGTCTAAAAATACTTTTAGTAAATCCCCATCTGGTGCCGGTGCTTTACTTTTTAGCAATTCACCTTCTTGATTGAATAGCAAATATCTGGGGAAATTTCTAATGTTCAATTCTTCGTAAAACTTTGCTTCAGGATAATTTGCTGCCAAATAACTATTGGTTAGTTTATTATTATCTGATGCCAATATCCATTTATTTTCAAAGGTGTCGACTGAAATAAAAATAAAAACTACCTCTTCCTGGCTGTACTTTTTTTTGAGATATTCATATGATGAAAATGCTTCTATACAAGGGGCACACCAACTTGCCCAAAAATCAATAAAAACAATTTTACCTTTATTCTGGTTTAATATTTGAGCTAGAGTTGTGGCTGATGTATTGGAAGAAGTCAATTTAACATCTTGAATGAGCCCTGAAATTGACGGTATGTCAACATCATTATCTTTAAATTTGTCTTTTGGAAATAAAAGTTTGTATTTCTCTAACCTATCATCAAATGTCGATTTGGGATGATCTATTTTAATATTTTTTAAAGCTTCCTTAAGAAGGTGCTTTTTACTTTTTTTTGAGAAATAATCTTTTGAATAAACAAAATCAAAACTTTCAAGAAAATTTCTTGCCGTTCCATTTCCTAGTGATATCGTTTTAACCTTTAAGTTTTCAAATACAAATCTGCTCAAATAATCTGTGTATGCTTTGATATGTAGATCTTCGTTTTTAAACTGATTAGTATCAAATTCACTTTGATTAGCGGCTTTCTGATATGCATATTTTTTTTGAAAATAAATATATTCTGCATCAGAAATGAAATCATTATTGCAAAGAGAATCAATAGTAAAAAGCACCTTATCAAAACTTTCACTCATTTTATTTATTCTCTTTTTTCTATCCAGTTTAAACGGGTTAAATATTCCGATCATGGGATCATTTGCACTATCAAATTCAGCTGATTCTAGAGTTAATTCCAAGTCATTTTTCTTTAACACTCTATTTTTTAAATTTAAAATGGGTTTCTCGTCTAAGTAATCAATATAGGCTGAGTCTCCTCGTCTCAAAATGTACGTTAACGATTTTCCTGGATTATACCTAAGTTTCAAAAAGATGGTATCTAAATCAAATTCTCTGATTAAAGTTGAATCTTTTTTATCATATACAATTTCATAAACAGTTGTATTATTCAAAGTTTTATAAGTAAAGGCCGGACTCTTATCAGTCTTGGTGCCATTCATCCCGATTTTTACACGGTGCTGAATTTTAGGAATATTAGAAATCTTTAAGTGAATCTTTTTACCAACGATCTCTGTATTATTTACTTCATTAAGATTAGTGATCTTCTTTTCTGATTTATTCGTGCACGATAAGACTAAAATTGAGTTAATCAATAGACAGTATACTATATTCTTGCTCATTGTTCTTAGAAATTAGGACGTTTGTAATAAACGATTATGTAGATTTTGTTTGTTGTCTGATGTTTTCTAGCGACATTGGTCTTGAATAGCTGCACGGTTTTTCACTCGACTTTTCAAATCCCAAACAAATTGAAAATAGATAAGGATTTCTAGAAGTATGCGAGGACAAGCAATTAATTATATACGTTGTTGTGTGCAGTTTTATTCGGTTATCCTTTTCCTTAAATCCATTCTTTCGTGCAGTATTCTCGTGATTTCAACATAATTTTTATCCAATGTTCTGTAAAATATTATGTGTCGGTTTGCTTTAACACCGAGAAGTTGCTTTGATATTGCTTTGTATTTTCTTCCTAAACCTGGATTTTCCGCAATTTCCTCACAATTGGTAATTAGTTCATCGTAATATTTGTCAGCCTGATTTTCCGACCAAACCTCAAATGTGTAATCCCATATTTTCGATAAATCCTCGACAGCTTTGTTTGTCAGTTTATACTCAGCCATTCGAGTGTTTTTTGGCTTTCAAAGATTCTAAGTGTTCTTTTGGGTCAAAATCTTGAGCAATTCCGCTATCGATTCCTTCATGAATTGCGTTTTTTAAAGCAATTACTTTACTTTCTTCTTCCTCTAAAAGCCTTAATCCAGCACGAATTACTTCACTGACGTTTTTAAATCTGCCTTCACTTATTCGGTTTTGAACGAATTGGTCAAAATAATTGCCTAGCGATATAGATGTGTTTTTGTTCATTTGACATAAGTTTACTCAAATATACCAAAAATTGGTATGAAAGCATTATTTTAAATTATGCTCAAAGGTCTCGAATAAGCGTCAGTTACTGGTTAGTATGCGTTATTTTTCGGTTTAGCACTGACGTTAGCAATTCCGAGTTGATTCGGACGTAGTCGAATCTGCTGTAATTGCGGTTATACATTGTTATATAGAAGTTGTACCTATATTCTTTAAAATTCACTTTAATAACTGTATTACAGTATTTTACATATTTTTGTAAAGCAAAATAATGCAAAGAAATACAAGAAAAAGCACCTAATGTTATACCAAAAGTTGTACCTTAGTATCGCAATGCACCAGATTGCACACTATAAATCTAAGGTAAATTATGGCTTCGGTAAAGATTATTCTGAGAAAAGACAAGATAGACAAAACAGGCGACGCACCTCTATATCTTAGAGTAATCAAAGACCGTAGAACAAAGTTTATTTCTTTGAGTCTTAAACTGCATCCCAATGAATGGGATGATGATAAACAAAAGGTAAAGAAGAACCATCAAAACTCTACCAGGTTAAATGCTTATATCTCAAAAAAGGTGGCGGATGCAGAAGGGGAAATTGCCGACTTAGAAAGACGTAATCAATCCACCTCAGCAAGACGAATTAAAGAAGCTATCAAAGGCAAACCTTTAATTAACTTCTTTGACTTTGCTTTTGACAGATGTGAAAAGCTAAAAGACACAGTCACGCTTTCAACTTACAGAAGTTATAAAAATAACATTGAGAAGTTTGAAAGGTTTGTTGGCCATAGTGAATTGATGTTTGATGACATCACAGCCACAACCCTAAAAAACTACGCTTCATATTGTAGTTCAAAATTAGGTAATAACAACACTACAATTAATTACGCTTTTAGAATCTTAAACTTAATGTTTCGAGAAGCTAAAAGAGAAGACCTTATTTCTAACGAATTAGCACCCTTTACCAAATTCAAGGTAAAGAAAAACAAAACCACTAAACGTTACCTAAATGCTGAACAGTTTGATGCTTTTATGAATTTAGAAGTTCCAGACAAGCATAAAGCACAAGTCATTAAGGATATGTTTATTTTTTCGGTGTTCTCTGGTGGTTTAAGGTTCGGCGATGTTATCGAATTACAATGGAAAAACTACGATAAAAAAAATTATCGTATCACTAAAACCATACGCAAGACCAAAAGGCAACACAGTCTAAGAATAGGGCAAAAAGCTATTGACATTCTGGACAGATATGCGACAGAAAATAAAAATCAAAATGATATTATTTTTCCGTTTGCCAAAATAGACGAACAGTATTTTAAGGATAGAGAGCATAGAAGTTTAATTACCAATAGAGCAATTTCACTTAGTAATATGTATCTCAGTAGAATGGGTAAACAGTTAGAACTACCTTTTAACTTATCCTTTCATATAAGCCGTCATACATTCGCTACAAGAGCGTTAAACAATGGTATGCGTATAGAACACGTATCAAAATTAATGGACCATACAGACATAGGTATAACACAAGTCTACGCTAAAATCATAAGTAGTGAATTAGATAACGCAGTAGATAAATACATCAATTAAAATATGTTTAATAAACCAATAAATAATATAGTTAAAGCGCATTTTGAAATAATTCGAAAGACAGCAGAAGAGAAAGCAGAAAAGGATTTTAATGATAACATACTTAATGAAATTGATGGTTTAGATGACTTTGAAAAATTAAAGCTTTGTGTTGCGGAAAATGAAAAGAATAAAGCATTAAAGAAACAAGACCCACATCCTTACTACATTAATAATAGTGATGATTGGTTACTTACACAATTCGCAAATCGTCATTTTCTATTAAATGTAGATGAAACTGATGAGTTTATTCAATCGGTGTATTTAGGTGATTATGGAAAATTAATTTTTGATAAAATAGATGAATTATTAAAGCATATACCCAAATTAACTTATGAAGATTTCTTAGCAGGTGTTCAATGCCAATATCTGGAAACTTTCGAGCATTATTATAATATCGAAGAAGAAGACTACTATAAAATTTCTAAATGGCAAATGAATGCTCTATTGGACATAGTTCAATATGACGTTATCAATAGTATTAAGCTATATCAAGAGCATTGCGCCACGATTAGAAATCCAATTAATTTCATTTCAAATGAACTCTCAATACTCGAAGAAGAACTTACAGAAACAATAAATGACACATCAGTCTTAAAACAAATTTTATCCAAACTGTATATTTTCAAGAATAACGAGATAAGCAAATATGATAACGATTTGCTATTAGAAAATTATCCTTTGTTTTTTAACGACGAAAACAATTACAGAAAGCTAAATCCTGACAATTTAAAAGAGCCTTTAAATAAAATTTCAAACAATGCTAAATCTATTGTCAGCAATGAGCTTACAATTTTTTATGTCTTGGATACCGTATTAAAATGGATGAAGAGCATCATTAAAGGAAATTCCATAAATGAGCCTTTTGAATATATCGATTTAAAAGAGAAAATTGAAGAAGTCAAGATAGTGACTGAGAAAGAATATCAAAAAGAAATTGATGCATTAAATGAATTTTGTTTCAATGATGAGTCCATTACTTCAGAACAAAAAAAGGAATATCTAAGAGCTAAGTTTGAAGATGAAATTGATGCTTACAATAAAATTAATGACAAAAGAATATTTTTCTTTTTAAGAGATGAAAATCAGGAATTATTGATTGAAAATTTAAGATTTAGTTATGTTGTAAATAATCTACTCGATGAAGTTTTAGAAGAATTGAAAACAGCTTACAGGATTCTAAATGTAAGTTGGGAAATAACGGCCATTTTTTATGAATTATTTGATAGTAGAACAATGTACTTTAAAAATGATTCAGGTTCCCATTTAATAATACATTCGTTAATGAATGATATGTTGTTAGATAAAGACGATTACAACGAATTACATTCTTCAATGGATGTTTTCTTTCGACGCTTTCAGAATGATTCCGTGCCTTTAGATATTCATTTTATAAATCATCGTAATGTTCACTTACGTTTATTTGAGAATTGCATTTCAAGGCTTCAAGAGGTATTAGATAATGCAGAGCCAAATAATAAAATTCTTTACATTCAATCAAGGCTAAAGGAATTAAAACAAAGAGAGTTAAAGTTTAGAACCATTGCTGAAAGAAATAAAAGATTAGAAGGTAAAGAAGATAAGTTTCCAAACTTATTTAAAGAGTTTTTATCAATAGAAGCCGATTTTATAAGAGAAACTTCCGTAATAGCACCATTGAGTTATTTGCCAGAAAATCCTAAACTATTAATTGATAAACCAAAGCTTGAAACATTTGAAGATTTGTTATCTACCGAAAAGCAAACCTATGTATTACAAATGTTAGAAGATTTATCAATAACAGTTGATGGTAATTATGCATTATCACCAAAAAAGTTAGGTGCAATAAGAGGCGTTGTAGAAGCACTAAGGGAAAAGAAAATTATATCCCATATAGGACTTCACAAAATTTGTGTAATGTTCGCTAATAAGATAAATGCAATTATGAAATCCGAATTGGATGCATCTAATACATCTGAAGATTACAAAAAGGACGCAATAGAGTACATAAAAAATAATCCTCTGCACTAATTTGCATAAAAGATAAGGGTTTTAAAAGGGTGTAACACATTTACCCTTTTTACCCGCTAAGGCTTTTTTCAGATTTGTTGGAGTAATCTAAAAATTATTTCAGCAAATGGAAGCAATCATTTTATCCAAAGACCAATACCAAGAACTTTTAGGGCGTATTGACGAAATCAACTCTAAAATTGCAGATGCATCTAAGAAACCAGAAGATACGTTCTTAGATAATGCCGACTTCTTACAGCTTATGCACATCAGTAAGCGTACCGCTCAAACGTGGCGTGATGAAGGTAAAATATCATTTTCTCAAATTGGGAATAAGATATATTACCGTATGTCAGACGTACAAGCTCTATTGAATAAGAACTATAATAAGGCATTCAAAAAGACACGCTAATAACTTCGGTTTTTAGCGTTTCTCTTTTTGTAGTTCTTATGTATCTGCCGTACCTGTTTTGTACGATACTATCAAATCCAAAGTCACTATTGACAACCTACCTAATATTTTCTATGCCGGAAAGCTTCAAAATATTGACTGGGCAGGTTTCCTATGGCGTCCTATTCAGAATAAAAAGGCATTTGTAATAGGTTATCAAACGGAGTTGCAAAATATCCATCTCAAATTATACGGTAGCGAATTGCAAATTGAGAACTCATTGCAAAAGTTCTATATGGGTAACAATTACCAAGATTTTACTTTTTCACAAGTTTTGACCGCGCTTGACACACTCAACAAGCAACTTCCCATAAACCTCTATAAAACCACGCTTTTAAGGGCAGATATAGGTGTTGTAATTAATCACGATACAGAACAAGAAATTAACAGCTGGTTAGACTATAAAGGAAAACGACCCTTACCAATGATTAAAAACAATCGTGTTTATGGTGGTGAGTTTAGGCAAACTTATAATAAATTCAAAGCTTATGATAAAACCTTTGAAGCAAACAAAACGTCTGGTGTAAAACTCAACGATCAGTTAATGCGAGTAGAATTGAAGGGCAATTATCGATACTTCAATAATCGTAAAAATCCTATTGGCATTTATACTGTGCAGGATTTGATAGACCCTACTAAATATAAATTACTGGTTAATGAGCTTCTTAATTTTTATAGCGCAATAAAGAGGAATACCAATTTTGATTTCTCTAAATGCTCAACCAAAGAAACAAGAATGTACGGCTATATGAATTATGATGTTTCAGCTAAAGCAATGAAACAGTATCATAAGGAAACCTACAAAAAAGACCGCTCACAGTACTTAAAATTAATAGCTAAACATAAAGACTTACAAGTAGAAAGTATAGTGTTAGAAAAGCTTAAAGCGAAAGCGTACTACTCAATAAACAATTAGACCAACTTTAAGACGTGTAGTATAGTCTAAAACAGGGGTAAAAATAAAGTTCTCTCGTTGTGAGAATAACAACTACAAAAAAAATAGTACCCTGCATCCCTTATCAATACTAACAAATAACAGAATACTACAAAAATATGTATATAAATATAACGCAATACGGTGTATTTATAAGCAAATAGATGTATATTTAGAGCATCTTAAAGTTAAGATTATGAACAGGATAAAAGAAGTTCTGGAAGAAAAAGGGATTAAGCAAGTATGGCTTGCAGAGCAGTTGGGCAAGAGTTTCAACACGGTTAACGGTTATGTACAAAACCGCACACAACCAAGCTTAGAAACCTTGTATGAGATTGCAACAATCTTAAATATAGATGCAAAAGAATTATTAGTTACTAAAGAGAAAAGATAATATGCCAACACTACATTGGATAGGAAAGGAAAAGGTTGTGAGCCATCATCAGGATGTTTCTTATAAAGTTCTTGAGCATAAATATGGCTTTAACGAGAATGGTCAAAAGAAGAGTAAAATTGATAATGGTAGTAAAATTATTCAGGGAGATAATTTAGAAGCTTTAAAGGCTTTACTTCCAGAATACGAAGGTAGAATAAAATGTATATATATAGACCCACCTTACAATACAGGTAACGAAAAATGGGTGTATAATGATAATGTTAATCATCCTAAAATAAAAAAATGGTTAGGAGAAATTGTCGGTAAAGATGGAGACGATTTAACTCGCCACGATAAGTGGTTATGTATGATGTATCCAAGATTGAAACTCTTACAAAAATTATTATCGAATGATGGAGCAATTTTCGTTTCTATTGATGATAATGAGCAAGCACCTTTAAAAATAATAATGGATGAGATTTTTGGTAAAAGACAATTTATAGGGCAATATAATTGGTTCAAATCAGCAACGCCACCTAACTTATCACATAAGATAAAAAGAAATATAGAGTATGTATTGGCTTATTCCAAGACTGTAAATAATAATCGTTTTTATGGTATTAATAAGACAAGCAAGAGTGATGACCCATTAACTAAGCCTCAAAATTCATATAAAGACCTTACTTTCAAACCAGGTTCATTAAAAATAAAGCTCTCAAATAGAACTATTGAGAAAGGAATTTATGGTACGGATAAATTCCCTAACGAATTACTCAATGACCTAATTATAGAGGAAGGTACTAATAAAAATGAAGTTGTATTTAGAAATAGATTTATTTGGGTTCAAGATAAATTAGAAGAAGAATTATCAAATAACACCGAACTGAAAATCAATTCAGCATCTTTAGTTCTGTCATATAAAAGGCAAGAGTACTCTAACGAAGTTCCGCCAAATTTCATTGGAGATACGGTAGGTGTCGGTACTACTGAGAATGCAGGTAGACACTTATCAAGGATATTCGGAAAAAAAGTATTTGACTTTCCTAAACCACCATCGCTTATCGAATACATAATAAATTTTTTGTGTGATGATAATGATATTATTTTAGACTCATTTGCCGGTTCAGGTACAACAGCTGAAGCAGTTTTAAATTTAAACCAAAGGGATAATGGCAATAGAAAGTTTATTTTAATTGAAATGATGGATTATGCAGAAGATATTACTGCTCAACGAGTAAAGAAGGTAATTAAGGGATATGATTTTAAGGGCAAGAAAAAACAGATATTACATACATACAAAATCAACACAAGTTCGCTCAAGAAAGCCAATGAAGTATTAGAATTATACGAAAAAGCAAAAAGTACAGGCGACTTTAAAAGTGTAAAGATTGAAGAAAAGCAAGGAATGATTGCGATTACAGCTGAAAAAATCATTTCTGGTAAAGTTGATGGCATTGGCGGTTCATTCGATTTCTACGAATTGGGGCAACCAATCTTTAAAGACAACGAAAACTTAAATGAAGAGGTAGGCGAGGATAAAATTAGAAATTACATCTATTATACCGAGACAAAACAACCACTTACAAGACCTCAATCAAAAGAGGCTAAATACCTATTAGATAATTATCAAGATACAGGCTACTATTTCTATTACGAAAAAGACAGTCTAACAACATTAGATAATAATAGTTTAGGCATTATTTCAGAACTACAAGAGCAGTACATCATCTATGCAGACATCTGTTTGCTCGATGAACAATATATGCTCAATAAAAATATCATCTTTAAAAAGATACCAAGAGATATAAAACGTTTCTAAGAATGGAATTAAAAAAATACCAACAAGAGGTTATTAACGACCTTACTCAATTTATAGAAGAGCTTGATAGTACCAGGCATATAGGACAAGCGTTTACTAACTTTTGGGAAAGCAAAGGAATTTCAGTACAGTCTTTAGATAATGACTTTCTTAAACCTTATGACAACTCTATAAAAAGTGTACCCAGAGTTACAGTAAAAGTACCAACTGCTGGCGGTAAAACCTTTATTGCCTGTAATGCGTTAAAACCTATTTTTGATAGTTTCCCATTAGATAAACCGCAAGTAGTAGTCTGGTTTGTACCTTCAGATACCATTTTAAAACAGACTTACGACAATCTTAGCAATCCATCTCATCCATACCGTCAAAGAATAGATGCGCACTTTAATGGAAATGTAAAAGTCTATGATAAAGAAGCGTTGTTGTTTGGTCAAGGTTTCAATCCTGTAGAAGTTAAAGAGCAATTAAGCATTTTGGTGCTTAGTGTACAATCTTTCGTAGAAACGGTTAGAAAAGGCTTACCAAGAGCATACAGGGAAAATGAAAACTTAGCGGAATTTGCTACACACTTTAGAGATTTAAAAGCCAATTTAGATAATGTAGATGATACGGCTTTAATTCAAGTAATAGCTTATCTCAATCCTGTAATTGTAATTGATGAAAGTCACAATTTTGAAGCAGATTTAAGGGTAGATATGTTAAATAATATCAATCCAAGTTTCATTTTTGATTTAACGGCTACACCAAGAAACAAGAGTAATATCATAAGTTTTGTAGATGCCATTAAGTTGAAGAAAAACAATATGGTAAAATTACCTGTGATAGTCTATAATCATCAAGATACTACAGAGGTATTGAGTAGTGCTATACAAATGCAAAAGACCTTAGAAGCTAAAGCAAAAGCACAAGAAGCTAAAGGTGGTAAGTATATAAGACCTATTGTTTTGTTTCAAGCACAACCAAAAACAAGTGATGATAACGTAACCTTTGATAAGATTAAAGACAGTCTAATCGAAATAGGTATTCCAGAAAATCAAATCAAAATTAAGACGGCCAATAAAGACGAGATTAAGAAAATAGACTTAATGAGTCGTGATTGTGAAGTGCGCTATATTATTACAGTAAATGCCTTAAAAGAAGGTTGGGATTGTCCTTTCGCCTATGTTTTAGCATCCTTAGCAAACAAGTCTTCTTCAGTTGATGTAGAGCAGATTTTAGGTAGAGTATTACGCTTGCCTTATGTAACCAAACATCAAGAAGATTTATTGAATTACTCGTATGTATTTACTTCTTCCAATAACTTCTTAAACACCTTAGATAAGATAATCTTAGGACTTAATAAATCAGGGTTTAGTGCAAAGGATTACAGAGTAAAAGAACAGCAAATTGAATCTAAAATTGATACTACAACCGGTAAAGGTAGTTTTGAAGATTTGTTTGGAAAACAGCAAGAACAATCAACAACTACAACTACTGCTAATGATGAAGATGAAGTAGAAATAAAGGTAGATGATGTAAAAGAGCTTACAGGTTCAGAAAAAGGAACAAGCCAATTAGAGGACATTTTAAAACTCGCTGGGGATACCAATGCAGAGTTTGAGAAGAAAATGGAAGAATTGGAGAAAGAAGATAACTTAATACCAACCGAATTGAAAGAAAAGATAAAATCATTCCCAATCAAAGAGGTGTTTAAAGAAGATGCAGAAAAAGAGGTTATACCTACATTTCATATTAAAACAGCACCTTCACTTATTGAGCCAGATAATTTAATTCCGCTTACCAAAAATTTATTGTTGGAAGGCTTTGAATTAGATAAGCAGGATAGCAATATAGACTTAACACGTACAGCATCAAAAATGGCAAGTATAGACCTTGCAGAAGGTAGAAAAGATGAATATGTACCAGAGTATAAGTATGTAGATAATCACGTCAAAGAAGCGTTTGCAGAATATCTCACAACACTAACGCCAGAGCAAAAGATAAATCAAATTGCAGGTCGTATTACTAAAATCATCAAGAAGATAGACCAAATACCAGAGCCACAAATTATTGCTTATGTGAAAAAGGTAATTAAAGACCTCAATAGTGAGAAAATTGCGGAGATAACCAACAATGAACCTTTTTATGCAAAACTCATAAAACATAAAATAAATGAGTTAGCAGAGCAACACGCAGAGAAACAATTTGATATACTTCTCGATAAGGGAACTGTAGTTTGTGAACCCTCATTTGAGTTTTCTAAAACCATTAGTCCTAAAAATCCTATAAAGAGCATCACTAAGAATCTTTACATACAGGAAGAAGGAATTAATGATTTTGAAAAGCAAGTAATCAATGAAGTAGCAAACCTTGATAGTGTTGTTTATTGGCACAGAAATTTAGAGCGAGGTAAGGGATTACTCATAAACGGTTTTATAAACCATTACCCAGATTTCATTGTAAAAATGAAAAACGGTAAAACCATATTGATTGAAACAAAGGGAGAACACTTAGATGGTTCAGATAGTCAACAAAAATTACGCTTAGGCGAAAAGTGGGCAAATAAAGCTGGAGATAACTACCGCTACTTTATGGTTTTTAAAACGGATAAGTTAGATGGTGCAAGAACAGTTGCAGAGTTGATAGACATTTTAAAGGATATGAAATAGGATTATTTATGCAAGATTTTAACGGAGCAAGATGGTATAAGTGCGATTTACATTTACACACGACAGCAAGTAGATGTTTTCAAGATAGAGAAGTAACTGCACAACAATGGATTGATAGAGCCATAGAACAAGGTTTAGATTGTGTTGCGGTTACTGACCACAATAGCCCCAATGGTATTGAGGAAATTCAAGAAGTTGCAAAAGAGACTAATTTAACCATCTTTCCTGGTGTTGAAATTACCTGTGATAGTTCTAAAGTTCATTTATTAATATTATTTGACCCTTCTAAAAGAGCTACAGACGTTGGAGATTTCTTAATTCAATGTGAAATCAAAAGAGATGATTTTGGTTCTCAAGAAGCTAAAACAGACAAGAGTATTAATGAAATAGCAGATATAGCTTTTAAAAACCAAGGAATAGTTATTCCAGCGCATATAGATGAGTTTAATGGTTTAGAATCAATAGGTAATCAGAACTTAATAGATTTTTACAACCGCGATGATATTAATGCAGTACAAGTTGTACATAAATCATTTTATGAGAATGAATATTCTAATGCAACTATTGGTAGTGTTGTACCAAGTTTAAATGATTATTACAATAATCCTGTGCCTGCAATAGATGAAGCTACTGCAAAAAAGTGGTATAATACAGTAAAGCTATCTAAACAAAACGATTTAGCAATATTAACTTTTTCAGATAATCCGCACGAACCAAAAAATTCAAAGCACGGTTTAAATGGTATAGGTTTAAGATTTACTTATATAAAAATGGATGAAACACCTTCTTTAGAAGGTTTAAGACAAGCGTTTTTATTACCATCACATAGAATAGTTAATGATTTTGATGAAACACTTTCTGTAACTGATAAGCCTGACTTTTGGATAAAATCAATAACGATAACCAATACGACATTAACAGGAACGGAACCCTTTAAAATTGGATTTAATCCTCAATTAAATACTATAATTGGAGGTCGTGGTAGTGGTAAGTCAAGTATTCTAAGATTTATAAGAGGGGTTTTTAACCGCACAAGTAATCTCGAAAATTTTAATGAACTACTTAAGGAACATAATAGCTTCTACAAAACAAATGATGTTAGAGGAACAGAGTCCATTGGTGTGTTTAATCAAGACTCAACTATTGAAGTGGAATTTATTCGTAATGACTTCTTATACCGTGTAAAGGCATCTGATATAGAAAGTTCAGTTAATCAAACTATTGAAATTCATAAGTTAGTTGATGGAGTTTGGGAGGAAATTGAGGAAGAGGAGTTTCTAAACTTCTTAGAGTTCGAGCAGTATTCTCAGAAACAAATATTTGAAATTTCAAAAGACCCAAATGCTTTATTGGATAGAATCGATTTAAATGTTGAAGAAATAAGCCTACTAAAAGATAAAAGAGAGGTTGCCAAAGAAAATTTCTTAAAGTCTTGTAGCACAATTAGAACTCATCAAGTGAGTTTAAAATCAAGACTTAAACTAAAGACTGATATTGCTGATTTAAAAAAGAAATTAGAAACTTTAGATAAGGCAGGTATCAAGGAATTAATGGCAGAAAAAAAGACTTTTGCTGAAGAAGAAAAGTTACTCAATGATTACAAAGAGAAAATTCAAGATTTAGTTAATCAATTAGAGAGTTTAAAAGCTGAATTTGAAATTGAACAGCCAAAGGAGGAAAGTTTTTCTGAATCGAATAAAGATGAAATTCAAGATATACTTACTGAAGTAAAACAGGCTATATCTGCTAAGGCGACAGAATATGAAGTATTAATTGCATCTATATCTCAAATTAAAAATGATTTAGAAAACAAAATAGAATCTTCACAATGGCAACAAGCGTATTCTACCGCAGTAACTAATTATGATACAAAAAAAGTAGAACTTGAAGCAGAAGGTGTAGAAAACATAGACCAATATGAAGCTATATCAAAAGATATTGAAGATAAAGAAGAAGAATTAAAAGCACTTGATATAATTAAAGAACAAGAAAACTTGGAGCTTACAGAAAGAACGAAATATCAAGAAGAATTTATTCAGTTATGTAAAGAAATAACAAATAAGCGTAAAGTCTTTATCGATGAGAATGTTACCGACGAAAAAATCAGAGTAAAGATTAAACCATTTAGAAATCAAACAAGTTTTGAGTTACAAGTCCGTAAGATTATTGGTAAAGACACCTCTTTTGAAGAAGATTTTAAAAAGTTAAAAGAGTTGTGTTTTCAAGGTAACGTCGAACAGAAAATTGAAGAAGTAAAGGATGTATTCCGCAAAAATTACTTTGATGATAATGCTGATATAGTTGGAGGTCATTTTAAAAATGCTGTTAAGGGTATTACTGATGCAGGTATGGATGAATTAGAGTTGTTTATGCCAGAGGATGAGGTGGTTGTAGAATATAAGCCTGAAAATGCAGATAGTTTTAAATCGTTATCAACTGCCTCAGCAGGTCAACGTACAACTGCAATATTAACTTTTCTGCTTTCATTTGGTACAATACCATTATTATTAGACCAGCCAGAAGATGATTTAGACAATAGATTAGTATATGATTTGATTGTAGATAGATTAAAAGTAGCTAAAGGAAGTAGGCAAATTATTGTAGTAACTCATAACGCCAATATTCCTGTTAATGGAGATGCAGAATATATTATTTCAATGGATTCAGAAAGTCGTTATACATCTATTTTATATTCTGGTACTGTAGAAAGAGAAGAGATTAAGAAAGAGATTTGTGATGTAATGGAAGGAAGTGAAAAAGCTTTCAAAATGCGTTCTGATAGATATAGATTAGTCTAAGGTCCATTGTTAATCCATATAAATTTTAAAAAGTAAATGAGCAACACCAATAAAGATTTCAACATCAAAGACCTAATAGATTTATCATATAAGGAGCAAGTTTGGTTACCAGAATTTCAACGTCCGTTTGTTTGGGATAAAAATCAAGTACGTTTACTTATAGATAGTCTGCAACGCAATTATACAATTAGCTCAATTTTAATATGGAAAGGTGGAGATGAATTAGCGCGACGTGCGGTAGGTGCTAAAGTAAAGGATATTAAAATTCCTGAAGATAAACCTGAAGACGTAACCTATCTTTTAGATGGCCAACAACGTACAACAGCATTAACCTTAGCCTTTACAGATAAAGAAATATATAAGGGTAACAACACTCGCAAAAAAGAGAAACTAAATCTCTATTGGGATTCTGAATATGAAGGAGTTGATTCTGAATTGAAATGGATATATGATGATGAAAAAATAGATAATCCTGAAAATCCTCAACAACCCATAATGCTTAAAGAATATACAGAAAAAGAACTGTATAAAACATTTGGTCATCGTTTCGTGAAGATTAAACACGCATACAATTTTGATGATAATATTGTAGAAACTTGGTTTGATATTGATGACCAAGACGAAGAAATTAAAATGCTTCGTTTTAAAAATGAATACAATAAAAAGCTAAAAACCTTAGAAAAAGAAATACTCTATCGAAAGGTATATGAGATTGAACAAAAAGGAACTTTGGAAGAGGTGTTAGAAGTTTTTGAACGTATCAATACTAAGAATACAAAGTTGTCAATATTTGATATTATGGTGGCTAAAACCTATCGCAGATTTGATGAAGGTTTTTTTGACTTGCGTACCTTTTATACAATGATGAACTATGAGGGGCATTTAAGCAATAACTATTTTGATAACATTGAGAATATAGAACTGAGCCAAGTGCAACCCTTTGTTGATAATAAAGATATGTTGCAACTCACAACTATAATATTGCAAAAACAATTTTTGGGAACAGCTGTATTAAAACTAAGTACGGAGTTATTAATGGCTAACACTAAATTATTGCACGATAAATTTCATTCGTTAATGCAATTTATGGCAAATAATTTCTCAATAGAATCTACCGAATTGGGAAGATATAATCCTTTGATGAAATTTTTAGCAGGAGCGATTTCTCATTTCAAATCCCTGAATTTAAGAGAAAAAGAATTTTTAAAATCTTGGTTTTGGAATACGCTATTAAAGAACCGTTATCCAGGTGCGCAAAGTGAAAGAATAGCAAAAGACTTTGCTTTGTTGATAAATGATAAATTAGATTTAGAACAAAAACTTCAAAGAGTTATAAATGAAAACACAAGAAGTTTTAGCTATTTACAGGATATTTCAAAACAAAACTTCAAGTTATTTGATGCGTATTACTCTAACAAAAGTCAACAAATATATAGAGCATTAATTTTGCTATTGAAATCTAACCAAGCAAAAGACTTTTACTTTGGTATCCAACCGAATAGAGGTGTAGTCGGCAAGAATAAGTTAGAAGAACATCACATTTTCCCTAAAAAATCTGCTTTAGGTAAAAGTATTGTCAAGCAGTTTGAAAACCATAAGTACGAAGATGTAATAAATAACGTAGCAAATATTGCATTGATTACCAAAGAAACCAATAACAATAAAATAGGCTCTAAATTACCAAGCGAATACGTCACAGCTTTTGAAAGTGAATATATAGAAGCAGGTAAAAGAGATGTGTTTGTAGAAATTATGGCATCTCAATTTATTGATGAATATATGATTGGCTTACTAAAGAATGATGACTTTGAAGGTTTCATAATAGAAAGAACAAAATTACTACATACTCAAATTGAGAAATTATGTAATAGTTTGTGAATGTTAGATTTTGCATACGCTACAAAACATCTAATATCAAAAAGTGTCTATTCTTAGATTCTTGTTATTGCTCTTTTCATTATAGGTGTATAAATAATTAGAGGTTTTTTCTTAGAGATTATTTTAGAGAGTTTTTAAAGAAATTTATCTGAGTAATAATGAATACAACACTTTTAGTTCGTCTTGGTTACAGTCAAATCTTCACGCAAAGACGTACCATTAAATCACTTCAAAAAGAAGTTGATATAGTGGATTCCTTAATACTATTATCAGCTATAAATAAGTACGAATACAAATTAAGAGAAGAGGACAATACAGAACTTCACTTTATATTGTCTGAGTGGCTAATAGAAGATAACACGGATTTAAGAAATAAGATTATCGGCGCTTATGCGAAACACGCTAAAAAATTTGTTGTAAATAATAAACCTCAAGCAAAACTGAAATCCGTTGTTCTCATCAATAGAATTTCAACGTTACGTGTTATCGAAATTTTGTGCTCACTATCACAATTACATTCTCAAGGTAAACCAATAACAAAAAAAAGAAGTAGGGAGAATTTACTCAAACTATATCTATTGATTAGTGATGAAATAGCAGAAAGGCAGGATAGTGTTTTTAGACAATATCATAGTAAGAATCCATCTTATTTAGATGATATTCATTTTCATCTATTTTTTGGAATTACACAGCCATTACATCATTATTATAGAGTTGATGCTTTGCAACCTGAGATATATAAGTTCTTATTATTTGAGAAATGGTTTAGAACTAATCCAAAGTATTCTAAATTACTTAGTGATTATATAGTTCAAATTGGATTAGATAATTGGTATCAATATTTCAATGATGTTTTTCAATTAAGTAAGATAGCAACTACTTCAAATATTGTTTCATTTGAAGATTATCCTGTAATAAAAACATTGGTAGAACATTTAAAGATTGATACATCTAATAATCCCTCTTGGGATGAATTTGTTCAAATAAGAAAAAGTCCATTATTTAAGATTAGTGAGCATAAATATGCAGTATTAGATTTTGAGTTTTTATTAAATAAGTTCTTTAGCAGTTTATATCACGACATTCTTAGATATAGTAAAGAAAATGGTTATACTAAGTTTGCTCAAGACTATGTAAAAGAATTTGTTGAGGTAATATTGCTTGAAAACGTATTTAAAACATCATTTGGTAAATCATACATTCAATTTCCCGAACATCGCATAAAACAATTAGGTGGTAAAAGGATTGAAAATATAAGTTTGCCAGATTATTATATCCGCAATGGTAGTAATATTATGATGTTCGAATGTAAAAACTCATTCCTTTCCAATAATGAAAAAATTTCTCTCAATACGCGTAAATTATTAAAAGAGATTCAGGATAAATTTTACTTCACTATAAACTCAAAAACAAACAGAAAACGTCATAAGGGTATTTTACAATTGCTCGATTATATTGTCAACTCAATGAATGGTCAGTACCAATTTTTCGATAGAGTTAAAAAGCCAGAACGTTCAAACTATTTCCCTATATTGATAGTATTAGACCATTCGTTTACTTCATTGGGCTTTACTCAGCTACTGAACTATTATTTTCAAGAAGAACTAAAAAAATCGTCCATCAAAAATAAGGAAAAAGTAAAACCCATAACCATCATTCATATTGATGATTTTTTTAAGCATCAAGTACGGTTAAAGAACCTAAAGAAGCTTATAGTCAAATACCATAAATACATTAAGAAGAAGGAGCTTTTTGATTCTATGATTTCTTTTTCAGACTATTTAAGTTTTAAAGAGTTCCCAAAATCGTTGAATCCTAAAAGAGAGAACGTAGAACACATATTGAAGGATTCATTGTTACCACCAGAATAACAATTCCCCACACAATAAAACCCAGTTTTTTCGTACCTCAAAATCCTCTGTCTTTTATTGTGTTCCGCTCGCCACCGCCTTGTTGTTTTTATGTCACGGTAATTGTACCAATACTATAATAGCACATTACTTTTTCGTCGTACCTATAAAAAGTAAAGAGCTATTGCCAACGCTAAAACAATTACAGCGCCATAAAAACAACCCTAAGCTATGTTTACATAATAGAAGTTATAGTAGCAAACGGCACTTTAAAAGGTTTGCTACGCAGTGTTAATGCATTTTGTAGCTATAACTGCTATTATGTAAAATATCCGCTCTGCCAACGCGCACATCCGAACTCATCAATTAAAGCACTTATCTCATTCGAACTGCACAAAACCATCGTTAAGTCCAAGTATTCCTTACCTCAAGTCTTTGTTTGTCTCATTTCGTTAAGCACATTAATTGTCCACTTTTCCCCACCACCCAAGAAATAGGATATAAAAAAACAGGTCTATAAAGTATAGTCATACGCCATAGCACATTGCTTTTTCTCGTGCCTTAAAAAAACAATACGCTATTGTCTAAAAGTCCTGTAAGAGTAGCTTATTTAAACGCTGTTTTATCAAACAACTATTTAAAACGCTACACTTACAAACGCACCACCAACGCTCAATGCGGAAAAGACCTATTTTTTTAAGTGTTAATTCCCCAGAAAAGCGGAACATCAAGGAAACTTAACAGGATTTTTGAGCATATACTCAGTAGCCATTCTTTCAATATCACTTGAAGTAGTTACTTTATTTTCCAATACCCAAGCATCTATATCTTTTTTATCGAAATAAAGCCTTTTACCACGTTTTGCGTGCGGAATCTCTTTGGTGCTTGTCATTTTGTATAAAGCCGATACAGATAGGTCTAAATAAGCTGAAAGTTGCTTAATGTTCATAATTGGAGTAGTAGCAACACCAGTTTCATTGATATTACTTGCTCTATAGATATTTTCAAGTAATGTTTCCAATACGTTCTAATCTTTGGTTGATAATTTCAAAAGGATTTTCCATAATCTTCGATTTAAATTCAGGCTTCAAAAAATAATAAAAAAGAAAACTAAGATATGTGGCTTCCTTCACCCACAGCACAATGCCGAAAAGGTCAAGCCCTACGGGTTTTGGATAAAACTTTTTCTAATATACTATTGAGCATAAATTGATACATTTTACTAAGAAAAACTTTTACCCAAAAACCTTGTCGCCATTACCCACACCACAATACTATATTGCTTTCTTTTTTTTCATTTTTTCTTTTAAAAATATATAGGGGTAAAGTAATAGGGGGCAACCCAAAGCAATCGCAACCAATAAAGGCAAAAGCCTTGCAGAAGATTTTATATTTGCTTAAAGGTCAAAGCGAAAGTATTGTTATGTCCGAGTTAAGTCCGTACCAAATCCGAATAAGTAATTTTTTAATCTACATATGTTATGGGCAAAATCTCGCAAGGAATTTTAGGAGGACTATCTGGTAAAGTTGGAAACATTATCGGAGGTAATTGGAAAGGAATTGATTACATCAGAATCAAACCTTCAAGCGTTGCGAATCCAAGAACGGAAGGGCAAGTAAATCAAAGAACCAAATTTTCAAGCGTGCTGGAGTTTCTACAGCCAAACAAAGCGTTTCTAAAGATTGGATACAAGAATTTCGCTAATAAGCGTACAGAATTTAATTCTGCTATGTCTTATTTGCTAAACAATGCAATCACCGGTACTGCACCCAATTTTACTGTTGACTATGCTAATGCTCTTTTAAGTAGAGGTAGTCTGTCAGGGGTATTAAATGGCTCTACAGACCTATCAAATGCGGGGCAAGTTGATTTTAGTTGGGGAGATAACTCGGCTGAGGGTAACGCAAACGCATCAGACAAAGCAATGGTCTTAGTTTACAATCCAACTAAGAAAGAATCGATATACATTCTTGACGGTGCTACTCGAACTGCTGGAGCACAGACTGTATCTATTCCAACTACCTACGCAGGAGGCACAGTAGAGCTGTTTATGGCGTTTGTTTCGGAAGATGGTAGTCAAGTATCAAACAGTATCTATTTAGGCTCTGGTACGGCGAATTAATAACAACTAAATAGAAATAAGAAAACCGCTCTAAACAGGAGCGGTTTTTTGTTGTCTATACTTGTTTTAGAGGGGTACAGCATAAGGTGTAAAAAGTTATACCTATGTTGTACCTTTTTTGTTTTTAACTAATAAAACCCTTTATTCATAGGTGTTATGAGAGTTACTTAATATAATACATTGTTGTGTGTAGTGTTTTATTCAATTTTGTTTCCATTTTCTATTCGCCAAGGCGGATTCAGTCGATTTTCTCCACCATAAAATAATATCAGTTGATTTCCGTCAACGTCTTTTAATCTTGCTTCTCTCCATAACCATCTTTGGTCAGTTGGTTCTTGGTCAAATACAATTCCTTTACTTTTTATTTTTTCAACTTGCTCGTCAAGGTTTGTACATTCAAAATATACATAGATTCCGTCTCCTTTTGGTAGTTCGTCAGTTTGATGAATTGAGAAAGTCGAGTTTCCATTTGGGCATTCAAATCGAGCGTAATGAGGAAGAGATTCTACTATTAATTTAAGCCCCAATTTTTCATAAAAAGGGATTGATTTTGTCAAGTCCAATGAAGGTACAGTTATTTGATTTAAGTTCATATTTTTCGGGCGACTTTTACATTACACACAACGGTCTCGGCTATTCGTAGTGCTGGATTGCAAGGCACTTACCTTTCAATTTAGCACTTAGTTTATTTAATGTAATTACTTTAATATTAGCACTTTCGCCCGCATTACGTATAGCCATTGTTGTGCGGTTGTACTTTTTTTCATTCCCTTTGTCAGTCAGCGTTGGCTGGTGCGAATTGCAAATGTTTATGGCTTTTACCATTGACATTATTTCAAATGATTTAATTGTTCAATATCAAATCCTATTTTTTTAGCTTTATCATACATCCAAATTTGCGCTTGTCGAATTATTGAATCTATTATTTTATTCATCCAAACAGCTGAGCCAATTTTCTCACCTTCAGGAATAAACGCATCGTGAAATCCAATGGACATATTTATAGTTCTTTCTTTGTCGTCTGCTATTTTCAAGGATGAAAAAATATGTGATTTTTCAAGATGAACAAATGAATTGCCTGCTTGGTATATATCTTTTACCCATTCCATTCCTTTTATTTTTGATATTTCTAAATATAGAGTTCTGTCATCTAACTTAGTTTTTGTTCCATTCAATTTCATTTTCTTTATTAATTCACCACTCATAACTTTTGAAGCAAAGGCATTCCTGTCGTATTCTGAAATTAAAGAAGCATACAATCTAAGTAGTGTGTCAATATTGATTCTCACTAGAGGTGCAGCGGCAATAAAATTATTTTCTCTAATTAGTGATGTATATGCTTTGGAAATGTTTACTGTACGGTTTAGAGCTGCAATTAAAAATATATCAAATGTTTCCATTTTATCAGTAATTGCAGTTAGCTTTTTTCCCATATTTATAATTGCTTTTGACTTATTATCAATTTCAATAAGCAACTCTTCTCTTGTTAGTGGTACATAACTCATTAAATCTCAATATTATCAATCTCTTTCATCAGTCTGTCCGTTTCTGAAAGTGCGACAATGATTTTTTGATAATGCAAAATATCGTCAAACTCTAATTTGCGGTCTTTACGGTCTTTGAGCCATTTTTGGGCTGGTTGATAACCACCAATGTAAAACTCCCAAGCAACTTGTGGGACATTGTCAAAATACTGTGTATTGTTGATGAAAACTTTACCGTCTTTGTATTTAGGTTTGCCTACTTTATTATCTCCGTCAATTGGATATTGTGTTATGTATTGCTCAACTTTTGGGCTTTCCAATAAATGAATTTGACGAATTTCTCCGCCCAATTTTACCAATTTCCAAAACGTGTCTTTGTCTTTTGGATAAGGCACTCTCGGAAAATCAATTTTTAAAAAAACCTTGTATTTTTCACGATATGTAGGTGAATGCAATACAGCATAGATATAATCTAAAATATCAATGGGTGCAAATGTGTTCTCAACGCTTTCTTTTTCGTTAGTAAAAGTCAAACTTAATACTTCAGCGAATTGATTAATTATTTCAGTTTTGAGATTTGGTGTTCTTACTTGTGATTGCTCAATGTTTTGTTGTTCTGTTTTTTCTGGATAGAGATATAGTGGCAAAATATAACCACGCTCTTTTGAACGATTTGACACCCGACTATCATCAGCGATAATTTTTGTGATTCCAACGTGTTCCCAACTGTCAATAGCTGTTTGCCTGCATATCATTAAACCAATATTATTCCCTTCTAAAAAGTGTCGCATTAAATTTTCACGACCCCAATCTACCATATCTGGTGAGTAATAAATTTTACGAATATCAAAAGGTCGATAGTCAATGTCTTTTATAAACGAGTTGTGGTCGTTTTTTGCAATTTTACTTCTTGCCAATTCTAATTTCCATCCCCTGGAATTACCTGCTAAGTATTTCCCGTCTTTCTTATTTGGAAACAGCCAACTCCTAATTTCTCTATCAGTAAATTGGTCATCAGTAAACTTTTCTATTCTTTTTATTAGTTGATTTTTATCGGTATCAATCACAACCGAATCACGTGCGGTTACAATCCCGGTTACATTACTTGTAAAAAGTTCATCAACTCTAAAACCATTTTCATATTTATCTCTTCCTTTTTGATTTTTTGGTACAAAAAAGAAATATGGCTTTGTGTATTTTATTTCTTCAAATTCAACTGTTTTTAGCGTATTTTCAGTTAGGAAGTTGTATTTGAATTCACGTCTACCATACAAATCACAATGGAATACTTTTCCTAATTCATTAGGTTTTTTCTTTCCTGTTTTTACGAAAAAGTTGATGGATACGCCTTGCATTATGTCGAAAACATTTTGGTCTGGGCTGCCATCTGGGGCAGTTTCTTTCTTCTTGCTGTTACCGTGTAAATCAATTGTGTAAATTTTATCGTAGGTTTTAAGCAGATGCCAACGCATACCCCTAAAAGTAGGGTTGTCTAAAAATCCGTGAGGGTTAATATATGCTAAAACTCCGCTTCCGTTTTTCTCAATAAAATGTTGTCCGTATCGTAAGAACTTCACATAATCATCATTGAGCCAATGTTTGCGTTCGTTAAAATGAACTCCGTCAACATATTTGTAATCTTCAATCAAGCTACTAATCCATTCCCCATTATTGGATGAAATTCCGCTGTATGGTGGATTCCCAATCACACACATTACGGGTGTATCTCTTTTAATGTGATTTGCTTCATTGGCTTCTGTACTTAACCAATTGGCAAATAATGTTCCCGTGTCTTGGTGGTGTTCTTCTAAACTGTTGGTAAGATAAACTTTAAAACGTTGGTTGGATGTTGGCTTAAATCCTGTTTCGGTCAAAAGCAAATCCAATTTTAAATGAGCCATTGCATAACTCGCCATTAACAACTCAAAACCGTTCAGGCGTGGCAATAAATGCGTTTCTACATAATTGCTCCAAATACCTTGTTGTCCTCGAAATTTTTTGTGAATGTGTTTTACCACTTCTGCCAAGAAAGTTCCTGTTCCTGTGGCTGGGTCAAGAATTTGTACTTTGTGTACTTCTTGCTCCATTTGTTTGTAACCTGTTGCCGAACGCTTGTCTGCGGTTTGGGTGTTTACTTTTATGGTTGTTTTGCTTGTGTCTGCAAGTCCTTGCGGTAAATCAAATTCCGTTTTTAGAATGCCGTCAACTGCCCGAACAATGAAATTTACAACGGGTTGCGGTGTGTACCAAACGCCACGAGACTTACGCAATTTCGGGTCGTACTCGCTTAGAAACGTTTCATAAAAGTGAATAATCGGGTCTTCCATTTTGGTGGATTTCCCATAATTCTTTAAGATTTCTTCTACGTTACACGCCAAGAAGATTTCCGAAAGGTTTTCTACTACCCATTTAATTCGGTCGTCAATATCGGGTCCTGCAATGTAGCCAAAGAGTTTTCGTAAAAACGGATTTGATTTTGGAATCAGTTCAGCCGCTTCTTGTCTGCTAAAGTTGTCCAAAGTTGGGTCGTGCAAACGAGCCGCAAACATTCCGTAAGCAATAGTTTGAGCGTAAACGTCTGCAAAACCTTGTGGCATAATGTCGTGAATCAAAATTTGCTTGAAAGCCAACATTTGTTCTTTCAGCGTACTATTCTCTTGATTTTCTTCATCACTGGTTAACGACTTTTCAATAATATCAGAAAGAAGGCGGGCTTTGCCCGCCATCATTTCTGCTAATTTTTTTGAGCTTTTTATCGTTTGTCCAACGTGAACGCAAAAGTCTTTGATTAGATTTTCAAAGTTTCCAAAGTTCTCGGTTAAAGGTTTTATTCCCTTGTCCGTGATTTCAGCAATGGAAATTTTGGTAATAAATTCGCCTTCTCGGTACAGATGAAAGTTGATGTAGTCCGTGAAAATCAAATTGTTTAGAGACGCTTTGTATCGGTCAAACTGCTCCTTGTTTCCTGTTTTCTTTGTGCCGTCAAGGTCTTTGTCGCCAATGTCTTTAGCTTCTATAAATCCAACAGGAATATCTTTTTTAGTCAAAATGTAGTCAGGTGCTCCGCAACTTTGTCTTTTAGGTTCGTTGGTCGCTCTGATAGTCGGCACCAAACTTTCCAAAAGTTGCTGTAAGTCGCCACGAAAAGTATGTTCGGTTGCGTTTCCGAGTCTGTACCTTCTGTCTAAGTTGTCAATATATTGTTCTAATATCATTTATATATTCAATTTCTGTCAGAGCGTTGGTTAAAAAACAATGTGTCCCTTTTTTGGCACTCTTTGTTTTGTGCGATTGGCTTTTAAGAATTAGGCGAGAACAAGCAATTCTTTATAGGCATTGTTGTAGGTAGTTTTTATAATTCAATTTCTCTATAAACTGCTAATGGATTAACAGTAATTCTTGGGTAACTGGAATATCTTACAAACTGCTCAAAACCCTCAAATCCTCTAAAAACGCCTCTAAATGCTCTTTCGAAGATTATTGATTCACCTCCTTCTTCTGAATCTTCTTTTAGTGGGTCAAATAGTTCATCGTCCTTTTCGGGTAGAGAGGTAATCATACCGAAAATTGTCATTTTTAAATTAGGTCGAGAACCGTATGAAAAAGTAATATTTTCAATATCCGTTTCTACAAAGTGTTCTCTTTTTAGATTTGATAAAATTTCAAATGACTGTATATTTTCATAAGGATAGAATCTAAAATTTATTCTGTTTGGTAAAAACGTATCAATGAATAGTTGGATTCCGTTTACTAAATATTCTGGTATTTTTCCGGTATTGTTATATTCATCTAATAGTTTTTCTAAATCCTCTTCGAGTTTATTTAGTCTAGCATTGTCCTTAACTTTTACATTTCTATCCTTTTGGCTATTAACTATTTTTCTCTGTCTTTTAAGTTCTAAAACTAAAGCGTCATATTGTTCTTTTTCATCAGATTCTGCAATACTACATTCCTGAATAAATTGAGAAATTGAATTGAATCTTTTTGCAATTTTTTTAAGTCTGTCATAATCCTCAATATTAACCCAACCTGTTGCCTTTACAAACGTTTTAGACTTTAATTGCTTGTGAAGCTTTTCCACATCTAACTCTGTTACATCAATTTTATCTAAATCAATGTAAGATTTAGATTCGTAAATGCTTTCTTGTAGTTTGTTCAATAAATTGTGATGAGGAATTCTCGTGACAGATTTACTTTCTTTGTCGTTTGCAGAAGCACCAATTTTTGTCTGAAATACCTTTACATCAACTCCAAGACTGGAATTGATATCTCCTCCTTCCTCAGTATTTTGAGTTGATTGTGTTATGATTCCTTCATCCAATTGACTATACAGAGAAACAGATTTTTGCAAATCAAAATACAGTAAATCTTTTATTTTTTTCGTCATCTCTTAAATTACCTACAACGGTTTTGTATAATGCGTCGTTGCGCGGTGATGAAGTTACATATTTTTCAAATAAGGATTTTTTAGCCTGCATTCGTAGGTTTTTCAATACAGTTAAACCAATCCAGCGTTATGCGCATTATACGTTGTTGGGCGTAGTTTTAAGTCACTTAACTCTGTCAAAACATTTGCAATCTCAATATCATTGAGTTGATCAATTTTAATTTCCCATTTATAATAAATTGTTTCCTTCGAAGTATTATAGAAACTCCTTTTTACTTCTACATCTAAATTTTTATCCAATAACTCAGTAATCTCATTAATCTCCTGATCAGTTGGATTCTTAACAGGATATTTTAATCCAATGAAATCTAGGTCAATGAATGTATGGAAAATGGGTAGAAGATTTTTTGAAAATAGGTAAGTTTTAGTTGAAGTAATTCGATATTCCGAAAATCTTTCAGATAGAAATTTATGAGTTTCAATCAACCGGTTTTCCGATGCTTTAGATATAAACTTATCTAGAGGTCTTTTGCTCATAATATATTTAGAGAAATAGTGAAATAATTTATTATAGTCTTTGACATTGTCAAATTTCAAAGCAATATCAATGGAATGTAAGTCCGAAAACTCATATAAGTTCATGCTAGAAACTATAATAGAGTCTTCATTTAAGTAGAGTTTTGTATGTAATCCTTTAACCTCAAATAATTTAACATTAAGTTTTCTTAGTGCTTGATAGTCTTTTTCCCTTATTTCTCTGAAGTAGATTTCGATATCTATTCCACGATTCGCTGCATCTTGAAGGTTTATCAAAATTTTTTTCCATCCTGACAGATCTAAATATGGCGATACTGCAATAAACTTTTCTTTAGATTCAACAATCAAAGTAGAGATTTTAGATCCAATCTCATTTGGGTTAATAATATTCATAAGTACTTTTTAATTCAAAATTACGCCCAACGTGTTATATAAAACTAAAAATAGCTCTTTTAGTATTAGTAACGGTCTTGTATATGGCTCGTAGCTTGCAAATTAGCATTATCCTTTCGGTTAAGCACGAGCCGAATTTTTTAATTTTCTCATTATCTTTTTTTATCAATAAGCCAAATTTAAAAATTTGACGGCTTGGCAAGTGTACTCTAAACATCAGGATTTGAATAAATTGCCCTATTGTTTTTATCTTTTGTTAGCTGCTGGCATTAAGCTCTCTCTTTTCTACCATTGTAACAATTTTACGTTGAGTGTTTTTTCGCTTATCGATATATTTAACTTTAACTCCAGTAATATTCATTTCCGTGATATTAAATCTATCGTTATTAACATTCCCAATTTCTAAATAAATTTCAACCTCTTCGTTTCTATTGAAATGTTTTATTATAAATTGGCATTCATTCTTTTTGTTATAAGTACGCCCTTTTGGTATGTCATTTCCAGCTTTGGAATAACTTGTCCATTTAGCCACTACAGATTGAGGTTCAAATGAGAATACTATTTTTATTTCATCAATGTCTATGTTTGTTGTATTTACAATTTTAAACTTTTTAGAATGTAAATTATTATGAGTTGTGTCTTCATAGTCTACAGGTAACTTACTGATTATCTCATCTTCAATATATCTACATTCAAGCTTCTGTATCCTATTCCTATATCTATCCACAAAGTGCTTAAATATAGCACCAGCCAATCCTCCCGAAAGGAAGGAAACAATTAGTTTCCAAACTTCCATATCAGAAAAATTTTAATTCAACTTTATTATTTTTTACCTCGTAAGTTCCAAATCTTGTTTCAACCTTTTCCTCGTTACACCATTGCTCAATTAATTTATGTTTGGACTTAGGTACAACTAAGTAGAGTGTCGAACCAACTTCCGAAAGCGGTTTCCATTTTTTAAACAAACTCTCTTTGTTAACATAAGACGGAATTATAATTTCAACTATAAAATCAACCTCGTTAGAGTCTTTTTTTGTCATAATAATGTCTGGATACAAGTCCGAAATAGCAAATTTTCGTTCTCCCAATCTATTATTTTGAAATTTTTCGTGTTTTTCTGTTTTTAAGCCGTCAAATAGCCTTTTCAGAACTTTTTCATATAATTCTCTTTCTTCCATTTAGGGTTTTTGATTTTGATTTTGCTTGCAGCTAACGTGTTACATCCAACTAAAAATAGCTCTTTTAGTATTAGTAACTACACATAAGCCTACTTTTACATTCGCTTTATCACCTGTGGTTCTTATGGTTTTAAGGCACTTTAAATCCAGTTAACTCACAACAATCCACCACAACCACAGCGGTAGCGACAGCACCCAAATAAAAATGGTGGAAAATGCATACAAGGATCTGTTATGTATGCCTAGATTGATAAATATAAATCGCTCTGGCCGGTAGAAATAATGATAGCCCAATATCCCCAGCGGGATAGCTAGCGTGTTAAAAACCGCCAGGCTTACCGCTGGCTGCGCACTGGCTAGCGTGGGGAAGGCTGCAATGGCAGTAAATAAGGCTACCCGGCTGCTGTACCACAATTTTAATCGCACATACCGCACAGGTTACTTTTTTAATCGTTGCAATAATTGCTCATAAGTCAGCTCGTTATCGGGATGCTCACGCAAATAACGATACACCTTATCCTGTACCTCTTGCGATGCTCCTAGCTGCTCAAACAGGCGTATATCTTGCTCCCAGGTGCGTATGCTGGCAGTAGTTTGTGCCAGCTGCTGGGACAGCCTGGCGATATCTTTAAGCTCTTGATATTTTGGGGTCTCGCGCATGGCATTGATGGCAATGAATAAATCCCCATAAGTAAGTGTTTCTATCAGGGAATCGCGAGTCAAACTTTTGAGCAGCCCAGATAAAGCCTCCATCCTGCCAAAAAAGCGCACGTCATAATCATCCAGGCCACATTGTTTTAATTTACTCACCTCTCTTATGACCACACTGCTGTTTTGTAACGAGCCATCGCTCAAAAATGTCATGGTCTGGCGCCGCAACTCACCACATTCTGGGACGTTGTCTGCCCGCATGTCCACGCTGTTTTGTGCGGTACATAAACCACCAGTGACTAGAAGTATATAAAAGACCAAATTTTTCATAAGTAAATATAACCAGTTTCTACCCGCATCATTCTAGACAACGCGTTAAAATAGAATGCACCGCAGGACCCTGCTTTATAACAATAGAATACCTTATTTTTAAATAACCATTACCGCTACCTATGACTCAACGATCATCCCCTGTTGTCCTGTTCTGGATCATTGCTGTTTTATTATTATTCTGGAGCCTGGCAGATTTATCAGCCTTTTTGATGGAGGCCACTGCTCCAGATAAAATTGCTGCTGCCCTAGACGACAGCCAGCGCCAGGTTTTCCAGTCACGACCGCCCTGGTACCTTTATGTCACTGGTGTTGCTACCGTGGCGGGTGCCTTATCGGCTATTTTTTTACTATTGCGCAAAAAGGCTGCAGTAGGTCTTGCTATAGTCTCGCTGCTTGCAGTACTGGTAAGTGGTGGCTACAAATGGTTCTCTGGTTACTTGGGAGCAGACGGTCTTACCAGCGAGAATCTATTGTTGCTCATTCTATTTTTTGACGTGATTATGGTCGTTTTTGCGGTGTATTCTAAGAAAAAACGATGGATCGTTTAATTACAACAAATGCTTGCGTGCTGCCTTGTAGGTATTGGCATGGGCATCGATGATTACCTTAATTTCTGGAGAATACCCGCCGCCCATGCTGCATTGTACTGGGATGAACGATTTTGTGGGGTGTTCCGCTTTCGCGAAAGCGGAAAAGCAATACTCATCTCGCTGCTTACAGCCCTCTAGACTCAACCCCAGCCGTCCTAACTTATCGCTTTTTAACACATCAACCCCAGCCAGGTAAAAGATAAAATCAGGTCGCTCTTGAGCAATCAAATCCGGTAGATGGTGTTGCAATTCGGCCAAGAAGGTGGCGTCATCGGTATGGTCTGGCAAGGCAATATCAAGGTCTGATGTTTCTTTTTTAAAAGGGTAATTACTTGCGCCGTGCATAGAAAAAGTAAAAACGCTATCGTCGTCTTGGAAAATTTGTGCGGTACCGTTGCCCTGGTGCACGTCTACATCTACAATCAGGATCTTTTCTGCATGGCCGTGCGCTTGCAAGTATCGTGCGGCAATGGCCTGGTCATTAAGCAGGCAAAATGCCTCGCCATGATCTGTGTAGGCATGATGGGTGCCGCCGGCAATATTCATGGCGACTCTTGATTCTAGTGCCTTTAAACAGCCCTCGATAGTGCCCTGGGCGATGCGCAACTCGCGTTCTACCAGTTGTTCACTCAATGGGAAACCCAGCTTGCGAGCCGCCTTGCGATCCAGGCGCAGCTCTTTAAGTGCGCTATAGTACGCCGCCGTGTGTACTCTTAGCACATCCACATCATCACAAAGCTTGCTGGGTTCAAAAAAATCGGCCGTATCTGCAACACCCTCATGAATTAACTGCTGCGGCAGTAACTCATACTTAATCATAGGGAAACGATGTCCCTCTGGTAAAGGATGTCTATAAATAGGGTGAAATGCAATAGGAAACATGGGCACAATTATAGGCCAGTCAACAGCCAGAACAAAATTAAAGAACTGATAAGAGCTTATTGAGCCTGCAGCAGCTAAATTTGTAAAAAAAAGGAGGTCGTCCATTGAAGAAAAGACACCTCGATAATATGTATTAAATCAGTACCACATGAAAAAAAGATTTTTAATTATTACCCTAGCGGTTTTATCGGTCGCCTGTAAAAGCGATGAGCAACAAGCACTAGAACAACAGATTGCAGAATTTGACCAGTTGACAGAGCAAACCATGGAGGTACATGATGAGGTCATGCCAGACATGGGAACCCTTATGGAGCTATCGGCACAAATTGATGAGCGCCTAGAACAAGAAGACCTAGACGAGGCCACCACAGAAGAACTAATTACTGCAAAAGTGGCACTAGAGCAATCTCACGACGATATGATGGCGTGGATGCGCGATTATTCTACTACCTTCCCTTATGAGGCACCATTGCCAGAAACTAGCGAGCAGCTGGAAGAGCAAGAGCCTAAATTAATGGAGTTTAAACTGGCTATCGATCAGATAAAAACATCGACTCAAATGGCCATCACAGATGCAGAATCATTACTGGCTCGAGAGCAGTAAACCCCTAATTCTTAACCTTATCTCAAAGACTCTTTGTAACTTTTATTAAAAGGTATCTTTGAGATAAGTTGTTTAAAATATATGTTAGAAAAAGATAATCACGAGTACGAGAAGGCTATTTTAATAGGTGTGGTAACGCAAAGCCAGACTGAAGAAAAGCTGGAGGAATATATGGACGAACTAGAATTTCTCGCATACACAGCAGGGGCAAGTGTACGCAAGAGATTCAGCCAGAAAATGAATAAACCTAATCCCAAAACCTTTATCGGTACCGGTAAGATGGAGGAGGTATTAGGCTACGTAAAATCTCATGATATAGATACCGTCATTTTTGACGACGAGTTGTCTCCAGCGCAACAGCGCAATATCGAGAAGATGCTGGAAGTAAAGATTATCGATAGAACCTATCTTATACTGGATATTTTTGCACAGCGGGCACAAACCAGTTATGCCCGTACCCAGGTAGAACTGGCACAATATGAGTATTTATTGCCACGACTGGTAGGCTTATGGACCCACCTAGAACGACAAAAAGGAGGGATAGGAATGCGCGGTCCTGGAGAGACAGAGATTGAGACCGACAGGCGTATTGTAAGAGATCGCATCACCCTGCTCAAAGCAAAGCTGCAAAAAATTGATAAGCAAATGGCTACCCAGCGCGGCAATCGCGGCAAACTGGTGCGTGTAGCACTGGTGGGATATACTAACGTTGGGAAAAGTACGCTTATGAATGTGGTGTCAAAAAGTGATGTCTTTGCAGAAAATAAGCTATTTGCAACCCTAGACACCACCGTTAGGAAGGTTGTTGTAGGCAACTTGCCCTTTTTATTGACAGACACAGTAGGTTTTATAAGAAAGCTGCCCACACAGCTGGTAGAGTCTTTTAAATCTACCCTGGATGAGGTGCGAGAGTCAGACTTATTATTGCATGTAGTAGACATATCTCACGAATCGTTTGAAGATCATATCGCATCTGTAAATAAAATTCTGGACGAGATCGATGCGATAGATAAACCCACCATCATGGTTTTTAATAAAATCGATCAGTACCAGCCAGAAGATTATGATGAGACAGACCTGATGATCGAACGATCCACACAACACTACTCGCTAGAAGAGTGGAAAAAGACCTGGATGTCACGATCTGGTGACGATGTTGTGTTTATAAGCGCGATAGAAAAAGAGAACATGGAGGGCTTTAGAAAAAAGGTATATGATAAAGTGAGAGAAATACACGTCTCTAGATTTCCCTACAATGCTTTTCTTTATCCAGATATCATGGGAGAAGAAGAATAATCAACACCTAGCAAATTCCCTCTATGAAAAGAACGTTTTATTACCTACTGGTTATACTTCTAGTTCTTGTAGGGACAGGATATTATTATGCCAATCATACGGTAAAAAATAAGGTTGAGGCTTTTTTACAGACCCAGTTATCGCCACAAGTAAATTTTTCCTACGATCGTATCGACATGGCATTGTGGTCTGGCGATCTATCATTTGACATGATTGATGTAGCGCTTACAAATCCTAATGATGATACGGTCCATACCACCGCGCAAATAAAAAATTTACAGCTACAAGGCTTGAGCTATTGGAACTTTTTATTTGATGACATTATAGAGATTGATGAGGTACTGCTGGATCAAAATGATATTGTTTATTTCAAAAATAGATACCAGCAAGATCTTTCTGTAGATAGTTTAAAGCGCAATCCACTAGCGATGCTTAAAAAGGCGGTCCTAATCAAACATCTAGAAATAGATAAGGTGAGTTTATCCATTTATAATGATGCAGCAGACTCTGTACTGGTGCATGTAGCAAATGCCAGCTTGCAAGTGGAAAATATACGTACAGACAGTCTGTTATTGTCACAGCGCATTCCATTAGCTTATGATGAATTATCTCTTGTCACAGATGCTATAAAAGTAAAAATAAGCCCTTATGAAGATATTTTTATAGATCGCCTGCAAGTGGCAAACAATCAATTAGAACTAGATAGCCTGATGCTAGTGCCTAAATACAGTAAACCCCAGTTTGAAGGTCGTTTAAAACAAGAGCGGGACTATATGCAGTTATCGATTCCCCATTTGTCTATTGACAATTTTGATTATGGATTTGATCGGGACCGGTTTTTTACCACTATAAGCGATATATCTATCCATCAACCTGATTTTAAAATTTATCGGGACAAGTTGATAGCAGATAATACACAGCCCAGGCCCTTGTACAGTAAAATGTTGCGCAACTTACCCATCGATGTATTAGTAGATAGTATTCATATCAATGATGCCGGTATCAAGTATGAGGAGCGTGTGCGAGGTGAGGGAACCGCGGGTACCATAACTTTTCAAGATTTAGACCTGACCCTGTCAACTGTGGGGAATATGCAATCGCCACAATCCACCACGCATATAAAAGCAACTGGTCTTTTTTTTGACAGTCGTATCACTACAGACTGGTCGTTTAAGGTGCATGATACCTCAGATCAATTTAGATTTATGGGAAGCATACATGGGCTTGCGGCACAACGAATCAACTCGTTTACATTGCCTAATTTGAATATAGGATTTGAGGGAGACTTGCATCAAATCTATTTTGATATTACTGGCGATGACGACCGCTCACAGACTAAAATAAAAATGGCTTATACAGATTTTGAAATTGACCTGATGCGCCAGAGAGAAAAGGGAATAAATAAATTTTTATCTAAAGCGGCCAATTTGTTTGTGGCTAAAAATAGCAGCAACGATCAAGATGATTTTAGAGAAGGCACAGGGGATTCTCAACGTGATAAAACCAAGTCATTCTTTAATTATGTGTGGATCAGTCTGCTGGCGGCATTAATCAACACGGTAACTTAAAACGAGTAGGTTAGGAGGGAGTTATAGGGCTTATGTGGTTATTACGCTTCCGCGAAAGCGAACTCAAGCACCGCCATTTTCTAGGGTTACAATGTATAGCTAACACCCAGCCCAGAAACCTCTCTTATTTGAAAGGCCCCTACTGCATTATCATCATAAATCGCCTGAAAAATAAACTTTGCGCTGATCCAGTCGTTGACTTTTAAATTAATTTTTGTCAGATAATTGATGTCTACATTTCCTGGACGGTCCAGATAATTAGAATACAAGGCTAGATTATTTTCCATCGTAATGTTTTCCAACAAATCCACTTTGTAAAATGCGTTGAGCGAGGCGCCCAGCTCATAGCGATTGCTCTGTCCAGCTGCCACACCAAAATAGCTGTTGTCCACATAATCCTCACCACTAGTAAATCGATCATCAACCGTAATGAGTCGGGCGGTAGAGGGCGCTAGATTAAGGGTAAGTTCTTTGCCTTTTTTATACAAGAAACCGGGCCCGGCTTGAAAGTAGCCCGGAGAAAATAGATTAGTACGTTCTGTGCGTCGTACAGTGCCATCTGGATCTGTAGAAAAGGTATAACCGCGTGTGGCCTGTGTCAAAATATTGATAAAGAAGGAATAGTAGGCCTTGTCATCATCCTCTGTCACCTCATATCCATAGACACTATTAATTTCAATACGATCGTTTGTCTTGCGAGTAAATGGGTCGTTGTTTTGCTTGGTTAACCCATATTCTAGAATGACTTTATTCTCCCAGGAGGTACGGTCTTTTTTATATTTAAAGTCCAGGTCGACAGATAGATTACCTGCAATGCTGGAGGTACCGCCACCGGTCCACTCTGCATTAAATGCAGCTTGATTGAATAAAAAGCCAAAGGTTCCTTTGTTATCCCAATTGCTCTGATCTATCGAGGCGTCATCATCGCCAGCGTCTTGACCAAATACAGTAATAGCAAACAACGTCATAAAAAGAATACAACTCCATTTTTTCATGCTCGTGGTATTTAAAAATACAGGTTGCAAGATAAAAATTATCTTTCGTTTGTATCGGAACGTAAAAAAACCCGCTTCATTTTAAAATGAAGCGGGTTTTTATTGGAATGTTGTAGTACGGGTTAAAATTTATAATTCAATCCTAGCAGATAGTACGATTGGACATCATTATCTACGCTGTCAAAACTTGCTGTGGCGTCAGTCTGGCGAGCAAAATTTACCGCCTCTTGATGATTACCACGCAGCCCAAATTCAAATCCTACCCCTATATTTTTCCATATTGTGTAACCGAATGAGTTGATCCAGGTAAAGTTGGACAATTCTGAGTTTTCATAGCTCTGGAAGGTAGAAAAATTAGTTTTAAAATTGATCTTGCCTATACTGCGGGTATAATCTGCTACTATTTTTGCACCAGCGCTAGATTCAAATATATCATCACCACTACTGAAGACAAAGTTGTAGTTAAGCGGGTGTACTGTAACGACTAGATTTTCTATGGGAGTCCAGGTGGCACCTACCCCTACATCTAGATATCCAGGATCATTAAAATTGTCCAGTACAGTAGTTCTATATTCTGCCAGGCCTGATAGCGCTAGTTTTTCTGATAATTTACGTCCATATAGGGACTGAATATTAAAAACATCAGTCGCCTCGCGATAGCCATCGTTATCATTAGGGTCGTCGCGATCGTCAAATTTTACCCATTGCAAATTGAGATTTGCATTGTTTCTCCAGAAGAATTTTTCTTTCTTAAGATTTGCTATAGCGTTCATGGTCAATCCTATGGTACCTGCATTTACATTAGGATTGCCTTGAGAATACCAGTTGTTAAATCCAGAAATATCTACACCTATGGTACCGAATGCGTTGATTTTCCAGCCAGGTAGGGCATCGATTTTTGCCTGTATAGCATCTACCTCAGCCTGCGCTGCTTTTACTATGGCTTTTTTTTCGGCTTTTTGAGCCTTCAGCTCTTCTGCTGTTTGTGCTAGCGCTGGTAGTGCGAACAATGCACAGGCGATAAGAGTCATTATTTTTTTCATGATAGCTTGATTGTTTGTTGATTCCAGTTCAAAAATACTGCAATCTTATCAATAAGAAAATCAAGCTTGTCATTCAAATAGACGCCCTTAAATGGTCTGGTGTGGTAAAGCTGTCTTATTTATGAAGTGGGCGTTTCTTTTTAAAAACAGGAACAGACGAGCAGGCCTCGCCATACATGACACTCCTAGCTACCTCCTGTAGGCGTGATGTGATCATCATATAGGCAGCTGGTGGCACGGGTTTTTTTGCACAGCCTTTTACAATAACAGGCAGGTCTTTAAAATGAGAAAGGTCCAATAGTGGGATGCTGCGACCGTACAAATAAGTTTCTAGGTCTTGCAAACTACCGTGAACGACTGTTGTGGCAATGTCCGTTAACTCTGCCTGTACCAGCATCCATGCCCATTGTGGTATAATAGCATCTGTACTGCAGTGGATGGCCACGTGATGATTTTTATATGCAGTAAAATCTGTGGTGTTTACGCTTTCGCGAAAGCGAGATTCCACCAGCACCAGTCCATCTAGCAGCCATTGAGCAAGATCTATAGCACTGCGAGGCCCTGGGGTGTAATAATCTTCCAGATCAAAGGTTTTGAGCTTAGAACTGGCAACTCTATTGATTATCTCGTCACTCATAATTAAAGCATTCCTAACTCAAGTTTTGCTTCTTCACTCATAAGATCTTTATTCCAGGGTGGGTCAAAGGTTATTTCCACCTCGGCATCATTGACCTCCTTAAGAGTTTTTACCTTTTCTTCCACCTCTAGTGGTAGGGTTTCTGCCACTGGGCAATTGGGCGATGTTAGAGTCATAAGAATTTTTACATCTGCATCTGTACTGACCATAACATCATAAATAAGTCCTAGCTCGTATATGTCTACAGGGATTTCTGGATCGTAGATAGTCTTGAGCACTCTAACGACTTTTTCTCCTATTTCTTGACCATTGATCTCTTCCATGCGTATTAATTTTGTTGGGTTTGATATGCTAGTGCATACATTTTAAGTTGTTTTATCATCGACACGAGTCCATTGGCACGGGTAGGAGATAAGTGCTCTTTTAAGCCTATCTCGTCTATAAAACTAGTATCTGCATCTATAATATCTTGAGGTTTTTGTTGTGACCATGCGCGTATTAAGATGGCAATAATACCTTTGGTTATGATGGCATCACTGTCTGCAGTAAAGATCACCTTGTCGTCTTGTAAGTCTGCGTGTACCCACACTTTAGACTGGCAACCTTTGATTATATGATCGTCGTTTTTATGTTGCTCCTCTATCTTTGGGAGGCTTTTCCCTAGATCAATCATGTATTCATATCGTTGCATCCAGTCGTCAAACATGGCAAACTCGTCTATGATTTCTTCTTGAATTTCCTTGATACTATTCATCGAGTTTTTTTGACTTGATTATAATATTTCCGTTTTGATCTAACAATAGTAGTAGGTCGTCGCTTATACGGTACTGATCTACTTTGTTAAGTTGAGTCATGAACTTAGTTTCTAGTTGTGCTTTTTCCTGGCAGTACATCTTAGTCGACAACAGTTGTCCTAGAGTTACTTTTCCTTCCTCATCTGTAGTAATGGACCCGCCATACTCGTTGCACCCATTATTTCCATAAATGCGATTGCCATAATCATTCATTTTTATATTGAGGGTGACTCCCTGACCGCTGATGTCTTGCCCATTAACTTCTACCACCTCGTAAGATCCAGGAAGCTCTTTAATCTCTTTGCAACCCGTGAACAGGATGGCACATATGGCAATTACTGAGAATGCGTATTTCATTTTTTTTATTTAAGATAACATGTTTACAGCACGTTGCAAAGCTTGTACCATAACATCAATTTCTTCTTTGGTATTATAAAAAGCAAAACTAGCGCGTACGGTTCCTGCGATCTGGTATCTATCCATAATAGGTTGTGCACAATGATGGCCAGTACGTACCGCGATTCCTAGCTTGTCTACAATAGTGCCTATATCATAGGGATGTAGGTTTTCTACATTAAAAGATATAACCGCGGCTTTGTCTTTTACATCGCCATAAATGACAGCGCCAGGGATATTTTTGATCTTTTCTGTACCATAAACCAGCAATTCATTCTCATAAGCAGCGATGTGTTCCATGCCTATCTCGTTCAAATAATCTACTGCAGCTCCTAGTGCGATACCACCAGCAATATTAGGCGTACCGGCTTCAAATTTATGAGGTAAACCCGCATAGGTGGTGTGCTCAAAAGTTACTTGATCAATCATCTCGCCACCACCCTGGTAAGGTGGCAAAGCAAGAAGCGCATCCTCTTTACCGTAGAGTAAACCTATACCTGTGGGGCCACACATCTTATGTCCCGCCATGGTATAAAAATCAGCATCCAGGTCTTGCACATCGACTTTCATATGGCCACAAGATTGTGCGCCGTCGATCAACACTTTAGCCTGATGTTTATGAGCGCCAGCAATGATCTCTTTTACTGGATTAGTTACTCCTAGAGCATTAGATATGTGATTGACTACTACAAAAGCTGTTCTAGCATTGAGCAGGTTTTGATAAGCATTCATATCTAGCTGGCCATTGTCCAGTACTGGAATGACTTTAAGATGAGCACCCACACGCTCACAAAGCATTTGCCACGGTACAATATTAGAATGGTGCTCTACAGCGCTAACGATTACCTCGTCCCCCTGGTTTACAAAAACATGAGCACCGCTGGCAACGGCATTGATACTGTGAGTGTTCCCACTAGTGAATAAACATTGCCTTGATGTAGGGATGTTAAAAAATGCTCGGCATTTTTCTCTAGAGGCTTCATATAGATCAGTGGCTTCTTGACTCAATGCATGTACCCCACGGTGAATATTTGCATTGTATTGTGTATAGTATTCTACAATTTTATCAATGACTTGTTGCGGTTTTTGTGAGGTTGCCGCATTGTCAAAATAAACCAATGGCTGCCCATTTACTTTGCGAGAAAGTATAGGAAAATCTGCTCTTATTTTATTGATGTCTAGCATACTTGCAAAGGTACGATGCAGGAGAGTTATATTCTTAAAACAAAAGCCTGATCGTGAGATCAGGCTTGTTACTTTAACTTAATGTTTGCTATAAGTCAAACCCTATATTTACTTTTAGTTTGTTTGCAATCAACTTTGTGATGCGTGATTTGATCTCTGGAATCTTTACGCTTTCTAAAACGCTATTTGCAAAGGCAAACATTAATAAGGCACGGGCTTCTTTAATCCCTATTCCTCTAGATTGCATATAAAATAGTGCATCTTCATCCAGTTGACCTATAGTACAGCCGTGTGAGCAACGTACATCATCTGCAAAAATTTCCAATTGTGGTTTTGCGTTGATTGTTGCTTTATCGCTTACAAGTATGTTATTATTTTGCTGGAAGGCATTGATCTTCTGTGCAATTTTATCAACCAGCACCTTACCATTAAAAACGCCCACGGCACGGTCATCAAATACTTGTTTGTACTCCTGATAACTCTCACAATTAGGAGCTGTATGATGCACTAGTGTTGAGTGATCCACATGCTGTTTGCCTTCAATTATGGTAACCCCATTGAGTAAAGAGTTGCAATGCTCACCTTGCTGTACAAAGTTGAGGTTGTTGCGAGTAAGCGCCCCACCAAAAGAGAACGTATGCAATCTCACTTCACTATTTGCTTGCTGCTGGACACTGGTGTGATCGATTAATGATGCACTCTCGTTATCGTTCTGTATTTTGTAGTAATCTACTAGCGCATGTTTATCTGCAAAAATCTCAGTTACTGAGTTAGTCAGTACATCGTTTTTTGTGAGGCTTTGATGGCGTTCGATAATTTGTACCTGGGCATTTTCTCCCACCACTACCAGATTGCGCGGTTGTACCATCATAGCAGACTCGCTACCAGTAGAGAAGTTAACAATCTCGATAGGTTTTGTAGCAATGGTGTTTTTAGGTATTTGGATATAGGCACCCTCACGTGCAAAAGCGGTGTTGAGTGAACTCAAGCTATCCTTACCAGCCAGTTTATTGTAATAATTTTCAATAACCGTTGCGTACTTTTTGTTATTAAGTGCGCTGGACATCAAACACACATCAAACGTGTCGTGAGTAGTCTGAGACAAGTGCGAGCTGTACACACCATCAATAAAAATCACTCGATACGCGTCTATTTGATGAATCAAATATTTTTTGATATCAGAGTAATTGATATTCTTTTCTTCCCTAGGGAACAGTCTGTAATCTTTATTAAAAACTGACTTTAATGACGTGTATTTATACGCTTCATCCCGTCGCAAGGGCAAGCCTAGCTTTTCAAACTGATCGAGTGCCTCGTTGCGCAGGCCGTGGACATAAGAATCGGTATCGACCTCATTTTCCAGTGCCATAAAGGATGATAATATGTTTTCTTTAAAACTCATTCTTATCGTTTTTTAAGAGGTTTGTTAGGTATTACGCTTCCGCGAAAGCGAACTCTCTAACCTACTTCTATTACATCAATCTAAGCCTCTACTTCTTCCTTGATCCAGTCATAACCACGCTTCTCTAGCTCATGTGCGAGCTCTTTCCCACCTGATTTTACAATACGACCTTTGTACAATACGTGAACAAAATCTGGAACAATGTAATCTAGTAATCGCTGGTAGTGCGTGATCACAATCGTTGCATTGTCCTTGCTACGCAATTTGTTAACGCCATTTGCAACGATACGCAATGCGTCGATGTCAAGTCCAGAGTCTGTCTCGTCTAGGATGCTCAATTTAGGCTCGAGCATCGCCATCTGGAAGATCTCGTTACGTTTTTTCTCACCACCAGAAAAACCTTCATTCAAGGATCGCGATAGAAACTTGCGATCGATCTCTAACAATTCAGATTTTTCTCTGATAAGTTTGAGCATGTCCTTAGCGGGCATTTCATCTTTTCCTTGTGCCTTGCGAGTCTCGTTGATGGCCGCCTTCATAAAGTTAGTCACGCTTACCCCTGGTATCTCTACTGGATATTGAAAAGATAAAAATATACCACGGTGTGCTCTTTCCTCTGGATCTAGATCTGCAATATTCTCATCACTCATGATAATCTCACCATCAGTCATTTCATATTCTTCGCGACCTGCAATAACATTAGCAAGTGTGGATTTTCCAGAGCCGTTAGGTCCCATAATTGCATGAACCTCACCTGGTTTAACTTCTAGATTAATTCCTTTAAGTATTTCCTTGCCATCGATGGTGGCATGTACATTCTTTACGTGTAACATAAGTTAATTATCTTCTTGTTTTAAGGCGGACACCGGCATTGCTTTTGATGCGCGCACTTCTATTATCGTATCTATTACTATCATTTGATCCCAACCCTCGCCGTTTTCTTCTTTAAGCGGATTAGGTTTTACATCTCCTTTTACAATCACCCTGACCATATCAAATGGGGTGCTTTGTAGTTTTTTTGCTTGCGCATCCAGTGCGTCTGTTTGCTCATCCAGCTGCACTGCATAAAACTCGCCGTTTGCAATCAATACGGCAGCATCGCCGTGATGCAGGTATTCCCCTTTAAGCTGAATTTTTTGATCTGCCTTTTCTACTGGCACGGACTCTTGTTTACAAGCCATTACCAGTAAGATCAAAAATGTAGAAGCAATAATCTTTCTCATGATTATCCTACAGACCCTTCCAGGCTTATTTCAAGTAATTTTTGAGCTTCTACCGCAAATTCCATAGGAAGTTTATTTAAAACCTCTTTAGAAAAACCGTTTACTATTAACGCAATAGCTTTTTCTGTATCAATCCCTCGCTGATTGCAATAAAATATTTGGTCTTCTCCTATTTTACTAGTGGTGGCCTCGTGTTCTACTTTTGAGGTGCTATTACCTGTTTCTATGTAGGGGAATGTATGAGCACCGCACTCATTACCCATTAATAAGCTGTCACACTGGGAGAAGTTGCGTGCATTACTTGCTCTTGAATTTATTTTTACTAAGCCGCGATAGGAATTTTGTGATTTTCCAGCACTTATACCTTTAGAGATAATGGTTGACTTTGTATTTTTTCCTAGGTGCACCATTTTGGTACCGGTATCAGCCTGTTGATGATTGTTAGTCACCGCGATCGAGTAGAACTCTCCTACAGAGTTGTCACCTTTTAAAACACAGCTAGGATATTTCCAGGTTACTGCGCTACCTGTTTCTACTTGCGTCCATGAAATTTTTGCATTGCGCTCACACAATCCTCGTTTAGTCACAAAATTGAAAACGCCTCCTTTACCTTCAGAGTTTCCAGGATACCAGTTTTGAACCGTTGAATACTTGATTTCTGCATCGTCAAGAGCAATAAGCTCTACACAAGCAGCATGTAGCTGGTTCTCATCACGACTAGGAGCAGTACAACCTTCTAGATAGCTTACATAGCTTCCTTCATCAGCAATAACCAGCGTTCTTTCAAACTGTCCTGTTCCTGCTTGATTGATACGGAAGTAGGTAGAAAGTTCCATAGGACATCTAACCCCTTTAGGAATGTAACAGAAGGATCCATCAGAGAATACGGCACTGTTAAGTGCTGCATAATAGTTATCTTTTTGAGGGATAACGGTTCCTAGATATTTTTTAACAAGTTCTGGATGCTCTTGAATCGCCTCAGATATAGGGCAAAATATAATTCCCTTTTCAGACAAAGTCTTTTTAAAAGTGGTGGCTACTGATACAGAGTCTACCACGATATCCATAGCCACGCCAGCTAGTTTTTTCTGCTCGTCTATGGAAATACCTAATTTTTTAAAAGTTTCTAATAGCTCCGGATCTACCTCATCTAGACTATCGTATTTAGGCTTTGAATTAGGAGCGCTGTAGTAGGAAATACTCTGTAAGTCTGGCTTATCATATTTTACATTAGCCCATTCTGGCTCTTCCATCTCTTTAAAAACACGGTAAGATTCCAGCCTCCAATCCAGCATCCATTGTGGCTCGTTCTTTTTGGCAGAAATGATTCGAATCACCTCTTCACTCAATCCGATAGGAATCGTATCTGATGAAATGTCTGTATAAAATCCGTACTCATACTCCTTAGTTTGGAGCTCCTTTTCTAACTGTTCTTCGGTATATTTTGACATAGCGTTTTCTTTTTTTTGGATAAATGGCAGCGTGTAGGTTTGTTTAAACACTCGTGCCAGTCATCCTTGTTTAATTTAAGGCCTTAAAAGGCCTAAGTACTATTTGCGAATGGTTTAAACTCACAAATAATAATGCGACAATTAATGCTATAGCGAGAAACTCTCACCACAGCCACAAGTGCGCTGGGCATTAGGATTATTAAATACAAACCCTTTACCGTTCAATCCTCCACTAAACTCTAGGGTGGTTCCTACTAAATATAAAAAGCTGCGTTTGTCAACTACAATACGCACCTCATTGTCTTCAAAAATCTTGTCGGTATCCACGGTATTGCTGTCAAATGTAAGGTCGTAAGACAGGCCGCTACAGCCGCCACTTTTAACTCCTACACGTACAAAATCCCGATCGATCGCATAGCCTTCCTCACTCATGAGCGAGGCTAGTTTATTTTTTGCGGTTTCAGAAACATTGATCATAGCGAAATCTGATTAAATAAATGTTTACAAAGATACAATACAAACTGCGTCAAACCCCAGTATATGATGCATATCTCAAATGCCTGTATTTACAAAAACTATACCTATTAAAGCAAACTGTAATTGCTAGCCCATCACAATTCATAATTGTAATTTTGCATTATGATAGAAGATAAAAATCCATTACGCACGCCCGTAGAACAACTGGGAGAATTTGGTCTTATTGATCACATCACAAAGTCCTTTGCGATAACAAATAACAGCACGGTAAAAAGCATAGGTGACGATGCAGCTGTTGTAAATCACGATAAACATACAATTATTACCACAGACATGCTGGTTGAAGGGGTTCATTTTGACTTGAGTTATGTTCCTCTTAAACACTTAGGATATAAGGCGGTCATGGTCAATCTGTCAGATGTTTATGCCATGAATGCCATTGCGACACAGGTTACTGTTTCTATCGCGATATCCAACCGTTTTCCAGTAGAGGCTGTAGAAGAGTTGTATGAAGGAATTGCTCTAGCTTGTAAAAATTATGGTGTTGATTTGATAGGTGGTGATACCACTGCTAGTACCAGTGGACTAATTATTTCTGTCACGGCTCTAGGAGAACAAGATAAAAGCAAAATAGTTTACAGATCTGGTGCAAGTGACGGTGATTTGCTTGTGGTGTCTGGCGATATAGGGGCAGCTTACATGGGACTGCAAATATTAGAACGCGAAAAGGCTGTTTTTAAAGCAAACCCTAACAATCAACCAGATATTGAGGCCTATAGTTACCTGATTGAGCGTCAATTAAAACCAGAGGCCCGTAAGGATATCCCTATTCTACTGCAAGAGCTAGAGGTGCATCCCACTAGTATGATTGATGTGAGCGATGGATTAAGCTCTGAGATTATTCATCTGTGCAAGCAATCTTCTGTAGGTATGAAAATTTACGAGGACAAATTACCGTTAGATCCTACGGTAATTAGCAGTTGTGAAGAGTTTAATCTGGATAGTACTACGGTAGCATTAAGTGGCGGTGAGGACTACGAGCTGCTTTTTACCATAAAACAAGCAGATTTCCCCAAAATTAAAGCAAACCCTAGTTTATCCGTAATTGGTCATGTCCTACCACAAAGTGATGGTATGCAACTGGTAACCAGGGGAGGTGAACAAATCGCCATAAAGGCCATGGGATGGAATAGCTTTGATAGCTAGGCGACCCGATGCTTGACATGCTTCTTGCGCGCTAACTGACCTAAAGAACGATTGATCCTCAAATAGTGATCATTAAATGGCACTAATTGGCCATAGATATTTGTGGTCATTTTTTTACCGCAGTTACAGCAACTATATTCTGTTATGCGGTCATTAATAACCTGATCAATCTTCATTTTGTGGCCTATTACATTGCAGGTAAGGCTTTTTAAATAGCGGGTTGTAGAATTCATTTATTAGATGTTTGGTGGTTTATTCTTCAAAAGAACTCAATAAAGATATCATAAGTTATTCACAATTAACGATTATCGGGATACTTATTCGATGAACGGTAATAGTTGTATGATTTTTTGCGGGTCGGTAAGCAGACTCATATGACCAGACTCTAGACCGTGTCCTGTAGCTGTGGGTAAGGAAAGAACTTCTTTTTGTGTGATAGCTACGGGAATAATTGCATCCTTTTTCCCAAAAATATAAATTACAGGCGATCTTAGATCTTGCAAGCCATCAAGGAAGTCAGGACGGTCTCTCATAGCGATAATTGCATTTTTAATACTAGCAAGAGACATTCGGCTCGCACTTGATTTTAAAAGTCCGATGGCCTGATTGTGAATTATTGTTTCGTTTGCTGTAAACAAATTGGCAATCGCCATTTTCACAAAAGCAGCAGGATAAGAATCGAGGAGTCTGAGCGAGCGGTCACGTTGGATTTTTCTTGAGGGAGTGTCTGCTCCAGCACAACTATTGATCAAGGTAAGCGAGGCGGTTTGTTTAGGGTATGCCTTAGTAAAAGCGCTAGCCACATAGCCACCCATACTGTGCCCTACCATGTGAACTTGCTCTAGTCCCAACTTATTTATTATTCTGTATACCTCATGGGAAAGATCTACAATACTATAAGCGCCCTCATTATTATTCATCCCATGACCTGGCAACTCGATCAATAAGATTTGAAATTTTGATCGCAATTCTTGTATTATCCAGTCCCACTGTGATGCATTTCCCAGAAAGCCATGCAACAGTATAATTGTAGGAGCGTTATTGGGTTGTGTTGTGTAGGTTAAAAACTGGGCCGATTTCATTCTTCAAAGATACCGACCTGTATTAATTTATATTTTATGTATTGTTTTGTTTATAGGCTCACCGCTTACCACTTTTAAAAGGTCTCCAGTGCTCATACTTTTATGCTTTTCATTTTATCAATTTACAGAATGGCAAGCATCATGACTTACCTTACCATGCCCTGTTTAAATTATGATTAGTTTTGACCCAAACTGTAAATTTTGACCATCTCATCCCAGGTATTTGAGCAATACACTATTGCTTTTTACAATCTTGAGAATTTTTTTGATTATAAAAATGATCAACACATTCTAGATGATGACTTCACAGCCCTGGGGCGTAACGAGTGGACAGAGAATCGCTACCGTAAAAAGCTCGCAAAAGTTAGTGATGCTATCAGTAAAATAGGAGTGGATTACACTGGCAAGCTACCGGCTCTTGTAGGGGTTGCGGAAGTAGAGAATAAAAAAGTACTTAACGACCTTATCAATCAGCCTAAACTCCAATCACATAACTATGATTACATCCATTATAACAGCCCAGACGAGCGCGGTATCGATTGTGCATTGCTTTATTGCAAGAATATTTTTGAGGTAGTAACCGCACAACCCATCCCCATTTATCTACAAGATGAACAAGGACAGCGAGACACTACCAGGGATGTCTTGTATGTGCAAGGGCGTCTGGCAGGTCATTTATTACATGTATATGTCAACCATTGGCCCTCTAGACGTGATGGTTCTAGCACGACTAATCATAAACGTATAGAAACTGCACGACAGGTGATGCAACATATTGACAGCATTGACCCTACTGGTGAGCGCAGTAAACTACACGAGAACAACAATACTTTTATTATGGTGATGGGAGATTTTAATGATGATCCAGAGAATGATAGTGTCAAGCAAGGCATTGTGCCTTATGGGTTTGACAATATCGCTGCACCACTCAAAAAATTTCATAGAGGGTCGCTCAACTACAAGAAAAAGTGGAATTTATTTGACCAGATTATAGTAAGTGAGAACATGCATAACGATCTACCCGGCCAGTTGTATATCCATAAGACAGATATTTTTGACGATATCATGCTACGCCAGTGGAAAGGCAAGTACCGCGGCCATCCTGCTCGTACTTTTATTAAGGGACGCTATGCTGGCGGTTATAGCGATCACTTTCCTGTTTATACCATATTGCGTCGCAATTGATTTATGTAAGAAAAGCTGTTTGTGAGTTCGCTTTCGCGAAAGCGAAATAAAAACCCACTTAATTGCTCGTAAGGCGCACCAGATCTAGTTCATAAGTGCCGTTTGATTGCCCATTTGTCCCACCACCATCTGCCTCACTGCCTACATACTTAAATGCAATTGCACCAGTGCCCTGCACGCAATCCAGCGAAATATTGCCCGAGAATATGAACGAGGCAAAACTGTCACTGTTATCTACAATAACGGCATCTGCAAGAGGTTTCCAGGTTGCGCTGGTGATGCTCGTAGGGCTGCCGTTCCAATTATCGGAAAATAAGACCTCAAGAGTTGATAAATCAGGAAATGCATTGGAAGTAAAAAAGGTTAAAACCTCTCCCGTTTGTGCGTCAAAATCAAGTTGCGGCGTGATCAACCAGGCAATGCTTGTAACATCATCTGTATTGAAGTTTGAGATAAGTGTAGCTCTACTATTGATATCAACGTCAAAATAATTTTCCCAGGCAGCACTACCAGATTCTATATAATTTGTCCAGCCGGCGGGCATGGTTGCTGCTCCCACACTACCAGAATTAAAATCTTCATCAATCAATATATTGATACCGGGACTGGAGGCCGTACCACAACTAACTAGCGGAAAATCGCAGCGTGTCTCTTGCAGGAGCAAGCTTTCTGGAGAGTTTGCTTTTAAAACAAAAAAATCATCTCTAAAATCCCTGCTCAATATGGCTTGAACCCTACCGCTGCCATCTGGTATAGTTAATGCTTTAAAATCTGCAAATGTAGAGGTCTGGAAAACGATAGGCGCATTAAAGAAGTTAGTACAGGTGCGCAACAATCGATCACCGTCAAAAACATCACCCTGTTCTGAGGCAAAAGTTTTACCTATTTCAGAATCGGCAAATTGTACATTTGTCAATTCAATCCACTGATTTTCTAGTGATTCTCTCAAGTCCTCTATGGCTACTAATCGTGGTGTGATCTCTACTGTCTCTTCATCCCTTGTAATAATATCGTCTACCCTGGAGGCTTGAATCCCTTCTAGATCCTCGCCCAGTCCTAGAGTATAAACACCATTAAGCTCACCTAGGGTAAGGCCCTCTAGTTTTACATAAACTTTGCGACCTACGTTAAATCTTGTAAACAGCGGATTTACATCTACTTGAATATTGATGCCGGCTGTTGGATTTTGGGCCGCATTCTGTATAATGAGTTCTCTAAAAAAGTTCCCGCCCTCATCGCTGGATATGACATACCCTTCTATAAAACCATCACTTTCATCAAAGGTAATGGGCTCTGGTGGCCGGCCCGCAAAGGTGGATTCATATTGATTGATAATGGATTGCAGGTTTATAGTGTTTTCTGGGGCATCTACAACCATCTCGCTGGTATCTGGTATATCAAATTCATCATCTTCTATACAGGAATTCATGCCCATACTTATAACTATGATTATTATCATCAACTTAATGGAATAGCTGCGAACTATTTGTTTAGGATCTTTCATATGGTTAAAATCTTAGATACATATTGAAATAATAGGTCGTCCCGTTGCCAAAGAAAAAGCGAGGGGCAAAAACTTCTTGTGGATTGTTCTGATCTTCTAGAACACTACGGTAGTTGGAATTGCGAGACTGCTCAAAGCCTCCAGTCTTATATACGGTATTAAGAACGTTGTTAATCGTTGCAAAAAACCCGATGTATTTATTGTCGATACGCCATGACTTACCACCTATAATATTGATCAAGAAGTAGTCATCAAACTGCTCTTGACGCAACAAGTCTCTTGCAATATTCTCATCATAATCTATAAAGGGCTGCCCATCAAAATCCAGGACAAAGTTATCGCTGCGTCTTATATTGCTTATATCCAGATAAGCATTTGCAAAATAATTTGCTGTGACGCCCACATTCCAGTATTCTGGATCACGATATTCAAAACCTATTTGTGCAGCAGTTTCTGGGCCACCTGCCACATGATAATTTTTGAGGGCGGTACTTCCATTACCAAAACGCAATTGCCTACCCGGGAAGTCATCGCTAGTAAGATATAATTCTGGATTGTTTGTATAAATATTGTGACCCAGCGCACCAGCTGCTTTTACTTTGATGGTTGGGGTAACTTGATATTCTACCCCCATTTCTAGTCCCAGATTGCGGCGATCTATATGGGTCATTATTTCTTGTACAAATGCAGCCCCATCGTCGCTGGGCAACCCGGTAAGGTCTTCGGTAAAATAAAAACCTATATCGTTCTCGTTTTGAAACTGGATCAAGTAACCGGTTAAGCGCAGTTTCAATTTTGGTGATCTGTAAATGTAGCTGGCATCAACCTTGTAACTGGTACTGGAACTTATACCCTCTACTACCTCATTATTTTGACGGGCATTTGTAAAAGTGTTTCTCAAATAGGGAGCTCTTGTGATGTAGGCGCTGTTTAAATTGAGCAAATGGACTCCGCTTATTTTATATGTTATACCCGCTTTTATTCCATAATCTAAAAAGGAAAGCTTATCACTTTTTCCAAAAGAAAGGCTGCCTCTATAGTTTCCGTTTTCATACAGACCCTCGCGCTGGTAGCCTGTACTAGTTATGCTTGCAGCTGCATAGTAATCGATCTTTTTTGTTTGGACTTGAGTTTGCACAAAGGCAGATAACACATTAGCATTAAGCACATAATTGTACTTGTAACGGTCCCCTTTCCCTACAATTCTATTAGGGTTTCTTAGATCTGATTGTGCCGCCTGGTCCTGTGTAATCTGTGAGGTTTCTTCGGCAAAAAAGTCAACATCCAGATAGCCAGTTCCTCCTAGTAGATCATTAACACTGGCAAAGTTTTCACTAGTCAAGTTGCGGTAATTAATACCAGCAGTTAGCAACGTATTAGGGGTCAGGTTTGCTGTAAGAATACTGCTGGCTTGCAACTGGTTATCATCGATACGGTCTTCTTGAAGAATATAGACCGCATTGCCGCCGCTGTTCCTTACTATACGATTTGCATCATACAGTTGTGTCCAGTCCAGCTGGCCGTTTTCTACAAACTCGCGTTGGGCTATAAAAGCAGCAGCGAGATCGTTATTGCTAGTGCCATTTCTTAGAAAGTAACTGGGTAAATTTTGATAATAATCTGGATTAGGGTTTATGGCTCCTCCTAAAAAAGCATTCTGGCCATCAAATTCAATCAACCTTGTGCCACCATTGTCAATTCGAGTATTGCCTATAGAACCCCATTGATAGGCTAGATTAGTATTGATTTTGATTTTAGAATTCAGTTTCCAGTAATGATTCAACATGACAATAGGTTCATTGATGACTCGCTGGCGCGAGCTGCGCACACGCCCATCCTGTCGCCCCCAGAAAGGATTGTAATCAATTCCTTTTAAATCTTTTATCTCTTGAGTTATTGCCGTACGTCTACCACGGCGGTTGTAGGCGTAGATACCTGTAAAATTAAGAGCGTGCCGATTATTTAATTGTCGCTCTACATTGACACTTATAGAGTTTGCATCATACAAAGTGCCCTCAACAAAACCCTCTTCTCCCATACGTCGTGAGGCAGTAATGGCATAAGCCCATCCCTGACTGCGCAAACCACTTTTATAGGTAGCCATCACTCTATTGCGATAGCTGCGATTTGCAGAGGCGTAAGAAATTTGAGATCCAGCACGTTGCTGCGAGGCCCTCATCTCAATGCTCTGGACACCACCGTAACCACCAAAGGTATCATCTGCCGGTGCCAGCCCCATGGTATAGGTTTGATTGCGCTGTAAATCATTAATTCCACCCCAGTTAGCCCATTGCGGCCTTCCAGAGAATTGTTTGTTCATTTCAATCCCGTTAATCAACACCTTGCCATCCTCGCTGTTGAGACCGCGAGGGCGGAAAAACGTAGCGCTGAAATCAAATGCTGCCGCTCTTAAAAACTGGTCGCGTGTAGCTTGTAATAAGCCAGCGATGTTATTTGCTGCGTTATCTTCTTCGGTCAGGTCATTTTCAGTTAGAGATATAATACCCACGGCTTGTTCTTCCTGTAAATTATCTATCGTGAGGTACAAAGGATCCAGATCGACCACCTGGCCCATATTAATCAGAATAGGTATATATCTGGTAATGTAATTGTTTGACTCTGCTCGTAGTAATTGATCCCCTTCCGGGACTTTTCCTATGATGGTAAAGTACCCTCTAGCATCGGTCGTTGTTTTAAATAGCGTATTCTCTACTGCTATAATTACTCCTGGAATGGCCTCTTCTGTGGTGGTGTCAACCACCCTGCCCTTAAGTAATTCTTGCGCTTTTATTACCGGTACAAACCCTAGGAAAAGCAACAGAAAAAGGAGGCTTCTTGCCCGACTTAAATGATCTAATGTAATGATAATGATAGTGTTGGTGCCTAAATCTACATAATTATATCGGTTTTATAGTCATTTGGATGATGCGATCGTATTTGATTTCCTATCTTCCCTATCTCTTTATAAATATCATGTTTAAAATCCTGTTGTACGGCCTGTTATTGTGTTCCGCTTTCGCGAAAGCGATGACTACACAACCTCCTGCTGCAAAAAAGTACCAGGTGCAAACGGTAGCATTTTATAACCTCGAGAATTTATTTGACACGCTAGACGATCCCTTGCTTAATGACGAGGCAAGCCCAATCATGGAGCTGGATGAAGCATTAAGAGAAGAGGTGTATCAGAAAAGACTGGCCAATATGGCACGGGTTATTTCTAAAATAGGCACAGACGTTGCTCAAGTCCCACCCGCCGTTATAGGTGTGTGCGAGGTTGAAAATCGCAAAGTGCTGGAAGATCTGGTCAACCATCCCTTGCTGCGCCCGTATGATTATGGTATTGAGCATTACGATTCACCAGATCGTAGAGGGATCGATACCGGATTTTTGTACAAAAAGCGAGACTTTAAAGTGCTGAAAAGTACTAGTAAAAAACTGCTCATATATAACGAAGAAAATAGCGAGCGTATCTATACAAGAGATCCTTTGATAGTAAGTGGTTTGTTACACGATGATCCTATAACCTTTATTGTAAACCACTGGCCATCGCGCAGGGGAGGCGAGCAAAAGAGTCGTAGCAAGCGCAATGCGGCCGCAGCACTCAATAAAACCATTATTGATAGTTTACATAGTCTGGATGCTATGGCAAAAATTATTGTGATGGGCGACCTAAATGACGACCCGACTAATGAAAGTGTCGCGGTAGTGCTTAATGCCCAAGAGCAGCGGCAGGATGTGCAACCACAGATGATTTACAACCCTTTTATAAATATGATAAAGCAGGGATACAACACTTTATTGTACAGAGATTCTGGTAATATTTTTGATCAGATTATGGTCACTTATCCATTACTATTAGAAGCAGAACAAACAGGATTTCAATACTGGCAAGCGCACATTTATAACCCCAGTTATTTAATGAATCAAACGGGAGCTTTTAAAGGATACCCCTATCGCAGTTTTATTGGGAGCTCTTTTACAGGAGGATATAGCGATCATTTTCCAGTTTATATTTATCTGATCAAAGAACTAAAAAATTGATGTATTTGCCATTCAAAAATGATAGAAGGCATCTTTTAAATGTTCAATCCTGGTGCCAGACTTATTCTTTACAATGGCTACAATATCAAATCGCACCTCTACCTCGTTATCGTCCAGTTCTTCTATAAAATGGTGTGCGGTATCAACAAGACGTTTGATTTGACCTAGCTTTAAAAAATCTTGAGGATCACCAAAGTCTGGCGTAGATCTGGTTTTTACCTCAACTATCGCTATCGTTTTGCCGGTTCTAGCTATGATATCAATCTCCCCTTTTAAATAGGTGTAATTGCGTACTAAAATCTGGTAACCTTTCTTGAGCAGGTATGCCACAGCCAGCTCTTCTCCTTGCGTACCTAGTTCATTGTGTTGTGCCATGATTATTGGGTGATGGTAATGCTAGTCTTTGTTATATCAACGGTTGTAGACTTACCTAGCATAAAGCTATGATTATTTTTAATATGACCTGTAGGGACGTTATAAATTACAGGATAATCAAATGCTGCCGTGTGTTCATGGATAATTTCGTGGGCATTTTTGCCAAATTTGATATCGTGATCTCGCATACCTGTCATCCCGCCTACTAGTAGACCAGCAAGGCGATCCAACTTTCCAGCCCGGCGCAGCATGGTCATTAATCGATCGATGTGATAGAGCAATTCGTCTAGATCTTCCAGTAAGAGAAAAGCACCTTCTGTGGATGGAAAAGTAGCCGATCCTATCATGCTGGCCAGTACAGAAAGATTGCCACCTACTATGGGTGCAGATCGTTTTTGTGGGGGCAAACGGTGCTCGTTCATTATTGAAACAGACTGCGAGTTACCTCTAGCAACAGCAAGCCAGCTATCTAGTACAGCGGTATTTTTCTCTTTAAACTCCTGTGGCATAAAGGTGTGCATACTTTGCAATCCATGGACTTGCCACAATCCATGCAGATGGGTGACGTCAGAATATCCCATAAGTAGTTTGCGAGATTGATAGATCAGGTCTCTGTCAATGGCATCAACAATTTTTACGGTACCGTAACCGCCTCTCGCCACCCAGATGGCATCCACATCTGGGTCTTTAAGTGCGGCCGTAAAATCCTCGAGTCTTTGCTCGTCAGTGCCGCCATATTGATGGTGTTGTTTGCCTATAGTATTTCCCAGTGAGCTACGGTACCCCATCTGGTGCAGCCAGTCCCTGGCAGGCTGCAATTTTTCTGCGCTTGCTAGACGTGCAGTACAAAGTATGCGTACATGACTATTAGGTTTTAAAAATATAGGGGAGTGGTAAGTATTCATTTAATTGATGAAAGTAATCAAAACCACCTTTCTGCAAAAGGTACAAATCCTCCAATTTTATTCTTGAAGCTGGTTGTACTTGCATTTTATGGGGCTGGAGTATTCTCGCCTTCAGGAAAATCTATCTGTACCCTAGTTATAAACAGCTTTAAGTCTTTCACCTCTTGCGACTGTGTTTCAAAACTATCGTAGCCATAAAATTTTGAAGGGATCAAGTCTGCCGTAGGACGCACAGCATAGGTAATATTTTTATTGGCCAGTAGCCCGCTGTCGATTTTTACTTTTCCAGGTAGATCATAACCTAACCCATAAAAAGATAGGGGACCTTGATTTGCCTTTTCTAGCACCTCAATAGGCTGTCCTACCGTGCCGCTAGCGGTTTTCCATTGTCCAGATTTATTCCAGTACAGCTCCTGTGGTTGATTGCCGTTGTAGATTATCACAAGTTCGTCCAGCGTTTGTGGATATAGTGTCACTATGGTGCGCTCACCCTGATACTCGTCCATATAACGTGTTTCAGTTGTTATGTTTGCATCGCTATATTCCTCTTGCCAGCTATCGTTAGTGCTTATTAAATTAACCAATTGTTCTGCATCAAAGGGATCTGTAGGTACATCTTTCTGACAGCTATACAAAGCAATACACAGGGCGAGTAATAGAAATCTTTTCATAGAAACTACAAGGTCTTTTTTGCAAATATAACGTCCCTTCTGTGGATTTTGAGCAAACAAGACCACGGCAAACGTGTCTCAATTGCAAATTTTGCTTTGAGCTACCGTAATATGTAGGTGTTGAGTGGAGTACGCTTCCGCGAAAACGTAACAAAAACACCTCTTAATAACCATGATTAAGGTTTTTAATTTCCAGCCCGGGATATTGTAAATTTGCCCTATAAAGAAGTCCATGAGCAAGCAACAACGATATACTATTACGGCAGCATTACCTTATACTAACGGTCCTGTGCATATAGGTCACCTGGCCGGCGTCTATGTCCCGGCAGATATTTATGCGCGTTACCAGCGATTAAAAGGCAATGATGTTGCCTTTATTTGTGGTAGTGATGAGCATGGCGTGCCCATCACGCTCAAGGCAAAAAAGGAAGGTGTATCACCGCAAGAAATAGTAGATCGTTATCACAAGATAATCGGTGATTCTTTTAAAGAATTTGGGATCTCTTTTGACCACTACGGGCGTACCAGCTCTCAAGAACACCATAAAACCGCCAGTGATTTCTTCTTGAAATTATATGAAGAAGGCAAGTTTATTGAGCAAGTTACAGAGCAATTGTTTGATCCAGAGGCTCATCAGTTTCTAGCCGATCGTTTTGTGGTAGGAACTTGTCCTAAATGTGGTAATACAGAATCTTACGGCGACCAGTGCGAGCGTTGTGGTACCTCGCACAATGCTACAGATTTAATTGAGCCTAGAAGTTCTATTACAGGCAATGTCCCAGAATTAAAAGAAACCAAACACTGGTTTCTCCCACTAGATCAATACAGCGACTGGCTTAATGAGTGGATTGTTGATGGTCACGCTGCAGACTGGAAGACAAATGTGCTAGGCCAGGTTAAAGGTTGGATTACCGACGGTTTAAAACCACGCGCCGTGACGCGCGATCTGGACTGGGGAATCCCTGTGCCGGTAAAAGGCGCCGATGGGAAAGTGTTGTATGTCTGGTTTGATGCGCCTATTGGTTATATAAGCGCTACCAAAGAATGGGCAAACGCTCACGATAAGAACTGGGAAGATTATTGGAAGGACGAGAATACTAAGCTTTTACATTTTATAGGCAAGGATAACATTGTTTTTCACTGTATTATTTTTCCAGCAATGTTAAAAGCACACGGCGATTTGATCCTTCCAGATAATGTGCCGGCAAACGAGTTTTTGAATCTAGAAGACGATAAAATATCAACCTCACGCAACTGGGCCGTGTGGTTGCATGAATATTTACAGGATTTCCCTGGCCAGCAAGATGTGTTGAGGTATGTCCTGACGGCAAATGCTCCAGAAACTAAAGACAATAACTTTACCTGGAAGGATTTTCAGGCGCGCAACAACAACGAATTGGTCGCCGTACTGGGCAACTTTATTAACCGTGCCCTGGTATTGACTCATAAATACTACGATGGAGTAGTGCCACAGCCTGGCGCAATTACCGCCATCGATAAAGAAACACTAGATGCGGTTAATGCTTTTCCTAGGAGTATTGAGGATAGTCTGGAGCGATACCGCTTCCGCGAAAGCGCCAACGAATTCATGAATCTTGCACGATTAGGAAACAAATACCTAGCCGATGAAGAGCCATGGAAACTCATCAAATCCGACCCAGAACGGGTAAAAACGATCATGTTTGTCGGCTTACAAATTGCTGCCGCGCTTGCCGTAATTGCAGAGCCTTTCTTGCCGCATACAGCAAAGAAACTCCAGGACATGCTTAACATAGCATCAAACCCTGCCGCTAGATTGCGTGCAGACCTAGTAAAAATTGAGTGGAATGACATCGCTCAAAAGCAAGAATTGCTACACCACGGCTACAAAATCAACAAAGCCGAATTGCTATTCTCCAAAATAGAAGACGAACAAATAGAAGCACAGCTAGCCAAACTAGAAGCCACCAAAGCTGCGAACAAATCCACAACACCTAATCTTATGCCACAGAAAGACGAAACCACCTATGATGATTTTATGAAAATGGACTTGCGCGTGGGAGAGATCCTAACTGCCGAGAAATTGCCAAAGTCCAACAAGCTTATGGTGATGACCGTAGATACGGGAATCGATAAGCGCACAATCGTGAGCGGTATTGCAAAGCACTTCACTGCAGAAGAATTAGTGGGTAGAAAAGTTACTGTTTTGGCAAATCTTGCGCCTAGAAAATTAATGGGTGTAGAATCTCAAGGAATGATTTTACTAGCCGAAGATCCAGAAGGAAAATTGGTATTTGTCAATCCAGATGATGCAGTTGGTAATGGGGCGACGATTGCCTGATGGTAAAAACAGATGATAAAGAAAAAAGAGGCGCAAAATTTTATCTTGCGCCTCTTTTGTATAAAATAGAATAGCTTGAACTACTCTTCTTTATTTTTTGCAGCATCCCCTATTTTAATGGACTTAGGCTGCAAATTATCATCTTGTGCTATACCTTTTGCATGGGGTATAGGGTGTTTTCCTTTTTGTTTTTCATAGTTAGGCGTTTTCATAGCTTTTGTCTTTAGTTTATTATTAATTAGCAACATAGCCTTAATATAAAGCAAAGAGTTAGCTTATCCAGCACTACTAACAATACTTTAAAGGTTAGCCAGACGCAGGGATGTAATCTTAGAAAACGAAAACTGGTTTAATAAATGATTTACTCTGGTAATGGGACATAACTATCATCGTTGTCCATCATAGGGAAAGTTTTATCCTTCCAGGATTGTTTTGCCTGTTCAATCTTCTCTTTGGAATGGCTCACAAAATTCCAATGGATGTAACGCTCTTCTGGAAAAGCGGGTCCACCAAATAGGAGCACATGACTACCAGCAGCAATCGTGACATCGCACACATCATCCATTTTACTCACCAGCATGTTTCCTGCTGGTATCATATCGCCACAAGCGACAACATTGCCTTCTATAATTGCAATACCTATCTCGCCTGCAAGGGAACCTTGAACATCCATTACATAGTCTGCTGTAGTTTTTATGTCAATCATGAACAGCTCTGAATGAACTGGTACCGGCGATTGCCTCCCATAGCCTTTCCCTGCCACTAGAATAAAAGAGGCCCCATGATCTTGCCATGTAGGCAAATCGCTAGCAGGGATGTGATGAAACTCTGGTGCAATATCCTCCAGCTCTTTAGGTAGCGCCACCCAGATTTGATAACCATGCATGGTAAATTGCGATTGTGAATCGCGCAAGGCTTGTGGTGTACGTTCTGTATGCGTGACGCCTTTACCAGCGACCATCCAGTTGACAGACCCTGGCAAGATAGTCTGATTTGTCCCTATGCCATCCTGGTGCTGCAGCTGGCCGTCTAGCAAGTAAGTTAAAGTTGATAGCCCTATATGTGGGTGTTGATCTACATCCATATATTGCTCAGGCCCTAGTGCAGTAGGTCCCATGTGGTCTATAAAGATAAAGGGACCTACCATACGCTTTTTACGGAAAGGAATAAGGCGCCCTACAAGAAAATCCCCTATATCTCTGCTGCGTTCTTCTATAATGATACCGGTGTTAGACATTGGTTCGTATTTTACTATAAAGCTAAGGGTTTGTGTTCAAATGGGGAGAGCTTAAAAAAGGAAAAAACTGGCGTGTATGTACTTAAGACACAGAGATTCTTGCCATAAAGCATCAATACCCTATTGATGAGTTCCCTGCACTCAGGTTGTTCTGGCGCATTGCCGTGATCTTGCTCTAGTTGTTCCTCAGTAAATAACTGGTGTCTAGGTGGTAGGGATTCCGCTTTCGCGAAAGCGAGATAATCAACCTAATTTATCTTCTTTTTGTTGCTTTGTTTTTCTTTTTGAATAGTACTTTTGCCCTGTCTCAAGGGGTGCTTCTGTAACAGGAGGCTGAGATTATACCCGAGGAACCTGGGCAGGTAATGCTGCCAAGGGATTTTTATCTAAATTGCGATCTTTTTAAATTGTATTGTTTTTTTAGGCTTGCTGCTATGCCTACACTTACTTTTAACCCGATCTGCGCTTTAGGTGAAATAACGAGAATCCTCTCAAACATTTTTAATTTTAATCACGACCGATTGAATGCCCCTTTCATTCGAACTTAAAACAAGTTCACATGAAACATTTATCGATCGCTGTAATGAGCCTATTAGCAATATGGGCCACAGCACAAAACACACAACAGCCTGACACGACTAGGACTGAAAAACTAGACGAGGTGCTGGTAAAAGCCGTGCGCGTAGATGCAAAATCGCCTATCACGCACAGCAATTTGTCCAAAGAAGAAATTGCCAAACGCAATCTGGGGCAGGACATTCCTACCTTGATTAACTTTTTACCCTCTGTAGTAACGACCAGCGACGCTGGGGCAGGTATAGGTTATACGGGCATACGTATACGAGGGGTAAGCTCGCAATCTACAAATGTTACCATCAACGGTATACCTTACTCAGATGCAGAGTCTCTGGGGACTTTTTGGGTCAATCTAGGTGACTTTGCGTCATCTGTTGAAAATTTACAGGTACAGCGCGGTGTGGGGACGTCTACTAATGGTTCTGCAGCTTTTGGTGCGAGTATCAATATTTTGACCGATGGTTTTTCTGATGTGGCTACCGGAGAGATATCAAACTCTGTAGGGAGCTTCAATACCAAAAAGCACACCGTAAAATTTAGCACGGGACTGATGGGTGCAGATGCACAGCGCCGGCGTGGCTTTGAAATCGCTGGGCGATTATCAAATATTGAATCTGATGGATATGTAGATCGTGCATCTACTAGCCTGAAATCCTATTTCTTACAAGGCTCTTATGTGGATGAAAACACGTTGATTAAGGCAGTTACCTTTGGTGGGAATAATGTGACCTATCAGTCATGGTTTGGTATTGATGCGCAAACCCTGCGTGAGGATCGTACGTTTAATCCAGCCGGTCAGTTTACTGATGAGGACGGGAATACTCAATTTTATGATCGCGAGGTAGATGACTACCGCCAGGATCACTACCAGCTGCACTGGAATGAAAAAATCAATAGGAATTGGTCAACAAATCTGGGATTAAATTATACCTATGGCCGTGGTTATTTTGAGCAATTTAGAGAAGACGACGATTTTGCCACCTATAACTTTGAGCCACTCACTGTCAACGCCTCGCTAGTCAACACAACAGATTTGATAAGAAGAAGATGGCTGGACAACGATTACTATGTCATTAATGCAAATGTCAATTACAAGGACAATAATTCAGATATTTTGCTAGGGACCTCTTTCAGTCATTATGATGGCGACCATTTTGGTGAGGTGATCTGGGCACGATTTGCCAGTAATAGCAATATACGTGATCGCTACTACGAGGGAAATGGAAAGAAAAATGATTTTTCTGCCTTTGCAAAAGGGACGTTCAAACTTAACAACAAACTACAACTGTACGGCGACCTGCAAATAAGAAATGTAAATTATGAAACCAGCGGGATCAATTCTAACCTCACACAGTTCAATGTAGATGAAAATTACGTCTTCTTTAATCCCAAAGCAGGTGTAACCTATGCCTACAATGATCGTAACGATCTGTATTTCTCTTATGCACGCGCCAATAGAGAGCCTAATCGAGACGATTTTGAAAGTAATCGCGACATACGTCCAGAGCAGCTCAATGATTTTGAGCTGGGCTGGAGGCATAAAAGTGAGCGATTTCTATTGAATGTTAATGGCTATTTGATGTATTACAACGAGCAACTGGTGCTATCTGGAGAGATCAATGATGTAGGGGCGCCATTGCGCAGCAATAGTGGGGAAAGTTACCGCCTGGGGATAGAGGTAGAGTCTACGATACCTCTTGCGAGCAAATGGACTTTACAGCCTAATGTGACTTTAAGTAGGAATAGAAATGTAGAGACGATAATTTCTTTTGACGGCGAGCTACAAAATCTGGGCAGTACAGCGATTGCCTTTTCCCCAGATATTGTTGCCGCAAATGCGCTTATCTACCAGCCTAACAATAATTTGCAATTCTCTTTATTATCAAAGTTTGTAGGCGAGCAATTCATGAGTAATACCGAGGCAGATTTATCCAGGCTAGACAGCTTTTTTACAACAGACTTTAATTTTGTTTACACCATCCGGCCTCAGTCGATTTTTAGAAGCATCGTGATCAACGGATTGATCAATAATATATTTAACGAGTTATATGAGTCTAATGGGTATTATTTCACCTTTGACGATGATTTTTCTAATCCGGGAAGTATAAGTACTGTAGAAGGAGCAGGATTTTATCCACAGGCAGTGACTAATTTTTTAGTGGGAGTCACCTTCAATTTTTAAAAAGGGGTAAGGGCGGCATGCCGCCCTTACTTTTATCAAACAGCGGCAGCATCCTTAAAAGTTTTTGTTGATACAACCTTAATTGAAAACCCTAACAATATTGCCTTCACGCTGCACGCGATAGGCTTTCATTGGGAAAAGCTCTGGGTTTGTTGAATGCTGGCCGGTAACTATATTATAACTATTCGTGTCGTCTGGACAAGGACAGGTCGCGGTAATAGCATTTACTTGCATCCCGCTACAGCTGTTAGGCGCATGATTAGGATCGCTCAATTCATAAGCAAAATACTGGTTGTTCCCAGCATGATATATAACCACGCCACGTATGCCCTCACCAGGAATGATAACACTATTGTTAGGAAAATCTAGGGGTGAAAACTGTGGTAAGTCCACATTAAGAGATCGCTGGAAAGCAATATCTATTAAAAAAGGATTGCGACGTATGTCATCATCACTAGTACAGGATAATGCAATTAATAAAAACAGTAGGACGCTTGTATATTTCATAAGAGTTTCAAAGATGCTAAAAGTATAACGAAGGTTTTCAGTTTTCGTATATTTGCAAAGAAATCCCGCCCCCACCGTGGGATTTTCTTATTTGTAAAGACTGTTGTTTTTTTAACAATAAGGCTGTGGGTTGTTTCGCTTTCGCGAAAGCGATAATCCCCCTGAAACCATTAATTTAAAACCATCATGAGTAACGTTTCATACTATACCGAAGAAGGATTAAAAAAACTAAAAGACGAGCTGCAGCAGTTGAAAGATGTAGAACGACCAGCGGCATCGCAGGCTATTGCTGAGGCGCGAGATAAAGGTGACTTGAGTGAAAATGCAGAATATGACGCAGCCAAAGAAGCTCAAGGCATGCTAGAAATGCGCATTGCAAAACTAGAAGCGGTAGTGTCTAACGCCCGCATTATAGATGAAAATGCGCTGGACTTATCCAAAGCATTAATCCATAGCACCGTTAAGATAAAGAATCACAACAACAATATGGTGATGGATTATAAGCTAGTGGCGCAAAGCGAGGCAGACCTGTCAAAAGGCTATATAAGTGTAGACTCTCCTATAGGTAAAGGTCTTTTAGGCAAAGAGGTAGGGGATATGGCAGAGGTACAAGTACCTGTAGGAACTATAAAGCTAGAAATACTAGAGATAAGTAGGGATTGATATGAGCGTGTTTACAAAAATTATAGCTGGAGAGATCCCGTCGTACAAAGTAGCAGAAACAGATGATTTTTTTGCTTTTCTGGATATCAATCCTAATGCGCCAGGACACACCCTTTGTGTGCCAAAAAAGGAGGTCAATAAGTTGTTTGACCTGGATCAAGAGGACTATGCAAATTTAATGGCTTTCTCGCGTCAGGTGGCATTATGTTTGCGCGAGGAAGTGGAATGTAAGCGTATAGGCATGACCGTGATAGGGCTGGAGGTACCTCATGTGCATGTGCACTTGATTCCGTTAAGAGATATGGAGGATGCGCGATTTATCAATAAAGAATCCATGAGTGATGACCAGATGAGGGATATCGCCACTCGTGTACACAAACGATTTAATAATAGTTACAAATAAAAATGGCAAAAGATAAACAACCATTGGTTCCTTACGATGCGTTGAGACGTATGCGCAGTCTAGTAGACCGCGATGCGACAGAAGAATTAATGACTTTACTAGATGATCATGGCGTTGATGCAAAAGATGCAGATGGACGCACGGCATTGATGCATGCATCGTTTTTTGGTAAAGAAGAGTTACTGGCCGAGCTGATTAAACGCGGTGCCGATGTTAACCATCAAGATAAAATAGGGTATAGCGCCTTGCACCACTGCAGTCTAGAAAAACAAACAGGTACCGCCTTATTGTTATTGAACAATCATGCAGACCCTAACTTACTAGATGAGCATGAGAACGGCCCTTTATGGGTGGCATTGATGAACTCTAAGGGAGATTTTAAAATGGTACGCCTGCTGATCGAGCATGGAGCAGATCCAGAGATAGAAAATCTGTACGAGCGCACGCCAGAAGACCTGGCAGAGACTTTGTATAAGAAAGAACTAGACGAGCTGCTAGAAGAAGAGTAGCCAGTAAATCAATGCTGTAAAGGCAACGATAAATATTAATGATCGCTAGCAAATGCCTAGCTTGTATGAACAAATTACCTTTATAAAAAATAAAATTATGTACCCAGCAGAATTAGTTCAACCGATGCGTGACGATTTAGGAAACGCAGGATTTGAGCACCTATATACAGCAGATGCCGTCAAAGCGGCGATAGAAAAAGAAGGAACAACACTAGTAGTGGTCAACTCGGTTTGTGGTTGTGCTGCAGCAAATGCACGTCCCGGAGCAAAGATGTCTCTAGAGAATGATAAAAAGCCAGATCATATTGTGACGGTTTTTGCAGGAGTAGATCGCGAGGCAGTTGATGCCGCAAGAAGTGCAATGGTTCCTTTTCCACCTAGCTCGCCTAGTATGGCGCTATTTAAAAATGGAGAGCTCGTGCACATGCTAGAGCGTCACCATATAGAAGGCCGCCCTGCAGAGATGATCGCAGAAAACCTGAAAGAAGCCTACAACGAGAACTGCTAGGTTTTAATAAACGTAGAATCATAAGAAAGCATCCTTTAATCGGGATGCTTTTTTTGTGGGCTTAATTGTTCCCGATAAATATTTGCCATAAAAAAACGCCTACAGATCAAAGCCTGTAGGCGTTTTATAGGTTTAGGACAACTCTTTACCGTCTTTATCTGTAAAATGATATTCTAGGTAAGTATAAGCGTCTCTAGGCATTACTTTAATCCATTTTTTATGTTTTACAAACCATTTAGATCTGACTGATGGGTACCCCTTAGTAATAAAGGCTGCGACAAATGGATGCGCGTGTAGCGTTACCTTTTTATGTCCTGCCTTGAGGTGCTTTTCTAAGTCTTCTGTAATTTTTTGTATAACAAGTATTGGGGCTTGAATCTCTCCATCTCCATTACTGTCTGGATTTTCTTCACGAGTCTTGATGTTCACCTCCTGACGTACGCGCTGGCGCGTTATCTGGATCAAGCCAAACTTTGATACGGGAAGAATTTTGTGTTTGGCACGTTCATCTGCCATTTCATCTCGCATATGCTCATAGAGTTTTTTGCGATTGCTGGCTTGACGCATATCTATAAAGTCCACCACAATGATGCCACCCATATCACGCAACCTTAATTGCCTAGCAATCTCTGTAGCAGCAATCATGTTTGTTTCTAGAGCGGTGTCTTCCTGGCTATCTGCTTTATTAGAACGATTTCCAGAATTTACATCTATTACATGCATGGCTTCTGTATGCTCGATCACTAGATAAGCTCCTTTACTCATGGAAACCGTGCGGCCAAAAGAGGTTTTTATTTGCCTTTCAATGCCATATTTTTCAAAAATCGGCACTTTGGGGTTGTGATACTTTACGATATTCTCTTTGTGTGGTGCGATGGTTTTTAAGTAATCTTTTATTTCATTATAAACTTCCTCATCATCTACAACAATAGATGTATACGAGTCATTAAAGACATCGCGCATGAGGGAATTAGTACGACTAACCTCTGACATGACCTTTGTGGGATAACTAGATTTGTGCAGTTTACTACACATATTTTCCCATCGTGTCATAAGATTAGTAAGATCCTGGTCCAGTTCTGCTACGAGTTTACCTTTGGCCACGGTGCGCACAATGACACCGAAACCTTCTGGTTTAATACTTTTTACAAGTCTTTTAAGTCTACTCTTTTCTTCTCTATCTTCTATTTTTTGAGATATAGAGATTCTGTCTGAGAAAGGTACAAGAACCACATAACGTCCAGGGATGGACAGCTCTGCACTTAGGCGAGGTCCTTTTGTGGATATGGGTTCTTTAACTACCTGCACCAGCACAGGCTGGTTAGGCGATACGACGTCTGATATAGAGCCGCTTTTTTCAAGTTCTTTCTCGACTTTTATGTCTTTAAGAGCGTAGTTCTTACGTCTACCGCTTATAACTTGTTTTGTGAATTTAAGTTGAGTAAGGTATTGTGGTCCTAGATCGTGGTAGTGTAAAAAACCATCTTTTTCATAACCTACATCTACAAAGGATGCGTTGAGGCCAGAAAGGACTTTGCGTGTTTTAGCAATAAAAATATCACTTACTGCAAACTTATTTTCATCTTCATCTGCATGAAGTTCGATTAGCCTGCCTTGTTTAGTCAGGGCGTAATCAATTTTTGTAGCACCGGAACGGATAATAATTTCTTTATCCATAATTCCAATTGTTAAATCATACCTATGGAAATCTGGTATGATAAATTATACATAGTGTTGTGCCTGCTTTTCTACTTACAGCAGGTCACTCAAACGGATTGTACTTTGCAATCCTATGTCAATGAACGAAAAAAAGAAAAAGTAGTGCTAGACTACTTTTTCTTCTTGTGACGATTAGCGCGACGACGCTTTTTACGTTTGTGGGTCGCTACCTTATGTCTTTTTCTTTTTTTACCGCTGGGCATATCTCTTATATTTTACTTTACTTTTACGTTTGATTTAACTCCTTCTACAAACACTTTAGCAGGTTTAAATGCTGGTATATTGTGTGCAGGAATTTTAATAGTAGTGTTCTTGGAAATATTACGTCCTGTTTTTTCTGCTCTCGTCTTAACGATAAAACTTCCAAAACCGCGTAGGTATACATTCTCACCAGTCTCTAGAGATCCCTTTACTTCATCCATAAAGGACTCTACCGCTGCTTGAACTTCAGTCTTCTCCATTCCCAGTTTATCTGAAATCTTTGATACGATATCTGCTTTCGTCATGTTTTCTGTTTAAATTTTTTATTATTAGGGGTTTATGAAACAGGGCGCAAATATACTGCTTTACTCTAAATTAAAAATCTCTAATTGATTAAAATTTAATAAGATATATCAATCTGTACGCCGTATTCTTACAAAATGAATTTTTCAAAGCAACTTATCCATTGGTATCATGAGCACAAAAGGGCGCTCCCATGGCGCAACACAACAAACCCATATTACATCTGGTTGAGCGAGGTTATCTTACAGCAAACCCGTGTAAGTCAAGGGCTTCCATACTATGAGCGCTTTGTAGAAAGCTATCCCACAGTAGACACTCTAGCTGCTGCACCACTCGAGGATGTTCTCAAATTATGGCAGGGGTTAGGTTATTATTCTAGAGCCAGAAACTTACACGCCGCTGCTGTGCAAGTGGTCGATCAAGGTGGAATATTCCCCTCAAATTATAAGGATTTAATCAAACTTAAGGGAGTAGGCAGCTATACGGCTGCGGCAATTGCTAGTTTTTCTTATAATGAACCGGTTGCCGTCATCGATGGTAATGTGTACCGCGTTTTGGCTCGCATTTATGGTATTGCACTGCCCATAAACAGCACCCAGGGCGTGAAAGAATTTCAGAAACTGGCACAGCAGCTTATCGATAAGCAAGACCCTGCGACCTACAATCAGGCAATCATGGAGTTTGGTGCGCTGCAGTGCGTTCCTAAAAATCCTGATTGCCACAGGTGTCCTTTTAATAAGGAATGTATAGCCCTACAACAACAACGGGTAGAAGAGCTTCCGGTCAAGCTTAAAAAAACTAAGGTGCTCAATTTACATCATCATTACCTGGTTACCGTGACCCCTGCAGGTCATACTTTTTTACAGCAACGTGATGCCACTGGTATTTGGGCTGGATTGTATGAATTTCCATTTATTGAGTCCGCAGGTGCTTTACTGCCCCATGAGTTAACGCAGGATCCTATGGTGCAAGAAGTTTATGATGGAGTCCGCTTCCGCGAAAGCGTATACAACCAGGAGCCCATTATACATAATCTGAGTCATCGTAAGATTCATGCATATTTCTGGATTATAGAGACAGATCAAGAGATGCCTGGCTCTTTAACCATCGATCAGGCACGATCAAAACCCTTACATGTTCTTATGGAGCGTTTTATGACAAATTATTGGAAGTAAATGTGTCTTGCTCAATGTGGTTAATGATGGCTTTTTAAGATAAAATGCTTTGCGCTTTTTCTATATTTGTAGACTTTTTTAAATTCAATACAGACTAATTATGGCAGGAACATTAAATAAAGTGATGTTAATAGGACACACGGGAGACGAGGTGAAAATGAAGTATTTTGAAGGCGGTAATTGTATAGGCCGTTTTCCTCTTGCCACTAATGAGGAGTATGTCAACCGCAACACCGGTGAACGAGTAAGTAATACAGAGTGGCACAATTGTGTAGTACGCAATAAGGCTGCCGAGGTGTGTGAGAAATACCTGCACAAGGGCGATAAAGTTTATATAGAAGGGCGCATTAAATCCCGCCAGTGGACGGGAGAGGACGGTCAGCCACGTTATACCACAGAGATCCAAGTGCAAGAATTTACCTTCCTCACGCCTAAGGGTGACAACAATACCACGGCCGCACCGCAGCAAAATCAAGCACAGCCTACTGCAGTACGACCAGCGGCACCAGCGCCGGCTACTACTGCTGCAGACGACGATGATGATGACTTGCCATTTTAATCGGACATTTTTATAATTCCTACATTCATTGGACCCAGACCCCTTGCCCATATCGCAATTAATGCTAGCAATGCAGCCAGAACAAATCATTTACCTGGCAGTTTTTATTTTATTACTAATTGCAAGCGCCTTGATAAGTGGGGCAGAGGTAGCACTCTTTTCTCTTAGCAATACAGATCTCGAGGAGCCGCACCCACAATTTGCAAGACAACATATCGTTGTCAAGTTACTGGATCGCCCTAAAAAATTACTGGCTACTATTCTTATAGCAAATAATGCAATTAACATTACATCGGTATTAATATTTAGTATCCTAGCGGAAGACTGGTTCAATGCGCTTGATGTAGAATGGGTACGTTTTATACTAGAGGTAGGTGTTGTCACGTTCTTGATTTTACTGTTTGGCGAGATTTTTCCTAAAGTCTATGCTAATAGAAATCCCATTGTTTTTGCAAACTTTATGGCGGTACCATTGCGGGTTCTGGATAAGCTATTCAGTTTTATGAGTTTGCCCATGCGCTATGTAACGCTGCAAATGCAGGATCGTTTAGGGAATAAAAAATCAAACATTACTGTATCCCAGCTGTCACAGGCTCTTGAATTAACAGATGAAAATGATACCACGCATGAAGAGCAGCAATTGCTTCAAGGGATTGTCAGTTTTGGTCTAACAGATACAAAAAACGTGATGCGCAATAGAACAGACGTTTTTGCGCTGGACGAGTCACTTGATTTTAAAGAAATTATTCCACAAGTAATCAGTAATGGTTATTCTCGTATTCCCGTATATAAAGAAAGTATTGACCAGATTACAGGAATTTTATATGTAAAAGACTTGTTACCTTATCTAGACCGCAAGAATTTTGAGTGGACAAAGTTGCTGAGAGATGCTTATTTTGTACCAGAGAATAAAAAACTGGACGATTTGCTCCAAGATTTTCAGGAGCAGAAAAAACATCTGGCAATTGTAGTGGACGAGTATGGAGGTACAAGTGGTCTTATATCAATGGAAGATATAATAGAAGAAATTGTAGGAGATATAAGTGACGAGTTTGATGATGAAAATTTAATATACAGCAAGCTGGACGATCGCAATTATATATTTGAAGGGAAGACTCCTATCAAAGATTTTTACCGCATTCTAGATTTGAGTGAGGAGGTCATTGCAAGTATTGAAATGGCCAAAGGAGAATCAGAAACACTTGCTGGATTTCTACTGGAACAAACAGGTCATTTCCCTCGCAAGCTGGATAAAATAACCTATCACGGATTTACGTTTGTGGTTGAGGCGATGGATAAAAAACGCATAAAACAAATCAAGTGTACGATACCTTAAAAGTCTTTTTTCTCATTGTTGTAATTGTAACTCTAGCGAGTTGCAATGCAGATGCTCCCGTGCCTAAACCAGACGCACAACTGGCGCTTAATTATAAGACGCCGTCCTATCAATCTATGGAAAAGGGATTGCCTTATTCTTTTGAGGTAAATGCGATGACAACCGTAAAAATTAATAAGGATGGATCCTCTAGTGTTAGTTATCCAGACCTGGATGCCAAAGTGTATCTTACCTATCGCGAGGTTAATGATACAAACTTACGCCAGTTGCTTATTGATGGTCAAAAACTCTCCTACAATCATAATCAAATGGCAGATGCTATCGCAGAATACCCATTTATTAATGCGCAAGATCGCGTTTATGGCATGCAGTACGAGATTGAGGGGAATGCTGCATCAAACGTGCAATTTTATGCCACAGATAGTACAAAACATTTCCTGACAGCCGCCTTGTATTTTGATCGAGAGCCTAATTATGACTCCATTCTTCCAGCAGTAGATTATGTAAAAAAAGACATGATTAAAATGATGGAGACCCTACAGTGGAGGTAGCGCAACTGTGCGTTACGGTATGTCAAATCTTTAATGAGAATTAGTATCGATAAAAGCACCACCTTTGTCCATCAATAAATTTCTCATGGAAGATTCTCGACTCAAGTACGTATATCTCATTATCCTAAGTCTTATCTGGGGATCGTCTTTTATCCTAATAAAGAAAGCGCTGGGTCAGGATGGCAGTGGCAATCTAACTATACAACCCTTACAACTAGGCGCTTTGCGCACCATGATATCAGGCAGTGTTCTAGTGCTTATAGGCTGGCGATCCTTTATTAAAACAGACCGTAAATACTGGCCATGGCTCGCATTGTCTGGTTTGCTAGGTACTTTTTTTCCAGCATTCTTATTTGCTTATGCCCAGACTGAAATCGACAGTGCGATCAGTGCGATTCTCAATTCTACCGTGCCCTTAATTACTTTAATTTTAGGAGCGGTACTTTTTGGTATAACGTTTACTAGGAGGCAGTTATTAGGTGTGATTATAGGTCTGGGCGGTGCTGTAGGTCTGATTCTTGCAGGTATGGATAGCAATCCAGATCAAAATTACTTGTTTGTTGGTCTTATATTGATAGCCTGTTGCTGCTATGCGAGTAATGTAAATATTATCAAGCGCTTTTTACAAAATGTAAAGCCTCTTGCCATTGCAACGGCAAATTTTGTTTTCATTTTACCACTGGCCATTACTGTATTTTTTATTGCAGACGGCCCATCATTAGATTTTGAGTCAGAGGCTGTATTAGAGAGTCTAGGTTATGTTGTAGTGTTGTGCCTCTTTGGGACGGTTGCTGCAAAAATAATGTTCAACAAGCTGGTACAGATTACCTCGCCAGTGTTTGCAAGCAGCGTTACCTATTTAATGCCAGTTGTAGGGTTATCCTGGGGCATGCTTGATGGAGAAAGCTTTTCTATGTGGCAAATAGTGGCAACTGGAGTTATCATTTTTGCGGTGGTGCTGGTAACCCTCGATAAGAAAAAGAAAAAACCAGCCTCTAGTTAAGAGACTGGTTCTTTAAGTGTCACACGTGTTGATAGAATATTCGCTTTCGCGAAAGCGAACTCTACAACAGCATGCTATTCAAAGTCTGCATCATTTACACCTTCATTGATCTTGATGGTGTTCACGTCAAATCTGAAGTCACGACCCGCCATGTTCTGAATGATTGTCATAGGGAATTTGACCCCTTTTACTTCTTTATAATTGTCGTACTTTATCATGCTCTTGAACTCTTGACCCTGCGCTTTGGTAGTTGTCTCAACTCCTACTAGCAAACCGGTTGCCATGTCATAGAATCGCTTTTTGTCGTCGGACCATTTGATTACATAGACTTCTTTATCATCCATTCTTTCCGCTCCTATCAACTCCCCACGATCTGGATATTCATATTCTGGAAATAAAACGGCCTCTTCTGCTAGGGCAGCGAGCTGTTCACCTTCTACATTTGCGTTTCCTTGCATGCCAGAGACTTTTCCTTTACCATCTGCATAAATCGACTTTGACATCACATTACCACCCACGCTAACGGTTTGATTCATTTTTTTGTCGCTTGTCTTTTTCATATTCATCATAATCTCTCCCATGGGTGTAGAGGATGATGCGATCATGGCCATAGATTTGACGTTTGCAAGAGCTTCTCTACCACCTATAGCTTTTACGTAGTCTGCAAAAACAGTATTTACTGTAGTGCCAGCTGGTACAGCAATGGTAGACGGTCTGTCTGTTGGGTTTGCTTCTTTATCATAGAATTCTATCGGTAATGTTTTACCGTTAACCTTCATTTTTTCAAGATTCTCTAGTACCTCACTTGCTTTTCCAACAAGAACAACACGCATATTTTCAGCCTTCATGTATTTGTTAGCAACGCGCTTTACATCCTCTTTAGTTACTGCATTGATATTTGCGATGAAATCTTTGTAAAAATCTTCATCTAGATCATTTGTGCGTATAGTAATGGCACGGTTTGCAACGACAGACTTATCTTCGGATTGCATGATAAAATTCCCTAAGAATTTTGCTTTGGCGTTAGATAAATCTTCATCTGATACATAGGTGTTTCTTATTCTATCTAGCTCTTTAAAAGTTTCTACCACAGCGCTGTCAGTTACTTCATTTCGCACTTTAGTGGCAGCTCTAAAAGTTGATTTATAGTTTCTTCCTGCTCCTAGAGAAGACCCAGCACCATAGGTGTATCCGTTTTTCTCTCTTAAGTTCATGTTTAAGTAAGATCCAAAACCACCTCCAAAAATGTAGTTAGCCACTAGCGCTGCATGATAATCCTCGTCACTCATTTTAAGCTCAGAGATGTTGATTACCGCTAGCTCTGTTTGTACGGCATTAGGTACGTCTACGAAATTGATTACCGTCTGATCGACGTCAGCTACTTCTGGCAATACAGATTCAGGCGCTTCTTTTGCTTTCCAGTCGCCAAAGTATTTTTCTACGAGTCGTTTAGCTTCCTTTTTATCAATGTCACCACTGATTAATAAATAGGCATTATTAGGAACAAAATATTTGTTGTAGAAGTCCTTTACATCTGCAAGGCTCACATTATTAATAGTTTCTTCCGTAGGGAACTCACCAGCAGCATGATCTTTTCCATAGACAAGAGCATTGCGTACTGTTCCAGCGATTGCTGCTGCACTGTTCTCTCCAGACTTGATACCTTCAATAAGCTGTGATTTTTCTGTATCCAGTTCTTCTTGGGTAAAATTAGGATACAAAGCAGCCTCTGCAAACATGGCGGTTACCTCGTCGGTATATTTTGAGAGTGTACTAACAAACCCACCACCAGTACCTACACTGATGCGCGCTCCTAGATAATCTACTTCTTCATTAAATTTTTCTTTGGGTGTTTTTGTGGTCCCTTTACCCATTATAGATCCTGTCAAGGATAATACACCAGCTTTATCGCCTTCTATTATAGGAGCGTTATTTAAATCTAGGCTCATGGTTATAGTAGGCAGTTTGCGGTCAGTTACCACAAGCACTTGCAGCCCATTGTCTAGTTCAAAAGTATCTGGATCTCCCAGATTGATCTCTGGAGTAGGTCCAGAGGCAGGAATTTTAGATCGATCTATTTGTGCAATGGCAGCCGTCCCTATAAAAAGAAGAGCCATTGTAATGTTGATATATTTTTTCATCGGATATAATTATTTTTTTGAGATGGTAAATTCTGTTCTTCTCGATTGTTCATATTCCTCGTCTGTACATTCTTTGCTAGTACAGTCTACGATAGGGTTTGCTTCACCACGGCCTATACCTGTAAGGCGACTTTTATCTACCCCTTTTGCAACTAAATAACCTATTACTGCCGCAGATCGCTTTTTTGACAGCGCCATATTGTAGGCATCGCTACCGCGACTGTCTGTAAAAGTCTCTGCTTTTAAAAGTAGCGTGGGGTCAGTTAATAAAACTTGCGCCATTTTGTCCAGCTCTTTCTTTGAGTTCTCTGTTAAAGTAGCTTTGTTGTAGTCAAAAAATATTTTGTCAGACATTTTATTAGTGCCTGTCGCCATCATCTCTTCTTTCATTTGTTCTACCTCATCTTTAGCATCAGCCATATCGTCTGGTGCTTCTCCAGCTAGATAGTCTAACTCTAGACGCTGCGATGGTTTTAAATATTGATTTGCAGCACGTCTTATATCTTCTCTAGTTATACTCTTGTAGATGTCTAATTCTTTATTGATACGATCGGTATCCCCTTGTAGCATATTATAGGTAGCGAGTGAGCTAGCTATACCTTGCACGCTAGAATTTGAATTCACATATTGTGCTTCAAACTGATTTTGAAGTTTTTGATACTCGCGTTCAGTAATCAGGGTAGTTTGTAGTTTTTCAATTTCTTCATCCATTACTTTGGCTAGAGTACTCAACTCAACATCGCCTTTTGATAATGCTCCCATGGTGTAGGTGCCATAATCTTGATTGGCCTGATTAAATGCAAGTACTTGAAATGCGATTTTTTCATCTTCGACCATTCTTTTTTGCATTCTCGAGCTGGCGCCGCCTGTTAAGACTTGCGAAATATAATCTAGAACATAAGCATCACGATCTGTCGATTTAGGAGTGATGTATGAAAAAATCTTAGCAGGGATCTGGATATTTGCATCATACTCTGTCGCATACCTAGTTTCAGTAATGGGATCCTCTACTATAACCTCACGATTGTTTCGTGGTGCTTTATTTTCAATAGGACCAAAATAATCTTCAATCAACTTTTTGGTCTCTTTGATATCAATATCGCCCGCTACAACTAGAGTGGCATTATTAGGATTATAATACTTATCGTTAAATGATTTAAACTCCTCCAGTTTTGCTGCATTCAAATCTTCCATTGATCCTATGACCGATTGACCGTAGGGATGTTTTTTAAAGAGGTGCTTGTCAATACCGGTGCGATAGATGATCGCTCCATAAGGAGCATTATCAATGCGCTGGCGTTTTTCTTCTTTAACAACCTCGTTTTGAGTGTCCACACCTATTTGCTCTATTTGTGGGTGCAGCATGCGTTCACTCTCCATCCATAAGCCTAGTTCTAACTTATTAGAAGGAAAAGTTTCATAGTAATAGGTGCGATCTTGTGTGGTGTTAGCGTTATTGCTACCGCCATTTGCCGCTACTATATTGAACCACTCGCCGCGCTCGATATTTTTTGTACCTTCAAAAAGTAAGTGTTCAAAAAAGTGAGCAAATCCAGTGCGTCCTGGCTCTTCATCTTTTGCACCTACCTGATACATGACACCTACAGTGACAACAGGAGCTGCGTTTTCTTGATGTAAAATCACATGTAAACCATTGTCTAGGTCATACTCTGTGAATTCAACTTTTTGGGAAAATCCAACAGCGCAAACTAACGCAGCCGCAAGACTCAAAATGATTTTCTTCATGGGATATTAATTTATTGTTCTTAATAAGTAGGTATTCTTAAGTATATGTTACAAGAAACCTAAGACCGGTTAAAAATAAATGGAAACCCGCAATGATACAGTTAAAGTAATTTCAAAACTGCATCAAACTGCCGCAATTGATGTTACATTTACTGTACAACCATTTAAAACACATATGAAAAACACATTTAAGTACGGACTTTACATAGCGGCAACATTAATAGGTTATTTCCTTATTACTGCTTTCTTAGGTCTGGCAGATAGGGTATATCTATCATTTTTTAATGCGATTTTAACTGGTGGCTGTATTTTTCTTGCTGTGCGTGATGTATATCGCAATGCAGATGGTCGTTTTAAATATATGGAGGGCTTTACCGCCGCTCTTCTATCTGGTCTAGTAGGGACTACTATCTTTACTGTTTTTATTGCCGTTTATTTATTCGAAATTGATCCAGACCTCGCTCAAAAATTACAAGAGCAAATTACCATTGCAGGTCGCGGTATACGAGTGGCAACTTTATTATTTGTCTTTTTATCAGGTATAGCAACAACTATTGTAAGTGCGTTAATCATCTTGCCTATCTATAAGCAGTCCTGGAACACTAAAAAAGTACGCAAGAAACAAGACCCCATGAACGATTCACACTAGAATCCCACCGTTTATTAATTGTTTATAACTTTGTGTATTTGTACAATAGGAGTATATTTGCAGCCCGAAATTAATCATATTAATTAATCATTATGTACGCAATCGTAGAGATAGCAGGGCAACAATACAAGATCGAGAAAGATCAAAAGTTGTTTGTACACCGCTTACAAGAAGACGAGGGAGCCACGGTTTCTATCGATAAAGTTCTTCTTTTAGGTGATGGCGACAACATTACACTCGGCGCCCCAGCTATAGAAGGAGCATTTGCAGAAGCAAAAGTTCTGGGACACCTTAAAGGTGACAAAGTAATCGTTTTTAAGAAAAAACGTAGAAAAGGATACCGTAAGAAAAACGGTCACAGACAGTACTTGTCAGAGATTCAAATCTCTAACATCGCGACTTCTGGTGGTAAGAAGGCTACTTCTGATTCCGCTTCCGCGAAAGCGAAAAAACAAGACAAGCCAGCTGCAACAGAAACAACAGCTGCTGCAGATACAGACTTGAGCAACAACACGGTTGCAGAGTTAAAGGAAATGGCAAAAGAAAGAGGACTCGAGGGATATTCAGCACTGAAAAAAGCTGAACTTATCGAATTATTGAGTAAATAATAACATTAAAAACAGAACAAGATGGCTCATAAAAAAGGAGTAGGTAGTTCGAAAAACGGAAGAGAATCTGAATCAAAACGCTTAGGCGTTAAGATTTTTGGTGGTCAAGCTGCAGTTGCAGGTAACATCATCATCCGTCAGCGAGGTATGGAGCACCACCCAGGTGAGAACGTATATGCTGGAAAAGACTTTACCCTACATGCACAAGTAGATGGAGAAGTTAAATTCACTAAAAAGAAAAACAATAGATCTTATGTATCTATTGTACCAGTAGCGGAGGCTTAAACCTTAAGTTACTTTTATTATCAATCCCATCCAGCTTGCTGGATGGGATTTTTTATGCTTTAAAAACTGATTCTGAAATTTAATCAATCAATCGATTTGCTGATAATATGACTATCAAAGAATCAATAAACTCCCGCTCTGGCAGCTGCGATTTATTGGATATTTGAATGGTGTAGACGTCTGTGATCTTTGCAGTGGTTGTTAGGCTGGTGTCCATAACATTCTCTAGTGAGGTAGTAAGCTTTGTCAATGGCCAGTTAGTCATTTGTATAGAGTCTTGAGTAATCTTTAAACCAGCGTCGCTGTAGAGACCTAGAGTATTTCCTGGTTTAATATACCCACTCAAGTGTTCTGTATCGATTTTAATTTGTGGGCTGTCTGTGGTACAAGCCACGATGGTCATGGCAATAATCAGCGTCAAAAAAATGGACTTCATAAGCAATTAGTATGATTACTTTACAACGTGAATTGTATGATAAAAATTATAAGATATTTTGGTATAAAAAAGCCCCAAATAAATTTGAGGCTTTTTAAATTTATGGACGTCCTTTAAGACGTTTTTCTATTTTCTGTTTTTTGGCAGTAAGACGCTTCATCAAGTCCATGATTTCTTCATCTTTAGTTTCTTTATATACTTCGTTAAGTGCTAGTATAAGTTCTTTGCCTTTACGAGAGGCATGCACACGATCGCTCGTTGACATGTTGCTCATCGACATATTCTCGTACTCTTCTGCTTGCTGTTTTAGTTCCATTAAGTGTATTTATTAAAGTTTTACGGCCTTTTGTACCGAAAAATCTTTCATATGCGGGAATATATGATATTTTTATTAATATCTGTAATATTCCGGCTTGAATGGACCAGCAACTTCTACGCCTATATAATCTGCTTGATCTTTCTTTAATTCGGTTAGCTCTGCACCCATTCTTGAAAGGTGTAGCGCGGCAACTTTTTCATCCAGATGCTTAGGCAACATATAAACCTCGTTTTTATAAGCATCACGATTATTCCACAATTCGATCTGTGCCAGTGTCTGGTTAGTAAATGAATTACTCATTACAAAACTAGGGTGACCTGTAGCGCATCCCAGATTTACCAGACGGCCTTCTGCTAGTAGGATAATATCTTTACCGTCAATGGTGTATTTATCAACTTGTGGCTTGATCTCTACTTTAGTATCACCATAATTTTTATTTAGAAAAGCGACGTCTATTTCGTTATCAAAGTGACCTATATTACAAACGATCACTTTATCGCGCATGGCTTTAAAGTGCTCTCCTCTAATGATGTCTTTATTACCGGTGGTGGTAATAACAACATCTGCATTACCCACTACATTTTCCAGTCGTTTGACTTCAAATCCATCCATCACCGCCTGTAGGGCACAAATAGGATCAATTTCTGTCACGGTGACTATAGATCCTGCGCCTTTAAATGATGCTGCGGTACCTTTTCCTACATCACCATAACCGCATACTACCACACGCTTACCAGCGAGCATCGTGTCTGTAGCACGACGCACGGCATCAACTGCACTCTCGCGACAGCCGTATTTATTATCAAACTTTGATTTTGTAACTGAATCGTTCACATTGATGGCAGGCATCACAAGTGTGCCGTTTTTCATGCGCTCGTATAAGCGGTGAACCCCTGTAGTAGTTTCTTCAGAAAGACCGTTGATACCTTTGGCCAGTTCTGGATATTCATCAAAAACCATGTTTGTCAAATCACCACCATCATCTAGAATCATGTTTAATGGCTTGCGCTCTTCTCCAAAAAACAGGGTCTGCTCAATACACCAGTTAAATTCTTCTTCATTCATCCCTTTCCAGGCATAAACAGGAATACCTGCAGCCGCTATAGCTGCAGCCGCATGGTCTTGCGTAGAGAAAATATTACAAGAGGACCAGGTAACATCTGCTCCTAGTGCCACCAGCGTTTCTATCAATACAGCGGTCTGGATGGTCATGTGTAAACACCCAGCGATGCGAGCTCCTTTAAGCGGTTGCGACGCTGCATATTCTTCTCTTAATGCCATGAGGCCAGGCATTTCTGCTTCAGCAAGGTTGATTTCTAGTCTACCGTATTCCGCAAGAGAAATGTCTTTTACTTTGTATGGGATGTATGGAATTGTTTCTGTGCTCATAAATGTTTTATCTTAGTTAATACGGGTTATAGAAACCCTTAAAATCAACAATTTGCAACCGTTTAAATAGTGTTAAATTGCGACTGCAAAATTACGAAAAATCAGCCGTTTATAATGCCCGTTATAAAAACCCTAACAAATCGATCTCAAACGCGTGTTTTTGTTTGGAAAGTTGACGAGTCAGAGGCCTGGCTTAGAGCTGGACTGGACTTGAGCCAGAATTCTCTATCCAGACTGTCTACCATGAGTTCAGAACTGCATCGCCGTGGGTTTTTAAGTATACGTCATTTGCTGCGGGCAGCAGGATATACAGATCAAAATTTATATTATAACGATCACGGTAAACCTCACCTAGACGATGGTAAACACATAAGTATTACACACAGTTTTGAGCTTACGGCCATAATTATAAGCGATAGCGAGACTGGTATTGATATTGAAAAACGCAGGGATAAAATTGAACGCATTGCGCCAAAGTTTATCAATTATGAACGCGGTTTTATAGAAGCCAGCCCTAATAAAGTGAGCTTGCTAACGGTGGTCTGGGGCGCAAAAGAATCCATGTATAAATGTCTAGGGAAGAAAGGGTTAGGGTTTTATGATCATTGCTTTGTGGAACCTTTTACTATGGAACAGGGCCACACTAGATCACGTATTGAGTTTTATGACATTCAGCGATCCTACGATACTTATTTTGAAGAGATTCTTGATTATTCTATGGTGTATATTCTACCAGTCGACTGATGGATCTTTTAAAAAGCATCACTCATCACAGCCGCACCTTGGGAATTCTCATAGATCCTGAAAAATTGGTGGGCGTTGATATGTCCGCTTTCGCGAAAGCGATACAATCATCAATCACGAAACTTACCACCAGATTACAATTGGACCAGGTCCTTTTGCTGGTGGGCGGCAGTACGATGAAAAATATTGATATGGACCAGTGGATGTTGCAATTTAAAGAGCTGTATAAACAGCCTGTGATTATTTTCCCTGGATCTGCTGATCAACTTACAGAAAATGCTGACGGTTTGCTATTTCTCAATCTAGTCTCTGGGCGCAATCCAGAATATCTTATAGGTCAGCAGGTAAGGGCCGCTGGCAGACTCAAGGGCACAAAGCTTCAAGTAATTCCCACTGCTTATTTGTTAATAAACGGCGGTATAGAGACTGCTGTGCAGCGAGTCAGTGCAACGACTCCTATGGATCAAAATAGGGTAGACATTATAGTTGATACCGCCTATGCTGGTATGTTGATGGGTAATCAATTGATCTATCTAGAAGCAGGTAGTGGTGCGTCTCGTCCAGTCGAATGTTCAATTGTTAAACAGGTGGCTCATCAATGCCACGTCCCTATAATTGTTGGTGGTGGTCTCAAGAAGCTGGGCCAGATTGAAGATCGCTTTAATGCGGGTGCTGCTATGGTTGTTGTAGGTACTGCGATTGAGAAAAATTTGCAATGGATAGGTTAGCTTTGTAAGAAAACCTAGTTATGGAAGTCTCTATTGAATTGACCATGTCGCCCTTGCAGGATGACTTTGAATCACATATTATCGATTTTATAAAAGAGCTGCGTGCTTCTCCTTTTAAAGTACTAGAAAATCCATTGTCAACTCAAATATTTGGACCTTATAATAAATTAATGCCTTTTCTGACTCAAGCGATAGAAAATAGCTTGTCGCGTCAGGATGCGGTTCTTATCTATATGAAACTAGTTAAATCAAACCGCGCCGACTACCATCCGCATTTCTAGATGGAGTGGTTAGAATTCCTTTTTGGTGCTTATAGCGATTATTCTACCAGTCAGATTGTTATCGAAGTTCTTGCAATCCTTTGTAGCTTGATAAGTGTAATGTACTCGATGCGCAATAGTATTTTAGTTTTCCCCTATGGGATCGCTAGTACACTGCTATTTATTTACCTGCTTTATCAATGGAATTTACTAGGTGATATGGTGATCAATGGATATTATTTTATCATGAGTATTTACGGCTGGTTTTACTGGTTACGTTATGGCGGTACAGACCAACAAACCCCTATTACCAGAGTGCAACGCCACGAGTGGCTTATTGCTACAGGTATCGCTGTAGTTACTGGACTTGCCATTTATTTATTATACCGCAGCACAGACCTGTTAGAGAGTTGGGTTTCTTTTGTCGACATGCTTACTACAGGAATATTTTTTGCTGGCATGTGGCTCATGGCTAGACGAAAGCTAGAACACTGGCTGGTATTGATGGTAGGCAACATTATTTCTGTTCCCTTGTATCTTTATAAGATCTATGATATGTATAGTGCATTAAGCCTTACGGCGGTGCTTTACTTATTTTTATCAATAATTGCATATGTAGGATATCAACGATGGAAAAAATCCCTGAACAAAAGCCCTACCACGGTAGGCGTATAGTACTTTACGGTCCAGAAAGTACGGGCAAGTCTACACTTGCCCAGCAACTAGCAGGGCATTATAAGACTGAACAGGTAAGCGAATTTGCCCGTGATTTTCTACAAGATAAATTTGATGTTACAGGCGCCATTTGTGATTACCAGGATATATTACCTATTGCCATAGGCCAGCGTCTGGCAGAAAATCGGGCCGTTAGTAAGGCATCTGATTATCTATTTTGCGATACTGATATTTTAGAAACCTATGTATACTCGCTTATTTATTTCAAAAGTGTTCCGGCGGAGTTATCTATAGCTTTAAAACAATCACGCTACCACCACTATTTGTTGATGGATGTAGACACGCCGTGGACAGCAGACGATTTGAGAGATAAACCTAATGATCGTAAGGAACTATTCTATACATTTGAAAGTGCCTTAAAGAAATTTGATCTTCCCTATACCATAATTTCTGGACTAGGCGACCAGCGTTTGCATAATGCGGTCACCGTAATTAATCAACTAGTATGAGAGACTTTACACCATTGCAATTGCAACAATTGCAAGAAAAAGGGATACATCCAGAGACTGTAGCACAGCAACTTAAACGATTCAAAAATGGTTTTCCAACCTTAAAATTGCGGCGTGCCGCGCTGGTTGGTGATGGGATTGTAAAAATATCAGACAACGAAAAAAGAGATTTTATCCAGCTGTTTGAAAAACAGCAAGACCAGTTACACCTATTAAAATTTGTACCAGCCAGTGGAGCGGCGACAAGAATGTTCAAATTTTTACACCAGTTTTTACAAGAATTTGATCCCAGCCTAGAATCCATAAACTCGTTTATCAATAGAAAAGATGCGCGAGATCTATTTACGTTTTTTGTGGGGGTTGAAAAACTTCCTTTTTATAATTATGTGATTGCCGCTCTTAAAAAAGAGCACGGCAACTGGCAACAAATGACAGATCGTGAGAAAAAAGAGCGATTTGTACGTAAGATGCTGTACAGTAAAGAGTTTAATTATAGCGCCATGCCTAAAGGTCTAGTCCCTTTTCATGGTTATAAAAATCATACCGCAACAGCCTTTGAAGAACATCTTTATGAGGCAGCTGGCTATGCCGCCTCACAGGGTGAGGCCTATTTACATTTTACAATCGCCCCAGATTTTAAAGATATGTTCACACAAGAGTTTGAGCGTATAGAAGAGTTAGTAGAGCGCAAAACGGGCAAAAATTTTGAAATCAGCTACTCCTATCAAAAGCCCAGTACAGATACCATTGCTGTCGATATGAATAATCAACCTATAGTTGATGATCAAGGACATTTGTTCTTTAGACCTGCTGGCCATGGGGCCTTGCTGGACAATTTAAATGATCAAGAGGCAGATATTATTTTTATAAAAAACATAGATAATGTTACCATAAGGTCTATGTGTCCAGAGATAGAAGATTATAAAAAAATGCTCGCAGGTATGTTATTGCAATTGCAGCAGCAAACTTTTTACTATCTAAGACAATTGGATCAAGAAAATCCTAGTGACAAAATGCTCAAAGAAATGGAAGACTTTGTTACTAATAAGCTTAACGCTACATTACCTAGAGATTATGGAAAATATCGCACCACCTTCCAGCTAGAAGCCATCAGGGATCGATTGAACCGCCCCTTGCGCGTTTGTGGAATGGTAGAAAATGAGGGAGAACCCGGTGGTGGTCCATTCTGGGTGACAAATCAGTATGGCGAGGACAGCCTACAAATAGTAGAAAGTGCCCAGGTAGACAAAGACGACCACAGGCAGCGACATATTGCTGCTAATTGTACCCATTTTAATCCAGTAGACCTGGTTTGTGGAGTGCGGGATTACAAGGGGAATAAATTTAACCTGCATGATTATAGAGATTTAGACACCGGTTTTATTACTTACAAAACCAATAAGGGAAATAAATTAAAAGCGCAAGAACTACCTGGCCTATGGAATGGTGCCATGGCACATTGGAACACCGTTTTTGTAGAAGTGCCACTAGTAACCTTCAACCCAGTAAAAAATGTGAACGACCTACTCAAACCGGCACATCAGGCATAGATGGACCTTGATCAACTGCATAAAGAAATCACCTATACTGCGACTACATCGAGTGGTGCAGGAGGGCAGCACGTCAATAAAGTGGCTACACGTGTCGTTTTAAGTATAGATGTGGTAGGGAGTAACGCTTTCGCGAAAGCGGAACACGCCAACATCCTCAATGCATTAAAGAATCGCTTAACAAAGGATGGCCGCTTGCAGTTGAGCTCTCAAGAAACCCGCAGCCAAGCTACTAATAAGGAAAAGGTATTTGAGAAATTAATCAAGATTTTAAAGAAAGCTGCAACACCAGCAAAAACACGTAAAAAAAGAATAGTTCCCGCAGCAGTAAAGCGTAAGAGACTAAGTGATAAAAAGAAGCACAGCGAGAAAAAAGCCAATCGAAATTACCGTCTATCATGATCAGGTAACTTGTACAAAACGTCACATAATAAGGGCGATTTGTACAATTATTAAGAGTGGTGTTCACTTTATCTTTGGTCTATGGAATTACAAGAAATTATACAGAAAGCTACAAAAAACGCTATCTCTTACGAGCAATATCGCGCATTTGTAGAAGCACACGTTTTGAATAATACAAACAGTGGGAGTGAGGTTACCGCAGACCTGGCAGAGTATACAAAGCTTAACCACCAGCGCATGAAACGACTGGATAAGACGATGAAGTTATCTCCAGAAAACAAAACTTTCTTGAGTAGCATCATTGAGCCAGTTTATTTTTTGATCATTACAGAGAGCTGGTGTGGCGATGCGGCGCAGACCATGCCCATGATGAACAAAGTGGCACAAGCAGCTGGCGTTCCTTTTAAAGTAGTCTTGCGCGATGAAAATATGGAACTAATGGATCAGTTTTTAACTAATGGCAGCCGCTCTATAGCCAAATTAATTCTTGTAGATCAGCAATCCCACTTGCCCATCGCTACCTGGGGACCACGGCCAGCAGGAGCGACCGCGCTAGTCGCGGCTGAAAAAGCAAAAAAAGGCACGTTATCTCCAGAGTTTAAGCAAGAATTACAAAACTGGTACAATAAGGATAAAGGCAAGGGAACTGAAAAAGATCTCGTAGAGATGTTGACGGCTGTCAATAATTAATACGGTGATTACCCTACTGCTTTCCCTATGAGCTAAATGCATTATATTTGTACCTACAAATAACGTATACACATATTTTTTATGAAATTACTTAGAATAGATAGCAGTCCACTTAAGGAAATAAGTACCAGTAGAACAATTGCAGATGCTCTAGAGCAGCAATTAGTGTCACAGGGGTATACTCTTATGAATCACAGAGATTTGTTTTATGATGATTCCATAACACTGGGCGATCAGGATCGCTTCACTGGATATTTTACACCGGTAGATCAACAAACCACAGCGCAAAAAAAAGCGGTAGCACCCAGCAATGAGTTAGCTGCGGAGTTTGCTGCAGCGGATGCCTATATAATAGCGGCACCTATGTACAACTTTGGAGTAACAGCACCTCTTAAGGCTTATGTAGATTTGATTTCCAGAAATGGCATCAGCTTTAATTATACAGAATCGGGACCAGTGGGGTTGCTTAAGAACAAAAAAGCTTTTGTGATCGTCTCAACTGGCGGAACACCTGTAGGCAGCGAGGTAGATCTTGTAAGTCGCTATTTAAAGACTTTCTTAGGATTTGTAGGTATCGTTGATGTTCAAATTATTGCAGCAGATTTAACGCACACTCAGAAAGAGGAAGCTATCAATCGCGCAAAAAATTTGATTGCTATTTTTTAAATAATTTTATTGCAGTTTACATAACCTAAGTTTCAATAGCTAGGCACCTGTCAAATCCCTCTTAAAAATATGATGCGATTTGACAAGTGCCTATTTTTAAAATGCCAAGAAGAGTTTTTGAGGAACTGCTAATTCATTTTTTATGATTGAAGCCTGGCCTCAAACTCATCAATGCTCATCGCATGGTCAACATTATAATTCCCAATTTTAGTCCTGCGCAAAGCCGTTAGATGCCCGCCACTTTGTACTGCTGCGCCATAATCATGAGCCAGTGAGCGTATATATGTTCCTTTACTGCAAGCAATTCTAAAATCTACTTCAGGCAATTCGATTCGTTTAAGTTCAAAGGTGGAAACCGTTACGGTTCGACTAGGAATTTCTGTGGTCTTGCCCTCTCGAGCCAGTTCATACAATCGTTTACCGTCCTGTTTAATGGCGCTAAAAATAGGTGGCTGTTGCTGGATTTCTCCAGTAAACTGCGCAGTGGTCTGTTCAAGTAATTTCTGGGTAAGGTGTTGTGTCGGGAATGTTTGATCCACCTGGGTTTCTAGGTCATAGCTAGGCGTGGTAGCGCCTAGGGTAATTGTTCCTGTATATTCTTTTTGTTGCGCTTGATAGGAATCAATGTTTTTGGTTTCTTTTCCTGTGCAAATAATAAGAAGGCCAGTTGCCAGTGGATCGAGCGTTCCTGCATGCCCCACTTTTATTTTTTTAAGGCCGTAGCGTTGTTTGATCAACCACCGCACCTTATTCACTACTTGAAAAGAAGTCCAGTTTAATGGTTTATCAAAAAGCAGCACATTGCCCTTGCTGTATGGATTATCTAATTGTGGTGCACTCAAATGGTTTATTTTTAAATTAAGCGGATAGGCTACCTGCTGCAATTGCAAGAATACCTACTGCAAAACAGTAGTAAGAGAAGTAGTGTAGCTTTGCTCTTTTTACTAATGATATCATCCATGTACAGGCGATTAAACCAGTAACAAAGGCAGCTATAAAACCAGCAATCAAAGGCCAGCTGGATGTACTTTCTACTACCAGATCGCCACTTAGTAGATCTTTCGCAATCTTACCGATTATAAGCGGTACTACCATGAGAAATGAAAAACGCGCTGCTTTTGTCCTGTCATTTCCTAGTAGTACAGATGTAGAAATTGTAGCGCCACTGCGAGAAACCCCTGGTAAAATAGCAATTGCCTGAGAGATTCCAATAATTAAAGCATCTTTCCAGCTTACGGCTTTGCCTGTGTGGCGCGCTCGTCCTGCAAGAAAAAGCAATAATCCGGTAACAATGAGCATAAAGCCTACTAGAATGACATTGCCGCCAAATAATGCTTCTAATTCTTCCTCAAAAACTAACCCTACAAATACAGCAGGAATCATTGATAATATAATTTTGAAAGAAAATTTAGTCTGCTCGTTCCATTTAAAAGAGAAAAGACCCACTAGCAGCTCGATAATATCTTTTCTGAATACCACGATAGTACTGAGTGCCGTGGCAAAATGTAGAACAACGGTAAACATTAAACTTTCTTCTGGAACGCTATTATCGCCCAGGATAGCTTTACCTAGCTCTAGATGGCCGCTAGAGGATACAGGTAAAAATTCAGTCAGGCCTTGAATGATGCCCAACACAACCGCATCAAATAACTCCATTATTTATTGGGATCTAGCAATATGGCGTATACCTGTATTCCAAAACCTATGATGACCAGCGCTGGTGCAAGACGTATGCGACGCCATGAGAAAATCTCTGGATTAAACACATTAGGATCATCACTGCCGCCACCTATCATTAATATAAAACCTAAGGCAATCACCGCAAGACCTATAATCATCCATAAATAGTTTTTTCTCTTGAATACAAAGCCTATCACGGGCTTCACATAATCAGGATCTGTTTCTTTTGCAGGTGTATTTTTTTGTTTGGATTTTGCCATAATTTTTAGTTGTCATGATAGCTTTTATGATCCAGTTAAGGTACATGTACAAGCTAGTAATACAATTGATCTGTTCTTAAATTTAAGTATCTCGTGGTTGCAAAAAAGGTGCTGATTAAGCTTATAAACACACCAAAAATTAGCACGCCTACAAACAAAATAGCAAGCATTTGATAATTTTGTAAAATTCCCAGCTCTGGTACATAGCCGTCCATCCAATAAACCACACCGCCCAGTGCGATCAATGCCAGCAATGCCCCTATAAAACCTAGTTTAATACTGGTCATGATAAAGGGAAGTCTTATAAAGCCTTTTGTAGCACCCACCATCTGCATGGTTTTGATGGTAAACCTCTTTGCATAAATCGACAAGCGTATGGAGCTGTTGATTAATAAAAAGGCAATCAAAATAAAAACACCACTTACTACCAGCATCCAGAAGCTGATGCGTTTGATATTCTCGTTAAGTAAAGAGACGAGCGGTTTATCATAGCTCACTTCTTGTACAAAATCTTTTGCAGCGAGATCATCAGCGATTTGCTGGATCTGGCTGTCATCTACAAAGCTAGCTTTAAGACGCACGTCAATGCTGTTAGGTATAGGGTTAAATCCGTCAAGTTTTGCCACAAAGTCCTCACCCAGGTCTTCTATTGTTTTCTGGGCGCCCTCTTCACTGCTTACAAAAACAGCACTTTTAGTATAATCTGCCATTTGTAAGGACTTTTCTAATTGTTGCATATCCACCTCCTTAGCACTGTCCTTAAAATAAATAGACATAGGCACTTGTTCCCTGAAGTAATCCGCTAGTTTCTGACTATTAAGCAAGAAAAAGCCTTGCAAACCCAACATAAATAGAACCAAAAATACGCTGATCACTACCCAGAAATAAGAGCTGAAAAGCCTACGTTTTTGATAAGAAGAGGAAGATGCCATAAATCGCAGTTGCCATTGTTTAAGGAAACAAAAATAATAAAGTTACACAGCCTGATGGGATTACAACGTCATAAGTTTAATCATTGTTGTAAAGAGGCTATTTTTGCGGCTTATAATCTGAATTTATGCTACTGTACGACCACAAAGAAATTGAGAAAAAATGGCAAAACGTCTGGAAAGAACAAGGCACTTTTCATGCTCAAAATCACGCTGACAAGCCTAAATTCTATGCGCTAGACATGTTCCCATACCCTAGTGGCGCTGGATTACACGTGGGGCACCCACTGGGTTACATCGCTAGCGACATCGTCTCTAGATACAAGCGCCACACTGGATTTAATGTGTTACATCCTATGGGCTACGATAGCTTTGGGTTACCAGCAGAGCAGTATGCAATTCAAACAGGACAGCATCCCGCAGTGACCACCAGCGCAAATATCGCTCGTTACAGGGAACAAATGGATCGTCTAGGATTCAGCTTTGACTGGTCTCGTGAGGTAAAAACCAGTGATCCATCTTATTACAAGTTCACGCAAGAAATTTTCATCATGCTATTTAATAGCTGGTATGATAAAGATGCAGATAAGGCGCAACCTATAAGTTTGTTAGAATCTCGCTTTCGCGAAAGCGGAACCAGCAACATCAACGCTGCAACAGACGAAGATTTGAGACCATTTACAGCTGCAGAATGGAATGCCTTTACCGACCAAGAGCAACAAGAAATTTTACTGGATTATAGATTGACATTTCTCGCAGATACTGAAGTGAACTGGTGTCCAGCACTAGGGACGGTACTAGCAAATGATGAGATTGTTAATGGTGTATCAGAACGAGGTGGCCACCCAGTTGTACGTAAAAAGATGCGCCAGTGGATGATGCGTATAAGCGCTTATGCAGAGCGTTTGTTGAATGATCTGGATGATCTAGACTGGTCAGACTCGATCAAAGAAATACAACGCAACTGGATAGGGAAATCTGTAGGTGCGCTCGTTGAATTTAGAATTCAGAATTCAGAATTCAGAATTCCGGTATTTACCACCAGACCGGATACCATTTATGGAGTAACCTTTATGACACTAGCACCAGAACATGAGCTGGTAGATCAAATCACAACTGCCGCCCAAAAAGAAGCGGTAGAAGCTTATAAAAAAGCCACAGCAGCGCGATCAGAACGAGAGCGCATGGCAGATGTTAAGACCATTTCTGGTGTGTTTACAGGAGCCTATGCCTCGCATCCATTAAGTGGTGAAAAAATACCGGTATGGATAGGTGATTATGTGCTGGCTGGTTATGGGACGGGAGCGGTAATGGCTGTACCCTGTGGTGATGAGCGGGACCATGCGTTTGCAAATTATTTTGCAGGTAAGGAAGGAATGCCTGCAATCAAGAACATATTTGACGGCGTTGATGTTACAGAGGAAGCCTATGCAGCCAAAGATAAAACACCGCTTTGTAAAAGCGATTTCCTTAATGGGATGAGCTATCAAACAGGTGCCATGGCAGCGGCGATTGAAAAACTGGAAGAAGTAGGTGCTGGCAAAGGAAAAACTAATTACCGTTTGCGCGATGCGGTATTCTCTAGACAGCGCTACTGGGGAGAGCCGTTCCCTGTTTATTATAAAAATGGATTGCCGCAAATCATTGATCCTAAACATTTACCACTAGAATTGCCAGAGGTAGATGAATATTTACCTACGGAAGACGGTGCACCACCATTAGGTCGTGCCACCACATGGAGCTGGTGCACGCAAGAAAACAAAGTGGTAGCAAACGATGATAATCGTGATTGTGTCTACCCGCTAGAGCTCAATACCATGCCTGGATGGGCAGGAAGCTCGTGGTACATGTTTAGATACATGGATGCTAATAATGAAAACGAAATGTTTTCTGCAGCAGCACAAGAATACTGGCAAAATGTAGATCTATATATAGGAGGAAGCGAGCATGCCACAGGTCACTTGTTGTACAGTAGATTCTGGGTAAAAGTGTTACACGATTTAGGTAAAGTCACCGTAAAAGAACCGTTCCAGAAGATGATTAATCAAGGGATGATATTGGGAGAGAGTGCTTTTGTTCATCAAATTCATTCTGCTTATATACAAGTGACTTCAAGGAGCGAAGAACATTTTGATCAGTTAGTTGAAGATTTTGATGTAATTGCATCTAATTTGTTTAACGGTAGATTAATTTCATTCGATAAAATTAAAGGAAAAGATTTCATACCTGTATTAGGTGGAAAAAAATATCAATTAGTGGATATTTTAAATCCCAAAGATTTTAAAGAGAACTTTGAAAATACTGATTTTAAGGTTGAAAATGTAAACTTGATAATTAATCAATATACATGTCCAATTTCAGCTGTAACATTATCTAATGAATTGGACGAAGATTCAAAAGATTTTTACCAACATTATAAGGAAGATATTTTTGCCGATTCTCGTTTTCGAAACGAAGATGGTAAATTCAAAGTCTCTCGCGAGGTAGAAAAAATGTCCAAGTCTAAATACAACGTGGTCAATCCAGATGATATTTGTGATCAATATGGAGCAGATACCTTGCGATTGTACGAGATGTTTCTAGGGCCGCTAGAGCAGGCAAAGCCATGGAATACTGCTGGTATCACAGGAGTTTATGGCTTTATCAAAAAGTTGTGGAAATTATATCATAATGAGACTGGATTCTCAATAAGCGAGGAGAAGGCTGCACCAGATAGCATGAAAACCTTGCACAAAACCATTAAAAAAGTACGAGAGGATATAGAGAACTTTTCGTTCAATACCAGTGTAAGTAGTTTTATGATTGCCGTTAATGAATTAACTGCTCAAAAATGCAACAGTCGTGAGGTATTAGAACCGCTGGCTATTTTAGTATCTCCATACGCACCGCATATTGCAGAGGAATTATGGTCGTTACTAGGTCATAGCGAGTCAATAAGTGAGGCACCTTTCCCAGTTTTTGATGAAAAGTACCTTGTAGAGAGCAGTAAAACTTATCCTATTTCATTTAATGGTAAAATGAAATTTACACTGGATCTACCAGTAGACGTTTCAAAGGACGAGTTAGAGAAAATGGTGCTAGCTCACGAGAAAGTACAAGAGCAGCTGCAGGGCAAGCAAGTACGTAAAACCATTATAGTACCAGGTAAGATTGTAAATTTTGTAGTAGGATAAATCAACATTGCAATTATTGTTTACCATAAAAAGCCCGCTGTGTGAAAAACACAGCGGGCTTTTAAATATGAATATTTCGTTAGAATTACTGTCCCTGGCCTAGAGAGTATCCAGGCTTACCATCAAAATCATATAAATTTTCTGACTTGATGACGTCTACTTCTTGATCTATGGCGTTTGCAAATAATATGGCCACATCTTTCTTGCTCAACGGTTCATTATTGTTGCGCTGGAATCTACATCTCCAGTGATCTGTACAAAAAGTTTCGTCAAATCCTTTAGGCCAGACCATAACACCACGATTGGTAATCATTTTGAGCTCAATGCCGTCAAAACACATTTTTTGAAGTTTGTCTGCAATCTCGGCAGGATTTGTTCCTGGCCAGTCGGCAAATAAATCAACACCTACCAGAGTTTTCTCGGGTCTAGGTGCTCTTTTTGCTTGATGTAATTTAATAGGTCTGTGCTTGCTGAAATCTGCTTTTGCAAGTTGTGATGGCACTTGACCTAGGTTTGCTATGATGGCATCAGTAAATTCAGTTGTAGATGCTTTTTTAGTACTTGTCTCATCATTAAAAATATCAGGAGTATGAACTCCATCTTCCATCGTTTTGAGCCATGCATTTGCAATCTTTTCTGCAATATCATGTTGTCCTAAATGATTCAACATCATCACAGCACTATTTAATAAAGCTGATGGATTTGCTACACCTTTACCAGCGATGTCTGGTGCAGATCCATGAATGGCTTCAAACATAGTACAGCTATTGCCCACGTTGACAGATCCTACCATTCCTACAGAACCAGATATCTGTGCAGTGATGTCACTGATGATATCGCCATAAAGGTTAGGCATCACCACCACATCAAAAATCTCTGGTGTGTCTGCGATACGAGCGGCACCTATATCAACAATGTAGTGATCGCTTTCTATTTCTGGATATTCTGTTTTTACCTCGTCAAAAACTTGATGGAATAATCCATCGGTAAGTTTCATAATGTTGTCTTTTACAAAACAAGTAACCTTCTTACGATTGTATTGTTTTGCATACTCAAAAGCGTAGCGTATGATCTTCTCGCAACCTGGTCTAGAGATTAACTTAAGACACTGGGTTACCTCTGGCGTTTGTTGATGTTCAATACCGGCATACAGATCCTCTTCATTTTCTCTGATAATCACAACATCCATATCTGGATGTTTTGTAGCTATAAATGGAGCCAAACTTTTACACACTCGCACGTTTGAAAATAGCCCCAGACTCTTTCTCATGGTAACATTAAGGCTTTTATAACCCTTGCCTTGTGGTGTAGAAATAGGAGCTTTAAGCAGGACTTTGTTTTTTCTAATTATATCCCATGCTTCATCTGTAATACCACTAGTATTACCTGATAAATAAACGCTTTCACCCAGTTCAATCTCGTCGTATTGTAGTGAGGCTCCTGCGGCATCGAGTACTCTTAGGGTAGCGTCCATGATTTCTGGGCCTATTCCGTTTCCTTTTGCAACTGTTATTTTATCCATAAGTAAAATTATTTTGAGGCAAATTTAAGACCATTAGTAGATACATTTTAATTTATATTAAAGATGACATGTATAATTTATTTTTATGAATCTGTAAAAACAAAAGCGGCTATCCCGCACTGCAAAATATACTATAAGGCTTATTATCAGTCGAGTCCATGTGTTGTAGCGGTTTATTTTTAGGGTGTCTGTAGGGTGCAGTACGATGTTTTATGAGTACGCTTTCGCGAAAGCGGAAACACTTTTAACATACCTCTTGAAAGGCTGTTAATTACTTTGCTACAAAGGCGTTGTAGGGTATCTTTGCAAACCCTTAAAAACGACATCATTGAGCGAGGTACAGGCAATAGAAAAATCACCCGGAATACTGGCAAACTATGTGGAAATCACAAAACCGCGCCTGTCTGTTGTGGTGGTATTTTCCTCAATAGCGGGTTATTTTTTAGGGGCAGATACGTACGACTGGCTCACGGTATTGCTCCTGTGTGTAGGGGGTTATTTCTTAGTGGGCTCTTCAAATGTTTTTAATCAGATAATTGAACGTGATCGAGATGCGCTCATGAAGCGCACCATGAATAGACCTATACCCACAGGTAGGGTGTCTGTAAGTAATGCGTGGATTTATGGTCTGGTCATGGCTCTTACTGGAGTTTATGTTCTTTACTTAATTAATGTGCCTACTGCTTTTTTTGGGGCGCTTAGCATTGTATTGTACGCCGCTGTTTATACACCTCTTAAAACCAGAACGCCGTTGTGTGTCTTTGTGGGAGCTTTTCCTGGTGCTATTCCTTACATGCTAGGTTGGGTGGCTGCAAGTGGCAGTTTTGGTATCGAGCCAGGAACGCTATTCATGCTTCAGTTTTTCTGGCAATTTCCACATTTTTGGGCGATAGGATGGATGTTAGAAAACGACTATAAAGCAGGTGGTTTTAAGATGCTGCCCACGGGTGCGACAGATCGCGGTACTGCTATCCAAATTATACTGTACACCGTATGGACTATCGCGGTATCGGTGATACCAGCATTTGGCGTGACAGGCAGTTTGTACATAACCTTATGGAGCGCTGCTGTGGTGTTATTACTAGGCCTGTGGTTTTTATACTATGCTGTAAAATTATTTAGAGAACGCACTAATGCAGTGGCTCGCAAACTTATGCTAGTAAGTGTAAGTTATATAACCTTAATACAGATCATCTACGTGGTAGATAAATTTTTACGATAATGACAGATGTAACGGAGTTACCTATACAAGAAAAATTAGCCAGGTCTAAAAAGCAAATGATGTGGTTTGCTATTGCGAGTCTTGTGATGATGTTTGCTGGCTTGACCAGTGCTTATGTTGTAAGTAGCAGTCGTCGGGACTGGGTAGATATAGATATGCCCTTAGAATTCTTTTATGGAACTGGCATCATATTGTTGAGTAGCTTAACCCTCGTAATCGCAAAAAAGTCTATAAAACAAGGCCAGAGCAACGCTGCCCTCGTATGGACCTTACTTACCTTTATATTAGGTACAACCTTTGTGATCATGCAGTTTTTAGGTTTTAATTCGATCATTGAGATGGGTTACCGCTTTACAGGTGCTGCAAGCAATGTAAATGCATCTTTTATCTATGTGATCGTTGTAGCACACCTAGCACATATCGTAGCAGGATTAATCTCATTTACCGTAATGACGGTGCAAACCATACGAGGTAAATATACTAAAGACAGTTTGTTAGGTTTTGAGCTAGGGGCGATGTTCTGGCACTTTGTGGATGTGTTATGGATCTATTTACTATTGTTTTTAGTTTTTGCTAAAGATATTTTTTAGACCTATTTTTGCCACTTATTACATTTAAATAGAAAATATGGATACGACAGTAGCAGCTACTGGTACAGAAGGCCAAAAATGGGGCGGCGGCACAGAGCCTTTAAGAGCTAGTTATGGGAAGATGATGATGTGGTTCTTCATCCTATCTGATGCGTTAACCTTCTCTGGTTTTCTTGCAGCTTATGGATTTTCTAGATTCAAATTTATAGAAGAATGGCCTATCGCAGATGAGGTGTTCAACCACTTTCCATTTTTACATGGTGTGGATGCCCCCATGTTTTATGTAGCGTTAATGACATTTATCCTTATAGGTTCGTCAGTTACCATGGTACTAGCAGTGGATGCAGGACACCAAATGAATCGTAAAAAAGTGTCTTTTTATTTACTACTTACCATTATAGGTGGTTTGATATTTGTGGGTTCTCAAGCCTGGGAATGGCAAAACTTTATTAACGGCGAGTATGGTGCTGTTAAAACTAAAGGTGGTAAGATCTTACAATTTGTCGATGCAAATGGTGATCGTGTTGCACTGGATGAATTTGTATCTGTTGGGCCACGCGATGTTGTACCTTATGGAGAGAGTGAAGGTATCTGGTATCAAGCATCTGGTGAAGAAAACGCTACTTATACATTACAAGAAGTACAACGAGGATTTGCCGCTAGACCTGATCTAACTATAAGAACCCAGCAACTGGTAGTAAATGAAGAAACTGGTGCTAATGAAAAGCTTATTCTTTCTAGAGAAGAGGCGATGTTTAAATTAAATAATCAAGCAGTAGGCGTTGTAGAAGGAGCAAACCTAGTAGAGAATGAGTATGGTGCACCGTTGTTTGCAGACTTTTTCTTTTTTATCACAGGTTTTCACGGTTTCCACGTATTCTCTGGTGTTATTTTCAATATCATAATTTTCTTCAATGTATTGCTAGGTACCTATGAACGACGTGGTCATTATGAAATGGTCGAGAAAGTAGGTTTATATTGGCACTTTGTAGATTTAGTTTGGGTATTTGTATTTACATTCTTCTACCTAGTATAATTTTTTTAAGACAACATCATGGCAGATCACGCAGCACATAATGAACATCACGAGCATAAACTAGCAATCTTTAGAGGAAAGCTGAAGTTTAAAAATAACGTACAGAAAATCTGGGGAGTTTTAATACTACTTTCACTAGTAACAATAGTAGAGGTAGCACTAGGTTATATCAAGCCAGACATACTCAATCAAGAGTTCCTTGCATTGAAATATTTAAACTGGATCTTTATAATTCTTACCATAGTAAAAGCATATTACATTACATGGGACTTCATGCACATGAGGGATGAGGTAAGTGGATTGCGTCGTGCGGTAGTATGGACTGGGGTTTTTCTAATCATATATCTGATCGCAATTCTATTGGTAGAGGGTGATTATATCTATGAAGTTTATAAGAATGCTGCTGTAAGTTCTGACTTTTAAACCACACTAATACAAGAAATAACAAGGACGGGTCTACCGTCCTTTTTTATACCACAAGATGTCAAATAACAAGGACCGTTACGAGATCAAAAAGACCCATCCGTTTGCAAAGTATTTTGTTCTGATCGTTCTTTTTGCACTTCCTCTAGTCGCTTACCTATTTTTCTTGCAAGGGAAGCATCATTTTGACACATTGCCCGTAATGAACGAGAATATTAGTTCATTAGATGGTTTTACTACTCTAGAGGGAAAGCCTGTACAGCTTAAGGACAGCGTGACTGTCATAACATTTCTAGGCAGCAATCCCTACAACAGACTAGGTTACGTTTCTAATATCAATGAAAAGATATATAAAGAATTTCATGAGTTTGATACTTTTCAAATGATATCCATTGTTCCTACATCGGGAATTAAGGATATTGAGGAGATTCGTTTTCAAATGAAAGAAACAACAGATATCGAGGACTGGCACTTTATCACAGCGAGTGATGAGTCAATCAAGCAGTTTTATCAAGGTCTTGATACCAACTTACCTTTTAATGAGGATCTTTCTTCTAACTATGCTTTTATTATCGATAAAGACGCACACTTGCGTGGGCGCGAGCAGGATGATGAGAGTCTTGCAGTGTATGGTTATGACACAGAAAGTATAGCCGCTCTACAAAAAACAATGATTGATGATATGCGTGTTTTACTAGCAGAATACCGTTTTGCATTTAAGAAAAACCGCGATGCACAAATACATGGCGATGAGAAAAAAAAGTGATACACCCTACTATGTTGGTCTAGCAGTGATCATATTGATATTTGGCTACTTTGCAGTTACAAATGTCATAGACTATGTACAAAAAGATAAAATTGTAGATAGCAATCGTAGCGAGGATAGAGATCCAGTTGCAGATAAGTTCTTAGTTAAATTCAATAAAGTTCCAGATTTTGAATTTATTGATCAGAATGGAGATACCGTTAGCAATAAGACATTGTTAGGCAAGGTCTATATATTAGATTTTTTCTTTACTACTTGTCCAACCATCTGTACGCCTATGAGTCGCAACCTATCGCAGATCACTCAAAAGCTAGAGAAATATGAGGATTATCGGTCGGTTTCTATTACAATAGACCCAGATAATGATACTCCAGAAGTATTGAGTCGTTATGCAGACCGTTATCAGGCAAATGACAGCACATGGCATTTTCTAACAGGAGATAAGGAGAAAATTTATCAACTTGCTAGAGAGGGTTTTAAATCATATGTGGGCGTTAGTGATGATCCTGCGATACGTTTTGAGCATAGCGGTAACTTTGCGCTAGTAGACCGTAATGGTTATATAAGATCGCGTAAGGATTCTCAAGGAAATCCGATTTATGTATATAGTGGTGTGCAGGAGCAATACAATGCAGCTCAGATTGATGAGATCACAGACGATGCAGAAATATTATTAAATAAATAAGATGTTAGAAAAACGAGGTCCAGCAATCATTATAGCTATTTCTATCATTGTCCCATTAGTGGTAGTGGTATTGATGTTCATGCCACAACGTTACAATTTCCTGGGTGTGGAGTCAGGTCTTTTCCCCCTGTTTCATGCCTTGCTCAATGGGAGTACCGCATTATTATTGATCACTGGATACACCCTAATCAAAGCAGATAATCGTAAAGCACATCGTGCTGTAATGACCACAGCATTTGTGATTAGTGCTATATTTCTAGTAAGCTATGTCATCTCAAAAATAAGCAACGAGCCTGTACCATATCCAGAGGATGCCGCTTTTAGAGGACTTTACCTATTTATATTAATAACACATATTGTTCTATCCGGTATTATTTTGCCCCTCGTTCTTTATACCATGTATTTTGCATGGAATAAAAAATTTGAGCGTCATAAAAAAATTGCACGATGGACATTCCCCATCTGGCTCTACATAGCTGTTACTGGAGTACTCGTATATTTATTTATGCAACCTTATTACTAGACTTATGAAAAAGATGACCCTTCTTGTTGTGCTGTTGATGTTTTCCGCTTTCGCGAAAGCGCAATGTGCCATGTGCAGAGCGGTCATTGAGAGCGGTGGTGATACGGCCCAGGCAGAGGGTTTAAATAGCGGTATTACTTATCTTATGGCCTTCCCATATATTCTTGTGGGTGCAATTATTTACCTGATTTACCGAAGCACTTCACGCAGGGAGGCAAATTAACGGTAAATTAACAAGCATCTTGTAACTATTGCAGATTTTAAGGGTCTATCAGTAACGTACCTTGCGTTGAAAAATAGATCCATGATTGAAATAAAAGACCTGCATAAATCTTATAAGACTGGTAATAACTCATTGCATGTTCTTAAAGGAATCAATTTCAATGTAAAAGAGGGTGAGTTAGTATCTATTATGGGCTCATCAGGGTCTGGAAAATCTACACTACTTAATATATTAGGCATGCTGGATGAGGCAGATGAAGGCAGCTATACCCTGGACAACACCCCTATTAAAAATCTTAACGAGAAAATTGCAGCCCAGTATCGCAACAAATTTTTAGGATTTATTTTTCAATCATTCAACCTTATAGGTTACAAGAACGCTATGGATAATGTGGCGTTACCTCTATTCTATCAAAAAATGGCCCGGCGTGAAAGAGAGGAAAAAGCGATGCATTACCTTGAAAAAGTAGGACTAGCAGACTGGGCAGATCACTTGCCTAATCAGCTATCTGGAGGGCAAAAACAGCGCGTGGCTATTGCACGTGCCCTGGCCAGTGATCCTAAAGTGCTGCTGGCAGACGAACCTACGGGTGCCCTGGATACTAAAACCTCCTATGAGGTGATGGATTTAATTCAAGGAATAAATGAAGAAGGTCGCACGATTCTGGTTGTCACTCACGAGCCGGATATTGCAGAGATGACAAAGCGTATCGTCAATTTAAAAGATGGCCGCATTATAGATGACACCTTAGTAAATCAGGTTAAAGCTATTTCCCATGTTTAATATAGAGCGCTGGCAGGAGATATTTGAAACCATAGGTAAGAACAAACTGCGCACCTTTCTTACTGGGCTATCGGTGGCTTCTGGAATTTTCATACTAGTAATTCTTATGGGATTTGCAAACGGTATAGAGAATGGGGTGCGGTCAGAGTTTGAACAGGATGCCACAAACAGTATAAGTATACGCACAGGTACCACCACGAAAGGGTACAAGGGGCTCAATCCAGGACGTCGTTTGCAGCTGCGTAATGGAGATTATGAAAATCTAAATCAAAAATATCAAGACGACATTGAATTTAAAACCAGCACCTATTCTACATGGGGTGGTCAAGTCAATTATAAAAATCAGCAAGGTAACTATCGTATAGAAGGAGCATATCCAGATCAACAATATATAGAAAATGAGTCTATGGTCTCTGGTCGTTTTATCAACCAGAAAGACATCGACGAGGCTCGTAAGGTAGCTGTGCTGGGCTATCAAATGAAACAAGATCTTTTTAAGGATGAAGATGCCATAGGCAAGACAATAAAATTCAATACAGAAATTAATTTTCAAGTCGTGGGGGTTTATACAGATCCAGGTGGATCTCGTGAAGAATCTCGAGTTTTTATACCGCTTACTACCGCTCAAAAAGTGTTTAATGCAGGGGATAACATACGCAGTATTTCCTATACGGTAAATATGCAAGACGACTTTGACGAGTCTGTAAAGTTGAGCGCGGCCATGACCCAATCTATAGAACAAGATTTAAAAACAAAATTTAGCGTGGCACCAGACGATCGTGCTGCCATTAGGGTGTTTGACACGCTTGAACAGGCTCAAAAGATTTTTGGATTGATTGATACCATACGCTTTGTCTTTTGGTTTATAGGCATAGGGACGATCATTGCAGGTATTGTAGGGGTGAGTAATATCATGCTTATAATCGTAAAAGAACGTACTAAAGAAATAGGTATAAGAAAGGCTCTAGGGGCATTGCCTTCTTCTATCATTGGGATGATATTACATGAGGCTATATTTATAACTGCAATAGCTGGATTTATCGGATTATTTTTTGGTGTGGTATTGCTGGAATTAGTGAGTCCACTGGTAGAGACAGATTTTTTAAGATATCCCAAAGCTGATTTTGCCACAAGTATAACTACCGTCATTATACTTATAGTAGCAGGTGCTATCGCAGGTTTCATACCCGCTAGAAGAGCTGCAAACATCAGACCTATTGAAGCCTTAAGAGACGAATAATATGTTTAGTAAAGATCGCTGGAGCGAAATATTAGAAGCACTTAACGCAAATAGATTCCGTACCTTTTTAACGGCATTCGGTGTTTTCTGGGGGATATTAATACTGGTGTTGCTTCTTGCGATGACCAATGGATTGCGCACCGGTGTTGCAAAAGATTTTGGCGATTTTGCTACCAATTCTATGTTTGTTTGGTCTCAATCTGCTTCTATACCCTACAAGGGATTGCCTAAAGGCCGTCGAGTACAATTGAAAATAAGCGATGTCGCTGCGCTCAAAGAGAAGTTTCCTCAATTACAATATGTTTCTCCTCGCTTTCAGTTGGGAGGATATCGTGGATCAAACAACGTAACACGTAATGATAAGACAGGCGCTTTTCAAATCAATGGTGATTATCCAGAGTATATCTATCAGCAATCTATGGATATTACGCAGGGTAGATTTTTAAACTACTCTGACATACATAAAAACCTCAAGACTGCTGTAATAGGAATAGATGTCGTTAAGGGATTGTATGATATAGGGGAAGAGCCTATAGGCAGTTATATTACCATTAACGGTGTAAACTTTAAGGTAGTAGGCGTTTTTAAAAATCCCAATAGTACGGGCGATAGTGAGGAAGAGGCAAACACGATTTTTATACCTTTTACCACCTTTGCAAAATCATTCAACTCTGGAGATAATGTAGGATACATGGCGCTCACGGCATCAGACGAGGTAAGCATTTCTGTATTGAAGCCTCAAATTTTGGCCACACTTAGAGAGTTGCGATCTGTCCATCCAGATGACGAGCGCGCTATAGGGAACAGAGATCTAGCAGAGCAATTTGCTAGAATTAATGGTTTATTTGATATCCTGTCACTAGTAGGGTATTTTGTAGGCGGTCTTGTATTGCTATCAGGCGGTATAGGCATTAGTAATATCATGCTTATTGTGGTAAAAGAACGCACTAATGAGATAGGAGTGCGCAGGGCACTAGGTGCTACACCATGGGATATTAAAGCCCAAATTTTACAAGAAAGTATAGTATTGACCTTGATAGCAGGCCTGGCGGGAATAGCCTTTGCTTCTGGATTTATATGGTTGATGAACTACTTGCTGGACCAGAGTGGGCCTGTAGAAAACTTTGCAAATCCTACCGTAGATATTACTGTAGTAGGAATAGCATTAATAATATTAGTAATTGCCGGACTTCTAGCAGGCTTTATACCATCCTCTAGAGCCACACAAATGAAACCGGTAGACGCATTAAGAACAGAATAACAACAATCATAAATGAAACGTAGAGGAACCATCATCTTGCTAGTTACTATAGTGATAGCATCAGTTTTAGGAATTTATTACTTGTATGTAAAAGATCAAGAAGATCCAGTAACTTATGAGACCGAGCTTGCCAGCGAACAAACCATTATTAAAGAGACTGTAGCCACTGGGAGTATAGTGCCCAAAGAAGAAATAAGCATCAAACCTAATATCTCTGGGGTTATTGAAAAGATATACGTAGAGGCTGGTGACTATGTAAAAGCCGGCGATCTAATTGCAGATATAAAAGTAGTGCCTAATGTAAGCTCGCTGACATCCGCCAAAAATAATATAGCATCACAACGCACTGCAGTAGAAACTGCAAAACTTGCGTATGAAAACCAGACAGCGATTTATAATCGTCAAAAAGAGCTGTTTGATAAAGGAGTGATTGCTGCAAATGAATTTGATCTTGCTCAAAATGCTTACAACAATGCCTTGCAAAACTACCGCCAGCAGCAAGTAGCTTTACAAGGAGCTACTCAAAATTATGATATAATACGTACTGGTACCACAGCAGGTCTGGGGCAATACGCAAATACTAATGTACGCGCGACAGTATCTGGAATGGTGCTGGATGTTCCTGTAAAAGAGGGTAATCAAGTAATTGAAGCAAATAACTTTAATGAAGGTACACCCATTGCCTTATTAGCAGATGTTGACAAAATGATTTTTGAAGGAAAGGTCGACGAGTCAGAAGTAGGTAAAATTAAAGAAGGTTTGCCGCTTGAAATTACTGTGGGAGCTTATGACAACAAACGCTTTGATGCAGTACTGGATTATATTGCGCCAAAAGGGGTAGCAGAAAATGGCGCTATTCAATTTGCTATAAAAGGTACTCTTAAACAAAATGACGATAACTCCTTCGTAAGAGCAGGTTTGAGTGCAAATGCCAGCATCATTCTAGATAAGGCCACACAAGTGCTTGCCATAAAAGAGGCGCTTGTACAATATGATCAGGATACTCAAAAACCTTATGTAGAAGTTGAGACCGGCGACCAGCAGTTTGAAAAACGGGAAGTAGAATTAGGGTTAAGCAATGGGATTTACGTTGAAGTTAAAAGCGGTGTTTCAAAAACAGACAAAATCAAAGTTTGGAATGCCTTAAAGCCAGTGGCAGGAGCAGGCAATTATGGTAGATAATTATTCTTTTGTAACAATCGCCTTTTAAAAACTACCTATAGACATTATCACATTATGAGAAATTTAATCACATGCATTGCTATTTTTAGTGGTCTCGCTTTCGCGAAAGCGCAAACAACCACAGCAGCAAGCAATAATAAGCAATGGACGCTACAAGAGTGTATCCAATATGCGCTGGAAAATAACATTTCAATCAAGCAAAGTCAATTGGATCTAGAGGCGGCAGATGCCGACAAATTGAACGCACTAGGAAATTTTCTTCCTACAGCAAATGCATCATCAAACCTTGCTGAAAATACTGGTTTAAGCTTTAACCCGTTAACAAACAATGCGCAAACTACCACCTTTCTCTCTTTATCTGGGAGAGTTAATGTAGGTTACACCCTGTTTGACGGATTAAGGAATATCAGACAACTACAGCAGGCCAAAATTGCAAAGATCGCTAGCTTGTACAGGCTGGATAAAATGAAAGATGACATTGCCCTATTTGTCGCAAATAGTTATTTAGATATTTTGACCAACAAGGCAAATCTAGAAACGCTCATTCAACAAAATCAGGTAACCAAAGATCAAATCGCACGCACGCAGGAACTGGTGGATGCTGGACAGTTACCTCAGGGAGATTTGTTGGAAATTAGAGCTACGAGCGCATCAGAGCAGCAACAAATTATAAACGCTCAAAATGCAGTAACCATCAGTAAAATCAGTCTCGCGCAACTTTTATTGATTAAGGACTATGAGACATTTGATATTGCAGATGCTGATTATGAAATTATTGATGAAAATATAGCGAATAAATCTGTTGAGGAAATTATTGCTGCAGCAGAGAATAACCGTTCTGAGGTGAAAATCGCAGAGTCTGAGGTTGAGGTAGCGCAAAAGAGTTTACAAATTGCTAAGGGAGCTTATTACCCTAGCTTGACCGCATTTTTTGGTTACGATACTCGTTTTACAGATGCAACATCTTTTTCCCAGAGATTAGATCCAGACAATCCTACAAGACAAGAAGTTATAGGATTTGTGGAAGGAACAAATCAATCAGTAATTGGTGAATTTCCCAACACCATTCCAACGGTAGTAGGTGCAGATCCATTTATTGATCAGTTATATCAAAATGATGGGATTAGTTATGGTTTTTCTTTAAACATTCCAATTTTTAATGGATACAGTGTGCGTAGCAACGTACAACGTAATCGCGTTAACTTAAGAAGGTCAGAGTTTCAGTTAGAACAAGCACGATTAGATCTTGAAAGTAATGTCTATCAAGCTTATGTCGATGTAAAAGGAGCAAGAGAGTCTTATGAGGCGGCAAAACAAGCACTTGAGTCACAACAGCTGGCCTATGATTATGCCACACAGCGTTATGATGTAGGATTGACAAATGCTTTTGACTTCAGTCAGAGCAAATTGAGGTACGATAACTCAAAAATTAATTTGAACCAGGCCAAATTCAATTATTTATTCAGACTTAAAGTTCTTGAATTATTCTTTGGTATTGAACCAGCAGATTTAAAATTATAGAAAATGAAAAAAACGATACTTATAATCGTAGCAATACTAGCCGTTCTAGCCATTGGTTATTTTGTCTTTGCAGCAGGAGACAGTGATGAAGGGATACTTGTAGAAACCATGCAGGTGGAAAAAATGGACGTGGTTGAAACAGTAAGCGCTACTGGTAAAATTAAACCAGAAGTAGAGGTGAGTATCTCACCAGAGGTGCCTGGAGAAATTATTCAATTGAATGTGGCTGAGGGCGAGTCTGTCCAGAAAGGGGATTTATTGGTGATGATTAATCCAGATTTGCTTGAGTCAAGCGTCAACAGGTCTCGTGCAGGCTTATCTAACGCACGATCTAACTATGCTCAAGCCCAGGCTACCCTTGCAGAAGCAAAAGCAAATTTTCAACGCAGCTCGCAATTGTTTGAACGTGGCGTTATATCGCAAGCAGATTATGATACCGCACTAGCAAACTTTGACCGCGCTAAAGCTTCTGAACGCTCTGCTTACTTTAACGTTCAAAGCGCAGCAGCAACTGTAAATGAAGCTGCAGATAATCTGGGTCGCACTAGTATTTTCGCGCCTATGACTGGTACTGTAAGTTTGTTAGCAGTAGAGCTGGGAGAACGCGTGGTAGGAACACAACAAATGGCTGGAACCGAATTATTGCGTGTTGCAGACCTTTCTCAAATGGAGGTCGAGGTAGATGTAAATGAGAATGATATTGTAAAAATTGCTGTAGGCGATAAAGCTATTGTTGAAGTAGACGCTTATTTGAAAAAACAATTTCAAGGTCAGGTAACTGAAATCGCAAACACAGCAACAGGTACGCTTACTGCAGACCAAGTGACGAACTTTAAAGTTAAAATTAGGATTCTTGCAGAGTCCTATAAAGATTTAACGGAAGGTAAGCCTGATAATTATAGCCCTTTCAAACCTGGCATGACAGCTACCGTAGACATTATAACTAAAGAGCGTAAAGATGCTATTGCAGTGCCCATTAGTTCTATTGTTGTAAAATCAGATACGACAAGCAGTTACAGAAAATCAGATATCACTGCTAGTACAGAAAAGTTTGAATGTGTATTTGTTGAAAAGAATGGAAAAGCTGAATTACGAGTTGTAAAAACAGGTATTCAAGATGATAAAAATATTGTTATCACCTCTGGTCTTGACGCTGGTGAGACTGTAATCACAGGGCCTTATAGAACGGTAACCGATGTACTGAAAAATGGTAAAGAGGTGAGAATTAAAAAAGATAAGGAAGCTAGAGAAATATCGCCTTCCGAAGAGTAAATCCATGCCATATATTTTATGTATTGAAACCTCGTCGACCAATTGTTCCATTGCTATTGCGTCACATAGAGGCGCGCTTGATAATAGCTTTCAAATAGAACATTGCTTAGACCTAAAAGAGGATAATAGCGATACATACAGCCATGCTGAGTCGTTGCATGTTTTCATAAAAGATTTACTTGATCAAAACAAAATTACGTTTGATCAACTGGATGCTATTGCAGTTAGTAAGGGGCCTGGATCCTACACTGGTTTACGTATAGGTGTGGCGACTGCAAAGGGTCTTTGCTATGCAGTTGATAAGCCTCTTATTTCTATAGACACACTACAAGCGCTTAGTTTGCAGGCAACAACCTCTGATATAATTATTCCTATGATGGATGCACGACGCATGGAAGTCTATAGCGCGGTATACAGAGGTAAACATCTTGTACAATCAACAGAGGCAAAAATATTGACACAGGAGTCATATGTAGAATATACACATGATAAAAACACAACATTTATAGGCAGTGGGGCTTTAAAATTTAAAGAGCTATTGAACGATAATCAAAGCAACTATATGGAAGCGCACCCTACGGCATTAACCATGTGCGACCTTGCTATAGCTATGTATAATGAAAATCAATTCGTCACGGATCTTGCCTACTACGAACCTTTTTATTTGAAAGAGTTTAAGAGTAGTTAACCTTTAGTAAGACTTTACTAGATCTACCCATTTATTGCGACAACCCGATCAATTTTACCTGGTATCATATCCTTTAACATAGTTTCAATACCATTACGTAATGTCATGGTAGAGCTAGGGCAACCGCTACAAGCTCCTTGTAGGATCACATTGACTACCTGTTTGTCTTCATCATAACTCTCAAATACAATGTTTCCTCCATCGCTTGCTACGGCAGGACGCACATATTCGTCTAGTATCTCCACTATCTTTTTTGAAACATCACTCAGATTTTCAAACTTAGGCAGGTTCATTTCCTCCCCTTTTTCTTTGGTTGTTCCAGCACTGTATTTTGATACTCCTATTTCATCTCCAGTCTCGATGCTCTCCTTAATAAAGGACCTTATTTGATTCGTTATTTCCTGCCATTCTACAATAGAATGTTTTGTTACCGAAATGTAATTCTCATCCACAAAAAGTTCCTTTATAAAAGGAAACTGGTACAGCTTGCGAGCTAGTGAATTAGGTTCTGTGTCGTCGATGGTTTTAAATTCTTGACTCTTAATCACTAACTTTTTATTTGCCACGTACTTCATCACAGATGGATTAGGTGTCGCTTCCGCATATACTGTTACCGGAGTTTTTTTAATTTTGCCTTCATTTGGCAGTAAGGGCTGGTCACCATTTAGGTACTCCTCTATTTGTTGAGCTACCTCATCCTGTACATCCTCCCATTTTAAAATATCATAACGTTCAATTGCTATAAAATTTTGCGCGATATATACGGTTTTTACAAAGGGTAGGTAGAACAATTGTTGAGCAAGAGGCGATGGTTTTGCATCGTCAATATTTTTAAATTCATAGCTATGGTTCTTTACTAGGAACTCATTGCTTTCAAATTTTACAATGGCCTCGTTAGATGTAGGTACTACCTGTATTTTGTGCGTGCTCATAACTTTTTTCTATTCATGCAAAGATAAGTGCCTTTAATTTACAAGCTGAACTATATACCCTTACATATACTTATATTAAAATACATATTTCTAATAGTAGCAGTGTAAATTTTTAATACACGGATTTCTAATGTTTATATAATATATTTGAAAATAATCAGTCGGTATTTTAAAATGCTGTTATCTTATAACATGACAGCTTAATAATCGTTACCACTGTAGAAACACATTAATGAAAAAGTTTTTCATAATTCTTCTCCTAGTCCTAGGATTTAAAATAGGCACTGCTCAAGAAGGCATACCTATTTATCAAGATTACTTAATGGATAATTTATATCTGTTACACCCTTCTATGGCTGGCGCTGCTAACTGTGGTAAGCTTAGAGCAACAGCTAGACAGCAGTGGTTTGATCAACAAGATGCGCCTAATTTACAGACGTTGAGTTTCAATACCGCAGTGGGTGAAAATAGTGGTATAGGTGCTATTGTTTTCAATGACAAGAATGGATTTCATTCCCAGACGGGCGTTTATTTGTCCTATGCTTACCACTTACAAATAGGTGGTGGTTATGGAGATTTAAATAGATTATCTTTTGGAATGAACGCTGGTTTGGTACAAAGTCGTCTGGATGAAACTAGTTTTGACCGTACTAATTTTGACCCAATTATTACAGGTGTGTTAGTTAGCGATTCTTATTTCAATATTGATTTTGGCGCGTCGTATCTGTATAAAGATTTCTTTATTCATGCCACCTTGAAAAATCCTATTTTCCAGAATAGAGAGATTTATTCTGAGGGATTTGAAAGCACTAATCAATTGAGGTATGTGGTTAACGCAGGATATTTAATTGCTCCTAGAGATTCTGACTGGCAATTTGAGCCATCGGTTTTATATCAACGTACGGATCGCACTAAAGAGCAATTTATGGATTTTAATGCAAAAGCATTTTATGACTTAAATGAATCAACTGTTCTTTATATGGGGGCTTCATACCGTCAAAGTTTTGAGGGAGCAGAGTTTGCTGATGGCGCCACCATACAGCAACAAAACTTATCTCTTTTATCACCCTTTTTGGGGGCCAAGTTCAACAACTTCACGGTAGGTTATACTTACAGTCAGCAGTTTGGTGATATTCAATTTGCCAGCGGTGGTTTTCATCAAATCACTTTAGGCATTGACTTTTTATGCACAAAAGATAGATGGAGTTGTAACTGTCCTGCGGTAAATTTATAAATCCACTTTTTGTCTACTACAAGAAAACTTCTCAATGACGAGCTGGACCGTTTATCAGCGGCTCGCTTTCGCGAAAGCGAAAAAACTCCACTTATAATTGTACTCGATAACGTACGTAGTTTAAATAATATAGGCAGTATTTTCCGTAGTGCTGATGCTTATCGTGTGGAAAAAATCTACTTGTGTGGCATTACTGCGCAGCCCCCTCATAGAGAAATACGCAAAACTGCTCTGGGCGCCACAGAGTCAGTTGCCTGGGAATATGTGGAAAATACACTAGATGCAATCAACCTGCTTGATGAGCAAGGTTATACCACCTGTGCCATTGAGCAAGCAGAGCGGTCTGAAAATTTGTATGGTTTCTCTCCTGCAAAAAATGCCAAAGTTGCTGTGGTTCTAGGCAATGAAGTTAAAGGGGTACAACAACAAATAGTTGATGCTTGCCACAAGGTAATCGAGCTGGATCAATACGGTACTAAACACAGCCTTAATATTGCAGTTTGTGCAGGGATAGTGATTTATGATATATTCAATAAAATTAGCCCCCTACGATAGCTTCTGATATTTGCCGCAACACCTCTAGATAATCTTCTTGATTATTGACAAAATCCAGATGGGTAACGTCTATAACTTTGACTTTTAGATCTTTTTGGGACTTGATAAACTCTGTGTATCCCTGCTGTATTTTTGCAAGATAGCTGGCCTCAATATTTTGCTCATAGTCTCTACCTCGCATTTTTATATTTTCTAGCAGTCGCTCTTCAGTCTGGTACAAATAAACATAAAGATCTGGTTTTACCAGTTCTTTATACATCATATTAAACAATCGCTTGTATAAAGCATATTCTTCCTCTTGCAGCGTTATTTTACTGAAAATAAGAGATTTTATAACATAGTAGTCTGCTACTGTAAAATTACTAAACAGGTCATGCTGTGCCACATCATCACTTAATTGCTGGTAACGATCTGCCAGAAAAGACATCTCTAGTGGGAAGCTATAGCGCTCTTGATCCTTATAAAATAAGGGTAAAAATGGGTTGTCCGCAAATCGCTCTAGTACGCAGCGGCCTTTGAAATCTTCACTTATTTTATGAGCCAGACTGGTTTTTCCAGAGCCTATATTTCCTTCTATAGCTATAAAATTTATCTGATCAATAGGAAATTTGCTCCCGCTGTGCGAGGTAAATGATAATTCTGAGCTCAGGCTCAACTCGTTTTGTTCTACAACTTGATTCAATTCATTTTCAAATGCAAGTTTTTCTATGCTTTTACCCAGTAAGGGATGCTGAATGTCGCCAGCAATAGCTTGCAATGGTTTAAGTACAAAATCGCGTTGATGTAAATGAGGATGAGGAATTCTCAATTCATCTTCAGCAATGATTAAATCGTCAAATAAGAGAATATCTAGATCGATCACTCTATTTTCATAACCTTTACCATTTTTAGGTACTCTGCCCATCTGTTTTTCTATACTTTGTAAAATGGTCAGGGACTCTTGTGGCGTTTTTGTTGAGTGAACAAGAATACAGCTATTTAAAAAATCGTTGCCTATAAACCCTGCAGCTGGAACCTCATATACTGGTGCCACTTTAATAATTAACCCCAGTTGCTGCTCAATATGGTCTACAGCGTTACACAGGTTGATAAATCTATCCCCCATGTTGCTACCTAAAGCAATGAAAATACGATGGTTATATTGTGTAGTGATGGCTATTACTTTTGCAGCAAATTAAGGAATTATGCTCAACTCCTGTGGTACTTTTGTGGCTATATGAAACAACTTAAAGGTAAAGACTTGAGGCGAGCACATCGTATATACCTTGTGCTTGCAGCGCTATTTATTTGCTCTCTGGTTGTCTCAAATCTTATTTTTCAAAAATTTTTTTTCTGGAACCCTTTTGGGTGGTTTCAATTTGAGATATCAGTGGGATTATTACCATATCCTATTACTTTTTTAATAACAGATCTAGTGAGTGAAATTTATGGCAGGCGCAAGGCAAATGACCTGGTGCTTGCTGGGATCTTTGCATCGATTTTCAGCCTTGCTATCATTTATGTGGCAGGGATAGCACCAGCCACTAGCTTTAGTGTTATTCAAGATGATCTTTTTGAAAAGGTTTTTGGTGCAGCCACACTAGCTGTGATCGCGAGTATGACAGCATATTTATTTGCTCAATTTGTGGATATACAGATCTATCATTTCTGGAAGCGATTAACTAAAGGCAAAATGCTCTGGCTGCGTAATAATATGAGCACCTTTTTTTCACAGTTTGTAGATACAATGAGTGTACTCGTTTTACTATGTTACGGTAACATCATAGCATGGGAGAAATTCTGGCCGTTGTTAGGAGCAGGCTTTCTGTTCAAAGTACTCGTTGCTATTATTGATACACCATTGCTTTATGCAGGCGTCTATGGATTTAGAAAATTGTTTGATTTAGAACAAGCACAAGAAATACAGATCGATTAACACATCATTATTGCATGAGAAAATTTTTTAAAATTACAGGAATTACGATAGCGGCTATCATAGCTATCATTGTTGCTATACCCTATTTATTTGCGGATCAAATAGCTCAGGTTGTTAAAAACAAACTCAATGAGTCGCTGGATGCTCAGATAGAGTTTGGCAATGTGGATCTCAGTTTCATTAGAGCGTTTCCAGATGCTCGATTGACGATCAATGAGCTCTCCATACGAAACAATGCACCATTTGAGAGCGACACGCTATTTTATGCTCGCGAGACCTATGCAGACATGCCGTTATTTGACGTTTTTAACGATGCCAGCGAGCCCATACGGATAAATGAGTTGCTTGTAGACCAGGCGATTGTGCGGTTAAAGGTTAATGATAAAGGGGTAGCAAATTGGGATATCGCTTACGCGAAAGCGGACTCCCTACAATCAAACGATACCAGCACAGCAGGATTTAATATCGCCTTGAAATATTATGAATTTTCAAATTCTAGTTTTTCATATGAAGATGAAAGTTCTACCAACAATCTTTACCTCAATAATTTACAACATTCTGGCCAGGGAGATTTGAGCGCTAGTTCTAGCATTCTTAAAACGCAAACAAAGACAGATGTGGTGTATAGACTGGCAGGAGTAGAGTATCTGTCAGGGCAACAAGTAGCACTAGATGCAACCCTTGTAATCGATCTAGATAATCAAAAATATACCCTCGAGAAAAATACAGCGACCATTAATGATCTAGAGCTGGAGCTAGCAGGTTATGTAGATCTGGAAGACGACCATACAGTGGTAGATATAAGTTTCAATGCCCCATCTTCCAGCTTTAAAAACTTTTTTGCGATCATCCCACAAACTTATCGATCAAATCTTGATGGGATCACCACCACAGGAGATTTTACTGTAGATGGTAACATAAAAGGACAGGTGACGGACACCTCCATTCCTATGCTAGACATAAGAGTGCAATCTAATAACGCATCCTTTCAATATCCAGATCTACCGCAAAAAGTCACCGATATTAATATTGATGCGCGCTTACTTAATACGACAGGAATTGTAGAAGACACCTATTTAAATATAGCCAATACCTCATTTAACATAGGCACTGATCGTTTACAGGGTAATGCTATGATTACAAATTTGACTACCAACATGAAGGTGGATTTACAAGCGCGAGGTGTCCTGGATTTAGGCAATTTATCGCAGTCCTTTCCCTTGCCAGGCGATCTGGATCTAGATGGTCGATTGTCTCTAGATGTGACGGCTCAATTTGATCTGGAAAGCATCACTGCAGAGCGTTACGAACGAGTTCGCACAAAGGGAATTGCTACCTTAACAGACTTTAAATACATAGGGCCCTCATTTGAAAATCCTTTCTTGATCAACATTGCTGCGCTAGACATGAATAATAGCGTGATAAGACTTAACAACTTTGACGCCATCACAGGAAATACAGATATTCAAGCGAGTGGAAGTATTAATAATTTGATAGGATTTTTATTGCAAGATCAAGGTCTTAAAGGAAACTTCAACTTGCGTTCCAAAAGTTTTGATGTATCAGACTTTATGGAAGAAACCACGACAATTCAAAGTCAAAACCAAACCTCTACCGCCAGCACAGAGGAAGCTATCAAAATACCAGCATTCCTAGATGCTCAATTGGATTTTAAATTGGGCCAAGTATTGTATGATGGTCTTCTTCTAAAAAATGTAGGTGGTATTGCGATGGTGCGAGATGAGGTACTCACTTTAAATGACACACGTACTGATATTTTTGGCGGCTCTATAGGCCTTGCAGGTTCCGTGAGTACCAAGGAGAATACGCCCAGATTTAATATGCTACTCAATATGGTTAATCTGGATATTGCACAGTCGTTCCAAGGATTTGATATGTTTCAAAAATTTGTACCTATCATAAAAGCACTGGACGGCAAGATCAACACAGATCTTGAGATAAAAGGAGACCTTACAAAAGACTTATCGCCCGTACTGACTTCAATTAATGGGGATGCACTCGCACAGCTGTTGACTAAAGAAATAAATCCGGCAGCCGCTCCATTACTGGCCCAACTTGATAAAAAATTGAGCTTTATTGACTTGACCGATGTTGATTTGAGCAACCTAACTACTCGATTGAAGCTGCAGGATGGGGCAGTACAAGTAAGTCCATTTGATTTTAAAATCAAAGATATCGTTGTGACCGCTAGCGGTAAGCACAGTCTCACTAACGAGATGGATTACACGATGAGTTTAAATGTTCCTGCAAAATATTTAGGAAAAGAAGGTGCCGCCATACTTTCAAAACTTCAGGCAAGCGAGATAGAAGGATTAACAGTACCAGTTCCTGTGAACTTTACAGGGACGATGACCAGACCTAATGTAAATGTTAATATCGAGTCTGCTATAACAAATCTATCCAGTCAGATTATCGCGATCCAGAAAGAACGACTTAAAGAGAAAGGAAAAGATGCTTTAAGTGGTGCTGTTGAGGATCTAACAGCAGGCAAAAATCCACTGGGCGGAATAAAAGATCTTATCACAGGTAAAAAGCCAGCCGTCATAGATTCTACAGCTGTAAAAAAACCCGTAGATACTGTAAAGCGAGTACCTTCTAATGACAAAGTAAAAGATGCCGCGCGCAATGTGTTAAAAGGGTTGTTGAACAAAAAGAAAGACACGACCAAAGGCTAGACCAGTAATTCATTCCAGACCTTGTGATGTAAACCAGATGATAATAGGGTATCAGTAAGGGTAAATGATTTAATAATACACGGTACCCTACGGTAGCTATTGCGTTCTATTTTTTACTAGTACGATTAATTGACCTGCAGATCAATCACAAAACCCTCGTGGCTGCGCACATTCATTACTTTGCCATGGTCAAATATGAAGTACTGCCCTTTAATACCTACCAGCTTACCAGTGTGAGTTTTGGCTTTTGCGAGGTTAATGGAAGAGACTTTTTTAGGGTATTCTTGTACAGGAAAACATATGTGAGTTTCTGCGGTTGCTGGTAAAATAAATTCTTCAGCTTCTTTAGGGATGAGGTGAAGTACGCTTTCGCGAAAGCGTAATAAATCCACATCTTCTACTGTATGAGTCAGCATTTTTCTCCAGTTTGTCTTATCAGCGACCTGAGACTTTAAAGCTACCTCTGTAATTCCTGCGATATAGCGATTAGGGGCCTCTAGAATTGCCACAGCTTCATGAGCACCCTGATCAATCCAGCGAGTCGGCACCTGAGTTTTTCTAGTCACTCCTACCTTAACATTGCTAGAGTTTGCGAGGTAAACAATATGTGGCTTGAGTTGCACTTTCTTTTCATACTCTAAATCCCGGTCTTCTTGATCGAGATGGGCGCGACTCAATTCTGGCTTCATGATCCAGTCTCCTGCCTGTGGGATGTTATTGAAACAGTCATAACAATACCCTTGTCGCCATATTTTTTTATCCAGCCCACAGTTGAGACACTCGTTACCTACATGCGAGATCGTTATCGTGCTGCCTAGTAATTGATTTACATGTACAAACTCACCTTTGAAAACCATATAATATTGAACAGTTTCTTGTAGATCTGTTTGCATTTTACGTATGGTGCCGGTTAAAGTCATTAAGGAGTATTGTTTGTAAGAATTTGAATTATCTTGCTGCAAAAATACCTTAAACCTATTAGAGCGTGGCCATCCCTTTAGTCAATTCTGTTGTTTCATGGTTTCTTAAGAAGCGCATTCATGATATGGAGCTTTTTATGAAGCACCCGCAAGAATTACAGAATAATTTGCTCTTAGAGCTGGTCACACAAGCAAAAAATACAGAGATAGGAAGGCGGTACGGGTTTGAACACATCACGAGTTATAACCGTTTTAAGGAACAGGTTCCCATAACGGACTATAGTGAGATACAGAATGATCTAGAGCGTTCTAGAAAGGGAGAGCATAACATTTTCTGGCCGGAAGAGATCAAGTTTTTTGCGATGTCTAGTGGTACTACCAGTTCTAGAAGTAAATACATCCCTGTAAGCCAGCAGTCACTGCAAGATTGCCATTATGCAGCTGCAAAGGATTTGCTGTGCATGTATTTAAATAATAATCCAGAATCAAAGCTATTTAAAGGAAAAGGTTTGCGCCTGGGCGGGAGCAAAAAATTGGATAAAATTGCGCGCACGGCAGCGGGAGATTTAAGTTCAATTTTGATTGATAACATGCCCTTCTGGGCAGACTATAGTTCCACACCTTCTAACGAGGTAGCCTTGATGGCAAACTGGGAAGAGAAAATGCCAGCCATCGTTGCAGAAACGATTCATGAGGATGTTACTAGCCTGGCTGGAGTTCCATCGTGGATGATGGTTCTACTCAATAGTGTTTTAGAAAAAACAGGCAAGGAGGATATTTTGCAAGTGTGGCCTAATATGGAAGTGTTCTTTCATGGCGGCGTGAGTTTTGAGCCTTATCAGGAACCCTACAAGAAATTACTACCATCACCTTCCATAAAATACTACGAGACCTACAACGCTAGTGAAGGCTTTTTTGCCATACAGGATAGCAACGACAGTAAAGATTTACTATTAATGCTGGATTATGGAATTTTTTATGAGTTTATCCCCATGGATACTTATGGTACAACAAATCAAGTGATCGTACCGCTGGACCAGGTAGAGATAGGCAAAAACTATGCTATTGTTATTACAACAAATGCTGGACTATGGAGGTATAAAGTAGGGGATACTGTTCGATTTACTAGTACCTCCCCATATCGCATTAAAGTGACGGGTAGGACAAAGCATCACATCAACGTTTTTGGAGAAGAGCTGATTATTGAAAATGCAGAGCAAGCGCTTAAAAAAACGATAGAAGAAATTCCTTGTGTAATAAAAGATTACACAGTCGCACCTGTTTTCATGCAAGGTCGTGATAAAGGAGCTCACGAATGGATTATAGAGTTTGAGTCACCACCAGAGCAGCTGGATACTTTTAAGACACTATTAGACAAAAACTTGCAAGAGGTCAATAGTGATTATGCTGCAAAACGATATTTAAACACCACCTTAAGAGAACCTACCGTCCATGTGGCAGTAGATGGGTTATTCTATTCCTGGTTAAAATCAAAAAATAAGTTGGGTGGGCAACATAAAATCCCACGTCTTTCTAATAGCAGGGATTATCTAGAAGAATTGCTCATTTTACAACAGCAAGATGCCGTAAGTGAAGTGTGATTTTTAATGGTAAATCCTTTATTATTCTTGGATTGCATAGTATTTTTGTTTATTCAAAATAATTCTAAATAAGAATTGAAAAAGACTATTGCACATTTAAAACGCGGTGAGCATGCCATCATTAAAAGTTTTAAGGAAACAGATGTTCCCTTAAAACTATTAGAGATGGGCTGTTTGCCTGGTAATGAGGTTGTAATGATGCAAAGTGCGCCTTTTCAGGATCCTATTTATCTCAATATCAACGGAACTCACCTGGCCATACGCAGGGAGACTGCTTGCAAAATTTATGTAGACCCTCATGGCTAGATCAATTAATGTTGCTTTAATAGGAAATCCTAACACGGGTAAAACTTCACTATTTAATAGGTTGACAGGCCTCAATCAAAAGGTAGGAAACTATCCTGGAATAACGGTAGAGAAAAAAGAGGGTGTCTGCAAGCTGGATCGCGGTCTTAAAGCTCATATACTGGATCTGCCTGGAACTTATAGTTTGAACACCTCATCTCTAGATGAAAGTGTAGTAGTAGAAACCTTGCTTAACAAAAACTCTCGAGACTTTCCAGATGTGGCTGTCGTCGTGAGTGATATTGAGAATCTCAAACGCAACTTGCTACTATTCACACAAATTAAAGACCTAGAGATTCCTACAATTCTAGTCATTAATATGGCAGACCGCATGGAACGCAAAGCCATCACACTAGATATTGACCTTATGGAGCAAGAACTTAATACTAAAGTAGTGTTAGTCAGTGCTCGTAAAAATACAGGGATTGATGCCTTAAAGGAGGCGATTACACAGTATAAGACATTAAGTACAAACCCTTGTGTGCAATCCAGCATTATCGATCCGGCTTATTTTGATCGTCTGCGTGCCGCTTACCCCAACCAGTTGTTGTACAAATTGTGGTTAGTGATTACACAAGATGTAAATTTTGGTAAGGTAGATCGCAATCGCGACTTTGAAAATATTAAAAAGGGGTCATTCGCTATTAAATCAGAGGATGATTTAAAAAAACTGCAACACAAAGAAACGGTCGTGCGGTACCAATTTATAAATGGACTGCTTAAAAAAGTACATAAAATTGACGCCGCAAATGCTAAGGACTTGCGCAGTAAGCTAGACCGCATATTGATTCACAAAATATGGGGGTATCTTATCTTTTTCATGATTTTGTTGGTCATATTCCAAGCGATTTATGACTGGTCATCGTATCCTATGGACTGGATAGATCAATTATTTGCCTCGATCAGTACCTTTATAGCCTCTAGTTTGCCATCTGGACCTTTAACTAGTTTGCTTGCTGAGGGAATAATTCCAGGACTGGGAGGCATAGTGATTTTTATTCCTCAAATCGCCTTTTTGTTTTTCTTTATCGCATTGCTGGAGGAAAGCGGTTACATGAGCCGGGTGGTGTTTCTTATGGATCATATCATGAAAAAGTTTGGGTTAAGTGGTAAGAGTGTGGTGCCGCTAGTTTCAGGCACCGCGTGTGCTATACCAGCAGTGATGGCCACCCGCAATATAGAGGACTGGAAAGAACGATTGATCACCATTCTAGTCGTACCATTCACCACATGCTCTGCTAGATTACCTGTTTATTTAATCATTATCGCTTTAGTCATACCAGATCAAGATGTCTGGTGGGTGTTTAATTTGCAGGGTCTCACATTAATGCTATTGTATTTATTAGGATTTGGTGCTGCGATATTTTCTGCCTGGGTGCTCAACAAGGTACTTCCTATACAGAGAAAGGCATTTTTTGTAATGGAAATGCCCGCTTACAAAGTCCCCATGGGGAAGAACGTCCTGATAACTGTTGTAGAGAAGACTAAAAGTTTTGTGTTAGGAGCAGGTAAAATCATCATGGCGATCAGTATTGTGCTGTGGGTGCTAGCTAGCTATGGTCTGGGCGAACAATTTACAAATGCAGAACAAATTGTTACCCAAAAATACGCGAGTCAGGGTCTCACAGAAAGTGAGTTAGAGCAAAAAATAGCCTCTCACGAGCTGGAGTATAGCTTTATAGGTTACATAGGAAAAGCGATCGAACCGGCGGTACGTCCCCTGGGCTATGATTGGAAAATAGGTATAGCCATTGTTAGTTCTTTCGCTGCTAGAGAGGTTTTTGTAGGGACACTGGCCACTATTTACAGTGTTGAAAATGCAGAGGAAGAGACCATTAAAAATAGAATGAAGGCAGAAGTTAATCCTATACTGGGAGGTCCGTTATTTACATTTGCCAGTGGAATATCTTTGCTCTTGTTCTATGCATTTGCGATGCAGTGTATGAGTACACTAGCAATTGTAAAACGAGAAACAAACGGGTGGAAATGGCCTGCCGTACAATTCAGCGCAATGACACTTATTGCTTATTTTGCCGCACTAGGGGCCTTTCAATTATTACAATAAGGTAGGATGAGAACCTATGCGCTTATAATCACGGTTTTAGTAGTTCGCTTTCGCGAAAGCGAATTGATCTACTATCTACAATACATAGCAGTAGCAATCATTGTTATCGCTGCCTTATTGTGGCTGCTGCGCAAACAGTTATTTCCTTCACGGTACTCAAACAATAGCTGTGGTGACGGCGATTGTGGTTGCCATTAGAAATAAAAAAGCCTATTCGTTAGAATAGGCAATTCATTAGTTGGTAAGAAATATACTTATATTACTGTACGACTCTTACGTTTACAGCATTCATTCCTTTTTTTCCTTCTTTTTCTTCATACTCCACTTTGTCACCTTCTCTAACCTCATCGATTAGTCCAGTTACATGCACGAAGCAATCTTGATTTGATCCATCCTCAACGATAAAGCCGAAGCCTTTTGACTCATTGAAGAATTTAACGGTACCTTGTTTCATTGTAATAAATTGTAATATTAAGTCTCAAAGGTAATGGGATTTTTTCAACCAAATTGTTAATAACTTATATAATTTAATTTTTTGAGGATTGGCGCGGTTTAAGCGTTAGGATTTAGGCTTTCCATCAATGTAAATAGCTGTTCCTTTGATACTTCGGTCATACATGACGATACTTCCCGCGACTGATACGTTCAAGCTTTTAGGAGTCTCAAACTTGACCAAATGATGGGACTTTTCAACCGCTTTTTTACTCAAACCATGATCCTCTGCACCCAGTAGATATACCGCGTTACGTGGATGCTTAAACTTAGATAGTAGCGTGGCTTTATCGTCTAGCTCTACCCCTATGAGCATAGCTCCTTTAGGTAAATGGCTGTAGAAATCTTCAAAAGTTTCGTAATGAAAATAAGGAAGTGCCTTTACTGCATTGTGGGTATCACAGGCTTGTTTTGCGTATCGATTGCCTATGGTAAATATAAAACTGGCTCCTAAATTCTGAGCACTGCGCCATAATACGCCCAGATTTTCTGGAGTTTTTCCATTTTGTATCCCGATCCCGAAATAACCTGTTTTTAAATTATCATTCGTCATTACTATGTCATTGTTTTTACCTGTAAAACAGCTAGGGCCAGTCCCAATTTTCCGTAATCGACAGCTCCTTTAAAATGATCGTACACCGGCTTGAGGGAATTATCTTTTAAATAATTGGGCAGTAATTTTTCCAGCTCGTCAAGATCGATGCCTTCTATCAATGTATTAACATCCACATCGCGATGAGAGGCGTATCTTTTCCCTAGATGTGAAAGGATGGTGTCCACCTTTAAACCACGTCTTGTGGCTATTTCTTCTACACTGGACCCATTCCAATAAGCCTCTACAGTTTCCATAACGGTGTCTGTTAACCCGCCTGTACTTTTCTTTTTCTTAGTTTTTTTACTTGTGGTGGTGCGGTAGGCAAAGTCTGCCGTACGATCCTCTTTAAACAAGTTTGTTACTTTTAAAAATTCTTGACCGTACTTATCTTGCTTGTGAACTCCTACGCCGTTTACATCGGCAAACTCATTATCGTCTAGAGGTATGCGCCTTGCTATATCCTTGAGTGTAGCATCACTAAAAACCATGTAGGGCGCTAGATTTTCTACTTTGGCCAGTTGCAAACGTAGATCTCGCAGTTCTTTATATAAGGCTTTATTGATTTGATCTGGCAGCTCGACCGGAGTATTTATAGCTGGTGTGTCTTTAATTTTAGGGATGACTGCCAGTTGCACTGGTTTATTATTGAAAAGCACCTCGTGAGATTGTGCTGTCAATTTTAAATGATTGTTTTCATGAAAGGCAATTTCTAGCAACCCTTGATTAATCAATTGTATGATATATTGTTGCCAGTCGCTCCAGGATGTTTTCTTACCAGAGCCATAGGTTTTAATTTTATCAAATCCACTATCGATCACGCTGGCATTATTTGCACCACGCAGTACATCAACAAGCAAGTTAATAGGAGCTTTTTCTTGCATGCGATACACAGCACTTAAAGCCATCTGTGCGTGTACCGTTCCATCAAAAAAATCTGGTTTATTTAAACATACATCGCATGCGCCACAATCTTCTTCTAGAAATTCATTGAAATAAGATAACAACATGCGCCTGCGACAGGTAAGGGCTTCTGCAAACTGTTTCATACGTTCCAGTTTAGCAATTTGTACCTCGCCATTACCGCTACCTTCTGCAAATTTTCTCAGCTGGATCACATCTGCATAACTGTGAAAAAGCAAGGCATGTGATTGTAATCCATCACGTCCCGCCCGACCTATTTCTTGATAATACCCTTCAATATTTTTGGGCATGTTGTAGTGAATTACAAATCGTACATTAGACTTGTCGATACCCATTCCAAAGGCGATTGTTGCTACCACAATCTTGATCTCATCTTTGATGAATTGCTCTTGTACGCTTTCGCGGAAGCGATTTTCTAAACCAGCATGGTAGGCTGCAGCATCATAGCCTAATGCTTTGAGCCTAGCTGCAATATTCTCACAGCTCTTGCGGCTTAAACAATAAATTATGCCAGATTCATCTTTATACTTATTTAAAAACCGAGAGATCTGTATCATGCGATTGTTACCCGGCCGTACTTCCAGCATAATGTTGGGGCGATCAAATGAGGCGATATACTCTTGCGCATGGTTAATAGCCAGTTGGGTTTTAATATCTGCCCGGGTAGCTCTATCTGCTGTTGCCGTGAGAGCAATAAGTCCCGCGTCTGGGTAGCTTTGTTTCAAATAGGATAGCTGCGTGTAGGCCGGTCTGAAGTCATGTCCCCAGGTAGATATACAATGCGCCTCATCTACCGCAATTAATGAGACTTGATGACTGGGTAAATGATTGCTTAAAAGCGAAATACTTTCTGGTGCTACGTATAATAATTGCAGCTTGCCAGCGGTGATTTTTTTTAAGGTTTCTTGTTGGTCCAGGCTATCCTGCGAACTATTAAAATAGCCAGCTGCAATCCCATTTGCTCGCAAGGCGTCTACCTGGTCTTTCATTAAAGCAATAAGCGGAGAGATCACTAGCGTTAGACCTGGTAATATTAAACTGGGTAATTGAAAACACATGGATTTACCGCCGCCTGTAGGCATTACCACCATCAGATCTTTACCATCTAGAACCTTTGTGATAATTTGTTCTTGCTGTGGGCGGAAGCTGTCGTATCCAAAATGTTTCTTGAGTAAGTCTAATGCTTTCATGATCTGTAGAGGTCGCTCGAAAAATCTCAAAGATAAGCAGCCCAGCGCCCTTATACATGTTGCGAGGGAATGGTTATTTGCTGTACATGATCGTTAAAACATTTATCTTTACGATATTAATTAACTGGTTTCTATGAAAAATTTATGCTTTGCTATTTTATTGATTACGGGAGTCACAACCCTGGCACAATCTGTAAATGATTACAAATATGTTATCGTAAGCAATCAGTATGAATTCCAGAAAGAAGCTAATGAATACCGCTTGAATGAGCTGATGGTTTTCTTACTTAAAAAATATGGATTTGAGGCTTATCGCAATAATGAGGTGTTACCCCCAGATATGAATCTAGGAATTTGTAATGCTATGCGCCTGGAGGTTGATAAGAAGGGAACCTTCTGGGCAGATATTACTGCTAGATTGGTAGACTGCAATAACAATGTGCTTTTTGAAACTGCTACTGCAAGGGGGCGTGAGAAGGATTTTGAAAAAGCATATTTTTCGGCGACTAGAGAGGCTTTTGAATCATTTCAATTAGCAGGATATGAATACAATGGCGGCAATAGAAAGGGTATAACAGAAAAAACAGAAGTTAATTCTATTTTACTGGCAGAGCAAACTGCTCAAAAAGAGAGAGGTACAACCGTTGCAATTGATAAATCTAAAGAATTAAGGCAAAAAGAATTGCAAAAAGCGATTGAGCAGCGCATTCAGTCAAAAAGATTTGACTATGAAGATACCAGCCCAGAAGAATTTGCACTCAAATTTAATGATGATGGTGAGGCTTTTGAATTATTTCAACATGGGGCTGTAATAGGCAGCGGTAGAAAGTCTGCTGCAGGAGTTTATCTAGTCACTGCTCGGGAATTTACTGGTATAGGATTTATCGAGGGAGAAGAGTTTATTATAGAATATGACGATCAGGAAAAAACCAATCGTATCGTATTAATCAAATAAATCCTAATAGTGCTAGGGGTTATCTTTATTATTGGGTTCAAACCTTCCTTTATCTTTCAAAGTTGCCCTAGTACATGAAATAGCGTTGTAAATCAATAGCAAACTGCAAAAAAAACTATGCGCTGGACTCTAAAGCCACCACCAGAAGAACACTTGCAAAACCGTCTAGCTAAAGATCTTAATATTGATCCAGTTTTGTCTGGCTTATTAGTCCAGCGTGGAATAGATAGTTTTGAAAAGGCAAAATCATTTTTTAGACCTTCCCTAAAAGAGTTATACGATCCTTTTTTGATGACGGATATGCAAGAGGCGGTAGACCGTATTCAAAAGGCTGTCGATCGCAAAGAGAATATATTAGTCTATGGCGATTATGATGTTGATGGTACAACTAGTGTAGCTTTAGTAAGCACCTTTCTAGGTAGTTTTTATCCTAATGTATCCAGCTACATACCAGATCGATATAGCGAAGGTTATGGTGTAAGTTACACAGGTATAGACTATGCAAGTGATAATAATATATCATTAATTATAGCCTTAGATTGTGGGGTTAAAGCCATTGACAAAGTAGATTATGCAAAAGAAAAGGGCATAGACTTTATAATTGGTGACCATCACCGGCCAGATAAAAAACTACCTGCAGCAGTAGCGGTTCTAGACCCTAAACGTGAGGATTGCAATTACCCGTTTGATGAATTATGTGGTTGTGGTGTTGGTTTTAAGTTATGTCAAGCATATACTATCGCTCAAGGCTGGAATTTTGATATTCTTATCCCCTATCTAGATCTGGTTGCGACCGCAATAGGGGCAGATATCGTTCCTATGATTGATGAAAATAGGATTCTTGCCTATCATGGATTACATGTATTAAATACGAGTCCGCGTCCAGGTTTTCAGGCAATTATATCGCAATTAAATAAAACAAAGCTTACTTCAACAGATGTTGTATTTACCATTGCACCGCGCATCAACGCCGCTGGTAGAATGAAGCATGGATTATTTGCTGTGGAGCTGCTCACGGCAAACACTATTGAACTAGCCGTCCAACTTGCACAAGAAATTGAGCAGAATAATACAGATCGCAAAGAGACAGATCAATGGATAACAAAGGCAGCCCTAGAACAAATTATAAATCTAAAAGAAGAGAATCGTTTTACCACTGTTGTCTACGATCCTACATGGCACAAAGGAGTTATAGGTATAGTCGCGTCCAGGTTGATTGAGACTTATTATAGGCCTACCATTGTATTTACAAAAAGTGGAGACAAGCTGGCAGCCAGTGTGCGCAGTGTGCGTGGTTTTGATGTGTACGATGCTTTAAGTCAATGTTCTGAATTTATTGAACAATATGGAGGTCACAAATACGCTGCAGGTCTTACTTTGAAAGAAGAAAATTACGATAGGTTCAAAGAGCGATTTGAAGAGGTTGTTTGTGGCACTATTCATACACAAAACCGTAGCGAAGAAATTACAGTAGATCTCCAGCTGCCACTATCAGCTATTTCTCCTAAGTTTTATAGAATACTAAAACAAATGGAACCCTATGGTCCAGGCAATATGACACCAGTTTTTTTAACAAATAAAGTCTATGATACTGGATATGCTAAACAGGTAGGATCAGAAAAAACCCATCTTAAGGCCTGTATAACAGACCGTCCTAAATCACCCTTAAAATACAATGCAATAGGATTCAATCTGGGTGATCAATTGGAATTGATCTCTAACAATCAACCATTTGACATCGTTTATTCACTAGACGAGAATACCTGGAACAACGTCACAAGCTTGCAGTTGAGATTAAGAGATATTCATTGATGATTGCGCTTGATCAACCATTTGTTTAAGGTCTTCTATAGTAACTGGTTTTACGATAAAATCCTCTATATCCTCATAAAATTCAGACCGGGAGCGATCTTTAGGATCTATGGAAGAGCTGACCATGAAAATTATTATTTTGTCCTTATCATCAAATTGAGAAAAGGCATCCATAAATTGCCACCCATCGAGAATAGGCATGTTTATGTCCAGTAAAATTACTTCAGGGTAAGCAAGTTTAGCCTGTTTACTTTTATCCAACTGAAGTTTAGCATCCATACCGTTAGAAAATATATCTAACTTGTGCGTCAATTTATTTTTACGCATCATTTTTTGAACGGTGAATACAAAAATATCATCGTCATCAACGATCCAGGTATAGTTTAAAGGTTTCATAATGTAATTTTGAATCGGGTGCCTATATTCACTTGGCTTTCAACATTAATAGATCCTCCCATTGCTTCTATTTGGTTTTTTGTAATATAAAGCCCTATACCTTTTGCATCTTTATTGCCATGAAAAGTTTTATACATTCCAAAAATTTTGTGGCCATGTAGTTCTAGGTCTATACCTATACCATTATCTTGAAACAAGATTTTTGATTTTCCTTTATGGCGGTAAGCGCTAATTTCAATTATTACAGGTTCATTCTCTTTACGATACTTGATGCTGTTGGTCAACAAGTTGAGAAATACACTCTCTAGATAAGCAGGTGATGCATCAACAGTAAAGTCGTCTGCAATGTCTAGGTTGATATCCACATCATTTTCTTTGATCTGCGATGTGATGTTGTCCATAACTCTTAGAATATTTTCTTTGAGTCCTATCGATATCAATTCAATCTTATTGGAGTTAACGGTCACCACCTCATTTAAATGGCCTATCGTTTCAGATAACTGTCTGCTAGAGGAATTGAGGAGTTTGATGATATTCTCTTTATCATCTTCACTAGTTTCTTGATCATATAAATGGAGCAAGACCTCAAAATTACTTGAGTGTGATCTCAGGTTATGAGAAACAATATGTGCAAAATTCATGAGTCGATCATTCTGTTGCTCTACATACCTAGTGAATGATTTAAGTTCCTTTTCTTTTTTCTTAATTTCAGTTAGGTCAATAGCTTGCACAACGATACTCACAGGATTCCCTAGGGCATCCTCAATTAAAGAGCCTACAATAGAACAACTGATAAACTTACCGTCAGATTTTTTGAGCTTTGCGTCAATCTCTAATCGATTGATGTTTTTATTAAGTAGTTGTTGTACTAGATCATAAAATCCTGAAAACTCATTTTTTGAGATAAGCATTTCTAATGTTGTCGAAGCTACAGAAACTGGATCTAGGTCGAGCAACTCACATATTTTGGGATTTGCTTGTTTGATTTTTAAATCAAAGGGGTCTAGCACAAGCATACCTACACCAGAGGCAATAAATACATCTTGAAATTTACTCAGTGCTAGCTTGTAGGCTATATCAGCTTCTATCTTTTCCGTAATATCTTCAAAGGTCCCGTATTGACGTAAACAATCGCCGTCTACGATATCACCTTTGAGAGTGCTGCGCACCCAGCGTTCCTTTCCAGTAGCGGTTACTATTTGTAGCTCTGCCTCATAGGGTCCGCCGGTAATCTGGCATTTGTTAAATAATGCAGTAACAGTGTCACGACTTTCACCTTCTTTATAAAACTCTATTCCGTTTGCTACATCTGGGACATAGTTTTCGTCAACTTCATGAAGCTGTTTAGTAACAGATGACCAGAATAATTCATTAGTTTCAAAGTTGTATTCCCAGGTGCCTATTTTGGCTTTGTTAGTAGCATCCATAAGCAGTTGATGCTCTCGGTTCATTTTTTGCTTATAGGCCATCGTTTCTGTGATGTCCTCTGTACTAAAAATGAGCCCAAAAATTTCTTCAGACTCTGATATAATGGGGGAAACAGTCCATTTGAGCCATTGTTCTGTTCCATCTTTTCTTACAAAAAGCTGCGCTGGGTTTGATTCTGCCACACCAGTTCTTAATATGCGTTGATGCTTATCTCTCCATTCTTGACTGATTTCTGGGAATACCTCGTAGTGATTTCTGCCTTTGAGATCAGTTTCTTTCAAATTATAATCTTCGCACCATTTTGCAGAGTGAGCGATATAATTGAGATCCCTATCTAGATAAGCAATGGCGACGGGCGCTTGTTTAATTGCAGTAAAATTTAAATTCTTGCCCATAAAACTCTACAACATAAAATGGTTGGAAATGTCAATAAGAAATTAACACACGTGTAAGTTAATTCTTGTAAATAGGATATACCGCATAAAATAACGATAAATATCAACTGAAACCTATTTTTGTCTCAATTTGTTATTCCTCAAACTTTTGTAGACATACGTTTTTACCGTCAAAAGTAGCATATCGGTACTGTGTGATCCAGTCGCCCAGATTATAATAAGTGCTATTACTGCTCAACTTTATTTCCATAAACAAGTGCCTATGGCCAAAAATAAAGTAATCATAATGGCGAGATTCTAGTTTGCGACGGCAGTATTGAGCCAGCCACTCCTTTTCTTCTCCTAAAAATTGAGCGTCTTCATCTCCAGAAATTAATTTATTTTTTACTGACAGGTATCTTGCCAGGCGTACACCTACATCTGGATGGATCCATCTAAAACACCACTGAAAAAAAGGATTGGTAAATACTTTCTTCATCCGTTTGTACCCTTTGTCACCTGGGCCCTTACCATCACCATGCCCTATAAGAAAACGCTTACCGTTGAACTCAAATTCTTTAGGTTCGTGAAAAACGGGTATACCTAATTCTTCTTCAAAATAACCGGACATCCACAAATCGTGATTGCCTACAAAAAAATAGATGGGGATACCGCTGTCTTTAATTTCGGCAAGCTTTCCTAGCACACGCACCTGACCTTTTGGGACTACCGTCTTATATTCAAACCAGAAATCAAACAAATCCCCTAGCAAAAATATCGCTGCAGCATCTTTTTGAGCCATTTGTAGCCATCTCAAAAACTTCATTTCTCTAGGCTTACTCAAGGCTGCAGTAGGCGCACCTAAATGATTATCGCTTGAAAAGTATATTTTTTTTCCTTCCGGTACTTGCATGTGGTCAAAGATAGTCATAACAGTAGATTGTCGCTTGTAATTGTTTGCACAGATCATTTTATGCATATGAGTAGGGGTTATTTCGCTTTCGCGAAAGCGAACTTAAAAGGATCACCTGTCTTATATTTAAGTCCATGATTAATAAGCGCCTATTGATAAGAAATTTGTTGGCTCACAACGATGAGAATAGCTTTTATGATAAGAAATTGCGGGTGGATTTATCGCAAAAAGAAGGCAAGGCAAAATTTTTAAAGCACATCTGTGCGCTGTCTAACTCTAATCCTAGGAATAATAGTTTTATTGTGGTAGGAGTGGATGATAGAAAAAATGAGATCGTAGGCGTTGACTTTTTTGATGACTCAAAACTGCAAAATTTAATCAATGCATATCTAGATAACCCACCGCTGGTACAGTATGAAAATGTTCCTTTTCCGCATTTGCCAGTAGATAAGGTGGTGGGTCTGGTCACTATAAGAGCACAACGCGGCATTACAGCCCTGCGCAAGAACATCTGGAAATATTATGGTGGCGCTGTTTTTTTTAGGGAGGGGAGCATTTCCATGCCTAAAAACTACGATATTGAGGTAAAAGATGTCAACTCTACTACGGTAGAAGAAATTGAAAAAAATGCTCGCAATAATATCGAACTCACTTTAGATAGGGTTCAAGATTTTATGAGCCGCCGGGATCATGGTTTAGAGGTGTTTTATAAAGTATTTAAAGAACAGTTTGTCATTTGCTGGTCAGGTAAAATCAAACGCAAAAAGGGGCAGGAATATTATTATAGGGTAGATATTGAGATGGTAAATGAGCAAGTGCGTCTTTTTTATAGTGCGCTGGACGAGGTTCAAATCTCTTATGACGAGGATAGTTTCAGTATTCTAGAATTTGTAGAAATGGGCCTGGCAAATAGACAAACCTATTATCCATTAGAACGTCAGACATTACGATTCTTTCCTAACGGCACATACAAGCTGGAAAATAAAATATTGTTTAATCCGCCCTATTATGATCGCCGTACATTGCATCATATATATAATGCAAACCTTTCTTTACTCAATAAGATCTCAAAAGGCCAACCGTTGACTGGGCAGATGCTTGTTGATTTGCGCAACCTTCCAGAAACTATGCTTATATGCCATTTTAACAACGTGGGAGAACCTATTGACAAGATGAACGCTGCAAAGAGTTATCTCAAAAATTTTGCAGATACTTATAAAGCTTATAAAGAGAGCTTGCGTATATTGAGGAAAGTAAAATACAATTCTTGAGAACAATAGCAATAGGAGACATACATGGCGGTTATAAAGCACTGCTGCAATTACTACAGCGCATTGACGTCCGGTCTGATGATATGCTCATATTTTTAGGAGATTATGTAGATGGATGGTCGCAAAGCTATGAGGTCATTGAGCATCTCATCCATCTAAGTAACAGTCGTTTATCACAAAATGCGACTGCGCCTGTTTTTTTGCGCGGTAATCATGACGAGCTCGTGTTGAATTATCTAGAGACGGGCAAACAAGAGAGCATGTGGCTGCATCACGGTGGTGAGCAAACCGTAGTAAGTTATAAGGGAAAATCAAAGAAAGATGTAGACCGTCATATTTATTTTTTAAAACAAGAGCTGCATAATTTTTATGAGTACAAGGACAATGGTTTTTTTCATGCAGGTTTTCATAATCTCAATGGGCCGCATTATGAATATTATAAAAACCTACCATACTGGGATCGATCCTTATGGGAGATGGCGTTGTGTATAGATCCTAATCTAGATCCAGAGCATCCTAGATTTCCTAATCGTTTAAAATTATATAGGGAAATATTTATAGGTCATACACCCACCACAAGGCTGGATTCTACAAGGCCGTTACAGGCAGCAAACGTATGGAATGTTGATACTGGTGCGGCTTTTACGGGTCCACTCTCTGCCTTGTGTGTGGAGACAAAAGAAATATGGCAAAGCGATCCTTTACCAGAATTATATCCAGACGAACAAGGAAGAAACTAGGCAACCGTTAGTGCATTTTAAATACGCTTTATACGATCTAAAGAGTAGTAAAAGATTACTGATAAGATTAATGTAGGGGAGAAAAATCAAGCCGTCTGATTAATTGTTCAGACGGCTTTTAAAATTAATTGACAACTCGTTTAAAAATATAACGCGTTACATAAATCCCATTGGAATCTCCATCGCCAGAGTAGCTTTCTACACCGCTATTTACAAATGCGAGCTCCCAGCCTTGCGAGGCAAGATCGTTAATCTTTGAAGTTACCACGGCATCGTTTGCTGCTATATTCTGAAAACGAATACCCGCAATATTAAAAAAGTTGAGCAATTTTGTCTCGTCAAAATCCTTGACTCTTATCTCTTTACGGCTGGACTTGTTGCGCTCATCATTCTCAGCACTACGACTGCTGGTATAATCTCTAAAATCCCGATCTGCAGTACCAAAAATCATACGAGATCTACCCAGCCCGCTAGGAACTATAGATTCTATAACCGTTACCGTTTGATAGACGTAAGTAGGGGCTGCGGTTACATAAGATGCGTCTGTATCTTGTGCAGTGGTGGTAAATGCCAGGAGTAGGGCGCTACACACCAGGAATAATTTGTTTCTCATAATAATTTGGTTGATTGTTAAGGGTAAATATAATTACTTCAATAAACTAGAACCCTACAAATCAAATTTAATCCCTTGCGCTAGAGGCAACTCTGTTGTGTAATTGATGGTGTTTGTTTGCCTTCTCATGTAGATTTTCCATGCATCGCTGCCAGACTCGCGGCCACCGCCCGTATCTTTCTCACCGCCAAACGCGCCACCTATTTCTGCACCGCTAGTGCCTATATTAACATTTGCAATGCCACAGTCAGATCCTGCAACACTTAAAAAACGCTCTGCCTCGCGCAGATTATTGGTCATAATTGCGCTAGACAATCCTTGTTGAACACCATTTTGTAGCTCTAGAGCATTTTCTAACGCTCCTTCATATTTAAGTAAATACAAAATAGGTGCAAAGGTCTCGTGCTGTACAATTTTCATGTCGTTATCAGCTTCTGCAATGGCGGGTTGTACATAACAACCGCTTTCATAACCCTTGCCTTCTAGAACGCCACCAGGCACTAATATCTGGCCTCCTTCTTCTACTACTTGCTCGAGTGCTTTTTTATAATTTGCAACTGCATCCTGATCAATAATTGGCCCCACGTGATTATTCTCGTCTAGTGGGTTTCCTATTTTTAATTGCTTGTAGGCATCTACTATCGCATTTTTTACTTTATCATAAATACTCTCGTGAATAATAAGTCTACGGGTAGAGGTGCATCGCTGTCCCGCGGTTCCCACTGCTCCAAAAACGGCGCCTATGACGGTCATTTTTATGTCTGCATCTGGTGTTACAATGATGGCGTTATTACCGCCTAATTCTAGTAATGATTTTCCTAATCGTTCTCCTACCTTACTGGCAACTATTCTACCCATTCTGGTCGATCCTGTTGCACTTATAAGCGGGATGCGTTTATCTGTAGTCATCAATTCACCCACGCGATAGTCCCCATTAATGAGACATGATATTCCTTCTGGTAACTTGTTATGCTTTAAAACTGATGCGATTATATTCTGGCAAGCTACACCGCATAGAGGTGTTTTTTCACTAGGCTTCCATATACAAACATCGCCACAAACCCATGCCAGTGCAGTATTCCACGCCCATACTGCCACTGGAAAATTGAAAGCACTAATAATACCCACAATGCCTAACGGGTGATACTGTTCATACATCCTGTGTCCAGGGCGCTCGCTATGCATTGTCAATCCATGCAGTTGCCTGGATAGACCCACTGCAAAATCACATATGTCAATCATCTCCTGTACTTCTCCCAGTCCTTCTTGATAGGATTTTCCCATCTCGTATGAAACCAGTTTACCTAGTGGTTCTTTGAGTCTTCTCAATTCGTTACCAAATTGACGTACAATCTCACCGCGTTGCGGTGCTGGTAGTAATCTCCATTCTTTAAAAGCAGCCTGTGCTGTAGATACTACAGTCTCATAGTCTGCTGTACTGGTGGTTGTAACGCTAGCAATTAAGGCATCATCAACGGGCGATTTTGACTCGATTAAACCAGTACCATTGTAACTTATACTTCCTGTTGATGTTCCGTCATTTGTGGACTGAATACCCAGTTGTTTTAAGGCTTCTGCAATTCCGTAAGTTGATGCGATTTGTGACATTGTTAATTTTTTAATCCAGCTTATCCGCTAGTTTTTTGAAAATCTTTTTAGGGTTCTTATTCTCGTATAGTATTTCATACACCGCATTGAGAATAGGTGTTTTAGCGCCGTGATTTTGATTGATTTCATAAGCACTTTTTGTGGCATAATAACCTTCTGCCACCATACTCATTTCTAGCTGGGCACTGCGCACGGTATAACCTTTACCCAGCATATTGCCAAAAAGTCTATTGCGAGAAAATATAGAATATCCAGTAACAAGTAAATCTCCTAGATAGGCACTGTCATTAATATTGCGCTTCATTTTATGAACTTTTTTAATAAAACGCTTCATCTCACGTATGGCATTAGACATAAGCACGCTTTGGAAATTATCTCCATAACCCAAGCCGTGAGCAATACCTGCTGCAATAGCATATATATTTTTAAGTACAGCAGCATACTCTGTCCCTATAATGTCGTCACTTATTTTACAATTGATGTAATCATTTTCAAAGTAACTGGCTAGTTGTTTTGCTTTCTCTTCATCTGCAAAAGCTACAGTTAGATAAGATAGCCGCTCTAGTGCCACCTCTTCTGCATGACAGGGACCTGTTAGGATTCCTATATCATCCATGCTTACTCCATGATGTTCATTAAAATATTCACCCACGATCAGACCTGTTTCTGGGACAATACCTTTAATGGCAGACACCACGCGCTTGTTACTTAATGGGATGGTAAGGGACTGTAATTCTGAATGTAAAAAAGCACTAGGAATGGCAAAGATGCATACATCAGCATAATCTACGATCTCATTAATATCGTTTGATAGTTTGAGTTTTTTCACGTCAAACTCTACACTGCTCAAGTAATTGGGATTGTGATCATTGCGTTTTATGTGTTCAATAGCATAAATACTGCGCATATACCACCCTACTTCATCCATGCTTTCGACCAGCATCTTTACTATTGCGGTTGCCCAGCTTCCCCCTCCTAAAACTGCTATTTTTAGTGATTTTTCCATAAAAAATGAATAATTGTAAATATACCATTTTTCGTAGGAGGTGTAGAAGGGAACAGCGGTGGAGTCCTTGTTTTTTGTTGTAGGATTGAGTTGTTTTAGTTCGCTTCCGCGAAAGCGGAATTAATTTTAATCTTCTATAAACAACTATCGTTCATACGAATACTGTAAAGCTACAGTGGATAATTTGTATCGATTTGAAGTACCTTAAAGAAATTAAAAATGCTTGTTTCAACCTATTACGCTTATTGTTTCAACTGGATCACACGTATAGCTTCTAACAAGTGAAGCACAGACTTAACAAGCATTTAACGATCGGTTGTGATTTTTTAGGCAACTATTATTCTGACCTTTGTAAAACAGTAGGAAAGAAAAGCGTAGTACAATTTTTCACCTTATTTACATAAAAAATTACTGCAGATGGTATTTGCAGCATTTCATATAAATTCCTAACAGAATTTAAGATTTGGTTGGTTGGAAGCCGCCTGTGAACCTAAGAGAGGTTGCAGGCGGTTTTTTTTATTTGTAAAAGTTCATCTCTTCCAGGTACTGATTGACATCTTGATGCAAAAAGTATCGCAAGTCTTGCCCTTTTGCGATGCTGTTTCTTATCATAGTGGACGATATCTCCATGATAGGGGCATCAATCCTTGTAATGGAAGGGTGGTCTACTAATTCCTCTGGGATATCTCCCTTTGAGAGTCTAGGATATACGATTATTTCAAAATCGTCCAGTAATACTTGGTAGTTTTTCCATCTGGGCAGGCTTTTAAGATTATCCTCGCCCATGATCAATACAAAATTTAATTCAGGATGTTTTTCTTTTAAATGCGCTAGGGTGTTAACGGTATAGCTAGGCTGCGGTAGATTAAATTCTATATTGCTGGGTTTAATTTTATCGTAGTCATCTGTGGCAAGATGTACCATGTGCAATCGTTGATAGTCGTCCAGCAAGCTGCTTTTTTTCTTATGGGGATTGTGAGGGGTTACTACCATCCATATTTCTCGCAGGTCACTATTCTCTACTAGATAATTTGCAATCGCTAGATGGCCTATGTGAATGGGGTTGAAGGTGCCAAAATAAAGACCTACTTTATTCTTTTTCATCTCCTGGATAGCCTTGATTGATAAAATCTTTGACCACTGCCACAGCACGCTGCTTTGCCAGGTCCAGATCATCATTTTTTATAATCACGTCAAATTGTGGCGCCGTAGCCATTTCTGTACTTGCCTTTGCCACGCGCATGGCGATCTTTTCTGGGGTTTCTGTTTTTCTGTTTTTTAATCGTATTTGCAACTCGTTGATTGATGGCGGCTTTACAAACACTGCGAGAGTGCGATCAGGAAATTTCTTTTTGAGCCGCAGTCCACCCACTACATCAATATCAAATATTACATTTTTACCCTGTTCCCACAGGCGCTCCACTTCGGTTTTTAAAGTACCATAGAATTGATCGCGGTACACCTCTTCAAATTCCAAAAAATCATCCTGGCGTATGCGTTTTTTAAATTCTTCTACTCCTAAAAAATAATAATCTTTCCCATCAATCTCGCCATCACGAGCATCTCGAGATGCAGCACTAATAGAAAAGGCAAGATTGAGTTCTTTTTGTTCTAGTAAATGACGCACTAGGGTTGTCTTGCCAGCTCCTGACGGTGCACTAAAAACAATAAGTTTAGGTAATGTATTCATTAGAGTACGTTAAGCATTTGCTCCTTTATTTTTTCAAGCTCATCCTTCATCTGGACGACCTTTTGCTGCATGGATGCATGGTTTGCTTTGCTCCCTATGGTGTTAATTTCACGACCTATTTCCTGAGAGATAAATCCTAATTTTTTACCCTGCGATGTAGGAGCCTCCATTGTTTTTATGAAGTAATCTAGATGGTTTTTGAGCCTCACTTTTTCTTCTGTGATGTCATATTTTTCTAGGTAGTAGATCAATTCTTGCTCAAATCTATTTTGATCTACTTTTTCTTTAATATCAGCAACTGCTTTTTCAAGACGTACACGCACTTGATCTAGCCTTCCTTTGTCTTCTATAACGATTTGCTCAAGCAGCTGGTCAATATTTTTAATGCGCATTTCAAAATCTGATTTGAGAACCGCGCCTTCTGCATCGCGGTACTCCTTTACAGCGTCAATGCTTTTTTTTACGACCTGTAGGATGTCCTTAAGTTCTGACTCATCTACCTCTTCTTGATCGCTTAAAAACACGTCTGGAAATCTTGTAGCAATCTCGACTAACTTTAAGGTATTGGTACTGTCTACATTATTGATGCTGGATAGTTGCGCCATGTACTGCTCTACCTGGCTCACATTGAGGGCAGATCCAGCGCTGGCATTGGTATTTTCGACATGCACAGAAAGATCAATTTTACCTCTAGAGAGTTGTGCTGCAGCAACTTTTCTAATCTCTAGTTCCTTCTCGCGATACGCATTAGGAATTCTTAAATTAAGGTCTAAGTTTTTACTGTTTAAGGTGCGTATTTCTACAGTAATTTTACGGTGTTGTAATTGCAGGACAGATTTACCGTATCCTGTCATGGAAATAATCATGAGCTCGCTTTAAGCCTACAAATATAAGGAATCAATACAGCTAGTTAGCCTCTGCAATTTCTGGATCCATCTTACTGCGCAATCGACTGAGTGATTGCTGTCTTATACCTAGATAGGAAGCGATATCTTTAAGAGGTAAACGCTCTTCCATATGTTTGTAACGCTCAATAAATTTAAGATATCTAGTGGTTGCGTCATTTGTGATCATGCGCGACTTCTCGTCCAGCATATCGTGATAGCGCTTCAACATTAATTTATGAAATGCAGGAGTAAGACCAGGGTATAATTTGTTCATGTAAACAAAATCCTGATGTTTGAAACACATAATCTCACCAGCCTCAACGCATTGTATTTGAATGTTTGACGGGCTTTGATCTATAAAACTGTACATAGAGGATAGTACATCATTCTCTGCAGTAAAGCGTATGGTGTGCAAATCACCATACTCATCTATGATAGATCCTTTGAGAATTCCGGATTTTACAATAAAAATATTATCGCAAACCTCTCCAAAATGTAATAGCACTTCCTTCTTGCGTACCTTGATGACCTCTAACATACTAAATATCTCAGTGGCATACTTGAGAGAAGGAAGATCACCGTCGCCGGTAAGCTTGTGTAGAAATTTAGGAAGCTCCATTTGACATATGTTTCTTATCAAATATCGATGTAAAAAGTTGTACCAGCAACAAAACTAGACGTTTAGTACTATTTAAGCGTTAAACGTCACATATGTATTCAAGCTCTTCTCTCTTATGCTTAATTTTTATGAGCCTTTACTGTTTTTGCTCACAATATGTATTTCATTAACGGCGCATTGCCTTATCAGTTTGTTATTTTTGATGCAGAAAAAAGAGCTGCTTGTGTCTCTATCGATATCTAGATTTCAACATAAAAATCCGGCTAGCTTTGGAATAAATGCAACTTCTTTTTTGGTGTAATTTTTTGAATACAAATAACCTATTTCTGTGGTAACTAATCCAACCTTATTTTCTACAAAGAAGCTTACCGCCTCACAGCAAGAGCTGGTTTTAAATACAGGAATAGGTCTAGTACACTATGATATTTTAAAAACCACCGCACGGTCATTTGACCCTTTACATATCGATACAAAAGCGCTAGTCATTACTAGTAAGAATGCTATACCTGCTTTAAAAAAAATAAAACAGCAACCAGGCCAGCTGTATGTTGTAGGGCACATCACTGGTGAATTATTAAAAGCAGAGGGCTTTGCTGTTACTATAGTAGCTACCAATGCAAGAGAACTCGCTGCCTATATTATTTCACAAAACGAGCAAGCCTCCCTTACTTATTTGTGTGGCAGTCACCGTAGGCAAGAGTTGCCAGAGTTACTTGCAGACCATAAGATCGAGTTAAAAGAGGTGATTGTCTATGATTCTATTATCGTCAACAAAAGCTTTGATCGTATTTTTGCAGCAGGTTTATTTTACAGTCCTCGTGGGGTGTACGCTTTCGCGAAAGCGAACCAAAATCAACCCCAGTGCGCCGTTTGTATAGGTGAGACAACAGCGCGAGCTGCTAGAGAAGTATTTTCAAGGGTGGTCGTGGCACAAAAGCAAACTGTAGAAAATGTGCTGGTAACAGCAATTAAAGAATTGAGAAATGATTAAAAACGATTTATTCCTACGAGCACTTAAAGGTGAGACCGTAGAGCGACCACCTGTGTGGATGATGAGGCAAGCGGGACGCTATTTGCCAGATTTCATAAAATTAAAGGAGAAATATGACTTCTTTACTCGTTGCCAGACCCCAGAGCTTGCTACGGATATTACAGTAATGCCCATTGACCAGATAGGGCCAGATGCCGCTATACTTTTTTCTGATATATTAGTGATACCGCAGGCCATGAATATCGAGGTAGAGATGAGACCAGGGGTAGGGCCGTGGCTTCCTAATCCCATACGATCTGCCGCAGATCTAGATAGGGTTGTTGTTCCAGATGTAGCAGATTCTCTGAGCTATGTTATGGAAGCAATCGATATGACAAAGGACGCCCTTGCAGACCGCGTGCCTCTTATAGGTTTTGCTGGGTCACCATGGACTATTTTGTGCTACTGTGTGCAAGGTCAGGGGAGTAAAAACTTTGATAAAGCAAAGGAGTTTTGCTTTACCCAGCCACAGGCTGCTCATGATTTATTGCAGCGTATTACAGATACCACAATCGCATATCTTAAAGAGAAAGTAAAGCATGGTGTAAATGCTGTGCAGGTGTTTGATTCCTGGGGCGGTATGTTATCGCCTGATGATTACCAGATATTCTCATGGCAATATATACAGCAAATTATCAACGCACTTAAACCTGTTACAGAGGTAATCGTTTTTGGTAAAGGATGCTGGTTTGCTCTCAACGAGATGTCAACAAGTGGTGCAGCTGCGCTAGGTGTAGACTGGACATGTAGTGCTCGCAATGCGCGATATTTAACAGGTGGACAGATAACACTGCAAGGTAACTTTGATCCATCACGTTTATTCTCACCACCTGCAACGATTAAAAAGATGGTTAAACAAATGATTGACGATTTTGGTAAAGATCGATTTGTTGCAAATTTAGGACACGGTATTTTGCCTAACATTCCTGTGGAGAATGCGCAGGCATTTGTTGATGCCGTAAAGGAATATTAGCTATTTTAAATGCCAGCCGGTATTTAAATATCAAAGGCTAGATTTATGATCAAAAGAATTTTCATAGCACTGGGTGATTATACCACAAGTTTTAAACTTATAGGTCAACTCAATCTATGGAAATACTTTATGGTCCCTATGATGATAAGCTTTTCATTTGCAGTAGTCCTTATCATTGCTGCTTATGGGTTAAGTGATAATCTAGCAGGTCCTGTTGCAGGATTGTGGGTCTGGGAGACTGGCAGGTCGAGCTTTACAGCTATTGCCGAAATTTTGAGCGGGATCCTTATCATCATCTTAGGTTTATTACTTTATAAGCATGTAGTCATGGCTTTGAGCGCCCCATTTATGTCTCCAGTGTCAGAGCGTATGGAACAACATTTCTATCCAGAACTTAATGGAGCATTGACACCTAGAGAAACTACTAATGCGGCACAACTGTATCGCGGCATACGTATCAACTTGCGCAATTTGTTTTTTGAATTGCTCATTACTATACCCTTATTACTATTAAGTTTTATACCCGTTGTAGGTATTGTTTTTTGGTCCATCAGTTTTTTAGTACAGTCGTATTATGCTGGTTTTGGAAATATGGACTATACCTTAGAACGGCATTTCAAATATCAAGATAGCGTATCCTTTGTAAAAAGTAATAGAGGATATGCCATAGGCAATGGTATCGTCTTTATGGCGGTATTGTTAATCCCCATCGTAGGTATTATTCTTGTACTTCCGCTATCTGTAACAGCAGCTAGTAAAACAACGCTGGAATTGTTGAGTAAAAAATCAGCAAATTCGCTGGAGGTAACGAATACTACTGCATAATTTTATACCATGCAATCACAAAAAGAACCATTTTATACATTTATCAAAGACTTACAAAATACGATCACAACTCGATTAGAACAGTTGGACGGAAAAGCTGTATTTAAAGAGGATGAGTGGCATAGAGAACAAGGTGGTGGCGGCTTTTCTAGAGTTATAGAAAACGGTAGTGTTTTTGAAAAAGGTGGTGTTAACATAAGTGCAGTGCATGGTGAATTGCCTGCCGCGATGCAAAATTATTTTAAGGTAAGCGATGCTCATTTTTATGCTACTGGCATCAGTCTTGTCATACATCCGGTCAACCCCATGGTTCCTACCGTACATGCAAACTTTAGGTATTTTGAAATGTATAATAAGGAGGGCGAGATCGTAGATTGCTGGTTCGGCGGTGGACTGGATTTAACTCCATATTATTTATTTGAGGAAGATGCTACACACTTCCATCAAGTATGTAAAGCAGTGTGCGATCGTCATGATCTAACAGATTACAAGTCGTTTAAGGCCAAATGTGATTCTTATTTTTATAACAGTCATAGGGAAGAAGCACGTGGGATAGGAGGTCTTTTTTATGACTACTGTCGTGCTACTAGCGATTATTCCATGGACGACTGGTTGAATTTTCAACAAGATATGGCCTCTCATTTTCTAGATGCTTATGTGCCAATAGTGTTGAAGCGTAAAGATCAACCGTATGATAAAGAGCAATTAGAATGGCAGCAAATACGTCGTGGTCGCTATGTAGAGTTCAATTTGATACATGATAAAGGGACCTTATTTGGTTTAAAGACTAATGGTAGGATAGAGAGTATCCTTATGAGTCTGCCACCGCGGGTGCAATGGAAGTATGATCATCATCCTGCTCCTGGTTCTCCAGAGGAAGCATTATTAAAGGTACTGCGCAAACCCAGAGAATGGGTGTAGAAAAGCTTTAGTTATCACTAGCAAACCATTCTGCATAGCTAGTTTCAGTCTCTCTCAACCTTAATGAATAAAGTGTGATGTTGTCAGGCAGGCGCTGCGCAATCTTGTTTGCAAAGTCTTGAATCATCATCTCGCTGGTAGGTTGGTAATCTGCCAGTATAACGTCATGACCGCGATCTTTAAGTTGAGCAGCAAGCTCTACATGCGGTGAGTTCTTATTAAATACTGTAGCATGATCAAAGGGATCTACAATTTCTTCTTTCACGATTGTTTTAAGATCAGTAAAGTCGATTACCATTCCATATTTTACGTGATCCTTATCTGCTATAGGCTCCCCTATAACGGTAACTGCAAGCTTATAGCTGTGTCCATGAACGTTGCGACATTTACCGTCGTAGCCGTATAAAGCATGACCGGTTTCAAAGGTGAATTCTTTAGTTATGCGAACTTTTCCCATGGCAAGAGTATTTTGTAAGAGAGCAATATTAGGTTTTCAGTCTATTATTGCAAGGCGCTTTAAGTTTGTGCAAAGATAGGCAGTTCGCCGCGTTTACGATTCAACATTCAGTGGGTTGTTTAAAGGATTGATGGTATGTTAGCTTTCGCGAAAGCGAACTAACCCTCAACAGATTGCATAGCTGAGAGTTTGACCTTAAATCGATAATGTAAGAAGACCGCTCGACCTATCATCCAGGCAAAAAATGCAATCCAGATAGCCTGTAACTTAAAATCTAGATAATCAAAAAATAATAAGGTAGGGATAAAAAGAAATGCGGTAACGATCATTAAAAGATTGCGCAAGTATGGTGCCTCTCCCCAGCCTTTGAAAATCCCGTCATAAACAAAAGCAACAGCATTTATAGGCTGCATGAGTAAAATGATAAAAAATGTATGGGTAAATAGCTTTAAAACTTGTGGGTCGTCATTAAATAGGGGTCCTATTTGATTATAAAAGACAGCGCACAATAGAGCCAGGACGCTTGCTACAATTACTCCAAAAAAATTGGTTCTTACGGCTAGGTATTTTAAGGACTCTCTGTCTCGAGCTCCTAAATACCTACCGCCTAATGCGTTACTAGCATTTGCAAACCCGTCAACAAAGAATGAAAAAAATAGCCAAATGTTCATAAGGATAGCATGTGTAGCTGCGGCAGCAGTGCCGTAACCGTTAGCATAACGATAAGAAAGATAGATGCAAATATTTATGGCGAGGGTGCGTAAGAAAAAGTTTGCTGTCAATTTAATGTGGTACATCAATTTTTCATGGGGTTGCCACAACTTTATTTTTAAGGTAAAACGAGTTTTTTTATAAAGAAAGAACAATGCGATAACAAGCATGCTTGCTTGTGCAATTAAACTAGCAATAGCAGCTCCAGTAAGTCCATAAGCGGGCAAATATCCCTCAAGGCCATTGACTAATACAATGTCCAGTATAACATTTATAACCGCACCGGTAATACTAGCGATCATCGCCCAACTGGTATTTTGTATCCCTCGAAAAATACCAAATATGGCAAAGGCACTGAGGGTAAGTGGAAAACCCAGTGCTCTTATTTGATAATATGATGTTGTCATCTCAAGGACCTCGCCACTAGCATTATATAAACTGAAGATAAAATAAGCTGCAGGAGCGGTGACGAGGTATATAATAATCCCCAGCAGTATATTAATCCATAAAACTTGAGGTATTAATTTATCAATACGCTCAAGGGTATTGCTTCCTAATGCATTTGAAACGATGCTTGATATACTAGTCTTAGTTTGTGCAAGAGTCCAGATGATGGTACTTAAAAATGACCCTGCCAGACCTACCGCTGCAAGGGCATCCACACTATTGGACTGCATGTTGCCTATCACAGCAATGTCTGTAATGCTTATAACTGGCTCTGCTATGCCAGCAATGATTGCAGGGAAGGCAAGCCTGAGAATTTCTTTGTTTGTTATACTTACTTTTTGAGTCACGCAACAAACTTAAAGTTATCCTGGGAGGATAGGTAGAAAAAGATTGCTTAAAGTGTATATTTGCAACGCTTTTTTAAGTTTTAAATCAGCGAGCACCTAATGGGGGATTAGCTCATTTGGCTAGAGCGCTTGCCTGGCAGGCAAGAGGTGACCGGTTCGAATCCGGTATTCTCCACTTTTTTGAAACCGCCACAGCTTTTTATAAACCTGTGGCGGTTTTTTATATCTGTTTTGATCAGGTTTTAAGAAAATTGATCGCACATTGCACCACTTTTCTTAGGTGCTTTGGTAAAAGCTTAGACTGCCAGGGGTGTGATGCTCCCATAACGTGATCTGCGCCTTGTACTAATAACAGTTGACTGTGCGGGCTGTTTTTATGGTATATATAGGCATCTTTCAAATCAACTGTTCTATCATCAGTACCGTGAATGATAAGGTGTGGAACGGATAAGCGGGCAGCTGCTCTTTGAATATCTAGTTTTTTGCTGTTCTGTAAATAGTCGGTATATAGTTGGTAATAAAAAGGCATTTGTTGACCTGTTCGTCCATTGTTCACGTAATAAACACCCGTTTTCTCCCATTCCTTAAGTTCTTCATTTTTAGGAAAACGTGATTCATAGTCTGCCACACCTGCTAGGGTTATAAGGTGACTTATGCTATTGTGATTAGCGGCAGCTATGGTCGCAATTCCTGCCCCCCTGCTGTGCCCTATCAAAGCAATTTTATTTGGATCATATGGTAAATCTGACGTTAATAGCCAATCTATTACGCGACAAAGATCTCGTACCTCTATACTGTAGTTGTTATTACCAAAGGCTTCTAAATCAGGAAAGTCAATAGGTTGTTGTGGGGTTCCACCGTTATGGGAGAAGTTGTGTTTAATGAACAAAAATCCTGCTTCTGCAAAAGAAGAACCCATGACATCCCACGGACCCCAATCCTTAAAACCTTTTAAGCCATGTGAGAATATAACGACAGGCATGGATGTTGCCCCTGTCTGGTACTGGTAATCAAGTAATATGGTTTTATTATTTTCTGCTGCTATTTTTATGTTGCTCTCTCTCATGTTTCTTTCTCCGTTAGTGGTGTTTGTGGATCATATATTTCAGTAACAAGATATATTAAACATTCTTCAAATCTTTTGAGAATCTCTTTATCAATTGGCTGCTCTTTGTAGGATCGACCTTGCTTGATACTGAAAGGAATAAAGCCCTCTTTGAAATTTTTAAAGCTAATGATACCACCAGTGACTTCATTTTCAGGAAAGGATTTACTATACAAATAGGCATACATCAAAACTTGAAAAGCTTTCGATTTATCATAGTTTTCTGTCAATTCTTTAAACCCATCTTCCGCTAGGCCTACATTAGACTTACTCACAGTGCCAGATTTGTAGTCGATGATCCTTGTCACTTTGTTGAGACTATCTACACGATCAACTTTACCATGAAGTTTAACTGGCCCTATATGATCTATGTTTATAATAGTTTCAAGATTTTGTTCAACGCTTTTTATGATGAGCTCGTTACCATCTTTAACGAGTTGTTGGTCTACATTGATCATTTTACGAACATAGTGCAAAGCGACTTCATAGATAATTCTGTTTTTACCCATAGGCTTAGATTGAGATGGGTAGTACTTGCTGTAAGCTAGATCAATTTCAGTTTTGATCTGGCTGTGTATTTTTAGAAAGTCATTTTCAACTAGAATAAGGTTTTGATAAGGCTGATACAATTGATCTAGAGCCTCATGAATAATGGAACCCATGGTATTGAGCGCTATATTTTCTTCAACATCCTCAAGATCATTGATACGCAGGATTTTATTTGAAAAAAAGTCTAAAGGATTACGTATGTAGCTAGTCAAAGCAGATGGAGAAAATCCGCTGGAAGCGATTTGATCGAGGCGTTCAAAGTAAATAGGCTCTTTGTTTATCTGTGTCAAAGTTTTTTCAATAGCTTCCACTTTGTGGTAGTATGAGATTTCATTGATAATATGATTTGTAGCTGGCTCCATTTGCAATTGTAATAAAAATCTACTTTGCTCACCTCCACCTAATGTTTCGGTTTCATTATTATATATAAAGCTGGCGCTAGAGCAACGATGTAATAATCTGTAAAAGTGATACGCATAAATGCTATCTTTTTCTGTATAGGTTGGTAGCTCAAAGGCTTTCTTCATCTCATGAGGGATGTAAGAATTGAACGATTTGCCGGCAGGTAGAGTTCCCTCATTTACTGATAACATGATGATATGATCATAATCTAAAGCTCTAGTTTCTAATAAGCCCATTATCTGTAATCCTTGAACGGGTTCTCCTATAAAATCCAGTTTTTTAAGGGGTAGCAATTGTCTCAATAGATGACTTAAAGTACGCATACTGTCTATTGAAGGATTGTCTCTCAATAAATCGGATAACTCATTTGAAACCTCCGTCATTGCGAGTAGTTGCTCTAATTCTAATTGAGCATGATGCTTAGCTTTTAGTGCTTCTTTAAGCTGCTCCATTAGAGCAGTCGTTAATTTGAGAATGTCAGCGGGTCGGTCTAAAGGTTTTAAAAGTTTATGTATAAAGGGGAATCGTTGTTGATCAAATTCATCAGGTTGCAGTTGAATTATATTTTTCTTTCTTATTCTTTCAATTGCGCTTTTGACCTCGTTTGTTGCTAGCAAATTTGTAAAGGGGGTTTCTAGCACCTTTATTAAGTTACGGTAGTAAAAACCATTGTCATTGTACTGGCGATGAAGTTCAAATAAATCAATAAAAAATGAACTTATAGGAAGGTTGTCTAAGCTAAGGCCCATGGTAATATTGTAGAAGGGAATATTATCTGGCAGCGCATTTAGAAAAGGTAAAAGCAATTGTTCATCAGCTAGTATGACAACCGTATTTTCTAACTGCTCTGCGGTTATTTCCTCTAGTTTTTTCCTGGCAGCTTGTACGACACCTAAATTTCCTGTAGCACTTACAATTTCTATTTCCTTGGGACGTTCAAAGTTTTCGCCTAGTATCTTAAAATCATTTTGACGGTAAAAAGGCCATTTATCAAGATGGTCTCTCATAAATTTTCCAGCTTCGTGATATTTGCGAGATATAAAATAATTATCTGCATCCCAATAAATCAAGGCGTGGTCTATATCTAATAAGTATTGAATTATCGTGGACTCAGCCTTGTTAAGGGCGTTCAATCCTAAAAAGACCAGCTTTTTATTATCATCAATATGCCCATTTTGATCTACGATCGTTTTGCAAGCTGTACGATAGGCCATACCTTGATAAGCAATGCCCTCCAGTAAAAGAAGTTCATTCAGACTTTTATAGTAACTGGCTAGCTTTTTCCAGAAATCCAAATACTGCGTTATCATTATCGTAGGATTGGCTTCCAATGACCAGTGGCGATCTGAATCTAATGCTTTAAAGTTGCCTAGGTAATTAAAAAAATCGTCTGTCTGAACTAAATAGCGGTCCAACTCATTAAAGTCTTGTAAAATGGTTGGAGCCCATGTGATGAAAGTATCAAACGAATCTCGCTGACTCTCTGGTGTAATTTTACAGTACGATTTATAAAAATAAGGCAGTATGTCTAGGTCGGGTAAGATTTGCAAGCCTGAGACCTTTTGAATATAATCCTCAATACTCATAATTACAGGACTTATGATTGGCTTGTTGTATTGCGCAATCAAAGCCTGCTGGAGAAATAAACCCACACGTCTACTGGGAACCACATATTGTAACTGCAAAAGATCTATATCTTGTGAAACTAAATCTTCTAGAATACTATTTATAAAGCTGTTCTTCATCTATCAAAAAAATAAGTGGTATTAAAAATAAGGCCAAAAAAAACGCCATCCTCGTGGATGGCGTTTGTTTCTAACAAAACTTGTTTAGTACAAATTACTTGATCAAGTTAATCTCAGTACGTCTGTTTTGCTGTCTTCCAGCAGCAGTGCTATTATCTGCAATTGGCTTAGTTTCACCATAACCTTCAGATTCAAGACGCTCTGGTGCAATACCACCATTTACTAGGTAGCGCATTACTGCGTTCGCTCTTTCTTTTGAAAGACTTAGGTTATAAGAATCAGAACCAGTACTATCTGTGTGACCTTCTATTGAAAATCTTGCATCAGGGTATTTCTTAAGAATTGCAATAATGTCAGTCAAGGTTTGTGCAGACTGCTCTTTAATGTTTGATTTGTTAGTAGCAAACAAAATAGTTTTAGCATAAGCATTTAACTGCTCTTGTTCTTTAACCGTTGGCACTACTGGCGCTGGGCAACCTTGCAACTCTGCAACACCTGCCTCATTAGGACACTTGTCATTCTTATCTGCGATACCATCACCGTCAGAATCTGGACATCCGTTAAATTTAGCAATACCTGCTTCGTTAGGACACTCATCATCACCATCTGCAATTCCATCGCCATCAGCATCTGGACAACCCATTAATGCTTCTGTTCCAGCTTCATTAGGACATTTATCATCTTTATCTAAAACTCCGTCACCGTCAGTATCAGGGCAACCGTTGTTTTCTACTGGTCCAAAATCATTAGGACAAGCATCTTCACTATCCTTGATTCCATCGCCATCCGTATCAGGACAACCGTTAAACTCTTCTAGACCAAAAGTTTCTGGACATTCATCTTTATTATCTGGAATACCATCACCATCGGTGTCTTTAGCTCCCCACACAAATTTAATTCCTGCAACATGTTGAAAATGTTTTGGATTAGCATCTTCAAAGGCGTGCTTGTAGGTGGTCTGTACATTCAAAAATAAATTTTGTGCTACCTTAAAGTCAAACCCTACGGTACCATTGAAAGTCCCGAAGGATAAATCTTCTACGAATTGATATGACCCGCCAATACCAAGATAAGGATTGAATAAATCGCTGCCGTCATATATTTCTCTTATATTGTATCGAAGTCCTCCATCGAAACTAACATAAGTCATGTCGTCCATACGAATATCACCAACTCTATCTATTATATTTATAGATCCGGCTGCAGTAGCAACTATACCATCGCCAACATAGTATCCCACTTCAAGTCTACTAGGGGCGGTTAGAATATTGTAATTATCGACATTGAAGAATTCGTCAAAATATCCTCCTAGTCCTTGATCCTCTTCCCCAACAGGGTAAAGATCAATCGCGTTTACACCAATGGATACTGCCCATCGATTCGTTTCATCTTGCGCTTGTACCATAACTGCTGATAGCAAGAAGGCAAATGCAGTTATGATTTTAAAGTAGTTTTTCATGTTGGGTTATTTTAATTTACAACTGCACAAAAATAATTCGTTATTAGCCAATTGCAAGGGTTAAACAATAAAATTATCCTAAAGCCACGTCTGCGGCATGAATTATATGTTAATTTTTGATAATATTTAGTTTTTTGCCAACTTTTTCAAAGCTTTTAATAGCCTTATCTAGATGTTCCTGAGTATGCGCGGCACTCAATTGCACTCTGATTCGTGCTTTTTCTTTAGGAACTACCGGATAAAAGAATCCTATGACATAAATACCTTCCTCTAACAGCATATCTGCCATTTGTTGAGATAACTTAGCATCATACAGCATTACTGGTACAATAGCGCTCTCGCCATCTATGATGTCAAAACCTAATTTTTGCATTCCCTTTTTAAAGTATGCCGTATTCCACTGTACTTTATCAATAAGATCTGTACTGGAATCGATCAATTCAATCGCTTTAATTGACGCTCCTACTATTGATGGTGCTAGTGAATTTGAGAATAAGTAGGGTCTGGATCGCTGTCTCAATATCTCTATAACTTCTTTTTTAGCACAGGTATAACCTCCCATGGCGCCACCTAGTGCTTTTCCTAAAGTTCCTGTTACAATATCGATTCTGCCTAGCACACCCTTTGCCTCTAATGAGCCTCTTCCTGTATCGCCTAGAAATCCTGCCGCATGACACTCATCTACCATAACAAGGGCGTCATATTTATCAGCAAGATCACATATTTTGTCCAGTGGAGCTAGAACACCGTCCATTGAGAAAACACCGTCCGTCACCACTACCTTGAATCGTGCTCCATCTGCATTTGCTTGCTGCAGTTGCTTTTCAAGATCTTCCATATTTGCACTAGCATATCGATAACGAGCAGCTTTACACAAGCGTACCCCATCAATGATAGAAGCATGATTTAAAGAGTCAGAAATTATAGCATCTTCTTTTGTCAATAATGGTTCAAAAACTCCTGCATTTGCATCAAAACAGGCTGCATATAGTATGGTGTCTTCCATACCATAAAAATCAGCTAGTTTTTGTTCCAGTTGTTTGTGAATATCTTGTGTACCACAAATAAATCGTACAGAGCTCATTCCAAAACCATGGCTATCTAGGCTATCCTTTGCTGCTTGAATAACTTCTGGATGAGAACTCAATCCTAGATAATTGTTAGCACAAAAATTAAGTACTTGGCTGCCATCTTCTAGTGTAATAACCGCATCCTGTGGGGATGTGATGATACGTTCTTTTTTATAGAGTCCCGCCTCTTTGATTTCTTCAATTTCTTTTTTCAAAAAGTCTCCTATTGCTCCGTACATAGTTTATTATTTGTAATTTAAAACAAAGGTAAGCACTTGTGCGATTCTATTTCCAGGATAAAATCTTAAGATCATCTGTATAAACGAGTATTTTCTGGGTTACCTGATAGTCCATCTCGGTAAGTAGAAGATCATATTGATTGACCTGCTCTTTATGGCTACTACGTTCTGCACCTGTTTTGTAATCTATAATTATGATGTTCTTACCGTCAAATACCAATCGGTCTGGAACAAAGCGGCCTTTTGCTGTTAGAATTGCTCGTTCATTGACCACTTCAACACCTGGCGCGTAATATATGGACAGATCTTTGTGATGGATCAATTGGTCAATGGTTGCCACAAATTCTTCTTGTATTTCTTTACTCAATGAACGGTCCAGCGATATTGCTTTTGCTACTTTAGTAAAGCTGTTACTATCTTCAATCAACGACAGATAATAATGCAATTGCGTTCCTTTATTAATAGCATCTATACTATCACTAGCCCATAACATCCCTTTGCTGGTGGCAATGCTTGCTCGATTTTCTCTTGAACTAACATAATAACGATCCATCAACTGGCTACTCTCTATCGTTGATCTGGTTGAAACGCGAGCAGCATCCCCATTTTTAAAACTTTTATAAAATTCGTGTTCCTCTAGTGGCCAGTCATTGTTGTCAACAAAATCATGCAGCAGTTGGCTGTAATTGTTTTTTGTTTTTTCATTTTCTATACAGCTTACATATAACTGTTCCTTGGCACGTGTAAATGCCACATATAAAGTGTTTATTTGATCCATTTGTGATTTTGCAAGCTGCTCACGATACATTGTTGGTGCAGGCTCAGGATAGTCCACACATTCTTTTTTTAACGATATGTATAGATGCTCAAATCCCTCATAATCCTGTTGGTTTACAGGAAGCCATCCAGTAATATCCTTTGGATTTTCAAGTAATTCATCACAATAAGGTACGATGACTACAGGAAACTCCAGTCCTTTTGATTTATGAATCGTCATGATTTGAATGGCTGTAGGATCCTCTGCCGCTGGCACACTTAATGCATCTTGTTTTACCTCCCATTGGTCCATAAAACTTGCGGCTGTTTTTTCATAACTAGATCCCATTTCAAAAACATATTCCATAAAAGCCTGTAAACGCATGTCATGATGTTCAAATAAACCTAGGGCAGCTGCAACTTGTTCTGTAGCCTGAAATAATGGCGCTTTCGCGAAAGCGATATCCATTCTATCCTTATCATTTAATAACTGCCTGCATAGCTGCGACAGATCTAGGTGCAAGTGGGTGCTAATAAATCCATGAATTTCTAGGATCTCGTGCAGCAATGCATATTGAAGCAAAAAGTGATACCTAGGCTCTTGCTGTTCTGGATACAAGCACATGCGCATAAACTGCACCAACAGCTGGACTCGAGGTGATGCGGCAACCAGCAGGCTATCGCTGGATACCACATTATAATCGTGCTGAACCAGGTATTGAGCGATCTCATCGCCCTGTTTTTTCTTGCGTACTAACACACATATTTCATGCGGCGCAAACCCATTATTGATAGCTGTGTCAATCTGACTTTTTACATGTATAGGGTAGTTACTATTGAGTAATGTATTTTCCTCATTTTCTAGACGATCATCCTCGCTATTTAGAAAATCAATTTGAATGTAGCCGCCCGTTTTATTAGTAGTCTGTTGATGTAAATAATTAAGGTATAAGTCTTGATAAACATCATGATCTAGCTGCTGGCCATACAGTTGGAAAAAGGCATTGTTAAAGTTGATAATCTGATCATAGCTGCGCCAGTTTGTACCTAAAGTTTCATTGCTTTTTTCAAGATTAAATAGTGTGCTGTTGCTCAATATATCTAAAAATTGATCTGCGTCGCCACCACGCCAGCGATAAATAGATTGCTTTGCGTCGCCTACTAGCATTAAAGAGCCTTTGCTACCGTCGTCACGCAACTGCACCAGCGGGTTTTCAATCAGGGGCATCAAATTTTCCCATTGCATGGTGCTTGTATCTTGAAACTCGTCAATAAAATAGTGACGGTAACGTTCCCCTAATCGCTCATATATAAAAGGAGCTGGTTGGTTTTTTATTTCTTTTGATAGGATACCGTTAAATTCATAAATAGGTACTATTCTCTCTTCCGTCTTTATGGTACCTATTTCTTTAACAAGTTCATTGAGCAGCGATAATGCCGTTATTTTTGACAGCGCATTTTTATAGAGCATTAAGCTGCTCATACGGTCCTCGTAGTTTTGAATTAATGCTACAAGATCTCCTTGCAAACTATCAATAATGGCAACATTGCTGCTGCTTGTAGTACCGCTTATTGATGATGTCATTGCGGTTTTAAGATATGCCGGTCTGGTAAGGCTAGGGATAGTGCCATCGGCAAATTTTTTAATCCACATATAAATACCCTTAGTTTTTCCTTTAAAATCTGCAACAGTCAGACCTTGTTCATTATAACTATCAAAAAGCTTTTTACCCTGCGATAGCAGGCTTTCTTCACTGCCTTTAAGACGTTCCTTCAGCGTGGTTCTCAACTTTAAAAATTGTTCAATGCTTTGCTTTTTAATTTGCTGTAAATAGTTGTAATGTGATTCACTCTTTATCAACTCTGCAATAGCATGCAAGTCATACTCAATATCCCAGCTTTTGCCCTCGTCAATTTTTGAAATAGAAAATTCGACTAGCAATTTTGTCAATCGCTTATCGTTACCTGCTCGTACCAGTAAATTATGAATCGCTTTTGAGATCAATCGGTTACTATCTAACTCGATATCAAAACCATCTGGCAACTGTACCTCACGGGCAAATGTGCGCAGGATTCTATGGTTGAAGCTATCAATAGTGACAATGTCGAATGAGGCATAATCGTGAAGCAGTTTTTGCTGAATTTTCTTTGCCTTTATTCTTAGGGACTCATCATCGAGCCCTGTATTTTGTTTTATGTGATCTCTTATGGGATAAAGTTGCTGTGGTATGTCTTTAAACGTAAGTGCGTGTAGATTTTCTAGGATCCTCTCTTTCATCTCTGCTACCGCTTTATTTGTAAAGGTGATAGCTAGAATTTCACGATAACCATTGTTAAAGCTATTTTGAAATAAAAGCGTTAAATAGTTGCGTGCTAGAGTGTAGGTCTTGCCAGCACCAGCACTGGCGCTGTATAATGTGGTTGAAGTTTGTGCCATGCTCAAAGTTAATTAAACTCTTGCGCTCATCTTTAAGTATATTATAACACGTCGCGTTTTATTTGATCCTATTACTACCATAACTTTATGGTTTTGATAAATATTAACTTAAAACCTATTATAATGGCTTTTGAATTACCAAAATTAGACTACGCCTATGACGCGTTAGAACCACATATCGATGCAAAAACTATGGAAATACACCATACAAAGCATCACCAGGGTTATACCAGTAAACTTAATGATGCTATAGAAGGCACAGACCATGAAGGTAAAACCATTGAAAACATCTTGAACAATCTGGATATGGAAAATAAAGCCGTTAGAAATAATGGTGGAGGCTTTTATAACCATAAATTATTCTGGAACATCATGTCGCCTAACGGTGGCGGTCAACCTACTGGCGACCTTGCTAAAGCTATTGATGCAAAATTCGGAAGCTATGAGGATTTTAAAAACAAATTTTCTGAGACTGCCAAAGGTCAGTTCGGTTCTGGATGGGCGTTTTTGTGCGTACACGAGGGCGGTGCAGTAGAGATTTGTGGTTGTCCTAATCAAGACAACCCATTAATGCCGGGTGTAGGTTGCGGCGGTACTCCTATTTTAGGACTAGACGTATGGGAACATGCCTACTACCTAAATTACCAAAACAGAAGACCAGACTATGTTGAGGCTTTCTTTAACGTAATCAATTGGGAAGAAGTTTCTAAACTATATGCACAGAACAAATAATCTGTAGCTTATTGAAATAAAAACCCCCTTTGAACCATGTTCAAAGGGGGTTTTTCAATTCAATGACTTTATCATTGTGTCAGGTCTTTTAATAAGCCCGTTCATCATTCTTCTCAAAAAAGTTAATAAAAGCTTTATTAACCACACGATTACCTCCGTCTGTAGGGTAATTACCTGTAAAATACCAGTCGCCAAGGTTTTTAGGACAGGCCTTGTGTAGATCTTCTACTTTTTGGTAAACGATTTCTACTTTGGCGTTGAGGTCATCGTCAGAGAGCAATTCTGCAATCTTGTCTGAGATTTCCTCGTCAGTAAATGGTGCGTAGAACTCCTGTACATAGTTGACCACGTCACGGTCCTCATATTCCAGTTGGGTCTTGCACTTCTCATAGATCTCCTCAATAATACTTTCAGTACCGCGATCTTTGTGCAGGTGCAATGCTGCCTGGAAAGCGATTAAACCTTCTAGTCGTGCCATGTCAATTCCATAGCAATCTGGATACCGTATTTGCGGCGCGCTAGACACAATTACAATTCTTTTAGGGTGGAGGCGGTCCATCATTTTAAGGATGGATTTTTTAAGTGTGGTGCCTCGCACGATGGAGTCGTCAATTATGACTAGGTTATCTGTACTTTTTACGACACCATAGGTTACATCGTAAACATGTGCTACTAGATCGTCACGAGAAGAATCCTCTGTGATGAAGGTTCTCAACTTAGCATCTTTGATCGCTATTTTTTCGGTACGCAGCTTTCGCGAAAGCGTATTCTCCACTTGCTCTGCAGTCAGATTGCCCTCGCCGGCAAGTATGGCATCTCTTTTTTGCTCATTTAAAACCTGGTGCGCGGCTTCTATCATCCCATAGAATGAAGTCTCGGCCGTGTTAGGAATATAGGAAAATACAGAATTATCAATATCGTTGTCGATCTTTTCCATGATCTTAGGAAACAGTAATCTTCCTAGCATCTTGCGCTCTTGATAAATCTCTGCATCGCTACCACGAGAGAAATAAATACGCTCAAAAGAACAGGCTTTGCGCTCTAGCGGCTCGCTTATTTGCTCTAGTGATACCGCGCCATTTTTTTTAATAATGATAGCTTTGCCAGGATCTAGCTCGTGTACATCCTCAAACTTTGCATTAAAAGCGGTTTGAATAACAGGTCGCTCGCTTGCTACAACAACCACCTCGTCATCTTTGTAGTAATATGCCGGGCGTATTCCTGCTGGGTCACGCAGTAAAAAAGCGTCGCCATGACCCATAAGTCCTCCCATGGCGTACCCTCCATCCCAGTCACGCGCACTTTTGCGCAATATTTTTGCAATATTTATTTGCTCTGCAATTTTAGGAGAAGCTTCAATTTTTGACAGCCCTTCTTTTTTGAACTTTTTATACAGTCTTCTTACCTCACGATCTTGAAAGTGACCCACCTTTTCCATGACGGTGACCGTGTCTGCCATGTCTTTAGGGTGCTGTCCTAACTCTACTAGTTTATTGAAGAGTTTGAAAACGTTAGTCATGTTAAAGTTACCCGCCATGATTAGATTGCGATGCATCCAGTTGTTCTGACGTAAGAATGGGTGTACAGACTCAATACTGTTTTTACCGAAGGTCCCATAACGCACATGTCCCATGAGCAATTCACCTACATATGGAATATTTGTTTTTTGTGCTGCCACATCATCTTTAATCGCTGGGTTTGCTACAAACTCATCATTGATTCTATGATTGATCTGGTCAAAAATATCTTGAATAGGTTGCGGCTGGTTGCTGCGCACTCGTGAGATGTATCGCTGTCCTGGTTGTACGTCTAGTTTTATACTAGCAAATCCAGCACCATCCTGACCGCGGTTGTGCTGCTTTTCCATCATCAGGTACATCTTATTGATGCCATAAAAAGCGGTGCCGTATTTTTCTTTATAAAATTCTAAAGGCTTCAATAAACGTATTAAAGCTATACCGCACTCGTGTTTTAATTGATCGCTCATGTTATTTTAAGACAATAATTGAATTTAAAAAAAGCCCGAGAGTTTCCCGAGCTTTTCTAGTTAGTTAAGAATTTCAAATTTTGTGAGCGCTTTAAATTGCTCTAATCGCTTGTTAATTTCGTCATTTGTGACACTTTGCATACGCTCTGTACCAAATTTCTCTACTGCAAATGATGCAAAGTTAGAGCCGTAAATAATGGCGCGTTTCATATTTTCAAAACTGTAGTCTTTACTTGCTGCTAGAAATCCAGCAAATCCACCTGCAAATGTGTCTCCTGCTCCAGTCGGGTCAAAAACTTCTTCTAGCGGTAAAGCTGGTGCAAAGAAAATCTCGCCATCATGGAATAGCAATGCGCCATGTTCTCCTTTTTTAATGACTACATATTTAGGCCCCATCTCATGTATTTTTTTTGCGGCAGTAACCAGACTGTACTCGCCAGAAAGTTGACGGGCTTCCTCGTCATTAATGGTGATCACATCTACACGAGCGATCACCTCCTTAAGGGCATCTAGTGCGCTATCCATCCAGAAATTCATGGTGTCCAGTATGTGCAAATCTGCATCTGGGGTTTGTTCAATCACACCCATTTGCACGGCAGGGTGCAAGTTACCCAGCATCACTACATTGGCATCTTTAAAATGTGGTGGGACAACCGGATTAAAATCTGCTAGCACATTAAGTTCTGTTGCTAGGGTGTCACGGGTATTCATGTCGTTGTGGTATTTACCACTCCAGAAAAAAGTCTTACCGTCGGTAACAATTTCTATTCCTTCTATATTCATTCCTCTATCGGTAAGCATCGTTAGGTAGTTTTCTGGAAAATCTCCACCTACTATACTTACTAATCCTACTTCGGTCTGAAAGTGCGATGCCGCCAGACCTATAAAGGTGGCTGCACCTCCTAATATTTTATCAGTCTTGCCAAAAGGGGTCTCAATGGCGTCAAATGCTACTGTTCCTACAACTACCAGTTTACTCATGAAGATCAAATTTGAGGCAAAAATAATCTTTTTAAATGGCAAATGATGATCAGGCGAGCATAAGGCTCAGGAAGTTTTTAAGACAATTCCTTTTAGCTCATCGCTCTCTATGCGTGTCTTGTGATAACCGTTGATTGCTATTTCAATCATCGCACATGCGATGATTTTTGGATGGATGGTTCGGTATTTTTTCAAGCTACCTACTAGCAATGGATCAATAAGGCGTTGTACTTTTTTCCAGAATGTTTCAAAGGCTCTATTCTCTTCCCGTTTGCCACCTATTAGTGCTGGTTGCACAAAGTACACTCGATCCAGGTCCAGTTGTGCAATATCGCGCTCCATCGCGCCTTTACCTCTATTATATAAAAATCGACTGTCTGGATTTGCCCCCAGGGCAGAGATAGCAACCACGCATGGTACCTGGTTTTTCATAGCTACCTGGGCTACAGTTAATGGTAAATCATGTTCAATCTGGTAATAGAGGTCAGGATCTGGGGTTTTGGCCTTGGTGGTTCCCGTACAGATAAATAAATGATCGCCTTTTAAATAATTCTCATAGGTGACAGGATTCAATAAATCCACCTCAAAAGAATTTAGTTTAGGGTGTTTTTGTGGTATCCGCTTTCGCGAAAGCGTAATCACCACATCATATCTAGAATCATCTAGCAATTGCTGTAGCAGTATTGATCCAGTAAGTCCAGTAGCGCCAGCAACAATGGCACTCAGCCCCTTTTTTTTCATAGTTCTAAATTAGACATTCAGCACCTATCGATCTCTTATATTCATCACAATTCATCGATTATTCCACCTGTTTTTAGGGCGTTACCACCTCGCTCAAGGCTCTCGCTGGTCGGGCTTTACACTGCAATCTTTAACCACGCAGATGGCGTGTTTTAAAGGATTTTCATTTCAATCCCTAACGCATAGGTATGGATCGCATCACAGCTCTACAGATGGAGCCTGTACCGCTGCTAGAAAATTATAGTGAAAGAGCGTAGTGATCATTATGATCGCGCCAATCTAACGGATTGCTATACTTTTTTTAATCTAGGGAATTAGATCAAATAATGCGTGTAGGTTTGTCCAAGCAAACGGCAACTCATGTAACCCATAGAAATATGCTTATGGGAGCTTAAAACTCCATCATTTGCAAAAGGACATCCCTTGTGAAACGACTAATTTTGTGTAGTGGAACAGGAACAACGTAAAATAATACATGTAGATATGGATGCCTTTTATGCATCTGTAGAACAACTGGACGCGCCAGAGTTGAAGGGCAAGCCGCTGGCTGTAGGGGGCAGCAGTAAGCGTGGGGTTGTGGCCGCAGCAAGTTATGAAGCAAGGAAATATGGGGTGCGCAGTGCCATGCCCAGCGTTACCGCGGCACGACTATGTCCAGACCTCATCTTTGTTAAAGCAAGATTTGAACGCTACCGGGAAGTATCCCAGCAAATAAGGGAGATATTTCACGATTACACAGATCTAGTAGAGCCATTATCACTGGACGAGGCCTATCTTGATGTCACAACAAACAAATTGAATTATCCCAGTGCTACCATAATTGCTTATGACATAAGGAGGCGTATTTATCAAACTACAGGGCTTACCGCTAGTGCTGGTATATCTATCAATAAGTTTGTTGCAAAAGTTGCTAGCGATTATAATAAGCCTAACGGACAGAAAACCATACTACCAGAAGAGGTTCTTGAGTTTTTAGAACAGTTAGAAATCCGCAAGTTTCATGGTATAGGAAAGGTTACTGCCGCAAAAATGTATGAGCATGGCATTTTTAAAGGCGCTGATTTGAAGAAAAAGTCCAAAGAATTTCTAGCTCAGCATTATGGGAAGAGTGGGTTATATTATTACGATATCGTTCGTGGTATTCATCGCAGTCAAGTAAAACCAGACCGTATAAGAAAGTCACTGGGAGCAGAGCGTACTTTTTCTGATAATATTTCCAGTGAAATCTTTATGATGGAACGCCTGGATCAAATCGCTACCGAAATAGAAAAAAGACTTGCAAAAAACGACGTGGCCGGTAAAACAGTAACCTTAAAAATAAAATACAGCGATTTTAAAATGCAAACGCGCAGCAAGACATTAACCAGTCATATTAATAAAAAGAAAGACATTCTTACTATTGCTCAAGAGCTAGTGCGCCAGGAACCCTTTAGAGAAAGTGTGCGCTTGCTAGGCTTATCCTTAAGTAATCTTAATACAGAAGTCAACGAGTCACAAGAACCCGTAGAAGTGCAACTGGAGTTTAATTTTTGAATGCGGTCCAGATTTGAATAGCAGGTAAAGCATTAGTTAAGTGGGTTCATTTATAAAAAATCTATATTGATAACCTGATTTATAAAAAAACAACCCGGTAAGCTAGTGCTTACCGGGTTGTTTAATTTTGTAAAATAACCGCCTATTCAATCTCGCTGACTCGTAACGTGTTAACCATTCCTTTATCGGTTACTGGCATGGCGGCAAGATTAATCAAGAAATCACCTTTCTCTACAAAGTCTTTATCAGCGGCAAATTGATTGACGTCTGCAATGGTTTCATCTGTGCTAACAAAACGGTCATAACGGAAGGCCTGTACGCCCCACAACAAACTCAGCTGTGTTAATATACGCTCGTTACTGGTAAACGTTAAGATGTGTGAGGCTGGTCTCCACGCACTTATTTGAAAGGCTGTGTAACCAGAATTTGTCATGGTAGTAATGGCTTTGGCGTTGATTTCATCAGCCATTTTTGCAGCATGATAGCAGATGGATTTTGTAATATAGCGCTTCGTTTTAATATGCGGCGCTGCATGTGGCACCTTTATGAGCTCACTATCTTCTACACTGCGGCATATACTGGCCATTTTTTCAATTACTTGTACTGGGTATTGCCCGACAGAGGTCTCTCCAGAAAGCATCACAGCATCTGCACCGTCCATAACAGAGTTTGCCACATCATTAACCTCGGCTCTAGTGGGAGTAAGGCTTGTAATCATGGTTTCCATCATTTGTGTTGCTATGATTACCGGGATGCGAGCAGTTTTTGCTTTGAGAACCAGCTGCTTTTGTATCAATGGTACTTCATGTGCAGGAATTTCTACTCCTAGATCACCACGCGCTACCATCAAACCATCACAGTAAGCAACAATCTTGTCGATGTTTTTAACCGCTTCTGGCTTTTCAATTTTTGCAACAATAGGAATTTTATGTTCAGAGTGTTCTTTAATTAAGTCTTGCAGCTCGATCAAGTCCCGGCTGTGTCGTACAAAAGATAAAGCCATCCAGTCCACCTGTAACTCGCAGGCAAATTTTGCATCTACTATATCCTTTTCAGTTAGTGCAGGTAGGGATACATTAGTCTGTGGTAGATTTACCCCTTTTTTAGATCGTAGGGGACCACCTTGAATAACTTTGGTTAATACGTTTTGTTCACCGTCAGTTTTTACCACCTCAAAAATCAATTTACCATCATCTAGAAGGATGCGCTCGCCAGCCTTTACATCACGAGGGAATTGTTCATAGTTCATATAAACGCGTTCTGCAGTGCCTTTGAATGGTTTTCCTGTAGAAAATGTGATTTGATCCCCTGGTTTTACAACCACCTCTTCACTCATCACACCTACACGTAATTTAGGCCCTTGCAAGTCTCCTAAAATACCTGTAGCAAATCCATGTTCTTTATTCAAATCGCGTATCATTTGCACGCGTTCTTTTACATCTTGATGGTCTGCATGTGAGAAGTTTATTCTAAACACATTAACACCAGCGCGTATCATGTCTAGTAATACTTCTTTCTTTGCGGTGGCAGGACCTAGGGTAGCCACAATTTTAGTCTTCTTCAATGTATTGCTCATTATTCAAAAATTAAATAATCCTTATTTTTTATAACAGCAATATCAGTAGGATACACTGATATTACTGGTGGTATTTCATTCAACTCACTCAACATTTTTTTTAAAGGGAACGCTTCTGGATCTTTTTCAATTTTTAAAAAATAGTCTACAGTGCGATATTCTTTAATTAATGTCGTCTTTATTTGCTCCATCTGGTTCACTTGAAACAATCCACCTGCGCTAGCGGTAGATTTTATTTGTGCTCTACAATGGTTAGGCACAAGATATATCGATGCATTCTCATCGTTATCTTTATAATGGTACACTGGGAACTGTGCTACATACCCTTTAAGGGTAATATCTTGATCTCTATCTTGTCGTTTGAAAGAGACTTTCAAATGCTTATTGATAAAGTAAGCCATCCGGTAAGGCTCTATGGTAGAATGCATTCCTATGAGCACAAACGGCTCATCGTCCATATCCCAATCCATTAGTTTGTGTGAACCCATATAATTTAACCAGTAAAGGTACTAGACAATCTACAACTAAGTGTCTCGTTGTGTCGGTTTTGCAGGTATTTTTCTACGAAAACGTTATTGTTCCCTCTATTATCAATAATGATAAGGGGTTCGCTTCCGCGAAAGCGAAAAGATATACCTACTGAATGGCAAGAAAGACACTCTATTACCTTTGAGAAATCTTGTCTTGCAAGGCAAAAAAAGCGCGCTTACTCGCTTTTTCCTCTGCTTTTTTCTTTGAGGTAGCTCTGGCCTTAGCAATAACCTTTTTATCTATGGAGAGTTTTACCGCAAAATGACGTACCTCGTTAATTCCCGTGTCTTCATAAACGTCAAAATCAAATACCCTTTTGTTTTTTTGACACCATTCAATCAGCAAACTTTTATAAGAAATTACCTTGCCTTCTAGCTTTTCTATGTCTACATAGGGTTCTACCACGCGATTACAAATAAACTTTTTACAAGCTCTATAGCCACGATCTATGTAAACGGCACCTACGAGTGCTTCAAATAAATTGCCGTATATATTGTTACCAAAATGCTTTGTAGGCACTTGTGTTTGAGCAAAGTTGAGCAGTCCAAAATCGAGACCCAGCTCATTTAAATGCTCCCTACTCACGATTTTAGAACGCATTTTAGTAAGGTAACCCTCGTCACCACTAGACACTTTGTTATAAATATATTCTGCAATGATCGCTCCCAGGATCGCATCGCCCAAAAATTCTAGCCGCTCATAGCTTACCGTGCCCCCATTTGCCTCCTTAATTCCCATAGATTTATGGGTAAAGGCAGTTCTATAAATGGAAATATCTTTAGGAGTAAGGCCAGTTATTTTTTTAATACCCTTTTCCAGTAATTGTAAATCAGCGCCGTCTGACGGTTTTTTAGTTTTGAAAAGAGATTTAAAACTATTCATTTACTCAGTGGCAGCCTATATTTTTTTAAAGGCAATACAACAATTGTGTCCACCAAAACCGAAGGTATTACTCAACGCAACATTAACCTCGCGATGTTCTGGCTTGTTTAAGATAAGATGTAGCGACGGGTCAATATGCTCGTCTACAGTTGTGTGATTGATGGTAGGTGGCACAATACCATGATTGATCGCCATAACGCTGGCAATGGACTCTATCGCTCCAGCTGCCCCTAGCAAGTGACCAGTCATAGATTTTGTAGAGTTGATACTGATGCGAGGTGCATGATCACCAAAAACGGCCTTTATAGCCTTCAATTCAGCAACGTCACCTAATGGGGTGGACGTACCGTGTGTGTTAATGTGGTCAACGTCTTCTGGCTTGATACCTGCGTTTTCCAGTGTATTTTTCATCACTGCAATCACACCTTTACCCTCTGGGTCTGGTGCGGTAATGTGATAAGCATCGCTAGAGAAACCGCCACCTATGACTTCAGCATAGATTTTGGCACCACGTGCTTTTGCATATTCATAACTTTCTAGAACCAGTGCTCCTGCGCCTTCTCCCAGAACAAATCCATCTCTGGTCGCATCAAATGGGCGGCTTGCAGTCTCTGGACTTTCATTGCGTGTAGATAAAGCGTGCATGGCATTAAAACCACCCATTCCCGCTTGCGTTACAGCCGCTTCAGAGCCGCCAGTCACAATCACGTCGCAGTGTCCTAGTCGTATGTAATTAACAGCGTCTAGCATGGCATTTGCGCTAGATGCACAAGCAGATACGGTGGTATAATTAGGCCCCATAAACCCATATTTTATAGAAATATGAGCTGGTGCAATATCTGCAATCATTTTAGGTATAAAGAAAGGGTTAAATCGTGGTGTGCCATTTCCATTAGCAAATGATTTTACCTCTTCCTGAAAAGTTTCCAGACCACCTATACCAGCACCCCAGATAACACCGACTCTATTTTTGTCAATAGAGTCGGTAGCTAGTCCAGAGTCAGCAATTGCCTCATCTCCTGCTACGACAGCGTACTGTGCAAAGCGGTCCATGCGGCGTGCTTCTTTGCGGTCTATGAAATCCTCGACATTGAAGTCTTTGAGTTCACAAGCGAATTTTGTTTTGAAATGTTCTGTGTCAAAATAGGTGATAGGGGCACAGCCACTTTTTCCAGTTTTTAACGCCTCCCAATAATCCCCTAGGTTGTTACCTATAGGAGTAAGGGCACCCATTCCAGTAATTACAACTCGCTTTAATTCCATGTACTATTAATTAAGCTTTTGCTTCTTCTATATATGAAACAGCTTGACCTACAGTAGCGATATTTTCTGCTTGATCATCAGGTATTTGAATGTCAAATTCCTTTTCAAATTCCATGATCAACTCAACGGTGTCAAGTGAGTCAGCGCCTAGGTCGTTTGTGAAGCTCGCTTCAGTTACTACCTCGTTCTCGTCTACGCCCAGTTTGTCAACGATAATCGCTTTTACTCTTGATGCAATGTCAGACATAATAATCTTATTTTAATTTTTAATGAGTGGCAAAAATAACAAACTTTGGGACAAATATGCCTTTATTAAAATTATGTGAAGATCAAAACGTATTTTTAAACCTGCTTTTCTGGTCACATTGCTATCTTTGAGCAATGAAAAAAGTCGTTCTATTTGCAAGTGGTGGGGGCAGCAACGCCCAGGCAATCATTGATTACTTTAAGGACTCTCGTAAAATTGAGATAGTTCTGATTTTGTCAAATAACCCTAATGCAGGGGTGCTGGAGCGAGCAAAAAATTCAGGAATACCGGGTTTGAGTTTTAATAAGTTCGCTTTCGCGAAAGCGAACTCTATACATCTACTGCTACAGGCCATCAACCCAGATTTAATAGTTCTTGCAGGTTTTTTATGGAAATTTCCAGACTTTTTAGTGCAAGACTTTGAACAGAAGGTAATTAATATTCATCCAGCGCTGCTGCCTAAATATGGTGGTAAAGGCATGTATGGTATACATGTACACACGGCGGTGGTTGCTGCAGGAGAACAGGAAAGCGGTATCACTATACACTATGTCAACGAAAATTATGATGAGGGTGCTATTATAAGACAAGAGCGTTGTAGCGTCAAGCCTGGAGAGACGCCACAGCAGGTCGCTGCAAAAGTCTTAGAACTAGAACACTTGTATTACCCACAAACTATAGAAAGCCTTTTAATTTGAAGGATCAAGTACATATTTATACAGACGGTAGTTCACGTGGTAACCCTGGCCCTGGTGGTTATGGTATTGTAATGGAGCAACCCAGTCGTAATTTTAAAAAAGAATTTGCCCAGGGCTACCGCAAGACGACTAACAACAGGATGGAATTGCTAGCGGTAATTGTCGCACTGGAAAAGATTAAAAAACCAGAAATTCCTATCACCGTGTTTACCGACAGTAAATACGTAAGCGATGCGGTCAATAAAAAATGGATCGATGGCTGGATACGCCGCAAGTGGAAAAATGTAAAGAATGTCGATCTATGGCAGCGTTTTATCAAAGCCTTTAATCAAGCCCCAGCAAGATTTGTATGGATTAAAGGGCATAATGATCATCCACAAAATGAGCGATGCGACCAGCTGGCCGTATATGCTGCTACCCATCCAGAAAACCATTTGATAGACGAGGGTTTTGAGGCCGCTGAAAAGAATTTGTTTAAAAAATAAATGCAAGAAATAGAACGAAAATTCCTAGTTCAGGACACAAGTTTTCTTGAAAATATTGAGGGGTCTAAAATTGTACAGGGCTACTTGAGTGATGATCCACAGCGCAATGTGCGCATACGTATTAAAGGCGACTGGGCTTATCTTACCATTAAGGGAATATCAAATGCAACTGGTACCAGCCGTTTTGAATGGGAGAAGGAAATCGACATCTCAGAAGCAGAACAACTGCTGAAAATTTGCCTGCCAGGTGTGATCGCAAAAACGAGATATGAAGTTCCTGTTGACGACCATGTCTTTGAAGTCGACGTATTTGAAGGAGAAAACAAGGGCCTTTTAATGGCAGAGATCGAATTAAATAATGAAAACGAAAGCTTTACAAAACCTAACTGGCTGGGTGTTGAGGTAACGGGCGATGTGCGGTACTACAACTCTTATCTAGTAAACCATCCGTACTTGACCTGGTAATCGCCACAAATGGTATATTTAAACTCTAATATCTATAATACATGAAAACATTTTTTTTGAGCAGCCTGCTTTTAATAGTTAGCTATAGCTGGGCGCAGAATACCAACCCAAAAGGGGAGTTTCATTACGGCCTACACGCTGGGTTGAACCTAGCAAATCTTACTAACGACGACGAGGCAGATACTCGAGTGGGAGCAAACATTGGGATTTTTGTTGCATTTGATATCGAGAACTCTCCATTCCAACTGCGATCAGGGATTAATTATTCCCAGCAGGGAGCTACGGCAAACACCTTTGTAGAGGTTGATCCTATGGTTGATCCAGGGGGCGGGCTCAATGTAGATGCTATCGTAAAACTGGATTATTTGCAAATACCTCTGGTTGTTCAATATGATTTTACACCTGTATTTTCTATTTATTTAGGTCCTCAAGTGGGCTTTGTGGTAACAGACGAGGTAGAGGTAGATCTAGGAGATCTAGGAGAGGTATCTCAAGAAATTCAAAATGAGCAAGGAACAACATTATCTGCCATTGTAGGTTTTCAAGCCTTTATCCATCAAGGATTATTTGCTAGAGCTCAATATGATCTAGGATTGACAAAGGTATATCGAGACACTAATTTCCCAGGATTTGGCACCTTTGAAAATGATATCAAACATTCTGTATTTACACTTGCTGTAGGCTATCAATTTTAAAGTATAACAGAGGTAACTTTTTTACCTACCGATGGTTGATCGTTAAAAACGGGAGGCTCAAGATTTTGTTCTTGGGCCTTTTTTATATAATAGGATTGTCGTGTGTCGTGAGCTTCACTAATGGCATGAATGGTAGGAACAGTAACCTGGCCAGTGATTGACTTGATTATAATATTTATAAGATGTGTTCTATCCGTCAGGTTTACAGGGGCGGTGGCATTATCAAGATCTTTTTTACCGGCCAGATACTTTATAGGATGGCGATGACCACCTATCAAACCACCAGGCCTTATTATAACTGTGCTCGCTTGTGCTGTACGAATGACCTCTTCACCAGCAATAAGCTGCAGACCTTTTTTATCGGTAGCATTGGCCGGATTTTTCTCTGTGTAAATCGGGATTTGTGGAGTGTCCTTAAAAACTGCGGTGCTAGAGATATAAATAACTCTATTTATTCTAGAGTATATATCAATACTGCGCATGAGCAATCTTACCCTGCCGGCATAATCACTGTCGGGATTTGTTCTCAATCTAGGCGGTATATTGATAACAAGCGTGTCTATATTTTCTAGAAACGCATCTATACCACCGTCGATATAGGTCTCATTAAGCTCAACGATATATGGGTCAATTCCAGATTTTCGCAGGTCGTCCAACTTTTTTATCTGGGTAGTGGTTCCTTTTACAAAGTATCCTTTGTCTAGTAATGCGAGGGCGAGTGGTTTTCCTAACCAGCCACAGCCCATAATTCCTATATTAGTTCTCATCAACTTCTGGAATACGTATCATTTTTTGCATCATGATGGCATCATTTAAAACAAAAGGCATGGGCATGGTCTCTTCTGGTCTAGGGGCGACACCCACTTGAGGTTCGTCTAACAAATCAAAGCTAGCCGCATATACATTAAAGACGGGAGATACTGCCGCGTCAAAGGTAAGTTCCATCACCAGTGGTGATTGATTAGAAACATAATAGGACAGTAAGCGATTGCCGCGACGTCTTGCAAATGGAATTCCCTCTTGATTTTTAGGCACTGGTGCACCGTTGATTATGGCGTCGGTAAAAGTAAATTGCGGCTCGCTAAATACTTCCCAGCGCTCAATTTTGCGCTTGCTGCGCAGCATGAGCTTTATGGTACGTAAATTATTAATGACGGTATCTGTAGCGATGACGGCAGTTATTTCTGGCAGATCAATTACTCGCGCTGGCGCGCTATAGGTAAATTTACCGCTGTATTTTGAGTCAATCGTGTTTTGGTCTTTTGCACTGACAGGTCGCGGGTCGGGCCCTAGTTTTTGTTGTGTCCAGTCGCTTAGATTTTGATCGTAAGTGGCCCATTGCGCAGTTTGCGAGTCAGTATCAAGTAGGTAAACAAGGCTTGTTTTTTGTGGTTGAGTTGTAGAGAAGTCTGCTTTGGCAATGGCGAGACACGCAAATACTCCACAACTAATAAATGAGATTATAGCAAGGATATTCTTTTTACGATAATGACCTAAAACCGGAATCAGTAAGCCAAAAATGAGCACGCTAAGAACTGCAGCAACAAATAAAATATTCATACCAAGCGCGACGGGAAAAGCCTTTACAAATGGAGCAAATATGAAAATTGTGGGCGCCGCAAATAGCAGCATGATCAGGTAGCTAGGACGTTTTTGAGCGATGTTGAGCCACAATAAAAAAAGACCACAATACAGGGGAACGATAAAAAACCCAGCACCTGGTAAATAAGCAGCTGGTATAATCCCTTCACCACCAGCAGGGTATCCTACAATAACGCATATGATCCACAATAATAATAGTGGCGCTATACTATGACTGGCCATACGGTCCTTTTGAAAAATAAGATGGTATCCTAAAAAGGCGATACCTGTCCCTAAAAAAGCGGTCGCAGCAACCCACAAATACCCAGTTGCAGGAAAAATACTAGGCTGCTCTATATAAAACGGAGTAGTTTTGAGATACTGCCACAAAAAATTAGGTATAAAATAAGCGAGAGCTAGACTGCCTAAAAAGGGAACAAAGCCCAGTAATAGGTGCTTGATGCTAATGCGCCTCTTGCGTATTCCATAAAGTACTAGACCCATCAATATAATGCCACTCACAAAAATTAGAAAGCTCATCCAGCTAAATGGGTAGCTCACCATGCCCAGCACCGGCAGCGGGAAGTAAATGTCATCTGTGCCAGGAGCAATTTTAAAACCGTCCCCTAGATCAATCTGTGCAAAATGATGCAATAAAGGCATGAGATAACTACCTTGATGGGCAAGAGTATTGCGGTCTAGGTTTTCATAGGTGTCCAGCTGGGTGTGATAATCCTTGTGATCTCCTATAAATGCAAAATTAAGACCGTTGATATCTCCTTTCTCTCTAATTACCGTAAGGTCTGTGTCATTAGGTAGTTTTTTATAAATACTATAAGCAAGAGAGTTAGCTACTGGGTAAGCCACATTTGCTTCTTTAAATGCGTTAATGATTTTACGATTACCACCATTTGTTTCTACCAGCATATAACTAGGCCCACCGCTACCACGTGCTTCAAAATTGAGTACCATTTTAATACTGGAAGCATAGCGGTGGTTGGCGATAAAATAATCAGCACCGTTCAGACCCAGTTCTTCTGCATCAGTAATAAGGATAATAATATCATTTACGGGCTGATTATTCTCTAGATAGGCACGCACACCTTCTAGAATAGTGGCTACTCCAGATGCCGCATCGCTGGCACCCATAGAGCTGTGTGGATCGCTATCATAGTGACTCATCAAAGCTATAGCGTTACCGGTATTGCCAGTCCCAGGAATTCTAGCAATTATATTGCTGGGTCGTGCTAGATTACCACTGGCGTCAATAGTAAAACCAGATTGAATCTCTGTTTTCAACCCCATTTTTTCTAAAGCACGTTTAATATAAATTCGATTAGCGGTATGGGCATCAGTTCCTACATAGTGAGGCGCTTGAGATAAAGCTTTAACATGTGCTAGCGCCCTGGCGGTAGACCACTGGTCTGCGGGTAAGTCTACTTGCACCTGGCCGCTAGGCGTCTGGCTGGTAAAGGCATACCATACCATTAAAATGATTGCAATAAATGAAAAGGCAGAGGTCAGATGGGATTTAGGTCTCATAAACAAATTAATTAGGTATCGCGTTTTACAATTAAGAATTTATCATCTTCCATTTGTAAATATCCCTGGTCATAGATAAAATGATAGGCCGCGCCTTTTTTTGTGGTGTAAATACTAGTAAAAAAATTAAAGTCAAACCCCATTGATAACAATTTATTACGGCTAGTGGTTGTTTTACCACCAGTGTTGATCTCATTGAGTATGCGCCAGTTTTTACGCAATCGATTGTTAATGTTGCGCATTAATGCGCTACTGTCACGGTTCAATTTATTGTTTGCCACATTACGGCAATAATCACTACAAAACCTCTTATCTGCGCGACCACGCACCTCGTCACCGCATTCTGCACATTCTCTTGTGGCCATAGATTGATAGTTTGTATAAATGTACTAAATGTTTGTAAACGACTTTTTTTAAACTCAATAAGACCTAACTGGATTTTTTAAAAGTGTAAGCCGTTCAACTTGCCTCCTTAGCAATTTAGGATCGATTAAAAGGCGTTACGTCTTTATCTATTCATGATAATTTAAACGGTTACTATTTTATAAAGGGGTTCATGATAATTTCGCTTTCGCGGAAGCGGACTTATAATCAATCTCAATACTGCCATAAGACAGCGGTAATGAATTGATCTTCCAGCCGACTACAAAACCATTATTTTTGCTTAAAATAAAGTTCATGAAAAAAGGAGTTCTTCTTGTTAATCTAGGATCGCCAGATACCCCAGAGCCTAAAGATGTTAAACGTTACCTGGATGAATTCTTGATGGACGAGCGCGTGATTGACTTGCCATATATTCTCAGGGCAATACTAGTAAAAGGGATTGTATTAAACACGCGGCCTAAAAAAAGCGCCGAAGCTTATTCAAAAATATGGTGGGAAGAAGGCAGCCCGCTCATCGTTTTGTCAGAGCGATTGCAAGAAAAGATAGATGCTTTTACTAGCGTGCCTATTGCACTAGCGATGAGGTATGGCACTATGAGTATTGAGAATGGGCTTAAAGAATTGAACGATAAAGGGGTGACAGACGTGTTGTTGATCCCGCTCTACCCGCAATTTGCAATGGCCACGACAGAAACTATCGTCGTGCTAGCAGAGGAGTTGCGCAAGCAGCATTTTCCTCACATGTCATTTACACAAATGCCTCCCTTTTACAATCACCCAGACTACATCAGGGTATTGTCAGAGTCGATTAAAGAATCTCTAGAAGGAAAGGATTATGAGCACTTGTTATTTTCCTATCACGGTGTCCCTAAACGTCACATTAGAAAAAGCGATATCACAAAAAGTCATTGCAAAATGGATGGCAAGTGTTGTTCTACACCATCGCCTGCACACCAGTTTTGTTACAGTCACCAGTGTAAAGAGGTAACACGTCTAGTGGGAGAATACCTAGACATGGAAGACGGTACCTACAGCACAACCTTCCAGTCGCGTCTGGGGTTTGATCCATGGTTAACACCCTATACAGATCGTACTATAGAGCGCATGGGACTGGGTGGTACAAAAAAGCTAGCTATTGTAACACCAGCCTTTGTGAGCGACTGTCTAGAAACCCTTGAAGAAATCGCTATGGAAGGAGAAGAAATCTTTCATGAGGTAGGTGGTAAGGAGTTTCATGTTATACCTTGCTTGAACACACGTGAGGACTGGGTAAAGGTATTGAGTCGCTGGATAGATGAATGGGCCATGAGCGAGGTTGCAGTAGCAGCCTCGTAGCATCAAGACCAGCCATCTGTTACCGCTTAATTATACATATAGATGCAACATTCGATAATTGTTAAATTGAGCGTTGTCTAAAAGTAAAACTTTGTCAAAACCAGCAATTTCATCTTCAGAAAAAAGTGCACTTTTAGGCACCCAGTCTATCTCCAGTTTATTGATTAAACAGGCGGTGCCTGCATCCATAGGGATTCTGGTCATGTCACTTAATATTCTGGTTGACACCATTTTTGTAGGTAACTGGATAGGCCCTGTAGCGATTGCCGCGATAAATGTGGTGTTGCCAGTTTCTTTTTTTATTGCCGCACTAGGTATGGCAATAGGAATAGGAGGAGCCAGTATCATCTCACGTGCTCTGGGAGCAGGAGATAATGATAAGGCGCGGCGCACCTTTGGTAATCAAGTTTCTTTAACAGTAGTAATCACAGCCATACTGGTGGTTTTGGGTCTTTTTTACATAGACTCGCTAGTACCAGCATTTGGCGGGAAAGGAGCTATTTTTGAACCTGCACGTGTCTATTACCGTATTGTGCTGTATGGAGTGCCTATCCTGGCGCTGTGTATGATGGGTAATAATGTAATACGTGCAGAGGGAGCTCCTAAACATGCGATGATTGCCATGTTGATTCCTTCAATCGGCAATTTGTTACTGGATTATATACTTATACAACAGCTGGATATGGGTATGGAGGGTGCCGCCTGGGCAACCACGGCTAGTTATGGTCTTTGTTTTATTTATGTAGCATGGTTTTTTCTTTCTGGCCGCAGTGAGTTGTTACCATCGCTAGGGCAATTGTTACCGCACTTTGGTATCTTAAAAGAGATAGGCAGTCTAGGATTTGTTACGCTGGGTCGTCAGGCAACGACAAGCATCTTATATCTTATATTAAATAACATACTTTTTGAGCTAGGAGGAGAGGACAGCGTATCGGCCTTTGGGATTATAGGCAGGCTCATGATGTTTGCGATATTTCCAGTATTGGGAATTACTCAGGGATTTTTACCCATAGCAGGATACAATTATGGTGCACAAAAGTGGCATCGGGTGCGCGAGGTCATTTTTACATCGATCAAATATGCCTGCCTACTAGGGCTGGTCATCTTTGGATTGTTATACTTTTTTGCACCTCAAATTGCGTCTATTTTTATTAAAGATCAAAATGTGATTGATCAAACTGCGGTCGCCATAAAAATTGTGTTTCTTGCAATTCCCATTATTGCAATACAACTTATAGGCGCTGCCTATTATCAAGCGATAGGAAAGGCCTTGCCGGCACTCATTCTTACGCTATTGCGCACCGGTATTATATTGATCCCCCTGCTGTTACTATTAAGCGAGATTTATGGGATTGATGGTGTGTGGATCAGTTTTCCCATTGCAGATGTTACCAGTACATTAATAACCGCTTATTTTTTGTGGCAAGCCATGCAAAAACTGCAAAATCCACAACTGGCAGCGGCAACTACCTCGCAGCAGGATGGTGATGATTAGTTCGCTTTCGCGAAAGCGATATCGTTACAAATTGCTTTCAAAACCGTTCATGTGAAATGGAATCAATATTTTTGCACAAACGACACGTATGTATAGTAGGAGGTTTGATGTACGATGGAGTGACCTAGATGCTAATAGGCACATGGCAAATAGTGCTTATCAAAATTTTATGAGCCATACCCGTATGGCTTATTTAATAGAAAATGGTTTCGGTCATAAAGAAATGGAGCAGTACCAGACGGGCCCCATCATTTTCAATGAAAATATTTATTACTTTAAGGAAATACATCAGGGTCATCCCATTACAGTAACCTGTGAGCTTACAGGAATGAGCGATGATGGGGGGCTTTTTAGTTTCCGCCATGATTTTTATGATCATAAAGGCAGCAATCTAGCGCGCGGCTTGATGAATGGTGCCTGGATGAATTTGAAAGAGCGACGTATAACTAGCCTGCACAAAGATTTGCTTGCACGGATCAATGATCTGCCCAGGGCTGCTGATTTTAAAACCATACAGCTTAAAGACACGCGTGCCCACGGGCAATTTCCTAACGATAGATCTGTAAATGAACAACAGGAGGGATGATGGTAAAATTTGAAGATTCTATTTATTACCAGTCCTGCCTGCATACATTAAGGTTGCCTTTTGGTATTTTTTATTTGTGTGATGATTATATCGTGAGTGAAGTGTATCAAAATGTTTCTTTTGGTACAGAAGAAGCTGATGTTCTTATTGATGCTGCAACTGCTTATTATAAAAGTATCGACGATTTAAGAAGCCGATTTTATATTGCAAACCGAATTAATAAATATTCTGTCAAACCGGTGGCGTGGTTGTCTTACAAACATTTAAAGCCTCTGCTTTCTGGATATTGCGTGGTGGATCAAACACGTATAGGTATTCTCAATGCCTTGTTAGAGTCTAAGTTTGTGCCCGTAAATTTTAAATCAGTAAAGAGCCTAGGGGAAGCGGTAGAATGGTCAAAAAGCGCTAAAAAAGCCAGTTAAAATATAATATTATTGTAGGGAGTTCACTTAGGAGGAGACCACTTAACGGACACCCTATATTTAATAGTAACTATCATCATTGCACTAGGCCCCTTAATCCTATGATTTCCATCGAAAAGTCTGCTCATGCAACCTTAATCTTGAAAAAATTAGTAATGCCCTGGGGTACTATTTATTTATTGAAAGATGCGGTTGTGTCAGAATTGAATTATGGTGTCGTAGGCACTGCAGACCATGTGTATGAAGTGCTAGAGGCAGCTCTAGCATTTTATGAAAAGCATGATGTGGTAAAGAAGCGCGTATGGATTGCTAATCGAACTGAAAAATATTCTATAAAACCTGTTGAATGGATCAACATGAAGCGAATAGCTGTAAAGTATTTAAAGGGCTATTGTGTTGTGGATAATACAAGGATCGGAATCTTAAATGCATTACTAGAGTCAAAATTTGTACCTGTAAATTTTAAATCTGTAAAAACACTGGATCAAGCAGTAGTCTGGACGCAACAATTAATGAGTGATGATAAAGACCGTTAACGCAATTCTCCTAGCTGCTTTTCTTTAGGCTTTCTTCCCGCTAGATACACACCAGAAAAGATCAATAATCCAGCACCTGTTTTTATCCATGTCAATTGATCTGTACCTAATCCCACGGCAATAATTGTAGCAAGCAAAGGTTGCAAATACACAAACACGGCCACCACGCTGGGGCGTAAGGTTCTTATGGCGATTATGTTGAGCATATAGGTCCCAAAGGTTGCAAAAAGCACCACATAACCTATGTTCAAAAGCACGGTTGTGGAGGCCTCGCTCAGGTCAAAACTGAGCCCTTGCTGAATCCCAAAAGGAGTGATAAACAGGACCCCAAATAAATACAACCACTTCATCAACGTAAAGACATCGTATTTCTGTGTCAATCGTTTTGCTAGCAATATGTAGAATGCATAAGAAACAGAATTAACAAAAATGAGTAGATTCCCCATGAGAGGGTTGGATCCCACGGCGCTTGAGGCGGTCAAGAAAATGAGCAGCGCTGCTCCGGCAAACCCTATAAGGATACCGATGACCTTCATAGTGTGCAAACGTTCTTTTAAAAAGATAGCACTTAAAATAGCCACGATTATAGGCGTGGTGACCATCAAGACTGAGGCACTTATAGGTGTGGTGAGTGATAAACCCCACATAAATGTCACCATATTAAAACCTACGCCACAAAAAGCGGCTAGGGCAATGGCTGGCAATTCTTTCAAAGTAACTTTTTGCTTAGGACCCACAAAAAGAGAAATGATCCAGAAGATACAACAGGTCACCACCACGCGGTACCACGTGAGACCAAATGGGCCTATATGGTCTGGCGTCACTTCCTTTGCAGCAGAGAAGTTGATAGCATAAAATAGTGCCACAAGCGTCCCACACAGCAGGGCAACCTGACGCTTAGTCATTTGATAAGGCCTGCTGCGCAGCAGCTACGGTCTTTTTAGAATTCCCGATGTAAGCGGTGCCTTTATATATTAAAATAGGTCTTTTAATAAAGGTATAATGATCCAGCAACAGGTTTCTATAGTCTGTTTCTGTAAGGTCTTGCTCGTGCAAATTTCTACCTCGATATAATTGAGCGCGGCGATTAAATAAAGATTCATAACTGCCGCTTTGCTCTTTTAAATAGTCCACTTGCTCACTGGTAACAGGGGTTTCTTTAGTATTTTGTAAAGCGATCTCTTTAGGCAGCTTCAAATCTGCTAGAATGCGCTGACAAGTATTGCAAGAATCGAGGTATATAAATAAATCTTTCATAGTGCAAAGCTACAACACCCATTTCTAATAAGAATTGGAAAAAGTCTACTCCAGTGCTCGTGCCTTAGGCTTAGTTTTTCACATGCCCAACCATCCATCTTCATCAAAGTAAGTAGTTTGATGTATAATAGTGTTACTTTCAGTTTATTGATGGCTTTATGACGATCTTCTTAAAATGAAGGTTATTATTTTTTAAATACAGTGTTGAAATAATTAAATAACTAACACTTGTTATAGAACATTCTTAAATAGTGCTGTAGCCTTAAAAATCATGAGTAATTTTATAACTCAGCAAATTGAGATTTATGAAATTCAATACAAAAGCCATTCATGGCGGACAAAAAAATATTGATCCTGGCTATAACAGTGTTATGGCACCTATATATCAAACCAGTACCTATTCACAATCATCACCGGGTGAACATAAGGGGTTTGAATACTCCCGTAGCGGGAATCCTACACGATCTGCATTAGAAAAGGCTCTTGCCAGTATAGAGAATGGTTCCTATGGAATTGCTTTTGGCTCTGGTCTTGCGGCAATCGATGCTGTTTTAAAGCTATTGAAACCTGGTGATGAGGTTATATGCACTAATGATTTATACGGCGGTACCTATCGGTTGTTCATTTCTATCTTCAAAGAATTCGGTATTAAGTTTCACTTTATAGGTTTGAATGAAGCAGCTGCGGTAGAAAAACATATCACAAATAAAACAAGGCTGGTATGGGTAGAAACGCCTACCAACCCCATGATGAATATTATAGATGTTGCTGCAGTAGCAAGTATCACGAGTAAGCATGATTTATTACTAGCAGTGGACAATACTTTTGCAACAGCCTATCTGCAGCAACCCTTAGATCTAGGGGCAGATATCGTTATGCACAGCGCGACAAAATATCTGGGCGGCCATAGTGACCTGGTTATGGGCTCGCTGGTGGTAAAGGATAAAGAGTTAGCAGACCGGTTGTATTTCATTCAAAATGCCAGTGGAGCCGTGCCTGGCCCTCAAGATTGTTTTTTGGCTTTAAGAGGGATAAAAACCCTACATGTGCGCGTGCAGCGCCATTGTGAGAATGGTAGAGCGATTGCTCAATTTTTAAAGCAAAACAAGCATGTAGGTGCCGTCTACTGGCCAGGTTTTACAGACCATCCTAATCATGCGGTTGCCAGTCGTCAAATGAGTGACTACGGCGGTATGGTTTCCTTTACAGTAAAGAAGGGAACCTTGCAAAGCGCAGTAGACGTACTAGAAAAATTAAAAGTATTTACGCTTGCAGAAAGTCTAGGTGGTGTGGAGTCACTGGCTGGTCTGCCAGCAAGCATGACACATGCTAGTATTCCTAAAGAGGAACGAGAAAAACAGGGTATTGTAGATTCCTTGATCCGTTTATCGGTCGGGATTGAGGATATAGATGATCTTATGGCAGATCTAGAGCAAGCACTAGAATAGGGTTGTAAAAATTAGGTTGATCAGTTCGCTTTCGCGAAAGCGTAAACAGCAACAGCATTCTAACATAAATAGCTACAAATAATAAATGTACCCGATGTTGAACCACCAGATGGAATCGCTTACCCTGTTGTTTGTATTATTAGGACTTAAACCATCCACATAATTGCTGTCGTAAAAATGCCAAGCAGACGATATTAATAAATCGCTTAAAGGAGTTAATTTATACCGCACGCCTATATCACCCACATAGGCCAGCGTACTGGATCGGGAGGTGTCGATGCGATCGATAAAAGTGGGAAAAGTCGTGATAGAGTTACCCAGTGGACCTAAAGAACTCTCGGCTTCTGGCTTGAAGTTTACATAATGTAATCCTAGAGCAATGTAAGGAGCCCATTTTTTACCTCCTGCTTGAAAATCACGTATGCTCCATGGGAAATATTCCAGATGCGCTCCAGCTTCAAAAACATTAGCCTTACCTTCCATAGATCTCAATTGTAAACCTCCCAGGCTATTACGTCTGGATAGTTCTCCCAAATGATTGAGGGTAGTTACATGATATGACAATTGAGATCTTATTTTAAAGTGATCGTTCCAGTAAGTATTGCGGCTGTAACAATTACAATCTGCCCTGTAAGCAAAGTTGATGTAGTGCACCAGCCCTATACCTATGCCTACATTACCTTTGTTAGTGTCAAAATCATAACGTTCACCATAATCACTTTGAAAAGCTACTGGTCCAGCAATCACACCTATCTCGTGCGAAAACCCCAGTTGCGCGTGCACCGTTTGTAAACCAGTCATGAACAACATGAAGGTTAGAGCAACTTGAACTCTGATATCCATCCAACTATACTTTGAAGTAGCTCCAAATATAGTAAAATAGCATGGAGCGTTCTGATTACAAGAAAAAAAACGAAAATTATGCCTCAATGTTGTCTATCAATCCAGTGGCTCCACCAAAATTATCATTACGGGACTTAAAATAATCGTAATTAAAAAGACAAGTAAAGGGGAAGATTTTATCTTTGCCCACTTAACGAAATCGTTTGCAAAAACGTAACTTTTAATAATAATGGAAAAAAAGATCCAAGATTTTATTGATTTAATAGAAAAAAGAAATCCTAACGAGCCAGAATTCATTCAAGCAGTGACTGAAGTGGCAGAGGTGGTGATTCCTTTTATGGAAGAAAATCCAGAATATGCTGTTGATAAGCTGCTGGAGCGCATGGCAGAGCCAGAGCGTGTTACCATGTTTAGAGTGCCATGGACAGACGATAATAATGAAGTCCAGGTAAATCGTGGTTACCGTATTCAAATGAACAGCGCTATAGGACCTTATAAGGGAGGATTACGTTTTCACCCTACCGTTAACTTAAGTATTCTTAAGTTTTTAGCTTTTGAGCAGACATTTAAAAACAGCTTGACAACTTTACCTATGGGTGGCGGTAAAGGCGGGTCTGACTTTAACCCCAAAGGAAAATCTGATCGCGAGGTCATGCGTTTTTGCCAGTCCTTCATGACCGAGTTGCAGCGTGTGATAGGTGCAGATACTGATGTGCCAGCAGGTGATATAGGTGTAGGTAGCCGCGAGATAGGATACCTTTTTGGTCAGTATAAAAAAATACGTAACGAGTTTACTGGTATACTTACTGGTAAGGGCCGTTCCTACGGTGGATCACTTATACGTCCAGAAGCGACGGGTTATGGGAATGTTTATTTTGCCGAAAATATGCTGAAAACCCGCAACGAGAGCATTAAAGATAAAACGGTTGTCATTTCTGGTTCAGGAAACGTAGCACAGTATGCCGCAGAAAAAATATTGCAACTAGGTGGGCAGGTAGTAACCATGTCAGATTCTGATGGGTACATTCACGATAAGGATGGAATCGATGCAGATAAACTGGCGCACATCATGTATATCAAAAATGAAAAGCGCGGTCGTATTAAAGAGTACCTGGATCAATACCCAGATGCCACATTCCACGAGGGTGAACGTCCATGGGGTGTAGCTTGTGATATTGCTCTTCCTTGCGCAACTCAAAATGAGTTGAATGGTGAAGAAGCAAAAACACTAGTGGATAACGGATGTATTTGTGTGGGCGAGGGTGCTAATATGCCTTGTACGCCAGACGCTATAGAACATTTCCTAGAGAAAAAAATACTTTTCAGCCCTGGTAAAGCGAGTAACGCTGGTGGTGTGGCAACCTCAGGACTAGAGATGTCCCAAAATTCATTGCGTTACAGCTGGACTGCAGAGGAGGTAGATAATAGACTACACAGCATCATGAACGACATTCATGAGGCTTGTGTTCAATATGGAACAGACGAGGATGGTTTTACAGACTACGTAAAAGGGGCAAATATTGCAGGCTTTGTTAAAGTTGCAGATGCGATGCTAGCTCAAGGCGTGGTGTAAAACTATAGAGGTGAGAAGTTCGCTTTCGCGAAAGCGAATACCTTAACAACTATAATTATACAATCCATCAAATGATTAGAGCCTCTAGAGATCTAGAGGCTTTATTTTGTCTTATAAATTCCACCTATTTTTACCTTGATATCAGATTGATCATAAAAAAGCGTTATTCCTGTATGAAATTAAGACTGCTCTTCTTTTTCTTATTGCCTAATGTCTTCATGGCACAGGATTTTACAGATCAATGGCAGGGTCATTTTTCATTCAATCGCATTATCGACCTTGAACAAACGGACGATCAAGTTTATGCGGCCAGTGAAAATGCCTTATTTGTTTATGATAAAGCTGCACGTTCTTTCAATACAATAACTACCGTAAACGGGTTGAGTGGTGATAAGATCTCGCAAATATTTTATAGAGAGTCTCAAGATCAATTAGTTATAGGATATGAAAACGGGCTTATTCAAATAATTCAGGATGACACCGTACTGGATGTAGTGTCCATAAGGGACAAACAAGTGATAAGCCCTAATCGCAAGCGCATTAATGAATTTTTACTGCGTGGGGAGTTACTTTATATAGCTACAGACTTTGGCATTGCGATCTATGATCTGGAGCGTTTTGAATTTGACGACACCTATTTCATCGGTGCAAATGGTGCGCAACTGCGTGTCAAGTCTATTGAAATCTTTGATGGATTTATCTATGCAGCGACCAGTGATGCCGGTATTTTACGGGCTGATAATTCTGACCCTTTTTTACTGGATTTTATGAACTGGACAACCATTAACGGTGGGGTTTATGATGAGGTAGTTGCTTTAAATACACAAATTTATGCCGTGGGAGCTACCAGAACGATACAACAACTGGTTGCAGGTGCATTTGTGCCTACTGGCAGTCAGGTTCCAGGACGAGTTATAGATGCTACTGTTTTTGACAATCGAGTCATATTAACAGGAAACTCCTTTACTCAAATATTTGATAGCAATTTGCAATTGCTTAATGATATACAAGATATTGCAGGCAATCCAGCAGCGTTTACTGCTGGCAATTTGAGCGATGACGCTCTGTTTATAGGAACGCTAGAAGACGGGATGGTAAGGATTGACTTAAACAACACCGCCCAGTCAGAGTTTATCCTAGCTGATGGACCCGTGCGCAACAGGGCCTTTTCTCTAACCACATCACCTAATGTACTGTGGGTAGGTTATGGAGATTACAATTTAATTTACAATCCTTTCCCTCTAGAGCGATTCGGCATCAGTCGGTTAGAAGACGATCAGTGGACCAATTTTACAAACGATGATGTCCAGAATATTGCAAGCATCTCCAGCATTACAATAAACCCTGATGATCCAGATCAATTATTTATCAATAGTATGCACAACGGCGTGCTAGAGTTTCAAAATGGACAAGCAGAGACGCTATTTGGTATTAACAATAGCTCGCTTACCAGTATTTTACCTCCCGCTACAGATTTTGTACGCATTCCTGACAGCGCCTTTGACACTCAAGGCGACCTATGGACCCTAGCTTCTATAGTCGCAGACGGGCTTAACCGCAAGACCCCTACAGGCCAGTGGAGTGCGGTAGACCTATCGCAAGAATTTCCTAGTATAACTAGAACTAGCCTTACAAAGCTGGTAATCACGCCGGCGGGCACCTTGGTTTTTGGGACGGTCGATGAAGGTGTGATTGCCTACAATCCTGGAGAAAATCGTTTCGGCAATTTAAGAGAAGGGATTCAGGAAGGTAACTTGATCAATAATTATGTAGGGGAACTAGCTCTGGATCAAAACGGCCAGTTATGGATAGGCAGCAATCTAGGATTGCGGGTTCTATTTGGCGCAGATAACATCGTTTCTGATAACATACCAGAAGCGCGACCCGTTATAATTGAAGACCAGATAGGCGTAGCACGTGAATTACTGAAAGATGAGGCTATTCTCGATATAGAAGTAGATGGTAACAATAGAAAATGGGTGGCAACGGCAAGCTCTGGCGCCTTTTTGTTCTCTCCTTCAGGACAAGAAACTATTTTTCAATTTACAAAAAACAACTCACCATTACCGTCAGACGGTGTTAACGACATTGCTATAGACAATACCAGTGGTAAGATTTATTTTGCCACAGATAATGGAATAGTTTCTTTTCAAGGCGATCGCACCAGTGCACCAGCAGAAAATCTCGAAAATGTGTTTGCATTCCCTAACCCAGTAAAGCCTGGATTTGATGGCAACGTGACTATTGATGGTCTTACAGATCGCGCCAGAATAAAAATTACAGATGTAGAAGGTAATCTAGTCAATGAGCTAGTGTCTCAAGGCGGTAGTGTGCAATGGGATACCCGCAGTTTTAGCGGTCAGGCAGTAGCCTCTGGAGTCTATATTCTACTTATTTCTACAGATGATAATCAAGAAACTACAGTTTCTAAAATAATGGTCATACGATAAATGTTGATCCGTACACAAGCGCTGGTTTTATCCACTTTAAAATACGGCGAGGCAGACTTAATTGCTCGTATCTATACAAAAGAGCTGGGAACTCAAAGTTATATGCTCAAAGGCGTGCGCAAATCGCGCAAGGGTAAACTGCGCGTTTCTTTTTTCCAGCCTTTAACACAATTAGAAATACAAACACAGCATAAAGGCAAGGGCTCGCTAGAATATATAAAGGAGGTTTCCCTATTTTATCCCTACGTGTCTATTCCAGTAGACATTGCAAAGAGCAGTGTAGCCCTATTTTTTGGAGAGGTGTTGTCTCAATTGCTTACAGAACAGCAACCGGATGAGCAATTGTTTGATTACCTGTGTGCTGTTTTTCAGTTTTTAGATCAGACCAGTCACGTTGCAAATTTTACTATTAAGACTTTGCTGGACATGAGTGAGTTGATGGGTTTTGGTATTGATAAAACATCCAGCTCTTTTACTTACTTAAATATGATTGATGGAAGTTTTGACAACGACGGACTCCAGCCTCATCATTTGAGTGAGGAAGAAAGCTTGCTCATAAAAGCTTTCATTGGTACAAAGTTTGATAGCATAGACACGATTAAAATTAACCGACAACAAAGGAGCGTTCTATTAAATTTAGTTCTGGATTACTTTAAAATACACCTGCATACTTTTAAAAAGCCTAGCTCTCTTTCCATCTTAAAACAGTTATTCGATTCGTGAAAATTACTTGTACTTGTATTGCGTTTTTTCTTTCTTTTTTTCTCTCTGCACAGCAAATAACGGTTATTAATGAATCCACAGGTCAGCCCATAGGTAATGTAGCTATTTATAATATTGATAAGGACAAATCAGTCATTACTGATGTCCATGGTGTAGCAGATCTTACTTCATTTAGCTTGAGTGAGCGCCTTTATTTTCAAAGCATCTCTTTTAAAACTTTTAAATCTACAAAACAAGAGATTTTGCAGGCGGGCAGTAAGGTAGTTCTTACACCTAATTCAGAAGCTATGAATCCGGTAGTGCTATCGGTTTCAAAATTTCAACAGCGGCAGCGGGACATCCCGCAAAAGGTATTGAGTAACACCCAGAAAGAAGTGCTGTTTCAAAACCCGCAGACCAGTGCAGATTTACTGCAACAAACGGGACAAGTCTTTGTACAGAAATCACAGCAAGGTGGCGGTAGCCCTTTGATACGTGGATTTTCCACTAATAGATTGCTACTTACTGTGGATGGCGTGCGTATGAATACCGCCATATTTCGTGGTGGTAATTTGCAAAACATTATATCTATAGACCCATTGAGTGTGCAACGTACAGAGGTCATTTTAGGCCCTGGGAGCGTTATTTATGGCAGTGATGCGATAGGTGGTGTGATGAACTTTTTTACCTTGACCCCACAATTTAAAGAGGCTGGGCAGCAGGCCTTTACTGGTAATGGATTGTTGAGGTATGCTACTGCAAATAAAGAGAACACTGGTCATTTAGATTTTAATTATGGGTCTGAAAAATTTGCAAGCGCGACAAGCATCAGCATCAATTCTTTTGATGATTTAAAAATGGGTTCTCACGGCCCTGATGATTATTTGAGAAATTCTTTTGTTGTGCGTCGCAACGGCGTTGACGTGAACATAGCAAACCCAGACCCAGAAAAACAAGTGCCTACGGGTTATGATCAGATCAATTTGCTCCAAAAATTCAGCTATCGCCCAGATTTATATTGGAAATTTGATCTAGGATTGATTTATACGGCAACCTCAGATTTTAGCCGTTATGATGCGTTGGACCGCTTTCGCGACAGCGGAACTCCTAGAAATGCAGAGTGGTACTACGGGCCGCAGAAATGGCTCATGCTCAATGCAAAAGCCCAGCACCGTGGCAGTGGTAAATGGTATGATAAAATGTTGATTACACAGGCTTATCAAAAATTTAATGAGAGTCGTAATAACCGCAGGTTTCAAGCTACAGAACTTTTTGAGAACGATGAGCAGGTGGACGTGTGGAGTACTGCCATTGATTTTGAACGTCGCAACCGGGAAAATAATATTCTATTTTATGGAGCCGAGTTTGTGAGCAACACGGTAAGCTCTTCTGGTAGAGTGACCCAGGTGAATACTGATGAACAAGCCATGGCAGCTACCAGATATCCAGATGGATCTACCTGGAAATCGCTAGCAGCATACTTTAATTACCAGTGGCAGGTGTCTAGTAATTTTACCCTGCAGTCTGGTGCTCGATATAATCATATATGGATTGATGCGGCATTTGATAATCAATTTTTTGATTTTCCATTTGATCAGGCTCAAGTAAATACAGGTGCTTTAACTGGTGGGGTGGGTGCGACTTTTTTACCCAGCGATGACTGGGAGTTACGAGCTAATTTAAATACCGCTTTTAGGGCGCCTAATATCGACGATATAGGAAAGATATTTGATCCCAGTCCAGGCACTGTTATTGTTCCTAATCCTCATCTCGAGTCAGAATATGCTTATAATATAGAATTAGGTTTTAAAAAGCGTGTGGCTCAAAAACTCACTGTAGATGTTGCTGGATACTATACCTTGTTGAAAGATGCATTAGTGCCTAGAGATTATATGCTCAACGATCAAGAATTTATAGTGTATCAAGGAGAGTTGAGTCGGGTAAGAGCAATTCAAAATGCCGAGGAATCTCAAATCTATGGTGTTGAACTAGGTGTGGACTATAGGTTATCAAATTACTGGCGTTTTTATGGTCATTACACCTGGCTAGATGGTAAGCAAGAGGAAGAGGATGGTAGTAAAGTAGCTGTAAGACATGTGGCTCCATCCTTTGGAGATATACATGCTGTGTATCAAAAAGGTAAATTACAGATGGATGCTTTTGCCATGTTCAACGGTCAGTTTGATTTCAACGACCTGGCGCCAGAGCAGCAAGAAAGAGATTATTTATACGCACTTGATGAAAACGGGAATCCATTCTCTCCGTCGTGGTATACCGTTAACTTGCGCACACAATATGCATTTACTGATCATTTGAGCGCTGTAGCGACTATCGAGAATATCACTGATCAACGGTATCGCACTTACTCCTCTGGTATAGCCGCTCCAGGGCGCAATTTGATACTAGCCGTTAATTATACTTTTTAAAACTATGGCTCGTTGCGTTGTATTACTTGCAAGGGCTTTATTCATATAGACGGTATCTTTGAATCGTCGCAAACTCACAAACTGATTTGACTCTAGAAGTAATTTTAAATAGTCAGAAATTTCAATTGCACCCCACAGGAGCTTGCTACTGGGTAGACCAGGATGTCGTTTTACTAGCAGATGTACATCTGGGTAAAAGTGCGCATTTTAGAAAACACGGGATGGCGGTCCCCTCGCAGGCAGACGATAAGGAGTATGACAAGTTAAATGATGTCATTGCTCATTTTGATCCCTCCCGCATCTGGTTTTTGGGAGATTTGTTTCACTCGTATCAAAATGCCGAGTGGCATTTTTTTGAACAGTGGGTGCGCATGCAGGATATTGAAGTTTTGCTGGTCATGGGTAATCACGATATTATATCCCGAGAACAATTTGAAAAATTAGGTGTAAAGACTGTAGAGCACCTACAGATGGGGTCTGTTTTATTGACCCATCACCCAGTACAAGAACAAGCTGTATTTAATATCGCAGGGCATATACACCCAGCAGTAAAGTTGACTGGTATAGGGCGACAGCGCATGAAAATCCCTTGTTTCTTCTCTACAAATTATGGAATGATACTTCCAGCTTTTGGAGATTTTACCGGGACATACACCTTAAAACCTCAAAAAGGAAATAAAGTATTTGCTTGTGTAGAGAACGAGGTCATAGAGTTATCTTAAAGAATACTATCTTTATTTTTTATACGATCTACTCATGTTTAAACGCGTTATTAGTATTCTCAATTTATTGATTATCATCATTCTTATCGCATGGAATGGGTACGCAAATACGGGCAACTACAATGGCAATACTGTGGGCGACTTGAGTGCTGAGTACAATAACCTATTTACTCCAGCGAGTTATGCCTTTTCTATATGGGGACTTATTTTTTTAATGTTACTGGTTTACGGTGCATATGGTGTGTATTCCGCTTTCGCAAAAGCAAAAACATTACAACCTCGCAGCTATCGTACAAATTTTGTGGTGACTACCTTCCCCTATTTTCTAGTTGCAAACATTTTCTGCTCGCTATGGGTTGCTTTATGGCTGGATGAGATGATAGGAGCATCAGTACTGTGCATGGTGGGTATTTTAATTAGCCTATTAATGTGTATTAAAAAGCTGGATATGGAATTGTGGGACGCCCCTTTTCCTATCATCACATTTGTATGGTGGCCTTTATGTCTATATTCTGGCTGGATAAGTGTGGCAATTATCGCAAATGTGGCGAGTTATTTAAACACAACTTTCATTTTCTCACAACAAGAGCAAATCATCGTGACGATTGCTATGATCGTTATCGCGGGAATTATCAATCTTTTGATGATCTGGTACCGCAATATGCGTGAGTATGCAGCGGTGGCTGTCTGGGCTTTAATAGCAATCTATATACGCCATCAAGATACCACAACAAGCATCGCTATCACAGCTATAGTGGTGGCCGTAGTATTGTTAGTAAACACCGCGATACATGGTTATAAGAACAGAGCCACAAATCCCATGCTCAAATGGAAACAATGGCGAGCGGGTAAGGCTTAAAAACTACTAATATCATTTGCCCAACTAGGATAGGTAAAAACAGTGTTTTTAAGTTTTTCAAATGGTATACCGTGATTCATCGCAAGGGAAAATAGATTGATGGTCTCTCCAGCTTCTTGTGAGATAATATGCGCCCCTAGTATAGTATCTGTACTGGCATCTGTGATGATTTTATAAGCATAAGTAGAACCATTTATACGTTGGTTATTGAACCATTTGCTGGCATCTTGTGCATAAATCTTGTAATCAAGGCCTTGTTTGTTAGCCTGCTGCTCTGTTAATCCTATACTGGCTACCTGTGGTATAGTAAATGCTACGCTGGGTATATGAATGGATGGTAACTCTTGTAATTTGCCCGTGATATTTTGAGCTACAATACTGGCTTCCCTGCTGCTTAATGGTGTTAAAGGCAAGTTTGCTGCAGATACATCACCGCAAGCATAAAACCTGGAGTTGCTGGTGCTTTGCAAATATTTATTGACTGTAACGCCAGCATGTCCAGTGACTACTCCTGCTTTTTCTAGATCAAGACCTTCCACAGAAGGAACACGACCTGCGGTGTTATAAACAATATCTGTCGTGATTTGATGCTGTTTTCCCTCTTTGTGATAAAAAACAGTGAACCTTCCATCATTTTCTTCGACTGCAGATGCATTTGCATGGCAAACAATATCAATACCTAGGGCACGAGAATATTCCTCTAGATGCCGTGCTACATAGCTTTCAAATGGAGACAAAATTTGGGCAGATCGCTCTAAGATAGTAACATCTACTCCAGCTCGCGCCATCATATGACTAAACTCCATGGCGATATACCCACCACCGATAAATACCATTTTTTTGGGTAGTTCTTGCATTGAGAAAAAATCGTCGCTGGTTTTACAATGCTGTTCTCCAGGAATATCGAGGGGTCGTGTCTTGAGCCCGCTAGCTATTACAAAATGAGATGCTTTAATTGTAGTATCATTGACTTTAAACGTTGAATCGTCTATAAAAGCACCATCACCATAATAGCAATCAACTCCAGATTCTTTCAAGCTTGCTCTAGTATTTTCTGGGATGTCCTGCGTGTAACGTTTGATGTAGTTATAGACATCTTTCCAGTTGACATGTATATCGCCTTGCAGTCCGTCCCCTTGCATATCTCTTGCAAATTGAGCCGCTTCACTGCTGGCCAGTAATAATTTTTTAGGATCACAACCGCGTTGCGAGCAGGTGCCGCCATACTCTCTTTTGTCGACTATACCCACGCTCATTCCAGCGTTGCGGCATGTGTGGGCGACCATTTTTCCTGCTGTTCCTGTACCGATTATAAAAACGTCATATTTCTTCATATTCTAAAAATACCATTATGTAGAGCGCTCGCTGTGAAAGAATTGTCAATATTTGGCATCACCTCGTTTAGGGCTCTATCTTTGCGGCTCATAATAGCAACGAGTGTCGTATTCCCATATTTTAGAATCTTATAGTAATTTATCCTCTACAAATCTGTTAGTGCAGCAAATGCAAGCTGCAACTGGCCGTACAGAGGTAAGAGGTCTTACAGGTAGCGCATTATCACTGGTGGTCACCAGTGCATTTGAAAAAGCTGCAAAACCTATTCTTTTTATACTTAATGATAAAGAAGAGGCAGCCTACTACTTGAACGATCTAGAAAAAATGATAGGGGATGATCGAGTGCTGTTTTATCCAGGTAGCTATCGACGCCCTTACCAGATAGAAAAAACAGATAACGCAAATGTCTTGTTGCGAGCAGAGGTACTTAACCGCGTTAATTCTAAACGCAAACCGGCTGTAATCGTCACCTATCCTGATGCACTCTTTGAAAAGGTAGTGACCCGCAAAGAACTGGATAAAAACACCCTTAAAATAAGTGTAGGCGATCAAATTTCTATCGATTTTGCAAATGAGGTGCTTTTTGAATACGCTTTTAAGCGCGTTGATTTTGTTACAGAACCAGGAGAGTTTTCCTTGCGTGGTGGTATTCTCGATGTATTTTCTTTTAGCAATGACGAGCCCTATCGTATAGAGTTTTTTGGTAACGAGATCGATTCTATACGCATATTTGATGTAGAGACGCAGTTGTCCAAAGATCAAATCAAAAAAATTGCGATCATTCCTAATGTAGAGAATAAACAGTCTTCTGAACATAGGGAGAGTTTTTTAAAATATCTACCGGCCAAGACCATCGTTATTGCGCAGCATCTTGACATGATGTATGGTCGTATCGATTCGCTTTTCGCGAAAGCGGAACAAGCCTACAGCGAGTTGCAAGGAGAAATCAGACAACTAGAACCGTCTGATATTTTCAGCACTTCAGATCTATTAAAGAAACAGCTAGAGTCCTATAATCATATAGAACTGACTGGTAACAAAGCCGATATTTCCTTCCGCACGGTACCGCAGCCCTCATTCAATAAGCAGTTTGAATTATTGATTGAGAATTTAAAGCAGAATGAAGTTGACGGCTATACAAGTTATTTGTTTTGTAGCACTGCACAACAAGCGAAGCGATTTAAAGACATTTTTGACGATATGGGCGCAAATGTCGCCTATAAAACCGTTATCATGACTTTGTATCAGGGCTTTATCGATCACAAGCTGCGCATCGCTTGCTATACAGATCATGAAATCTTTGAACGCTATCACAAATTTAAGCTTAAGAATGGCTATGCTAAAAAACAGGCCATCACATTAAAAGAGCTTAATACGCTAGAAATAGGTGATTATGTCACGCATATAGATCACGGTATAGGAAAATTTGGCGGACTGCAGAAGATTGATGTCAATGGAAAGATGCAAGAAGCGATCAAGTTATTCTATGGCGAGAGGGATATCTTATACGTCTCCATTCACTCGCTTCATAAAATAACGAGGTATGCTGCAAAAGATGGTAAAACTCCCAAGATTTACAAACTGGGAAGTCCAGCCTGGAAGAAATTAAAGGCCAAAACTAAGAAACGTGTCAAGGAAATTGCCTTTGACTTAATCAAATTATATGCAAAACGCCGTGAGAATAAAGGCTTTCAATATGCACCAGATGGTTATTTGCAAAATGAGCTGGAGGCTAGTTTTATTTATGAGGATACTCCCGACCAGAGCAGCGCAACCCAGGATGTAAAAAACGATATGGAAAGTGAGCGACCTATGGACCGCCTTGTGTGTGGTGATGTAGGTTTTGGAAAGACTGAGGTGGCTATACGTGCAGCGTTTAAAGCGGCTGTAAATGGCAAACAGGTTGCCGTTCTTGTGCCAACCACAGTTCTTGCTTTTCAACATGCCAAGACCTTTAAAGAACGTCTGGCAGATATGCCTGTAAGGGTGGATTATTTGAATCGTTTTAGAACGGCCAAAGAACGGCGTGCTGTGCTAGACGGTCTGGCAGACGGATCAGTAGATATTGTAATAGGAACCCACCAGCTGGTTAATAAGTCGGTTAAGTTTAAAGATATAGGCTTATTAATTATCGATGAAGAACAAAAATTTGGTGTTGCAGTAAAGGATAAACTCAAGACACTCAAGGAAAATATAGACACCCTTACTTTAACAGCCACACCCATCCCTAGAACCCTGCAATTCTCATTGATGGCGGCTCGAGATTTGAGCGTGATTAAAACCCCACCGCCTAACCGTCACCCTATTGAAACTCAAATTGTCCGTTTTACCGAAGAAATCATAAGAGATGCAGTGAGTTATGAAATTTCTAGAGGAGGTCAGGTGTTTTTTGTCCATAATCGTATTGAGAATATCAAGGAAGTTGCTGGAATGATTCAGCGATCGGTACCAGATGCACGTATAGGTATAGGTCATGGCCAGATGGACGGTAAAAAGCTAGAAGAACTAATGCTCGCATTTATGAATGGCGATTTTGACGTCCTAGTCAGCACAACGATTATAGAGAGCGGTCTGGATGTCCCTAATGCAAATACCATTTTTATTAATAACGCAAATAACTTTGGACTGTCAGACTTGCACCAGATGCGTGGTAGGGTAGGGCGCAGTAATAAAAAGGCGTTCTGTTACTTCATCACACCACCGTTTGATATGATGACAGACGATGCACGCAAGAGAATGCAAGCTATTGACAGCTTTTCAGAACTGGGCAGCGGTTTTAATATCGCAATGAAAGATTTAGAAATACGCGGTGCGGGAGATATTCTAGGAGGCGAGCAAAGTGGTTTTATCAATGAGATAGGCTTTGATACGTATCAAAAGATCTTAAGTGAGGCTATAGAAGAACTAAAGGACAATGAGTTCAAAGATCTTTATCCTACAAATGATGTAGTCAATAAAAAACATGTGAGCGACGTGACCATCGATACCGATTTTGAGCTGCTTTTCCCAGATGATTACATCAATAGCGTTACAGAGCGACTGGCCTTATACTCAAAGCTCAATGACGTGCCAGATGAACCGGCACTTGAAATTTTCCGTAAAGAACTGGTGGATCGATTTGGGGAACTCCCAGACCCAGCTCAGGATTTATTGACTAGCATTAAGATCAAATGGATCGCTAGCCGCATGGGGCTGGAAAAAATCATTATGAAACAAGGGGCATTTGTGGGTTACTTTATAGCAGATCAAGAGCACAAGTTTTACAGCAGCGATACCTTCGGCTATTTGTTACAATCAATGAATAAACCTGGGAGCAAGTTGCAGATAAAGCAAAAGAAAACCCGTACCGGTATGCGTTTGCTTCTTAAAATGGAACAGATTAAGAACGTAGATCAAGCTTTTGAACGTCTGTCCACAGTAATGCCATTAGAGACGCCAGAGATTGCCTGAAGCGATAGGTTGATGGTTGTTCCGCTTCCGCGAAAGCGTACAAGCTAACCCGTATCATACGCATCACATCATTATAACTAGGTCAAAAAGCTGTAGAGAGGATTTATGGACGTTCTATCGCAAGATTGCAGCTTGCAAATACAAGTCAGTTAAATGTAAAAAGCCTGTTTCACGACAATGAAACAGGCTTTTTATATAATTAAATGCCGATTTTATAGCCACTGATTCCAAGGCAAGCGACTTAGTATGACTACAAATGCAAGCGTATAAAAAATAGATAACATTTTAAACTTACCATGACTTACTATTTTCTTCTTATGTTTTGAATACCCTATGGTAAGTAAGGCAACGGCGATAATCATCATTAAAGGGTGTTCTAGAGCTAACAGGCGCAGTTCTGGGGTTTGCATCACCAGTTTTGTATCTGTAAATAAAGTGCTAGAATACGGCGATAATGCCCACAATGCGAGACCCATCAATAATTGTATGTGAGTGACTATAAGCCCTACTAGAGCCAGACTGAAATCACGATTCCCAAAATCTCGTTTACTAAAAAACCCAATAATGGAATTGATCGTTGCTGCAAATACTACTAACAATAAAAGGTAGGCCCAGCCTGAATGCGCATTTTGAAGTATTGAATACATAATCAAATTTTATGGTACAAAAATAGGGCAAAAACAAAGAACCCGGTGCGTTAGCACCGGGTTCTTACTTAGGTTATAATAGGTAATTACTAGTTGAAAATATATCTAGCACCTATTTGCATTTGCCATCTTGAAGATCTGATACCTCCATCATCGATCACCTCAACATCATCATTTGTAAAGGTAGGGTCAAATGTGAACTCTGGGTTAGGACCTCCTTGCTCTGTAGTAATTAAACCAACCTCGCCAAATCCAGGAACGAATGTTCTTTCACCCCAGTCTTTGTTCAAGAAGTTAGCCACGTTGAACAAGTCCATAGAAATCTGTAGTGTGTTTTTGTTTTTTCTATCTGGACCCGTGTAGATCGAGAAGTCTTGTAGGATCTTCAAGTCAATACTGTGGTTCCATGAGGCACGGCTTGCATTAGCTTCAGCATACTGTCCACGACGAGTACGTAGGTAATCATCGTTTTCAATGAAACGATCTAAGGCAGCATATTGTTCTGCAGGGCTGAATGTTACACCGTTGCGGGTAAGTGGCACAAGATTGATTTCACTAGCGTTACGTGGAACGTAAAGCAAAGCATTATCACGTGAATCGTCACCTAGCAAGTCTCTTCCCTCATTGTAGATGTAAGAGATGCGATCTCCATTAGCTCCTGTATAGAATAAGCCAAAGGTGGTTGCAATGTTGTCGTTCCAGTCTAGAGTATAGGTTGCGTTTGCTGTAATCTGGTGACCCGTTGCAAATTGTGAATTTTGTAGCTGCGCAGTGTTTTTACCATTTACAGTAAGAACGTTTCTCCACTGGCTGCTGTTTTGTGAAGAAGTCCCTTCAAAAATATACTCACCATCACCATAGGTATAAGCGATCTGTCCACCAAAACCGTTGCGTACTGGTTTAGTTAAAACAAACGAAGCATTGTAAGAGTAACCTTCGTTAGTATTAGTCGCTAGATAGATGTTGTTGTATGTTCCATCAATTCTATCACGGTTGTAGAAGAAACGGTTATCTGCACCGTTAAGAGTTCCTGCTGGTCCTGTGGTGTTCAAGTTTTGATAAGTAACATTTTGAAGTACGTCGTTGTACAAAAAGTCTGCACTGGCAATCAATCCCCATATACCTAGTTCTTGATCGATACCTATGTTGTATTTCAAGGTTTGTGGCAATTTAAAGTCAGGTGCAAAAAGATCAATCTGGCCACCTAATTGTCCACTTCCTGGAGCAGCACCATTACCTATAGGCTGGTTTGCTGGATCTGCATTAAAGAACACCTCACGGTTAGTGAAATCTCTCTCATCAACAGATCCTATAGATACACCATTGTTATTGTAGGCACCACCTGGCCATACTAGTGGAATTCTTGAAGTAAATACTCCTATACCACCACGTATTTGCGTGCTGTTATCTCCATTAACATCCCAGTTGATTCCTAGACGTGGAGACACGTGTATTTGACTCTTTATAGGCTTTCCTACACGGGCACCTTGTAGATCAAATCCTTCTGCTTCAAGTAAACCAACAGTTCTATTGTTGAAGTCATTGTTTACAGTCCCATCCTCAAAGAAAGGAACATCAAAACGCACCCCATAAGTCAAACGGAAGTTTGTAGTCAGGTTCCAAGCATCTTGCGCATAGAAACCTAGTTGAGAATATTTAAATGCTGCAGCTGCAGCATCAATATCATCACCAGAAACTCCTACTGGGTCAAGTAATGAGTAAGAATAGTCATAAGCATCCGCAGGAACATCTGCTCTGTTATCAAAATAAGTATTGAAGTCATCAAGACTTAAGAATTGATATTGACCAAAGTTTTGACGTACAAAAACATTTCTTACATCAAAGAACTCAAAGTTACCACCAATGGTAAAGTTGTGTGCTCCAGACTGGATTTCAAAGTTGTTCGTTACGTTAAAAACAGTTTGCTCTAGAATGTTACCTGTTGAGAAAGCCTCAGAACCGAAGGTGATTCTACCATTTGCTCCGTCAGTAATTTGTACTCTAGGAAAGTTGCTCCCTATAGGATCTCTATCGTCATTTACGGTAGTGTAACCTATAACAAGGTTGTTAGATAGGTTGGAACCATTTGAGGTTCTCCATTCTAAAGTGGTACTATTGGTCTCAGATGTAAATAGAATCCCTGCATTACCGAAGTTGATGTTATTAGCATTACTTAAGCTAGGAGAGTTAGACTCACCACTCACGTAATTGTGCTTTAAAGTAAAGGTGTTTCTATCATCTAGGTTGTAGTCTATTCTTGCAGTAAACGTATCAGATTCTAGCGTTTGCGTACCATCTTCAAACCCACCTGGATTATAGTTAAAAGTGTCAATCAAATTATTACGCAAAGCATTGATGTCAGAAACTGATGACAAACCATTGTAGGCATCTGCATTGAAGAATTGAGGAGTTTCCTCATCTTGTCTTTCATAGTTTAAGAAGAAGAACAATTTGTTCTCGATGATAGGACCACCTATTCTTGCACCTATACGTGTAGCGGTAAACTCATCTAGTTTTTCTCTGTTCTCTTCCTCAAATCCACCTGGAGTTTTACCAGCTAGGTCCTCGCTGCGGTAATAGCCGTAGGCTGATCCTTGCCACTGGTTGGTACCAGATCTTGTGATTGCGTTGATCGCACCACCAGCAAATCCTGACTGACGTACATCAAACGGTGCAAGGTTTACAGAGAATGACTCAATCGCATCTAGTGAGATAGGATTTAAATCAATCTGTCCACCATTTGTACCTGTATTTGAAAGACCAAATACATCGTTACTTACGGCACCATCAATATAGAAAGAGTTATAGCGGTTGTTCACCCCTCCTAGAGAGATCGATCCACCCTCGCTTACTTGAGCTTGTGGAGTTTTTCTCAACAAGTCAGCAATACTACGTGTTACGGTAGGCAATGCCTCAATCTCACGGGTAGAGATGTTTGTTTCTGGACCGGTCTTGTTGCTATCAAAAATACCGTTGCGAGTCGCTTGAATTACGATCTCGTCCAGGGCATTTGTAGCCTCTTCCAGCGTTACATTAATTTGCTCTGACTCCCCTAACTGTAAGAAAATGTTAGTTAATTCAAAGTCCTGCTTACCTACATAGGTATAGGTAATAGTGTAAGGTCCACCTATACGCATGTTGTTGATACGGTAGTAACCTTCGATGTCAGTTACAGAACCATATTTAGTTCCCGTAGGGGTGTGTACGGCAACAATAGTGGCTCCTAGAAGAGGTTGGTTCTCTCCTTCAAGAACTCTACCGTTGATACTCGAGGTGGTAACACCTTGACCCATGGAGGCCATCGAGCTTAAAATGATTCCTAAGAATAGGAAAATCTGTAATGATTTGTTCATTAGTGAAACGTTTTAGTTTTGATGCTGCAAAAGTAAACCGTTTATTTCACTCCCAATATTAAGCTAACATTAAGGATCATTTAACTTATAAACTTTAACATGTTGATAATGTTGAGTTTACGATAATTTAGAATCATAACGCTTAAGAAGTCCTTGCGTGGAAGGGTCATGGGCATTAAACTTTTTGGACTTCAAGTCGTCCAGGATCGCATCTGCCAGTAGTTTACCTAATTGCACCCCCCATTGATCGTAGCTGTATATATTCCAAATAACTCCTTCTACAAAGATTTTATGCTCATACATGGCAACCAGTTTCCCCAAACTTCTAGGTGTTAACTCGTCTATAAGTAGGGTCGTTGTAGGTTTATTACCTTCAAATACTTTAAATGGCTCCAGTAATGCTTTTTCAGAACTACTCATGTTACTACTCGCCAGATCCTGTTGCACCTCCTTTAAAGTCATACCATTCATGAGCGCTTCTGTCTGTGCAAAGAAATTTGCCATGAGCTTCTGTTGGTGATCAGGATGATTGTATTTCGCTTTCGCGAAAGCGATAAAATGAGCCGGTATCAACTTGGTTCCCTGGTGAATCAACTGGAAAAATGCATGTTGCGAGTTGGTCCCTGGTTCTCCCCAAACTATATTTCCTGTTTGATAATTTACGGGATTCCCATTTCTATCCACACTCTTACCATTGCTCTCCATAATGGCTTGCTGCAGATAAGAGGGTAGTTTTTGTAAATATTGGGTGTATGGTATGATGGCCTCACTTTCTGCCTCCATAAAATTATTGTACCAGATAGTCAATAGGGCAAGCTGTACAGGGATGTTTTTTTCAAAACTAGAGGATTTAAAATGTTCATCCATATCATGAGCTCCATCTAGCAGTAGCTGGAAGTTTTGTGTCCCTATTCCCAGTGCGATGGACATTCCTACAGTACTCCACAAAGAAAAACGGCCGCCTACCCAGTCAAACATCGGGAAGATGTTGTCTTTTTCTACGCCAAAATCAATTGCGCGCTCTACATTGCTGCTTACCGCTACAAAATGGGCGCCCACTGCGCTAGCAGATACCTTTTCTTGAAACCACTGTCTGATAGTCATGGCATTTGTAAGCGTCTCTTGAGTTCCAAAAGATTTTGATACAATGACAAACAGGGTAGTTTCTGGGTTGATTTTTTTAAGAACCTCTTCAACATGATCTCCTTCTACATTTGAAACAAAGTGTAATTTTAAGTGATTGTGATAGGCCTCTAGGGCATTGTACACCATTACTGGTCCTAGATCACTGCCACCTATTCCTATATTAACGATGGTGTCAAAGGCCTTGCCGTTATAGGTCTGTTGTGTGCCATTGATCACCTTGTTTACATAATCAAACATTTGTGATTTGCTAGCAAGAGCGTCTTGAACATAATTTTTAATACGCTGGTCTGCCTTGTGCAATGGCGTGCGCAGGGCGGTATGTAAAACCTCGCGCTTTTCTGTGGCATTGATAGGGTCACCGTAAAAGTAGGACTGTATTGCTGCGTCTAACTCGCATTCTTTTGCGAGTTGAGTGAGGGTGTCTTTGATATGCTCATTGTAGAGGTTTTTAGACAAGTCCACATAAAAATCATCTTGGATAAGAGTTAGATTATCAGCTCGTTCAGGATTTTTTTTAAAAGCTTGCTTTAGATTAAACTCTTTGTATGTTGTGCGTTGTTCTGTTAATTTTTTCCAGGCGTTTGTACTCGTAGGATTGATGTTTTTCATAGCGTGGCTAGGTCTTCTTCTATAGGGTAAGGAAGGTTGTCAATTTCTATTTTTAAAGGGGCAATGTAGTTTTGATACGCCTCCATCTGTTCTTGAGGTAGTGGGTCTGCGCTAGGTAAATTTTGACGGTAGGGATCTACCTGTTTACCATTAACCCAAAAGCGATAGCATACATGCGGTCCAGTAGCCAGGCCGGTGCTACCTACAGTACCTATGGTTTGCCCTTGCTGTACTCTTTGTCCCACCTTGACTAGTCTTTTAGTCATGTGTAGGTATTGTGTTTCATAGGTCTTGTTATGTCTTATTTTGACATAATTACCGTTGCCACGAGTGTAACCAGATTTTGTAACCACACCATTAGCTGTTGCTTCAATAGGGGTGCCATATGCAGCTGCATAATCAGTGCCCAGGTGTGCTTTCCAGCGCTTTTGTACTGGGTGGAAACGGTTGCGTGTAAAGCGGCTAGAGATTCTTGTATAATTAACAGGTGCTTTCAAGAAAAAACTGCGCAGGGTCTTGCCTTTGTCGTCATAATAGTCGCGCTCTCCCTTAATTGAGTCTGTCACATAATCAAAGGCATAATAGGGCTTGCCGCCTGTCTCAAATATCGCTACATCAATGGCTTCAATCCCATCATATATGGTATCGTTGACATAGCGCTCTTTGTAAATCATTTTAAATCGATCGCCTTTTTGTAATTTGAAAAAGTCGATGGTCCATCTATAAATGTCTGACAATTCCCAGATAGCGCTCATGCCCAGCCCTTGCTCGTCCATAGCTTCTGACAGGGTAGAGGTAATAGTGCCGGTCGCGGTTTTACGCTTATATGTGATAGGGTGTGCGTCTTTTGTAGCTACCATATCTTGTAACGATAATAGGATATAGTCTTTACGGCTAGGCTCATAAACAAAAGCCTCTGGCGTGTTTGCACGATCCTTGCGTTTGATGATTTTATAAGGTTTGCCAGCCTGTATACGACGCAGTTCATAGATGCTATCCATGGTGATTGCTGCCTGATAAGCGCTTTGCCCTTTTACGAGATGCGGTGCGATCATGTCGTTAAAAGTATCGCCAGGCTTGACCGTGTCCTCAACAACTTCATAGTTATTTAAATCATAACCATACAAGTATTTAGGGGCAATATCGATAGGGTCTATGGTGGCAAGATCTACCGGTTGATTGTTACACGATGTAAGGCTTACTGCTGCAACTGCAAGTATGATTATCTTTTTCATACAGTTCTAGGGGGTATTAAAGGTATGATCAACCCACTGTTTTCCCCATAACTCATGTTCTTGAGCTGTCCATAGACTAGGGAAAAATGATATCTTTTGAAAGCTAGGAGGCAAGAATTCTTTCCAGTTAGTGCCACCGGTGGCTTGCACTGTTCCCCCTTCCTTTCTCAAATATCGATGGGCGGCACCCATGTGCATGAGTAACCAGTTGATGTTTATATTTTCATCCATTTTGCGTAATTCTTCTTTCAGTTCAGGCAGTTGCTCTGATTCTGGTAGTCTCAAATAACGCTGGTAAATATTAGTTTGTTTTACTTCTTCTGCAATTCTTAAAAACCTTGGGGTATAACGCTTTTCAAACTGTTTTAGTGTTAAGGTTTTTTCTCCAGTGGCCAGATCTATACCACCGCGTTTCCAGTATATATGTTCAAACAATTCAACAACGTTGTAGGTTGCTGCATTGATATCTACTGTATCGGTTTCATTACCGTTGTCTCTGGGGCCGCTTTCGCGAAAGCGAGATTCAAAACCCTTTTTCAACAACAACCGATCTTTACTATGGGTCAAGTGAATAACATTTGTCGCATACAGTTCTATCATGCGAAATTGCGCACTTTGAAAACCGCTTGCAGGTAATAGAGACATGCGAAATTTGAGAAACTGTTCCCGCTCCATTCCCTTGATCATTACCTCAAAGCTATTGATCATTACCTTAAAATAGCGATTGATACGGCGTATTTTTTCTGTGAAATATTTGCCGGTGAGCTGCTCTTGCTCGATGATTTGTTTTTGCTCGTGAATGACCAGCTTAAAATACAACTCGGTAATCTGATGGTAGCCTATAAAAATCATCTCGTCAGGAAACGAGGTCGATGGCACTTGTAGGCTTAATAAGGTGTCTAGTCTAATATAATCCCAGTAGGTGATATACTGGTCGTAAAGCAACCCATCAAGATAGGAAAGCATGTCCTGGCCAGAATTTTTGAACTTCTTTTCTAGAAGCTTAATGCGTTCTGCAATTTCTGGAGAGATTTGGTCTGCCATGAATTTGTTCTATTAATGCAAAAGTAAACATCCTTGAGGTTTTAAGCGGGTTACCGCCTTTTTTATACCTTTTGAAAGTATAGGCTGTTATTCAACGATCTTTTTAAATGAATATCGCAGTCCTTTAAAAGCGTCCAGGTCTGCAGTTAGTGAGCCCACGGCGAGTTTTGCCTGTATTTTAAGCGGTATTTTATTATCGTCATCACTAATCCATACGGTAAGGCTCTCCTCTTCTTCAAACACTCTACCTGATTGAACATAGGGCCTGAATTTCAAGGCATTTACTTTACCAAATTTTGTATTCACAACATCACGACTTAAAAACTTCATTTTAAAGTCATAATTCTCTTTGTCAAAAAACATGGGCAAGATAAACTCATCACCCTCTTTAAGTGCTTTAGGGTCTACAAGATTGCGCAAATGATAAAAAGAGGATACCATGTCTTGTGTCCCAGGTTTAATATCCATAGTCATTTTTTCCTGGTGTTTTTTATCATGAATCAGCGCCTTTTGCTTCTGGTGGTCAAAGTCTATTTGAATATCCTTTGTATGACCACCCTCGTCTATATCTCTAATAAAACGGTATGGTTTGCCGGTTTCTCTATCAATATAACTCTCGTAGCGATCATCTACTTTAAAAAACAAGTGCAGCAAGCCTGTGGATTTACCTCTACCTTTTAAGTGGTAGACTTTTTTACCATTAAGTCGTTTGCTATCTACTTGCAGTGTGGCATAGCTGGCATTGAAGATCCCATAATGTATTCTAAATTTGAACCACTCCCCATCAGTATATGCCGGCTCTGTAACACTGGACAGTTTACTAACTGGTGCGTAGCTCATAATCATACCGCAAACAAGCAGCACAAGAAAGATTTTTATTTTCATAACTTTTAAGGCGGCGTCTTTAGGCAGCGGCCATTTTTTGTTTGCAAATGCTATTCCACAATTTTATAGAGTACCACGCAAGGCTTGCTCTCGCTCTATAGCTTCAAATAATGCTTTAAAATTTCCTACACCAAATGATTGAGCTCCCTTGCGTTGTATTACTTCAATAAACATGGTAGGTCGATCAACAATAGTTTTAGTAAATAGTTGCAACAAATACCCCTCTTCATCGCGGTCGATTAAGATACCGTGTTTTTTAAGTACTTCTACATCTTCATCAATTTCTCCTACACGCTCTAGTAGATCATCATAATACTCATCTGGCACGTATAAAAACTCTACTCCACGATCACGCATTGCGCTAACTGTAGCAACTATGTCGTCTGTTGCGACAGCTATATGTTGTACGCCAGGGCCGTTGTAAAAATCCAGATATTCTTCTATTTGTGATTTTTTAATACCCTTTGCAGGTTCATTAATAGGGAATTTAACACGACCATTACCATTGCTCATCACTTTGCTCATAAGCGCGGTATAATCTGTTGCGATATCATCGTCTGCAAAAGATATAATTTGTGCAAACCCCATTACTTCCCCATAAAATTTACACCAGGTGTTCATTTCATTCCAGCCTACATTACCTACCATATGATCGATAAATTTGAGCCCTACTGGCTCTGGATTATAGTGACTCTCCCACGATTTGAAACCAGGTAGAAATGTTCCCTTGTAGTTTTTACGCTCTATAAACATATGAACGGTCTCGCCATAGGTATAAATACCAGAGGTAACTACCTCACCATGTTCATCTTTATCTACCGTAGGTTTCTGGTAGGGTTTTGCACCTCGTTTTGTGGTCTCATTAAAGGCTGCTGTAGCGTCTTCTACCCACAGGGCTACCACCTTAACGCCATCACCATGCAGGTCAATATGCTTATTTATAGCGCCGCCTTTTTGCAGGGGGCTGGTTAATACGATGCGTATCTTACCTTGCTGCAGGACATAAGAGACACGGTCTTTTACTCCAGTTTCCAGCCCGGCATAAGCGAGTGATTGAAAGCCAAAGGCTGTTTTATAATAATGAGCGGCTTGTTTTGCATTTCCTACATAAAGTTCTACATAGTCTGTACCTAGTAAGGGAAGAAAATCTTCTGCTTCTGAAAAAAGTTTTTTCAGGCTGTATTCTGTATTCTTTAAGTCTTTAAGGTTTTTAATTTCTGCTGGCATAGTGTTGTTTTTTTAAAAGTTAGTGATAACGAGTATACAAGATTGTCATACTCACCACATGGCTCTAGTTTGTTGTGCTAATACCAGTTTTGTTTTCATTGCTTTAAAGATTTGTAAATGGAATCTTGACTTATAGTTTGCACTGTGTCTATGCCGTCGTTATAACTCCAGTTGTCTATAAGAGTATCTGTAATTATTACCTGTTCTTCTTGATCAATATTGCCTTCCTCGCGTTCAATTTCTCTAGCGGTCTCTTCCAGTTCTTTTATAATATTTTCAGGATTTAGGGCGAGCTCACCAAAAATAAATAGCGAAAACAGCAAAAAGAGAGTTGACAATACGAGAGCTATGATATTTACCACCTTGGCTGTGTTGATATTGCTATAGCTGCGAGCTGAAAATTCTGCGGGCGATTCTTTATACCTTCTAGTACTTTTAATTGCCCAGATCAGTCCTATAAGGCTCATTATAATCGCAGGAAGGGCAAATAACCCACAACAACAGCCTACTAGACTTATTAGTAGTGCGATGATTCCTAGGGCCATTGCACCTGGATCTGCTGGTAGTTTTCTTTTTATTTCGTTCACTTTATTATCAATAAGGGTTTAAGAATCTTCCAACCAGCTTTTATGGTAAGATTCATCTGCTATGGCTAGTCCAGCCTTAGTCACTTTGAGCGGTTTAAATGTGTCTACCATCACCGCTAGTTCTTCTGTCTCTGTTTGCCCTATGCTGCGCTCTACAGCCCCTGGGTGTGGACCGTGTGGGATGCCCGCAGGGTGTAATGAAATATGTCCTTTTTCTATGTCGTTGCGGCTCATAAAATCGCCATCTACATAATAGAGCACCTCATCACTATCGATATTACTATGGTTGTAAGGGGCAGGGATGCTGTCTGGGTGGTAGTCGTATTTTCTAGGAACAAAACTGCAAACCACAAAAGCATCTGTTTCAAACGTTTGATGTACTGGTGGCGGTTGGTGTATGCGACCAGTTATAGGTTCAAAATCATGTATAGAAAACGCATAGGGATAGTTATATCCATCGTACCCCACTACATCAAAAGGATGGGAGGCATAAACCATCTCAAAAATCTCATCCTGTTTTTTAACTTTAATTACAAACTCACCTTTTTTGTCATGGGTCTCAAGGGTTTCTGGACGGCGTATGTCCCTCTCACAAAATGGAGCATGCTCTAACAATTGACCAAACCAGTTGCGGTAGCGTTTAGGAGTATAAATAGGCCTGCGGCTTTCTACAATAAATAATCTATTAACTGGCGTGTCAAAATCGATTTGATAAATAATACCACGAGGTATCAATAAATAGTCACCATAGGAAAACTTTAAATTACCTAAATGTGTGCGCAACACACCAGAGCCTTGATGTATAAATAAAAGCTCATCGCTGTCTGCGTTTTTATAAAAATACGCCCTAAGAGATTCTTGCGGTGCTGCAAGAACTATACTTACATCGCTATTCGTTAAAACACAGGTACGACTTTCTAGATAGTCCGGCCTGGGAGTAACTTGAAACCCCTTTAATCGATAAGATTTTAAATGATTCTCTAGCGCGATCTCTGGCTTAACACTGTAACTATCTCTAATCTCATTTACCATGGTAGGGCGGTGCTCATGGTATGAGTTTGTATACATGCCGTCAAAACCTATGGTGCCAAATAGCTGCTCGTAATACAAAGAGCCATCTGGTTTCTTAAAAACCGTATGGCGTTTGTGCGGTATAGAACCCATTTTATGGTAAAAAGGCATATCTCGTATTATTTGCGTCTAAATTTCGGCAATTTTTTAGACCATTCCATGGATGTATGGTAATTTTTAATCCCCTATAGACCCGTTTTCAAGTGCTGTGTAACCTGTATAAAATTCCATTTGTGTAGTTGGTGTTGTGTTCGCTTTCGCGAAAGCGAATAAATCATCGCCTTTATCCTACCTCAACTAGCAGTGAATTAAAAGGAAAAACCTAAACGAACATAAAACTCGCCATCATCTTGTTGTGGGCTGAAGCTGTATTTTAACTCAAGAGGACCTAGAAATGTGTCGATGCCATAGCCTAGAGCATATCCTGAATATTGTGCCACCCTGAACCAATCGTCCTGCTCAAATAAATCATCATCTAGACTAGCAAAATTAGCACTGAAGGACACATGGTTCTTTTTAAAAATTTCATAGTCCACATTGAACAGCGCTCGTATCATGGTATTGCCACTTAAACTGATAAAATCATAGCCATAAAATGGCAAGATGTTATTAATGCGACGTGCGCCATAACCGCCTAAAATAAAATCGAGCGATGAGGTTTGTGGGTTGCCTACATTTATACCTACATGACCTAAAACATTAAGACTTAAATTGCCGAATGACCTGGCATGTCCTACCTCTAGCTGTGCAATTGAAAATTCGTCAAAACTTTCTTGAAAAACATCATTGTATAAATACAAATGAAAATCTGCATCGAGCAACCATCCAGAATTAGGAAAGAAGGCGTTGTCATAAGTGTCCAGTAGGAACTTGCCGTACAAACTGCCTGTGGTACTGTTTTCAAAATTTGTGCGAGTCTCATTTACATCCCCAGTGGTTAAGGTGTTTGTAAAAATATCTAAGGTTTTCAACTCTGCACCTATGGTGACATTAAAGCCTTTATCTACTCGAGTTTGAAGATAAAATTGCTGGGTCCAATCGTAGTAATTAATCTCTAGACTGTTCACATTAGGTGGTACTGTGCCAGTCACATCTTCTATAAAACTGGTGGGTATATTTTTTTCAAACTGGGTAAACTCACTGTGCAAACCTATGGACCAGTACCGTCCTTTGTCGATATAATAATCTGCACTATACCTTAAATTATCACCTAAAATAGCATCAAAAGAAACAACATCATTGTCAACCAGAACACCTTTACGACTCAGGTTGACTAGTGCTGCACTGCGCAGTAACTCGTCATAATGCAAGCTGAAACGCAGGTAGTTGCGTGTAGTGGACTCTTGTACTTCAACAGCTAGTTCTACCCCATATTCATTAGGAATTAATTCATAATTAATTTTGGAAAAATTGTTTGTGGCTTGCAGGTTGTTTACCCCATTTTTTATGTCCTCGTAGGTAGTAAAACCAGGTGTTTGTAGTTTAAATTTTCCAGTGATAAATGCACGATTGTATCGTTCATTTCCGGTCACGGTAATATTAGATAAATACAAACGGTCTTGTTTTGAACGTCGCAATGCTTGTCTACGGTATCCTGCGGTAGCGAGAGGTTGAAGCTGCTCTATTTTATCCAGCGCCGCTGCTACTCCTTGCTCAATAATTTCTGATCCTTGATCAAAACTGATAACGGTAAAATTTGAAATGTCTGGAGTGATATACACATCAGTTTTGGGCCCCTTAACCTTCATTGCGTTAATGGTTCTAAAATTGTTGATTTGTGTTAAAATATCAAAAGCACTATCCAGCTGGTCTAATGGTTTAAGATCATCTTGTACATCTACTCCTATAATTACGTCCATACCTTTATCTCTCAATTTTTCTACGGGATAATTATCAGTAACCCCACCATCAATTAGAGTGACTCCATCTATTTGTACAGGTGCAAATAAAGAAGGTAGAGCGCCACTAGCATTGACTGCACGCGGCAGGTAGCCCACGTCTAGTACTACTTCTTGCCCGGTTGCGATATTTGTAGCGATGCAAAAAAAAGGAATAGGTAATTTAGAGAAATCATCCTGGTCATTAACATGGGCCAGTAATTGAGACATAAGATTGTATACATTTTGCCCTTTGCTCAAGGAGCTGGGTAAATCAATTTTAAAATCTTTAAAGGGCAACGTTAGTGCATACCGTTCATTCTCTCGCCGTTCATAATAGGTTTTTGCGCTACGCGGGATTTCGTCTGCAATAAGGTTTGAAAATTCTGTCACTCTAAATATGGAGTCAATCTGTTGTCCAGTGTAACCACTAGCATACAGCGAGCCTACGATAGCACCCATACTAGTTCCTGCTATGTAATCGATTTTAATTCCTAAAGAGTCAATGACTTTTAGAGTTCCTATGTGAGCGAGTCCTTTGGCACCACCGCCTGATAGAACAAGGCCTATCTTTTTAGGGGTTTCAGTTTGATTTTGTTGTGCATGTAAATAGTTCGCTTTTGAAAAAGCGAGTATTATCAACACCCATATCAACCTACTCTTCTTCACTATAAAAGTCTATTATCTTTTGTGCTTTACTGGTACCCACTACTCCTATTAACTCTTGTTTTGAAGCTTCTTTGACTCGTTTTACAGACCTAAAGTGCCGCAATAGCTCTACTGTCGTTTTTTCTCCTATTCCGGGAATATCGTCCAGCTCTGTCTCTATAGCTTGTTTACTGCGCTTATTCCTGTGATGAGTGATCCCGAAGCGGTGCGCCTCGTTGCGCATGTGTTGGATTACTTTTAAACTTTCAGAACGTTTGTCCAGATATAAAGGTACGGGATCATTAGGGTAAAATAATTCTTCCAGCCTTTTTGCAATTCCTATAATAGGTACTTTGCCTCTCAAGCCCAATCGGTCTAGAGCGGTAACGCCGCTAGAAAGTTGCCCTTTTCCTCCATCAACAATCACTAGCTGCGGTAATGGCTCATTTTCTTCTAGCAAGCGACGGTAGCGTCGATAAACGACCTCCTCCATACTTGCAAAATCATCTGGACCTTCCACCGTTTTAATATTGAAATGTCGGTAATCTGATTTGCTGGGCTTCCCATTTTTAAAAACGACACAGGCCGCTACGGGATTAGTACCTTGAATATTTGAGTTGTCAAAACATTCCATGTGACGTGGCTCTTCATCCAGTCTCAAATCTGCTTTCATTTGAGCCATTAATCGATTCACGTGACGGTCTGGGTCGACTATCTTAATGGTTTTAAATTGCTCCTGTCGGTAAAATTTTGCATTGCGCTCTGACAATTCAACGACGCGCTTTTTGTCACCTAGTTTAGGAATGGTGACTTTAATCTGCTCACCTAGATCTACCGGGAATTGGGTATAAATTTCAGTGCTTTGAGAGTCAAATCTTGTGCGCAATTCTACAATAGCAAGTTCTAGCAATTCTTTATCGGTTTCATCCAGTTGCTTTTTAAGCTCCATGGTGTGTGATCTAGTGATCGAGCCGTGATTTATTTGAATGTAGTTAACGTAACCAGCCGCCTCGTCACTTACAATAGTAAAGATATCAACGTTTGAAATATTAGGATTGACAACGGTAGATTTTGCTTGATATCTGGTCAAGATATCCAGTTTTTCTTTTATTCGTTGCGCCTCTTCAAACTCCATATTTGCCGCATGATCTTTCATCATTCCTGTAAAATGATTTACAGCATCTTTAAAATCTCCCTTTACAATATTGCGTATAGCCTCTATATTACGATTGTAAGTTGATTCTAACTGCAGGCCTACACAAGGTCCCTTGCAATTTCCTATGTGATACTCTAGACAAAGTTTATATTTACCGGCCTGTATTTTTTCTTCCTGCAAGTCATATTTGCAGGTGCGTATGGGGTATAAACTTTTTACCAATTCTAATAAAGTACGTACCGTACGCACGCTGGTGTATGGCCCAAAATATTCGCTGCCATCCTTGATCATTTTGCGGGTAAGAAAAACTCTTGGGAAACGTTCGTTTTTTATGCATAGCCATGGATAGGTTTTATCATCGCGCAGCATAATGTTATATTTAGGCGATCGTGATTTTATCAAGCTGTTCTCCAGTAGTAGCGCATCTGTTTCAGTTTGAACGACTATGTGTTCTATGCGTACGATCTTTTTAACCATCGTCGATATGCGATAGCTATCATGATTTTTAGTAAAGTAAGAAGAAACTCTTTTTTTAAGTTTTTTTGCTTTTCCTACATAAAGCAATCGGTCTGTTTTATCAAAATACAGATAAACCCCAGGTGACAAGGGTAAGGTTTTGATTTGGACCTCTAGCGGTGGTACTTCCATAGCAGGGTAAAGGTATTGATTTTTAAAGCTAGAGCCTTTAAAATTTTCATTAACGCCCCTAATACGCTTGTCTGTTATACTCTTAAATAATTAAGGTACTCCTGAGACATTAGCGATTTTATAACAAGGTTATTGTGTGTTTATCATCAACTTAGTCTTAAACTAAGATTTAAAAAGTAAAAGGTGTTCTATGGCAAAATTTAGTGAGATCGTATCAGATCATGTGCCAGTATTAGTAGATTTTTATGCTACCTGGTGCGGCCCTTGTCAAACCATGTCTCCGGTACTGGATCAGCTCAAGAAAGATCTAGGCGATAGGGTTAAAATTATTAAAGTAGATGTGGATAAAAATCAATCGCTTGCAGCTCGCTTTAATGTGCGTGGCGTTCCTGCATTTTTACTGTTTAAGAATGGCGAGCAAGTGTGGCGTGGCAGCGGTGTTCAACCCTTACATCAACTAAAGGATTTGATTAATGAACACCAATGATTATGGTTCAAAAAAATGTTTTTGGAAAACCGCTATTAGGCTGTTGTACAGAGCCTATGACAGGATTTTATAGAGACGGGTATTGCCGCACATCAAAGGCAGATACAGGAACTCACGTAGTATGTGCCGTGATGACAAGTGATTTTTTAGAATACACAAAGTCTCGAGGGAATGATTTATCTACCCCTATTCCAGCCTATAACTTTCCTGGGCTTCAACCACGGGATAAATGGTGCTTATGTATCAATCGCTGGTTAGAAGCTAGGGCTGCAGGAGTGGCACCTTCTATAGATTTGAACGCAACAGACCAGAAGGCATTGGATTATACCAGTCTAGAGACTCTTGAAGAATACGCGTTGTGAGTCGTGGTTTTGTCAAAGAAGGCGATCAAGAAGAGCCAGTAATTATCCCGCAACGGGCGATACTTCCTGAGGGTGTAGTGAACTATGTGACCCCTGTTGGTAAGGTTCAATTGTTAGAAGAATTAAAGCAACTAGAGCACGACTTGCATCAAACTAGTAATTTTAATGAGGTGGATCAGAGACGTGCTAAAACACTAATTCACGGTAAAATCAAATTACTCAAAGAGCGAATAGCCAGTGCTAGAGTGATTGAACCAAAAGGACAGAAGCAGGACGAGGTGCGTTTTGGCGCCACGGTATTCTATCAACTAGATAATAACCCGCGACCATTCACTATTACCATTGTAGGCGTGGATGAGGCAAATACAAACATTGGAAAAATTGCCTTTACGACCCCTATTGCTAAAAATATGGCTGGAGCTCAAGTAGGAGACACCATTTCTTTTCAATTGGGGGACGAGCAAAAAATGATTAAAATACGATCTATTGCTTATTAATCAGCGCCAGTGATTCTTTTTTAGATTGGTTGCTGCGATAATGACATCCATTCTAGAAATTTGTCCTATTAATTTACCATTCTCTGTCACTGGAAATCGGCGGTGTCCGGTTTTTAAAAATCGAGCTGCAGCGTCAAAAATATCAACCTCGGCATCAATGGTAGATACTTGAGAGCTCATATAGTCAGCTACCGTACGATCACCAATGGGCATGTTATGATATCGACTATCTCCTATCACTTGCATGAGATCAGTATCACTTATAATTCCTATCAGTTGTTGTTGTGCATCGATTACTGGCCCACCAGTAATGCGTTGTTTAAGAATAATTTCCATTACTTCATTGATGCTTTGATCTGCAGTAAATGTGATCAACTTTCTCTTCATGTAATCCTTTACACGTATCGCTTCCCTATTATCTTGCTTTTGTTCCACACGACGGCCTATAAAATTCTTGATACCCATAATTGATAATTTAAAAAATGATGCAGTAAGTTAGTAAACTACTAATAAAAAACCATAAAAAACGCAATAACCTTTATTAATTAACTTTTATATCATTGTTTCAATAGGGTCAATATTCTTTGCTAAATGATTTAGAAACCTTTTTAGTAAGCGGTTTCACATCTTATCTTTGTAATAATTGCAAGGATTATGAAAATAGAAAAGAAAGATGTACTTAAAGCACTGGAAACCATATCAGTTCCTGGTGAGGGGCAGAATATGGTAGAAAGTGGTGCGGTAAAAAATGTGCTAGTTTTTGGAGAAGAGGTGATCGTTGATATTACCATAAACAATCCTAGCCTGCAAGCAAAAAAGAAAACAGAAGTAAGCATTCTACAAGCCATCCATAAAGAAGTATATGAAAAGGCGCAAATAAAAGTAAATCTTAAGGTAGAGGCTCCTGTTAATGAGAATAAAGCGCCAGAGATAAAAGGAAAACCTATACCAGGGATCGATAATATTATTGCTGTTGCTTCTGGTAAAGGGGGTGTAGGTAAATCTACGGTTACTGCAAATCTAGCGGTCACCCTTTCTAAAATGGGATTTAAAGTAGGATTGCTAGATGCTGATATCTACGGCCCATCTGCTACCATCATGTTTGATGTGATCAATGAGCGCCCTTTATCTGTCAATGTTGACGGTAAGTCAAAAATGAAGCCAGTAGAAAACTATGGCGTGAAAGTTTTGTCTATCGGTTTCTTTACAAAACTAGACCAGGCGGTAGTATGGAGAGGTCCTATGGCAAGCAAGGCACTTAATCAAATGATATTTGATGCAGACTGGGGCAAATTAGACTTTCTATTAGTAGATCTTCCTCCTGGTACTGGAGACATACACTTAAGTATCATGCAGGCATTGCCGTTGACTGGCGCTGTTGTGGTAAGCACACCACAAAACGTTGCCCTTGCAGATGCTCGCAAAGGGGTGGCTATGTTTCAACAAGAAAGTATCAACGTTCCTGTATTAGGGATTATTGAAAATATGGCTTATTTTACACCACCAGAACTCCCTGAAAATAAATACCATATCTTCGGTAAGGATGGTGCAAGACATCTAGCAGAAGATTTAAAAATTCCTTTTTTAGGAGAGTTACCGTTAATTCAAAGCATACGAGAGGCTGGGGATGTAGGTAGACCTGCTGCTATGCAAGACGGAACAGATATTGAAAAATCATTTATCGATATTACTAGAAATGTAGTAACAGAGACAGTACGTCGTAATGATCAAATGCCACCGACAGAGGCGGTTAAAATTACCACCATGGCTGGTTGCAGCCCAGTTAATAAAAACAAGTAATGAACGATCAGGAATTACAAAGTGCAGTAGAAGCTGGGCTAGAAGAGATAAGACCTTTTCTACAGCGGGATGGGGGCGATATTGAATTAGTCTCTATTGAAAATGGGACTGATGTAAAAGTACGTTTGATGGGTACCTGTGTAGGTTGCCATGTCAACCAGATGACTCTCAAGTCTGGCGTCGAGCTTACTGTAAAAAAGCACGCTCCACAAATCCAGACGGTCATCGATGTTTCTGGTATGACAGCCATGGAAACTTCACGGGATCATATCGATACAGATAGCTGATTTTTAGCAATTGCCGAGGTAATACCGCTGAATAATTCGTAACGACTTTCTAGAGCTGCTTTACTCACGTTAGTTGCTTCTTGCCATTTTACTGGGTCATCGCCGCAAAGCAATGATACCATTTTATGAGCCATAGGGCCATGCTCATCACCGTCTAATTCAATATGCCGATCAAAATAGTATTTTATTTTGGACAGGTCGATTTCTACGGCAGATTTGTCTAGTCCTGCGATGATCTCGGTAAACATTTCAGGGATTAGGTCCTCGCGCCCATAGGTAAAGGCCGCTGCAATCTCATGAGCCTTACCTCGCTGGATTACTTGAAAGGTGTTTTTTAAAAACTGGCTCACATGCGCAGGTAAAGAGGCTAGATTTTCTTCGTCTAGGACAGCTGCTACATCTGTCCACGATGCGATTTTCTGTTCGGTTTTTTGAGTGTCTATTCCTGCTGCCTTCATAGCATCCAGATACATTTCATAATGACTCATGCGATGCCCGTTGGAGTCCATATCTGTTTCTTCAGCCAGTACAATCTCATTGATCAGATAACGCAATTGCGTGTCGCCTACGGGCTTCCACGGTAGAGTAGTGCAAGTCAATTGTTGTTGTAACGCTTTAAGCAATGACATGAAATCCCATACTGCAAAAACGTGAGATTGCATAAACAGTTGTAGATCTGCAGTGGTATTTATACAGTTGTACAGGGGATGTTGTAGTAATCGCTTTCGCGAAAGCGTAATAGTTTCGTTCAATAGCTCTTGCATCATCTTAATTTTATGCAAAAGTATAGCAGCCAGACAACAACAAGTGCAGCGGTACATTATTTAACAATCGATTAACTAGTAATCATACGCATGCTTTGATAGTAGCCATTCGATCGCTTTTTATGTGTAACACTCTACATGCGATACCTGACTTTTATTTCTAGAATAGAGCTCAAGAGGTTGTTCAAAGAATCTATCTGCGAGAAAGGGTATAGGTAGCCTCAGTCTGTGAGCTAAAACTAGGCTCATTGATATTTTCCTCGATTTGTATTTGAAAGTCCTCGCTGGTAAAATTGATAATCCTTGCGTCAAGGTTATCCTCGCCCTCTATAATCAATCGATTGCCGTCTAGTGTGAAAGAATCAGACAGGTCAAGATCTTGCGTGTCAATCTCTACAGTCGCATCTCCATTTTGAATCACGGTGGTGGTTGCGGTAAAGGTTCCAGAGGCTGTGACGCTACCATCGGCTGTAAAAATAAAAGTAGCGGTATTAAAATCACTACCTACCAGATCAATTGTGGTGGTTTGCGTGTTGTTCCCATTCGTTTCTATCTCTGTACCGCTTATCAGTATACCGGTAACATCGTAAGTCCCGGCTAGATTTTCTAAGGTCAATGTGTTAGGGTCAACGTTGCCGTCGTCATCAGAATCGCACGAGACATGGATCGTGAGAATAGCCACTAGTAAGAAAATAATCTTTTTCATAATCTGCAATTTTTGTTTTAAATAAAGCAAATTATTTGAAAGTCGCATCACAAATGGCAGCATTTTAAGAAATACATCGTACCGATCTAGGCAAATGCGTTTTCTCCTGTAATATCCAGTCCTGTGATTAATAGGTGTATATCGTGAGTCCCTTCATAGGTGATTACACTTTCTAGGTTCATGCTGTGGCGCATGATACTGTACTCTCCCGTGATTCCCATTCCTCCTAATATCTGGCGAGCTTCTCGAGCAATGTTAATCGCAATTTCTACATTATTTCTTTTGGCCATCGATATTTGGGCGCTGGTTGCTTTGCCTTCTTCTCGCAATACTCCTAGTCTCCATGCGAGCAGTTGCGCTTTAGTGATCTCGGTAATCATTTCGGCGAGTTTTTTTTGCTGTAGTTGAAAGGCTGCTATGGGTTTGCCAAATTGTTTACGCTCCTTTGCATACCTCAACGCCGTATCATAGCAATCCATCGCTGCACCTATGGCACCCCAGGCTATGCCAAAACGGGCACTGTCTAAACAGCTTAATGGAGCACCTAGGCCACTACGACCTGGAAGTATGTTTGCTTTGGGCACCTTAACATCTTGAAAAATAAGCTCGCCGGTAGCGCTGGCCCTTAAGGACCATTTGTTGTGGGTTTCTGGCGTGCTAAATCCTTCCATGCCACGCTCTACAATAAGACCGTGAATGCGGTCGTTCTCATCTTTTGCCCACACTACCGCAATATCACAAAACGGACTGTTGGATATCCACAGTTTTGCACCATTCAATATAACATGATCCCCAGCATCTTTAAACCTAGTGACCATACCGCCTGGATTTGACCCGTGGTCTGGCTCTGTTAGGCCAAAGGATCCCATGAACTCTCCGCTGGCAAGTTTTGGCAGGAATTTTTGTTTCTGTTCTTCGGTCCCATATTTAAAAATAGGATACATAACTAGCGATGATTGAACAGACGCAGTAGAGCGCACGCCGCTGTCGCCACGTTCTAACTCTTGCATAATCAGCCCATACGATATTTGATCCAGCCCTGGGCCGCCATATTGCTCTGGAATGTAGGGGCCAAAAGCTCCTATCGATGCCAGTCCAGGAATAATACTTTTAGGAAAGACAGCGTCTTGTGCTGCTTTTTCAATGATAGGGGACACATCTCTTTTTACCCAGCTGCGTGCAGCATCTCGTATCATTTTATGCTCCTCTGTAAGTAAATCGTCCAATTGGTAATAATCTGGTGCTTCAAATAAATCAGGTTTCATAAATCACATTTTTTTAAAAACCAATCCTGCCTAGTGAGATGATCGGTAATTAAGTACAGGTAAAAATAACGAACTAGCAGCTGGAATCCTGATCTTTAAGTCGAAATACTTTGGGCAACCTAATTACATTTTTAGATAAAAATCCTTAGTCAACTCGATATAGGCCTCCGTATAATGGTGTCGAGATCGCTCGATGGTTAAATGGTTTACCGTGGGAATCTGGCGTTGTGTAGTGGTAAGGCTGTTATGTGGTTCGCTTCCGCGAAAGCGAAATTCCAACAACACTCTTTTTACAGCAGTGGCACTGGTGCCACGCACATAGGTTTTACGCACCACGACGAGTTGAAAATGGTCGGTGATTTTAAGGAGGTGGCTCTCGCGATCTACCGGGATAATACAGGCAAACGTTCCCTGACGGTCTAGTAGTTGATAAACACCATAAACCAGCTCTTCAAACGGCAGGGCGTCGTCAAATCTTGCTTGCTGGCGCTGTGCGCTTATTTGTTGATCATCACGTTGCAAGCTGCCATTGAAAAAGGGTGGGTTGCTTACAATAAGTTCGTACCGCTCATCTACCTCTTCATAATACTCCTGGAAGCTAGCGTGGTAACAAAATAAGCGATCGCCATACGGGCTGTTTTCAAAATTTGATGCCGCCTGCTCAAAGGCCAGATCATCAATCTCTACTGCGTCTATCTGCGCCAGGCCGTAACGTTGTGCCAGCATAAGGCTAATAACGCCGGTGCCTGCACCTATATCAAGGATGTTTTGTGGCGGTGTTGCTGGCGCGGTCCATGCGCCTAGTAAGACAGCATCTGTACCTATTTTTTGAGCACATTGATCTTGCTGGACTTCAAACTGTTTAAATTTAAATACAGACATAAAGCATCTAGATTACAAAGATCATAAGGCTGGCTGTATTCCTAGTTAATTGGTATACAGTTCAATTAGTCCATCTGGTGCGGTCACAGTAATAGTGCGAGCCTCACGATCCAGCTTGTCAATAAAAGCATCGTTTACAGGAATCAAGACCTGGTCACCGTGATGGTCTACTTCAAATAATGCCTGGGCTGTGGTGTCGTTTACCCCTGTAATGACTCCTACGTTGCCATAGTTTGTGTCAATCATTGTAAAGCCTATGACCTCATGATAATAAAATTTATTACCCTCCAGCGGTGGTAGAGCAGTGAGGGGCAAATAGAGCTCCCTTTTCATCAGGCTGTCTGCTGTAGGCTCGTCATCAACATCTTCAAATTTTACGCGCAACAGCAGGGATTTATGCAGCTGGCTGCGTTCAATAAAAAATGGAACCAGGTTTTTACCGATCTCGATAAAAACTGATTCCATTTCTAGAAAAAGTTCTGGGTCATCTGTGTCTAGTTTAACTAGAAGCTCACCCTTAAAACTAAATTTATTGACAATCGTACCTACGTAGAAACATTTGTCTTTACGCATGGTGTCTTGATTTATTCTTCCTCGCTAGATGCTTCCGCAGTATCTTCAGCAGCTGGTTCTTCAACTGCAGGCTCTGGAGTGTTTGCAGCGATACGCGCCTCATTTACCGCTTTTTCAGCGGCAAGTGCATCAGCAGCAGCTTTCTCAGCTTCTTTTTCAAGACCTGATGCTTTATTAGCAATCTTTCCTTCTTTCTCTTCTACCCAAGCGTTGAATTTTTCTTCCATTTGCTCCTCAGTAAGAGCTCCTTTTTTCACACCGCCTTGTAAGTGTTTTTTGTACATCACACCTTTATACTTTAAGATAGCTCTTGCTGTATCTGTAGGCTGTGCACCGTTTTGTAACCACTTAATAGAACTATCAACATCTAGGTTGATGGTTGCTGGGTTTGTATTAGGATTATAAGTACCTATCTTGTCTAGATATTTACCATCTCTTTTAGCACGCGAGTCTGCGGCTACGATCCAATAAAATGGCTTTCCTTTTTTACCGTGTCTTTGTAGTCTAATTTTTACGGGCATAACATTAAATTTGTGGGTTCCCGACCCTGATTATTAATTTGAGTGCACAAAAGTACTATTATTTTGATTATCAACAATCGCGTCACGGTATTTTATTTACTTTTGAGTTTTATGATGGTCGATTAAATTCAACTTATGAAATATTCCCTCTGCTTATTACTATTCTGTTGTCTTGCTCTGTTTTCTTGCGAGGAAAATCTAGATGTGGACAACACGCCAGCCCTGCAAGCATCCCGCAATGGGGAGTTCTTTGGTAGCGATCGTGTTAATGTTACTAATAATGCAAATGGGACCATTACAATAGCTGGTGAAAATCCGCTAGAAAATTTACGCCTGGTGTTAACATCATCGGCACCGGGTGTGTATGAATTGGGTCAGGGCCTGCCTAATGAAGCTATCTATACCTTTAACAACGAGATACAGTTTACTACTAGAACAGGTCAAAGCACTGGGTCTGTTATTATCACATCAAATGAGCCGCAGGGTACAATTACAGGAAACTTTAGTTATGTAAGTTACACACCCAGGGCTCAAGATACACTCACCATGCGCAAAGGGGTAATTTACAGAGTTCCCTTCGGGACGGGTGTGGGTGGTATCAACAATGTTAATACCTTAAGAGCGCAAATAGAAGGTACTTTATTTACACCTACAACCGTAACACCTAGTGCAGCTGCTGGTACCGTGATTGTGCAGTCACAAAACAGCGCGACAACCTTGCTTCTAAGTTTTCCTGAAAATGTTACCGTAGGTAGCTATTCTATCACTGCTGCCGGACCTTATCGAGCCGCAGTAACTAATAATGGAACCACGGCAGATGCCATCTCCGGATCTATTGACATTACCATTGTCAACCGCAATAGGAGGACTTATAGTGGGAGTTTTAGCTTTACCACGGGACCACCGTCTAATCTTGCAGTCACACAAGGGACCTTTACCGTGACCTTATAGTTTTAAAAAAAGCCATTTGCCGCGGTAATCAATTACCGCCTGGCTAGCAATTAAAAAATCAGCACCCAGCAAGCCTTGTATGGATCGCATGCCTTCAGACTTTAAAGCGCTGTTGACAAAACTCATATCCATTGATAATACAGTCGTGTCTTCATCACTCCAGTCGCCCAGCTCCAGTGTGTTATTATGAGAAATTCTAGGTCGCAGCGATCCGCTGGCTGTTCCTATTTGCTTTTCCATAAACTCGGTGGTCAGTTGAAATTCTTTATACAAATCTTGATCTACACAGGTAGCACTAGCGCCGGTGTCGATAATAAATCGACCAGTATACCCATTAATACAAGCCTTTGTAACAATATGACCGCTTTTTTTGGCGATTCGCAATCGGTGGGCAATATATCCTCTGTCTTTCAACGTTTGCTTCAATGAGGCCATAATAGAATTTATTGCCCAAAGGTACGATGCGCGGCATTGCTTTTAAGTTATGTTTTTATGTTCTGGTGGATCCCGCTTTCGCGAAAGCGAGATTCTCAAAACTTCAATGTTAGATCCTTTTATTTTGATTTTAATAGAACTGTGCTGCGTGCTGCTTAGGTTTTACCTTTGCAGTATGATTTTAACAGATACCCACACCCATTTATACAGCGATGAATTTAATGAGGATCGGGAGGCAATGATCCAACGAGCTATGGCTGCAGGGGTGCAGCGTTTTTTCTTGCCAGCTATCGATGCAGATAGTACCGCAGGTATGCTGGAATTGAAACAGCAGTTTCCAGAATGTATACATTTAATGAGTGGTTTGCACCCTACCCATGTACAACAACAAGATGTTAAATTACAGCTGGCACACGTAAAGAAAATGCTAGACATTGGTGATTGTGTTGCGGTGGGAGAAATAGGTGTAGATTTATACTGGGATAAAACCACTAAGGATTTGCAAATGCAGGTTTTTGAGCAACAAATAGAGTGGGCGCTTGCCTATAAATTGCCTATCGTTATTCACTGTCGCAATGCATTTGACGAGGTTTTTGAAGTTCTAGAAATTTTCAACGGTAAAGGACTCCACGGTATTTTCCATTGTTTTACAGGAACAAAAGAGCAAGCACAGGAAGCCATCAATCATGGTATGAAACTAGGAATAGGAGGGGTGGTTACTTTTAAAAACGGAAAAATTGACCAATTTTTATCTCAAATAGATCTGGAGCATATCGTTCTAGAGACAGATGCGCCCTACCTATCACCTGTTCCCTATCGTGGCAAACGCAACGAGAGTGCCTACTTGCTGCATGTTGCACAAAAAGTCGCCTCATTATATAATGTAACTGTTGAAGAGGTGGCGAGCATCACAACGTCAAATTCTCGTGAAGTCTTCGGTGTCTAGAGGTTAAGATGCTTATTTTTGGTCTTTATAAATACAATCACTGTGGCAAATTATGACGACATACGGTTTTTCAATGATGCAGAGGTAGAAATAGCCCTGCAAAGTGCTGTGCGTCATCCTATGATTAAAACCTTATTTCAATACACCTTTCCAGATAAAACGGAAGAGGAAATCAAGGACATCGTGCTGGCCTGCAAATCAATTAATGATTTCCAGCGTGATGTCATAAGTGTTACAGTCCAGCGCATCTTGCAAGAAACCAGCGCAGGTCTCACAACTCAAGGGTTTGAGAAACTAGATTCTTCTAAGTCTTATTTGTATATATCTAATCATCGCGATATTGTTCTAGATACTTGTTTGATCAACCTTTCTCTATTTCAACACGATCTAATCCGAACGGCGAGCGCTATAGGAGATAATCTGGTACAGCGACCCTTTGTAAACGCGTTGAGTAAACTTACTCGCAACTTTATAGTAAAGCGTGGCGGTACCCCACGAGAAACTCTCGTGAGTAGTAAAAAATTAAGCGAGTATGTGGAGCATTTGTTAAAAGATAACAACCGTAGTGTATGGATCGCACAGCGCCAGGGAAGGACAAAAGATGGCAACGACGTTACAGAACAAGGAGTACTTAAAATGATAGCGCTTGCGGCAGGCAAGCGATCAGTAAGAGAATACCTGGAAAATTTGCGTATTGTGCCTGTCTCTATCTCTTACGAGTACGACCCTACAGATATATTGAAAGTACCAGAGCTATTGGCAAAAAAAGCCCAGACGGAATATATAAAATCAGAGAATGAAGATTTTAATAGCATTCTAAAAGGTGCACTGGGACAGAAAAAACACATACACATCGCTGCCGCAGCACCCATGTCTTTAAACAGTCTAGACGATAGTTCTACCAACCAATTATTACAGCAACTGGTAGCCCAGTTAGATGAGACGATACAAAGAAATTATAAGCTGTGGCCTACTAATTACATCGCCTACGATTTATTGCACGAGTCCAAAGATTATCAAGAGTTTTACACCGATAAAGATCTAGCACAATTTGAACGTCGTTTGCGTATGCGAGTAGATATGAAAGATACAGAGGCGGTAAAGAGTTTTTTAAGCATGTATGCGCGTCCTGTTATTAATAAGGAGCAAATGCAACCTGCATATGAAGCCTAAGATCCTATTAATTTATACTGGCGGCACCATTGGGATGATTAAGAATCCCATCACAAAAGCACTCCAGGCATTTGATTTTGAAAAGTTACTGCTGCACATACCAGAATTGCATCAATTAGAATGTGATATTACCAGTATTTCTTACGAGCATCCCATAGACTCCTCAAATATGAATGTGTCCCACTGGAAAGAGTTGGGAGACATTATCCACGCACGATATGACGACTACAATGGTTTTGTAATCTTGCATGGTAGTGATACGATGGCTTACACCGGCAGTGCACTCAGCTTTATGTTTGAACATCTTACTAAACCTATCATATTTACAGGTTCTCAACTTCCTATAGGAGATTTACGTACAGATGCTAAGGAGAACTTGATCACCGCCATACAGCTAGCTGCTCAACACGAGGCTGGAGTACCTATTATCAAAGAAGTTTGTATTTATTTTGAATACCAACTATACCGTGCTAATCGTACGGTAAAAGTAAATGCAGATCATTTTGAAGCATTTGCCTCTCCTAATTACCCGCCCCTGGCGGTAAGTGGTGTGCATCTTAACATTGATAAAAGTTTGTTGTGGCAGCACGGTTATGATGAATTTGCTGCTGCACAAGAAGAACAAAACAAACGACCGCACCACAGTGCAGAGCGTCAAAACGCTCAAGTAGCTAATGTAAATGACACGGTAGACCAGTGGCGTATGAATTATCGCCCAGAACTGGTTAAAGAAGTCGTGGTATTAAAATTATTTCCTGGGATTACTAGGGAAATAGTAGCTGCTATTTGCAGTATAGGAGGTTTGCGCGGTATCGTATTAGAGACATTTGGCAGTGGGAATGCACCCAGTGAGCCCTGGTTTATCGATATCATGCAAGAAACATTAGGTCGTGGTGTCTACATAGTAAATGTAACCCAGTGTCGTGGTGGTGCAGTAGATATGGGGAAATATGAGACCAGCGTCAAACTTAAAGAAATAGGAATGGTGTCAGGAAAAGACATCACTACAGAGGCAGCACTAACAAAGATGATGTACTTGCTCAAATACACCAATACATTATCAGATTTCAAAACCTATTTTGAAGACTCCTTGCGAGGTGAGTTGACCGTTTAAAAGATATTTGCAGTAAGTGACTTAAAGTTGTAATCTTGCAAACAAATAGTGAGGTGGCCGAGTGGTCGAAGGCGCACGCCTGGAAAGTGTGTATACGTCACAAGCGTATCGAGGGTTCGAATCCCTTCCTCACTGCCATCTAGCCTGATTTCTGGTTTTAAAGAGATCAGGCTTTTTTATGCTTGTTCTTTATGAGCTTTTGTACTCCTTAATTTTTAAATTGACTTGTTTTGATTTGGTAGATATACGCTTTCGCGGAAGCGAACTACAGCACAACCCTCGTTTTGTAATTCTACTTATTCATTAATAACATCTACTTCTAGACGTGTTGCCAAAAGAAGGGCCTAGAACGAGCGTTGAGGTGATATGCTACAGGAATAATTTAAATTTCTAGATGCGAAGCATTTATAAAAATCTAAAATGTTAGTTGTAGTTTGTTTGACACAGACGCTGAAAAAAAATTGCGTTAAAATCGATAGAAAATTGTTTCAAGTTCTCTTTTAACGCAATAAATTATATATTTAGCCCTTTATTAGAAAAATCAAATAATCAATAAATCTTCAAATGAAACGATCACTTTCAATTTTGTTCATGGCAGTTGTAATGATACTAGGAATGTCAACTACTGCAACGGCAACTACAACAACTACTAACACAGCGGTTTCAGCACTTGTAGCTGCTCAAGATGAACCACAAACTGTAGAGACAGTAAGTTTTCATCAAGAACTTAAAAAACGATTTATAGAAGGTGGACCTTTGTTCATGTCTATCGTACTTGTATGTTTGATTCTAGGTCTTGCTATTGCAATCGAAAGAATCATCTACCTTAACCTTTCTACTACAAACTCTAAGAAGCTCGCTGCAGATGTAGAAGAGGCTCTTAAAAGTGGTGGTGTTGACGCTGCAAAAGAAATTTGTCGTAACACTAAGGGGCCTGTAGCCTCTATCTACTATCAAGGTCTTGATAGAGCAGACGAGAGTGTTGAGGCAGCAGAAAAAGCTGTAGTAGCTTATGGTGGTGTTCAAATGGGACAACTAGAGAAGAACGTATCATGGGTTTCTTTATTTATCGCACTTGCTCCTATGCTAGGTTTCATGGGTACGGTAATCGGGATGATTAAATCATTTGATAGTATTGCTGAGGCTGGTACTATGGAGCCTGCTCTTGTTGCAACTGGTATTAAGGTAGCACTTTTGACAACCGTATTTGGTCTTATCGTTGCGATCATACTTCAAATTTTCTACAACTATATCGTAGCAAAAATTGACAGTATCGTAAACGACATGGAAGATGCTTCTATTACTCTTATCGATATTCTTGTAGATTACAAGAATGGTAAGCTGTAATTAACCTTTAATCAATACTTATCATGATTGCACATAAAGTAATTAAATATTTATCATTGGCGCTGTGTCTTCTCGCTGCGGTGTTCTTCATTTACGCGTTGAGCGTAGGTGATGACCCTATCCAGATGGATGAAGATGGAGTACAGTCAATGACCGTGGTGCCTATGATGTACATTGCCTATATCGTTATGGCACTTATAGTAGGCCTCGTTCTGGTGTTTGTAATTATCAACCTATTTACAAAACCAGGAGCTCTTAAAAGTGCTGCTGTATCTGTTGGCATAATGCTTGCTATCATCTTATTAGCTTATTTTGTATTTGCTGATGATAGTGTTCTTGATCCACTTACAGGTAAACAAGTAATGCTTGATGATGGAGAAGCACTAACCGCTGCAGATTCACAATGGATAGGCGCGGCGCTATGGACATTTTATATTATAGGTATCCTTGCAGTAGGATCTATCGTATGGACTGGACTTACTAAACTTGTAAAAAAATAAATTATGGCTAAAAGATCTGCACCTGAAGTAAATGCTGGATCTATGGCAGATATCGCATTTCTTCTACTTATATTTTTCCTGGTTACCACAACCATAGAGGTAGATAGCGGTATACAGAGCAAATTGCCACCACCCGTGCCAGATGATGTACAACCTCCTAAAATTAAGGAGAAGAACATCTTTCAAGTACTGGTGAATCAAGATAACCGTCTTCTAGTAGAAAATGAAGACATGGCTATCAGTGAACTTACTGAAGCTGCAGTAAAATTTCTTGATAATGGTGGCGGTGAAGGACCTGCTGCATGTTCTTATTGTCAGGGTGAGGGAGACCCAGAAAGCTCTGACAATCCAGATAAAGCAGTAATCTCTCTTGTCAACGACAGGCTAGCAACTTACAGTACTTATGTAACGGTATACAATGAGCTTGTACGTGCCTATACGATTTTGCGTAACCGAGAGTCTCAGAAACGCTTTAACGAGTCATTTGAAGATATGTACTTGCGCTATAAAGAATGGCCAGAGACTGAAAAGGAAACTCCTGAATATGAAAAGCTACAAGAGCAAGTTGATTTGATAAGAGACTTGTATCCTTTAAAGCTTTCAGAAGCTGAACCACAACAATCTTAAATTATGTCAAAGTTTAAAAAACAAAAAAGCGGTGATTTGCCTGCGATCTCTACAGCATCGCTACCAGATATCGTTTTCATGCTGCTTTTCTTTTTCATGGTAGCAACCGTGATGAGAGAGGACGAGTTAAAGATTGAAAACAGATTGCCTAATGCGAACCAGGTTGAAAAACTTGAAAGCAAAAACAAGCTGGTTTACATTTACATAGGAAAACCTAGTGCACAATATCAAAAAACCTTCGGTGTTACTGATGTAATTCAATTGGGTGACAAGATATCTAGCGTAGAGGAAGTCCAAACGTACGTAAATACAAAGCGCAATGACATGCCAGAGGATATTCAAGATGAGATGATGGTATCCCTAAAGGTCGATAGTGGCTCTAAAGTAGGTGTGTTGTCTGATGTAAAACAAGAGTTAAGAGAAGCTATGGCTCTTAAAATTAATTACACGGCCAAAAAAGGTGATCCTATGCGCAACCTCAAGAAATAACTCTTGTTGTAAATTATAATTTAAAAACCATCCTGATGCCAGGATGGTTTTTTGTTTTGATCATGATCTATATCCTATCTTTAGCCTATGCAAAGAGTGTTTATACTAGTAACTTGCTTGCTGTGCTTTAATGGATTGAAAGCGCAAGATGCAAATCTTCCAAGGGATAAAAATGCGATACCAGAGATCGTCGATAGTTTATATCGAGAAGATCAATTTTATCTAGGGCTATCATTCAACCTTTTGACTAACCATCCCGATCAGTTCTCTCAAAACGGATTTTCTGGTGGTCTACACCTGGGCTTTATCCGTGATATGCCTATAAATAGACGCCGCAATATTGCCATAGGCCTAGGTCTAGGAATTTCAACAAATACCTATAATTCTAATCTTGTAATAGGAGAGACCGTAAACGAAAAAACCGAGTTTGAAATCATTCAGCAAATTCAAGACAACTCAAAAAGAAATCGGTTCAATACAAACCTTATCGAGATACCTTTACAGTTGCGGTGGCGCACTTCTACAGCCACGACATTTAACTTTTGGCGGGTATACTCTGGTATTAAAGTGGGTTACATGTACCACTTTAAATCTATTTTTAGAGATGATTTTATTACCATACAACAAACTGACATTCCCGAGTTGGATCGCTGGCGCTACCATGCGACCTTATCTATAGGTAATGGTAGTTTTAACGCCTTCGTTAATTACAGCCTCAATGACTTTTTTAATGAGAATGCGACTACCATAGATGGCAACAAAGTAGACTTGCAGACCATAAAATTTGGGGTGGAGTTCTACTTTCTTTAAACGTAATATGCAGCTGTCATCACTTGTATGGATATGCCTAATAAAAAGCCAAATACTAATTCTATAGGTTGATGTGCTTTCATGTATAGCCTAGAGGTAGCTGTAAGGCCTACGGCTACACTTAATCCACAAATTAAGTACACCAGATCGATCCCCAAATACATGCTTAAGATGGTAATAAAAGCTAGCGCACCAGACATCGCCATGACATGCAAACTAACTTTAAAACGAAATAGTGATAAAATAAGCGCCACCATCGTAGAAATTAAAATACCTATAAAAAAATAGTAGAGCGGTTGAAAGTTACCATCATTAAACACCGTTTTAAGAATAGCGATAATCAACAAGCCGTATATAAGCAGTGGTAAAATACGCTCTTTTGTGGTGGAAAGGTGCACGCTGTTTGCCTGCTTGAGCAATTTTAATAAACCATATACAAATAGGGGAATCGCTACGGTAAAGATACTTATGAGATAGAGCTTTAAAATGGTAGGGGGATGCGACAAGCCACTTGCATAACTCAAGAACCAGACAGACACTAACAATGGAATAAATAAAGGACTTGATAGATAACTCCACACCTTCAACAAATGCCCCATGTAGTTGATTTAAATTTGTTTGCGCAGTCTAGCGACAGGAATATCCAGCTGTTCTCTATATTTTGCCACAGTTCTACGTGCAATAGGATAGCCCTTTTCTTTAAGAATCTCGGCTAGTTTTTGATCAGTAAGTGGTTTTTTCTTGCTTTCTTCCCCTATAACCGTTTCAAGAATCTTTTTAATTTCACGAGTAGAAACCTCTTCACCATCCGTATTAGTCATGGATTCAGAAAAGAATTCTTTAATCAACTTTGTGCCGTATGGTGTGTCGACATATTTTGAATTTGCTACACGGGATACAGTAGAAACATCCATATGTATCTCATCTGCAATATCCTTTAAAATCATGGGGCGCAAATTGCGCTCATCACCAGTTAAAAAATACTCTCTCTGGTAGTTCATAATGCTGGACATGGTCATAAACAAGGTTTCCTGTCGCTGCTTTATGGCCTCAATAAACCATTTTGCACCGTCTAGTTTTTGTTTAATAAACATGACGGCATCTTTCTGCGATTTTGACTTTTCCTTAGCCTCTTTGTACCCTTTCAGCATATTTGCATAGTCGCGACTCACATGCAGTTCTGGCGTGTTACGCCCATTTAAAGTAAGCTCTAACTCTCCCTCTTTAATACGTATTGCAAAGTCTGGTACCACTTGTTCTACAATGCGGGTAGAACCACCTGCATAAGAACTTCCAGGCTTAGGATTTAAATGGCTTATTTCTTCAATAGCATCACGCAGTTGTTCCTCACTTATATGGTACTTTGCAATTAACTTCTTGTAGTGTTTTTTACTAAAAGCGTCAAAGGAATCTCTAACGATATTTAGAGCAAGTTCAGTAGATGGGGTATTCTTTTTACGCGATAGCTGGATGACCAGGCACTCTTGCAAATCTCGCGCGCCTACACCGGCTGGATCCAATTGATGAACAATCTTAAGGACCTTCTCGATCTGCTCTACATCGGTATAAATATTCATTGTAAACGCCAGATCGTCTGCAATATCTTCCAGACTGCGACGTATGTATCCACTGTTATCGATACTTCCCACAAGGAACTCTGCAATCCCCTGGTCCTGCTCACTCAATCGTGTGGTACTCAATTGATCTTTAAGAGTCTGTGTAAATGACTTTCCAGAGGCATAGGGAATGCTCGTCTCTTCATCATCTGGACTGTAGTTATTTGCACGAGTGCGGTAGTCTGGGATCTCATCGTCACTTAAGTAGTCATCCACATTAATGTCAGGCTCTGGAGCATCATCAAATTCATTCTCATTAGAAAATTCATCATAATCGTCCTCACTTTCTTCCTTGCCATTATCTAGAGCAGGATTTTCTTCTAGCTCTGACTTGACGCGTTGTTCAAAAGCTTGCGTGGGCAATTGTATCAATTTCATCAATTGAATCTGCTGCGGTGATAGCTTCTGCGAAAGCTTGAAATTTAAAGACTGTTTAAGCATCGTTTATAGGTGATAAGTAAAAATAGAAAAACCCCCATTTATAAATGCCATGGAAAGTATAAAATACAGATCAGGCTGTATTAGATCGTAATTAACGAGTATTCTTTATAAGTAGTTTTCTTTATGGGGCGTTCCCTGCGGTCGGGCTTTACGCTGCAATTCCTTCATGGCTGTGCCACTGCGGGATTTTCACTTCAATCCCTAACGCGATAAAAAAACAGCCTGACACTTTTAAAATGTCAGGCTGTGGTAATTTATTGTTTGAAAACTTTTAAAAAGCTGCGTTTCCTGGAGTACGTGGGTAAGGAATCACATCCCTAATGTTTGTCATACCCGTAACAAATAGTACCAGTCGCTCAAACCCCAGTCCAAAACCACTGTGAGTAACACTGCCAAATTTGCGCATCTCCAGATACCACCACAACTCTTCCTCTGGAATTCCCATAGTCTCCATTTTTTGTTTAAGAACATCATAGCGTTCCTCACGTTGTGAACCGCCTACAATCTCGCCTATTCCAGGGAATAGTATATCCATGGCCCGTACCGTCTCGCGACCCGCATCGTCCTTATCGTTCAATCGCATGTAAAATGCTTTGATCTTTGCTGGATAATCAAATAAGATAACCGGGCATTTAAAGTGCTTTTCTACAAGAAAGCGCTCATGTTCTGATTGTAAATCAGCACCCCATTCATCAATTAGATATTGAAATTTCTTTTTCTTATTAGGCTTGGAATTTTTTAAGATATCAATAGCCTCCGTGTAGGACACCCGTTTAAAGTTATTTTTAAGTACAAAATCTAACTTTTCTCTTAGTGGCATTGGGCTGCGATCTGCTGCCGGTTTAGACTTTTCCTCCTGTTCTAGACGGTTTTCAAGAAACTCAATATCTGCGGCACAATGATCCATAGCATACTGTATCACTTCCTTGATAAAGTCTTCTGCCAGATCCATGTTATCATTAAGATCGTTAAAAGCAACTTCCGGCTCAATCATCCAGAATTCTGCTAGGTGGCGCGAGGTATTTGAATTCTCTGCTCTAAAAGTAGGGCCAAAGGTATATACCTGTCCCAGTCCCATCGCATAAGTTTCTGCCTCCAGCTGTCCAGAAACGGTCAGGTTTGACTCTTTGCCAAAAAAGTCTTCCTTATAATCTACCGCACCTTCGGGTGTTAATGGTGTATTTTTAGGATCTAGCGTCGTCACACGGAACATCTCTCCGGCACCCTCGGCATCGCTACCCGTTAAAATAGGGGTGTGTGCTTGATAAAAACCTTTTTCCTGGAAATAACGGTGCACCGCAAATGATAGTGCTGCGCGCACGCGCATCACAGCGCCAAAGGTATTGGTACGCACTCTTAAATGCGCCTGCTCTCTCAAAGTTTCTAGATTGTGGCGTTTAGGCGATAACACTGTTTTTTTTACATCCTCTGGATCTGCAGGGGCCAGTACTTGTACCTTATTTGCCTGTAATTCCACACGCTGCCCACTACCGCTACTTTCTACTAATGTTCCTGTAACTGCCACCGCTGCTGCGATATTAATCTGATCTAGTAAATCCCGATCAAAATCTTCTGGCTCTATAACACATTGCAAGTTTGCTAGACAAGATCCATCGTTTAAAGCAATAAAACGATCGTTTCTAAAACTACGTACCCAGCCCTTAACAGTAATCTCGTGCAAAGATGGGTCTGATGCTAGCAGTGCTTTTATTCTTTTCATGAGTCTTTTTTTCCGTGGCGACAAATATAAATTTTATGAAACCATTTTGAGGATCTCCCGGCATAAAATCATGATGGATCGAGAAGAGGTCTTTGGTGGTTGTTACGCTTTCGCGGAAGCGAACTTATATTCATCCCTCTATTACAGCTGGCAAGATAAATATGCTGTATTTGAGCCGTTTTATTCTTCTTCATCAGCCTCCTTGGCAATGATAGGGAAGGCCGGTTTTTTGATGGTTTTTTGATTGCTGAAGTGGCGTTCAAACGATAGCAACATGCTGGGGAGCAATAAAAGATTAGCCAGCATGGCAAACAATAGGGTTGCGCTAACTAGTGCACCCAGCGCCACGGTACCGCCAAAACTGGATATGGTAAAGGTGCTGAATCCAAAAAATAGAACGATAGAGGTATAAAACATGCTTACACCTGTTTCTCGCAATGCGCCATAAACGGACTTTTTAATCATCCAATTATTAGCAATAAGTTCCTGACGGTATTTTGCCAGAAAATGGATGGTATCGTCTACAGAAATTCCAAAGGCGATGGAAAATACCAGTATGGTTGATGGTTTAATAGGTACGCCTATAAAGCCCATGAGACCCGCAGTAATTAGTAAGGGTAGCAAGTTAGGTACCAGCGATACCACGATCATTTTATAAGAGCGAAACATCCATGCCATAAAAATCGCAATGAGCACGATCGCTAGCGATAGCGATATGATCAAATTATTTATGAGATAATTTGTCCCTTTTTGAAATACTAAGGCTTTACCAGTTATCAAAGTATCATAGGTGTCTGCAGGGAAGATGTTGCCTACCTGGGCAATTAGATTTTCTTCTACTCGCTCCATGCGATCTGTCCCCATATCTTTCATAAAGGTGGTGATGCGTGCGGTCTGTCCCGTGCTGTCTACATAACTGGACATTAAACTTACATCTGTAGCGCTATTTTGAAGCAAGGGCGCCATAAACATGCGCTCATTACTAGTAGGAAGGTCATAAAACTCTGGGTCACCACCATAAAAGGCCTGTTTTGAGTATTTAATAAGGCTCACGATTGAAAGTGGCCTGGATAACTCTGGTGTTTCAATAATGTGCTCTTCTAGTCGTTCTAGTTTTTTGAGCGTTTTTGATTGGGTAATGCCTTCTTTTTTGCGTGTATCTATTAAAATCTCAACGGGCATGATCCCATCAAAGCTTTCTTCAAAAAACTTGATATCCTTATAGAACTGCGCTCCTTTAGGCATATCTTCTATTAGACTGCCAGAAATACGTATTTGATACATGCCTATAAAACTGGCAATCAATACCACGACACTAGAGATATATATTGAGATTCTATGATGGCGCACCATATTTTCCATCCAGTCAACAAATGCACCTATCCATTGTTTTCCTAGATGCTCAAGATGTCTTTCTTTGGGTAACGGTAAATAACTATAGATGATGGGTATGATCATCAAACTGATCAAGAAAATGGAAACAATGCAAATGGAAGCTACGATACCAAACTCTTTAAGCAGCGTACTCTCTGTAAATATAAAAGTGGCAAAACCGCTTGCGGTAGTAAGGTTTGTCATTAAGGTTGCATTCCCTACCTTGGTAATGACGCGTTGTAGGGATTTTGCCTGGTTTCCATGTTTTTTTATCTCCTGCTGATATTTATTTATTAAAAATATGCAGTTGGGTATCCCTATAACGATTATTAGTGGTGGTATCAATGCCGTGAGTACCGTGATTTCATATTGCAAAAGTCCCAAGATGCCAAAGGCCCACATTACCCCTACAACCACAGTAATGATCGATATAAAGGTGGCACGCCATGATCTAAAAAAGAAAAAGAAAATACCAGATGTGATCAATAAGGCTGCCAGTAGAAAGACTCCTATCTCATCAACTATATTTTTTGCATTAAGAGTGCGTATATAAGGCATCCCAGATACCTTTATATCCAGCTCTTGTTGCTCGAGCAACGGGACCAGATCATCCAGAACAAACTCCTTGCGTTCCTGCGTATTTACAATTTCCTTTTTTAAATAGATGGCAGTTCTTAATACGCTATCTTTTTCTGAGTAGATCAGGTTTTTATAAAACGGTAAGTCTTTATAAAGTTTGTTTTTTACGTCGTAGAGCTCTTCTTGTGATTGCAATGGTTTTGTCACCAGCGGCTTCATCTCAAAAGTGCTGCCGTCCTGAGACTTTATTAACTCTGGTAGATTAGAGGTTGACAGTATGAGGTCTATTTCGCCGTAGGTCTCTAAGGTATCAGAAAGCGCATTCCACGCATTAAATTTTTGATAGGTATCTAAGTGGCTGTTTTCAATACCCAAAATGATCAAGTTGCCCTCCTCACCGAACTGGTCCAGAAACCTGTTGTATTCTACATTTACCGGGTGATCATCTGGGAGTAAGTTAGCCTCAGTATGCGTAAAGCGCAAGTTTTTCCACTGAGTAGAAAAACCTATCGTGGTGGCAATTAAAAGCACCAGGATGGCTATTCTATTGCGCAGGATAAGACGCGCTACGGTATTCCAAAAACTAAAGCTGAGTAGCTTCCCCATAAAAACAAAACCTAGCTACAAATGTACTGCTTAATCAATTATTGACTCTACCGTTTGAATTATTTAAGAATGCGTGTTGCGGTCTATAGCTCCAGATAAAAAGTAAATTTGAGGGATAAATTGTCCTCAAAACGTGGCAAGTGATAGGCACCATAGCGATAGGCTGTACTAATCCCAAAGCCGAATAGCAATTGATTGAGCTCAAAACCACTCTCCAGGTACCCTTTTTCTAGCGTATCAAAGGCAATGTTGAGATGCTGCTGTTGATCATCCAGCTGGCCAATAGCGTAGCGTGAAATGAGTACGAGTTCTGGTTGCAGATAGGAAGCGATCTTAAAGGCTGGGAACTCATGTTTTAATTGTACAATTCCTAATTTATCAGAAAAAAATTCATTGAAGTACATGGTCTCAAAACTGCGTCGGCCCGCTACAGAAAATCGCTGGAACAGCGCATCTTTGTTAGGCGCATTAGGGTAAGCATGGAATAAATGGGTTAACGGCACCTCGCCACTAGCATAATGTCCCTCTACCGTAAGCTCTGTGCGCGATTTGTTAGCATGCAACTTTGTGTAGGTAGCCTTTGCCGATACTTTTACGTAATTGAAATCTGCGCCTACTGCATCTTCAAATCCTTTAGTTAGTTGTGCGCTCAAAACGGGAAATCCCTTGACACTTTCTTCATAACCTCCTGGTGTGCGCATAAACGCGCTATAGGGACTCCAGCGAGCTCCTATTTTTACTTCGGCAAGCGTGTAACGATCTCTAGGAATTTCCCCTGGCTGAAACTGGTAGGCAGTGGTTTGATTAATTCGCTTTCGCGAAAGCGCAATCTCACTAATCACTGAGGGAAATAAGCGCTGCTGTAAAGAAATACCGTAATCCCTATACAAGTAAAAGGTAGGAATATTAATCAAGCGCGGCTCAAATAAGGAGTACACACGAGCATCTGTTAAAAAAGACTCTGCAGAGAACTCTGTAATATCATCTGTATGGTAAATGTTGAGCCAGGTATTGCGTTGCTTGCTCAAACGGTAACCAGCATTGATGTTGTATTTGAGATTATCATCCTTTGTGCCGTAAGCGATATAACCGCCTATACGCATGTTCTCAAATAATTTCTCATTTGTAGTGCCGCCTATCCCTAGACGGAAAGCTTCAAAATCGTTGTATTTTACAAGGTATTTTAAATCTACATCAAAAAATCCCACAGGATAATAACCCACCTTAAACTTGTCTAGTGTTTCTAATTTTTTTGTCACCCGGGTTGCTACTACCACGCTGTCAAGATTGCGATAAGACGCAAACTCATCATTTGTAGTTTTGGCTTGATTGCGATAGGGCATCCAGTACCCCTGGGTGGTATGGATCGCCGTGTCTAACAACTCTGTAATGAGACCACGCTGGCCATAATCCTTTAGTAAAGAATCAGAAAAATTGAAATTTATAGCTTTGAGAAAAACATAGAGGTCTTCGTTTGCTTTCTTTGCCCGTTCTTTTTTTTCAAGACCTACCTCAAGTCGTGCTCCAAATAACTCAAACTCTTTTTTGTCTTTTTCTTTTTTTATCGATAAAAAACGCTCTGTATTGAACCAGAGGTTCTGGTCATCCTTAAACTCAAAATTGTGAACCGCCTGTACGTTAAGCTCTCCCGTTAGGGTGTAAACAGAACGAGCAATGGCAAGCGTTTCTTTGTCAATAAACAAGCTGCCCTGCATGCCTGTGTTTGTAGGTCGTACAGGTTTAAAGTTTATTTGAACAACGGCCCGGCGATCTATAATGGAGTCCTTTACAATGCTGTAATGATAAACAGATTGCCCTTTATTACTCAACGGGTTAATAAATGACCGGTCAAAAATGATGTAGGGCGATTGATAGGCACTGGTAGATTGAAAATTAATGTTGTAAATAGGAAAAACAGGCTGTTCAAAACCAGGCATGAAAGCTGCCGTTATTTGTTCCTTAAGACCGTATTTATCTTTAAATAAATAGGTAGAGGTCTTTTCTGCAAACAACACTTTAGTTTGCTTTAAAGTTTTACGCAGTTCTGTTTTTTTGTAGCCCGGGCCAGTAATCGCCTCTGGATCGCCGGTAATTTTAAGATTTTCATAGCTCTCGTACTGAAACTCTGGTAGTGCCAGCTGGGGATTGTTTCTATGCGCATTTTTTATGATTCGGCCGATCAAAGAACTGTCGGCAGGATTCAAGGGCTTTTGTTGTCCAAAAGACAAGCCAGAAATCCATAAAAAAACCAGAACAATTGAGAATCTCATAAGTGTTTATGCACAATAGGTCAAAGCTACTGAAACGCAAGACATCAACGATGTATAAATGAAGATATTATAGCATTGAATCAAAAACGCTGGCAAGAGCCAGCGTTTTAATATATGTAAATCGATGCCTTATCAAACAGTCATAATTTCTTTTTCCTTGACTGCAATCATTTCATCTACTTTGGCAATATACTTATCAGTAAGAGCCTGTACGTCAGCTTCTGCATTTTTAAGTAGATCTTCTGAAATCTCAAGCTTTTTAAGTTCGTTCATCGCTACTTTACGGTCATTGCGTATACCGATTTTAGTATCTTCTCCTTCTGCTTTTGCTTGTTTTGCTAATTGTGCACGACGCTCCTCCGTAAGGACCGGTACGTTTATAATTACACTCTCGCCATTGTTCATAGGGTTCAATCCTAAGTTTGCGATCATAATGCCTTTTTCAATTTCTGGAATAAGGCCTTTTTCCCAAGGCTGTACGCTTATCGTACGTGCATCTGGAGTATTGACGTTTGCTACACGACTCAATGGTGTCTGGCTGCCATAGTAATCTACCATTACACCACCTAGCATTGCAGGGTTTGCTTTGCCCGCGCGTATATTTAATAAGCTTTTTTGAAGGTGTTTGATGGCGTTATCCATGTCTTCTTTAGCACTATCCAGGACAAAATCTACTTCTTCATTCATGAGTTTAGTTTTATATCAAAAAGGCAACTGCTTGCCGTATTACATTTGCACTTTGGTTCCAATAGCTTCTCCTTTAATCAATTTAATTAAATTACCAGGAGTGTTCATATCAAAAACGATAATAGGCAACTCATTTTCTTGACTTAAGGTGAAAGCTGTGGTATCCATTACTTTAAGTCCTTTATTGAGTACATCATCAAATGATATGTAATCAAACTTTGTTGCGGTTTTATCCTTTTCAGGGTCTGCGGTGTAAATACCATCAACACGGGTCCCTTTCAAAATAACATCTGCCTCTATCTCTATAGCTCTTAATACAGCTGCACTATCTGTAGTAAAGTAAGGATTACCGGTACCACCGCCAAAAATGACCACACGGCCTTTTTCCAGATGGCGCATGGCTCTACGTCTTATAAATGGTTCTGCTACCTCGTTAATTTGAATAGCGGTTTGCAGTCGTGTAGGCAGACCAGCGTCCTCGCATGCACTTTGTAAAGCGAGTCCATTTATAACCGTTGCAAGCATACCCATGTGGTCTCCTTGCACGCGATCCATACCATTACTTGCTCCAGCAACCCCTCTAAAAATGTTTCCGCCACCTATCACGATAGCTACTTGCACACCTTGATCTACCACCTCTTTTATCTCTTTTGCATAGTCTGCAAGCCGTACTGGATCGATCCCGTATTGACGATCTCCCATTAAGGCTTCTCCAGAAAGTTTGAGTAAAATGCGGTTATATTTCATAGTAATTGATGTGTGTGGTGCAAATATAATTTAACTCCCAGTAAAATAAAGTGCTCGCATACTAGAATAAACCGACTGGTTTTTAAAGGGCCTATTCTACTTGATGGCCCTATTTCTCTGCAGCATCTAGGCTCATTTTATAAAGTTGCCCAGGACTGTGTGCTTCTACATCGCCTAATTTTATATTTACTGCCTCGCTGGTAAGATAGTAGATTTCTTGACCGTTACTGTTTTTAAAGTGTGTGATAGCTTCTACCTGTGCGCCATCTTCTAATGGCAGACGTATGCGATGGCTAATGTAAAATCTTTTTTGATCATCTTGTCGCAATACAATTATAAAAGGTTGCAGTGCGCTGTTATACCCGCATAAAACGACGCGATCTTTCCCGTTATTTGTGGCTCCTGTAATTAATCCGTTTACCTTCAGGCTTTGAGTGTATTCTTGAGGGCCGTTTTGATTTTGCCACGCTACTTGATAGATCTCTGTAGTAAAATCGACCCAATTTTTACTGAATAGGAGCAATTGGTCGTTATAATAGGTTATGGCTTCAGCATCATAAGGGTGTTGCTGTGGTAGGATTTCAAATGATTCTTGATTTTTATAAATCACGGTCATCGAATCAACAGCGCCTGCTTGCTGCTCAAAAGTAGACCATGGCATCTTGTATATTTTTAAATCATTGCGATTGCCATAATTATTACCAGTATCTGCGATAAACAATTCAGTTTTACTTGCGTCGATGTCCTCCCAATCAACATTTGTCAAATGCGTAAATGTTTTTTTGGTTTTAATCACACCTAGAGTGTCCATTACAAAAATATCTGGCCCATCGCCGCTGTCGTTGTGTGTGAGTAAGTAGTTGTTGTAGGACACAAGACCAGACGTTTCTGTGATATCTAGGTTCAGATCTCTCACAACCTCAAAAGATAACAGCACTGGTTTCTCCGGTAATCTGCTGGCGGTATTCCTTGAGCTTTTACACGCCGCTAGCAGCGCTATTATACATATACTGATGATTTGTAATTCTGTTTTCATGCAATGATGTCAAAGGTGTTTCTTATCTATAATTTTATTATAAAGTAGGGTAGAATCTCGCTTTCGCGGAAGCGAACTTTCTTTAACCCTGGTACTATTCATTCCATCGTATTTGATAAAGGTGAGCCTCTAGGGTGATGGGATTGCCAAAAAGTGAGGTGGAGTATTGCTCACTGGTAAGGTAATAAGTAGGCTGGTTATCGATCATCCCAAAATAAGTGATGCCCTCTATTTGTGATGGATTGCCTAAGTAATTAATGAGATTTTTTTTATCAGTTAACGATGGAGTCCGGTCAGATGCAAACTGAATGCGTGCTACAAATGGTAATAATGTACTGTTATAACCGCTTATTATAATATCACCTTCTGGGCTGGTGGTGGCTCCTGTGACTAGCCCTTGTATATCAATAGTCGCTATGGGGTCCAGGTTATAGACGCCCGGTTGTTTGCTCAATTGATACACGCGGGTGTTGCCGGCTAGCCAGTCTTTAGTAAATAGATACAAATAATTGTCTAAACTCGTGATGGCCTCTACATCATAGGCCGTTTGATTTAATACGGTGTTTGAGAAATCCGTTTGATCTGCAAATGAAAACTCGATGACTTCATACTGGGCTGTAGCATTTTCAATTTCAGCTATCGGGAGTTTATAGATTTTGAGATCGGTCTTGTTTCCTAAATTGTTCCCTATATCTGCAATGTAAACATGTGTTTGATCTACTGTGATATCTTCCCAGTCACGTACATTGATGGAGTCAAATGTGGTTTTGCTCTCCATACGCCCATCCTTGGTAAGTTGGTATAACTGGGCGTTTCCTCTAGTATCGTTATGGGTGTACAACTTGTTATTTATAGTAACAATCCCTGATGATTCTGTAATATCATCTGGCAATGTAGCAATGAGATCTACCTCAAACACAGGGTTGCCGGCGCCTGTATTTTCTTTAGAGATATCAGGTTGGCAACTTGTGAGTACAATCACTAGTAAAATAATGCGATAAAACATAAGAGAAAGATAAGTGCGCTATCGCCCTATCTTGTTAATTAATGATCAAGTTTTTGTCAATTGATTTTTTATGAACGTTCATAATTCTAAATCCAGTGCATAAAAAATGCCTCTTCCATAATGAAAGAGGCATTAAATATTTGTTATTGTATGATATTAAGCTAGAGAAACTCTCTTAAATCCTACAACATTTGCTCCTTTTGAAGAAACATATTCTGCAACGGTTAATTTATCATCCATGATAAAGTTTTGATCCAGCAGTGCTAGTTCTTTATCTAGAGATACGTTGTCAGAAATAAAGCGCTCTAATTTACCAGGAATAATTTTATCCCAGATAGCTTCTGGCTTTCCTTGTTCTTTCAACTCTGCTTCAAATTCTGCTTTTGCTTCAGCTAGAGCCTCGTCAGTTACTTGAGATCTAGAGATGAACTTAGGAATATTCTTAAGTGGCTTACCTAATCTTCCTAATTCAATATTGTCTTTTTCAATCGCAGCGATACGAGCTTCAGTCTCTGACTTAACAAACTCTGCATCAAAGTCTTTATAAGAAAGGGTAGTAGCTCCCATAGAGGCTACTTGCATGCTTACAGATTTTGCAACTTCTTCTTTGTTATCGCTGTCTGTAGAAAGACCGGTTAATGCACCGATTTTTCCACCATGAACATAAGCTCCTACAAATGGTGCTTCAAATACTTCAAAGCCTCCTATTTCTAGTTTCTCACCGATAACTCCTGTTTGTTCTACCAGCTTTTCTTCAACAGTCATACCGTCAAAGTCTGCTGCAAGTACTTCTTCTTTGCTGTTTTTGCTTAGAGCGATATCTGCTACTTTGTTTGCTAATTCTACGTAAGAATCATTTTTTGCAACAAAATCTGTCTCACAGTTAAGAGATATAAGAATCCCTCTAGTGTTGTCATCGTTTATTTTTGATACAACAACCCCTTCAGACGAGTCGCGATCTGCTCTTTTTGCAGCAACTTTCTGTCCTTTTTTTCTTAGGATTTCAATTGCTTTATCAAAATCACCTTCTGCTTCTACAAGGGCCTTTTTACAGTCCATCATACCAGCACCGGTGGTGTTTCTAAGTTTACCTACTTCAGCGGCGGTTATTTTAGCCATTTTGTACGTTTTTAAGTTTGAATTCCTAAATTATTCTTCTTCTTCAGATGTGTCTGCTTTCTTTGCAGCTTTCTTCGGCTTATCGTCACCCTTGTCTGCTTTTTTAGCTTTCTTAGGTTGCTCGTCGCCTTTCTCGTTTTTACGATCTTCTAGACCTGCTTTTACAGCATCGGTCACAGATTTGATAACGATTTCAATCGAACGAGATGCATCATCATTAGATGGGATTACATAGTCGATATCTCGTGGATTTGCGTTAGTATCTACCATCGCAAAAATTGGTATCCCTAAATTAAGAGCTTCAGCAACTGCGATGTGCTCGCGTACGGTGTCTACAATAAATAGAGCTGCAGGCATGCGTGTCATGTCTGCGATAGAACCTAGGTTCTTCTCTAGTTTTGCGCGCATACGGTCTACTTGTAGACGCTCTTTCTTAGAAAGTGTTTCATAGCGACCATCTTTTTTCATACGGTCCACCATTGCCATTTTCTTAACCGCTTTACGGATAGTTACAAAGTTAGTAAGCATACCACCTGGCCATCTTTCAGTGATGTAAGGCATACCAGCATCTTTTGCATGTTCTGCAACGATGTCTTTAGCTTGCTTCTTTGTAGCTACAAAAAGGATTTTACGTCCAGAGGCAGCAATCTTACGTAGTGCTTGATTGGCTTCATCCAGCTTGGCAGCTGTTTTGTAAAGGTTGATAATGTGGATTCCATTGCGTTCCATATAGATATATGGTGCCATGTTAGGATCCCATTTGCGGGTTAGGTGACCAAAATGTACACCTGCGTCAAGTAAGTCCTTGACCTCAATAGTATTTGCCATTTTTTGAATAGTTTACGTTCTGTCGGATAGCAATGGATTAGTGGTCACCCCTGTATAGAGAATCGCCTGACCCATTTAGATGCTAAACTAGCACTCGACGGCAATCGAGTTGACAGCAAATTAAAATAATAAATAAAGAACAAAAATATCGTCCCGCACAGGCGGGACGATAAAATATGTGTTGTATTAACGCTTTGAGAATTGGAATTTCTTTCTCGCTTTCTTCTGACCAAATTTCTTACGCTCGACCATTCTAGGGTCACGAGTCATAAGACCTTCTGCCTTAAGCAATGATTTGTTATCCTCGTCTAGAGCTACTAGGGCTCTGGAAATAGCGAGGCGTACGGACTCTGCCTGTCCAGTAATCCCACCACCAAAAACATTTACCTTAACATCATATGCGTCTACATTATCTGTAAGCATAAAAGGTTGCTTTACTTTATACTGCAATGTGCCTGTAGTAAAGTACTGGTCTAGTGGTTTATTGTTGATTGTGATTTCTCCTTTACCTTCCGTTAAGTAGATACGAGCTACGGCAGTTTTTCTTCTACCTATTTTGTGTACTGTCTCCATAGGTTACTTGACCTCGTTAAGATTAATAGTTCTAGGTTGTTGTGCGCCTTGCTCATGCTCAGCTCCAGCATATACTTTAAGATTGCGGTAGATAGCAGCACCTAACTTATTTTTAGGCAACATACCTTTTACAGCGTTCTCTACTACACGGGCAGGATCTTTGTCATAAAGCTCCTTTGCCGTAAGGCTGCGCTGTCCACCAGGGTACCCAGTGTGGCGTATGTAGCTTTTCTCATTCCACTTATTCCCACTCAATTGTACTCCAGCTGCATTTATAATGATCACATTATCACCACAGTCCACGTGCGGTGTAAAGTTGGTCTTATACTTACCTCTCAAGAACTTGGCAGCGATAGACGCCATGCGTCCTAACGGTTGATCAGCAGCATCTATCAGTACCCATTCTTTGTTTACTGTAGCGCTGTTAGCTGATACGGTTTTGTAACTTAAAGTATTCACTATGAAATAGTTTTAATTTCTTGTACGACTTTACTAACTAAAATCGGGCTGCAAATGTAAGATTAAAAATTTGATTGACAAGCCCTCGTAAAAACTTTTACACAGTTTATTTACAGATGTATAAAGCATCCCTCACAACGGAAGTCGTATTTTTACCTGTTCACACAGCTAGTAACGCAAATATACTGGTATGATAAAACTTATTTTGTGCATTGTGTTTGTAGGGGTTTCCGCTTTCGCGAAAGCGCAATCACCCTCGCCATTACTGATAAAAAGAGTCCCTCTTAACGCTGATATTTTTTATGGAGTGGACGATTTTGAGCAATTGTACTACAGCACCAATAATGTATTCTATAAGAGGGCATTTGAAACGTCGATCCCTTCACAGCAATTTTATGATGTGCAACTGGGGGAGCTGACTAGCGTAGATTTAATTAACCCGCTAAAAATTGTTTTGTTCTATAAGGATACTCAAACCGTAGTTTTTCTAGATAATCGTTTAAACGAAAGTTTACGTATCGACCTGAGTACTTTACGGCCTTACCGCTATTTTGATCATGTGGGTCTTGCTGGCGAGCGTCGTTTGTGGCTTTTTAATACAGATGCCAGTAGAGTAGAGATATATGATTATACAACAGACCGGCTTATTGTAAGCTCACCAGTTGTGCAGAGTGATGTGTTGTCTATGATGACAGATTATAACTTTTGCCACCTACTGCTGCCACAGGGTATTGCTTCTTACAATAATTATGGCAGCCAGGTGCATTACCTACCACTAGAAACAACGGGTCTGGCCGACTATGATTTTGAAGAGCTGGTCGTACGACAAGAAAAACAGTGGTTGACCTATGTTTTTAAACAAGATTATAGTTTTGAACAAAAGCAAAGCCCCTGGTTGTGGAGTGACAATGACGCTCCAGAATCATTTTATCTAAAGAACGGAAAACTTTATCTTTACCGCCGCAACCAATTGATCGTCCTTACGGACTAACAACAACCTACAACCAAAACAAACATGCATATTGCTGTCGCAGGAAATATAGGCGCTGGAAAAACCACCCTTACTCAACTACTCGCTAAACACTATAAATGGACGCCGCAGTTTGAGGATGTTCTTGAAAATCCTTATTTGGAAGATTTTTATCAAGACATGGAGCGCTGGTCGTTCAATTTACAGGTGTATTTTTTAAATAGTCGTTTCAGTCAGGTGTTGGAGATACGGGAGAGTGGTAAGAAGATTATTCAAGACCGTACCATTTATGAAGACGCTAGTATTTTTGCGCCCAACCTGCATGCGATGGGATTGCTTTCCCAGCGAGACTTTGATAACTACAGCAGGCTATTTAATCTTATGGAAAAGCTGGTGGCAGCGCCAGACTTGTTGATCTATTTGCGCAGCTCTATTCCTAATCTTGTGAACCAGATCCACAAACGTGGTCGCGATTATGAGAATACCATTTCTATTGACTATTTAAGTCGTTTGAACGAACGTTATGAGGCCTGGATTCATGGCTATGATAAAGGCAACCTTTTAATCATCGATGTGGACAACATTGACTTTGTTAATAATCCCGAAGATCTAGGAGAGATTTTCAATAAGATTGATGCACAATTGACAGGACTTTTTGCTTAGGCCTGCAATGAAGGTCAATGCTCCTTTAATATAATTCCCGGCTCAATTTCTAAATGTGATTTAGGCCATCAAAATCATGATCAAAGAAGTTAATTTTTCTATTGCCCAAATCCGACAGTTTTTAGGTAAGCATATCAATGAGATAGCAAACGAAGTCATTTTGATGGATTACAACCTTCCTATTGATCTTGAAAGTTGCTATAGTGGGGATCATGAAAAAAACAAGCTTTATTTTCTAGGGCATAATTGTCATTCCATCGAGTTTTACATTGACGAAAAAAAACTTATAAATAAGGTATCTATAGCGACAGACAAACCCATTACTGCAAGAGAATATGAATTGATAAAGGGCTGTTTTGGTATGCCTAAGATGATGCGGTTAGGAAACATTGTCGAGTCTACTGAAAAGAAAAAGACTGAGTTTGGTTATGTTTCCTCAAAAAAATACGAGGGCATACACTGTAATTTCAACGAAAAGCCATTTTATATATTTTGGGAAGACGACACTGGTGTTAAGGTCAAGATTCGAATGGAATATGATTTAGAAGTTTCAGTGATTGAATTCACAAAATCCTAATCATATTCAAAAACCTACTTGCTCTAAAATCAAACAATCCAGCCATTTTCCCTGGCATGCGCCATAGCCTCACTAGACTCTTTTACTAATAATACAGGACAAATTTTAAAGGATACTTCCCGTATTTATTGAAAAGTATAATCGATAGAATTGAATTTTAACCTGCTGTCGGAACTTAAGTTTTCTATACTACTGTTTTTAAAGGAATGAATTATTGTTCGTCCTTTTGAAGGCCCTTTTGTCATCTTTAATAGTATTTCATATCTGGAGCCTAGAAACTGGTAAGATCCATTTTCCTTTTTGTTGTTTGCAAACAAAAGGTATTCACCTGTACTTTCGAAGCTTCTTTTTGTTTTCTTTTCTTCAAAAATATAAGTATTAAATTTTTCTGATCCACGACTTTTAAATTCCATTTCATAAATGCCATGATCGTTAATATCATAAACGATTACTCCTTCATATAGCAAATTCTTTGAATTTTTGGGTTCAAAAGTCATAGCAACGGTATCTCGATTCTTAGAAAAATAAAATAAATAGTCTTCCACGTTTTCTTTGAGAGCTATCAATGGTTTTACATTTCTAATGGAAATTTGTCTCGCTGCGTACTCTATCGGAAGAGCAAACTTATCATCATCTAATTCGTAAACGTTTAAATAACTATTTTCGACATTAAATGATTGAAAATTGGACCTCACGTTCTTATTATTTTCTATGAATAGGCCCTCTTTTTCTTTAAAGAAAAAGTTGTTTTTTAGATAGTGTAACGTGTCATTTTTACTTATTAAAGAGTTTTCAATAGATCTACTTTGAGCACGAGGATATAAAAGATAGGAGGATGTAGAATCTATTAAAACCTTTAATTCGTGCAGCGCATTCAAATTAATTATTTCGATAGCATCAAGTTCATTCACACCTATTTCGGATAATATTATTTCATCAAGGTTCCTTACATCTACTTGCTTTTCTATATACCCTGCTTTTGTGAGAATAACTTGATAATTATTTGTGCAATCATTATTAAACTTTCCATTAATATCTGTTGACGTCATGAATTTATTTTTTGCATATATAGAAACGTCATTGATCGGATTACCATTCAAATCCACTACACGCAAAATGCAATTCGCTTGAGCTAAGCTATAGAAGCTAATTAGAGAAAATAGAACAATCTGAAAAATTCTCACTTGTATCATAAAACATGTAAAAAGGGAAATTTAAGTTCCCTTGTAAGTTTTTAATTACCACCCGGGAAACCATCCGCGACCAGCTGAACACGGTCTTTGCTCGGTACTAATTATTCCTAAAATCATCAATTTTCATCTTTTTTTAAAGCTTCTAACCACTTATTGACATCAAACAATCCAGCCCATCCCACGTGCATGCTGGATTGCTTCACTAGACTCTTTTACTAATAATACAGGACAAATTTTAAAGGCATCTGCCATTTCTTTAATGGCGTTCATTTTTTTTGAGCTGTTGACGGCTCTTATATAAATGGCCTTGATGCGTCCGGGATATTCTGTGGCGGCATTTGTGTAATACTTAGTATCGTGCTCGCCGGCATCACCTATTAAAATAAAGGTAAAGTCTGGGTAATGTTTTAATATATTGATCAGTTCATGTTCTTTATGGGGGCGCTTCTTTTTAGGGGTTTTGTCCCATGGGGAGTGCAAGTTGCGCAAAAGAATGGGGCCTTTAGGAAATCCATGAAAGTCTACAAACTTCTCTAGATAGCGGTACAAATTCCACGGGCTATTACTCAAATAAAACATAGGATTTTGATCATTACCACTAGCGCCACGATGTAATAATTGATAGAATCTGGCTGCATCTTTAAAAGGCACACGCTGGTCATAATTCTTAAAAAAGGTATTGAATGCTACGCGCAATTTTAAAAAGCTCGTAACTCCTGTTTTCATAATAGTATCATCAATATCACTAATGACACCATAGGAAGCGCTTGCTAGAGGTATTAAAGTTTCTCCTTTAAATGTATTGATAGGTATTCTTTTTTGTGTCGTTGCCTTTGCAATACGTTGTTTTCCGTTGGGACGCGAGTGTTCATGGATTGCATTAAAAGATAGGTCCACGGGTAAAAAACCTTCTCTATTTGCTAGTTGGTTCAGGTCTATATCAACTTTTATATCAAATAAAAAATAGCCTTCGTGGTTTGCTATAGTATGAAATTGCTGGCCGTTAGATAAAATTAGGGTCACTGGTATGTTTCTTATCTCATCTGTTTTAAAAGCGCGCCAGGTGTTTCTCAAAGTCTGGTAAAACGATTGCTGCTCATAGAGTTTTAAAGGTTGATCTTCTAGCGCACGACCACGGATATAAAGATGGCTCTCACCACTATAAGTACGAAAAACCTCAATGATCCACGGGTCACGCTCAAATAAAGACATACAGTTACTTTAATGTTTTTTTCAAATTAATCAACGACCAACCTGGTAATGAAGTTAGAGGAAGTAGTTTTTATTCTTACTAGATAAAGACCTGCCTTAAGATTGTGATCAAGGATATCATCTTTTGTCAATCGCTTATTTAAAACCTCTCTACCATGCAAATCTAGGATTGATAGTAAAGCAGGTTCAGTCAAGTCTTTGATTGAAATAAAATTAAGTGATGGATTAGGGTAGAGGTAAGGAGATGGTTCAAAATCCTCATTGGCAAACCCAGCTGTGGTAAAGCTAAGTTGTAAGGTGGATTGATCGGTGATATTATAACTTTCTAAAGTTCGATCATCTTCTAGTAAAACACCTTGAAATCTCAGGATTTGCTGGTCTGGTGGCAACCCCTCTTTATCTTGTATTTTTTGTTTGGTATTTTCTATTGTGTCACTAGGCTCTACATCAATGGTAAATATGCGACCGTCAGGCAATTCAATTTTTAGTTGCAAGCCTAAGGCAAAGCCACAAACTAAAAATATTACTAAGGTCTGTGCGTGTAAAAGTTTTTTCATTTTTAGAAAGTTTGAATTCATACAAATGTAAACGACTTAAAACTATCGATCTGGATAAGTATATTAAAACAGAAAAGCCACTCCATCAACTGGAATAGCTTTTCCTATTATTCATAATTATAAATTATAGCTTTATTTTATTTCTTTCTCTGTTCTTGATATTTCTGTAGTGCTGCGGTGCCTTTTTGATTAACATAATTAAGGTCGTCATCACAAGCAGCAATCATCAAATTACCATTGGAATTCTCAACACTTTTTTTAGGGGTTATTTCTATAGTAACAGGGATGGCTGTTTCTGGTGTTTCTTCACTATGGCTTCCTAGAATAGGGGCAATTACAAGGCCTATCAAACAAGTCAGTTTGATCAGGATGTTCATTGAGGGTCCAGAGGTATCCTTGAAGGGGTCACCTACGGTATCACCAGTTACGGCCGCTTTGTGAGCGTCAGATCCTTTATAAGTCATCTCGCCATTGATTTCCACACCTGCCTCAAAAGATTTTTTTGCATTGTCCCAGGCGCCACCAGCATTATTTTGAAATATGGCCCATAATACACCACTTACAGTTACCCCAGCCATATAGCCGCCCAGCATCTCTGCAATTGCAATAGGATCCATACCAAAGATCATAGGTACAAAAGCAATCACCAGCGGAAAACCTATTGTCATAATGCCTGGCAGCATCATCTCACGCAATGAAGCTTTGGTAGAAATGTCTACACACTTATCGTACTGCGGTTTTCCAGTTCCTTCCATTATTCCAGGAATCTCACGGAATTGCCTTCTCACTTCTTCTACCATTTGCATGGCAGCTTTACCCACGGCGTTCATTGCTAGTGCACTAAAAACGACCGGTACCATACCGCCTACAAATAGCATGGCGAGTACAGGGGCTTTGAAAATATTGATTCCATCAATTCCAGTAAATGTTACATAAGCCGCAAAAAGAGCTAGCGATGTCAAGGCGGCAGAGGCTATAGCAAATCCTTTACCAGTTGCTGCTGTTGTGTTCCCTACAGAGTCTAGAATATCGGTGCGCTCGCGCACGATAGGTTCCTGCTCGCTCATCTCTGCAATACCACCGGCATTGTCTGATATGGGGCCAAAGGCATCAATGGCCAGTTGCATTGCCGTAGTTGCCATCATGGCGCTAGCGGCTAGCGCCACACCATAAAAGCCAGCAAAAGCGTAAGAGGCCCATATAGCACCAGCAAAAAGCAAAACAGATGGGAAGGTTGAAATCATCCCTGTTGCTAATCCTGCAATTATATTAGTACCTGCACCAGTAGAGGATTGCTGTACAATTTTAAGAATAGGCTTTTTACCTAGGCCGGTATAATATTCAGTCACTGATGATATGACCGCACCTACTACCAGTCCTACTAGAGTTGCAAAAAATACATCGAGATAGCTCACTTCTTTTAGTCCTACACCATAGAATTCCATATTCATTGTTTCTGGCAATAGATAATAGCACAAACCAAAACAAGAGATCGCAACCAAAATAATGGAAGTCCAGTTCCCTACATTTAAAGCACCCATTACCTGAGCTTCCTTGGCATCATTACTTGATATTTTCACTAATAAAGTACCGATGACCGAAATAATAATACCTACACCAGCGATAGACATGGGTAATAATATAGGACCTATACCGCCGAAACCTTCACTTATAATATCTCCACCCATATCACGAATCACGTAATTACCCAACACCATCGCTGCTAGTACTGTAGCCACATAAGAGCCAAAGAGATCGGCGCCCATACCAGCAACATCGCCCACATTATCACCTACATTGTCTGCAATGGTGGCAGGGTTGCGCGGGTCATCTTCTGGTATACCGGCTTCTACTTTTCCTACGAGATCTGCACCTACATCGGCAGCTTTTGTATAAATACCACCACCCACTCGGGCAAAAAGGGCAATACTTTCGGCACCTAGGGAGAATCCAGCTAGGGTTTCTAGTACGATAGTCATCAAGTCTCCGGGTGTTTTCATCACACCATCAAACTCTGCAGCGGCCCAGGTTCCATTCATAAATAAGTGAAAGAACAATATAAAAAATGCCGTTAGACCTAGTACGGCTAGTACAGCTACACCCAGCCCCATAACGGTACCGCCTCCAAAGGAGATTTTGAGTGCCTTAGGCAAACTTGTACGTGCTGCTTGCGTAGTGCGCACATTAGTCTTAGTAGCGATTTTCATCCCTATATTACCAGCATAAGCAGAAAATAAAGCACCAAAAATAAAAGCTACCAGTATCATCCAGTGGGTGGTAGGTACCACTAGGGAAACCACACCCAATAATACCGCTACAATAACCACAAATACGGCAAGCAATTTATATTCTGCTTTTAAAAAGGCGAGAGCGCCTTCATAAATGTGGTCTGATATCTCCTTCATCTTGCCATCGCCGGCATCCTGTTTCATTACCCAGGATTTTTTTATAAGCATATAAGCAAATCCTAGTGCTGCTAGTATAAGCGGCAAATAAATCATTGTGTTCTCCATGTGTTAATCTTTTGGTTTTAATGGATGACTAATGTAATAAAATTTTGTTAATGATAATTATGGGCGCGTTAAACTGGGACCCGTATAATTTGCAGGTCTGTTTTGTGAGAACTTCACAATTTGTTAGACACTCAATAATGCCCTTGCAAGAGATTATTATCCCTCTTGGTTTTGAGTATTATTTATTGACAAGGGTGTTCGGGTGTTTGCTTTCGCGAAAGCGTAATCACCAAAAAAATATAGGTAAAAAAGAAACCTGATAGGCGTACTTATAGCCGTTGCAAGTGGGTATTAAAAACTAAAACCAAAGCTGCCTGTGAGCGCCATGTTTCTGGCATCTGGAAGGTTGTTGTAATTGCCTCTAAAGGTGACGTCCAGCCTTAAAATCCTAAAAATATTACCGATCCCGAAGCTGTATTCATAAAAAATATCTGTGGGAGCGAGGTAGTCAATATTGCTGCGATTAATGGCAATATTATTATCGCTTATGTTTCCATAAACTGCTTTAAATCCTACAAGTTCTCTCAAATCAAGCTGCTGCAACCCAGGAATGCGGGAAAATATACGCCCATTAAAATTATGGTTTAAGTGCAGTGTGACATACTCATCACTTACAAACTCATAAAAATTCATGGTATTGAATGATCCAGCAAGGTCAAAATAGGTCTGGTTTCCGGGTATGACATCTAGTAGTGCTAGCGGTACGGTACCAAAGGTCTTGCCAGCCTCTACCCGGGCGGTAAGACGACCAAAAGAACCTATGCGCAGCGGGTGTGAATAGAAAAATTGCAGGCGATCGTACTCAAAATCACTATTGATTACTCCTTTCAATCCGCGGGTATAATTAGCATATAGTATAGGATAATCACCCTCATTTATTAAGGTGCGATCCACGCCATAATTTGAGGTTTTACGTCCTGGTGTAAAGGTGGCGCTCAAACTAATATCACTCTGGGTGACTTGTCCCTGTACCTCTCCCGTGTCTGGGTTGAGGTAATCCATGTTAAAAAAACCTGGATTTGCTGTTTTAATGGTGCGGTAGGTTCCACCTATTTTAAACTCTAGATTGTACAGTGGTTCAAAACTTAAACCTAGCGTACTTAAATTGATAGAGGATAACCTGCCATTGTTACCTGTGCTGATAAGCGCGCTGGACGCAAGACTGCGGCCCAGTACGTTGCTAGTATTGACTAGACTGGCAGCTAGCTGTTCAATATCTCGCCTGTTGCCGCCAGATAGGGTCAACCTACTTCGTTTATCTAGGAGGTAACTACCAGCAATACCGTATTTAAACTGATTGTCCTTAAACCCATATGCTAGATAGCCCTCTATTCTCCAGGGATCATTTGATGTAAAAAAAGTACGTCCACCTGCTCGCAAACGCAACCCTTCTACATCATTGAATCCAAATATGGAAAACACGGGACCTATGTCAAAGTTATCTACCTCATAATAGCCAGATGCTAGTACTGTCCCTATATTATAGAGGCGGTTGAATTTTCTATTCTGTTTGAGGGTGTCCAGCATGGAATAAATTTGCTTTTCATCCTTATTCAATTTTTCTAGACGATTCTCGTCCCAATATTCCTCACTGCGGTTATAGGTTTCTGGATCATAATCGTTAACCCGACGTCGGTAGAAATCTTCTGGTTTTTTAATGTTGAATTGATAATTATCAAACAACGTGGTGCGTTTGCCATAAATACCCTTAGACTCCTCATCTTTATTTAAAGCAAAATCACTTAAAAAATAATCCCTTGTAATAAGGAATAAACTATCGTTAAGGACCTCGTATTCCTGTTCAATATAGATGTCTTTAACCCAGTTAACGTTGGCACTTTTATTAGCTTGTAGATTAATTTCTTTGATGGCATAGGTGGAGTCTGCCACCCAGAAATCTCCTTTAAAGGTGAGCTCTCCCTTGCGTCGCGGATAATACACTATATTGAATGCCCGCACCCCATCGACCACTGCGGTGTCTCTCAATACGTAATTATAGGTGTCAATACCGCTTTTACCTACCGGACTGGTAAAACTTTTATCAAAGAATTTTAAATACCTCTCGTAAACATCAATATCTGCATACAGATCTTTTACAAAGGCGATAATCGTTTGATTGTCTGAAAAACCAGAATTCTTATTTGCCTTTACGTTTGTCTTTTCTTTATCAATGATATTGTCCCCATAAACCGTGGCAAGCGATTCATTTATGAAAATGGGCAGATAAGTTTTACCGGTAACTTTACTGGTGTCTGCAAAATCAAAGATAAATTCCATACCACGGAAGAGCTTTGAATTGATCATTGCACTATCAATGGTATTTAAATCAAATTCTAATTTCTCGTATTTTTCATACTGATACTGTTCAAATTGATCCAGTCCATTTTTACGTCTGTTGGCCCATACCTTGCGCAAGATGTCAATGGCAGGGTTGTTCTTCTTAGAAGTTTTACCGGTGTATACCACTACAGCGTCCAGCTGGGCCTCGTCATTTTCTAGGATGATGTTAAAATCTAGAGTGACTTTGCTAGCAAGGTCAATCGTTTTTGTTTTATAACCGACAAAGCTTATTTCGATTTGCTGGTAGGTCTTGTCTGATTGCAAGTAGAACCTACCATCGTCATTAGTAATCGTTCCCTCGTATGATCCAGGGAATACAACATTTGCAAAGGGTACAGTGGCACCATCTTGATCATAAACCACGCCGCCTACTTTAGTTTGAGCTTGTGTCCATAAACTGGCTGAAAGTATGATAAGTAAAGTGCTTATGGCACGTGTAAAATGCATAAAAAGAAATCCGATCGTTAATTCAAAAGCAAGCGCCGAATATATAACGACTTCTCAAGATAAATGTTATATAAAGAAAAAATCGAACCAGTTCCCTACAACCAGCTCGATTTACAAATTAAATGGTGCCTCAATATCCCTGAGATACCTTATGTACGAAAGAATTACCACGTTGGTTTTTCAAAGGTTGCTTTTTTTCCAATTTCTTAGATCTTGTGGTTTTAAATCATCTACTTGCTATATTGAAAACCTTATAGATATCGTTTTATTTAGCTGGATTCAAATCGAATATGTTACAAAGAAAAAATCGAACCAGTCCCCTACAACCAGTTCGATTTAAAAATAAATGGTGCCTCAATATCCCTGAGATACTATATGTACGTAAGAACTACAGCCTTGGTTTTATTTTTTTAAATAATTTTTTTTATTGATTTTTAGGTCGATCCTATGGGAGCAGGGTCGATCCAGGTGTTCCCTGTTAGTAAATAAATCAATTATTGTTTTTAGGGTGCTTGCTATTGCAAGAGCGATTTGATCTTCCTTGAGTTTACTCCACAAAAAAATCCCAACTTTTTTTAAGTCGGGATCTCTATAATGTAAACTACTAGTAGTTTATTTTCTGTACATAACTTTCTTTACACCTGCTATAACGTCCTCGCTATTAGGCAACCATTCCTCAAACAATACTGGAGAGTAAGGTGCTGGTGTGTCTGCTGTATTAATTTTATAAATAGGTGCGTCTAGGTAATCAAACGCCTCTGCTTGTACCATATGAGAAATCTCTGTAGATACATTACCAAAAGGCCATGCTTCTTCCAGTACTACCAGGCGATTAGTTTTTTTAACCGACTTTAAAATGGCCTCTTTATCATAAGGACGTACGGTACGCAAATCTATGATTTCACAAGAGATTCCTTCTTTTTCTAACTCGTCGGCTGCTTTGTAAGCTTCCTTTATAATCTTTCCAAAAGACACAATAGTGACATCACTACCTTCTCGTTTGATATCTGCTACACCTATAGGTAGGATGTACTCATCCTCTGGCACCTCGCCTTTATCACCATACATCTGCTCTGACTCCATAAAGATAACTGGGTCATCATCGCGTATAGCGGCTTTCAATAAACCTTTAGCATCATAAGGATTTGACGGCACGATTACTTTAAGACCTGGAGTGTTTGCAAACCAGCTCTCAAATGCTTGCGAGTGTGTTGCGGCTAGTTGTCCAGCACTTGCCGTAGGTCCCCTAAATACGATAGGACACTTTAACTGCCCACCAGACATCTGGCGTATTTTTGCAGCGTTGTTGATAATTTGATCGATCCCTACTAGAGAAAAGTTAAAGGTCATGTATTCTACAATCGGGCGGTTGCCAGTCATGGTAGAACCTATTGCTATTCCAGCAAAACCTAACTCTGATATAGGGGTGTCAATAACCCTCTTAGGGCCGAACTCGTCCAGCATCCCTTTTGAGGCTTTATAAGCACCATTGTATTCTGCAACTTCTTCACCCATTAAATAAACGGCCTCGTCACGTCTCATTTCTTCACTCATGGCCTCTTGAACGGCCTCACGGAATTGTATTGTCTTCATAGAAATCTTCCTAGATGGTAAGGAGCACAAAAATAGGTCTTAATCAATGATATGCTCAAAAAGTCTAACAAAATTTTATTATGCACGCATAGCAACTTACTTCATTTTTAATTAAATTCGCATGCAATGAATAATTGACAATAAAACAGCTATAAATATGAAGATATTAGTTTGCATTAGCCATGTGCCCGATACGACATCAAAGATCAACTTTACCGATAACGATACACAGTTTGATACAAATGGGGTGCAATTTGTTATTAATCCAAATGATGAATTCGGCCTGACTCGAGCCATGTGGTTTAAGGAAAAGCAAAACGCAAGTGTCGATGTGGTCACTGTAGGTGGTGTAGAGGTAGAGCCTACCTTAAGAAAAGCACTGGCTATAGGGGCAGATCAGGCTATAAGAGTGGACACGCCCGCAGTAGACGGTTATGCAGTTGCACAAGAATTAGCAGATGTGGTAAAAAACGGCGCTTACGATCTAGTAATCGCAGGACGTGAATCGATTGACTATAATGGCGGTATGGTGCCAGGGATGCTAGCAGCCATGACGGGAGCCAGCTTTGTAAATACCTGTATTGCGCTAGAGATTGATGGAGATAAAGTCACGGCCACCCGGGAGATCGATGGCGGTAAAGAGACTGTTACTACAAGCTTGCCTCTTGTAATAGGTGGTCAAAAGGGTCTGGTGGAAGAAAGCGATCTAAGAATACCTAACATGCGTGGTATCATGATGGCTCGTAAGAAGCCGCTGGATGTAAAAGCACCTGTGGGTGGAAAGAGCGAGACCAGTACGGTTTCTTTTGAAAAGCCAGCGCCCAAAGGTGAGGTTACCCTTGTAAGCGCAGATAATTTAGATCAATTGATTGATTTATTGCACAACGAGGCAAAAGCGATCTAGAAATAGCAATGGTGGTGGGAGAAGTTCGCTTTCGCGAAAGCGTAATTCATACTAGAAATAGTTAAAATAATAGACAGCAATTGTAAGGCGTCCACCTCTCTTACAACTTGAAAAAAATAACACGATAACACAGGGTGAACTAGTTGAATCCTATAAAAAATAAGAATTATGTCCGTTTTAGTATACACAGAATCAGAAAATGGCAGTTTTAAAAAAACAGCCTATGAGGTAGCAAGCTATGCCAGAGGCATTGCAGATATGTTAGGAACTGATGTGGCTGCCATATCTTTCAACGCCACAGATGCAGGCGAGTTAGGTACTTATGGAGTAAGTCGTTTGCATAATGCCACAGATGCGCAATTAGAAAAATTTAATGCTGCTGCCTATGCAGATGCGATCGCACAAGCAGCCCAGGCAGAAGATGCTAAGGTCATTGTCATAAGCTCTAGCGCAGATTCTAAATATCTAGGATCATTGTTAAGTGTGCATTTAAATGCTGGTTATGTTTCTAACGTAGTAGCCCTGCCATCTAGTGCAGAGCCATTTACGGTTAAAAGGTCAGTATTTACAAACAAAGCCTTTAGCAATACACAAATTGTAACTGATCGCAAACTGGTAGGTCTTTCAAAAAATGCCTATGGCCTTAAAGAAAACCCTACAGAATGTAGTGTGTCTGCTTTCTCACCGTCATTAAGCGATAATGATTTTAAGGTCACTGTACAGTCTGTAGATAAAGCTACAGATAAAGTGACGATTGCAGATGCAGAGGTAGTTGTAAGTGCTGGACGTGGGATGAAGGGACCAGAAAACTGGGGAATGATAGAAGAGCTGGCAAGCGTTCTAGGAGCGGCAACCGCCTGTTCAAAACCAGTGAGTGACATGGGCTGGAGACCGCATGGAGAGCACGTAGGTCAAACTGGTAAACCGGTTGCGTCCAATTTATATATTGCCATAGGTATTTCTGGAGCTATACAGCACCTGGCGGGTATCAACTCTTCAAAGACTAAGGTAGTGATCAATACAGATGCCGAAGCGCCTTTTTTCAAAGCAGCAGATTATGGTGTAGTAGGAGATGCATTTGAGGTGGTTCCTGCTCTTATCGAGAAATTAAAAGCCTTTAAAGCGGCAAACGCATAAATAGTTAGATAATTGTTAGATTTAAGGCTGTGCAGTATGAGAAAAACTCTCATTTTTGCACAGCCTTAATTTTTACTTTAAATGAAAGCATGAGTCTAAAACGACTTAACATACGTGGAATTTCATATAGCCAGACTCAAAACGGTGCATACGCTTTAATCTTAAAAGAAGTGGGAGGCAATAGACAACTACCTATAGTGATAGGTGCTTTTGAGGCGCAAAGCATTGCGATAGCGCTAGAAAAAGAAATAAGCCCGCCACGCCCGTTAACCCATGACTTATTTAAAAGTTTTGCAGAGCGTTATCATATAAAAGTCAAGCAAGTTATCATTCATAAATTAGTAGATGGCGTTTTTTACAGCAGTTTGATCTGTGAAAAAGATAAAATCGAGGAAATTATTGATGCTCGTACTAGCGATGCCATTGCGCTGGCGGTACGATTCAAGGCGCCGGTTTTTACCTATGAGAATATACTAGACGAGGCAGGAATTCAACAACAGATTACCACAGATAAAGATCTCGTTACAGAAGAGGATGAGAATGACGAGATGCTGGAAGACCTGATCAATAGTCCATTAAGTTCACAGAGTGATTATAGCAGTTTATCCCTGGAAGAGCTCCATAAAATGCTTAAAGAAGCGGTGGCTAATGAAAATTATGAGCTGGCCGCGGGAATCAGAGACGAGATTTCCAAACGATAACTTACCCCACGTTCTATGAAGTATTATTTTACTGTCTTGACAGCTTTATATTTCCTTTTGTCGTTGCTTACTACGACAAATGTAAAAGCACAGACAGATCAAGTCTATCTACAAGGTGTATGGAAAACTAGTAACGAGGCTATTGTACCTGTATTTGAGCAGGTACCTATTGATTCTGTAGAGTTTACAGTTAATAGTTTCCGATTGTATCTAGCTTCTGACTCTATTACAACTGCATATGGTAATTATTTTAAAGAAGAGAATGCACTTACCCTGTATTTTGTAGAGCCACAGGTCCCGGCGCAGCGTTATACCATTGAGAATTTAACTAATGAGTTGCTTGTATATAGCAATGCACAACAGTCATTAACCCTGCAACGTGACACGCAACCACTGGCAGCCCCTGTTGAAAGCGTACAGAAAACAGATTTTGCCGTTGATCCGTCTAAAGGTTTTGGTTTTACTTTTACTAGTCTATACCGCGGGTTGATAGGTGTGGTCTTTATAATAGGTCTTTGTTTTCTTTTAAGTTCAAACAAACGTAAGATAGACTGGCGACTGGTAGGGACAGGCCTGGGATTGCAAATATTATTTGCAGTACTAGTGCTTAAAGTTCCAGCTGTAGCTTATGTTTTTGACTGGATTTCAAATCAGGTTGTAGAGTTTTTAAATATTTCAGAAGCAGGGGCCGACTTTGTTTTTGGGAATTTAATTGATGCAAATTCTAGTCTGGGTTACATTTTTGCGTTCAAGGTATTACCTACCATTGTATTCTTTTCTGCTTTTACCTCTTTATTATATTACTTAGGTATTTTGCAAAAAATCGTTTACGTTTTTGCATGGGTGATGAGCAAAACCATGCGCTTGAGTGGTTCTGAATCGCTTGCAGCTGCTGCAAATATCTTTATAGGACAAACGGAGGCGCCCCTAGTGGTTAAACCTTATCTAGACAAGATGACCAAGTCAGAGATGTTGTGTCTCATGGTAGGAGGTATGGCCACTATTGCAGGTGGTGTACTAGCTGCTTTTATTGCCTTTTTAGGTGGGGACAGCGATGCCGAAAAAATTATATTTACAAAACACCTTCTTACCGCCTCGATCATGAGTGCGCCAGCTGCTATCATTATTGCAAAGATTTTATATCCAGAGGTGGATAAAGAAAAGATCAATCGCAAACTAGATATTTCGAAAGAAAAAATAGGGTCAAACGTACTAGATGCTATATCAAGAGGAACTACAGATGGATTGAAGCTAGCGGTCAACGTAGGTGCCATGCTCCTTGTTTTTACTGCGATCATGGCTGTCTTAAACTGGATGCTAGGTGATCTTATAGGAGACCCCACCGGTCTTAATGATCGTATTGCCATCTGGACAGATGGTCGGTATCAGGCTTTTTCTATGCAGTACATTCTAGGTAATTTATTTGCACCAGTCGCCTGGCTTATAGGGGTGCCTCTGGAGGATGTGATCGCCGTGGGTCAACTTTTAGGAGAAAAAACCATTCTTAATGAATTCTTTGCTTACGGATCGCTCAGCACTTTAAAAAATACAGGGGTATTAGTAAATTATCGTTCTATAGTAATAGCGACATATGCATTGTGTGGGTTTGCAAATTTTGCATCCATTGGTATACAAATAGGTGGTATAGGTGTGCTCGCACCATCCCAACGTACAGTATTAGCTAAATTTGGTATCAAAGCCCTTATTGGAGGTACATGTGCTGCATTGTTGACAGCTACTATCGCAGGAATGCTCTTTGGTTAATCGCAGACTCTACAAAGCTTACTGTAGGGAGCTACTTTGTAATTGATCTTTTTACACGTAATTTCTTTCTTTTTTTAACGTTTAATTGGTAAAGGTTGTTAATTTTACCTAAAAATCTGTTAAGCGTTATTCTATGCCTCCTTTAAAAATTCAAGAGTTCGATTTTGGTCGTATAGAATTTTACGACAGTTATGCGATTGGCAAAATAAAGAGCAATCGCGTGGTAGATACTACAGTTGCTCGATCTGTCTTAAATGCTTTAAAAGAGCATTATGGCAAACGTAAAATGGTGTACATCTCAGATCGTGAGTTTGGTCATTCTGTAGACTTATCGGTATATAAACTTATAGATTCAAGGAAGATGGTGGCCATTGCTATTGTCTCTAGCAATAAGGAAGAAGTCATCAATACTGCTGGACGAGAGCAGGCCGTTTATTCTGGTTCTTTCGGTGTTTTTAACACGATGGATAGCGCAGTATCTTGGGCGCAATCTTTTGTAGAAGAAGAGGTATAGCGTTTCTTAACCTAATACACATCGTGCTGATCAAATTAGATCAATAGCTAGCATTGTTTTTAAACAGCAATGCTTATTTTTCAAAATCAAAACTAGCATTACACGAGTAAATTACCGTTTATGAAACAGTATCATGACCTATTGAAACATATTATCGAGCACGGCAATGATAAAGGAGATCGCACCGGTACTGGGACGCGCAGCGTTTTCGGCTATCAAATGCGATTTGATTTGCAGGACGGTTTTCCACTTGTCACGACAAAAAAGGTACACCTTAAAAGTATTATTTATGAACTATTGTGGTTGCTTAAAGGCGACACAAATATCAAATACCTCCAGGAGAATGGTGTGCGCATATGGAATGAATGGGCTGACGATAATGGAGATCTAGGGCCAGTATATGGTCACCAGTGGCGCAATTGGAATAGTGAGGGAGTAGATCAAATAAAAGAGGTCTTACATACGATAAAAACAAATCCTAACAGCCGCCGCATGATGGTAACCGCTTGGAACCCTAGTGTCATGCCAGATACAAGCAAGTCTTTTGCAGATAATGTGGCTCAAGGCAAAGCGGCCTTGCCGCCATGTCATGCTTTCTTCCAATTTTATGTCAATGATGGTAAATTGAGTTGTCAACTTTATCAACGTAGTGCCGATGTATTTCTGGGCGTTCCTTTTAACATAGCGAGCTATGCTTTGCTTACCATGATGATGGCGCAAGTATGCGGTCTAGAGTATGGTGAGTTTGTCCACACCTTCGGCGATGTACATATTTACAACAATCACCGTGAGCAAATCGATTTGCAGCTTTCTAGAGATTTCAAACCCCTGCCAGAGATGCGTTTAAATCCAAAGATAACGGACTTGTTCGAGTTTGATTATGAGGATTTTACCCTGGTGGGTTATGATCCGCACCCAGCTATTAAGGCACCCGTTGCTGTGTAGATTCTAGTTATTATTAGTTGATGGAAGTACGCTTTCGCGAAAGCGAAAACCAACAACTGCCCTGTAGGTAAGGGCTGTTTAACTAGAGCTTAACGATTCTGTGAATTTTCATTCATAGGATTTCTATTAAATTTGAGAAGCATGCAGCAACAGCCACTACAACAATTATTTATTGATACTAGAAACCATACAGAGGTTATCTGTCAACCACTAGCAACGGAAGACTATGTCGTGCAGCCCATTGTTGACGTATCACCACCTAAATGGCATCTGGGACATACTACCTGGTTTTTTGAAGAGTTTTTACTCGTTCCCTATCTGCAAGGATATAACAGATATGATGATCGTTTTGCCTATGTTTTTAATAGTTATTACGAAAGCATGGGCGATCGAGTTGTACGCACTGATCGCGGCAATTTGTCCAGACCCAGTGTGGCTGCTATTTATGAATATCGATCCTATGTAACACAAGCCATGCTGCGATTGCTGGAATATGATATATCTAGTGAGATACAGCCTATTCTAGAAATAGGGATTCATCATGAAAAACAACACCAGGAACTACTGCTTACAGATATCAAATACATTCTAGGGAACAATCCTTTACAGCCAGTATATGATAAGGAATTTAAAGAAATATTAGTCGAAAGCCATCCAGCTGACTGGATTCATATAGAAGCTGGGGTCTATCATATAGGACATGAGTCGACTACTTTTTGTTATGACAATGAAACACCTAGACATCGAGTCTTTGCAGAATCATTTGCTATTTCTAGAAAACTGGTAACACAGGGCGAATGGATAGAATTTATTGATGACGGTGGTTATAATAATGCTTTACTATGGCACACAGAAGGCTGGGACTGGGTACAAAAAAATGCGATTGAAGCGCCCATGTATTGGTCCAAGCAAAATGAGGGATGGATACAATACACACTGTCTGGAACTGTAGCACTGGATCCAGATGCAGCGGTAACGCACATTTCTTATTATGAAGCTTTTGCCTTTGCGCAATGGAAAGGATTGCGATTGCCTACAGAGTTTGAATGGGAAATAGCACAATCACAGTTTGACTGGGGTAATCGATGGGAGTGGACAGAGAGTGCCTACTTGCCTTATCCTAATTATAAAAAACCAGATGGTGCTCTAGGAGAGTATAATGGTAAATTTATGGTAAATCAAAAGGTGTTGCGAGGTGCCAGTATTGCAACAGCTGCAAATCATGCCAGACCCACCTATCGCAACTTTTTCCATCCTCATTTAAGATGGCAGTTTACAGGTTTGCGCCTAGCAAAATCAATATGACAAAACAAGAAACTTTCCAGAAAGAATTTGAAAATCACGTAAAAGAGGGGTTAACAAACTTCCCAAAATACTTGAGTTCAAAATATATTTATGACGATAAGGGTGATAAGCTATTCCAACAAATCATGGAGCTGCCAGAATATTACCTAACACAGTCGGAATATAATATTATCGATAATCACAAGATAGACTTGCGTCAATTGTTTCAAGCGCCTGGTGGTTTTGATCTGATAGAATTAGGTGCGGGCGACGGTAAAAAAACCAAGGTGTTGTTGAAAGAATTGATTGAAAATCAAGTCGATTTTATCTACAAGCCCATCGATATAAGCCAGAGTTCAATTAATGAATTATCAGCATCTTTAAAAAACAGTTTTCCTACACTCCATGTGCAAGGAGAACAAGGCACCTACTTTGCCGTGTTAAAAGAACTGGCGGCTTATAATAAGAGACCTAAAGTAATCCTTGTTTTAGGCTCTAACATAGGCAACCTACAACATCCAGACGCTATCGATTTTTTGACACAATTAAAGGATGTCATGGGTAAGGATGATATACTTTTTATGGGGTTTGACCAGAAGAAAAATCCATTAACCATACAGAATGCCTACTCAGATAGTCAAGGGGTGACTCAAGAATTTAACCGCAATCTATTGCACCGTGTCAATAAAGAGATGGATGCAAACTTCCCTGTGGACCTGTTTGAACACTGGGAGGCCTACAATCCAGAAACAGGCACAGCAGCCAGCTATCTGATAGCCACACAGGCGTGCACTGTAACTATAAAAGCGCTACAAATGGAGGTTTCATTTGATCAATGGGAGACCATTCATACAGAGATCTCTCAAAAATATGACGACAATACTGTGGAGTGGCTCGCTACTACGGCAGGCTTACAGATCACAAAAAGTTATACTGATGACAAGCAGTATTTTAAAAACTACATATTCAAAGTAAAAGCTTAAATTAGTGGGTTATAGAGACTCAAGTCTTGTTTCTAAACTCAAAATTTAAGTTTATGAAAGCCATTTGGAATAATAAAGTCATTGCACAAAGTGATCAAACTGTAGTCGTAGAAAACAATCACTATTTTCCAAAATCTGCCATCAACCAGCAATTCTTCAAGGAAAGTGATAAAAATACAAGCTGTCCATGGAAAGGCACGGCCAGTTATTACACGATAGAAGTCGATGGCAAAACTAATACAGATGCTGCCTGGTATTACCCCAACCCAAAAAATGCTGCTAAAGAAATAGAAGGGCACGTGGCCTTCTGGAAAGGGGTTCAAGTGGTGGAGTAGTACAATAGCACTAGATTACCTATAATTCCACAACCTTATAAATTATTAAGAATATAATTATGAAAAATTACAAATGGATTGTCGCAGTGGTGGTGTTTATCGCTTTCGCGAAAGCGAACTCATTACAAGCCCAAAAGGATTTTAAAGCCATTGCCAGCTACATCGTTCAAAGCAAGTTTGATGTAAAAGAAGATACGGCGACCTCAAAAGAGGAAGTCAAGGACCCACGACAGGCAGAAATGCGAGCAATGTTGAGGAAAGCGCTGGCTGAAGGAAGCAAGCAAGAATTTGAATTGAAATTTACACCTTCAGAATCGACGTATGAAAAAGTAGTCGAGTTAGCAAAACCCAAACCAGCAAGCGGTATGAGTGTAAGCTTTATGGTCAATAATGGTTCTACAAATACTATTTATAAAGACATTACCGCAGGAAAATACTATAAGGAAGATCAAATCATGGGAAAGGAGTTTCTTGTGAATGGGGAGATGGTAACTTACAACTGGCAGCTAGTCAATGAAACCAAGCAAATAGGACAGTATACGTGTTACAAAGCGATTTACGTACCTGAGAAAACCGAGGAGCAATTGAAAAAAGAAGAGGAAAATAAGGAAAAAGCAAATAACGGTAGTCTACTTGCATTAATTCCTGATGAGGACCCAACCATAACCGCCTGGTATACACCAGAAATCGCAATAAGCAATGGTCCAGGAGAATATCACGGTTTACCTGGTTTGATTCTAGAGGTTAAAGAAAAAAACACAGTCTTGTTGTGTACTAAAATTGAGATCAATCCAGAAAAGGGATTTGATATTAAAAAGCCTCGATCTGGAAAGAAGATCAGTCAAGAAAAATTTGATGAACTACAAAAGAAAAAGATGCAGGAGCGTATGGATAAAAATGGAGGTTCTACTTTTATTATTGAAAGTTTTGGCGGCGACTAGCTGATCTAGTTATGTTATAAATACGTTAATAAACAGAGCCTCTTGAAACTATTAGATGGTATTTCTGTCTTATTGCAGTTAAAGATCGCATTCTTAAATTGTGCGATGAACTCTTAGACATGAAAAATATCTTTTTTATTACCGCCACTCTTTTCTCAATGATTGCGGTAACAGCACAAGACCTCTATGGAGAGGCTACTTATTTCTCCAAATCCAGTATCGATAAAAGCTGGATGGAAGGCAATAGAGAATTGAGTCCAGACCAGCGCAAGCGCATTGAAGAAAACTTAAAAAAAGCCAGTGAAAAGACCTTTGTGTTAATCTTTAACCGCAACGAGTCTATATGGAAAGAAGAGCGCGAACTAGCTGCTCCAGGACAAGGCGGTGGATGGGGTAATTTTATGGGCACAGCGATGGGCGGTGAGAAATACAAGGATATGTCATCAAACACCTTTACAGAGCAGCGCGATATGATGGGTAAAACTTTTCTAGTCAAAGATGATCTACCACAACTGGAATGGGTTATTACCGGAGAATCACGTAAAATAGGTAACTATACGGCGATTAAAGCAACTGCTGTAAAGAATAATGATGCGCTTGATATGAGCGCTTTTAGAAGACGAGGGCGCGACGAGGAAAAGAAAAAAGAAGAAGGCGAGACAGGAAATCTTTTAGACATGATTGAAAAAGATGATACCATCACGGTAACAGCATGGTTTACTCCAGAGATTCCAGTACAACATGGCCCTGCAGAATACGGTGGTTTGCCTGGGCTTATTCTAGAGCTTAATGCAAATGGCACCACCATGTTATGTTCAAAAATTGTATTGAATCCAGAAGATCAAGAAGAAATTAAACCAGCTACTAAGGGTGATGTCATAGGTCTAGAAGATTATAATACCACTTTCCAGCAAAAAATGGAGGAGATGGCAAAACGTTTCAGAGGTCGCGGAAGAGGCCGTAATTAATTACTTATAGGAGCGAGGCAACAAGGTCTCGCTTTTTTAATACCCACTAATCAATGAATAAGATCTTACTTTCTCTTATCGCAGCTATGCTTGCAGCGATGACTTTACAAGCGCAAAATATCAAAGTGACCGGTACGGTTGTAGACAGCCTGGGCGTTCCTTTATCAATGGCAAATGTAATTGCCTATGGATATAACAATTCCATGGGTGCCTTTGGTATCACAAATACCGAAGGGAAATACCAACTTAACGGACTTAAACAAGACAGTACCTATGTTTTAAAAGTATCCTTTCTAGGATTAAAACCAGTTGAAGAAAAGATTGAAAAAATCCAGGGAGATCTAGTTAAGAATTTTATCATGCTGGACGGGACCGATCAACTTGACGCTATCAATTTGGTTTATGAAATGCCAGTAACTATAAAAGGAGATACTATTGTCTACAATAGCGATAGTTTTACTAATGGCACAGAGCGCAGGCTGGAAGATGTGCTTAAAAAGTTGCCAGGTATGGAAGTTAACGACGATGGCGATGTGCAGGTGGAGGGTCAGAATGTTGAGCGGGTTTTTATAAATGGTAAGGAGTTTTTTGAAGGAGATACTCGTCTAGCTACAAAGAATATCCCTGCAGATGCTGTTTCTAAAGTTGAGGTGCTCAAAAATTTTAATAATGTAAGCCAACTTAAAGGGATAGGAAACGATCAGGATAGAGTAGCCATTAATATACGATTAAAAGAAGGAAAGGAGCGTTTCTGGTTTGGTGATCTTACCGCCGCTGGTGGTTATGGTAACGATGAGGCCAGATATCAGATCAAGCCTAAGGCTTTTTACTATAGCCCAGAATTATCGATAAATGTTCTTACAGATTTTAATAATCTAGGTATACCAGCCTTTTCTTTTCGTGATTTTTCCAGATTTACGGGTCGCAATTTTAGCAACACCAGAGGTGCTGGTGCAAATATTGGAACAGACACAGGAAATCAAGGAATTACCTTATTCGCAGCAAATCAAGCTGTAAATATAGAGAGTAGATTTGGCGCATTCAACGGTGCCTTCAAAGCTAGCGAGTCCCTTGATATAAATGGATATGTAATTGTGTCAAGTACCGATACAGAAGACCGTGCCGATTCTAGAAGAGAATTTATAGGTTCTGGTTTGATCGATGAGTCAGAGACTTTTTCAAGACAACGTAATGAACAGGCGCTTTTTAAATTAGGCGCAGATTATAAACCTAATGATAATTTTACCCTAGATTATAACGGTCAGTTCAATATTACAGATGTAGAACAATTTTCTGATCGTGTATCTGCAAGGGCAGAAATACAGCCAGATGGTACGATTAATAACATTGTAGAAGACATTGATCAACTAAATGCGCAGCGTCCTATAGTGATGAATCATAATTTAAGTATGTATTATACTGCTGGCGATCGCAGTATTTTTTCTTTTGAAGGACAGTACATAGATCAAGAGGAAGATCCTTTTTACAACGCTATTAGAGATATAAGAGGCCAGCAGGATCCTGAACCATTTAATGGAGCGCTAGGATTAACACAGGCAGATCCTTACAACCTCAATCAAAGCAACCTTGTTGATACTAGAAGACTAGATGCAAAACTAGATTACTGGTACATCCTTGATAAAATAAGTAACATTAATCTTACAGTAGGTACCGTCCTAGCAAATCAGCAATACAACTCTAATATATTCCAGGTATTAAATGATAATTCTACTAATAATTTAACTAGCCCTGATCTAGTCAACGATGTAGATTATGACTACACAGATATGTATGCTGGATTGCATTATAAAATCATTACCGGAAAATTCACTTTCACGCCAGGATTTCATTACCATAATATCACAACCCAGGATCAACAAAATGGCTTGACTAACGAAATTACAACGTCACGTATCTTACCAGATGTTAATGTAAGATTTGATTTAAAATCCTCAGAAAGCCTTAATCTTGATTACCGTCAGACGCTCCAATTCTCTGACGTAAATAATTATGCAGAGGCCCTAGTATTCAATAATTTTGACCGTTTAAGTAGTGGTAACAATCAATTAGAAGGAGTAATAAACGACGTGGTCTCGTTGCGCTACAATAACTTTAATATGTTTAATTACACTACGATTTTTGGTTCTCTTAATTATTCAAAGATACGTGACGCTATTCAAAATAATTTACAACTTGACGGGATCAACCAGGTTTCTGCACCTATAAATTCTCCTTTTGCTCAAGAGGTAATAAGTGGTAACGGTAGTTTTAGTCGAGAGTTTGGCGACATTAGGACTGGTTTAAGTGCAAACGCTAGCTATTCTACCTTTAATAACGTTATCAATAACATCACCCAGGAATCAAAGAATTTGCAGCACTCATATACCCTTAGCGCTCGTTCAAACTTTGATAAAGGCGTTAACTTTGATATAAGGTACAGCTTACAGTTTCAAGATACGGACAACGGTACTTTTGAAAACCAATTTACCACACAGCGATTTGATATCAATGCAGACTGGCAAATAGGCGATGCAATAAGGCTAGAGGCAGATTATAATTTGAGTCTCTTTGATGCAGATGCAGGCGCGCAAAACTTTGACTTTTTAGAAGCTAGAGTGTTTTATAAACAACCAGATTCTAAATGGGAATATCAGCTCGCGGCGACTAACTTATTAAATACTGAGGCTATTGTTAATGCAAGCTTTGGGCAGATCACGACGAGTGTCAATCAAAATTTTGTGTTGCCACGCTACATCTACTTACAAGTACAATATCAATTGTAAACTTTATTGAATTGCAATTAAAAAGCACCACAATTTGTGGTGCTTTTTTAGTTATAAAATAGGCGTTAACCGCTAGAGCTTTCGTTTGTTTTCAATAGAGATTCGTGAGCCTCTTGCCATCATAATACTTTCTGGCTGTTGGTGGTTTAAAAACTCAAAAGCATCGCCGTAAGTTTCTTTAAAATCTACTTTAATATCGTAGTCGATGACTTTAAAATGCTCCCAGCTGGCATGCCGCACCTCATATTCGTAGGTGGTTTTTTTATCGTATTCAGAATAACCAAAGTAGCGCTCCAAAATAAACTGCTCGTTGCTGTCACCTGTAATCGCTAGTGGTGTGGGATGATAACTTAGCCCAAATTCTTGCCATTTTACAGGTTTCCAGCGATAGGTCAATTGGATTTTTTCAGGATTCTCGTTCATATCAAATGTGACAGGCATGGTCTGGTAACGCTCATGATATAGTTTGTTTGCCACTAGAGTGATCATGGGTTTGTCCACAATCTCTTTAATAAAAACGACACCACGACGACCGCTATCAGGCTGCTTCACGTAAAATCGCAAATTGATCTCGCTGAAGTTAATGTGAAAGGGAACAGGAAAACGCAGCAGTCTGGTATTTTCAAACCTTAATCCTACTAGACTTATGTAAGCGGCGCCATGGTGCAGGTCCAGCTGGGTGCCTTTAGGGACATATGGAATAAGCAATTTGGGGTCAACTTTATAGTTGGCAAAAGGCAGGTAACTCCATGTTGAGGTTAAAAATGACATAACGCAAAGCTAGCAGTCACAGGAATATACTAACGTTAAATAGGTGCTAACAGTGATCGACAATCGCGTGCATACAAGACGATAGACTCAATAGATATAGATGTTTTATAAAATGCTTGTGGATTAGTTCGCTTTCGCGAAAGCGGACACATATTAAAACCAGTAAGGCGTCATTAGAATTGTTTTAAGCAAATAAAGCTCATATGGTTTTAATAAATCTTAGGCAGGTGACCACAGGAAACCTTTGTAACTTGCAGCCCTAAATTTACTGCGATCAAAAACACAAAAATTACCATAGGCCGCACTGATAAAGCCGATTTCCCTAAATTGAACTTTAAGGGCATCGATATAAAAATAGATACCGGCGCTTATACCTCTAGCATTCACTGTAAGGATATTGAAGAGGTAGATGGCGTATTGTGTGCCATATTTCTTGATGAATCTCACCCCCAGTTTCACGGGCAAAAGATTGAGTTTACCGATTATGAGATTACCACCGTACGCAGTAGTAATGGGATTAAAGACCAGCGGTACGAGGTACAATCAAATATTAGGTTGTTTGACAAGCTTTACAAAATATCTCTTACTCTTAACAATAGGGAAGAAATGCGTTTCCCTGTTCTGTTGGGTCGCAAATTCCTCTCAAAAAAATTTATAGTCGACCCAGAATTGCAAGACGTTTCCTTTTTACAATCCACACATGAAGATTAATATTTTATCACGTAGTAAGAATATTTATAGCACCGCCAGAATGCTAGAAGAAGTTAAAAAAGCAGGTCATGAGGTGCGTGTAGTGGACCCGCTTAAATGCGATATCAAACTAGAAAAACAAAAACCTACCGTTTATTATAAGGGGGAGCGACTGGCAAAACCAGACGCAATTATCCCACGTATAGGCGCGAGTATTACATTCTATGGGACGGCAATAGTACGACAGTTTGAGGCGATGCACTGTTTTACAACCGTAAGCTCACAGGCGCTAGTGCGCAGTAGGGATAAATTACAAAGTTTACAGCGATTGAGTAGCTCTGGAGTAGGTATGCCCAAAACTGTTTTTACAAACTTTGGTAAGCACACCTCTACCATTTTAGAAATGGTGGATGGACCGCCCTGTGTGATAAAAGTGCTGGAGGGTACACAAGGTATAGGAGTTAATCTTGCAGAGAATTATGAAAGCGCAGAGACGATAATGGAAGCTTACAACACAATGGAGTCCAGGGTTATCGTTCAAGAGTTTATTAAGGAAGCTGGAGGTGCAGATCTGAGAGCCTTTGTAGTGGGTGACAAAGTGGTAGGTGCGATGAAACGACAGGCACAAAAAGGAGAGTTTAGAAGCAATTTACACCGCGGCGGTACTGCCACAAAAATAAAATTATCTAGAGATGAGGAGTATACAGCGATTGCGGCTGCAAAATCATTAGGTCTAGGTGTTTGTGGGGTAGATCTTTTACAAAGCAGTCGAGGGCCATTAGTATTAGAAGTAAATAGCTCGCCCGGGCTGGAAGGAATAGAGGCGGCAACGCACCACAATATTGCACGCGAGATTGTAAAATACATTGAAAAACACGTCTAGTTACAATGAAACGAGAAATAGTCATTCTAGATACTATCATTAAGCCAGGCAGCAGCCATACGCTCAATTTTAACATGGCTAGGCTTTACACTACCACGGTAGTAGATGTGCCGGTAATCATACATAGATCAAAAGTCGATGGGCCAGTTGTATTACTAACTGGTGGGATCCATGGTGACGAGTTCAACGGTGTAGAGGCAGTACGCCAGCTTATTGCAAAAAAAGTTGCAAAACCTAAGAAAGGAATGATTATAGCCATGCCTGTGGTAAATATTTTCGGCTTTTTAAATATGCAACGTGAGTTTCCTGATGGTCGCGATTTGAACCGAGTTTTTCCAGGTACAAAGAACGGATCTCTTGCGAGCCGTTTTGCCTTTCAGGTGACAAAGAATATTTTGCCGCATGTTGATATAGTAATGGATTTTCATACTGGTGGGGCCCAGCGTTTCAACGCACCACAATTGCGCGTTGACCCTATGGAAGTAGAAAGTCTAGAGCTGGCTCATGTCTTTCATCCACCTTTTTTAATGCACAGTAAAAATCTTAGCAAAACATTTAGAGAAACATGTAGTAAATTAGGAAAGAAATATTTGTTGTTTGAAGGAGGTAAGTCGCAGCAAAGCGATAAAAATATAACGGGTATAGCGGTTAATGGGGCTATTAGAGTGCTACATCATCTAGGCATGTTATCGCAGCCTGATTTGTTGACAGAGCCTCAAGGAACAATAGAAATAATTAAAGATTCTAGCTGGTTACGTGCTAAATATAGTGGGCTACTTCATCCTAAAGTACAGTATGGTAAAAGAGTGGAAAAGGGAGAGTTTCTAGCTGTGATTACTGATCCATATGGAGCGATGAGGCATCGAGTAAAAGCTCCTAATGCCGGTTTTATAATCAATGTTAATCATAGCCCGCTGGTTTATCAAGGCGATGCCATTTTTCACATTAGCAAAGATGAAAAGCAAAAAAAGCTTACGTAAAGAATACTCTATAAAAAGAGAAGCACTAGAACAAGAGGATATCCATTCCATGAGTCTAGATATCGCTAACAATGCGTTACAACTAGATATCTGGAATCAACGTGTATTTCATTTATTCCTTCCTATTGCAGGTAAAAAGGAAGTGCGTACTGAGTATATTTTACAAACTTTACAGGGGCGTGATAAGAATGTGGTTTTATCAAAAAGTGATTTTGCTACCATGGAGATGAGGCATTACCTGCTCACAGACCAGACGGTTCTCAAGGTAAATACTTATGGAATTCCAGAGCCCAGTGGCAGTGATTTTGAAGTGGATCCACAACAATTGGACGTTGTTTTTATACCCTTACTAGCGGTAGATAAAAAAGGCACAAGAGTAGGCTATGGCAAAGGCTTCTATGATCGTTTCTTACAAAAATGCCGGCCTAGCACCATAAAGGTAGGGGTTTCATTTTTTGAGCCCTTAGACTTTGTAATAGAAGCAAGTGAGACAGATATTCCACTAGATCAGTTAGTTACCCCTATAAGGACTTATGTTTTCGATAGATGAAATGACTTTAAAGATTACTTTTTACACAAAAAAAGATGCTTTTAGTCGACTTTTCCTTAGTTTCACGTAGTGGAATAAGTTTTCCAAACCAACTAACCAATTCTTTTGCCCTACATGATGTTGGACAATAATGATCAATTTAAATCCAGTATAGAAGAACAAAATTATTTTCTTAACGAGGTTGAAGCTGTTACAAAAACTGGGGTTTACAGTATCAATCTTAAGGAGGATCAGTTTTTCATCGATACAATAGGTCGCTCCATTCTAGGAATTTCTACAGATTGTGTTTTGTCTCTAGCGCAAGCGTCGCATCTTTTTTCAACATCTAGCACCGTAAAAACGTTACTGCAAACATGCCTTAAAGGAGATTACTTTAAACAGGATCTCGAGATGCAATCTTTTGAAAAAGAGAAAGTGTGGGTCCACCTGACTGGAAAACCTAGGTATAATAACAAGAGAGAAGTAGTAGGAATACGCGGTGTGTTCATGAGCATTGATAAGTACGTAAGGGATAACCAGGAAGTACAGAGGCATACAAGAATAATCGAGGCCCAAAATGAGCGTTTGCTTCATTTTGCACATATAGTTTCTCATAATTTGAGATCACATAGCAGCAATTTAGAATTAACTCTTGATTTATTTAAGGATGTTGTGGAGGATGAGCGAACTAAGGTGTTCTACTCTTACTTGAACGAGGTTTCTCAAAATTTGAGCACGACGCTCAAGCACTTAAATCAAGTGGTTACTGCTAGTGCACAAAACAGTAGTAGCGTATCTATAGACCTGTCGCAAGCGGTGCAGAAAGTACTAGACAGACATCAAAAAGCTCTAGAAGAAATCGACGCGATAGTAAAAATTGATTTCTCAGCCTTTGACTGTATTGAGTATGTCCCGTCATTTTTTGAGGATACACTAGAGACCTTTGTCAGTAACTCTATAAAACACAGGTCAAGCGATCGCAAACTTGTTTTACAGATCTGTACAAAAACTGTAAAAGACAAAAAGCTGTTTGAATTTAAAGACAATGGTTCTGGCATTGATCTAGAAAGGGACGAGTCAAAGATCTTCAGAGTTTACAAAGACTCTAAGACTAAGGGGCAGACTAAAGGATTGAGTTTGTTTCTAGCCAAAAATCAAATTGAAGCCTTAGGTGGTGACCTTGTCGTAAAAAGCACGCTAGGACAACAAACGACTTTTATCATTAAATTTTAACGTACAATAGTAACTCGTTAGTGTCCACAGTTTGTATAATTGACGACGATAAACTTTACGTTAGTTTGGTTACCATGATGATAAAAAACAATTCTTTCGCTGATGAATTAATTGTTTTTTCTAATGGAAAAGAGGCGCTTGATTTTTTCAAAACTGCGATTGATGATCCATCCCAGACCATGCCAGATGTCATTTTACTTGATCTCAATATGCCTATTATGAATGGCTGGGAATTTCTGGAAGCCATGCAGCCATTCAGTCACAAGATTTTATCGATGGGTATAAGGCTAAACATTGTTAGTTCTACCATCAATCAAGAAGAGGTGGCCCGAGCGGAAAATCATGAAATTGTCCATAATTTTATTACAAAACCTATTTCAAAGGAAGCAATTGCAAGCGCCTTTGTCAACTAGATTTACTCCTTTTCAGGGAAGGCCTTTTTACTGAACAGCACGAGCAGTATAACCCCTACGGTAATAGCACTGTCAGCCACATTAAATACGGCATTAAAAAATGTAAAGCTTTGACCGCCTATGCTAGGAACCCATTCAGGCCATGTGCCATCAAATAATGGGAAATAAAGCATATCGACTACTTCACCATGAAACCAGCTGCCATACCCACCTCCTTCTGGCATAAAAGTCGCAACACTATTAAGGCTGCTGGAAAATATGACGCCGTAAAATACACTATCGATAATATTGCCCAGAGCACCTGCAAAAATAAGCGAGATACATATGATTAATATTTTGTGTCCATTCTCTTTGATGCTCTTATGCAGCCAGTAGCCAATACCACATATAGCAAAAAGCCTAAAGACAGTAAGTACTATTTTACCATAATCACCAGGCAATTCAAAACCCCATGCAGCGCCTGGATTCTCATAAAATAACAATTGAAATTTATCCCAGTCCACTATGGGGTTTCTGGAATCGCGCAGCATATAATTAAGCTTTATATAAATCTTACTTGCTTGATCAATAAGCAATACCGCTAGTATGATCAACAGGGCTTTGTGTAATTTCATTTTTCTCTAGAAGAATTTGGCACAATATACTATAAAACTCAATGTATATCGATGTTGCCATGGATGGTTTCTATTTGTAGGAGATAACCAGTTTGCGGATTTGTATAGCGGGTTCTCACTACACCATACCGCGAATAATTTTCCCATTGATAAGAAGGCATGTTTTGAACAACAATGCTTGCATTTGTCGTAACAGCACGGACAGGGCCGCTCATGTTTTCTAGTAGTAAGCTGCCATTTGCCAGGTTCACAGTAGTATGAGTATAATCACCAGTAATGGCTACGTCTCCACGATACGCTGTAATAAAAAGTGCTTTGTTTTTAGGAATTTCTAGCGTCAACTTAGTATCTGTCACTTTATGAGCACTTAATTTATCTTGTGGGAAGTCAAATAAAGGACTACGGCTATCTTTAATAAAAAGAGTGTCGTTGCGTATAGATGACTCCAGCAGCAGGGCGTTGCCGTACTCACCAGATTGTTCTACACGCAAATTATAAGTGTCAATACTTTTTGTCGTGTTGACATTAAGATTTACGTAATAATCAGCATCGATCATTATGGTGTGAAAATAGAGGCCTGATCGTGTCGTATTTCTTTGATTAGTGGCTTGTGAATGCACTAATGAGGGAGTACAGCACAGAGCCATCAAAATCACACCATAACTTAGCGGCATGGGTATTTAATCCTGCATATTTTTTGCTTCAATGCTTAGTGTGGCATGAGGCACTAGTTCTAGTCTCGCTTTAGAGATAAGTTTGCCAGTCACACGGCACACGCCGTACGATTTATTTTCAATACGTATCAAGGCATTTTTTAAATCACGAATAAATTTCTCCTGACGTATAGCAAGTTGAGCATTTGCCTCTTTACTCATTACAGCACTACCTTCATCAAATGCCTTAAACTGTGGTGCCGTATCGTCTGTACCATTGTTGGCATCATTCATATACGCACTTTTTATAAGCTCATACTGCTCTTTGGCATCACGTATTTTAGCTTCTACTAGTGTTTTAAAGTACGCAAGATCAGCATCGCTGTATCTTACTTTCTCATCTGCAGATGTACTCATAATTCTTTATTTTTTAATGATAAAGAGCTTCGTTTTTAATTCATCAAACTCAATCTCGATACCCTGGTCCATACTTTCAACGATAGATATATCGTCCGCTAGTGTTTCTTCTTTTATATAAGACTGGTTGTCTTTTACAGCTTCATTAATCTCATTATGTGAGAGTAACGTGATCTGGATTCTATCTGTCACCTCAAAACCAGAATCCTTTCGTAAATTCTGTATTCTATTGACTAGTTCTCGAGAAATACCTTCTTTTTTAAGGTTTTCATCGATGGTTACATCCAGTGCCACTGTAATTCCAGACTGATTGGCAACCAGCCATCCTTCTATATCTTTTGATGTAATTTCTACATCTTCAAGAGCCAAATTAATTGGTTTTCCATCGATTACAATGTCGATCGCACCTGTTTTTTCTAACAAAGCGATGTCTTCTTGTTGAAAACTTTTAATCCTCCCTGCGACCTTGCCCATATCTTTTCCATAGCGTGGCCCTAGAGCTTTAAAGTTGGGTTTGATTTCTTTTACTAATATACCGCTGGCGTCATCAATCAGCTCTACGTTCTTTACATTAACCTCGCTCTTAATTAAATCTGCAATGGCTTCAATCTGTTGCTTATCGCGATCATCAAGCACGGGTATCATGATGCGTTGTAGTGGTTGACGCACTTTAATAGACTCTTTTTTGCGCAAGGATAGTGTAAGACTAGAAATGGTCTGTGCCTTGTGCATTTTCTCTTCTAGTTCTGGATTAATCATAGTTTCCTCACACACCGGGAATAAGGATAAATGTACACTTTCACTAGCATCATTCTCACAGACAGAGGTAAGGTCGCGGTACAATTGATCCATAAAAAATGGAGCGATAGGAGCTCCCAACTGGGCTACCGTTTTAAGACAGGTATATAGGGTTTGATAGGCTGCTATTTTATCCTCTTGATAATCTCCCTTCCAGAATCGACGACGACATAAACGCACGTACCAGTTGCTCAAGTTTTCTGTCACAAATGTTGTGATGGCACGAGCTGCCTTGGTAGGTTCATAGTCCTCATAATAGGTAGTAGTTTCTTTGATTAGCGTGTTTAATGAGGATAAAACCCAGCGGTCAATTTCTGGACGCTGGTCTAGGGGAATTTCGCTTTCGCGAAAGCAAAACCCATCCACATTTGCATAAAGGGCAAAGAAGCTATAGGTATTGTACAATGTGCCAAAGAACTTGCGTTGCACCTCGGTAATGCCATCCAGATCAAACTTTAAATTATCCCATGGGTTTGCGTTGCTTACCATATACCAGCGGGTGGCATCTGCGCCATATTGACTTAGGGTCTCAAATGGATCTGCGGCGTTGCCCAGACGCTTCGACATTTTTTGACCATTTTTATCCAGTACTAATCCATTAGAAACTACATTTTTATAAGCCACATCATCACTTATCATGGTGGCAATAGCGTGCAGGGTATAAAACCAGCCACGTGTTTGATCCACACCCTCTGCAATAAAATCTGCTTTGCGCAGCTGTGTTTCTACCTGTTCTTTATTTTCAAAAGGGTAGTGCCACTGTGAATAAGGCATCGAGCCACTGTCAAACCATACATCTATTAGGTCTGCCTCTCGAGTCAACTTTTGACCGTTATCGCCTACTAGGTAAATCGCATCGACCACATTTTTATGCAAGTCTACCAGATCATAGTTGGACTCGCTCATGTCGCCTGCTTTAAAGCCTGCAAATGGATTAGTATCCATAAAACCAGCCTCTATAGATTTTTCTATTTCCTGAATCAATTCTTCAATCGAACCTATGATTTTTTCTTCCGTACCGGTCTCATTGCGCCATATGGGCAGCGGGATACCCCAGAATCTCGAGCGAGATAGGTTCCAGTCATTAGCGTTTGCCAGCCAGTTGCCAAAACGTCCTTCTCCGGTCGATTTAGGCTTCCAATTGATCTGTTTATTCAACTCGTGCATACGATCCTTAAACTCGGTCACCTTGATGAACCAGCTGTCTAGTGGATAGTATAATACGGGCTTGTCAGTCCTCCAGCAATGTGGGTAACTGTGTACGTATTTCTCTACTTTAAACGCACGATTATCCTCTTTTAATTTAATTGCAATATCTACGTCGACAGATCGCTCTGGAGCCTCGCCTGCATTAAAATATTCATTCTTAACATACTTGCCACCTATATGTGGTAATTCATCTCTAAATTTTCCTTGCAGATTTACCAGCGGCACAGGATTTTTATGCTCATCCAGTACCAGCATGGGTGGTATAGGTGGATTTGCTTGTTTTGACACTAGCGCATCGTCCGCTCCAAAGGTGGGTGCCGTATGCACGATTCCCGTTCCATCCTCTGTAGTCACAAAGTCCCCTGCGATCACACGATAGGCATTTTGAGCATCTTTGTAAGGCGTGGCATAATCGAGCAACTGCTCGTATTTTATGTTGACTAGCTCACTTCCCTTGCAGCTGTTCAAAATGTGGTAAGGTATTTTCTTGTCAGAAAGTTGGTAGGATAGTTTCGCTTTCGCGAAAGCGGACTCCTCCTCAATATTTTCATATTTTTTACTAAATTGAGAGCTCACCAGTTTTTCTGCAATGATCACTTGCATAGGCTCGCCGGTGTATTGATTAAAAGTCTCAACCAGTACATAATCGATATTAGGTCCTACCGTAAGCGCTGTATTTGATGGTAGCGTCCATGGAGTTGTTGTCCACGCTAGAAAAAACACATCGCCACTAGTTGTAAAAGGTAACTGTGACGGGACGACTACCTTAAATTGTGCCGTGACAGTCGTGTCTGTTACGTCTTGATAGGTGCCAGGCTGGTTCAATTCGTGCGAACTCAAACCAGTACCAGCCGCGGGAGAGTAGGGCTGGATGGTATAGCCTTTATAAAGCAAATCTTTTGAATAAATTTGCTTGAGCAGCCACCATACAGACTCCATATATTTTGACTTGTAGGTAATGTATGGGTCTTCCATATCTACCCAGTACCCCATGTCATCCGTCAGTTTGCTCCATATATCGGTATATTTTAAGACCGCTTTTTTACACTCTTCATTGTACTCTTCTACACTTATTTTAGTGCCTATATCTTCTTTAGTAATACCCAGCGCTTTTTCAACGCCTAGCTCTACTGGCAAACCGTGCGTATCCCAGCCAGCCTTACGGTTGACCTGGTAACCCTGTTGTGTCTTAAAGCGGCAAAAAAGGTCTTTAATAGTACGTCCCATGACATGGTGAATCCCAGGCAGACCATTTGCAGATGGCGGTCCTTCAAAGAAAATAAAAGGTTCATTGCCCTCACGCGTCGTTACTGACTTGTTGAAGATGTCGTTCTCCTTCCAGAATTTCTTGATGCGATTATCAACTTCTGGCAAGTTTAACCCTTTGTATTCCTTGAATTTAGTACTCATTCTACTGCTGTTTTAAGGCTGGCAAAAGTAAGGAAAAATGATGTGGATTTGAAGGTTAGAAATAAGACGGATGATCCTTTCATACCAAAAGTTTAAAAATTATAGTATCATTATAATATCGTTTCGTTTATTTCGTTTAGTATTGCAGTGACGATAACCTCAATCCTATCACTATGCCGACTCTTGAACCATTCAAATCTTTTAAAAAGCCCAGTAAGAAGGAACGTGAACAAGCACAGGCTTCTGTCGAGGCTTTTACTAATGCGATAGATATGTTGGAGGACGATTATCCAGCAGTCGAAATTGCAGAAACAAAAGAACCTATTAGAATACCGCTTCACGCTTTGAGAATGCTTTCAGACATTCTCAAAGCAACGGCTCAGGGTAATCCAGTTTCCATAGTTCCTATCGCCACTGAGGTAACCACTCAAAAAGCTGCTGAAATTCTAGGTTGCTCCAGACCATTTTTAGTCAGTCTTTTGGAGGAAGGGAAAATTCCATTTACTAAGGTGGGCAAACATCGAAGAGTAATGTTTGAGCACGTAGTTTCATATAAGGATAAGATGAAAAAGGAACAAAAACAGCATCTTATCGATATAATGCGGGCAGATGAGAAAGATGGGCTCTATGATTCATAGTGTCCGTTTTATTTGTGTGCTTGATACAAACGTTATTTACCCAATTGAAATTAGAGACCTCCTATTTTGGTTTGCCCATTATGATATGTTCACTCCCAAGTGGAGCATGGATATATGTAAAGAATGGAAAGATGTCATGCGTAGAAAGGGAGTCGACGATCACGAAATTAAAAAGCGAATAGCTAAAGCTAATCTAGCTTTTCCAGATGCACTTGTTGCAAATTATACCAATCTCGTTGCTACTCTTGATTTGCCTGATGAAGGCGACAAGCATGTTTTAGCTGCAGCGATTAAAACAAATGCTAATGTGATAGTCACCAACAATCTAAAGGATTTTCCAGAGGATTATCTTTCCTCATTTGGTCTTGCCGCTAAGTCCGCTGACGATTTTCTTACTGATATTATCGACATAAACCCAGAAATTGCCTGCCAAGCTTTCAAAGATTTGGTGATGAACAGAAGAAATCCAGATCTAGATGAATATCAGGTTTTAGATATACTAAGAAAGAACGGTTTAAAAGAAACCGCAGACTACCTGCATTCACAATTGTGATCTTTTTTGTAGCTCGGAAGTTGAAATTAAAGAATAGTGCTTACTCCCACTGCAACTGCATCCGTTTGATCCTGTCTGCCAGCTTTTCACTACTTAACTTTTCGCGTAAGCGGTCTGTAATGATTGGGAAAGAAAATGGCGTAGGTTTCTCACAAGCTTTCCAGACAATTTCTTGATTTTGAATACGCTCCAGTGCGTCAAACAATCGGTATTCTTCAATGGCTTGTTCAAAGGTTTCTGTGTAGGCTTGTTTGAATAGTAGGTTCTCTGGCTCGTTATCACGGAATACTTCAAACAACAATTGGCTACTGTTTTGAAGGTGTTTGGTCTTGATCAGTTTGTTGGGGTAACCCGTAAAAACCAGTCCAGAGATCACCGCGATATCACGGAATTTCCTCCTTGCCATCTCCGTAGCATTCATGCTGGATTGCAGGTCTTGGGATAGCATGTCTGGCGTGAGCAGGTTGTTGTCCAGCACTTCCTGCATGTCAAATTCCTGATCGCTCAGGATTTCAAATCCGTAATCGTTGAAGGCAAGCGAGAACGTAATGGGTTTTAATAAACTGATGCGGTAGGCAATCACGCCGGCCATCGCCTCGTGAACAAATCGGCCTTCAAAAGGATAAAAGACCGCGTGATAACCCTCACGAGTTTTGAACGTTTCAATCAAGAATTGATCACGTTGCGGGATGATGCTCTCTCGCTGCTGGCGTATGATGATGTCTCTTAGCGCCTTGACTTCTGGGGTACGCTTTTTACCCGTCTGGAAATTGATCATTTCTTCTCTCAGTAATTCTCCCAGTTGGGCGCTTAACGGTAGTTTGCTGCCTTGCCAGTTAGAAACTTGTGCCCGTTTGCGCGAGGAGTTACGCACCTGCGCTACCATCCCTTTCAACCGTATGAACTCCAGCGTTCTTCCCGCAAAGACAAAAACATCGCCACGAGAAAGTTTGCTTATAAAGTATTCTTCGATGGTTCCTATGTAGCCACCAGTAACATACTTTACAGTCACATCAGTTGCAGTGACGATGGTACCCATTTGCAAGCGATGCCTCATGGCGACCTTGCGATCTGTAATTACATATTTTCCATCTTCCTCGATCGTCACGCGTTTGTACTCATCATAGGATTGTAGGGAAGAGCTACCGTGCACGATAAGCCGTAGGCACCAGTCCCATTCCTCGTCAGTTATGCTGGCATAGCAAAAGGTATTTTTGACTTCGGGATAAATCTCGTTAGGATAAAAACCGCCAGAAACGGCTAGTGTACATAGATATTGTATAAGTACATCGTAACACAATATATACGGCAATCGATCTTCCACAGCTTGAGTAGAAACGGCTTTTTGCAGGGCGCTGGCCTCAATCAATTCTAGTGCATGTGTTGGTAAAAAATGAATCACACTGGTCTCTCCAGGTCGGTGGCCAGAGCGACCGGCTCGTTGCAAGAATCGAGCAACACCTTTGGGGCCGCCTACTTGTATGATGGTTTCTACTGGTGCAAAATCTACACCTAGATCGAGGGACGAGGTGCAAACACAAGCCTTCAGACTTTCGTTCCTGATCGCATTTTCTACCCAGATGCGCGTTTCTTTATTAATCGAGCCGTGGTGCATGGCGACTTCGCCAGCCAGCTCTGGAAAATTGGTCATCAAGCCCTGAAACCACAGCTCGCATTGCGCCCGTGTGTTGGTAAAAATGAGTGTCGATTTACTGCTATTAATGATTTCCACCACTTCTTTCATCAAGTGCAGTCCCAGATGCCCGCGCCATGGGAACTTATCCATGGAGGCCGGTATGATCGACTTGACCTCAATATCTTTTTTTAAATCTGCTTTGATCAGTACGCTTTCGCGAAAGCGTACTTCATCCACACCTAATAAAACCTGCCTGGCTTGCTCTAAATTTCCAATGGTTGCACTGATGCCCCAAACCCGAAGCTCCTTGCTCAAACCCAATAATCGCGAGATGCCCAGTTCCATTTGTACGCCGCGCTTAGTCCCTAACAGTTCGTGCCACTCGTCTATGACGATGGCACTGAGATTGTCGAAAAACTTTTGATGATCCTTGGAGGCAAGTAATAAATGCAGACTTTCTGGCGTGGTGATCAACAAATCTGGCATGGCTTTGATCTGTGCCGCACGCTCTTTAGTAGACGTGTCGCCAGACCTGATCCCAACCGTAAATGGCAAACCAATAGCATCCACAAAACGCTGGGACGTTTGCTCGATCTCGTTGGACAGCGACCTCAAAGGTGTGATCCAGATCGCTTTCAAGCCTTTTTTGGGTTTCTTTTTATAATCTGGATTTTGCTTGATGTAATTAAGAACGATCGCCACCCACAACGCATAAGTTTTCCCGCTACCAGTAGGCGCGTTGAGCAAACCATGCTTACCTGCCAGAAAAGCTTCCCAGGTCTTTTTCTGAAACGGGAACGCTTCCCAGCCTTGCTGCTGGAAAAAATCTTCGGCTATATGGAAGAGTTCTTTTTTGGTCAAAGCCTACTGTAGTAAATGTGCCTTTAGTATACGGTAATAAAAAAACATCATTGCTTAGACAATGATGTTTTTGAAAGATAAAGAATAAAAATTTAATTGAAATTCATCTCAAAATTTAAAGCCGATCTTTCATACTTAGACTTCCCTCTATATTTTTCCTGAATAGATTGTGATGAAATTAGGTTTGATAATTTTGGACTTGAATTCAAATTCAGAAAAGAAGAAAGTTCAATATTTTTACTTGGTCGATTTGATAACTGTGGTCTAAGCGACAAATCAGAATCTGCAAAGTTGCCATCATTTGTGACTGCTCCAACATATTCAAGACCTATATAAAAAGTGCCCGTAACAAACGGAACATGTTCGTCAAATTGATATTCTACTTCCATAGATTTGTCAAAAGTCACATAGATATTTTCTGATTGGTAAACTGGAATTAAGCCATCGTCATCGTTCTGATAAAATTGCAATCTGACAACTGCTTTGAGCTCATCTGTCTTTTGATTGATGCCTTTATGTTGGTCAAAGAATAAAGTTATGTTCTTAGGTAAAAGCAATTCATTGATGTCAAATTCTATTTTGGTAACTATTTCTTGACCTGGTTTCAAAAAATAATTGGAAAGTGATTTAATGCCATTTCCAGTGCGCCTTTTTGTAATCTTAATTTTTCTTGCAGTTTTAGAAAGTGTGACGGCCTGCAGCTCATGCAATTTGTCAACAACTAGTACTTCCAATGTATTTCCTTTAACCTCACAGCTCTGAACTTTAAGATTGAAATCAACAATTATTATTTTACTACAATCTGATATTTTGACATGCTCATTCAAATAAGCGTGACCATCACCATTAGTGTAATAGAAATTATCATCAATTTTAAGCTTAACATATTTCGCAGGAACGATTTGTTTAAGATCATCTTTTTTTTGAATAAATATATGTTGACTGGAAACTGTTCCCGTGAATAGTAGAACTATCAGACAAATAAATCTCATAAGATTATTCGTTTATTCTAGGATTACTCCCTGGTAGATCATCTAGATCGTATTCGGCACAATGCGTAACTGCGCCTAGCACTCGGTAACAACATGTGCGAAAACCTTCACCTTCCTCGGCAGTCAAAGAAGGATTTATGACAGGGCCGCAAGTCCAACCCCTAAATTTGGGACCATCACTTTTCGCAAACAAATCGTTAGTAATAAGGGAAAATATCTCATCATTATCTAAGTTTAAAATATTAATGCCTTCTAAAGTAAATTCCATTGGCTCATTATTGTTGATTGCAAATGTATAACCTATGCCACGCTCTGTGTCTAATGTAATTCCATCGATTAATGTTCCTCTTTCAATTGAGTTGACAGTTAAAAGTTTCAACATTTGATTATTTGATTATTTGATGATTGCCATAAGGTAAAGATTTGCCCAGAATTGTTATCCTTAACAGGTTGACCTACTTTTTCAAATGTGCCATTAAAGGTTGAGTTTACTATAAGTGTTTCTTGATCCCACTGATCTAAATTGTCATTACTACAGCCTGCCAACAACACTATGGCGAAATATAAAAAATAAAGTGATTTTAAAGTTTTCATTGTAATTAGTTTAATTGTTAAAGTTGTTTGAGTCTTGCAAGACTTCTCAAAGCAAAAAAAAACGACTTATGAAAACTTTGTGATAATAACTGTGTAATTTTAACATAATCATATTAAATTGATAAAGTTTTTGGTCAGATCCTGTCTGTATTTTACAAAAACTCCCCATCCGTAGGAATCAGCGCCTTTAAATCATCCAGCGTATTAGCTTCTTCTATGGGTTTGTCTTTTCTCCAGCGCACGATGCGCGGGAATCTCGTCGCTACTCCAGACTTGTGTCGTTTGCTGGGTGCGATACCTTCAAAAGCAATCTCAAACACATGATGCGGCGTCACGGATCGTACAGGTCCAAAACGCTCCAAGGTGTTTTTCTTGATCCAAGCGTCCACTTGTCTAAATTCTGCATCGGTGAGTCCAGAGTACGCTTTCGCAAAAGTGACCAGCTCGCCATCTTGCCACAACCCAAATGTATAATCCGTGTAAAGGTTGGCTCGCCTACCATGACCGCGCATGGCATAAGTCAATACAGCATCGACTGAGAATGGATCGACCTTCCATTTCCACCAGTCGCCTTTTTTACGACCTACCAGGTACGGGCTGTCCTTGCGTTTGAGCATCAACCCTTCAGAGCGTCGTTCCTCTGCTTTGTTGCGCTCTGCAGCCACTTCTTCCCACGAGTTGAAATGCATGGTTTCTGAGAGCAGTAATGGTACTGCCAGACTTGAACCTGAATCTGAATTTGAACTCGAATCTACATTGGAGTTGTCATTCCGCGCTTGACGCGGAATCGGCTGGTCGCTACCGGAATGATTAAAAGGAACGCCATCTTTCACAACTTCCACTAATTCTTCCAACAACTTTCTGCGCTCCTCAAAGGGTAAATCTCTAATGTCCTTACCTTGCCATTCCAGCAGATCATAGGCGACTACTACTACAGGGACATCAGCCAATAATTTTTTACCCACTGTTTTACGGCCTATTCTGGTTTGTAGATCATTAAAATTCATGATCTCCCCATCTTTATAAGGTAGTATTTCACCATCGATGACAGTACCATTAGGGATGACGTCTAAGAATTTTTGAAATTCTGGATATTTATCAGTGACTAATTCCTCGCCGCGTGACCAGACAAATAATTCACCAGCCCTAATGATGGTTTGTGAACGTATGCCGTCCCACTTATGCTCGGCACTCCATCCAGCAACATCACCTAGATCTGTTATGTTGCCCTCTACTGCATAAGCCAGATAAAATGGATACGGTTTACCACGCATGGCCACCTCATTATCTTCAAAAACCAGCTCTTGAAACGTGGTGTTCTCGCCAGTCCAGCTACCCATTAACTTGTGTGCTAGGATGTCTTGATCAATTCCTGTCGATGCTGCTAGCGCACGCGTCATTAATTTTTGAGAAACCCCTATTCTAAAACCACCAGTCATGATTTTATTGAAAACAAAGCGCTCGTAGTAATTCAGCTTGAGCCAGTTATGTTGAAGGTACTTTTTTTTCTCTTCTTCACTTTTCTTGCGCAGCTCAATCAATTCACGAATGATTTGAGACAGGGATTTATCAGACGGCTCGCTGGTGGTGGGAAGTATCAGCGCTATGGTTTCCGCCAGGTCGCCTACAATATGATAAGATTCTTCAAACAACCACATGGGAATCCCGCTGATCTCTGTTGCCCATTCCCGCATCAGTGTTGTATTTACGGGACGCTTGGGACGGCGGTGTGATAAGATGGCGATAGTCCATAGTTTATCATCCTCTGGCGCTGTATTGAAGTACTGTGTGAGTGCAGCTACCTTGAGGTTGGTTTTATTAGTGCCGTCTATCGTTCTTATAAGTTCTGCAAATTCCTTCATGACGCTGCCTTTGAATTCTTATTAAGATTCCACACCCACGGTGCAGGGATCTTGTCGATAGGACGCATGAACTGCTCATCCGATAGAAAGTGAACGCCTGATTGAAAAATCGTCATGAGCTTTTTGTTTTTACAGGTTCAATTTCAGATTCAGATTCGACGTCAGATTCACTTTCATTTACCGTTTCCCCTTCATACTGGGTGCGTTCACTCATGGCGTTAAGGCCTTTTTCCTCCCTTAAATATCTAGCAAATATTTCCTGATACCCATGGGTGGTAATGACGTTTTCACAACCTGTTGCATCGATGCTTTCTAGTAGCCCGTCCCAGTCACAATGGTCAGATAAAACAAAACCTTTGTCAATTGCTCGCCTGCGTCGTGCACCTCTAAAGGTCATCCAGCCGCTGGCACTGGCAGTTGCATACGGCACAAATTTGCGCATCCATGCAGATCCATGTGCACTAGGTGGCGCTATAACGATATTTCCTTTAAGTTCTTCTTTTGTAGTTTCTCTGGTTACTAGTGTGGTCTCAGGAAAGTCGATAAGCTCTCGCAACACTTCGGTCATTTTGTAAACCGCACCGTGACAGTAAATCTTCATCTGGCTGGTATCTAGATGTTTGATCAACCGCTGGGCTTTTCCCAGCGAGTAGGCAAATAGGATAGAGGTCTTGCCATCTGCATGGTTTTGTGCGCACCATTCATTGACATCATTCATGACCTCGCTTTGCGGTCGCCATTTGAAAGCTGGCAAGCCAAAGGTACATTCTGTGATAAAGGTATGGCACTTGATGGGCTGGTAGGGGGTGGAAATCCCATCATCTTCGGTTTTATAATCGCCTGTAAAAACCCATACCTCGCCTTTATGCTCTACTCTTATCTGGCAGGATCCTGGAATGTGTCCCGCAGGATGGAACGAAAATTTTACATTGTTGATTACTAGATTATCACCATGAGCGATACCAGAAACATTGATATCACCTAAACGGTGCGTTATGATAGGCACATTATCGTGGTGGGTAATGTATTTTTTATGACCCCAGCGGCTGTGGTCTGCATGACCATGGGTGATCAATGCTTTATTTACCGGTTTCCATGGGTCTAGATAAACCCCAGCAGCCGCGCAATAAATGCCCTTGCTTGTAAATTGTAGTAGAGGTGTACTCATACTTTAAAAGTAAAAAGTGATCCTCACACGTAATGGATGTTTAAGACAAGTTTATTAGGGGATAGAGTCTGTAACAGCTTGCACACTGTCGTTTAATGTCTCTAGATCTGCCTTTAACTCGTCATACAATGCTTGCTCTGCTGCTGCATAGATTATCACTTCATTAAGCTGTCCATTGAGATGATCCAGCGCATTGATGATTTGTGTATAATGCTTTTTATGGGCGTCGCTTGTTTTATTGTTGTAAGTTAAAAAGGAAGCGTATTGACTTAACCTGGTTTGTAGAACAAGAATGCGGGAGCGCACTGGCTGGGTATCAAATTCGCTAGGTAGATTCAAGCGCATTTCAGCAGCTTTTTTTGCGAGTCTGGTAGTAGCCTTGGGGCTGTGATCATAATTCTCAAAACCTGTAATAAAAGAAGTGTAAGATTCCCAGGTAGATGCTATTTTTTGAGTTTCTCCTATTAGTGCTATGCTCGTTTCTGGCAAATCTATAGTCGCTAGATTGACCGCGTTTTCTACAGGTTGTGAGGGAACTGGCTTCTCGCACGAGAAGCATAAGGCAAGCAGTAATAAAGCAACACATTTTTGCATAGGTAGCAAAATTAACTAAAACCCATGGCACTGCTGTAGCATCGCGGTTACTTTTAATGGATGAGGTGGTGATTGTTTCCGCTTTCGCGAAAGCGAACTAATTACTAGCCCTTTTACATTCTATATCGATGCGGCATCCTGTTATATTTGCACAAAGTTTGAAAAATATGTCCAATAAAATATTAGTTATCGGTGCCTGTGGCCAGATAGGTACAGAATTGACATTGCGCCTGAGAGAATTGCACGGTAATGACCGCGTTATTGCTGCAGATATACGCCAGGGAAATGAGGAGTTGATGGAATCAGGTCCTTTTGAAATTATGGATGCTATCGATGCAGACCAAATGGAAAATATTTGTTTGCATTATGAAATAAATGAAGTGTATTTGATGGCAGCCATGTTGAGCGCTACTGGTGAAAAGTTTCCAGATAAAGCATGGAAACTTAATATGACCTCGTTGTTTAACGTACTAGACCTGGCCAAAGAAGGTAAGATCAATAAGGTATTCTGGCCGTCTAGTATTGCTGTTTTTGGTCCTACCACGCCACAGGTGGATACGCCACAACATACCATCATGGAGCCTACTACTGTTTATGGTATAAGCAAGCAGACCGGCGAGCGCTGGTGTGAGTATTATCACAGTAAGTATGGTGTGGATGTGCGCAGTATACGGTACCCGGGATTGATCTCTTGGAAAACCTTACCAGGTGGTGGTACTACCGACTATGCCGTAGAAATTTTTCATGAGGCCATTGCGCAGAGCAAGTATTCGTGCTTTTTGTCTGAAAATACAGCCTTGCCCATGATGTATATGGATGATGCGATACGCGCAACCATTAATATAATGGAAGCTCCTGCAACACAAATTAAAGAGCGATCCTCATATAACTTGAGCGGGATGAGTTTTACACCGGCAGATATAGCTGTGGCTATTACAAAACACCTGCCAGAGTTTACCATAAGTTATAGTCCAGACTCAAGGCAGCAGATAGCAGATAGCTGGCCCAGCTCCATAGATGATAGTCACGCAAGAAAGGACTGGAACTGGCAGGCTCAATTTGATCTAGAGAAGACCGTCGCAGTGATGTTAGAACATCTGTCTAACTAGAATTTATTAGCCCTGCATATTGTTATATTTGTCGCCTATAAAAACTAAACTATGTCATTTTCCTCATTATTTGAATCTGGAGCAAGTGCCAGAAATAGAAGTCATTTTGCTATGCTCGTAGTGCTGGCTCAGTCTTCTGGACTTAAAGAAGAAGAAACAGTGCTGCTAGCACGCTACAAGAGTGTGCTCGATATAAGCGATGCAGATTATACAGATATTTTAAACGACCCGAAAGCTTACCCTGTAGTACCTCCTAACACGAGTGAGGAGCGCATCCAGTGGCTTCATGATTTGTTTAAAATTGTATTTGCAGATCATGAGATGAGCGAGACAGAGCACCGTCTATTAAGAAGATATGCAACTGCCATAGGCTACTCTGACGAGGACGCAAAGTACCTGGTGGATCGCAGTATAGAAATTTTTAGCGGTCACCTTAATCTAGAAGATTATCGCTACCTGGTCAATAAAAACCGGTAATACCTACTTGTAGAAAAACACAAGCCAGATGTATCCATACATCTGGCTTTTTTATTTGATAAATTTCTGCTTAATATTTTGCAATAAATTCTTCAGCCTTTTCTACCATGTTTTTACTACCACAAATAAAGGGGACACGTTCATGCAATGAGGTAGGTTTGAGGTCCATGATTCTTGTAACCCCATCGCTTGCTTTGCCACCAGCTTGCTCAATAATAAAAGCCATAGGGTTGCATTCATAAAGCAGTCGCAATTTTCCGTTCTGAGAGGTAGAACTTTTAGGGTACATATATATGCCACCTTTAATCATATTGCGATGTATATCGCTTACTAGACTACCTATATACCGACTGGTGTAGGGTCTGTTTCCTTCCTCTTGCTGGCAGTATTTTATGTAATCTTTGATACCCTGCGGGAAATGTACATAGTTACCTTCATTAACACTGTAGATAGTTCCATCTTCTGGAAATTGCATATTAGGGTGAGAAAGGTAATAAGTCCCTAGCGCAGGATTAAGAGTAAATCCATTAACTCCATGACCAGTGGTATAGACCAGCATGGTTGAGGTTCCATAAATAATATATCCCGCTGCTACCTGTAGATTTCCTGGCTGTAAAAAATCTTCCTCTTGTACAGGGGTCCCCATGGGGGTAATCCTGCGGTATATGGAGAAAATCGTTCCTACAGATACATTGACGTCAATATTTGAACTGCCATCTAGTGGATCGATTAAAACGACATATTTATTTTTATGGTCACTATTATTACCTGGGATGGTTATATAATCTTCATTCTCTTCACTGGCAATACCACAAACAATCTCCCTATTAGTAAGTGTGCGTATAAATACATCATTTGCAAATACATCCAGTTTTTGTTGATCCTCGCCTTGAGTATTCACACCGCCAGCACTTCCTGTAATATCTACCAGACCGGCTTTATTAACCTCGTGGTTGACCATCTTTGCCGCAAGTCGTATGGAATTAATTAATCTAGAGAGTTCACCACTGCTGTAGGCAAATTCTTTTTGATTTTCAATAATAAATTCACCTAGGGATTGATTAATACGTGCCATTACCTGTTTTAATGTCCCGCAAATATATGGGGTTGCCGTCACTATAACGTTATAGTTGTTCACTTTTTACTAGCTGATAAAGCTCGCTATGAATTTTTGACTTTTCTTTGTTTTATGATACAGATACGAGAGGCAAAAAAAGAAGATTACGCTAGAGTCCTAGAATTGATCAATGAACTGGCTGTGTTTGAAAAAGAACCGGATGCGGTAGAGGTAACGGTGGAAGAGTTGCAGCACCACGCTTCCAGCAAACCACCATTGTTTACTTGCTATGTAGGAGAATATGACGGTATTATTGAAGGAATTGCCTTGTGCTACCCTAGATTTTCTACCTGGAAGGGAAAAACTATCCACCTAGAAGACCTTATAGTGACTGAAAAGATGCGAGGTAAGGGACTGGGTAAAGCACTCTATGATCGAGTGTTATTACACGCTCAAGAACAAGGCGTAAGACGTGTCGAATGGGTCGTATTAGAATGGAATACTAACGCCATTGAATTTTATGAAAAATCTGGGGCAACCATCGTCCCGGGCTGGCATCTCGCACAAATGGATGGCCAGGCACTAGCACAATATTTAGGAAATGAGAATATATAAATTTGGAGGGGCGTCTGTAAAAGATGCAGACGGCGTGCGCAACGTGATGAACGTACTGCGCACTATGGGTACAGAAAAATTAGGGATCGTGGTTTCTGCCATGGGTAAAACTACTAACGCGCTGGAAGCTATTATTTCCAGTTATGAATCTCACGATAACACCTATCTCAAACTTATTGATCACTTGCAAGAGCAACACTTGCAAATAGTTGAAGATCTAGAGCGGTCCTCGTCCGATGTAAAAGAGGAGTGGTTGGTACGCTTTCGCGAAAGCGATATCAAAAAGGACATTAAAGCAATCATTGAGTCCTTAAAGGGTGAAATGTTGCGCAATAAAAGTAGAAATTATAGTTTTTTATACGATCAGGTGGTAAGTCATGGTGAGTTGCTATCTACACGCATTGTAGCCGCTTTTCTCAATGCCTGCGAGATTCCTGTAATATGGAAAGATGCGCGTCAATTGATCATGACAGATAATAAATACCGCGATGCAACGGTGGACTGGCAACACACGCAAGAACAAGTAATCCATCAATGCCAGGATGAACTATTTATTACACAAGGTTTTATAGGATCTGATGATAATGGATTTACCACAACGCTGGGGCGTGAAGGGAGTGATTACACCGCTGCGATTCTAGCCTATAGTCTGGATGCTAGTGAGGTAACTATCTGGAAGGATGTGCCTGGAGTGTTAAATGCTGACCCTAGAGTGTTTGATAATACAGTATTGCTTCAAAAAATACCCTATGACGAGGCTATTGAACTTGCGTTCTATGGCGCCTCTGTCATCCACCCAAAAACCCTACAGCCTCTTCAAGAAAAAGAAATACCTTTAAATGTAAAATCATTTATTGACCCTACCGCCATGGGCTCTACTATTACCTCTAGCGAGTCACTAGTGCCTACCACGCCCTGTTTTATTGTGCGTAAAAACATGGTGTTTTTGCGCATTGCGTCCCGGGACTTTAGCTTCATAGGAGAGCGTAGTATATCAAAAATATTTGACCAGTTAAGTGAAAATAAGGTGCAAGTAGGTCTGTTACAAAATAGCGCCATCAGCTTTTCACTATGTGTAGAAGATAAATATGCCAAAATTGAAACCTTACTGGAAGGCTTGCAGAAAAACTTTAAAGTAAGCCATGTAAGTGGTGTGTCACTCTACACCATCAGGCATTATGAGGGCGATACCATACAAGACATGGAAGATGGAAAGGATGTTTTATTAAAACAACGCACACAAGAGACCCTGCAGCTGGTCGTCAGAGAATGATGCGCTGGGGTTATCTTATATTTGTTCCACAACCTAACTATCAACTATGAGTCTAGTAGATGCAAATGAAGTAGCAAAGGCAATCCATATAGATAAATATGGAGTGCTGGGTCGTCTGGGCGGGTGGTCGATTATGAAGTTACTGCGCATATCTACACTCAATAAGATTTACAATAAACACAAGTCTAAAAGCGGCACTGTATTTCTAGATGCCATATTGGATGATCTGCAAATAGATTTTGAGATACCAGAAGATGACTTGAAGCGAATTCCTAAAACTGGTGGGTTTGTGACGATTTCAAATCATCCCCTAGGAGGTGTTGACGGTATCTTGTTATTGAAGTTATTGCTGGATAGACGTCCAGATTTTAAGATCATTGCAAATTTTTTATTGCACCGCATTGAGCCTTTAAAGCCTTATGTAATGCCAGTTAATCCATTTGAGGATCACAAGGATGTGAAAAGCTCTACCGCTGGATTTATACAAGCCATAAGACATCTTAAGAACGATTTGCCACTGGGGATTTTTCCTGCTGGAGAAGTGTCTACATATAGAGATGGTAAACTGGTTGTAGATCGTCCATGGGAGTCCACGGCGATGAAGCTAGTGCAAAGAGCTGAGGTGCCTGTGATTCCCATTTATTTCCATGCAAAGAATAGCAAATTATTTTATCGCCTGGCTAAGATTTCAGATACGTTCCGTACGGCAAAATTACCCTCAGAACTGTTGACCCAGCGCAATAGAACTATCATCGTGCGCATAGGAAACCCTGTAAGTGTTGCGGCACAAAAAGAGCACGAATCCCTGGAAGATTTTACCGATTTTTTACGTAAGAAAACCTACATGCTTTCTAAAGCATATGACAAGGAAACGGTAAAATTGAGAGATATACCTAAAAGTATAAAGCTGCCTAAACCGCCGCCACAAAAAATTATTAAAAGCGGTGATAGCCATCAAATGATGCAAGAGGTGTCCCTGCTGCGTGATAACGAGAAGCGACTGTTGATCTCAAAAAACTATGAGGTTTTTCTAGCTAAAAGTGAAGATATCCCCCATATTTTAAGAGAACTAGGTCGATTGAGAGAAATCACGTTTAGACAGATAGGAGAGGGGACAAACAAGTCCATCGATCTGGATAAATTTGATCAATACTATCACCATATGTTTTTATGGGATAATGAGGCAAATCGCATTGCAGGAGCCTATCGTATGGGGATGGGAGAGGATATTTATCGTGATTATGGAGTAGAAGGGTTTTATCTCAATGAGCTTTTTGTAATCGATGCCGAAGCACATAAATTGATGTCGCAATCTATTGAGATGGGGCGCGCATTTATAATTCCAGAATATCAACAGAAGCCTATGCCTCTATTCTTATTATGGAAAGGGATTGTACATTGTACCCTGCGTTTTCCTAACCATAAGTATCTTATAGGAGGCGTGAGTATTAGTAATAAATTTTCTAATTTTTCTAAATCACTCATGATTGAGTTCATGAAGTCTAATTATTACGACCCATACCTCGCACAATATATCAAGCCAAAGAAGGCTTTTAAAATAAAATTAGAGGATGCTGACAAGGATTTTATTTTTGACGCATCAGAGGCTGACTTAAACAAATTTGATAAATTAATTGACGAGCTAGAGCCTAACGAATTACGATTGCCAGTCTTGATCAAAAAATATGTCAAACAAAATGCAAAGGTGATTGCTTTTAATGTTGATCCCCTATTTAATGATGCTATTGATGGTTTAATGTATATACGTATTGCTGACATTCCAGAGAGCACTGTAAAACCCGTAATGGAAGAATTCCAGCAGGAAATGGAGGCCAAGTATTTTAAATCTCAAGATGAAAGCGATAGCACGATGGTTTAAAAAACCTTTATGGTTCTGGTGGGTTATGGCAATCTTATTTTTGAGCACACCGCTGGCGACCGCGCAGCAAATACTCACGGGTAGGGTTTATGACAATAAAACAAAAGAGCCCATAATGGGAGTTGCGGTCTATGTTGCGGGTACATCTACTGGTGTAGCGACTGGTCCAGATGGTGATTTTAAAATCCCTTATGATCCAGCATTAAAAGCGGCTCTGGTTTTTTCTTACCTAGGCTATGAAAAAGTGCAAATTGCAGACCCACTGGCAATAGACTTATCCAGTGTATTTCTGGTAGAAGAAGAGCGAGTTTTAGATCCCGTATTCATAAATCCAGATCCGTGGGACCGGGCGACCAAGGAAGAATTATTTCTAAAGTATTTTGTCGGAAAGCGCAGTCTCCCTCATTGTGAAATACGCAATCTAGAGGATGTACGACTGCGTTTTAATACAGACGATGCTATGCTTACCGCCACCGCCCAAAAACCTATCATAATAGTCAATAATTATTTAGGTTATGTGCAATCTTATGATCTAGCCGAATTTGAAATTGCATTTGATTATCTTAATCAAGCAGCGACACCGTTAGAATCATTTGAAAAAATACATGCAAGACAATTTTACACGATGAAAAGCACATTTATATCTGGCACGGCTTTTTATCGAGAGCTGTCTGGTAATAAGCCAAGTGAACGCCGCCGCAAACGCCGGCGAGATAAAGCGTTTGAGTCATCGCAAATTAGGCTGAATCGATCGATTATATCTGAATCACTAAGTGAGAATGATTTTTTAATGTTCTACAAAGGATTTAGAGTGGATCCGGCAAAACATATAAGAGTCAGAGAATCTCAAGGTATTTATCAAGTAACCTTCAGGAATTTAAGGTACACATTTATTGATGCTAGGGACAATCAAAGCGATTTGATTTTGAATGAAAATTATATGTACTTCAACAAATATGGGATTTCACTATCGCCTAGAAAAATGAGTTTAGTAGGTTACATACCTGAGTTAGGAGTTGGTGGTATGATGCCTCTAGATTATAATTATATCAAGACTCAGGAATAAAAAAAGCCGCATCCAGCGGCCTTTTTAAAACAGTATTTAAAACCAGGGCCTTTTACCTACCTGGTAAGTGTTATAGAACTCTTCATCAGATTTTGTTAGGTAGATAATACCCTCTATAAATCCTATTATTTGAGCAACACCACAAGTAAGTACTGTAGCGACAATCTGGATAATTCCTTCTTGAGTATAACCCAGTACAAATTTATGAACACCAAAACCGCCTAGAAATATACCTAGCAATCCAGCCAGTATTTTTTTGTTGTCTTGACTGTGCACCACATCGTTGACACCTTGCTGAAAGTCTCTTGCGCTTTCTCTTGTGTTTTCAAATGGGTCTTCTCTTTTTGTACTATCGTATCCTTCTGTGCTCATATTTTAAATGTGTTAGTTGGCGTTAAATGTACTATTATTTTTAACATTATGATGGGGCAACCTTGGGCAGGGCGATTTGCTTATTTTACAAGATGTGCAATCATTTTATCTGCGATGGTCACGGCTAGTTTGTATTTTGATTCTGCAGTCCAGCCAGCAACATGAGGACTTAATAACACATTGTCCATGCCTAGGAGTTTTTTTAATGCAGTGGGCATCTCTTGATCTGTATAAAGATTTTCAAACGAGGTTTTTTCATATTCTAGAACGTCTAGGCCAGCTCCCAATATACGGCCCATTTCCAGTGCCGCTACAAGATCTTCGGTAACAACTGCGCTGCCTCTTGCCGTATTTATCAGGAAAAATGGGTGCTGAAACTTTGATATAAACGCTGTATTTACCATGCCTGTGGTAAGCGAGGTCTGTGGGGTGTGCAGGCTTAAAATTGTAGCGCGCGATTGAAGTTCTTCTAGGGGGACCTGCGTGGCATATGAATCTCCTACACCAGGCTTAATATCGTGGCACAGCACATTACAATCAAAACCTTTCAACTTTTTTGCAAATGCCTTACCCATGTTTCCATATCCTATGATGCCTACTGTCTTACCGTCCAGCTCTAGACCGCGATTGCTTTCGCGGTTCCAGGTTCCCTGGCGTACCTCACGGTCTGCGGTATGGAGTCGATTAAAAAGGGAAAGCAGCATCCCTAGCGCATGTTCTGCAACTGCATTGCGGTTTCCTTCTGGTGCATTGTAGCAAGTGATGTTAAGAGCCTCTGCAACCTCTAGATCTATGTTCTCTAGACCGGCGCCCACCCGTCCTATACATCGCAGGCGCGTCGCTTTTTGTAAAAAACTTTTGTCTATAGGAAATCTACTGCGCACTACCAGGCCGTCGTATTGATGTATAATTTTTTCTACCTCTTCTTTTGAGGCTTTAAACTCTCTATCATTATGCAGTCCTGCGGCACCTAGTTTTTGCTCAAGAATTTCATGATTGCTGTCTAAATGTAAAATCTTCATAAGTTCTAGGGTAGCTTTAGATTAATAATCTATATCATTTAATTCTCGTTCATAATCATATTGAAGGTCTGCATGCAAGGTAGATATGCGCACTTTAATTAATACGATCTGGCGTTTGACTATATCTTTAATTATACGGTTAGACATAAGGGAAGGATGTGTCTCTTGCAGGCTGCGGCAGTAATGAATCAATAAAGCTACCTCTGTTTCTTTATTGCCAGAATAGCGTATAAATTTTTTAGTTTCTTTCAGTAGGCGGCGTATACCTTTTTTAGCATAATAGCCATTGGCAGTATTGATTTCAAGCATCTGGCGATCTATATGACTTTTAATAGTTGCGATATAGTCATCCTCATGATGTGCTTCAAACAATAAATAAGAAAGTAATTCTTTATTCTCTTTTTTAAAACGAGAGAGGCGCAGGACAATCTCACGCAATTCTACGGCGGTTTTATCTTTTAATTCATCCCGCAATTCCTTTGCTGTAGCTGCTTTCATAAAGTGAAGATACTAGAGATTTAAATAAAATGACAACAGGTGCAGGGGATTTGTAAGGGAGGTCCGCTTTCGCGAAAGCGAACACATTCACAACCTGTACACAACTTAATGGCTGTATTATAAACCTATGATGGCTTTTGCAAGCATGAAATAGATCAAAATCCCGCAAATATCGTTGCTAGTAGTGATAAAAGGACCCGTGGCTAGTGCTGGATCGATGCCGCGTTTGTGTAATATAATAGGAACTGATGTGCCTATAAGTCCTGCAAAAATAATCACTGTAAATAAGGCTACAGAAATAGCAATAGATACGAGTAGGTCTCCCTGACTGAAATAGGTGTAGGCAAATAAGAGTAAACCTAGCATAAGACCGTTGAGCATGGCTAGTAATATCTCCTTTACCAGGCGGTTCCCTATACTTCCTTTAAGGTCGTCATTTGCAATACCTTGTACAATAATCGCGCTGGACTGTACGCCCACATTTCCTGCCATGGCCGCAATAAGTGGTGTAAATAAAAATAAGATGGCATGTTGGGACATGAGTGGCTCAAATAACCCCATGATTGCAGCCGCGCCTATACCACCCAATAAACCTAAAACCAACCATGGGAAACGCGCCCGGGTAAGCTCCCATATGCTGTCGTTTGCCTCTACATCTTGCGATATACCACTGGCTAGTTGGTAATCTTTTTCGGCTTCCTCTGTAATAAAATCTACGATATCATCGATGGTCACGCGACCTACCAGACGGTCCAGTTCGTCCACAACAGGGATGGCCTCAAGGTCATATTTACGCATGATTCTTGCGACTTCCTCGCCGCTTGTATTGACAGTCACATAATCTACTTTGGGGATATAGACCTCTTTAATCGGTGTATTTTCACTGCTGGTAAGCAGGTCTTTAAGCGACAAGCGTCCTTTTAACTTTTGCTGATTATCTACTACATAGATGGAGTGTACCCGGGTCACATTTTCTGCCTGTGCACGCATCTCGCTCACACACCCAGTAACAGACCAGTTCTCATTTACTTTTACCAGCTCTTTTGCCATAAGTCCACCGGCACTGTTCTCATCATAACGCAGCAGGTCGACGATGTTCTCGACATGCTCCTCATCTTCCATGGCGCTTATGATTTCTTGAGCACGCTCGTCAGAGAGTTCGTTCAAGATATCTGCGGCATCGTCAGTATCCATCTCTTCCAGCTCGTAGGCAATCTCTTGCGGTGATAGGGCATTTAAGATGCGATCGCGCTGGTCTTCATCGAGCTCCATAAGAGCTTCAGAGGTGGTGACGCTATCCAGTAATTTGATGATAAAAATAGCTTGCTCTAGATCGAGCTCGTCTATAATCTCTGCTATGTCTGCAAAGTGTAAATCTTCAAGAATTGTTCTGACCTCTCCCGCAGCATTTTGCTCAATGAGTTGCTGTAGTTTGTCTATAAAAACGTCGGTCAGTTCAAAAGGCATGATCCAATATTATCAAGCTGCAAATATAAGGGGATTGCGAGGAAATCGATAGGTGCGTATGTGCAGCATCAACAGCTCCTTTTAAAAAGGTGGTTGTTGCATTATTAAGGAGCAGGTCAATAGTTAGCTAGTGCTTTTAGGTCCTTAACTGTTTTGATTTTATCTGCTGCTTTAAATACATAGCTACCAGCTACCAGTACATCTGCACCTGCGTCAACCAGCTGTTTTGCATTTTTATCAGTCACACCGCCATCTATTTCAATAAGTGTGCTGGCACTCTTGTTGTTGATTAATTCTTTAAGTTCACTCACTTTATTATAAGTATTCTCAATAAAGCTTTGTCCGCCAAAACCTGGATTCACACTCATCAAACATACCAGGTCGATATCCTGTATCGTATCTTTAAGTACATCAATACTCGTATGCGGGTTTAAAGCCACACCGGCTTTCATCCCGTGTGCTTTAATATTTTGTAGTGTACGGTGCAAATGAGTACAAGCCTCGTAATGTACAGTAAGAATATCGCAACCTAGATCTGCAAAAGTTTTTACATAACGATCTGGATCAACAATCATTAAATGTGTATCGATGGTTTTTGTCGCATGTTTTACAATGTCACGCAGAACAGGCATCCCAAAGGAGATGTTTGGTACAAAAACACCATCCATGATGTCTATATGAAACCAGTCTGCATCACTGCGGTTAATCATTTCTACATCGCGTTGTAGGTTAGCAAAGTCAGCAGCAAGAACAGAAGGAGCAATTAATTTAGACATGAATTGTAAGGTTTTGCGCAAAGATAAAATTTCCAAAAGGCGTGAATCAAATTCTATCCCAGTAATTTTAGAATTAAATTTAACCTATGCATTCACGACCGGAATCCAGATCGTACATCAATAAGCTTAACATCGCCTCCATGGCAGTGTTGCTAGCAATTTTAGTATTCTTTATTTCGAAAGATACCTTCAATTTTCAGATTCAAAAGTGGATCTATCTAGCGTTAGGTATACTCTTAATAATAATAGATGTTCTTAGGATAAGGGAAGTTTACAGGCTAGGGCAACGCAAACTTCTTGCGGTACGCGTCATTACACTTATCATGGTAATAGGATTTGTAGGGTACTGGATTTATTTACATTTTTAAAATGGGTATCGGTAGTTCGCTTTCGCGAAAGCAGCAACACGAGCCACTCAAGAACACGATATAATGCTAAGGAAATACTTTAAAAAAGGCTATTTGCTCGAGTGGCGAGATCATGCACCGCTATGGAAGCGTGCTGCAATTATGATGCTATTATTGTTACCCTTTATTTTATTTTGTTTTTACGTTTTGAGATAAGTCTTGAATTTGAACATCTTTGAGTCGTATGATCTCATTTAAATCGTCGATTCTGGCTTTATAAGCAGCTATAAGTTCAAAAGGTGGACTATTATTGATCCCATCATAAATATCGCCGGCTGTGGTTTGCGGGTGTTCTTTGACTATGTTATTCAACTATAATTTTAGTCAACCACATAAATCATTGGTCAATATATCATTAAATGCAAACAAACCCTCATTTGATGAAGAATTGAAAATATTTATCAAATTTGATTTGAATAATAATTATTTAGCGAATTTTAAAGTGTATTAAAAAAGGGAAGCCTGCGGTGTATCCAAACTTGTAAAGATAAATATACCGATGATGAAGGTAAAAAAATCAGAGGTAGAGGTGCTTGCAAAGCAAATTGTTGGGTAGATACTGCTATTAGAATAGTTGAAGCAATTGTTCCTGCCTTGTAAATAAGAGATTTGATTAAAATTAACTTTCATTTTATAATTAAACATACCACTAAGTTAAGTAGTATGTTTTTCCTGTTGTTACTTCTCATGGTTGCTTCTTGTGGCAAAATGATCTTAAATTCTAGAGGTTCGCATGCTAGAGAATTAAAAACTTTTGAGAAAGATGATAGGCAAGTTGTTTTCATAGGGATGACTCATCTAGGAAAACCTGAGTTTTTTCAAGAAGTTAAAGAGCAGGTTGATAGCCTCAGAAAGGACGGTTATGTCTTTTTCAAAGAGGGAGTTGGTTATGAGCTAAATACATCTGACGAAGCAAGAGATACTTTGAGAAGAAAATTTAGGCAGTTGATTGGTTTCTCCATTGGGGATTATTCTGATAAGCGAAATAAATCCTTACCAAAATATTTCACTAATGGCGATTTCATTATGCAAAGTGATTCTTTAATTGGATTGAGAGAAACAGATTCTCTAGTTGATATGACCTATAACGAGTTAATAAACTTGCATGAAGACAAATTTGGTGAGATTCGGCTCACTGAGTGCGATTTTGAAACAGATTTTTTTGAGTCTTATGATTGTAAAGACGGGAATGCTTTAGAAAAAAGTTTCTATGTTGTGGACATTGCAAGGACTGAATACTTATTGAAGTCAATTTTAGAATCTAACGAGAAAAAAATAGCAATTGTATATGGTGCAGGACATTTAAAATGGCTCTATCCAGATATGTTGAAGGCCGGTTACACTTATAAAAGTAAAAAGCTGATTTTCAAATAGTATTTCGCAGAAGACACACCATACTAAATAAAAACCGCCGCTAGAATTTCTAGCGGCGGTTTTGCATTTGTGCTCCATTCAAGCAGATCCTGAAATCAACACTTCGACAAGCTCAGTGTAACCAATCAGGATGACAAGGATGGATTAATCTTCAGATTTATTGTCATCATTGTTGCGACGTGGACGGTCGTTTGACCTGCGGTCATCGCGACGGCCACCACCACGGCGATCATCACGGCCACGGTCATTGCGATCTTCACGCTTGCGTGGTGGGCGCTCTGTCCAGCCTTCTGGCTTAGGCAGTACTTCTTTACGAGATACTTTCTGCTTCTTCGTACGTGGGTCTACACCCATATATTTGACGTCTAGTGTATCGCCTACGCTCAACACAGTCGATGGATCTTCAATACGCTTGTAATCAAACTCACTCACATGTAGCAAGGTTTCTTTACCAGGCTTGAATTCTACTACCGCACCAAAGTCAAGCATTTTTACCACTTTTACCGTGTAGATAGAGCCCACTTCCGGTTCAAAGATAATGTTGCTTATACGTTCTTTGGCCGCTTCAATCTTTGCACGATCTGTACCGGCGATCTCGATGATACCCATCTCATCCTTCTCTTCAATATTGATAACGGTATCAGTCTCTTTTTGCATTTCTTGAATGACTTTACCACCAGGTCCTATCACAGCACCTATATACTTGCCTTCAATCTCCATTGATTCCATCTTAGGCGCGTGTGGTTTCACATCTGCTGCTGGCGCAGCAATAGTGTCGGTCAATTTACCTAGAATATGCATACGACCCTCTTTTGCTTGCATAAGGGCATTCGTTAGGATTTCATAAGAAAGTCCTTTTACCTTGATGTCCATTTGACAGGCAGTAATACCGTCTGCAGTACCAGTTACTTTAAAGTCCATATCACCCAGGTGATCTTCATCTCCTAGAATGTCAGACAATACAGCGTATTTATCACCTTCGGTAATTAATCCCATGGCGATACCAGATACTGGTTTTTTCATAGGTAGACCTGCATCCATCAAGGCCATTGTACCGGCACAAACAGTCGCCATAGAAGAAGAGCCGTTAGATTCCAGCACTTCTGACACTACACGTACCGTGTACGGTAAATCATCTGGAAGCATTCTTTTTAACGCACGTTGTGCAAGATTCCCGTGTCCTATCTCACGACGTGAGGTACCACGCAACGGACGCGCCTCTCCCGTAGAGAAAGGTGGGAAGTTATAATGTAGGTAGAAACGCTCCTCGCCTTCCTGGGATGCCATATCGATAATATTTGCATCTCTTGAAGTTCCCAGGGTTACTGTAGCAAGCGCTTGTGTCTCACCGCGGGAAAATATAGCGCTACCGTGTGTTGATGGTAGATAATCTACCTCACACCAGATATCGCGTATATCTGTAGTCTTACGACCGTCTAGACGAATCCCTTCATTAAGCAATACATCACGAACCGCTTTTTTATGGGTTTTGTTGAAATATTTTGAAATCAAATCGCCGTGCTCCTCTTGTTCTTCTTCAGAGAATTGGGCTTTAATTTCCTCTTTAATTTCGTTAAAAGCAGTACTGCGCTCCTTTTTACCGCTGCCTTGCTTTGCTACATCATAAACTTTTTGATAAGCAAGCTCCGCTACTTTTGCCTCGATGTCTACATCTTCCTTCTCGCCTTCATACTCGCGCACTTCTTTTTTGCCTACAGCCTCTGCTAGTGCTACTTGTGCAGCACATTGATCTTTTATAGCTTCATGGGCAGCTTTTATGGCTGCGATCATATCTTCTTCAGATACTTCTTCCATTTCACCCTCGACCATCATCACGCTGTCCTCACTAGCGCCTATCATCATTTCTAGATCTGCAGCTGCAAGCTGTGTGTAGGTAGGGTTGATAATAAACTCACCATCCACTCGTGCCACGCGCACCTCAGATATAGGGCATTCAAATGGAATGTCTGATAATTGTAGTGCAGTACTAGCTGCAAGACCTGCCATGGCATCTGGCATAACCTCGTCATCATGTGACATTAATTGGATCATTACCTGCACTTCTGCATGGTAATCTTTAGGAAAAAGTGGGCGCAATACGCGGTCTACCAGTCTCATGGTAAGTACCTCGCCATCATTAGGGCGCGCTTCTCTCTTAAAAAATCCTCCGGGATATTTACCAGCAGCGGCAAATTTCTCACGGTAATCTACCGTAAGGGGTAAGAAATCGAGTCCAGTAGATTTGTAGCTGGACACTACAGTACCTAGTAGCATTGCTTTCCCGCAACGAATCACTACAGATCCATGTGCTTGTTTTGCAAGTGCTCCAGTCTCGATAGTGATATCTGGCCCGTTGGCCATTTTTATCACTTGTTGAAAAACTTGTGGTTTCATGTTATTAGTTTAAACGTTATCTCAAGTTGTGTGTGGTGAGAAGGCGTTCAGTGATCGATATCATGCTATTCTTAATTGTGATCTAGATGACACTTGATATCGATTTCTATACTTTATGAGAAACCAGCTTTTGTTGTTGCGATGATTATTTTTATTACGCTTTCGCGAAAGCGTAAACAGGAAAAACACCCTGCATAAAACTAAAAAAGGGGACACAAGGTCCCCAGTTTCTTTATTTTCTAATACCTAGTTCCTTAATCAATTCACGATAAGCAACGATATCTTTCTTCATTTTATAATCAAGAAGAGAACGTCTTTTTCCCACGAGTTTTACCAGGCTACGCTCTGTGTTGTAGTCGTGGCGGTTTCTCTTAAGGTGCTCTGTAAGGTGGTTGATACGATAAGTAAATAATGCGATCTGAGAATCTGTATTCCCGGTATCGTTTGCTGACTTCCCATACTTTGCGAAGATTTCAGCTTTTTTTTCTGGTGCTAAATACATGCCAAAATTAGTTTCTAATGAATATTATGTATGTCAGACGATCTGACGCTGCTTAAAACTTGTGATTATAAGCAAGCTACAAAGGTACATGTTTAATATAAAAACGAAAACAAAAACAAACTTTAAAAACCGGTCGTGGATTCTTTCACGAATTTCTATTGACGGCTTCTAACAAATTATCTAATCAACAAAATTGAGTTTTTCATAGACAACATCGATATTGAGCGATTGCCACTGCGCAGTGCTGTAATCGTAATAATCTTCTGTCATAGAAATAGCAAGGCTATTATTACCTAGGACCTCAATAAAACTATCGACCTTCAATGTTGTTATTCTATTCTCGCCGTCAACATAGTCGTAAGCGTTGAAGGAATTACTTTCCAATAAAATTTGATTATCAACAAGTTTATACATACTCAGGTACACATTACTTGTAAAACTGGTATAACCGTTTGGATAGGATGGGTTTTGAAATCTCAAGTTTGTTGCTGGTAAAATAAAACTAATCAATTGAACCCTTGTTTGACCTTCAATATTTGGTCTGATCTCTAAGTCGTAGTAAAAGAAATCGTTTATTTCACTTTTCAAATCTGTGGAAGAAATACCATCTCCATTAAGATCAACTGCTAGATCGGATTCAAACGATTGTATAGTGTAAAATCCTACTATGTTTTCAATTCCAGGGTCATTAATTGATTCGTTATCATCGCTGTCACATGATAAAATGATCAGACACAATAACAAGAGATATTTAAACTTCACGAATCTTTTTTTAAAGTTCTAGGCGGTTTTCATCTTACGGTTCAAGATCAAATCAAGGTATTGATTTACTTTTTTCTTTAACTGCGGTCTAGGAACGATAAAGTCTAGGAATCCTTTTTCCAACAAGAATTCTGCCGTCTGGAATCCTTCTGGCAATTCTTTACCTGTTGTGTCGCGCACTACACGAGGTCCTGCAAAGGCTATTAATGCGCCTGGCTCTCCTATATTAATATCACCCAACATGGCAAACGATGCTGTTGTCCCACCGGTAGTAGGATCTGTACACAAGGATATGTAAGGGATGCCAGCATCTGATAGCTGCGCCAGTTTTGCGCTAGTTTTTGCTAGCTGCATTAAGGATAGAGCTGCCTCCATCATACGTGCCCCTCCAGACTTTGATATGATCATGAACGGGATGTTGTTTTTAAGAGAATGATCTGCCGCTCTGGCGATCTTTTCTCCTACAACGCTACCCATGGAACCGCCTATAAAGGCAAAATCCATACAAGCAACGACCAGGTCGTGACCGTTTGATTTTCCTACGGCAGTGCGCACAGCATCCTTAAGACCAGTCTTTTTTGTGGCATCTTCTAGTCGATCTGTATACTTTTTAGAATCAGAAAACTTTAAGGGATCTTTTGACGTGATATTAGGATTAAGTTCTTTAAACTCGTTGTTGTCAAAGAGTATCTCAAAGTACTCCTTGCTGCCTATTCTTACATGATAGCCATCTTCTGGGCTTACATAAAAGTTATTTTTCAGCTGTTCTGCATCTACAATCTTTCCTGTAGGGGACTTATACCACAGTCCTTTAGGAGTGTCTTTCTTTGCCTCAGTAGGTGTGGTAATACCTTTTTTATCTCTTTTGAACCAAGCCATGTTTATTGTTATAAGTTACCAGTTGAAGTTATAAAGTCGTGGCTCTATAACTTTATCTGTTTTAATTTTTTTCCAGCGTTTTTAACGCTGGATCTTTTTGTAATCAGATCCTATTTAAGGGTTCCCACGTTATTCAAGTCTTCAAAAGCTTGATTTAATCGCGCTTTAAAGGACTCTTCACCCACGCGCAACCATTTGCGTGGATCATAATATTTTTTATTAGGTGCATCTGCACCTGTAGAATTTCCTATTTGTGATTTTAAGAAATCGTCGTTGACATCCATGTATTTTTTAATACCATCTGCAAATGCCCATTGTAGGTCTGTGTCTATATTCATCTTTATCACACCATAACCTATGGCCTCTCGTATTTCTTCTAGTGATGACCCAGACCCACCGTGAAAAACAAAGTCTATGTGGTTATGTTCTACACCGTATTTATTGGTAATGAACTCTTGTGAGTTTTTCAAGATCTTAGGGGTTAGTTTAACGTTTCCTGGTTTGTAAACTCCATGAACGTTACCAAAAGCCGCTGCAATAGTAAAACGATCACTTACCTTGCTCAACTCTTCATAGGCATAAGCCACCTCTTCTGGCTGTGTGTAGAGTTTTGACTCGTCAACATCGCTGTTGTCTACACCATCTTCTTCACCACCTGTTATTCCTAACTCGATTTCTAGGGTCATGCCCATTTTAGACATGCGTTCTAGATAGGTTTTACAAATTTCTATATTCTCTTCTAGTGGCTCTTCACTCAAGTCAATCATGTGTGAGGAGTAGAGTGGTTTTCCGCTTTCGCGAAAGCGTGCTTCACTTGCCTCCAGCAATCCATCAATCCATGGCAATAGGTTTTTTGCACAGTGGTCTGTGTGTAATATTACGGTAGCACCGTAAGCCTCTGCAAGAGTATGAACATGTTGCGCCCCAGCGATACCGCCTAGAATTGCAGCACGTTGATTCTCGTTGCTCAGCCCTTTGCCCGCGTTAAAAACAGACCCACCATTTGAATATTGTATAATCACGGGCGAGTTGAGCGATGCAGCCGTCTCAAGCACTGCGTTGACCGTGTTTGAACCCACAACGTTTACTGCGGGTAGGGCATAGCCATTTGCTTTGGCGTGATTAAATATCTCTTGCACTTGGTCGCCTGTAGCAACACCTGGTTTTATCGTATGACTCATGTTGTTTTAATTGTTGGGAAAACAAAAGTAAGCAAATTATAAAAGCCTATTGAGGGAGAAGCTAGAAAGGATAATTGATCCCTACGTTCAAGACAGAGTTGGCAAAATTGTATTCTGTAAACCAGCGTCTCTCTTTTTCTAGTGCTGGATTGTAGGTTTTGAACCCTATATCAAATCGCAGCACAAAAAACCCGAAGTCATAACGCACGCCAAATCCTGAGCCTATAGCAAGGTTCTCTAGGTCTTCAAACTCGTCAAAAACAGCATTAGGATCTGTTTCTCCATCTGCAACGTTCCAGATGTTCCCCACATCAGCAAACAAGGCTCCTTTAAAAGCTCCTAGTACAGGAAACCTATATTCTGCATTAAATGCAAGTTTCATGTTTGCTACATTAAAGTCATTGAGGCCACCTGTACTGCCTGGTCCCAACTCATAGGCTTGCCATGCTCTATTGTCATTAGGCCCTCCAGCAAAAAATGATCTGATGAACGGTATGTCTTGAGAGTTTCCATAAGGTATTGCTATACCGCCGTAGGCTTTTATAGCTAATACTTGCTTGTTATCATACTCCCAGTGCTTGATATATTCTACCTCTGGTTTTAAATACTGCGAGAATTCTACACCAAAAACTCGTCTGTTACCATTATCGTTAACATCTGCCCCTAATAGATTGGAAACACCTGCCACCAGGTTGCCCGCACTTTCTAGACGTAGACTTAATCTGGAGAAATCTTCATCATAAATGCCCTGGCGGTTATTACGTATCCAGTTGTATGAACTAGCAATTATTAGGTTGTTTTGTATCAAGCGATCACGTCGCTCGCGTATGTTGCGTATAATTTCTTCCTGATCATTATTTGTGTTGAGCAAGCCATTAATACCATCATTAATAAAATTTGTTGTACCCTCTGGTACCCTAAGGTTATTATTGCCATCTACATAGCGCGGATCGGTTAGGTTGATGTCGTTTGCTATATTATTGAGACTGGAGTAACTGCTTTGAAAAACGTTAAAAAAGTCCTGTGGGTCTAGATTGCGCACGTATTGTGCATTGATTAAATCAAACCGTGTGCTTTTGATAGGGGATTGCTGCCAGCGATAACTCAGCGCACCGTTAACACTTTGCCGGTCTAGCCCTATATTAGTTTGAGAGACAAACCCTAAAGATAGATTTGTCGCTGGCGACATATATTTAGGAATAAGTCGGCTGGTTTTGAAAGGAAAAAATAACCTAGGGAATATCAAACTAGCGTCTGCTCCTAATTCTTGTAGGTCAAAAAACCTAGAATCGCCTGTAGAGTTGTTTGAACTGGCACCCACGTTCCCACGAAAGGTAATACTCAATAATTCGCTACCTTTAAATACATTGCGTACCAGGAAGGATGTGTTTAAACCTATTCCTATGGTTTGAATGTTACTGTGTGATGCCTCTGTACCATAAACTAATTGATATTTTTTCTTTGAAGTTAACAGTACGTTTGCTATCAACTTATTTCCTGTGGTATCTGCTGGGTCTTGAACATATGATATGCTGGGATACAAAAAGCTATTAAGCTCTGTTATTCTTTTATACGTTCTATCGCGATCTATATCACGATATATAAATCCAGGTTCAAAAAATACCGCATCGCTCAAAACACGGTTGCTATATTTCTTGCGCTTGTTATAGCGCAAGATGCGGTAGCCACGGTAGTAAGAGGTGTCTGGCAGGATGCTATCTATCTCTCGCGGGTAGTCTGGTATAATATTGACTTGACTTATTTTATGTAATTGAAAAGGGACGCGTATGGTAGAGTCTGCAATGTCTACTTCTCTATCTTTAATAATCAAGGTGATATTTGCCTTTTTATCTGTGTTGACCGTATCTCCTTCAAATTTTATAAATTCTTTTTCCATGTGAATAGCACCGCTATTCTTGAAAAGCTTGTACAATCGCTCTCGCTCTGCATTAATATCTGGTGTATAATACTGTGCGCCTGTATTGATTAAACTGCGTGACTTTGTTGCAGTGTAAAGACTGTCAATTACTGGGGTGCTAATTTGCTGTAGTACCGTATCAATAAGATAGGGCTGGTGTCTGTTCACGGTATAATTAACACGAGCTCGCTTTTTTCTTTTTGCAGGAACAACCTGGGCTGCAACAGTAGTATTGAACCATCCTTGATTCCAGTACCAGGATCTAATTCTCTCGGTAGAAGTTGCGATGGCCTCTTGATCTACCAGCACAGGTGGCTCTCCTGTTCTTTTGAGCCATTGATTAAAACCTACTAGGCTTTCCCCTAACTGATAGGTTTGCTTTTTTGATAAAATCGCGTTTCTACGCTTCAAGGCTTTGGGATTCTCTTCCATCCATTGTAAATAGATAGAATCTCGATGAGGCCTGGCCAGGTTATAAACATGCAACTGTAGTGGGAACCAGTCAATACCCAAATTAGGTTGCTGGACCGGCAGGTTGTAGACACGATCATCCTGTGGGGGCAAACTATCTACAATAATATTGTTCTCGATCAACAACAATTCCCCATCTGGTACTCGCTTGATTGTACTGCAAGCGGTTATTATAAGGAGCATCGAGACAATTAAGCCTATTTTTGCTGTAAGTCGTTGTATTCTCATAAGGCGCGGCTCAAAAATACGATGATAATGATTAGTAAAAATGAGATTAAAATAATCAAAAGCCTAACTCGTAAAAAGTATCGCGAGTCGTTTCAATCGTTTATTGTTGAAGGATATAAATCTATTAGAGAGTGTCATGATGCTGGTCTGCATATAGAGCGTATTTATACAACAGCCGCATCTCATGAGTTGGATGACTTACAACCTATAGTAATCACAGATCGCGAGATGAAAGCCATTTCAAATCTAACTACACCTCCAGGATATCTCGCAGTGATTAAAATGCCCGTGCTTCCTGATGTGCCAGATAAAGGGTTATTTGTCGCCCTAGATGGCATTCAGGATCCCGGTAACCTGGGAACTATCATTAGGTTGGCAGACTGGTTTGATATAAAACACATATTGTGTCATCACGGTACGGTAGACCTGTATAATCCTAAATGCATACAGGCAACAATGGGGTCCCTGGCCAGGGTGAACGTTCATTATATTGATTTACCTAAGTTTTTATCACAGACAAAGCTACCTGTTCTTATCGCCACTATGTCTCAAACCAGTATTTACGATCACCCCTTACCGCCAGAAGGTATTCTAGTAATGGGTGGGGAATCTCATGGAGTATCTCATGAAATCGTATCAAAAGGTAAAGCCATATCAATCCCTCAATACAGTAGCTTGCAAGAACGCACCGAAAGTCTTAACGTAGCAACTGCCACAGCCATCATTCTGGCAGAATGGCGTCGATCTATTGGAACGTAAAGTTGAGAAAGATCCCACGAGATAACATGCTGTCTACATTACCAGTGTAGGGGCTGTCTGGATTAACGTCCCTCACCAACTCATCATTGATGGCAAACACACCCCTTAACGATGGAGTGAATTTGAAATAAGGTAAATAGATGTCTACACCCAGGCCTAGCTCATAATTAAGAACACCTGTTTTCTGACGGAATTGTCCGGCATTATTATCGTCTGGATTATCCTCGTTGCTAGAAAGATTGTGCGAGTAGGAAAAACCGCCCACCACAAATGGCTTCCAGTTATTCAGACGTTTTGTGGACACTTTAAGCAGTAAAGGCAATTGAACATAAGTAGAGCTTACCTCGCGCAAGGATTGTGCTGGGGTGGTAAAAGAATCGTCTGTGAAGGTCAAATCACGCCGTACAAAGGCCACGCCAGGCTCAAATCGTAGGTTGAGATATTCATTAAGTCGCAAGTCTGCTAGTACCCCCACGTTAAATCCAGGACTACTTTCTACAACAATCTCGTCATCAACCAGCTCGTTGTAATCAAACTTATAATCATAGGAATTAAGCCCCATGTAAAATCCGAAGGTCCAGCGCTGCTTGTCAAAATTCTCCCTGTTTTTAAGGCGTTCTTTTGAAAATAATTGTGCTGATGCAACACTGCAGCTCAAACTTATGACTAGAATGGAAAGGATTCTCAAAAAGAAACTATTTAACGGCTTTATATATCGTGGATGCCCCATGAAATTGCAAGTGATTTTCTATATCCTTAAACCCTACTTTTTCTAAAATATTGTTGAATTTAGCGCCATAAGGGAATTTTGATGCACTTTCTGATAAATAACCATAAGCCTTACGGTCTTTAGAGAATAATTTACCTAAGGCAGGTACAATCAGGTTGCTGTATAAATAGTAGCCCTGTTTAAAAGGAAATTTTTCTGGGACACTGGTTTCCAAAATAACAAGAATACCATCTGTCTTTAAAACACGTCGTATTTCTGACAGGCCTTTTTCTAGGTTTTCAAAATTACGCACGCCATAAGATACCGTTACGGCATCAAAGGTGTTATCCTTAAATTCTAGGTTTTCTGAATCGCCCAGCACCATCTCGATACGATTGTCTAGCTGTGTATCTCGCACCTTTATTTTTCCTACCTCTAGCATACCGCTAGAAATATCCAGGCCTACCAGCCTGCTGGCGTCAGTTTTTTGCGCCATTTTAATAACCAGGTCGCCCGTTCCTGTTGCAATATCCATAATGGTATCAGGATTTTTACTGGCTACCATTTGTACCACATTATCTCGCCATTTTTGATCCAGTCCTAACGAGATCAGACGATTCAGCCCATCGTACTCGCCACTAATGGTATCAAACATTTGGGTAACCTGCTGCTTTTTGCCAGCAGCATTATTTTGATCTGGTTTTACTTCTTGCGACACCGTTTACGTTTTAATTCAAATATACAATGCAGGGATGAGGTAATCGTTATTTCGCTTTCGCGAAAGCGAAATTAAATCCTCTACTTTTCATAAATCTAATCGCATAAGGTCTTATTATCTGCTTATTGGTATATTTGAATTCTACTACACATATTTTATGAAAATCATTATTGCGGGAGCTGGAGAGGTAGGTTTTCACCTGGCCAAATTGCTTTCTTATGAATCTCAAGATATTACTTTAATAGATCCGCTTAAGGAAAACCTGCATTATGCAGATACTCACCTGGATATAAGAACCTTGCGTGGCGACGCTACTTCTATCAGGGTGTTAAGGGATGCAAAGGTAGATCAGGCAGATCTAGTAATTGCGGTAAGCAGTAGTGAAGCGATCAATATCACGATAAGTGTGCTGGCAAAACAACTGGGTGCTAAACGTACCATCGCCCGTATTTCAAACACAGAGTTCCTGGATGAGGAAGAAAAGATAGGTTTTAAGGGATTCGGTATCGATGAGTTGATATCTCCAGAATCACTAGCTAGTAAAGAGATTGAGTTATTGCTCAATCAGAGTGCCTTTAATGATAGTTATGAATTTGAGGAAGGCGCACTAACAATGGTTGGGGTGCATTTGCAACGAACGGCACAGTTTGTAGGTAAATCTGTCCAGGAGGCTGGAGAAATTTTCCCAGAAGTGCATTTTATGCCCATCGCTATTCAGCGATTCGGTACGCAATACACACTCATACCTCGAGGAGACACTCAATTTAAAGAGGGTGATCAAGTGTATTTTATCACCACAACCGGTGGGGTGGATGAGTTGTATAAACTTACTGGTAAAACACGCCGCAACATGAGAAATATAATGATTCTAGGGGGCAGTAATATAGGTGAGCAAAGCGCACGCAAGCTAGCAGCATCTGGAATTAACGTAAAGCTTATAGAAATTAATCCAGAAAAAGCCTTTGATCTGGCAGATCGCTTACCAGAGGTGCTTGTTATAAGTGGTGATGGTCGTAATGTCGACTTATTACAAGAGGAGAGTATTCATGAAATGGATGCTTTTATCGCGGTCACGGGAAATAGCGAGACTAATATTATTTCTTGCCTTATGGCAAAAAGTAAGAGTGTGGGCAAGACGATATCACTAGTAGAAAACATGGATTACTTCCAGTTATCTCACAGTATAGGTATCGATACGTTGATTAATAAAAAATTATTAGCAGCAAACAACATCTTCCGGTATGTGAGAAAAGGTGAGGTTGTTGCTATGACAAAACTTAACAACATGAATGCAGAGTTGCTTGAGTTTGTTGTAAGAGATGACAGTCCATTAAGTGGTAAAAAAATTATGGATATCGATATACCACGCAGCGCTATTGTAGGCGGTGTAATACGAGAAGGAGAAGGCAATATAGTTCTAGGGAACTTTGTTATACAGTCGGGTGATCGCGTTGTGGTTTGCTGTTTACCTAGGTCTATTTCTAAGGTTGAAAAACTATTCCAATAATGCTCAGGTTAAACTATAAAATTATAACCTACATCATGGGGCTGCTGCTGGTTTTTAACGGCGGTTTTATGTTGATAAGTGCGGTGGTAAGTGCTATTTATAGCGAGGCAGAAGCCGCGCAAATTTTTACATCAAGTCTTGTAGCGATGGCGATAGGCGGCCTTTTAATGGCCCTTACCAGAAATCACGTAAAAGAATTAGGTAAGAAAGAAGGGTATTTAATCGTTACACTGGGATGGCTTATCATGGCTTTTGCCGGAACAATGCCGTATATATTTACAGGAGCCATCGACAATTATACAGATGCCTTTTTTGAAACCATGAGTGGATTTACTACCACAGGGGCTAGCGTCGTTAATGATATCGAGGCCATGTCTAAGGGTATTTTATTCTGGCGTAGTTTAACGCACTGGATAGGAGGGATGGGAATCATCGTTCTGGCTGTTGCAATATTACCCCTATTAGGAATAGGAGGGATGCAATTGTTTGCAGCAGAAGCCCCTGGCCCTAGTGCAGACAAGCTGCATCCGCGGATTACGGATACAGCAAAACGATTATGGCTTATTTATGTGGGGTATACCGCTGCCGAAACTGTCCTGCTGCGCATTGCAGGTATGGGATGGTTTGATGCGGTCAATCATGCGTTAAGTACACTTTCCACAGGTGGATTTTCAACAAAAAATGCCAGTATCGCTTACTGGAATGATAACCCATGGATCCAGTGGATCATTATTATATTCATGTTTATCGCAGGGATGAATTTTGTAATGAGCTATTTTGGTTTCAAGGGTAATTTCAAACGTATATTTCAAGATATAGAATTCAAATGGTATTCAAGTTTTGTTCTAGGCTTCTCTTCGCTAGCGGCATTGCTTATTTATTTTCAGGCAGACGTTTCCATATCTAGTATAGAACACCCTATGGTCTGGGGAGAATTTGAAAGCGCTGTGCGTCATTCCTTTTTTCAAGTACTTGCTATTATTACCACTACCGGTTTTGTGACTGCAGATTATACGCTGTGGACTCCATTTTTAACAATCATGTTTTTCGGGCTGTTCTTTGTAGGTGGTAGCGCAGGATCTACATCTGGTGGGATGAAGGTAATGAGACATATCATCTTGATACGTAATGGAATAATGGAATTTAAACGCACCCTACACCCTAATGCTATTTTACCTATACGCTATAATAAAAAAGCGCTACCTAATACTGTAGTGTTTAATATTCTAGGTTTTTTTATCCTATATATGCTTTCCTTTATTGTGGGAGCTGTGGGTCTAGCAGCGCTAGGCCTCGATTTTGATACTGCAATAGGTGGTGCGTTAAGTAGCTTGGGGAATGTGGGGCCAGCTTTTGGCGATCTGGGTCCTGTGAATAATTTTGCTGGTTTACCAGCCATAGGTAAATGGTGGTGCGCCTTTTTAATGCTTATAGGTCGACTCGAACTATTTACAGTATTAATCCTACTTACCCCATTTTTCTGGAGAAATCGTTAAGTAGGTTTAAAATAATTTACTAAGTAGTTATTAATCTGCAGGTAACATAAATGCTTGTAGTTTACCATAAGATACCGCTTAATTACTGGTACCATGGATGGTCTTATTTAAGCCTTGTGCATTAAATAAAGTCCTATAGTAAACTTGCAATAATCTAGGAATTTCAATCGCTAGGACAACGCCTGTTTTATACGTTGTAGCGCTTCCTTTATTTGCTCGGTGCTTGCAGCATACGAGATTCTTATACAATTAGGTGCTCCAAAAGACTCTCCAGAAACCGTCGCTACAAGTGCCTCCTCTAATAGGAATAGAGAAAAATCTTCGGCGGTTGCAATCTTGTGACCTTTAATTTCCTTGCCGAAGAATGCAGAAACATCTGGGAAAACATAAAAGGCTCCTTCTGGCTCATCAGTTACAAAACCATCAATTTCACTCAGTAAATTTAAAATAAGGCGGCGACGCTCTGCAAAGGCATCAATCATGTATTGAATTTTGGAAACAGGGGCTTCAAGCGCAGTAATTACAGCACGTTGTGCTATACAATTGGTGCCGCTAGTAATTTGACCTTGCATTTTGTTACAAGCTCTGGCGATCCATGAAGGAGCACCTATATAACCCACGCGCCATCCAGTCATTGCAAAGGCTTTGCTCACCCCATTTATAGTGACGGTACGATCATACATTCCATCGATACTCGCTATACTAGTGTGACCAGTACCGTAATTGATGTGCTCATAAATTTCATCGCTTACAACGATAATGTCTGGGTGATCCTTTAAAACTTCTGCAAAAGACGCTAGCTCCTCCTTTGAAAATACCGCACCGCTAGGATTGTTAGGAGAGGAAAAAAGAATCATTTTAGTTTTAGGGGTAATTGCAGCGCGCAGCTGTTCTGCAGTAATTTTAAAATTTTGCTCAACGCCAGCAGCCACTTCTAAAGGGACGCCCTCTGCCAGTTCTACTATCGCAGCATAACTTACCCAGTAAGGAGCGGGTAAAATACATTCATCACCTTTATTAAGGAGCACCATCGCTACATTTGCAATGGATTGCTTTGCACCAGTTGACACAACTATCTGACTGCGGTCATAGACCAGGTTATTGTCACGCTTAAATTTGTTTATGATCGCATCTTTAAGCTCTACATAACCATCTACAGGCGTGTACGAATTATAATTATCATTAATCGCCTGGATAGCAGCATCCTTAACAAAATCTGGAGTGTTAAAGTCCGGTTCACCCAGGCTTAATCCTATAATATCCTTGCCTTGTTCACGCAATTCACGTGCTTTGGCAGCCATGGCAAGCGTGGCGCTGGTAGGTAAATTGTTGATACGGTCAGAAAGGTGCTGCTTCATAATGGAGAAATTCTAGTACAAAAATATCATACATCTACAACTAGCCATGCGCAACGGCATTTATTATTCCATTATTTTTGCACTAGCATTTAAAAATTTACCGTGTCTCAACTAATTAAAGATCATTTTCCACATATTACCGACCGCCAGTTGCAACAATTCACACAGTTAGAAGGGTTGTATAAAGAGTGGAACGCTCAAATAAATGTGATATCTAGAAAAGATATCGATCAATTGTATACCAGACATGTTTTACACTCGCTAGGCATTGTTAGTGTGGTGCGCTTTCGCGAAAGCTTACCCAACACACCTGGTGGTACAAGAGTCCTAGATGTGGGGACCGGTGGTGGCTTTCCTGGAATACCTCTGGCCATTATGTTTCCAAAGACAAAATTCCACCTGGTAGATTCTATTGCAAAAAAACTGAAAGTAGTAGAAGCGGTGGTAGAGGCGCTGGGGTTAGAAAATGTCACAATAGAACACGGTCGCGCCGAAAAAGTAAAAGGCCGGTTTGACTTTATTGTCTCTAGAGCCGTAACAAACATGACTGACTTTGTAAGCTGGACACGCAACAAAGTGCGTAAGGATAGCTACCATGAGATAGAAAACGGGATACTTTACTTAAAGGGTGGTGATCTTACTGAAGAGCTCAAACCTTTTAAATATGCTGATGTCTATGAGCTTGACCAAGTTTTTGAAGATCCCTTTTTTGAGACTAAAAAAGTGGTGCATTTACCGTTATAAGTAAATCGTTTAAGCTTTTGACCACATATTCATCTGTTTGCAATAGAAACGGGCAAAGACGCTATAGAATAGAATCTTTGCCTGTTATGTGTAAATGTAGAACCGTAACTAGTTCTCTCTTTGTTACTATTTCTTAGACATTTCAATTTCAGAAGCAACAGTCACTTGCATTCCCTGCGCTTCTATAGTAAGTTCTGTAGTCGTGTTTTTAGATAAACCAGAAGCGCTATCTATAATTGAGCTTCCTGTCATTTTACCAGTACCCATACCACTCACATCTCCAGTAATGTCTACATACACCAGTCCGTTTTCAATTTTATTTACGGTATAGGTGGTTTTTACGGTCATGCCCTGTACCTCGTTTTCAGTGGTCCATGAACTACCGGCGCTTACTTCTTCTTTAGGGAAACTCAACGAGTTTTGACCCGTATTAAATTGCTCCATCCCTGCAACTGCCGGCTCTACCGTAGTGTCTAGTGTATTACCATAAATATCTATAGTATTGCTTATAACAGCCTCCATCATAGGATCTAATTGCGCTTTCAACATTTGCCCAGTAGCGTCCAGCTCCTCAGGATCTGTAGCAGAATTATAGCTCATCGTCATACCAGCCTGGTTCATGTCCATAGCAATTGAGGTGATTTTTGAAGCTGTTGTAAAAGTCTCTCCCTCAACACCAGTAACTGTCATGTCCATCAACATAGTCATGTCAGTACCACCCACGGCGCCGGTAGATTGTTTTTGTACAAGCTTAACTTCATACACATCGCCCTCGTTATAATTGATGCGTAATAGTGCTGTTTCTTGAGCGAATGTTTGAAAAGAGGCTGCAAAAACAAATAATAGGATCCCTAATTTTTTCATAGTTGGTTAGATTATAGAAGTAGTAATTTCACTACTCTTGAATATTATATTTCAAATGTAAAGGAAAAGAGGGATTTATATACTATGTATTTTCATATCATCGTCATAGATCACCTAGTGGGACACAATTATAAATGTCGTGAGGCCTACGATTCATTAATAACACGACAATTAAAAACGCCTTTTCAAATCAATGAAAAGGCGTTCCTAAAATCTAAAGTCTCAAAAATTTACTTACCCATAAAAGGATAACGATAATCTGTAGGAGTTACAAAGGTCTCTTTTATCATACGAGGGGATACCCAGCGCAGTAAGTTCAATTTTGAACCTGCTTTGTCATTAGTTCCAGATGCTCTAGCACCACCAAAAGGCTGTTGACCCACCACAGCGCCTGTAGGCTTATCATTCAAGTAGAAGTTACCTGCACAATTTTGCAAGGCTGTTGTCGCTTGGGATAAGGCATAGCGATCTTGTGATAATACGGCGCCAGTCAAGGCATAAATACTCGTCTCGTCGACTAGTTTAAGGGTTTCTTCCCATTTGCTGTCTTCATATATAAATATCGTAATTACAGGTCCGAAAAGCTCTGTCTCCATGGTTTCATAATTCGGGTTGGTAGTCACAATAACGGTTGGCTCTATAAACCAACCTTTACTCTTATCATAACCACCACCAAAAACAATCTGTGCATCACTAGCTTCTTTTGCCTTGTCTATATAAGAAGCCAGTTTGTCAAATGAACCTTCATGAATCACGGCCGTCATAAAGTTGGTCAAATCTTCTGGCGATCCCATTTTTATACTCTCAATATCTTTTGCCAGTAATTCTTTTACCTCCGGCCATATACTTTCTGAAATATATGCCCTGGAGGCCGCACTACATTTTTGCCCTTGGAATTCAAACGCACCGCGTACAATTGCGGTGGCTACCTGTTGAGGTATAGCCGTTTTATGCGCCACGATAAAATCTTTACCACCAGTCTCTCCCACAATACGTGGATAGGTCTTATAGGTGTGAATATTCTGTCCTATTTGTGACCAGATGTTTTTGAACACGCTAGTCGATCCCGTAAAGTGTACGCCAGCAAAATCGGCATGGGATAGTACTTCCTCGGTCATCATTACTGGATCTGCATTTACCATATTAATGACGCCATCTGGCACACCAGCTTCTTTAAAAATTTGCATGATAACGTTTGCACTTAACATCTGGTGGTCGCTGGGTTTCCACACACATACATTACCCATAAGTGCAGCGCTAGCAGGCAGGTTTCCTGCTATTGCGGTAAAATTAAATGGACTGATACAGTAAATAAAACCTTCTAGGGGGCGGTATTCTAGACGGTTCCAGGCGCCGCTGGTAGACTCTGGTTGTTCTGCATAGATCTCTGTCATGTATTGCACGTTGAATCGCAAAAAGTCGACAAGTTCACAAGCGCTATCAATCTCTGCTTGAAACACAGTTTTTGATTGATTGACCATAGTAGCAGCATTAATAGTCGCACGGTAAGGACCTTCAATCAATTCGGCTGCTTTTAAAAATATCCCAGCGCGTTGTTCCCATGGTAGTTGTGACCACTGTTTGCGTGCTTCTAGCGCCGTGTCGATAGCCTCGTTTACATGAGTTTTGCTGGCGCGGTGGTACATTCCTACCACTTTATTATGGTCATGTGGTGGGCGTATCTCGCCAGTATCACCTGTTTTAATTTCTTTATTGCCTATATATACAGGAACCTCTGTCTGTTTGCTGTAAAAATCTTTGTATGCTGCTAGTACGGCATCACGCTCTGGTGTGCCTGGTGCATACGTTCTTATAGGGTCGTTAACCGCTTTAGGTACTTTAAAAAATCCTTTTCCCATGACTCTCTTTCTTGGTTTACAATTAATGCTGTGAAAATACAAAAATGTGATTGTAAACTCTCTTAGTCTATTGCAAAAAGGGCGGTTTTAAACGATGGTGTTCTTTTTATTGAAACTGGGGGTGATAGGTTCGCTTTCGCGAAAGCGGACTATACCAATTACTTATCTAGCACGTTCATATTTATCGTCGTGACAACTAGTGAATAAAAATACAGGGGTAAAAATCTGAGACAATGCTTTAATTAAGAGCAAAAGGTGCACTCAATTTAAATTGCGGAATAGCAACAGCAAAATGACGCGCCGTGGTAAAATTGACCATGGTGTAAGTACCACTCATGCATCCAAATGATGAGCCCAAAAGGCAACCGCTAGTGTAGGTGTAAAAGTCACCAGGTTTTAATACGGGTTTTTTTCCTATCACGCCCTCGCCATCTACATGCTCTGTGCGATGCAGGCTGTCTTTAATTTTCCAGTGTCTGGAGGTAAGTTGTACACTGTCCTTGCTATTATTTTCTATCGTTATCTTGTAGCCAAAGGCAAAGTGCATTTTATAGTTTTTATAAAATGTCCCTTGAAACGACGTGCGCACCGTTATTTTAATACCTCTTGTAACTTGTTGTAGCATTATAAACTTAAAAATACGCTGGCAACGATGAATAACCCGCTGCTTGTTGATAGAAGCATTAAAAATACAAAATTAATGGTCAAAAATTTTAAGATTGTCTTAAATCTTCCTTGTCCATAAAAGCGCCTCAATGCCTTGTATAAGTATAAGGGACCCAGTAGGAGAAAAAATAAAAAGCTTGTATAATCTGTTTGAAACAAAGTCCACTCTGCCAGTATCACATACAACGAGATAAAAACAAAAGTGAGTAGATGAAAGTTGAAAATCATGTGTTCCATATAGGTAACATCTCGTCTCGCATACAATAACCAGAAAAATAAACTTAAAAATGGAGCAAAGAAAAATAGGAACAAAGGAACTTTGGGCAACAATATAGCAACCAGCTCATAGGGTTGTTTTGCTAGCGCACTAAATTTACTCGCCTTGCGATATCTAAATAGGTTGCTGCTGGTAAGATCGTGACCTAGTGCGGTAAGGGCTTGAGCAGCAGTGGCATCCTCGTTGTGTTTGTGGTATTCATAATAATCGTCAAGCTGTGATACATAACCTCGTAAATAGGACATGCTATCTAATTGCTGCTGCGTGTTGTATTGATGTTCTTCTATAACAATGCTGCTGTCCTTTTCAATTTCTGCAATTGCTTGCTGAATAACGATTTTTTGAAAATTGCTTAGGTCTCCTGTAAGGGTGTCCTCTACAGCCTGCATCTTTTTTATTAGCTCTTTTTTATCTTTTATATCGCTGCTAATTGAGAAGATACCTGCGTCTACAGTTGGGTCACCTGGATCAACTGTTAAGCTCCCATTAGCAAAATCCTGTGCATTATCTGTATTTATACTTACTTGTAAAAGCAAGAAGAAAACTATGCTTACGGTCAAGAAAAACCTGAAAGGGTTAGCATATCTTATGCGTTTGCCCTTACAAAACTCCTGAGTGACCTTACCTGGGTAAAATAAAATACCTGTGATGGTACGCCATATGCGGTTGTCGTAAGAGATTAAATTTGCTAGAAACTCATTAAAAAAGTCCCATAATGAGAGTCTTTTTTTAGAATTAAGTTGACCGCACTGATGGCAATATCGATCAGAGACATCTAGCGGTGTTTCACAATTAAGGCATTGTTGACCACGATATTGAAGCAGCTGTCTTACCGGTAAACTCATTCAGTATAGGTTGGTAATTCAAATATAACTAATTGGAAATAGTAACGCTATTGCCAGAGCCTGCGCCTATCAATCGGTCATAGCGTGCCCCAGGTTCCCTGTAGTATGCCAGTATGGTATATTCATTTTCAGTTTGCCATTTGTTGCCGCTTACAGCTCCTGGTATGATATTACCTGCTGGATCCACCACGGTGTAGCGGTAATTATAAAAGCCTTGTTTGAGTAAAATAGTGGCCTCATATAATCCAGTAGTGGGATTGAGCTTCATCATGTTTTCTTCTTGAAATTGATGACCGTTAAAGTTGCCGGTTACAAAGACGGCCGAATTTTTAGGTAAGGCTGTAATGGGGTCCATCTTAAAATGCACATACAGATATTCTGCCTGCACGGCGTTATCCTCATTAAGGCTGGTGGTTACTAAAAAGTTGCCATTGATATCTGGATTGTAAGTGTAGTCTTGTAAAACGCGTGATCGATCAATGAATAAAAATGATTCATAGAGGTCGTTGCGTCTCACATAGTCAATGTTAATGTTAGGCGATCTAAAATCTCGATTTTCAAAGTTCAGGTATTCATTACCAGCCCAGAAAGACGTAGCGCCATCGTAGTTGTAGACTTGTTTATTTGCAATATTGAATTGCGGTTTGATGTTATAAATTACCGTAGTTAAATCGGTATTTTGAATCAATGCAACTTTTAAGTTTTCATTGGGGTTGATAAAATTAATCTTATCAGAATCTACAAAAAACTCCAGGCGTTGTTTGCTCTGGACAAATTCAAGATCTCTTGACCGGCGCACGGCTACGCCTACAGATGCGAGGTTTTCTACTACCATGAACTTGCGAGAAAAAAGAAGTTCTTGATCATCATTGTAAAAATGGATCATATAATTCCCGCTCACCTTCAGGCCTTCGGTAAACTGGTTGGGAATATTGAGCTCATAATGAGAATACGATTGCAAAGTGGTAAAGGAATTGCGGTAATTTATAATACGGCGATCATCCACGCCAGTCAAAAATTCGTTTTTAAACAGTGCGCTGGGTGTCCAGTCGTAGTCATAATGTTCAATTTGATAAAAGTAATCTGCTTCATCGCCTATCACGTCGTCAAATGATATGGTAATAACTTCACCTAGCTCATAGATAGGGAGCATATTCTCTGGCGGTCGATTAAAGGTGACGGTCTTGATATAGTCAGGATCGTTCACTAGATCTTCTAATTTTTGCGCTTTCGCGGAAGCGAGAACGAAAAATGCTGTAATGCACCATAAAAAATACGACCTCATGTAAAGCTATTTAAAAAGATAAAGATAAACCAAAATGAGAGGGCAAAGAGAATGCCAGCGACTGGCAAAGACACGCCAGGACTGTTATTCAGAATAATTCTAAATAAAATAACACATATCGTTTGATTGCTTTATGTATTAAATTTGCAAACTCAAAAATGGACCAAATCCAATTATCCTATGTCAAAGGACATTAGAGTTAGAAGAGGGCTTGATTTAAAGCTCGAAGGTGATGCAGACAAGACCATTGTCGATGCGCCTAGATCTGCAGTATATGCGATCAAACCGTCAGATTTTCATGCTGTTGTACCTAAACTTATCCTCAAAGAAGGAGCAAAAGTAAAAGCGGGTGAACCGGTATTTTATTCAAAGTATGATGAGCCTGTTAAATTTGTGTCGCCAGTAAGCGGGACAATATCAGAAATCGTACGTGGGGCAAAACGCCGTATCCTAGAGGTGCGCATACAGGCAGACGCTACAAGTGAGTATGTCGACCACGGTACTATTGATCTAGCAACAGCAGACGCTGCAACAATAAAAACAACATTGTTAGAATCTGGTTGCTGGCCTTTTATTATCCAGCGTCCCTATGATATTGTAGCAAATTCTGAAGATACGCCTAAGTCAATTTTTATAAGTGCCTACACAACTGCTCCACTTGCAGGAGATGTAGATTTTATCACGGCTGATAAAAAGGAAGCTTTCCAGGCCGGTGTTGATGCTTTAAGCAAACTTACCAGCGGTAAGGTGCATGTGGGCGTAGGGACAGATAGCGCTTTAGGCACTATTAATAACGCCGTAGTGCATAAAGTTAAGGGGCCGCATCCTGCTGGAAATGTTGGTATTCAAATTCATAAAATAGACCCTATCAACTTTGGAGAGAAAGTATGGGTAGTAGGAGCAGAGGATGTAGCTACTATAGGTAATCTATTTTTAACAGGTAAATTTCTTGCACAGCGCACTGTGGCTCTAGTAGGGTCTGAGGTTTCGCCGGCAAATCGCAAATATTACCGCACCATTATAGGAGCAAACGTAGATACTCTCGTAAAAGACGTCAATACAACCGAAACTCGTATAATTTCTGGTGATGTTTTAACGGGTGACAAGCTTGATAATGGTCAATTCTTAAATTATTACAGCAACACTTTAACTCTTATACCAGAGGGGAACGAGTATGCTTTACTAGGCTGGTTGCCATTTACTCGCAATAATATTCCTAGTATTTCTGGAACTTCTCTATCGTGGTTGAAAGGTGGTAAAAGCAAAGTCGACACAAACCTTAACGGTGAGGAGCGCGCACTAGTTGTAACAGGAGAGATGGAAGAGGTGTTACCTATGGATATCTACCCTATGCAACTGATCAAAGCTTGTATGGCTGGCGATATTGAAAAAATGGAAAACTTAGGGATCTACGAGGTAGCTCCAGAAGATTTCGCTTTAGTTGATTATATAAATACATCAAAGCTCGAGGCACAGGAAGTAATTCGTCTAGGCTTAGATTTAATGATTACAGAAGTAGGATAAACTATGAAATGGGTTAGAAACAAATTAGACCAGGTAAGAAAACCATTCGAGCCAGGTGAAAAGTATGAAAAGTTCGCACCTGCGATCAACGCTTTTGATACGTTCTTATTTACACCAAACCACACTACCCAAAAGGGGGCGCACATACGTGACGTAGTGGATTTAAAGCGTACAATGATTACCGTAGTGCTAGCATTGATTCCAGCCTTGATTTTTGGTATGTGGAATAGTGGTGCGCAATATTTATATCAGGAGCGCGGGTTAGCTAGCGTTTTTGATGTTCCTTTTATGGATGCCTTTATTGAAGGAGCTATTCTTGTATTGCCTCTAATAATTGTTTCCTACGTAGTAGGACTTACCATTGAATTCATTTTTGCGATTTATAGAGGCCATGAGGTAAATGAAGGGTACCTGGTGACAGGTCTATTAATTCCTATGATTTTCCCGGTAGATATACCACTATGGATGCTAGCTTTATCTGTTGCATTTGCTGTATTGATTGGTAAGGAAGCTTTTGGTGGTACTGGGATGAATATATTAAACCCAGCGCTTACAGCAAGAGCATTTGCTTTCTTTGCCTACCCACTATACATGTCAGGTAACGCTATCTGGGTTCACGAGGGCTCTACAGATGCAGTGTCTGGCGAGACTATTCTAGGGGCGCTGGCTAGTGGTACCTATGACGGTAGTGTTGATGGTGCTGCAGCAAGTTCTGTAGCATTCTCAGGACCTGCACCAAGTGAGGCTTCCGTACTGGCAAATATTGATTTCTATGATATGTTTATGGGATTCATTCCAGGTTCTGTTGCAGAGACATCAGCCTTAATGGTTATCATAGGGGCTATAATCCTTATCGCTACAAAAGTAGGTAGCTGGAGAATCATTGTAGGAGGTGTTTTAGGTGGTCTAGCAATGGGAGCGATTTTCAACCTATTCGGTACGATGGGCAGTAATTTTATAGAAGGACTGGTAGCAAGCGGACAAATAACGATGGAACAAGTGTATAACGATGCTGGTGCTGTTGCTGCTTTGGGACTTTCTGGTTGGGATGCCACTCTAATAGAGCTAGGTACTAATCAGTTATTTAATTTTCCGTTCTGGCAACACATGGTTGTAGGTAGTATTTTATTTGGTGTGGTCTTTATGGCTACAGATCCAGTAAGCGCTGCACAGACTACAAAAGGTAAATGGATCTATGGAATATTAATTGGTTTCTTCGGTATTTTGATACGCATTTTCAACCCAGCATATCCAGAAGGAATCATGCTTGCCATATTGTTGTTAAACGTTTTTGCACCTACTATTGATCACTACGTGGTTCAAGGTAATGTCAACAAACGTAAGAAACGCTTGAACGCCGCCAAGGCTCAACTTCAAACCGCTTAAGTCATGGATAGAAATTCAAATTCTTATACGTTTATTTTTTCCGTATTGATGGTAGCAGTGGTAGCTAGTGCATTAGCATTTGCAGCGACTAACCTGCAACCGGCGCAAGCTGAAAATGTGAAACAGGAAAAAATGCAGAATATACTTGCGACAGTGGGAATAGAAACCACTCGTGATTCCGCCCAAATTTTATTTGATAAGTACATTGTTGAGCAAGTAGCTTTGAACAATAATGGAGAGGTACAGGAAGACATCAATGCCTTTACTGTTGATCTTAAGAAGGAGTTGAAGCGACCAGTTGATCAGCAAGCGTTTCCACTTTACGTGGCAAATGTAGAAGATACTAGGTATTACATCGTCCCATTAAGAGGTAAAGGTTTGTGGGATGCTATCTGGGGTTATATAGCTTTAAAGGATGATGTCAACACAATAAAAGGTGCCGTATTTGATCACAAAGCAGAAACACCTGGTTTAGGTGCAGAGATCACACAGGAGTGGTTTAAGAAGCGCTTTGATGATGAAAAGATATTTGATAGTGCCGGTAATTTTATAGGCGTTTCTGTTGCTAAAGGATATCAAGGAGGCGACAATAAGGATGACAATGCGGTAGATGCAATTGCAGGAGCTACGATAACAGGTGATGGTGTTACTGATATGATTTCAGAGCGATTGAAAAACTACTTACCTTACTTTAAAGAAAAGACTAACTTAAAGGTTGCAATGCAGTAGAAATACTGTCTGTGTAACGCTTTCGCGAAAGCGAACAAAATATCGACCTTATGGCTCAAAATAAAGAATCTAAAAAACAGGACCTGATCCTTTTTCTATCGGATACCGATGAAAGAGAAGGTCTGCTGGGTAAGAAAAACCGAAAGCTTTTATCGGATCCATTAACAGATAATAATCCGATTACTGTACAAGTATTAGGTATCTGTTCTGCTCTTGCGATTACGGTACAATTGAAACCTGCGATCGTAATGAGTATAGCGGTACTTGCGGTTATGGCTTTTAGTAACATGATCATCTCTGCACTGCGCAATTTGATCCCGTCCCGTATACGTATTATCGTGCAGTTAGTGGTGGTGGCAGCTCTAGTAATACTTGTTGATCAAGTCTTGCGAGCCTATGCTTATGATGTCTCAAAGGAACTTTCTGTTTTTGTGGGGCTTATAATTACAAATTGTATCGTGATGGGTCGTTTGGAGGCTTTTGCATTAGGTAATGGTGTTTATAAATCATTTCTTGACGGTATAGGTAATGCTGCTGGTTATGCATTTATATTGATACTAGTTGCATTTTTTAGAGAATTATTAGGTGCTGGTAAACTACTAGGATACGAGGTTATTCCACAATCTTTTTATGAGATGGGGTATGAGAACAACGGTTTAATGTTGTTATCACCCATGGCTCTTATTACCGTGGGTATTATTATATGGGTGCAGCGCAGCCGTAACAGAACATTAATCGAACAGAACTAACTACTGAAGAACTAAACAATGGATTTAATTAATCTTGCTGTAAGAAGTATTTTTATAGAGAACATGGTTTTTGCCTATTTTCTAGGCATGTGTTCTTACCTGGCTGTATCAAAGTCTGTCAAGACTGCGGTAGGTCTAGGAGCTGCGGTAGTTTTCGTTTTGGGGATTACAGTACCTATTAACTGGTTGCTTGATACTTATCTATTGCGCCCAGGGGCGCTTACCTGGACAGGTATGGAAAATGCAGCTAGCATCGACTTGAGTTTCTTAAGTTTTATCATGTTTATTGCGGTAATCGCAAGTATGGTACAGCTAGTTGAAATGGTTGTAGAGCGCTTTGCACCTGCTTTATATGGTGCTCTAGGTATTTTCTTGCCACTTATCGCGGTAAACTGTGCCATTCTAGGTGGTTCTCTTTTTATGCAACAAAAGGATTTTGCTGGTATCGGTGCCTCTGCGGTTTATGGGATAGGATCTGGTATAGGCTTTTTTCTTGCTATTCTCGCAATAGCTGCTATTAGAGAGAAAATATCTTACTCAAATGTACCTGCACCATTACGTGGTCTAGGTATTACGTTTATCATCACTGGACTTATGGCTTTAGGGTTCATGAGTTTTATGGGAATAGAAATTTAAAATAAAGACAGAACTGCTCATGGATTCTAATATAATTACGATACTCGCTAGTGTAGCTATCTTTTTAACACTGATACTTTTATTAGTGATATTGCTGCTCACTGCAAAATCAAAACTATTGCCTTCTGGTCCTGTTACCATCAATGTAAACGGCGAGAAAGATATTACTACCGGTTCTGGAGGTACTCTTCTAGGAACTTTAGGAGATAATAAATTGTTCCTTCCATCTGCTTGTGGTGGTGGTGGTACCTGTGTACAGTGTAAATGTGTCGTTACTGAAGGTGGTGGTACCATTTTACCAACTGAGGTTCCTCATTTTACCCGCAAAGAAATTGCCGCTGGATGGAGGTTAGGTTGCCAGGTAAAGGTAAAACAAGACATGAAAATCGAGATTCCAGAAGAAGTCTTTGGAATTAAGAAATGGGAAGCTACTGTGGTGCGTAATTATAACGTTGCCTCCTTTATTAAGGAGTTTGTCGTGCGCTTACCAGAAGACATGGATTATGAAGCTGGTGGCTACATTCAAATTGAGATCCCTAAATGTGAGGTGCGCTATGCAGATATAGATATCACGGCCCACCCAGAAGAACATGATTCACCAGACAAGTTTAAGGAGGAGTGGGACAAGTTCAATCTATGGCCACTTGTCATGAAAAACCCTGAAACTGTAGAGAGAGCTTATTCTATGGCTTCTTTCCCAGCAGAGGGACGTGATATTATGCTTAACGTTCGTATCGCTACGCCGCCATGGGATCGTGCTAAAAATGGATGGATGGACGTTAATCCTGGAATAGCTAGTAGTTATATTTTCAATCAAAAGGAAGGAGACAAGGTAATCGTTTCAGGACCTTATGGAGAATTCTTTATTAATCACTCTGATGCAGAAATGCTATACGTGGGTGGTGGTGCCGGAATGGCTCCTATGAGATCACATCTTTATGAGTTGTTTAAAACCTTGAAGACAGATCGTAAAGTGACGTATTGGTATGGTGGTCGCTCAAAAAGAGAATTGTTCTACATAGAACACTTTAGATCATTAGAGCGTGAGTTCCCTAACTTCAAATTTTACCTTGCTTTATCTGAACCATTGGAGGAAGATAACTGGAAAGAGAAAAAAGATATTCATGATGAAGAAGGTGATGGGTTTACCGGCTTTATACACCAGGTGGTTATTGACCAGTATTTAAACCAGCATGAAGCACCAGAGGATATTGAGGTTTATTTCTGTGGACCACCGTTGATGAATAATGCGGTAGGTAAGATGGCAGAGGACTTCGGTGTGCCGCCAGAGAACATACGATTTGATGACTTTGGAGGATAATAATTTATCAATTGTTAATATTAAACATCAAAACCTGATCCTATGGATCGGGTTTTTTAATATCTAATTGAAATACTGGATATTACAAAAAATTAAGTCTACATTTGGAAATAGGTTGTGGCTGCTATTAACGTTCAATTAGCTTAAAATTGTCGGAAATTTACAAAATTGAATAGCTTTACCGATTTATGTTTGTATTTGAAAATTGATCATGAATTTCACTAACGATCCAAATTTTACTCACTCGTTTTTCAAGGATGCCGTGCGTATCGACTATCAGCACGACATGCCGCCACACTTAATTAATGACTATGGGTATACCTATTTGATGTTTTGTTATGGAGATTTTATAGCACAGGATCACAAGGGTAATGCCATCCCTGTGCCTAAAAAGTTAGTTAAGGGTACAGGTGACTATTTTACAATTACAGCCCATGCGGGTAATATATGGATCACTCTAGAGCTTCCTAATTATATCCTGTATAACATTACTGGTGTTCCAGCTGTAAAGAGTAGAAATGTGTTGTATAATCTGGAGGATTATGTAGACAAGGCATTGTTGGACCCATTGTATGAAGATTTGAGAGACCTGCATGATACAAATGATATTGTAAAATGCGTAGACAAATATTTAAAGCCCTATTACAGTCAATGGTCGCAACCACTTAAATCTGCTGCTGTAGTAGAGTATATTTATGAAAATAAAGGGATGCTCTCTATTGATGAATTGACGGAAGAGTTTGCATGCTCTGACCGTACCTTAGAACGTTTATTTAAAAAGGAAGTAGGCGCTAGTCCTTATCGCTTTATATGTTTAGTTCGGTTTAATTATGTCATTAGAGAAATAGAGAACAATCCAGACATACCTATCAGCGATTTAATAGCAACCTACAATTACTACGATCATTCTCACTTTGAGAAGGACTTTAAAAAATTTCTTGGACAGTCAGTAACTCATTATAAAAACCACTTTAATCCATTATTAACACAAGCACTTGCTAGAAAATATGTCAAGAGCAACGAAGATGTGATAGAGACATTGAAAAGTTAGACTATGTAGGGATAGTCTATGTTCAGTTATTAGGGATAATTGAACAAAGCCAGTATGGAAACATACTGGCTTTTTTATTACAAGATATTTACTCGCCTTGTTTATGCAATCGTGGGCTGTGAATTCTTAATCCTGCGCCCTTTGTAAAACGCAAAGAACATAATATATATATAACAAGCCATGGGCAGCAAAAAGGCAATAGAAAAACCTAAAGAGTCTGCCAGTGCGCCAAAGCTTATAGGAACTACAGCGCCTCCTACAATTGCCATACACAACAATCCGGACGCTTGAGGTTTCAACTCACCCAGGCCATTTAAAGTAAGAGTAAATATGGTAGGGAACATGATGGAGTTAAACAGCCCTACTGCTAGAATCGACCACATGGCCACTAGACCAATTGACGAAGTACTAATCAATATCATCATTATGGCAAGTGCTGTAAAGGTGATTAAAACTTTATAGGGAGCGATAAATCGCATGAGGGCAGAGCCTATAAAGCGTCCTACCATAGCACCAGTCCAATAAAAAAATAAAAAGGCTCCTACGACCGCTTTGGCATCTATGGAACTTAAATCTGCATTCAAAAAGAAAGATGCGATTGATCCCATAGTTGTGTCATTGCGTATGATATCTTCTAGGTTAAGATCTATAAAATAATTCACTAGATAGCTGCCTATAGCAACCTCTGCTCCAACGTAAACAAAAATTCCAGCTGCACCTAGCCATACAGAGGTCTTTTTGAGTAAACTTCCATAACCACCTTTGGATGTTTTTTGTAATTGTGGCAACTTGATAAAAATGAAAGCTATAGCTAACAGGGCAATCACACCGGCAAAAAACAAAAAAGGGGTCTGGACAGCTTCTGCTTCACTCAAATAATAAGATTCTCGCTCTACCTCACTCAACATTGTGATTTCATTTGAGGTTAAAATTTTATCGCTCAGCAAGAATGCTGCTCCTGCTATAGGAGCAATAGATGTTCCTAGACTATTGAATGCTTGTGCTAAATTTAATCGACTGCCGGCTCCTTCTTCCGATCCTAGGACCGCTACATAGGGATTTGCTGCTACTTGTAGTATAGTAATACCAGCGGCAAGCGTGAAATAACCAAATAAAAACACTTCAAAAATACGTTGTGAAGACGCTGGATAAAATAATAAGCATCCCAACGCCATTGTCGATAAACCTATTATGATTCCTTTCTTATAGCCTACTTTGGACAATAACATACCGGCTGGAATGGAAAAAATAAAGTAAGCTAGAAAAAATGCAAATTGTACTAGACCCGCTTGAAAATAACTCAATTCAAATACTTCTCTCAACCTGGGAACCAGGCTGTCTACAAGTACAGTAATGAATCCCCATAAGAAAAACAAGACGGTTATTATGATAAAGGGTATGGTATAGTTGGTTTTTTGAGTAGTCATATTTGATCTGATATCATTTTTGTTATAAAGGATGTTATAGATTTCGCTTTCGCGGAAGCGACTCTAAACATGCCATAATTTGCAAATTATTCTTTAGAAATATAGTGGTTGGAGGGAATACGGCGATTGTCTCCTTGCTTATACTCCATCATCGTAAAACCTGGATGAATACAGTACGATCCAGTCTCTCCTCTTTTATTCATTGCAATATAAGCAACCTGAAAGTCTTTATAATCTGGATTTTTACGAATGGTACGCATCACCGCCTCCTTACAGGCGTCTTGTGGTGACATACCGTTACGCATAAGCTCGACAATAAGAAAGCTGCCCACGCTTTTCATAATTTCTTCCCCCATCCCAGTAGCCGCAGCACCGCCCACTTCATTATCTGTAAACAGACCTGCCCCTATGATAGGAGAATCTCCCACGCGGCCTTTCATTTTATAAGATAATCCAGATGTAGTGCAGGCTCCTGCAATATCACCGTTGATATCCATGCAAAGCATTCCTATGGTATCGTGATTCTCAATATTTATTATTGGTTTATACTCACTAGTCTTGAGCCATTCCTTGTAAGCCGCTGCAGAGTCATCTGTCAATAGCCTATCGCGGGTAAATCCTTTTTTCGCTGCAAATTCTTCAGCTCCCTGGCCAGCTAGCATAACGTGAGGGGTATCTGTCATTACTTTTTTTGATAAAGCAGCGACATTGGTATAGCCTTCTACACAAGCAACTGCACCGCAATTGCCTGTGGGGTCCATAACACAAGCATCCAGAGTGACATTACCTTCACGATCTGGTGCGCCGCCTTTACCTACCGTCGTGTTTTTAATGTTTTCTTCTTCTACTGCAACCCCAGCTATAGCTGCGTCTAGTGCGCTCATTCCTTGCGATAACGCAGCACCAGCTGCGGCATTTGCTTTTTCAAAAGCCCAGGTACAAATGGCAATCGGTTCTCTTTTTTTTGAATTCATTAGTGGGTTTTTACAGGATAATAAATGTATGCCCATGCTCATGGCAAGGCTTCCTTTTATACTGGTCGTAATAAACGATCTTCTCTTCATGGCTATTCAATACTTATCTCATCACAAAAAATCCAGGCTGTTCCATTCATAGGGTAACCCAGGTGCCATTCTGGTAGTTTACCGTAATTAGTAGCTTGAACTTTTACATATCTTGCTTTTGTATTATTATAATCAAGTGTCTTTTTTAATATACGACTCACCTCTTCTTTACCAGTATCAGGCAGTTTTACATGTTGCGTATCAACAACTCTTTTATCGTCGTCCAATAATTCCACCTTTAAGTCTCTAGGGTAAAAGATCCAGCTGCGTTGATCCTTCAGAAAGTTAACACTTACCTGATTTACAGCTTGCAAACGCCCCAGGTCAATTATTGCTTTTAAATCCTCATTTTTTATTCCTTGCCATGCACCACTGCGATAATCACGACTACCCATCATTCCATCGATAAGCGCTTGATCACCGCCTGCACTATATTCATTTGCATAGGTGTAATTCAAATTAATAGTTCGATTACTATCATATTTATTAAACACGGTAGTAATTGTATCACTAGCAGTAGTACCCGCAACGGCATATGTACTTAAAACAGCTGCAGATTTTATTGTAATAGGTGATTCATAGGTTTGAAAGGCTCCATCGTCAACACGATAATAAATTTGAGCGGCTGGAGTTACCACGCCTAGGGCCACCTGAGTGCTATCAGGAAATGATATAGACCCCTTTTTGATGTAGGGTGCTGTTGTAATCAGGTTACTCTCTATTTTACTCACCGGAAGAGAATTTGATTCTGTACCCCAGACTTGCGGCTCATCTGCCATTTCAAAAATTATGGAGCCGCCTTTCATAATCAGGTCGTGGGTAAGGTAACTATAATCATATGTTTTACCATTGACTCGCATACTTTTGATATAAATGCCTTTACCTTGTTTATCTACAGAAAGAGTGTTTCCATTTTCTAATCTCAAACGGACCTTGTCAAAAAGAGGTGTGCCTACGATGTAATCAGCGCTTGCAGGTGTCACTGGGTAAAACCCTAGGGCACTTAATACATACCAGGCGCTCATCTGTCCACAATCCTCGTTGCCAGAAATACCATCTGGATCGTTAGTATATAGTTTTGTCATGATTTGATGGACTCGTTCCTGGGTTTTATAAGGTTTACCTATATAGTTGTAGAGATAGGCCATATGATGGCTAGGCTCATTACCATGAGCATATTGTCCTATTAGTCCTGTAATGTCAGCTTGTTGACGTCCAGAAGTCTCTTGCCGTGCCGTGAATAATTGATCCAGGTGCTTCTCATAGGTTTGGATCCCGCCCATAAGATTAATGTGTCCACTTACATCTTGAGGTACGTACATGGAATATTGCCAGGCATTAGCTTCTGTATAATTGAAATTAACTTCATACGGATCAAATGGCGCAAACCAAGTATTGTTATACCTACCCTGAAAAAATTCAGATTCTGGATTGTACAAGTTTTTATAATACTGGGCGCGTTTTATATACAGATCATAATCCTTTTCATTGCCCATAGCTTTCGACATTTGCGCAATGGTCCAGTCATCATAAGCATACTCTAGAGTCTTGCTAACTGATTCACTTTCTTCTTCTACAGGTATAAAGCCATGACTTTTATAAGAAGATAGGCCTAGGTGGTCTCTCGTAGCGCTGTGCTTCATAGCATCCAAAGCTTTAGTGACATCATAATTATCAATACCTTTTAAATAGGCATCTGCAATGACGGGAACAGCGTGATATCCTATCATGCAACCCGTGTAATTACCACTCAGATCCCAGATAGGCATAATGCCGCCCTCATCATATTTTGCGAGAAAAGTATTGATGTAATCATTAGTTCGCTCTTGATCAATAATTGTGTATAAAGGATGTACTGCTCTATAAGTGTCCCACAGCGAAAAAACCGTGTAATAATCAAAAGCTGTGGTTTGATGTATTTTCAAATCCATACCGCGATACCTGCCATCTACATCTTGATAAATATTAGGCGCAATCATCGTGTGATATAAAGCCGTATAGAAAATGCTAAGTTTATCGCTATCACGATCTTCCACAATTATTTTTGAGAGCTCGTTCTCCCAGTTAGCCGCTACCTTTTCTCTCGTCTCTTCAAATGATTGAGAACCTATCTCGGTTTGTAAATTTTTTTGAGCGCCAGCAACGTCAACTGGAGAGATTCCTATTTTTATAAATACGGTTTCATTATCTGGATTGTCAAACTCTAGAGCATTTATGGCTGCAGCGTCTTTATAGGATTGCCAATTTTTAATTGGGTGCGAGGTTTCTATATAAAAGTAGAGCATTTGTTTACTCGCCCAGGCGCTGGAATAACGCTTGCCAGAAATTACCGTGGCAGATGATACATTTAAATCGTAATCTAACAATTGATCGCGATGTTCTAGATCAATGATTAAAAACTGATTTTCATTACTGGGATAATTATACCTATGTATTCCAGAGCGCTGGCTCACCGTTAACGCGACCTCTATACCAGTATCTGCCAGGCTAACTTTATAAAAACCCGGTGACGCCTCTTCCTGCTCATGAGAAAAATGTGAACTGTATCCTGGCTCACCATTTGATCCATTATTTAATATAGGTTTGTTTGTGGGCATTAATAGGACATCACCATAATCACTCACACCCGTACCACTTAAATGTGTATGAGAAAATCCATAAATCACGTCGTCGCTATAGTGATATCCACTACAACCATCCCATCCATCGAGCCTAGTATCTGGACTCAATTGCATCATGCCGTAGGGCGCCGTGGCCCCAGGGTAGGTATGTCCATGGCCACCAGTCCCTATAAATGGGTTGACATAATTAATAAGTGGTTGTTCTTGTTGTGCTGTAAGAACATTTGCATTGTCCATACAACTTACCATAAAACTGGAAATAGTTATCCATATAATAGCCTGCAATCGATCCATAAGAAGAATAAAAGTCTAAATATAGGCAATTGAAATTGTGGTAAGTTCGCTTTCGCGAAAGCGAACTACACACTAACATATCTACATCCACAGACCTTATCTTTGCACCATGACACCATTAACAGAACAGGAATTGCATCAACTTGCCATGAATATCGTAGGGCAAGAAATGGAAGAGCAGGGTTTTGAGTTTTTAGCCATAAATTCTAAACCTAAAAAAGACCCTCAGTTTGTAGCTTTAAAAAATAAAAAGCTGCATTTTGTTGTGGTCAGAGCGATCAAGTATCCTATCAATCCAGTGGAATACGACGAGAAACTAATGACGACTGTACGTGACCATGCGATTAAATACAAAGCCCGTACTTATTTTGCAGGTGTGGGTCTTGCAAATTCTCGTGATTATGAAATGCCTGTACACCACGAGGATGATTACGTTGTGAATTTTGCAGGATTAATTGAAGTAAAGTAAAATGATCATGAACAAACTCTATCAATGCTCCTACACGGCAATGGTTCTAGCTGTTTTTTTATCATTAATTACGGCTTGTAAACAGGAGACTCCACTTAATCAAACGCCCCAGCAGATCTATGGCAACGCCATAGGAACGACATATATGGTAAAGTTTTTTGCAGACGAACCATTAAGTATAGAGCCGCAAATAGATAGTTTAATTAATGCTTTTAATCAAAGCATGTCTACCTGGGTACCAGACTCACAGATTAATAAGATCAACCGTGGTGAGGATAGTGTTGCAGTAGACGCTACATTTAAGGAAGTATTTGATTACGCTCAAGAAATTTATCGCAATACAGATGGTTATTTTGACCCGACAGTAGGTAACCTTGTGAATGCTTATGGTTTTGGCGCAGATGGTCAAAAAGAAAGAGTACCTACTGCATCACAGGTTGACAGTCTATTGCAATATATAGGATTTTATAAAATGGATATGGTACCTGCTGCAAGGGATGGATTTTACTACGTACAAAGTAGCCACGCTGGACTCTATCTAGAATTTAATGCGATCGCTAAAGGCACTCTCGTGGATTATATGGCACGATTGCTAGAGAATCAAGGGGTCAATAATTTTATAGTAGAAGTGGGAGGCGAGGTGATTACTGCTGGAACTAACGTGGAGAAAGGTCTACCATGGACGGTAGGAATCGATGATCCCACCCAGCAGCCTGGAGATCGCAAACTGGTGGCCATCGCGCAATTATCTGGTAAAGCGATGGCAGGGAGTGGCAACTTCCGCAAATTTAAAATCGATAGTGCCTCTGGTAAAGAATATGTACATACCATCAACCCTCTTACTGGTGCCGCTGTTCCTAGTGAAGTACTAGGTGTGAATGTAATAGCAGATAATTGTACGCTTGCAGACGGATATGCAACTGCTTTCATGGCGATGCCTTTAGAAAAATCTAGAGCCATGCTGGCGGAATTAAAAGATATTGAGGTGTTGATAATGTATATGGGAGAGGATGGAGAGCTTAGGTTTGAAACAACTCCTGGGTTTAATGCCTACCTCAAGAATCAGGCTTTGTAACTACTGGTATCAACTCTCCAGATGCAAGGCGGTATAGATCCACCTCATGCGCAGATAACTTGTTAGTATAGTCGACTGCTTGTACCTCAAAACCAACTTCGGCCAGGCGCTCAAAATAATCCATTCCATAAACTCGCACATGATCGTACTGACCAAAAATACGTGCTCGCTCCTTGCGGTCTGTAATGGTGTCGTCCTCAAAGGTGACCTCGCGATTATTTTCTAGAGGTATTTGCAAAATAGCCATGCCTCCTGGTTTCAAAACCCGATACAATTCTTGCATCGCTTTCTGGTCATTGGGGATATGTTCCAACACGTGGTTGCACAATACCATGTCAAACTTGTTATCCTCAAATGGGAGGTCGCAAATATCTGCTTTCACATCGGCCAGCGGCGAGTTTAAGTCTGTGGTGGTATATTGAATGGCGTCGCTTTCGCGAAAGCGATCATAAAAACACTGTTCTGGTGCAAAGTGCAACAATTGGGTAGGAGGATGTTCAAATAAGGTTGTTTCTTTTTGCAAATACAACCATAGCAGTCGGTGACGCTCTAATGACAGAGTAGATGGGGATAAAACATTCTGTCGCATTTTTCCATAACCATATGGTAAGAAGCATTTAAAACTCTTTCCATCTATAGGATCCTTATATCGATCACCACGATACCACCAGGCTATAAGTGGGCGCATCCAGTAACTAGCCCTAATAAGCCAAGGACGAGGGATTAGGTTGAGAAAAATTTTGAAGAGCTTTTTCAATAATTCTTAAGTAGTCCTTATTAAAGATCTATGATTCTATCCAGCGGTAAGGATCTTCCTCACTAGATGTAATTCCTAACACTTCATATATGTAGTCAAAGGTACTGAGTAAACGTGGTGCGCCATCGACTATTGCTATATTGTGTTCAAAGTGGGCGCTAGGCTTACCATCCCTTGTTTTTATAGTCCATCCGTCAGGGAAATGTTTGATGTTTTTAGTTCCCATATTTATCATGGGCTCTATAGCGACGGTCATGCCTTCTACAAACTTCTTACCGCGGCCGCGTTTGCCGTAATTGGGCATTTGCGGATCTTCATGCATCACTCGTCCCAGGCCATGTCCTACTAGCTCTCTAACCACACCATACCCAAAACTCTCGCAATACTCCTGGATCGCATGGCCTACATCGCCCACACGATTACCCACGCGGTACTGTTCTATACCTAGATACAATGAGTTTTTTGTACGTTCCAATAATTTTTGAGTGTCAGATGGTATTTCACCTACTGCAAAGGTGTAAGCATGGTCCCCATAAAACCCATCGACAATAGCACCACAATCAACAGATAATATGTCGCCATCTTTTATAGGTTCATTTTTAGGAAGACCGTGAACCACCTCTTCATTGGGACTTATAAGTAAGGTGCTAGGGCAGTCATATAATCCTTTAAATCCAGGAATAGCACCATTGTCTCTTATATATTGTTCTGCTAGATCATCAAGTCGTTGTGTGGTTACGCCAGGCTTGATCTCTGCAGCGATCATTCCTAATGTTTTGCTTACCATAAGCGCCGCACGGCGCATGATTTCTAGTTCTTCTTTTGTTTTTGTAACAACCATAGTTATTTATCGAAAGTGCAAAAATAAAGATTACGCACGGGTTTGCTGTGGCAATACATGTCAAAAGACTTATTATATCCAGTCTATTTTATCCTTGGTAAGCTCATGGATTGTATCGCCAGTGTGTCTTGTCGTTGCTGGTTCTATAAGCATCACGTGAACTTCCTCTGGGGCGATGGGTTTATGTTCCACCCCAGCAGGCACAACAATCATTTCACCTTCATCAAGGGTTACCGTTTTATCCCTAAATTCAATCAATAAGGTCCCTTTAATTATGTAAAATAATTCATCCTCCTGCGTATGATTGTGCCAGACAAATTCGCCCTTTAATTTGGCAAGTTTTATTTGGTGTCCGTTTAGCTCGCTTATAATTTTAGGCGTCCAGGTTTCTTGAAAAAGATTAAACTTGTCGCGTACTGTTATTTTATTCATCGTTATATACAAAAAAGAGCCTTACGGCTCTCTTAATTTAATTTTGATAAGAATGTTTGTATTCTTGTCCGCTCGCAATTTTAAGTATGTCTGCTTCTAGAGTTTCTCTGGGGTATTCGACAAATCTTCCTAGCTCCTGTCCATTACGGTAAAAGATAAAAGTGGGAACACGTTGTACGTCATAGCCATCTACCAGATTTTCTGGTTTTGATTTGCTGCGGTCTACAGTTACCAGCGTCAAGTTTTCCATGTCATAGTTCACAGCTTGCAGAAGTTTAAAAAATTTAGGTGTTTCTCTTTTTGAGTCACCGCACCAGGTACCCATATAACCTCTAATTGTAACACCTTGCAATGCTATTTTTAAAGCCTCAACAGCAATAGGGTCTGGAGTATAGCTGTCATATCTAGGATTGAACCAGCTGTCAAATGGCGCTGATTGCAAATCTTGCATCGTAGCAATACCTTGTAAATTTCCATTGACGATTGTCGCCTGTTGATCTTGATCGACCGTTGTAACGCCAGCGGCTGTGTCTTCAGCTGTGTTAGTCGGGTCAGTTTCTGTTTGTGCTACCTCAGTTGTATTGCTTGCAGTCTCTTGTTGAGTCCCGCAGCTGGTGATTAGTGCTAGCACAGCTATTATTAGGAATGTATTTTTCATGATTTGTTTGAGATTAATTAAATATTTAAAGTAAAGAGGATTGGGTCATTTCGTCAGGTTGCTCGACGCCTATCAATTGTAATATTGTTGGCGCAATATCGCCCAAAACACCAGATTTTATTGATTTTATATCCTCATCTACTATGATTAAGGGGACCGGGTTTGTAGTGTGTGCTGTATTTACACTACCATCTGCGTTAAGCATAACCTCACAATTTCCATGGTCTGCAATAACAATAACGGTATAGCCATTTTCTACGGCAGTGTCAATTACCTGTTGTGCTGCATGATCTACGGCCTCGCATGCGGCAACCGCCGCATCCATACTTCCTGTATGACCCACCATATCTGGATTTGCAAAGTTGAGGCAGATAAAATCAACTTCTTGTTTTTTAATTTCTGGAACGATACTGTCGGTTACACAACCTATGGACATTTCTGGTTGCAGATCATAGGTAGCTACTTTTGGCGAGTTGCACATGATGCGTTGCTCTCCCTCAAAAGCTACTTCTTCACCGCCGTTGAAGAAAAAGGTCACATGCGGATACTTCTCGGTTTCTGCAATACGTATTTGCTTCTTTCCAGCTTTGGAAAGGACTTCGCCTAGTGTGTTTTTCAAGTTAGGCTTTTCAAATATGACGTGAATGTTTTTAAAATTATCGTCATATTTTGTCATCGTCACATAATACAGATCGAGTTTATGGCAGTTATGCTCATGAAAATCCCGCTGGCTTAACATATCTGTCAACTCGCGGCCACGGTCTGTACGGTAATTGAAAAAAACGACCACGTCATCTTTTTCTATGATTGCTACAGGTTCTTGACCATTCATAGCCACGATAGGCTCAATAAATTCATCGGTCAGATCATTGGTGTAACTTTCTTTAACAGCAGCAACTACATCGTGCGTAGGCGCTCCCATACCGTCGGTCATCAGGTGGTAGGCTTTTGCCACACGTTCCCAGCGTTGATCGCGATCCATAGCATAATAACGTCCTATTACGGTAGCAATCTGGGCCGGTGTGCCTGCGATATGATTTTCCAAATCTTGTAAGAATCCAGCACCTGATTTAGGGTCAACATCACGACCGTCGGTAAAAGCATGTACAAATACATCCTCTAATCCATAATTCAGTGCTGCGTCAATCAAGGCTTTTAAGTGGTCGATATGGGCATGGACTCCACCATCAGACACGAGTCCTGCAAAATGTAACTTTTTGTTGTTCGCTTTCGCGAAAGCAAACGCATCAACCAACACCTGCTCATCTTTGAGTGTATTTTCTCTAACTGCCTTATTGATTTTGGCAAGGTCCTGATAGACGATGCGGCCAGCGCCTAGATTCATATGTCCTACCTCGCTGTTGCCCATTTGGCCGTCAGGCAAGCCTACATGCTCACCATCTGTACGCAATGTGGCGTTGGGATATTTTTTGTAAAGACTGTCAATATAGGGTGTATTTGCCTGTGCAATCGCGCTGACTTTGGGATCTTGGGTAATTCCCCAGCCGTCCAAAATCATCAACATGGTTTTCTTATTCAAAGTGATATTTTTAAAGAATAAAGGTAAGGAAACTGTCTTTTTTAAGGAGTAAAATGGGCTTAAGATTGTGAAAATGGTGGGGTTTATTATACAAATATCTAATCGCATACTAGAAACGGCATTGGCAAGTCTGTCGTAAAAAATGAAGTGACCGTAGCGTAAAAGAGAAAATTTGTCGGTTTGCTGCGATCAAATGAATTTTTGTTGACTGCTAAGGATTACAATGCTCAGTCATCCGAAAGCGTTTTAATTTTCTTTAGCGTAGGTAGCAATATTTTTAGACAGGTGTGCCACAGCCTAGACTTTTTGGTTACTTTTTTGGTAATGAAAAAAGTAACGAATGATTGAATCACATTTTAAGATTGTTATCGGGACCTATTAAAATCAAACTTTCAAGCTTATCGCTTGCGCCACGCTCCAACCGCCCGTCCAGGCATTTTGAAAATTAAAACCGCCAGTGATGGCATCGATGTTTAATACCTCTCCAGCAAAATAAAGATTCTCCTGCTTGCGTGAAGCAAACGTTCTAAAATCTACTTCCTTCAAATCAATGCCGCCAGCAGTAACGAACTCTTCCTTAAAGGTGCTCTTGCCATCGATTTTAAAAACGCTGGCAGTGAGTAAGGTTGCTAATTCCTTAAGCGTTGCATTAGAACAATCCGACCATGCTGCTTCTTGCAAACCGGCTACTTCTGCTAGATAGCTCCACAGCCTTTTTGGCACCTCATATAATCGGTCATTGGAAATTTGCTTTTTACTTTCGGCACGTTTGGCGAGCAGCATCTCATAACATTCCTCGTAAGAAAGATGATTCATCCAGTTGATCACTAGGTCAAATTTATAATTGGATTGATTCAGTTCTAAAGCGCCCCAGGCACTCATTTTAAGAATAGCTGGTCCAGAAAATCCCCAATGCGTAATCAGCAATGGCCCTTGGGATTCTAATTTTAATTGTGGAATCTCTACCTGAGCTTCTAATGCGATTCCTGCCAAACTTGTGATCTCTTTATCCACTGTATTAAAAGTGAATAACGACGGGACTGCATCAACAATCGTATGATCCAGCGATTTCATAAGTTCCCAAACTTTAGGACTGCTGCCAGCGGTTACTACAAGATGCTCACACTTGAATTCGTCAGTTTTGGTTACAACCTTCCAGTTATCATGACGTTTTATAGACACAACGTTTTGCGATGTCAATACCTCAATATTATACTTATCAGTTAGCCCGAGAAAGCAATCGATAATAGTTTGTGAGGAATCGGTAACGGGAAACATACGACCGTCATCCTCAATTTTCAGTTCCACACCACGATCTGCAAACCAGGCGATGGTATCGCCTGTCATGAATTTGTGGAATGGTCCCAGCAATTCTTTTTCCCCACGCGGATAGTTAGCCGTCAACGGTCGCGGGTCAAACTCTGCATGGGTGACATTACAGCGACCACCACCAGAAATGCGTACTTTTTGCAACACATCCTTCCCTCGTTCTAATATTAAAATAGAAAGATCTGGACGCTGCTCTGCAAGATTAATGGCCGTAAAGAATCCAGCCGCACCGCCGCCTACTATTATTACATTAATTAAATCATCTTTTAATTGCATTAGCTGCGATGCCAGAGAACTTCAGCGGTTTTTTTATTAATAGCAGCCAGTAAACTCTCTGCGCTATCTTCTAGTTTGATTTTACCATTGTTGATCAACCACAAAATTGCTTTGTCTTGCGCCCGCCCCTTCATCATAGCTTCTTTGTAGCCTACTCCTGCAGATGGGAAGGTTACTAGTGAATATTTTGAGGAATATTCCGCTTTCGCGAAAGCGTGCTCCAACCTCATCTCTATAGCACGTTTTATTTGAAAGTCTGGATGTGATACACTATCACGCATTTCTACAAAGTTGTCAAGTGCTAGATCTGCAATGGCATCAGTATCTGGTTTGCGCTCGATAGAAAATCGCTCCATCGCCTCTTGCCATAGAACAGACTCATCAAGGATTTTGTCAAATACTAGGACATCTTCAAAACCCGCATTCATCCCTTGCCCATAAAATGGAACAATGGCGTGACAAGCGTCTCCCATCATAAGGGTCTTACCATAGGCAGTCCACGGCGAACAGCGTACGGTCCCCAGCGGTGGTACAGGGTTGCGTTTGTATTGATCTACAAGGTCTGGAATTTTATCGACCACATCTGGAAATTCTCTTTTGAAGAAATCCATGATTTCTTGGTCAGTAGTTATGGATTCAAAACTATTTATAGAGCCTTTAGCTTGCATAAAGAGAGTCATGGTAAAACTCCCATCTCGATTGGGCAAAGCTATCAACATAAAACCGCCGCGTGGCCATATGTGTAAGGCATGCTTTTCTATGCGCCACTTGCCTTGATCATCTGGCGGCATATTTAATTCTTTATAAGCATGTGGCAGCCATTTTGTACTGTAGGAGAAATAAAACTCTCGTTGTCTGGCCATGGCCTGCCTCACCTTTGAACCTGCACCGTCGGTGCCTAGTAGGATGTCAGGGCTCCATTGTTTTTCAGTGTTGGTTTCAGAGTCGTGGTAGGTAACACCGCCGGTTTTGATATCAACTGCGGTTACCTCGTCGTTAAAATCTATTTGTACTTTATCATATTCATCTGCTTTATCCAGCAGCAGCTTATTCAAGTCCTCTCGAGATATAGAATTGATAAAGTCACCAGCGCGGCCGCTGTAGTTAGATGTGATAAGATCTCCCTGAATAGTGTGGATCATTCTCGCCTTCATAGGAATGCATAGCTCCCTTACTTTTTTACCCAGGCCAACTAGTTCTAGGGCCGCTAGACCACGGTCAGACAGGGCTAGATTTATGGATCGACCAGCATCTACAATTTTTGTACGCATGTCTGGACGTTTTTCTAGCACGTTTACATGATAGCCGCGTTGTGCTAGCCTTAACCCCAGTAAGGCACCACATAGTCCAGCGCCAGTTATTAGAATGTTGGTATTCTTATTTGAAATGTTCATTTAATACGAATCGGTGGAATTTTTTATAAGGAGGCAGCAAGAATTTGAGTAAAATTCCAACAATCCATAAATGAATTGTAAAGCGGTGCAGGTGCTACTCTGATTACGTCTGGTTCTCTCCAGTCAGCGATTACTCCGCGATCGCTTATTGCAGTAAATAAAGACTTGTCAGAGTCTTTTACGGCCAGCGATAACTGGCACCCACGGTCCCGTGGTGAGCTAGGAGTAATGATATTAATGCGGTCCCCTGGAATTTCATTGATTAAATATTCTAGATAGCCGGTTAACAATTCAGATTTAGTTCTCAAGTTTTTGAATCCAGCTGTCATAAATAATTCCATGCTAGCCCGTATAGGAGCCATACTTAAAATAGGAGCATTACTTTGCTGCCAGCCTTCTGCGCCATAGATAGGATCAAATTTAGGCTCCATTAAAAAGCGCTCCTCTTTATTATGTCCCCACCATCCGGCCATGCGGTCCAGTTGATCGTTATCTGCATGGCGCTCATGTACAAAACAACCAGCTATACTTCCAGGACCTGAATTCATGTATTTATAGGTACACCACACGGCAAAATCTGCACCGCTCTCATGCAATCTCAAGTCTACATTACCAGCACCGTGGGCACAGTCAAACCCAACTAGAGCACCGTATTTATGACCTAGCGTTGTAATTCTTTTAAGATCGAAAAATTGACCTGTATAATAATTGACTGCTCCTATCATGACTAGAGCAATTTCATCCCCCTGTTCTTGAAAAATTTGCTCAAGATCTTCCATTTCAAGTATACTGCTGCCGGGACGTGGTTTCCACAGTATGATGTCCTTTTCTGGGTCTCCACCATGCAGTTTAACCTGTGAGTCCATTGCATATTGATCACTAGGAAATGCATCTGCCTCCATCACTATTTTACGACGCTTCCCAGTAGGCTGGTAAAAGCTGACCATCATAAAATGTAGGTTAGGAGTTAAGGTATTCATGACCACGACCTCATGGGGCTTTGCTCCTACAATAGCCGCCATGGGATCAGTCAAAAACTCATGGTATCTTGTCCAGGCATATTCTTTATCAAAATGTCCTTTGACACCCATCTGGGCCCAGTCATTCAATTCATCCGTTACATATTCAACGGCTTTTTTAGGCTGTACTCCTAGAGAATTCCCACACAAATAAATACTTTCACTGCCGTCGGTGTGTTTAGGAATGGTAAAGCTTTTGCGAAAGCGAGATAACTCATCCCGTTCATCCATCAACTGAGCAAATTCTCTAGTGGATTCGTATGGAATCATTGTTTAACTATTTCTACGTTCGTAAAATAAATTCTGGTTGATCCGTCTGGAGTAATATGATCACTAGCGATTTTGATCCCATTATAATCATTGTAATCTTCAAAGCTTGTTTCCATAGCTGGCTCTGTTGCGCCACTAGGATAATACTTCCATGAGGTAATCATCATGGTGCTATCAATAACCATGTCGTATTGATCGCCGGGAGTATAGCCATCATTACCTGTATATTTAATACGAACAATTTGATCGCTTGCGGTTTCTGGATAGCTAATTTCTGTACCTTCATCCCATACCAATTTAAATTGAGGCAACAGCCAGTAGACATCGTTGATAAAAGATCTATCATTACCTATCGAGAGGCTGTCTAATTTTTGATTGCGATTGTAAGTGATTGAGGTATCGTTTACTGTTAGGGTTACTTGACCGCTTTTTGGATTCCATTCCCACGCTCTTGAAACTAGGGTTTTCTCATTGCGATCAACATTAAATGTAAACTTGACTAGCTTTACTTCCTCCCATTGATCGATGCCAGATGCAAGTGCAACCTGTTCGCTCATTGGTAAGATTTCTGCATCACCTGCGGCATCTGCACTGTTGTTTTTACAGCTAATTAACACTACGGCAATAGTCGCGACGGTTAAAAATCTTTTCATGATCATAAAGTTTTCAATTGAGCTACAAAAGTACAATTAATAGCACGTTGTTAAATTGTAAAGCTTTGTGAAGTTAATCGGTAGAGGGGTTTACAAAAATTACCTTTGCAGCTTGAAAAATAAACAAATACATAACGACATAAGCAATCGTAAAAAGAACATCATAGTGCTATTGCTGGGAACACTTATAGCAATAGGCCCATTTTCTATTGATACGTACTTACCAGCCTTCAAACAAATCGCTAGTGATTTTAATGTAGAAACGAGTGCGGTAGGGCTCACATTAACCACCTACTTCATAGGTATAGGAATAGGACAACTGGCTTATGGTCCCCTCATGGATAAATACGGCCGCAGGAAGCCCCTTATAGCAGGACTTATCATATATATTATTATGAGTTTACTATGTGGTCTGGCCTGGAATTTATGGTCACTCGCATTTTTTAGGTTTTTTATGGCGCTAGGGGGATGCGCTGGAATGGTGGCCAGTAAAGCTGTTGTGCGAGATTATTTTGATAAAGATAAAGTTGCAGATGTATTGAGTACACTCATGCTTATTATGGGTGTCGCACCTATTATTGCTCCTACAGTGGGAGGTTTTATCATTTCATCCTTTCACTGGGAGATGGTTTTTTTCTGTCTCGCGGCTTTTGCAAGTTTTATGCTATTCAATGTGATATACGTGTTGCCAGAAAGTGCTAGCCCTATCAAGTCAACTAGTTTGAGACCTTCAAAGGTTGCTAGGGAATATTGGTCCATTTATAAAAATAAAGACTTCTTTTTATTTTCTACGACTCGTGGCTTTGCAATAGGGGCTTTACTTGCTTATGTAGCAAGCGCACCCTTTGTGTTTATTGAGTTTTTTGGACTTAGTGAGGATTTGTTTGGATACATCTTTGGTGGTAATGCTGCGGGACTTATACTGGGTAGCCAGCTCAATCGGCTGTTTCTTAAAAGATTTACTACTTTTCAGATAACCTTTACTATCGCTATACTCATGGCGTTACTCACTGCTGCTGTAACCTTATATAGTTGGCTCATCCAGCCCCAGTTTTGGGTAATTTATCCTGGTTTATTCATTATGCTGTTTTTTATAGGGTTTCAAAATCCTAATGTTACCGCATTAAGTCTACAGCCATTTAATCTGCAAGCAGGCAGTGCAAGTGCCTTAGTGGGTGCGGTCAGCATGATTTTTGGCAGTATTGCGAGTACCTTAGTTGCGCAATTGCTCAACGATAGCATCATGCCTCTACTATTAATTATCACCACATGTAGTATAGCAGGAGGTCTTGCTGTGGTATACTATAAGATTGAGTATGGCCATGGATACGCTTTCGCGAAAGCGTACTACCATCACCCCCATCGCATAAAACAACGTAAAGAGGCTGCCTGATGGTCCGGCAATGTATGATCGGATTAAATTGTTGTACCTACAATTAATTTGTATTTTTGATCAATCAATAAGGAGAATTATGAAAACAGTCGTACACACCGCCCAGTCTAGAGGCCATGCAAATCATGGATGGCTCAATGCACATCACAGCTTTAGTTTTGCCAGCTGGTATAATCCAGAGAGAATTAACTTTGGCGCCTTAAGGGTTTTAAATGATGATGTTATTGCGGCAGGAGCAGGGTTTCCTACCCATCCTCATGATAATATGGAGATCATTACCATCCCTTTATCTGGTGTGCTAGAACATAAAGATAGCATGGGCAACATTGCACAGATAAAGGCAGGGGAGGTACAAGTAATGAGCGCCGGTACAGGTGTGACTCATTCAGAATATAATGGCAGTAGTACAGAAGAGTTGAAGCTTTTTCAAATATGGTTGTTCCCTAACAAAAAGAATGTGTCGCCTCGCTATGACGATCTCGAACTAAAAGTTGCTGACCGCAAGAATAAATTTCAGCAGATTTTATCACCATCTCCAGATGATGATGGTGTATGGATCCATCAAGATGCCTGGATGCACATGATACAGATGGATGCAAGCCTTCAACGAGATTATACTGTTAAAAAGCCAAATAATGGAGTGTATATAATGGTAATCCATGGTAAAGTCGGTATCAATGATGTTACATTGTCTACTAGGGATGCCATAGGAGTTACAGACGCTTCCAGCATAAGCATAAGTGCCATAGAGCAGTCAGAGCTTTTATTGATAGACGTGCCCATGAACTTCTAATAAGTTACTAACCTTAATTCAATGTGTCTATAATATAGAAGGAAGAGCTTCTACTTTGCCGCTTAAGGTTAATAAGTAAGATTCTTTATATAAACGATCTAGTTGCTTTCTATTTAGTAGTTGTATTCTGTCCGTTGCAAAATCGTTTACCATTAGCAATTCCATAAATCGGTCTCTGCTTCCTTTACTTAGTCTAGCGGCCTTTCTCAAAACGCTTTTATTGTTTTGGATTATAGTATTAATGTTAACGCCTTCCATATTGAGATCGATCTTCTCTAGTTCATCTTTGTATATGAAGCTCTCAGTTACCTCTTGAGCAAATACAGCATTTATAAATGGAGATGACGCAAATAGGATGATAAAGGCAAACTTTTTCATGTCTCTGTTATTTTTACTGTTATACGATGCAAAATTAATAAGGATACTGATCGTTATACTTGTCAAAATTTCCTCAGCCATATGCCTCTTTTCCCTTTTTACGATTTGAGACCCTCTCTGCACTATTAATGTGGTTACGTTTTCGTCATTTAGTATTGGGTGATGTTTAGAGAGTAGGGTTCGGGTGTGTTTGGGTTGAGAAGGGGTAATGGGAATAGATAATTGGGGTTAGGGATAAAAATAAATTACTTGTAAATTGCTGGTTTTAAATTGGGTAAAAAAAACTTTCAATTTATTTAGATATTTCTTCTCAAAAAGTTTGGTTGCAAAGAAAAAGGCTGCGTATATTTGCACCCGCTTTGCAAGAGACGTTAAGTCGAAACTAACAGAGCAACGTTCATCGGAAGGAATAGAAAACTGTAATAAAGACAAATCGTGAAGAGTTGTTAAGTTGTAGGTTCTGTGATAGAAACTTTCGAGTAGTTCATTGAGATATTGATTGACAGCACAAAGAACAGGTATACATATTAAGGTATGATATATCGGTAAGAATAATTATAGTGTAAACAGACAAAACGCCAATTGCTAGTAGAGGTTATGGGGATAAGTTCCCACAACAGATCTTTATAAAAG